>NZ_LVWA01000005.1 GCF_001907195.1 Pontibacter flavimaris
AAAGAGATCTCTCCCAAAGGTCGAGATGACAGTAAGGTCGTAGCTATCGAACTGATACCCAGTCCTTGGGTTGAGCGCCTATGCGAGTTTTTCCGGTGACGAGCCGGAGGCGAGGCAGCCCGAGGCACGAGGGTAGGAAAAGCTCCCAGCGCGATGCTCGAGAGAGTTTACCCCGAAGGATTTCGGGGAGCCCTCTCGGGCTGGAGAGCACCAAAGCAGGAAATGCAACAGTAGGCTTGTGGGAACTAGAGGATCAGCGACAGCTAGTAAGGATAGCTTGGTTCAAGTATAAGGAAGCAACGACTCGTGGAAGTATGGCCGAAGTTAAAGTATGAAAATATGGCTCACGCGAATTGCAAATCCGAAAAAGCGGAAGTATGATTAAAGTATAACTCAAGTATAAAAAGGCACAAGCGGACGCCCCGAAATGCTCCGGGACTTTCAGCTTGCGCCAGAGAAGTATGAAGTATAGCTCAAGTATAAGTATGGCTGCCGCGGATTCGGAACAGCAAGTATAAAAAGTGTAAAAAGGCTCCGGGTGCAAAACCCTGGCAGCGAGGGAACGCGCAACAAATGCCACAATCATCCTACTAAAAACAACAAAGAAAGTATAGCCGAAGAACAAACTTCCCCCTTTGCCAAAACCACAAAAAACACTACCTTCATCAGTAAAACTAATCCTAAGCTAACCCCATGAAATCACGCCACATACTTTTCGCCTCGGCTATGGCAGCGGCCACATTTGGCTGTAGCAGCAGCACCACCGACGGCGCAGAAACCACCACCACGGAAGCCGTTGCAACGGATGAGCTGCAGCAAAAAGTGGATACCTATACTTCGGTGCGCCTCACGACTGACCTGAGCCACCTGAGCGGGAACGAGAAAAAGATGATTCCGCTGCTAATCGAGGCATCGGATGTGATGAACAAACTGTTCTGGTACGAGGCCTACGGCAAAGGTGACTCCCTGCTGGCCGCGCTGGACAATGAGGCGGCCAGAAAGTATGTGCAAATCAACTACGGCCCTTGGGACCGCCTCAGCAACAACGAACCGTTTATACCTGGCGTGGGCCCGAAACCAGACGGCGCCAACTTTTACCCGGCCGATATGACAAAGGAGGAGTTTGAGCAGGCCAACCTGCCCGACAAGACCAGCCAGTATACGTTCCTGCGCCGCGATGCGGGTGGTAGCCTGATCACAGTGCCGTACCATGTGCAGTTTAAAGAGGAGGTGCAGCGCGTGGCCAGCCTGCTGCAGCAGGCCGCTGCCCTGGCCGAGGATGCCGGACTGAAAAAATATCTCACCCTGCGTGCCGAGGCCATGCTGACCGACAACTACCAGCCCTCGGATTTGGCTTGGATGGACATGAAGACGAATAAGCTGGACATCGTGATCGGCCCGATCGAGACGTATGAGGACAAGCTGTTCGGGTACAAGGCGGCCCACGAGGCCTATGTGCTGGTGAAGGATATGGAGTGGAGCGAGCGCCTCTCCAAGTATGCGGCTTTCCTGCCGGAACTGCAGCAGGGGCTTCCGGTGCCTGCCAAGTATAAAACCGAAACCCCGGGCACCGACTCCGACCTGAACGCCTACGACGTGGTATACTACGCCGGCGACGCCAACGCGGGCAGCAAGACCATCGCCATCAACCTGCCAAACGACGAGGAGGTGCAGCTGAAGAAGGGTACGCGCCGCCTGCAGCTCAAGAACGCCATGCAAGCCAAGTTCGATAAGATCATGGAGCCGATTGCCGACGAGCTGATAGCCGAGGATCAGCAGCAGTACGTGACCTTCGACGCGTTTTTTGCCAACACCATGTTCCACGAGGTGGCGCACGGCCTGGGCATCAAGAATACCCTCAACAACAAGGGCACCGTGCGGGAGGCCCTGAAAGAGCACGCTTCTGCGCTGGAAGAAGGCAAAGCCGATATCCTGGGCCTGTACATGATCACGCAGCTGCAGGAAAAAGGAGAGGTAGAAGGCGACCTGAAGGAGTATTATACAACCTTTCTAGCGGGCATATTCCGTTCGGTAAGATTTGGCGCAGCCAGTGCGCACGGCAAGGCCAACATGGTGCGCTTCAATTTCTTTAAGGATAACGGCGCCTTTGAGCGCGATGAGGCCACAGGAAAGTATAAAGTAAACTACGACAAGATGCGGGAGGCGATGAACAAGCTGTCGGAGAAGATCCTGACGCTGCAGGGCAACGGCGACTACGCCGGCGTGGGCTCACTGCTGAACGAGCAGGGCCAGATCAGCCCGCAACTGCAGGCAGACCTGGACCGCCTGTCCAAGGCCAACATCCCGGTGGATATCGTGTTTGAGCAAGGTATTGAGGTGCTGGGTCTGCAGCAATAAACATCCAATTTTACGGCAAAGTATAAAGGGCCCGGCATCTTGCCGGGCCTGCTCGTTTCGAGGCCGCAGCAATGCATTTTTGCACTTTATGGAGGCGAATTATAATGCGTGCTTTGGCTTTTCAAGAAGGCTGCCACAAAGATTTTCGTGCAACTGGATTAAGGCAACTTATGAGGGAGTATCGTAAAGAATCTATGCGAATGAATGATATTTCTTAGCTAATGGCCGGGCTTTGACGCGAGGTTAGCGGTCGCCGGAAAATCGTAACAACTTAAAGTATAGGTTAAGAGTATGTTATTGGTGTTTAACCGATTGCAAACTAAACAGATGAAACAGCGACTATGACCACGAGAAGTTTTTATGATTTTAACAGAGGCAACCCACAGGAGCGCCAGGAACAGTACAAGCATTACCCGGAATTAGCGCTATTCCATATAGCGCTCCGCGAGGAACTGGGGGAGGAAGAGTACAATGCCTTCTACCGGGCCGAGCAGGAAGCGCAGAAACGCCCGGTTAACCCCATGTCTCACCAAAGAAAGGGCAAATGGGTAACAGCTTAAGGCAAGCCAGACACAGCATGTAAAAGGCGAACTGCAACAGCACAGTTCGCCTTTTTTGTTCTTGGACGGTTAAGGGATTTTATACCTGCTCCAGCACCAGCGCTGCACCCTCCTCACCCACCAGCGAGCCGATAGCCACCCCCATACCGCCCAGGCGCACGGCACAGCTCACCCGGTCCGTTACCTTTTGCACTAAGGTAGTTTTGGCGTTGCCAATGCCCAGGCCCATGATGCCGCTCCAGCGGTGCTCCACCTCAAAAGGCGTGTCTGGAAGTATCACCTCGCGCAGTAGTTCTTCCAATCTGTGCTGGATCAGCGCTGTAAGCCCCAGCTCAGTCGTAGTCTCCGCCTCGAAAGCCAGGTTACGGCCACCGCCGAAGAGCACCCGGTTGCCGATGTTCCGGAAGTAATAATAGCCCTTGTCGTAGTGGAAGGTGCCCTTGAGTTTGAGGTTCCCGATAGGTTTGGTGATGAGTACCTGCGCGCGCGCCGGCTGTACCTGCAGCGTGGGCAACAGTTTTTGGGCAAAGCCATTGGTGGCCACCAGCACGGTTCGGGCTTTCAGGTATAAACCCTGCGCGGTCACGGCGATCACATCCTTTTCGTTCTCCTGTAGCGCCTGCACCTCCAGCCCGTTGAGGACCAGCACGCCCATACTTTGTACCTTCTGCGTGAGCGCCAGGATCATTTTGCCGGTGTCTATCTGGCCCTCGGCGGTGCTCAGCAGCAGGTGGCGCACGCCCTTAAAGCCAAACCGGGTGATTTTCTCATCGGCAGGCTGAAACACCTCCGGCTCCCCGATTACTGGTTGCAGCTGCCTGTTCAGGAAGGGGAGTTGCTCCACGCAAGCCTCGTACAGCTCCCCCTGCTGCGCATCGAACAGCTCGTAGCCTCCCCAGCGGTGGTAAGCGATGGTGGCGTCGCCGAGGTTCCGGCGCAGGCGCTGCAGGCCTTTCCAGCGGCGCTCCACCAGGCCAAACACTTCTTCCAGGGAGTGGTGGCGCAGGTCGTCGAGCAACTCGGAAGGACTGCCGAAGCAGGCAAAGCCCGCATTTTTGGAACTGGCCCCGGTTGGCAGCAGGCCCCGCTCCGCCACGAGCACCTTTAGCTGTGGCTGCTGCTTTTTCAGGTGCAGGGCCGCGTTCAGGCCCACAATGCCGCTGCCGATGATGAGGACATCAATGTCTTTAAAGTAGGTTTCCTGTTCCCAAAAGCTCAGTTGCATAGGCTAGTTGTCTGTCCGGAAGTAGGGGTGGTCATAATGGCGCGCGTCCTGCTCGTCTATCAGTTCATAACTTGTCAGCATGATCTCGCGCTCGCCGCTGTTCAGGGCTTTTACAAAAACTCCCTCCGGGGTTTCATAGATGGCGTAGTTGTGCTGCCCGAAGGGGTAGAGGTTGTTGCTGCGCAGGATCTGGGCCTGCGTGAGGTCTACCTGCTGCCCGCTGGTGGTGGTGACGGTGTATCTGCTTTTATCCATGTTTCTTCTAATATGCGGCTTAAGGTAGCACTTATTTCATCGGCCTGGTGCAGCACCATCAGGTGCCCTCCATGCTTTATCTTTATGATGTCGGGGCGGTCGTGGAGGGGCAGGATAAGGTCTTTGGTGCCGTGGATCTGCACCAGGCCCGGCAACACCTCCTCCTGCGGCCATGCCAGCAATTGCCCCAGCGACCAGCGCAGCACTTTTTCATCGATCTCTAGTATGGCCTCCCGCAGCAATTGCTTTTCCTGCTTCTTGTGCGCCCCAAAGAAGAAAGGCGCCACTGGGTATATACTCTGCATCAGTTTCAGGGGCATCCAGCGGTGTAAATGTGTTTTGCCCACTGCCCGGTAAATGACAGGTAAGGCATGGTGGGTAGCCAGGCTGGAGATAAGAATGGTTTTGCGTGGCTTCAGGATCTTGCTCAGCTCAATGGCCACCAAGCCGCCGTACGACATGCCCACCAGGATCGGGTCCGGGTCGTTGATCTGGTCCAGCAGCCGGAGCACGTACTCGTGCAGGGGCTCGTCGATATGCCTGGGCTCCACCCACTCCACGTACTGCTGGGGCAGGTACTCCGGCAGCTTCAGGAACTGGAACATGCGCCAGTCGGCCCCCAGCCCGCTTATAAAGTATGCTTTGCTCATGGTATACTTGTACGATGAGAAAGATAGGTGTTTTTAGGGAGAAGGGGTAGCGCCGGAAGTATGAATCCGGGTTTCTTTCTCTGATTTACTTAGAGCGGGCCACCTCAGCGCTTAGAAACAGCAGGGCGTCCCGCACCGTTTCCTGCGGCTGTTCCTCCATCGGGATGTGTCCTGCGCCGGGATATGTTCTCAGTTGGGCACCATGTATACTTTGCTGAAAGTGTGTGGCGTCGGTAACCGGAACCCAGGCATCGGCCTCGCCCCAAAGTATGAGCGTGGGCACCCGTACCTTCGCCAGCTTATGCAGGTTGTCGGCATCCCGGGTGTTCATGCGCGCGATGAAGGCTTCGCGGCTGCCCTCGCGTAGCAGCATGTCGTGGCTCCGGGTGATGACCTGCTCAGTTAGCTTACTATCGTCCCCATACACTTCGCGCAGGCTTTTCTCCACTATAAAACGCGGCGTGATGTACTTCAAGGAGTGTTTCAGCAGCGGCGTCTGGGCCAGCCGGAAGGGCATGGAGATGCTTTTCTCATTGGCATTGGTTACGCCGGTGGGCGCTATGAGGATCAGCTTATGCACCCGCTCCGGGTGGTCGGCAGCGAAGTCGTAGGCAATCTGCCCGCCCAGCGAACTGCCGGCAATGTGGGCTTTCTCCAGCTGCAGGCTATCCAAGAAGTGCAGCAGAAGCCGGGAGTAGTAGTCGATGGAGTAGGTGTCGGAGGCGTTGCGGCCCGTGAGGCCGAAACCGGGCAGGTCGAGGCGCAGCACGCGGTGGTTTTTCTGCAGTTCAACCACCCAGGCATCCCAGGTGTTGAGCGAGGCGGCGGTGCCGTGCAGCAGCACGATCGGCATGCCCTGGCCCTCGTCGCGGTAGTGCAGGTTGGCGCCTCCCAACTTTTTATACTTGGAGGCTGGGTGGCTATACTTTGCCCTCAACTCCTCGGCAGGTATATCGGCACGGATCATAAGCGCGCCAGCCGCCATAATCAGCAGCGCTCCGGCTACCACCATTCGTTTCGTTTTGGGTCTCAAGATTTTACAGTTAGGTTGAGGCGTGATGCAAAGTATAAAATTATACTTTCAAAGTATAAGGAGAGCAAAATATCGGGGAGTTTTATTTAGCAGGGATGCGGCTGTTGAAGGCCAAGACAGATTATTCCTGGTTTTTATACTTCCGGAAGTATAACAAAACAAAAAGCACCGGAACAACTCCCGATGCTTTCAATTCTTTCGGGTTTCCGGCTTTACTTCAGATTGGTTCTGGGTTGTTTCCGCGCCTCACGGGCGTGCAGCGTATCCGATTTCCAGACAGCCGACCAGCCGCCGCCGTACACGTCTTTGATCTTGCCTTTCACAAAGCTCAAGCCCGTTACGAGGGCACCCACCAGCATGCTGTTAACCGTGGCGGTGGTATTGTCGAAGCCCAGCACCCAGGGGGCCAGCAGCAGCCAGAGGCCCACCGGCACGTTGTAAAGGCGCACCACGCGCGTGGCCTCCCACCACGAGATGATGGCGAAACTGGCGATGATCGGCCCTGCGATGTGCTCGTTGTCGGTAATGGTTTTGGCATCGCTGTAGCCAAGTATGGCCGCGGAGGCCATCAGCCAGATGCCGAGTAGTGCGTTAAGAACGTGTGCCCACATTGTTTTATACTTTAGATAACTCTTCCCTGTACTTCCTTATACCCCCAAAAGGCTTTCCAAAGCGATACTTTCGCCTCTTTTACACGCTTCATGTACTGCAGGCTGGCCAGCATCTCGTCCATGGCCGGGCCGATCATCACCACGGAGATGAGTGCGGTAGCCAGGCAAAGGGTGCACCAGGAGTCGTAGAGCACCGGTTGCAGGATCACGAGCAGCACGCTAACGAAGCCCAGCGGACCAACCGCCAGTCCGAAGGCAATCACGATCCAGGGCATGGTGCGCCACCTGCGGATGCCGCCGATCACGCCGGCCAGGGCATCCACCAAATAGCCAATGGCCCCCAGGGCCCCATCGGGGATAGGGAGCATCTGGGATGTCTTGGAGGTCAGGATCTTGCGGCTGCCATCGCCAAAGAACGGCTCCCAAACGGTATCGAACACTTTGAGTTGGAACAGGGCCAGGTACGTGGCAATGGCAAAGCCCACCATGGCCGCCACAACAATGGGCATGCGCTGCCCCCACGAGGCCGGGTTGTAGCTCCACCCGGGCGGAATCGCTTCTTCTTTGCTCATATAGCTTTTCTGTGTTATTCAGGTTCTACTACGTGAGCAGCGGCGGTGCGTTCTGTTTATACTTTGGAGAGGGGGCAGCAGCCGTTTAAGCAAAGAAAAAGCCTGCAGCGCTGGCTGCAGGCTCTCCCATACTTTGGAAGTATGAATCTAGGATTTGTGCTTGCGGAACCTGTTGCCAAACAGGTAGTACACCGGAATCCCCAGCGCCACAATAATCAGCCCCGGCCAGGTATACACCGGCTTGTAGATGAGCAGGATAATACAGATGGCTGAGGACAGGAGCACATACAGCGCGGGCAGCACCGGGTAACCGTAAGCCTTATACGGGCGTGGCAGGTCAGGCCGCTTCTTGCGCAGCACGAATATGCCGATGATGGTCAGGATGTAAAACAGCATGATGGCGAACACCACGTAGTCGAGCAGATCGCCGAAGGTGCCGGTGAGGCAAAGCAGGCAGGCCCACACGCACTGCAGCCACAACGCGGCCGCCGGCACGCCGTTCTTGTTCAGGCGGCCCATCCGCTCGAAAAACAGACCATCCTTGGCAATGGCATAGTATACCCGCGCGCCGGAAAGTATGGCCCCGTTGTTACAGCTGAAGGTGGAGATCATGATCAGGATGGCTACGGCCACGGTGGCCTCATAGCCTCCTATCACCTCGGCCGCAGCGGCGGCCACACGGTCGTTACTGGCAAAGGAAATGCCCTGACCCACGACCGTGGCCGCGTCGGGGGAGCCGTGCATGGGCAGCACGAGCAGGTACACCAGGTTTATCAGCATGTAAATGCCCATCACAATGGCCGAGCCGATCACCATGCTCAGCACGATGGTACGCTTCGGGTTCACGATCTCATCGCCCGAGAAACCGATGTTGTTCCAGGAGTCGGCGGAGAAGAGGGCGCCCACCATGGCCATACCCAGCGCCGATACCAGCACCGTGCCGGTGGGTACCGGGCTGGCAGAACCGCTGGGGCCCCAGAAATCAGAGAAGTTAGCAGCTACGGCCGCGTCGTTCACGCCGAAAAGCAAGCCGAAGATGATGAGCCCGAACAGCGCGATGAGCTTGGTGCTGCCAAAGATGTTCTGGATCAGCTTGCCGCTCTTTACGCCATTAGAGTTAACGTAGGTCAGGAAGATGATGGAGACGATAGTGAGCAGCTGCACCGAGGTAAACTCCAGCCCGCCCAGCCGCATCAGCACGTTATCCTCACTGAACCAGGGGATGAGCACGCCGGTAAAACGCGCGAAAGCCACTCCCACAGCCGCGATTACCCCGGTCTGGATCACCAGGAACAGCGTCCAGCCATACAGGAAGGCCACCATCTTGTTGTAAGCCTCCTTCAGGTACACGTACTGGCCGCCCACCTTCGGGAACATAGACGAAAGCTCGCCATAGCTGATGGCGCCCACCATGGTCAAAAAGCCGGAGATGAGCCACACCAGCAGCATGTAGCCGGGGCTGACAACGGTGCGGGAAATATCGGCGGTTACAATAAAAATGCCGGAGCCGATCATGCCGCCCGTTACGATCATGATGGCGTCGAAGAGGGTGATCTCGCGCTTAAAGCCAGTTTTGCCCTGCTCCTCGTCCTGAGCTTCTGTTGCTTTGGTAATGTTTTGCATAGTTTGAGAAATGGGGACAAAGGTAAGGGTTTTTGCCTGCTGTTACGCATGCCCCGGGCTGCACGTCCCTGAGATGGTGGAAAGGTAATCTCTCAGGGCTATGTGGTCTTCTAAAAAGCCACTTAAAAGCTGAGATTATCACATTGCCTTCGTCCGGTTTCCAATCCTGTTCACGGAGGAAATGAGCATGTTGGTATAAAAGGGTAGTGTTTAATGTAACAGTACTTTGTATTACATGGTACTATAGAGTAAGTTTGCAAGAACAAAATGAAGTTAAACAGTTTAAATCTTACCACTATGAAAATCATCGTTCTTATCGCCGCCTCTCTTTTTGGTTTTGGTTTCGCAGTTCAGGAAACCTATCAGGTACCACAGGCAAAAGAAGCTATTGCTCTTAAAGCTGCCCCCGCCACACTGGAGGAGCCTGTAATGGATGTACTGCTGGACACTGTGGAAATTACCGCAGCGGCTCCGGTAGCGGTTGCCAGCCTGTAAGGCAACCGCGGCTGCCGGCTGTTATGCTGTCTGTTCTAACTGAGGGGGCAGGCAGGTAAGGAGCCAGTGCAGCGCCTCGCCGCGATGGTTAAAGTTCTGCATCTGTATCCGTGGAGTTATGCGCAGGTATAGGTCGCGGGCCGAAAGACGGCTGAACATGTTGCTGGAGTACACATGGGCCAGGTAACGCAAGCCGGCGTATATCACCTGCGGCAGCCACTCAAACTCGAGCCAGTCGTTTGCATCCGACCAGTCGCCGGTTACATTGGTCTTGTCGTTGAGCAGCTTATCGGGGCTTGGGTAAGTCTGCAGCAGGGCCAGGTATACCTTAGATGCCGTTACTACGTCACCGGCAGTTATATGCCCGTTCCACCGGGCTTCGATGTAGTCTTTGTGCAACTGCAGCGTTAGGTACACGCCTCCCCCCGGGTTTGACAGCCGTATTGGTTTTGGCCAGGCTGCTATCTCGCTCTCAAATTCTGTTGCGTAAGGTGATGCCTTCATTAATTGGTCGTAAAGTACAGGTTAGCGGAAAGGGCATCTTCATGCTGCCTCCCACAAGCCTCCTTTTACGGGCAGGAAGTATAAATGGCTGAGATATAAATAAATATATTGAAAGTATATATTGATAAAGTTTAATCATAAAGGGCAGTCTTTTATACTTTCCTCTCTCATTCCATCCGAGGGATATTTGCCAGAGGAGTAGCTCTGGCAAAGGCAGGAGGAGTCCTTAATAGCTTATGCGCACGGCTTTGGCATGGCCCTGCACCGGCTGGCGCTCCAGCACCTCGCCATCAAACCAGGCCTGAATCTGATGCCCTTCCCGCAGGTCCTCCAGTTTTAGTCCCTCGCCGGTTTCATCCTCTATCAGGGTATGCTCGTCTATCTTCACGCTGGCATCGGCGTAACTTGCCGCTACGCCCTCCAAGGACTTTACCGCCACCACGGCCTTGGCTTTTCCCTCTCCTTCCTTTGAGGTGCGTTTAATGTCGGTGATGTAGCCGTACACATCGGGCAGCGTGTCGGGCATGCGCTTTGGCTCCTGCCGGCAGGAAAGCAGCGCGGTGGTCAGCAGCAGGCTGAGCAGGAAGTAGATCGGTTGTCTCACTATAGTTCTGTTATGGCGTTGTTCAGAAAGTCGTGGAGCGGCTTTAGCTGCCGGAGCAGCGGCGGCACCCGCTCTATAAACTGGGGCTGGCTCACTTCCTCATCGCTGAAATAATGCAGCACCTGATACCCTTTATACTTTAGAAGCGCCAGCTCCGGGTGCGATTTATCGTATCCCTTGGGTGCATTCCTGGTCTTCTCTCCCCTGAATCCCCCGAAAGAAGCCTTGAACGATGGCTCATTCAGCAGTTGCTGCAACTGGCCGGGGTTGTAATCAATCTCCTCCCGTATCAGCCCCAGTTGCTTTGTGCCGGGTTTGCGCATGCCGCCCCCAATCCTTGAAAGGCCCTCGGGCTCCAGCACCAGCACATAGTTGGCAAACGGAGAGTGCCTGCCGCCCGGCGAGATACCCGCCCCGAAATGCCCTTTATACGGTGCTTCCCCTTTTTTGGAGAAATCATTCTTGTTGATCCGGAAGATACACTCCTGCGCAGAGACCCCGTACAGCGAGGCATCGAACTGCTGCAACTCGGCCAGCAGGTACTCCACCAGTTCCACAAAGTATGCTTTTGCCTGCAGGTACTCCTCCCGGTGCGCGTCCATCCATACTTTGCTGTTGTGCTGCCGCAGTTGCCGCAGAAAGGAAAGTATAAAGGGTATGTTCATAGAGCAGAAGAAGCAGCGCTATCGTTCGGGTGCCCGGTATGAAGCAAGATCACCCGTAAAACAATGGCAATGAAAAGTATAAGAATAGTAGTGTTGAGCCTGATTCCCCTCTTCCAGGTCATGGCGCCCGCGTACTTCACGTACTTAAGCCAAGTCCGCATGGTTGCACAGTGGGAGCAGAGGACGTGGCAAAAACTTAAGGACCTGCGTTTAAGCTACGCGAAGAACGGTATCGCCCAATAAAGCCTGGCGGATGCGGGCATCGGATTGGTAATGGGACAGAAAGTCGCCGCGGCGGCAGGTGGCCTGTCTTGGCTCCTTCATTAGCACGACCTTGGCGCGCTGCCCCACTGTGATGATGCCGATGCCACGGCGCTCGCAGGCAAGCAGCAGCTGCCTGGCCAGGTAATTGTTGCGGAAGGTGAGGCTGCTGATGGAGAGGCCCAGCCACTGCTCATCGGCGGGTGTCTTCTTCAACTCGTCCAACAGGTGCCGTAGCTGGCGTGCATGTAGTTTGTTTTCGGCTATAGAGTGCAGTAGGAAGATGCCTGCCGCTAAGGCCACGGCCACCGCGAGACCGGCCACAAGGAAGCCCAGCCGCCAGCCTGCCAGCGTAACCAGCAGCAGCACAAAAACTGAGGAGGCATAGCGCAGCATGCTCAGGCCGTTTTTCTTGTAGCGCGTCAGGATCCTGGCTATCTGGGGGGAGTTATGGGTATGCAGCGAAGCCAGAAATAGCGACTTATCCTCCTTCTGGAGAGAGAAAAGCCCCTGCACCGTATGCCCCTGCCTGGTCTGCTCGTCTATATCCACTAAAATGTGCTTGGCCCCAAAACGGGCGGAGTAATGACTGCGCAGGAAGTCAAACGCAAAGTCGTTGATGTTGCTCTCTCTTTGGCTAGGCATGTTATCTGTCACATATAGGAATAAGGGTATGCAACACCCTTGCAGCTGCGTGGTTTTTACGGCACGACACGCGCAAGAGTTAGGGCAAAGGTATGCGGTGGTAGAAAACTACTAAAAGAAATCGTACAAACATAGCATTTAACTAATTTTTTTCCTATAGTTTTTCGTGATTTTTACCCTGAAAAGGACAAATTCTCTGAAACGCTCTCCAAAAGGGCTCCGCCTGGCCGGAAGTATAGGCATGTACAGCCGTCGTCTGTTCCGCTGCATTCGCGCTTTGTCCGCTAAGATAAAATCAGCATATCATACATTCGCAGAAATGCTTAGTTTTACGTTACTGATAAATTTCCCGAACCCTGGCGGCCACACCCGCTGCTGAAACATACTATGAAGATGCGCCATTCACTTGTTCGTTCGCTGTTACCGGTTCTTTTCCTGCTGCCCTTGCTGCAGCCCCTGCTGGCGCAGGCCCCTGAGAAGCCCTCCGCCGCCAAAGTGCTGCAGGACCTGCAGAAGCTGAACGTGCTGGGCAGCGTGCTTTACGTGGCCGCGCACCCCGACGATGAGAACACCCGCCTGATCGCTCACCTGGCCAACGAGAAACTCTACAACACGGCCTACCTCTCCATCACCCGGGGCGATGGCGGGCAGAACCTGATCGGGCCGGAGATAAGCGAGAACCTGGGCATTATACGCACACAGGAGCTGCTGCAGGCGCGTCGCATTGATGGCGGGCAGCAGTTTTTTACCCGCGCCAACGATTTTGGCTATTCCAAAACCCCGGAGGAAACCTTTACCATCTGGAACAGGGAGCAGGTGCTGGCCGACATGGTATGGGTTATCCGCAACTTCAGACCCGATGTGATGATCACCCGCTTCCCGCCCGATGAGCGCGCCGGTCACGGGCAGCACAGCGCGTCGGCTATACTTGCCGAGGAAGCCTTTAAAGCAGCCGCCGACCCGAAGCGCTTTCCGGAGCAGCTCAGGCACGTGGAAGTATGGCAGCCAAAACGGTTGCTGTGGAACACCGGGGTGTGGTCCTTCAAGAGCCAGGAGGAGTTTGAGAAGTATGGCAAGGAGTTGCTGAAGATAGACGTGGGCGGCTACAACCCGTTACTGGGCGAATCCTACGGCGAAGTGGCGGCCCGCAGCCGCAGCATGCATAAGAGCCAGGGGTTCGGGGCCGGTGGTGCGCGCGGCACCAGTATAGAATACCTGCAGCACACGGCAGGAGAGAAGGCGCAGCAGGAGCTGTTTGAAAGTATAAACACCACCTGGAGCCGTGTGAAGGGAGGCGAGAAAGTACAGCAGCTCCTCCGGAAAGCCATCGATACCTATAATCCTACCAGGCCTGCCGATGTGGTGCCAGCGCTGCTGGCCGCCAGGAAAGCGCTGCAGCAGCTGCCTGACAGCCCCTGGAAACACACGAAGACCCTGGAACTGGAGCAGGTGCTGCAGCAGGCCATGGGTTTATACTTAGAAGTGACGGCCAACGACTATGCCGCCGCCCCGGGCCAGCCGGTGCAACTGCAGGTGGAGGCCATCAACCGCTCCGAGGTGCCGGTGACGCTGCAGCGTGTAAAGTATGATTTCGCCTCCTCGGACACGACACTTAATATCTCCCTGAAAAATAACGAGCCCCTGAAATATGGCACCCGCAAAACCCTGCCGCAAGGTATGGCTTATACGCAACCTTACTGGCTGCGCGAGAAGGGCACGCTAGGCATGTTCGCCGTGCAGGAGCAGCAACTGGTAGGCAAACCCGAAAATGAGCCAGCCGCCCAGGCCACGTTTACCCTGCAGGTGGCCGGGGAGCCGCTGCAGGTGCAGGTGCCGGTGGTGTACAAGCGCACCGACCCGGTGGATGGCGAGGTGTACCGCCCGTTTGTGGTAACGCCGCCGGTGTTTGTGAACCTGCGGGAGCAGGTGCTCATGTTCGCCAACGGCGAGCCCAAGCAGGTGCAGGTGCTGGTAAAGTCCGGCAAGGAAAGTATAAAAGGCGATCTGAAGCTGGACCTGCCGAAGGGCTGGCGCTCCGAGCCTGCTTCCGTGCCTTTTAACCTGGAGACGAAAGGCGCCGAGCAAAGTATAAACTTCATGGTGTACCCGCCCAAAAAGCAGGAGGAGGCGCAGCTGAAGGCTGTGGCAACGGTGGAGGGCAAGGCCTATACACTGGGCCTGAACGAGATCAACTACAAGCATATTCCGGCGCAGGTTACGTTTCCGGAGGCTGTGGCCCGGGTGGTGAAACTGGACCTGCAGAAGCAGGGCGATAAGGTGGCCTACCTGATGGGAGCCGGCGACGACATCCCGGCCAGTCTGCAGCAGATCGGCTACAACGTAACGCTGCTCAAAGACGGGGATATCCGCCTGAACTACCTGCAGCAGTTTGACGCGGTTATACTTGGCGTGCGCGCCTACAACACCGTGGATCGCCTCCGGCACTACCAGCCCACCTTACTGGAATACGTGAAACAGGGCGGTAACCTGATCGTGCAGTATAACACGAGCCATGCCCTGGTGATGCCCAACGTGGGCCCGTACCCCCTCCAACTCAGCCGCGAGCGGGTGGCCGTGGAGGATGCTGCCGTGCGCCTGCTGGCCCCAAATCACCCGGTGCTCAACTCGCCTAACAAGATCACCCAAAAGGATTTCGAGGGCTGGGTGCAGGAGCGCGGTTTATACTTCCCCAACGAGTGGAGCAAGGAGTACACGGCCATACTTTCGTCTAACGACCCCGGCGAACCTGCCCGCGACGGCGGCCTACTGGTGGCAAAGTATGGCGAAGGCCACTATGTCTATACAGGCTACTCCTTCTTCCGGGAGCTGCCGGCCGGCGTGGCTGGTGCGTACCGCCTGTTTGCCAACCTGATCTCGCTGGGAAAGAACAACCGCTCCGGCAACGCCGCCGGCTCAAGTATAAAATAGGCCACAGCGTATCAGGTATCACGACACACGTAGCACGACTTTACGGGCGTACGATGATCTTCGTGATACCTGACACGTGCTACGAGATACGTTAAAACCATGAAAGATAAGCACCCTGTAGACGAGGAGCCGCCCCTCCAGAAACCACCTTTCTTTAAGAGCTGGGCGGGTATGTACTGGCTAGTGCTGGGCAACCTGGCCTTCCTGATCATCCTGTTTTACATCATCACAAAAATCTACCAATGAGGCCACTCGACTGGATCGTGCTGCTGGGCACGCTGGGCTTTATCGTGAGCTACGGAGTGTGGAAAACGCGCGGCAGCAAAGACATAGAAGGCTACCTGAAGGGAGACAACAGCATGAAGTGGTGGACCATCGGCTTGTCCATCATGGCCACGCAGGCCAGCGCCATCACCTTCCTGTCTACACCCGGGCAGGCGTATGAGGACGGCATGCGCTTCGTGCAGTTCTACTTCGGCCTGCCGATCGCCATGGTCATCATCTCCATCACGGTTATCCCCATCTTTTATCGCCTGAAAGTATACACCGCCTATGAGTTTCTGGAGAACCGCTTCGACCTGAAAACACGCTCCCTGGCGGCTTTCCTGTTCCTGGTGCAGCGCGGCCTGGCGGCCGGTATCACCATTTATGCGCCGGCCATCATCCTTTCCACCATGCTGGGCTGGAGCCTGACGGCCACCAACCTGATCATTGGCATCCTGGTGATCATCTATACCATGTCGGGCGGCACCAAGGCGGTGAGCGTGACACAGAAGCAGCAAATGGCCGTGATGATGGGCGGCATGATCATCGCCGGTATCATGGTGGTGCGCTACCTGCCGGAGAACGTGGGGCTGGGCGACGCTGTGGCCGTGGCTGGAAAAATGGGCAAGATGAACGTGGTTGACTTTTCCTGGGATTGGGAAACGAGCTGGAACGACCGCTATAATTTCTGGTCCGGGATGACGGGAGGCCTGTTTCTGGCGCTGTCATACTTTGGTACCGACCAAAGCCAGGTGGCGCGCTACCTGGGCGGTAAATCCATTGCAGAAAGTAGGTTAGGTCTGCTGTTCAACGGTTTGCTCAAGATACCGATGCAGTTCCTGATCCTGTTCATTGGGGTGATGGTGTTCGTGTTTTACCAGTTCAACCAGCCGCCGGTGTTCTTTAACGAGGGCACCAAAAGCAAAGTATACGCCACCGCCCACGCCGACGAGCTGCGGGGCCTGGAGGCAAAGTATAACGACATCTTTGAGCAGAAGCAGGAGGCGGTGCAGGGTTTGGTAACCGCTCTTAAAGCGGAAGACGATGCCGCCATTGCCACCGCCCAGGCGCAGGTCAGCACTTATACTTCGGCAGGCAAGGAGGTACGCGAGCAGGTGAAAGGTGTTATCAAAAAGGCCGTACCCGAGGCCGAGACGAGGGATACTGACTACGTTTTTATCTCCTTCGTGATGAAGTACCTGCCCGCCGGGTTGGTAGGCTTGCTGCTGGCTGTTATCTTCTCTGCCGCCATGTCGTCCACCGCCTCCGAACTGAATGCGCTGGCCTCTACCACGGTGGTGGATATTTACAAACGTTCCTTAAAACAGGATGGCGACCCGACGCACTACCTCAACGCCTCGCGCCTGTTCACGCTGGCCTGGGGCCTTATCGCCATAGTCTTTGCTACCTACGCCTCGCTGCTGGATAACCTCATACAAGCCGTGAACATTATTGGCTCCATCTTCTACGGCACTATCCTGGGTATCTTCCTGGTGGCCTTTTACTTCAAGCGGATCCAGGGCAATGCCGTGTTCTTTGCCGCCCTGCTTGCCGAGGCCGTGGTGCTTTACTGCCACTACTTCACCGATATCGCCTTCCTGTGGTTCAACGTGATTGGCTGTGTGGCGGTGATTCTGTTCGGGTTTATACTTCAGGGTTTGATAGGGAAGCGGAAGAAGGAGCTGGTGGCGTAGGTGTTAATCTAGCACCCCATCTCCAAAAACAGGGGAGGGGGGCCGGTTCAAGCTGCTTTAGCCCAAGTAAGAATCATTTCTACGGTTATCGCGCGGACAGGTCACGACCTGTCCCTACAGGTATGAACCCACCCCTGCACCACTCCCGAGAGGGAAATTCTGCAGTACCGGGTCCAACCACCCCTGCCCCTCCTTGTCCAAGGAGGGGAGTCTGCTTTTACTTTGATTGTAGTTTAAGTTTCATAATCAAAGTATAAACACCCCTATGGTCCCCTCAAGGGGACAGTTGTAATAGCCGCAGCTATCGAACTGATACCCAGTCCTTGGGTTGAGCGCCTTGTAGATTTCCGGTTTCGCTTCAGCGAAATTGCGGAGACCGCAGGTCAAGCAAAGGAAATGTACACAGCGCGATGCCCGAGGACAAGCCCTCTCGGGCTGGAGGGAGCCAAAGCTAGAGGTGAAACGAGTCGCTCGTAAGTCTGGAGGATCAGCGGAAGCTAGTAAGTATAGCTTGGTTCAAATTGAAGGAAGCAGCGGCTATGAAAATATAAACCAGCAAGTATAAAGTATGGCCGAAGTATAAAAAGACACAGGCTTCAGACTCGCGGCACCCAGTCCTTGGGTTGAGCGCCTTGTAGATTTCCGGTTTCGCTTCAGCGAAATTGCGGAGACCGCAGGTCAAGCAAAGGAAATGTACACAGCGCGATGCCCGAGGACAAGCCCTCTCGGGCTGGAGGGAGCCAAAGCTAGAGGTGAAACGAGTCGCTCGTAAGTCTGGAGGATCAGCGGAAGCTAGTAAGTATAGCTTGGTTCAAATTGAAGGAAGCAGCGGCTATGAAAATATAAACCAGCAAGTATAAAGTATGGCCGAAGTATAAAAAGACACAGGCTTCAGACTCGCGGCAGCCGTATTTGGAAGTATAGCTTGTGGCCAGCTACAAACAGCAGCGGCTAAAGTATAAAAAAGTATAAATCAGTCCTACCGCGGCTTCTGCGCCGCCACAATGTATACCAAACTTCCACCCGCCGACACATATTCCTCCTTCTGCAGTTTCCCCTTCAGCATGATCTTGTTGTAGAGGAGCTTTTGCCAGTAAGCATCAAATTTATCTTTGTCGCCGCCGCCGGCCATAAAGTAGTTCAGGTTGTCCTGGTAGTCGTAGCCCATGGCCTCGCTCTCGATCCACTGCAGCATCTGCTCCACGCGCAGCATCTTCTCCTGGGTATCGTAGGGCGGGATGATGGAGAGCGCCTTGTCCGATATCCATACTTTCACGTCCCGCAAACCGGCTTTCAGGAACAGGTCGGGCACCACATCGCCCAGCGAGTTAAAGCCTTCGCCCAGGTTTTTCTTGCCTTTCTCGATGCGCAGCTTCACCTCCAGCACCTCCAGCATGGCCTCCACGTTGTAATCAGTCTCGCCGTAGCGGTCGAACATCAGGTTGGGCACGAGGTTGTTCGGCTCCAGGGCCACCACCCAGCCGCCCGGCTTGGTCACCCGGATCATCTCCTGTATCACGCGCTGCGGGTTTTTCACGTGGATCAGCAGCGTCTGGCAGAGCGTCACGTCGGCAATGTCGTCGGGGAGGGGGATGTCGGTGGCGTTTCCCACCTTAAACTCGTAGTCGATGTTCTTGTGGCCGAACTCGCTCTGCGCCCGCTGCCGCGCCTCTGCAATGTAGCCCGGTTCGTAGTCCACGCCGTATACTTTGCCGCCGTCGGGCATAAATCTGGAGAACTTAAAACCCATCATGCCCTTGCCGCAGCCAATGTCCACCAGCGTTTGTATGTAGGGGAGGTAGAGGCGCTCGGCCAGCAGCTCCAGGTAATCCTCGTTCCACCAGTATTCCCGGGCAGGGCCCAGGTGCTCTTCCGAATGCTTCTTCTCTTCCAACAGGTTTACAGGTTATAGTGCCACAAAAAAGCCTCCGGGAGTATACTTACTCCCGGAGGCTTTTATACGTTAAAAGCAAAGATAGCTTTATTTCATCTTTTTCCACTCGGCAATGGCCTTCTCGTTCAGGCGCACATAATCCTGGTTATTGGCCGCCTTGGCCAGCTCCATAGATTTTTCGGCTGTTTTAACGGCGGCTTTGTAGTTCTTCAGCTGGGCCTCAATCTTAGCCTGTGCGTGCACGTTCCAGAATTTAGGATCCTTCTCATTGGCCTTTTTCATCCACTCATGGGCTTGTTTCAGGTTGTGGCCTTTCTCAAGGTAATAGTTTGCCGCCGCCGCATACAGGTTCGGGTTCACGTTGGTGCCCTTCACCACATGCTCGTCTATCTGCGCCATCACCTTGCTGTCTACATCCGTATTCACCGTGAAAGGCACCACCACATTGTCCCATAGGATCTCCACGTCTGCCGCATCTGCCTTTAGGTTGGCAAAATTGATCGTGAAAGACTCTGCTTTACGCGGGTTCTGCTGTGGTTTTACCTTAAAGCGCACCAGGTCGTCGGCCTGGTTGTAGTCCTGACCGCCATCGCCCCAGTGCTTGGTGTTTTTATGGATGATGATGGTCCACTCGTTCTTTTCCGGAATAGTATAGAGCGCGTACTCGCCCGCGGGCACCTTGTTTCCCTCAATGGTTACGTCTTCCGAGAATTTGATCTTGGTGGAGGCGTTGGCTCCCGTGCGCCATACTTTGCCATAGGGCACCAGGTCGCCGAAGATCTGGCGGTCCTTCACAGCGGGGCGGGAATAGTCCACGGAGATGGTTCCCAGGCCCACGGCCTGCTCAATTTTCTGCGACGGGCTTGCGGCCGGCATTTTTATACCTTGCGCCTGCACGGCGCCTGCGCCCAGCATAAGCGCTGCCGACAGGGCAAAGCCAATAAGTGCTTTTTTCATGGTTCTCGATTAGGTTTTAATTTGTTGATGCTGATGTAATATTACAAATTATTCCGAAGACTGAACACTGCCAGGGAACAGATATTTAGCCCTGGCAGGAGCTGCGCCCCAGGCTGCGGGGATACAGCGCCCTGTTTTTTAATTCTCCCTGAAGTTTCATACCTTAGCGAAAGTACACGGGGTGCTTGACTACGGAAACGTTGTCAGGCTGAGATGATACCCGCAACCTGATCTGGATAATGCCAGCGTAGGAAATGTAACCTCATAGGATACTTTGCACAAGTATGTTCCCTCCTTCCTATCTGCCTTAAACAGTCAGGCTATTTTACAACCCTAAAATACCTGCTGTGAGCAATCTGCAAAAACAAAAATTCGACCTGGTAACACAGGACCTGCGCAAGTGGCAGGGCCGTGAAGAGTGGTTTTTTAACCGCGACCACACCGACACCTATGAGCTTTGGTATGAAGGCCGCTACAAGCGCGCCGAAGTATGGCAGAAAAAGGTAATCGGCCAGCTAGTCAAGAAAGATGAGCGAGTAAAGACCCTGCTGGAGTTCGGCTGCGGCACCACCCGCTTTACCCGCTGGTGGAAGGAAATTGGCATCGAGGCCAGCGGCGGCGACATCTCGCCCTTCATGCTGGGGCAGGGCGTGCACCTGTTCGATGGCGACCTCGTGCTGGCCGACTCGCACCACATGCCGTTCAAGGACCATACTTTTGACGCCCTGGCCTTCATCACCACCTTTGAGTACTACAAAGACCCCGTGCAGGTGATCCGGGAGGCGGCGCGCGTGGGCAAGTATGGCATTGTGTTCGGCATGATGAACCGCAACTCCCCGAAGGTGGTTAGGAGAAGGGTGCAGGAGATGTTCAGCAAAAACCCGTTCTACGTAACGGCCACTTTCTACACGCCCAAAAAGCTCCTGGCGGTGATAGCGGAAGCCTTGCAGGGGAGAGACTATACGGTAGAATGGACCGCCACCGGCCTGCCCGAATGGTTCCCGGTGCAGCAGTGGCACCAGCCCTACGGCGATTTCTTCGGGTTGTATGTACGCCTAAACGATGTGATATGAGCGCCTTTGAAGACAATTCCGGAAAGCTGGCCGCTGCCACTTTTAAAGATGTGCTGTTGCCGCACAGCGGGGCGCAGCGGGAGGAGGTGCTGGTTGGGCCCCGGTTTGGGGTAGATACGGCCGTTATTGACCTGGGCAATAACCTGGGAATGGCCGTGTCCAGCGACCCGCTATCGCTCATACCTTCCATCGGGCTGAAGGAGTCGGCCTGGCTGTCGGTGCACCTGCTGGCCAACGACATGGCTTCCACGGGCTTTGCACCCATGTATGCGCAATTCGTGCTCAACCTGCCTACCAGCCTTTCGCTGGAGGGGTTCAGGGAGTATTGGGGATATATCCATCAGTATTGCCAGGAGATAGGCGTAGCCATTACCGGGGGGCACACCGGGCAGATCGAAGGCCAGAACTCCACCATCTCCGGCGGCGGCACCATGTTCCTGACGGCCCCTTTACACGAGATCCTGACGAGCCACAAGGCTGCGCCAGGAGACATCCTGCTCGTGACCAAGGAAACGGCCCTGGTATCGACTTCTATCCTGGCCATGAGCTTTCCGGAAACGGTGAAGAACAAACTGGGCCGTGAAGTATGGGAGAAAGGATGCGAGAACTTCTATCAAACCTCCTCGCTGCCCGATGCCCTGGCCGCAAAGCAGGCGCTTCAAAGCAACGCGGAGCTGAAAGCCATGCACGACGTGACCGAGGGCGGCGTGGTGGGGGCTATCTGCGAGATGGCGAACGCCTCCGGCTGTGGCTTCAGAATTTACAACGAGGCCCTTCCGGTGGGCGAGGTGCAGCGCCAGATAACGGGGCTATTCGGCATCGACCACCGCTTCTGCGTTGGGGCAGGCTCCATGGTGATGGCCGTAAAGCCGGGAAAAGAGCAGGAACTCATCCGGAACTTGGCTGCCAAATCCATTAAGGCAACGGTAGTAGGCGAAATGCTGCCGAAGGAAGCCGGGTTCAGAGTAATGGAAAATGGCGAGGAGCACACGTTATACTTTGATGGCAAGGATCCTTACTGGGGCGCATTCTTTAAAGCATTGAAAGCCGATTGGAAATGAGAGAGCATAGCAAAATTAAGCGTGGGGTCTACCTTGTGCTGGACCCAGGTATAAACCGGGCGGTGCTGCTGCAAAAGGTAAAGGAAGCTTTGGAAGGAGGCGTGAGCGCACTGCAGGTCTGGAATCACTGGCCTGCCGGCTACACCGAGGCTGATAAAAAAGCCCTCATCAAAAGCCTGGTTGATGTTGCCGGTGCCTTACGGGTGCCGGTGCTGATAAACGAAGCGTGGGAGTTGCTGCAAGACACCGAACTGTCCGGTGTTCATTTTGATGATATTCCCGCGAACTTTGAAAGTATAAAGAACGCAGTAGGACGGGAGTTTATCACCGGGATTACCTGCAGCAACAACCTGGACGTGGTACGCTGGGCCAGCCAGAACCATCTGGACTATGTATCCTTCTGCGCGATATTTCCTTCGTCCTCGGCGGGTAGCTGTGAGCTTGTGCGGCCGGAAACGATCAGGGAGGCCCGAAAAATGACACAGATGCCGCTCTTTCTGTCCGGCGGCATCACAACAGAAAATCTGCCTCTCCTAAAGGAGCTGGACTTCGACGGGGTGGCGGTTATCTCCGGTATCCTGAACGCTGCGTCGGCCAAAGAGTCCGCCGCGGCTTATCATCACGCCTTAAACAAGTATAAACCATGAATGCATCGCTCTTAAATAAACTGTGCTGTCCCATTGATAAGCACGACCTTAACATCCGGATTTTTGCACAGCACGAAGACGGGGAAATCAAAGAGGCCCTGCTGACCTGCCCCGCGTGCAGCAGGTACTATCCTGTTGTCTACGGCATCCCGATCATGACGCCGGATGCGTACAGAGAAAAGGCGCTGGAGGAGCCCATCCTACAAAAGTGGGGGCTTGAAATAGCGGAAGGGGCGTCACAGCCATTCCTGCTGAAGGAATAGGCTCCGCAGGCGCGCCGTCAGAAGCTGCGGCCCACGCTCAGGCCGAACCGGGGCACCACCGCCAGCCCCGGCGTGTCGGATTTGTTTTCCGGGGAGATGAACGGGGTAACCGCCAGCCTGACCACCAGTCCCCCGCGCGGATCCTGGTAGCGGAAGCCCACGCGGGTAAAGTACATGTTCTGCATCAGGTCCGGGTGGTCGGTAAAGCGGCGGGTATAGCCCAGGCCGAATTCCACGTGGTTCTGCGTGCCACCCACCATGCCCAGGGCCTCCACCGGCACGATAGGGTACACGCCCGGCTCCCCCTCCTGAAAGAAGAGGTTGGTGCCGATGCCCGCGCGCAGGGCAGCCTTAAAGCTATAGCGCTGGTAAAGAACACGGTCGAAGTTAAAGGAGTAGGTATCGGAGGAACCGCTGATCTCCAGGTAATAGGCGTTGCGGGCCGTAAAGCTGCCGGGGTAGCGCTGCGCCTGGGCCAGGCCTGCCAACAGCAGCAACGAAAACAGGAAGCTATACTTCAGGGTAAGTTTGGAAATAGGGTGCATCAGGGCAGCTTATACTTAAATATCGCCTAAAGTATATCTATAAAGTATAAAATCCTACTGCAGCCAGTGCCACAGCAGGATTTTATGTTTTATAGAAACTCAACGTATGAGAACAGAATCAGCTTGAAGTATAAAAAGTCATCATTCTGCAAAAAACCTAATGGAACAGCGTGGGCTTGCTTCAAGGTGTTAAGCCTATACTGCCAGCTACCAAGATCCTTTCAGGCTGACAACATAACTGAAGCTAATCCGCGCCTTTTATACTTTGTCCAAGCTTAACTTTCTAACATTTAAGACGCAAGGTATTGCATCTCTACAACTCTCTAACTCCTAAACTCCCCAACTCTTTAACTTTCTCAGCTTAGCTCAAACTGCAGCCGCAGCAGGTTGGCGTACATGCCATCCGGGTTCATGGACAGCACCTCGTGCGAGCCTTCCTCTACAATCTCGCCGTTCTCGATCACCAGGATCTTATCCACCTTGCGGATGGTGGCCAGGCGGTGGGCGATCACGATGGTGGTGCGGCCCTTCATCAGCTCGTCCATGGCCAGCTGCACCAGGCTCTCCGACTCGGAGTCGAGGGCGCTGGTGGCCTCGTCCAGTATAAGTATGGCCGGGTTCTTCAGGATGGCACGGGCAATGGCCACGCGCTGCCGCTGCCCCCCCGAGAGCTTGATGCCGCGCTCGCCCACCAGGGTATCGAACCCTTCCGGAAACGACACGATAAAGTCGTAGGCGTTGGCTTTGCGGGCGGCCTCGATGATCTCCGCCTCCGATGCCTCCGGGCGGCCGTAGGCGATGTTCTCGCGGATGGTGCCCCCGAACAGCAGCACCTCCTGCGGCACCACCCCGATGTTTCCGCGCAGCTCGGTCATGTTCATGTGGCGGATATCGCGGCCGTCCACCGTTATACTTCCCCCCGAGAGGTCGTAGTAGCGCATCAGCAGTTGTATGATGGTAGACTTACCGGCCCCGCTGGGGCCCACCAGCGCGACTTTCTCGCCTGCCCTCACGGTAAAGCTGATATCGCGCAGCACCTGCAAATCGGGGCGGGTAGGGTAGGAGAAAGCCACGTTCCTGTAGCTGATGTCCCCGTTCACGCGCGGCACCTGGCTCAGTGCTTTTATACTTTTATCGGTCGGTTCCTCCTCTTCCTGCAGGATCTCCAGGATGCGCTCCGTAGCGCCCAGCGCGGCCTGCACCTTTCCGTAAAGATCACCCAAACCGCCCACGGAGGCACCTATAAACACGGTATACAAGACAAAGGAAACCAGATCACCCTGCGCGATGTCGCCATTGGCCACCAGCGTCACGCCGTACCAGATCACCAGGATGATGCCCCCGAAAAGGCCCACGATGATAAAGGTGATGAAAGCACCCCGGTAGTAGGCCCCTGTAATGGCTGTTTTCACGGCTTTATCCAGGGTGGTTCTGTAGCGCCCTACCTCGAACATCTCGTTGGTAAAGGCCTTCACGGTGTTTATGGCCTGGAGCGTCTCTTCCACGATCACGTTGGTGTTGGCCAGCTCGTCCTGCGTTTTCCGGGAGAGCATCTTGATCTTGCGGCCAAACACGAGCGCCAGCGCCACCAGCACCGGGAAGGTGGCCAGCATGAACAGCGAGAGCTTGATGGAGGTCCACATGATGACGATAACCCCCACAATCAGCGTGGTGATCTGGCGGAAGAGCTCGGCCAGCGTGATGGACATGGCATCCTGCACCTGCGCCACATCGGTGGTGATGCGGCTGGTGATCTCGCCTACGCGGCGTTTCTCATAAAAAGAGATGGGCAGCTGCACGAATTTGCTGTAGAGGTCGCGGCGGATGTCGGCCACGGCGTTCTCGCTTACCTGCGCAAAAAAGTATACCCGGAAGAAGGAGAAGATACCCTGCAGCAGGATGACGGCAAAAAGCCCCATGGCGATCAGGTTGATGTCCTGAAGCGGGCTGATGGCATCGTTGGAGGAATCGAAAAGCTTACCTACCAGGTAAGGGAAGGCCATCATGGTAAGGCTGGAGAGGGCCAGGAACACGAGGCCGATGATGAATTTATACTTGTAGGGAAGTACGTAGCCAAAGATCTGGAGGCCCCGGCGAAAATTCTCTCTGGTGATCTTCTTTCTGCCTTCTTTATCCTGTTCGCCGCTAGACCCGAATCCGCGTTTTGCCATTAATTATGAGCTGCTTAAAATGTGTAAAAGCCTGGCCGGCCAAGTGAGTCCGGCCTGCCTGTAAGGGACGGTGGTATAACAGCTAAACCCGCTAGAAGATGCCACCTGCCCGCAAAATATTGCAAAGGTAAGCAATATGTGGGAAAGTACGGGTGGTTTGTAGCGGATCGGCGGCGGCGTTTCAGGTTGCAACTGTACCCAAGCGCTTTTCTGATCTTCTGGTAGTAGCCGGTTGTACAGGTTGCCACTGCTACTGCCGCTGGCTAACTGTGATTTTTTATACTTTATACTTGCAGCCATACTTATATACTTTCTCTGGCGCAAGTCTCCAGACTTGTGTCCTGCGGATGATGTCGGGTCTCTGACTTGACAGGCTTGAAAAGCCATACTTATACTTGAACTGTACTTTTTACTTCGGCTATACTTCCCTGGCCTCAGCCTCCTGCAACTGGAAACAGGCTATACTTTCTAGCTTTCGCTGATCCTCCAGACTCACTTGCCTACCGTTGCACATCATACTTTGGCTCCCTCTAGCCCGGGAGGGCTCGTCCTCGGGCATCGCGCTGTGTTCCCTTCCTTTGCTCCTGCGTCGCAATGCCCTTTCAGGGCACCGGAATCTCACAAGGCGCTCAACCCAAGGACTGGGATCAGATTCGATAGCTTCTGCTATTACAACTGTCCCCTTGAGGGGACTATAGGGGTGTTTATACTTTGACTATGCAACTTATACTTCAGCCAAAGCAACTACAGATTCCCCACCTTAGATAAGGAGGGGCAGGGGTGGTTGGACCCGGTATTGCAAAGCCCCCTCCCCTGTTTTTAGGGGAGGGTTGGGGAGGGGTGAAAGCTGGGGTGAGGAACCGGCACAGCGAAAACTCCCTCTCCTGTTTTTAAGGGAAGGTGCAGTCCATTGCGAAGAAGCTGGTGAATAAAGCAAACGCCCTCCTCCGAAGAACGGAAGAGGGCGTTTGAAAGCCTGGAAAAGCCTAAACCGTGGTTTGCTCCCGGGCCAGTTCCAGTTCGTCGATCTTGCCCGTGGAAACCGCCATCAGGCCGATGAAGGTGAGCAGGCCGTTGAGGATCAGCACCTCGAAGCCGAACTCGTAGCCCCAGAACCAGTCCACGGAGTTATAGCTCAGGATGAGGGTAAGCAGCGGCGCGATGATGCAAACGGCAGGCACAAGCTTGTCGCGCACGGCCCGCCTGGTGTAGATGCCGAAAGTATAAAGGCCCAGCAGTGGCCCGTACGTATAACCGGCCACCTTAAACACGGCGGTTACCACACTGTCGTTGTTCAGGATATCAAAAATGATGATCACAACGCCCATCAGCACGGACATGCCGGCGTGAACGATGTAGCGCAGGCGCACGCGCTCCTGCTCCGGACGGTCCTTGAAGTTAAGGAAGTCCACGCAGAAGGAGGTGGTCAGCGCCGTGAGCGCCGAGTCGGCGGAGGCGTAGGTGATGGCGATGATGCCAAGTATAAACACGATGCCCGCAAAGTATGAGAAGTGGTTCAGGGCCAGGAACGGGAACACATCATCGCCGCGCTCCGGCAGGGCAATGCCCTTGGCGTTGGCGTAGATGTAAAGCAAAGCGCCCAGCGCCAGGAACAGGATGTTCACGAACACCAGGATGATGCTGAACCAGAACATGTTCTTCTGGGCATCGCCCAGGTTTTTGCAGCTCAGGTTCTTCTGCATCATGTCCTGGTCCAGGCCCGTCATCACGATGGCGATGAAAGCACCGGCGAAGAACTGCTTGAGAAAGTACTTGCTATCCTTGAAATCCCAGTAAAACACCTGCGAGTAATCGCTGGCCTGTACCGTGTCAATCAATCCCTGGAAACCCAGGTTCAGCTCGTCGGAGATGAGCCAGATGCTGACGCCAACGGCCACCAGCATGGCGGTTGTCTGGAAGGTGTCGGTCCAGATAATGGTTTTCATGCCACCCCGGAACGTGTACACCCAGATAAGGGCGATGCTGATGAGCACGGAGACGGAGAAGGGAATGCCAAAGTCATCGAAAACTGCAAGTTGCAGCACGCCCGCCACCAGGAAAAGGCGGATGGCCGCCCCCAGGGTGCGCGAGAGCAGGAAGAAGGCTGCACCCGTTTTGTACGACCACCACCCGAAGCGGTCTTCCAGGTATGTATAGATCGATACCAGGTTCATGCGGTAATAGAGCGGCATGAGTACCGTGGCAATCACGAAGTAGCCCAACAGGTAGCCCAGCACAAACTGCAGGTACGAAAACTGGGCCGTTGCCACCATACCTGGAATCGACACGAACGTAACCCCCGACAGCGAGGTGCCGATCATACCGAAAGCTACCACATACCAGGGCGAGGAGCGGTTGGCCAGGAAGAATGTCTCAGAGTCGGAGTTGCGGCTGGTGAGGTATGAGATAAAGATCAGGACACAGAAGTAGGCGATAATCAGGCCTATGATAAGGGTTGAAGACATAGTGCAGGCAGTGGTTCGTGAACGTTCTAATTCACAAATATAGCAAAACTATGCTGCCACGCCATGCCTAAATAAGGTCCTGCAGCAGCACAGCCTCCCCGATGGCCGGGATGCGCAACCCCTGCAGCATGCCCGAGGCGGCAATCTGCTCCAGCAGGCGCACCGGCTCGCTCGGTGGCTCGTCCGAGAGGTCGTAAGTGCCGTAGTGCATGGGGATGAAGGTGCCGCCGTGCAGCAGGTTGTACGCTTTCACGGCCTCGTGCGGGCTCAGGTGGCTTTTCTGCATCAGAAACGACGGCTTGTAGGCACCCACCGGCATCAGGCACACATCCATGGGGCCGAGCAGCTCCTCTATTTCCTCGAAGTGCGGGGCAAAGCCCGTGTCGCCGGCAAAGTATAGCGTGTGGGTGGGCGTTTTCAGCACAAAGCTGCCCCAGAGCACCTTGTTCATGTCCGTCAGGCCGCGGCGGTGCCAGTGCGAGGCGGGCATAAAGTATACCTCCACGCTGTCGGGCACCAGGTCATACTTCTGGTACCAACCCGCCTCCTGGTAGGGCAGGTGCGGGTTTATACTTCGCAGGATGTCGCCGGCGCGCAGCGGGGCCAGCGCCTTTACCTGCGGGTTGGCCCCGTAAACCGTCTGCAGCGATTTCTTGTCGAGGTGGTCGCGGTGTGCGTGGGAGAGCAGCAGGAAATCGATGTTGCGGAGGTCCTCCGGCGCGCAGGGTGTCCCTACCCGTCGTTTCAACATCGGAATGTCGTACAGGGCCGGGTCGGTGAGGAAGGTGATGCCGTTGAGGCGGATGAAAAAGGAGGAGTGCCCCAGCCATACCAGCATGTCGCGCTCGTCGTGCAGAAAATCCTTCCCTTCCTGCACGTGCGGCGTGTAGTGGTCCAGCTTCTTCTGATCCCGCTGCGGGTTTCGGCTTAGTTGCCACTTCAGCACCTGGCTGAAATCGGGGTTGAAGAGCTCGTCGCCATTGGCGAAGCGTCCGTTTACGGTTTTGTTGCCTCTGTAGCCGGGTTTTATGGTTTCGAGGCGCTCGTTTTTTATGTGGCGGATGTGGTTGTTTTTCTGCTGCAAAGTTTGTCTTCGTTAGGGTTTCCTGGCGAAAGCCGAGCGCAAAGGGTAATATGGGCTCCTCGCGTGCGTCGTGCCTCTGGGTTTGCATCACACTAATATACTTCAGAAACGGAAAAATAGGTTATGCAAGGCTGATTTTGGAAGGGCCGCTAAAAAAAAGCGCCTCCTGCAGGTACAGGGAAGCGCTTTTATACTTGCTGTGGGGTATCCTAAACGCTTACCAGTAGCCGTACCTGCTGCCGTAGGCCGGTGAGTAGAAATGATTACCGTAAGGCGAAGCGCCATCGGTATAACGAATACCGCCGGTGACACTAAAATGCTCCGTGATCTTATAGGTCGCCTTAAAATCGGCGCCCATGCGGCCGGGGCTGTAAAAGCTGTTGTTATTAAACTGGTTGGCGGGCACGTTCGAGAAATCGCGCCAGATGTTGCCGCTCAGGATCAGGCGATCGCTGGCCAGGTAATCCACGCCCACGCTGGCCATGTAGTGGCTGCCGCCGCCGTTGCGGTAAACAACGGTGTTGCCCTCAGGGCCGGTTAGCGGCAGGTTATAGCCAGAAGTATGCACGTAGGCCAGGCTGGTGTTTACCCGGAAGCGGTTGCTGACCTGATAACGCACGGAGGGCTCCACATAGGTGGCGCTGCCAAAGCCGTTGCTGATGCTGGCCCCCATGTTCAGGCCATAGCTCAGTTTCGGGCCCTGCCAGGCGGGTTTGCTGCGCTTGGTTTGCTCTGGTGTGGCTGCGGCTACAGGGGCGGTTTGCGCCACGGTCGGAACGGGGGCAGCCTCCAGGCTTGGCTTCACGTCCTGGGCCATACTTTGGCCGGCGTAGAGCGGCCCAGCGGCCAGTAATATTATGAATATATTTTTCACGTGGAAATGGCTCAAGTATAAATTCTTATACTAAGGTAGGGCTTCGATGGTTCAAAAGCAAAACGCAGGCACTACCTTTAAAGTATAGCTTGCCTGCTATTTCGCCTTGGAACCCAGCCAGGCCGCCCGGCGCGCCTCTATCTCCGGCGTCAGCTGCTTGCCTATACTTTCAAAGGGCACCACCTCCAGCGTCTGCACCTCCTCCAGCACCAGCGTGGCCTGGCGCGGCTGGCCCAGGCGGCTATAGGTGAGGGCCATACTTTCGCCCGGCTTGCGGTTCTTCAGTGCCTTTTGCAGGTCTTTCTCTTTTCTGATCTTGCGGCCATCGAGCGTCAGGAGCACATCGCCCCGCTCCAAGCCGGCTTTATAGGCTTCGGAGCCCACATAGGTGCCATTCCGGATCACTGCGCCCTCGTCCTTGTAATCCAGGTACAACTGGCCCAGGGTCGCCTCCCCCGGTTTGGCCTTGCGCAGCTCCAGCCCCACGCCGGCCAGCAGGGGCGCATAGTCCGGCAACGCGCTGCCGAACACACTTTGCTCAAAGAAACGCTTTGCAAACGCGGCGTCGCCACTTACCGCTGCCAATGTCTCCTGCACGTTAGCCATGGAATAGGGCTTTTCGGGAACGCCATACTTTAGCCAGAGGGCCTGCATAAAGTCATCCAGCGTTTTGTCGTACTGCTGGCGCAGGGTCATGTCCAGGGCCAGGCCCAGCATGCTGCCGTAGGTGTAGTAGGAGATAAAGGTGTTGTGGCGGTTCACGGGATCCACGGATCGGGCGGCGTCCACAAAGGGGGCCTGCCGGCTCATTTCCACCAGGCTGTGGTACTGCCGCCCCGGCGAGAGCAGCACGTAATTCAGGTCCCCGGCTAGGTCAGACGCATACTTTTTCAGGTCGTAGATGCCGCTGCGGGTCATCGTCAGGTCGCCGTAGTAGCTGGTAAAGCCCTCGGCCAGCCACAGCGCCTCGCTCATGTTCGCCTCCTGGAAGTTGAACGGTTCCAGGGATTGCGGGCGGATGCGCTCCACGTTCCAGGCATGGAAGAACTCATGCGACACCGTGTTGAGCAGCGGGCCCATGGCGGAGGCCAGTGGCCTGGAGCTGGTGAGGATGGTGGAGTTGCGGTGCTCCATGCCATCGCCGGCGGCCTGCGGCATGTAACAGCCAATAAAAGTATAGCGGCCGAAGTCAAAGTCGGGCAACTGCCCGAATACTGCCTGCTGCTCGGCCACAATGGCCTTGGTGTGATCCACGTACTCCTGAAACTGCTCCTGGGTGCCCTGGTGGTGCAGTGCCACCTGTATGGTTTTGGGTTTACCGCCGTCATGTACCGTCCACTCGGCAAAATCAAAGTCGCTGAGCTCGGTGGGGCTATCCATCAGGTACTGGAAGTTAGGGGCGAAGTAGGTGTTGCCCTCTTCCTGCCGCAGCTGGGTGGCCACCTTCCAGTTGCTGCCCTCAGGGATGTGAAACGTGACGTAGGCCGGCGCCTCCTCGAAACCGCGCGCATACATCAGGCTGGCAGGCGCGTTCAGGTGGGCGTGCGTTTCGTCCACGCCGGCATAGGTGCCGTCGGCATGGTCGGCAAATAAGGTATAGCTGATGGAGGCGCTGCCGTCGTGGCCCAGCACAGCCCACTCGCTGGTGTTCAGGCGCAGGAGCTGCAGCGGCTGCCCTTGCGCGTTCGAGGCCCGCACGTTGTACACGTTCTTGGCAAACTCATGGATGGCGTAGCGCCCCGGCGAGGAGCGTGGCATCAACACTTTCAGGGTATCGGTCTGAATATCAGAAAAGGAAACATTTATCTCTGCCTCGTGGTGCACTGCGTTCGGGAACGAGAGTTGATACCTTACCTGCTGCTGCGCCAGTGCCGGCTGTGCCCCCAGGCTCAGCGCCAGGCCCAGGAGCCCGTATAATGTAGGTTTCATTGCTTATATCAGTATAGTTGAAAGTATAAATATAGGGATTGGCAAATGGGGGAGCAACTCTAATCAATTATCAGTTAACAGTTAGCAGTTATCAATTATGTGTTGCCAGGTACCTCTATCTTTATCTACCTCTAAGGAGCAATCTTATATGCTCCATAACTTTCTAACTTTTTAACCCTCTAACTTTCTAACTCCCAAACTCCTCAACTCTCCCAAACGCTTTGGTCTGCACCATGCCGCCGTAGAACGTCTGGCTATACTTTTGCTCCAGTCCCAGCGCTGTAAAATGGGCGCGATAATCGGGTAGTTGCCTGGCCTGCACATCGCTCATCAACCCAAAGAAAGTATACATGCCTTTTATGAGGAGCCGCTGCCACCAGGGCGGGGGCTGCTGCACGGGCCAGAAATCAGCAAAAAGCCACTGGCCGCCGGGGGCCAGGGCCGAGGCTAGTTTATACATGAGCTGGTGCAGGCGCTGCGGCGGGAAAAGATCCAGCAGGAAAGGGGTAATGAGGACGTCGAACTGCTCCTGCGGAAGTATACTTTGCTCGGTGCCCAGCCGGAAAGTAACGTGGCAGGTATGAGGGTTTCTATACTTTTCATACTTCTGCCGGGCGCGCTGCAGCATGGCCGGGGCGGCGTCCAGGTATAGTATGTCCAGCCGTTTGCCTGTTTGCAGGAGTTGCTCCAGCAGCCAGCCGGTGCCGCCGCCTATCACCAGCACCCGCGCCTGCCGCGGCACGAAGGGCAGCAGCGCCAGCTGTGCCTGCTGCAGCGTGTGGCCGTACACCAGCCGCGCCAGGGCATCATAGAAAAAGGCTACTCGGTTAAATCCGCTGTCGGGGAGCTGGGGCAAGGTATGGGCAGTGGGTGAAGGCGCAAAATAACGATTAGCGGTTGTAATGCTGCTCCACCACGCCTTTTAGTTTATCAAAGATAAAATCGACGAGCTGCTTGCGCACGCTTTCGGTGTTGCCTTTAAAAACCTCCCGGAACTCCTCGGCCTTGCCGTCATACAGGAAGCTGACGAACATGGTGCCCACGGGCTTTTCCTCGGTTTCGGAACCGCCGGGGCCGGCCAGGCCGGTGGTGGCGATACTGATGTCCGCGCCCAGAAGCTTCCGCAGGCCCATCACCAGCTCGTTGGTTACCTGCTGCGACTCAGCGGTGTACAGGTCCAGCGTTTCCTTCTTCACGCCCAGCAGTTTTTGCTTCACCTCCGGCTGGTACACCACCAGGCTGCCTTTCAGCACCTCGCTGCTGCCCTTGGCTTTCACAAATTCAGAGGCCAGCATGCCGGCCGTGCAACTCTCGGCAAAAGCAACCGTCAGCCCTTTGTCCTTCAGGCCCATCATCAGCTCTGTAAGCTCCTTTTCGTTCATTTTTTGGTTCATTAGGTGGTTGGGTGCAGCCTGTTTTACTGCAATTGGCGGGCGCAGGTTTTAGCCTAACGGATAGCGTTCTAACACAGAATAGGAGGGGTGCGGCGCGCCCAGCACCGATTGCCACAGCGCCACCTCCCGCACCGGCAGCACCAGCGGTTCTTCCGAGGTAATGGCGGGCAGCTGCTTGGGGGGCTGCGCGTCCTTGCGGTAGCGTGCCAGGGTAATATGCGGGATGGATTTTTGCTGTGCCGGCGGCTGCTCTGCCAACATCTCTGTCAGCTCGCGGCTCAGGGCCTCAAAGGCCGGATGCGGGGCAAAGCGCGCCCAGATGAGCCGGGGGTGCCGTGGCTTGGGACCAGGCTCGGTGCGCTCAAACTGCAGCGTGAAGGGCTCGTGCCGCTGCGCCACCCGGACAATCCGCTCTTTTATACCTGGCAGCTCGTTCTCCGGCACGTTGCCGATAAAGTAGAGCGTGAGGTGCAGGTTCTGCTGCGGCAGAATGCGCAGGCTCGGGTGCTCGAAGTGCGCCAGGTGCCCGGCCAGTTTCTCCTGCAGGTCGGGGGGCAGCGGCGCGGCCGCAAACAACCTGATGCTGTTTTTCATAGTTTACGTATAGTGTTCCCTGAAGAATTACCGGGGCACGGGTAAATCCGTGCCCGGTAGAGATACGTTGTTTAAAGTAAACCTGCAACGGTATGATACGAACTTTCTATAAACGGATAGCGGCCTCGGCGGCCCTCTTCACGGTGGAGCTGGTGTTCATCTGGCTGCTGTTCCTGGTCTGCATCATCGTGTTTCTGTACCTGGGGCGCGAGATCATGGCGGGCGATAAAGTATGGCTGGATGAGGCGGGCTTTGCCTTTGCCGCCAGCTTGAGCAGTCCGTTTATGGACGGTTTCATCAAGTTCATCACCTTCTTTGGCTCCGGGCAGTTCCTCACGCCGGCGGCGCTGGCCCTAATCGGCTTTTACCTGTTTGTGCGCAAGCACCGCTGGAATTCCCTCAAGGTGCCGGTGGTGGCGCTGGGCAGCATCACGCTCAACCTCGTCCTGAAGTACTTTTTCGACCGGGCGCGCCCTATGTCGCCGCTGGTGGAGGCCTCGGGCCTGAGTTTCCCGAGCGGCCATAGCATGGTGGCGGCCTCCTTTTACGGCTTGCTGATTTACCTGGCCTGGCACAACGTGAAGGACGTGCGCCTGCGGAACACGCTGATTGTAGGGCTCAGTATTTTTGTGCTCCTGATCGGCTTCAGCCGGATTTACCTGCGGGTGCACTACCCAACCGACGTGTTGGCAGGCCTGGCGGCTGGTTTTCTGTGGGTTATCATGGGGATATCGGTGCTGCACCGCATGGAGCGGGTCTCCGGCAAAGAGATTACGCCCATACTGATGGAGGAGCCGGCAGAAAAAGAATAAATTTATGCGAGCGGGTATTGTTTTCCTGAAACCCAGCCATTACTTTTGCACTCCCAATCAACACAAAGGGTTAAAGGGTTTTGGGGACGTTAAGTTGATATAGTGAAGTACGCGCAAGTGGCGAAATTGGTAGACGCGCTGTCTTCAGGCGGCAGTTCCGCAAGGTGTGAAGGTTCGAGTCCTTTCTTGCGCACACTAAATCATGAAAAGGCTAATCTTTAGGGGTTAGCCTTTTTTGTTTTCAGGCGGTTTATACATTTATACTTGCTGTTCCGGACATCCTTGTCGGGAACTCTGCCTGCTGCGGATTTCCTAGTCCGCGTGAGCCAAAGCTCATATATATCTGCATCAGGATTTACAGGATGAAGGGTTAGTAGGATTTTATAACTGAGCTATACTTTTATACTTGTCTGGCGCAAGCGTCCGCTTGTGCCTTCAGCACCTGCTTTCTGTAACTTGAACTATGTTTATACTTTCATAGCCGCCGCTTTCTGCAACCTGATACAAGCTATACTTATTAGCTGCCGCTAATCCTCTAGTTCCCACAAATCAACCGTTTCATTTCTGGCTTTGGCTCCCTCAAGCCCGGGAGGGCTCGTCCTTTGGCATCGCGCTGTGTACATTTCCTTTGCTGTCGCAATGCCGCCAAGGCGGCACCGGAAATCTACAAGGCGCTCAACCCAAGGACTGGGTAGCAGTTCGATAGCTACCTACTATGCAACATGAACCAAAGTCCCCTTTGAAAGGTGTAGGGGGATGTTCCTCCAATCCCTCAAGCAATGAAACTTATATTTCAGCACCAGTAATCACAGACTCCCCTCCTTAGATAAGGAGGGGTTAGGGGTGGTTGGACTATAGCAACTATGAAACATGTACTTCCCAGTAGTTTCAGCTTCACCTCCCTCCCCACAAGATCCTTTCAGGATGACAGAAAATGGAGCAAGTATAAATTCTCATCTCGGGAAGGTTGGGGGAGGAGTTTACACCTGTAGGGACAGGTCGCGACCTGTCCGCGCTATACCTGCAGCTATAGAATTTATACTTTAACTAAAGCGGCTGCAGTAACTCTAAACCTTGTTCCGGAGGCGCGAACACCTACAGCCTAATAATACACCACCCACTCCCCAACCTGCTCCTGCGCATCAAAGTGCTCCAGCATCCACTGCCGCTCTGCCGGCAGCTCGTTCTTCACCACCAGCACGGGCTTCTGCTCTAGCAGCTCTCTCAGGCGCTGCATGTCCTCGGGGCGGTTTAGCTGCAGCAGCTGCTCGCGCCACTGCTCGTCCTGCTCAAACTGCAGCTCCCGCTCCAGCTTGCTTGTGCCATCGTCCAGGGAGACAATGCTTTTATTCAGCTCAAAGGCCAGTGAGGGAAGCAGCCTGTTGTACACCAGCACCGGCCGCTCTTGCAGGCTACGCGTGGTAATGACCTCGGCAACCGGGCGGCTGCCGTTGGTGAACTGCGGGTTATGCGCCAAAAGTTTGGCGGAGTAGGGCAGGAGCAGCGCCGTGAAAACTAGGGCCCCGTACACCAGCTTCTGCTGCGGCTGCCGCTCGCCCGTCCAAAGTATGGCAAGCGCGCCCAGGATCAGGACCGGGTACGCGAGCACACGCCAGGGCAGGGCAACGCCGACCGGCAGCAGCGGCGCCACGAAAAGCGCCACAGCCAGCACCGTAAAGTATAAAAGCCCGGCATGCATCGCCTTTGTAACAGCTTTTTCAGCCATGTGGTGGAGCAGCCACGCCGTTAGCAGCGCCTGTCCGGCAAAGATGGGCAGAATGTAAAGTATAAGCTTGGAGCCGGAGAAGGAGAAGAACACCAGTGGCACCAGAATCCAAAGTATAAAAAGGCGCTTCAGCCGGGACGGCATTTTTTTGAGCCTGCCCAGCTGTGCCAGCAGTATACCTGACCACGGCAGGCTAAGGGCAGGGGCCAGCACCAGGTAAAACCACCAGGGCTTGGAGCGGCCAAAAGTCTCGGGGTTGGCGTAGCGCTGCACCGTATGCTTAAACAGGAAGTAATCCACGAACTGCGGGTCCTGCAGCATCAGGTATACATACCAGGAGCTGCCCAGCGCCAGGAACAGCAGGAGCGCCGGCAGGTGGTGCCAGCCGGAAGTATGGCCGATGTCTGAAGTATAATTTCCCCCAAACCCGATGGCCACCAGCACCGGAAAAATTAGCCCCACCGGGCCTTTGGTCAGGAAGGCCAGCGCCAGCAGCAGGTAAAAGAAGTAGAGCCAGCCAATTTCCGCCCTGGTTTTATACTTTAGCCACGCCAGGATGGCCGCCAGCTCAAAGGTAGCCAGGAACGAGTCGGTGGTGAGGTTGCGGGCCGAGATGAGCACCGCCGGAATGGTGAGGTACACCACAGCGGCCAGGAGCGCCTGCCGGGGGCTGCTGAAAATCTGTTTGCCAATGAGATACACCAGCCATACCTGCAACACGAGCGAGAGCTGCAGGAAAAAGCGCGCGCCGAAGGCATTCGGCCCGAAAAGCTCCATCCCATAGGACGTGATGATGTAGGTGAGCGGAGGTTTATGATAATGCTGGATGCCCAGCAGGCGCGGGTGCAGCAGGTCGCCGCTTTGCCACATGGCACGGCTGATCTCGGCGTAGCGGGCCTCGCTGGTCTCTACCACGCCCCATCCCCCTAAGTTTAACAGCAAAAGCAGAAACAGCACAAGCAACAGACCAAGGAGTGACTGGTCTGAGCGGTCTTTGCGGAGTGGCAGCATCTAAGGTTTAGCTCGTGGTGGATGGTTTAGGGGCCGACCGTTGTTCGCGCAGCCCCAGCATAAAGTTACGAGTATAAGCCACTACACCAAATACCTGCCCCAGAAACAGCACCGGGTCCAGCCGCAGCGCGGCGTAAGAGATGATCATGAGGCTGCCTGCCAGGCTAATGACCCAAAAACCGAGCGGGATGACCGACTCCTGCAGCCTTTCCGAGCACCACCACTGGTACACAAAGCGCATCGTGAAGATAAACTGCCCGGCGCCGCCCCAGGCGATCAGCACGCCCGAGACTTTGCTGTGCTCCATGATGTAGCTGAAGCTGTAGGTGTCGCTCCAGAGCAGCCAGCCGGTAGCCGCGAAGGGGAAGAGCAGGGCGCCCCAGCGCACCGGCCAGGAAAGCCCCTCCCATACGTGCTTTAGCTTGATGTTGCGCACATAGATGAAGTAGGAGACAAGCTGGCCGCCCACGATCACAATGTCGTTCCGCAGCGCGCCGTAGGTCATCAGCAGGACGGAGGCCAGCAGGCTGGTGGTCCAGAAGGAGGCGGGGGAGAGCACGCGGCCGGCCTTTTCTGACGTCACCCACTGGATGAGGATGCGTGCCGAGAACAGCAGCTGCGCCAGCAGGCCCACGCCGTAGATCAGCAGCTCAGATACGTCCATCAACTACGGCAGGCTGGTTTTTGTATGCTTCTGCGATGCCATAGCGTATGTAGCGCCTGCGCATCCACCGGAAGGCAAACGTGTCGTTGAGCGGGCCCCACAGGCGGTTGAAGAGGTGGTACTTGGAATAACCGGCAAAGCGCTCGAAGTGCTGCACAGGCAGCTGCTTGATGCTGGCGCCCTGCAGCTGCAGCAGCGCCGGCAGAAAGCGGTGCATCCCGTCAAAGAAAGGCACCCGTTTGGCGTAGGCCGCGTCCATGATCTTGAGCGGGCAGCCCGTGTCCACGATGCCGTCGTTGATCATGTACCTCCTGAAGCCGTTGGCAATTTTAGAGGAGATCTTCTTGATAAAGGTATCCTTGCGCCGGGCGCGAATGCCGATGACCATCTCGTGGTGGGGCACATGCTCCAGCAGCAGCATAAAGTCCAGCGGGGAGGTTTGCAGGTCGGAGTCGATGTAGCCGATGTGGGTGGTCTGGCAGTGGTCGATGCCGGCTTTGATGGCGGTGCTCAGGCCGTGGTTGCGGTCCAGGGAAAGGAAGCTGTAGCCAGCGCTGCCGTGGCAGATTTCGCGGATCTGGTCCAGGCTGCTGTCGGTGGAGCCATCGTTTACAAAAAGCACCTGCGTGGGCACCGGCGACTGCGCCAGAAAGGCGTCCATGGCCTCGCGGAAGCGCTGCAGGCAGCCCTCCTCGTTAAATACCGGCACCAGCACGGTCAATGATACCGACTCTAAAGTACTTTCAGGCATCTGCTTACTTAATTATCAAAAGTATAAATTCTTTTACAGCAGCCGCAGCGGCAAAGTTCATACTTTACCCACTACTTTTAGCCGCGCGTATTGTCTCCATGTTTAGGGCATTGGCTCGCCCGAATCCAAACGTATACACGATGCATCCGGGGCGGCGGCCCCGGTTACTGCACCACCAGCTGCGGCACCTCCTGCACCTGGTGATACGCCTTAAACCACGCCACAAACTGCTGTAGCCCCTGCGCCAGCGTGGTGTGCGGGCGGAAGCCGGTGACACGCGCCAGTTCCTCCACCTCTGCGTACGTGGTCTGCACATCGCCCGGCTGCATGGGCTGCAGGTCTAAGCTGGCCTTGCGCTGCAGCAGGCGCTCCAGAATTGCCACCATCTCCAGCAGCTGCTCGGGCTTGTTATGGCCAATGTTGTAGAGTTTGTACGGAACTGGCGCTGGTTCCGGCTTTACTTCCAGCAGCTTTACGATGCCCTCCACCACGTCGTCCACATACGTAAAATCGCGCAGCATGTCGCCGTGGTTAAAGATTCGGATCGGTTTATCTGCCATGATCGCCTGGGCAAAGCTGTAGTAGGCCATGTCGGGCCTGCCCCAGGGACCGTAGACGGTGAAAAAGCGCAGGCCGGTGGTCGGGATGCCGTAGAGGTGCGCGTAGCTGTGGGCCATCACCTCGTTGGCCTTCTTGGTGGCGGCATAGAACGAGACAGGTGCGTCGGTGCGGTGGCTGGTGCTGAAGGGCGTCTGCTCATTCAGCCCGTAGACCGAACTGGAGGAGGCGAAGAGCAGGTGCTTTACCTGATGGCGGCGGCAGCACTCCAGCACATTGGCAAAGCCCACCAGGTTGCTGGTCACGTACTCCTCCGGGTGGTCGAGGCTATGGCGCACCCCGGCCTGCGCGGCGAGGTTAATCACCACATCGAACCGGTGCACTTCGAAGAGTTGCTGCAGGGCTGGCGCATCGGCAATATCGAGCCGTGTGAAGTACAGGTTGGGCGATTTTATACTTTGGGCTGGGGTGCCCTGGCTGATCTCCTCCCGGCTAAAACCCTGCTGGGCCAGCCGCTTATACTTCAGCTCCGGGTCGTAATAGCTGTTCAGGTTGTCGAGGCCCATCACAAAAGAGGCATGGCGCTGCAGGGCCATTACCAGGTGATGGCCGATAAACCCGGCGCTGCCGGTTACAAGTATGCGTGGCGGAGCTTCCATCCCTTTGCTGTTTTTGGCCTGGGCCGGGTGCAAAACCTTACTCTTAAGTATAAGCCGCAAAGCTATTTTCAGAATCTGTAGCAATTCTGTAGCATGTGGGCTGTATTCCTATATAATGGAATGATGTTATTATACTTTGTTTTGTATACTACGGATTTAAGAAATGATGGTAGGGTTGCACCAAAGTTTTTCACTGCAGATGCTACCTTACTTGCTTCTGCATTGGAAATTCCTGGTCCGTTACCAGGGGATTAGAACGCTGGCGGGAGAGCGGGTGGATGAGGGCTGCCAGGGGAATCACGCAGGTTTAAGGGATGAAAAGTCGAAGAGAAGCCCGCGCCAACCCGTTCGCAGCTGATATCTAGGTTTTTAAATATAAGGCCCCATACTTTTATCAAAGGCAGGAAAATCATACTTTTAAAACTTGATACCCGCTACCTACACTTATGCTGTCTCTCCCTAAAAAGCTGCTGCTTTATACTTTCGGACTCCTGCTAACACTGCCCGCCCTGGCCCAGCACCCCGACGAAGTGGCGGCTGTGCGGCAAAAGCTGCAGCAGGAGCGGCAGCAGACGCTTCGGGCAAGTATGAGCCCCGCTCAGAAAGCCTCGCGTTTGCTGGAGCTGGGAGCCTGGCAGGAGGCAAAACAGCTGCTGCAGGGAGCCCAACCCACAACGGATGTAAGGCTGGCCCGGGCAGAACTTGCCATACTGGAGAACAGATTTGCCGATGCCGAATTGCTGGTGCAAGAGGTACTGCAGCAGAACCCGCAACACCGTGAGGCGCTGCTGCTGTTAAGTAAGCTACAGGTACAGGCCTGGGAACTGGAGAAAGCCAAAGCCACCGCAAGTCAACTGCTCGTGCAGAATCCTGCCGACGAAGAAGCCGCCCTGACAGTAGGCCGTGTATTGATGCTGCAGAAGAAGTATGGCGAGGCACTGGAGTGGGCCAAAAAAGTACAGCGCTGGAACAAGGACAATGCCGGAGCCTGGCTGCTGGAATCGGATGTGCATTTCTGGAACCAGAAGCCGGAGCTGGCCGAGCAGCCGCTCATCAACAGCCTGACGCTCGACCCGTTCAATGCCGATGCCCGCTTTAACTACGGCTACGCCATCTGGCGCCGCGTGGATGCCACGCAGCTAAACGATATGGCCGCCCAGTGGGAACTGGCCCTGGCGCTGAACCCGCTGCACTACGTTACGCACTGGCACTGGGGCAACGGGCACACCAACCTTACCTACGCCGATTATGCCCAGCCCGAGGACGAGCAGGTGCGCGAGGAACTGCGGCAGGCGGATAAACTCCTCTCTGAAAATAGGCTGAGAGAGGCTTTGGCGGAAATAGAGGAGGTACAGCAAACGTATAAATCCTCGGTGCTGCCGGCCATGCTGCGCGGCTCCGCCTATTACATGGCCTTCGACCAGGACCGGCAGGCGCGCCTCGACTCGGCCCAGGCCATTTTCCAGCGCATCCTCCAAAAAAAGCAGCACTATGGACCGGCGCACAATGCCCTGGCAGCCGTGATCAAGCAGAAGCAACTCACTTACCTGCACAACTATGACTCGTTGCAGCAGGTGGTGCAGCAGACCGTGATCAAGGACCCAGTGAACTTTGCCCGCGTGTTTCCGGACGTGACCTACTATCCTGGGAATGAGGTGCAGCAGATGGTGTGGTCGCAGCTCTACGAGAGCATTGTCTACTTTCCGTTCCTCTCTAAGCAGGGCGAAACTTTCGTGATTCCGCCGTTGCACGTGGACTTGGCTATCGCCATGAAATCGCCCTACTTCCGACAGGCCACCACCTTTGATAACCGCCAGTGGATGGACATACGTGGCGTGGGAAGCGGCGCGGCAGCCATTGAGTACGTGGTGCGGGGATCCTACCTGGAGCGCAACGTGGTGCTGCACGAGTACGTGCACCTTTTTCATGGGCGCGTATTTACCGATGCCGAGAACCGTGCGGTGCGCCGCCTCTACTACAACGCCATGGCGCAGGGCCGCACGCTCGATTATTATTCTGCCAACAACGAACACGAGTATCTGGCGCAGACCTACCCGGCCTACTTTGAGCCCGTAAAGGTGCACCCGCTCAACCACAAATCCATCAACACCACCGCCGATTTAAAAGCCAAGGACCCGGAGCTGTATACTTTCCTGGACGGGCTGGTGCAACGGCAGCGGGCCTACCTGGCCGGCGACAAACAGGCCATGGCCAGCAACTGGGCAGAAGTATACCTGAACCTGGCTGACCGGGCGCAGCGCCAGAACGAGTTGCAGAAAGCAGGTTTATACTTAGACAGCGCCCTGGTATGGGACAAACGCTACCAGCCGGCCCTGCTGGCTTACGCCGGTGTGGAGCAGCGCAGGAAAAAGTATAAGGAGGCGCAGGCGTGGCTGGAGCAGGCCAAAGCAATCAACCCGAACTATGCCCCCATCTACCTGGCCGAGGCCGAGCTGCAGGAAACCATGAAGCGCAGCGGCAAACTGAACGCCCACGACGCGCTCATCAGCCAGATAGAGCTCTACAAGAAAGCCGCCGAACTGGAGGACGACCTGCTGATGCAGGCCCAGGTGAACGAGCGCTTCCGCGCCTTTTTCGTGGACTACGGCATGGTGCCGGAGGCCGTTTCCGTGGCCCAGGCATATGTAGAGAATGCCCCCACTGTATCCACCTACCTCCGCGACCGCCGCGACGAGGCCCTTGCCTATGCCAGCTGGCTGAAAGGCACCACCAGTATAAATCCCGAGGCAGAGCAGGAGCTGCAACAGCTGGTATCCCTGAAGCCGCAGAACTATAACCTGCGCAGGCAGTACGCCGAGGTGCTGGCCGCGCAGGGCAAGTATAAGGAGGCCTTCGAAACGTTGGCCGAGGCGCAGCGCATCCTTTCCGCCGCCGGCTCGCCCCGCCCCGATTTTATGACACTGATGGCCGCCTACCAGCTGCAGCTGGAGAACAAGGAGGCGGCACAAACCCCTATTCAGCCCTTGCTGGATGGCAAAAAAACACTGCAGGCGCAGGACCGCCACCTGCTGGTGCCGGTGCTGGCTACGCTGGGGCAGCAGGACAGGGCCAAGGCCTTGCTGAAGGAACTGCCAACACCGGAGACGGTGGTAGAACGTGCGCAGCTGCAAACAGCGAAGGGCCGCATGTATGAGGCCGCCGGTAAATTCAACAAAGCCATCCAAACTTATGAGCGCTCCCTGCTGCTGTACCCTTACCAGCTGGAGGTGCGGCAGCGGCTGGTGCGCTTGCTGCAGCAGAAAGGCCGCACCCGGGATGCCGAGCACGTGGCGCAGGCCGGGGAGCAGCTGGCGCATTCGTAAAAGTATAAACACAACCAATTTCCATACTTCTAACCAATAACCGTTCACATGATCAAACCTTTACTGAAACAACTTAGTGTTTTCTTCCTGCTGCTAGTGGCCGTGGCCTGCCAGCAGGCGCCGGTGGGGCAGGAGGGAGCCCTGGCCGTGGTGGACCCGGTCGATAACAACACCCAACCGACGGTGGTATACCTGGTGCGCCACGCCGAAAAAGACATCTCCGACATCAACAACCAGGACCCCGACCTGACGCCGGAAGGCAAGGCCCGGGCCGAGGCGCTGCGCGAGTTGCTGAAGCAGGAGCAGGTGGATGCCCTCTACGCTACCAAGTACATCCGCACCAAGAACACCCTGAAGCCGCTGGCCGAGGAGCGCCAACTGGAGGTGCTGCGCTACGAGGCAAACGACTTCATCGGGTTGAAGAACCGCATCCTGGAGAACCACCAGGGGCAGACGGTGGTGGTGTCGGGCCATTCCAACACGCTGCTGCCAATCCTGGAGGCCTTCGGAGCAAATCGCCCGGTACCCGACATCTCGGAGCAGGAGTATGACTACCTGTTTAAAGTAACGCTGTCCAGGGACGGAACAGCCACGTTGGAGACAGACCGCTTTGGAGTGAACTAAGGCTCTTTCATACTTTCCGGAATCCCCCGCAGCGCCACGTTGCGGGGGATTCTTTTTTACACAGCCTCCTGTGGCCGCTGCCGCCGTAAGGGCGTAAGCAAAGTATAAAAGGGGAGCAGGTATAAAAGCTTAAGAGTATAGCTGACAAGTATAGTGGCAGAAACCTGATTGTGCGGCAGGGGAGCTGGCTATACTTGGGGGGCACAGAATTGCGGGGGCTGGAACGCAGACTCCGATGTGCAGCAGCACCCTTCGGGGAGATCTCCCGGGAGAGGAAAAAAAGATTGATTTATACTTACCGGGCGATTACCTGCGTGCCGGCCACGCGGTCGTGGAAGGCGCGGCGGCCGCCGTCATCTAAACCAACCAGGAAACGTAAAACCGCCAACACGGCAGCTGCCGGCCGGAGCATGAAGCGCAGCGTGGCCGCCCTGAAACTGATGCGCTCACCTGTGGGCCCTGTGACGCGCAGGTTCATCAGGTATTTTCCCAGTGTGCCCTGGCAGGGGCAGGTTTCGGTGCCGGCAAAGTATAGCCAGCCAAGCAGAAGGTGCAGCAGCCGCTCCGGCTTCAGGAAAAGTGCTTGGTCGTTGCTGCTGAAGGTAAAATAATCGGTGAGGCCAATCAACGTGAGTAGCAGCAGCACATCCAGCGCAAAAGCCAGCAGACGCGCGCTCAGGTCGGCCAGCTCGGTTTTCTCTTTACTTTGGGTATAGGTATTCTGCATAAAAAGTACTCATAAGGGTGCGCCCCTTTTTATACTTGCAGCGGGTGTGTTGGTTACGGGTGTAAGGGAAGAAATTATACTTTATTATGAGGGTTTGGGTGTTATGTGGTCACAGCTAGTTGTTTACGGGTTGTCAGATTGGCTTAGTTATACTTTGCTGCCTGACTTCGCAAGAGAGGAGCGCCCGGAAAGCTTTGGTGAAAGTATAAATGTTACAGCTGCTCGCATGGCGCGGGTAAGTCGCGACTGTCCCCACAAAGTATAAACCACGCTAGCTGAGGACGCCTGGTTTTGGCCGTCCCGGGAAGGCGATCATACTTACAGTCAGTTACTTTATACTTGCCGCATCGCCCTACGCAGGAAGATGCCTTTGTGGGAGGTAAGGCGAATACCCCTTATACCTCTTTATTCCCCGGGTGCTGGAGCACCAGCGTGTTGGCCAGCTTATCGTGCAGGGCCTGGCGGCGCTCCGTGAAGGCGGCCATCAGGTAGCCGATCAGCAGGATGAAGCCCGAGAGCATTTTGCCGAAGTAGCGGCCGGAGGCGCGGGCAAAGGAAATGCGGTATCCCTCCGTGTCCGTCACGAAAATGCCGAAGATCTGCTTGCCCGGCGTGGCCTGGCGGGAGGAGCTCTCGAAACCGGCGTAGTAGAGCCAGCCAATCAGCGCGGCAAGCCCCTGTAGCTGCAGGCGGCCTTCCGTATCCGTTAACTCCGGAAGCGTATCAATGCCAAGTATGGGAAGTATGAACAGGTTCATGAAAATGGAGATGGTCAGGGCATCCACAAAAATGGCGGCCATCCGCTTCCAGAAGCTGGCATACGTGAGGGCGATCGGGTTTTTCTCTTCTTCGTTTCGGTAAAGTTGCATGCGCACAAGTGGTCTTGGCAGCGATGATACAACATCCCGGGCACACCTGCAACAAAAAAAGCTGCCCACACGAGGCGGGCAGCCCTTGAAGTATAAAGTATGGTTTCTCCGGATGGGTCGCTACGGTTTGGCGGGCGGGGTAAAGCGCACCACCTGGTTCTTAGCCGGAGCCTGCGCCCGGAGGTATTTGTAGATGGCCCGCAGGTCTTCCTCCTTCATGCCCGCGTACATTTTCCAGGGCATCAGCGTCTGCATCTGGCCCGGCTTTAGCTGCTGGGTAGTGTCCTGAAAGGCCTTAAAGCGCTGCAGGAAGTTTTCCTCGCTCCAGGAGCCGATGCCGGTTTCCCTGTCCGGGGTGATGTTGGCTGAGCGCAGCACCGACCCGTCCGGGAACTTGAAGTCCATGCCTCCGGCGAACGCCCCGAGGTCAGCATCCTTGGGGGAGTGGCAATCCCCGCAACTGGCAACCGCTACCAGGTACTCCCCACGCAACAGTTCGTCGTTCAGCGAGGCCGGGTTGGTGGCCTTGGGCATTTGGCTCGATGGCATGGTGCGCAGGATGAGGTTGAACGGGAAATCGGCGTCTGATTCGGGCACCTCGTTCCGGATCGGCTCCAGCGTGCGGATGTAGGCAATGATGGCGTAGGCGTCCTGCGTGGTGAGTTGTTTGTAGGCCCCGTACGGCATCAACGGGAAAAGCGGTTCCCCATCCTTGCTCACGCCCTGGGTCATGGCGCGGTATACTTCGCCGTCGGTCCAGGTGCCGATGCCCGTCTCTTTGTCCGGGGTGATGTTTTTGGCGTAGAATGTGCCCGGGAAGCCCATGTTGTGGTCAAACTTGTCGCCGCCTTTCCCGAAGGTGCCGGGTACCGGAGGAGCCGAGAGTTGGGAGAAGTCGCGGGTGGAGTGGCAGTCGATGCAGACGGTAACGTGGTTGGCCAGGTAGCGGCCGCGCTCCACCTGCTCTGCCGTGTGCCTTACGGTAATGGTAGGGGCGGCATCCACGTTGGGGAAGGCGTACTGCAGGTAAATGGCCCCCGCGGCAATGGCCACCAGCGCGACCACAACAAGGTAGCCGACCACTTTCAAAGCTTTTTTCATGGTTTTTGTTAAGTATAGTGTTAGGGAGGATTAGCGCATAATAATTAAAATATAAAGTGTAATATTTATAAAATAGATTCTTAAAAGCAAACTTTTCTGCAAGGTTAGGAGAAGTTTTCCGTCTAAGTATCAAAATGTTAAGCCAGCAAAAACGAAAAAGCCGCAGACTAAGGGTCTGCGGCTTTTGCTATACTTCAGAAAGTATAAAACGGGAAGCTTACCGAAAGGTATCCTTGCTGTCCACGATCTTCACGTCCGTCACATTCAGCTTGTAGGTGGCGATCGCATCGTCCTCGGCCAATACCTCCTGCGGTAGTCCCTCTTTTACCAGGTTAGAGTAGCTCATCGGCGATGGCGTGTTGTTGAGCAGCGCCTCCTTCAGCGGTTCCGCCTCGCTGTCGTCCGTCACGATGGTGATGAACATATTGTCCGTCTGCCAGTACTTCTGCACAGCTTTATTCACGTCCTCCACCGTCAGGTTGGCTAGCAACTGGTCCATCTCCTCAATGTAATCCTCACGTCCGTAGAAGCGCGAGTCCATCAGAAAGCCCAGTTGCTTCTCCGTGGTCTGGATGTAGAGCTTCATGTAGGAGCGCAGGAACTTGCGGGTCAGCTCGAACTCCTCCTGCGTCATGCCCTTGTTAATCAGGTTATCCACCTCGCGGATGGCCAGGCGCAGCGCAAAGTGGGCATGGCCCACGTTGATGTCGCTCAGCTCGGCGTACTGCTGCTTCAGGCCTTCGGCAATCTGCACCGGCCTGATCCAGAGGGCGAAGTAGTTGGAGGTACGCGGCACGTTCGGGATGGGCAGCTGCACGTTTCCGCCGCGGTCGTACCACTCAATGTAAGAGTAGTCGCCGTAGTTCATGGAGCGGGTGGTGCGAATCTTGTCGTACAACTTGCCGTAGCTCTTGCGGTGCTCGCCCAGGAAGGAGTTGGCCACCATCAGGGCCGCAAAATCATCCGAAGAGCGGGTTACCGGCATTGGCGTACCCGTAAAGATGGCAGAGCCCAGGGCATCGCTTTTCCGGATGATCTCGACCTGCACGCCGTTGGGCTGGTTCGGCTCCCCGGCCAGCGGTATGCTTGGCTGCACGGCGGAAAGCTGCGCCACGTCGTTTTTCAGCTGGTTCAGGAAATCGGGGCTGTAGTTGCCGGCGATGCCGATCATCACGTTGTTTTTGGTGAAGTAGTTCTGCCAGTGGCTTTTCACGTCCTCCAGGGTGATGTTGGGTACGCTGGCTGAATTGCCCTCTACCATGTGCTGGTAATTGGTGCCGCGGAACAGCAGGTCTTCCAGCGCTTTTTTGCTGTACTCCTCATCCGAAGAGGCGCGGATCACCTGGTCCACGAAGTTCTGCTGGTTCGACTTCACGCGCTTGAAATCCTCCTCGGCAAAGGCCGGATTCAGCATTAAGCCGCGCACGATGGGGTAAAACTCACTCAGGAAATCCTGGTGCACGGCAAAGGTGAAGGTGGTCACCTCCTTGTCCACGTTGCTGTAGTACTCGGCGGCCCACGGGAAGATCTTGTCCTTTATCTCCGACACGGGCATGTCCTTTGTGCCCGACTCGGCGATCATCTGGGCGGTGGTGTAGGTCAGGCCTTCCTTGCCCTTCGGGTCTACCATGGAGCCGTTTTTGAACATCAGCTTGATGATGACCTTATTGGACTCCGGCTGGCGCAGCTCCACCACCTTATCCGGGCCAAAGGCCGTGTTGGCGTCGAAAGCCGTGGCGGTGGCGGTGGTTTCTGCGGTATCGGTGGTGCTTTGCTGGGATGTCTGCGGTTGCTTGGCGCAGGAGGCGGCCATCAGGGCAAGCGGCAGTATGTAAGCAGCTATTTTTTTCATGGGTTTCAAATCTTTGTCATTTATACTTTAAAGTAGGACCAGGCCTTATTTCACCGGCGATTTCTCGGTGGGGGCAATGGTGCCAACGGTCATCGTCTGCGTTACAAAGTATTTCTTGGCCGCATTCATCAGGTCCTGTGCCGTGATGGTGTCGTATACTTTGTAGATGTTGTTGAGCGACTCCGGATTGCCGGTGAGCCAGATGAAGCGGGCCAGGGAGTTGGCGATGGCGTCGGGGCTGTCCATGCTCATGGCAAAGCTATACTTGATGCGCGACTTCGTCTCCTCGATCTTCTGGGCGTCCATCGGCTTGGTCTTAGCCTCGTTCAGCGCCTTCATCAGCTCGTCCTTTACATACTGCATATCCTCGGTCTTCAGCACCGAAGCAGACACCTGGATCAGGTTCGGGTCGCGGGAGAACTGCGGGCCGCCCCCAATGAAGCGGGCCTTCTGCTCCTCCACCACCAGCTTGCGGTACAGGTCGGAGTTCTCAGCGAAAAGTATGGTGGTGAGAATGCTCAGAGCGGGCAGGTCTTTGTCCTTGTCGGAGAAAGCGGGGCCTTTAAAGTTGAGGCTCAGGTAAGGCGGGAAGCCCTTTTGCTGCACATGCGCGTAGCGGGTTTCTTTCTGTGCAGGCTCTTTTGGAATCTCAGGCTTGTAGCTGCCGCGCTTCCAGTCGCCGAAGTATTGCTGAGCCAGGCCATTCACGCGCTCCGGCGTCACGTCGCCCACCACCACAATCGTGGTATACTCGGGGCGGTAGAAGCGGTCGAAAAACACCAGCGAGTAATCGTATTGGTTGGGCATGTCCACCACGTCCTCGAAAAAGCCCATGGTGGTGTGGGCGTAGGTATGATTCTTAAAAGCGGTGCTCACGGTTTTCTCATACAGCTGCATGTAAGGGCTGGCCGAGTTCTTGGTATACTCGCCCTTCACGGCGCCGGCCTCGGTCTTGAAGTCGTGCACGCTATACTTCAGGTTCTGGAAGCGGTCGGCCTCGATCTCGAACATTTTATCCAGCATGTCGGCGTTGCCGGTCATGTGGTACACAGTGCGGTCTATACTGGTGTTGGCGTTGGCGGCGGCGCCCATTTCCTTCATGATGTCGCCGTAGGCCTCTGTGCTATACTTGTCGGTGCCCCGGAACATCATGTGCTCGAAAAAGTGCGCGAAGCCGGTTTTGCCCTGCTCCACCTCCTCGCGCGAGCCGGCGCGGACCACAATATAGAAGGCTGCCAGGCCGGGGCTGTTGTAGGGTACGGTCACCACGTTCAGGCCGTTTGGCAGCTGTTTCTGGTGGATGGGGTAGGGCAGGATCTTGTCGTTCTGGCTGCTTTGCTGGGCCACGGCCGTGGTTACGGCGAAAGCCAGCAACAGCAATAGGGCTACTACTCTGTGCTTCATGTTATTTTAGTTAGGTTTAGGTGAACTATCAGATATGCCTTAAGCATATATAGGCATGCTAAGTTACTTAAAAGGAGGTGTACGGGCAAAGGTGGCAAACCGATAGGGTTTTCTTCTCGACGAACGGATCGGTTTTGTCTGTAGAGGAGGGAAATCTATATATTCTTTAGGTAGCAGGGATTGTATACTTGCCTTTCAAGGTGCAAGGCTTCAGAAGCATATCCTGCCAGGTTTCGGGTTAGCAACCCGACTGGGTTGCAGAGCTATACTTTATACTTCCTTTTTCTGGCGCAAGCGTCCGCTTGTGCCTTCAGTACCTGCTTTCTGTAACTTGAACTAAGTTTATACTTCCATACCCGCTGCTTCCTGCTATTTGAACCAAGCTATACTTGCTAGCAACCGTTCATCCTCCAGGCTTACAAACCTACAGTTTCATCTCTAGCTTTGGTGCCCTCCAGCCCGGGAGGGCTCGTTTTCCCGCTCGGCACTGGGAGCTTTTCCTGCCCTCGTGCCTCGGGCTGCCTGCGGCACCGGAAAAACTCGCATAGGCGCCTCACAGAAAAACTGGGTATCATTCCGATAGCTACGGCTATCTTGTCATTTCGACCTTTGGAAGAGTTCTCTATAGGATCCCGAATAAATCTCTCGCGCTGCTGGAGATGACAATAAAGTATAACAAGTAATGAATTCCCCTCTCGGGAGGGGTTGGGGTGGGTTCATACTTGTAGGGACAGGTCGCGACCTGTCCGCGCTATACCAGTAGCAATGAAACCTATACTTGAGCAGTGGCAGTTACAGCCCCCCTCCTTAGCCAAGTCTAGGATCCCGAACTTGTTTCGGGAGAGGAGCAGGGGCAGTTAGAGGGTTTACCGTTCCGAAAAGAACAACGCCGTAAGCGCCGACACAATGAAATTGACCCCGATGGAGAGCACAATAAAGCCCATAATCCGCGAAAGGGCCGAGAGGCCGGACTTACCCATGTAACGCGTCAGCTGGTGGGAGGAGCGCAGGATAAGGTAAGAAACGACGGCCAGCAGTATTATTCCGATCAGGATCATGACCATGTCGATGTAAGAAAGTGAGGTAGTGAACAAACCTATACTTACCGCAATGGCGCCCGGGCCGGAAAGCATGGGCATGGCCAGCGGCGTAAAGGAGATGTCCTCCTTCAGCTGCCCTTCCTCCACCACATCCGGCGAGATCTTTTTCTTGCTGGCGCCCGGCGAGAGCAGCTCAAAGCCGGCACGCATGATCATCAACCCACCGGCAATGCGCAGGTCGTGGATGCGGATGCCGAAGAAGTTGAGCACGTACTGGCCAGCCAGGAAAAACACCGCCAGAATACCCACCATGTACAAACAGGCTTTAAGCGCCTGCTGGTTGCGGTAAGCGGGCGTGTCGTCCTGCGTCAGGGTCAGGAACACGGGCATGGCGCCAAAGGGATTCACAACGGAGAACAGGGCAGAGAAAGTGGCAAGTATGATTTCCATGAAGAAAGAAAGGACTCGGATAAAGTGTAGCGTTAAATATAGATTTTAAATAATGCATCTGCAACGTAAAACTACTGCCGGAGTTGGCTAACTGGCCATATTAAGGGCATCAATCATGGTAAAAAGACAGTGGGTGGAGGGAGTTGCATCGGAAAAGAAGCAGAACTTGAGCCTTTTGTCTTTCGTCTCCGTTCATAATCCGTATTTTTGAGGATAGATCAACCAAACCGTTACACGACATGAAAGGAGAAGTAAAGCTGGGCATACTGGGCGGCGGACAGCTGGGCCGCATGCTGATGCAGGCTGGGCTCGATTTTAACCTCTACACCCTGGTGCTGGACCCCGACGAGAACGCGCCCTGCAAAGACATCTGCCACGAGTTCTACGTGGGCAGCTTCCGCGATTTCGACACCGTGTATGAGTTCGGCAAGCAGTGCGACATCCTCACCATCGAGATTGAGCACGTAAACGCCGACGCGTTGGAGAAACTCGAGCAGGAGGGGGTGAAAGTATACCCGGATGCCAAAACCGTGCGCACCATCCAGGACAAGGGCCTGCAGAAGGAATTTTACCGCCAGCACAACATCCCCACCTCCGATTTTATACTTCTGAAAGACAAATCGGAGCTGGAGCAAAGTATAAACTTCCTGCCGGCGTTCCAGAAGCTCCGCCGCGAGGGCTACGATGGCCGCGGCGTGACCCGCCTGACCGGTGAGGCAGATTTCAGAAAGGCCTTTGAAGAACCGACGGTGCTGGAGAAACTGGTGGATTTTGAGAAAGAGATCTCCGTGATCGTAGCCCGCAACGAAAGCGGCCAGGTCACGGCCTTCCCGGTGGTGGAGCTCAGCTTCCATCCGGAGCACAACCTGGTGGATTCGCTCTTTGCCCCGGCCAACGTGCCCTACAAACTCCAGCGCCACGCCATCGAGATTGCCACGCGTGTAATTGAGGCTTTCGGAATGGTGGGTATCCTCGCTGTGGAGATGTTCCTGACCAAAGACGGGCAGATACTGGTGAACGAGGTGGCGCCGCGTCCGCATAACAGCGGGCACCATACGATCAAGGCCAATTATACCTCGCAGTATGAGCAGCATTTGCGTGCTATACTCAACCTGCCATTGGGATCCACTGAAATACAAAGTGCCGCGGTGATGCTGAACCTGCTGGGTGAGCCGGGCTATGATGGCGAGGCAAAGTATGAGGGGCTGCAGGAGGCACTGGCCGTGCCGGGTGTCTACATCCACCTGTATGGCAAGAAGTACACGCGCCCTGCCCGCAAGATGGGACACATCACCGTGCTGGGGCAAAGTATAGAAGAGGCGCAGCAGCGTGCCGAATCCATTAAAAACGTCATCAAAGTAAAAGCATAAGTATGGCTGAAGAAACTAGAAGTACACAACCGCTGGTGGGCATCATCATGGGCAGCCAGTCTGACCTGAAGGTGATGGACGCCGCCGCCGAGATCCTGGAAACGCTGGGCGTACCCTTTGAGCTGACCATTGTATCGGCGCACCGGACCCCGCACCGCATGTTTGAGTATGCCGAAAACGCCCGTAAGCGCGGCCTGAAGGTGATCATTGCCGGAGCCGGCGGGGCCGCGCACCTGCCGGGCATGGTCGCCTCTATCACCACGCTGCCGGTTATCGGGGTGCCCGTAAAATCATCCAACTCCATCGATGGCTGGGATTCGGTGCTCTCCATACTTCAGATGCCCGGCGGTATACCGGTGGCAACCGTTGCGTTGGATGGTGCCCTGAACGCTGGCATATTGGCTGGCGAGATTATCGGTGCCTTCAACCCCGCCGTGGCCGACAAGCTGGAGAAGTATAAGATCAGCCTGAAAGACAAGGTGATGCGCTCGGTAGAAGAGCTCAAACGCGGGGATCGGGATCTGGACTAAAGTATACATTCTATCACAAAAAAGGAGTAGTTACGCTATACTACTCTTTTTTATACCCTCTCCATAGCTATATAGCGCTTTCCTTTGTTCGGCGAAGAAGTGCCCCTACATGATTTTTTCTGTAACCGCCTAATAGTCTGATGCTTTGAATTAAGTAGGCAAACTATTTGCTTTACATAAATTATATAAAAAATTGTATTATTTTAGACCTGCTTAATAAAATATCCGTTTAAATCTGACAACGCATTTTGAAGTTTTCAGAGAGTATGGAGTTTATTAACAGAGTTGAAAGCTACCATGGGCAGCGCTATATTGCTTCAGCCGGACGGAACAAAACCCCGTTTATCCAAAGAGTCCGAAAGAGACTCGAAGGCGCCTTCAGCTATGGTACCCCGGAATTCTTTTTCTGGAAAAACAGTTGCGCGCGCGTGCTGCAAACAAAATACTGCCTCCACGACTACGTACTCAAGCCCCAATATAAGGAGATAGCCTATAGGCAGGAGTTCCAGCAGGAACTCACCTTCGTGCTGCCCTTTGCTTACTGGCATCACCAGAACGGCACGCTTGGCAAAACCATCTCCTCCAAATTTACCAAAGAGCTATACTTCTTCAGCGATAACCACGAAGAAAGGTTTGATAAAAGGGTATGGAGACTGTCGAAGGATGATTATACGGTTCCCAATATGTATCACTGTAACGCTATATCCTTTGATAAGTGGGCGCAGGTACCCTTAAGAGCGCACTATTGTAACGAGATATTTAAGTTTGATAAGCCGTTGTTAATCATTGCCAACAAGTATAACACGGAGTGGGGAAAGGACCCCATCAACTACTTCAGCATTGAAATACTGGACTGGATATTGGCCAGGTTTAGTCAGAGATACCAGATTGTGTATAATCGCCCCGGCCCGGACTATATTGTCATGGATAACAGCGACATTCTGGAATTGAAGGAGGCGGTCTATATCAGGAAAAATTATCCTGAAGTTATACTGGCAGAGGACTTGTTCCAGGCAAACAAGGCGCATGTGAACAACTATAACCACTTCCAGCTTATGCTCTACGCCAACTGCGATCGTTTCCTGTCGGTGCACGGCGGCACGGCGGCCCTAGCCAGTTACTTCGGGGGCAAGAACATTATTCTCTCCAAGCGCGGGCATGAGCACCGCTACAACGAGTTCAAAACCATTTTCCCTGCCCTGTCGGGCGCCGAGATTCTGCATGCAAAGAGTGATGCAGAGGTGCTCCAGTTCCTGGCGCGGCACTATTAGATGTAGTGCTTAAGACGGTCAGCCTTGTCTGTCGCGGTGTGTGGCTTAATTTGCAGGTCGTGCAGGGTCATCTTTGCCAGTAGCTTTGCCGCCTTCAGGCATAGCTTTGCATCGGCGTGCATTTTCAGGGCTTTCTTCAGGTTTGCCTCCACATACTTTCTGTTGCCGGTTTTCTCCCATAGTACCTGGGCCATCCGCATGCCGTAGTTTGCAAAGTTCCGCTGCGCCCGCTTCAATACTCTTTTGCGGTGCTCAGGCGGCAGGTGCTGCTGGATGAGTTGAAAAAGGTGGGCAATATCCTCCAGGTACTCCCCGGTTAGGAATTTTACACCCGATATAGAACCCGAATGTTTCCTGTACTCAGCGAGTACCCTGGAGGTGAAAGCCACAGGATAATGCCTGGCAATGCGTACCCACATCTCCCAATCCTCGCCATAAGTCATCCCATAAAAGGAACCAAGTTTTTCGTACACCTCGCGCTTAACCGTAATGGTGACATACTGAATCTGCTGTCGTTCGCTGATGCGCAGGAGCCAGTTTTCCAGAAGGCCCCAGTGGGAATCATCATCCTTTACATGCCTGGAGATGATGTTATTGTGCTCGTCAATGTTAAAGTGGCGACAGAAAGCGGCCCCGGCCTCTGGAAACTCCTCGAAGAGCCTCTGGATAGTCTGGTAATACCCTGGCCGTACCCGGTCATCGCCATGCAGGATGTGCACCAGGTAGCCCTGTGCCCTGTTGATGCAGGTTTCAAAGTTGCGGAGGCTACCCACGTTCTGCGGCTGGCGGTAATAGCGTACCCTGCCCTTGCCTATCTCCTGCACCAGCCTCTCTACATCAGCATCGGTGCTGGCATCATCCACTACCTCTATCTGCATGTCTGCAGCAGGCACCCCTTCAGCCAATACACTCTCGAGCGTGTGCACCAGAAACGCCGAGCAGTTGTATACCGGAATCATCACCGACCACCTTGGCCGGTCAGGCGATGAGGCAAGCGGAGGTATAATTGGAGGCGAAGTAGGAATACGTTCCATATGTAGGTTGCTTAACAGGGTAGTCGGATGGTACTTCTATCATTTTGTTGGCTGCATAACAAGGGCTAAGCGTTGATTTGTACTTTGCCGGCAAGATTAACCTGCCTTACCAAGCTGGCCGGGGCATGCTTCCTGAGAAATCGCTTTAGGCGGCCCGGAACGAAACGCACTAAAAGCCTGAGGGGGGAAACGCTATACTGACGCCAGGCCTGCTGCAGAAGCCGATCTATTTCCTTATACTTTTGAGGGTGCTGCCGCAGGTATTTCTTTAGCCAATCAAGGTAGTGTTTCCGGACCACATGATAAGCTGGGGTATTCTGTGAAGCGCCAACCAGTGAATCGGCCCGCTGGCGGTAGAGGTTGTGGTGGTTGGAGGAGATGTACACCGGCGCATTGAGGTAGAGTTTGCTTAGAAATACCTGGTCTTCATACATCCCTTTGAAGGAGTTCTCAAACCCGCCAAGCTTTTGGAGAAGCTCCTTTTCAAGTATGATCCCGCACATGCAGGGAGCCGCCCCTTTTCCTAAGGGATATAGTTCCAGCATTAGCTGCGGCGGGTGATAAAGTTGGTCCTGCCCAGCACCTATGTAGACTACCTGATTCTCTTTCTCCCGCGCATTCCAGTTGTACCAGTACTTTGTCGCCTCGCAGATAACAGGTACATTTTTCTGGCGTAGCAGATTTACTTGTAACTCCAGGTAATTCGGCAACCACACGTCGTCCGCGTCCAGGAAAGCCACCAGTTCTCCCTTGGCTAAACTCAGGCCCAGGTTTCGGCTGGCGCTCAAACCTTTGTTTACATGCTCGCCATGGTCGTGGTAGCTGATTCTCGCCGGGTATTCGGCGGCATACTGCCTGGCTATTAGCGTACTGCCGTCCTCTGATCCATCATCTATCAGCAACAGCTCCCAGTGCGGGAATGTCTGGTGTAGTACGCTATTGATAGCCTCCCGCAGGTACTTTTCGACATTGTACATACACATGATGATGGAAACCTCAGGCTGCGTAGTGTGCATGAGCATTTGCTTTTATGGTTAACCAGGACTTTATACAAGCATCCAATTGTTTTCCGCTCCAGTCATCCACCAGAAATCTACCTAATTTATACCTGGCGGAGGTGGGGTGCACGGGGTAATCTTGGGTGATGACAGCCGCTTGAAAGCCTGCTTCTGCCGCCAGCCTTACCGTTTCCTGGTTACAGCTCCCGTAGGGATAGGCCAGCAACGTCACTTCCCGGGAGATGGCTTTTTCCAGAAAGCTCTTACAGCCAACCAGCTCCTGCTGCTGGGCAGATGGGCTGAGGCTGGCCAGGTCCGGATGCGAGACCGTGTGGGCCCCAATGTCAAAAAGACTGTTCCGTGCCAGGTCCTGCAGCTGCTCCAGGTTCATACTTTGGTAGGCAGCGCGAGGGGCGCCCGAAACGCCCGCCCATACTTTGATTTGCTGCAAATACGCTTGTTGCAAGTGGCCGGGTAGCGGCTTTAGCTGCTCCCATAGCTTCAGATAAAGTATGGATCTTAAAGTAGGAGGCTCCTGCACAAAGGCCATCCACTCTTGTTGTTTCTTTTTCAGCGCCTCGGTCAGGTGCTGTTCTGTACCCAGATCAAAGTTGATTTGCGCCTGGTTGATCCACATATCCAAAGTATGAGGCAGCACTTCAGTCGAAAGTATAAGATGTTCCAGCTCATCCCACCAAAACTCAGTCCTGCTGCCTATGTTTCCGGAGCAGATAAAGAAGGTGGCGGGTACGTTATACTTTTCCAGAAGCGGCCTGGCAGCTAGATAATTGTCCTCGTAGCCATCATCAAACGTAATCGCGACGCTGTTCCTGCGCAACCGGTGGTGGGTCAAATCGCCTACCAACTCCGCCAGCGGCACCACGCGCCAGCTTCGGCTGAGCACCTGCAGCTGCTCTTCAAAGTTTTGTGGTTTCACAGCTAACCTCCAGGCATCCGTTTCCAGTTCTGCCACACGGTGGTACATGAGCACCAACGCTTTGGGCTCATAGGATTTTCTGATAGTATGGAGAAGCCGGCGGATCATCTTTCTGCAGGTTTGATGGCCTTCACCGTAATGATGACCTGAAAATGTGGGTCGTTATACATCAGCTTAGTTTTGGGTACTTCTGGCAGTCCCATACCGTACAGGAAAGCCGTGGCGGTAAATACATTCCCATAAGGAGTTACCTCGGAGGTGCCTCCCGGGAAGGTTTCTTCCATCAGCCGCTTCATGGATTTATCGGTAAAAGACCAGTACCAGGTCTCCTTCCATTCCCCGTGATCGATGGGCGTGATGCCGGGCACTGTGAGCAACAGCGCGCCGCCCGGCTTCAGGATGCGGCGGCAGGTTTGGAGAGCTTCGCGGAAGTGATAGATCAGGTGCAGGGTCTGCGTGAGGATGATGCAGTCAAACGTATTATCGGGGATATGGGGCGCGTGGCTGATATCCCCTACCCATGTGGCATTCGGGTTGCTGGCATCCACATGCAGGATGTCGCTTTGGGTTACTTTTTTTGCCCCATACTGTAAAGTATAAGCATTGTCCCCGATCTCCAGCACACGGCCCTCAATGACATCTGCTTCCTGTCCTAAGAAATTCTCGATATAGTAGCGGTCAACGGGGCCGCCCCGGTCGTAGCCGAACTGGGTGCTAAAAGGCGCATACCGGTGCAGGTGGCCAAACCGTACCTCTCCCACCGGAGGCGTATTGCTCCTGATCAGCCTGGAGCTGAGCTTTTTCCGGATTTTGCCGGAAGGAATCATCTTCACGATCCTGTTCAGAATGGTAACAGTGCTTGTGCTGCTGGCCAGCGTATTTTGCGACAGATCCGGATCATACCTGAGCAAAGTATAGTAGTCGTGTAGGGAGAGTCCGTTTCCCTTCTGGAGCTTGTCTGCCATTTCTGTTGTATAAAATGCTTTCCAGATGTTGGTCCCGTCCGCGTAGGCGCTGCGTTCTGCCTGGGTTCGAAGGCTATCGCTTTGGTTATGAAGCACTTTTAGGGTAGTTCGCAGCATCAATTTGCTATTGCCGGACATGTTCGTGTGGTGCTGCCGGTAAGCGGCCAGTATATGCGTGTGGTGCTGCACCGGATATTCTCGGGCAATGCGTAAGTATAAATCGTAATCTTCACATGCCTTCAGGGATGTGTCGTACTGGAAATGATCAAAAACCCACCTCCTGAACATCACCGCTGCATGCATGCCAATGTAGTTGCCCTTGAGCAGGTGCAGGTAATGGCTGTTGCGCACCTGCCGTACGACCGATTTTACTTCGTTAGTGGCCGTAAAAACCAGGTTGTAAGCTCCCGAAACAAAGGCCAGCTCCTGGTTTTGTAGCATAAGCCTAACATTCGTTTCCAACGCATCCGGGTAAAGCCAGTCATCGGCATCCAGAAATACCAGCAGCTCGCCTTTGCTTTGCCGGATACCGGTGTTGCGCGCAGCCGATAAGCCCTGATTTTCCTGGTAAACGTATGTCACGCCTTCGATTGACTGAGCAACTGCTTTGGTGTCGTCTATGGAACCATCATCCACCACAATAACCTCAATAGCAGGATAAGTCTGCCGTTGCACACTCTCCACGGCCTCCCGGAGGTATTTGCCGTGGTTGTAGCACGGGATCACCACGGAGACCAGCGGAGCAGAGCTTATGGAGAAGGGGATAGCCACGTTATTTGCTTATTGACTTGAGTAGTTTCTTCTGATTTCTTCTGTAGTAGATCAGGCCTGACACGATGCCTGTCATTTCTGCCCAAATGGTAGAGGTTCTGGACCGGTAGTAGGGGAATCCTCTCCTGATCAGTTTCAGATAGAATTTGGGTAGCACCGAATACAAGTGCCTTTTGTAGCCGGCTTCTGCTTTCTGCCGCTGTTGCAGCAGCGCTGCCACCGTAAAGCCGCGCATGTAGTAAAAGAGCTGGTGTTTCAACCTTCCTGTCTCATTGCGGTGCTCATGAAAAACGATGGCTCTCGGGTTGTAATGGATGGCTAAGCCATTGGCCAGGATGCGGTACCACATCTCGGAGTCTCCGTTACAGCCGGCTGCGCCCACATCCAGGTACTCGTTAAAAAGGCCCACCTGCTCGAAGACCGACTTTCGGAAGGCCATGTTCGCGCCTGCCCCTATCTCCCACACAGGAGGGCCGATAGACAGCGTGGAATGGATAAAATCCCCGGTGTATACTTTGTCTGCGTAGCCCCTGTTAAAGCTCCAGTGCTTCTCAAAATTTACCTGAGCCCTGGTGTGGAGCTGGGACGCAATAATCAGTCCCGTCATGGCCGCAACCGACTTGTTCTGAAACGTTTGCCAGACCCAGTACACCCACATCGGGTGGACCAGCACGTCATCATCGGTGAAGGCCACCACCTCGCAGGTGGCGCTCATAGCTCCGGTATTCCGGGCGATATCCAGGCCAGCCCTGGGCTCTTTCACATACACCACCTTTTTATACCTGGAGGCTACCTGGTAAGAGGTATCATCCAAAGGAGCGTTATCCACGACAATGATCTCCTGGGGCACACAACTAAGCTGATGGAGTTGCTCGAGGCACTTTTCTAAGTAGGCCGCCCTGTTGCGGGTGCAGATCACGACAGAGACCGCTACCTCCGCTGGTGTACTTTCCGGCTTGTGCCGTGCCAATGCCTCCTGCAAAGCGGCAGCCCCGGCGGCAGTGTACCCTTCCGTAAAAAGCTGTTGCCAGGCTGCATCGTTTTCAGCTAACTCCGGGACATACTGTTGCAGGGAGGGTGAGAAGGCCTTTCGCAGTTTTGCGTAAAAAGCCTCCGTAGTCAGGCGCTCCATGGCTTCTATGTATACATGGCCCAACGCCACATGCTCCCACCAGAACACCAGGTAGCTGCGCGGCACCAGGCAGAACGAATGCAGCGGCGCGTGCGGCTGGTCGAGGCGAATATGTTTTATCGTGTAGAGCGGTGGCTGCATCGTTTTACCTGCTTATCTGATTATCTGATATGCTTCCTGGTGATTTACCAGCTTAAAAGGGAATTTAGGCCGCACCGCCCCCCACCATTTCTCGAAATAGCAGATGTCTGCCCGATAGTCCTCCACATCAAAAGAGAGGCACTCATCCAGGTTGTACACCGGAATAGAAGCCTCCTTGGCGATCGTCAGGGTGATGTAGTAAGACCCGTCGTTGAGGAAGTTGCCGGGAATGGTGCACTCGCCCTCCACCAAACCGGTATGGCAGTGCAGGGTAGGGGATAACAGATCAAAGATGCAGTCGCCGGTGTAGGAGTATAACACAATGCCCACGTTCAGGCTCATCTCCTCGAGCATGTTCCAGAACTGAAACTTTACCGTTAGCGGGGTCCTGACGTCTATAACGCCGTCCGACTGCTCGACATGCGGGATGAGCTCCACCTGCTTGAAGCGTATGTACTTGTTTCCGGGAGCTTCCTGCGGTGTTTGCCACTTTTGCCCCAGCTGCAGTTTCTGAAGGCTGGCAATGTACTTGTTTACCACAGCGGAGGAAGGCCCCATCTCCAGCATTTGCCCTTTGTTGAGCCAGATGGCCCTGTCGCAAAGGGTGTTGACGGCCTGCATGTTGTGGCTGACAAATAGGATGGTGCGTCCCTCGGCCTGCGATACTTCCCGCATCTTACCCAGGCACTTTTTCTGAAAATCAGCGTCGCCTACGGCCAGCACCTCGTCTACGATCAGAATGTCGGGCTCCAGGTGGGCGGCCACGGCAAAGGCCAGGCGCACGTACATGCCCGAAGAGTAACGCTTGACGGGCGTATCCACAAACTCCTCAATCCCCGAAAAAGCTACAATCTCGTCGAACTTGGCGGCAACTTCAACTTTGTTCATCCCTAAAATGTAGCCGCTGATGTAAATATTCTCGCGGCCCGTCAGCTCCTTGTTAAAGCCTGTGCCCACCTCCAGTAAACTGCTTACCTTGCCTCTGCCCCGCACCACTCCTGTGGTCGGCTTCACGATCCGCGAGATGATTTTCAAGAGCGTAGACTTGCCGGAGCCGTTGCTGCCCACAATGCCCATGGACTCCCCCTGCTTCACATCGAAACTCACATCGCGTAGCGCCCAGATTTGGTCGGCAACTACACCTGGAGGGGCCGTCTTATCCAGGTGGAAAAAGGGATCCTTCTTCCCCATCACATACAGGTTCCACCACCATTGCAGGTCCTGCCGGAAGGAACCCGTGCCGATAGTGCCCAGGCGGTATAGCTTGGAGATGTTTTCTACCTGGATGATCTTTTCCGCCATAGGTTTATACTACATCGATGAGTTTATCCCCCTGCTTGTTAAATAGAAGCAGCGCTGCTCCAAAAAACACCACTGTAAACAGGACGCTGTAGGTCAGTTGCCACGGCGAGACAGTGCCCTCTCCTAATAATGAAAGGCGGAAAGCCTCGAATAGGGGCGACAGAGGATTTAGCTGCACCAGCCATCGCACCTTCTCCGGAACGGCAGACATGGGGTAAATGACAGGCGTCACATACATCAGCAGCCGAACGCCCAGGCTGATCACATAGCCCATATCACGGTACTTGGCTGTGAGGACCGAGAAGAACAGCCCCATTCCCAGCGCTAGCAGCGCCGTGGCCAGCACCACCACAGGGAACCACATCACCGTTATACTTAGCGTCGGGCGTAAATCCTGGAAGAGCCAATAATAGGCTACCAGGAGCAGCATCAGCAGGAATTGAATCAGAAAATTGTACAGCTGCGTGTGGATAACAGACAGCGGGATGATGATCCTGGGAAAGTATACTTTGCTAAACAAGTGCACATTATCCCGGAACGTAGTGGCGGTGCCTGTAAAGCTGTCGTTGAAAAAACTCCAAAGTATGATGCCGGCAAAATAAAACAGCACGGGAGGCAGCGTTCCGGTGGGGATACCCACCAGTTTGCCGAACACCAGCACATAGGTGACAAGGGTGAGCAGCGGGGGAAAGAGTATCCAGAAGGGCCCCAGCACGGTTTGCTGGTAGCGCAGCAGGAAGTTTCGTTTCACGAGCCCTTCTAACAAATGACGGAAAGCCCACAGCTCCCGCAGGCTGGCCCCCCAGTAACTTGTTTGGCTGGTAATCTCCCAATCCCATTTAACTTTTGGTACAGACATGAAACTCCTCAAAAAGCTGGGTTATGTTATGCCACACTGCCGATTGACCGGGGGCTGCATGCTCGGAAGGGGTGACATCGGTGGCCCCTTAACCGTAACTTATACGAGGGATTGTGAGATGCGTATAATTTATTGTTAAAAAAGTTTTATAAACGGGGCCCATCGGAACAAAAGAGGCAGATAGGGTTGCTATCTGCCTCTGAAGAAGTATAACCGCTTTGGCTTAACTTTTTATACTTCGCCTACTTTTTAACAAGTTTAAAATGATAGGTCTTGCCCTTGAAATAAGCGGTAAGGTAATAAAATCCTGCCTCCTGTACCTGCGGCAGGCTAATAGGGAGCCGGGTAAGCCCTGGCTGCAGCAGTGCAGTTGTATGCAAGATCTGGCGCCCCTTTGCATCTGTTAGCGTAAGTACCAGTGTCTCGCTGCCCGGGGATTCGATCTCGAGCATGATCCTGTCGAAGAAAGGATTGGGGTATACCGAAAAGTTGAGATCAGCCCGTGGGAACGCTACCGCCTTCACAGCAGAGTAGGAGGCAGTACCATCCAGGTCAACCTGCCGCAGCCGATAGTACCGGGTGCCTGCCTTGCCTGCTTCCGTGTCGCGGAAAGTATAGGATAGTTTTGTTTGGGAGTTAGGGGACTTGCTTTGCACAAAGCCTAGCTGCCTGAATGTTTTTCCATCCTCCGAAACTTCCGCCCCGAAACCGGAATTATCTTTCTCAGAGGCTGTTTCCCATGCCAGCAGCACATCGGCACCCTGGCGGCTAGCCATAAACTTAGCCAAGGTGACAGGAAGGGGAGTCGGCACAGAGCTAGTGCTTGCCACTGTAAACGGGGAGAAGGACGATACGCCGCTCAGGGTGATGTTATACATATCTGGGATGCTGCCCTGTGTTACAGAGCCCATGCTGCTTTCCATAACCTGCCAGGTTTCGCCCTCGTAGTGGCTTACAAAACTTTCGCCCCTGTTAAAGTATTCCGGCTCATCATACTTGCTCCACTGCAGCGCCAAGGTTACATCAGACCCCCCTGTTACGGCCTCGTCAATATGCCATGTTTTGTTTATAGAGGTAGCCTGCTCCCCTGAATCGGTAAATACCTGGTTCCTTTCTTCCACCCCTATGCTGAAGTTGTCTGGCGTGCCATTATTGATGAGTTTAACCGGCGCATAGCTTTTTGATGTTCCAATTGGAAAGACCCTCTCCTTTCCAGATCCCATTGATTGGTAGGTTAACCTGCCTTCGCCGTCTGTCACAATGTAGTTGCTCGCGCTGTAGTTTTTAATAGTGGCCTGCTCCGCAAGGGCAAGGTTTTTACCTCCCAGGTATACCTTCCCCTGTCCTAAATCCAGGAGGCTGGTAATAACAACGTCATCCTGCAGCTTTCTGGAGCCTGGGCCTGTTAAAACTAAATGACCGTAGGAGCCTCCGGGTACGACCTGCTGTGTATCGCTGGTAAGGATAATTCTGGAGGTGGGATGGGTTTGCAGCCCTGAACCAGACAGGTTGCCAAAAATCTCCAGAAAAGCATCTTGTTCCAGCACCAGGGCGGCTGCTGCATCAAGGTTAAGCACCTTGGCGTGCCTGCCCTGCATGATAACGGGATAAAAAAGTATACTTTCATTTGGAGCAGGGATACTGACATCAATCAAAGAAGTCGGCACGCAGGTACTCCAGTTTTGCTGGTCGAACCAGTCGGAAGTGGCGCCGCCTCCGGTCCACGCCGTCTCCTGCGTATCGATTACCAGAACCGTATGATGGGCTATTTGCGTCGTTCCTTGCTCATCGGTGTAGGTATAGGCCAGGGCTTGGTTGCCTGCCCCGGCTGCTTGCGGGGTAAACATGCCTTCTGCCACGCCCGGACCGCTATAGATGCCTGTCGCGGCAAGCCCAAAGGTAAGTGGCTGCGGGCCGCCATACAGGCAGGCGCTGCTGCTGTTGGTTAGCTGATGCGCTCCGATGCACAGGTCGTTCCGCTGCGCAATGCTGTTGCCCCAGAAGTCCCTCTTGCCGGTGGCGATGCTGAAATCAGCTGCCAGGTTCAGTGCTTTGCCAATCAGGGGAGAGCTACGAAGCAGTTTGTAGCCCTCCAGCGTATAGAGCCGCTTGGGGTCAGCGATGGTTATGCTTTTACCCGGCTCCTTCAGCACAGGGTTAAGCGCATAGCCGAGTGCTACTCCATTCCGCAACTCCTGCTTGGTATTGGTGCGCCAGTTGGTAAGCGAGTTGTACACCTTACCTGCCCAGTTAAAAGAAGGCGTGGCACCAGACGACCAGTAATTATTGCCTTCGAACCGCACATTGGCTGTCACCTTTGCATCTACCTGCACCAGCCCCACTCCACCTGTGGTCACAAAGAGGTTGTTGCGGAAAGTCGCAGCCGTTGCACCACCCGTCTGCACCCACACGGCCTTCGGTGTTCCGTTAGCGGATGGCGTCAGGTAAATGGTGTTGTTGTAGATCTGCGCGTTCTGGATGCCGCCGTTTGAGCCGGAGGACCAAAGGTGAATGGCACCATAGCCGTTCTTCCTGCCATCATTTTCGCTGATGTTGTAGCGGATGGTCAGGTCCTTCATCTCCTTGGCCTCATAGAATTGAGCTAAAAGATACCCGGCCCCTTCGTTGTCGTGGGAGTAGTTATACTGCAGGATGCAGTTCGTGCTGCCGCCGTCGATGTCAAACCCGCCGCCATCCTTGGTGGTGCCCGTTTTATTGTGGTGCGACTCGTTGTGCTGGATGATGACGTTGTTGCTGGTATAGCACCAGATTCCTACAGGACCGCCACTGGTCCAAGCATTCAGCCAGCCGTTATTATAGGCCTCGCAATATTCAATTACTCCCCCGTCAACACCGCCTATTACTATGCCGTTGCCGCTGTGAGAGTGTGTTTTGGTAGGAATACCGGCGTTATTATAGGCTTTGGAGTGGGCAATGTAGACATTCTGGTGCGGCAGTAGGTTATCCTGCGCCCATATAGCTATGCCCGCATCACCGTTATCATGGGAGGAGGTATTGGTAATGGAGATATCGCGGAAGCCCTGGTCAGTATCCCAACTGCCGATGCTGATGCCCGCCTCGCGATAGCCGTATACTTCTACATTATGGATGGCAATATAAGGGAGCTTCGAGCCGGGCAAATCCATGTAAATCTCCATACCGGCAGTGGTGCTGATCGTTCTGCCGGCCCCCTCAAATACCAGGTCCTCGATCTTAAAGCCGGAGGTATTGTATAGCCAGAAGCCTTTCTGGGTGCCACTGCTGATAACGGCTCTGCCGGTCCCGAACGAGCCAAGCACGATCGGGTTCTGCGGAGTCCCTTTCACTTCTTCTCCAAAGCCCAGGCTCCCGGGGAAGATCTCTTCTCCTTCAAACAGGATGGTGTCTCCGGGTGCAAACTGCGTGGCGTTTACTTTGTCTATACTTGCCCATGCGCTTGTTTTCGAAACGCCGGTATAACTGTCGTTGCCGGCGCGGCTGACATAGTAGGTTTCTGCCTGCACACACAGGTTCCCGAGCACCATCACCAAACCGATGGTTAAGGATAATAGCCTCATAAACTTCAGTACTTATACGTTGGAGGCTAAATTAACTGCAGGGGTGCTGACGGAAAAGGGCAAGGCCAGCGGGTGCTGATGCATACCTGCCCGCGTAGTGTACCTGGGGATGAAGTGCAGAAAGGGCTTTATATAAAGATGCAGGAGGGTAAGTGTATGCCATATAAACGCAATAAGGTAAGGAATTGTAAATTGTATTATTTTATACTTTGTCTCAGCTTTATTTTCCTGCAATAGTGATTATTATTTTGATGCGAACAAAACCGCTCACGGAAAAGTTTAGTAAAAATGCTTTAAGGGATTGTATCGTTTAATTCTGTTCCGGAAATGTTATAACAAAGTTATGTGCGTTAATTAATTAGTAGTGAATGTGGTTGATCGGATGTTAGCGGGGAGGAAGGAACGGCCTAACTATATGGGATTGCCCGAATTTTCATACTTCGCCTAGAAGTATGAAGCGGCCTGTATACTTAATGTTGCAGCCGGCGTCATGGTTGTAAAATTAAACTTTTAGAGGGAGGTGCTCCTGCGAACAATGCCAAAAGTATACTTTAATCCTAGATTCTGTGGAATTCATGGTATGGTTGCCCAAGAGATTATAAAAAGAAAGCCCCTGCAGCGATTGAACTGCAGGGGCCGCCACTTTAGAGGCATGACTTCCTAGAGCCGATAGCCCAGCATAACGTATACATGCCGGGCCTTGGCGGAAACAGAGTGGATAGCAGAGGAGTTTTCATTCGCCTCATATCTCACGCTCAATAACAAGGCCTTTCCTCCGAACGGGATGGACATGCCTGCGCCTGCCGTTATGCCCAGCGTGCGCTTCCTGAAGCCGCCCTCCCCGAAAGCTTCCTGCTCCCGCACTCTGGGTTCGTCCGGGTCATAGTAGTCTGTTCGGGTGGCCTGCTGTGTTACCTGCACCGCCATGTTGTTCACAAGCCCCGCGCTAACGTATGGCCTGATTCTGCCATTCGGGTACGTATACATAAGCTGGACCGGCACTTTGAGGTAATCCACATCAAAAACAACGTCGTAGGCATAGTTGAAGCCAAGGTTGTTTCTGTGGTTGAAGGAGGCTGTCTGCCTGAAGGGCATGTATAAGAGATCGGCCTGAAGGGATAGTTTCTCGTTTAGCCGTGGAATGGTGACATTGGCAGTGATACCGCCCCCCAGGCCTACGGACTCATTTTTATACTTTCCCTGGCTAACCGGGTGCTCATCGCCTTTCAGCGTAAAGGTGCTGGAGGTGTAGGTCAGGGCAGGGGCAAAGGTAAGTTTAGATTTCTTTCTGCCGGCTTTTTGGGTAGGAGCTCCGTCGCCCACGCATTGGTTGTATGCCTCTGTTATGTCTGCCAGGGCACTAGCCGTGAACATCAGGTCTTTGTACCTGCTGGCTCTTATCTTCTCGCAGTCGGCAAAGGCTACGGCAATCGTGTTGGTATAGTCCCGTTTCTCCGCTTTATACAGCTTCCCCGAGTTCAGGTCCTTCAGCTTGATCTCCTCGTAAATCAGTTCTATCAGTGGCTGGGCCTCCTTTTTAAGGAAGTAGCGGTCCTTGTGAAACGAATCGCGGTAATAGTACACACTTGCACGGCCCTTCACCAGCACATCCAGGAACACCCGCTCCTTGGTCGTATCCGCTCCTGCTGTCACAGGAATGTCAAATGCCTCAAAGTGTTTCTGTCCGCTATCAAATCCGTAGGCCGTAATGTCGTGGGGTGTGAAGGTTTGCTCAGCGGCGCTTTCCTGTTGCTTGAAAGTGGTGACCACGGAACTGCGCATGGCGCCCCGGTAGTCCACCAGGCCGCGAACTGTATCCCCGTGCTGCACAATATAGCCGGGCTGAAAGCTTTTCTGGGCGAAGGACAGGCTGCAAATAAACAGGAAGGTGAGGGTGATGTAAAGTTGTTTCATGGAAGTATGGAAGTCGAAAGGTCTTGAAACATGCAAGTACGCCATTCCAGTAAAACTTTCATATTTCTCCTATATATAAAAGCAGCATGTTGAGGCCCGGAAACAAAAACACCCCAGCCGGATTCCGGCTGGGGTGTTTCACTATAGTTTGAGTTTTAGATGCTTATTTGTTGGTGTTGCCGTCTACTTCTTCGTAGTCCACGTCGGTTACGCCGCCGTCATTGGCTGCACCCTGCGGACCGCCAGGCTGACCATTGCCTGCCTCAGCGCCCGGTGCTCCCTGGCCTTGTGTGGCCGCGTACATCTCCTGAGAGGCCGCGCTCCACGCGTTGTTCAGGTTCTCGAGGGCTTTGTCTATGCCGGCGATGTCTTTGGCTCCGTGGGCGGTTCTCAGCTCGCCCAGTGCGTTCTCGATGTTCGACTTGTTGCCTGCGGACAGTTTATCGCCATACTCCTTCAGCTGCTTCTCGGTCTGGAAGATCATGGAGTCGGCTGTGTTCAGCTTCTCGATCTCTTCCTTGGCCTTCTTGTCAGCCTCGGCGTTGGCTTCGGCCTCCTTGCGCATCTTCTCGATTTCCTGCTCGCTCAGACCGGAAGAGGCCTCGATGCGGATCTTCTGCTCCTTGCCTGTTGCCTTATCACGGGCCGTTACGTGCAGGATACCGTTGGCGTCGATGTCAAAAGTAACTTCGATCTGCGGTACACCGCGCGGTGCCGGCGGAATGTCGGACAGGTGGAAGCGGCCGATCGTGCGGTTGTCCTTGGCCATGGGGCGCTCGCCCTGCAGCACATGGATCTCCACGGATGGCTGGTTATCCGAAGCGGTAGAGAACGTCTCTGACTTCTTGGTAGGAATGGTCGTGTTCGACTCGATCAGCTTGGTCATCACGCCGCCCATGGTCTCGATGCCCAGTGAAAGCGGCGTTACGTCCAGCAGGAGCACGTCTTTCACTTCCCCTGTCAGTACGCCACCCTGGATAGCAGCACCAATGGCCACCACCTCATCCGGGTTCACGCCTTTGGAAGGCTTCTTGCCGAAGAACTTCTCTACTTCTTCCTGAACTCTAGGTATGCGGGTAGAGCCACCCACCAGGATAACCTCGTCAATGTCTGAAGTAGACAGGCCGGCGTCCTGAAGGGCCTTCTTGCAAGGCTCCATGGAGCGGCGGATCAGATCGTCTGTCAGCTGCTCGAACTTGGCGCGGGTCAGTTTGCGCACCAGGTGTTTCGGCACGCCGTCTACCGGCATAATGTAAGGCAGGTTGATCTCTGTTTCCTGAGATGAGGAGAGTTCAATCTTAGCTTTCTCGGCAGCCTCCTTCAGGCGCTGCAGGGCCATTGGATCTTTGCGCAGGTCCAGGCCTTCGTCGTTTTTGAACTCATCGGCCAGCCAGTTGATAATTTTCTGGTCAAAGTCGTCGCCGCCCAGGTGCGTGTCGCCGTTGGTGGAAAGTACCTCGAACACACCATCACCCAGTTCCAGGATGGAGATATCGAACGTACCGCCGCCCAGGTCGAACACAGCGATCTTCTGGTCGATGCTCTTCTTGTCCAGACCGTAGGCAAGCGCGGCTGCCGTAGGCTCGTTGATGATACGCTTCACCTCTAGGCCTGCAATCTGACCGGCCTCTTTGGTGGCCTGGCGCTGTGCGTCGTTGAAGTATGCCGGTACCGTAATTACGGCCTCTGTAATCGTTGTGCCCAGGTATTCTTCTGCAGTGGCCTTCATCTTCTGAAGCACCATGGCGGAGATTTCCTGCGGCGTGTACTCTCTGTCGCCGATCTTCACGCGCAGGGTGTTGTTGCTGCCCTGTACGATTTCATAGGAAACCTGCTTTGCCTCTTCGCTCACCTCGTTGTAGCTGTGGCCCATGAAGCGCTTGATAGAGGCGATCGTGTTTTTAGGGTTGGTGATGGCCTGGCGCTTGGCCGGGTCCCCCACTTTACGCTCGCCGTTCCCGTTATCCAAAAATGCTACGATAGACGGAGTCGTGCGGCGTCCTTCGCTGTTAGGTATCACAACCGGCTCGTTACCCTCCATTACGGCAACGCAAGAGTTTGTAGTACCTAAGTCAATGCCTATTATTTTTCCCATTCTATAGTTTTATTTATAGTTGCTGATTCAATTTTCCTTTAAGGTTACTTCTGTTTTAACAAGGTATGTGCCAACAGGGAGATAACCCATTTTTTATGTCAATCTGTCAGCAAACGGCCACCCGTCCATACTTGTTGGCTGGACTGCCGGAGCAAACCTGCCGCCACTGCGACATAATTACTGAAGTATACTTTACTTACAGGATGTGCTTCGAGTTGTAAAAGCAAGTATAAACCGAAAGGCGCTGCCAGGGCCGGCCTAACAGAAGGCACTCGTGCGCGGGAGCTGAAGCCATACTGTTTTCAAAATGGGTTCCTTAAAAGGCAGTTTGGGGGAGGGGAGGATGTGGCTATTGCCGGAACCCGGCGCTCAACTGCTGCACTTCCGCCTTATACGCTGGCAGGATGTCGCTGAGGCCTTCTTTGGCAGCGGCATAGGTTATCTCTACCTGCTTTTCGCCCATTCGGTAAGCCAGCAGGCCCTGCTGCTCCTCTGTCAGGTAGTATAGCTTGTCCGGCTCTGAGACTGTGGAAATGAGGTACGTGCGGAAACTGAAGCTGTTCTGGATGCGGTGCTGGGTGGGGGGACGGTTCTCGAGGTAGCGCTGCGTAACCACGGTGTCCAGGGCAATATTGCTTTGTATCTGCACGATGCTGCGGATCTCGCCTGCGTCAAACATCCAGCGGTGCACCTGGTGGGGGCCCTGCTGTTGCTGCACATAGGTGGCCTGGCTTAGATCGAGGTTAGCCACCAGCGCGAACAGCTGCAGGTCCTGTGCCACGGTCTCCACGGTGGGGCTCAGGTTGCTGTTGTCGCTGATGAAGTAGCTGCTAGCCTGCTGCAGGCGGTTGAGGTCTTTCTGCAGGTCCTGCTGCAGGCGCAGTTGCGAAGTGTCTGAAACTATAGAAGTGTCTGAAAGTATAAAGGAGAGGGGCAAGAGTATACTTAGGAGTAATGTCGTCATCGTGTAGCTGGGTTTTATACGTTATACTTCTTCCACACAAATCTTGTGCTAGGAAATTACTTTAGCTCAAACACCACCTTCACCACTGCCGACACAGGGATGGTCTGCGGGAACTCCAGCAGGTTTGCGGCGCCGTAGCCTGCCACCGCCATCTCGTTGAGCATGCCCTTGCTATAGTTGCGGAAGGCCGGGTCGGTGTCTTCGGTGTCGGCTACTTTCACGATGCGGTTTTCAGGGGAGGTGGTTTGTGCCTTTGCTACCAGGCAGAGGAGCAGAAAAAGCAGGGTGAAGCTTCGTTTCATACTTTAGTTCATACTTTACAGCCGGTAGTCATCGATAACGGTCCAACTGATCCTGCCGTCCTTTACCTCATACTTCAGCAGCATGTAGCCGCCAATGTGGCCGTCCTCGTAGTAGGCCATGGCGTAGCGATCGTTCAGGATGCGGGTGTCGCGGATGGCCATGGTGCCGCCCAGCACGCCCTTAGTGGACAGGAGTTCCTCTTGCTTGCGGTTCAGGTCGTTCATCAGGTCGGTTTCCGGGTTCTTCAGGCCCTTGCGCTTCAGGCGCTGGATGTCGCTTTGGCTCAGGGAGCCCAGCTCGTCCACAAACGCGGCGCCGCCCGGCGGCACCAGGTTCATGGTATCGGGCGGCAGCACCATTTCCTCCAGCGAGTCCACGGCCTCGGTTTGCTCCTCCAGTTCCTGGTCAATCTCAGCCACCTGGGTATCGGCAATATGCAGGCGGCTCTCGGCCTCGTTTTTCTGCCAGTAAAAGTATAGCGCCAGAAACAGGAAAATGGCGGCCAGTATCCAGGGTAATATGCTTCTCATAGTTTATGACTCGTGTAAGGTCAGGACAATGCGTAATAATATACCAATTTGCTAATTTATACTTTGGCCACCGCAAAAAGTGCCGTTTTTTCTGAAGAATTTAAAAAGAAAGCCTGCTCCGGTTACGAAGCAGGCTCTATACTTTTACAAAAGTGCGGTAGGGTTAGATCGCCTGGTTCACGTCGAACTGCTCCAGGTAATCGGCCACACGGCGCACGAACATGCCGCCCAGCGAGCCGTCCACCACGCGGTGGTCGTAGGAGTGCGACAGGAACATGAAGTGGCGGATACCGATTAAATCACCCTCCGGCGTCTCGATCACAGCCGGCTTTTTCTTGATAGCGCCCACGGCCATGATGGCCACCTGCGGCTGCATGATGATCGGCGTGCCCATCACGTTGCCGAAGGAGCCCACGTTAGACACGGTGTAGGTGCCGCCCGCCAGGTCGTCCGGCGTCAGTTTGTTGATGCGGCCACGGTTGGCCAGGTCGTTCACCTTCTTGGTCAGCCCGTTCAGGTTCAGCTGGTCGGCGTTCTTGATGTTGGGCACGATCAGGTTACCGCTTGGCAGGGCCACGGCCATACCGATGTTGATGTCCTTGTGGCGGATGATGGTGCCACCGTCTACTGACACGTTGATCATCGGGAAGTCCTGGATGGCTTTGGCAATGGCCTGGATGAAGATCGGCGTGAAGGTCAGATTCTCGCCCTCGCGCTTCTTGTACTCGTTCTTCCACTTGTTTCGCCAGTTCACGAGGTTGGTCACGTCGGCCTCCACAAACGAGGTAACGTGCGGAGAGATGCGCTTGCTGTCCACCATGCGGTCGGCGATCATTTTGCGCATGCGGTCCATCTCGATCAGCTCTGTGTTGCCACCGTAGGAGGCGGCCGGTTTCACCTGAGGGGCGGCTGCCTGTGGCTGAGCGGCAGGGGCAGGGGCGGCCTGTGGTTGTGGAGCAGCCGGAGCCTGTGCCTGCGGAGCGGCGGCAGGGGCGTTTTTACGGCTTTCTACATACTCCAGAATATCTTTCTTAGACACGCGACCTTCTTTGCCGGTACCCGGAATATACTCCAGTTCCTGCATCGAAATGCCTTCCTCGCGGGCAATGTTGAGCACCAGCGGCGAGTAGAAGCGGCCAGTGGCGGGCTGGTCGAGTTTGGCTACAGCGCCGGCAGGGGCGGAGGCAGCGGCAGCTTGCTGAGATGCGGCCTCAGGGGCAGCCGCGGAAGTGGCGGGAGCCTCGGTAGCGGCAGGGGCAGCAGGAGCGCCGGTGTCCTCACCGTCGGTAGCGATAATGGCGATCGGAGCGCCAACGGCCACCACCTCACCCTCCTGTACCAGAATCTCCTTCAGGATACCGCCTTGCAGGGCAGGCACCTCCGTGTCCACTTTATCTGTAGCTACCTCCAGCACCGATTCGTCCTGCTCAATGGGGTCACCCACGCTTTTGAGCCATTTCAGAACGGTACCTTCCATGATACTCTCGCCCATCTTGGGCATAATCATTTCTACAAGTGCCATATGTGTCGTTATACGTTGATCGTTTTTAATTCAGGAAAAGATGCAGGGCTCTCAAAAGCGAGTGAGTACTAACCCCTTTTCAGGCCTGCTGTGTGAAAAGTTGGAACAAAGTTAATTATTTTGAGCTATTCCTCAACCGTTGGCTCCAAACTTTGGCGCAGCAGGTTCAGCACGGCCATGGTGGTGTACTCTATATTGAGCAGCCTGTTCTTATTGTAATTGAGCAGCTTGGCCTCGGTTTTATACTTGTCGGCGTAGGCGATCCAGATCGTGCCCACGGGCTTGTCGGGCGTGCCGCCATCGGGGCCGGCAATGCCGCTGGTGGCCAGGCCAATGTCGGTGCCGAACTTCTGGCGCACGTTCTCGGCCATGGCGCGCACGGTAGCCTCGCTTACGGCGCCTTGCTGCTGCAGGGTTTCGGGATGTATACTTAGCTCCCGTATTTTTACCTCGTTATGGTAGGCCACCAAGCCACCGGTAAAATAGGCCGAGCTGCCTGCTATGCTGGTGAATTTGTGGGCCAGAAAGCCGCCGGTGCAGCTTTCGGCAGTGGCCACCGTCAGGCCGCGCTCTTTCAGTAACCGCCCGATGGCCTCCTCCAGCGGCACCTCGCCGTAGGCAAAAATATACTTGCCGATGAGGTCCGGTAGCTTGTCCACCTCCTGCTGCAGTTCCTGCTCCAGCGCGGCCTCGTCCATACTTTGGCCCGTCAGGCGGAGTCTCACGCCGCCCAGGTGCGGCAGGTAGGCCAGCTTCAGGTGTTCGGGCAGGCTGGTTTCCCAGGCCTCCAAGCGCTCGGCAAGTATAGACTCCGGCAGGCCCACGGTTTGTATCACCCTGTGGATGATGTGCGGGGTTTTGAAGTAGGCTTTGAGCTGCGGCAGCACAAGGTCGGTCATCATGCGCTTCATCTCGAAGGGCACCCCCGGCATCGACACAAACACCTTCCCGTCCTGCTCAAACCACATGCCCGGCGCCGTTCCCAGCGCGTTGCGCACCGGCATGCAGCTCTCCGGCAGAAAAGCCTGCTGGCGGTTCAGCTCCGTCAGCTCGATGCCCCGCACCCTGAAGATGGCCGCGATGTCGGCCAGCGAGGGCTCGTGCAGCTTCAGGGAAGTATGGAAGTAGTCGGCCAGCACGTGCTTGGTCAAATCGTCCTTGGTGGGGCCCAGGCCGCCGGTGATCAGGATGATGTCGGCGCGGGTTTTAGCCTCGTCCAGGGCCTGCGCAATGTGGACGGCGTTATCGGATATGGACGTAATTTGCTTTACCTTTACCCCGATTTTGGTGAGCTCGGTGCCCATCCAGGCGGAGTTGGTGTCCACGATCTGGCCGTACAGGATCTCGTCTCCGATGGTGATTATCTCCGCAGTAACTGCTTTCATCTATCGTTGTGGTCTGATTTATGTTTAGCTCTCTTAAACCTGATAAAGGTAAAGATGTTGTGGCAGATCACACAAATTGCCGGAGCCATACTTTACAGGCCCGGGTTTTATACTTTTAAATCAAACAGAACCTATACCTACCCTTTTATGAAGAAACTGATTTATACTTCTGCGATAGCCGTGGCGCTCGGCGCCTCCGCCTGCACCGTAACCGACCTGCAGCGCACCGTGGACGGCGTGCTGGCCGGCACCGCGAACGCCCCGCTCACCCAAACCGAGGTAGCTGCCGGCCTGAAGCAGGCGCTGGAGGTGGGCATCGGCAACGGCGCGGGCAGGGCCTCCCAGACCGACGGCTTTTACGGCAACTCCCTTATCCGTATCCCTTTCCCGAAGGATGTGCAGCGCGTGGAGAATACCCTGCGCCAGGTGGGTTTGGGCAACGAGGTGGATAAGTTCATCCTGACCCTGAACCGTGGCGCCGAGGACGCCGCCAAGAGTGCCGTGCCGATCTTCGTGAGCGCCATCAAACAGATGACCATACAGGATGCCTGGGGCATACTTCGGGGCGACAAGGACGCCGCCACCAACTACCTCAAGCGCACCACCTCGCAGCAGCTGTATGATGCTTTCAACCCGGTGATGGTCAGATCGCTGGAGAAGACGAACGCCACCCGCTACTACGCCGACCTGGTGAACCAGTACAACAAGATCCCGCTGGTGCAAAAAGTTAACCCCGACCTGGACGACTACGCTACCCAGAAAGCCATCGACGGCCTGTTCACGCTTGTGGCGGAGGAGGAGCTGAAGATACGCGAGAACCCGCTTGCCCGTACCACGGAGCTGCTGCGCAGGGTGTTCTCCCAGCAGAACCAATCCTGATCAGGCAGCATACTTATACTTATACTTATAGGTTGCACCCGCTTTACTGCAGAAGTAGAGCGGGTGTTTTATTTTGTGGAACATAAACCGCTCAAGGAAAGTACAATACAGCACAATTCGATGACGCGCACGCATACTATTCACCACGGCTATGGGACAGAAACCTTTTCATTACACGGCACTCACAAAGGAGAAAGACCTGGATGTTTTACTGCAGGAGATTGGCGATGCCCGCGTGGTGATGCTGGGGGAGGCCTCGCACGGCACCTCCGAATACTATACCTGGCGCACGGCCATCTCTCGGCGGCTGATACAGGAGAAGGGCTTCCACTTTATTGCTGTGGAAGGAGACTGGCCCGAGTGCTATGCTGTGAACCGCCTGGTGAAGGGCTACCCCAACGCCGGCGGCAAGATTGCCGAGGTGCTGGAAGTATACCGCCGCTGGCCCACCTGGATGTGGGCCAACTGGGAGGTGGCGGCGCTGGTGGAGTGGCTGCGGGAGCACAACAATCAGCGCCTGCAGGGCGAGAAAGCCGGTTTTTACGGGCTGGACGTGTACAGCCTGTGGGAGAGCCTGGAGCAGATCGTGCACTACCTGGAGCGGAATGACGGGCAGGCCGCCGAGGCCGCGCGCCTGGCCATCAACTGCTTCGAGCCCTTTAACCGCGACCCCCAGAACTATGCCCGCGCCACCGCCTTCGTGCCCACCGACTGCGAGCGCGAGGTAATCGAGATGCTGCAGAAGGTACAGCAGCAGCGCAGCTTCGGCAACGACCCCGAGCAGGATTTCAACACCCGGCAGAACGCCCTGGTGGCCGCAAACGCCGAGAAGTACTACCGGGCCATGATTGGTGGCAGCGCCAGCTCCTGGAACGTGCGCGACAGCCATATGATGGAGACCCTGGACCGCCTGCTGGAGTTCCACGGCCCCGGCTCCAAAGCTATTGTCTGGGAGCACAACACGCACATCGGCGACGCCCGCTACACTGACATGGCCGACAACGGCATGCACAACATCGGCCAGCTGGCCCGCGAGAAGTATGGCCGCGCCAACGTGCGGCTGGTGGGCTTTGGCACCTACCAGGGCACCGTAATAGCGGGTAAGGCCTGGGGAGCGCCCATGCAGAAAATGGACGTACCGCCCGCCGCCAGCGGCAGCTGGGAGGAGTTCCTCCATAAGGTCAGCACCGACGACAAGATCATACTTTCCAAAGACCTGAAGCAGGTGCCGGAGGTGCAGGACTATATCGGCCACCGCGCCATCGGGGTGGTGTATGACCCGAAGTATGAGATGTTCGGCAATTACGTGCCCACCATCATCCCAGAGCGCTACGATGCCTTTTTATACTTTGAGGAAACCGAGGCGGTGCACCCCATCCGGATGAAGAGCCGCGGCGCCAAAGAGCCGGACCTGTACCCGTGGAACTACTAGGAGTTTGGGAGTTGGGGAGTTAGAGAGTTTGGGAGTGAGTGAGGAAGTATAAGTACAGGAGCCTTAAGAGCCACAGGTCTTGTCTTGCCTGATTCCGGAACGGGAAACGTGCCGAGCACCCTTTATACCTTTCATTCAATCGATTTTAAGCATCACTCGCCCGCGCTCGCCTTTGGCGGGTGTGTTACTCCACGGCCGCTGAGGTTTATATTTTACTTGTTAGGCCTGAACCTATACATTTATACTTGTTGTGCTGCGTGGCGACACACTATTTGGTAACGCACCCTCCCCTAAGACAAACCATGGAACTGAGTTGTGTACCTTCTAACTCCCCAACTCTCTAACTCCACAACTCTTTAACTCCCTTCACTCCCGCATGATCAGATAGCCGAGATAGGCGAAGTAGGTGAGCAGGAAAACAATGCCGTTCCAGCGGTCGATGGCGTTGCGTTTGCCGATGGGCAGGGCAAGTATGAGCATGGCGCTGGCCAGGATCATCATCACGATGTCGGAGTTATTCATCACGTTAAAAGGCAGGGGGCTGATGAGGGCACTCACGCCCAGGATCCAGAGCAGGTTAAAGATGTTGGAGCCCACCACGTTGCCCACCGCGATATCGATGTTGCGGCGATAGGCGGCCATGGCCGAAGTAACCAGCTCCGGCAGCGAGGTGCCGATGGCCACCACCGTCAGGCCGATGAACGATTCGCTCAGGCCGAACGACTGTGCAATGTGCACGGCGCCGTCCACCACCCACTTGCCCCCCAGAAACAGGCCCACCATCCCCAGAAGTATGAAAAGTATGGATTTTCCCATCGACATGATGGGGCTGTCATCCTCGGGCAGCACCTCGTCTTTATTGGTTTTGGCAACGTTGTAGATGTAGACCATAAACATCCCGAAAAAGCCAAGCAGAACTGCCCCGTCCAGGCGACTGATGTAGAGCTCGTAGCGGCTGTTGAGCAGGGTGGCGTTGGCCAGGAAGCCCACCAGCAGCGTGGCGATCAGGGAGAAGGGGATTTCCGTGAGGATGGTGTTGCGCTTGATGGGAAGGGGGCAGATGAGCGCCGTTACCCCAAGTATGAGCAACAGGTTAGCCACGTTGCTGCCAAACACGTTGCCGATGGCCAGTTCCGGCTGCCCCTGCAAGCTTGCCAGCACGTTCACGATCAGCTCCGGCAGCGAGGTGCCAAAGGACACGATCGTCAGGCCCACCACCATATCAGGCAGGCCGTAGCGCTTGGCGATAGAGGAGGCGCCCTCCACCAGCACATCGGCACCTTTAATTAACAATACAAAGCCAATAGCAAAGAGAAAGTATAGCAGCATGTGGGTTCGTTTTGTGTTAGCTAGGTGTGGTTACGTGATTTCAAACAAAAATGGCTGCCCCAGTATACCCGGGGCAGCCATTTTACAGCTAAATTCTTTTCGGTATTAGGCCATGTTGTGGTACACCGCCTGCACATCGTCATCTTCCTCAAAGCGCTCGATCAGGCTCAGCACCTCTTCCTCCTGCTCCTCGGTCAGCTCGGTGCGGGTGGTCGGGATGCGCTGCACTTCGGCACTAATTACGTTCAGCCCTTTCTCTTCCAGGCCCCGCTGCATGTTGCCAAACTCGGTGAAAGGCGTCTCGATGATGATCTCGCCTTCGTGCTCGTAAATGTCATCGGCGCCAAAGTCGATCAGTTCCAGCTCCAGTTCCTCCAGGTCAGCCCCCTCCGAAGAGATCTTGAAAATACCCTTGCGGTCGAACATGAAGTCCAGGGAACCGGTTTTGCCCAGCGAGCCGCCGCCTTTCGAGAAGTGCATGCGCACGTTGGCTACGGTCCGGTTCAGGTTATCGGTGGCGCACTCCACCACCACGGCAATGCCATGGGGCGCATAGCCCTCGTACACTATTTCCTCGTAATCCTTCTCCTCTTTAGAGGAAGCACGCTTGATGGCCGCCTCAATGCGGTCTTTGGGCATGTTCACTCCCTTGGCGTTCTGGATGGCCGTCCGGAGGCGGGAGTTGGTATCGGGGTTGGGGCCGCTTTCCTTCACGGCCATCACTATCTCTTTGCCAAGGCGCGTAAAGGCCTTCGACATTTTATCCCAGCGTTTAAACTTACGGGCTTTTCTGAATTCAAATGCGCGTCCCATCGTATTCGGTTTGTGTGCTTGCAAATTTAGGCAGCTTCGGTGTAAAATGGTAGTTTTTTAGTTAGCGGCTGCGGGTTATTTGTTAAGGGTTGATTGTTGTTCGTTACTGCAATCAGAGGCGCATGGTTTTGCAGCTTGCATGGGCGGCAGTAAGATGAAGTATGGCTGAGGCATCAAGTATAGCTTAAATATACGTAAGGCCAGTTATTTTACAGCCTTGGGTTTAAACAGTTTGATAATGTTGTTTCGAAGCGAGCCTGTTTGACAAAGGCTCTAAGTATAAGTATAAAACATTTATACTTATACTTAGAGCATCGCTGCAACGGGTGCTATCGAACTGATACCAGTCCTTGGGTGGGGGTAGGGGCCCTCGACAAAGAGCGCCTTGTGAGATCCGGTGCCGCGCAAGCGGCAGCGCTCTGGCGCAGAAGGGAACACAGCGCGATGCCCGAGAGAGTTTACCCCGATGCATATCGGGGAGCCCTCCCGGCCATGAGGGAGCCAAAGTATGATGTGAAACTGTAGGCTTGTGGGAACTAGAGGATGAACGGCCGCTAGAAAGCATAACTTGGTTCAGGTACAGGAGGCAGCGGCTAAGAAAGTATAGCCAAAGCAAGTATGGCTTTTCAAGCCAGTCAAGTCAGAGACTTGACACCATTGCGAGACACAAGTCTGAAGACTTGCGCCAGGGAAGGGGAAAAGACACATGCGGACGCCCCGAAATGCTAAGGGACTTTCAGCTTGCGCCAGTAGAAGTATGGCAAAGTATAAATCGGCAAGTATAAAAGTATAGCCAAAGTATAAGTATGGCTTTTTAAGCCAGTCGGGTTGCAAACCCGACGCCATGGCAGGATACAAGTCTGAAGACTTGCACCATGAAAGGCTAGTATAGAAGTATAGCTGAAGTATAACCCAAGTATAAATCCTGCTCATCCGGGGGTAAGGCCCCCTTTTAAATCCTGAAAATCCTGATTCAGTCAAGCATAAAGATCTGCACCAGCCGGGGGAAGTACGAGTTGAAGCAAGCTACGAACCACCAGCAACCAATTACTACTTGCGCGGCACTACGTGGTAGTCTGAAATGCGCAGCTGCTCATCGCAGAAGCTATACTCGTGCTGTATGTTGGAGCCGACAATGATCAGGCGGCCCTCTTTGTTCTGGGCCACATGCTCCTGGTACCAGGCCACGCCCTCCTGATCGAGGTTGGTGGTGGGCTCATCGAGCAGGAGCAGGGAGCTGTTGGAGTAGATGGCCAACCCCAATTTGAGGCGCTGCTTCATGCCTGAGGAGAAGTCCTTCACAAACTTATTTTTGGAGCGCTGCAGGCCCATGCGGTCGATGAGCGCCGCGTTGGAGAGGCTGTGGCGGAGCGGCTTGAAGCGGGTGTGGAAGTCCAGCATCTCCAGGAGCGTGAATTCTTCCACCAGTTCCAGGTAGGGGGCAGTGAGGGTGAGTTGACGGTATACTTCGTCTTGCGGAATACTCTTGCCGCCCAAAGTATAGGTCAGTTGCCCCTCGCTTGCCAGGTTATGCCCGGCTATAATAGTGAGGAGAGTGGATTTGCCGGACCCGTTATGGCCCAGTATGGCATAGGAGGTTCCTGACTCGAACGTATACGTCAGCTTCCGGAAAATCCACTCGTAGTTGTAGCGTTTACCTAAGTCCGTTAGGTTAACTTGCATCTTTTGCGAAGTAGCCTTTAATGATGCCGCGGCCGGAGTTACGCACAAAGTTGATGATTTCGTCGCGCTCCTTGCTCGGCGAGAGCTCCACCTCGATCTTGTCCAGGGCCTGGCTGTTGTTCAGGCCGTTCATGAACAGGAGGCGGTACACGTGCTGTATGTCGTTGATCTGCTCGCTCACATAGCCCCTGCGGCGCATGCCAATGGAGTTGATGCCGGCATAGGAGAGGGGCTCGCGCGCGGCCTTAACAAACGGAGGCACGTCTTTAAGCACCAACGAACCGCCGGAGACAAACGAGTGGGCCCCTATCTTCGCGAACTGGTGCACCAGGGTAGCGGCGCTTACGATAGCATAATCGCCCACCTCTACGTGGCCGGCAAACTGCACCGAGTTTCCTACAATGCAGTTATCCCCCACCATACAGTCGTGGGCAACGTGGGCGTAGGCCATTACCAGGCAATTTTTGCCGATAACGGTCTTCATCTTATCAATGGTGCCGCGGCTAACGGTCACGTACTCACGCAAAACGGTGTTATCGCCTATGTGCGTAGTGGTTACCTCGCCGGCAAACTTGAGGTCCTGTGGGATAGAGGACACCACGGCACCCGGGAAAATCTTGCAGTTCTTGCCGATGCGGGCACCTTCCATAATCACGGCATTGGAGCCGATCCAGGTGCCTTCGCCGATCTCCACGTTCTTATGTATAGTTACAAACGGCTCAATAACAACGTTATGCGCGATCCTGGCTTCTGGGTGTACGTATGCTAATGGCTGGTTCATGCGTCTTTCTTTACTATACTTGCCGACATTTCAGCTTCCATTACCAGCTGCCCGCCTACAAAGGCCTGACCGCTCATTTTGGCAATGCCGCGCTTGATAGGAGCCAGCAGTTCACATCTAAATATTATCGTATCGCCCGGAATGACCTTGCGCTTAAAGCGGCACTTATCTATCGCCAGGAAATAGGTCCAGTAATCCTCTGGATTCTCGACGGAGTTCAGAACAAGAATCCCACCAGTTTGTGCCATGGCCTCAATCTGGATCACGCCCGGCAGCACCGGGTTGCCAGGGAAGTGGCCCTGAAAGAACGGCTCGTTCATGGTTATGTTCTTAACGCCCATAACCATCGTTTCGTCTAGGTGGATGATTTTATCGATCAGCAGGAAAGGGTAGCGGTGCGGCAGGGTGGCGGCTATCTGGTTGATATCCATCACCGGCTTTCTCTTCGGATCGTAGGTAGGCACGTTCTTGATCGTGGCCTCGTGGATCATCTTCTTCACCTTCTTGGCGAAGGCGATGTTGGCGGCGTGGCCGGGGCGTGCCGCCAGGATCTGCCCCTTGATCGGGCGGCCGATCAGGGCCAGATCGCCGAGCAGGTCCAGCAGCTTGTGGCGGGCCGGCTCGTTCTTGAAGCGCAGCTCGGTGTTGTTCAGGATGCCTTCCTCCTTCACCTCCACCTTCTTTTTCTGCAGCAGCTCCGAGAGGTGCGTCAGCTCATCGTCCTGCACCACACGATCCACGATCACGATGGCGTTGTTCAGGTCGCCGCCCTTAATCAGGTTCTGCTTGTAGAGCATCTCCAGCTCGTGCAGGAACACGAAGGTGCGGCAAGGGGCGATCTCTTTCTCGAACTGGTCCAGGTCGGTAATCGAGGCGTGCTGGCTGCCCAGTACAGGCGAGTTATAGTCCACCATCACAGTTACGCGGTAGTCGTCCAGCGGCAGGGCAGCGATCTCCACGCCACGTGCATCGTCCTTGTAGCTAAGGCCCTGCGTTATCTCGAAGAAGTTGCGCAGCGCATTCTGCTCCTGGAAGCCCGCCTCGTGCAGCGCTTTTACGAACTCTATGGAGGAACCATCCATGATCGGGGGCTCCGGCCCGTCCAACTCAATAAGCACGTTGTCTATCTGCAGGCCAACAAGCGCTGCCAGGGTGTGCTCCACGGTGTTCACACGGGCGCCGTTCTGCTCGATGGTGGTTCCGCGGGAGAGGTCCACCACATTGTCCACATCAACGTTCACAAGCGGCTTGCCAGGCAAATCTATGCGCTGGAATTTATAGCCATGGTTGATGGGGGCAGGGCGGAACGTCATGTTCGACACCACGCCGGTGTGCAAGCCAATGCCCGATACAGTTACCGGAGCCTTAATGGTGTGCTGTTTATCGTTCATTCACGTATTTGTGTCGTGTTATTGCCAGTGATGCGTAAGCAGCTGCGCCGCTGTTGCACCATGAGCCTGTTGCCAGGCAGCACTTCGGCCCTGCAAACTTAAGATATAAAATAGGGTATTGCCAATTTTTGTAGATAAAGTAGCGGAAAGTATGGCGCAGGACAAACGTTTGACAAGATGCAACTGGCTGCAGAACAAATTTACCTGCCCGCAAGCGGGGGAGAAGGGTGGCTATACTAATTTATAGCCGGCACAGGTTCGTAAAAACTGACACAATATACTTGCAAGAGGCTCATAAACAGGACAGGAGTGGCTGAAAAGTATAGCGCCTATCCTGTTAATTCTGCAGATCCTGGTTCAGGCAATGTATCGGTGCATGATTTCTCATTGTACCGGCCTTTTCCAGCAAAGTATGGTTTCCCGCTATACTTTCTCCTTCAGCATTTCCAGCTCGCGCTGCAGCTCCGGTAGTTTGCGGAACACGGTCATGGCGCGCAGGTTCTGCTTATAGTCAAAAGCCGGGGAGCCCTGGATGATCAGCCCTTCCTCTTTCACCGATTTGGAGACGCCGGACTGGGCGCCTATGGTGGTTTTGTTGGCGATGGTGATATGGCCTACCACCCCTACCTGGCCTGCGATAACGCAGTTGTTCCCGATCTTTGTGGAGCCGGATATGCCGGTCTGGGAAGCGATCACGGTGTCGGTGCCGACCTCTACATTGTGGGCGATCTGCACCAGGTTATCGATTTTGGTGCCCTTGCGGATGATGGTAGAGCCCATGGTGGCGCAGTCGATGGCGGTGTTGGCCCCGATGGAGATATCGTCCTCCAGCACAACGTTGCCGATTTGGGGAACGGCTTTGTAGGTGCCGTCCGGCTGCGGTGCCCAGCCAAAGCCGTCGCTACCGATCACGACGCCGGAGTGGATCGTGCAGTTGCTGCCCACTACGGTGTTGGCATACAGCTTTACGCCGGCAAAAAGGGTCGTGTTATCGCCGATCGTTACGTTATCCCCGATATAGGCCTGCGGGAAAATGCGCACATTGCTGCCAATCTTGCAGTTGCTGCCGATGTAAGAGAAGGCGCCACGGTAATGGTTTTCGCCGATCTGGCTGCCCTGGCCCATGAAACAAGGCTCTTCCACACCAACCTTAGAGGCCAGTAGCGCCGTCTGGTAGTAGTGCAGCAAAGTGGAGAAGCTGGAGTAGGGATCTGCTACGCGGATAAGGGTGGCGCCGGTGGCCTTCTTAAGTTCCAGCGTGTCCGACACGATCACGACGCTGGCACTGGTACTATATAAATAGGACTCGTACTTCGGATTGGAAAGAAAAGCGAGGGCACCTGCCTGGGCTTCCTCGATTTTGGCTAAGGTGCTGACCTTGACAGAGCTATCTCCCTCTACCTTGCCCTGTAGCAGGTCAGCTATCTGTTGTACTGTAAATTCCATGTTGTAAAATTAGAGCAAAAACTCAAAAACGCCAGTGCTTTGGGGGTGCAAACTTAACAAAAAATCCCGCCACCTCCTTCTGTTTTAAGTTTATACTTTGAAAGCGCCCCGTCCTGCCCTTTTTCTAAAGAGCCGCTCTACCTGTGCAGGAGAGGGTTATGGAGTACAAGGTTCAAGCACCCCTGCCCCTCAGAGCTACGCTTGCTACCTTCGAACTCGCATTCTCGGTAGTCCAAGGAGGGGAATCTGTAGCTGCTACTTCCAAAGTATAAGTTTCACAGTTGAGGCTATCGCACGGACAGGTCGCGACTTGTCCCTACAAGTATAAACCCGCCTCAGAGAGTGGCATTCAATACTTTCAGAGAGTGGCATTCAATACTTGTTATACTTCATTGTCATCTCGAGCAGGGCGAGAGATCTATCTGGAATCCTAAAGGGATCTCTCCCGATGGTCGAGATGACAGAAAGCCGCGGCTATTGAATCTGATCCCAGTCTTTCCGTTGAGCGCCTTGTGAGATCCGGTGCCACGATAGTAGCAGCGCCCTGGCGCAGGAGGGAACACAGCGCGATGCGGGAAGACGAGCCCTCTCGGGCTTGAGAGCACCAAAGCCGGAAATGCAACGGTAGGCTTGTGGGAACTAGAGAATCAGCGGTGTTTTGAAAGTATAGCTTGTGTCAGGTTGCAGGAAGCAGGGGCTAAGAGAGGCACAAGCGGACGCTTGCGCCAGCATCGGGCATAGCCAAAGCAAGTATGGCTTTTCAAGCCAGCCGAGTTACAGACTCGACATCATAGTAAGGCACAAGCGGACGCTTGCGCCAGAAACTGGAAGTATAAAAGTATAACCCAAGTATAAAATTCTGCTCATCCCGGGGTAGGTGCCCTCTTTTAAATCCCTAAAATCCTGACCCAGGTAAGTATAGACTATAGCACAAGTTTAAAGTATAGCTAACGCAGACACGCACGTCCGCAGCAGAATGGCTCCGGACTAGGATGTACGGAACAGCAAAAGTTTTAAGGCAAAGCCTAGATTACAACAACGCCACCTCCTTCGGGTAGCAGACAAAGTGCTTCTCCACTTTATAGCTCAGCGCGCGGATATTGGGCAGGTCAGAGGCCTCGGCCACGTCCACCACATACCCGGACTTGGTGAGCATATCGATGGTCTGGCCTTCCACGTCATAGGCGTTGTTACCGATCTTGCCCGAGATCATGAGGTATTTTATCTCCTCTTCCGCTAGGTTATACTTGTCCTGCACCAGCTCTTTTATACCCAGCAGCATGTCTTGGTCGATGGGTTTGGCGGAGATGTATACTTTAAAAAGCTTGCGGCTCAGGATGCTCTGGGCCAGGTACGAAAGTATAAAGTCCGCGTGCTGGGACCATTCCTTTATCCCGCTCCAGATGTCGTGGTCGTCCAGGGACACGAAACGGCTCAGTATACTTTTGTCGCGCTTAAAGTCGTCCATGGTCAGGTCGGAGGAGAGGAAGAAGCGGAGGCAGGGGCTTGCCGGCACGTCCACGCCGCGCTGCATGAGCTCCCGGGCACGCTGCACCACGCGCAGCACCATGTTCTCGGCGCTGATCACGGTCTTGTGCAGGTATACCTGCCAGTACATCAGGCGGCGGCTCACCAGGAAATTCTCGATGCTATAGATGGCCTTTTCCTCCACCACCAGCTTGTCGTTGGCCACGTCCAGCATCTTAATAATACGGTCGGCCCCGATCTTGCCCTCGTAAACACCCGTATAGAAGCTGTCACGGTTCAGGTAATCGAGGCGGTCCACATCCAATTGGCTCGAAACGAGCTGGTGCAGGAAGCGGCGCGGGTAGTTATCGGTGAAAATATCGATGGCCATGCCCAATCTTCCGCCGAAGTGCTCGTTCAGCAGGTGCATGATGTGCAGCGAGAGGTGCTCGTGGTGCACGTTTTTGAAGATGGCCGTCTCCAGCGCATGCGAGAAAGGGCCGTGGCCCACGTCGTGCAGCAGGATGGCGATGAGCGACGCCTCATACTCGGCATCATTTATTTCGTTATTTTTACTGCGAAGCGTCTGCAGCGCCGTATCCATCAGGTGCATGGCGCCCAGCGCATGGTGAAAGCGGGTATGGAGCGCCCCTGGGTATACCATCTCCGTGAGACCCAGTTGCTTAATGCGGCGCAGGCGCTGGAAGTATGGGTGCTCTATAATATCGAATATGAGTTCTGTCGGAGCCGTGATAAAGCCATAAACAGGGTCATTGAAGATCTTTTTCTTATTCACAAAGCCGGAGGTTTGAGGATTCAGTTGGTAAACCAGGTATATATACTGCAAGTTTTCAACTTGTGGCGGAAATGAGGCGAGTTTTTAACTGCCGATCTGTTAAGCTGGAAACCTGCCTCAAGATGAGCCACGAGGTACAGCCTTGCAGCAGAAACAAGCACTTCAGCTAACAAGCCAGAGCGAAGCAATTATTAAGTACATTTGATTGTTATCACTGCAAAGGAAGGTTGTTTCAAAGTATACTGCTTAACAACTGCGCCTTTCAACCGTTATACAAACTAGCCATACTTACACAAGTATAAAACTATGCAAAGATACAATATTTTATGGGCCGATGACGAGATCGACCTGCTCAAGCCGCACATCCTGTTCCTGGAAGACCGCGGCTACGACATCACGCCAGTAAACAGCGGCACCGATGCTATCGAGGAGTTCCGCGACCGCAACTTCGACATCGTGTTCCTGGATGAGAACATGCCCGGCATCAGCGGCCTGGAGACGCTCAACGAACTCAAAACCATACGCCCCGCCGTGCCCGTGATCATGATCACCAAAAGCGAGGAAGAGCATATCATGGAAGAGGCCATTGGCTCCAAGATCACCGATTACCTGATTAAACCCCTGAATCCGAACCAGATCCTGCTGTCGGTGAAAAAAGCCCTGGAGAACAAGCGCCTGGTGAGCGAGAAGACCAACATGAGCTACCAGCGCGACTTCCGGCAGCTGGGCATGGCCTTCGGCGAGCGCCTGAGCCAGCAGGAGTGGGCCGACATCTACAAAAAACTGGTGTACTGGGAGCTGGAGATCGACGAGACAGAGAATAAAAGTATGGCCGACGTGATCAACATGCAGAAAGATGAGGCCAACTCCAACTTCGCCAAGTTCATCATGGATAACTATGAGGACTGGATCAACGGCGATGAGGAAGCTCCGCTGATGTCGCACCAGCTGTTTAAGCAGCGCGTGTTCCCGATGATGAAGGAGAGCGATCGCCCCGTATACTTTGTTTTGATCGATAACCTGCGCTACGACCAGTGGAAGGTGCTGGAGCCGCTTATCTCGGACTATTTCTCGGTGGATTCGGAGGAGATGTTCTATTCTATACTTCCCACCACCACGGCCTACGCCCGAAACGCCATTTTCTCAGGTATGCTGCCCACCGAGATTGCCAAAAAATACCCTAACATGTGGGTGAGCGACGATGAGGAAGAGGGCAAGAACCTGCACGAGGCCGATTTTCTGGACATCCAGTTCCAGCAGAACCGCATCACCGACAAGCACAGCTACCATAAGATCACCAACGTGCAGGCCGGCCGCGACCTGCTCAGCAAATTCAGCAACCTGGACAACAACAAGCTGAACGTGATCGTGTACAACTTCGTGGACATGCTCTCGCACGCCCGTACCGACAGCAACATGGTGCGCGAGCTGGCCCCGGATGAGTCAGCTTACCGCTCCATCACCAAATCCTGGTTCCTGCACTCGCCGCTGTTCGACACGTTAAAGGCTATCGCCGAGAAAAAAGGCAGGCTCGTGATCACCACCGACCACGGCACCATCCGGGTAAAAAGGCCTTTCAAGATCATTGGCGACAGGAACACCAACACCAACCTACGCTACAAGCACGGTAAGAACCTGGGTTATACTGATAAAGATGTGTTTACGGTGCGTAAGCCGGAGCGATTTTTCTTGCCAAAGGCCAACGTTTCCACTACGTTTGTATTCGCGATAGAGGATTACTTTTTCGCCTATCCGAACAACTATAACTACTATGTGAACTACTACAAAGACACCTTCCAGCATGGGGGCGTGTCGCTGGAGGAGTGCATCATACCTTATATTACGCTTACACCGAAGAATGCATAAGACCGGAGTAGAGAGAGCAAGTATAAAGATGTCGTCGTTGGAGGATCTGCCAGCGGCGGCTTCTGTGCTTTTGGAGGAGGCCGCTGCGGCATCCGTCATACTTTTCGAGGGACCGATGGGGGCCGGTAAAACCACACTGATCAAGGAGCTTTGCCGCCAGCTGGGGGTGCAGGAGAACGTGAGCAGCCCTACCTTTGCCTTGGTAAATGAGTATGAGGGGCGCGACAGGAAACTAATTTACCATTTTGATTTTTATAGGATTAACGACGAGCGCGAGGCGCTGGACATAGGAGCCCCGGAATACTTCGAATCCGGCAACCTGTGCCTGATCGAGTGGCCCTCCCTGATCCCAAGCCTGCTGCCGGAGCATTACCTGCTGGTGGAGATAGAGCCTGATGCGGAAGGGAAGGAGAGAGAGATGAGAGTTAGAAAGTTTGGAAGTTAGAAGGTTAGAAAATTATTATTCCCCTCAAGGGAGGGGTTGGGGTGGGTTTAAACTCTGTAGGGACAGGTGGCGACCTGTCCGCGCAAGGACAGCGGCAATGAAAAGTATACCTTAGCCAACAGTAACAAGTTCCCCGCCTTAGTTAAGTCTTGGATCCCGAACTTGTTTCGGGAGAGGGGATTAAGGGGTGGTTGGACCCGGCACAACAGGCTGAAACAAGTATAACGAATAAGCTCTCATAGCTGGTGCAAGCTTATAACCCTTGTCAGCAAGAGGCAGTCTGAAAAGCCAGCAGTAAAGTATAAAGTATGATTTTTACATATAATTTGAGTCAGGGAATAGAGTTTTATGTAAGGGAGCTAACTCTTCGCTTTTAACTCTAAACTCTTAACTAAATGAACGTATGACGGAGAAGTTCGCCGTAGAATTCGCTAAGCTTGCTACTAGCCAAGCCTTGTACCCAAAGGAGTCGATGCTGGCGGTGGAAGAGCGGCGCAGGAGCCTGTTTATCGGCCTCCCGAAGGAGTCTTCGTTCCAGGAGAACCGCATCGGCCTGACGCCGGATGCCGTGAAGCAACTCACCGATCAGGGGCATCGCATCCAGATAGAGGCAGGCGCCGGAAGCCCCTCCAAATACTCCGACAACGAGTATTCTGAGGCGGGTGCCCGTATTGTTTACTCCACTGATGAAGTTTACGAAGCGGACATCATCCTGAAAATCGCTCCCCCTACCTACGACGAGATAGAATACCTGCGTCCGGGCCAGACATTGGTCTCCGCCCTGCACTTTGGTAACCTGACCTCCGATTACATCAACGCCCTGCTCCGCAAGAAGATCAACGCCATTTCCTTTGAGTTAATCCGGGATAAATCGGATGCCAAACCCGTAGTGCGTGCCATGAGCGAGATTGCCGGCAGCACCGTGATGATGGTGGCCGCCGAGTACCTGAGCAGCAGCAATGAAGGCAAAGGCATTATACTTGGGGGGATCACCGGCGTGGCTCCGACGAAGGTAGTTATACTTGGTGCGGGCTCTGTGGCCGAGTTTGCTGCCCGCGCTGCTCTGGGCTTAGGGGCAGAGGTGCGGGTATTCGACAACCACATCTACAAACTCCGCCGCCTGAAGCACAACGTGGGGGCGCAGATCTTCACCTCCACCCTCGACAAGGCGATCATGTACAATGAGATCAAGCAGGCAGACGTGGTGATCGGTGCCTTTGTGGCCGACGAGGGGCAGATTACCTGCGTGGTGGAGGAGAGCATAGTGGCCCAAATGAACCCCGGCTCCATCATCATCGACGTTTGCATCGACCAGGGCGGCTGCTTTGAAACCTCTGAGGTTACTTCTCACTCCCGGCCGGTCTTTCGCAAGTATGACATCATCCACTACTGCGTACCCAACATACCCTCCCGGGTGCCCCGCACGGCTTCTCAGGCGCTTAGCAATATTTTTACACCTATCTTTACCGAGTTCTCCAAGTATGGCGGCATCAACGAGGTGCTGTTCATGAACGAGCACTACCGCAGTGGCGTCTACATCTACAAAGGCAGCCTGACTAATGCGCATATTGCCAAGCGGTTTGGCATGCGGTACAAGGAGTTGGGGCTGATGATTGCGGTGAGGAATTAAGACAATAATTATTTAATCCAATAGTTGACTTTTGCTCTATGGTTATATCCTTATCTTTGTGAAGATAAGGAGCTTTTTAGTTTCCATTTGTGGAGTAGATATCTTTGTTGAATAATGAATTTAAAGAATAAAAAAGTATTAGTTACCGGCGCAGATGGCTTTATTGGAAGCCATTTAGTGGAGCGTTTGCTAGAAGAAGGTTGTCAAGTTAGAGCTTTTACATACTACAACTCTTTTAATAGCTGGGGATGGCTGGATAATTTCCCTAAAGATAAGCTATCTCAAATAGAGATATTCTCGGGAGATATCAGGGATCCAAATGGTGTACGAACAGCCATGAAAGGTATAGATGTGGTATTTCACCTGGCGGCACTGATTGCTATACCTTTTAGTTACCATTCTCCTGATAGCTACATCGATACCAATGTAAAAGGGACTTTAAATATTATTCAGGCAGCAAAGGACTTAGGGGTAGAGAGAGTATTAGTAACATCTACCTCAGAAGTATATGGTACAGCACAATACATTCCGATAGATGAGAAGCACCCACGGCAGCCACAATCTCCTTATTCAGCTTCTAAAATTGGTGCAGATTGTATAGCAGACTCCTTTTACAGGAGTTTCAACCTGCCACTCACTATTGTGCGACCATTTAATACGTATGGCCCTCGCCAATCAGCTAGAGCTGTTATTCCTACTATTATTACACAGTTGCTACAGGGTAAGACCGAAATCAAATTAGGAGATCTGGCACCTACACGCGATCTGCTTTTTGTGAAGGACACAGCCAATGGGTTTGTTGAAATTGCTAAGGCTGATAGCCTTATAGGAGAAGATTGTAACATCGCGACAGAGTCTGAAATATCTGTTGGAGATCTCGCACAGAGCCTGATCAATCAAATTAATCCTGAGGCAAGAATTATTCAGGATGATGTTCGTTTAAGGCCTGAGAAGAGCGAGGTATTTCGTTTATTTGGTGCTAACAGTAAAATCAAGAGCCACACAAACTGGGAGATGAAGTATACATTAGAGGAAGGACTTGCAGAAACAATTGAGTGGTTCCGTAACAAAGAAAATCTTCGCCAGTATAAGGCTGACATTTACAATATCTAACCGATTACCAAGGTAATTTTATTAAGACACTTATGGGGCAGACTTCTCAGTATAGCCACATTATACAATACATAAAATCTCTCTTCCCGAATCAGGATTTTATTCCCTTACATGAGCCAAGATTCATAGGAAATGAAAAGAAGTACTTAGCAGATGCTATTGACTCAACTTTTGTGTCTTCAGTAGGTGCTTATGTGAACCGATTCGAAAAAATGATGCAGGATATTACGGGAGCCAGGTACGCCATTGCGACGGTAAATGGTACTGCAGCCCTGCATATGGCACTTATTGTAGCTGGCGTAAAGCAGGGAGATGAAGTGCTTTCTCAAGATCTTACCTTTATTGCTACTGCCAATGCCATCAGTTACATTGGTGCAAGACCTGTTTTTCTGGATATCGATAGAAAAACCCTTGGCTTGAGTGCTGAAAAACTTGAGGCGTTTTTAAAGGAGTTTGGTAAACGAGAAGGTGGTGCTACTTTTAACAGCAAAACAGGTAACCGAATTGCTGCTTGTGTACCTATGCATAGCTTTGGTTTCCCTTGTGAAATAGATCGCATTGCTGCCATTTGTCAGGAGTGGAATATACCTCTGGTGGAAGATGCCGCAGAATCTATAGGAAGCTACTATAAAGGGAATCATACAGGCAATTTTGGCTTGTTAGGTACTTTCAGTTTTAATGGGAATAAGACGGTTACCTGTGGTGGGGGAGGAGCAATCGTAACAAATGATGAGCGTATAGCAAAGCTGGCTAAACATCTCACCACTCAAGCTAAGACACCACATACCTGGGAGTTTAACCACGATTATATTGGGTATAATTACCGCATGCCAAACCTCAATGCAGCTTTAGCCTGCGCTCAATTAGAGCAATTAAATGCTTTCGTGGAAAATAAGCGTAAACTGGCTGAAAATTATAAAAACTTCTTTGAGAGGTTAGAAGGAATAGAGTTTGTAGCAGAAGGTAAGGATGCGAAAGCAAATTACTGGCTGAATACGCTTCTACTTGAAAGTAAGGCAGAACGCGATGCTTTTTTAGGCGAAGTTAATAATAGTGGCGTTATGACTCGACCAGCGTGGACTTTGATGCATAAGCTGCCAATGTTCCAGGATTGCTTAAGAGATGACTTACAAGTAAGCCATTGGGTAGAGGAGAGGCTCGTAAATATTCCAAGTAGCGTGAGAATATAATTATGAATCAGTTTGCTCTATTTGGATATTCAGGCCATGCCTTTGTTATAGCAGATGCCATCAAAATGATGGGGGATGACATGATAGGATATTACGATAGAGCAGAAGCCAAAGTAGATCCATTTAATTTGAAGTACTTAGGTGACGAAAAAGATGAGGTCGCTTTAGATAAAATTAAAGATTCAGGAGCAAGTTTTTTTGTAAGTATCGGTGATAATTCCATAAGAAAAACGCTGATTAGGCATCTAATTGAGAAAGGATTTGTCACAACTTCCGTTATTCATCCTACTTCCATTTTCTCTACTTTGGCTACTATTGGAGCTGGAAGCTTTGTGGCCGCTGGAGCAATTATAAATCCCTTGGCCAAGATAGGAGTTGGTGCAATTATCAATACAGGTGCAATTGTTGAACATGAATGTCGCATAGGAGACTATGTACACATTGCACCGGGTGCCGTGCTTGCTGGAAGTGTGCATGTAGGTGATGGAAGTTTTATAGGAGCAAATGCCGTAGTGAAGCATGGCGTTAAAATTGGTTCAAATGTGATAATAGGTGCAGGATCTGTAGTCTTAAAAGATATTGCAATGAGTCAAACCTGGGTGGGAAATCCAGCTAAACGTCTGGGATAGATTTTAGAGTTTTAATGCAGACATTTATCCAAAGTTGATCATTTTCTAAAGTCTTGAAAGATATCTTCAGTTAAGCATAAGGAGTAAAAAATGATTTATTCAAAAAGAATTCAGGAGCGAATAATTTCTCCAAATGCCACTATGCTAGAGGCATTGAAATTAATGGATGACTTAGATAAGAAGCTTTTGCTGATAGTTAATGATAAAAAATTTGTTAGCATCATAAGTGCAGGTGATATACAAAGAGCGATCATAAAGAAAATAGATTTAAATACTCAGATATCGAATGTGCTGCGTGAGCATGTTAGAGTAGCTACCTCTAATGATAGTATGGAAGATATTGAGAAATTGATGCTTTCATATCGAATGGAATTTTGCCCTGTTATTAGTAATGAGCAAGACCTGTTAGATGTACACTTCTGGGAAGACATTTTTAAAGATTCAAAGCCAAAACCTACTTTTCAGTTTGATCTGCCAGTAGTTATTATGGCAGGTGGTTTTGGAACAAGGCTAAAACCATTAACAAATGTTGTCCCCAAGCCTTTAATTCCAATGGGCAATGGCACTATGTTAGAGGAGATTTTTTCGAGATTTAGCAGCCATGGTGTAAATGATTTTTTCTTATCTGTAAATTATAAGGCCTCCTTAATAAAATTTTATCTGGAAGAACTAAAACTTCCCTACAACATCAATTTCATCAAAGAAGATGAACCACGAGGTACGGCTGGTAGTCTTAGTTTACTGAAAGGTAAAATTGAAAGAACGTTTTTTGTTACAAATTGTGATATAATTATTGATCAGGATTATTCCGATATTCTGAAATACCATCAAGATAGCAGAAACGAATTAACTATAGTTGCTGCCCTTAAACATTATCAAATCCCTTATGGTACAGTTGAGACAGGTGATAATGGAGAACTAATTGATATACAAGAAAAGCCTAATCAGTCGGTATGGGTAAATACTGGCATGTATATTTTAGAACCTCAGCTTTTAAGTGAAATTCCTGAGTTTGGTTTTTTTCATATTACTGAGCTGATCGATAACTTAAAAAAAGAAAGTCGCAAAATTGGTGTATATCCGGTAAGTGAAGGCTCTTGGATGGATACAGGGGAATGGCAGGAATACGACAAAACAGTTAAAAGACTTGATGGAAAGTAGAAAACGAATTCTTGTAACTGGAATTGGACAAAGCAATTTTTTAAAGCAGCTCTATTCATCCATACATCATGTTACACCGAATACCTATGAATTCGATATTTTTGGGCTTAATGAGTTGTCAGGGAAAGATGAGTATGGAATAGAAATATTTAGCAAGGTCTACGCTGTACGAAAAAAGGTTTTATTTAAAGATATTAAAAATTTATTCGATCTCAAGCTATTCACCCTTTCCATAAAGTTTGTCAGGTATGGGCTTTCTTTCAGAAGCGTAAAGAATTTTGCAAAAAAGTACATTATCACAAAAAGTCTGTTTGAAGAGTATAACTTTAATGACTATGATGGGGTGCATATTCATTTTCCTACATTCGATAAGCTAGATATTTACTGGCATATTCCGGCTAAAATGAAATGCATTGTTTCCTTTTGGGGATCAGATTTGATGAGAAGCAAAGGGTTGTTTAATTATTATATACAAGACCATATAACTAATAGGGCTGATTTAATTACAACCCATGGGAATGAAATGAAACAACAAATGCTTACAAAGTTTGGGAGGCAATTAGAGAATAAAATCCTTTTTACGCGATTCGCTCCGTTTGATCACCTGTATTCTTTAATGGAAGAAAAACTAAGCCATCCGAAGAAAGATTTTGGTTCCTTTCTTACGAAATATCATATACCCGTAAATAAAAAAATTGTAGTAATTGGTCATAATGGAAGTCCTGGGAATAATCATTTAAAAATTATTGAAGCATTAAAAAAGCTCTCAATCGAAATAAAAGACAGTTCCTTTTTTGTATTACCCTTTGCTTACAAACCTTCTAAGGATGATTCTTATGCAGCAAAATGTCAAGAGGCCCTAGTAAAGGCAGGGCTGCAAGGTATGCTGCTGAAAGACTTTCTTTCGTGGGACGATCTGGCAATATTTAAACGGATTACAGACATAATGATTCACATGCCTGTTTCTGATGCCTTGAGTGGAGCAATGACCGAAGCACTTTTTTCAGGTTCAAAAGTTATTACAGGCGACTGGTTACCATATAGTCCATTTACAAAGGAAGGGTTGATTTTCGAATCAACCGACTTTGACAATTTACCTGAGGATTTTATCAAAGCATATAATGCTCTTCCAGAAGAAGAAAAGGTAGTGTTGAAGAATAGAGCAATAATAAAAAATAGGTTCCTATCAGATTATTGTGCTAAAACCTGGCTCCCGGTTTTTAATTAATAGCATGTTACAAACTAAGGTTAAGAGTGGATTGAAGTGGAATATTATCAACCAGGTAGTATCTCAGCTTATTTTTGTGTGGTTTGGAATCTATTTGGCTAGATTACTTGGTCCAGAGGCATACGGACTGGTCGGTATGATTACTGTTTTTTCAGGTTTTGCTAATTTATTTGTTGATTTTGGCTTTAGCTCAGCCATTATTTACGATCAAAACCTAACCCAAAAGAAGGTATCCAGTGTCTTTTGGTTTAATTTGTTTATAGGTGTAGTAGTATACCTGTTGTTCTTTATGTTTTCACCACTGATTGCTGATTTCTACAAAGAACCTAAATTGATTCTGCTAACAAGGGTAGTTACTTTAGGCCTGTTAATTAACTCTCTTGCGGGCATTCCGAATACACTACTAAGTAAAAATATAGATTTCAAGCAAAAAATAATTGCTGCCTGGATAGCTACTTTCCTTAGTTATGGGGTTGCGTTTTGGATGGCTTATAATAATTGGGGAGTGTGGAGTTTAGTATTTCAGGGGATAACCTCTTCTATTATAAATCTGATCTTCGTGTGGAGAATTGCAAAATGGAGCCCTTTATTTCACTTTTCCTGGAGTGAGATCAAAGGTTTGTTTAGCTATGGTTCAGGTATTGTAGGGACCAATCTGCTCGGATATTTAACGAGGAATTTGGATAACCTATTAATCGGTAAGTTCTTAGGAAATGCTTCATTAGGAATTTATACAAGAAGTTATACTTTAATGATGTTGCCAATTACAAATGTGACCAATGTCTTTAAGAAGGTATTGTTTCCGGCATTTTCTATTATACAAAATGATAAAGAAAAGATTGCGTTACACTACTTAAAGGTTATTAAGTTCATAGCCTTAATAACTTTCCCATTGATGGTAGGATTGTTCACAGTAACGGAAGAGTTTGTTATGTTAATTCTGGGAGTTAAATGGGAAGAAGCAATTCCTGTTATTAAAATGCTTAGTCTACTGGGTGCTTTCCAATCCATACTTTCATTGAATGGAATAATCTACAATGCGACAGGAAATGCTGTGAAAGCATTTAAAGTAACATTATACCTTAATGCAGTATTGATTCCATCCTGGATACTAGGCTTATACCTAGGTGGATTGCAGGGCTTGGTGTTAGCTTATTTAATTGTAGGAACACTTGGCGCGATACCAATCCTATATGGGTCCTTAAGGCTTGTAAATCTAGATCTAATGGATGTTTGGAGGCAACTGGACAAAGTAGTTTTGGGCTGTTTCTTTATTTTTCTCGTCAGTTTTTTAGTAGGCAAATTTAATTTAACTCTAGAGATGAGCTTGTTATATAAAGTAGTATTCAGTGGTATTTCATATGCTGCAATAATTTTCCTATTAGAAAGAAATACGGTGAAAGATTTAATTAAAAAAATGAAATAAATGTTAGGGGAATTAAGCAAATATTAAAAAAGTTTTTTAAAAAGGGGTGAAGTTATAAAGCGTGAAGTTAAATATAAAATAGGCAATATCAAGCATTCTAACTCTCTCATTGACACCTTGACACCACAGTTGATTGAGATTAGAGATAACTTTATATCAGCGCCGGGTTCAATCATCTTGGCTCATGATGCCAGCTTATTTCTGTACACTGGCAAATATAGATGTGAGAAAACAATAATTGGCAATAATGTTTTTGTAGGTGCAAATGCCACTGTTTTACCAGGAATCACTATAGGAGATGGTGCTATTATCGGTGCAGGTTCTGTAGTTACAAAGAATGTAGAACCTTATACTATAGTCGCAGGGAATCCAGCTAAATTCATGTGCCATGTAAAGGAGTATGTTGCAAAATGCGAAGAGAGGAAGGTAATGTTTTCACCTCCTGAATCTTTTAAAAGTATATATAAAGGTGAAAAAATATCGAAACTTCAGGTTTTAGAATTTCAGGAGAAATATAAGGCTGAGAACTACGGATAATATTTTCTCTACATGTAAAGGTATAAAGTATAAATCTAGCATTGAAAATAAGAATTTGTGCTGGTGTAGTAAAGTTTTGTTTAATCTCAAGCTTATTCGGTCTGCTAGTTACTAACTTGCCACAGCGACAGCAGGTGCAGTAGTTTGTATATAAAAAGCAAAAATATACTACCTAGGAGAGTTGGAAATAAAACATGATCATAATTTAAATAAATGGATGCACTAGTAAGTATTGTTATTCCTGTATACAACCGAAAGGATCTGATCCAAGATACATTGGAGTCTATACTTAATCAGACATATACACATTGGGAATGTATTCTTGTGGATGATCATTCTAATGATGGCACTTTCGAGTATTTAGCTTCTTATATCAAGTCTGATCAAAGATTCAAATTATATAGTAGGCCTGAAAGTTTGATGAAAGGTGGCCCTTCATGTAGAAACTACGGCTTTACTCAAGCGAAAGGGGAGTATATCCAATGGTTTGACTCTGATGATTTAATGCACCAGGATATGCTAAAGTTAAAAGTGCAGGCAATTGAATCCGGAAAACATGACTATGTAGTATGTTTGATGGATGAGTTTGAGGATAAAACAACTATAGAGAAAAGCTATCAAATTCACTCTAAAAGACCTGTCTTAGATTATTTTTGCAACAAGCTCTTTTTTTTCACTCCAGGCCCACTTTTTTCCAGAACATTTTTACAAGAACAGGTTGTTGACTTATTTCAGCCCGCTTTAAGACGGCATCAGGAGTGGGAGTTCTACTTTAGAGTAATAGTTACTTCATTAAACTATAAGCCAATAGATAAAGTATTGATTCATAGACGTATTCATAAAGAATCTTTGTCCAAGAAAATTAAAGTGTCAGAAAGCGCTGAATTTTACCTTAAGTCACGAATACTTGCATTACAATTTCTTCGGGATAAAAGATTAAGTATCAATTCTTCGAATAGCTTTTTCTCAAAAAATCTTAAAGGTTTCTTTCTCTTGTCTATAAGAAAAGGGAGTTTCAATGTATTAAAGCTCACTTTAGCTTACATGTTTTTGATGATCGAAGTTAATCTTCTGGAAAAAAAGAAAGTGTTATAAACCAGAATATTTTTTGATAAACTTAAATAGGATGAATTTAACCAGATTAATATTTAAATAAGGTGACGAGGGAAAGTTTTAATTTTAAAGTATCTGTTATAGTCCCAGTTTATAATGCTGCTAAATTTGTAAGAAAGGCAGTTGAATCAGCTGTCCATGTAGACGAAGTAGGTGAAATTATACTTATCGAAGATGCCTCTCCTGACAATGCTTTAGAGATATGTACGCAATTAGAGAAAGAATATGATAAAGTAATACTATTTAGGCATCCTAATGGTGAGAATAGAGGCGCAGGAGCAAGTAGAAATTTGGGAATCGTAAACGCGAGTTGTGAATATGTTGCCTTTTTGGATGCTGATGATTATTATTTATCTAATAGGTTTGAAGTTGACAAAATTAAATTCCAGGATAGAAGTGTAGCTGGAGTCTACAATGCTGTAGTGAATGTAAATTTAGATAAAGCTGACTTTCATAAGATTTACACCATTATAAAACCCATTGATCCAGATAAACTATTTCATTATTTGTTGAGAGGTACATACGGACATTTTCATACGAATGGAGTAACGCTTAAAAAAGATTTATTAGATAAATTAAGGGGTTTTAAAACTGATTTACCTCTTCATCAAGATTCAGAATTATGGTTAAGATGCGCTTTGGCAGGTAAAATAGTTGCCGGATGCATTGCGGAGCCTACTTCAGTAGTTGTTACTCATGGTAGCAATCGCATAACTTCTAAATCAAACAAATCTAAACTCAAATACTGGTTATCACTGATGGAAGAGGTATCAGTTGGTAAAATCGGCCCCTATAACTACCTAATATTATTACGTAATGTTTTTTTGAAGATGACTAGCTTTATGGATATATTAAATGTCATTAGGAGAATAAGATTATTATAGTCTATTAGTATTTAGATCATCGTTTTCTTATTCAGAATTTCTATAATGCTGATTCTCTTGAAAAGCAGACATTTTATTTAAGGATGGATCATTATAAATCCTGAATTAAGAATAAGGCAATCCGAAGAGAATTACTTAGTATTCAACTAATTATTATTTAACATAAAAAGTATGCTTACTACTGTACTTCACGCCGCGACAAAAGCAGGAAGAGAAATTTCAAAAATTTATAGAAGTGAAATCGGCGTTGAATATAAAGCTGATTTATCACCCATAACAAAGGCCGATAGAAAGGGTCATGCGATTATTGTTGATTATTTGAAACGAAACACAGACATACCTATACTTAGCGAAGAAGGGGCTAACATTCCATATGAAACCAGAGCCGATTGGTCTGAATATTGGCTAATTGATCCTTTAGATGGAACAAAAGAGTTTATTAATCGAAATGGAGAATTTACTGTTAACATTGCTCTAATTAGAGGAGGTTTACCAGTACTTGGTGTAGTCTATGCCCCTGTAAAGCAGTGGCTATACATCGGCATAGAAGGGGAAGGAGCTTGGAGGCTTGAATTAGAAAATCATCAATTACCCGCTGATTGGAATTCAGTCGGAAATAAATTGCCACTCCAGCATTCCAACAAAGGGAAATATACCATTGTAGGTAGCCGGTCACATGCCTCTAAAGAAACAGATGAATACATTACTAAGCTTGAAGCGTTGCATACAAATCTAGACTTCATCTCTATGGGCAGTTCATTAAAGATTTGTCTAGTAGCTGAAGGCAAAGCAGATCTTTATCCTCGTCTGGCCCCAACCATGGAATGGGATACTGCTGCTGGTGATGCTATTGCACGAGCCGCAGGTTGTAAAGTGATACAATATGGAACAGGAGAGCCTTTGCGGTATAATAAAGAAAACCTGTTAAACCCTTGGTTTATAGTACAGCGTTAATGGCTGACTTTCCGATAGAGAAATGGGTAACAGCGCTCGTCCTTTTATGGTGCGTGATAGGCTTGTTACTTGATAAGATACGGCCTGCTATCGTCTTCCTAAGTGGGGTAATTATATTAATAGTCGCAAGGGTAGTGGAGCCTGTTGATTTTTTGCGGAGTTTAAGTAACGAATCCATTGTAACTATCTTTCTACTGATCTTTATTACAGCAGGGATAAGAGGGCACTTCAACCTGGTTGGTTTTTTAAACATCTTATTCAGATCAGCCAAAACTCCCCGCGGCTTTATGATACGCATGACGGCTGGAGTATCACTCATATCATCAGTTGTTAACAATACGCCGATTGTCGCTTTGATGATTCCGTATGTGTATCAATGGTCAAAGAGACACAAAGTGGCTCCATCCAAACTGTTAATTCCGCTCTCATTTGCTACCATTGTCGGTGGCATGATGACAGTCGTGGGAACATCCACCAACCTTGTATTAAATGGCTTTATCCTTTCTAAGGAGCCGGAAGGATTAGGATTTCTTGACTTTCTGATACCTGGTGCATTGGTAACTGTGGTTGGGTTAGTTTTCCTGGCCACATTCGGATATAAATTGCTACCTTCCCGTACTAACCCTCTAGATGAGTTTAAAACAAATGCCAGAGAATATTTGGTGGAGACTTATATAGCCCCAGGCTCAATGTTGGCTGGTAAAAGTATCGCTGCTGCTAATCTGCGCAATCTGGAGGGTATATATCTATTTGAAATCGTTCGTGATGGAGAGGTGATTAATGCGGTTGACCCTGAGGAAATACTTCAGGCGGATGATCACCTATACTTTGCTGGTGATACAGAAAAAGTAGTAGAGTTACTTCAGCATGACAATGGTTTACAAATACCTCGTTCTAACGAACTTGGTATGGAGGAGCATGTTAATCTAGTTGAAACGGTCATCCCCAGAAATAGTGAGTTAATAGGGCGTACGTTAAAAGAGACGGACTTCAGGGACAAATATGATGCAGCGGTTGTTGCGGTTCATCGGAATGGAGAAAACTTGCGGGGCAAAATTGGCTCTATAGTGCTGGAACCAGGAGACCTACTTATTCTGTCAGCAGGACAAAAATTTCTTACCCGAAACAAAAATGATCGGGACCTTTATACTGTTTCCGTTTTGTCGAGAAACAATGGTTTGCCTAAGTGGAAAAAGATAGCCTTTGTGCTGGGGTCTATCTTATTTATCGGTTTAATGTTGTTTGGTGTTTTCAAACTCTTTCTTAGCCTCTTCCTTATAGCTGTTTTAATGATTGGCTTAGGATTATTGCGAACAGAAGCAATAAAGAAATTGTTAGACCTCGACTTGCTAATAATTTTAGGGAGTGCCCTTACGCTCAGCAAAGCATTGATTGATACTGGAGTTGCCCATGAGGCGGCTACTACAATTATATCATTTTTTGAGACAGGAGGTAAATATGGGGTTTTGGTCGGATTATTTCTGATTACTGTTCTGTTGACTTCATTTGTTACAAATGTGGCCGCCGTTTCTATAGCCTTTCCTATAGCATACTCTATAAGCCATACCATGGGCTTAAACCCCACTGGGCTTTATGTCGCCATTGCTTTTGGGGCTTCAGCATCTTTCCTGACCCCTGTAGGGTATCAAACAAACCTGATGATTTATGGCCCAGGCTCTTATAAGGCAAAAGATTTCATTAAAATAGGGGTTCCTTTTACGATACTTTATTCCTTAACTTGTCTCACTTACATCATTTACAGGTACTTTTGAATTATGAATGAAAAGCTACATATTATACCGCATCTACACCAGGTGAACAGGCAATTGCGCAACAGTATGAAAGGTCATCGTTCTATGGTCATATGGTTTACTGGCTTTTCAGGCAGTGGCAAGTCCACACTTTCTAACAAACTGGAGGGATATCTCTATAACCAGGGATATCATACATCTACTTTGGATGGAGATAATGTACGTAAAGGCTTAAATAGTGATCTGGACTTTTCTGATGAAGCCCGGAAGGAGAATATCAGAAGGATAGGAGAAGTTACCCAACTAATGGCTGATGCTGGACTTGTTGTGCTTTCAGCGTTTGTCTCCCCCTTCAAAGAAGATAGGGAGCAAGTAAAATCTATTGTGGGAAGTGATAGCTTCATTGAAGTATTCGTAGATTGTCCTATAGAGGTATGTGAGCAACGGGATGTAAAGGGTTTATATAAGAAGGCCCGTAATGGAGAAATTAGTAACTTTACCGGAATTAGCTCGCCTTTTGAGGCGCCGGAACAACCGGATGTACATATATATTCTGATAGGGAAACACTAGAAGAGTCTCTACATAAGCTAATCTCTTACATTGAACCAAAATTGAAACTGAATAATGAGTAATTATTTTTTAAGCCATCTGAAAGAACTAGAGGCTGAAGCTATTTATGTCATCAGGGAAGTTATTGCCCAGTTTGAGCGGCCGGCAATTTTATTTTCCGGTGGGAAAGACTCTATTGTGGTTACTCATTTAGCCAGAAAAGCTTTTTTTCCGGCTAAAATTCCCATGCCGCTAATCCACATAGATACAGGTCATAATTTTCCAGAGACCATTGCATTCAGAAATAATCTGGTAGAAGAGTTAGGTGTGCAACTAATAGTAGGCTCTGTACAGGAATCCATCAATGAGGGGCGTGCGGTAGAAGAGTCAGGGCGCAACGCCAGCCGAAATGCGTTACAGACCGTTACGTTGCTTGAAGCAATTGAAAGTAATAAGATTGATGCCGCGCTAGGAGGTGCCCGTCGAGATGAAGAAAAGGCTAGGGCAAAGGAAAGGTTTTTCTCTCACCGTGATGACTATGGGCAATGGGACCCAAAGAATCAGCGGCCTGAACTGTGGAACCTTTTCAATGGTAAAAAAAGTCATGGGGAACATTTCAGAGTTTTTCCGATTAGTAACTGGACAGAGATGGATATATGGCAGTATATATTGACAGAAAATATTGCCATACCCTCACTTTACTTTGCCCATAACCGGGAAGTAATTTATCGTGATAATACTTGGTTGCCTGTGTCTGAATTTATTACTGTGCGTGAAGAAGAGACAGTAATAAAAAAGCAGATCAGATTCAGGACGCTGGGTGATATTACAATTACTGGTGGAATAGAGTCTGACGCTGATACCCTGGACAAAATTGTAATGGAAGTAGCTGCTTCAAGGCATACTGAGCGAGGTAATAGAGCGGACGACAAGCGGTCTGAGACCTCAATGGAAGATAGAAAGAAGCAGGGTTATTTTTAATTTATAGAGATGGAACTACTAAGATTTACGACGGCAGGCAGTGTGGATGATGGTAAAAGCACTTTGATCGGCCGTTTACTATATGACTCGAAATCAATTTTTGAGGAACAGATTGAGGCAGTAAAGAATTCAAGTAAAAAGAAAGGGCTTGAGCATGTGGACCTCTCCCTGCTAACGGATGGTCTTAAAGATGAGAGGGAGCAAGGAATCACTATAGACGTTGCTTACCGCTACTTTGCTACACCGAAGCGTAAGTTTATCATTGCAGATACGCCTGGACACATTCAGTATACTCGTAACATGGTGACAGGTGCTTCTACGGCTAACCTAGCCCTCATTTTGATAGATGCTCGCAAAGGAGTAGTAGAGCAAACCTCGCGACACTCTTTTATCGCTTCATTACTTCAAATTCCGCACGTTATTGTATGTGTGAATAAGATGGACTTGGTTGATTACTCTGAGGAGCAATTCGATAAAGTCGTTGAGCAATACAAGGAGTTCGCAGCAAAGCTAAATGTGAAAGATATTCGCTTTGTGCCAATCAGTGCACTACATGGTGATAACGTAGTGAATCGCTCAGAGAATATGCCTTGGTATCAGGGAGAAACTTTACTGCATACTCTTGAAACCATTCATATTGGGAATGACAATAATCTGATTGATTGCCGTTTCCCGGTTCAGACAGTGATCAGGCCTCATAACAATGAATACCACGATTATCGTGGCTATGCTGGTCGTGTAGCAGGGGGTGTATTCAAGATTGGGGATAAAGTATTAGTACTTCCATCTGGCTTTAGTAGCACTATCAAGCAAATTGACACATATGATGGTCCTTTGCAGGAAGCATATCCCCCTATGTCGGTAACTATTGTTTTGGATGACGATATAGATATTAGCAGGGGAGACATGATTGTGAGAGAGAACAATCAGCCACAAGTTAGTCAAGAAATTGATGTGATGCTGTGTTGGCTAAATGTTAGAGGACCTGTCCCGAATGGAAAGTACATCCTGCGCCATACAACTAATGAAGTACGTACCATGATAAAGGAGGTACTTTATAAAGTTGATATTAACACACTGCATAGAATTGAAGATGATAAAGTTATCCGGATGAATGAGATCAGCCGGGTTCGCTTACGAACGACTAAACCTTTATTGGCGGATTCCTATACCCGTAACAGGCAGACCGGTAGCTTAATACTTGTAGATGAGTCTACAAATGAAACTGTAGCAGCAGGTATGATCATCGACTAAAGGAGTTACAAGTTAGGCAAGTGTTTAAAATGGGAGTTGAGACTTTGGTTAGTGTTGTTGTTCCTCTTTACAATAAAGAGGATTATATATTAGATACGGTTAAATCTATCTTAGATCAAACTTTCTCTGATTTTGAGCTCCTCATTATCAATGATGGGAGTATTGATAATTCACTTGAACGGTTAAAAGGAATCAGTGACTCTAGGGTTAAGGTTATAAATCAAGAAAATCAAGGAGTCTCGGCTGCAAGAAATAAAGGTGTTAAATTAGCATCAGGGAAATGGGTAGCTTTTTTGGACGCAGATGATTATTGGGATCAAACCTTTTTAGAAAAGCTAACTCGTTTAATTAATCAATATCCAGATGGTAAAATTTTTTCCTCAGGCAGGCGATTAAGATTTAAGGATAAAATAGAAGAATATAATAATCCACTTTTGCCTGATCCTGGATCTTCTGCAAGTGTAGATTATATTCAGATTATTGAAAAGTATTTACCACCCATACATTCGTCTTCATGCTTGATATGTCGGGATTTGTTGGTTGAAAGTAGTGGCTTTAGACCTGGAATGAGGAAGTTTGAAGATCATGATCTTTGGATTAGGTTAGCTTACAATAGACCTGTTTTCTTTCTAAATGACCCGCTCCTAACTTATAGAAAGGATGTGGAAGTTAAATTTAGTGGTTCCAAATGTACTTTAACTGCACCTGACTTTATTGCCTATTTATCCACATTAGCAGATATAAAATCTAAAGTTATAAACTTAGAGCACATTGTATGTATAGAAAATTATGCGTTTAGATTCTGTATTTATAATTTTGTACTTCATGCAAATTCCTTTATAAGTAAGGAGAAAAAAGAGATCCTATGCTTAATGAAGGGGCTATTAGGTAAGTACCATTATACTATACTCTACTTTATAATGACACTTAAACCATCACTATTGAACCTACTACTACTTATGTATAGAAAAGTTAAATAGGTAAATCCTTACACTTACATGTAACCTATGAGCCAAAAAGTAAATTTGTTCCTAGTCGGAGCAATGAAGGCAGGAACAACAAGTTTAACTAAACTTTTGGATATGCACCAACAAATTTTTGTGTGTCCAATTAAGGAACCAAACTTTTTTATAACCGATTTGCCTAAATCACTTGATGATACTTCTGGGACGTTTAATCTAAGAAACTTTATTGACACTTTACAGCCAGAAAGCAAAAAGCATTATGCTCATGTAAAAGATTTTCACGATTATGAAGCGCTATTTAAGTTCCATAATCATGAAATGTATTTGGCTGACTGTAGTACAGCATATCTTCATTCAAAAGAGGCAGCCGAAGCTATCAAGAAATATAATCCAGATGCTAAAATCATCATTTTGATAAGAGATCCTGTTAAAAGAGCATTTTCACATTACAAGATGGATCTTGGGATTGGTAGAACTGACAAAAGTTTCTTAGAAGAATGGGGAGCAATAGATAGGAAGAAGGGAGAATGGAATTATTATAGTATGAGCCTATATGCAGATGCCATAGCCTATTATCAGCGATTATTTGGTGCAGACCAAGTACTGGTAGAAACTTTAGAAAATATGAACGCAAGACCTGAACCTTTTAAGCTTAGACTTGGCCAATTTTTGTCCTTAGATTTCGAAAATATAGAGATAAACAAAGAAAACGAATCTGTAAATCCTCGATTCCCTCTTCTCAATAATATTATGCATAGAATGGGTACTAAGAGAGCGTTTAGAAAAATCCTTTCCGAAGAAACAATTATGCTGGGTAAGTCATTTTTCTATACTAATCGTCGGGAAACGCTTGATACAGCAACTTATCAAGAGATAAAAGAATGTTTCTGCCTAGATATAGAAAGAACAGAAAAGCTTATAGGCTTCAAATTAAACTATAACTAGTTGTAAAGCTTTTTGATTAATTATTTAGAAAAGAAAATTAACACATGCGGATTCTGTTCCTAATTACTGGGTTGGATTATGGTGGAGCTGAAAAGCTTCTTTTTACTATAAGTAGTTATTTCGTTAAAAAAGGGCACAATGTAAAAGTAGTAACTTTACTACAACCGCAAGCTCTTATTAAGGAATTTAGCAGTTTAAACGTACAAGTAGAAACTCTTCATTTAAATGGGTTTCTTAACGTACCAAAGGCCCTAATGCGGTATAAAGAAATTGTCTATAACTTCCAGCCTGACATTGTACATGCACATATGGTGCACGCAAATATTTTATCTAGATTAGGCATAAAGGTTACACAAGAAAAATATCCTTTAATAAATACAGTACATGATCCAAGCTATGGAACAAACAGATTAAGGAATTTTTTTTTCAGGTTTACCAATAGATATACAAATCTTATTACAACTATTTCTAAAGAATCATTTGACAATTATATAAGATACACAAAAGCTCCTGTTTCTAAAGTAATTTACATGGACAATTTTGTCGATGTTGATTTCTTTAAAAAAGATGAAGGAATCGCTAATGTATATAGAAAAAAGCTCAAGCTGGAAGAGAAATTCGTTTGGATTTCAATTGGAAGGTTGTACGAACAAAAAGATTATCCAAATCTGATTAGAGCCTATGAACGTTTAGCTAAAGATAATGAAGGTTCTGTACTATTAATTGTTGGCAGGGGACCACTGGAAGAGGAGTTGAAGGCCATGATTAAACAAAAGGGACTATCAGGAAGGATTATTATGTTAGGTGTAAGAAATGATATCCGTGAATTGCTTAATGTAGCAGATGCGTATGTCATGTCATCTGCTTGGGAAGGGCAACCAATAGCTCTTTTGGAAGCTGCAGCAAGTGGGCTGCCTATTGTCGCTACCAATGTTGGTGGTAATCATACGGTAGTATCTGACCAGGAAAATGGATTTCTAGTAAAGTCAAACGATTCAGGAGAACTATATAAAAAGATGAAACTAATAGAACTACAGGATACTTCAACTAGAAATAAAATGGGAGATTGCTCAAGGGCTTTAGTTGAAAAAAAATATTCTGCAAATGTTATGACAGATAAGCTGTTAGCTCTGTACCAACACGAAGCTGCAAAGAAATAATTAGCTGGGTTATTTATAGTGTTTATAAGAGCTCCTGCCAGTTAAAGTTTTTAAATGAAAATTAGTAAGGTGGTGAAAAATGTTTGAGTATTTTCCTTTTGATAAATTTTCATTTAATGCTCCAGATCTGTTATTTATTTTTATCTACTTTTTTATAAGTTTTATCTTATTAAATTCTCTAAAAAAAGCAGATAAAAAAATCATACCTGTTTTTACCTGTATAATATTCTTACACTCCGCTATCACTATAGGATATTGGTATTATACAACCATAAATCCGGCAGATTCAATAGGATATTATAGTGAAGCTTCTAAGTTAGGATCAGAAGGTGGCATATTCCGGCAAATCGGTCAAGGAGCAGATTTTATATTGTTTATTCTTGCCCCTTTTGTTGCAATCTTTAATTTGTCCTATTTTGGAAGCTTTTTTGTTTTCTCTACCTTTGGTTTAGGAGGATACTACTATCTAATAAAAACTATAATAGAATTAGCTGCTAGACAGCAAGCAAGTTATAAAACTAATCAATTTTACTTCCTACTACTTCCGGGGATACATTTTTGGAGCTGTTCAGTTGGTAAGGAACCAGTCATTTTCCTTGGAATTACAATGTTGCTTTTTGGCTTCCTAAGTAAAAGAGCTTTTCATCTTATTGTTGGAGTAATATTGGTTGGATTTGTTCGATCTCATGTTCTACTAATTATAAGCACAGGAGTTGTTTTAGGATATGTTTTTCTAGCGAAAGGGATTAGCAAGGCATATAAGGTAATGGTCTTACTAGCTTCTTCAATGATCCTTTATCTTCTTCTACCTTTTGTAATGCAAAGGTTGGGACTTGATGAATTGAATACAACAAATGTTGAAAGTTATGTAAGTCAACATGAAGGATACAACCAAAGAGGGGGGGGAGCTGTGGATTTGAGTAATAGTAATATTGCTTTCAAGATGATAAGCTATCTTTATAGGCCTTTTTTTATAGACGCAAGGAGTGTATTTGGAATTATTACGTCTTTCGAAAATATTGCTTGGGTAGTCCTAACGTGGCAAGTATTTAAGCAACTTAGAATGAAAATTCTTGACAATAATTTATCTGAGTCTTATGCCCCATTATTTTTTAGTTTCTTATTATTGTTAATAGGCTCGTCATCAATATTAAACAATTTGGGAATAGCAGCAAGGCAAAAGACCATGTTATTTCCAATGGTCTTTTTAATGTACTTTTTAAGTTTATGGTGGGGGAAAACAATAAAAGCCCAAACGCCAGCAAAAGTTCGATTAGCTAAATACAAGCACTATGAGTTTAATTCAAGAAAGAATATATAAAAGCCTTCCAAATGTGCTCCAAAATGGTTTAGTTACTTTTTTTGATTATATACAATATAAGAAGCGACATTCGGGAGTTTATGGACAGTTCCTTGCAGAATATAAGAATGCTAAGTCTTTGAATATAGAAGAACTAATATTTCTTCAAAAAGAGTGCCTTATTGAGTTCTTAAATTATGCTAAACACAGTTCCACGTATTATAAGAATCTACTCAATGATTTTCCGTTTAATCAAGATGTTTTCCAAGCTTATAAAACTATACCCATTCAATCTAAAGAGGATATTAGAGAAAATTTAGGGCGTATCTTTACAATTTCGAAGAAAAAAGCCATTTTGTCCAAAACAGGAGGAACTACAGGTAAATCTATGGAGGTCCGATTCCGCCCTGATGATATGCAAAAGAGATTTGCTATACTGGATGCCTGGAGAGAAAGTTTCGGATACAAATTAGGTGACAAAGTCGCCTGGTTCAGTGGTAAATCGCTATTAACTGACAAAGATGTAAAAGCTAATAAGTATTGGAAATACGATTTTCTGTATAAAATTCGATACTATTCTACTTTCCACATACATGATAACAGTATTCGGCACTATATAGATGATTTAAACAATTTTAAACCATTATTTGCTATTGGCTTCCCCTCTAGTATGTATGAAATAGCCAAATGGGGTTTGAAAAACAATTTTCCTCTTAAGTATAAGATGGAGACCTTGTTCCCAACAGCTGAAACTATTATTGATGAAGAAAGGAGGGTTTTAGAAACCTTCTTCGGAGGAAGAGTCGTTAATCAATATGCTTCCTCTGAAGGCGCACCATTTATATTAGAATGTAAAAAAGGAAAGTTACACCTGGAGATGCTCAGCGGTTTTTTCGAAGTTCTGGATGAACAAGGATTACCTGCTCAAAGTGGAGAACTAGTCTTTACTTCATTTTCAACCCACGGGACTCCTTTAATCCGGTATGCAATTAAGGATAGGATTGTGTTATCGGATGAAATTTGTGATTGTGGCAATCACAACCCTGTGGTTAAAAGCATTGAGGGTAGAGTAAATGATTTTATTTATTCAAAAGAAAGAGGAAAGATAAACTTAGGTAATATATCGAATTGTATAAAATATGTCAAGGGTGTTATTAAGTTTCAGATTATTCAAAATCAAGAAGATGCAGTTCTTGTCTTAGTTGTTAAGTCCTCTGAGTATAGCCTTAATGATGAGAAGATGTTTAGGCATGAGTTAGTGCAAAGACTAGGCGAGAAAGTAGATATTAAGTTTCAATATGTGAGCGATATACCAAGAGAGTCTAGTGGTAAATACCGAATTGTAAAAAATAATTTAAAATTAGCGTAGGTAATCTATGCATGTTTGGTATATGCCAAAACTTTTCCGTATCACAACAGTACCACTTTCACTACAAAAGCTCATCACAGGGCAACTGCCTTATATGCGCACAAAGGGCTTTGAACCGCTGATGATCTCGGCGGATGGGCCAGAAGCAAAGGCGGTGGTAGTGGAGCAGGAGTGCGAGCATGTGCTGGTGCCGATGACCCGCAAGATCACACCGCTGCAGGACCTGAAGGCGCTGTGGGCTTTCTACAGGCTTTGCAAAAAGCATAAGCCCGAGATTATTCACTCACACACCCCCAAAGCCGGCATCATAGGCATGTTGGGTGGTATGCTGGCAGGAGTGCCCGTTCGTCTGCACACGGTGGCGGGATTGCCGTTGATGGAAACAGCCGGAATTACGCGTAAAATTCTGAATGCTGTTGAAAAGCTTACGTATGCCTGCGCCACCAAAGTATACCCCAACTCCACTGTACTGAAAGATTTTATACTTCGGAGCGGCTACTGCGGTCCGGAGAAGGTAAAGGTGATCGGCAATGGCAGCAGCAATGGCATCAATACTGATTTCTTTAGCGCAGAGGCGCTGGATGCGGCAAAGCTCCGGCAACTCAGACAGGAACTGAATATACAGGACGAGGATTTTGTGTTTCTGTTTATTGGCAGGCTGGTAAAGGACAAGGGTGTGCGGGTACTGGTGGAAGCCTTTAAAGCTTTGCAGGCGAAGTATAAACAAGCCAAACTTATACTTGTCGGGCCACTGGAGCAAGACCTTGACCCACTGCCACCCGAAACGTTGCGGGACATCGAGCAAAACGAGCGAATTTTATCAGTAGGATACCAAAACGATGTACGGCCCTACCTGGCGCTGAGCCATGCCTTGGCTTTTCCGTCATACCGCGAGGGATTTCCGAATGTGCCCATGCAGGCGGGCTGTTTTGAGCTGCCCAGCATTGTAACTGATATCAATGGTTGCAACGAAATTATTGTGGAGGGGGAAAACGGGCTGATCATCCCGCCGAAGAATGAACAGAAATTGCTGGAGGCGATGAAAAGTCTGCTAACGGATAAGGAGCTTTATACTTACCTGAAGTCCAACGCCAGGCGAATGATTGTGGAGCGTTACGACCAGCAGCATTTCTGGGAGTTACTGTACCAGGAGTATGAGGAACATTTGAAAAAACATGAACTGGCTATATCGAAATTTTCTTAAGCGCATCCTCGATTTCATACTTAGCCTAACGGCCTTTATCATGTTGCTGCCGGTTTTCCTGGTGGTAACGGGTTTGTTATACTTTGCTAACCATGGGAAGCCTTTTTTCCTGCAGCCACGACCGGGCAGAAACGGGAAGATCTTCCGGGTGATCAAGTATAAAACGATGAACGACCAGAAGGATCCGCAGGGAAACCTGCTGCCTGATGAGTTGCGGCTGACGCCGGTGGGTGCATTTGTGCGCAAAACGTCTCTGGACGAGATCCCGCAGCTGCTGAATGTGATCAAAGGGGATATGAGCCTGATCGGCCCACGGCCTTTGCTGGTGGAATACCTGCCCCTTTATAACGAAGTGCAGCAGCGAAGACATGAAGTTAGACCCGGCATAACGGGTTGGGCGCAGGTAAACGGACGCAACGCCATCAGCTGGGATGCGAAGTTTACCTATGATGTGTGGTATGTGGACAACATGTCGCCCTGGCTGGACCTGAAGATCATCTTTTTAACCATTTTTAAGATTTTTAAATCAGAAGGGATTAGTGCGGAGGGAGTAGCCACCATGCCGAAGTTCCAGGGGAATGAGAGGTAATCCAACCACCCCTAGCCCCTCTTTGTTTAAGGTGGGGAATTTATACTTACTATTTTGTCTGCTATCATACTGGCACAGCCTTTACTTTTTGTCATTCTGATGGGGTCTTGTATGAACGAAAGTCAGGCAGATACAACATAGCTTTTAAGTTAAAAGAGTAATAATTTATTCCCCGCCTTAGACAAGTAGGGGCTAAGGGTGGTTGGAACCAATATTCCTTGCTGCCCTTGCATTTGCAGATTACAAATTAGCGGCTAGTTGCTTTCGGATTACAAATCCGATAGAGCGGGTGATTGGATGACGTTATTCTTTACTTTCGCAGGGGCAGGTCGTGACCTGTCCGCGCATCAGCCTGACTAAAAAAAAGTGTGTAAGTGTAGAAAAGCTTTTGCTATCGAAAATCATGTTCATCCATACATCCTGTAAATACCAAATCAGACGAACATAATTTTGGGAACAATTCGGACAGGTCACGACTTGTCACTACAAGGGTATGATACAACTCTTCACTTTTAACTCTTAACTAAAACCATGTACCTATACGGAGCCAGCGGACATGCCAAGGTCATCATCGACATCCTGCAAAGTATGGGCGTGCCGGTGCAAGGGTTATTTGATGATAACCCGGACCTGAAGGAGCTTTGCGGCATTAAGGTGCTGGGGAAATTTTCTCCAGGCCACGAACTGGATGCCCCGCTGATAATCAGCATCGGCAACAACCGTATACGCGCCAGCATTGCTTGGCAGCTGCCGGTAAAGTATGGGCAGGCTATCTCCAATACTGCTAACTTATCGCCGAGTGCTTCGGTGGGGGAAGGTACGGTGGTGATGCAGGGAGCCATACTTCAGGCGGAGGTAGAGGTGGGCAAACACGCCATTATCAACACAGGGGCTAAAATAGACCACGATTGTGTGGTGGGAGATTTTGCACATGTCTCGCCGGGTGCCGTACTTTGCGGGAACGTGTCGGTGGGCGAGGGTACCTGGATCGGAGCCGGGGCCGTGGTGATACCGGGCATAAAAATAGGAAAGTGGTGCCAGATCGGGGCCGGGGCAGTCGTCATTCGTGACATTCCGGACAAGGCAGTGGCCGTGGGCAACCCTAGTAAGATTATAAAATACTGTTAATATGAACGAAAAAATCTGGCTGTCTTCCCCGCACATGGGTGAGAGCGAGTTCAAGAATGTAAAAGAGGCTTTTGATACCAACTGGATTGCACCGCTCGGCCCGCACGTGGACGGCTTTGAGCGTGATCTGGCTTCATACTTAGGCGAAGGCGTGCATGTGGCGGCATTAAGCTCTGGAACCGCTGCTCTGCACCTGGCCCTAATCATACTTGGTGTGCAGGCGGGTGATGAGGTGATTTGCCAATCGATGACCTTCTCAGCTTCGGCGAACCCTATTGCTTACCAGGGCGCTACGCCTGTATTTGTAGACAGCGAGGAAGAGACCTGGAACATGTCGCCGGAGCTTCTGGAGACTGCTATACAGGACAGAATCAGCAAAGGCAAAAAGCCAAAGGCTATTATTGTGGTGCACCTGTACGGCATGCCAGCGCAGATGAACCGCATCATGGCCGTGGCCGACAAGTATGAGATACCGGTGGTAGAAGACGCAGCAGAGGCTTTGGGTTCATCTTACAAAGGCCAGATGTTGGGTACTTTCGGGGCCATGAGCATCCTCTCCTTCAACGGTAACAAGATCATCACCACTTCCGGTGGCGGTGCGCTTGTTTCTAGGAACGAGGAGTGGATCAGGAAGTCGCGCTTTCTGGCGACGCAGGCGCGTGATGCGGCCCCGCACTACCAGCACTCGCACATTGGCTACAATTATCGCATGAGCAATGTATGCGCAGGCATAGGTCGTGGGCAAATGGAGGTGCTGCCGCAGCGTGTGGAGAAACGCCGCAGCAACTATGCTTTCTACAAGGAGGCTTTCGCAGAGATTGATTCTATAAAATTTGCCGAGGAGCCGACCGAAGGTTTCTACTCTAACAGGTGGCTGAGCACCGTTTTGGTGGAGGGAGAGATGACAAGAGAAGATATTCGCCTGCACCTGGAGAAAGATAACATCGAGACGCGGCCGCTCTGGAAGCCAATGCACCTGCAGCCCGTTTTTGCGGATGCCCCTTTCTACGGCGACGGCACCAGCGAACGGCTTTTCGAGCAGGGCCTGTGCCTGCCTTCCGGCTCCAACCTAACCGCGGCTGACCTGGAACGGGTTGTGTCGCAACTGAAGCAGCTTTACCAGGAGGCTAAAGTATAACGCCATACTTTTTACTAAAAATTATTTCAAACCTCCGGGGCCTATATGGTGTCGGAGGTTTGGCTATTTAGGAGCATGCTTGAATCATTCTTTTGAGCATCTGGACAGCCCTTAGTCGTTTGATTCATACTTTAGCTTAAGCTTTGTATGCAACGTGACGCTACCTATATGCACAGGACCCTTCTACATTCTGGACGAGGAAAGCTTTGTGTACTTAGTTTGGTATAAGGGTGTCTTTGGGAACGGCAAAGTATAAGCTGACCGGCTGCACTGGAATTTAATTTTCTGGTGAACCTCTAACCCATTGCCTCTGCCATCACCATACACGTACATCCTATGCCTGCTTTCAACTTTTCAGCTTACTTTTAAAAACTTATCCACAATATAGACATGATTTTACTGGCTATATATCGGTTTTTAATGTTATATTTGCACAGTTTTTAGTAAAGGATGCATTTTGCTTTGCTAATATTCATTTTCCGGTGACAGAAGGCTATCAGGGTGTCTAATTAGGGATTACCAGCCTACAGGTGGTACAACTAAACCCTGCTCTTTGCGTTCTTATCTACGGATTGAAGTGATGGATACCGTATTACGCACATAATTATTTAACATTACCTATATAGTACAGGTGTTGTTAGTATATTTATGTGTCTTATTTCGTTTGGTATTTGATTGAATAGTTTTACAAAAGAATACAGTTTTCCTTTTGTGTAGGCGTTGTAGCAAGCGGCTACGGTGGAGGTGGATACTGTAAGGGTTATACTATATGAAAATTTTACTTAATAAGTCACTGCCGAAATGGATAGTGCTGTTAATCGACCAACTGATTATGAGTTGGTCTTTTGCCCTTTCGTTCTTTATCATAAAGCAGTTCCACTTCGAGGAGATCATGCGTGGGCACTTTCTCGTGTACATTGGCCTTTTCGGGCTGGTGTCGCTGATCACCTTTTATGCCATGCGCATCCATACCGGCCTTATCCGGTATTCCAGCATCTACGATATTTACCGCATTTTCACGGCTGTGCTTATTGCCAGCCTTTCCTATGGTGCCCTGATAGGTCTTTGGGTGGCGCCCGTACATGGCATCGATTCCGTTAACATTTACCTGGTGCTGCTGATCAGTTTCTTTGTTTCCTCCACGTTGCTTACGCTGGTACGAATGGGGGCGAAGGCACTGTTCCTTTTCTTTAAGCGCGGCGGCTCCGGCGAGCGCGAGCGGGTGCTCATCTATGGGGCCAACGGCTATTCCATCCTGCTAAAGCAGGCCCTGGAAACCAGCGACACGGGGCGCTTCCATATTGCGGGTTTCCTGGACGAGAATTCCAATAAGGTCAACAAGAACATCCACCAAATCCGTGTGTACCATATCGATGACATTGAGCGGCTGCAGCAAAAGCTGCGGGTGGACAAGGTGCTGGTGTTTGCCGACGACCTGAAGTCCGATAACCAGAAACTGTTTGTGGAGCGGTGCGTGGAACTGGGTGTTAAAGTGCTTACTGTGCCGCCAACCGAGCAGTGGATGTCGGGCCAGCTAAGTATGAACCAGATCAAAGACCTGAAGATCGAGGATCTGCTCCAGCGTCCGCCCATCGTTATAGAGAATGACCGTGTTAGTAGCGACCTGCGCGGCAAGCGGGTGCTGGTAACTGGTGGGGCAGGCTCCATTGGCTCTGAGATCGTGCGGCAGGTGATGAGTTATGGTCCGGAACTGCTGATCGTGTGCGACCAGGCGGAGTCGCCTTTGCATGAGCTGCAGTTGGAGATGGAGGAGCAGTATCCGGGCACCAAGATGGCGATCTTTATCGGGGACATCACCAACTCCACCAGGATGTACTCTATGTTTAAAGAGTTTACTCCTGATGTAGTATACCATGCCGCGGCTTACAAGCACGTGCCGATGATGGAAAACAACCCTTGTGAGGCGGTGCTGACAAATGTATTGGGAACGAGAACCCTCGCGGACCTCTCACTTACCTTTGATGTGGAGAAGTTCGTGATGATATCCACGGATAAGGCCGTGAACCCGACCAATGTGATGGGAACCTCCAAGCGCATTGCGGAGATCTACATACAGTCGCTCAACAACCTGAACCAAGGCAAGGTGAACGGCAACAAACACCCCTACAAGCAGGTGACGCAAACAAAGTTCATCACCACGCGCTTTGGCAATGTGCTCGGGTCTAACGGTTCGGTCATCCCGCGCTTCCGCCAGCAGATTGAGAAAGGCGGGCCGGTTACAGTGACCCACCCGGACATCACCCGTTACTTTATGACCATACCGGAGGCGGTGCAGCTGGTGCTGGAGGCTGGCACAATGGGCAATGGGGGCGAGATCTTTATCTTTGACATGGGCGAGCCGGTGAAGATCGTGGACCTGGCAAGGAAGATGATTAAGCTGGCGGGCCTGATTCCGGATGTGGATATCCCGGTTACCTTCACCGGCCTGCGGCCAGGCGAGAAGTTATTCGAGGAGCTGCTGAACGAGGAAGAACTGACCATCCCGACGCACCACGGCAAGATCAAGATATCCAAAGTAAGGAACTACAGCTACGATGATGTGGTGAACGACATTGACGAGCTGATGCAGCTGAATAAGACCAAGGATGAGCTGATGGTGGTGCGAAAAATGAAGCAGATCGTGCCGGAGTATATCAGCAAGAATTCCCGCTTCGAGGAACTGGACCTGCAGATGAACTAATAATCCGTAAAAGTATAAAACAGAAAAGGCCCGCTTTACCAGCGGGCCTTTTCTGTTTTATACTTTAATGGCGCAAGCGTCCGCTTGCGCCATGGTGAAAGTAACCTATACTTTGCCGCCCAACAGCAGCACCTTCCAGGCCTGTTCTACCTGGTTATCCTCCAGCAGTTGCTTGCCCAAGTGCTCAAGTTCCTGCCGCAGCCTGATGGGGTCGTTTTTATACTTGGAGAAAGTATAGCTTACCAGCGGGTCAGCTTCATAGGCCTCTACCTCTGCTTCTGAAGGTATGGCTTCAGAATTTCCAAGGCGGGCCAGGTTATTCCCGGTAAGTATACCGCTGTTGCGTATGAAGCCTGGAAGCTGATCCAGGCCAATGCCTTTGTTGCGGATAGGCTTGGGTAATTCAAAAATACAGTCGCCGTTGGCGCGCAGGTAGTAATCGCCGCCCATGCGGGCCACGGCATCCAGTTTATACGGGTCTACCTTGCCGTTCTCGTCCAGTATACTTTCGTTTACATGGATCAACAGCACCTCACAGATAACCAGGTTACCGGCTCCTCCCTCAGGCCCGAGGCTGATTATATCGTTTACCTTACACTCAAAAGCTACCGGGGCCTCCTTTACACGCGGGGGCTGCACAAGTACTGACGCCTCAGGGGTTAAGCCCGATTTAATGAATTCGTTTATGCCCCGGTCATACTCAGTGCTGGCCAGCGACATCTGCTCCACGATAGCATAGTTAGCAATGTTGATCACCACCTCGCGGTTTTCCAGCACATTCTCCAATGTATGCTTGCTGGTATTGTCGCGCACGCGGCGGGCAGGGGAGAAGACAAGTATGGGAGGCTTAGCGCTGAACACGTTGAAGAAGCTGAAGGGGCTTAGGTTTACGTTCCCCTCCCCGTCGGTTGTGCTGGCAAAAGCAATGGGGCGCGGGGCGATGGCTCCGAGCAGCAGCGCGTGCACCTCTGCCGTTTTAACGTCCTGCGGATCTATGGTTTTCATGGGAAGTTTGGGAGTTAGAGGATTTAGGAGTTAGAAAGTTAGAAGGTTAAAAAGTTAGAAAGTTACAGTACACATTAATTAAAAAATTAATAACGATCAACTAATAACGATCAACTAATAACGATCAACTAATAACGATCAACTAATAACGATCAACTAATAACGATCAACTAATAACGATCAACTAATAACGATCAACTAATAACGATCAACTAATAACCGATACCTAAACCGCCGGCAGCACCTTTGCTTTCACCTCCCCGAAGCCGATGCGGATACCGTTGCGCTCGCTGTGGCCGCGCATGATCACGGTGTCGCCGTCGTTGATGAACTTGCGCTCTGAACCGTCGGAGAGTTGAATGGGATTGGTGCCGCGCCAGGTCAGCTCCAACATAGAGCCATACGAGTCTTTATCGGAGCCGCTGATCGTGCCCGAGGCATACAGATCACCTACCTGAATGTTGCAGCCGTTGCTGCTCTGGTGGGCGAGTTGCTGGTTCATGTTCCAGTACATATACTTGTAGTTGGAGCGGCAGATGCTGTTCTCCTCATCGCCTTCAGGCTGCAGCAGCACCTCCAGCCTGATATCATAGTTGTGGTTGCCGGTGAACTCCAGGTAGGGCAGCGGTTTAGGGTCCTGCATCGGCCCCTTTACCTTGAATGGCTCCAGTGCGTCGAGCGTTACCACCCACGGTGAAATGGAAGAGGCAAAGCTTTTCGCCAGGAACGGCCCCAGCGGCACATACTCCCACGTCTGCATATCGCGGGCCGACCAGTCGTTAAAGAGCACCAGTCCGAAGATGTAGTCATCCGCCTCATTAGGCGTTATACTTTGTCCCAATTCAGTTTCCCGACCTGTGATAAACGCCACCTCCAGCTCGAAATCCAGCAGTTTGGTAGGGCCAAAGGTAGGGGCCTCGGTATCCGGCGCCTTCGTCTGGCCTTTCGGGCGACGGATATCTGTGCCGGAAACGATGATGGAAGAGGCGCGCCCGTGATAGCCGATCGGGATGTGCTTCCAGTTGGGGAGCAGTGCGTTTTTAGGGTCCCGGAACATGGTGCCCACGTTGGTGGCGTGCTCTATGCTGGAGTAGAAGTCGGTATAATTGCCCACTTTTACCGGCAGCAGCATTTCGGCCTCGCTCTGCTTCACCAGCACCGCACGGATCAGGTTGCTGTTGCCGCTGATCTCGTCGTTGTCGTTGCGGAGCAGTTCGGACACGCGGTTGCGCACGGCCCGCCAGATGGGTTTGCCCAAAGCGATAAAGTCGTTGAGGTAAGGGCGGTGGAAAACGGTCGGGTCCAGGTCGATAAGCTCAAAGAAGTCGCGGCGACCCAGCTCGCAAAGGTCCAGGATGTACTCGCCGATGGCCACCCCTACACGTGGGTCGCGCTCGGACGTGCGGAAAATACCGAAGGGCAGGTTCTGAATGGGGAAATCGCTGGAAGCATCAATCTCGATCCAGGAATGCAGCGATGGGTCGTTTGCTCTTATCATGGTATGGACTAGTTCTGGTTAGCTATAGTACAAATATAGCTTTTCGCCCGCTGATTTAGAATCATAAAGCGGAATTCGCAGATTTTATACTTTCCTGACTGACTTCGGCGGGCGGAGCCCTCAAGTTCTCTATTTAGCTTCATAATGGCGCGAGCGTTCTCGCCTTATCTTGTCCTCTTGCTGGCGCGGGTTTGTAACCCGACTGGGCCAGCCTGTCCCGGGGAGGACAAATCTATAGGCAATCACGAGCGTGGACTCCCGCGCCACATACTGCTATTTTTGCAGAATGAAACGGCTCTAGCTTTGAGAAGAATTGATTTATTCTTTCATGCCGATGATACATGAACACCAAAGTATGACACAAGTATAAAGTATGAGGCCGCTTCACTGCTGGTGTTCTCACCAACAGTTTATACTTCAGCTAGTTCGCTTGCTGGTGAAAACACGCAGCAAGGGCATCAGGGTCAGCATAAGGAACAAACAACGTTACATTCCATCACTAAGAACCAAAACAAAAAAAGGTGTGGCCACAGCAGCAGCCACACCTCTCGGTATCTCTTGTATAAAGCTTATACTTTAAAACTCGGTAGGAGTCATGTTGATGGCTTCCACGGCCTTGATCTCGGGTATGGCGCGCAGCACCGACTGCTCCACGCCCGCCTTCAGCGTCATGGTAGACATGGGGCAGGTGCCGCAGGCACCTAGCAGTTCGAGTTTCAGCACCATCTCGTCTGTTACCTCCAGCACTTTTACGTTCCCGCCATCGGCCTCCAGGTAAGGTCTTATCTGGTCGAGGGCCGACTCGATGCGGAGCATGAAATCCTGATCTACGTTTATGGCTGCCATGTATCTTTAGGTTTTAATTTCTACTGGTTTTGTTTTGGCCATGGTGGCGTTGCGCAGCGATACCTGCTGGGCTACAGACTGGGCCAACTCTTTAAAAACACCGCTGGCCGGAGAATCGTTCTGCAACACCACCGGAGTACCGGCGTCACCGCTCTCGCGGATGCTCTGCACGATCGGCACCTGGCCCAGCAGGGCTACGTTGAACTTATCGGCAAGCGACTGTCCGCCGCCCTGTCCGAAAATGTAGTATTTGTTCTCCGGAAGCTCGGCAGGTGTAAAGTACGCCATATTCTCCACAATGCCCAGCACCGGCACGTTTATCTGCGGCTGTCGGAACATCTGCAGACCGCGCACGGCATCGGCCAGGGCTACTTTCTGCGGCGTGGTCACGATCACCGCGCCTGTTACCGGCAGGGCCTGCACCATGGTCAGGTGTATGTCGGAGGTTCCCGGCGGAAGGTCCAGCAGCAGGTAGTCCAGCTCGCCCCAATCCACGTCGGAGATGAACTGGCGCAGCGCAGAGCTGGCCATCGGGCCTCTCCACACCACCGCGTCGTCCGCTGGCGTCAGGAAGCCTATCGACATCATCTTCACGCCATACTTCTCCACCGGATGGATGTAGTTCTTACCGTGGTCTCCCTGCACCATGTACGGGCGCTCCTGCTCCACACCAAACATCGTCGGAATGGAGGGACCGGAGATGTCGGCATCGATCAAGCCTACGCGGGCGCCGCTCTCGGCCAGGGCAATAGCCAGGTTAGAGGTTACGGTAGACTTGCCCACTCCGCCTTTACCGGAGGCAATGGCGATGATGTTCTTCACGCCACGCAGCACCTCGGAGGTGTCGCCGCGGCCGGAGGTAACGCGCGAGGTCATGTTCACGGTAACGTCGGCCTCCTTGTCCACCAAAGTATGGATGGCATTTACGCAGGCGTTGCGGATCAAATCTTTGAGCGGGCAGGCCGGTGTGGTCAGTATAACCGTGAAGCTCACGTTCTTGCCATTCACCTGCACGTCCTCTATCATGTTGAGCGTCACCAGGTCCTTGCCCAGGTCCGGCTCCTCCACATAGCTGAGGGCTTTTAGTATATCTTCTTTTGTGATAGCCATAGTATTATTAGCGATTGCCTGACAAAGATACAAACAAATTATTCCTCCTGAAAAGACAAAACGTATAAGTGCAACAAGTGTAGCAACCGAATAGTTTTAGCGTAAAAGTATATTGAGATAATTGATCAGAACAAAGTATAAAGGATGGGAAAAACGATGCTTGAGGTACAGCAGGGCGATATTACAAAGGTAGAAGTTGATGCCGTGGTGAACGCCGCCAACAGCAGCCTTTTGGGTGGTGGAGGGGTGGACGGCACCATCCACCGCGCCGGCGGCCCCGCAATTCTGGAAGAGTGCCGGCAGATACGGGCAAAACAGGGGGGCTGCCCTACCGGAGAGGCGGTAATCACGACAGCCGGCAAGCTGCCTGCCCGGTTTGTAATCCACACCGTAGGGCCGGTTTGGAACGGCGGGAGCAAAGGCGAGCCCGACCTGCTGGCCAACTGTTACCGCAACAGCCTCAGGCTAGCCGGGGAAAACGGCGTGGAAAGTATCGCTTTCCCCAACATCAGCACCGGCGTGTATGGTTATCCTAAAGATAAAGCCGCAAAAGTGGCAGTAGAGACGGTGAAATCATACTTGCAGGAGCATAACCTAAGTATAAAGCGGGTGGTTTTTGTGTGTTTTGATGAGGAGAATTACAGGCTGTATCAGGAGTTAATTGCGAAGTAGAGGGACATAGTTTGATAAACACCGGGTCCAACCACCCCTGCCCCTCAGAGCTACGCTCGCTACCATCGAACTCGCGTTCTCGGTAGTCTAAGGAGGGGAGTTTCACCTCTCCCCAACCCTCTCCTAAAAACAGGAGAGGGGGCTCCGTTTACGTTGCATAGCAAGTAGCTATCGAACTGATCCCAGTCCTTAGGTTGAGCGCCTTGTGAGATTCCGGTGCCGCCTTGGCGGCATTGCGACGTAGGAGCAAAGGAAGGGAACACAGCGCGATGCCTAAGGACGAGCCCTCTCGGGCTAGAGAGCACCAAAGTATGAAATGAAACAAGCTGGTTGTAAAGCCGTGGATCAACGGCAGCTAGAAAGTATAGCTTGTGTCAAGTTGAGGGAAGCAGCGGCTAGGAAAGTATAAATTGGTAAGTATCAAAGTATAAAAAGGCACAAGCGGACGCTTGCGCCAGAGACGTATAGCAGCAAGTATAAAACAGCAAGTATAAAAGTATAGCCAACGTATACATGAGGATTTTCGAGCCAACCCAGGTTGCAAACCCAGCATTATAGCAAAACTGGAGAGACTCTTCTGTAATCCGGAAAAATCAGCCACTCAAAATTAGAGAGAACTCTTATCTTTGTCATCCGCTCATACTTTTTGCCCATGTCCCTCATCCCAAAAGAAATAGTTGACCAGGTTATTGCCCAAGCCGATATTACGGAGGTGGTAGGCGATTTCGTGTCGCTGAAGAAGAAGGGGCAGAACATGTGGGCCTGCTGTCCGTTCCACCACGAGAAATCCCCGTCCTTTTCTGTATCTCCTGCTAAGGGCATTTACAAGTGCTTTGGCTGCGGCAAGGCGGGCAACGCGGTGCAGTTCATCATGGATGTAGAGGGCACTGGCTTTCCCGAGGCCATTAAATACCTGGCTAAGAAGTATGGCATCGAGATACCCGAGGAGCAGCACGACCCGGAGTACGCCCGGGAGCAGAGCGAGCGCGATAGTTTGTTCATCGTTTCCGATTTTGCGGCTAAGCACTTCCAGCAGCGCCTGATCGCCCATGAGCAGGGAAGCATCGGGCAATCCTACCTAAAGCAGCGGGGCCTCAGTGCCGGCACCATTAAGAGGTTTGAGCTGGGCTACAGCCTGGATGAGTGGACCGATTTGACCGACACGGCACTGAAGGCCGGTTATAAGCAGCAGTACCTGGAGGCGTCGGGCCTGACGATCGTGAAGGAGGACGGCAAGAAGTATGACCGCTTCCGGGGACGCGTTATGTTCCCGATCCACAACGTGTCGGGGCGCGTGGTGGGCTTTGGGGCCAGAACGCTCAAATCCAACGACAAGAAAAGCCCGAAGTACCTTAACTCCCCGGAGTCCGACATTTACCACAAGAGCCATGTGCTGTATGGTTTGTTTCAGGCAAAGCAAGCCATGCGCATGCAGGACATGTGCTATATGGTGGAGGGTTACCTGGATGTGCTCTCGCTGCACCAGGGCGGGATCGAGAACGTGGTGGCCTCGTCCGGAACCTCGCTTACGGAGGGGCAGATCAAGCTAATTTCCCGCTATACCCAGAACATCACCGTCCTCTACGACGGCGACGCGGCGGGTATAAAAGCCTCTCTGCGCGGGATAGACCTGATCCTGGAACTGGGCCTGAACGTAAGTGTGGTGACTTTTCCGGCAGGCGAGGACCCGGACTCCTACATCCAGAAGGTGGGTGATACGGCTTTCAAGGCCTACCTGCAGGAGCACGCACAGGATTTTATCTCCTTCAAGACAAGCCTTTATGCCAAGGAGGCGGCCGGTAACCCGGTTAAGAAAGCCGAGGCGATAAAAGAGGTGGTGGCCTCCATCTCTAAAATTCCGGATGCCATCAAGCGTACAGTGTTCTTCCGCAGCTGCAGCCTCATTTTCGATATTGATGAGCAGGTACTGATATCGGAATACAACAAAATGCACCTGCAGGGGCGGCAGCAACAGCAGCGGTCTAGCGGCCCGGAGCCTGATTTTGCGCCGCCGATGCCGGAAGAGGAGCCGGAAAAGCCTGCTTCTGATGCCGATGTCCTCAAAAGGTATGAGCGGGAGATCGTGCGCATGCTGCTGAACTACCCGAACCGCATGCTGGACGATGGCCTGACGACCAGCCAGTACATGCTGGAGCAACTGGAGGACATCGAATTCCGCACGCCGCTGTATGTACATTTGCTAAATTTAATTAAAGAGAAGCTTAAAGAAGGGGCTTTGCCTACGTCTGAGGACTTTGTGAATTATCCTGACCAAAGAATTAGAGAGGAGGCATCAGGTTTGCTTCTTGAAAAGTACGAAATAAGCAAAGGGTGGGAAACACATCATATTTTTGTCCCACATGAGACCGATCAATTACCTTATGGATCTGAGAGAGCTGTATTAAGATTAAAATGGCGAAATGTTGAGTTAATGATCAAAGAAGAAGTGGAGAAGCTGCGACTTGTTACTGATCCACAAGAGCAAATTCATCAGATGACTTTTATACGCAATCTCAGCACGCTCTACAAACAGCTAGGAGATATGCTCGGGATAGTGGTGAATAGGTGATATTGATCGACTCTTCTTAACTTCTACGTCTAGAAGCTCTCTGCTGAGGAAATTCCTTTTTGTTTTGCAGTACTTGGTCCAATCACCCCTGCCCCTCCTTAGCTAAGGAGGGGAGCCTTAAAGTATTAGTTTCATAGTTGCTGGCATTGAGCGGACAGGTCGCGACCTGTCCCTACAAAGTATAAACCTATCCTAACCCCTCGGGGGAGTTTTCAGCAGACGATTACATCCCCCTGCCCCCTTCAAAGGGGGACTACCCCGCCCCAACTCTCCCCTAAGAACAGGGGAGGGAGCTCGTTTCCTGTTGTATAGCAGTGGCTATCGAACTGATCCCAGTCTTTCCGTTGAGCGCCTTGTGAGATCCGGTGCCACGTTAGTGGCAGCGCCCTGGCGCAGGAGGGAACACAGCGCGATGCGGGAAGACGAGCCCTCCCGGGCTAGAGGGAGCCAAAGCTAGAGATGAAACAGTAGGTTTGTAAGTCTGGAGGATGAACGGAAGCAAGCAAGGATAGCTTGTTTCAAGTTGCTGGAAGCAGCGACTAAGAGAGGTATAAGTATGATTAAAGTATAAGGTATAGCTGAAGTATAAAAGTATAGCCAAAGCGAGTATGGCTTTTCAAGCCAGTCGGGTTACAAACCCGACGCCATGGCAGGATACAAGTCTGAAGACTTGCACCATGGGGAAAGGCAAGTATAAAAGTATAACTGAAGTATAAATCGAAAGGGAAAGTATAACCCAAGTATAAAATCCCTTCATTCCGACAATCTCGATTCAGACAAGTATAAAAGTACAGCCAAGTATGAGCACTGGCAGGATTGCGCCTACACGTATAGCCCCGGAAGCAGGCAAGCCTGAAATCCCACCCCCTCCTCAACTAATTCCCCTTCAAAACTGTTATCCAATAAAATAGCAGAATTGCGGTACAAACTTTATATTTTTGTACTGCTTTACAAAAGACCAACAGTCCTGCCGCCGCTGGCGGTGCGGGCATAAACTATAACATATGGAAACCAATACAACTGGTGATGTCAGGCCGCTGGACAGCATTGAGGCTGCCATTGAGGATATACGCCAAGGCAAGGTGGTGATTGTGGTGGACGACGACGACCGCGAGAACGAAGGCGACTTTGTCTGCGCCGCCGAGAAGATAACGCCGGAGATCGTAAACTTTATGGCGACCCACGGCCGGGGCCTTATCTGCGCGCCGCTTACCGAGGAGCGCTGCGACGAGCTGGGGCTGGAACTGATGGTAGGCCGCAACACCGCGTTGCACGCCACGCCGTTCACCGTGTCGGTAGACCTTATCGGCCATGGTTGCACCACGGGCATCTCCGCCTCCGACCGTGCCAAAACGATTTATGCGCTGGTCGACCCGAACACAGATCCGCACTCCCTGGGCAAGCCAGGACATATTTTCCCGCTCAAGGCAAAGAAAGAAGGCGTGCTGCGCCGCGCCGGCCATACTGAGGCATCCGTGGACCTGGCCCGTTTGGCTGGTTTGGCGCCCGCTGGCGTGCTGGTGGAGATCATGAACGAGGACGGCACCATGGCCCGCCTGCCGGACCTGGTGAAAGTGGCCGAGCGCTTCGACCTGAAACTCATCTCGATAAAGGATCTGATCTCGTACCGCCTGCAGAAGGAAAGCCTGATAGACCGCGAGATTGCCGTGCAGATGCCAACCGACTTTGGCGTGTTCGACCTGTATGCCTTTACTCAGCGCAGCAACGGCGCTAAGCACCTGGCCCTGGTAAAGGGAACCTGGGAGGAAGGCGAGCCGGTGCTGGTGCGCGTGCACTCTTCCTGCGTTACCGGCGATATTTTCGGCTCCTGCCGCTGCGACTGCGGACCGCAACTGCACGAGGCCATGCGCATGGTAGAGCACGAGGGCAAGGGCGTGGTGGTATACATGAACCAGGAGGGCCGCGGCATCGGGCTGCTGAACAAACTGAAAGCCTACAAGCTGCAGGAGCAGGGGCTGGATACGGTAGAGGCGAACCTGGAGCTTGGCTTTGGCATGGATGAGCGCGACTACGGCGTGGGGGCGCAGATCCTGCGCGACCTGGGGGTGAGCAAGATGCGGCTCATTTCCAACAACCCGCGCAAGCGCACCGGCCTGATGGGCTACGGACTGGAGGTGGTGGAGCGTGTGCCGATCGAGGTGGTGCCGAACGAGCATAACCAGAAGTACCTGACTACCAAGCGCGACAAGCTGGGCCACGATATCTTGAAGAACGTAACGTTCACCAAGTAAGCGTTTTTACCCCATATTTAAACCTGCACGGCAAGCTAAAAGCGAGTTGTGCAGGTTTTTTTAGTTTTCAGGCCTATTCGCTACGGCAAACAGGCAACCTTTCTCTCTGAAAATCATACAAAAAGTATAAGATACTGTAAATGAGAGGGTATGCGTGCCTGTGGGTGTGAATTTTTGTGATGTATTGTATCAGAACTGCTGCTGAAAACTATGAAAAACAATATTTGTGTAATCTCATGGCTGCTGGGTGCCATGCTGATAAGTTGCCTGCTGCCAACAGAGGCATCCGGACAGTACAGACCTACCATTGATGTGCAGGAATGGCCTTCCGGCAAAGTTGTACTTACTTCCGGCGACACCATCTACGGCCCTGTCACTTTTTACCGGACCGAGGAGGTAATCAGTGTCTTAAATGAAGATGGTACAAAGAGTTCTTACTCTCCTGTAAATGTGCAATATTTTGTGGCCCAGGAGGAGCCCAGCGGCAGGGCTTACACATTCAGGTCGCTGCCCTGGGACCTGGGCCGCGGATATACCGATTTTAAGAAGCCCACCTTTTTCGAGCAGCTCAACCAGGGCGACTTCACCCTGATCATGCGGGAGGAGTATACCCAGAAAGACGCCTCGCGCGCTGAGATGCTGTACGCGCACAACGCCATGTATGGCTCGGAGTATTATGTGCCGGGCAGCGAGTGGGTGGACCAGATCAAGGGCCTATACTACATCATGCTGCCCGATGGTGAGATCGTAACGCTCCGGAACGTGCGCCGTGACCTGCACCAATTATTCGGCAACAAATCCAGGGAGGTGAAGCGGTTTGTGAAGGAGAAGAAGCTCAGCTACGAAAAGCAGCATCAGCTCATCGCCATCGTTAACTTCTACAACTCCCTTAAGTAAAAAGCAAGTACAGCAAGTGGTGAAGTATGGCCCTGGAGGGGCCAGCCATACTTGACATGCAGGCCAAAACCCGTACCTTTACACTTTTACCTAGCGTAGCCCTACCTACATGCCCCACACCCGATACGACGGCCTCATCTTTGACCTCGATGGCACCCTCTGGGACTCTACCCAAACCATTGCCGAAGCCTGGAACGCGGCCTCTGCCCAATTCGATTTTGTGGACCTCACCCTTGCCCGGGAAGACATCCGCGGCATTGCCGGCATGCCTTACGACGCCATCTACCAGAAGCTTTTCCCAGGCCTGAACCAGGAGCAGCGGCAGCAACTGCAGCAAACGGCCGCCAAACTGGAACTGCAGTACCTGCAGGAACGCGGGGGAGAGTTGTACCCGCACTTGCAGGAAACGCTGGAACTGTTACAGGCAGAGTACCGCCTTTTCATCGTCAGTAATTGCCAGAGCGGCTACATCGAAACCTTCCTGCAGCACTTTGATTTGCAGTCCTACTTCACCGACATTGCCTGCTACGGCGATCAGCGCCTGCCCAAGAGCGAGAACATCCGGGCCGTAGTGCAGCGCCACCACCTGCAGCAGCCCGTGTACATCGGCGATACCCAGGGCGACTACAATGCCAGTGAGCAGGCTGGCGTGCCGTTTATACTTGCCCGGTATGGCTTTGGCGAGGTGGAGGCACAGGTGCCAGGTATAGCATCTTTGGCGGAGCTGCAGGAGCTGGTGCAGGTGGAAAAGTGAAGGAAGCGACCTATACCAAGACAGAGCTGACGCTTACCGCTGCCGAGGCCAACGTGCAGGCGCTGGTGTTTATGCTGCCCATCCTGGTGCTGTACCTGGTGCCCTATGTGCTGTTGTGGCCGGAGCAGATAAGCCTTAAAGCCATAGAAAGCTTTGTACTGGCGCATGGAGTGCAGGTGCTGTTTTATCCCTTCCTGATGCTGCTAGTGTTTGTGGCGGGGGCGGTGGTGCACGAGTTGCTGCACGGCCTTACCTGGGCGCTTTTCTGCAAAAATGGCGTTAAATCGATAAAGTATGGCGTGCATTGGCGCTACCTGACACCCTACTGCCATTGCCAGGAAATGCTGCCGCTGCGCCCTTACATCCTGGGTGGTATTATGCCCGGTTTGGTAATGGGGCTAGTCCCGGCCCTTTGGGGTATGGCTACGGGCAACCTGTTGTTGTTCCTCTTCGGGCTATTTTTCTCCATTGCCGCTTCCGGTGGTCTGCTCGTGCTCTGGATGCTGCGCCGCGCCAAATCCTCTGACCTGGTGCAGGACCACCCCGAGAAGATGGGCTGCTACGTGTTCAGCAGAAAGTAGTTGTTGGTTATTAGTTGTTAGTTACTCGCTATCGGTTACTAGCTTCTTAACTTTCTAACTCCCAAAATCTCTTACTCCTAAACTTTCCAACTCCCCACTTTCTCTATTTCATTTTCACTATATTGTAGATTCCTTTTACCGCGCATCAGCGTTAGGTTTGATTTTTGAATCTATAGTATACTAAATTGAAAATGAGAAAGCTTCTGGCACTGGCCATACTTCTGTCCATCGTAGTGCTTCCGGCGGCGGCACAGCGCGCCATCCACCCTGATTCCACCGTTACGACCAAACACCAGGTAACCATTAAGGGGCAGCGGGTACCCTATACCGCTATCACTGGTACCCAGCCCGTGTGGGACGAAAATGGCAAAACCATCGCCGGTCTGTTTTATACTTACTACGAGCGCTCCGATGTGAAAGACCGTTCCACGCGCCCGCTGGTGATCTCCTTTAACGGTGGCCCGGGCTCTGCCTCGGTGTGGATGCACATTGCCTACACCGGCCCGCGCCTGCTCAACATTGATGACGAAGGTTACCCGGTGCAGCCTTACGGCTTCCGCGAGAACCCAGAATCCATACTTGATGTGGCCGACATCGTGTTTGTCAACCCCGTAAACACCGGCTATTCGCGTATGGCCGAGGGCGTGGACAAAGATAAGCTGAAGGAAAAATTCTTCGGGGTGCAGGCCGACGTGAAGTACCTGGCCGAGTGGATCAACACCTTCGTGACGCGCAAAAGCCGCTGGGCTTCACCCAAATACCTGATCGGGGAGAGCTACGGCACCACGCGCGTGGCGGGCCTGGCCCATGAGCTGCAGAATTCGCAGTGGATGTACCTGAACGGGGTGATCCTGGTGTCACCCACGGAGCTGGGCATTGAGCGTAACGGCCCGGTGGATGCGGCGCTACGCCTGCCATACTTTGCCGCCACGGCCTGGTATCACCAAAAACTGCCGCAAGACCTGCAGCAAAAAGACCTGACCGACCTGCTACCCGAGGTAGAGGAATTCACCATCAACGAACTTATCCCGGCCATTGCCCGGGGTGGTTTCCTGGAGGAGGCACACAAAAAGCAGATTGCCGCCAAGATGGCCCGCTACGCTGGCATCTCGGAGCAAAGCATACTGCAGCACAACCTCGACGTGCCCCCCAGCTTTTTTTGGAAAGAGCTGCTGCGCGACCAGGGCTATACCGTTGGCCGCCTCGATTCCCGCTACAAGGGCCTTGACAGTCAGGAAGCCGGCGTACGGCCCGATTTTAACGCCGAGCTAACCTCTTGGCTGCACTCCTTTACGCCGGCTATTAACATGTACCTGCGCGACGAACTCAAGTATAAGACTGACGTGAAGTATAACATGTTTGGCCCGGTGCACCCGTGGAACAGCAATAACAACAATACCGGCGAGAACCTGCGCCAGGCCATGGCTCAGAACCCCTACCTGCACGTGCTGTTCCAGGCTGGCTACTACGACGGCGCCACCGACTACTTCAACGCCAAGTATAGCATGTGGCAACTCGACCCCAGCGGTCGCCTGAAAGACCGCCTGAGCTATAAAGGCTATCGCAGCGGCCACATGATGTACCTGCGCAAAGAAGATCTGGTAAAAGCCAACGAGGATATCCGCGAGTTCATCCGCATCTCCACCCCGAAGAAAGGCCAGCCAGCAATGTATTAAGCCATACTTTGTTGGTGATAACACCAACAATGGCAGGAAACGGACTAAATGTAACCTACAGCAGCAGGAAGAAGTATAAGCACCTATCTCACCTTAAAACACTAAAAGCCGCAGACACTCCAGGGTGTTTGCGGCTTTTGCTTTTTGCCGGAGCAAGTATAAACTTACTCCACCGGCACCAGCCTGTAGATCGTGCCTGGTGTTTCCACGGCTACGTAGAGGTAGCCATCCGGTCCCATTTTCACGTCGCGCACGCGGCCGATATTCTTCAGCAGCTTTTCCTCGCCCAGCACTTTGGTGCCATCCATTTTCAGGCGGCTCAGGAACTGGAAGCGCAGCGAGCCCACCATCAGGTCGCCCTCCCAGTTTTTATAGCGGCTGCCGGTTACAAAAGCCATCCCTGACGGACCAATGGAAGGTACCCAATAGTGCAGCGGCTGCTCCATGCCTTCTTTCTTGGTAAGCTCGGTCAGCACGGTGCCGTTGTAATTGATGCCGTAGGAGATAACCGGCCAGCCATAGTTTTTGGCTTTCTCAGCAATATTTACCTCGTCGCCACCGCGCGGGCCGTGTTCGTGTGTCCATACTTGGCCGGTTTGTGGGTGCAGTGCCATGCCTTGTATGTTGCGGTGGCCGTAGGAGAAGGTGCTGGCCACAGCTCCTTGCTTGTTCACAAACGGGTTATCCGACGGAATGCTGCCATCGTCCTTAATGCGGTGCACCTTGCCGGCGTGGCGCGCCAGGTCCTGCGGGTTCTCATCGTGGTTGCCGCGGTCGCCAACGGAAATGTACAGGTAGCCGTCCTTATCAAACTCCAGCCTAGAGCCGTAATGGTGGCGGGTTTTGCTATAGGGCAGGGCCTCAAAAATTACTTTCTGCTCCGAAAGCTTGTTGCCGTTTAGCTTGGCGCGCATTACCGCGGTGGAGGAGAGCGTTTGGCCGCCTTCTTCTTTCACCGCAGAGTAGGAGAGGTAGAGGATGTTGTTCTTGGCAAAATCAGGGTGCAGTTCCACATCCAGCAAACCGCCCTGCCCCTGTGCCAGCACCTTCGGCGCGCCTTCTACTGTTTGCAGTTTCCTATCCTTAGAGAGGCGGTAGAGTATACCCGAGCGGTCTGTGATCAGCATCTCGCCACCCGGCAAAAAGGCCATGCCCCAAGGCACATCCAGACCAGTGGCTACCGTATCAAGGCGGAACTTTTGCTCCTCGGATTGCTGCACGGCCTCAGCAGTTTTCTCGCTGCCAAAATCATAGGCTTTGATCCCTTTTATACCCTGCTGGATGTAGGCCACCAGCCCGTTTAGCTGCTCATCGGAAAACGTCTCGGCAAAGGCAGGCATGCCCTCGTCCGGGTAGCCGTGCTTGATGGCCTTGAACAGGTCTTCGTCGGTGCTGCCGTGTTTCCATTTGCGGTCAGCAAAAGCTTCCAGTTCCTCGCCGTGGCAGCCCGAGCAGTAGCTGATGTAGGCAGCCTTGACGCCCGCCAGGTCAAGTTCCGGGGCAGTGGCTTGGGTGGCAGCGGCTATGGCGTTGGTGGTGGCGCTGGTGGAGGTAGAGGAGGAAATGGTGCTGTTGCAGCTACTAAAGCCAAGTATAGCAGATGCCAGCAAAGTATACAGATAGGATGTTTTCTTCATGCGATTCTGTTTGCGTAGAAAAGATGTAAGTATAGTTCTTAACAAATATAGGGATACTGGCTGTTATTCAAGTACAGGCTTAAGGCTGGTGAGGTGATTTTACGCAAGTATGAATTTATACTTGCCGCTGCTTCCAGTGCTGCAGCAGCGGACCTTCTTCTCCGAACGCCGGATCGGCAGTGGGCAAACTTACCTTTTCAATGTGCTTCTTCTTCTCTTCGGGGTTGTCTTTTTCGGTGCAGATGTCGTAAGCTTCCTGTCCGGCAGGGTAGGCGCCTACTACCTCGAAACCAGCGGCGGAGGATTTCAGGTAATGGCCTGTGCCTGCCGGCAGCACCAGCATGTCGCCGGCTTTTACTTCTAATTCTTCGCTTCCGGGGCCACCAAGTATAAGTATGGCCGAACCTGCCGTTACGCCCAGCACCTCGTGCGATGTGCTGTGATAGTGGTGGTAGCTGAACACGCCGTTTACCCAGCTGCCGCGCCAGTTGTTTTGTTGAAAGGCTTCTTTAAACTGGCTCACCAGGTCATCCTTCTCCGGAAACATCTGCGCATATACCAGCAAGGGCAGTTGCGGGTTGTTGGGGATGTGGCCGTGGGGCTGCAGGAAGTAAGTAGTTGTTGTTTGTTTTGTCATAATTCCTATATTTATACGTATAAGGACGATTCTCACCCTGAAGGTTAAAACAAACGATAAGATGTATACTATGCCCCACGGAACAGCGCCCTTGCGCATACTGGTAGTAGGCTGTGGTAACATGGGCGCCTCGCACGCGCTGGCTTACCATACTATGGATGGCTTCGAAATCTGCGGCCTGGTTTCTACCGGCGCGAGCAAAGAAGTTTTGAACGAGCAACTTGGCGGCGGCTACCCCCTGTTCAGTAACTATGAGGAAGCCTTGCGCGAAACCCGCCCGGACGCGGTCTGCATTTCTACCTACCCAGATACCCACGAAGCCTATGCTATTAAAGCCTTGGAGCAGGGCTGCCATGTGTTTGTAGAGAAACCGCTGGCAGACACCGTGGCGGGTGCCGAGCGGGTAGTTGAAGCAGCCCGGCGCGCGGCCAAAAAAGTAGTGGTGGGCTACATCCTGCGGCACCACCCTTCCTGGGAGCGCTTTATCTCGCTAAGCCAGGAGTTGGGCAAGCCCCTGGTGATGCGCATGAACCTGAATCAGCAAAGCCACGGCCGCATGTGGGACGTGCACCGCAACCTGATGAAGAGCCTGAGTCCGATTGTGGACTGCGGCGTGCACTACATCGACGTGATGTGCCAGATGACGCGCTCCAAGCCAGTGCAGGTGAGCGCTATTGGGGCAAGGCTTACGGACGACATCCCGGAGGACAACTACAACTATGGCCAGCTGCAGATCCGTTTCGAAGACGGCTCAGTGGGCTGGTACGAGGCCGGTTGGGGACCGATGATGAGTGAAACGGCCTTCTTTATCAAGGATGTGATCGGGCCGAAGGGTTGTGTGTCGATTGTGGCGAGAGACGCAGGCGGAGCCGGAAAGTCGGATTCGGTGGCGGCGCATACCCAGACCGAGGCGCTCCGTTTCCACCATGCCGACGTGGATAAAAATAACCAGTTCCTGAAAGAGGATACTTGGATAAACCTGGAGGACGAGCCGGATCACCAGGAACTCTGCAACCGGGAACAGCGCTTTTTCCTCAAAGCCATACAGGAAGGCCTGGACCTGACAGAGCACCTGGAGGACGCGGTAAACAGCCTGCGCATCGCCTTTGCCTGCGACGAGTCCGTGCGGACAGGGCAGGTGGTGCGGCTTGCCTAATTATACTTTACCGCGCACTTCCGGCATCGGGGAATCTGCCTAGGTGCCGTGAAGTATAGATTGATAAATCACGAAAATCAGACTACATGAAAAAGCTATCCAGAAGATCCTTCCTCGGAAGCACGACCTTTCTATCCTTTGCCGGTGCGCTGGGCCTGATGCCCCTGTTTGCCAGTGCGCAGAAAAAGCCTAAAAACAACTTTGTGCACCATGTATACTTCTGGCTCTACAACCCGGACTCCGCGGAAGACAAAGCCAAATTGATAGAGGGGCTGAACACGCTGAAGGCCATCAAGGAAATACGCCTGGCTAAAATAGGTGTGCCTGCCACTACCAACCGCGATGTGATTGAGCGGGACTACGCCGTGTCGTGGTTACTGTTCTTCGATAACCTGGAGCAGCAGGAAGTCTACCAGAAACACCCCGTTCACCTGCAGTTCGTGGAGAACTACTCGTACCTGTGGTCGAAGGTGATCGTGTATGACTCGGTGGATGTGTAGGGAAGTGAAGATTTATACTTTATAGGCGCAAGCGTTCGCTTGTGCCTATGTTTTTCCGCCAGTCGGCCTGCTTTAAACAAAGCCATACTTCATGCTGCAAGTTTAGCGTCAGCGCAACTTGTAGCTTACGGTGGGGCCAGTTTGTAACTGGCTGTGTTCAGAATTATACTTTCGCCAGTTATAAACTGGCGGCATGCTATCCACCAGTTACCGCTGCGCTCAAACTGGCGGTATGTTATTGAAACCGCTGAATCAGGGAAAGGCAGATGCCTGCATCAGAAAATTTCTTCCTAAGTATAATTCCCAATCCTTTCTTTCATACTCAACTCAAACCCCCCTATGAAAAAAGCATTTTTGCTCCTGCTGGCCGTAGCTTGCTGGGCTTGCACCTCCACCCAAACAGAAACCACTGAAGTAGCCACCATGGACCAACTGGCTGAGCGCTACGTGAAAACCCTGCTCCAACTGGGCCAGTACGACAGCGACATCGTGGATGCCTACTATGGCCCGGAGGAGTGGAAGCCGACGGAGCCCGCTGCAGACTCGCTTCCGGCAGCAGAATTCCTAAGTGAATTTAGAGCGATACAGGAGCAGTTGCAGGCGCAGGATACCGTAGGTTTGTCTGCAGACGAGCAGCGCCGCTTGGCGATGTTCCAAAAGCAGGTGCTGGCCGCTATCACCAAAGTGGAGATGATGCAGGGCAAAAAGTATAGCTTTGATGAAGAAGCCAAACTGCTCTACGATGCCGAGCCGCCGCACTACGAGCTCGCTCACTTTGATTCTATACTTGCTGAGATAGACCGTGAGTTGCCGGGGAAGGGAAGTATAAGCGAGCGCTGGGAGGCTTACCGCGCGCAGTTTGAGATACCCAAAGCCAAACTGGACACCGTGTTTAAAGCCGCCATTGCCGAAGCCCGTAATCGCACCAAAGCTCACTACCAACTGCCAGCGCAGGAAAGCTTTAAGCTGGAGTTCGTGACGGACAAAGCCTGGTCAGGCTACAATTACTACCAGGGAAAAGGCTACAGCCTCATTCAGATCAACACTGATTTCCCGATTTACATCGAGCGCGCCATCGACCTGGCCTCGCATGAGGGCTATCCGGGGCACCATGTGTTTAACGTGCTGCTGGAGCAGAACCTGGTGGATAAAAAAGGCTGGAAAGAGTACTCGATTTACCCGCTCTTCAGCCCGCAGAGCCTGATTGCCGAGGGCAGCGCCAACTACGGCATCGAGGTGGCTTTTCCGGCAGAGGAGCGCCTGAAGTTTGAAAAACAAGTGCTGTTCCCGCTGGCTGGTCTGAACGCTGCGGAGGCCGACCGCTACTACAGCATACTTGCCAAAATTGGGCAGCTGGACTTTGCCGGAAACGAGGCGGCCCGGCGCTACCTGAACGGGGAGATCAGTCGCGAGGAGGCCGCCGATATGCTGGTGAAGTATAACCTCTACCAAAAAGACCGCGCCCTGCAGCGCACCCGCTTCATGGACAAGTACCGCAGCTACGTGATCAATTATAACCTGGGCAAAGAACTGGTGCGCCAGTACATAGAGCGTAACGGCGGCACCGACCAAAACCCGCAGAAGCGCTGGGAGCTGTTTGAGGAGCTGCTTTCCAACCCCTACTCGGCCTCCATGCTAAAGTAAATGCTGCAAACATTCCCCGTAAACCGTAGTTGTTTATATGATGGCTTGTCTGTATGGGAGAGCGTGGCCACCGATGACATTGTCATTGGGCCTAACAAACAGGCTGGCTACTTTAGATGCAAACAATATTTCATATATAAAAGAACTAAAAACTATGGCTAATAGAAACCTGATTGGGATTGACGCTGACAGGGCGAAACAGCTCGCAGCTAAATTGAATAACCTGCTGGCCAATTACCAGCTGTTCTACATCAACGCGCGTGGCTTCCACTGGAACATTAAGGGCGACAAATTCTTTGAGCTTCACGCCAAGTTCGAAGAGCTTTACTCTGACGCCATTGTGAAGGTGGATGAGATCGCCGAGCGCATCCTGACACTGGGCCACACGCCTTTCCACTCTTTTTCAGAATACCTGGAGCACGCTACCATTAAAGAGGTAGCCAACGTTTCGGACGGCGATAAGGCGGTGCAGGAAGTGCTCAACGGCTTTAAGGCGCTCCTGGAAGGGGAGCGGGACCTGCTGGCGCTCTCCGCCGAGGTCAACGACGAGGGTACCAACGCCCTGATGAGCGACTACATCCGGGAGCAGGAGAAATCGGTGTGGATGTACTCGGCCTACCTGAAAGAGTAGAATTTTATACTTTGGCAGTAACAAGAAAGCCACTCCATCCGGGGTGGCTTTTATACTTTAAAATAATTATTGGATTTGCATTTATAAATTTATATATAGTATTGACTAGCCCAGTTCCGTTTAGCCGCCGGATTTGGGAGGATAGCAGGAGTAGAGTTTCTGTTATGCTTTAGTTAGCGGTAAGCCTGAGTTTAAAATAGAAAATGAAAAAGATATGGAGTAAGTATAAAACCCTACTATTTTTCGGAGTTTTTATTCTACCAGTCTATTTCTGTGTACCAAGTTCAAACTATACTGATTGTAAATGGAATGAAGACTTTAATAAATTGAAATTTGAAGGTGTTATTCAGAAGAAGTATCTCGATAAGTCTGACCATTCTGTACCAAAAGTTGTGTTAAAAAATTTTCAAAATAACCTAGATACCCTTTACTTATTTGGGGAAGATACTGGTATTTATGAGTCTATTAGTTTAGGAGACACCATTAAGAAAGCTTCTGGCACACGGCTGATATTGAAGATGAAAAATCAAAAATATGTAGCCTACAAGACTGTTGAATTTGGTTGTGACTCGGTTGAGTTGAGAAAAGAAGAGTACTTATTCAAATTATATGATTTGTTAGGCAATAATTAAACCTTACGGAAAAGTATAATAAATACTTTGAATAAAAGTCAGCCGCTAACCACACCTATTAGGCAGCTACGCCACTGTTTAGCCAAATCCGTCATGGAGAATAAGGAATTATAAAGGTATATTTTTTTGTAATTTATAGTAACTTTTAAGTTACATTTACTGTTGAAAGTACAGCAGATGGAGAAGATCAGAGAAATCATCGCTTACAAAAACTACTTTGAAGATTTCCTGAAGGAGCAACCCGTTAAGGTGCAGGACAAGATATTCAGGATTTTGGAAGCGATAGAAACGCTTGAGCGGGTGCCTCAAAATTACCTGAAGCACTTGACAGGCACAGATGGACTTTATGAAGCACGCGTACAACTTGCTTCCAACATCTGGCGGGTGTTCTGTTTTTTCGACGAAGGCAAGCTGGTTATTTTACTTAACGGCTTCCAGAAGAAAACACAGAAAACACCAAAGAAAGAAATCAAGAAGGCACTACAATTAATGGCTGAATATTATGAAGGGAAAAGATAAAGAAAGAGAAGTTAGTTCTTGGGCAGATATCAAGAACAGAGTGTACGGAGTAAAAGGCACAGAGCGACGCGATAACCTTGAAAGGGAGTTCGAATCGTTTAAAATCGGGCTTGAGCTGAAAAAGGCCCGTGAAGCTCGGCATCTTACTCAGCAGGAGTTAGGGGAAATTATAGACAAGAAAAGAACCTACATCTCCAGAGTTGAAAACGACGGAAGTAACTTGACGCTCAAAACCTTATTCGACATTGTTGAAAAAGGATTGGGCGGAAAAGTGAAAATCTCTATTGAGCTCTAAAAGTAGAATTACTACCCCGTAACCCGGTGCAGCCGTAACCCATTGCTGTGCTAAGGGCTTCGGCTACACAAAACCGCTAACATCCCACCCAACCCTCAATCTATTACCACCTGCACAACAATGGCAAATCAAAAGGAACTGCAACCAGAACAGCACGAAGCACTACTCCAAACGTTAAAAAACCGCTTCGAGAAGAACAGGAACCGCCACAAGGAGCTGGCATGGCCGGAAGTACAGGCACGGCTGGAAGCCAACCCCGGAAAACTGTGGTCGCTGCAGGAGATGGAGAGAACCGGCGGAGAGCCGGATGTGGTGGGGTATGATGAACAGACGGGCGAGTACATGTTTTACGATTGCTCGGCGGAGAGCCCCAAAGGCCGCCGAAGCGTTTGTTACGACCGGGAAGCGCAGGAGTCAAGGAAAGAGCATAGGCCAGCGCACAACGCCGTGGATATGGCTGCTGCCATGGGCATAGAGTTACTGACAGAAGAACAATACCGGCAGCTGCAAAAACTCGGAAGCTTCGATTTAAAGACATCGAGCTGGGTGCAAACGCCTGCCAAGATACGGGAATTGGGCGGTGCCCTCTTCTGCGACCGCCGCTACGACCAGGTTTTCCTGTACCACAACGGCGCGCAATCTTATTATGCCGCCAGAGCTTTCCGTGGTTCGCTAAGGGTCTGAGCAGTACAAGCAGCAAATTTAAGCCGAAGCCATACTTTGCCTACCGGTCCTACGAAGGGTTTATACTTTATACTTGCCGGCGATGCAATGTTTATACTTGCTGTGTGTGCTCACCAGCAAGTATAAAGCCTCCTGATTATCAAATTGTTGGTGAGAACACCAACAATGGCCCTGGAAATTCCCCTCTTGGGAGGGGCAGGGGTGGGTTTACACCTTCAACAAAGTAGTAAAGCGCAACCTAGGTTTTATACTTGCTGGCTTCCGGCTTGCTATTCTTTCGGGATGATGGTTATCTTGCCGTCTTTCTCCAGAATGGCATAACGGATCTGGTCGAGCCGCTGCAGGCCCTGCATTTCGCGCGCCGACTCCAGGATGTCTGCCTCGTCCACGCGCTCCTTCTTCATGCGGTCCTGCAGCAGCCTCCCATTCTCTAAAAGTACCAGCGGTCCGCCATCTATAAGCTTTTCCATCGGAAGGAACTTCTGTTTCAGCAGCGACATCAAAATATCCAGCGTTACCAGCGTGATGATGAGCAGCATACTGCCCGTCACGGAGTGGTCTTCAGTCAGGAGTGCCTGCTCTGTTGTCTCGGCTATGATCAGGAGCAGCACAAAGTCAAAGACAGTGGCCTCCGTCAGGGCGCGTTTGCCATTTATCCTGAAAATGATGAGCAGGAAGACGTATAGTATAATCCCTCTGATGATGGTTTCCATACTTTACTAGGGTTATGGGTACACGAATTGGGAAACAGCAATTGCCTCGCCCGCAGGGCCGTGGGCAGTGAAGCTGAGATTACCGGCATGCAGGGGCTTTACATAGAAAATGATGTGGCTTTGTGCCTGCTCTACACTGAAAGTATAGGTTATCCCTTCGGGGCCCACCTGCACTTTTTCCGGCTCGGGCACTACCTGTTCTACTCGTTGTTCCTTATAGAAATCGGTGCTGAATCGAATAGCAGGCTCAGAGGTTTGCAGTTGCTGCAGCGTTACTTTCAGCTCACTCGGGACCTGGTGGCGCAGGTAGCGCTCGTACTCCAGCGTCATGTGCTGCGAGGCTGTAGCTTTCGTTTTCTTGCTGATGCCCGGCAATCCGCCATCACCGGTAAAGCCGAGCAGGGCCGCCAGGATAATCAGCAGCATCAGTCCCCAAACAATGCGCTGTATGGTCCAGGTCCTACGCTCCAGCTCCAGATCTTCGTCAATTTCAAGATCCTGGTATTTCTTTTTCATAGCTCCTTTATACTTTCAGATGCCTATATAACGCAATATTTATTTTATGGTTAGGTGATGGTCTATAGGCGGGAGCAAGGAGGATTAATGCCAGTTGGCCATATGATCGGCGTGTGTTTTTAGGTAGGAGCCCGGCTTGTAGAACGTGTCGTAGAAGTCCAGATCGAGGTGGTGGGCCTGCAGATAGGTAATCACAAAGATGGAGGGCACCGTGCCGGGAAATTTGCCAAAGGTATCGTAGATATACTGCGCCTGAAGCGCCAAGCATTCCCTGAATTCTTCGGAGTGTACCTCAGCCGCGCTCCTTACCTTTCCGGACTCTTTCCAGGGACCGGGTGTTTCCGCGTGGAAAGGTCCTCCCTGACTAAACTTCCGGTTGCAGACAGCCTCCACGGCAGCGCGCATGTCGGGGTAATGCGGTGGGCAATAGCCTTCCATCACGCCGTTTAAGCCGGTAGGGTTAGGATAGGGCCAGCTTTCGCTAGTATCATAACGGAACCCGAGCCCTGGCACGGCCGGGTTGCCGCTGGCTCCCAGCATACTGAAAGGGTCTATGCCATTGAACATCCAGCCGCCCAGACCCATAGCCTGCAGCATCAGGGCGCCGGCATAGCAACTGGTGCTCAGTTCTGCCGTCAGCTCCGCCATCGACCATTGCTCCAGAAACGTGATCGGCCAAACGCTCTGCGGAGATGCCAGGCGGCTATACTTTTCGATACCGGGGATGGAGCGCTTGTGGATGTCGTCGGTGAGCACCATACCGTTCTGCAACATATAGCAGATGGCCAGCAGCACGTGCTGCGACAAATCTCCCACAGGTATGACCAGCAACGTGCCGGGCTTGTTGACGACCCAGGTATTATGTGCTTCCACGTAAGGCACCTCACAGGGTAAACCCACACGTCCATTCTGCAGCTTCCTGGCTTGGGTTTTCAGGGCATGCACCACGTCCTCCAGGTTTAGTTTTCCCTCGGCATCACGGTCTGCGCTGGCGGGGGCATCGCGGTTGTCGAGCACGTAAACGCCCTCGTCGTCGGTAAAAAACGTCATGCTGGTATGGAAGCCCGCAGCGGAGGGAAAAGTACGGCCTCCGGCAGCGCCGGCGTAATTGGACAGGTGTGGGGCATAACGCCCGGCCCGGTAGATGAGGTGGTGCCAGCTGGTGTTGCCGGCGCAGGCCGCCACTACCAGCAGCTTCTCCAAGTCAGAAAGCGGCACGGGCGCATGTTTCGATTTATAGGCAAAAACCCCGTCCGGAATCTCGGCGCCCCTAAAGAAACGGCGCGAGCGTCGGCCCAGCAAAGCCTCCACCAGGCCAAAATCCATCATCCGTTCAAATCCTGTAGGTAAATCCATCCACATGCGTTTATAGTTTGTTTTACTTTGATAGGGGTCCATGGTTCATTTATTCGCTAAGTATAAACGCAGCGGCTACTAAGTTTTCAGAAGTATACTTTAGGTTGATGCCGGAGCGCGGTAAGTATGGTAGGCAGGACTTTTTTGCTACCTTGGAGGTGAAGATTTTCACCAGAGACTTCATCAGCATGAAAAAGATAAAACTATACCAGATCGACGCCTTTACCGATAGAGTATTTGGCGGAAACCCGGCCGCCGTGTGCGTGCTGGATGCCTGGCTGCCTAACGAAACGATGCAGCAGATCGCTGCTGAGAACAACCTGGCCGAAACTGCTTTTGTGGTGCCGAAAGGGGAAAAGTATGAGATCACCTGGTTTACGCCTACGGTAGAGGTGGACCTGTGCGGCCATGCCACCCTGGCCGCCGCGCACGTTTTGTTCCAGTACGGCAGCCATACTTCCTCCACCATTACTTTCCTCTCGCGCCGCAGTGGCGTGCTAACGGTGGAGAAGAACGGCGATGCCCTGACCCTGGATTTTCCGGCAGACGTGCTGGAGCCCGCCGAAACCCCGGAGGCATTGATCACTGCGCTGGGCAAAGCGCCGCAGGAAACCTACCAAGGCAAGACCGATTATCTGCTCATTTATACTTCGCAGGCGGATGTGGAGGCCTTCAACCCCGATATTGCGCTCATCAACACGGTGCCGGCCCGGGGCATTATTGTTTCAGCGCCTGGCGATGAGGTGGATTTCGTGTCACGCTTCTTCTGCCCGCAGGTAGGCATCCCGGAAGATCCTGTTACCGGCTCGGCCCATACTTCGCTGACGCCTTATTGGAGTAAAAGGCTCGGGAAAAAGACGATGACCGCCCGGCAGCTTTCGAAGCGGCAGGGAGCGCTGCAGTGCGAGTTTCTGGACGACCGAGTAAAAATCACGGGCAAGGCAGTAACCTATCTGAAAGGGGAGATAGAAGTATAAAATCTAAGTTGCGATGAACCTACCCCTAACCTCTCCTTAGAGAGGCGGGGCTGTTAAGTTCTACGTTTTTTGTCATCCTGCAAGTCTCGGATCCCGAACTTGTTTCGGGGGATCTTGGTAAAAGAGGGCCCCTACCCCCGCCGGTAGCAGTGGCTTAACCTCCGCTCCGGGGGTAGGGGCCCTCTTTTTTAACCAAGATTCTTAACAGAATGACAGAGGTTTTAACAGGAGTGTATATAGAACTTAACGGTCCAGCTCCAGGGAGGGGCGGGGGCGGGTTTACAACTTCACCATAGTAGTAAATAGCCACTTGAAGTATAAAAACCACCCTAACAGTAAAGGCTACCGCTTCGGTAGCCTTTACTGTTTCTATAAAATGCTCGTGTTATACTTTAGTCCAGCGTTACAAAGAGCTGCTCCTTGTCGCGGCGCACTTTCTTGGCTGTGGCCAGAAAATCAGCCTCGGTATGGCGGTAGCCAAGCGGCAGCAACGTAACGCTGCGCAGGCCTTTCTCCTTCAGGTTAAGCAGTTCGTCCAGCGCGGCCGGGTCAAAGCCTTCCATCGGCGTAGCGTCCACACCTTGTTCGGCAGCGGCAGCCAGGGCAGTACCCAGGGCAATGTAGGCCTGGCGGGCAGACCACTCGTACTTTTGCTCCTGTGTGCGGCTCACCACGCCATTCATCAGGCTGGCTTTAAAGTCAGCCAGCGATGCTACAGGTATGCCGCGTACGTCGGCAATGTTCTGCATATACTCGTCTACCTCTGCTTCGGTCACGTTGTTCCAGGCCGCAAAAATAAGCAGGTGCGATGCCTCCACGATCTGAGGCTGGTTGTAGGCCACCTTCTGGATCTGCTGGCGCAGTTCCGGGTTCTCAACTACCAGGATAGTATAAGGCTGCAAGCCCATGGAGGAAGCCGACAGGCGGGTTGCCTCCAGTATATAGTCCACTTTTTCTTGTGGCACGCGCTCCCCGGTCATGCGTTTGGTTGCGTAGCGCCAGTTCAAATGCTGTAAAAGACTCATTAAAGTTATAGTTGTGTTGATAATTAATGTATATACATGCAAAACTACTATCAAAACAAGGAATTCACTACAGATGGTTCAGTTTTTTTCCGGCAGCCGTTGCTGCAGGTTTATACTTTGGAGCTGCATGAAATGCAAAAAGCCACCCTCAGGAGTGGCTTCTATACTTTATACTTGCTTATACTTTACAGCGGCAATTTTACCTCCTGCATCAGGCGGCCCACCGGGTAGAGTTGGTGGGTGAACTCGTAATGCGGCGAATTTCGGTACACAAAGTCGAGCTGGGCGCGGGCGTTTTTGGCAAACTCGGGGTCCTGCTTTCTGCGCGCCTCCAGTTGCTTGCGCAGCTCGGGGTTCTGCTTCAGGTACTGGGCAGCCAGGTCCTCAAATACGTAGCTCGAGAAGTATTCCTTCTGCATCAGGATCGAGTCGAAGAAGTTCCAGTTGAAGTAGGAGTCCACGGCCTGCGGCTCCAGCGTCTCTACCAGAAAACGGTTGGCCTCCTGGTTGAGGTACACCACGTAATCGCCCTTGAAGAACTGGCGCGGCATGCGCCGGGTTTCCACCTGTACTTCTGAGTGTAAATAGTGCCCCTCGTAAGGGCGCTGGCTGGTTTTATAGTCGGTGATGTAGTAGGAGTCCAGCGTTAGGGTAGTGTCGCGCTTTAACTGCTGCATGTGTACTTTGTTCAGTTTCAGGCGCTCAGTCACCTCATGCCAGGCCTGCGGGATAATGTAAGCAACAGGCTTCTCCACCGTCACGGTCGGCACAAACTCATCGTAATAATTGATCTTCTTGCTGTAGGGTGACTTACGGTCGTAGTATAAACGCTCCTGGCCGCTTACCTCGCTGGGTTTATACTTTGCCTCGTAGCCCAGGAACGGGATCTGCGTTACTTTAGTGGTGTCGAGCTTCCAGTTAAGCGCAAACTGCTTTTGCGTGAGTGTCTGCTCTTTAGCTTGCTGGCGCAGTTTGCCGATCTCGTCCGCGTCGCGGTGGATGGTCTCGATCATATTTTCCATCAGCTTGTAGGTGGCCTTCACGCGCTGGTCGAAGGGCTTGAGCATGTGCGTTTCGGGTACAAAGCCGATCGTATTGTAAAGCGTGGTATAACCGGTGGCATAGCGCGGCGACTCCATAAAGCCGATGATGCCCTGGTCTGGTGTATCGCCGGCGTGGTTCATGTAGGGCACCATCGGGAACTTGTCCTGCTTCATGCCCTCGTACAGCGTAGGCACCATTTTACCGGAAAGATATTTGGCCAGCGTGGGGCTGAGTTTGTTGTGCTGCGTGGCGATGAGCGTCATCACGTGCTGGTAATCGGCCCCATTGGACGTATGGTTGTCCATGAACACATCCGGGTCCCACTCCCGGAAGATCTGGTGGAAGGTCTGGGCGTTGCGCGAGTCGGTTTTAATGTAGTCGCGGTTCAGGTCCAGGTTGCGGGCATTGCCCCGGAAGCCGTATACTTCGGGTCCGTTCTGGTTGGTGCGCGTGTGGCTGTTGCGGTTCAGGGCGCCGCCGATGTTGTAAACCGGAATGATGGCCAGCACCACATTATCGAGTTGTTTGCGCAGCTTTTTGTTTTGCAGGTAATCGCGTGCCAGCATCATCGTAGCATCAATGCCCTCCGGCTCGCCCGGGTGGATACCGTTCTGGATCAGCAGCACGCGTTTGTTCTTTTGCTTGATCGAGGCCGGGTCAAAATCCTTGTCTGTGGATACGATCACCAGGTGCAGCGGGCGTCCTGCGTCGGTCATGCCGTAAGGGAGCATTTTCACTTCGTCATAGGCCTCGTCGAGTTTCTGGTACCACGCGATGGCCTCCTCGTAAGTAGCGGTCTGGTTGCCGTTGCCTTGCTCGTAAGGCGTTTTCAGGTCGGGTTTGCCTTGGGCTGGCGTACCGGTGCTGAGCAGGGTGGCAAGTAGTAAGGTTATGAGCATAGGATGGTGTAGCTGTTTTTGAACAATTGGCAATGATAAGAAAAACTATGCAGTTAGAAAGTTGGGAAGTTAAAAAGTTAGAAAGTTGGGGAGTTTAGGAGTTAGAGAGTTGGGGAGTATGGAAATAAAAAAGACGCAAGGATTGGTTGCGTCTTGAGATGATAGCGTGTGATCTTACTTTTTCTCAGGGAGCTAGGCATAATACCTGCGGCCTCTGCTTTTATCTTTCTGGAAGAACTTATAATCGATGCTATACTTGCCGGGACCGATGAAGAGGAGCGAGGCGAAAAGTATGGCTGCCTCCAGAGAGTGAGAGTAGCCGCCAAAGCTGTCTCCGCCGGCTACGTGTTTCAGAGTGGCCACCAGCATCGTGACCAGGAGCAACATAACGGCGGGGCGGAAAAGCAGGCCCAGTACCAGCAGCGCACCGCCGGCCACCTCCGCAAAACCAGCCATAAAGCCCCAGAAAACAGGCGCGAAGCCGATCCCGAGCAGCTCCATGTGCTGCCCGACAGCCTCCCAGCGTTCAGCGCCACCGGCCAGTTTTGGCCAGCCATGAAGTATAAACATGACGCCGATGCCCACCCGGAGCAGCAGCAACCCGAAGTTTTTTGATTTGTAGCCTGCGCGAAGTATAGCCATGGTGGCAAGTATAGGAATTTACCATGAATATAGCAACCTGCTAATATACTAAGATTTTTCTGATAAGCAGATCAGCCGGTACGGTGGCGGCACTTATGCTGGAAATCTGGCTACCGGAGAGGGTGCCGTGATCAAGTATAAAACTCATGCCGGCCTCCGGTGCAATGGCTACCAGGTTGCCTTCTTCAAAAGTGACCGAATGTATCTCGTAGGCTTGCTGCAGCTCGCTATATGTAGCGCCCACGCCAATTCCTTTGGCCGTTTCATACGTTGGGCTAAGCACGCTAATGCGCCATACGTTACAGTCGTCCTCACACGCCTGCTCTACCAATATTCCCTTAGGCTGATCTTCGGGGCGCAGCACATAGGCCGTGCTTTGCGTGCCTTCCAAACTTAGCGTGGTGTCTTTTATACTTAGGCCCACAGCCACCTGCTCGCGCATTTGCGCTATGGGCATACCGATCCGGACATTCCCGACCTGCTGCTTCTCCACCACAAATAGGGCTGGGTCGGGCTGGGCGGTTTCTTCTTCGGCGGTGTCAGGAAGCAGGGATATGTCGGGGGCTGATGCCGTCTCTTCGTCTTCGGTTTGCTGCGAAAGACAAGCTGCCATGCCCACTCCCAGTAACACCGCATAAATTATATTCTTTAGCATGGTTGTCTCCGTCTAGGTGTTATTTAATTTTATAAACCTTGATGCGCAGCTGCGGGTTGTAGTATATTAGCAGCAAGAACAAAATCGTTTAATTCGTTACACATCAACTTAAAATAGTTAAAATGGCTAAACCATTAATCTTAGTTTCCAACGACGACGGTATTACCGCACCGGGCATACGCACTTTGGTGCGCGTGGCCATGCGGGTAGGGGAAGTGGTGGTAGTGGCCCCGGATTCGCCGCAGTCGGGCATGGGGCACGCCATTACCATTGGTAACACGCTTCGCTTAGATAAATCCATTGCTTTAGAGGACCTTGGCGTGGAGGCGTACGAGTGCTCCGGCACCCCGGCCGACTGCGTGAAACTGGCCAAGTTCCACGTGCTCAAAGACCGCCAGCCCGACCTGGTGGTGAGCGGAATCAACCACGGCTCCAACTCCAGCATCAGCGTGCTTTATTCGGGCACCATGTCGGCGGCCATTGAGGCGGCCATCGAAGGACTGCCGGCCATCGGTTTCTCACTCTGCGATTACGGCCACGGGGCTGATTTTACCCATACCGAGGAGTTTGTGGAGAAGATCATCCGCGAGGCGATCGAGCACGGCATCCCGGAGAACACGGCCCTGAACGTGAACTTGCCGAAGAGGAGCGAGGAGCCGATAAAGGGCATTAAGGTATGCCGCCAGGCCCGCGCCAAGTGGCAGGAGGAGTTCGACGAGCGCCTGGACCCGCACAACCGCAAGTACTTCTGGATGACGGGCAGCTTCGTGAACCACGACAAGGGCGAGGACACCGACGAGTGGGCGCTGGTGAACAACTACGTCTCCATCGTTCCCTGCCAGTTCGACATGACGGCCCACCACGCCATGAGCATCATCAATGAGGACTGGAGTTTTTAACTTTATACTTCCGGTTAACGCCTGGCCATCGCCCCTACAGATTAAATTTTGTAGGGGCGATCGTTTTTAGAGCTGTTCTTGCTCTTTCTTCTTCCTGCCTGGGGCAGGCGTAATGCCAATGGGAACAGTAAAGCGTACCGGTACCAGTTTGTTGTTCTGCATACCCGGCTCCCACTTACCGCTCATTTTATAGATGGCTTTTAGACAGGCTGCGTCTACTTCCGGGGAGATACGCTGCACTACCTCCACATCTTTTATAGAGCCATCCACCTCCACAACAAAGCTTAAGGTAACAGTGCCAGCCGGCGGGTTCTTCGGCAGCTTGATGTTGGAGCCAAGAAACCTGAACATCGCCTCATCGCCGCCTTTAAACCGGGGCACTTGCTCAACGTAAGTCCAGGTCTCTTCTGCCGGGACTGCTGTTGAATCCTGGGCAGAAGCGGCATTAGAAAGTATACATGCTGCAGCAAAGAAAGTAGCAACTATAAATGTTTTCATACTTGGATAATAGTAAGGATCCAAAAGTATGGCTTTTCTTTTTGCTGTGTCATTAAAAGCGGAGAACTTATTTTGCTGTTCCGTACATCCGTGTCCGGAACTTTACCTGCTGCGGACTTCCCAATCTGCTTGAGCCATACTTTATACTTTGGCTGAATGACGATTTTGAGGATTCAAAAGAGGGCCCCTACCCCCGGGGATGAGCCGGATTTTATACTTGGGCTATAGTTCTCCTCCCGATTTATACTTGAGTAGTTATTATACTTGCCTTTTTCCATGGTGCAAGTCTTCAGGCTTGTATCCTACGATGAGGTCAAGTTTGTAACTTGACTGGCTTGAAAAGCCATGCTTTATACTTTGGTTATACTTTATACTTCGGCTGGCGCAAGCGTCCGCTTGTGCCTTTTTATACTTTAGCCATACTTCCCTTGCCGCTGCTTCCTGTAATTCGATAGAAGCTATCCTTACTAGCTACTGCTGATCCTGTAGATTTACAAACCTATTGTTTCACATCATACTTTGGTGCTCTCAAGCCCGAGAGGGCTCGTCTTCGGGCATCGCGCTGGGAGCTTTTCCTGCCCTCGTGCCTCGGGCTGCCTCACTTGCGCTCGGCACCGGAAAAACTCGCATAGGCGCTCAACCCAAAGACTGGGATCAGTTCGATAGCCACCGCTGACGGAGCAGGAACAAAAGTCCCCCTTGGAAGGGGGTAGGGGGATGACAATCATCTGCCGAAAGCTCCCTCCCCTGTTCTTAGGGGAGGGCTGGGGAGGGGTGAAATGGAGTAACTACAACCAGAATTTTAAGGTCTGGCCATGCTCCAAGGATAAAATGTTTGCTATTTATACTTTGTTACGACCACATCGGCTAGTAGGGCAGTGCTCTTTTGCCCTTTCTTAGTGGTGCCATCATCGATTTTAAACCTCACAGCGAGCGGCTGCAGACCCTGGCCGTCATACTTCATAAGCCCTTCTTCCCTGGCGAGCTTCAGTACCCGGAGCACTTCATCCTGCAACGCTTTGTCCTGGCCCTTACCGAATTCATACTTTAACGATCCGTTCTCCAGCACCTCATACTTCACCTCGACGAGGCTTTCTGCGTCAGTACCGGGGTAGCGGAGGTTCTTACCAAAGAATTTTGCCAGTTCTCCCGGTATCTCTTTTCCCGGGCGGGAAGGAGCCGTAGACGATGCCTTGTCTAAATCGCTTACTTTCTGCTTTGCAGGCTCTACCAGGAAGGCTCCTTTGCCCTCTGCCTCGCCACCCAAAAACTGCACCGGAAGTACAATTTCAGCGGCCACAGGCTCCCCGTTTTTAGTAGCGGGCTGCCAGTGGCCGGAGGTGGCTTTCACGGCTGCTGCGGCGGCCTCTGCCAGCTTGGCAAGTATGGTTTTATTCTGCAGGTTAAAGGTGGAGGCATCCATGTAATCGAGTTTGGCGTCGGGGCCCACGGTTTTCTTCAGCCTGGTGCTGGCCAGTTTGATGTTGGACACGGTGCCGTCTTTCTCCACGGTAAACTTCACCACTACGCGTGCGTTCAGGTGCTCCTGCTTTGCCTCCTCCGGCATTTTCAGGTGCTGGTTGATCGTTCGCATCAGCGCTTCCTGGCCGCCCTTAAACTGCGGCTGTTTGTCTGGCCCGGTGGCATCTTTGGGCGTATCCTTCATCGCGAATTTGATGGGCAAAGTATAAACCACAGGAACTGCCTTGCCGTTTTGCTTGCCCGGCTGCCATTTGCCGTCGGTCATTTTCACCACGCGGGTGGCCTCGGCGTCGGTGCTGCCGCTGAGCGATTTTACCACTTTTACATCACCTACAGAGCCGCTGGCATCTATCACGAACGAGAGCACCACGAGCCCCTCTACACCGGCTTTCACGGCATCTTCAGGATATTTAATGTTGGATCCCAGGAACTTCATCATCTCTGCTTCCCCGCCTTTAAAGACGGGCATCTGCTCCACATAAGTATAAGGTTTGTCTGTAGACTGTGCCATAGCAGCGGGGGCAGCGGCCATGGTGGCCATACTGATCAGTACGGCGGCGGTCAGGTGTTTTAATGCGTTTTTCATGGTTTGTATATGTTTTAAGGTTTGAGAAAAGGCAATAGTTCTCCTGTAACAGCCCGGAACAGGCTGAAAAAAGTGTTCAAGCAAGGAATATTTATACTTTACCGGATGGCGAAGCGAATGGGCATGGTGTAGCGCACCGGCACGGCTTTCCCGTTTTGCCTGCCGGGGCTCCACTTGCCTTCCATCATCTTAACTACCCGCGTGGCTTCCTCGTCGGTGCCATCGCCCAGCGACTTGAGGACGGTGATATCGTGTAGGCTTCCGTCATTCTCCACCACAAAACTCAGCACCACCAAACCCTCGGTGCCGGAGTCCTGCGCCTGTTTGGGGTAGCGGATGTTTTTCCCCAGGAACTTCATCATTTCTTCCTCCCCACCCTCAAAGACGGGCATCTGCTCCACAAATGTATAAGGCTGTTCTCCGGATGAGGCAGGAGTAACGACCTCAACGTCTGGAACAAGGGTAGTCGGTGATGCGATTGATGTGTCTGCTGCAGCGGTTATACCTTGGTTCTCGGCGGTGGCTTGCTGGCGGGCAAGTATAAAAGCCAGGCCAGCCAGCAGCGGAAGGGCGAGTAGCGGGCGCACCCAGCCTGGTTTCTGGCCCTGCAACTGCAGCATGCGCAGCCGCTTGAGCACCTGTGGCCTGGTGAAGTGGCTGCCCACCGACAAACCCATACTTAGCAGCGCTTCCCTGGAGAGCAGCGACGTATACTTTTGCGCCTGGTGCCTGGAGACAACAGCTGCATCGGCCTGGTATTCGTGTACATCGCGCAGCTCCTGCTTTAAAAGCCACACGGCAGGGTGAAACCAAAGTATGGCTGAGAGTACTTCGTACAGCAGCACATCCCAGGTATGGCCATACTTTACGTGGGCCAATTCATGCGCCAGCACCTGCTCCCGCTCCTGCGCGTGTAGCTGCTCCTGCTGCCTGCTCAGGAAGATATTTTTGCCGAAGGCGAAGGCCGGGTAGTGGCTGCTCAGGTGGTATACTTTTATGCCCTCGGCCTGCCGCGCAAGTATGGCCGTAGCCTTAAGTTGCCGGATCTGCCACAGCTGCCGCGCCACTTTAAGTAGGATCACCGCCATCCCCGCAAAGTATAAAATCTCAAGTATGAGAGCCCAAGGGAGTGGTGCGCCAGCTTCCGCCGCAGCTTCGGGCCGGTAAGCGGTTACCACCACCTCGGCGAGGCGCACTGCCTGTAGCACTTCAGACACGGCGGTATCCGGGGCAAGTAGGGCAGGCCACTGAAGGAAGGGGAGCCGCAGCGCGATGATGGGGGCCAGCAGCAGGTAAGCCCGGTTAAAGCGAAAGCTGTTCTGGCCCCGCAGCACCAGGAAGTAAAACAGGTACAAGGCCAGCAGGGCGATGCTCACCTTTAAGGTATAATTAAGTAATGCTTCCATGGTTGGGGTCGTTTTCGTTCAGGTCCTGTTTTACGTGCCGCATCAACTGGTCGAGTTCCTGCACATCCAGGTTGTTGTCCTTGGCAAAGAAGGAGACCAGTTTCTCAAAAGAGCCACCGAAGTAGCCGCTCATGAAGTTTTTCAGAAAGAAGCTTTTATACTTGTCCTGCTGCACCAGCGGGAAGTACTGGTGCGACTTGCCAAAGGCCTCGTGGTCCACAAAGCCCTTCGCCTCCAAAATACGCACGATGGTAGACACGGTATTGTAAGCCGGTTTCGGCTCCGGCAGCTCCTCGAGGATGTCGCGCACAAAGGCCCGCTCCAGCTTCCAGAGCACCTGCATAATCTCTTCCTCGGCTTTGGTCAGTTCTTTCATAAACGTATAAGTGGCTGTTGATCTGTGGTAAATGTATAACTATATACTTAGTTTACAAACTAAATGTTTAGTTTATTACACAACAAATTTCATTTTGCTGATTATTTGCCTTCTCAACTCTCTAACTCCAGTAGGTGCACGGCCAGAAAGCTGTTCCCGCCTTTTATACTTGTGCGCCAACCCAGGCGCCTGAGCTCCCGAAGTATAAAGTTGTTGAGCAGCCCGTGCGCCACCAGCACCGTGGTGTGGTTCTGGCGGGCGTCCTGGTCCAGGAGCTCGGCGGCCTTGCGGGCGCGGGTGCGGGCCTGGCGGAAGGTCTCGATGTCGCGGCTGTTGAAGCCCAGGAACCAGAGCACCCGGGCGCTCAGGAGCCACAGCTTTATGGGCAGCCGCAGGAGGGGGAGGGAGAAAATGCGCCGCTCGAATTCGCGGAAGGTGGCGTCGATCTTCAGTTCCACCTCCTCCCCAAAAATGGCGCGCGCCGTTAGCTGCGAGCGCACCAGCGTGCTGCAGTATACTTTCTTTATCTGCTTGTAGGGGATGGCCTCGTGCTGCAGCACAAACTCCTCCACCAGGGCAGTGTCGTAGTCGGAGATGTACTGGCGGGCGGCCTGTGCGTTAAAATACCCCTTGCGCTCCACCAAAGGCTTGGCGTGGCGGATCAGGAAAATGCGGTTTGGGGTAGAATTCAAGTATAGGCTTGTATTGGTGCTAGTATACTTACCCGCAACAGGCTGCCGCGGTTGCTTTTGCTCAGGTGGAGGTATTGGCCTGGGAAAGATCTGCGAAAACACGTTGCCTGATGCCTGGCCATTCTGGTTTTAGAATGCTATAAAAGATGGTGTCGCGGCGGCGTCCGTCGTGCATTTGGGTATGGCTGCGCAATACGCCTTCTTCTGTGGCTCCGATCTTGCGCATGGCGCGGCGCGAGCGCTGGTTCAGCACGTCGGTCTTCAGCTCCACCCGCTCCATCTGCAACTGCTCAAAAGCATACTGCAGCAGCAGGAACTTGCAGTGCCTGTTCAGCCCTGTCCCCCTAAAGGCACTGCTCAGCCAGGTCCAGCCAATCTCCAGTCGTCTGTCTGCCAGCGAGATGTTGCCGTAGCTCGTGCTGCCGGCCAGTTGCCCCGTGGCACTGTCCACGATCATGAATGTATAGCGGGTGCCGTTTGTAAACCCATTCTCTACCGTATGGGCCCAAGCCCGCAGCTCCTCATCATTGCTGATGCGGGTGGGCATATAGCGCCAAATGTCCTCATCAAAGGCAATGGCCGTCAGCTCCTGTAAATCAGATGGCACGTAGGGGCGGAGCAGCACGCGGCTGTCCTGCAGCAGGATGTCTTTCCGGAAATTCATAAGACGAATGGCTAAGGGAGAGCAAGTTATAAAGTTTATACTTGATGGCAAGCCTGCAATTTATACCTGCACACACTCATGTGCCATCCTCTCCAGTACAATGCCCCAAGTATAAATTTTAGGATTTATGGGGGACACATAGCCGCAGGCATGCGCTAGAATAATAATTAGCCTGATTTTATATAGTCCGCCGGCAGCATCTACAACCCTATTTCCTTCTGCTACGTTCTACCTAAAAGTTTTTAAGCGCCCACTTTTTTAAACCAGGAGGACAAATTTAGCGATACACTGTGCAGGATTTATACGGCAAACGGGCAATAGTAAGTGGAGGCGGCTCAGGCATTGGCAGAGCCCTTGTGGAGCAGCTTACCGGGAGCGGGGTAAAAACCGCCATTGCCGACCTGCACCTGCCCGCTAACCTTCCCGCCGGCACAATACCCTTAGCCTGTGATGTTACCGATCCGCTTTCCGTAGATGCGCTATACGCGGAGGTGCAGCGGCAACTGGGTATGCCTTCCATACTTGTCTGCAGCGCCGGGCAGGGCATACACGAGAAGCTTACCGAAGGAGACCCGGAGAAGTGGCAGCAGGTCATCAACACCAACCTGATGGGCACCCTGCGCATGATCCGGGCCTTTGTGCCGGGGATGCTGGAGGCAGGGGAAGGCGATGTGGTCATCATTTCGTCGGTGGCGGCCGGGCAGGCCTACCCGTATGGCGGCGTGTACGCCGCTACCAAAACCGCCCTGCAGGTAATTGCCGAAACGCTGCGCCAGGAGGTGCTGCCCGCCGTCCGCGTTACCACCGTCGTGCCCGGCGTAACCGATACGGCCTTCTTCGAGCACACTTTATCCGGTGTGCAGACGGTGGAAAGCATCGGTTATGGCGCCTTAACCCCCGGCCAGGTGGCCGACGCCATACTTTATGCCCTGCGGCAACCGCCGGGAGTGTCCGTCAATCAACTTACCCTCAGGCCCACGGCGCAGGTATTCTAGCGCCCATCCCAGGCCCGGGACTTTATCAGCAACAGCGCCCTTACCTATACTTATAAACTAAACAGCGATTAAATACTGAACTATGAAAAACAAAGTACTGATAACCGGAGGAGCCGGATTCATCGGCTCTCACCTGGCCGACGAGCTGCTGCAGCAGGGGTATGCCGTTAGAGCGCTTGACAACCTGAGCGAGCAGGTGCACGGCAAAGACTGCCAAAGGCCGGAGTACCTGCACGAGGAGGTGGAGCTGATGATAGGCGATGTGCGCAACCCGGCGGATGTGGACCGGGCTCTGGAGGGTGTGGATTACGTGTTCCATTTTGCGGCCATGGTGGGCGTGGGACAAAGCATGTATGAGCTGCGCGAGTATACGGATGTGAACAACATCGGCACCACGGTGCTGCTGGAGGCACTGATCAAGAACCCGGTGAAGAAACTGGTGGTGGCCAGCAGCATGAGCATTTACGGCGAGGGGATGTGCAAAACACCTTCCGGTGAGTTAACCACGGTGCAGGAGCGCCCGCTGGAGCAACTCAAAGCCGCCGACTGGGAACTCTACAACGAGCAGGGAGAGCAGCTGCAGCCAGTTCCGACGCCCGAGTCCAAAACACCGTCGCTCTCCTCGGTTTACGCACTCTCAAAGTATGACCAGGAGCGCCTGTGCCTGATGGTGGGCCGCGCCTATAATATCCCGACCGTAGCGATGCGCTTCTTCAACGTGTATGGCACACGCCAGGCGCTCTCTAACCCCTACACCGGGGTGCTGGCCATCTTCGCCTCGCGCCTTTTGAATAATAACTCCCCCATGATTTTCGAGGACGGTTACCAGCAGCGCGATTTTGTGCATGTGCGCGATGTGGCCCTGGCCTGCCGCTTGGCCATGGAGAAGGAGGAGGCTGCCGGTAAAGTATTTAACGTCGGCAGCGGCAACAACTATACGATCCGTGAGATTGGTGAGCGACTGGCCACCGTGATGGGCAAACCGGAGCTGAAGCCGGAGATAACAGGTAAATATAGAGTCGGGGACATTCGCCACTGCTACGCCGACATCTCGCTGGCCCAGCAGGTGCTGGGTTTCTACCCGCAGGTGGAGTTCAACGCCGGGCTGGAGGAGTTGGCTCACTGGCTCGAAGGCCAGATCGCCTACGATCGTGTAAACGAGGCAAGCGCTGAGCTGGCCGCCCGCGGACTTACCGTGTAACTATTCACCCAGCAGCATCAATTAAAGGACTCGAATGAAAATGAAGACAGATAAACAAGTTACAGACAACAAACCCGCACTTCCGGTGGTGGGACTGGTGGAGTGGTTCAGGCCCGGTGAGTATGCGCATGTAAAAGAGACGCTGGCCAGCCTGAAGGAGCTGGGCGTAACCGAGCTGCGCACCGGCGTGTCGTGGGCCGACTATTATACGCCTGAAGGTAAGGAATGGTACGACTGGCTCATCCCCACACTGGCCAAAGAGGTGAACATACTTCCCTGCTTCCTATACACACCGCCAAGTATAGGCGAGAAACCGCGCACCTCCTCCCCTCCGAAAGATAAAAAGGCTTATGCCGATTTCCTGGATGTTTTCATAGCCAGGCATGGGCGGCATTTTGAGTGGGTGGAGCTCTGGAACGAGCCCAATAACCTGACAGAGTATGACTTTGCGCACGACTATGGTTGGAACAAGTTCTCTGAGATGGTGGGCGGCGCGGCTCACTGGTGTCAGCAACTGGGCAAGAAGACCTTGCTCGGCGGCATGAGCCCGATAGACCCGAACTGGCTGCAGACCATGTATGACCATGGCGTGATGCAGTACATTGATGCGGTGGGTATCCACGGTTTCCCGTTCGTGTTCGACCAGATGTGGGATGGCTGGGAGGATAGCATACAGGCCGTGCGCCAGGTAATGGCGCGCAACAACTGCCAGGCTGAGCTCTGGGTGACCGAGGCTGGCTTCTCTACCTGGCAGCACGACGAGTACAAGCAGTTGCAGGAGTTTAAGGAGGTGTTGAAGGCGGATGCGACCCGCGTGTACTGGTATGCCGTGAAGGACCTGGATGCGAACCTGCCAACGGTAGGGGGCTTCCACCTGGATGACCGCGAGTACTACTTCGGGCTGAAGCGCGCCGACGGATCAAGCAAGCTGCTCTACAGGCTCTGGGCCCGCCACGGCATCGAAAAGCTGCACGAGCTGGATTATGTGAAACGATCGCTGGGTGAGATGCCGGAGCCTTATACGTTGATCACCGGAGGGGCCGGCTTTGTGGGCACCAACCTGGCCAAGCGCCTGCTGGAGCAGGGCAGGCGCGTGCTGGTGTTCGACAGCCTGAGCCGCGATGGCGTGGAGCAGAACCTGCAGTGGCTGCACGAGACCTATGGCGACAGGCTGGAAGTATACGTGGGCGACATCCGCGATATGCAGGCCGTGCGCAAGGTAGTGCGCCATGCCGAGCAGGTATTTCACTTTGCGGCCCAGGTGGCTGTTACCACCTCTCTCGACCTCCCCATCAACGACTTTGAGATAAACGCGCGTGGCATCATCAACTTGCTGGAGGCGATACGGGAGCAAAAGACCCCGCCGCCGCTGGTGTTTACCTCCACCAACAAAGTATACGGCGGGCTGGAGGACATGGCGTTCGTTTCCAACGGCTCCCGTTACTACCCGGACGATGCAAACGTGAAGAAGTATGGCATCTCCGAAAAACGCCACCTCGATTTCCACAGCCCCTACGGCTGCTCTAAAGGCGCCGCCGACCAGTATGTGATCGACTATGCCCGTACCTATAACCTGCCGATGGCCGTGTTCCGGATGAGCTGCATCTACGGTCCGCACCAGTACGGCAACGAGGACCAGGGCTGGGTGGCGCACTTCGCCATCAGAGCCATTGAGGGGGAACCCGTGAATATCTATGGCGATGGCAAACAGGTCCGCGACATTCTTTTCGTGGAGGACCTGGTGGATGCGTTCCTGCTGGCGCAGGAGTACATGGGAAGTATAAGCGGACAGGCTTTCAACATCGGCGGCGGGCCGGCTAACACCGTAAGCCTGCTGGAGTTGCTCAAGACCATTGGCAAATACCGGGGCCAGGAGATCCCGCTCCATTTCGGCGACTGGCGCCCCGGCGACCAGCACTACTATGTGTCCGACACGCGCAAGTTCCAGAAGGCCACCGGCTGGTATCCGAAGCACAACGTGCAGGAGGGCGTCGCCAAGCTGTACCAGTGGCTGTGCGAGAACCGCGGCTACAAGGTGCCGATGACCCTATCCAACGTTTTAGAGAAAGAAGAAGAACCTGTTAACAAAGCAGCAGTAGCTTAACCCATGCACGACACCCTTACAACCAAACGATCAAAAACAGCCGACACCCGGACGGCCACCATGAAAGCCGCCGTACTGGAGGCGCCGCAAAGTATAAACGTGCAGGAGGTGAGCTTGCCTGAGCCAAAAGCCGGGCAGGTGCGCATCCGGTTGCAGGGCTGCGGCCTCTGCGCCTCCAACCTACCCGTGTGGGAGGGCCGCGAGTGGTTCAGCTACCCGGTAGCTGCCGGAAACCCGGGCCACGAAGGCTGGGGCGTGGTAGATGCCGTGGGCGAGGGCGTGAGAGGAGTAAGGCCCGGCGACCGTGTGGCGGCCCTGTCCTATAATGCCTATGCCGAGTACGACCTGGCCGATGCCGACAAGGTGGTGAAGCTGCCGGAGAGCCTGGCGGGTAAGCCTTTTCCGGGGGAGCCGCTGGGCTGCGCCATGAACATCTTTAAGCGCAGCGAAGTGAAGGCCGGTCAGACGGTGGCGATCCTGGGCATTGGTTTCCTGGGGGCGCTGCTGGTGCAGCTGGCTAAAAGCGCAGGCGCAAAAGTCATCGCGGTGTCGCAGCGGGAGTTCTCTTTGGCGGTTGCCCGGGAGTGCGGCGCAGATGAGGTGATTAAAATGGATGATCACTATAAAATCATAGAAAAAGTTAAGGAACTGACAAACGGAAACTTCTGCGAGCGCGTAATAGAGTGCACCGGAAAGGAGTGGCCGCTGAACCTGGCTGGGGAATTGACCGCAGAGCGCGGCAGGCTGATCATCGCCGGTTTCCATCAGGATGGGATGCGTCAGGTAAATGTTCAACTTTGGAACTGGCGCGGCCTCGACGTCATCAATGCGCACGAGCGCGACCCAAAAGAATATATCAAAGGTATACAAGCAGCCGTAGAGGCCGTAGAGGCGGGTACAATCAACCCCGACCGGCTATATACCCATCGTTATACTTTAGATACTATCGATAAAGCATTCGAGAACCTCACAAACCGCCCCGACGGATTTGTGAAAGCCCTGATAACCTACTGAACATGACGGAAACTATACTGGACAAGGCGCAAGCCCCATCAGCATCTTCTTCTACAACTTCTGACTCCAAACCAAAGCTTGGCTTTCTGGGTGTGGGCTGGATTGGCCGCAACCGCATGGAGGTAATAGCCAGGAACAATGCGGCTGAGGTTGCCTACATTGCCGACACGACCGCCCAAAACGCGGAGGAAGCCCTGAAAAGCGCCCCCGAGGCCACGCAGGTACCCTCGCTGGAGGCGATGCTGCAGAAGCCCGGGGTAGACGGCATTGTGATCGCCACGCCAAGTGCCTTCCATGCCGAGCAAAGTTCGCTGGCGCTGGAGGCGGGAAAGGCGGTGTTCTGCCAGAAGCCGCTGGGCCGCAACGTGGAGGAGGCAAAGCGCGTGGTAGCGGCTGCGCGCCAAAGCAACAAGCTGCTATCTGTGGACCTGTCGTACCGCTACACCAAAGCCATGCAGGAAGTATACAAGGTGGTGCAGAGCGGCGAGCTGGGGCAGATCTATGCCATCGAGCTGGTGTTCCACAACGCCTATGGCCCGGATAAGGCCTGGTTCTATGAGCCAAAACTGTCCGGCGGCGGCTGTGTGATAGACCTGGGCGTGCACCTGGTGGACCTGGCCCTGTGGAGTATGGACTTCCCCAAAGTTAAAAACGTGCAAAGCCACCTGTACGCCAAAGGCAAACCCATAAGTATGGCCGAGGGCAAGGTAGAGGATTACGCTTCCGCAAGTATAGAACTGGAGGGCAACACGCACGTGCAGCTCAGCTGCTCCTGGAACCTACCGGCCGGCCAGGAGGCCATCATCAGCGCCACCTTCTATGGCATCAATGGCGGAGTGGCTCTTAAAAACGTGAACGGCTCTTTTTATGACTTTGTGGCCGAGCGCTACCACGGCACCAAAACCGAGCAGCTCTGCGCGCCTCCCGACGACTGGATGGGCCGGGCCGGCGTGGCCTGGGCAGAGCGCGTGGCCAGTGGCGAGGGCTTTAGCGAGGAGGCAGAGGAGTTTATAAAAGTGGCAGAGATATTAGATAAAATTTACGGAAGATAAGAAGAGAATATGGAAGCACATCATCCCTCCAAAATACTGATGACCGCAGACACCGTGGGCGGTGTCTGGACGTACGCGCTGGAACTGATCAGAGCCCTGGCGCCATTTAAAACACAGGTAGCCTTGGCTACCATGGGCGCGCCTCTGTCGGAGGAGCAGCGCCAACAGGCCGAGGACATCGACAACCTGACCCTTTACGAAAGCGACTATAAGCTGGAGTGGATGGACAACCCGTGGCAGGACGTGGAGAAGGCCGGCCAGTGGCTGCTGAAGCTCAAAGACGAGGTGCAGCCTGACCTGGTGCACCTGAACGGCATGGCGCACGGGGCGCTGGACTTCGGCGTGCCAACGGTGGTGGTGGTGCACTCCTGCGTGCTGTCGTGGTGGAAATCCGTGAAGGACGAGGAGGTGCCGCGGGAGTGGGACAAGTATAAAGAGATGATAACAAAGGGGCTGCAGCACGCTAACATGGTGGTGGCCCCCACGCAGGCCATGCTGCACCAGGCCGAAGCGCTGTACGGGCCGTTCCAGAACAGCACGGTGGTGTACAACGGCCGCGGCCAGCATACCTTCCAGTTCGGCAAGAAAGAGCCGTTCGTGTTTAGCATGGGCCGCGTGTGGGATGAGGCCAAGAACATCTCGATGCTGGCGCACATTGCCTCCGACCTCCCCTGGCCGGTATACATTGCCGGCGACGCCCGCCATCCTGCCACCGGCGAGGAAATCCAGCTGGATAACGTGCATTTCCTGGGCCAGCTGACGGAGAAGGAGGTGTCGGATTGGTTATCGCGCGCTTCGATCTATGCGTTGCCGGCCAAGTATGAGCCCTTCGGCCTGACGGTTCTGGAGGCAGCCATGTCGGGTTGCGCGCTGGTGGTGGGCAAAACCGACAGCCAGGCCGAGATCTGGGGCAACGCCGCCAAGTATGTGAACCCGAACGATGCCGACGAACTGCGCGACACCATCAACCACCTGGTCGAGGATGAGTTCGGCCGCAACATCATGGCCTGCCGCGCCGTGAAGCGCTCCCACGGCTACACCGCCGACCCGATGGGCCAGGACTACGACCACGTGTACCGCCAGCTGCTCAAGCAAACAGTTACGGTATAATTTCGAATGAGTGGATGAGTGAATGAATCGATGATTCGACTGCCCTCGCCGTTGTTGCGTGTTCTCACCAACAACTTAAATAACTGTAGATGCAATCACCAAGATGGCAGCAGTAACAGAGGTTGTTGGTCCTAAGACACAACAACGGCAGCGGCTATATACTTATCCAAATTCCCAGAATTCAATAAGAAACAACGAACAATCAAATGCATATAGTCCTTTTCTACCACTCTATACTTTCTGACTGGAACCATGGCAACGCGCACTTTTTGCGGGGCATTGTGCGGGAGCTGGAGGAGCGGGGGCACCAGGTAAACGTGTACGAGCCGGAAAACGGCTGGAGCCTGCAGAACCTGGTGGATGGCTACGGAAAGGAGAAGCTGGACGAGCTGCAGCAGTATTACCCCGGCATCAGCACTAACTTTTATAGCTTAGAAAGTATAAACCTGGATGAAGTATTGCGCGATGCCGACCTGGTGCTGGTGCACGAGTGGAACGAGCACGAGCTGGTGAAGCGCATCGGGGAACACCGTGCCAACAAGGGAAAGTATAAACTGCTGTTCCACGACACGCACCACCGCGCCGTGACCGAGCGGGAAAGTATGGCCAAGTATGATTTGAGCCAGTACGATGGCGTGCTGGCTTTCGGGCAGAAGATCCGCGATTTATACTTGCAGCAGGGCTGGACCCAAAACGCCTGGACCTGGCATGAGGCCGCTGATACTTCCGTCTTCTATCCGCACGAAAGAAAAGAATATAAAGGGGACCTGATCTGGATCGGCAATTGGGGTGACGAGGAGCGCACGGCCGAGTTGCACGAGTTCCTGATCAACCCGGTGAAGGAGCTTGGCTTGAAGGCGAAAATCTACGGCGTGCGCTACCCCGAGCATGCCCGCAAAGCCTTGGCCGATGCCGGTATTGCGTACGGCGGCTGGCTACCCAACTATAAAGCCGCAGAGGAGTTTGCCAGGTATAAAGTAACGGTGCACGTGCCGCGCCGGCCTTATGTGGAAGCGCTGCCGGGCATCCCGACCATCCGCCCCTTCGAGGCCATGGCCTGCGGCATTCCGCTGATTTCTTCCCCTTGGGATGATGCCGAAAACCTGTTCACGCCGGGAGAGGATTTCCTGGTGGCCCGCAACGGCCAGGAGATGCAGCAGCACCTGCAAACCATACTTCACAACCCTGAAAAAGCAAACGCCCTGGCTGCGCGTGGCCTGGAAACTATCCGCAGCCGCCATACCTGTGCCCACCGTGTCAACGAGTTGGAGAAAGTATGCAGGGAGTTGGGCATTGCGGAATCTAAAGTATACATCACCCCCAAAGAGAGAATCCTGCATGCAGAATAAGAAACTGAATATCGCCTTTTTCGGCTCCAGCCTGGTATCTGCCTACTGGAACGGTGCCGCTACATACTATAGAGGTATAGTTCATGCCTTGAGCGAGCGCGGTCATCAGGTTACTTTTTATGAACCCGATGCCTACGAGCGCCAGCAGAACCGCGACATGGATGACCCGGACTGGGCTAAGGTGGTGGTATACGAGGCTACCGAGGAGGCTGTTTACAAATGCCTAACCGACGCCGGACATGCCGACATGGTGGTAAAGGCCAGCGGCGTGGGCGTGTTTGATGAGCTGCTGGAGCGCGAGGTGCTGAAACTGCAGACCGACCACCGACTGGTGGTGTTTTGGGATGTGGATGCGCCCGCCACGCTCGACCGTGTGCACAACAACCCGAACGACCAGTTCCTGCAGCTGATCCCACAGTACGATATGGTGCTGACCTACGGCGGCGGCGACCCGGTGGTGAATGCCTACGAGGCGCTGGGCGCGAAGAAGTGCGTACCAATCTATAACGCCCTCGACACGGCCACGCACTTTCCAGTGGAACCAGCCCCGCGCTTTGCCTGCGATCTTGCTTTCCTGGGCAACCGCCTGCCCGACCGAGAGGCGCGCGTGGACGAGTTCTTCCTGAAGCCGGCGGCGCTGGAAATGAACAAGAAGTTCATTATTGGCGGCAGCGGCTGGGGCGATAAGCAGATGACGGATAATGTGCAGTACGTGGGCCACGTGTACACCAACGACCATAACGCCTTCAACTGCACCCCAAAGGCGGTGCTCAACATCAGCCGCGAAAGTATGGCCCGTTACGGTTTCTCGCCCGCTACGCGTGTTTTTGAGGCGGCCGGGGCCGGGGCCTGCATCATTACCGACTACTGGGAGGGCATCGATTTCTTCTTCGAACCCGGAAAAGAAATACTGGTAGCCCATAACGGGGCCGATGTAGCCCGGATCGTAGCAGATTTATCTAAAGAAAAGGCGAAAACAATCGGAGAAGCTGCGTATAAGAAGGTACTTGCCGCGCACACCTACCAACACCGCGCGGAGCAACTGGAAAAATTGCTGTACGCGAAAGTTCAATCTTCAAACAAAGCATTAGCATGAATATCGTAATTCTGGGCTTATCCATCACCTCCAGCTGGGGCAACGGCCACGCCACCACGTTCCGGGGTTTGGTACGGGAGCTAAACAAGCAGGGCCATTATGTTACTTTCTTAGAACGGGATGTGCCCTGGTATGCCGGCAACCGCGACCTGCCAAACCCGGATTTCTGCCAGACAGTGCTTTACAAGTCGGTAGATGACCTGAAGAGCCGGTTCACCGAGGAGGTGCGCGAGGCGGATATGGTGATCGTGGGCTCCTATGTGCCGGAGGGCGTGCCAGTAGGGGAGTGGGTGATCCAAACGGCCCGGGGCATCAAGGCATTTTACGACATCGACACGCCGGTAACACTGGCTAAACTCGAGCGCGGGGATTACGAGTACCTGCACCCCAGCCTCATCCCGAAGTATGATCTGTACCTGTCGTTTACCGGCGGCCCGACCCTGGACCTGCTGGAGCGCAAGTATGGGGCACCAATGGCGCGTGCGCTCTACTGCTCTTTCGACCCGGCGTTATACTTCCCCGAAATAATGGAGGCGAAGTGGGACCTGGGCTACCTGGGCACCTACTCCGACGACCGCCAACCGCCGCTCGACAAACTGATGCTGGAGGCGGCGCGCCAGTGGCCGCACGGCAGGTTTGTGGTGGCTGGCCCCCAGTACCCGGCAAGTATAAAATGGCCTAAGAACGTGCAGCAGATCCAGCACCTGCCGCCCGCCGAGCACCGTAACTTCTTCAACAGCCAGCGCTTTACCCTGAACATCACCCGCGCCGACATGGTAGAGGCGGGCTATGCGCCCAGCGTGCGCCTGTTTGAGGCCGCGGCCTGTGCCACCCCGATCATCTCTGATTACTGGGAAGGCCTGGAAACCATCTTCGAACCCGGCACCGAGATCCTGATCGCCAAAGACACCAAAGACACACTCAGGTACCTGCGCGAGATCTGCAAGTCGGAGCGGAAGCTGATTGGCGAGCGCGCCCGCCGGAAGGTGATGGCCCACCACACGGCCTCCCACCGGGCGCAGGAGCTGATTAGCTATGCCGAAGAACTGATGACGCTGGAAAACCCCTTTGCCAATTCCGAGATAAGCCAGGAAGTATAGCGCAAGGCATAGCATAAAGTATAAAAGCTGCCGCCTCCGGATCGGTCCAGGGGCGGCAGCTTTGTGTTTTTGTATCAATAGCTGCTGCACCTGCGTAAGCTACTTCAAACCTTAAATCAAGTATAGCTATATGTCGGAGATAGAAGCGATGGGGCCCTGGTTCCATAACCTGCACCTGCCAAACGGAGCGCAAACAGCCCCTACCCATTTTTTAGGCGATTTTCCCCGCTTTAAGTGGCTGGAGCTGGAGCCCTACATCCCGCAGGATCTGTCGGGCTGGGACGTGCTGGACATTGGCTGCAACGCCGGCTTTTATAGTATAGAGTTGGCCAAACGCGGGGCAAGCGTATTGGGAATCGACGTGGACCCGCATTACCTGAAGCAGGCGGAGTGGGCAGCCAAACAATTTGGCCTGGAGGATAAGATCGAGCTCAGGCAGATGCAGGTGTACGATGTGGCCCGCCTCGACCGGCAGTTCGACCTGATCTGGTACATGGGCGTGCTCTACCACCTGCGCTATCCGCTGCTCTCCCTGGACATCCTCTCTAAAAAGTGCCGCGGCCAGCTGGTGTTCCAGACCCTGACCATGCCCGGCAAGGAGGTAGCCGACGCGCCGGAGGATTTTGAGATAAACGACCGCCAGCGCATGCTGCAGGAGGGTTGGCCCAAAATGGCCTTTATCGAGAAGCGCATGGCTGGCGACCTGACCAACTGGTGGGCACCAAACCATGCCGCTATCCTGGCCATGATGCGCTCCTGCGGCTTTCGGGTAAAGGCGCAGCCGGGCCACGAGCTATACATACTGGAGGTGGATGAGCAACTCAGGCAGCACCAGCAATGGAACGAGTCGGAGTACCTCTCCGCCACCGGACAGGAGTGGCTGGAGGCGGTGCGGCAAAAAGTATCCGGCAAAAACGAGTATATGGTGCGGCAGAACGGAAAGCAGGGGTAGCGCAGGAGCGTCCGCGAAGTATAAAACCCAAGTTGCGATTTAATAATACAGTGCAGGTGTAAACCCACCCCTAACCCCTCTGAGGAGGGGAATATCCTGCTCTTTTGTGAAATTCCCCTCTTGGGAGGGGCAGGGGTGGGTTAATCGCAACTTGAGCTATAAAGTATAAACAGTAGCCATGCCCACGCGTGGCTTTTTTACGCTGATAAAGTATAACTTGCACGCATGAGTGATAACAACAACGCCCCGCAGCCCTGGAAGATACTGAAGTCTGACATGGTGGTGAACGAGAAGTGGTACAAGTTGCGCCGGGATGAGGTGGAGCTGCCAAACGGCCACGTGATGGACGATTACTACGTGAGCGTGCGCCCGAATGTGGTGCTGGTATTTCCGGTTACCGAGGATGACCACGTGATTTTTGTGCGGCAGTACAAGCACGCGGCCGGCGGTATTTTTATAGAATTGCCCGGTGGCGTGATCGATGAGCACGAGGATAATCCGCTGGAAGCCGCCCGCCGCGAGCTGCTGGAGGAAACCGGCTATGCTACGGAGGAACTGGAGCCGCTGCTGGAGGTAATTGACAACCCCACCAAAGACACCAACAGAATTTACTATTATATCGCCCGTAATGCCTGCCAGGTAGCCGAGCAGGACCTGGATGTAAGCGAGCACATTGAGGTACTGAAGGTGCCCCTGCAGGAAGTGGAAAGTATGGTGATGAGCGGGAAAGTAAATGTGGCTGGCTCTATCGCCTTAAGCCTGCTGGCCCTGCGGAGGCTGGGGGTGTAGGCATACAAAGCAAAAGTTCATAGCACCGGGTCCAACCACCCCTGCCCCTCAGAGCTACGCTCGCTACCTTCGAACTCCCGTTCTCGGTAGTCTAAGGAGGGGAGCCCGTAATTACTCATGCTGAAGTATAAATTGCATAGTTGCTACCGTTGCGCGGACAGGTTAAAACCTATCCCTACAAAGTATAAATCTCTCCCCAGCCCCTCCCAAGAGGGGATTTATACTTGCTATACTCTACTGTCATCCCGAGCAGGGCGAGAAATCTATCGGGGATTTCGAACGAAAGACTTTGTAACTGAGGATAAAAGAGACAAAGTATAAAATCACTCCCACTTATACTTGCTCCGTCGCTAAAGCAGTGGCTATCGAACTGATACCAGTCCTTGGGTTGAGCGCCTTGTGAGATCCGGTGCCCTGCAAGGGCAGCGCCCTGGCGCAGGAGGGAACACAGCGCGATGCCAAAGGACGAGCCCTCCCGGGATGGAGGGAGCCAAAGCCGGAAATGCAACTGTAGGTTTGTGGGAACTGGAGGGTCAGCGGCAGCTAGCAAGTATAGCTTGGTTCCAGTTGCGGGAGGCAGCGGCTAGTCGAGGCACAAGCGGACGCTTGCGCCAGAGAAGGCATGAAGTATAACCCAAGTATAAAGCATGGCCCTTCGAGCCAGTCAAGTTACAAACTTGACACCATAGCAGGACACAAGTCTGAAGACTTGCGCCATGAGAGGTAGCGGCTAAAGTGTAATGGCACAAGCGGACGCTTGCGCCAGGGAAGTATAAGCAGCTTAGCCTGCCATACTTTTATACTTTCGCAAACGGGTTCTCGGGCTTTACCAGCAACACTTTCTCGCGCTCAACCACCACGGAGCCGGGAGGGGAGCCCTTGGGCTTGCGTACCCATTTCTTGGGTGTGTAAATTACCGGGCACAGCGAGTCAGTTTTGCGTTTGCTGTAGTAGGCCGCCAGCTGCGCCGCTTTCTCCAGCACCGTGGAGGGAATCGTTTTGCCAGCCTGGTGCTTGATTACCACATGCGAGCCGGATACATCCTTGGCATGCAGCCACATATCCTCCTTATAGGTATGGCGCTGCGTGAGCTCATCGTTGTTCTGGGAGCTTTTGCCCACCAGTATCTTGTAGCCTTCGCTTTCGAACACCCTGAACGGTATCTGCACCTGCTCCTGCTGCTTGCTCCCGAGCAGGTGGTTGTACTCCCGCAAGTATGATTTCAGCTCCTTGTAGCCCTCCACCTCTTCCAGCGCCTGCAGCGCATCCTCCAGCACGATCAGTTCCTCCAGCTTGCGCTCAACTTTCTCCTCCAGCTGCTTTACCTCCATATGCTGGTTTTTGGCCTTGCGGTAGAGGCGCTCGGCATATTTCTGCGGCGTTTCGTGCTGCTTTAAAGAATAAGTGCGTGTCTGGTCGGTGTAAAAGTCGTAGAGCTCTACCTCGGTGGCGCGTGGCGGTATGTTGGTGAGGTTGGCCATGAGCACGTCGGCGGTCTGGGAGTAGGAGCGGTCGTGGCGCAGCTCCTGCAGCTTCTGCCCGCTCTGCTCCATCACGGTTTTCGTGACGTGTCGCTTGCGCTCCAGTTGTTGCTTTGCCTGATCATACTGCCGCTCAAAGCCTGTCTCCGACAAGTATAGACGGGTAAAGTGATCCGCCGCGTCCAGCGGGTCCGGGTAAGTATAAACCACCTCGCCAAGCGGCAGCAGCGAGAGCCGCAGCCTGCCCTGCACCCGGCTGATGTAGTACGTTTCCGGCGCCTCCAGCACATCCAGCATACCTTGCACCAACTCCCACTTCTCCTCCAGCGTCAGCTGGCTGTAGCCGCGCTCCTCCAGGTATAAAGCCGGGAGGTCTCCGAAGGTAGGGTATACTTTGCGTAGGTTACCGTCAGCGGCGGCAAAGGCGGCGAAGTTCTGTTGCAGCGGGCGGTCCATCTGCAGCGGGTTCAGGTCGGCATCGGCGGCAAACTTGCGCTGGAACAGCTCCACGGCCTCCTCGCCCTGGTAAAGTATAATGTTGGAGCGGTTGCCGAAGAGCTTGAACAGCAGCAGGTACCCTCCTGAAAGTATAAAGTAAAAGCTGCGTTCGTTCTGATGCTGCACCACGTCCTCCACCGTCTGCCCCTGCAGCTGCTGCATCAGCTCCACCGTGTTGGCGCGCGCCCTCCTCAGCCCGGTGGGGAAGGAGAGGGAGGTGAACTGGGAGCCCAACTGCGCGCGGACATACAGCTCCTCCTGCCCACGGGCAAAACCAAGTATAAGCTCATCCTTGTTCTGGCTGAAAGCCGTAACAGCCTGCATGCCGGTAAGTTTAGGCTTTAGTGCCTGCGCCAGTTGCCGTAAGAAGTAGAAGTTCAGGTGCATGGTTGTGGGGTGTTGGTGCGTATCTCGTATCAAGTAGCACGACTTTCGATTATCTGTACAAGTTCAACTTTCCAAAGGAAGTCTTGATACGTGTGTCGTGCTATGGGTTATACTTCAAACTGCAGCCCGTCGTAGCCGAGGCGGATGAAATCGGGTAGCTGCAGTTCCACCTCGTGGTGCAGGCCCATCAGGTGACTGATGTGGGTGAGGTAGGCTTGTTCCGGCTGCAGGTCTTCCAGCAGGGCAACGGCCTCTTTCAGGGAGAAGTGCGAAATGTGGTGCTCGTGGCGCAGCGCGTTTACCACCACCACCTTCGAGCCGCGCACCTTTTCCTTTTCTTCTTCGGAGATAAAATTGGCGTCGGTGATGTAGGTGAAGTCGCCGATGCGGAAGCCCAGCACGGGCAGCTTGTAGTGCATCACCCGGATGGGGATGAACGGCACGCCCTCCACCTCGAAGGGTTCCAGGCTGATGGGGCGCAGCTCTACCTGCGGAATGCCAGGGTACTTAAAGTCAGAGAAAATGTAGGAGAACTCCCGTTTGAGCTGCTCCAGCACGCGCTCCTCGGCGTACAGGGGCATATCCTTGTGCTGCAGGAAGTTGTAGGCGCGGATGTCGTCGAGGCCGGCGGTGTGGTCTTTGTGCTCGTGCGTGAACACCAGGGCGTCGAGTGTTTTGACGCGCTCACGCAGCACCTGCTGCCGGAAGTCGGGGCCCGCGTCGATGATGATGCTCTTGCCGGCTACCTGCAGGTGCACCGACACGCGCAGGCGCTTGTCACGGTAATCCACAGAACGGCAAACCTCGCAAGTGCACCCAATAACTGGTACGCCCTGCGAGGTGCCCGTGCCTAGTAATGTAATTTTCAATTGGCGTTCTCCCCGTTTCGGATCTCGTGGTAAAGCTGCCTGGTTTTGTCGCTCAGGCGGCTCTCATCCATAGAAATAGTGCGAAGGATGTCGTAAAGGCAGTTGATCTTTCCTTCCAGGCTGAAGTACTTGTTCACCACCGCCACCTTCATGTCTTTGAGCACACAGTAGCCGGCTTTAAAGTTGCCTTTCTCGTAGCGCAGCACAAAATCCGACTCTGCAAAAATATCCTCCAGCTTGTTTAAGAATGGCCGCGTGTACTTAAGCTGCATTTACTTGATGGTATACTTCTTAACGGTTTCCACCAGCATGTCGAAGTCCAGCGGCTTAGGCAGGTAGTCATTAATGCCCACGGCCTTAAAGTCTTCCATGCTGTAGTTGTTGGCGTTGCCGGTTACCGCGATGATGGGAATAGCAGAAATTTCAGGGTTCTTGCTGGCGCGGATCTCCTTGGTGCAGTCCATGCCGTTTTTCACCGGAATGTTCAGGTCCATCAGGATGGCGTCGATCTTGTTGGCCTCTACCTGCTTGAGCACCTCCCCGCCGTTCTTGGCAGTCAGGATCTTGTAGTTCTGCAGTTCCAGGATCTTCTTAGTTAGGTTCAGGATAACGGAGCTGTCCTCAGCGATCAAAATAGTTTTGCTTTCTGCCATTGTCTAACTGAATATAATGTCCTTATAAGTTTTTTTATAGTTTTCGTACTGCGCCTGTAACCTCGAGAAGTTCACCTCGACCTGCTCCAGGTTGTCATGCTTAATATCGTGCTCCAATTGCTTGGCAAGCTCAGCCAGCGGATTAATACCCAGCGTGAAGCCGGTACCCTTAAGTTGATGCAATGTACTTAAAATCCCTTTGTAATGTTGTACATCCAGTTCTTTTTTGGCTTCCTCTATCAATCCGGCGGCCTCTTCCTCAAACTCGGTATATAATTGCTTGATAAAATCCTCTCCACCTATTTCCTTCAGCTGTTCCACCACGGCCATGTCGATGATCGGCTCCTGGTTCTCGGGCTCTGTTGCCGCATCGGGGGTCTCCTCCACGGCCGGCTCCCAGTCGTTACGCTCCCATTTGCTGATCATGGTGTGCAGGTCGGAGCTTTTCACCGGCTTGGAAACGTAGTCGTCCATGCCCTGGTTCATGAACTTCTCGGCATCATCCTTCATCGAGTAGGCCGTCATGGCAATGATGGGGGGGCAGCCGGCGCCCAGTTGCTCCTTGATATGCCGGGTGGCCGTTACGCCGTCCATCTCCGGCATCTGGATGTCCATGAAGATGATGTCATACTTGTTGCTGGTGGCAAAGTCGATGGCCTCGAAGCCGTTGGAGGCGATGTCGGTCACACAGCCGAGGCGCTCGAGCTGCTTCTGGGCCACTTTCTGGTTTATCTGGTTATCATCCACCAGCAGTACGTACGGGGTAAACTCCAATGAGCCCACTTCCTGGTGCTGCTGTTGCTGGCGCAGCTGCTGTTCCTCCACCTCGGCGGTGCTGGCCACCCGCACCTTAATGTTGAACCAGAACACGCTGCCATCCCCCGGTGTAGACTCCACGCCAATGTCGCCGCCCAGCAGGTGGGTTAGCTGCTTGGAGATGGCCAGCCCCAGGCCGGTGCCCCCGAAGGTTTTGGTGGAGGAGTTGTCGAGTTGGGTAAAGTCGGTGAACAGCAGCTGCTGGTCTTCCGGCGATATGCCGATGCCGGAGTCCTTCACCCGCACGTTCAGCCTGTAATAGTCGCGGTGCAGCTTATCGGCGCCCACGGTTATACTTACATCGCCGGCATTGGTAAACTTAATGGCGTTGGAGGTGAGGTTCGAGAGCACCTGCAGCAGCCTTGTCTCGTCTGTTACAACATGACGTGGCACCTCAGGCTTTATGGTATAGGTAAAATGGAGGTCTTTTTGCTGCGCCCGGTTCACGAACAGCGAGTGTATCTTGCCCAGCGTTTCGTGCAGGTCCACGCCGCTCTCGTGCAGCACCAGCTTGCCGGCCTGTATCTTGCTCAGGTCCAGGATGTCGTTGAGGATGGCCAGCAGGGCGTCCGAAGACTTGCGCAGCGTGTCGATGTACTCGCGCTGCTCCGGGTCGGTGTTTATCTGGCTCATCAGATCGATCATGCCGATAATGCCGTTCATGGGCGTGCGCAACTCATGGCTCATGTTGGCCAGGAACTGTGTCTTCACCTTCAGCAGGTTCTCGGCTTCCTCCTTGGCGCGCAGTAAGGCTACCTGCGTGCGCTTCAGCTCAGACACGTCGCGTACAACCCCTTCCAGCCCGATCGGCTCCCCTTGCTCGTTAAAAGTTAGCCTGGCATCCAGCACAACGGTTTTATGGGTTCCGTCCTTGCACATCATGTCCACCTCAATATCGCGCACGGTTTGCTGCTCCAGCACCATGTCACGGATCCTTCTCTGGTCCTCCGGGTTGGCATAGAACCGTTCTGATGGCTGGTTGAGCACCTCTTCCTCCTCAAAGCCAAGCAGCTGGGTAATGGATGGGCTGATAAGTTCCAGCTTGCCATCCAGGTCGGCGCGGTAGTACACATCCTGGAACGACTCAAAGATGTTCCGGAACTTCTCCTCGCTTTGCGCCAGCGCCAGCTCCGATCTCTTCTTGCCTGTAATATCCAGAGCGATGCCGGAGATCTCCTCAAACGATCCGTCCTCCATGTAAATGGGGTGCAGGTATACCTCGCGCCAGCTTTTTCCGTGCCCCAGTTCTATCTCAAAGTGCTGTGGATGGCCTGCAAACACCTGTTTATACTTATCCTCCCAGTAGGCATAGGAGTTCTCATGCACCATTGAGGCATCGTCGATACGGATAAACGGACTCAACTCATGGCCGCTGCGCTCTGAGAAGGCCTGGGCAAAGTTGCGGTTAAAGGAGGTAAGCTCGTAGTTACGGTTGATGGACCACATGTGGTGCGTTCCGGACTCGAAAATAGCGTTAAGCCTGGCGTTCTGCGTGTTTATCTGCTCCTCGTTGCGCTTGCGCTCAATGGCCAGCGCCACCTGGTTCGATATAAAGTGCAGGATCTCGATATCGGTGCTGACATAGGCCTCCGGGTTCTGGTAGTCCTGCAGCGTAATCACGCCGATGATGCGGTCGCCGATGGCCAGGGGGGAGCAAAGTATCACCTCGGGCACCGCCCCGAAAAGCGTGAGCGTTTCGCGGTCCGCCAGTTCCATCAGCTCTTGTTTCTGCATGTACAGTGGCTTACCGGTGGCAATGATGTACTCCGACAGCCCTTTCGAGAACGGCCGCCGCATCTGCGACTTGGAGGCCTTGTCCACAAACTGATCAACCAGGTACACAAAGCTGAGGTCCTTGTGCTCGTTGTCGCAGAGGGCAATGTAGATGTTGCGCGTCTCGATGATCTTACTCAGCTCACGATGGATAGCCGAGTAGAGCGAGTTCAGGTCCTTGCTGCTGATGGCCAGGTTGGCGATGCTGTAGTATACTTTCTGCAGCCGCTCGGCCTTAATACGGTCTGTGATGTCGTGCAGGATGGCGCGTGTAGCCACAGGGCGGCCGTCCTGCCAGCTGCAGGTTATACTTCCGATCAGGTGCACCGGCTTGCCGGCTTTTGTTAAAAACACCGTCTCGATCTTGTTCACGTTCTCGCCCTTGTACAGGTTGCGCAGCTGGTAGATCAGCTTGGCCTTGTAGTAAGGGTGCACAATATCGTTGAGCGTGAGCGACTCTATATCGTGGTCGGTGTAGCCGAGGCGGTCTTTCCAGGCCTTATTTACAAAGATGAACTTGTTGTCGACCGAAATATTCTGGATAAGGTCGTGGGCATTGTCGAAGAGGTCCTGCAGGCGGATCTTGTTGTCCTTGAGGGCCTCCATGGCAATGCGCTTGTCGGTCATGTCCTTGCCCACACTGGTGAGGCCGGTAATCTTGCCCTCAGGGCTATACTCGAACATGCTGTTCCAGCGGATGGTCTTCAGCTGCCCCGACTTTGTGAGCACGTCGCGCTCGTAGTAGGAGCTAAGCTGCTTTATCTCCAGCGCCTTCTGGTAGTCCTGGAAACGCTGCACGCGCTCCAGCGGTGGTACCAGCAGCTCGTAGAAGCTCTTCCCGATCAGCTCTTCCTCGGTATACTCCACATACTTCATGAAGTAGTCGTTGGCAAAGGCGATGTTCCCCTCCGTGTCGAGGCTGTAGTAGATAAGATTCACTTTATCCAGGAAAGTGCGGAACTGGTTCATCGACTCGTGCAGCACCTCCTCCTGGCGCTTTGTCTGCTGCGCCAGCTTGCGCTGGGTAATGTCGCGCTTGAACACCTGGATGTAGGCCTGCCCGTCCAGCAGGAGGCGGTTAACGGTGAGTTCGGCATCGAAGAGGGTGCCATCCTTACGGCGGTTTTTCCACTCGGTGGTAATGGAGTGGCCTGTCGCCAGCACTTCCCGCATAATGCGCGCCGTCTTATCCGATGACCGCTCCCCGTCGGGCTGGAACTCCGGCGAGAAGTCCATAGGGGTCTTGCTCATCAGGTCCTCGCGGGTGCAGCGGAAAAACTCCAGGGCTTTGTCGTTGCACTCAATCACAGCCCCGTCCTTAAAAAGAAGTATGGCGTCGTAGGAGGACTCAAACAGCAGTTTATACTTGTCCTCGGTGTTGATGAGCTGTTGCTGCAGCCGGTGCCGTTCGATGTAGTTGCCAATGGAGCTGCCGATGAAGTCCAGCAGCGAGACGAACGACTGCGTCATGCGGGGCTCGCTGTTCGGCCATATCAGGACCAGAGCCAGCACTTTCGTTTCTGAGTAGATGGGCACGATGGTAATCCTGCGGTGGAGCTTCTTTTGCAGATGCTCCTGCAGGCTGACTACGGCGGATCGTTTACTTTCAGAGCCTAACTGCTCCAGCTGCTCCGGCGCAAGGTGCAACTCTTCGGGCAGCGCCGGCTCGCCCACCTCTCCGGCCGAGTAAGAAAGCCGGGCCACGTTTTTCTCGTGGGAGTCAAGTGCATACACACAGCCGCCCTTCACATCGCTTTTCTCCAGCAGCCCATCCAGCGTATTGTGCAGGATGTCGTGCTGGCTGTCTGAGGAGGACAGGTTGGTGATGAGCTGGTTTACGAATTCCAGTTGGTGGTTCCGGAAGCGCACGTCCTGCTCCGTCTCTATCACCTCGTTCAGGTTCTTTACCGAGCCGTAGAGGATATCCTGCGTCTTAAACTTACCCCGCTGCAGCGTAATCTCGATGGGCAGCAGGTTGTGGTCGTCCTCGTGCAGCCACCACTCAAACTTTTGCCTGCCCTCATCCAGCGCCTGCTTCAGCTGTCCCCGCAGGGCCACCCGCTCAAACAAATTCAATTTAAATGCCCTGAAAAGAGATTTCCCCGTCAGTTGCTCCTTGGTCTGCCCCACCAGTTGCAGGGCTGCCTGGTTGATGTCTATGAGATGCCCGTCGCAGTCGAGGAGGAACATGGGTTCCGAGTTTTCCTCAAACACATCATGGTAGCTGTCGCCATCGTAGGGGAGCAAGGCCGTGGCCTGGCCCACGTTGGCCAGCTCCACGCACACAAACGCCTCGTTCTGGAAGTGCACCATGCGGCAGCTATAGGTATAGGAACTGCAATGCCTGTCAGCCTCGTCTTGCTCCTCCTCCACAAACCCGGTAAGCTTCCGCTGCTGCTGCAACTCCTCCTGCAACCTGCTAAACTGCTCCTGCGACATGCCAAACAGGCTGCGCAGGCTGCGGGTCGTGCTGAAGTCCGAATCGCCGGACCCGTAGTTGCTGGTTTGCGCGTTGGCGGCCAGCACCTGGCCGTTCGGCTGGGCCACCACCACGCCATGCGATGGCTTGGCAAGCTGCACCAGCACCTGCAGCAGGTTAGAGGCCGCTAGTACTGTTTTCTCGTCAGGTTGCCGGTTTAAAGTATGGGGCATGTTTTGTTTCAAGTAAGTATGACAGCAGGCGAACGACTCCGGGCCAAACGCGGAGGCCATGCTGATTTTATAAATAAAGCGATAATTTAGCGAAAAATTGCATTGGTGGCCACCGCTCTTCCGAAGTATAACAAAACGCTGCTACAGTTTGTGCATTTTGCAGACAGGGTGGGCGGGAGTTTTACAGGTAGGAAGAATTGAGCAAGAATGGCCGGCAGCTTTACGGAACGCATGAAAAGTATGAACAAGCAGCAGAAGCACCTGGTGGTGGTGGTGGGGCCGACGGCGGTGGGTAAAACAGACCTGTGCGTGCGGCTGGCAAGACACTTCAATACAGAGATTATCTCAGCCGACTCCCGCCAGTTTTACAGGGAAATGAGCATCGGCACGGCCAAGCCAACGCCTGCGGAACAGCAGGGGGTAAAGCACCATTTCGTGGACTCCCATAGTATAACCGGGGAGTACAGCGCCGGAGCCTTTGAGCAGGAGGTGCTGGCGCTGCTGGAGCGGCTGTTTGTGGAGCACGACGTGGTGATCCTGACAGGCGGATCGGGGCTGTATGTGCGGGCAGTGCTAGAGGGGATGGACGAGATGCCGGAAACGGACCCTGCGGTGCGGGAGCAGCTAACGAAGCTGTATGAGCAGGAGGGGCTGCAGCCGTTGCTGGACAAGCTGCAGCAGCTGGACCCTTTATACTTTGCGCAGGTGGATAAGGCCAACCCGCAGCGGGTGGTGCGGGCGCTGGAAGTATGCCTGAGCAGTGGTCATCCTTACTCTTCCTTCCGCAGAAGCGTGCCGCAGGAGCGGCCCTTCAACACCATCAAAATAGCCCTGAACCGTGAACGCGCCGAGCTTTACAGCCGCATTGACCAGCGCATGGATCTCATGCTGGCGCAGGGGCTGGCTGAGGAGGCCAGGCAACTGTACCCATACCGCCAGCACAACGCCCTGCAAACCGTGGGTTACAAGGAGATTTTCGATTACCTGGAGGGCAAGTATGACTGGGAGGAAGCCGTGCGCCTGCTAAAGCGCAACAGCCGCCGCTACGCCAAACGCCAGCTCACATGGTTCAACAAAAATCCGCAAGAGTATGCCTGGTTCCACCCGGAGCAGTGGCAGGAGATAGTGGCCTTTATCAATGAGAGAATGAGTGATTGAGTGGATGAGAGAATGGATAAAAATTTCCGTATCAACTTGAAAGGATCTTGTTGGGAAGGTTCAACGGCCTTTGCATGCCACCAGAACCATGGCAAGATGACAAAGCAGGGAGTAAAGAAGCATGCACTCATTCACTCAGTCACTCATTCAAAATTAAAAAGGATAGCCGATGGCGATGTTGAGCACCATGCCGTAGTCGCCGCCGAAGCTGCCGTTGAACTTGTCCAGCACCAGGCGCTCGCCTTTAGGCAGGAAAGGTACCTGTACCGGTATCCCCAGGTCCAGGCGGATCACGAAGAACTCCACATCAATGCGCAGGCCCACGCCGGTGCCCACCGCCAGCTCGCTCAGAAAGTCCTTGGCCTCGAACTTGGCACCGGGCTTTAGCGGCTCCCCTTTCTCATCCAGGACTTCGCGCACGTTCCAGATGTTGCCGGCATCGGCAAAAACAGCACCCTTAAAGAAGCCTGCAATCGGGAAGCGGTACTCCAGGTTGGTCTCCAGGCGTATGTCGCCCACCTGATCAAAATAAGAGAAGAGCTGGTCGTCTGGAATGTTGTAGGTGCCGGGACCTATACTTCGTGCCCGGAATGCCCGCACGCTGTTAGGCCCGCCGATGGAGAACTGCTTTACATAAGGCATAGTCCTGGAGTTGCCATAGGAGTAACCCACACCCGTTGCCAGGCGCCACACCAGCTGGCTCTCCGTGCCCAGGTTCAGGTAGTGGCGGAAGTCGTTATCCAGCATCACATACTGTGCGTAGCGGTCCTTGTACAGCACGCGCGGCTCCTGTTGGGTAGGCTTGGGCTTGCCCGTTGCCGACTGAAAGCCACTCACCACGTTGCCCGACATGTCCAGCGTGATCCTGTCGAAGACGTTGCTGCTGCGGTCCTTATACATCTGGGTGGTGTAGGTCATCTGGTAAATGCCGCCCACGATAAACTGGTTCTCAAAGCTGCTCCGCAGGTAGGGGTTTCTGGCCAGCAGTGTGTCGAAAGCCAAAGTTGTGTTGGCCAGGCGCACGTACTGCAGGTTAATGGGGGTGGCATCGAAGGTCAGCGTTTCCTTTGGCCGCCAGGTGTAGCCGTAGGTGGCGTTGTAGGAGTTGAGCTGGTAAAAGTCTGACCGGCTCAGGAAGTTAAAACCAAGGCCGATGCGGGTTTGGGGCACAAACTCGGTGCGGAGGTTGCGCAGGTTAAAGGGCGACACGATCCGGGGGATGGCCAGGGTGGTTTGCACGCCCAGCTCGTAGGAAGGGATGCCGCTTTTTTTGGGCGGTTCCACGCCCTCCGGCACCTCTCCCGTGCCACGGCCGCCCACCTGCGACTCGAAGCTGCCGGTAAACTCCACGTTTAATACCTCTGATCCCCGGAAGGTATTCCGGTTCCGGAAGGACACCTTTAGTCCCGGCCCGGCAAAGTTGTTCGACTTGGTGACCATCTGCGCCTCCGCCCGCAGCGACTTTTTAAGAGCGGGGGTGAGGAATACAAAGGCATCCAACTTGCCGCTGTTTGCCGTGTCCGGTTGGTAGTCGATATTCACGAATTTGTAGGCTGCCAGGCCCGAGAGACGTTTAATGGTCAGCAGGTGATTCTCGCGGGTGTACAAACTATCCTGCTCCAGGAAAACGCCGTCCAGCAGGTGGCGCGCCTTCAGGTACTCCTCGTTCGGGATGTAATGGTAACCCTGGAAGTCGATGGTGTCGCGCACGGCCAGGCTGTCGCCGAGTGAGTAGTTGGCGAAGATGAAGATATCGTCCAGGGCGAAAGGCTGCAGCGCCTGCGACGAGGCGATGTTCTTTATGCGCATCAGCACATCCACCTGCCTGTCGCCCACCGTGGTGTCTGCACTGAATATCAGCAGGTCCGGGCTGAAGTAATAGTAGCCCTCGTTCTTGAGCACGCCGTCGATCCGGAGGCGCTCATCGGTCATCACACTCAGGTCATAGGGCTCCCCCGACTTCAGCAACGATGTTTCCTGCGTCTGCTTGATCGCCTTGTGCACCTGCAGCGAGTCTTCTAAAGTATACTTGATGTTGCGCAGGCGGTAAGGCTCCCCCACACGGGCAGTCCAGTTGATGGTAGCTTTCTTCTTGGTCGTATCAACTTCCGTGGTGCTGCCGACGGTATTGTTAAAATAGCCCCGGTTGTGCAACCGGTTGCTCATGACCTGGCTCACGCTGCCGGTATCAACCTGCGAAATAAGCACCGGCGGCTCCCCCAGCTTAGTCATGATCCAATGCTTCAGGCCCTTTTCCTTCTCAGTATAAAAGGCGTTGTAAATGGCCAGTTTAGGGCGCAGGCCAAGTATGGAGGTGTTGGGCTCGGGGCGCACGGTGGCGCTTAGCTCCGTTTCAAGTTCGGCACTGCGCTTGCTGCTGTCGTTCTTCCCCTCCACCTTCACACTATACCCGATGAACAAGGCATCGTCCGCGGGCACAGTCTTGGTAACGCTGCAGCCGGTCAGCAGCCAAAACAGCAGCAGGGGCAACGTGCAGGCGTGTTTCATCCTGATCCGGGGGTAAGTCTTTCGCATAGTTTTATTTTGTACCTTCTTCTTTAAGTTCTGCCTCTACCTCTCTTTCCTCCTCCCGTAGTTTCTGTGCCGCCTCCAGCCTGCGTTCCGCGTCTCTTTTGCGCCGGCTCTCCAGGTCACGGAAAAGGTCGGAGAAGTTGTTGTACTCGCGCACGAAGATCAGCGCCAGGCCCGTGGCCCGTACGTCGCCGCCCTCGATTATGCCCTCGTACTGGTTGCGCTGGAAACCCCGCACCCGCAGCCTGCCATCCTCGGTCAAAGAATACTCCACCGAAATATCGCCACCAAAGCCGCTCATGGTCTGGTTCGTCTGGCTGCCGCCCTCCAGGCCGATGTCGGTGCCCACCCGCACGGTAAGCCTGTCGTTGAGGAACTGCTGGCGCATGGCCACGTTCAGGTCGGTGCGGCCCTCTGCCGAGCCGGAGGAGTAATCCTGGTAAGAATCCACGCCCAGTTCCAGACCCAGGCCGCCGGCGTAGCGGTTGGTAAGCTGGTTGAGCTGATCCGTCATCACCTGGCCTAGGCTGTTGCGGGCCGTGGACTCAAAGCCGCCCCCGCCGGAGCTGGTGAGCGGGTCCGGGGCCATAAAGCGGTTGAGCACCAGCAGCGAGAACACCTGCTTGTTCATCTCCGACTCATCCTGGCGGAGGTTGCCCAGGCTGGTCTGCACAATCGCGGGCACGCTGCCACGCTCTTCCTCCGGTAGCTGTATATCAAAAGTGATTTCCGGCGTCAGCAGCTCGCCCCGTACAAATACCTGCACCTCGAAAGGCACCTGGTTTCTAAGAGCTGCGTCCTCGTATTCGCCGAGCTGTGTTGATACGAGTTCCTGTGGCGCGGCCTCCACGTTATAGATAGCGGTAATGTCCATGGTGGCCAGCAACGGGTCGCCGGTCCAGTTGATGTAGCTGCCTTCGGCGATGTCCAGCTCACGGGAGGCCAGGTCGTAGAAGTCCATGCTATACTTGCCCTCCGTTACCGTAAAGCGCCCCGACATGTTGATCTCGCCGCTTGGCCTCATCCCGATGAACAATGGGTCGGCGGAGCCCCGTACTGTCAGGTTGTCACCTGTGGTGGGGTCTATGATGATCGTAATCGCGGTGGCATCGGTCACAGTTATCTCCGCTTCCACATCAGCGCCCACAAAACCGGTTACCTCCGTGGTATCGCCCTGCTGCTCCCGGATGATGCGCGTCATCTCCGGGTTCAGGTTCACGAATTCCACGATGCCCTCCCGCTCGGCGGCGCCCACCTCATCGGCAGGTATTACGGTGGTAAAGTCAGAGCCTTCCAGCACGCGCGCCTTTACCTTTACCACCGGCTGCATCATGTTCCCGGTTATGGTGGCATCGGCCCCCACATACACGGTGCCGTAGAAAAGGCTATTGTCCTGGGCGGTGGAGTTCAGAGCCAGGAAGCGCTCTGTGTCCACATCCAGGGCAAACTCATAATCGGTGTAGGTTTGGGTAAGGATGTTCCCGTTAACAACCATGTCGTTGCCCAGGGAGTCGGTGATGGTGAAGTCGGCAAAGCGGATGCCCTGCTCGCTGAACTCCAGCTGCTCGTTCTCCAGCGTGAACAGCGATCCCAGCATCGTGATGTTGAACTGCGCCTGGTTAAAGTTCAGCTGCCCAAGTATGTCTGGTTGCGCCAGGGTGCCGGTAATGCGCAGGTCGCCGGTGGCGCTGCCATCCAGTTGGTCCACCATGCCTGCCATAAAGCCCTCCAGCGAGGCCATGTTGAGCTGGTCTATACGTGCGGTCAGGTTCAGGAGGGTGGCCTCCGTTTGTGGCTCCATGTAGCCGTCTACCGTTACCCGGTTGTCGTTGCCGGTAAGACTGGCGTTAAGGTCGTAGCGGCCGCCACTGCCGCTGCTGGCGCTCAGGGCCAGGTTGCCCACCGGCACGCCCTCATAGGCAAACTCCGTGATGGTCAGGTCGGAGATGAAAGCCAGGTTACCCGCCATAATGTTGCTAACGGTGGCCGTGCCGTTAATCGTGCCTGCGATCAGGCTATCTTCAGGCGCCTGGAAGGTGCGCATAATATAAGCGATGTCCACATTATCGAAGCCTGCTTCCAGGGGAGCGTTGGGCGCCACCGGGCCAGTGCTGTTTAAGAGGATGCCCTGGTTGCCGTGCTGCAGCCGGATGTTGTTGGCGTAAAGCAGGTCCGTATCGAACTGCAGGAAGTTATCCTGAGACACGGACCACTTATCACCGTTTATCACCAGCTGGTCGGGATTAAAGATGAAGCGGTAGCCGCGGCCAAGGCTATTGACTACGCCCCCCACCACAAAGCGCTCTCCCGGCTGCAGGGTGTCGCCGGCAATGGCCAGGCGCACGGCCAGTTCGTTATCGCGGGCAGCGCCGTCCAGTGAGATGTTATCCATGTTCAGGGAAGGGGAGAGCAGCCGCTGCAGGTTCAGTTCATAGGCCAGTTGGTTTCTGTCACCGTTCACCGCCAGGTCCAGGTTCTGTAAAGTATAATCGGTGTACACGATCCGGCTGATGCGGCCATCCAGCTCCAGCTGCTGGTTGTCGCCGTCGTAGCTGGCCGTGATGGGCGTGGCCGGTTGCAAAACTTCCAGGCCAGGCACAAAAGCGGTGATGAGGTCGGTTTGCTTCAGGTTGATGGTAGCGGTGAAGTCGCCCAGGTTCAGGTTGGCAGGGTAGGGCGGGTCGGGTTGCAGGTCCAGGTAATTGGAAAAGTGCTTCTGCAGGGCCGTTGGCAGCGTAGCCAGCGTGTTCTGGAACTTCATGTCCGCATCCACCACATCAGACTGTACCACCACCTCGGCTGACTCCCCGGTCTGCAGCAGCGTCATCAGCAGGGTGTCGATCGGGAAGGTCTCGCCATTGTGGTCTATCCGCAGCTCCCGGGCCTGCAGACGGCCGCTCAGGGTGCTTGCATCGGCGCCCGTAAAATCCCCCTGCAGCTCTCCCTGCACCGCCAGGGGCTCCGGGTACAGGTTTAACGTATGGAGGTTGGCCCGCTCCAGATCAAGATCGAACGTATAAGCTGGCTTCTCCGCGTCGCGCAGGTTAAACTTGCCATCCAGGTCGAAGGCCAGGTTGTCGTCGTTGGCAGTGGCCTGCACGGTGTAGAGGTTACGGTCTATGTTGGCGGTCAGGTCGATGTCCTTGTAACTATAGTTGCCATAGTCGAAGAGCTTCACGTTGGCCTTCACGTCGGCGCGCATGGTTTCGGGTGTGAGGCCGGTGCCACGGGCCTGCGCCTCCAGGGCTACCTTGCCAAGCCCCAGGCTATCCACCAGCAGCTGGTTCAAATCGAAGCCGCCGCTGCGCACGGTGGCCGTGAAGCGCTCGTTGGCGCCCATATCCACCTTGGCCACCACGTTGCCGAAGGAGGTACGGAGGTCGGCGTTGGCGTCGAAGTTGGTGAGGGAGCCTTTGTAGTTGCCCGTCATGCTCATTTGAGGCGGCAGCCTGAAATCGGGCGGAATGGTGCCGGCCGGCACCAGCGCCTGCACGTCGGTGCGGGTGGTGGCGAAGCGGTCTATGCCCAGGTCCAGGTATAAATTGTCAGGATCCATGGCGTTGCGCACCGTTCCGCTCACATCCACACGGGTATTGCTTAGGCCTGCCAGCTGCAGCGTCTGCACGCGCAGGTTCTCCATTTGGCCCTCGGCTTTGGCCGTAATCCTGATGTTGGAGTTGGCTATACTTCTGAACGACGGGTTCTCGGCCATGTCGGGCATAAAGTATAGCACATCCTGCATCCCCACGTAACTGTTGTTGATGTCGATGTCCAGCCCTAGCTGCTCGGGGTTCTCGGCCAGGGCCTCCAGCGAGGGATAAGTCATGGCCATTTTGTTCTGCAAGTGGCTGTGGCCGGTCTTCAGGTCGAGGCCGGTGAGGCTGGCGTGGGTGGAGTCGAAAACGATAGCCGCCTCGAAGTTCTCCAGTGCAAAGCCGCTCTGCTCCCGCAGCGTCAGCTGGTTCAGGCTTGCCTCGGTGCGGTTCAGGCTGTAGCTGATGTCCTGGGCGTCCAGCAGCACGTCGGTGAACCTCAGGTGGTCGTAATCCATGCCGCGGGGCTGCTTGGGTGTGTTAAAGTTATCGAACTTCACGTCCAGGCCCGACACATCCAGGTCGCCGAGCGTGACCAGCCAGTTCACAGGCTGCCCCTGTGCCTGCTCCACCGACTTGTCCAGTTCCTTCACGGTGCGCTCCGGGTTCACGGCCAGCGAGTCGGAGGGTTTATACTTTTCCTGCACGTAGGTGAGGGCGGTGTTGTGCAAAGCGAAGCTTTCCAGGTCCACGCGGGCATTTTTCAGATCAATCTTATCCGATACCAGCTCCGATTCCCCCAGCTTCAGCTCAATGCGCTGGTTAGCCGGGCGGCTCAGAAAGCTCAGGCGTATGTTTTCCAGCGCTACGCGGTTCAGGCCGAAATCCACCTCCAGCGGCTCGTAGGCAGTGGTGTCGGGAGGCGGGAGCTTGGTTTGCTCGTAGGCTATCCAGGTATCGGCCAGGCGCACCTCATCCACCAGGTAGCGCTGTTCCTCCAGGTCCAGCTCGTCCATGGTGGTGGTCAGCTCGCCCACGCGGGTTTTTATGTAGTTGCCACCGGCATCATCCCGAAACACGACGTACACATTATCCAGGTTGATGGTGCCCAGGGTTATCTGCAGGGCGGAGGCGGAGGTATCGGCGGGCTGTGCAGCAGTGGTGTCGGTGGCGAAGGCCTCTAGGATGAAGTCGAAGTTGGTGGAGCTGTCCTCGCGGATGTGCAGCTTCAGGGTGGCGTTGTCAAGGTCTACTTTGCTGATGTTCACCTGCCCCTTTAGAAGCGAAAGTATGGCCATGTCCACGCCGAGGCGCCCGGAGTGCCAGAGCGTGTCCTGCTGCTGGTCCTCCACATACACATCCTTTAGCACCAGTGCGTTGCGCCAATCCGTAGTGAAGCCGCCAATCTGCACCTCTGTGCCCAGGGTGTTCTGCAGGTAGTTCTCGCCCTGCCTTGCCAGGAAGTTCTGCACCCCCTGAAACTGAAGGGCGATAATGATGAGGATGAGCAGGCCTACGATGATGGCCAGCGGCCATAGGATGACCTTTAAAGCTATTTTAGCTATATGTTTGGCGGAAGCGATAGTTTCACAGTTTTAGTTCGTGTATGCTTTTACGGAAAAGTATGCGCAGGGATAGAATTTTGGAATGACTGTCCGATTTTTTCACCAGCCTGCCAGCGAATCGAAGGCGCCCCCTGCTGCTGTACGGGAGAACGGCAATAGTGATAACCAAAGAAATCAGGTTGGGGAGCGGCACCCGGCAGGCCGCCGGATAGACAAAAAAAACACCCCGGCCCAAGTACAAGCGACTTAGGCCGGGGTGTTGTGAAGGTATACTTGCAGCGGGGCCGTCACGGACGGGTGCTGTCAGCAGTTTTATACTTATACTGATAGGATGTTCACCATCTTCAGGTAGTTCGGGTTAATGAGCTTGTCCTTTGTGATGGTGTCGATAAACGGTGTGTAGACCAGCTCGCCGTTGATGATGCCGGCCATCTCGCACTTGCGGCCCTCCAGCAGGCCCTCCACGCAGGCAATGCCCAGCTGGCTGGCCAGCATGCGGTCGGCGGCGGTGGGGGCGCCCCCGCGCTGCACGTGGCCAAGTATGGTTACGCGGGCATCCATGTGCGGCAACTCCTCCTGCACTTTGCGGGCCACCTCGTTGGCGTTTCCGGCCTCATCGCCCTCGGCAATGATAACGATAAAGGATGTTTTGGAGCGGTTCCAGCCGGTGCGCAGCGTATCCACCACGTGCTCTATACTTGTATCGGCCTCCGGGATCATCACGATCTCAGCGCCGCCGCCAATGGCGCAGGGCATGGCAATATAGCCGGAGTCGCGGCCCATCACCTCAATGAAGAACACGCGGTCGTGGCTGTCCGCCGTATCGCGGATCTTGTCGATCGCGTCGAGGGCGGTGTTCACGGCCGTGTCGTAGCCGATGGTGTAGTCTGTTCCGTACAGGTCGTTGTCGATCGTACCGGGGGCACCCACCGTCGGGATGCCGAACTCCTCGAAGAAAATATTGGCGCCGGTAAAGGTGCCGTCTCCGCCGATACACACCAGTCCCTCAATGCCAAACTTCACCAGTTGCTCGTATGCCTGCTTGCGGCCCTCCGGCGTTCCAAAGTCCTTGCTGCGCGCCGAGCGGAGTATGGTGCCGCCTTTCTGTATGATGTTGCTTACCGAGTGGGAGTCCATTTTGTAGATCTCGCCCTTGATCATGCCCTTGTATCCCCGATGGATACCATATATTTCTACCCCATGATACACGGCCGCCCTTACAATTGCTCTGATACATGCGTTCATGCCTGGCGCGTCGCCGCCCGAAGTAAATACTCCAATCCTCTTCATGGTGTTAGTGTCTCTGTTAGTTGTGGTAATGTTACTCAAAAGTAGAAAATTGAATTTTATCTAAAGGTTAATTTATGCGAGACGCCCGCGCTGGTCGTTATACTTAAGAGGCAGGGATAAAAACTGCCGCTGTAACGCGACTTAAAATAGCGAAAACCGTATGTTATACCGACAGACTTCACGCTTGCCAGGCGGTGAGGTTCGCTGGCTTAGGTGGCAACGATGCCCCCTAAGTTTCGGTGCAGGCCGTGTCAGCACAAATTGGAGTCCAAGTAAAGTAATTTAACCTACAGAGGCAACGTATGTTCGGTTTTTTTGAGAGCGAAGAGACAAAAAGATTAAAAAGCCATATCGCCAACCTTGGGGCATTGGCTAAAGTTGATGGCCATTTGGATCCTTCCGAGATGAAGTTCATTGTTGCCATCGGGGCAAAGCATGGCCTCAAGGCGGATGAGGTGCGCGGTCTGCTGTCGGATGTTAAGCTCAAGGCGCCGCAACTGCCCACCAACGACGCCGAGCGCTTCGACCAGATCTACGACCTGGTGGAGATGATGCTGGCCGACGGCATCGTGGACGAGAGCGAGATGGATTTCTGCATTAACATGGCCGCCCGGCTCGGCTTCAAGAAGACGGTTGTGGGGGTGCTGGTGCGAAAGATAACAATGGGTGTAAAGGATGGCCTGTCGCGCGACAACATCAGGCAGGAGGCGCAGGCTCTGCTCAATTACTGATAATAGTCCTATTTATACTTTATACTTTAGGCGGTAGCAGGCAGCTTCCGGCACGTATACACTAGAAGTATAAACCCAAACTTCTCTTAAGCCGGATGAGGCAAAGCCGCTATTCGTTTCTATTTCTTGTATTATCGCTCTACGGCAGCCTGCTGATGGCCGCGGCTGCCTTTTACCTGCCCGGCAATTACCATCCGATGGTGTTTCTGCTGCGGTTCGGCACGTTCTGGTTTTGTAGCTTTTTGCTCGCGATGCTGGTGTTCCTATACTATACCCGGCGTCAGATTTATACGTTATCCAAAGTAGACAGGGCCAGGGTGATGCGGCTGAGTACCTACGCCGTGAGCGCGGGCCTGGTGCTGGCGCTGGCCGTGGCCTCTACGCTGTTTGTGTTGCGGGAGGCGTGGTAGTTTTATACTTTCGCCCTGATTTACTTTGTTTCCTGCTTATACTTACCAGCTACATCTTGGGGTTTTATACTTGCCTTCTACCGCTGCTGTGCAGTTTTCCGTGTGTACAGCATGATCTCAGACCTTACAGCCCGGCTCTTCACTCTTCATTTTCCAGTGAGAAAAGTTCGAAGGCGCCGTTCCTGTAAATATAAGCATTCACCTCCTGGCCCACACCCACGGCGATGGCATCGTGCGGCAGCTCTACCTCATTCATGCTATGCAACTCCTGCACCTGCTCGCCCTGAGGCAGGCGGTAAAGGTAATAGAGGCTCCTGAGGGTGCCGCGCTCGTTAAACAGAATGTCCCGCTTCAGCTCCTCCAACGTATACCTGCCATCCTGCGGCTGCAGCGCTGCCACGATCACCACCTCTTTGCCCTGCTGCAGCTGCAGCGCCACGTCCTGTCGGCCGTCGCCATCAAAATCGCCGCGGGCAAAGGCTGCGCCGCTGGCGAATTCGGTTGCCTGCTGCTGCGCACCCGCCGCTATTTCCGGTACCTTCCACCCGGGATACCTTGTTTCCAGCAGTTGCATGACCGGCTGCGGCAGCGGCAGCGTTGGATCGGTTACCGTCTCGTCGGTTCTTACGGCGTCCTTCTCCGTGTCGGCAATAGAGTCGAGCGCTTTGGCGGGAGGGGCTACCTGCACGTGCTCGTCCTGCACCTGCTCGTTCTCCGGAGAACAGGCCAGCAGGCAGAGGGGCAGGAGGTAAAGTATACTTTTCATAGGCGTTCAGATTTTGCTTTTATTGTACTCCCTTTCCTTACAGCCTGTTACAGGGGCCAGATGAGCGGTGTCAGCACCAGGATGACCAGGATAAGCAGCAGCGTGAGCGGCGTGCCCACCTTGATAAAATCCCAGAAGCGGTACTTGCCCGGGCTATACACCAGGATACAGGCCGGCTCAAAGGGCGTTACCAGCGACACCGATGCCGCCAGCATGATGGCAATGGCAAAAGCCCGGGGGTCGGAGTCCAGCGTTACGGCTGTGCTGAGCGCCACTGGCACGATCACCAGCGCCGCCGCCGCGTTCGACATGGGCTGGGTAAGTATAACCGTGAGCACCACAAAGCCCGCCAGCACCGCCAGCTTGCCCATGGGCCCGAGCAAATCCACAATGCCCTCAGCCAGGAAGTCGGCCGCGCCGGAGTTCTCCATGGCCGTGCCAAACGCGGTCATGCCGCCAATAAGTATGAGCAGCTTAAAGTCGATGGCGGCATAAGCCTTCTCGGAGCTGATGCACCTGAACAGGATGGTGGCAAGGGCAGCCAGCAGAAAGGAGATGGAAAGCGGGAGCACCTGGAGCGTGCCCAACAGTATGGCCACAAGGAAGCAGGAGATGGCGATGATGCCCTTGCGCTTCTTAAAGAGCACTGGCTCAAACTCGCCGATAAGGGCCAGGTTATTGGAGTTGCGCAACTGCGCCAGCCGCTCAGGCGAGCCCTGCACCAGCAGCAGGTCGCCGAGCTGTAGCTTTATACTTCCTATCTTGCTGCGTAGCGTTTCGCCGTGGCGCGAGATGGCCAGCACCACCAGCCCGTAGCGCTGCAGGAAGTTTATCTCCTTTATCGTGCGGCCGATCAGCACCGACTGCCGCACCACCAGCAGCTCCGCCAGGCGGATGTTGTCCGTTACCAGGTCCTTCTCCAGGATAACGTCGGCCATGATATCGATGCCCTTGGTTTCCTTCACCTTTATCAGGTTGTCCAGGTCGCCCTCCACCAGCAGCACATCGCCCTCGCGTATGCGCGTGCGGAAGTCGGGCAGGAAGTTGTCTTCCCCCCGGATGATGTTGAGGATGCGGAAGTTAAGCGAGGTAAGGTCGGAGGCGAACACCAGCTGCCCCACCAGCGGCGACTCCGGCTGCACCACAATCTCGGTCAGGTACTTCTGCAGTTTATACTCTTCGGTCAGCTCCTGGTCATCGTGGTCGGGCAACAGGCGCTGCCCGACCGTCATCATATACACCACCCCGACCAGGAAAATCACGAACCCTATCCCTGAAATCTCGAAAAGGCCGATGGGAGCCAGGCCTGTCTTGGCGATATAACCGCTCACGGCCACGTTGGTGGAGGTGCCGATGAGCGTGCAGGTGCCGCCAAGTATGGCCGCGAAGGCCAGCGGCATCAGCAGCTTGGAGGCGTTGGTGTTGATGCGTTTGGAAAGACCTACCAGAGGCGTGACGAACATGGCCGTCACGGTGGTGTTGTTCATGAACGCCGAGACAAAGCCCGTCACGATCATGATGATGAGCAGCATCAGGCTGGAGCTGTGCTCGGCCAGCCGTGCCAGCCGCACAACGGCGAAATCTAGTATGCCCGTTTCCTGCAGGGCGGCGCTAAGTATAAAAATGGAGGCGATAATGATGATGAAGTCGCTGCTGAAGCCGGCGAAGGCCTCCTCGGGTGAGATAATGCGCGCGCTTGCCAGGAGGATAAGCATCAGCAGGGTCACGATCTCGATTGAGAGCTTCTCCGTGGCAAACAGCACGATAGCAATCGCCAGCAGTGTCAGCACAAGGGCTATTTCCATAAGGTTGCGTTGAGTGGCCTATACCCTTGGAGAAAGTATAGCCCCGGTTTTTACGTGCAATCGGTGCTGCGGTTGCTGGCGGGGGTGTTGGTTGGTTAGTAGTTGTTCGTGATTTGTCGTTAGGGATGAGTTGAAGGGAAGCATACTTTCCCGCCGCGCGCTTTCAGCTCGTGGCTTTGCATAGGACCAGCTTTCAGCTGGTATAAGTATAAGTATAAGTATAAGTATAAGTATAAGTATAAGTATAAGTATAAGTATAAGTATGGCGCTTACAGGCTGAAAGCCACCTTCTGCTCTGGCGCAAGCGTCCGCTTGTGCCTTTCGTACTCCGGCCATACTTTCATAGCCGCTGCTTCCTTCCACTTGATACAAGCTATACTTTCTAGCTACCACTGACCCTCTAGTTCCCACAAGCCTACAGTTTCATTTCTGGCTTTGGTGCTCTCAAGCCCGAGAGGGCTCGTCCTTAGGCATCGCGCTGTGTTCCCTCCTGCGCCAGGGCGCTGCCCTTCGGGCACCGGATCTCACAAGGCGCTCAACCCAAGGACTGGGATCAGTTCGACAGCCACGGCCTTTGCAATACAACAAGTATAAATTGTCCCCTTGAGGGACTATAGGGCTGTTCATACTTCAGCAATGAAACTTATACTTCCGCATCAGTAATAACAGGTTCCCCTCCTTGGACAAGGAGGGGTAGGGGTGGTTGGATTCGATACTACAAAACTCCCTCCCCTGTTTTTAGGGGAGGGCTGGGGTGGGGTAATACAGGTTGGATCCGGTATCCACAGAAAGAGACGCAACACCTTGCGTCTCTTCAAGTATAGGTTCCTCAATTCATTCTTAACTGCCCACTGCCTCCTCGATGGAGCGAAGTATAACGGCGCAGGCCTCGCGAATTTCGGCTTCGGTGATGACCAGGGGTGGGGCGATGCGCATGGAGTTGTCGCAGAACAGGAACCAGTCGGTGAGCACGCCGTTGAGGATGGCGCGGTCGATCACGGCCTTCAGCACCTCGAAGCTCTCAAACTCGGCGGCCATCATCAGACCACAGTTGCGAATTTCTTTGATGCGCGGGTGCACCAGCAGTTCCTTAAACAACGCTGCTTTCTCGGCCACGCCTTCCAGTAGCTTTTCCTCCAGTATCGTCTGCAGGGTAGCCAGCGAGGCGGCGCAGCTTACCGGATGCCCGCCGAAGGTGGTGCAGTGGCCAAGTATAGGGTCGGTTTTAAAGGCGGCCATGATCTCCTGCGGCGCGATAAAGGCCCCGATCGGCATGCCGCCGCCCATGCCTTTGGCGCAAAGCAGAATGTCGGGCTCGATGCCGAACTGCTCAAAGGCCCAGAACGTGCCGGTGCGGCCAAAGCCACACTGGATCTCGTCGAGGATCAGCAGGGCGCCCACCTCGGTGCAGCGCTTGCGCAGGTGCTGCAGGTAATCATTCTCGGACACGCGCACCCCCGCCTCGCCCTGTACCGTCTCGATGATAACAGCGGCCGTGCGGGTGGTTATACTTTGCAGGTCGGGGAGGTGGTTGTAGCGGATGTGGCGCACATCGGGCAGCAGCGGCCGGAACGCATTCTTAAAGCCCTCGCTGCCGTTCACTGACAGGGCCCCCTGGGTGGAGCCGTGGTAGGCGTTGCGGCAGGACACCAGCTCGGTGCGGCCGGTATGGCGTTTGGCAAGTTTCAGGGCACCCTCCACCGCCTCTGTGCCGGAGTTCAGGAAGTATACGTTGTTGAGGCGCGCCGGCAGGGTGGCTGTAATCGCCTGCGCCAGCTGCGCCTGCGGGGCCTGCACAAACTCGCCGTACACCATCAGGTGCAGGTACTTATCCAGCTGCTCGTGTATGGCCTTTAGCACGCGCGGGTGCCGGTGCCCCACGTTGCTCACGCCTATGCCCGAGATCAGGTCGAGGTAGCGCTCACCCTGTGTGCCATGCATGTATATCCCCTCTGCCTTCTCCACCTCAATCATCAGCGGAAAGTCTGATGTCTGCGCCACATGCTGCAGAAACAATTGCCTCATCGAAATCATGGTGCAAAGATACGCAAATAAGTGCAGAAGAAGGCGGGCGGGCCTGGCGGCGGGTACGGTTTATATAGCACAAAGGCTATATACAAGTTTAATTATTTTATGCCAATACGGCGCGTTAATTGTACTATATAAAGTAATTGTCTAATTAAACGTGCTATACTTTTTTCGTTAGAACATTCATGCCTAGTTTTAGTACTATCACTATTTAATACGTGTGTTTCTTTTGTGTAAACAGCCAGTCTGAAACTGGCCAACTATTTAGATGAGCGAGGAAAACTACACTTTACGGGACTCCTCCGAGCTACTGTCGGATAACCAGGATCTGTACAGGCTGCTCGTGCAGGGGGTGCATGATTATGCCATCTTTCTCCTGAGCCCCTCCGGTTTTATCCAGACCTGGAACGCCGGCGCCGAAAAAATCAAAGGCTATAAGGCAGCGGAAATTATAGGCCAGCACTTCTCCATATTCTACCCCGAGGCAGCTATCCGCATACAGCACCCCGAACTGGAGCTGAAGTATGCCCGGGAGCATGGCCGCTTCGAGGAGGAAGGCTGGCGCCTGAAGAAAGACGGCTCCCCATTCTGGGCCAACGTCATCATCACAGCTATTCGCAGCCAGGATAGCGACAGGCTTATCGGCTTCTCCAAGATCACCCGCGACCTTACCGACCGGAAGCTCCTGGAAGATAAACTTTCCAGGACCATGGCTGAGCTCCGGGACAGCGAAGAGCGGGCAAGGCTGCTAACAGAGAGTGTGCGGGATTACGCCATCTTTATGCTTACCCCCGATGGCATTGTAGCCTCCTGGAACCGGGGGGCCGAGAAGATCAAGGGCTACAAGGCGGAGGAAATCATAGGCAAGCACTTCTCCACGTTCTATACCCAGGAGGCCAGGGATAAAAAGTTTACGGAGTACGAGCTAAGCAAGGCCCTGCAGGACGGGCGCTTCGAGGATGAGGGCTGGCGTGTACGCAAAGACGGCAGTACGTTCTGGGCCAACGTCATCATCACGCCTGTTTACAACGCAGAGCGAAAGCTCCTTGGCTTCTCCAAGATCACCCGCGACAACTCGGAGAAGAGGAAGAACGAGGAGCTGATGCGCAAGAACAAGGAACTGCACAAGATCAACACCGACCTGGACAACTTCGTGTACACCGCCTCCCACGACCTGAAGGCGCCCATCTCTAACTTGGAGGGCTTGGTCTCTTTACTAAAGATGGACCTGGGCCCGGACCTGGAGAAGCATCAGGAGGTGGTTACCCGCATCGATAGATCCATCCACCGCCTCAACAGCATTATATTTGACCTGACCGATATCTCCAGGGTGCAGCACGAGGTGCACCAGGTGGAGAAGGTGGAGCTGGCAGAGCTGATGGCGGATGTGGAGGACAGCCTGGAGAACCTTATCTTCTCCTGCAACGCAATTATAGAGAAAGACTTCTCGGCTTTCAGCCACTTAAGCTATTCCCGCAAGAACCTGCGGAGCATCCTCTTCAACCTTGTTTCCAACGCCATAAAGTACGCTTCGCCTGAGCGCCGCCCGCTTATCAGGATCAAAACCGAGGAGCAGGAAGGGCAGTACGTGCTGTCGGTATCTGACAACGGTCTGGGCATAGACGAGAAGCACCAGCAGAAAATATTCTCGATGTTCAGGCGCCTGCACACGCACGTGGAGGGCACGGGCCTGGGGCTATACCTGGTGAAGCGTATCCTGGAGAACTCCGAGGACAGGATAGAGGTGGAGAGTGAGGAGGGGAAAGGGTCGACCTTCAGGCTATACTTTCATCAGCGCCCGGTATAGTTTATACTTCTTCTGCAGCGCTACAACAACGTATAAATCTGATCTCTTTAAGCGGCATGCTCGTACAAACAGGTGAGCCGGAGGATACGGAACAGATGTATCACTTAACCGAAAGGAGAGAAAAATGCCAAGAGGAGATAAATCAGCCTATACCGATAAGCAGAAACGCAAAGCCGAGCACATTGAGGAGGGGTACGAAAAGCGTGGCGTGAGCCCTGAGGAGGCCGAGAAGCGTGCATGGGCGACCGTGAACAAACAGGATGGCGGCGGAAACAAGAGCGGCTCGGGCCGGAAGAACCACCCGGAGAGTTAGCAGGCAAGTATAAACAGCAAGGGCCAGGAAGCATTTTCCTGGCCCTTTTGCTTTTTACGGATAATTGTTCGTCAGCTCCGTCGGGTTTTCTAAGTCATGATCGGGGGCGTCGTGCAGGGCGCGGTTATGGGAGTAGGGCCGCTGCGCCGCGCTGTGCCGCGACTTCCTGTTGTCATCATCCTTATTTTGGTTACCCCGTTTGCTAAAGGCCACCCAGGCGGCGCCGGCCAGCGCCACGGCGCCCGCCACCGCCAGCACCGTTGGCACCGGGTTGCTGACCGGCGGTGGCACTGACACCACGCCATACTCATCCACTACGGCAGGCTCATGCACGTAGCGCCCGTGCCTGGGCACGGCCACCAGCCAGAAATCCTGCACCAGGCGCTCAAGTTGGCGCCGCAGCTCCTCGCCCTGCATGGGCATGCCGTGTCCCGAGGCGGCTATTTCCAGTTTCAGGTGACTGAGTGTTTCCACGGAATGGTGGGCAGAGCCCCAATCGGGTGTAAAGTAGGCAGGCGGCCCGTGCACCTCGCGCTTCTGTGTGATCAGTGCGATGGCCGATTCGCCATGGCGCGTTACAAAGGCATCGCCCACAATTAGCGTGCGGTCTTCTTCGCGGAACAATGAAACATGCCCTGCCGTGTGGCCCGGCGTGTGTATCCAGCGCCAACCCTCCAGGCCTGGCACACTGCCGTCCGGGGGGAGCAGCTCCACGCGGTTCCTGATGTTGATCGGTTTCTTAGGATAAGTGAACGAGAGGTAGGCCACCGCGCCGCCGCCTACGCTTGGGTCTGGTGGCGGGTAGCTGCTCTGGCCCGTGAGGTAGGGAAGCTCCATCGGGTGGGCATAAACAGGCACATCCCACAACTCTGCCAGCTCCTTTACGGCCCCCACATGGTCGAAGTGGCCATGGGTGAGCACAATAGCCTTTGGCCTGCTGTCGGGGCCGAAGATCTCTGCGGCGGCCTCTCTTATCTTGCCGGCCGAGCCGGGTATGCCGGCATCTACCAGTACCCACGAGCCATCGGGGTTGGCTGCAAAGTATAGGTTTACGATGACGGTTTTTAAGCCGAATACACGCGGGGCAGCGGTAAACGTGTGTCGTTTACCGGTTTTGTTTCGTGCTGCTGTTGCCTCCATAAGCTTGTCTGTTTTAGTATGTTGAAACCTGAACTTAGTCTTACGGAACATCTGCCAGATAAGCTGCCAAATCCTGCGCAGGCACCTCTTTTAACATAATTTATGGAGCTGTTGTGGCTTACTGCCTGGGAGGCACGCTTTTTGTGCTCCATTTCCTGCCTGCCGATAAAATCGAGAGCATAGTTTCCTGGTTTGCAGGAATTATTTATATTAGAGCAAAGTTTACTTAACATGGTTAATTTATTCATACCCCCAAGCTATATGGCTGTCTATGCAAAGTGCGTGGATGCGACCATGCCCGCCTTCGAACCGGAAGAGTGGATTGAGGAAGGGAAGGTGTACCCGGTAAAGCATTTCACGGAGCCCCTGAACCAGGGCGAAGGGTTTGCTGTAACGATTATGGACGAGGATGGGGTAGAGATTCACCCGTCGGCCTCGCACTGGAGCTTTGCTTCCACACGCTTTGAGCTCTACACGCTTCACCTGAACTAGACCAAAATCAGGAAATTTACGTTAAACTATAAAGGCTGCCCCGTGCAGCCTTTTTTATAACTAAATTGTTGGACAGTGTAGCAGAAATTTACCCATGAGTGCCGAAGAATTCAATGAGTTGCCGCCGCACCTGCAGGCAACGCTGGCCTTAGACCAGGGCCATTACCTGCACCACCGCATCAAGGGCTGGTGCAAAATCGACCTCTACTGGCTCCACGACTTCTATGTGGAGCTCTGGTTCCTGTATGATTTGAAAAGCATCGGCCTCGTGCGCGCGCTCACCAGCAACCGCCAGTTGGAGCCCTACCTCGAGACCATCAGGCTAAAACTGAAGACTCAGAAGAAGGACAGGTAGTTCTGAAAATACAGACGCGGAAAGTATAGCAGAACCATAAATCTCATACTTTCTTTGCCTCATTTGTCCCTGCAAGTATAAAATTTACATTGCATCCTTTTAGATTCTAGCTTTACGCGATAACGCTGGGCTACAGTCCGTGCCCTTTCATGGCTGGGCAAGTATGAGTTAATCTAAAGAAAGGGTATCCCTACCACTCCCCTCATTCTAAATTTCATCTTTCTCCCGTCGGCTCAGCCTCAAATTCCCTATCTTTGGGTATGAGCAGAAACCTACTTTTGATAAGCACCTCTACCACGCACGGCACCGGCTACCTGGAGCATGCGGAGCAGGAGATAAGGGCCCTGCTGGAGGGGAAAAAGAGCGTCTTGTTTATACCTTACGCCCGTCCGGGAGGCATATCACATAAAGATTATACTTCTAAGGCGCGCGAGGCCTTTGAGAAATGGGGCATAAGTGTGAGCGGGTTGCATGAGTACGATGATGCGCCAAAAGCAGTGAAAGAGGCGGAGGCGGTGTTTATAGGGGGCGGAAACACCTTCGTGCTGCTGCGCCAGCTCTACCAGAACAAGGTGGTGGAGCCGCTGCGGGAGCGTGTGCGGCAGGGCATGCCTTACATGGGCACCAGCGCGGGCACCAACGTGGCGGGCAAAACCATCGGCACCACCAATGACATGCCGATCGTGCATGTAAAAACCTTTGATGCGCTGCAATTGGTGCCGTTCAACATCAACCCGCATTTCCAGGACCCTGACCCGGGCTCCACGCACATGGGCGAGACGCGCGATACCCGCATTGCCGAATTCCACCACCACAATCAACAACCGGTCATCGGCCTGCGCGAGGGCAGCATGCTGCGCGTGCAAGGCGACAAGATGAAGCTGCTGGGGCCACACACGGCGCGGGTTTTCCTGCAAACTGACAAGCCCATGGAGTTCAAGCCATCCGATGATCTCAACTTCCTGCTGGATGTATACTAAGTAGGTCAGATATGAATCTCTTACTGCAGTGAAAGTGTGATTCTGTATGGAGTGGGGCGTGCGCTCTAAAAAACAATAACCCAGCCTTATTCCTCCAGGGAGGCAGGGCTGTTACGTTTTCGTTTTTGTCATCCTGAAAGGATCTTGGTTGCCAGTAGCAACGGCTTAACCTACCTGCTACCAAGATTCTTAACAGAATGACAGATGTTTTTAATAGCGGGGTAGTAAGAAGTTAACAGCCCGACATTTAGGGAGGGGAATTGGCTATCCTGACTAGCTCTGATGCGACGAATAAATCCATATTAGTATAAAGTATAAACCTAAGTTCCCCAGAAGATTTATACTTTATACTTCGCTGAAACTGAAAAGGCGCCCCGTTACGGTAGCGCCCTTTCCACTCTCAACTTTAGCCAATTTTAACCTTAATTGTTCGCTCTTTTGTCGTCCAGGCGCTTCAGGAGCATTTTCGTGAATTCCCGCTCTCCGCGGTAAAGCTTTATGAGTTGCTTGTAGGAGATGACCTTCAGGTACCTGCCGGCGTAGTCCTTCTCCAGTTCAAGCTCTTTGTCCTTCGTTATAAACATGTGGTCGATGCGCGACTTTGCTTCCTGGTCGCTGAGCGCGTCCACATCCTGGCGGTAGCCGCTGCGGTAGCCTCTTATCAGGGTGCGGCGTTTGGCCTCGTACTCGTTGTAAAGGGGCCAGAACTTCTGCGACTGCTCGGAGCTGAGTCCCATCTTGTCGGTCAGGAAGGCTGTTTTGGCGGCCTCCACACTCTCCTGGCGCTCCTGCGTGCGGCTATCCTGGGCCATGGCTGCAGTGCCGCCAAACAAGAGGGCACAGCTAAAAAGTAATAGGAATGTGAAAAGCTTCATGGGTGAATTAGTAGTCAATGTTATTCAGGTTGTAGTACTCCAGCTCCTCTTCGGCAGCCGTGGCACTTACGTTTAAGACGTCGGCCGGCAGTTCCTGCTCGCGCAGGGTGTTCAGCTCGGCAAAGTCTGTTGTCTCAATGGTCGTATAGGCACTCAGGTAATCCACGATCTCGGTATCCGACACCCTGGCCAGGTTCATAAGCTGCTTCTCCTGCCCGGCCGTCATACTATAGTAGAAGACGCCCACGAAAACCAGCAGCAGTAACAATAGCGGGGCCATAGCCAGCCGCAGCGGGCGCCACAGGTTCGGCAGCCAGGCCACCTGTTCCTGCTCCCTGGCGGCGGTTCGCTCCATCACGCGCATCGGCAGCCGGTCGAAGTAGCCTTCCGGTACCTGGTAAGGGTTGCGCCTGGGTATGTCGCTGAGTTTAACTTCTTTCTTCATGCTTTTGAACTCTTCCTGTTAGATGGGGCCTGCCCCCTATAGTTTAATCCCGCTTTATAAATTCTTCTATTTTTTTTACCGCGATGTGGTAAGATGCCTTCAAAGCCCCTACGGAAGTGCCCAGTATCTCGGACATCTCCTCATACTTCATCTCGTCGAAGTACTTCATGTTAAATACCAGGCGTTGCTTTTCGGGCAGGCGCAGGATGGCTTTCTGCAGCTTCATCTGCACCTCATCGCCAGCCAGTTCGGGGCTAGCCTCCACCTTTTCCATCAGCTCGGCGGTCACATCGTTCAGGGGCAGGAAAAATTTCCTTTTTTTACTGGAAAGGAAGGAAAGGCACTCGTTGGTGGCGATGCGGTAGATCCAGGTATAGAGCTGGGCGTCCTGGCGGAAGTTGTCGAGGTTCTTCCATACTTTCAGAAACACGTCCTGCGTCAGGTCGTCGGCGTCGTCATGGTCGATTACCATCTTGCGGATGTGCCAGTAGATCTTCTCCTGGTACTTGCGCACAAGTTGGTTAAAAGCCATGTTGCGGCTCTCGGGCTGGGCAAATTTCTCAAGTAGCTCTTTGTCTTCCAACGGGTGGTATCGGTAAACAGGATCGGCAGGCTCAGAAGTATACTTCCTCCTGAGGAAACAGCAAGTATACAAAAAAGAGAGGGAGATACCGCTGTACCTCCCTCTAATTATACGGTGTGAATACCTGATTACTTTCTGCTGATGGCGCGCTCTGCGGCGGCCACAATGTCATTCTCCGTCAGGCCATACTTCTCCATCAGCTCGTCCGGGGTGGCCGACTCGCCAAAGGTGTCGTTTACGGCCACGTACTCCTGTGGGGCGGGTTTAGAGGTGGCCAGCGCCTGTGCAATGCTGTCGCCCAGGCCGCCGATGCGGTTGTGCTCCTCTGCCGATACCACGCAGCCCGTCTTGGCCACAGACTTCAGCACCGCCTCGGTATCCAGCGGCTTAATGGTGTGGATGTTGATGATCTCGGCAGAGATGCCTTTATCAGCCAGGATCTTTCCGGCAAGTATGGCCTTCCAAACCAGGTGGCCGGTGGCGAAGATGCTTACGTCTGTTCCCTCGTTCAGCATCACGGCCTTGCCGATCTCGAACTTCTGGTCGGCAGGGGTGAAGATAGGCACCACCGGGCGGCCGAAGCGCAGGTAAACCGGGCCCTCGTAGTCGGCAATGGCGATGGTGGCGGCCTTGGTCTGGTTGTAGTCGCAAGGGTTGATCACGGTCATGCCGGGCAGCATCTTCATCATGCCGATGTCTTCCAGGATCTGGTGCGTGGCGCCGTCCTCGCCCAGGGTAAGGCCCGCGTGCGAGGCGCAGATCTTCACGTTCTTACCCGAGTAGGCCACCGATTGGCGGATCTGGTCGTACACGCGGCCGGTGGAGAAGTTGGCAAAGGTGCCCGTGAACGGAATTTTACCGCCGATGGTCATCCCTGCGGCCAGGCCGATCATGTTGGCTTCGGCAATGCCCACCTGGAAGAAACGCTCCGGAAACTCCTTCTGGAAAGCACCCATTTTCAGGGAGCCGATCAGGTCGGCGCACAGGCCCACCACGTTGGGGTTCCGGCGACCCAGCTCTAACAAACCGTCACCGAAGCCGGAACGCGTGTCTTTTTTCTCTGTATAAGTATACTCTTTCATCTCTCTGTTTTTTTCTGTAGCTTATAGAGGGCGCCTGCCTGGTTACTTTATACGTTGGCTGGCCTCCTTATCTGTTAAAAATCCTTACGGTTGTAGTCGCGCCCGATCGTATGGTGAAGTCCTGCACAAAGGTGAACTTGCTCGACTTGGCGGATTTCATCCGGTACACTAATTTATAGTTTCCAGGCTGTAGGGCCATGGTTATTTTGCTGTTGTCCTCGGGCAGGTTGCAAAGCCAGCGCTGGGCGCCGCTCTCGTGCAACTCGTACACGCTGCCGTAGCCCTGTACCTGCGAGGGGATGGCCAACTGGCCGGGCGGCGGAATCGTGATCGTGTTCGTTTCGCCGGATTTCAGCTCCACGTTGCGCATGATGATGCGCGGCATGGTAAGGATCTCCAGATCATACTTGCCGGCCAGGTACTTGTGGCGGTTGCCGAAGGTTTGCACGTTCAGCGTTCTCTCCGTTCCGGCCTGCCGCACGATGGTGTTCAGCAGCCTGTAAGGCGATGGGCCGTCCTGGCGCAGGTACAACTCGCCTTGCGGTGCCTTCACCTTGATCACGTTGTTTCGGCCCGGCTTGATGCTCAGGCTGCGCTCCAGCACCGGCGGCGTGGTATTCACCAGCAGGTGGTAGGGCAGGAGGGCATCCACATCCAGCACGTCGGTTTTGCCGTTGGCGTCCAGGTAATGCACGTAATCATACTCTGCCTCGCCGCTCAGGGCATTCACAAAGGTCAGGTTCACGCCGGTTTCGCTGGGGCGGTTCTCCTCGTCGAGCAGCTCCACGCTCACGGTGGTCTTGCTCAGGGTTTGCGTCACGATCTCGGTCAGCACCCGCTCAAAGGTCTTGATGTCGGCGGCATTGAAGTATTGGCCAATGCAGTCCAGTTGCTTCTCATGCTCCGGCTCTATGCCGATGCCGATCACGAAGGGGCGCAGGAAAATGCGTTTCCGCTGCAGCGCCTCAGAAGTGGCGCAAGGGTCGCCGCCACAAGACTCCAGCCCATCGGTAATAAGAATCACCACGTTGCGGGAACGGTCCTCCGGAAAATCGCCGGCGGCCTGCTGCAGCGAGTACGTGATGGGCGTGTTGCCCCGCGGCACAATGGCCTCCAGCTTTTTCTTGATCGCCTCCGAGTTGTCTTCGCCAAAGGGCACCTCCAGTTTGGTATCCTTGCAGTCGTTGCGCTCGCGGCCAAACTGGTGGCCATAAGCCCGCAGCGCCACCTCCACGTTGTCATACTGGTCGAGCGAGTCCACCAGGTGGCTGAGCAGGTTCTTGGCCACGGCCATGCGGTCGCTGTTCTCCCACTTGGCCATCATACTTCCCGAGGCATCCAGCAGAAAGAGGATGCGCGTTTTAGGCTGCGGTTTTTTATCCTGGGCAAAAGCGCCCCCCGTTGCCGAGATCATCAGCAATAAAAGAAGGGCGGCTATACTTTTGCTCCAGCTTACCATGCGCTAAAACCAGAAAGGTATGGGCTCAGGTCCGAACGTATGACTTAGTAATCGGATGCTTGCTCTACGGCCAGCTGCTGCAGGGCTTTCTCCAGCTGCTCATCATTTGGCGCCACGCCATGCCACTTGTGCGAGCCCATCATGTAATCCACGCCGAAGCCCATTTCCGTGTCCATCAGGATTATGACCGGCTTGCCCTTGCCTGTGGCGGCCCTGGCGTCGTCCAGGGCAGGTAGCAGCAGCTCAAAGTTGTTGCCGTCGGCCTCCAGCACATGCCAGCCGAAGGCTTCGAACTTGGCGCGCAGGTCGCCCAGGCCCGCCACCTCTGCGGTAGAACCGTCTATCTGCTGCCCGTTTCTGTCTACGGTGGCGATGATATTATCTACTTTGTGGTGCGGGGCATACATGGCGGCCTCCCAGATCTGGCCTTCCTCCAGCTCGCCGTCTCCCATCAGCACATACACCAGGTTGTTATCCTTGTTCAACTTCTTGGCCTGTGCCGCGCCGATGGCAACCGAAAGCCCTTGGCCCAGCGAGCCCGAGGCGATGCGGATGCCCGGCAGCCCCTCGTGCGTGGTCGGGTGGCCCTGCAGCCTGGAGTCCAGCTTGCGGAACGTGGCCAGCTCTTTTACCTCGAAGAAACCGGCGCGGGCCAGCGTGGAGTACCATACCGGCGAGATGTGGCCGTTGGAGAGGAAGAACAGGTCCTCGCCCTCGCCGTCCATCGTAAAATCGGTGCTGTAGTTCATCACCCTGAAGTACAGCGACACAAAGTAATCGGTGCAGCCAAGCGAGCCGCCCGGGTGGCCGGAATTTACGGCGTGCACCATGCGCACAATATCGCGGCGCACCTGCGCAGCGGTTTGCTTCAGCTCTTCAATGCTAAGGTTATGTGGGTTCACGTTAGTCTAATTGTTGGTTGTTGAATGGTTTAATTGTTAGCCGGCCGGATTTATACTTTAATACTATAAAGTACAGGCAGCCAACTTCGCATCAAGTATACTTCTACTGATGTCCAAATATAACAAAAAAACGCAGCTGCCGAAGGGGGCAGCTGCGTTAATGTTTTATTTCAGTATCTGGGCGGCGTGTTCCTTGGTCTTTACCTTCGTGATGATGTCCTGAATGATGCCCTCCTCATCAATGACGAAAGTATAGCGCATGGTGCCCATGTACTTGCGGCCATACATTGATTTCTCCTGCCACACCCCGTACTGCTCCACAATCTGCTTATCGGTGTCGGCAATGAGGGTGAAGGGCAGTTCATACTTACTGATGAAATTCTGGTGCGATTTCTCGCTGTCTATACTTACGCCGATCACTTCGTAGCCTTCTTTTTTGAGGTCGCTGTAGTTGTCGCGCAGGTTGCAGCTCTGGGCGGTGCAGCCGGGCGTGTTGTCCTTGGGGTAGAAGTATAAAATCACCTTTTTGCCGCGGTAATCGCTCAGCTTTACGGTATTGCCGTTCTGGTCCTTGCCCTCAAAATCAGGCGCTTTGTCTCCGATGTTCAGTGTCATAGTTGTTTACGTATCATGTAGCACGACACACGTAGCACGACTTGGGAATAGTCGCATGTCGTGCTACGTGATACGTGTGTCGTACTACGGTATCAAATTAAATTCTGGTAGTATACACCGCCTCGTTGCCGGTGTTATCCTTCACCTTTAGTATAAACTCGCCCGACAGAGGGATGTTTTTATCCAGCTTCTCAGACCAGATGGTGGCTTGCTTGTGCTCATACTTCATCAGGATCCACTTGCCGTCTATCCAGGCGTTATAGGAGTTCAGGCCCGAGAGGTCGTCCGAAATCCTGAAACTGATGCCGTTGCGGCTCTTGCTGATCAGCCGGATGGAGGGAGCCTTGGTGTCTTCCATCACCTTGAATTTACCCATGTTCTTAGTGTAGAAGGTGATGGTGTTGCCCTCCCACTTACCGCCCGTGAAGCCACGGCCCCGGCCGGTGCCCAGGAAGTATACCGCCGCCTTGCTTTTGTCTATGCCGGTGGTGTCGGTCCTGAGCGTCACCTTCATGGCCTTGTGCAGCGGCGTGAAATAATCTCCGATCGTGAACACGCCGTTCTCCAGGCTGGTCTGCAAGTATAAAGTGTCGTACAAACTCTGCTCGTCGAAGCTCAGCTTCAGGTAATTGTTACGGAACTGAAACGCCTGTGCCGGCGGCACCAGCTGCTCCAGGCCAAAGCTTGTGCTCAGCCCGCAGAAGCGCATCGAGTCGGGCAGGCCGGCGCGCAGGTCGTACAGGCCCACGGCAACGGAGTTGTGCACGTAGCTCGGCACCAGCATCAGCTCCTCGCCGCCCACGAACAGCTCGATGTTCTTGGGTGTGGCGCTGGTATCGGCGGCGTTTATCCGCAGCACATTGCCCAGTATCTCGTAGTTTATACTTGGCTTCTTCACGGCGGCAGACCTGGTTTGGGTAAAGGCCGGTTTCTGCCCCTTCACCGTAAAACTCAGCGAGGAGGTGTTGTTATAGGAATCACGGGCCAGCAGCTTTACCTGGTAAACCGAATCCGGCTGCACCTTCAGGCGGCCGTCGCTGCCGTTGGCCTTGTAGAGCGGCAGGTCGTTGCCGTGGTCCACAAATGCTTTCTGGAACGTACTGCCGCGGCGCCTGTACTGGCCGTAGTTGATGTGCTGCGACACCTGCCGCGACAGCTCAAACGGCACCCGGTCGATGTAGTGGTTGTAGAGCTGCTCGCCGTTCACAAACAGCGTTACCTCCTGCGTGCCGTTCTTGTTGGCGGCTCCGTCCAGCCTATCAATAGTTTGAAGTTCCAGACCCAGCAGGCCGTGTGCGAAAACCGTGTCGGTCAGGGTATAGTTATTGCCAACTTTTTTGGTGCGCAGCTCGGCCCGTTCAAACGCATTGTTTACCCGGGAGTGGATGTTCAGCGGCGCGATACCGATGCTATAGATATCCGGCGGCGTGGTGTCGATCACCTCCTTAAAAGTATAGCGCAGCGGGTTGTAGAGGCGGTCGTCCTTGTCGCGGATCTCGAAGTGCAGGTGCGGGCCACCCGAGCCGCCCGTGTTGCCCGACAGGCCGATCACGTCGCCGCGTTTCACAGGGAACTGCCCCGGCTCCGGGAAAAGCTCCAGCTCAAAGGTCTGCTTCTCGTACTGCTGCTGCAGCATGTGGTCGGCCAGCGGCTTGTAAAACTCCAGCAGGTGCGCGTAGGTGGTCACCAGCCCGTTGGGGTGCGTTACGTAGATGATGTTGCCGTAGCCGTAGGTCGACTGCTTCACCCGCGAGATGTAGCCGTCGGCGGCGGCGTGCACGTTCAGGCCCACTCGCTGGTCAGTCTTAATGTCCAGCCCGCCATGAAAGTGGTTCGAGCGGATCTCGCCCATCGTGCCCGAGAGGTAGTTGCGCTCGCCCGGCTTAATCGGGAAGAGGAAGTAATCTGCCGGGGCAGGCATGGGCGCCTCGGCCGGCATCTGGGCCATGGCGCCGAAGCCGGTGAAAAATGTAAGTATGGCTGTGGCGAGCCGCTTCTTATTTAACTTCAAAATCAAGGAGTTTCTTGTCTTCAACATATCCTTCCAGCCTGTCTCCAATTTTTACGGGGCCTACGCCCTGTGGTGTTCCTGTATAAATGATATCTCCCTTTTTCAGGGTAATGAACTTCGAAATGTAAGCGATGATCTCGTCAAAGGGGTGCAGCATCAGCTTCGAGTTGCCCTGCTGCCTGGTCTCGCCGTTCACGTCCAGCCTGAAATTGATGTTGTGCAGGTCCGGGAAATCCGACAGCGGCAGAAACTCGGAGACAGGGGCAGAGCCGTTAAAGCCCTTGGCCAGCGTCCAGGGAAGGCCTTTGGCTTTGGCTTTGGCCTGCAGGTCGCGGGCGGTAAAGTCTATGCCCAGGCCAATGGCGTCGTAGTACTTGTGGGCGAACTTCTGCTCGATGTTCTTGCCCTCGCGGCTGACGCGCAGGAGCAGCTCCACCTCGTGGTGAACATCGTTGCTGTACTCGGGGTAGTAAAAAGGCTCGTTGTTCCGAAGTATGGCTGTGTCAGGCTTAAAGAAGATCACAGGCTCGTCGGGCACTTCGTTCTGGAGCTCGGCAATATGATCGGCATAGTTCCTGCCGATGGCTACTATCTTCATGTAAAGGGATTTTTCGGTTCTATTCTCAAAAATAGGACTTCTTACGGAGAGCCCTAGCAAAATCCGTAAAAAAATATAGGATTTGCAGCGTGTTACGCCCCTGCGTTTATACTTGTTCCAGCCTCCGGCAGTGCAATTGGCAGCAGCGCCTGGTCCGGCAACTCTAATAAGCGGAGGTGTCGTATACTGGTGCAGGAACCATACTTTTTAGCGGCTGCAGATCACTGGATCAACGTAAAAACGGGCTTTCAAGTATAGGTTTATGCTAATTTGTTCATATAATTGCGACCGGTTTTCAGAAATTTGGTTCAAAATTTGAATTGGGTTTCAGGAGCCATTAAATCATATAAGACGATGTATAAGAAAATTATTGCCTTTTCAGTAGCTGTGGTCATGCTTGTGGCCTGTACGACGGTGCCGATTACGGGCCGCCGTCAGCTTAACCTGGTGTCTGACGCGCAGATGCAATCGCTGAGCTACGATGCCTACAACCAATTCCTGAAAGAGAACAAGCTCTCGCGCGATGCCCAGGCCACGGCCATGGTGAAGCGCGCCGGCCAGCGCATTCAGCGGGCGGTGGAGCAGTACATGGCCGCCAACGGCCTGTCGCAGGAGCTGCAGGGCTTTGAGTGGGAGTTTAACCTGATCGAGGATGACCAGGTGAACGCCTGGGCCATGGCCGGCGGTAAAACTGTGGTGTACACCGGCATACTTCCGGTTGCCCAGAACGAGACGGGGCTTGCCGTGATCATGGGTCACGAGATTGCCCACGCCATTGCCAAGCACGGCAACGAGCGCATGAGCCAGCAGCTGGCGCAGCAGTTCGGTGGCCAGACGCTGTCGGCACTGGCTGGTGCACAGCCAGGTACGGCGCAAAACCTGGTGATGGCGGTGTATGGCGCCGGCTCCCAGCTGGGCCTGCTCAAGTATGGCCGCACGCAGGAATCGGAGGCCGACAGACTGGGTCTGATTTTTATGGCGATGGCTGGATATAATCCAGAAGAAGCTGTATCTTTCTGGAAGCGTATGGAAGCCAAAGGCGGCGGACAGGCCCCGCCGGAGTTCCTTTCCACGCACCCTAGCGCCGGAACCAGACAGGCAGACCTGCAGAAGCACATGCCTGAGGCGCTGAAATACTACAAGCGCTAAACACCTAACTGCATGACCACAGACAGAAGAAGCCGTACCCTCGGCGCCACCCTGAACAGAAGCGGGTTGCTGTACCTGCTGTTTTTCCTGCTGCTGGCCTCTTCGGCCTGCTCCACCCGCGAATTTATACAGGAGGAGAATGCTGAGAACCCAGAAGGCGGCGAGGTGGAGGCGGAGGTGCCCTATGATGGCGTGCTTCTGGCGCAGGTCGTGTTTGATACGGTAGACCACATCGTGCCGACAGAGCAGCTGATGCAGCCTTTTATCAAGGAGTTTGGCGATGGAACGGTGGTGGACAGGGTGATGATCCGGAAAGTGCAGGAAACGAAGGAGGATGAGCCGGCCTACTACTTGGTAGGCCTGGGCATGCAGAACGGCGCTTACAGAAGTATGGCGTTGGAACTGGACCTGGCTGCTGACAACAGTTTATACCTGAGCAGCAAGGGCTCCCGGCATATCTGCAAATCTTCTGCCGGGTGTGGCTTCTGCTACTTCACCTTCTCAGGTAACCGCATCACCGGCTGCCAGTGCTCCTCGCGGGCACCCGGCAACAATTGTGAGCATCGCTACTCTGAAGGCAACACCCTGCTGAAGGAAAACCCAAGGCTCCGCCCGGACCGGGAGCGCGATAGCAGGAAAAGTAACTAAGAAGTATAACTAAGCAGTATAAAACAGAAGCGGCCGCTAAAGTATAGCGGCCGCTTCTGTTTTATACTGCTGTAGGGGTGTAATTAATTCCAGTTGCTACAAGCTTTATGCTAAGATACCTGCATGCCGCGCAGCCTGATGCGGGTCAGGATCTTTTTGGTATAGAGCGGGAACTCGCTTTTCATCATCCAGTCGTAGTAGCTGGGCTCCTTCTGCAGCACTTCCTCCACGGGCACATTCTTATACTTGCCGAAGTTGAAGACCTCCTGCCCGGCATTGTTGTACACGATGCGGCCCGACAGGTCGGCGGTTTTCTGGAACGTGAACTTGTGCAGGGCTGCCATGTCGTTCTGCACCGGGTATTCCGTTACGCCTTCTGAGGTCTCATAGGGCGTTTCCTGGTAGCGCTCCAACTGGGCCTTCAGTATCTCGTAGGTAGCCACGGTGTCGGCCTCGGCGCTGTGGGCATTGTCCAGTGTTTTGTCGCAATAGAACCTATAGGCGGCCGACAGCGTGCGCTGCTCCATCTGGTGGAAAATGCGGCAGGCGTCCACAATGCTGCGGTTCTCAATATCAAAGTCGATGTCGCAGCGCAGGAACTCCTCGGCCAGCAGCGGAATATCGAAGCGCAGGATGTTATAGCCGCCCAAATCACAGCCTTCCAGGAACTTGCTCAGGTCGTGGGCCACTTGCTTAAACGTGGGGCAGTCGGCCACATCCTCGTCGTAGATCTTGTGGATCAGGCTCGACTCCAGCGGAATGGGAACAGTGGGATTGATGCGACGCGTTTTCAGGATCTCCTCGCCGCTGGGCATCACTTTCAGGGCGCTCAGTTCCACAATGCGGTCTTTGCCGATGTCTGTGCCGGTGGTTTCCAGGTCGAAGAATACGATGGGGCGCTTGAGGTGTAATTTCATACTTTCTAGGATTTCAGAACCGCCTGCGTTAGCGCCTCCAGATTAATGTTATTGTAAGTGCCCGAGCTCATCAGCAGCAAGTTGGCGTTCTGCCAGTTGCGCTCCAGCAGGTGCTGCTCAAGTGCGGCTGAGTCGGTAAATACATTCAGGTTTTGGTTTTTGAAGGCGTCATTCAGTTCCTGCTCCGTCAGCGGCTCCATGCGCTTGTGCTCCAGGGTTTTCGGGCTGAAGAACACGATGGGAGCATCGGCCAGGTCCAGCGTTCCGGCGTACTGCGGTATAAATTTCTTATTCAGGCTGCTGAAGGTATGGAGCTCCAGTACTGCCACCAGCTCGCGCTGCGGGAACTGCTTTTTCACGGCCTCTGTGCTGGCCTTCACCTTGGAGGGGGCATGGGCAAAATCGCGGTAAATATTGGCCGTAGCCGACTCGCCCAGCTTCTGCAGGCGCTTGGCCGCGCCCTTAAAGGTTCTCATGGCGGCATAGAAGTCCTGCGCCTTCACGCCGATCTTCTTGCACACCTCCTTGGCCGCGTTCAAGTTGCGCAGGTTGTGCTCCCCGAATAGCTGCACCTCCACATCGCCTTCCTTCTTGGTGTGCAGGATGGTTTTGCCGTTTCGGATGCTATGCTCGTGCACGCCGTAGCCAATGTAGGAGATGTCGGCCGGGTTGCGCGGCACGCTCACCAGCTGCACCTGCTCATCATCCTGGTTGTAGATCAGCGTGCCGGCCTTCGGTGTCATCTCGGCAAAAATGCGGAACTGGTCGCGGTACAGGTCCGGGTCCGGGAACACGTTGATATGGTCCCAGCTGATGCCGCTGATCACGGCGATGTGGTGGTGGTAGAGGTGGAACTTGGGCACCCGCTTCACAGGGTCCGACAGGTACTCATCGCCCTCAATGATGATCACGGGCGCATCGTCTGAGAGCTTCACCATGCGGTCGAAGCCCTCCAGTTGCGCGCCCACCGCATAATCGAACTTGCGGTCGATGTACCGGAGCACGTGCATGATCATGCTGGTGATAGTGGTTTTGCCGTGGCTGCCGCCTATCACCACGCGCTGCTTGTCGCGGCTCTGCTCGTAAATAAACTCCGGGAAGGAGTAGATCGGGATGTTCAGTTCCTGCGCACGCTTCAGCTCCGGGTTATCGGCGCGGGCGTGCATGCCCAGTATAACTGCGTCGGGGCGGGCGTCCAGTTTCTCCGGGAACCAGCCTTCCTGCGCCGGCAGAATGCCCGCGGCGGCTAGTCGGCTCTTGGCCGGTTCGTAAATTTCATCATCCGAACCCGTCACTTTCAGGCCCTTGTCGTGCAGGGCCAGCGCCAGGTTGTGCATGATGCTACCGCCCACGGCGATGAGGTGTATGTACTGAAAATCCTTCTTCTCCATAATGCAACAAATATGTACTAATCAGGCAAAGTTATAAGTACTTGGCTAATTTAAAATAGCTATACGTTAATATGTGGATACATTGTGGATATGTGTATATTGGTGTGGATATCCTGTGTAAAGGCTCCTGTGTGGTTGTTGATAGCCGGGTGGGCAATTATTACGAACATTTTTCGGGCGCAGGTTATATAAGGATATATCTTTGTGCTTATGGAGGAGATGAAAATGAATGTGCGGCCTGCGGGCAACCGCAACGGATGGCAGAAAAAAGCCCCCGTAGTTTCGGAGTTGGGCAAGAAGCCACCGCAGGCACTTGATCTGGAGGAGGCCGTGCTAGGCGCTCTGATGCTGGAGAAGGATGCCCTGACCAACGTGATCGATATTCTGCGCCCGCAGAGTTTCTACAAAGAGTCGCACCAGCGCATTTTCAAAGCCATACTTTCCCTCTTCGATAAATCGGAACCAATTGATATTCTGACGGTAACGCAGGAGCTGCGCGAGCACGGGGAACTGGAGCTGGCCGGCGGCGCCTACTACGTCACGCAGCTGACGACCCGCGTTAACTCGGCAGCCAACATTGAGTACCACGCCCGTATCATCACGGAGAACTCCATCAAACGCGATCTGATCTCCATTTCCTCGGAGGTGCTTTCCAGCGCTTTTGAGGACACCACCGACGTATTCGAACTGCTCGACAGGACGGAAGCCAAGCTTTACGAAGTGTCGGAGTCCAACATCCGCAAGAACTTCGACGACATGCGCTCGCTCATGCACATGGCCATCAAGGAACTGGAGGAAAAGCGCAAGCAGTCCGATGGCTTAACGGGCGTGCCGACCGGCCTGACGGCGCTGGACCGCGTAACCTCCGGCTGGCAGAAATCTGACCTGGTTATACTTGCCGCCCGTCCGGCGATGGGTAAGACGGCCTTCGTGCTTTCGGTGATGCGCAACGCCGCCGTGGACTTTGGCAAAGGGGTAGCCATCTTCTCCCTGGAGATGTCCTCGCTGCAGCTGGTGAATCGTCTCATTTCATCGGAGGCGGAGCTGGAGTCGGAGAAGATCAAGAAAGGAAGTTTGGAAGAGTATGAGTGGGCTCAGCTCAACCATAAGATCGCGAAACTAACCGAGGCACCGATTTACATCGACGATACGCCGGGCCTTTCGATCCGGGAGCTGCGCACCAAGTGCCGCCGCCTGAAGGCGCAGTACGACATCCAGATGATCATTATTGACTACCTGCAGCTGATGAGCGGCAACGCTGATGGCAAGAGCAACGGTAACCGCGAGCAGGAGATCGCCTCTATTTCGCGAGCGCTCAAGATGCTGGCCAAGGAACTGAACGTGCCGGTGATCGCGCTCTCGCAGCTGAGCCGCGCCGTGGAGACCCGCGGCGGCGACAAGCGCCCGCAGCTTTCTGACCTTCGTGAATCCGGTTCGATAGAGCAGGACGCCGACATGGTATGCTTCCTGTATCGCCCGGAATATTATGGTATTACCGAGGATGAGATGGGCAATCCGACAGCCGGCGTGGGCGAGGTGATCATCGCCAAGCACCGAAACGGCTCGCTGGAGAACGTGCAGTTGAAGTTTATCGGAAAGTATACGAAGTTCACGAACCTCGACAGCGATTTCGGGGGAGATGGCATGGGCGGTTTTAACGCGCTGCCAAACAGTACTTTTGATACCGAGACCCCGGGAGCCATTCGTTTGGGCAGCCGCATGAACGACGGTGGCAGCGGTGGAGGAGGTTTCCCGACCTCAAATTTTGACGAGGAGCCGCCATTTTAATCAGACAAAGTATAAAAAGGAGTAAGGCAATTTACTTGCGTGGAATTCGTTTTCGAGTTACACGTTTGCAAGTATAAACGAATAGCCAAAGGAGGATTAGCCGCTGCGCCACAAGCCAGTGGCTTTTCTGTTTTTATAGATCTTGCATTGTCCGAAGGTCCTGGGAGCGTCTTATACTTGTGCCTTAGTTAGCTTTCTGCCCTCAGTTATGGCGCAAGTCTTTAGACTTGTGTCCTAACATGGCGTCGAGTCTGTGCCTCGACTAGCTTGAAAAGCCATACCTATACTTTAGTCATACTTTCATACTTGAGCAAGCCATACTTTATACTTGCTACTATACTTTATACTTTAGCTATACTTCCCTTGCCGCTGCTTCCTGCTTTTTGACACAAGCTATACTTGCTAGCAACGTTCATCCTCCAGACTTACAAGCCTACAGTTTCATTTCCTGCTTTGGTGCTCTCAAGCCCGAGAGGGCTCGCCTTCGGGCATCGCGCTGGGAGCTTTTCCTTTGCTCCTGCGTCGCAATACCTCACTCCGTTCGGCACCGGAAAAACTCGCATAGGCGCTCAACCCAAAGGCTGGGATCAGTTCGATAGCTATGGCTGAGGGAGCTTGAACCAAGTATAAGTCCCCCTTTGAAGGGGACAGGGGGATGATAATCATCTTCTGAACAAAGGCTATAATTAGATTCGATAGCCGCTGCCTTGCTGTCATCTCGAATGAAATGAGAGATATCTTTAGAATTCTGTTTAGGTCTTTCGCCCTGCTAGAGATCACAAGGAAAGCAGCAAGTATAATTCCCCTCCTCGGAGGACTGCAGGGGTGTTTATACTTGTAGGGACAGGTCGCGACCTGTCCGCGCGAGAACAGCAGCAATAAAACTTATACTTTGGTATGAATAACAGCAGAATTCCCCGCCTTAGACTACCGAGAACGCGAGTTCGAAGGTAGCGAGCGTAGCTCTGAGGGGATAAAGGGGTGGTTGGACCAAGTTAACTATGAAACATGTACTTCCCAGTAGCCTCAGCTTCACCTTCTCTTCCCACAAGATCCTTTCAGGATGACAGAAAAAGGAGCAAGCATACTCCCCGTCTCGGGAGAGGGACAGGGTTGGTTGGACTAGGCACAGCAGAAATCACCAGAGGCCTGTTTAGAAGTATAAATCCATCGAATTTATACTACGCTTTGAAATTTACAATTGTCTTGCAACGGAAAGTATAACGAGGCCGCGTTTTTAAGCTCCTAAATTCTACTTAACTTAAGCCCCTCATTTATTACCTTTGCGATAATGAAAGTAGGAATCATCTTTGGTGGCCCGTCGCGTGAGCGTGAAATCTCGTTTGCAGGTGGCCGTACAGTATACGATAACCTGGACAAGTCTCTTTTCGAGGCCGTTCCGGTGTTTGTGGACAGCCTGGGCAATTTCATTCTGCTCGACTGGCAGTACATCTACAAAGGCACCATCCGCGATTTTTACCCGCCGGTGGAGGCGCTGCCGGAGAGCGAGCACGGGCTGCAGATTTACCTCGAGTCGCTGGGCGAGCTGAGCATAGCTGAGCAGGACAAGATCATCGCCAAAGCGGGCAAGCGTCTGCAGCCGAATGAGTTCAAGAACCACTTCGATTTTGCGTTTCTGGCACTGCACGGCCCTTACGGCGAGGATGGCAGCATTCAGGGCTTGCTGGAGTGGTACCACATTCCTTACTCGGGATCCGGTATACTTCCCTCAGCCATTGGCATTGACAAGGCGGCGCAGAAGGAGATGCTCAAGCAGCACGGTTTCCCGACACCGGATTACAGAACCATACAATACAATGATTGGAGCAATAAGGAGAACCGCCGCCAGGTATTTGAGCAGCTGAAAGCGGCTCTGAACCTGCCGCTGGTGCTCAAAGCGCCGCACCAGGGTTCGTCTATCGGCGTTTCCATTATCAAAGAAGATGATTTTGCTGCCTTTGAGGCCGGCATGGAGCGCAGCTTCTTCACCAAAACTATTTACAAGAGCCAGTGGCTGGCGATGGGCGAGGAGAAGCAGCTGGTAAGTATGAAACAGCTCGTGGATATCCGCGAGGGCATCGGCATGCCGGTGGTGCTGGAGGATGGCCAGATCATCTATCATCCCGAGGAGCTTTTCAACCACATCAACCATACGTTCAACACCACGGCCACCGACAGCATTACGCTCACCAACGTGGAGCACGAGCAGCAGGTGCTGGTAGAGGCCTTTATCCAGGGCCGGGAGTTCTCGTGCATTGTGGTGCAGGATGAGCAGGGCCAGCCGATCGCGCTGCCGCCAACCGAGATCGTGAAAGGCAGCGAAGTGTTCGACTATCGCTCCAAATACCTACCGGGTCTGAGCCGCAAAATCACGCCGATCAACCTGCCAACAGAGCAGATCCAAAGTATAAGACAAGCTACCAGCAGACTCTTCAGGGCCTTTGGGTTTAACGTGTATGCTCGCTTGGATGGCTTTATCACCGAAGCAGGCGATATTTTCCTCAACGACCCGAACACGACCTCGGGCATGCTACCCTCGTCGTTCTTCTTCCACCAGGCCGCTGAGATCGGGCTGAACCCCTCGCAGTTCCTGACCTACATTATCCGCACCTCGGTATCCGAGCGCCTGAAGACCGGCAAGGACACCGTGAAGCTGTCGCGCTTGTTGCAGCAGCTGGACAAAAGTATAAAAGACGAGCAGGTGCACCGCCAGGAGAAGATTCGCGTGGGTGTGATCATGGGCGGCTATTCCTCCGAGCGCCATATTTCGGTGGAGAGCGGACGCAATATTTATGAGAAGCTGTCGTCTTCTGTAAAGTATGAGCCGCTGCCCATCTTCCTGACGGGGAGCAATGAGTCGCACCGCCTGTACGCCATTCCGATCAACATCATGCTCAAGGATAACGCCGACGACATCAAGGAGAAGGTGCTATACTTTGAGCAAGGCGGAAAGCCGCATCCGGTGCTGGCCCAGATCATCGAGGAGGCATCAAGTATAACGAAGAAATACACCGGCCGCAGCCTGCAGGAGCCGCAGCGAATCACCTATGATCAGCTGAAAAACCTGGTGGACGTGGTGTTTATTGCCCTGCATGGTCGTCCGGGAGAGGATGGGGCGCTGCAGCAGGAGCTGGAGAAGCTGCACATTCCGTACAACGGTTCCGGTATTCGCTCGTCTCAGATCACCATCAACAAGTATGAAACCAACGAGATCCTGGCCAGGCACGGCGTGTCGGTGGCGCACCACAAAATGGCTATGAAGGAAGATTGGCTGCAGGATAAGGAGACTTTTTACCAGAGCCTGGAAGCTGAGTTTAAGTATCCGTTCATTGCCAAGCCAGCCGATGATGGTTGTAGCTCCGCGGTGAAAAAGATCAAGAACCGCCAGGAGCTGGATGCCTTTTCTACATTAATTTTCCGGGAGATGGAGGAGCTGGATACGGAATGTGCCCGCACCCTGTCGCTGGGCTTTAAGGAGGAGTTTCCGAACAAGGCCGGCTTCCTGGTAGAGACGCTCATCAGCAGAAACGGCGCGAAGCACTTCCTGGAGATCACGGGTGGTTTGCTGACCAAGTATAACCCGGACGGCACGGTAAACTACGAAGTCTTTGAGGCCTCGGAAGCGCTGGCCGAGGGTGAGGTGCTGAGCCTGGAGGAGAAGTTTTTGGCCGGGGAGGGACAGAACATCACGCCTGCCCGCTACGCTGCCGATCCGGAGCGCCGCCAGAAAATATCGGACCAGGTGAAGGAAGACCTGCGGCGTGTGGCCCAGATTCTGAACATAGAAGGCTATGCCCGTATCGATGCCTTTGTGCGCGTGCTGGAGAATAACGAGGTGGAGACCATCATCATCGAGGTGAACTCGCTGCCAGGCATGACGCCTGCCACCTGCATCTTCCACCAGACCGCCATCAACGGCTACAAGCCATACGACTTCATCGACCGCATTCTGAGCTACGGCATAGAGCGCACCCGCATGAAGGCGAATATCTAGAAGTTAAGGAGTTAGAAAGTTAAAAAGTTAGAAAGTTGGGGAGTAATCAAAGGGTTGGAAGATCCTTTACCAAGCCAACAATTTAACAATCAACCATCAGCAATTTAATTGCATGTTTAAATCGAATTCATTTTTAGGTGTGATAGGGCACCTGCTGATTATGGGCATTGTTGTGGCGGCCCTGATCCTGGGCTTCTTTTACTATTACCTGCCCTCCACCACCAACCATGGCGAGAGCATCTCGGTGCCTAAGATAACTGGCATGCAGCTGCAGGACGCTGAAATGCTGCTGGAGGAGCAAAACCTGCGCTATTTCATCAACGACTCTACCTACAAGGCAGATCAGAAGCCGTTCCAGATCCTGACGCAGGACCCGGCGCCGGGCTCCAAAGTAAAGGAGAACCGCAAGATCTACGTCTCGGTGAACATGAAGAACCCGCCGATGATCAAGATGCCCAAGCTGATAGATGGATCGGTGAAGAATGCAGAGCTTATCCTGAAAAGCTACGACCTGCGCAAAGGCAAGATCACGTACGTGCCGGACCTGCAGCAAAACGCTGTGCTGAAGCAGTTTGTGGATGGCAAGGAAGTTAAGCCGGGCGATATGATTCCAAAAGGCTCTTTAGTGGACCTGCACGTGGGTGACGGCCTGGGCGAAACGGAGTTTGAGATGCCGAAGGTAGTAGGCATGCCGGTGGATGAAGCCTCGGTGCTGCTGGTTGGGCAGGGGCTGCAGATCGGCAACGTTTTCTACGTACAGGGCAGCGAGGAGCCCGATGGCACGGTGGTAAGGCAGCGCCCTTACGCCGAGGTAGGCGCCAAAATCCGCGTAGGCGAGATGGTGGACCTTTGGGTGGCCGGTCCGGAGCCGGTGCAGGGCATAGAGTAAGCATCTACAAAGTATAAAAGTATAACAGGAGCGCCTGCCGGCAACGGCAGGCGTTTCTGTTTCCGCGAGAGATTGTGTTCTCCTTAACGCCGACTGCAGACAGAAGTATAGCTTTCCATAAGTCTCCCGGTGCGGGGGCGGGGAATTACCTTCTGCATGATATTAGGCAGGTTGCAGCGGCGCGGAAACCTTAAGGTTTGCATCAGAGTAGCGGAAATGCTACCTTTTGCCTTATATTTATACCTGGGATGAAAAAACAGCTGGCGCTCATACTTCTTATACTTGGCGGTGCTGCCTCGGGGGCCGCTGCACAGGCTGTGCTGCAGCCGCTCCAGCAGGAGGTGCGCCAGCCGCAAAAGTATAAACCAGCGGCAAAGCAGCTGCGGCTGGCGGCAGAGCAGAGCCTGCCTTTCTTCGATGACTTTGCCCAGGCCGATACGCTGAAGACTTCGCGCTGGAGCAGCGGGGGCGTGTTCGTCAACAACCGCTATGCGCTGCGGCCCATCACCAAAAACGTAGCTACTTTCGACGGGTTAGATGCCAACGGGCAGGCCTATGCCACCAACTCCCTGGCCGCCGGGCCTTCTGACACCTTAACTTCTGCGCCTATACTTCTGGGCGACCTCACGCCCGCCGACTCGGTATACCTGAGCTTATACTGGCAGTCGGGTGGTTTGGGCGATGTGCCGGACCAGACGGAGAGCGACCTGCGCTACCTGGCATTGGAGTTCCTGGACAATACCGGTGCCTGGCAGGAAGTATGGCGGCAGGCGGCAGTAGGCGAGGTAACAGACTTTGCGCAGGTGTTTGTGGGGCTTCGGGAGGCGAGGTACTTCCACAGCGATTTTAGGTTCAGATTCAGGAATGTAGGCTTGCGCAACGGCATGGCCGATGTCTGGAACCTGGATTACGTGGAGCTGGATAAAAACCGCCGCAAAGGGCAGAGCACCACCCGCGACATTGCTATCAGCCAAAGTATAAGCAGACTGCTGAAAAACTACACCGCCATGCCCGCCCGCCAGTTCCGAGCGAACCCTGAGGCGGAGCTGGCCGATACGGTGCAGGCCACCCTCAATAACCTGGGCGATTTTCCGGGGGCCATCAGCTGGAGAGGCTTTATCCGTAACGAGGGAGCTTCGGTGGCTGATACTTTTCTGCGCGAGCAGGCGCTGATTCCGGGCCTGGCGCGGCAGTACGAGATCATTGGTGTGCCTTCGCTGGGGAACAACACCCTGCCAGCCACCGACAGCTTTACGCTGGTGCACGGCATCAGGCTCGACACAAAGGAGCAAAACGCGCAGCTACGCGCCAACGACATCACCGAACGCAGCACAGTGTTTTCCGATTTCTATGCCCTGGACGATGGCACAGCCGAGGCCGGCTTCAGCTTTCTGGGCACCGGTAACACGCAGGTGGCCCAGCGCTTCGACCTGCACCTGGTAGACCAGGTAAGAGCCTTCCGGGTATACTTCCCGAGGGTGGGACCGGATATTTCGGGCACCTCCATCACTTTCAGGATTTGGAGCGATGCGGATGGGTTGCCGGGCGAGTCGCTGCACCAGCAGAGCTTCCGGATACAGTACTCCGACTCGCTGAACGGCTTTTACGAGGTGGAGTTGACGCAGCCGGTGCGGGTGCAGGGCAGCTTTTACATCGGCTGGACGCAGCCGGGGAGCCGGTACGTCAACATCGGTTTTGATAAGAATGAGGATGCGACCGGCCGCCGGTTCACCTACACCGCCTCGGGCGGCTGGACTCCGGAAAACACGCTGGAAGGTGCCATTATGATGCGACCGGTAATGACAGGGCAGGAGCCGCTTGGGGTGGAGGAGGATCGCTACGAGGCGGCCATGCGCGTGTTTCCGAACCCGAGCCGCGGCCTGGTATACCTGAGCGAGCCCTACGAGCAGGTGCAGGTATACGATATGCTGGGCCGGCAGGTGCATCATCAAACATATAAAAGCAGCCGGGAGGCCCTGCAGATGGGGCATTTGTCGCCTGGAGTTTATACTTTGCGTATTCAGAATAGAAAAGCCGTTATCACGAAGAAAATTATCCTAACAAACTAAACTATGATCGCATCAGCAGACATTACCGCAGAAGAACTGAAGGAGCGCCTGAGCAAGGGAGAGACCCCTGTCATAATAGACGTGCGCGAAGACTGGGAGCACCAGGAGGCTAACATACCCGGGGCCAAAAACATACCGCTAGGCACCCTGCCGCAGTGCCTCGACGAACTGGAGGACCTGAAGGATGCGGAAGTGATCGTGCAGTGCCGCTCCGGTGCCCGCTCCGCCTCAGCCAGGGCATTCCTGATGCAGCAGGGCTTTTCCAACGTTCGCAACCTGGTAGGCGGCTTCATGGCGTACCAGGGCTAAGTATAAGTATAAGTATAAGTATAAGTTGCGATTAACCTGCTCCTCCCAAGAGAGGAAAATTGCAAAAGAGTAGGTGATTCCCCTCCTCGGAGGGGTTAGGGGTGGGTTAACACCTGCACTGCATTAGTAAATCGCAACTTGGGTTTAAAGTATAAAGCAAAGTAAAAAGGGAGCGGCCATACCAGCCGCTCCCTTTCTTTTTAACTAAGTTTTAGGATAGCTGGCCTACTCAATGATAAACGGTGTGGGCGTGAAACAGAGCAGGAAGATGATAAAGGCAAGTATACCCAGCGCCTTGCGCAGCGGCGTGAGCGGGCGCTCGTCGGGGCAGGAGGGGTGGAAAATGCCCATCACGCGGGAGAGCAGCAAACCGAATACCAGCCAGCCACTGTACCCATCCGACTCTGGAAATACCAGTGAGATAAGCACCTGCGCCGCCAGCACCACTCCGGCTAAGTATAGGCTATACTTCAGCTTTGGCGTGGCAGGCTGCAGCACAAACACCAGGTACAGCACGTAGTAAGGCCACAGCCAGAAGTAGGCCTCCAGCTCCGGGAAAAAGCCCGACAGCCCGTACTGCAGCAGCATCATGGCCAGGGTGGCGCCCAGGGCGTGGTTGCGATTGCCCAGCAGCTTGGCGTAGGCCCAGTAGGCAAAGGGCGCAAACAGCACCAGCAGTTCCTCCGACCACATGGGCTCCGTGTAGGGCGATATCACCCCCAGCCCGGCATAAAGTATAAACAGTGCGAAAAAGATTGGGGAGAGCTGGTTAAAGCGGCGGTACCCGATAAGTCCATAGAGCACATGGCCGCCGTCCAGCTGCCCGATGGGGAGCAGGTTAAGCGCCGTGAAGAACAAGGCCAGGAAGCCCGCAAACACGAACGGATAGTGGATGACCTCGTACTGGTTCGGCACCAGCGCCGGGTCAGCCACATAGGTCTCGAAAAGTATAAACAGCAGGTTCTTGCCCAGCGAAAAATTGCCAAAGCCCTGCTGGTACACGTGCTGCGCGTAATCCAGCCCGTAGCGCTCATACTCGGGATGTATACTGAAGATGTACTCCGGGGCAGGCAGGTGGGTAAACCCATAGAACAGCAGCGGAAGCGCCACCACAAAACCAGCCAGCGGGCCGGCAATACCAATGTCGAAGAACTGCTTCCGCGAGAAAATGCGCTCCTTTATCCGTATAAAAGCCCCCATGGTGCCCAGGGAGGAAGTGATGCCGAACCACAGCGGAATATAGTAGGGCAGCGTAACGGCGGTGCGGTAGTAGCGGGCCGTAAAGTAATGCCCGAACTCATGCACCGTGAGCACCCCCAGGAAAGGCAGCGAAAAGTATAAACCGCCCAAAAACTCGGCCCAGGAAAGCGTGCCCGTCCAGCTGAAGCCCTCGGGACCAAGGAAAAACAGCTTGCCGTACCGCCACTCTGCCCCGGCAATGGTCGTGGTGACCAGCGTGAGGCAGAACAGCAGCAGGTGTAGCCCGTATTGCTGCCGGTTAGCGGGCAACATCCGCAAAGAACTTATTGATGGTAAGCGGCGGCTGCAGGTGCAAGGTATGGAGGCCCAGGCTATTGGCGCTGTGGATGTGCTGAATGCTGTCGTCTATAAACAGCGTCGCTGACTTTTGCAGGTTATTCTCGGCCAGTATCTGCTCAAAAATGGCGGCATCGGGCTTGCGCTTGCCCACCAGGTGCGAGTAATAGGTTTTCTCGAACAGCGAGTCGAGGCTCGGGATGGTGAAGCTGTGTGCTACGATCTGGTTAAAGCGCTGCAGGTGAATGTCGTTGGTGTTGCTTAGCAGGAAGATGCGGTGTCGTTTGCCCAGTTCCAGCAGCAGGTCGATGCGCTCCTGCGGAATGTCGAGCAGCATGGCATTCCAGGCCTCGTCAATCTCCTCGTCAGTGGCCTCCAGTTGGTACGCCTCGCGCAGACCGTTGCGGAACTCCTCGTTCGAGCAGGCGCCGGTCTCCAGCAAATCGAACAGGTGCGATTGCTCTTTCTGGCTATAGGCAATGTTGCAGTTGCCCTTGCACAGTTTCTGCAGCTCCCGTATACTTTTGTCGTAATCCAGGTTGATGATGACGCCACCGAGGTCGAAAATGATATTGTTGATTTGTGTCAGGTCCACGAAAAAATAATCCGTTAGTATTTGAAATATTGAATGCAAATATGTAAAATTGCACTCCCATTTCAAAGGAAGCACTTCTTAAGAAGGGGAACGGGCCTATAGCTCATTCGGTTAGAGCAACTGACTCATAATCAGTAGGTGGCTGGTTCGATTCCAGCTGGGCCCACGTTGATAATCAAGCACTTGCCTCGTTTATTCGAAGTAAGTGCTTTTTTATTTGCATACAATTTGCATACAAATTGCTTTAGGTGAGTATGCCGTTGTTTAATACAGTTTACCCACTCAGGAATAGTAAATGAAACAGTTCTACTGTTAAGTGATCAAAAACTCGGCAAAGTTATTTGGTTCTATTCAGTCAATATATAGCCGGATTCTGATCCATTTAGAAATTATGAAGACCAAGAAGATGCATCATATGTTTCTGAGAAAAGAAATTCTTATGTAATGTTAATGATAGATGATGTATGTGATATAATGGCTATCACTTTTCATACTGCTCGCACACCTTTGCCTCGACTAATAAATTTTGTATTCATGGGTAGCATGAAACTTCTAAGCAGTAGGTCTTTGGTTCGAATCCAAACGGGAACACCTGAAAACAAGCACTTATAAAGTAAATTCAAGTCATTTCTAGCTCAAAATAGGTATACACAGCATACTTACCGGTGGCCGTGTGCCAAAACGTGTGCATTGACTGGTGCAGACCAGACGCCAAGATCAGCATCATCTCCTACGGCAGGAAAGTTAGAACTACCAGGGATAATCTGTTGCCAATTTACCTACGCGTCACAATACGGACAGGTGGGTGGAGTTGAGCCCCTCCGCTATGTATCGCCCGCCATGTGGTCAATAGGGGCAGGCAAAGTAGAGGGCAATTCGGCGTAGGTCAGGAGCGTGAGCACATACCAAGACAACTTCAGGGCCAAGTCTATACCCTCCAACGGGAGCGACTGCAGGAAGGTACGTTCGTCACCATGGAGACATTTAAGGAGAAGTGAATGGAAAGAAAGGATAAGCCGTTGCTGCTGTTGAAGGTATTCAGCATGCAAAATGATCAAATGGGCAAACTGGTGGGAAGGCCAACGCCCTGGGAACTATAGTGCGCTACAGCACCTGCCTACAGCTCGGTATTGCTTTAATGGGTTATTGGCTAAAGCAATCTTAGTTCAATATTGTTATTGTTTCAACTTGTAAACCTTTTTCAGCAACTCTGGTTATCGCCAATACTCTTGTGCCTTCAGCCAATGAAAATTTATTTACAAGCGCTGGAGGAACAAATGCATTACCACTATTGTCATTGGGGCTGAAAAAAGCGAAACCTTTAATATTTTTATTAATAATCACACCCTCAGATCCAGTATTCTCATTCATTGTGACCTCCTCTGGTATTGCAGATACCCACAAGGCTTTATTTGTTTCATAGTCATTGTTCTGATCTACATAGTACTTGAACCAAATAAGTATATCCAGCAGCTTGAACGCTAAGCTATAGAGCAGGTAAGGAGTGTTGACCGTATTCCTGTATTCAGAAAGATTTGTCTTACTGCTATCCGCCTCTTGTGTTTCACTGTGTGAGGCCGCATTAGTAATCTCTAGTATAATTCTTACATGAGAGGCGATTAACTTTGGGAAGTGTGGTCGGGCAGCTTTTATCCCTAAGTACTTAACCTCTAGCCCCGACATAAACAGACTTGAAGCTGCTAAGATTACCTGTCCATGTTCATCAATGCACTTTGCATGACTAAGTCCGAAGCGGTGAGCACACCTGAACATCTTCTCAAGGATAATGCGGAGTTGATTGAAGTACAGTTCATCATCGATCTCGGCTTCTGGATTAGAAAAGCTTCTTAGTATTGCTAGCAGTGGTTCTAGTGCGCTTTGACCAATATAGGCTTCCGTACAGACGTCAAAAGCTGATTGATAACGATGCTTTATTTGTGTGTCTTCGAGCTTGTCTGCGGCTGCCTTGATATCTGTAAAAAGTTTCTCGTTATCCCTTGCTTTTACATAGTACTTCCCAAAGCCATCTTCAAACACACTACTCTCCATGTAATCAGCCTGGCCAGTGAATATGAAGTAAGGGATTCTCTTCTTAGTAGATAACTGCTCAAGACGAAGAATGGAGGCTCTCAGCCCGCCTAGCCCAGGAACATCATCACCTACATTTTTTAAAACTTTTGCATCCAAAATTACTCCATCATACTTAGCGAGGTTTCTTTCAAGTTCATGCATGCCCTCCTCGTGAGTTGTGAAAGGGACTAGCCTTATGTCGCTGAATTCAGCATCTGAGATAACATCATCTTGCTTTTGATACTCATCGTCAATCCACAGTACAGTATACTTCATAGATTATTGCTTAAAAAGTGGGAAAGAAATTTTAACTGAGACAGGGAAGTCGCTGTCTTCATCACTTATTAAATCAAACTTGCCATTGTAGTCTCTCACAATTTGGGCTACATCAGCGCCTCCAATACCATTTTGTGCTGTATTGCCAGCCTTTTCACCTCTAATAGAATACAGGTTCTTGTTGAATCCCTTTGGAAGTGGACAGCCGTTATTGGCAATCACTAAGATCAAAGATTCTGTGCCGGCATCATAACTAATATCAGTTTTGATAATATTTCCTTTTCGGGATCCGAAGCCATGGACTTTGGCGTTCTCCACAATATTAGAAAACAGTTTAAAGAAGTCATCCTTGTTAATAATAACAAAAGGTTGAATGACACTCCTGTTGCCATTCTTGAGTGACTCTTTGTCTATTTCAAGCCGAAATGAAAATAGCTCGGGATCTGCAAATAGGTGCTGGGCCTCTTTAACCAAATTAAATAAATCCAGCTGCTCAACAGGCTTTTTCGCCAGCTTTACCTCAAGAGAAGCTAAAAGCTCTGACATGAGCTTTACTTTGCCTTTAAGTGAGTTAAGGTGTTCTTCGACCGTTGTGCCAAGAGTTTCAGAGAATTTATCCGTTAAGCTTATAGCCTTGCCGTTATTCTTTAGGAGGAATTTATGGGTAGCGGCAACACCAGAGCTAATACCATTGAGGTACTGATTAAGAGAATGTCTAGCAGATGCAAATTCCCTGAACATCTCTAATCTCATCTGTGTAAGATCAGAGATGTGCTTCGCCTGTTCAGATGATTGCTTCGTTAATAGAGCCTGAATAAGCCTCTCTTTCTGTACCTCCAAGGGAGGAAGCTTAACTTTAACCTGAAAGAGATCTTTTTTAGAGATGTACGGTATTACTGCACCAGTACGATACTTGGCAATCTGCTCAAGAACATAATCAGCCGAAAGCTCTTTTATCAAGTAACCTACATCAACACGCTGCTCGTCAATCTCACAGGCTAAGATGTCCTTAGTGGCGTAGATAATATCCCCCTTAAACTTAAAGTAAGTTGGTTTAAGGGTATTCCAGCGCACAGTTAGTAAAAGAGCAGACCTATCAAGGATATGAGCCTGTGGAGGTATCTCTGAAATCTCAACCTGCCTTGTGTCAAGGTAGAAGTTACCTGACTCTGCTTTCAGGTCTCGGAGAAGAATGAGCCTGCCTTTTGTTGCTGACTGTGGTTTTTTTCCTCGGACTTCTTTTAGCAGCTTACCAAGCTCTACAAGCGGTTCATCTGGCTTAACAGGTTCTATCTCTTCAATAAAATAGCGGCCTGGGTGTAGGTTGTAATTATGTGTGGCTATTTCAGCATTACTGACCCTGCGCAAAAAGCCGTTAGACTCTTCTGCATTAGTGATTGCTGCATGTAGAGGGGCGTATTGGATGCGGCGCTCCTTGTTGGATACCCTTTCCACAAAATCATCAGCATTTATCAGTAGGACTTCACCTTTGTCAGCTTTTGCCTTATTGATTACCAAAAGAGCAAAGGGAATAGCTGTGTTTGACAGTATGCCACCTGGAAAAGAAATAACCATTTCCAACAGATCCTGTTCTATCAAGAGTTGCCTTATTTTTAACTCTACACCGCCTCTAAAGAGAAAGCCTTGTGGCAATACAGCAATAATCTTCCCTTCTTCCTTGAGGTCCTTTAAAGCTCTACTAATGAAGAAAGATTCGACTGTTTTGAAACGGCCAAATTCATTCTCATAACACGGAGCTAGTCTCATACCCATTGGAGGGTTTGCAACAATTAGATCATACTTAAGAGAGGCGGGATTCCAATCATCAACTGAGTTGCCCAACTGATACTGATTTTCTGTGGCCTTACCATGAGCCAATAGCCGCAGTTGACCTAATGCCCAAGTTCTAGGGTCAATTTCCTGACCATAATAGGCGACATCTCTTTCCATAAGCACACCAAGAGAAGCCGGCCCAGCAAAAGGGTTATAAACCTTACCGCCAGCAGGAGTATTCGCTAGTGAAGAAACAAGCCTACTTAGTTCCAAAGGTTGAAGGTGCTGGCCACCAGCGCGTCCCTCAATCTTTGAAGCCCTATACAGTGAGCTCTCAAACAGCTCTTCAAAATGTTGCTGAAAAGACACCTCATCAAATGATGCCAGAAATCGGACTAGGTCTAGTAGGGTCGTATTAGAAAGCCTATCTATAACTGGAGAGAGGGTCTCAAATACTAAGTCTAACTTTCCCTCAGTTGAAGCCACTCGGACATAGTCGAAAACGAGGTCCTTCAGTTGTGCCTTAACATCTGAAGGATTTCCTTCTAATATTCTGTCCAGTACTCCTGCTTTTCTTAAGAAGAAAAAGAATGGTACCAAGGAATAATCACTTGGAGATAATTCGTTTCTAAAAATATCGAAGGCTTGAAAAGCTTTTTTCTCAAATACTGGATAGGGCTCAACTTGAGATTGCATAAGCAAAGAAAGAAAAGGGTTAGTGTTAGTCTTGATGTTACAAAGATGTGGGCAATGTGTGCAGCAGAAATGCACAGTAGTTGGGGAAAGAGTTGGCAAAATCTTAGCAAGAGTTAGCACTCCGAGATAGATAAGCTCTCTTGCACGTGCACATTAAAAGTATTTACTGCATAGCAGCACGCTTAACTAAACAATTGCTTTTTTAGTATGTCTCTGCGGAAGACAGGAGAAACAATAATAATCTCTGCAGGTATATTCTCCAAGTCGTAATTTTTGCCTTCTACTCCTTTGAAATCGATAAGGCCTTTGCGATAAAGCCGGTTCCAGTCCTCTTTACTGTACCATGGGTCCACAGAGTGGTCAATATACATTCTCAGATTATCTAAATCTTCTTTTACAAGGCAGTACAGTAAAAAGAAGTCCCTTATGGTAATTTTATGCTTAATACAGAGTTTTGTAATATTGTTAGTGTCAAGTTCCATAGGTAGTAGGTTCAAGTAAGACTGCTAAATGTAAGTTATATTAATCTATACTTATTAACTTCCAGCCCCACTGTCCCTTCTTAGGATCGAAGGATTTCATTGCTTGTCCTTTGATGGTCATGCCAGCAGCCAGCTTATTCTTACTCACGACCGTAGGGTGGAGGAATACATCGCCTACGAAGCCAAACTCCTTGCCTTCTGCAATTCTTACTTCACCCTCCACCTCCTTAAAGAACTGCTGCTTTAGTCTTTCATCGGTGCCCTTTGAGGCTGTGAATACTTTGTGCAGCCCGTCTTTGCTTCCACTCTGGAAACGTACATTTAGGGTGTCTCCAACGCGTACCTTGTCAATGAGTCGGTCATACTTAAAGAAGCCCTGCTTGTCCTCAGAAGCTGTGAAATTCAGCATCTTCTTATCTGAGTTGACAAAGGTTACAAGCACACTCTCTTCCTCAACATCGCTGTACAGGAGGTTATCTGCCACATGAGTGTATCTCTTGTAGAAGTCATGGTTAGATTTTTTTGCAATAGCTCGCTTATACCATTCGGTCTTCTGCCAGCCTGTGAGAGTGTTGGATATAGACCAGCCCTTAGCAGTCCTGGCAGCCACTATCTTCTCTATTTCAGTTCTGGCCTCGTTGTAAAGCTCCTTAGCAATAAAGATGGTGGCCATTTTCTGACGAAGACTCACAAGCATTTCTTCGGGGCTATTGCATGTCAAAGCGCGACAGTAGCATGCTAAGATTTTCTCCTCATCGCCCTTGAAGGCTTCGCTTAATACATCCCACACCCAAAAGTCATTCCTTTTCTTTTTAGCAAAGGGAAGAATAGCAGAGAGCAGGTTTTCTTCATCTCCTAAGGCTAACAATAACTTAGCCTTGTAATAAGCTGGGTACACATAGTTTGGATAGCTCTCCACTATCTGATCCAGCTTGGGCATGAACGCCTCTACCTTCTCTTTGTTGAAGATTTCCTCTCCAAACATAGTATGCTTAGGCAAGAGTTGTTTGGAATAGGCAATATAGGCCTGCTCAGCAATTGCCATCATCTCTTTGCCATCAGGCATCTTGTCCTTCTGGTAATCCTCTTCTCTGAAGTTTTCCAGTCCCCACCAGTCAGCAAAAGCAATGTATTTATCTGTGTCCCTGTAGCCCTTATGGAATGCTTGAAATAGAGAGGTATACCACTTGGAGGGCTTTACCAGTGGAAGGGTACTTACTTTTGAAAATAGCGTATCCAGGCTACTCAAGTTTATGTTTTGGTGCCCGGTAATATGGCGGACAGCCTTAGCAATTACAATAGAGAGATTGTCATAAAGCATTTCCTCGCTTTCAGGCAGCTCGAGTGTTTCCAGTTCCTCCAGTTTTGCCAGAAACAGATTGAGGTTGCTTGCGGCCTTATCCAATTGGCTGTACAGTACCCAACTCAAGTTGCGTTTTGCCCACAGATTATTAGGCTCAGCTTCTAACTCAGCTTTAGCCATGGCATAGGCTTCTTCTAATCTTCCGGATTGGCGTAACTCTTTTATTTCTTTAGCAGGCATGCTGTGAGATTGTAGTTATTAATTGCTTTAGCTTTTCATCTTGCTCTCCCATAACAGACTTAGGGATAGCTCTTGTTAGCTGTGTCTTCCCATTGAAGTAGAATTGGATGTAAGAACTAACTGCAGAAGTTCTAAAGTAATAGGTAACATAATAATTCGCGCGAGATTCTATGATATTCGTTATAAACACTCCCGCTGTATTACAGCTTTCCTGTACAATGGAAAACAACTTCTCCAGGTTCGGGTGTGATGGGGTATAATCAACCCTGAACTGCCTTTCATAAGGTTGATTAATGATAGATAAAAGACTTTTTGCTTCTTCTGTTTCTGTTCCAAACAGAACGAAATCACTGAAAATGCCTGCCCCATCATGTGTTGCCTGGGCACGCAGTTCCTTGCCATCTACTCTGAAAAAATAAATCTCCATGTATGGTTTAGAATCAACCATATCAAGGGAAAAATGAGTGTCGGCGATTTTTTCAACTATCTCATGATACTTTAAACTCTTACAAGCATGAGAGTTTGCAGGATGGAAAGGAGAAGAAGGTATATTGTTAAACTGGATCGCCTCACTCGGCACTTTCCCAATTGGGCCAATAGGGGAAAAGGCAAGTTTGCTGAACGCCGTAAAATAAGGTGGATTAATATTGTAGCACTTGTCCTTTGCCCTGGTAATAGCTGTATAAGACCAGCGGAGTTGAGCATCCTTCAGCCCCGTGCGACCATAGTAGTCCACAAATACTGTGTCCCATTCACCGCCTTGAGACTTATGACATGTGATGGCATAGCCGTACTTGATACGCAGGGCATTGAAGTAAGGATCAGCCTTTAGCTGGTTCCGAAACTCCTCCGATCCTTCTCTACATGTAGCCAATCCCTGATCTTTTCTTCGTCTTTGTTCATCATTGAATCTAATAACAAAGTTGATGTACAGCGCCTTGAGTTCTGTTATTGTCAGGTCCGCCGCAGTGTTGTTCAAAAGGCTGTCAAAGACTTTGCACTTGATGTCTTCCGAGTGATTAGGAAGCTTGATAACGATGTCACGAAAAGTTAAGGTAACGGTTTTTTTTACCTTTTCGCGACCTTCCGTTACATAAACTGGAGCTGATTGTGTATCGAGCCTCTCAGATACTGCTATAACTTGAGCCATATCTCCGTTATAGAGTTCTGTACCGTAGGTATGGTAGTTATTGTTATTGATCAGTATAACATCACCAGCAACAATGTCCCGACAGGACGGGAATATCTTTTCACGGATAGCTCTGTTGTATGAAAGACATTGGGCATTACTAAAAGAGATTATCACCCCGTTACCTACTTCAGGAAGCGGGAAGTGATTAGTGTATCTTTCCGCTATCTCCTCAGCACTAGCTTTAACAAAATGCTTGTTATCGAAATCTAATTCTAGCTCAGTCCTGTCAGGGATTGCCATCAGATCTCTGAATTTCGCGGCATTGCGAAGGATAGGGTTCTCGGCTGCCTGGCGCATCACGGTCTTCATCTCAGCCTCGACCACCGTAATCTGGCGCTCTTCAAAAAAGCTCTTCTCGAATGCTAAGGATGTAGGATCAGTTACTGGTGGTAGCTGTGCCGGATCACCAACGAAAATTATTTTGTTCTTGGTGGTCTTGATCTTTGAATAGGTGAGCAGGTCTGACAGCAAATGTCCTGTGCCAAAGGTGAAGAGCTCATGCTGAACCTTCTTCTCTGCAATCATTGAAGCTTCATCCACAATAATGACTCTTCCTTCTTCTATCTCATCTTTTATTGGGAAATAGTAGTGGTAAGACTTTTCTGCGACATCCTCTGAATCAACTTCTTTTAACTGTAGCTTCTCAAAGTTATAAACGCCCCGATGTATGGTCATTCCACGACCGGTTCTATCACGCAGCACCTTGGCAGCTCTGCCAGTTGGAGCCAGCATGGCAAAATCTTTCCCTATAACTTTTAGGTGTGCTACTAATCCTTTCAATATAGTAGTCTTACCGCTTCCAGCATACCCTTTCAACATGAAGACTTGACTGTCGCTAGTCAGAAAGGATTCAATCCTTTCTAAAGCTGTTCTTTGGTCATCACTGAGTAAAAGTTGTTGGAAGTGGTAAAATATGCTCATGTTTTATCGATTACAAAACAAAGGTATAGAGCAAGTGTGCAGTCAATATGCACAAGTAAATAAGCATTGGTTATTTCTAAAATGTAATCTCTGCCTCTTTTCCAGTTAGAAGGAACTCAATTAGTTCGAATAATTTTTTTATGTCTCTGTCTGGAGTAATATTGGAAGCCCCACTACTTCTCTTGTCCTCTTCGGTTTGTCTAAAATATACTTCTGATGTTTCCCCATGAGTAAGGTATAAATGATTTCTAACTTCAGTTAGCTCCTTTAGATTGACTAAGTAGCTGTCCTTTTTTGCACTAGATTTAAGAGTATTCTTATTTAAGATAAGAAATGCTATCTGATTACTTAATTCTTTGTGAAATGTCTGACGATTGGAAGTTGAACCATTCCTATAAAACGGTGAAACTTTACTGTTGTATTCTAATGCACACTCTACTCCAGCGCTAGTTAATTTAAAATACTCTCTACCTCTTGCATTTCTTCTGGTTTTAGGTGTTCCGTCATGATCGCTAAAGCCTTCAAACACAAATTCATGCTTTAAGAAGTATTCTGATTGGTTTTTTATGATCCAATTAAAGCCTGGTATTGGCGTTATACTAACTGTCTCCCCAGGATGCTTTTGGATTGGATTTAAGTCTTGATCAAAAAGTGTTAGTGGCGTTCTGTCATCTTTCTCGTAATAAGCTTCTTGGATTTCGTTTAAGATGCTCCATAAGGTAATGAAGGCTAATTCATAATCAGAGTAGTAAAACGTTGCTTTGTCATACTCCCATTGTTCATAACCCTTCTTTAGAAGACCATAGAACATTTTAAAACGTTCTACTATTCGTGCTTTTATTCTTTTAGGGGAATTTTCAATTGTATTGAAATGATTATCTGATAAGATATGCTGGATAGCAGACCAGTAAGGCTTCAAAATTTTATACTTCTCACTAATGAACTGAATGGTTTCTTTGAAGTCATTGTAGTTTCTAACACTATATTCTTGGTCCCGAAAGTATATTGGTGATTCCTTTACATACATTGCATCTGCTCCAGATTCAAGAATTAGATCTAAGTTCCAAGCTTTATCAGAAGCTGTAAAAATGATTACTGGGATTTGGGGAAATTTTGACTTAATGAATTTTAAGGTTCTAATTGAAGATGTACTATCTACTTTTCCTTTATCAAGATAGAGGTCTAGAAATATCAAGTCATAGTTGCAAAACTTTTCAGGTGTGATGTTTTGCCATGCAAGTACTTCACTTGTAGATATTCTCTTATCTACATTGCAGGATAAGATAAGGCTTATTAATTCCTGCCACCCATTATCTGCATTATCGTCAATCAATAAAACATTATTGAATAAGCCACAAAGTGAAGAGTCAGTTGTTTTATTGGAAATTTCTACCAGAAGCTTGGATATATACTTGAAGTATAGGTGTTTAGGGTAATTAAACTGAATTGAATCCAATAATCCGAAATTTGATGCAAGCCGCATAGCGCCCCATTCGTTTGTAGACTGATGGCGGTTGTCATTAGGAGTCTTTAAATTTATTCCATTAAAAGACCCTCCCTTTAGTTTGCGTAGTTCGTTGTTAATAGCAGGCTGTGACACACCGGTTATTTTATCAGAGACTACTGTAAAAATCTGGTCATGCCTTCTGAAGTAAAAACCTTCGGTGTGAAAGAAATTTATAACTGAAGACTCCTTAATTGACGGGTCTTCTAAATAGAGATCACTTGCATCTGTGAGAATTATAGGCACATTACTGAGGTTGCAATTAGTGTAAGTGCTGCATCTAATGTGTCCAGCTAGATTGATGGCTCTTACCCAACCACTTCCACCTAAATTCTTATCAATAACAATGGATTTAACATCTTTATAATCTGTCAGGTCTAGAGATTCAGAAATTAAGCTGGTATAATATTCTTCTCTATTATTTAAATACAGATAATTGCTAGGTTCCTGCCTCAAAAGATGATCTTCAACATCTATAGGTAAGAAGAAGTCAGACTTAAATTGCAGGGACGAGTTTGACAGGTGTATAAGTATATTCATCAAATAAGATAAGGATTAGCTGTTTTCTACTAAATCTTCAAGGGCCTCAATTATTTCATCCAGAGACATAGCTTCAAACCTTTTCGAGACTGATTCTATATCATCATAGTTATATAGCGTTAATAGATCTCGGAAGGACTTAGAATAAACAGCTTCTGTTGTGGAGGATTCAAGCTTATCCATTATATCATGTAACAGCTCATATCCTCTGTCTTTGAAGGGAGGTATATCTGAATTATATAGATATTTGATTCTAAACTCCCCAAACATGAAGAAGCTATCAATAAATGAGGAAAGGTTGGTGTAGTACTGTCTTCTCAGAACTTCATAATAAAAAATATCAGTCGCTATAGACGGATCTACCTGAGTGCGCAAGGGAGTACTTGAATCAGGCTTACTGCCTGAGAATAGAACAACTTTTGATGTGCTGGATAATTCTTTTATCAGCACTGGCAAAAGTCCATCAGGTAATAGAGGGTCATTGAAACTATCATGTATAAATATATAGCTAAAGTTTTTAAAGCTTGAAAGCAAGACTACTTCATCTTCATTGTCAGCAGCCTTCCATAGATATTTAGTGTCTGAATGATATTCAACTCTTTCTTTTTGTTCTGGATTAAGCAAATCTAAGACAGAATATGTACTGTAGTCCTCACTAGATGCTTTATCGTCGACTATAATGATTCTATCTAACATCATAAAATCTTAAAACATGTTTAAAGCCCCCCACAGGGTTACTTAGAGGTTCAATTTCAACTGACTCAGACCCGAGCCGTCTTGCAATAAGCAAATTAATTCGCTTAGGTGGTTCGGCTGTAAAGTCACACTCTATGAACCAATCACATAGGTTCCTGAAGTCCTGCTTGAAAGCTGTTGATTCCTTGTAGAAATGTAGAAGTAAATCACTATCAATTGTTGCCTTACTATTCTTATCCAGAATACTTACTTCTATAAACTTATGTCCATCTGCATCACCCTTCTCAGCTTTAACTAAAACTTCTTTATCATCAACATGCTTGAGGCTTTCCCCATGAATGTTTGAGTGGTCAGCTATGCATTGGAAAATGTGTCTTAACCCTCTGTATATTAGTGGCTGCCAAGTGAAAAAGCCTGACCTGATGTTGAAAGCTCGCTCATCGGGTAAAAACTCAATACAGTCTTGAGGTATTTTTTGATCAATAGCAATATTTAAAATGTCCTGATGAAGTTTACTGTACTCGCTACCACTGCCATATCTGTACTTTTTCTTGAATTTTTTAGCAAATTCAGTATACTTCTCATCATTATTAAAAGGATGCTTACCTGTTTCTTTATAAAAAGGTATACCTTCAGATTCAAAAAGGTTAATTAATTGTATAACCTCACTCTGTATACCAACATTAATATACTCTATGTTAGAAACCCTCTCTTGTTTATAATGATATATAAAATTAGGATGACTTTTAACTTTTGAAATTATATCATCCACGATCTCATCGGATAGAATAACATCATGTACTAGTTCTTTGAAGCCACTTCCATCTGCAATTTTAAACTTCTTTAAGAAGCTTACTGTATGCATGGGATTGTGAGGTAATAGCTTCTTTGTAGGAGTTGTGCCTTCAATTACCAGTTTATTGTCAATCAGTAAAACATGTGGAAGGACTGTGTCTTTGGGAATATTTATCTCCCTGGTTAGTTTATCAGGAATAGAGGGTGAAGCAGAGTTCTCTACTACAATTTTGATAAAAGAGGAGTCTGATTCAGATGTTTCTGATATAGTACTAAATATAGTTAATTTGGTTTTTGCAGGCTCTTCCTTTCGCAAAAGATCATATCGCTCTGTTAGCTTTTGATAAACAGCACTATCACTACCTTTCACCATTTTGAGGTAGTCAAGCTTGCCCTTGATGACATTGGCCATATTAGGTTTACCTTTCTTTGTATAGCCCTTATCTACTTTGTACTGTTGTACAAAGTAGGAGTAAGCCCTGTCATAGCCATACTGTTCCCAGTAATAAAGCCACATGCGTAGCTGCTTAATGTACCGCTTGGGCACACTCGCATGTTCATTAACCACTATACCGGTTACTTCCTGGCGGTAACCTCTCTTTTGCAGGCGAGTTTTACTTGGCTTAACATGAAAGTTCTGAGCAGCAATAATTCGATGAAGCTCATTCAAGAACTCACCACCTTCATGGTAAACATTATGCTGAGAGCTAAAGGTAATGTCATCAGCATAGCGGCTGTACTTCAGGTTAAAGCGCTTGGCTACAGCACTGAGATAAAAGTCTAGCTGTTGACAGATGATGTTAGTAAGAGTGGGAGACGTTGGGGCACCTTGAGGTAATACGTTCCTAACGTCTTTCTGCCATGATCCATCTGGCTGAAGACGCTCTACCTCCAGCTGATGACAGCAGAGGGAGGCTATCATATTAGCTAGCTCAAGCCTGCCGCTTTTCTCGTTTAGGTTGAACGGAGGAAACTTTAGCCTGCCCCAAACACGGGCCTGGTCAATGCTCGGGAAGAAATCTTTTAAGTCAAGGTTGTAAACATAGATGCTGTTGGTATGCAACTTTGCATTATCTACGATAGACTTACCTGGAACAAAACCAGTTGCAGCTTTATGCTGGTGTTGAGCATAAACGATTTGTAGTAGCAAGTTAAGGCATTTCTGAATAGCCTTCAATCCTTTAGAAGGGGCATGAATGGTCCTGTTAGCTCCAGACTTCTTTTTGATTGTAAAAGCTGTGTAGCGGTTCTTGCTGACTTGTGGGTTGCTATGGTAATTGAGGTGCTTTAAAGTAAAAGGAACGGCCTTATCACCATATATGATAACTTTAGCATAATTCAGAAGACCCACAAAGTCTTCTTTGCTCTTCATGCTGCTGAAGCTGGAAAGGATGTACTGGCTCTGTTCTTCTTTGATACTCATCTTGATAGCTAAAATGCTCCTGAATGCCTGCTCGTGTTTTCTTTGTTTATGAGAAACTCGAAAAAAAGAATGAGGGGGAAAAAAACAGCATAACTGGTATACAAGAGTGGATAACAAAATGTATAACAGACTGGGCCTCAACTTTAACAACAAAACTGGTCTACAATGACCAAATTGTTGCTTTCATCCCATATTGCTATGGGACACCAGCCGATTTTCACACAGGATTGCTCCTGCATGACAGCTGGCAAAAATCAAAATCTTAGAGCAGGCATTCAAAGAACATGTTGCAAAGTAAATATAAAACTGTGCAGTACAACTGCACAAATGTAATGTCTTATTTTTATTTTGCAGATGGTTTGTAAAACATTACATCACAAAGAGAACAGGTCCCTGTGCAGCAGAGCTGCACTATTCTAAATAAAAGCCATGGCAAGAAATAAACATGCTGTAATTCGATATAAAGTACTGGATAGATGCTTTCGTAATCCAGGTAGGCGGTATTTTATCCAGGATCTTATTGATGAGTGCAATAAAGTTTTACTTGAGATTGATCCAGATTCTAAAGGCATAAGCCGTAGGCAGATATTTGAGGACATAGCTTTTATGGAGAGCAGTGAAGGTTATAGTATAGAGTTACATAAGCATAGAGAGAGCAAGAGGGTATACTACAGGTATGTTGACATTTCTTTCTCAATAGATAACTCACCCTTAAATGAAGTTGAAATAAATCAGCTCCGCAATGCTATGACCATTTTGGCTCAGTTTAAAGGTATGCCACAGTTTGAATATGTGCATGAGATACTGGCCAAGCTAAATCAGGGTATTGCGTTAAAACAGGAAGAGGATGTGATAATCGACTTCGACAATAATCTGTATTTAAAAGGTATTGAGCTATTAGGGGAGCTGCATAATGCTATCTTATATAAAAAGGTGCTGTGTGTGAGTTACCAACCTTTTGAGAATGATGCTCCTTACGATGTTATGATCCATCCTTATTACCTGAAGCAGTATAACAACAGGTGGTTTTTATTTGGTTACAACCCTGATGAGGGATTTTATAACTGGAATCTCGCACTTGATAGGATTGTGAGCATCACTGAGACTGATGGGAAGTATCACCCTAACACAGAAATTGATTGGTTTGAGTACTTTGATGAAATGATCGGCGTAACGAAACCTGTCGGAGCTACCACTGAGCCTGTGGTATTGCATTTAAACGGAAGAGCTGGGAAATATGTGATAAATAAACCTATTCATGGGTCTCAGCATGACAAGTGGCTCGCGCCTGATCTTCTGGAGGTAAAGCTGGATCTAGTTATCAATTTTGAATTTAAGCGACTTATCCTGTCTTATGGAAAGGATGTGGAAGTGATAAGCCCAGAGTGGCTAAAAGAGGAAACCATGGGCAATCTGAAAGCTGCCTTAGACCAGTACCAGCCAGTCGCGAAAACCGAAGGAGCTTAGTTTCTACAAATCCATCCCTGCTCCATTCACCCGCAGCCAGTTCTTCCGCTCCCGGTAATCCGGCAGTACTTTGTCTACCTCGTTCCAGAAAGCTTCAGAGTGATTGGCGTGGATCAGGTGGGCTAGTTCGTGCACGATGATGTAGTCGAGCACTTTGAGTGGGGCCATCATACACTTCCAGTGAAAGTTGAGGTCGCCTTTGGTGTTGCAGCTGGCCCAGCGGTTTTGCAGATCCATAATCTTGATTTCGCTGGTGGTGAGGCCCATCAGTTTTTCGTAGTAGCGCACGCGTTCTGGAATGCGCTTGGCGCCTTTCTCCTTGTAGTACTGCTTGAAGATTTGCTCAGCTTTAGGGGCATGCTTCTTCTGTAGCAGAAAATAACCATCTTTCAGTTTTAGCGGGGCTTCCTGCTTTTCTACTAACTCCAGCCTGTAATTACGACCTAAGTATAAGTAGCTTTCACCGTTTACAGGTTCGCGGGTTTTCTTTACCTGGTTCAGCTCTTCCAGCTCTGCCTGGTGCTTAAAGATAGAAGCGGCTTTACTGTCTACCAGTTCGTCGATTGCGGCATCCGACATCTCTTTGGGAGCCATCACCATTACCTCGCCGTCACGCTCTACATAGATACTGACTGTTTTGCGCTGGCTTCGCTTAAGATTATACTGGATCAGGTGCTTGCTGCTCTTCATGAATCAACTCGTTGTGTCTGCGCCTTGCCAGGTCCAGCAGGTCATTTATAATCTTACTCTCATGCTCAATCAAAGCTTCTACATCCGAAGAAATCAGGATGTCAGACAAGTCACCTTTAAGCAGGTCTATCTCGCTGCCCTTTTCCCAGAAGCTGGTAAACTTAATTGTGGCTCTCATCAGCTTTACCGCCAGCTTTAAAGTAGCTTTCGCTTTTTCTTCCTCTTCAGCTGATGGAGTCTTGCTCTTAAAGGCGGTCTGCATCATCAGGTCGTAGAAAGGGGCTTCGGTGGCAGAGAGCCCGGCTATACCTGCCTGCCGACCAGCTGCGGCTTCGTTGCGCAGGTCTTCCAGGGCTTTTACCATGGCATCCCAATCGTCGTGGTGTTGCTTCAGGAGTTTCTCCAGGCGCTCGCTCAGTTTGGTGTAAAAGGCTGGGTCATCATCTATGTTTACCTTGATGTGCTTACGGATGGCGTGCTCCATTTCCGAGGCTACGGCTTTGGGATTGCTGTTCTTCCTGGCTTCCTTGATGAAGTCTTTGGAGAGTAACTCTACTGGCGGGATCTTCGGGTTAATGCCCAGGCTGACAAGGTGCTCGTTGATAAGCTGGCGGATTTTCTCACCGGCACCTTCTATGTTGATGGTGTCGTCTTTGTAGCGGTTGCGGATCAGGATCTGCAGGTGGCCCAGTTGCTTGGCCGGTATGCGGTAGGGCGAAGCGGCAGGGCGTGGCAACACGATGTCCATACTCTCCATGAATTGCTTCAGGTATACATCGAAGCTGGAGCGGAACTTAATGTCTGCGGCCAGTTCTATGCATTGCTCCTGTAGCTTGAGCAGGGTAGGAATGTCCTTTATCTGCTGGGTCAGGTATTTTTCGAAATTGGTTACTCCTTTGCCTTCGAAGAGCTGCACCAGCCTGCGGTAACGCGACTCCAGCACCGGTATCTCCGTCTCCACACCCTTCAGGTTCTCCATAATTTCCTGCACCTCGTTGGAGCCGTAAATGCTGAGGGCGCCCTGCAGGTTTTGGGTATTAGTGGCGTAGTCAATTACATAGCCACGGGTTTTGCCTTTGTAGGTACGGTTTACGCGAGCAATGGCCTGCAGCAGGTTGTGCTCCTTTAGCTTCTTGTCCAGGTACATCACCTGCTCGATAGGGGCATCGAAGCCTGTCAGCAGCATCTCGCATACTACCAGGAAGGCTATACCTGTTTCCGGTTTATCGTAGTCGAAGGCTTTCTTGAAGTTATCTACGGCGTTGGCGGCAGAAGCTTCTTTGCGGGCCTGCGTGATGATGGCTTCTTCGTTCGTGCCTTGCCCGGAAACTACGACGTATACCTGCAGGAATTCCAGCTTGTTGATCAGTTCTTCATCCGGATTGGCTTCTACTTTAAGCGCAGCCACTTTCTCCTGCAGCGCTTTTAGAAGCGCATCTTTGTAACGTACGGCTGCCAGCACCGAGCTGGTTACCACCTGTGCCTTAAAGCCGTTGGGCAGGATGTTTTCGGTGTAGTGATGTACAATATCACGGGCAACGGCTGCAACGTGCTCTTCAGCTTCACGAAGGTCGCTGCCTAAAGCATACCTGCGCTTGATCAGTTCTTTTTCTTTCTGCTCTTTGCTGCCGAAAGCTTCTTCAAATTTCTGATCTAATTCGCCCTTTTGATTGATAGCATTGTCGGGCTCGCGGCCCTCGTATAGGATGGGAATGGTGGCCCCGTCGTTTACGGCATCGCGCAGGCGGTACTGGTCTATGTAGCCGCCGAAGCGGTCGTGTGTTTTTTTCTTGTGGCGCTCTGTGATAAGCGGGGTACCGGTAAAGGCGATCTTGGTAGCATTCGGGAATGCCTCGAACAGGTTGTTGCCCAGGTCGCTGCTTTGCGTGCGGTGCGCCTCGTCTATCAGGATCAGGATCTTCTTGGATGGGTTTACCTCCCCGAATACGTTGAACTGCTTTAGCGGCTCTGCTGCCTGGCTCAGTATCTCGCCGGCTATATCTGTCAGCTTGTACTCCTTTGTCTGGAACTTGTGCATCATCACCATCACGGCGTTGCTAGTAGGGGTGGAGAGCTTCGGCTTTACGTCTTTTATACTTTCAATAAAGTCTATCTTCTCGCCGGTGAGCGTGGCGGTGACGCTGAGCTGATCTTCCAAGTCGGTGCGGTCGTTAACCAGCAGCACTTTGTAGTCGGCCAGCTTTGGTTCGGTGCGCAGTTTTTTAATGAGCATGACCATGGTTAAGCTCTTGCCGGAGCCCTGCGTGTGCCATACCACACCGGATCGCTCCATCGGCGTCTGACCTGTTTTAAGGCGCTCCACTATTTTACCCACGGCGCGGTACTGCTGATAGCGGCACACAATCTTGGCTTCTTTGCCTCCGCCTACGGACATAAACAAGGTAAAGCTGCGGACTATATCCAGCAGGGTAGTAGGCGGTAAAATGCCCTGCACCAGCCGTTCCTGACTGCGCTCCACATCCAGCGGCTTAATGTAGTTCTGGAAAGCTTCGGGGTAGATATACTTCCACTCAGAGAAGAACTGCTCATCGAGGCTGGTGATGGTGCCGTAGCAGGCTTTGTCGCCGTAGGTGGCTACGCAGATCTGGTTGTACCAGAACAGGCTTTCTTCGCCTTCCTTCAGGCCGGTGGCATGGGTAGAAGGGCGCTGGTTACTGTAGCGCTGCAGTTGCTTCATGGCCTCGTGCAGCGGGTTGGTAGTATAGGCGTTGGTATTCTTGCACTCCACTACTACCAGCGGCAGACCGTTCACGAATAGGACCACATCAGGGATGATACAGGCCTTAGCCAGCCCCGGTGTATCCACCTTAAACTGATTGATGGCAATGAAGCTGTTGCGCTCGAGATGGTCGAAATCTATGAGCTTGACAGGACGCGGATCGGCGGGGTCGTCGTGGTAATCGACGCGGAGACTGTTGTTGAGCAGCGCGTGCGTGAAGCTTTTGTTGGCTTCCAGCAGGTGCATGCGCCCGAAGTCGCTGATTTCGTTATAGAGTTCGTCTACCTGCTTCTCGCTTATCCAGGGCTGCCCCTTCTCATCCAGGTTTATACTTAGTAGAGCTTGCTTCAGCACGCCGGGCAGCAGCACTTCTTTAAAGTTGGTGCGCAGCGAAAGTGTAGCATCTGTAGGTATACCGGCAGGCTGCTCATATACTTGCCAGCCGAGGTGCTCCAGTTGCTTCAGGAAGGGTTGCTCTACTAAAGTATGTTCTGTCATAGCGGTTAAGAGTTAGGTTTTCTCTGTATAGCTGTCTTTGAGTTTTTGGTCGCTTTTGCCTTTAAGGGAATATTCGGCTTACTAGTAGTTATTAATGAATCTAACTTAATTACTGTAGTTCGGGTGTTTTGACTAATACTATCAAGCCTATTTAGTTTGTCTGAGACTTCAGTAATTTTGTTCTCCACAGACTTTACCTGCTCCGGGTTAAGGTCAAGTGGTTGACCCGAATTAGCGTAAGTTAAGTAAATAGAATATCCAGAAAGTAGCACACTTAATGCACCGACAACTATACTTACTGTAATTGCTTTGTTTGCTGTTTTGATACTGTCTTTGCCAACTTTGATACTTTGCTTGCCTATCTTAATGCTATCTCTTCCAACAATTAGACTATCATTTGCTAGCTTTATAGCTTCATCATGCTGGATTTCATCTTTAGTTTTGAAATCATTGTTTACTAAAGTAACTATACTCTGACTGATATAAACCTCCTTATAGAAGTACTCAATCAGTAGTTCAGTTAATTTCTTGTCTGATATAGGAAAAGGGTGTGGCCTTGGTGATGAATCAAGAGTAGGGAAAATTGAGACCTTCTCATCTGAGCCAGCAAAATCATATAGGAAAATAAAACCATTTTTTTCTAAGTAGTTAAGCAAAAAAATGATTTTAATTAATATTTCTGTTGAAGGCGCTACTCCCTTTATCATTTCATCCTTAGGAATCCATGCTCCAATATTAGAATCAAATTTTCCAAATTTGCTGTTGCTAAATAGAATCCAACTCTCTTTAGTATCCCTTCTGATTTTTAAAGCTCTGTCTTTATAGAAATCATCAAGTATGGCTGAAAAATTAATAGTAATACCACTTTCCTTGTATCTTTTTATCTTTCTTAGTATCTGTTTTTCTACTTCGTCGAATTCCCTCATTTTTCTTTATTCTTGCAATCTTTAAGTCATATTAAACCACTACCTGATCAACCAAAATGAGGTAGTTTCTGAGCGTCGATAACTGGTTTTTTCTTGTTTTAAGGAAAAACATAGCATTTAGAAATTATATTTCCTTACTAGCAAATAGCTTCCTCATCTACCTGCACACGTACTTTACCTGAAAGCAAATCTGACATTAAACCTTTCTTTAATTGCTGAAGTTTTTTCAGGTTCGTTGTTTCTTTATCTATGATTTCTGTATTGGCATTAAGAGTTTTGCTAATAGCTTTCTGCTCATCAGTATCAGGTAAAGGGAGTAACATTTTACCATACTCATTCCCGTTTATTCCTGGCTGTCCACTTCTCATACTCATAACCTGTACCCAATTCAAGTAAGCAGGTGTTTCTGTATAATACTTTAGAAATGAAGAGAGTAGAAGCGCAGGGTCAGGTGAGAATTTTATCAGGAATCCAGCGAAAACTAATGGGCCGTCTGCTGGATTGTAAAGGTAAGTCTTGCCTACTGTTGCTCCTGTTCTCGCAAAAACTATGTCACCAATAGATAATAAGTATTTGCTTGATTCAGGAGAATTAACTGAACGCTTATCCTCCTTCGCAAATTTCCCTTCATCTGTAATGTCCGTAATCCTTAAGTAGGTTGGTAAAGAGTGTGAGAATGGAACAGAAGCCGCATTTATACCATACTCTCCACTTCTAAAGCATTGATTGGCCAAAATGTCAACATCCCACTCCTTTGGAATCATACCCAGCGGAGAAGGTTTGTATAGTTCAGGAGCGTCTTGGTAGCGGGGGCGGAGTTTGCCTGTGGCTACGTCTATACCTCGGGTGAAAAGGTCTTGCATAAGCCCTTGCTTGATGGCTTTATACTTGGCAATGATGGCCTCTGTCTTCTCAATCTGCCCATCTACCTTCCGCAAAATTTTGGCTATTTTCTGCTGTACCCTAAGCTTAGGAATATCTACCTTTATTGTTGTTAGAAATTCAGGTTTGAATCTTACGTGGCTATTTGTAGAACCAATAGCATTAGACTCAAGCTGTTTGTAAAGATTGTCCTGTTGTAAATAGTAAAAGAAGTAAGTTGAATCAGCAGTTTCTTTAGGTCTTAAGACAACAAATTCTGTTGAGGAGACTCTTCTTTTTTCATCTTCGTGATTAGCTAACCAAACTCTTTTTATTCGTGGATTTAGCTTTGAAATCAATAGTGAACCAGCTTCTATTAAGAACTTATTACTTTCAATTTCTCTACCTAAGGCTATACTTGGCTTTCCATTTAAATCGAAATCTGGTAAGCTATAATAACAGAAAGCCTCATTAGGAAAGAAGTTTGGCTGTATTCCTTTCTTATCTATTTCTAAATAATCTTTAATACTCTTATTCATATCCCAACTCCACTAAAAAATCCTGTAAAATAGCCTGCTCTTCTTCTCTGCTGCTCAAAAGCTTCTTCATGTTCACCTGATACTTCTCAAACAGGTTTTCCAGCTGTGCCAGCACCTCCATTTGGTTCTGCTTCAGGTGCGTTTGCAGGCCAGCCCATAAAGTGTTTTGCCAACGCTGCAGTATTAGTTCTTCGGCATCGGCTGGTGTTATTTTCTGGCGGGCCATTTCTACCAGCTCGTCTTTCTTCTTCTCTATCGTGCTGATGTCGGCTTTCAGCGTCTTCAGCTCTTTGATTAGGGCCTCATGCTTTGCCACCAGCACTTTAATACTTTTATCGGTTTTGGCTTTTGCCTTCAGGTCTTTCAGCATACCCTTTGGCAGAGCGCCCCTTTCGCTGTTTTCCCAGTCGTAGTCTTCGCCTTCGGCTTCTTCCAGGGCGGCTTCTATCTCGGCTATGCGGGCCTTATACTGCTCTATCTTCACCAGCTGCTCCGGAAATTGCGAAGCCAGTATGTCGGCATCCGGTATAAGCTCTGGTCCCCAGCCGCTGACCGCCACCGATTTCAGGTCGCTGTTCAGGTCGCTCCAGAAGCCTGCAAAAGCACCGCGCAGCTGCGAGTCGCTTAGCATCGGCAAAGGCTGGAAGAACTCCACCAGCGATGTATACCCTTGCTGCTTTACCTTGTACAGCGGCTTACCGTTTGGCAGTTGCTGCAGCTCCTGCTGATACTGGCCCCACCACAGGCTAAACAGGTTGCTGTACTGTTGCAGCACCTCGGCCACACCCGTATGCGCCTCCACTAGTGGCTTTATACTTTCCTTCTCGCTGATGTGTGGGTGTAACTGCAGGTAATTTGGTTTCAGGTCGCAGAACAGGTCTTCTTTCAGGCCTTTATAGTGCACCATGCCGTTCTGTTTCAGCGTCTCCACTTCGCTGGCAGGTATGCCGCCGTTCAGGTGCGCGTGCACGTCGTGCGGCTCTGGGGCAGGGGAGTTGTCCACGTAGCGGCGGATGTTCAGGTTAAAGTCTTCCTGCGCCAGCTCCAGGTGTGAAACCAGTCGAGCGTACTTCTCCACCTGCTGGCGGTGGTGGTACACGTAGTTGATCTTCTCAATATCTTCGGGGCGTAGCTTGTTCTGGGCCTTGCCTTCTTTATACTCTTTGTCGGCATTGATGAACAGCACCTCTTTTCGGTCGGCGGCATCTTTCTTGTTTACCACCAGCACACAGGCAGGTATACCGGTGCCGTAGAACAGCCCCGGCGGCAGCCCGATCACGGCCTCCAGCAACCCGCTCTGCACCAGCCAGGTACGGCAGGCTTTCTCCTCACCGCCTCGGAACAGCACCCCGTGCGGCATCACCACCGCCATACGGCCCGAGGTTTTAAGCGTGCTTACCATGTGCTGCACAAACATAAAGTCGCCCTTCTTGCCGCTCTCCGGCATCCAGTACTTAAAGCGGTCTTTGTGCAGCATCTCCTTCGAACTGTAGTTCTGGCTGAACGGCGGGTTAGCGATGACTCGGTCGTAGCGGCGCAGCTCCCCGTTCTCCTGCAGGTGCTGCGGGTTCTTCAGCGTGTCTTCGTTGCGGATGTCGGCAGAGTAGAAGCCGTGCAGCAGCATGTTCATGCGGCAAAGCGCCCAGGTAGTGCCGTTCATCTCTTGCCCGTACAGCGCCAGGTCGCGGGTGTTGCCGCCCATTTCCTCCACATAGTTCTTACTCTGGATCAGCATACCGCCCGAGCCCACCGTAGGGTCGTAAATGCTCATGCCCTGTGCCGGCTCCAGTATGGTTACCAGCAGGCGCACCACCTCGGCAGGCGTATAGAACTCTCCGCCCTTCTTGCCCGCGCTGTCGGCAAAGTACTTGATCAGGTATTCATAGGCCGCACCCAGCAGGTCCGGAAACTCAAAGTCAGAGTCCTTCAACGGGATGTTCTCGAAGTGCTGGATAAACTCCACCAGCTTCGCATCGTCCATCGCCTTCTGACCGATCTTCTTGTTGTAGTTAATGCCTTTCAGCACATCCTGCAGGGTGTTGGGGTTGGCATCCTCAATGGCAGCCAGCGCCTTGTTCAGCGCCGTGCCCACGTCCTTCTTCAGGTGGCGGATGTTCTTCCATAGCGACTGCTCCGGTATGTAGAAGTTATACTTGTTAGGGTTGTCCAGCTGCTTTTGTATCAGCTCCTCGCTCCAGCCTTTCGCCTCGTACTCTTTCTTCAGGTTCGCTCTGTCCTCCTCAAACTTATCAGACAGACGCTTCAGGAATAGCATCCCGAAGATATGCTCCTTGAACTCAGAAGCATCCATGTTGCCACGCAGAATGTCGCATGCCTTGAGTAATAGGGATTCTAATTTGGGTAATGTAAGTTTATGTTTAGTCATTTTACTTTCACGCTTTATAGCGTGAAAGTAATGTAAATAAAGAAAAGTAAATAATTGATATTTTAGTGATTTATTGTATTATGTAGTGGTTAAGACTGACTGCGTCTTTGCGAAGCATTTAGTTAATCTTGCTGATGTTTAAGTCTGAACAATAGGTCATCAACCCGCTCCAGCCGTGATTGTAACTTATCAATTGGCTGATCTTCGCTGATCAGACTTCGAGTAGGGTGAGCGACGCGATTCCTTAGTTCATTGATAGAATAGAGCGATTTCCAGTCTTTACTACCATAGCCTAGCTTTTCGGAGAGCCCATATTTGGTTATGATTTCAAAGAAGTTTCTTAGATAAAGATGTTCTGTGATGTTATCTTCTAAATCCTGTTCCTTAAGCTCTTTGTAAACATCTAGTATATCTTGGAATTGCTCGTTTTCAACAGCTTTTTGCTTAATATATTCTAAAATTTGCCCTTCGGGAATTTCTTTCAAAATATATTCACCCAACGCTCTTTCTAACTCACATATCAAGCTGAAAATGTAAATCTGTGCACTACGGGAGTTTAGATTGCTGAGTGATACTAATCCTGATACTTTACCATTAAGAGTTAAGAAGAAGAAGGTTCTTTTGGTGAAGCTAAACTTAAAAATCAGTTCTTTTATACTTATATCAAGAGGAATGGTATCTGCATACTCAATTTTCTTCCGTGTCACAGTACTGTAATCATTATATGAAACTGTTCGGAAGTATTCATATGTATTTTCATCAGATGCAACTATTGGGAGAACATTAAATTTGTTTTCCTGCATCCGTTGTTGGTACTCGTTTTTATCAATGTCTACTTCTTCTACTGCTATCCACTTATATTTGCTAACACCTACTGTTGCAGCAGTAAAGTTTGGACTTATTGCGTCATGATAGTAAAGTTCTTCAATCATTGTTGATGACCTATTGATAGGTGTTATTAAGTTAATCTACTATAAAACAGAAAGGCACCGGTTTTGGTGAGTTTCTCAAGTAGGTTATATTGGGTTATCTCTTAAAAAGGATTTAACATCACAAGCTTCAATGTATTCCTTTATCTCGCCCCAAAGCTTTTCAACATAGCTATGCCTAAATTCAGGCTGTATTAGTTTCAAGGTACTTTGATTATTAAACTGCTTAAAGTTAATGGGTTCAGAAAACATCTTTTTACCGAGCCATCGCTGCTCTTGCTGCGTATCGTTTGACCCACTCATACTTCGAGCAAGTGTAGCATATTTAGTAGTACCACTACTATTTCGATCTTCCCCGTTGCCTAGGACAGTAATGCCGTAGTACAAGTCGCTGATACCTCTCTGTATGAAAAGGCAAATTAGATCATTATCGTAGTCTGCCAGTTTAACCATAATGCCATACCAGGGATTGCCTTTCTTTTTCTTCTTCACAACGTCTTTAACCTTTTCCCAAGTTACCTTACGAGGTTCAAGTATAGAACCAGGCATATCTTGCTCTATCCTTTGGCACAGTTCATCCCAGAAATTCCATTCTGTTTTGATCTTAACTTTGTTCCAGCTTTCAACAATCTTAGCTGCGTTTAGAATATGATCTTCTTGCTTCAGAAGCTCTATCACTTCATCAGTTTCTTTGTCGTTCATGGTAGTGCCGGTAAGTTTGCGGATAATGTTTTCGTATTGCTGTAGCGTTTCGTGTAGGTAAGGCAAATGTGTAACTTCCTGTTTACATTTCTCAATCCAATTTAGAATATCTTCTTTATAGGAAATTGTCTTGATAGCTTCCTCACTTAATGCTCCGCGTGTATAGGCATTAGGTGTTCTACCATCTACGGTCAGATAAACAAGCAGGGGAGTAGCACCTTCAGTTATCATAGTATTGTGATACCTTTCTAACTGCCTTTCCTGGTCTGGCGCCCAGATTTTATTTTCAACTACAATAGCATTGCTGCCCGACTTAATAAGTATGTCTATTTTCCGGTACTCCCTCTTGATCTTCGGAGCTGGATAGTTAATTGTCTCACCCTCGCACAAGTGGATAAATTTATCCAGAAACAGGCGACCCTGCCCATGGGAACCATCAGGTTTAAGTAGCTCAGCTATAAATCTTGAATGCAGATGTACTTCGTCTGTGTGGTTTCTGAGTAAGCTGAAAAGATTGATTCCTTTTTCTGCTGGCGTGGTGTATCTAAGGCTGATATCTTCAACCTTCTGTAAAAGTGTTTTCAAAGCTACACTTGTTAACTTGTTAAATTTAAATTGCTGGCTCGCCTACAGGTAGTTCAAAGCTTTCAAGTTCACAGACCTTTATGTAGTCTTTAATCTCCGCCCACAGCTTACTAGTATATTTGTCTCTGTACTCTGGGTTTACAAGCTTAAGCGTATTCTGTTCACCGAAGAATTCAAAATTAACAGGCTCTTTAAACCAGTTTCCTGCAATCCACTCTGGCTCTCGGTTCCAGTTACTTACTTCTTCTAATCTTGCAGCAAATTCATTGTAAACAGGGCTGTTGGATGCTATTCTGCTGTTGTGTTCATCAAGGATGGTTAAGCCGTAGTACATGTTGTCATCACCTCTTTCAATATATAAGCATATATTATGGGTATTTAATTTCTTGACCGAGAACATTAGGCCGTATTGAAGATTTCTTTTTCTACTTCTATGGATAGCTACATCTAAGTGATCGCCAGAAAATTTATGAATTGGTAAAACTGTGTATTCTCCTTCAATTATCTTTTCTAGTTCATTCCAGAAATTCCACTCGGTGTACCATCTTATATGTACCCAGTTGTCTACAATTTTCTTAGCGTGTAGAGCATTCTCATTTTTGCCTAATAGCGCTATTAGTTCTTGTATTTCATCACCGCTCATAGAACTTCCAGTTAGTTCTTCAATTAAGTTTTTGTATTGGATGATTGTTTCCCTTAGAGATGGGTTAAGAGCTGCTTCTTTTATGCAGTGTCCTAGCCAATTTCTTATATCTGTACCATATGATAGCGTCAGCAGCAGATTGTTTAGATTGTCATTGATTTATCTCCCAAACTATTTCCGCTGGGCTCTTTGCCATCTAATGAAAGGTAGATGATACGAATATTTTCGGCTCCCTCTTTTACAACGGTATTGTAATACCTGTGTAACTGCCTATCCTGGTCGCCAGCCCATATTTTATTTTCCAGGATGATAGTAAGCTCCTTGCTGCGGATCAGGATGTCAATTTTCCTGTACTCTTTGTATACTTCAGGCTGGTTGAATTTTGTCGGTTCTACACCACATAGCGTGAGAAAGTGATCCAGAAATTTTCTCCCCAGTTTATGAGAGCCTTCAGGATCCAGTAGCTCAGCAATAAAATTAGAGTGCAGGTTTACCTCGTCATGCTTATTAAGTAGCAGACTAAAAATGTTAAAGTCGTTTTGCTCTCGCAGCTTTTCATATTTATAGTCTATAATGCTGATTTTATCTAATAGTGTCTGCAATGGTTTCTTGTTCTAAAGGTGTCTTAATGTTTTGCTGCTCGTAAGTGACTAGTTTAGTTTGAGGATAGAAAACCTTTATTAGTAGCTCCCCCATTACATCATCCCACAACAGCCCTGGTTTTTTCAATACAATGAAATCTTTACCTGCCTGTCTCAAAGCAGCGAAGCCTAAGCTGCTACTATAAACCAATGAACCTAGTCGAATAGTAGAAGTTTCCCTTATCAATTGCTGCCTGTTTTCCTCAAACCTTTGGCGCCAAAGGTTATAACTCGAGAGAATCTCATGTTTAAAGTAATTCAGGTTCTGATGAAACTGAGTTCCTTTATGTGCTGCTCTCTCATAAAATGAATGCAAACTACTTATGACAGTTTTAGCTTCATCACTCTGCAAGCCCATAGGACATACAAAGTTCAAAAGGTCCAGTAGTAGTATATCTCGGTAAACCTCTTCGTCTTCCTTCCAGCTTACATTTAGGATCAGAAAAGTAGCAGTTTCAAAGATGTCCATCCGGTATGACGATACTTTGTCATCATAAACTTCATACCCGTAGTGCTGATACCCTGTATTTGCACATATTAAGAAGCTACCCAATACTTCGATCAAATCTGCTTTTAATCCGGAACCATGTGTTGTGTAAGAATAACCTTCTAGAATGTAGGGTATTTTGTGTGGAATTGGAGAGTACTCTTCCTGCTGTATTAAGAGAATCTTGTCTAAAGCCTGCAGGTCTGATTTTAAATTTGAAAACAAAGCAAAGTCAACTTCATAGTAAACTATATTAAAATTAGTAGGGTCGGCTTTCTTCAATCTTATCAGCTTATACTTTTTCTCTATGTCTGCAATCTGATCACCGAACTTTTTATTTGACAGCACACCAAATTCTGTTTTGTATATGGTAAAGGCCTTACCATGAAATATATAGAGAAGATCTAACATGATAGACATGTTAGACAGAACCTTTAACTTAATAAGCCTTTTAGGTGTATCTACTAATGTTTTCTTTTCGAATAAAGAGCTTAACTCCTGACTAAAGAAGCTGTAAAGATTTGTAACATGTTTGTTGATAGCTCTTTGTTCTTTTCCTCCTCTAACCCTGATTTTTGGTGATTCTACAACCTCTTTTCCATGTCCGGACTGTAAATCAAGGTCTTCACTGGCAAGAGCTTCTTCCTCGTTTTCCTGTATTTCATTTTGCTGAGAGGCTAGTCCTTTAGAGACAAGTTTTAAAATGTCAGCAATTTGGATGTTCGGATTACTCATTAGTTCAATTTCTAAAGATTGAACGGATGATAACTGATTAAACTGCTCTTCTGAAAGAACTCCATATTGTTTGGGAACCTGGAAACTAGATCCTTTTTTAGGTAATCTTCCCCCTGATATATCAGTGTCATCAGCTAGTTCATCATCTACCCAATTATAGTCAGCATGCTTCAGAAGCTCTATGTAAAGATCATTGTCAGGATCACTTGATAGACCTTCGATAATTTGACTCAGTTCAGCCTGGTTAGGGTCTGGGTTGCATTTAGCCTGATAAGCTACATTATGAATGAGGGCAAAATTAGATACGCGTTTATTATCATAGAACAGACACAATCTAAATGCATCATCAGGTAGTAGGAGATTAACCGTCGCTTCTCTCGCCCCAGCTTCTATAGTATGCTTTTCGATTACTGTATTATGTACATCAAGCACTTGCAGTTCCAGTACCTCTGAGGTTGACCGCTGAAGATGAATCGTCAGTTTAGAACCATTTCTTTCTGAATATATAATTCTGTATTTCCATTTCGCTGCCGCAATACTGTCCCCTCTGTTAGCTGCTAGTCTGGCATATATGCTAATGTTTAGTGGTGTGGCTTTTAATGTGCTTATACCGAGTTCTGCAAGCAGGTTACTCCCTTTCTTCTGTCTTTTCAGTAGTAAGGCAGCTTCGCCATTTTTAGCTGATGAAGTTGGGCCGCCAAAGGCTTGGATGGTGGCATTAGGGCTGCCCAACAACAAGTACTCCTCGTTATCATAATCGAAGTGGAACATCTTAGCATGCAGCCTGTTAAATCTTTTGTCAAAGTTCTCCAAGCAATCCTTCCAGTCGTAGAACATGATCTCTTCCAACAGTTCAGTACTGGCCTTATTAGGTAGGAGTCCGAATTGACTGTCACTGATACATAGTATATTATCAATAGAGTAATCACTTCTGAACTGATTCAGCAGTTTAGCCTTGTCATCAAAATAAGGAGAAATTACTGTTAGCCGCTTTATCCTTTGCTGTGGCAAATAGTCTTTCAGAATTTTGTAGATAGAGCCGCCAAGTTTATTGGCTAAAAACTTTACTTCCTGCTCGTTATTGATTTTGGTAAAAGATGTGGGAGTCGGATTGTCGAGCTCATTTATCCAGGCAGCATACTGGTTAATCCAGCTTATTTTTTGCTTGTTAAACCCTTTAGCCTGTTGTAAGTATGGCTGAAAGTAATGCCATACATCCGCAAAAATCGGAGCATTTAAACTCTCCAAGGAGTTTAAGTGAAAGGCTGCCCAGACCTCATCATTCGTGCTTAATCCTGAGGAAGTCAAATTCCCTGAACCGATGATGAGGAGTCCGTGCTTTACCCCTGTTAACAGCATGATCTTCGGGTGAAAGACTCCTGTTTCGTAAATAGGTGTGAGGCTATAAGTTTTATGTGTCTTAAACTCATCACCTATTACATTTTCCAATGTCTACTCTAAGTGTTTCCCATCAAGAAAAACGTTGATGTTCTTGATGTTTGAAAGGCGAAGTGTGGGAATGACACGCTCTTCAAAGAAGGTGAAATCAAATGTGTAGCAAGTGATTATACACGAAGAGTACTTGTGCTTGTTCTTGCCAATCAGGTCTAAAACATTCTGTCTATCTATAACCATCAGTTGTTTTCAATTAGAACTAGCTCACCAAATTCTGTTAATTGCCGATTGGCATCTAAAAGGTGTAAGTCCTGAAGGAAAGCTATAAGATTCCCTACTCTGGGCCCTGTAAAACCCGGACCAAAATTTCCGATCTTTCGAATATAATTCTCTTCTATAATAAACTTCTGGGTAGACTGAGATCCATTGCCCATTTTGTGATAAGCTACCTTTTGGTGTCTCTGTATAATCCTTTTAAGGAGGAAATCCTCCACAAAGCTTTTTATAGAAGAGTTTTTATACCAGTCATACTCTCGATAAAAAGACAATACATCATTTCCTCCACCTATATCTCTTTTCTTAGTATAATCCCAAAGCCATACTAGGTTTTCCTTATTCTTGTCATACATCTTCCAGATTAGGAGAAAGCCTGAAATCACTCTTTCAATGCCTTGGGTGGCTTCAATTTCAGAATACAACTTTCTTTCAGGTAAAAATGCAGACGTGTTAATAGATGATATGGTGGCTGAAGTGGCTTCCTGCATATCTTTATTAACTAAAATCTCGATAATAGTATCTGAAGCTTGCTGAATTAACTCATGCACCGGCTTCCAACCTGGACCAGCTAATTCATCAAGAAAATCAAGAAGACCATTAAAGATGGCTGTGCAGGCGAACTGCCAGTACTCATTGAATTGGTAATAATACCATCCGCTTAAAGAGGCATCAGTTGTGTTCTCATGTCGCCCTTTTACCTCGTAGGCGTGCATAGTAAATAAACGGGCTCCTACTGTGTTTTCGAGTTCATTAGCTAAGCGCAGCACATGGAGCAATGTTTCTTTACGCATGCTCTCAGGGTGTTCCTTTACTGTTAATGGTTCATCAACATCCAGGAGTAACAGTAAAAGGAGCCGTGCTTCCTCTGTATCTGGCCTGATCTGTGCCATGTTGAAGTCTGGCGTTAGATCAATTAGCTGATCATGATCAATTGTTCCCTTTTCTAAGCAGTTAAAGAATAGCTGCTTATTGGGGCCTGATATGTTTTTATCGAAAGCAGCTGCAATTTCCTCACCACTCACTTTTTGATTCTCCCGCTTTGCAGTTCTTCTATAAATACCCATTGGCTGCCCTTTGTCATTTATAGGTTCCTCAATCAAACCAATTTGACGTAATGAGCCTATATAATACTGACCGAAGACACCCGAACCATATTGCCAGTAAGTGCCTACCGTAGAGCCATCAGCATTGTAAGTGCCTGCATTCAGATTAAACTCAGCTAAGTTTTCATTTAATCTGTGAGTGGCGTATAGGCTTCCGGATATACCAAGAATTCCGGACTTAGCTGCAATCAGGGCAATGATGTATTCAGCCTTACGAATAAAAGTTTTCTGCTCCTTAGGGTCGGAGCTCTTAATTCGCTTTGCGTACTCAGCCAGAAGCCAACAATAGAAGCTGTAGTTTCTAATCCGACCGGTAACATTGTTAAGACCAGGGAGGAGGTATGAATAAGCTTGAGCAGAAGGGTTTTGTAATCCTAAAGGGTCTAAGCCTGTTACAAAGCTCATCTTATCACCAAAAAACGGAAGCCGGGCCTCATTTTTGTCAATTACTTTAGTTGCCATATTCCTCTATGTCTGTGCTTATTTCGATACTATTACAAGTTTTCTCTACCTTCTTAAGTAGCATCAACAAGCTTGCTCAATTCAACAATTGTTTTAGTACTTTCTGAAAGTATGTAAAAACTATACTCTAAGCTGTTGCCTAAAGGCAGTGATAAGGTCCGACGCCTGCAACCAGTCACCGTATAGAAAGGTCTCTGCCGTTTCGTCTGGCACTAGGTCCACCATGCGTGCCCCGTACCTAGCCTTTAGAATGCGCCCGATCTCTAAGAAGCGCCCGTAGCCTTCCCAGACCATCGGCTCGCGCCATATCTCCTGTTCCTGGTGCTCTATGATGCTGTAGTCTTCGCCTTTGATGGAGACGGACCGGAAGGTGAAGCTGATGGTGCTGCCTTCAATGTCCGGCAGCTCGTCAGGGTTCTTCAGGCTCATGCGTCTGAATTTCTCCCTGAAGTTTATCTCCCGTAGCGCCGCCTGCCTGTCTGCCTCGCTTCCCCTGTTCAGTGTCTCCTGGTAAGTTGGAAAGCTGATAATGGCCAGCATTTTGAAACAATTGGGGCACTCCAGGTCCATGACCGTGCCGCCGGCGTTCTGGCAGGTGTCTTTGCCCTCTCCTTTCCAGCCGCAGGCAGGGCAGGAGAGGGGGGAGCTTTTGTAGTCAGCGAAGTTAATACGTAGGGCCATACCTATACACTCTCAGGTATTGCGTGGTACATGTTAGAGGCACATAGGCTTTGCTCTCCATTCCAGTGGTAGGCGACCAGTCTGCCCGCTTTAGCCACGCTGTAGTCCACGCAGCACACATTTGCCGCGTACACGCTCAGTTCCTTGTCGCCCTGCAGCCAATAGTGGCCGAAGAACACCGGCTTCTCACTTTCAGCGTAAGGCCTGCTGTGTGCGGTCAGGGATGGCGGAATGGGGGCATCGGTAAGGGAGTCGTAGGCCTCCACGCTGTACTGCCGGTAGGTGACGTTTTCGGGGCTGAGCCACCACTTGATCCGCAGATCGGACCTGCGGTGCCCGTCCTTGTCGTGGAAGAACAATCCCTCGGGCATCTGCAGCTCCTTTCCCTTGAGCGTCACCTCCAAAGCTTCATAGAGCCTACTGTTCTGCATGTACTGTTTCTGCAGCAGCTGATCTGTCAGGCGACCCTCCGGGAGTGTGTCGCGTAGGTACTGTATGTGCGCCTCGTCCAAACAGGCGTGTACCACCCGCAGTTTTTCCTCTTCATAAAAGAGGGGGAGTGACTTAAACCATTCGATATAGGCGCGATATTCGTCTTCCTTTCCCTCAAACTGCTCCAACGTGCGTGCATGCTGCTGCGTGTTCTTCTCTGTACGCTCGCGCAGATAGCTCCCGTCGGCTCCCTTTGTGTTGTAGAGGATGGCGTTGAACTCGTGGTTGCCCATCAGCGCGATCGCTGTGTTGTTGTCTGCCATGACTTTCACTATCTCCAGCGTCTCCCTGATACTGGGGCCCCGGTCGATGTAGTCGCCCACAAAGATGGCTTTCCTCTTTGGGTGGCTGTAGTAGCCTTTGCTGTTCTCATAGCCTAGCTGTTGCAACAGTTGCTTAATGGCGTCGGCGTGGCCGTGAATGTCTCCGATGATGTCGTACATGGGGGCTCTTAAATTCGTTTGTTTTCTTAATCACAGTCCAAAAAGTCGGGGATGGCTAAGCTTACTATAGCGATCATTAGTGCTAATATATAGAAATATATTCATATATTAAGGTGTAGGGGTATTCATGTCGTTAAACTTTGTTTTACCAACGCAAGCTATATGGCCTGTTTTATACACATAGTAGCTCCCCTTATTAGTGGCGTAGCTAAAAATTAAGTTTAATTTTGTGGCTCGTATTAAACACGAACAAGATTGTTTATTACATTAGAAAGCTATTGCTAAACTGCTCATTTTTTAGTATATTAATGTATGGAAACAGCAGAAAGAAAACGACCGATCCATCTGGGTGACCACGTGAGAAGAATGCGGACCGCTTTGGGAGTGAAGCAATCCGCTTTAGCCAGTGAACTGGGCATGACCCAGCAGAACATCTCCCGCATTGAGCAGGAGGAGGAGGTGGATGATGCGATGCTGAATAAAATTGCTGGCGCACTTGGAGTAACTGCAGAAGCAATCAAAAACTTTAGGGAGGATGGAGATATGTTTCATATTGAGCATATGCATGATCATGCTTCTGCTGGTAAAGGCAATTTTAACCAATGCACCTTTAACCCCCTAGACAAACTCATTGAGGTTATGGATGAAAACAAGAAACTCTACGAGCGCCTGCTGGCCAGCGAGCGGGAGAAGTTGGAAATCCTAAAACAGCAACAGAAGGCGTAACTGTCCGGGAGAACCTTGAATGAATCAGGTGACTCTTCTACAGGTGGCCTTACTTTTGTTTGTTGCCCTCCGTACCCACCAACAGCTCTACGTACTTTTCAGCCCCTTCGGGATCACTGCGATATGTGGAGTCCGCCCAAAGTGCCACCTCAGGATAGGCCTGCTTAAGCATCTCATACTTGATGCTGTTTTCCTGCAGCCTGCTGTTCTCCTGATGCAGGCTAAAACACAGCCCGACAGAGACAGCGGTTGCAAGTAAAAGCATAAACCCACCAATGATAAAGCTCCTCGACTTGTCCTCGAAATGGTGGTAGTGCCGGACAGGCAGCACCTTGGGCAGCTTGGTGTATGCTGTCCAAAAAGATTTTATCAAGGCGTAGAGCTGCAGCGAGTGCTTGCTAATGTCATGCTCCTTGAAGAGCGCCTTCAGATCTTCAAAGTGGGAGGTATAGTCAATAGATGACTGCAGGGGTATTGGCTTCGACGCCTGTGGAACCTCCCGTTCCTCCAGTTCTTTTAACCTTTTGGCGTGCAGACCCAACACACGCTCGGTGTCTGAGAGCCGCTCTTCCAGTTCTTCTGGTCTCATAGATGCCTCCTTTTTCTTTTCTTGCGTTTTGTCTTTTTGAATTGATAGTCATTTAGGTGATGTGACCCATCTCCCTGGGCTGTTGCAGTGGAGAGAAGGATGTCAACCAAGGCATGCAACGTGTTTCTCTCTCCTGACGGAGGAACAATAGCTGATTTCTGTGGGCGCACAATACTTTCTTGCTTTGGCTGAGGGACATGTGCCGTCTCCAAGCTCTGTTGCTTATTCTGCTCCAGCTGCCTGGTGATGTTGCCGTAGCTCAGGCTCCTGTCCACGGCTGAGCCCTTAAAGCTTAGCTCCCCCACATGGAAGCTCACGCCCTGGACCTGCTCCGTGCCCCGCCTGTACTTGTAGCTGATGCTGATGCCTTTAGCTTTCAGCAGGTGCTCCAGCTCATACCAGCTTTGAGCACTTCGCAGCGCCTCTTTCACGGCGTCGTGCAGCTCGTATTTGACTTTGTCGGCCCCCTTCAGCCGCTCGCGTTTCACCTGCCCCTTGTCCGGCGCCAGGTAATAGCCATGCTGTACGGTCATTTCCCGGCAGACTTTGGCGTTGCGCCTGTGCTGGAATTTGTCTGAAATAGTTTTCCCTTCATAATCCACCCGGTTGTAGATGATGTGCAGGTGCGGGTGCCTGCGGTCCTGGTGCTGCACGATAAGGTACTGCGTGTTTCGTATCTGCATCCGCTCCAGGTACTCCTTTGCCCGTTCCGCCATAATTGTAGGAGTAAGCTTAGCCATGTCCTGCGCGCTCCAGTTCAGGGCGATGTGGCCCACGGCCTTCTCCAGCTCGGGCCTTAGCCTGCGCTGCAAATTGAAGTCAGCCACCATGGCCGAAACGGTTTCAGTGCGAATACCTTCAGCTACCAGCACCTCAGCCCCGGGTTTTTGCACCACGTAGCGCGCACAGCCACTAAAGCTCTTGCCTACTATCACCTTTCCTATCATCTCTGCTTACTTGCTGAAGGATGTGATGGATGTCCTGCAGGAGCTGGCGGCATTTACCCTGCACCGAAAGCAGCCCCTCCCGGTGGGCCAGCCGGGTGATCTGGTTGAAGTTGTTAGCTAGCCCGGAGAGCATGCGCAGCAGGGTTGCCTCCTCGGGGCGCAGACGCGCCACGACCACCGCCTTCTTGGCCGCCGCCCGAAACCAGGCCGAGGCGCTCAGGCCCGCCTCCCGGGCCTTGCCCTCGATGAGGAGCCGCTCGGTCTCGGTCAGGCGCACGACCAGCACCTGCGTCCGCTTCACTCGCTTGGCGGGGCGGCCTCCTTTCTTTCTAGTGTGTTGCGGGACCTGTGCTTTTGTTGTTTCCATGCTGCATTTCTGTTGATGTGCTTGCTACATCCCCTGCTGCGACCACCGGGAGCAGCGGGGCAGGCCAAGGGGCCGGTGAGAGGTTTTTGTATGACAAAAACACAAACTTGCTCCCTACGCTTACAAGCCTCTCCCCATAGTCTTCTCACCGATGACCTAGGCCCAGGCGGAACTGTTTTGCCCGCCCCTTGCGGGCCACCAGGTATGCGTTCACGTCCTTGTGCTTGAGGTAGAAGGAGGAGAGGTCCCTGCTGTTCGGCTCCGAGCGCAGGAGCCGCTCCGTCGCGCGCCTTCCCGGCTGGTCCTGGTCGAGGAAGAGGAGTACTTTCTGGTGCTGGCCGAGCACCTCCAGGCTCTTGCCCAACTGAGACAGGGAGTTGAGAACAAGGAAGTTGGAGGTGTGCCTGAGGTGAGGGCGCAGTTCAAGGAGGGAGAGGAAGTCCATGAAGCCCTCCAGCAGGCAGACGGTACCTTTCCCCTTATCTATGAAGGTGATATCCTTGGGGGAAGAAGAACCCTTGAACCAGCTGTTGCGCAGCTCATAGCCGCCGGAGCGGTTGGCAAAGCCGACGGCCTCATACTGCCTCTCGCCGATGGTAAAGCTTACCTCCCGGCAATAGGGGCTTGCTGTCCCCATCGAGATACCTCGGTGCTGCAGGTAAGCCGACAGAGGACTCCCTGCCTCCATTGGCTTTGCCTCCAGCACCCGGATAGTAGTGAGAGAGTCGGTTTCTCTGACCGGACTTTTGCCGTGACCTAAACTTTTTTTGGCGCGAATGGGATGGAAAGTGCTCGAGGATGAAGAGAAAGAATTTGATGCAAGCAACTGAATGACCTCCCGGATAGAGGCCGTGCGGTGCAGGCGCATGGCCAGGTCGAAGACCTTGCCGCCCTCGCCCGTGCCGTGGTCGTACCAGCGGTTAAGCCGGGTGTTGACTTTAAAGGAGGGCGTACGCTCTGGGGCACGAATCGGGGAGATGTACCACCAGTCCAGGCCATTTTTCCTTGCGGGCTGAAATCCCTGTCTTGCCAGGAAGTCGGTGATGGCTAATTCATCGTTGATTTGCCGGATGTTCATCTTGTCTTCTTGTTTGCAAGCATGAAAACACATCATTCTAATAGCAGCCCCATCCGATCGGAAAGAACTGCTGAAAGAAGCTATGATGTGAGGCCGGAAACATCATACCCTGGAAGGGGTAGATCTTTAGGCCGGGGCCCTGACTCACCCGGTAACAAAGGCGCCAGGCCATGTGGCGCGGGCGGAGAACAGCCTGTCGCGGAGGCTGCCACTTCCACCCGCACGGAAGCATGTGTAGAGCCGAGTGTGGGAAAAGGCGTGTTAGGCTTTTCCTTTTCCGATGAGCAGGTGTTGCCCCGCCTCCTCCTGAATCTCGGAAACAGTTTTCTTTCGGCCTTTGCGCACCCACGCATCCAGCTCTGTTTTGTAGAAGTAGAGGCGCTTGCCCCGTTTGTTGAAAGGAACCTCCCGGTGGCAGACCTTCACGTAGAGGGTGGAAACGGAAAGGTGGAGGAAGGCAGCGGCCTGCGTGACGTTGAAGATGGTCTCTGTGTCCTGCGGGGGCTGGTGCTCGGTGAGCAGCAGTTCCAGGCGGTCCATTTTCTCGTGGAGCAGGCGCATGGCCTGGGGCAGTTGGTCGAACGTGTAATTATCCATGACAGTGTTTGTTTTGGTTTACACTGCAATGGTAAATGGATTGTTTACAGGGTTACAAGAAGGTAATCCCGTATCCTGCTCGTATCCTACTAAGAGTTATAGTTTTTCTGCGTACGGATCACCGGGATAACGGCGTAGGTACCGTCTGGTTGCTTCCGCACGTCCAGGATGGGCGACTGGCAGGGCTTAGCATTGGAGGAGATGATGGCGGCCAGGTAGCCCGCCGGCAGGGTTCTCTGTCGCTTGCGATACACGTAGGCGAAGTGCCTGGAGATCCAATCCTCGAGGTTAGATTTGAGGCAGCCCACGATGAGGTTGGCCTCGTAGAGCTGCTTGAAGGCGTCTGCCAGCTGATTGCCGTTCCCATGGAAAACGAGCGGGGCGGCAGGGGAGGCGTTTTCCCGCAAGAGGGGCAGTAACTGTTCCTGGTCCTGCGGGGAGAAATACCCTTTGAGGATGTGGAAGAACTCCTCCGCCATCCCTTCCACAAAGCGCGGGATGCTGTTAACCCGCTTGTTGGACAGGGGAGACGACGGGGTATTCCCTTGTGCCTGATCAGGAGGAACCAGACTGTTGATGCGCTGCCTCAGGGAGGCGAGCAACGACTCCCTGAGCCTCACCGAGTCACCTAAGTCATCGACAAACGTCTCCTCAATCAAGACGTGGGAGTGTACCGGGCTGAGGTTCTGGACGACAAAGAGCTTATCCAGGCCGACCATGAAAACATACCCCGAAGGGAAATCCTCCCAGCGGAAATCAGAGGAGTAGTTGTGGTAATTTACCCAAAAGGTATTGAAACGATCCTCCACCGTTTGGAGCAGGTCATCGGCCGAACGTAGCTGGGCGGTGTCAAGGGAAACGAGGTCGAGGGTAGCCAGGTCGGAGAGAAGCCTGAGCTCGCTCACGAAGATAGAGGGCGCATCATGGGGCGTCTCATGGCGGATGTCATAGGCTGCCACTTCCCTGATTTGAACAGGGGATCCTTGGCGCACCTTCCTTTGCGTGACACGGAGCTGAAAGGTCTGTAGGCGGGTCAGGAACTTCTTCAGGTGTTTCATGGCGCATCTGGCATCGTAGATTCACTCTCCGCCTGCACTTCCCAGGTCTGGAGGCCTCTGGTCCAGGCAAGCTTGAACCAGCCTCAGGCGGTGCAGTCCTGGAGGAGTCGAAACTTATTTATACGAGGATTAATAAATTAGTATATATTGATAGTGAGAATACGTGGTGGCAAGTTTACGGAAGCGCCAGACGGTTTTGCCGAAGGCTGGTGGATGCCTGCTGTGGTCAGAAATAACGATACGAAACTTGTGGTGTGGCGGCTTAGAAGAAGTGCGTCTTTTTTCTGAAAGAAAGTGTCTCTTTGTCTACTTCTTCTAAAAGGTCATCGGGAAGGTTTACCTGTGGGTCATACCAATCGGTTTTTTGCTCGGCCCAGATCAGCCACTCCCTCCATTGCGGAGTGGGAGAAGGTGTGTCCTCAGCTTGTTGGGCTACGGCGGCGATGTAGGACCGTAGCAGCTGCGCCTCATGCCAGCGCTTTGCCTGCAGCAGCAGTTCCTTAAAGCTGTTCAGCTCCTGCTCCTTGCGCGCCTGCTGTTCCCGCAGGGCCCGCTCCTTTTCCAAGCGGGCCCCCTCAGCCTTCTGACACGCAAGACGCCACTCCTCCTCTTTCTGAGTTTTCCATTCCAGATAGGCGATGACGGCAGAGAGCCTGCTTTCCAATGGAATCTTGCCGTCTTGCCACTCTTTTTGTTTCCAGGAGGGGCCGATCTTCAGCACGAGGGTACCTGTTGGGGAGTAGTCGTAGGAGTAGTTTCCGGGCATGATCTCATCTGATCGCATTAGCTTTTCCCGGATAGCGACCTCAAACTTCTCTTCTCTGACTTGGATGTAGGTTTGTGAGCCGCAGACCACGCAGCGGTGCCCCCTGGCCTGAAGCGCTCTGATGAGCGTATCCATCAGGCGATACGTCCGGTCGGGACACTGCCTGGAAACCTTTATTTCCAGGTTGCCATGCGAGGTGTTGATCAGCCCGGTGAAACGGTATGTGGAGGTTCGCACCTCGATGTCAGCTTTGGCAGCGGCTACGAGCTTGTCCGGGTTCATAAGCCGGTGCGGTACCTGCAAAAGCTTTTGCAGGTCGTGTTCGACTTCTCGCTTCAAAAGCTCCAGGGGGCTAGAAGGAGCTGCTGCCTTCGCACCGGCAAGGGTATTGAAATCTACTTCCTGCGCTACCGTTTCACTATCGGGAAGTGTGGGGATAGGGACTTGCTTCCCGGCCCTGATGCGTTGCCAGTGCCCAGACATTGGCAGCGGGATCTGCAGCTTCTTACATTGCTTCCGCAGTGCATAGTCTGAAACGTTGTACTTCTAAGAAAGGGAGGAGATAGGGGCTGACCATACCTGCTGGTACAGTTCCTGCCTGGTAACTTGATTGCTTTTCATTGATTTGATACATATTGTCTCAACTTGATTACAAAAAATAATTGCTAAGGGTTGACATAGAGGTAATCAGCTTCGGAGGGAATTAATAGGAAAAGGCTGAAGCCAGTTGTCAAGTAGAATTCTGACAGCTGGCTCCAGCATATAAGAATTGATTACAGCCTCGGATCCACCGACTCGCTCTCCAGTGCCAGCACACCGAACACACACTCGTGCACCCGACGTAGTGGCTCCTGCCTTACAAAGCGCTCCAGCGACTCCAGCCCCAGCGCGAACTCCTGCAGGGCCAGCTCGCGCTTGGCCTTTACGTGGCGCTGCTTGAGCCGCTCCAAGTTTCCGCCCAGGTCGTATTCCGGCCCGTAGATGATGCGCAGGTACTCGCTGCCGCGGCACTTCATGGCCGGCTGTATCAGCCTGTCCCGGAAGGTGGGCACAAAGTCCAGCGGCTTGACCACCATGCCCTCGCCGCCGCCGGCTGTCAGCTCCGTCCACCAATTGACAGTGGCGCTGACACTGGCTTCATCCTCCAGGTCCACCAGGCGGTGGCTGGTCATGAGCAGGTAATGTTCATCCTGACTGCAAATGTTGCTTATTTGCTCCATGTGCCAGGTATGCGGCTGGTTTGCGTGCACCTTTCCCTCTGTGGCCAAAATGTGGAAGGGAGCAAACGACATCCCTTCAATCCCTTCCGTTTCGCTGGTATAGTGATGGTAGGAGGTGATGTACTTGTCGATGGCCTCGGACCGATCCTTGACACTTTCCAGCATACCGCTTACCTCCAGCCCGCGTGCTAATGCCTGCTGCAGTACCTCGGCTGCGCGTACCAAGCTATTGGAGGCCGAAGCCCCCACCGCCGCATACTGGTTTACGATCAGGTCCTTTGCCTTGGAGGACCAGGGTAGCAGCTCTCCGTCCAGGCATACCCAATCGGTGCCGAAGCCATCCCAGAAATCCGCTGCTGTCAACGCTTTTTGTAGCACTTCCAGGAAGGCGGCCTCTGTGGCCATGTCGGTAAAGAACCGACGGCCTGTACGGGTATAGATAATACCAGGCGCCGGATACTGCATGCCGAAGCGCTTGACGGCTACTTCCGGGTCTTTGCATACGATAGCTACTGCGCGGGAACCCATATGCTTCTCTTCACAGATCAGCTGCCTTACGCCGTGTTTGCGGTAATAGGCGAATACTTCCAGCGGGTGCTCCAGGTACTCGGGTAGTGCGCTGGTTTCCGGAGGCGACATGGTGGGAGGGAGATAAACCAGCCACTTGGGATCGATAGCAAACCGGCTCATTACCTCCAGGGCCGCGACTGCGTTCTCCTCACGCACGATCACCCGCTTGCCTATACCTGTCTCCACAATGTACTTCTCCCGCACCAAACGAACATCTAGCATATCATCTTCTGGTTGCAGCGCTGCGCTCTCTTCAGTAGGCTCCGGTAATACAGGCCTTACGGGCTCAGCGTATACAGCCTGGCTTTCCACCGAAATGGTTTCCCGCTCCGGATAGCGCAAGGCAGTGAGCTTGCCTCCGAACACGCAGCCGGTGTCGATGTTAAGCGTATTGTTGAGCCAGTCGATGCCCGGTACAGGCGTATGGCCGTAGACCACCATGGCTTTGCCACGGTAGCCCTTGGCCCAGTCATGTCGCACCGGCAGTCCGAACTCGTCCACCTCGCCGGTTGTCTCGCCATAAAGGCAGAAGGCCCGTACCGCGGCGGCGGCTCGACCGTGCATCTCCTCTGGCAGGCCGGCATGTGCCACCACCAGTTTTCCTTCGTCCAGCACATAGTGAGCGATTAGGCTGTCGAGGAAGTCTCTTACTTCTGCTTTGAAGGCTTCGGAGGCAGAGGCTAGCTGCTGCACCGTCTTCTCCAACCCGTGCGCCAGGCTCACGTTCTTGCCCTGCAGGTAGCGCAGGAGCTTATCGTCGTGGTTGCCGCGGATGCAGAGGGCAGTACCGCTGCTGACCATGTCCATCACCAGGCGCAGCACTTCGGGGGATTTGGGCCCGCGATCGGTCAGGTCGCCCAGGAAAATAGCTTTCCGGCCGGCAGGAGCCTGTACATGATAACGACCGTCTGCACCGCTGCTTAAAGTATAGCCGAGCTTTGTCAGGAGCTCCTGCAGCTCATCGAAACAGCCGTGCACGTCGCCGATGATGTCAAACGGGCCGGTTTCTTCCCTTTTATTGTTCCAAAGCGGCTGTCGCACGATTCGTAGCTCCTCCTCAGGGTCCACCACATAAGTGTAGCCAAAGCCCTCTCGTTTGATAGACTTGAGGGTGCGGCGGTACATGTCGTAGTGTTTCTCGATGACCTGACGGCCGAAGTTACGATCCGTGCGCAGCTCGTGCCGCTCCTGCAGCTTACGGATAGGGGTATCCAGCACAATGGCGGCTGCCAGGGCGTAGTTGTCCTTGGCCAGCTGGACGAGTTTGGCGCGGTCATCCTTGTGCAGGTTGAGGGCGTCGATCACCGTCAGCTTGCCCCGCTTCAGGCGCTTGGCAGCTAAAAAGTTCAGCACCTCGAAGGCATCGCCGGTGGCGCTCAAGTCGTTTTCGTCATCTGACACCAAGGCGCGGCAGTAGTCGGAGGAGATAACCTCCGTGACTGAAAAATATTTCCGGGCAAAAGTGCTCTTGCCGGCGCTGCTTGGCCCCACCAGCAGGACCAGGGCTATTTCGGGTAATTTTATTTCTTTCATGCTTGTTTCATCTTTTTAAATACCGCCAGCTGGGAAGGAGCGCCTATAGCGGGCTCTTCCTGACCGACCGGCTCTATCGTCACCTCATAGCCAAAACTGCGGCAAATGTGGTCGCACCAATTACTGAACTCTTCCCGCGTCCACTCAAAGCGATGGTCCTCGTGGCGGAAGGCCTCTGCATCCAGCTTCTCATAGCGCACGTTGTACTCAGTGTTGGGTGTGGAGAGCACCACCGTATCCGGGGCAGCATAACCAAAAACCACACGCTCCATCGCCGGCAGCCTTTCCTCGTCCAGGTGCTCAATTACCTCCACCATCGCCACGGCGTCATAGCCCTTCAACCGCTCGTCGAGATAGGTCACCGACCCCTGAAATAGGGAGAGCCGCTCGCGAAGGGCAGGGGAGGCCTCGTCCAGGTGCAGGTTCTCCTTGGCCAGCTGCAGTTCCGAGAAGGAAACGTCCATGCCCGTAATCTTCAGGAACTGCCCCTCGCGCAGCAGGAGCTGGAGTAACTTGCCTGAGCCGCAGCCCAGGTCCAGCACGCGCTGTGCCCTGCTCTCTTTCAGGCGCTCAAAGGCACGCAGGAGGCGCTGTTGATGCAGGCTCTCCTGTAGCAGCGACCGGTACTCACTTACCGGTAGAGCCTCTTCACCGGCCAGACGCAGGATGGCCTCATTGGCATAGGTGCGGAGGTTGCGCAGGAAGCGGCGGGTGATCCAGTCCCGCTCCGGGTGCTGTTCCAGCCAGCCCTGGCCTTTCTGCATGAGTATCTCGATGTCATGCTGGGAGACGTAGCTGTGCCGGCTGTTGTCGAGCACCGGGATGAGCACGTACGCATGCGTGAGCAGTTCCTGCAGCGTGCAGGTCTTGTGCAGCGTCAGGTTGATGTACTTACTCAGGCCCCAGGTGGGAAAAGCCGTGTCCAGCGGAATGGTTTCGACCTCCAGCTCATAGCCCAGTGGCACAAAGAGCCGCTCCACGGCCTCCAGATCCGCATCCACGCGCAGCGAACTGAGCCGCAGCGTGAAGGGCATGGGCGTCTGGGGCAAGTCCGGCCTGGGGTTGCACCTGCCGTTGAGCGCGGAGCCAAAGGCCTTGGAGATGGCCGAGCTCAGAAAAGAGTTACTGGTATAGGGCCGGTCGTTCACGTACTGGTCCTGCAGTGCGTAATTGCCTTTACGCACCCGCACTAAGTCGACCGGGTTGATGTCGAGCATCAAACAGGCAGTGCAGCGCGCGGCTGTGGCCTCGGGGTAAAATACGTGCGCCTTGCCCGCCGCCAGCTCCACGGACTGCACCTTGTCCGGGTGCTTGTGCAACAGGTAGCCCAAATCTGTGGCCGGGGTATGGGTGGTGGTGATTTCTAAGATCATGTGGAGTTCTCTTCTTTGGAGATATACTTGAAACTCAATATAAAACTTTTCCTGAAATACCCCTGGCTTACGGGCAGGGGCACCTTCAGGTAATAAGAAAGGAGCACAGGGCGACAGGCGGCCAGCGACATGCTGCTCTACCAGCTGAGCTACACCCTTGCGGGTGGTGGGATTTGAACCCACGACCTGCCGAATCGCAATCGAAGTAACGCTGGCCTACGGCACCTGTTCCAGTTAGTATAGAGGCGATGAACAAATGGAGTTGTGTGTTGCGGGACAGGCGAAGTAACTCCATTTTACAGCACTCTATTTCATTAAAAGTGGGCGACAGGCGACAAAGGACCTAACCTTTTACAAGGCGTTGCTCTACCAGCTGAGCTACAAGGCCTATGGCCCTGGCAGGAATCGAACCTGCGGCACACGAAGTAACCCTTGTCTACGGCACCACTTTAATATGTAAAATGAGCGGGCGACAGACGACCGGAGTGCTTTTATGACGTGTTGCCATTTACACCATTTCCGCTCCTGTGAAAGAAGCGAAAAGCAGGAGTCGAACCTGCATCATCCGAACCTGAATCGAAGTAACTCCGACCTACGGCACCGCTCACTTTTGTGAAAGAAACAGGAGGGCGAAAGGCAGCACGTGCTTACGCTGCAGGCAGCGTGCAGGGCTCGAACCTGCTCGTCCCAATGGACTAACCACGAAGTATCACGCACATACGGCACCTCCTGTTCTTGTTTATAGTTCCATTTCCTCGATGACTGCCAAGGCATCTCCGCCCTTCTCGATCGCCTCCAGTACATCGAACACCTTGTCGCTCCAGCCGGCGATCAGGAACACATCGTCCCGCACCAGGTTGAGCGGCGAGCTGCCGTAGCCGGCCAGGTCGAAGAGGTATAGCCTGGCGTTAGGCGCAATGGCCTTGTACTTCTTCCACTCCTCGGTCAGGCTGTGGTTATAGCCGGTATTGTCCCAGAGCTGGCAGTCGGTAAAAAGCATCACCTTGTCGGCCTGCAACCGGCGGTTCGTCAGGTCGCGAATTACCAGGTAGCCGTTGGTGGAGTAGCCTACCTCGCCTTCGCGGCGGTAGAACTCCTGCACGTTGGACAGCACCTGGCGCTGCGGCAGGTTGATCACCTTCCAGCTGTCGCCGAACATACCTGTCACCACGTTTCGGCAGCGGTGCTGCAGGAGCATGCCCAGCATCAGCCCGATGTCGTAGCTGAGAATCTTGCTGCGAGGCGAGACCGGGCGCTGCATGGAGCCCGACGCGTCGCAGGCCACCACCACGCGCACTTCCTCGCTGAAGCCCCGCATGTTTTGCACACTCACCTGCACGGCCTGCTCCAGCGCCTCCAGCACCATGGCGGTATAGCCGGAGGTGAGGGGCAGCAGCTCGCGGTAAGCGGCCAGGAAGCGGAAGGGCAGCTGTTTGGCCTGCTGCACGGCGCGGGCATCGGAGAGGGTAGCGCATACCCGACGCATGTGCGCCGCCGATACCTCTGCCTGCAGGATGTTGCGCAGGTTGCGCAGCAGGGCCATGTAGCCCAGCCGGCCGCTGTCGATCAGCTCCTCCCACCTGGACCGCACCGCGGCGGCTTTGGCCCCGGCGTTCTCAATTGGTTGTTGGCCCAACTCTGAGAGCTCCGTCTCCCAGGTATAAGGTATAGCCAGCGTGTCGGCGGCGATTTTGTCGAAGAGCGCCCGCTGCGTGTCGTCTTTGGATTTGGGGTGCACCAGGAACAGGGCGTCGCGCAGCTTCACCTCGGTGGCCCGGTTATACTTGGTGAACTGGTACTCGTCGAAGCGGTTGAAGGCCACGGCCAGCCCTTTCTGCAGCTGCTTGGAGAGGCGGCCCAGCTTTTTCGTGCCGGTGCGCCCGTTGCTCAGGCTGTAGTAGGCCAGGAGCTCGGTGATCTCATCGGCGCGCTGCACCACGCGGGCCACCGTGCGGCTCACCAGGTCATCCCCGGCGTGCACTTTGGCCAGCTCCACCACCAGCACGAGCGGCACGCTGCGCAGGTGCATGTGGGTGCGGGCGTACACGGCCAGCTTCGCCACAAACACCGGATCGTTCTGCGCGATCAGCTCCCGGATGCGCTCCAGGCGCTGCTTACCGCTCTCGTAGAAGTTGTCGCTGAGCGAGGCCGTAACAACGGCTGCATACAGCTCGGTGGCTGGTCCTATCTTCCAGGCCAGCGCTCCTTCGTGGTTCGTGGTCTGGTGCTTTTTGCTTGTGAGAAAGTTGAACTTCATGGCCTTTTGCTTTAATGATAGACCAAAGTTCAGGGGCTAGTGCGCAGTCTTTTTGCGCAGGAGGGGGAATCGCTGAAATTATTTATAACAAAATTCAAAAATAATTCTGCCATACATTTCCCAATTTTTTAATAATGCAAAGGCTAGTACTTTTAAAAGCAAAAAATAGTGTGGCTTAATATATAATTCAACTATATTGTGTTGCTTTAATTATATTGATTTTACGATTAATTCTTCAGGTGATGAATATTTATGATATAAGTATTGAAAATTTCAGGGGCATTAGAAGCGTTGATAAAATCAAGTGCGGAAGGCTTAACACTATTGTTGGTAAAAATGACTCTGGAAAGTCTTGTTTAATAAAGGCTTTAGATGCGTTTTTTAATAAGAAATTTTTAAAGGAGGATTTCAACCTATACAAGGCTGAAACCGAAAACACATCTATAACAATAAGATTTACTCCTTCTGTCGAACTTCATCCACTACTGTTAGACGAAGAAGGAAAATTTTCTGTCACCAAAAAGTTTTCATTCAATAAATCCGGCAAATTAGATATAGAAGTACTTTATACCTGTCATGATATTAATCATGAAAAGATTGGTAATTGCTTCGGCCTAAAAGAAGACGCTTTAAATAGCTTCCTTGGTACTGAATTAAAAGTTGAATTTAAAAAGTCAGGAAGAACGATAACAAACTTTTCTAAAATACAACAAATTTTCGAGTTGACTGAAAGTTTCGGCAGGATTGAAAAAACTCATACTGCTGATTTATTATTTAAAAATATAGAAGCAATTTATCCAGAATTCAAATTTCCAACCTTCTCAATTTTTGACGCGGAATTCAATTTAGATATCAATCATACTGATTTTCAAAAACAGTTTAAAACTTTAGTAAATAATTCTTTAGAAAGAAATAAGGAATTAACCAGTAAAATAGAACACGAGGTAGCTACAGACTTATCTAATGAGTTTAGACAGATTAGGGGATTTATGCAAAAAAATGTACCTGATTTAGAGAGTATAAATCCAACTGTGAATTGTAGTTGGAATAGTTTAGTGAAATTTGATTTAAGTTTAAAATTTCAAAACGAGGAAAAAAGTATACCTCTATCGCATAAAAGAACGGGTTTTAAACGATTGTTGATGGTAGCATATTTCGAATATCTGGCTTCAAAGACTGCTGATGATAACCAAATATTTGCCGTTGAAGAACCCGAAACATATTTGCATCCATCCCTGCAAGGCGATTTACTAAAGTCAATATTAACTATTTCTAACTCATCTCAATTCTTTATTACAACACATTCACCAATTTTTGCAGGAGCAACAAGTAGTAGCAATATTATTATAGTGAAGAAAGATAATTTTACTACAAATTTTTTTAAATATCATGATGAGGATTCAACTATTAAAAGTGTGATAAATGAATTAGGAGTACGTCCAGATTATAATCTACTTAAAAGTGCAAAATTTTTAATTTTTGTAGAAGGGTATTCCGATATACATTTTTTACAATCATATGCTAAAACGGTTTTAGGTAAAGATTTAGAAGTAGATAATATAATTTGTGTGATTGGAGGAGGTTCTGCCTTATCAAACTATACTGATTTAGATCTCTTTAAAAAACTAAGCAATGGTCAATCTGACAAATATGCTGTATTTATAGATGGTGATAATGGTGATGTTTCTAAATCAAAGGCCAATCAAAAAATTAAACATCACTGTGAAAACGATGGAGCTATTTTCTTTCAACTTTCAAGAAGGGATATAGAGAATTATTGTCATCCTGAAAGAATAAAAGCAGTTTATATTGATGAAATATATAGTAAAGAAGGTGATTTGTCTAGAAATCCTATAATACAACAGTACTCTTCATCATCCATTGAGTTCTCAAGTGATGAAGTAGAAGTTGATAAATATTTAGATAGTTTAGGATTCAAATCTTTCAAAGATGGCAATAATGTAAAAGTATTCAAATCTATGACAAAAGAACAATGGGAAAATATGGACGATAGGGGTGAATTATCAAATTTTCTAGCAGCTGTTTATGAAAGATTAGACCAACAATTATTGACCGCTCTAACAGATTTCCAATCCAACTAATGACTTGGGTAAATCTTTAATTTAAATATTTTCTTAAGTATGATTGATGAAAAGAGTATAGTTAAAAATACCTATGATTTGATTTACAAGAAAGATGTTGATTATTCACTTAATATTTTTCTTTGTGGGGCTGATACTAATAAGACAAAGTCAATCAGGAATCTACTTAACATCGAGTTTCAGAAAGATGCAAAGTTTAATACAGTTTTTCCTGAATTTGTTTTTGCTAGCTTGTTTAAGAAGAAAAAAAATAATCTTTTTGAATTAGAAGATGATTTAGCAAAAAACGTTGATGTGATCGTATTGCCATTGGAGGGACCTGGAACACTCTGTGAATTAGGTGCTTTTACAATGAATGAGGAATTACTGCCTAAAATAATTGCAATCAATGATCGGAAATATGATAAGAAGAAAAGCTTTATAAATCTTGGGCCAGTTGATTTAATAAGAAAACAGAATTCTAAAAACTATATACTTTTTGAAAAAGGCAAAGAGGAGCTCATACTAGATGAAGTAATAGATAGGGTCAGAAATCAACGATATGAAAAAAAATCTACTTATAATTTAGATAATTTCTTCAATCTTTCAAGGTTCATATTATATCTGATTGCTCTCTTTCAGCCAATTACAATAGGAAAGCTAAAGAGCTTGCTTAGTCTAGTCGAAACAGATAAAGTTAAATCCAAACATATCGAGACAGCGTTGCAAATTTTAATTCAGAAAAATAGGATCATTTCAGAATACAAAATAGATCACGAGTTAGATTTTTATTTTTTAAGTAGAGCTGGTCATATTTATTTTTATGAGGAGTTGATTGAAAAGCTAAATATTAAGAAGAATTTTTCTTTAATTCGTGGTGAAGTAATAAATTCTATATATAAGAAAAAGAAAAAGAATATGAGTAGGGACAAATCACTTTTAGTATAAGGCTACCTTCTAATGTCCGTCGTTTCGATAGGCTGGTTTAAGCTATCATTTATTAGAAACAATTAACATTCATATCACTCGGATTTCCTCCTAATATGAATGTCACTTGTTTCAAAGTAAAAGTAACCCCTACTCTATTCTTCTTTCTGATATGGTAACTTTTGATGATTTTGCTTTTGAAATAGGTTACAACAAACAAATATTAGATAATTATATAACTTTTGCTGATACCTTTTATAACACCTTTTATATTGCTAAGAAAGCTAAGAAAAAGAAACGGATTATTGACTCCCCATCTAAAGAGCTAAAAGCAGTTCAAAGGTGGTTGTTAAAAAATTATTTTAATGAAATACCAGTCAGTAATAGTGCAAACGGATTTATTATTGGACGTGGAATCAAGCGAAATGCTAAGTTTCATTTAAAGAAAGAATATCTACTTACAGTAGATATAAAGGATTTCTTTACTTCTATATCGCAAAAACAAGTCTTTTTGACATTAAATAAAACTTTTCCCGATAAGGATTTGGCTTTAAAACTTGCTAAAGTTTGCACCTTTAACCGAAGATTACCGCAAGGTGCACCTACTTCGCCTGCTCTCTCTAATCTAGTATTTCATGAAGTTGATGATAAAATCATAAATTTCTGTAAAACAAAATCAATTACTTACTCAAGATATGCAGATGACCTAGTTTTTTCATCTGATTCCAAACCTGGTTTAGTGGAAATTTTGCCATTTCTTCATTCTACTTTACCCAATCATGGATTTAAGATTAATAATTCCAAAACCAAATTTTTCTCTGGTAAGGGAAGAATGGCAGTAACTGGTATTAATATCAATGAAGGTAAGTTAACTGTAAGCAAAGAAATCAAAAGGCTTCTTCGAAGTCAGCTTTATAATATTATTATAAAAGAAGATAAAGCAACTAATGTTAATCAAGCATTAGGTTACTTATCTTTTATTAAAGATATAGAGCCAGATTATCACAAAAAAATTTTAGAATATATTGATGCTCTTAAAGTAAAAAGAGATAATTACTGATTATCTTAATTAGGTCGTTATTTTAAAACATTGGCTCAGTCATATATCAAGGTGCGTAGCCTTTTTGCGCAGTTAAACTTTTTTATAGAAGCTTTTTAGCACGCCCACTAGTAACTTATTCAACCTCTCCGTATCCGGCTCTTCCGGCAGATCCGACGCCTCATACAACTCATCCATTCTGGCGATCCGTTCCTCGGCTATCGCCAGTAGCTCGGCATACTCAAAAGCGCCGGCCTTGATCTGGAGCAGGAACTCGCGGTTGGGGCGGCGCACGACGATCTGCTTTTGCGTGGCGATCTCCTCGGCCATATCGAGCAGGCGGAAGGTGTGCATCAGGTTCTTGGCGTCGTAGTTCTTGCCATGCGAGAGCGTGTTTTCGTAGCGGGCCTGGTTACGCTTCTCTACCCATTCCCAATACCCCTTGTATTCTTTGCAGTAGGTGGAGTAGGCATTCTTGTTAAAGCTCATCACGGCCAGCGGCTGCAGCCCTTTGGGTATAGAGCTTAGCGACACATCGTTTGCCTGCTCACGTTGCACTATGCCTTTGAGCCGGGTATTAGGCTCGTGGAAAAGTGCGTACAAGAACGGCATGTGCGGGATGCGGGCCAGACCGCAATCCTCCTGCCGTAGGCCCTGCTGCTCGAGGAACTCCTGCACCTGTACCGAGCCCTGTCCCTGCGCCACATAGCAGAAGTCCAGCACCGAACGCCGTTCCGGCTCCACCGGGTTCACGATCTTCTTCTTCAGCCCCCGTGCCTTCTTTACCTGCGTGAGGGCATAGCCAGCGAAGGTGGTCTTGCACAGCTTCGAGAGAAAGTCTTCGGCCCAGAACCTGTCGTAGAGCGGGTGCTTGTAGCGGATGCAGTCTTCGGGCATGGCCAGCAGCTCGAGCGTATTCGGGTTGTTTTTGGAGAGCAACTCCACGAAGCGCCGCAGCTCATAGTACACGATGTCGCTCGTCTCGTTACTCAGTTGCTCCACATAGTTAAGGCCAAAATAGTCCTCCTCCGGCAGTACGAACACGCCTCGGATGTCAGTATCGGAAGTAGGGGTGCTCAGGCCGTAAGCCCTGCTGCCGCTGATGCACTCAAACAGCAGTAGGTTCTTTTGCTTCAGATCGTCTATAGTTAGTGCCATGTGGATGCTATCGTTTTTCTGAATAATTCGTTCAGCGGCTCCGTCTCACCCTGGTGTTTTTCTAAGTCGTTTGCCCGGTTGTCGCAGTAGTGGAGAATGCCTTTCAGGTATAGCTCCAACTCGGTTTCCTTTGGGTGCCGGTAGGACTCATCTACCTGCGCCTTCAGCACGAGCAGCTCTTCTGTTTTGTCGCGCATGCGCTGGTCTTTTACCAGGGGCAGCAGCTCCCTGAACTGCAGCGGCGGTACACCTTGCTGCTCCACGATCCAAAGGCTGCAGAGGGCAGTGCGCAGCAGGTAAAAATAGCTTTTCAGCTTCACCTGGTCTTCTGCCTCGCAGGCTGTGTAGTAGTTGTGGGCCATGCTCAGGTAGTGGTGCAGCCCGGCGCGGCAGGAGAAATAAGCCGGCGCCAGCGCCAGCAGCCGTTCCCTGAAGTCCGTCTGCTGCCGGTATAGGATCGGCGAAGCGAGACGCTCGAACATGGCCGCGTTGGTTTTGCGAAGAAGGCGCAGGCTCTTGCGGATGTCCCAGCCTACCAGGTCCAGGTCGCTGCTCAGGTACTCGATGGTATCACGCGGCTCGTCTATCGAAAGGTACCAGTGGCAGGTATGGCGGTAGATGAAGCGCACGTCGTAGTCGCTGTCGGGAGAGGGGAAACCCCAGGCCCGGCTGCCCGTCTCGGAGGCAAAGAGGATCTGTACCCCGTACTGTTTCTCTATCTCGCTTAGCTTTTGCTGTATCAGTTCCTGCATGACCTTTGTTGGTTAATGCATCAAAGGTAGAGGGGCACTGCGCAGTGTTTTTGCGCAGGAGAAATTATTTTCTGTTATTTCGTCAGGAGGAGGATAAAAAGGCCCAGTCCTGGATGTGACGTATATCTGGACGGCTTAACTGCTTTTTACACAGGCAAGTGCAACCCTTTGCTGCCGTCTTGGGTCATAAGTATAAATTGCCTCTAAAGGCCTTGCTTGCTTTCACCTTAAAACCTTTGTCAGATGAAACTGCCTAAAACACTACTGAGCGCGATCGTAGTCGGTATCGCTGTCCAGACAAGCGCTTGCCAGAAAGATGACTTGCCTAAGCCTACCGCTGAGAATGGAGGAAAGGACGGCAAGGAAGTTATCAAGAACCCTGCTAACTGCCCGGCCTGTGGTATGGGGTAAAAGCCTATGCGGTTCATTTTTACAGTAGAAGCATGCCTGGCATTCTAGCCACTGTCGCTTGTAACCTGGATGCAGATATTCTGTCTGCTACCTACCCATTGCTGGAGGGGGGCAGTGTAGAGGCTATGGAGTGGTCTTTTGATACGCTTTTCCAGGTGGAACAACTCCCTGATTGGTTCCGGGAGATGTTGCAGGCCTACAGCCAGGAAGGCAGGCTGATCGGGCACGGAGTGTTTTACTCCCTGATCTCGGGCAGGTGGACCGAGAAGCAGGCGCAATGGCTAAAGAACCTGCGGCAGCTGTCTGCAGCGTTTCATTTCGACCACATCACCGAACACTTCGGCTTCTTTACCGGCCAGAACTTTCATTACGGCGCTCCGCTGAGTATACCCTATACCAGCACCACGCTCCGCATCGGGCGTGACAGGCTGCTGCGCATTCAGGATGCCTGCCAAAGACCAGTAGGGCTCGAGAACCTGGCCTTTTCTTACTCGCTGGACGAGGTAAAGCAGCACGGCGAGTTCCTGGAAAAGCTCATTGAGCCTGCCAATGGCTTCATCATCCTGGACCTGCACAACCTCTACTGCCAGCTTCACAATTTTTCTGTTTCTTACGAGGAACTGATCCTGCTATACCCGCTCGAGCGCGTGCGGGAGATCCATATTTCGGGCGGTAGCTGGGAAGAAGCCCAGGAGGCACCAGGCCACAAAGTCAGGCGCGACACCCACGACGATGCGGTGCCGGCAGAAGTTTTTCAGTTGCTCAAGCAGACCATGCCGCTGTGCCCCAACCTCAAGTACGTGGTGCTGGAACAGCTGGGAAACGGGCTCAAAACGGAAAGCAGCCGTGCCGGCTTCCAGAGAGACTTCCGGCAGATGGAGCTGCTGGTACAGCAAGTGAATGCGGCCCGCACCGGCCTCCTGCCTGACAACCTTTTCCTGCCACTGAGCGCTTTCCCAGACAGCTTTGTCGAAGAAGATGAGGCACTGCACCAGCAACAGGTGCTACTCTCGCAGATTCTTGAAAATGCCCCTTCTTACCAGGAGGCGCAGCGTCTGCTCCAAACCTCCTCTCTCGCTCACTCCGACTGGCGTATCGAAAACTGGCAGCCCTATATGCTGGAAACAGCTATCCGTATCGCACAGAAGTGGAAGAAGTAGCAGGCAAGAAAGCTTGCTGTACCTGGTTGCCCAGTGAGTCGGCTTCTGTAACTTTCATATCTTGTCCCATTTCTTGGTAGCCGATGTACTGTTAGCGCAGGGCACCTGCCTTCAGGTTCAGGAATTTAGTGGGTGTTCTGGCAAACAGGTACGCCTTTGGAAACTATGGGTTTGTTTGCCCATCCCCCTTCCTCGTTAAAAGCGATGCCCTTACCGCGACCACACCATCACAAAGAGCCTGCACGACTTTTGCATAAACCGGGGTTAGGCATCACGCAGAAAGCTGTTTAGTGACGGTGCCTGTGGCGTGCGCCTTTATTGTTGAAGTGGAATTCGCTCATTGATGTTTTAAAGCTCAGTGTTGGGTAGGTTAGCAGTGTTTGGATACACTATAGCCTTCTGTATCAAAACTTGGTTTACATGTAATCATTTTACTGTAAGTCCAGCGTGTTCTACTTGGTTTACAGTGCTGGTTAGCAATTATACTTTGCTTTGTGGGAAGACTTTAATTGTTTTACTGTAATTTTAATGGGTGTTAATTATTTTACCGTAACTTTAATTAAATTACAGTAAGGGGATAGATGAAATTACAAACAGCCGGTAGCCTGTGGCTTCAGGAGCATTTTAAACTGACGCGCTTTGTGTTAACGCATCGCTCATACATCGGGCAGAATGCCAGGTTGGAGCTGACCCCTAGCGGTGAGGTAAACCAGGTGTATGGTCCGAAATATGCCCCGGCCACTGACACAGTGATGGCGCACCTGGAATTCTCCTTGAAGTACGACGACCTCGACCTTGCCTTCCTAAAAGCAGTTTTCAATCACGTTTCCTACGAAGAAATTGCAGCGTATGTGGCAGGCTCCCCAACGGGCAAGTATGCGCGAAAAATAGGTTTCCTGTACGAGTTCCTGACCGGCAGGCAAGTAGCGCTTGCTGAAGCGATAGGGGGGAATTATGTTGACTTGCTGGAAGAGGAGAAATACTTTACAGGTAAGATAGTGAAAGTCCGGAAGTGGCGCATCAATAACAACTTATTAGGTCCGGCTGCTTTTTGCCCCATCGTACGGAAAACAAGTGCGCTTGCGGAAGTGCTTCAGCATGACCTGAGGCAGCAAGTGGCTCAGTTAAAAGAAAGTTACGACCTGGTGACTTTCAGCAGAGCGATACAATACCTTTATAGTAAGGAAACCCGCTCCTCGTATGAGATAGAAAAAGAGAAGCCCTCTCCTGAAAGAATGGGGCGCTTTATAGCCCTGCTAAGCCGGGCCGGGGGGGATCCGAGCGAGCAATTGCTGGGCGAGGAGAACCTGACACAACTGCAAAATGCCATTGTCGATCCCCGGTTTGCTGCTTCGGGTTACCGTGACTTTCAGAATTACATCGGGCAGACACTTCCAAACTACGTGGAGTTGATACACTTCATCTGTCCGCCGCCGTCGATTGTGCCTTCCCTGATGGAGGGATTGAAAGAAACAGCGACCAAGTCGGAAGGAGCATCCGCTCTGGTAAGAGCAGCTATTATTTCCTTTGGTTTTGTCTTTATACATCCGTTCGAGGACGGCAACGGCAGGCTGCACCGTTTTCTGATTCATGACATGCTCGTCAGGGACGGGGTGGTACCGGAAGGGTTGATTATTCCGGTATCGGCTCATATGCTGAGCCATATGCGGGACTACGACAAAACACTTGAAAATTACTCCAAACCTTTGATGCAGCTGGTGCAGTACACCAAGGCAGCCAATGGAGAACTGGAGGTGACTAACAAAGAAGAGGTAGAAGGTTATTTCAGATACCCCGACCTGACAGACCAGACTGTTTTTCTTGCCCAAACGATACAGGCAACCATTACGAACGACATGCCGCAGGAACTAGCCTTTATCCAGCGGTATGATGAGACGAAAAGGGAGCTGCAGCAAATTGTGGACATGCCCGACAAGGAGCTGAATCTGATGATCCTGTTTCTACACCAGAACAAGGGTGTTTTTCCAAAGCGCCGACGGAAAGATTTTGCCAAGCTCACCAACTATGAAATAGAAAGAATGGAGCAGGTTTACCGGGAGGTGTTTGAGCTGGCCGCTGACAACTGATTGCCGGGTTCATTCAGCTAAAATGTTGGACCAATAAAGCACTTTCAAGCATTAGCTGAGAGATGCACTTTGGTCAGGAAAGTCCTGTGTCTGTGGCTACAGGAGCTGTGTTGAATGAATTAGTGGTTTTAAAGTACAATTTTTTCAATACAGTAGGTAACAGCCTGATCATTTTTCGCTTACTTTACTTAACCTATCCCTGCTGCCCGGCCCTAGCTGGTGTGTAACTTATTGGAACAGCATATCCCGCTGAGCAACCTGGAGCAAGTATGGGTCTCTTATAATTGTATTCATTTATCCCAGTCTATGCCCGTAAACCGCAACGCCCTGATTCGTTACCGCACGCTCGACAACTGCCTGCGCAACAAGTACAGAAAATGGACGCTGGAGGATTTAATTGATGCCTGCTCGGAAGCCCTGTATGAGTACGAGGGCATTGACAAGGGCGTGAGCAGGCGCACAGTGCAGATGGACCTGCAGATGATGCGCTCGGATAAGCTGGGCTACAATGCACCCATTATTGTAATTGACAAGAAGTACTATGCCTACGAGGACCCGGAGTACTCTATTACCAACATTCCGCTCACGGAGCAGGATCTGGGCAAGCTGACCGAGGTAGCGGGCATCCTGCGGCAGTTCAAGGGCTTTACGCACTTTCACGAACTCAATGGCATGGTGCAGCGCCTGGAGGATCGCATCCACACGGCAAAGACGAAGCAGGCGCCTATTATAGATCTGGAGAAAAACGAGCACCTGAAGGGGCTGGAGCACATCGATGCCCTTTACCAGTCTATCATCAAAAAGCGGCCGGTCCTTCTGACGTACCAGTCTTTCAAGGCAAGGGAGTCCCAGGCATTTACGTTTCACCCGTACTTCCTGAAAGAGTACCGCAACCGCTGGTTTGTGCTGGGTATCAGGAAGCGAAGTCAGCCCGTACTGCTCCTGGCCCTGGACCGTATCCTGGAAGTGGGGGAGTCGCATGAACCCTATCTGGAGAATGAGGGGCTGAACCTGTCGGAGTACTTTCAGCACGTGGTGGGCGTGTCAGTCAATCCGAATAATGGGCCTGCGGAGGTGGAGCTGTTTGTGAACCGGGAGAACGCGCCCTATGTACTCACCAAACCACTGCACCACTCCCAGCAGCTGGTGGAACAGGTGGGCAACGGCATTATCATCCGCCTGCAGGTGCAGCTTAACTTCGAGCTGGAGCGAGAGATTCTTGGCTTCGGGGACTGCGTGAAGGTGCTTAAGCCGCATAAACTCAAGCGCCGCATTTACGAGCGCATGCGCCACGGCGCAGAGCAGTACGACAAGGAGCTCAACCTAACGGAGCTGGAGCACAGTATGACGAAGGTGAAGCGCCGGGGCTATGCTGTACTGGAGAACCTATACACCAGTAAGGAAGTCACCCGGATGCTGTCTATGATCCATAAGGCCACGAGCGATGTAGAAAGATTCAGAAGGAGTGAAGACCTGTTCGCCATCCGTTGCCTGCTGCAGGAGATCCCGAACCTGAAGCCGCTGCTCTTCAACAGCAATCTCTGCGCCCTGATCCGGGAAGGGCTGGGGCCGGACTACTTCCTGACCAAAGCGATTTATTTTGACAAGCCGCCCAAATCGAACTGGTACGTGACCTGGCATCAGGATGTGCCCATCAATGTGAAGGAAAAGGTCGAGACGGAGGGTTTTAGCGGCTGGACTGACAAGGCCGGGCTGGTGAGTGTGCGTCCGCCGCTGGAGTGCCTGCAGAGCGCCTTCACTGTTCGCATTCACCTCGACGATTCAGACGAGCAGAACGGGGCGTTGAAGGTGATCCCTCGCACGCATCTGAGCATTTTATCCGACAAAGAAATTGCCGAGATACGCGACACCACCGACAGCGCCTGCTGCAAGGTGAAGCAGGGCGGCGTGCACCTGCTAAAACCACTGACGTTGCACGCTTCTTCCAAAACAGAAAACAACAAACATCGCCGTGTCATCCACCTGGAGTTCAACAACCGGGAGCTACCCGAAGGGCTGGAGTGGCTGGAGCGGGAGGAAGTGCTCTTATAACCCTTATATTATAAACTCATATCGGATAGCTATTTTATTCACTATATGCAAGAAACTTCTACTCGTTTTAAGCAATGCACTCGCCTTGTATTGCTAACCCTGGTGTATTTATTAACTCAAAAGCCTGTCTTTTCACAGGTGCCGGACCTGGAAGTATGGGATAAAAGTTTCGGTGGCTGGGGAATGGATAAGCTGACAGCCATGGCTCCGACTGTTGATGGCGGTTATGTGTTGGGAGGGTATACTACTTCCGGAACCGGCGGTGACCTGACAGTTGGTAACAAGGGATACAGAAGCTACTGGATCATTAAGGTCTCTTCCACAGGCAGTAAAACATGGGACAAAACCTATGGAGCAGGCGGTGAAGAGTACCTCACATCTTTAATCGCAACTGCCGACGGAGGCTATCTGGCGGGTGGGCATTCATGGTCCGGGGCCACCGGCGATAAAACGGAAGGTACCAGAGGGAACGCTGATTTCTGGATCGTCAAGCTCGACGCCAATGGGAATAAAGTATGGGATAAAACCTATGGCGGAAGCCTTAAGGATGAATTATCTACCATGATTCAAACGCCGGATGGCGGGTATCTAGTGGGGGGCTACTCCGACTCCAGGGCATCGGGAGATAAGACGGAAGGCTCTAAAGGGTATTCTGACTACTGGGTGATAAAACTCAATGCCGATGGCAGCAAAGCCTGGGATAGAACCTATGGCGGTAGCGATAGTGAATACTTAACGACACTGTTAAACACACCCGATGGCGGTTACCTGCTGGGCGGACACTCCAGATCAGGCGCCGATGGCGATAAGTCAGAGCCTAACAAATCTCCTTACGGAGTCGATGCAGACTATTGGGTGGTAAAGCTCGACGCTCTTGGGAACAAGGAATGGGATAAGACAATAGGAGGAGAGCATACGGATTATCTAAGCACACTCACCCTGTTGCCAGACGGTGGCTTCCTGCTTGGAGGCAGCTCCAACTCAGAGGCGACCGGTGATCGAACCGAGAAGAACAAGGGCCAGTATGCGTTTGGAAACCGGCTGGACTATTGGATAGTGAAACTCAGTGCCAAGGGTGAGAAAATGTGGGACAAAGCCATTGGCGGCAGCTATGAGGATCAGCTGTTATCCGTTATCACAACTTCAGATGGAGGTTATCTGCTTGGTGGTTGGTCTTCATCCGGTGCTTCCAGTGATAAGACCGACACTTCCAGAGGAGGCATTGACTACTGGGTAGTAAAACTCGACTCAGAGCGGAACAAGGTATGGGATAAATCCTTTGGCGGTGATAAGGCTGATTATATGCTTTGTATGTTGGCGACATCAGATGGTGGTTACCTGCTGGGTGGACATTCCACTTCCGGAGCAGTAGGTAATAAAACCGGGAGCTCTAGGGGTGCGGAAGATTACTGGATCGTCAAGCTCAAAGAAACAGGAACCGTCAGGACCAGTGTTGTGCCGGTCACGAAAGTCTGGGACAAACGGTTTGGGGGTTTCTATCTGGATAGATTGTCTTCTATGGTTGAGACAACAGACGGGGGATATTTATTGGCCGGATACTCCAACTCCGGGAAAACCGGTGACCACAGCAAAGAGTATGATTGGAATATCTGGTTTGGCTATCACTATTTCTGGCTTGTGAAGGTGAACGCTGATGGGACCAAGGTATGGGACAAGGCATTCGGAGGCTATGGACATGATGCCCTGATGTCGGTTGTAAAAACGGACGATGGTGGTTACCTGGTAGGTGGCTATTCTAACTCCGGGACATCGAGTGATAAATCGTCTTCCTCCAGCGGGAACTGGGACTATTGGATCATTAAGCTGGATGCCGGGGGGAACAAGATCTGGGACAGGTCTTTTGGTGGCATCGGTTCGAATTATTTCTCTACCATGATTCTGACTCCTGACGGGGGCTTTTTGCTGGGGGGAACGACCTCATCACATGAAGGAGGAGATAAGACAGAGACGTCCAGAGGACTACAGGACTACTGGGTTGTCAAGATTGACCGGAGTGGAAACAAAGAGTGGGATAAGACGATCGGTGGCGCGCGCGAAGACCATCTTACTTCTCTTGTTGCCTCACCGGACGGGGGGTACCTGCTTGGGGGGTATTCATCTTCAGGAGTTGGGGGCGATAAAACGAGCGCCACAAGTGGGAAATGGGATTACTGGGTAGTGAAACTGAACGCCGATGGTAGCAAAGACTGGGACAGAACCATCGGTGGGAATGGAGAAGACCGCTTACAGTCGATGCTCCTGCTACCCGATGGCAACTACTTGTTAGGGGGATATTCAGACTTGGATGTAGGCGGTAGCAAGACAGCACCCGGGAAGGGCTCCTTGGACTACTGGATTGTAAAGCTGCATGCCAGCGGCTATACCATGTGGGATAAAACCTATGGGGGCCATTTTGCTGATTATTTGACCAACATGGTATTGACTGCAGATGGCGGGGTTCTGCTTGGAGGAAACTCCGAGTCGGAAGGAGATGCAGACAAGACTGAAGCCAGAAGAGGGGTATCCTGGGGTGATTATTGGGTTGTAAAGCTCAAATCAGACGGTAGAAAGGAATGGGATAAAACTTTTGGGGGGAGTGGCCTGGAGAATGCAACGGCATTGCTGGAAACCTCCGATCGTGCCTTTTTGGTAGGGGGCTACTCCGAAGCAGGAGCAGGAGCCAATGGCGACAGGAGCCAGAGCGCTTGGGGGGAAGCTGATTATTGGGTGGTGAAATTTAAATCGGACCTTGCTGTGCAACTGGCAAGTGAGCCTGCCAAGGCTTCTTCTGTTAAGGTCAGCGAAATAAGCACCACCTCTCTGAAGCTTACCTTTGCCGGTGGCAGCGGCACCAAGCGCCTTGTACTGGCCCGTCAGGGTGCAGCGGTAAATGCTATGCCGGATGATGGTTTTCCTTATTTGTCTAATCCAGCCTTCAGGCAAGGGCAAGAGATTGGAGTTGGCAACTTTGTGGTCTATAGCGGTACAGGTAATGAGGTGACGGTCACATCCCTCAGGAGCTCTACCGACTATCACTTTGCCGTTTTCGAGTACAACGATAATGATACAAAAACCGCTGAAAACTATCTGACAACTGCAATTGGAAAAGCCTGGGCAACAACGCTGAAAGCGGCGGACTTCCTGGCCCTGGAAGAGAACTTTTCTTACACGGCTGCCACACTCCTGACCGACAATGGCTGGACCGCGCATAGTGGCGGTACAACCAATGCCATACCTGTTGCTGCTACAGGGCTTAACTATACCGGGTATGGATCGAGTGGCATTGGTAATAGTGCTGAGATCAAGGCAAACGGACAAAGTATTCATCGGACCTTTACTCCTATCAGTCCCGGAACACCCGTATATGTTGCATTTCTGGTAAACGTGGCCTCATCCAACGCGACCGGAGATTACTTCCTGCATCTGGGGCCGTCAAATATGGGGCTTTCGCATTTCAGAAGTCGTGTGTATGTACGCGCTTCTTCGGCCGACAAGGTGCAGTTTAGTATGAGTGATGGTGCCCCTCCACAAGGGTACACCCAAGAGTATGACCTGAAAAAGACTTACCTGCTGGTAGTAAAGTATACCTTTAGTGAGGCAGGTACCAAGGCATCGCTCTTTGTTAATCCCGATTTGCAGAAAGAGCCTGCAGTCGCCCAGGTTGTCGTGGACGAGCCAGGAGAACTATCACCTGTTGATATCAACACCATTGTCTTGCGCCAGGGCCCAGCGTCGCCTGTACTTACACTTGACGGTCTTCGCGTAGCTACGTCCTACAAATTGGCTATAGGGGAGCCCGCAGTCAAGGCTGATCAGCAGATAAGTTTTGCAGCACTTGAGGACAGGATTTATGGCGCTGCACCGATCATGCTGACAGCCAGCACTGCCTCCAATTTGCCTGTCAGCTTTTCTCTTCTCTCAGGTCCTGCCACATTGAATGGTAATACGTTAACGCTGACCGGTGCCGGCCAGGTGCACGTAAGTGCATCACAGAAAGGGAATGAATCTTTTAATGCTGCCACTGACGTGGATCAGACATTCTGTGTGAACCCGACTACACCTGTGGTGGAAGTAAATGGTATGGAACTGCGCATCACAAACCCAACAGAGGGAACATCATCTTACGTGTGGTACCTGAATGGTACTGTTGTAGATGGCGCCACTACTGATGCACATACTGCTACAACTCCAGGCAGCTACACTGTAGTAGCCAAAGCGGGGAAGTGTATGTCCCAGGTTTCAGAGGCAAAACTGATCAATCCCACAGGTATAGATGATGAAGTGTTTCTAGAGAAAAATGCTGTGTATCCCATACCCGCTACTACAACACTTTATATACAAGTGCCGGAAGCAGGTTGGGGCACGGCTACTTTTGGTATCTATGACTTGAGTGGGCGCTCGGTGCTACAGCAGCAGGAGCATATACGGGGCGGATCGGAGGTGGTCATGGACGTGGGTGGACTGCTGCGCGGTCTGTACTTCCTGCTCATAAGCACGCCGAAAGGATCTACCTCCCGTAAAATTATTCTGCATTAAGTCATGGCTTGCATCATGTCTTCAATGGTTCTGCTTTTCTGGTGTGAGCGTTAACTACCTACAGTTTGTTCAGTAAATTGCTTTATGTGTTGTTAGAAATAGCAAGTGGTAAAGTGTAGTCTAGTAATATCTCTTGTGTCGTGATCTTGTAGTGAAACCAGCTTTCAGACGCCCCTAGCAGTGTTGGTTTGACCGAGTTAATAGCTAAACTAATTGTCTTACATAGGTCAAGAATAAATGTATTTATAAAACTTTCAATAACTATTGAAAGTATAAGGAATTATACTATCTTTGGCTCATGCAACTGGAAGAAGGAAAAGAGAAATTCATACAGGCTTGGGGAACGCTGGGCTCTAGCTGGGGCATCAACCGTACGATGGCGCAGGTGCACGCCTTGCTTTTGATTTCGCCAGAAGCGCTGAGTACGGAGGATGTGATGCAGGAGCTGAATGTGTCCAGGGGGAACGCCAACATGAACCTGCGCGCTCTTATTGATTGGGGCCTGATCAGCAAAGAGCTGCGCCCCGGTGAGCGTAAGGAATACTTTGTGGCCGAAAAGGATATGTGGAAGGTAGCCAAACAGGTGATCCGGGAACGTCGTAAGCGCGAACTGGAGCCGATGCTGCGCATACTAGAAGAACTTAAGCAGGTAGAAGGAAACAAAGCAGAAAAGGAAACGCAGGCCTTCACAGAAGCGATCGGTAATTTACATGACCTAGCGACGAAGGCGGATAAAACGCTAAACACGATGCTGCGCGCCGATGAACACTGGTTCCTCAGTTCCTTCATGAAGCTCATGCGTTAATTTTTTTGTTCTTAATGTTTCAATCCTTATTGAAAGTTCTATAAGTTCATGATCCATAATAATGAAAGACAAGTTGATTATCTACGACAGCAACTGTAAGGTTTGCGTGGGACTGCGCGACCTGATGCTGGTACTTCGCCTTGTAGAGGCGCAGGAATGTGTAGCTTACCGTAGGCTGGACCCACAACTGAAACAGCAGGTGAGCGCAGAGCGCTTCCGCAACGAGATGGCGCTGATCGACAAAAGGGGAGGTACCACCATGTATGGGGCAGAAGGCGTTTCCTATGTGTTTGCTGATAAGATCAAGCTGCTGCGGCCTTTGTTTCGCTTCAGGCCTTTCTTTCTCCTTTTTTGCTTTCTCTACAAAACGCTGGCCTTCAACCGCTACGTAGTAGCTACTCCAAGACAGCAGGGCATTACGTGCGATTGCTATCCCCAGTCAGCTACCAGGTATAGAATAGCCTACATCGGCATGGCTGTTTTCCTTTCTATTCTTCTGACTGTCTTATTCGGAGCCTCGGTGCATGAGGCACTTGGTGTAACACCAGCAGCCGGAGCTGTTCAGTTGCTGCTCATGGCGGGCACGGGCTGGGTTGTTCAGATTCTGGTAGCTGCTTTCTCGTTAGACAAGCAGCAGGTACTCGAATATGTTGGCCATTTAGCAACCATCATGGTGGCGGGACTCCTGGTGCTGGTGCCCAGTATGGCATTTTACTGCATCACCGGGATACTTTTCTATCCATTTCCTGTGCTGAGCGTGCTGTGCAGCAGCGGGCTGATGCTCTACCTGCACTACCACCGGATAAGCTACCTGGGTTTATCCCAGCGCTGGACGGTGCAGTGGTTCCTGTTGCTGCAGGTAACCGCGCTGCTGTGGTTGTTCTACTTTCACTTATAATGCTATCGTTATGGACATGCTAAAGAAATTGCCCCTCCGGTATGTAGGGGAATTGCACGAGGTTCGCTTGATCAACTTCTCTGTTGAGAAAAAAGAGGTGCTGCCTTTTCTGCCCGAAGGCCTGCAGGTGCGAGACTATCATGGCCGGGCTCTGATCTCGATGGTGAACGTGAAACTGCGGAACATGCGTCCCAGCTTCCTGCCCAAAGCCCTGCACTTCGACTACCAGCACATTGGTTTCAGGCTACTGGTGAATGATACCCGCTACAACGAGGGGGAGGCAAAGGGCATTTATTTTCTGAGATCCTTTACCGATAGGGAGCTGATTTTGCAGGGCGGCAGCTGGCTGACCAACTATAGGCTGGAAAGAGCAAAGCTTTCGGAGGCAGGTGATGCTTTTGAGCTCCGGCAGGGAGAGAAGTACCTGCGGTACCGGCTGGGAGATGAGAAGCCGGCAGCGGAGCAAGAGGAGTTGTATCAAAAAGTGGGTGCGCTCGACAGGGCCTACTCTTACATAGGCAATGAACTGATGCGGGTGCAGATCATGCGGGAACGCTGGCCGATCGAGTGGGTGCACTGCGAAGGGTTTGAGACAAACTTCTTTCTGACAGCCCGCTTGGAAGGAGCCTTCCAGGTTCGGGACGTGATCCATTACCAGTGGTTGCCACCTGAACCCGTAGCATCATGCGCATTGTCTTGTTAGGGGCCAGCGGGCAACTGGGCTCTCACATCCTACCTCGTCTCCGGCAGGATTACCCGCAGGCAGAAGTCGTTGGATGTGTGCGAGGGGAAGGCTTTCCGGAAGTGTCTGACGCCCTCCATTTGTTGCAGTTCAATCCCTTTCAGGATGACTGGGCAACACTAGGCCAGGTGGATGTACTCATCAACTGTATTGGTATCATCCGGGAGTCAGCGGCGCTTGATTTTGAAGAGGCGCATGTGGGACTAACCCGCCGCATGCTGCAGCACCGGGAACTGATCGGCAGTCCAAGACTCATTCAGCTCTCTGCATTGGGAGCGGACGAAAACAGCCCTTCGCGGTTTCTGCGTACGAAAGGGCTGGCAGATAAGGAACTGCTCAGGCATCCTGATACTGTGGTCCTGCGGCCTTCCATTGTTTGCACGCCCGGTACCATGCTGAGCAGAAAGCTGCAACAGCTTCAAAAGCTTTGCCGGCTGACTGGTGGTATTTTGCCCTTCCCTGCGCGCATGCTGGAGACAAAGCTGCAGCCGGTGGCAGTAGAGGACCTGACCGAGCTCGTCTCACGTCTTTGTGTGATAGCCGATAAGCCGGACGTGGTGGAAGTGGGCGGCAAGGAGGTGTATACCTTGAATCAACTGCTCTTGCTGATACCAACTTGCCGGAAAATTATCTCTTTCCCACAGGCTGGATTTAACACTCTTTTCCCGGTGTTGAGTTGGCTCTTCCCGTCCTTGCTGGACAGGGAGCAACTGGTCTTGCTGCAACAGGATAATGTAGCCCATACAGATCGAAGCGAAATGTTGCTGGGTAAGAAAATGGCATCTACAATAGCTTTCTGGGTAGCAGAGCTGGCTTGATTTCTGGTAACTGTCTTCCCAATGCACCTAATGACACGGACGTTATCGTCGATCCATTCCAACTTTGGCCTAACGATGTGCTTTTGTATGGAGCTATTAAGAACATAGTGGAACACTGGGGCAATATGGACTAGGAAGTTTTTTACCGGTAGTCATTGTTGCAGGTGAGGATAGGTTGCTGTCCTATGACCAAAAAAGGGGCTACAGGAGCCCCTCGTCTGCTAGTGAGTAGTAACTCTCGCTGGTCAGGATGATGTGATCTAAAACGGCGATGTCCAGAAGTTCCCCGCCTCGTTTCAGCTTTTGAGTCAGCTGCAGATCCGCTGAACTAGGCTTTAGGTTACCTGAGGGGTGGTTGTGCGAGAGGATGATGCCGGAGGCGCAGGCTTTGAGAGCGGCGGCGAAGATAAGCTTGGGATCGGCTACCGTTCCGGCCACGCCCCCGGTGGAGACTTCGTAGATGCCCAGCACCCGGTTGGCCCGGTTTAACAGCAGTACCTTGAACTGCTCGACGAACTCGAGTTTGCTCTTGTCCCAGCTCTCCCGGAGCACCTTGTAGGAGTCGGCAGAGCAGGTGACCTGCGGTCTTTCGCAGGGTTTTATCTTGTTGCGGTAGGAGAGCTTGATTTCGGCTACTCTGGTAAAGGCGGAGGTTTTAACGGTCTTTTCCATAATCGTGATCTTTTTAGCGTGAGGAAATTGATTATGGTGCCTCATCTGCCTTCGGACCGGACTAAGGGCATAGGTGGAGCCAAAGAAAATGCGGAGGGTCCGCTGCAGGCGGATACCCATTTTGTTTGGACTACCTTGTCCCGTGTCCGGGCCGCAAGGCTACCTTTGCGCCTGAATGAATGACGTTGGATTTTTGCTTTGATTGTCTTGCATCATGCTGCTTCCTGTGGTCAGCCTATTCTTTAGCTATCACTATTACTATTACTATTACTATTACTATTACTGCTATGCTGTTGAGATGTGGGAAACCCGGAGGTGTTTTCCACATCTCAACAGCGCTCTAGTGTCGCGGGATTACTGAAATCCTATGGTGGTTATGTGTATGATTTTTTACCTGATATGCTGCCAAGAGCATCTTGGTAGTTTATTGAGCAGGTTAGACTCCGCGAAAGCAAATAGAATTCATCAGAATAATATTTCATGATCGTATGCTGAACCAGGGTACCGCAGTAGCCAAATTATGTCTAATTCAACTACTGCACATGCCTATCCAATCAGCAGTATTGACCCAGTATCAGGATCAGTCACTTAGGCCTAGTCTGGAAAATCTTTCGTGAATTACAGCCTTATAGGCTTCCTTACTTTCATCGCTTAAGAAACTGATGTCTATAAACGAGAGCCATTTGACTTTCGCTTTGATCATCTTGCTCATCAGGTTTTGTTGTTGCTTTTCGTTAAGCTTCAACGTATTGAATGCCGTTGTGAAGTCTTCCTTTTTGATTTTCTTCCTCTTGCCATTCAGCATGAGTGCCAGGTCTTCATCATCTGCTGGGTTTACAACAGCTGTAGCCACCATGTCATAAGCCGGTGCCAGGACTGGGCCGAAACCAGGCTGGTGAAGCAGGGAAAAATTCTTCAGGTGCATGTCAGCGTTGCCGGTGAGAAAAGAAAACAACACCTGCTCAAAGAAGTTGATCACGTCCAGGCCCGGGTTTACCGAGTACTTCATGATAGCCTTGGCTATTTGTTCGTAAGAGCCATGGTATTTATCCTCTGTCAGTCGTTCCGTGAGTTGGCACATATCCTCCATGTGTAGCTTCCCTTTCGGAGTACGGTCTATGCGCTTGGTAATGTAGGATAGATTTCCTGACTGCAGGCGTATAAGGCTGTGCGGCACTACATTTATCCCAGTGATGGTTGCCAGGTGCATAGTCAGGTCCTCCACCTCCGGTAGCTGAGCATAGTGCTGGCTTGGCGGTTTAAGAATGTACCCTCCCCACAGGCCGACGATGGTGAAACGCTTGGGGTCTGTTTCTTTCGCACCCGGTGCCAGGTCAAGTGATAGTTTGGGCTGCACCCCGGTAACTGCGGCATGGTTTCGGATCACCTGCTCGGCTAGCTGTTCCATTTCTGCCTCCGTATATGGCAGGGCAGGAGGGGTAGCCAGTCCGAATAGCTTTTTGCTGCAGCGCGCATGAAAGTCTACCTCATGCTCCGCCAGATGCTGGTAGCAGTACAGGCACCTATTCATATGCTTTCCTCCTCATCAGCCGGGTAGACACTTACAGCCCCGATGCAATCTCGGCAGCAGGCGAGCAGTAGCCCCATGCGATCCCGTGGGTTCAGTTTCCAATTCCGCTCCGCTATGTCTAGCAACCATCCTTCCGGGATTAGTCCGTCAAAGAAAGGGAACAGTATCCTGCTGGTAAAGGGAGCTTCCTGCAATGGCAGTGTGAGGCTGACCGGTTCTGATGCAGGTGACTGCAGGTAGGAGGGGGCATACACAAAATGATAGCCGTTTTCGTCCTGTGTGAGCCAGCCTGCTGTTTTGTTATGCATGTTTATCTTCGCCTTCCGCATCAGGTATCTGTATTCATATTATAGGTCATTGGTACAGGTCCAACTTGGTGCCCGAAGAGTTGCAACACTTGATTCAACTTATCTAGGCGCAGGGTCTCTTTTCCCTGCTCCAGATCCCTTATAAACCTTAGGCCAACTCCCGCCTTTACTGCTAACTCCGGTTGTGTCAGGTTTGCTTGCTTGCGCCTTTCCTTTACAAATTCATTTAACTGCATGATGTATACCTTATCGGGTATAAACATACAAAAAATACTTATAATATACCTTATCGGGTATAAAAGTAGCATGTGAATTATTATTTATACCCGATAAGGTATAGGTGCTTGTTGATTTGTGGAAGCTTGACAGGCTTTTGTTTAAGAGGAATTAAACAACGTATGCTCTTTGATTATAACTAGTAGCTCATATTTTTACAAAAGAAGACCTCCTTCCGCTCACCAAATTGTAGAAGTGTTAGGCTCTGCATTTACCTTTGAAGTTGAATGGCATACGATCAGCACCCGTCACTCATGTCCACTATTTCTTAATGTTCATTATGTGTGAACGTTTAGAAATAGTGAACACCTTTAATAAGGTAAAGAATAGGCTATTTGAGTGGTGCAAGTTTCAATAGGTCAGGCTTTTAAAGCAAACTCTTCGAAGGCTGTCAGTTTTGAAATTACCTGCCGTTTGGCATCCGTCTCGAAGCTGTCCAGGTAGTTCTGAGTGGTCTTTTCGTTGGCATGACCCAGGGACTCTGAAATAAATGAGGTGGACACACCGGCTCGTTTCAGTACGGTGGAGAAGGAGTGCCTGGCTGTGTAGGTCGTCACTTTCTTTTCAATGCCAACACCCTCGGCGATGCGTGCCATATAGAAGTTGATATTCTTGATAGCCTGCTTGATATTAGCCTGCTCCTGTTCCGCTGTAAGCCCTTGCCTAAGGATAGGAAACACATAGCTATCTGATTTCCTGGGTTTATTACCCCACTTCTTGATTATATCCTGGGCTTGCGGGGAAAGAATGGCTACAATCGCCTTGGATTGGTGGCGGTTCGCGTGCTCTGTCTTGGCTCTGGTGAAGGTGACGGTATCCTTGTCTATTTGCCGGTATTGCAGCCTGGCCATATCCTTGACGTTGATACCGTTGCAGAGATAGGAAAAGATCCAAAGGTCCCGGCAGCGAGCTTCGCTTTCACTGGTAGGAGTGTAGGTGAATATCTTCGCAATATCGGCCATGGGGAGGGCTTTCTTCACATTCACGCCGGAGGGTATCTGGTACTTTCGCTTTCCAAACGGATACAGCTCCGCACTGACGTCACCGGCTGCAATAGCGTCATTGAAAAGAGTACGGAGTGTCCGAAGGTACATGCCGACAGTGGAGATGGACCGGCCACCCTTGCACATCCATTTCTCATAATCTTTCAGGAACTGGACGGTTATTGCGGTGAAAGGCAGGGGCTGGTATTGTGCCCTGGATTTCATTAAGGCGGCAATTTTCTTCTTTGTGGTCCCTTTTATTTTCGTGAAGGGAGCCCCGTGCACGTAGCACCAGAGCGAATTACGGGCACTTTCAAAAAAACCAGCATTGCCCAGCCTACCTTCTTCCTTCAGGCGTGCAATCGCTGCTTCATAGGAAGAAAAAGCCTCATGCCTGGACGAGTTTTTGAGCAATCTCCTATCCAGTTCATTGAAACTGAAATACGGGAGCTTTTGGATGATCTGGTTCATCTTGTGTTCCACCGTCTGAAGTTTGATCTTATCCTCCTTGAAGAACTTGCCTGGCTTGGGAGACATCAGCTTTTCAAAATTCTCTGGGGTATAGCTGAAATCGGTGGGGTAGTACTTTTGCTTGCGCTGGAAAGTTACTCTGAGCTTGACTGGATAGGTGCCATCTTTTAGTGCACGTCGGGTATCCAGAATAATGGAAGTGACGGTACTTTGCATGAGCTTTTGACTACTGAATTGGGGAATTTATTTGCATACAATTTGCATACAAATTTCGTAAAAATAAATAATATACTAAGATTGTTTTTAGTTGTGTATTTTGTAAATAACTGACTATCAATAAATAATAAAAAATGTAAAAGTATATAAAATATAACTTTTCGGACTCATAATCAGTAGGTGGCTGGTTCGATTCCAGCTGGGCCCACTTCAGAATCAAGCACTTACGAGGTAAAACTTGTAAGTGCTTTTTTTATTGGAGGCGATTCTAGAGGAAGAAGTGACGCGGCGAACTGCCGGTGGTGGAATTGTGCCTCTTTGCGGTTCGTATACCCTGGCTTTTACAGGTTCATCAGTAGCAAAAAGGAATATAGGCCAGGTTTGAGCCGCAGGCGAAGAAGTTGTAAGGCCCTTTGCTTCTGGGTCTTGACGGTATTTATGGAGATGCCCAGCTCCTCGGCAATCTCCCCATTCTTCATTTCCTCCAGGTAGCCCATCCTGGAGATGCGCTGGCAACTTTCAGGAAGAGTGTTCAGAGCGGCATGCAGTTCCGCGAGCACTTCCGAGAAGATGATGGTTTCATCCAGGCTTTCCTCTGTTACCGACATATGGTTGACATGCATGGCATAGCTGGCTTTCACCTTCTGGTGGCGCACGGCATTCAGGCTCGCGTTTTTTACCGTGCTGTACAGGTAGCTTTTAATGGCCAGCTCATGTTGATCGAGGTCATCTTTCTGGTTCCAGCACTTGATAAAAGCATCCTGCGCGATGTCTTCGGCGGCCTCTTTGCTCCCTACAATTTGAGCGGAGAAATAAACCAATCGGGTGTAATAACGGTCAAAAAGCTGCTTTAAAAACAGACCCTCTTCCAACATAGACGGATCTCTGTTAATGCTCATCTCAACTAGATTTAAAGAGTACTACCTTATACTTCCGGAGCGAAACCCCACTGATTACATTTCCGGTCTTCATCAATTCTATACTTTAAGCAGTGGTGTTTGCTAAGTATCACACCCCTTTTGATTCTGTGGAGCCATAAACATAATTAAAAAATCGGGTTTGTTTATACTTATATAGCTATAAAAGCAAGTACTCGCTCAATTAGTACACAGCAGATGTATAGTCTGTTATGATTACCGAGTCGTCCTGTCGGTGAGGCTGGCCGCCTTCCACACGGGTAGCTCCATAGGTTAAGGCTGTCCGGTATTCCGGATTTCCACCACTCCAGCTAATTAATAAGATAAGAGCGGTCCTCTCTAAGCATCGTCCGCCCCTCCGGCTAACTTCAACAAAGCTAGGGCAAACGCAGGTTCTGGAGCGAATCCACCGGGTTAAGATAATGTTACATTTCTGAGCGCTGCAGAACGAAGTATGAGATTCGCTCGTGGCGGCTGCCAGGAGTACCGTCGTAGCGGACGCTGTCTCTAAGCCCAACTGCCACTGCACCTGGCTCACTGCAAAAAAAAGTTTGAGGGGCTTTCACCCACTTTGCCTTTAGAGGTGTCTTTGCTGCATACGACCACTATGGAGCGCAATCAAGAACAATTCGATAAAGCCAACCTCATTCTGAGGCATTTGAGAGACGAGCTTTCCCCCCTGGAGGAGAAAGAGCTGGAGCTGTGGCTAAGCAGCGGGGAAGGGAACAGGCGCCTGTTCGAGAAAATTAAGGGTGAGCAGGAACAAGCGATGGCCTTCCTTTCCTCTCTGGACACGGAGAACGCCTGGCAGCGAATTGCTTCACAGACGGTAGCGCAAGCGCCCGCCAACAGCCGTTGGCGCAACACCTCCCTATGGAAGTATGCGGCGGCCATCTCCCTTATACTTGCTACATCAGTGGTTATTTACCAGACACAGCTTAAGAAGCACAGCCAGACAGTAGCCACAGCCAAAATAGAGCCGGCGCAAAAGGCAGAGCAAATTCTTCCGGGCGGAGATAAAGCCATGCTCACCTCCAGTGATGGGACTGTCTTTGTGCTGGAGGAACTGGAAAACGGCACGGTGCGCGACGAAAAGGGGGTAAGGGTATCGAAAAAGGATGGCCTGGTATCTTTTGAGATAGCCGAAACGGGAAGCGAGCAGGTCTTTTTCAACACTATCTCAACGCCTGTCGGGGGGCAGTACCAGGTCGTGCTGCCCGATGGCAGCAAAGTATGGCTGAACGCGGCTTCCTCCCTGCATTTCCCTTCGGCCTTTACAGGGCGCGAGCGGGTCGTGGAACTGACAGGGGAGGGCTACTTCGAAATCTCCAGGGATATACAGAAACCTTTCATCGTCAAGGTAAACGCTGCGACAGTGGAGGTGCTGGGTACCCACTTTAACATCATGTCCTATGCCAATGAGGGGCGCATTGCCACCACTTTGCTGGAGGGCTCCGTGAAGGTGGGGAATGGCAGCGCCACAAAGGTGCTGGTTCCCGGCCAGCAAGCCACTATAGGGAAAGAAATCCTGCTGAAGGAAGTGGACGTGGACGAGGCGGTTGCCTGGAAGAACGGGCTGTTTTATTTCAATAATGCGGATATAGCCACGGTGATGCGGCAACTGGAGCGATGGTACGGCATAGAGGCATCCTACAGCGGGGAGAAGCCAAAGAAACATTTCTCGGGTATCATCTCCCGCGATACGGAGATAGACAAGGTGCTGGAAATGCTGGCCCTCACGCGTGCCATCCAGTTCAGAACGGAGGGGCGGAAGATCATTATCTCCGGTAATTAACGGGAAGGTTGGCAGCACCCTATAACAATGGCTATAAACGTGCTGCGCCTTCACGACAAGTATAAACACAAGTACTGTTACCTATAATTTGACCTTACCTATTACCCAAAACCTTTTGTATGATGAAACAAAATCTACTATTCAAGAGCAGTAGGGGGCTCCGTGAATTGCTGCCCAATCCATTTCTGGTTCTGAGGCTCATGACCTTGGCACTGCTCGTGACGACCCTGCAGGTGCAAGCCTATGGCTACTCACAGGGTATCTCCATAACGGAGCAGAATGCTTCTCTGAAGAAGGTGTTCAAGGACATCAGTAAGCAGAGTGGCTACCTTTTCCTGTATAACGACGAGCAACTGCAACAGGCAAAGCCCGTTACGCTTAGCCTGCAGGATGCAACGCTGGAGCGGGCACTGGCGGAATGTTTCGAGAACCAGCCCCTGACTTACAGCCTGGTCGAGAAAACGATTGTGGTGAAGCCTGCAGAGGAGAAAAAAACACAACAGGCCGCCATTACTGTGACAGGAAAGGTGACTGACAAGGAGGGTGTTGCACTGCCTGGCGTAACGGTGGTGCTCAAGGGTACCAACAGAGGCACTCCAACCGACGGCGAAGGCAATTTCGCCGTCACCGTGCCGGATGGCAACGGCACTCTTGTCTTTTCCTACATCGGTTATCAGGCACAGGAAGTCGCCATCAACAACCGTGTCAGTATCGATGTAACACTGGGTGAAGATGCCAAAGCGCTGGAGGAAGTGGTGATCGTGGGCTATGGCACGCAGAAGAAAGCCAACCTGACGGGTGCGGTGGATCAGATAAACGCTGAGGACATTGCCCTGCGCCCGGCCAACGACATCACCAGCTCCCTGCAGGGACTGATGCCCGGCCTGAACATACAGGTAAACAGCGGTGACCCGACGGCAACACCAGACATTAACATCCGGGGCTTCAACTCCATTAACGGCGGCGGCCCGCTGGTGCTGATCGACGGCATTGAGGGGGACATTACCCGGGTGAACCCGCAGGACGTGGAAAACGTGACCGTGCTGAAAGATGCTGCTTCTGCCGCCATCTATGGTGCCAGGGGTGCCTTCGGCGTAATCCTGATCACGACCAAGACAGGGAAGGCGGGCGATATGGTGGTGAACTATTCCAACAACTTCGGCTGGACCACCCCCACTACCAGAACCGACTTTATCTCAGACCCCTATAAGTATGGAAAGACTGTAGATACAGCCCTTTTCGGATATAACGGCACCACCTATACCCAATACAACGACCTGGATTGGGAGACGATCCGGATGGTGGCCAACGGTGAGATTGAGCCTTTCCACGAACTGCAGGCAAACGGCACCTATAAGTTCTTCTACAAGACCAACTGGTACGACTATCTGTTCAAAAAGTACCAGTATTCAAGTATGCACAACATTTCGGTGTCCGGCGGAACCGAGAAGTTAAGGGGTTACCTGTCCGGGAGGGTCTTTGACAGGGAAAATATCAACAACATCGCCGAGGGCGGCATGGAGCGCTACAACCTGAAGGCCAATGTCACCTTTAAACCGAACAAATGGCTGGAGCTGTCCAACAACGTGCTCTTCAACCAGGAGAAGGACGAGGAATTCGGCGGCTTTAGAAACGGCTACGGCGGCATCTGGAGCACGACCACCTGGTACCAACTCTACCCGTTTGCGCCTAACATGATTGACGGCGTTCCTACCGACGTGTACGGACAGGGCGGACCGGCTGCCATGGAGTATGGGCAGAACTGGGAACGCCTGAACATCGAAGAGCTCACGAATACCTTCAGGGCTAAGCTCAATCCGCTTAAGGGCTTAGAATTCAACTTCAATTACAGCAACAGGTTCAACAACCAGGCCAGCTCTACCCGCCTCAACGAGTTTGAGTACCTGACAACCACCCGCCTGGATAAGCAGACTGTCGGTGTTAACCGCCTGAGCGAGTGGCGCTGGAAAGACAACTACAATGCACTGAATACCTACGGCACCTACTCGCTGAGCGTGGCCAATGACCATAACTTCAAGCTCATGGCTGGTTTTAACCAGGAAGAATTTGAGCGGGACCGCGTTTTCGCCCAGCAGGGCGGTCTGCTGATCCGGGACCTGGAGAACCTGGCACTCGGCACAGAGATTATGGCTGCTGACGGCTCGGCCGAGCGCTGGGCTGTGAGAGGTTACTTTGGGCGCTTCAACTACGACTTTGACAGCAAATACCTGCTGGAGGTAAATGCCCGCTATGACGGTTCTTCGCGCTTCCCAACCGAAAGCAGGTGGGGCTGGTTCCCATCCGTGTCGGCAGGCTGGCAGGTAAACAGGGAGAGTTTCTGGGAGCCGCTGGAGGATGTGGTGAGCTTCTTCAAGCTGAGAGCCTCGTATGGCTCGCTGGGCAACCAGAACATCTCCACCAGCACCTTCCAGCAGACCATGTCCATCGGCAGCTCTGACTGGCTGGACAATGGCCAGCGCATCATCTATGCCAGTGCGCCTAACCCGCTGCCTAAAGTGGTTAGCTGGGAGACGACCAGCACCATTAACTTCGGTGCCGACCTGGGCTTTATGAGAAACAGGCTGATGGCTTCCGTGGATGTGTATGAGAAGAAGACAGAGGACATGTACCTGCCCGGAACGCCGCTTCCCGGGGTATTCGGTGCCGCCGAGCCAAGAGAGAACCTGGCCTCGCTCCGGAACAGGGGTTTTGACCTGAGCCTGACCTACAACAACAGCTTTGAGGTGGGTGGCTCCCCGCTGGAGGTATCAGCCACGGGCAGTGTATCCAACTTTAAAGGTGTCATCACCAAATTCGACAACCCGAACGGCCTGATGAGCTCTTACTGGGAAGGGCAGGAACTGGGGCAGATATGGGGCTATCACGTGGCCGGTCAGTTCCAGACGGACGAGGAGGCACTGGCTTATCAAAACTCCTTTGTGAACCCATCCAACAGCCTGGCCAACGTTTACAATTACATCCTGAACGTGGTGCAGAACAAAGACTGGAGTGTTTTGAGAGCCGGTGACATCAAGTACGTGGATGTGGACGGAGACGGAAGGATTGACCGGGGTAACTATACCTTGGAAGACCACGGCGACCTGCAGCCAATCGGCAGTGCCATGCCGAAGTTCCCGTTCGGTTTCAACGTGAACGCCCGATGGAAAGGCTTTGACCTCTCGGTGGCCGGCGCTGGCGTGGCCAAGCAGAACTGGTACCCGACCGGTGATATTTACTGGGGTACTTACCAGCGGCCATACCTGTCCTTCCTGAGGGAAGACCTGGTAGACAACGCCTGGACCGCGGAGAAGCCCGGCAAATACCCACAGATTGAGCGCGGCTACGCCTCGCTTGGATCCGGCCGCTCGCTTTACGAGATGAACGACTACTATATGGAGAACATCGGCTACCTGCGCATCAAGAACCTGACCTTCGGCTATACTTTACCGGAGGCGCTGACCTCCAAAGTCAGCGTGAAAAAACTGCGGGTATACTTTAGTGGGGAGAACCTGCTCACCTGGCGCTTCGGAGACCTGAGCAAGTACATCGATCCCGAGCAGGCAGGTTCAGCGATCAACTACTCCCTCCCCGGAAGTGCTGTCGGCAGAGCTGACCTAAGATCTTATCCAATGGGTAAAACTTATTCAATGGGTATCAACGTGACCCTGTAATTCACCCTGATGATATCAACGAAAAAGATGAATAGAATATACATAACCTCCGTTTTTGCGCTAATCGCCGTCCTGTTTTCGGGTTGTGAGAAAGAGTTTCTGGACCGCCCGCCCAAGGATGTGGTGGATGCCGAGTTCTTCTTTAAAACGGCCACCGACCTGGAAGTAGCCACCAACGATTTTTATACCATGCTTCCCACCACCGGCGTGTACAGCGATGATGCCGCCTCGGATAATACCTTGCCGCTGATAGCGTCCGAAAGAGTGAGAGGCGGCCGCATCGTGCCGACGAACCGCGGCAGTGGGGGATGGTCCTGGGGAAGGCTCCGCGACATAAACTTCTTTCTGCAGCATTACCAACAGGTGCCCGACGAAGCAGCTAAGCGCAAGTATGGCGGCATTGCCCGCTTCTTCAGAGCCTACTTCTACTTCGAAAAGGTGCAACGCTTTGGCGACGTACCCTGGTATAGCAAAGTGCTGGAGGCCGGCGACCCGGATTTGTACAAAGGGCGCGATTCAAGGAAAATGGTGATCGACTCGGTGATGGCTGACATCGATTTTGCCATCGACAACATCCCGGCAGAGGTGAAACTCAACCGCATCACCAAGTATACGGCGCTGCTGCTGAAGGCCCGGATTGCCTTATATGAAGGCACTTTCAGGAAGTACCATGGGTTGGGCGATTATGAAGAGCTGCTGCAGGAAGCTGCCGCTGCCTCCCAGGAACTGATCAACTCAGGCGCCTACCGCTTGTTCACAGCCGGCGGGGCGAACAGTGCTTACCGCGAGCTGTTTGCCAGAAACAACCAGGACCCTACGGAAACCATACTTGCCCGGGACTTTGACTCAGAACTGGGCCAGCACAACCTGGGGTACCTGATGACAGCGCCAACCCAGGGAGCCTGGGGCATCACCAAGGACGTGATCAACAGCTACCTGATGAAGGACGGCAGCAGGTTCACGGACATCCCGGGTTACGAGACAAAGGGATTCTACGAGGAGATGCAGAACCGCGATCCCCGTCTGACGCAGACCACCGCAGGACCTGACTTTAAAGTGTACGGTGAGACGACACGCGAGCCTGTAAACCTAAATGGCACCACCACAGGCTATAGGGTGATCAAGGCCCTGCCGTCCAGGGACCAGTGGAGCGCCGCTTACTTCGACATCATTATCTTCCGCTACGCCGAAGCCTTGCTGATACTGGCAGAGGCCAAAGCCGAGCTGGGTACCCTCACGCAGCCGGACCTGGATATCAGCATCAACAAGCTGCGGGACAGGGTGGGCATGCCGCACCTTGACCTGGCGCAGGCCAATGCCAACCCGGATCCTTACCTGGCCAGCATGTATCCCAACGTGGACCAAGGAGCCAACAAGGGTGTAATCCTGGAGATCAGACGCGAGCGCAGAATAGAGCTCTTCAACGAGGGCCACCGCTGGGATGATCTCATGCGCTGGAAAGAAGGTAAGAAGCTGGAGCAGCCGATGCTGGGTATCTACTTCTCAGGACTTGGCTCTCACGACTTCAACAACGACGGTATCGTGGACGTGTTCCTGCACAATGGCAACGCATCGGGTGCACCAAAGGAGGCCTCCACCATCATCAACGTGCAGCAACGGCCACTGACAAACGGCACCTCGGGCAACCTGAACCCCTTCCAGCTGGGCGGATACTTTGACGAAAACCGGGACTACTACTACCCGCTCCCGATCGAGGACCTGAGGCTGAACGAGAACCTGGTGCAAAACCCTAACTGGGAATAAATCATCTTAAAGTATGACAAGTATAAAAATGATAACCTTACTACTTAGCTGCCTTTTAAGCCTTTCGGCGTGCGATTCGGGATCGGATTCACCCAAGCCGGAAGAACCTAAGACGGAAACACCTGTGGCGCCCCTGAAAATCGGTTATGGCCTGGGTATCGGCAACTTCACCCCAGAAAAGCTCCAGTACGCCAAGTCGGTGGGGATAACCTATGTGGAAGCCTCCGGGATGTCCACCTTTCTGGATGGCAACAGGAATTTCAAGCTTTCGGACGAGGCCATCGTCAAGAAGCTGACCGATGCCAAGAAAGCCGCCGACGCAGCCGGTATCAAAGTATGGTCGGTGCACATGCCGTTTGGCCAGAACATCGACCTCTCCTTCATTAATGAGGCGGACCGGCAGGACGTGGTGGCAAAGCACATCAAGCTGATCAACTTCCTGAAGATCCTCGAGCCGGAGGTGATCCTCTTCCACCCAAGCTACTACCTGGGGCTAAACGAGCGGGACATGCGCAAAAGCCAGCTGATCAAGTCAGCCATAGAGCTGGATGAGGCGGTGCGCGGCATCAGCGCCACCATGGTGATCGAGAACATGCTCGGCCCCGAGCTGATGGCCAGCAACGGCAAGGAGCGGCCACTGATGCGCACGGTGGAGGAGACACAGGAGATCTTTGCGCGCTTGCCCAAAACCATTTACTCCGCCATCGACATGAACCACATCAAGAACCCGGAAAAGCTGATCATAGCCATGGGAGACCGCCTGAAAACGGTACACATCGCCGATGGCACAGGGGCGGCGGAGAACCACTTTTTCCCTTGCTCCGGCGAGGGCAAGAACGACTGGAACGCTATTCTGGCTGCTTTGGATAAGGTGGGCTACACCGGTCCGTTCATGTATGAGAGTGCCTTTAAAGACGAAAAGGATCTGGCCACGTGCTACCAGACGCTTTACAACAACTATAGCAATAGCAAGTAGGCAGGCAAGTATAAATGCCTGTTATGGCGGATGCCTTTGATAACTAAAACAGAATCAAGTCATGAACAAAATACTATACTCCAACTATATCACGCGGTTCCTGCTGGGGGCCCTGCTACTTCTGAACCTGGCCGGCTGCAAGGAGGATGATGCGGTGTACGAGCCAAAGCTGTTCCTGGAGAACGAGACCTTCTCTGTGGCTAACACCAGCAGCAAGCACACCATCGTGTTCTTAACCAACCAGCCCTGGCAGGTTGCCTCGGATGCAGACTGGGTTGTTCTGGATCAAACAAGCGGGGAAAAAGGCAAGATCAGCCTTACCTTCAACGTGCTGGAAAACGACGACGACGAAAGGACCGCCCGGATCACAGTGACCGCCAACGGTGTGACGCAGCAAGAGATCCAGGTGGTGCAGGAGGCCGGAAACAGGGACGACATCTACGTGAAGGCAGGGGCATCCGGGGAGGGATACACTTGGGAGGAGGCCACCAGCCTGGAGAATGCCCTGGCCATCGCGGTTAGCGGGAATACCATTCACATCGCTGAGGGAGTTTACACGCCTACCGTAACCGTTACGGGTGGAGATGCCAGCGATGCCGGCGACGTGACCTTTGAAATAGGCAAGTATGTGCGGCTGAAAGGCGGCTACCCGGCAGATGCCACCGAAGGCAGCGAGGCGAACCACCAGCAGTACACAACCACCCTTTCCGGTGGGGGAGTGGCCTACCATGTGGTAACCGTATCCGCGCCGAAGGCAGAAGGGCAGAAAGTTGTACTGGAAGGCCTGAAGATTACCGATGGCAGAGCCGGTGCGGCGACTACTTCTGCTGCCATCAACGGCACCAACTTCCGCAGGGACTATGGCGGCGGCGTGACCATCGGCAACGCCGTGGTGGATATACTTGACACAGAGATTGTGGATAACCAGTCTGATAAGAACGTAGCGGGCCTTTACGCCTTCGGCGGTTCTGTCGTGACCATCAAAAACAGTAAGGTAAACAACAACATCTCCTCCGGTAACGCCGGCGGGGTGTGGATCAGCGAGTCCGTAGCCCATATTTACGACTCTGAATTTAGAGGCAACGAAGGCGGAACAGCGGCAGGCGTACACGGTTACCCGGAGGCCACGATCAACATGTATAACTCGGTGATTGCGGACAACAAGGGCCGTTCCTATGGGGCTGCCTTTTACATCAGGGCCAACTCAAAGGGGCTGTTAGTGAACTGCCTCATCATCAATAACAGCAGTACCTCTAAAAATGGCGGTGGCGGCGTTATGATGTATGATAACAACGAGGCGAGCATCGTGAATACCACCATCACCGGAAATACGATCGCTGGCCCGGGCGGAGGGGTTTACCGAAGAGCCGGCGTCAACAAGGTGAGCATCTACAACTCCATCATCTCGGGCAACGTGCAGGCGGAAGATGGTCCTGATGTGGATGCGTACGAGGCCGACGCGCCGGCTCCGGTTGTGCAGCGGTCCGTACTGGGGAGCGCTGCTTACGACGCGAGCGGACAAGCAATCGAGGGGGCCAGCTTTAATGCAGCCACCATGCTGAACGCCGAGTACGTGCCTGTTGGGGAAAACAACCCCGCGCTGGAGCACGGTATGACCACGGACGACCTGGTAAGAATTGGCACTAGCCTTACCCCCGCCGTGGAGAGCAGCCTGATTACCGCGGACCTGTTGCAGAACAGCCGTTCAGGCCTTTCCACCATGGGAGCCCTGGTGGCACAGTAATCTTTTAAAATGCCTACGGAGAGCTGCCCTGCGGCTCTCCGTAGGCATTTATACTTGCACCCCTAACGCAAGGGGGGATGCAAGTATACATTGAAAGTATACATAACCGGAGTCGCGGCGCGTCTGCGGAGCACACCTTTTTTGTTTCACCAACAGCACTACATGAGACGCACTATTTACCAAAGCTTACACAGAACCAAGTGCTTGCTTGCCCTAATGGTAAGTATGATTGCCTTCCAGGCTGCTGCGCAGCAGGAGGTGTCGGACAGAAAGAACGGGATGCTTATTTTAGGCTCCGCTGATATGGAAACGCTGGTAGAAAGGGTTGACATTGGCTACAGGCTCTACAAGTCTGCCGTTCCTTTCGACTATATCATCGTTTCGGGCGGTTGCGCTGCGCACCAGTCCGCCATCTGCGAGGCAACGGAAATGACCAACCTGCTGGTGGAAAAAGGCGTTCCGGCGGAGATCATCTTTAAAGAGGAGAAATCCAAAAACACCGTGCAGAACTACGCTTACAGCAGGGTGCTCCGAAAGGCAGACGGCTCCCGCGTCATCGGCCCGGGCGATAAACTGTACGTGGTCTCCAACCACTGGCACGCCATTCCGGTGGCCGCGCGCTTTACCGAAAACGACAGCGTGACGGCGGTATACCATATCGAAGGGGGCATTCTCCCTAAAAATACCGATAAGGTGAATTACACCAATATCTTCGACCCGAGTGTGAGCAGCGAGGCTTTCACTGCAAAAGCGCTTTGGCCGTTGGTCGGCGCCAGCTTCTCCGTGCCAGGCAAGAAGAAGGAGCCGGGCAGCACGTATCACTTTATCGGTGAAGTCGTGTCAGTGCAAGGCTCAGCTGAGCCGGGCGAGGGGGAGACAGAGGGGCTTGCACAGGCGCTTCCGGCCATACCTGCCGGTTGGGCGGGCGCGGTGGATGCCGCTTACCATAACAGCCGCGACAACAAAGTATACATTTTCAGGGGAGGGGAGTATGCCCGGTTCTCGCCGGAGGCCAGGACGCTGGATGCGGGCTATCCGAAGCCGCTGACGGACCTGGTGCAGCACCTTCCGGTCCAGTGGCAGGGCGGCTTTCTGGATGCTGCCTTCTTCCATCCAAAAACAAAGGAGATATACTTTTTCAAAGGGGACGAGTACCTGGTGTTGTCGGCTAAAAATAACAGGATCGCCGCCGGCTTTCCTAAAAAGATCAACACGTTCGTGGCTGACTGGCCCTTCGCCTGGGGAAGCGGCGATCTGGACGCTGCCGACTATAACAGCAAAGAGAACAAAGTATACTTGTACAGAGGCAAGGAGTACATCAGCATCTCCCTGGATGGAGAACCGAAAGCGGAGGCCGGCTATCCGAAGAAGATCGAGCTGGCCTGGCCGGAAAGTATACTTGGGAAGAAGTAAGCCATACTTTCCCGAAGCATTACTGACACATGAGCGAGTTAACTGTAAGTATAATGAAAAAGCTTTTAGCCCTATTCCTGATCCCGGCCATGGTTTTGGTCGGCTGCTCCAACGACGAGGTAACCCCTTCCGCCCCCCCGGTTGTAGAAGCGCCGAAGACAGCTGCCGAACAACTCACCAGCGCGGATTGGGAAACGAAGAAAGTCTCGGAATCCATTGTATGGAAGTATAAGCACTTCAAAGAACTATTCAGCTCGAACCAGAGCATCACCATCCTGGACATCGACCTGAACGATGCGGGACTGGAAGTGGAGGTGCCGCATGTGCTCTCGGGCTTTATCAAAACTAGCGAGGCAGCTGCCAGTGTAGGTGCTACAGTGGCTATCAACGGTTCTTTTTTTGACACGTCGAAAGGTGGCTCCACGGTCTTCTTTAAGAAGGATGGGGAGATCATCAACACCACCCGCAGCGGCTTTACCCCCTATCGCGAGAATGCCGGTTTTGCCATCGGAACGGACGGGAGCATCTCTGTTGTAAAGAAGCCCGCAGCCGGCTGGAGTTCTCTAACGGAAGCCCATACGCTGCTGGCGTCCGGGCCTTTGTTGGTTCTGGATGATAAGACCGTAAAGCAGGAGCAGCAGGTCTTCAACACCAACCGTCACCCCCGAACGGCTGTGGGCATCACAGCCGACAACCACCTGATTGCGGTGGTGGTAGATGGCAGGTTTACGGAGGCACATGGCATGACAACCGAAGAGCTGGCGACGGTGATGCACGCACTTGGCTGCGTGGAGGCCATGAACCTGGATGGGGGAGGTTCCTCCACGGCCTGGATCAGAAACCGGGGCGTAGTGAACTATCCCTGCGACAACAAGAAGTTTGACCATGGGGGCGAGCGCGGCGTAGCGACCGCCATAGCCTTTGTACAGAAATAGGCGGCAAGCGATCCTAAAGGGAAACAAGCAAAGCGCGGGTCATACTTTATACTTTGCTCTATAAGTATAAAACCCAAGTTGCGATTTACTGATGCAGTGCAGGTGTAAATCCTCCTCTAACCCCTCCGAGGAGGGGAATCACCTGCTCTTTTGCAAAATTACCCTACTGGGAGGGGGAGGTTAATCACAACTTGAGTTATAAAGTATAGCACCTAAGTATAAATCGCATCTAAGTATAAAGTATAGCATCGCACTACCCGGCACGTCATCCAACCAAAGTATAAAACTCCTGCAATATGAAATCTTACCTTTTGAAATGGGCACTGGTTATACTTTTTGCCGCTACCGTTACCTTCTCCCATGCGCAGACCCCTGTTTATACTTCTGCCACAGAGCTTACGCTGGTTGGGAAAATACAGGCTACCCAACAGGTGTACCACAGAATAGACACCACCGACTACCCTGACATGCCACCGGCGGTAAAGCGGCTCCTGACGAATTCAGCCGGCCTTGCCATCGCTTTCAAGACCAACAGTACCACTGTTTCGGCCAAGTGGTGCACCAGCCCCCGCACAGCTTCCGCCAACATGACGGCCATTGTCTATGAGGGGCTTGACCTATACATTAAAAAGGATGGCCGCTGGCAGTTTGCCGGCGTAGGAATGCCCAACGGAGACTGCTCGGAGTATACCCTGGTGCGCAACATGGGGGAGGGCGAGAAGGAGTGCCTGCTCTACCTGCCTTTGTACGATGAGACAACCAGCCTCGAAATCGGGGTGGCGGAAGGGGCTACGCTACAGCCCTTGCCAGACCCTTTCCGGAAGCGCATCCTGATGTATGGCTCCAGCATCCTGCAGGGAGCCTCTGCCAGCAGGCCGGGCATAGCCTATCCCGCTCGCCTGAGCCGCGACACCGGCCTGAACTTTCTGAACCTGGGCCTGAGCGGGAGCGCCAAGATGGAAAAGCCCGTGGCCGATATGATCGCGTCCATCTCAGCGGATGCTTTCGTGCTGGACTGCGTGCCGAACTCCTCCCCGCAGGAGATCAAGGAGCGAACCGCCTACCTGGTTAACACCATCCGGCAGCATCATCCAAAAGCGCCCATTCTGGTTATCCCGAGTACGGTGCGGGAGCACGGGGCTTTCGACCAGGTGGTAGGGGCAAGGGTAAAAGCGCAAAACGAGCAGATAGAGGAGGAAGTAAACAAACTACTGCGCAGCGGCGTGAAGGATTTATACTTGCTTTCCTACAGGCAGCAGCTCGGCACTGACCATGAGGGCACGGTGGACGGCACCCATCCCAACGACCTGGGTTTCGACCGGATGCTGCAGCAGCTAAGGCCACAGTTCAAAGCCATACTTAGGAAGTATAACATAAAGGTCGATTAGCGCTGCCGCCTCCGTGTAAAGAAAAAGCCATCTGATCAGTAGGTGGCTTTTGTGTCTGCGCTTGTCGGGTGAGCGGCTATGTAAGCTCCGCCTCGGCAGGCTGCTCAAAACGGAGTAATGCATGAATCAGCAAGTCGGAGTAGTCGTAGATATCGTCAATCGAGGCGATCTCTATTTTATTCTCCTTCCCCTTCTCATCCAGCAAAGCCAGGTACTTTTTCGAAGCGTTCAGGTATAGACGGCAGATGGTCTTCCTGTTGTTGTTATCAAGAAGAATGTTCAGGTAGCGCAACGTATCTCTGTGGAAAATTCTTTTACCATCTATCTTAGTGCGGAGGATGGACTTCACAATGAAGAAAGCTTCCTGTTCCTGCTCCGTAAACTCGGTTTTGCTCTCTCCTTTGGCCTCTTCAGCTGGCTGCGGCAGTGGATCCCGCTCCACTTTGGAAGCTTCTGCCTCATTGGATAAGGCAGACTTCAGTCTGTCGCTTATCTGGTCGCTTACATATTGGTTTAGGGACTTCTTTACCATCGGAGAAAACTGCTCCATCACCTTTGCCGTCAGAACACCGGCGTAAATCTGTTTGGCGAAGTAGCGTACAAATTGCTCAGATGGACTGGAAAATTCCCCACCCACGATTTTCTTTATTTCCCTGGTGTATTTCAATTCAGTGGCAGCGCTAACGATCTGATCGACATCAAAGGAGTTCTTCTGGTATTTTTTAAGCTCAAACACAGATGCATCGCTTATCTCAGTGATGTTGAACTCCCAGAAAGGCTTATCATCCATTTTGTTTGGCTCCTCCAGGTCAGTATAGAAGCGATAGATAATGCCGTTGGTAAGTATGCCGAAGCGGGTGCTGCAGACATGAAAGTATCGGTGCAGTTGGGAATTGTGTACGTTCAGTTCCTCCTTCCAATGCTTGCACTCAACAATGATGATTGGCTGACCATCCTTCTGAATACAATAGTCTACTTTTTCTCCCTTCTTGATGCCTAAGTCCGCTACAAATTCCGGTATCACCTCCAGCGGGTTAAAAACATCATAGCCAAGGGCAGCTATAAAAGGCATAACAAAGGCGTTTTTTGTCGCCTCCTCGGTCTGGATAGTGTCCTTCAGGCGACTCACTTTCTCGCCCAGAGCTCTGATTACATCTATAAAGTCCATAGTATAGTTTATTTATAGCTTGGAAGTGTTTTTATAAATATATATAATTTATTTATAATATTTAAAAGTTTAGGTGTAAATTATTTTTCAAACCGCCTTGAGGATCAGTTAGATGGGTTTTTGCCAATATACTGCCGCGCTTTTTCGTCTTCACCAGCACCTCACGGCTCCCTTAGCCAATCCGCCACGTTATCGTCACGGTCTCCGACACATCTATGTCATCGGGTTCAAAATCGGGGGTGGCGTCGTAGGTGGTTTTCACATCAGCTTCATAGAGGTTGTAGTCGTGGCGTCGGGAACGGATAGTGAGCTCGCGGTAGGAGTAGTCGATGTCGAGGATCTCCAGCAGCTCCACGCCGGTGGCCCCGGCAATCAGGGTGGCGTTTTCCCTGGCTTTGGCAATGGCCTGCAGAATGAGCTGTTGCTGCTGCTTTGAGGCGTCTTTCACTCCGAAGGCAATGCTGAAGTCCAGGTTATCCAGGCCCTTTGCGATCTGGCCGAGCAACTGGTTGATAATGCTCTTGTCCAGGGGAAGTTCCAGTTCCAGGTCATGGGAGGCCCTGAAGCCGTTGAACTCATAGGTATCGGTTTTCTTGTTGCGGACGGTTTCTTTCCGGATGCCGAAGTCCTTTGTCTTCAGGCTTTTCCGCTCTACACCCACGGCCTCAATAATGGTGCGGAGCTCCTCCACCTTCCGGTTTAGCGCATGCACTGTTTTCTCGTACTCCCACTCGTGCGCCGAGGCATCAAAGGAAAGTATAACCATGTCGGGGGCAACAGAAAGTTTGCCTTTGCCCGTAATCTGTAACTTGCGTTCCATCGCTTCACCGGTTTTAACATTAAGTTACAGAAATATATTGAATTAGCACTATGTAGCGTGATAGCCCCGCAGGGTATGGAAGTATAAATTCAGTATAACCAGCGCCTTAACAGGGGTTCAGGAGCGCTGTTTATACTTTCCATACGTTACCATCACGACCAATTAACATATTCTTTTCACCGAAAACTTCGCAGGTTTATTCCGTATTGCTATATTTAATTCTTGAAACGATTTGAACACCAATACAGAAACTATAGAGAAGACATGGCGTCAGAAACAGAAATGAAGGAAAAGCTTTTCGGGGAATTGGAGCAGGAGCTGCAGGCACAGGGATTTAGCATAGACAAGCAGGACCGCACCCGCCCGTGGGGTGGCTTTTTTGTGATAGACGAGGCGCAGGCACAGCGGTTTGCAGACACTTACTTTAACGGTATGTCGGTAGATGACCTGAAGATATCCGGCAAGCTGAGCCCGAAGATTTTGGTGGTGGCACCGGAGAAAAGGCTGTCATGGCAGTACCACCACCGCAGAGCCGAGATCTGGCGTGCCGTAAAAGGCACGGTGGCCGTGGTTACCAGCAACACCGATGAGGAGGGCGAGCAGAAAGTACTGCAGCCCGGCGACCAGATTAAGCTGCAGCAAGGGGAGCGCCACCGCTTGGTGGGCCTGCGCGACTGGGGCGTGCTGGCCGAGATCTGGCAGCACACCGACGCCGCACGGCCATCCGACGAGGACGACATTGTGCGGGTGCAGGACGACTTCGGCCGTTAAGAGTTATACTTTTTCAGCAAAAGGAAAGGCCGCTACTGGTAAGGTAGCGGCCTTTTTTGTTTCTAAAGGTATACTTATATCTCAAAGTTCAGCACGTCCTCCTCATCCCTTGCCCACTTCCTGGAAAGTATACTGCCCAGCACCAGTGCCCCGATGGCCAGTGCACCCGTCAGCACTTCCTGGCGGTGCAGGCTCAGCCATACTTGCGGACTGCTGTAAGTGGCCTGGTCGTCGAAGGTGCCGTGGGCGCCGTGGTCGCCGGGCAGCGGCGCATACAGGTTGTTCTGGCGGTTCGGATCCTCGGGCTCGTCTGTCTGCTGTCCTTTAAAGCCGTCGTGGGCAAGTACCAGGTCGGCATACCAGGGCGCAATTTTGTTGCCGATGATCGCTTTCAGGGTAGGGTAGCCCACGCGGTACTCGCGGCGCTCGTTTTCGGCAGCATACACGATCACCTCGGCTGCCACCTCCGGCTGGAAGATAGTGCCCATCGGGCGGGGTTTGTTCGGCAGACGCGATTTTACGAACATAAACTGGGTGGTGTTCATGGCGGGCAGCTGCACCATGGTGATCTTCACGTTGCTCTTGTCGTGTATCAGTTCGGTGCGCAGCGAGTCGTAGAAGCCCTGGATGGCGTGCTTGGCGCCGCAGTACGCCGACTGCAGCGGAATACCCCGGTACGCCAGCGCCGATCCCACCAGCACGATGGAGCCGCGGTCGCGGGGCAGCATGCGCTTGAGGGCGGAGAGGGTGCCGTACACCTGGCCCAGGTAAGTTACATCGGTTACGCGCTTGTAGTCATCCGGCTCCATTTTCTTTACGGGGCTGAAAACGCTGTTCATGGCGTTGTTCACCCATACATCAATCTCGCCCAGTTCCTGCTCAATCCTGGCGGCGGCAGCCTCCACGGCCTGGGCGTCCGCCACATCCACTTGCACATACACGGCCCTGCGGCCCATTTGCTCCACCTCGCGTTTGGCGCCTTCCAGCCCCTCCACGCCACGGGCCAGCAAGCCTACATCATAGCCCTGTTTAGCGAACTCGCGGGCGCAGGCACGGCCCAGGCCTGCCGAGGCTCCGGTTATGACAGCCACACCCTTGCGGGCGCCGCTGTGTTTGTTTTCATCAGTTGTCATCTTGTATCGCTTAAATTTACACGTTGCTTTTGCTGATGTTACGCCTGCTTATCCATCATAGTTATGGAAGGGGTGGTGCCGGTGCCTCTAAAACAGAAAAGCACCCTGTTGTGGGTGCTTTCCTGTTTTAGCCTCCGTGTGGGGAGCCTGTTTTATGCTTTTTTATACTTTGCAAAGTATAAACTACTGCAGCAGCGCTTCCTCTATGCGCTTTACTTCCTGTCGCTGGCGCTCCACGATCTCCCGCATCTGCCTTACTTTTTCCTCCGCCTGCGTCACCTTCTCTATTTTCACCCGGGCCTCTTCAGCCGAAATTTCGCGCGCCTCTTCCTGCTTTTTTATCTTTTCCTTTGCCTGCGCTATTTTGTCTTCGTTGCCTCTGATCTGGTCTTCCTGGGATTTAATCTTTTGCTCGGCCTCCTGCTTTTTCAGCTCAGCAGCGGCTTTCGCCTCGGCAGCACGCTGCTGACCAAACTCCTTGCCGCTCAGCTCGCCTTTGTTTTTACCATAGGCATTGCCGTCGTTCCGGGTTTCTTCGGCACTGGCTTCGTTCTCTTCCTCTTTCACTTCCCGGCCTCTTTGCCGGGCTTCCTCCGTGTGCTCGTCTGTTTTTTCGGCTTTTTGCTGGCGGCCTTTCTCCTGGGCATCCTCGCCTTTCTGTGCTGCTTTTTCCTCTTTTTTCTGCTGCCCTTTACCTTGTCCCTGGCCTTGTGCCAGCGCTACGGAGCATACGGCAAAGGCTGCCAGGGCTAGTGTGATGATCTTTTTCATAGGATGCGCTTAAATATCGTTTAACAATGAATCCACCTCATGCTGAATGGAGTCTATTTCAGCCTCTGAGGTCTGTACCATTTCCTCCAGTTGCGGCGTGGCCTGTTCTATGGCGGCGGCCTGCTCGGCTGTTACCTCGGTTGTCTCTGTTGTTTGTTCTGTGCTTTCGGAGCAGGCCAGCGTTAACGCCAGCAAGGGGAGTAAAAAAATGCTTTTCTTCATGTGGTGTGTGTTTGATGTTTTGTACTTAAGGGTTATGTGCCTCTCTGTTAATGGCTGCCAGGGCCTCTGTAAAAGTATAATCCCTTACCGGACTTGTATAAAACTAAGGAACGCTGCTATTAGGGATACTGCACTGCTAAATATAGGTAAATAAAAGTATAGCAAACATAAAAGCACCCAGGTGCAGGTGCTTTTTACTTAGGAGTGCGGTTTATACTTACTTCTCTTTTTCCTCCATTACCTGGCCGTTGCGGTAGAGGCGGGTCTTAACAACTTTGCCTTCGGGATTGTGGTACTTCCAGGTGCCGGTCTCGCGGTTATTGCGGAACTGGCCCAGCACCTCCGTTTTGCCGTCCTCAAAGTATGATTTGTATGGCCCGAAGCGCAGGCCGCCCTTGTGGTTGGTCTCCGACTTTACCTTGCCGGAAGGATAGTACGTATAGCTCGCACCTACGATTTTACCATTCTCATACACCTGCTTCTCCTGCACCTGCCCGTTGTCGTGGTACGTCAGGCGCTCGCCGGTAAGCAGGTTGTCCTTGTAGTTCTCGCTGAGGCTCATTTTCTTGCCTGGGGCATCAAAGTATACTTTCCAGTTGCCGTGCTTTTTCTTGTCCTTCAGCTGCTCCTCGGCCTGCAGGTTGCCGCTCGGGTAATAGCGCAGGGTTTTCACAGCAGAGCCGTTGCCGCTGCTGGTGATCTCCTCCTTCAGCTTTCCATCCTCATAGAAGTACTGCGCCGTGCCGTTTATCTCCCCGTTCTTATAGTTGATCACGCTGCGCGGTTTGCCGCTCTCGAAGTATGATTTGGCCGGGCCGTGCATTTTGCCGGCCACAAACTGGCCCTCGGTGCTGAGCTTGCCGCTGCGGTAGTAGCTTTTGTAGGTGCCCTGCTTCTCGCCGGCTACGTTTTGTACCTCGGTTTCTACCTGGCCGTTGTCGTAGAAGGTTTTGTAGGAGCCCTGCAGCATACCGTTGCTGTAGCTGGCCTCGGTTTCAGGGTTTCCGTTGGGATAATAGGTTTTGGCCGGGCCGTTCTGCTTGCTGTTGCGGTACGTCATCTCCGACTTGAGCTTGCCCGAAGGGTAGTACTCGCGCATCACTCCCTCCGGAGAGCCGTTCACAAATTCCGTTTCTTTCTGCAGCGTGCCGTCCGGGAAATAGGTTTTGAAGAGTTTGCTCTGCCTGTCGTTCTCAAAGAAGCCTTCCTGCAGCAGTTTGCCGTCCGGCCGGTAGGCTTTAAATGGGCCCTGTTTTACATCCTGCTGATACGTGACCTGCAGTTTGGGCTGCCCGCTCGGGTAGAACTCGGTGTACACGCTGTCCTTCTTGCCCGCCACAAACTTGATCAGCGCCTCGCGCTCGCCGGTAGGGTAGTAGCGGTTGTAATAGCCCACGATGGCGGAGTCGGGAGTGATAAAATATTCTTCCTTAATTTGGGTGAAGCTCTCGTCGTGGTAGGTAACGACTTTCTGCTGGCCCTGCCCGAAAGCCAAGGAGCTGAGAAGTAGGGAAGCAGATAAGAGTGAAAGCAATTTCGCCATAAGTAGTAAGACTGTCTGGTAATAAGGTATCAGGTTATACTTTCTTTTTGATGATCTCTTTTGATACCAGCCTTAAGAACGGGTCAGTATCCTTTAGAAATTTTTGAGCCAGTTCAACTGCTTTTTGATGATTGACTTTACCCAGACTTAGCAAAGCCCTCCTTTTTATATACTTATCGTCGTTGCGGATAATCAGATTAACAAGGAGCTGCTCCCCGTTCTCCACCTCAGCATTTCCAAGCAGTTCGGCAATCTGCCATATGGCCTGTGGCTGGTTTGAATTAATTACCTTTTTAACGAACCGCAGTTTGCTCTCCAGTTTCTCCTCAATGATCTCCCGGACTTTTTCAGATTCATTGTCTATGGCAAGGGCATAAACGAGCTGCTGGGCCAGGTCGTGGTTGAATTCCGTATTAAGCTGCGCAACCGCTTCATGTGCTGCCTTATATAGCGTTTCCCATTCCGTATACGCGGCTTCCCACTCTCCCAGTCCCCTGTTTTCAGGGTAAGTCTCTGGCGTCATACCTGCCCATTCCCAGAATTTAGCTAGCTCGGTCTCTAATGACATGGGTTCTTTAGAATTGGTAAACATCAAAATGACAGGAAACGATTTACGACACGGGGCAAAGTATAAAAAAGAAGCCTTACGCGCTTAACGTAAGGCCTCCTGCAAATTATGTGCCCAAGGGCAATTTATACTTTCTCAATCACGATGGCAGAGGCGCCGCCGCCGCCGTTGCAGATACCGGTCACGCCGATCTTGCCGCCCTTCTTATCCAGCACGTTGCAAAGCGTTGTGACGATACGCGCACCGGAGGCTCCCAGCGGGTGGCCCAGCGACACGGCGCCGCCAAACACGTTCACGTTGCCGCCTTCCAATCCGAGCTTCTGGTTATTGGCGATGGACACCACCGAGAAAGCTTCGTTGATCTCGTAGAAATCCACCTCTTCGGGAGATACGCCGGCGTTTTTCAGCGCCTTCGGGATGGCCAGGGATGGGGTAGTGGTGAACCAGATCGGATCCTGCTCGGCATCGGCAAAGCCAAGAATCCTGGCGATTGGCTTCACGCCCAACTCCTCGGCCTTCTCCTTGCTCATGAGCACCAGCGCCGCGGCACCGTCGTTCAGGGTGGAGGCGTTGGCGGCCGTTACCGTCCCGGCCTTATCAAACACAGGTTTCAGGCCCGGGATCTTCTCAAAGCTCACTTTCCTGAACTCCTCGTCCTCCGTTACCACGATCGGATCCTTGCCGCGCTGCGGAACTTCCACCGGCACGATCTCGTCTTTCAGCAGCCCGGCCTCTGCGGCCTCGGCCACTTTCTTATAGGAGCTGATGGCGTACTCGTCCTGCATCTCGCGCGTGATCTTCATCTCGCGGGCCGTATTCTCGGCAGCGTTGCCCATATGGAAGTCGTTGTACACGTCCCACAAACCGTCTTTCATCAGACCGTCGATCATCTGGCCGTGGCCCAACTTGGCACCGAAACGGGCTTTGTCGAGGTAGTAAGGCACGTTGCTCATACTTTCCATGCCGCCCGCCACGATCACATCCTTATGGCCCAGCATGATGGCCTGCGCCGCGAACATTATGGCCTTTGAACCGGAGGCGCATACTTTGTTGATGGTCGTGCACTCTACCTCATGGCCCAGTCCGGCAAAAATAGCCGCCTGGCGGGCAGGGGCCTGGCCCACGTTGGCCGACAGCACGTTGCCCATGATCACTTCCTGCACTTCTTTTTTATCCACGCCGGCTTTCTCCAGGGCTCCCTTGATAGCCGCCGCGCCAAGTTGGGTAGCAGACACGCTGGCCAGAGCTCCACCGAAAGAGCCGATGGGAGTACGAACCGCCGAAATGATATATACTTCTTTAGTTTGCATAGTTTTGATTTACTTTATTGGGTTTCGTTGTGAAGTTACAGTGATTTGCGCTCAAAACCAAACGGGCGTTAGCTATCCGGAAAGACCCCGCAGCGTGCCCAGCTCCTGCGAGTGTCTGGCTGTTATAGTTGCTTGTTGCGTAGCTGGCAAGGTGCCGGCCGGAATGAAAAATACCGCATAACGTTACGTAAAAGTATAAACGCCGGCTTTAGGCAAGTATAACCGCAAAACAAAGCAAGAGATCACGCGCTACCAGAACACGATTTTCAACCTCTCTAAATTTTTAACTCTCTAACTCCCCAACTCCTAAACTCCCCAACTCCCAAACTCTCTAACCCCTTTAAACCTCCGGCAGCTTTAGGTGTCTAAGCCCAACAGCGGCTGTACTTTTGGCAGTTTATGCTTATCTTTATTCGCAACGCATACCTACTTACCAACCTTTTCACCCAACATGAAGAAATTTTTATGCCTGGCTGTAGTCTTTGGCGCGACGCTGCTGCAGGCCGAGGCGCAACAGCAAACAGCTAAAAAAACGCTTACCCACGAGGTGTACGACAGCTGGAATGGATTGAGCGGGGACAGGATCTCCAACAACGGCCAATTCGTGCTCTACAGCATCGACCCGCAGGAGGGCGACGGCGACCTCTACATCCGCAGCATGGCAAACAAGGCCACAGCTAAGTATAACCGCGGTTCCAAAGCCAGCTTCAGCAACGACAGCCGCTTTGCCATTTTCCAGATAAAGCCGGAGCACCAGAAAGTACGCGCCCTGAAGCTGAAGAAGAAAAAAGGCGATGACCTGCCCAAGGACTCCCTGGCCATAGTGAAGCTGGCGGACATGAGCGTGGTGAAGGTGCCGCGTGTGCAGTCGTACAAGCTGCCGAAGGAGGGGAGCGGCTGGCTGGCCTACCACCTGGAAAAACCGCTGCCGGAGAAGAAGGAGGCTAAGAAAGACACTACCGCAGCAGGCGCGGAAAAAGCCGGGGAAAAGAAATCAACCCTAAAGAAAAACAAGGACGCCAAGGGCACCGACCTGGTGCTGCGCAACCTCAGCACGGGGCAGGAGCACCGCTTCCCGCGTGTGGTGGATTATATTTTCTCGGAGCAGGGCAACATGCTCTACTTCGTGAAGGATGAGCTGGACTCGCTGCACCAGGCCGGGGTATTCGCCTTCAGCACTTCCGAGCTGAAGGAAATGCCGATCGATACGGGCCTGGTCACCTACAAAGGCATCAGCGCCGACAAGGCCGGAAACCAACTGGCCTACGTAGCCACCGCCGACACGCTGAAAGCCGATATCCGCTACTTCAGCCTGAACTACTGGAACACCAAATCCCGCGAAAGCCAGGTACTGGCCGACACGGTGGCCAAAGGCATGCCGCAGGACTGGATGGTGAGCGAGCACGGCAGCCTGATGTTCTCCGAGGATGGTAAGCGCCTGTTCTTCGGCACGTTCCCGCGCCCGGTGCGCTACGAGAAAGACACCACACAGCTGGAGGAAGACAAGGTGAGCCTGGATATCTGGACCTATAAAGACCCGCTCATCCAGCCCATGCAGCTCAAGCAGAACGACCGCACGCTGAAGCGCTCTTTCCTGGCCATGTACGATCTGAAAGGCGAGAAAATGCAGCAGCTGGCCACCCTGGAGATGCCGGATGTGTACCTGGATGCCTACAAAACAGGCGATGTGGCGCTGGGCGTGAGCGACGAGAAGTATAAAATCACGATCGGGTACGACACCCCCACCCGCAAGGATGCTTACCTGATCGACCTGAAGAAAGGAACGACCAAACAGGTGCTCACGGAGTCGAGGGGCAACCCGCGCCTCTCGCCGATGGGCAAGTATGTATACTGGTACGAGCCGGTGGACAGCAGCTGGCACGCCATGAGCACCAGGGGAGGCGCCAACATCAACCTGACCAAAAAAGTAGATGTGGCCTTCTATGATGAAGATTTCGATATGCCGATGCTGCCGGACGACTATGGTTTTGGCGGCTGGGTAGAGAACGACAGCCACCTGCTGGTGTACGACAGGCACGATATCTGGAAGCTGGACCCATCGGGCAAAAAGGCCCCTGTGAACCTGACGGATACCTATGGACGCCAGAACAACCTGCGCCTGCGCTACGAGAAGCTGGACCCGGAGGAGAAGTTTATACCTGCCAACGCCGAGCTGTACCTGAGCGGTTTTAACACCCTAACCAAGGCTGACGGCTACTACAAGGAGTACGTAAACAAAGACGCGAAGCCGGAGCAACTTATCAGTTCCGATCATGGTTATTCTTCGCTGAGCAAAGCGAAGGACGACAAGCTGGTTACCTTCCGCCGCGGCGATTTCAGGAACTACAACGACCTGTATACTTCGGACCTGAACTTTGCCAACGTGGAGAGACTGACGGATGCCAACCCGCAGGCCGCGGAGTATAAGTGGGGCACGGTGGAGCTGGTGAACTGGAAGTCCACGGACGGTATTCCGCTGCAGGGCCTGCTCTACAAGCCCGAAAATTTCGACCCGAATAAGAAGTACCCGATGATGGTATACTTTTATGAGCGCTCCTCAGACGGCATACACAACCACCGCGTGCCGGCGCCAAGTGCGTCCACCATCAATATTCCGCTGTTTGTGAGCAACGATTACCTGGTGTTCGTGCCGGACATCGTTTACCAGGATGGCTACCCGGGCGAGAGCGCCATGGACTGCATTATACCAGGTGTACAAATGCTGGTGCAGCAGGGCTTTGTGGATGACAAAAACATGGCGCTGCAGGGCCAGAGCTGGGGCGGTTACCAGATCGCTTACATGGTTACCCGCACGAATTTGTTTAAGGCTGCCATGGCCGGCGCGCCGGTTTCCAACATGACGAGTGCCTATGGCGGCATCCGCTGGGGCACTGGCCTGAGCCGCCAGTTCCAGTACGAGCGCACGCAGAGCCGCATCGGCGGTACGCTGTGGGAGAAACCGATGCAGTTCATCGAGAATTCGCCGCTCTTCTTTGCCGACCGCGTGCAGACGCCGCTGCTGATCATGCACAATGACAACGACGGTGCCGTGCCGTGGTACCAGGGCATTGAGTACTTTATGGCACTGCGCCGCCTGAACAAGCCTGTCTGGATGCTGGTGTACAACGGCGAGGAGCACAACCTGATGCAGCGCAAGAACCGCAAGGACCTGTCGGTGCGCCTGTCGCAGTTCTTTGACCACTACCTGAAAGGAGCTCCGGCCCCGAAATGGATGGAGCAGGGCGTGCCATCGGTTATCAAAGGCAAAGACTACGGCCTGGAGCTGGTACGGGAGCCTGAGGTAGCCGGAGAGGCAAAGGAGTAATATTTATACTTTAGGTAAATGAGAAACGGGAGCAGGTTATACTTGCTCCCGTTTTTTTATGTTAGTCTGAAGTATGATTTTATACTTTGGAGGATCATTCTTTACACAGCCCTCGCCCGCCTCTGGTGCGTGCGCTTTCCCAAAGCCTTAGGCCAGGCCGCTTCGGTTTATACTTTATACTTGAATTTATACTTTCTTTCCCAAGTTTCGATTTACTCATGCAGTGCAGGTGTAAACCCACCCCTAACCCCTCTGAGGAGGGGAATCACCTACTCTTTTGCAATATTCCCCTCCTGGGAGAGGCAGGGGTGGGTTAATCGCAATTTGAGTTTTATACTTGCAGCGTAACGTGGCGAGACGCCACTTGATAACTCACGCGCGCCGGAGGCGGGCGAGGGCACTAAGCCAAAGTATGATTTCATACTTTCTAACCTTTTAACTTTCTAACTACAAAGACGCAAGGTATTACGTCTTTACCACTCCCAAACTCTCTAACTCTCCAACTCTCTAACTTAAACGTATCCCTGCAGGCTCTCCAGCGGTTGGGTAGTGCGCACAAACTGGCCGGTGCCGAAGGCAACTTCTTTGCCGCGTTCGTTGTAAAGCGTGGCTTCCGCAATAAACAGGTTCTTGCTTTGGGAGCGCAGGGTACCCACCGCTTTCAACTCTCCGCCGGCTACGGGGCGCACCAGGTTCAGTTGGAAAGAGGCGGTGACGATAAATACATCACGCACCACGGAGGCCACGGCAAAATAGGCAGCATCATCGAGCAGCTTAAAGTATACCGCGCCATGCAGGGCATTGGCCCCATGGAAGTATTTGTCCTGAACCGGTAAGGTGATCTCGGCGCGGCTGTGGCTAACCTGTATGCTGCTGCCACTGAACAGCTCCTGTACTTTTGCCTGCTGGTAAAGCCGCTCCAGCCGCTGGTAATGTTCCTGGTGTTGCATGTGGCAAGTATAAGTATAAATCTGAGGAGAGGGAAGTATAAACTGCTGCATCTGCCGCAAAAATCTATACTTTCGCAGGCATCAACCTGACATCATAAACCGATGAAGTATAAGTATGGCGTGGGGATAAACCACCTGGAGTTTTGGGTGAAGGACCTGGAGGAGTCGCTTGCCTTTTACAGAGAACTGTTTCCGCTGATCGGGTGGTATGAACTGAATAAAACCTCCTTTAGCTGCGGCCTGCATGAAGTATACTTTAAGCAGATGCCGGTGCAGCTGCACGATAGCCTGGGGGTGCGCCACATTTATTTCCATGCGCCCAGCCGCGAGGTGGTGGATAGGGTGGGAGCGTGGCTGCAAAGTATAAACGCCGACATCATCCGGGGGCCGCAACCCATGCTGCAGTATACGCCCGAGTACTACACGGTAGATTTCCGCGATCCAAACGGTTTTGTGCTGGAGGTGGCCTTCACCCCGGACATTAAATTATAAGAAAACCAGCCATGCGATGCCAAGGCATCAGGTACACCAGAAGCGTTTATTGACACTGTGCCGAGGCAGCTACATCCTTGTCGTAGTGCACGAAAAAGTTAAACCAGATCGCCCGCGACATCCGGAAAATGAACGGGTAGAAAAGCAGCAGCGTAACAATCAGGGAGCCCAGGAACCATGGCATGGTCACCTCCTCCAGCAGCACGTTCAGGGCAACCAGGATCGCGATCAGCATGCCCGTGGTGATGCCGTAGCTCACGTACATGGCACCGTAGTAAAAGCCCGGCTCGGGCTCGTAGCGTTGGTGGCAGCAGGGGCACTCTTCAGGCATTTCGCTGAACCTGGTGTAGCTCCAGCCCTTATGGATGAACAAATCTCCCTTGTGGCATCTGGGGCACTTGTAATTCAGGATACTGTAGAGTTTTGAGCCTTGGCTTAGCATGGAAATCCCTCCTTCCGTTTGTTAAGACAAAGGTACTCATTTCCACTACGAAATGCATGGCAAAAATGCGGTGCTGCGTGTTGCAGGTACGTTGGTTTAGACGGCGATCTGTGGTTTGGATATGAGCCGCTGCTTTACGGCAGCCACGCTTATGCCGGCCGTCTCCATCTTCTGCACCGCCTGTGCCTCTATCAGTTCCTTCAGCTGGTGCAGGCAAGCGTCGAACTCGGTGTGCTGGCCCATCAGGAAAACAGACTCCTGCTCCACCTCCAGCCAGGTGCTGATATCGGCGTTGTTGTGCTGTAGGCGCACCTCTAGTTTGTCCAGGGCATTGGCCACGCGGGCCTCATAGGTAAGCTTATCCTCAAACTCATGCCAGAGCTCATACACGTGCTGGCCCAGGCCGTTGCCCAAGGTATGGCGCAGGTTCTCGATGGCCTGCAGCTCTCGCCGACGCTTCTGTTCCTTTAGCTCAGGGGTGTTCACCTCAAATGCCGGCACATCGCCAGCCTCCGCTTCCACCAGGTCGTGGATGATGACCATCTTCAGGGTGCGGGCCACCTCTATCTCGTGGTCCAGGTAAGGCTCCAGCAGCACCACCATCAGCGACATGCGCCAGGTATGCTCGGCCACGCTCTCCTGCCGGCCGTTGGAGAGCCAGCTGTGGCGCAGTTCATACTTCAGTTTCTCGGCAAGGTTCAGCACCTCCAGCACCTGTCTCAGTTGCTCTTTCATAGTTGTATAGGTAGTAAGGGATTGTTTGGATGGATCAGGTGGGCGAAGGTTTAATTCCTACCTGTGTATTCCTGAAAATTAAACAACCCCGAGCGGGCAAAGTTCAGCAGGAAAGGCAGCTGAATGCTTTGGCGCGGGGAGCGCCAGGCTGGCTTTCGGTTTTGCTTATACTTCCACGGAAGACGATCGCAGCTCCTTTACGCGCTGTTCAAAATACTGGTCAGGCCTTCCGTTCCCTATCACGGCGGCGGCCCGGAACAGCTCCATCAGCTGCGGCTCATGGCTGGCCTTTACGGACTTGCGCACATTCAGGTACGCAAAACGTAACCATACCACCGCCTTTACGCGGCCTATGTCAGGGTCCAGCATCATCCCCTCCATAAACAAGTCGGATTCGGTAAACCAGCGCAGGTTGGTCCGGACGATGACTTCTTCGTTCATTTTTACTTCCTGCAGATAGGCTACCTGGCTGGACGCTACCACCCACACATTGCCGGTTTGCTGCATGTGGGCGTAAATATCCAGCTGATAATTGTCCCGAAGCTGATCCTCCCGGGCGTTCATGAAATAATCGATGTAGCGGCCGTTGTTCAGGTGCCCGAAGGGGTCGCAGTCCTCAAAACGGATGCGGGCCTTGCTCTCCAGTTGCTTGGCGATACTTGTTGCTTCTTGCATAGGTGTAGGTATTAAGTGGTGTAACTATAAAAGACCGATCGGTTTGTATTTGGGCAAAAAAATTATACTTCCAGTTCCTGTTGTATGAGTTGCTGCAGGTGGCCGAGCACGGTGTGCAGGTACTTTACCTCCCCGTAGGCTTTCGACACCATCACGCCACCCTCAATCATACTTACAAAAAGTATGGCGAAACGCTCCGCATCCGCATCCGTCCTGAATTCCCCCTGGGCCATGCCCAGCCGCACGATGTTGGCAACCGACTTGTGCAGTTTGTTCAGCACCCTCACCACACCGGCCCTAAGAAGCGGGTTGGTGTCGTCAGCCTCTACCGAAGTGTTCAGTACGGGGCAGCCTCCCTGGATGGGTGGGGCGTACAAGTATGTTTTGTAGAAGGCAAGGAGCGCCTCCAGCTTTTTTGTGGCAGAAGTATGAGGCGTGATGCTGTCGCTGAGTAGTTGCAGCAGGAGAGCAGCCGCGTGCTCAAAAGCCTGCAGGGCAATCTCCTCTTTACTCTCGAAGTGGCCGTAGATTCCGCCCTTGGTGAGCCCGGTAGCCGCCATGATATCCTGCATCGAGGTGCCGGCGTATCCTTTCTGGTTAAAAAGGTGGGCCGATTTCTCTACAATCAGTTGCCGTGTCCGGTCTGCCTTGCTCATGGGTGGTGCTTATACTTTATACTTTGGCAAACGTAAAATACACCGATTGGTTTGTAATAAGCAAGAGGGGATAAAAGAAATCAGCAGAAGTACCTCCACCTCCATACTTACCAATCCGGCTTGCCGGGTTCTGGCTCGCGGGTCGGCTTTTTGGGGAGCTGCTGTATGTACTGCAGTTCGGCATTGCGCATGGCATCAAGCAAGATCCTGGCTTTCTCGGGGCTCATGTTGGCCTGGCGCAGCCTGGCGCGTCGCATCTGCGCCTGCTGGTCCTCCTCCGACACCTCCTCCGAACTGCCCCTGTGCTGCTGGCCGCTCTTATCGAAAAGGTTGTTGAACTGCAATCCCTCTGTGTCGCCATTTGCCTCACCAGCGGCCTTCTCCCGCTCCTGGTCTCCCTGCTGCTCTTCGCTGCGCCCCGCTTGCTGTTGCTGGCCATCCTGGCCTGGCGATGGCTTGTCGGTTTCCTGCTGTTCGCCTTGCTCGTCGGGTTTCTTCTTGGGCTGCGGCTCCAGGTCCTCCTCTGCGGGCGGCGGTTGTTGCTCCTGCTCAGCGGTGGACTGTTGCTCCGGTGCTTCCTGTTCCTCGGCGGCCTCGGGGTGCAGTGTCAGAAATTTTTTCAGGAGCTCAAAATTATACCGGGCCGCGTCGTTGCCGGGCTCCGCCACCAAGGCCAGTTTGTAGAGCGAGAGGGCCCGTTTATACTTCTTCTGCTTCGTGTGGATATTGCCCAGTTGCAGGTGCGCCAGCGCGCGCAGGTGCGGCGTGGGGTGGTCGGCCAGGTACTGGTAGGCAGCGGTTGCCTGTTGCAGCAGGCCCGCCTGGTAATAGGAGTGGGCCAGGTTCAGGCGCAGCTGGTCATCATCCACCTCCAGGTCATCCAGCAGGAAATTGTAGGAAGCGATGGCCTCGATATAGTCTTTGCGATGATAGGCCGTGGCCGCCTCTTCGGCATGCTGGTTAATGCGCGTGATGATGGATATGCCGCCGCTAAAAAGGCTGGCGAGAAGTATGGCTGCCATGGCTATCGCCTTCATATCCGGATAAGTTTAATGGTGATCAGGATATCGAGCAGGATCAGGAACAGCGCCAGCGCCAGGGGGTAAATATACTTATTGGCCGTCACGTCTATGGTCTTGCTCTCGCGCAGCTCCCCCTCAATTTTATTGATGGTGCTGATGAGCTTGCTCACCTCGCTCACCCGCCCGTTCACCTCAAAGTATGTTCCGCCGGTCAGTTCCGCCAATTGCACCAGGGGTTCGGGATTTAAGCGGGAGATCACCTCGTTGCCCTCGCTGTCTGTTTTGTAGGCCTGTTCCACGGGTATGCGGCCGCCATCGGTGGTTCCGATCCCCAGCGTATAAACCCGGATGTTCTCCTCCCGAAGCTGCTCCGCCAGTTCCTTTACGTCGCCGCCAAAATCCTCACCGTCGCTTATCAGCACCAGCACCCGTGCCTTTTGCTCCTCCTCGGTGGTATTAGACTTTTGTCGTAGCTTGTCCAGCGCCAGTTGCAGCACCGGGGCATAATCGGTGCCGGAGTGGGGGAGCAGGCCGGTGCGGAGCGTTTGGGTATGCAGCAGCAGGGCGTTCTGGTCGAAGGTGAGGGGGCTTTGTATATAGGCCTCGTTGGAGAAGACTATCAAGCCGATGCGATCGGAGTTGAAGCGGCTGATGAGACGCTGCGTGACGTGTTTTGCCTGCTCCAGCCGTGAGGGCTGCACATCCGCAACGTTCATGGACTGGGAGAGGTCCACAGCGACATAGAGGTCTTTGCCAATGGTCCGGATCTCTTTTTTCATAGCCCCAAAAGAGGGGCCAAGTATGGCGATGATGAGCAGAAAGAGGTAGAGGTGGCGCAGCAGGAACTTAAACCAAACCTGGTGAGGCCGCTGTTTAAAAAACAGCGCCACCCTGCGCACACGCAGCAGATAGCCCACGTACAGCACAAAAAAAGTTGCGCCGAACAGGATCTCCAGTAAGGTAAGGGTTTGGTACCAGGTCATGTTACATAAGCAAGCGGCGCTGCTCCACGCATGCCGGCCGCAAATATACTAAACCTCAGCCATACTCTGGCAGGCGGCAGCGCAGCGCAAACCAACGTATAAACAAGTTTAAAAGGGCTCACTTTCCCAACGCTGTGGGCTTTGCCGCAAGTATAAACCGGGTGCTGGTAATTTTTTTTGATACTCTGCCTGCAAGAAGCTTTGCTGTATCAAGGAGTTAGCTTTTAGCCGGGCAGTGGGTGTTAAATGTTTGACAGGAATTTTAGGGCAGGGTATTGCGTTGTACAGATCGATGTAGTATGTTTGCAGTCTCTTAAGCAGTAAGGGATTTCCACGGAGAGGTGGGTGAGTGGCTTAAACCAGCAGTTTGCTAAACTGCCGTACTGGTAACGGTACCGGGGGTTCGAATCCCCCCTTCTCCGCTGTAAGATGACGATGAAAAAAAGTTAAAAAAAGCTTTTGCAATCTGAAATCTTCACTTACCTTTGCATCGCAATCAGATAAAACAGTTTAAACAACGGCTAGTCTGAAAGCGAAAAATAGTTCGGGGTGTAGCGTAGCCCGGTATCGCGCCACATTTGGGATGTGGAGGTCGTAGGTTCGAATCCTGCCACCCCGACTAAAAAATTTCGGAAGAGATTCCGAAATTTTTTGTTTAAAGGGTAGAGCAACGCTCTCCCGACGAACGCTGGTCTCGTAGCTCAGCTGGATAGAGCAACTGCCTTCTAAGCAGTAGGTCTTAGGTTCGAATCCTAACGGGATCACTTAAAAAAAGCCCTTATAAGTATAAACTTATAAGGGCTTTTTTGTTTACAGGCAACACCTCTCGATTCGCCTCTTACGCAAGGACAACACTGCCCACATTCACCACGAAATCGAAAAGGTAATCACCATAGATTTAAATCCGGCTTAGGCCTGGGAAAGTATAGCTTTCAACTCTTCAAACCTGTTCTGCATCGGCACGATGTGCTCCTGCTTTTCCGAAAACTCCTGTAGCCTGGCCGGGATGGAAATGGCTTCACCCAGCGTAGCTTCCATCACTTCCCTGAATTTGGCCGGATGCGCTGTTTCCAGAAAGACGGCAATGGCAGGTTCCGGGGCTTCGGCCAGGAATTTCCTGGCTCCGCTATAGGCCACCGCTCCGTGCGGGTCCAGCAGGTAGCCGTGCTGACGGTACACCTCCCGTATGGTTTTCCGGGTTTCCTCATCTGTAAAAGTATAGCCAGCGATGCGGCGGCGGAACTGCTCAAGCTCCCCTCCAAATAAGGCTTCCATGCGCGCGAAGTTGCTGGGGCTGCCCACGTCCATGGCGTTGCTGATGGTCTGCACCGATGACCTGGGAGAGTACAGGCCGGTTTGCAGGTACTGCGGCACGACATTGTTGGCGTTGGTGGCGGCCACAAAGCGGTGTACCGGCAGGCCCATGGCGGCAGCCAGTAGCCCACCGGTCAGGTTGCCGAAGTTGCCGCTGGGCACGCTGAACACGATGGGTTTGCCCTGCTGCTGCAGCTGTCCATACGCATAAAAGTAATAGAACGACTGCGGGATGAGCCGGGCAATGTTGATGCTGTTGGCCGAGGTAATCCGGCCTTGCCGGTTCAGCTCTTTATCTGCCAGGGCCTGTTTGGCTAATTGCTGGCAGTCGTCGAAGGTGCCTTCTACCTCAATGGCCGTGATGTTATCGCCCCACGTGGTCAGTTGTTTCTGCTGCAACGGGCTTACCTTCCCTTTTGGAAAAAGAATGTATACCTGTATACCCGGCACGTTGTGAAAACCAGCGGCCACCGCGCTACCCGTGTCGCCAGAGGTAGCCACGATCACCTTCATCTCTCCGCTTTTGTCTTGGGTGAAGTAGGCCATCAGGCGCGACATAAAGCGGGCTCCCACATCCTTGAACGCCATCGTGGGGCCGTGGAACAGCTCCAGGCTGTAAACATCCTTTTCCACTTCCACCAGCGGGATCTCAAAGTTCAGGGTTTCCTCCACCAAGGGTTTAAGTACATGCGCAGGAACATCTTCCAGCAGAAAAGCGGATGCTACCGTGAAGGCTATTTCCGGCAGGGACAGCTGGTGTAGTTGCTCAAAAAAAGAAGCCGGGAGCACAGGTATAGACGCGGGCATGTATAAACCCCCATCCTCGGCCAGCCCCTTTAACACGGCCTGTTTCAGAGGTACGGAAGTGGTTTGTTGGCTAGTGCTGCTGAAATGCATTATTCTTTGGTTGAAACGGGTTGAACGTATTTTACTACTGGCCCCTGCAGGTTGATCTCCGATACAAAGACAGTACTGCCAATGCCCGCCTCGGTGAGTTTTGCCTCCAGGGCAACTGTCACGTTATGGGCAACGGCCTTGTTGCTGCACAACGCAAACACGGAAGGACCCGAGCCGGATATGCCGAAGCCGAGCGCCTGCTGCTCCAGCGCTAGCTGGCGCAGTTCAGCAAAGCAGGGAATGAGCATGGCGCGCATCGGCTCGATCACCACATCCTGCATGCTCCGGCTGATCAGGCTAAGATCGTTGGTGCAGAAGCCTGCCACCAGTCCTGCCACGTTACCCCATTGCGTCACGGCATCCCGGAGCGGTACGTGCGTCTTCAGGATCTGCCTTGCCTCTCGTGTCGGGATCTCCACATGCGGGTACACCAGCGCGCAGGCCAGCCCGTGTGGCACCGGCAGCCGGACCACATCCAGTGGGTTGTAGCTGCGTACCAGCACCAGGCCACCCAGCAGGGCAGGGGCCACATTATCGGCGTGGGCGTTGCCACAGGCCAGTCTTTCCCCTTCCATGGCGAAAGGCAGGAGCTGTTCTCTTGTCAGGGGCTGGCCCATCAGCTCATTGATCGCTACCAGGCCGGCCACAGCACTGGCAGAACTGGAGCCCAGGCCGCTGCCAAAGGGCATATTTTTGTACAGCTCTATACTTACTCCCTGCGCAATACCTAGATGCCGGAGGTAATCGATCACCACAGCGCTCACCGTGTTCTTTTCGGGTTCGCGGGGCAGCCGGCCCTCGTCTCCCTCCAGCACATCCAGCGTCACCTGGCTGCTGTCGTTCAGGTGCATGATCACTTCATCACCTGGCGCATTTACGGCAAGGCCCAGTACATCATAGCCGCAGCTCAGGTTGGCTACGGTGGCCGGTGCAAATACTTTTATTGATCTCATAATTGAATATCATTTTAGTTAATGGGCTGCCACCCGGACCAGATCTGCCAGCACGCCAGCCGCAGTTACCTCGGCTCCCGCTCCGGGTCCTTTGATCACCATCGGGTTGAGGCGATAGCGGTCGGTGGTAAAGGAGATGATGTTGTCGCTGCCGGAAAGGCTGTAGAAGGGATGCTGAGGACCAGCCATGACCAGCTCTACCTTTACCTTCCCTTCCTCCAGCGAACCAATGTAGCGCAGCGCCTTTCCTGTGGCAGTAGCCTCTTCTTTCAACCGGGAAAAGTATGGCTCCGATTTCTCCAGCTCCTGGTAAAAAGCCTCTACCGTGGGGGCCGCAATGCAACTCTCCGGAAGGATGGGCTCTATCTGCACATCCTGCAGCTCTACCGGCAACCCTGTTTCGCGGGCCAGGATCAGCATTTTCCGGGCGAAGTCCAGCCCGCTGAGGTCATCGCGCGGGTCTGGCTCGGTAAAGCCTTTCTGCTGTGCCTCCCGCACTACTTCTGCAAACGTTCTGTCGCCTTTGTACTCGTTGAAAATGTAAGAGATGGTGCCGGAAAGTATGGCTTCGATCTTCAGCACCTGGTCTCCGCTGATGAGCAGGTCGTGCAGCGTCTTGATGATCGGCAGCCCCGCACCAACGTTCGTCTCAAAGAGGTAGTCCACGCCATACTTGCGTACTGCCTGCTTGTCTTTGTAGTAGTCAGAAAAGGTGCCGCAGTTGCGGATCTTGTTGCAGGTCACCACTGAAAAGCTTTGCTTAAACAGTTGCCTGTAAGTACCAGCCACATCGGCGCTGCCTGTATTGTCGATAAAGACGGAGTTGGGCAGGTTGAGCGATACCGCCTGTTCCAGGAAACGCTCCAGGCTGGCCTGCTCCCCATGTTCCACGAGCTCATCCTGCCAGTCTTTCAGGCTGATGCCGTCGCGGTTCCAGAGCATACTTCTGCTGTTGCATACCCCTACCAAGTTAACCTTCAGGTGCCGGCTGGCCTGCAAGTGCTCCTGGTGCTGCTCCAACTGCCTAAGCAATGTAGCGCCGATGTTGCCGGTGCCGCAGCAGTACACGTTCAGCGTTTTCAGAGGTGACAGAAACAGCGCATCATGCACGGAGTTAAGTGCCTTGGAGATATCTTCACTGCTCACCACCACCGAAATATTAAGTTCGGAGGAGCCCTGTGCAATAGCGCTTACGTTCACGCCGCTGCGCCCGAGGGCACTGAAGAGCTTGCCCGATAAGCCGATAGCCTGTTTCATGTTCTCGCCAACCACTGCCATCACGCTGTACCCTTCCTCAACGGAAGGTGGGGAAAGCTTACCCGCCAGCAATTCATACCTGAACTCCGCTTCGAGGGCCTTTCTGGCAACAGGGGCATCCTTTGGCGATACAGCCAGCGTGATACTGTGCTCCGAGCTGGCCTGTGTGATCAGGATGACGTTAACACCTACCTGCGCCAGGGCGCTGAACAGCCGGCCGCTAAAGCCCTTGTACCCCACCATCCCGCCACCCTGTACAGTCAGTAGGCTTACAGCAGGTATGGAGGTGATGCCCTTCACCAACGAGCCATTCACGGAGGACTGCGCACCGATGGCGGTTCCTGCAAAGGATGGGTTGAAGGTGTTTTTCACCACGATCGGGATCTTACGGGCAATGGCCGGAAGCATGGTAGGCGGGTGCACCACCTTGGCGCCAAAGTAAGACAGCTCGATGGCCTCGTTGTAAGACAGCTGTTTGAGCGGGAAAGCCTTTTTTACCAGCCGTGGATCTGCTGTCATAAAGCCGTCCACATCGGTCCAGATCTGTACTTCGTCGGCGCCCACGGCGGCACCTACCAGGGCGGCAGTATAATCGGAGCCGCCGCGGCCCAGAGTAGTGGTGTTGCCCTGGTGGTCGGAGGCGATAAATCCTGTGATAACCGGTATTGCCCCGCTAAGTTGGCTGAAGTACGCCCGCACCAACTCATATGTGCGCGCCTCATCAACGGTGACTCTGCCGTAATTGCTGTCTGTTTTGATAAGTTGCCTGGCATCGGCAAAAACCGCATTGACGCCGTGTTGCCTCAGCACATGCGCCACCGTATAGTTAGAGCACAGTTCGCCGTAGGCAACCAGCCGGTCGCTGGTTCGTGGAGAGGCTTCTCCCAATGCTTTTATCCCAGCCAGGATTTCCTCCAGTTCATTAAAGTATAGCCGGAGACCCAGCAAGGCAATGTTCTGATGCTTTACCTCCAGCAATTCCTTTACAAGCTCAAAGTGGCGGTCCTCAATCGTTTTCAGCCCGGTTCCAAACTCTTTTCCTGCCGCTGCCTCCGTCACAAGCTGCAGCAGCGTGTTGGTTACGCCACTCAGGGCGGAGCAAACCAGGGCAACTGGCTCGCCTCTTTGTTGTTGCTCTTTTACTAGTTGCACCAGTGTGCTGATCGACTGCGCCGAGCCAACCGAGGTGCCTCCGAATTTCAGGATTTTCATGTTGTACAGGGGTTAAAACAAAAAAGCCTTCCCCGTTTCTGAGGAAGGCTTTTTTGCAGTTTATGATATGGTTATTTTAACTCATACTGCTGTCATATTCTTTTCCCCATGTGCAATAGCCTGTTGTGCCGGTAATCGTAATGATCCCGGTGGTCGTATTGGTAATGGTAGAAAACAGGTGGTTGCTCATAGGTTGCATGATGGCAAAGTAAGGCCTTTTTAATTATATTCCAATAAAGATGTTTTTTTATTCCGATTAAGGCCCGAAGTATAAGGCGATGCTATGGCTTAAGCAGGGAAGCAGCAGGTATGGGCGAGCTGAGATGGCAGCAGCTAATGTACCTGGCTGATGCTGTTCAGGCATATAGGCTGCTGCCTTGCTATACTTTTGGCCTGTATCCGGCTGAATGATACCACGAAAGGCCGGCTTTTATACTTTAAGTATGCTTTTTAAGCGCCCTCCCTGCTTTTGTGCAGAGACGGTCGGTTCCCTGACTATAAGGGAAAGTAGTGAGCTATTGGGAGTGCCGTGTCAGACAGCATTGACTGTCTGACATTTCATACTTAGTTGCCTGGCTTTATAAAACTCCACGTGCAACAAAGCGCAGCGAGGGGTAAGGAGAACCAGACGAAGCATCAGACAAAGTACCCCCGCAAAGTATCCCTAGCATCTTTGCAGGGATTCCGGTACTTAAGTAAAGTGGGTGGTGGAGGAGAGACCAGGCTCCGTGCCATGCTACCCGGCCATAAGCCGCGCAAAGTGGTTATCCAGGTGGTTGCGCATGCCGTTGCGGAGCATCTCAGCAGAGCCATGCTCAATGATATCCACCAGCCCTTTGTGCGAGACAAACTTACGGACCGGAACATCCATGTTCAGAAGGCCGCTGCGGTTTACGTAATCGAAAACCGGCAACAGCATGCTCTGGAATTTCTTCAGGGTGGTGTTGCCGGATATTTCGTAGAGCTTGCCGTGGAAGGCGATCTCATGCTGCACCTGAAAAAGCGTGGAGTCGGAGAGATCCGGCTCATTGGCCACAATTTCCTTCAGCTCCTCAATATCCTCCTTTGTAACACGCTCCATAATAAAGTCCGCCATTCCGATCTCCAGTACCAGACGCAGCTCGAAAACGTCGCGCAGGGTTGCGTTATCGAGCACTTGGGGAATCAGGCGCTTCTCCAGCATAGCCAGCAGGTCGGGGCTGGTTATAATAGCCCCACGGTGCTTTTTAGATTCGATCAGGCCCATCAGGCGCAGGCGCAGCAGGGCTTCGCGTATCACGGTGCGGCTCACGCCTAAGGTAGACGACAGCTCCATCTCTGTGGGTATGGCGTCGCCCACCTTCAGGTTTTGCTGCACTAATAACTCCAGCAGGTTTGTCTCCACCTTGTCCACAAGCGAGCTTGTATCGATAGTCTTTATTTTATGAAAGGCATTTCCCATTCTGTTATGTATTACTTATCAAGCTTCCTCAAAGCTAAATTACAAATTTAGGGAATACTATATTACCTTTTCTTTACAAAAAAATTAAGGAATTGTTTTGGATAATCAAATAACACGAATAACTTTATTATGTATTACATAATCCATCTAAACCAATGTTATATGAACTTCAAACGTTTACTCATGTTTCTCTTTCTGGGGTTGGGCTTGCTGCTAAGTCCTCACCTCCGCGCGCAGAACGCCACCGTAAGTGGGCGTGTTGTCTCTTCTGAGAACAGCCAGCCGCTCATTGGTGTAAGTCTGAACGTGAAAGGCACCGACCGCGGTACCCAAACCGATACGGACGGCTCCTTTACTATTAGAGCGTCAGCGGGGGATGTGCTGGTGGCAAGGTACCTGGGCTTCGAGACACAGGAAATTACTGTAGAAGATGCCGCGAAGGCACTGGAGTTTGCACTGAAGCCAGCCACAGCAAAGCTAGATGAGGTGGTAGTGGTAGGCTACGGTACGCAAAGCCGCGAAACGCTTACCGGGGCCGTGTCTACCGTGGATGACAAGGTGCTGAAGTCAGCGCCACGCACTAACGTGGCCACAGCGCTGCAAGGCACGGTAACTGGCCTGCGGGTACAGCAAACGTCCGGTCAGCCTGGCTCCACGCCCAATATTACGTTCCGGGGAGGTACCAACTTTAACGGTTCAGGCTCTCCGCTTGTAATCGTAGATGGGGTGATCTTTCCTTCGCTATACGGCATTAACTCCGAGGATATTGAGACGATAAACGTGCTGAAGGATGCGGCTTCTACCGCTATTTATGGCGCAAGAGCCGCTAACGGCGTTATCCTGATTACCACAAAGAAAGGCAAGAAAGGGCGCTCCCAGGTTACCTATAGCCTGAAGCATGCCCAGAACTACATCCGCCGAAATCCCGTGGATTTCATGACTGCGGAAGATTATATCCTCTGGAACCGAAGAGGCCTGGGCAGCAGGTATGAGGCCGCGATGAAAGACAATAACACGGCTGAGGCAAACAATGCCCGTAACCAATTGGCTGGCTCCTGGGGCTGGGCTGTGAGTCCTGCCTGGGCATCGCCGAGCGGCAAATACTCCACGCAACTGGTATCCGGAAATAACCGCCAACTGCTAAACGACCCACGCTGGAACCTGCTGGTAGATAGGAATCCGTTTGATCCTTCGCAGACAGACAGTATACTGTATCTGGCAACATCGCAGCGTGAGTTGGAGGACATGATTCTGCAGGAAAGCACGCTGCAGGAGCACTACCTTAACTTCTCCGGCGGTGGCGACAAAGGTACTTTCTCGCTTGGCCTGGGTACGGTAAAAGACGTTGGCATGGTGATCGGGTCATCCCTAAAGAGGTATAACCTGAACTTTAACGGCGGGCTGGATGTGAACGAAGACTTTAAGGTAAGCCTGAACTTATCGGCATACAACGACAAAAATACGCCATCCTATCTCACAGCAGATGCCGGTGGCGGTTTGACAGGAGGTTTAATACAGCGTTTTGGGGGCATTGCCCCGACCGCTCGCTTTACCCACGACGAAACAGGGGAGATACTGCCGGGTGTGGATGGCGGTACATTGGGCAACCCAGCGTACTTGCGCGATAAGTTCATCAATAAAAACGAGGAGCAGCGCTTCTCGGGCAGCCTGAACCTGGAGTACCAGATTCTCCCGGAACTTAAGTTTCTGGCTACAGCATCCGGTTTTATGCGCTACACCAGCCGTGAGAGCTTTACAAGGGCTTACCAGAATGGTACCGGGGGTGCTTTCATCGACACTAGAAATGCTTCCTTCTCGCTGCCGCAGGCTAACCAGCACTCCTATAATGCCTTCCTGCAGTATGATAACACGTTCGGGAAGCATACTTTAAGCGTGTTGGGTGGTGGTGAGTTCTTCGATGCCCGCTTTTTCCAGTATAGCGCAGCAGGCCGTGGCGCCTCCACCGACTTTATTCCATACTTGTCAGCCTCTACCGAGGCGGTGGGCATCCCGTACTCCGGCTTTTACTCCTGGAACCGCCTGGTATCCGGCATCGGCCGCGTAACCTACGACTACGACGCGCGCTACCTGTTGAACGTGAACCTGCGCTACGATGGCACCTCACGCCTGGCCGATAACCGTTACGGCTTCTTCCCGGGTATATCTGCCGGCTGGAACCTGCATAACGAGGCCTTCTTCAACAACTCTTTCCTCAGCGATTACATCAGCACCATTAAGCCGCGCGTAAGCTGGGGCCAGAACGGAAGTATAGATCCGCTGGATGACTTTGCTACGGCGGCTACCTACGGCGGCACCGGCATCTACGGCGGAAACGCTGGGTTTGCGCCTAACTTCCTGCTGAACACGGCCCTGAAGTGGGAGCGTGCCTCCTCGCTGAACGTCGGATTGGACCTGGGACTGTTCGATAACCGCATCACCTTCATTGGCGATTACTTTATCCGCGATATCTATGACAAGATCACCTCGCTAAGTATACCTGGCTGGACTGGGTACAGCAGCTTTACCACCAACCTGGGCCAGTTGCAAAACCGGGGCGTGGAGTTGGAGGTGAGAGCCAGCGTGATACGCCCGACGCAGCCGGATGGCTTTAGCTGGGATGTTAGCGCCAACTTGTTCCATGTAAAGAACTACGCTAAGCAATTACCGGATAACGGCCTGGAGAAGAACAGACAGGGAACCTACCAGGTGTTTGATCCGGCATCAGACAGGGTGATACACGTAGGCGGCCTGCAGGAAGGCGAGCGCGTTGGCCTGGATGAACTCTGGGCCCCGATATACGATGGCCTGTACCTGACAGAGGCTGATTTGGAGGCTGATGCGAACCTGTACAACTCCTATCTGCCTTACCGCAACAAGACAGTAAAGCTGTTGGGTGATGCCCGCTGGAGAGATTTGGATCAGAACGACACCATCGACTTCCGCGACAGAGTGTTTGTGGGTAGAACAACCCCGACTGTGCAGGGTGGCTTTGGCACGAGCATCGGCTGGAAAGGATTTAACCTGTACGGTCAGTTCGACTTTGCCCTGGGGCACATGATCCTGAACCAGTCCAAGCTCAGAGGCCTGTCGCAGGTGCAGGGCTCGCAGAACGGGCCAGTGGACGTGACCAACACCTGGCACCCGGAAAACCCGAACGGCACGCTGCCGCGCTATTACTGGGCTAACTTTGGCCGCAACTACTTCCAGGATGCCGGTGGCGGAACCACTTCTTTCGCTAATTTCTACGAGAAGGGTGACTACCTGGCCATGCGTGAGATTACGCTGAGCTACCAGGTGCCGCAGGCTTTTTTAGATAATATCCTGAAAGGCAAGATACAGGGGCTGCGCCTGAATGTGACGGGCACCAACCTGGTATACTTTACAGGCTATAGCGGTACTTTCCCGGAAGTAGGTGGCAATGACGTGGGCCGGTACGCCCTGCCGCGCACCATCACCACAGGCCTGAACCTGACACTTTAATCGAACTTTAGCAACGAAACTGATATGAGAAACTATCTATCAACCATAAAGTATGCGCTGGGCATCTCGCTGGTGCTGAGTGCCACGGGCTGCAGCGACCAACTGGATGAGGTACAGCCCCAAACATCGCTTAACCGGGACCTGATCCTGTCGGATCCCAACGCCGCCATGACCCTGTACTATGGCGTGTACGGATCGTTCAGAAACTACCACTATACTTTGTTCACGCTGGGTGAGATGCGCTCTGAGATATGGGCTGACGGCCTTTTCACGGAGTCGGAGGATGGTGGCCTACGGAACTATTATACCCATAACATAGATGCCAATAACGTGCCGGCTAGCAACTGGGCAGGTTTCTACAGCCTGCTGGACAAGGTCAACACGGCCATCAAGCTGTTCCCGCAGACACCCGTGCCTGATGACGAGAAGAACAGGGTGCTAGCCGAGATGCACGGCTTGCGCGCCTTTGTATACTACACCATGCTGAAAACCTGGGGAGGCGTGCCGCTTACCACAGAGCCGGTAACGCAGGTAGGCGGACTGGAGGAACTGTACCGCGAAAGAGCTACACCTGAGGCCGTGATGGCGCAGGTAAAGGCGGATATAGAGCAGTCGTTGAGTTTGTTTGGCAGCGACAATGCCCTTACCGCCCCCTTTACGGGCACCTCGAAGCACATCTACTGGAATCGTGCGGCAACACTCACCCTGAAAGGCGATGCCTACATCTGGTCGGGCACCCATATGGGCGGCGGAAGCGCTGACTTTGCCACGGCGCAGCAGGCGCTGGAGGAGGTAAGTGCCATGGGCGGACTTGGCCTGGTGGAGAACTATGCTGACCTGTTCAACCCGGCACGTGAGGCCGGCAACCAGGAGATCATCTTTGCCATCAGCTACGAGAAGGACGAGGCGACGGTAGGTGCGTACGGCAGCTTCCGTGTCAATACGACTCAGGCTAGCACTCTTTTACTGGATCCTTATACCAACCCAAGGTCGGTGTCACAGGCGTATCCTTACCTATCCGGGGCAAGCCGTGTGGGGCTGTCTGAGAGCATGATTCAAAAGCTGCAGAGCTCCGGGGATGAGCGTATTGATGCAACTTTTGAGGTGATGTACCGCAATGCTCCGCCAACCTACCCAATCGCTGGGGTGCTGCTCACAAAGTTCGCCGGCCGCGAGGACGCGGGTGCGCAGCTTTACGACGTGGACTTCCCGGTTTACCGCTACGCCGATGTGCTGCTGCTGCTGGCCGAGGCCAAGACCAAGCAGGGTGTGGACCCATCCGCAGAGATAAACCAGATACGGGAGCGGGCCTATGGCAGCGACTACACGCCATTTGTGGGCGGCAGCCAGCAGGAGAACATGCAGGCGATCCTGGAGGAGGACCTGCGGGAGTTCATTGGCGAAGGCAAGCACTGGTGGTCATTGCGCAGGGCCGGCAACGAATGGGTGTTTGCTTACGTGGATCCGGTGTACCTGGCGCCGGGGCAGGAGTATAAGTTGCTGCTGCCGATTTCGGTGGGCATGCTGAACTCCGACCCAAAACTGACACAGACACCAGGATATTAATTTGAGAATATTTCATCTTTTGTGTAGATAGGGCCCGGCTTAAGCACGTGTGTTTGGCCGGAGCCCAATCCGCACAACGGAAGGCAGTAGATTCTGAAAGAAGCATTTGTTATACTTATGCGCAGCGTGTGCCGCCAAGTATAAACCCATACTCCTATAGTACCAAAGAAGATTATTACACATACTTAAATGAAACAAGAACACATACACGGGCTCATCGCGGCTCCTTTTACCCCGATGCACCCTAATGGCGGCCTGCACCTGGAGCTGATCCCATCCTACTATAACCTGCTGAAAGCAAACGGGAACACAGGCGCTTTCATCTGCGGATCCACCGGGGAGGGCGTATCGCTCACGCTGGACGAGAAGAAAAAAGTTGCCGAGGCCTGGGCCGACGCCACCAAGGGCGACGATGATTTTAAGGTGATCACCCTGGTAGGCGGTACCTGCCTGCAGGATGCCATTGACCTTTCGAGGCACGCGCAAAGTATTGGTCTGTACGCCGTGTCGTTCACGGCGCCCTCCTACTTTAAGCCTGCCAGCGTGCAAATGCTGGCCGAGTGCTGCAAAGCCGTGGCAGACGCCGTGCCGCAGATGCCTTTCTATTACTACCACATCCCGGTGCTCACAGGAGTGGGCTTCCAGATGATCGATTTATTGGCGGAAGTGGAGGGGAAAATCCCTAACTTTATGGGTATCAAGTACACGCACGAGGACTTCATGGACTACCTCTCGTGCCTGCGCTTCAGCAACGGTAAGTATGACATGCTCTGGGGCCGTGACGAGAACCTGTTATCAGCCTTAGTACTTGGCGCCAAAGGCGGCGTGGGCAGCACGTACAACTATGCCGCGCCGCTCTATACCAACCTGATCGACGCTTATAACAAGGGAGACATGGAGGAGGCAAGAAAGCTGCAGCAGCAGTCCATTGACATGATCCGCCTGCTGGGCAAGTATGGCGGCATCGCCACCGGCAAAGCCTACATGAAACTGATCGGCCTCGACTGCGGCGAGTTCCGCCTGCCGGTACGCAACATGCCTGCCGCGCAGTTCCAGTCTTTTAAGGAGGATGTGGCCGCACTGGGATTTAACGAGTATTGCTCCCGCGCACCTGAAACGAAATATGCCTAACACAGCCTGATGAAAAATATCCTGCCTATACTTCTTTTCCTCCTTGCCGTTACCGTGGGCAGGGCAGAGCAGCAAAAGCCAAACAACTTAGAGTGGTCTGTTGCCGCCACGCTTCCCACCGCTCCCGGCCAGTCGGTGCAACCGGGCCTGGCCGGTCCGCTGGGAGGCGTGCACAACAACGCGCTGCTGCTGGGTGGTGGAGCCAACTTTCCGGATGGTTTACCCTGGGAGGGAGGCAAGAAGAAGTATGGGCAGGATATTTTCGTCTTGCTTAAAGATGAGCAGGGAAAGTATAGCTGGCACGATAAAACCTTTCAGTTGCCGCAACCGCTGGCCTACAGCGCCAACGTCACCACTGCGCAGGGCGTGGTAAGCATTGGCGGGGAGAATGAGCAGGGCATACAAAATACAGTGCTGCTGCTGCAATGGAACCCCGCCACCAAAGAAGTAAAGGTGGAGCAACTGCCGGAGCTTCCGCTGCCGCTCACAAATGCTGCCGCCGCAGTGATCGATAACCAGGTATACGTGGCGGGCGGCGAAACCAAGGGCAAGGCCAGCAATGGCTTTTACCGCCTGGATTTATCTGCACTTACCAAAGGCTGGGAGAAACTGCCGGAGCTGCCAAAAGCGCTGTCGCATGCGGTGGCGGTGGTGCAGTCCAACGGCGAGTACCCGGCTTTATACCTGATTGGCGGCAGGGCCAGAACCAATTCCGGCGTGAGCGAACTCTACGGCTCCACCTTCCGCTACGACCCGAAGAAGAACAACTGGAAACAACTTAGCAACATTACAGACGGCAAAGGAAACGAGACAGCGCTTTCTGCCGCAACCGGCGTCGTATCCGGCGCCAACTACATCCTTATTTTCGGGGGCGACAAAGGCGATATCTTTACGCAGATAGAGCAGCACAACGCCGCCATTGCCCGCACCACCGACGAGGCCGAGAAACAAAAACTCGAAGCCGGCCGACTGGCTCTGCAGACCCGGCACGAGGGCTTCAGCAAAGACATTTACCTCTACAACACCGTTACCGACACCTGGACGAAATCCGGCACGCTGCCTTACGCGCCCGTTACCACCTTTGCCACCCGCTGGGACAACGATATTCTCATCCCTTCCGGCGAGATCAGGCCGGGGGTGCGCACAGCGGAGATATTAAAAGGCAGCCTTACGCCGCAGCATTACTTTGCCTGGCTCGATTATGTGGTGGTGATTTTATACTTGCTCTTGATGATAGGCATCGGCATGTGGAGCTCGCGCAACCAAACCACCACCGACGACTACTTCCGTGGCGGGCAGCGCATACCCGGCTGGGCCGCCGGCCTGAGTATTTATGGCACGCAGCTGAGCGCCATCACCTTTATGTCGATCCCGGCCAAGACGTACGCCACCAACTGGAGCTACTTTATACTTCAGATGACGATTATCATGGTCATCCCGATCATCACCACTTACTTCATACCTTTCTACCGCAAGTTGCAGATCACCTCGGCTTACGAGTACCTGGAGAAGCGCTTTAACTACGTGGCGCGCGCCATGGCCTCGCTGCTCTACATCATGCTGCAACTGGGCCGCCTGGCCATCGTACTGCTGCTGCCAAGCCTGGCCCTGACGCTGGTAACGGGCATAGACGTGAGCCTGTGCATCCTGCTGATGGGCATAATCACGATTTTCTATACTATGAAAGGCGGTATCGAGGCCGTAGTGTGGACGGACGTGGCGCAGGTGGTCATCCTTCTGGGCGGTGCGCTGGTGTGCCTGGTGATGATCCCTTTCCAGCTGGAGGCCGACGCCAACACGATCTGGCAAACCATTCAGCAAAACGAGAAACTTAACATTATCGACCTCACGCTCAGCTTTAACGAGCCTACCCTTTGGGTGGTGCTGCTAGGCGGTCTGGCCATCAATGTGATCTCCTATGGCACCGACCAGTCGGTGGTACAGAAATACCTGACCACGCGCAACGAGGCGGAGTCGAAAAAGAGCTTGCGACTGGGTGCGTGGATGGCGCTGCCCTCGGCGCTGATCTTCTTCTCGATCGGCACCATGCTCTACCTGTACTTTAAGGAGCATCCGGAGAAAGTGAACTACCAGCTGCAGAGCCAGGATGCGATCTTTCCGTGGTACATCGTCACGGAGCTGCCGGCAGGTATTACAGGCCTGCTGATTGCAGCGGTTTTTGCTGCGGCCATGTCTACCCTGAGCAGCAGTATGAACTCGGTTACCACCGCCATCATCACCGACTTCTACAGGCGTTTTGCCCCAAGCAAGTCAGATAAAAGCTACCTGCGCACCGCTAAGTTCATCACCCTGGCTATCGGGGTGGTGGGCACTTCGCTGGCGCTGGTGATGGCGCAGTGGGGTATTTCCTCGCTCTGGGACCAGTTTAACACCATACTCGGCCTGTTTACCGGCGGGCTGGGCGGCTTGTTCGTGCTGGGCATTTTCACCAAGCGGGCTAACGCCAAGGGGGCCATTGCGGGGCTTCTGCTGAGCGGGCTGGTGCAGTTCTACATCAGCCAGTACACCAGCATCAACCTGCTGCTCTACGCCTTTACCGGTCTGGTGGCCTGCGTGGTGTTCGGGTACCTGTTCAGCCTGCTTTTCGGAGGCCAGGAGCGCGAGCATGAGGGCCTGACGATCTACGAGGAGGGCGCACAGCGCGGCAAGGTAAAAGAGAAGGTGTCGTAAAGTATAACCTGCACTGTCCAAAGTATAAATCCAAGTATAAAAGTATAAATCCAAGTATTAACCTGCGGTGAGAATCGCGGCAAGTATAAAACACAAAGTATAAAGTATAATGAGTAGAGCCAAAAGTGTCCTGTCTTGTCTGTTGCTGGTGCTGATCTGCAGCGTGAGCTGCTCCAGAAGTATAAGCACCACGTCACCTGCCACTACAGCCCCATCGGTAAACGGCGTAAGTATAACAAGCACTGCCCCGGCCGTGCCTGTGCTGCGGGGCACAGCGTATAACCCGCTGCTGCGCGTGACCCTGTATGTGCCGGCGGGCGGCAAAAGTATAAACTTCCAACGTATAAAAGCCCGCCTGAACGGCACGGCCCTGCAGGATGTGGAAAAGCTGGATGTATACCTTACGGGCTCCGAGGCGCTGTTCTCAACATCAAACCTGATCAAATCCATAAAGCCCACCTCAGAGGAGTTTGAGGTGCCGTTAAGCATACAGGCCAAGCCGGGCAAGCACTACATCTGGTTCAGCGCCACACTCAAAGAAACGGCCAACATCGACAACAAAGTGGAGCTGCGGGCTACCCAGCTCACAGACGCAAACGGCAAAGTATACCCGGTAGCCGAGGACGGCTCTACGTACGCCAAACGCTTGGGCATTGCCCTGCGCAAGGCCGGTGAAGATGGCTCACACACGTACCGCATCCCCGGCATCGCCACCACCGACAAAGGCACGCTGGTTGCCGTGTACGACATTCGCTACGAACACGCAGGCGATTTGCCAGCTAATATTGACGTGGGCATGAGCCGCAGCACCGACGGCGGCAAAAACTGGGAGCCGATGCAGATTATCATGGACATGGGGGCACCGCACGAAAACAACGGCATAGGAGACCCGTCCATACTTTTTGACCCGGCCACCGGTAAGATCTGGGTGGCAGCGCTGTGGAGCAAGGGCAATCGCTCCATTGCCGGCTCCGGCCCCGGCCTCTCGCCCGACGAAACGGGTCAGTTCGTGCTGGTGAGCAGCGACGACGACGGCAAAACCTGGTCGGAACCCTATAGCATCACCGGGCAGATCAAAAACCCTGACTGGCGCATCTACTTCAACGGCCCCGGAAACGGTATCGTGATGCAGAACGGTACGCTGGTGTTCCCGTCGCAGTACTGGGATGAGCACAAGATGCCGCATTCCTCCATCATCTACAGCCAGGACAACGGCAAGACTTGGAAGAGCGGCATCGGTGCCAAAGCCAACACCACCGAGAGTCAGGTAGTGGAGACCACGCCGGGCACGCTGATGCTGAACATGCGCGACAACCGCGGCCGCTTCCGCTCCGTGGCCACCACCACTGACCTGGGCCAGACTTGGGTGGAGCATCATACTTCCTACAGCGCCCTGCCTGATCCGGTATGCATGGCCGGTTTCATCAAGGCCGATGTGCGCACGAAGAGTGGGCAGCAGGAAGTCCTTTTCTTCAGCAATGTCGCCACGCCACACAGCCGTTACAACATCACGCTCAAAGCCAGCACCGATCTGGGCGAAACCTGGCAGCCTGAGAATCAACTGTTGATTGACGAGCGCGGTACGTACGGCTACTCGGCCCTCACTAAAATTGACGATAACACCATTGGGCTGCTCTACGAGGGCGTGCGCGAGCTATACTTTGTGCGCGTACCGGTAAGCGAAGTACTAAACTAGAACACAGTGATACACCTGCCCGGCTATACTTGCGGGCAGGTGTATTGTATTTACATCTGCTATGACTCGTTTCCTACTGCTTTTTATCGCCTTTATACTTGCTGTACCCGGGTATTCGCAACAAGCTACTGCCCGGCTGAAGGTAGCCTGTATCGGCAACTCCGTAACCTATGGCTATCTGCTTGAGGACAGGGAGCAAAAAGCTTATCCGGCGCAGCTCCAGCAGCTGCTCGGGCCAACGTATGACGTAGGCAATTTCGGGCTGAGCGGGGCTACGTTGCTGCGAAAAGGCCACCGGCCTTACACCAAAACGCAGCAGTATAAGGATGCCCTTGCCTTCGAGCCTGACATTGCCGTGATCCACCTGGGCCTGAACGACACCGACCCGCGCAACTGGCCGAACTACCGCGATGAGTTTGCCGCCGATTACTACCACCTGATCGACACGCTGCGCGCCGTTAACCCGGAAGTGCGCATTCTTATCTCCCGGCTCACGCCCATCTTCTCGGGGCACCCACGCTTCACGTCCGGCACCCGCGACTGGTTCTGGCAAATTCAGGAGCTTATCCCTGTCATCGCCGAAAACAGAAACGTGGAGCTCATTGACCTGCACACGCCGCTCTACAGCCGCCCTGACCTGTTCCCCGACGAGCTGCACCCTACGGCCGAGGGAGCGGGCATTATTGCTGGCACCGTGTTCGGGCACCTGACGGGCAAGTATGGCGGCCTGCAGCTGGCTCCCGCTTTCTCCGACCACATGGTGCTGCAGCAGCAAATGCCGATTCCGGTGCAGGGCAAAGCAGACGCGGGGCAGGAGGTAACCGTGGAGTTCAACGGAGTAGAAGTAAAGGCCAGTGCCGGCCCGGACGGAAAATGGAAAGCCATACTTCCGTCTCAGAAGGCAGGAGGCCCGTATCAGCTGCAGGTTTCGACACCAGACAAAAGTATAAGTATAAACGACGTGCTGGTGGGGGAGGTATGGCTGAGCTCGGGGCAGTCGAACATGGCTTTTCCGCTGGCGGCGGCACAGGGCGGAAAAGAGGAACTGCGGCAGGCGCAACAGCTTTCAAACGTTCGACTGCTGCACATGAAACCGCTTGCCGAGACGGGCAACTTCGCCTGGGACTCGCTCACGCTGCAAAAGGTAAACCAACTGGCGTACTTCTCGGGCTCCTGGCAGCGGGCCGACTCGGCTTCCGCAAGGGATTTCTCGGCTGTGGCCTACTACTTTGGCAAGCAGTTGCAGGAGGAACTAAACGTACCCATCGGGCTGATACAGGTAGCCGTGGGCGGCTCTACCACCGAGTCGTGGATTGACCGCTACACGCTGGAGCACCACCCGCAACTCGTGGACATGCTGCACAACTGGCGCAAGTCGGATTTTGTGATGGACTGGGCCCAGGAACGGGCAGGCGTAAACATAAAGGGCGCAAAAGCAGCCAAGCAGCGCCATCCCTACGAACCAGCTTATAACTATGAGGCCGGCATCGCCCCGCTCATCGGTTTCCCTATTAAAGGCGTGATCTGGTACCAGGGCGAGAGCAATGCCCACAACATTGAGCTGCACGAAGAGGTGTTTAAAACACTGGTGAGCAGCTGGCGTGAAAAATGGGGCTACAACTTTCCCTTCTACTACACCCAGCTCTCCAGCATCAACCGCCCCAGCTGGCCGCACTTCCGCGACAGCCAGCGCAGGCTGCTCTCGCAGGTAGCAAATACCGGCATGGCCGTCACAAGCGACATAGGCGACCCGCAGGACGTGCACCCGACGCAGAAAAAGCAGGTAGGGGAGCGGCTGGCGGCCTGGGCCCTGTCCAAAACCTACGGCAAGCGGGTGCCCTACAGCGGTCCGCTGTTCAAGGAGGCCCGGTTCTCGGGTAACCAAGCGGTTTGTACGTTTGAGTACGGCAAGGGGCTGCAGGCCAGCGACGGCACAACCCTGCGCGGCTTCGAGGTGGCAGGCAGCGACAGGATTTTCAGGGCGGCAAAGGCCGAGATACGGGGGAACAAAGTATGGGTATCTTCGGATGAAGTGCCGGAGCCGAAGTATGTGCGCTACGCCTGGGAGCCGTACACGACGGCCAACCTCGTGAACAAAGCGGGCCTGCCCGCCTCTACCTTCAACAGCTTTTTCTCCAAAAACAAGTAAAACACCTCCTGATATGGAAGCGAATCATACAAAAGACCTGAACTACTACAGAGACTTCTACAAAAACCAGCTCCTCAGCTATACGGTGCCATTCTGGTTTCCGCGCTCCATTGATGAGGAGCACGGTGGCTACCTGTTCATGCGCGATGCGGACGGGAGCCTGCTGGATGATGACAAGGCCGTGTGGATACAGGGCCGCGCCGCCTGGCTGCTGGCCACCCTTTACAACACCGTGGAGCAAAAACCGGAGTGGCTTGAAGGGGCTAAGAAGGGGATAGACTTTCTGCGCCAGCACTGCTTCGACACCGACGGGCGCATGTTTTTCCACGTGACGCGCGAGGGCCAGCCCATCCGCAAGCGCCGCTACTTCTTCTCCGAGACCTTTGCCGTGATCGCTTTCGCCGCCTACGCCAAAGCCAGCGGTGATAAAGAGATCGCCCAGGAAGCCCGGAGATTATTTGGCAAATGCCTGGAGTATGCCACCACGCCCGGTCTGCTGGAGCCCAAGTTCACCGACACGCGCCCGGCCAAAGGCATCGGTGTGCCGATGATTATGATGAACACCGCCCAGCAACTGCGGGATACTATCGGTGACGAGCGCTGCGACGAGTGGATCTCCAAATGGATTGCCGACATTGAAAAGGACTTTGTAAAAGACGATATCCGCTGCGTGATGGAGCAGGTGGCGCCTGACGGCAGTATCATCGACCACATCGACGGCAGAACCCTGAACCCGGGCCACGCCATCGAAGGAGCCTGGTTTATACTACATGAGGCCCGCTACCGCAACAACGACCCGCACCTGATAGCCCTCGGCTGCCGCATGCTCGACTACATGTGGGAGCGCGGCTGGGACAAAGAGCACGGCGGCATTTTATACTTCCGCGACGTGTACGGCAAGCCGGTGCAGGAGTACTGGCACGACATGAAGTTCTGGTGGCCGCAAAACGAGACCATTATCGCTACCCTGCTGGCCTTCCTGATGACGGGCAACCAAAAGTATGCTGACTGGCACCAGCAGATCCACGACTACGCCTACAGCCACTTCCACGATAAGCAAAACGGCGAGTGGTTCGGCTACCTGCACCGCGACGGCAGCGTGTCCAACGGCAGCAAAGGCAACCTGTTCAAAGGCCCCTTCCACCTGCCGCGCCAGGAATGGTACTGCTGGCAGGCGCTGGAAGCGTTTCTTTAAATTTTGAATGAGTGATTGAGTGAATGTGTGAATTAAACATACCAAGATCTCAACTTTCTAACCTTCTAGCTTTTTAACTTTCTAACTATCAGGGTACAAGTAACTGCGTCTTGACAACGGCTAAACTTTTTAACTCCCAAGCGCTTTAAACCTAAACTCCTAAATTTTTTATACCTCATGTTTCGTTTTTTACTTACCATCACCCTTTTTTGCACCACGCTTCTCACGCAAGCCCAAACTACCGACGTTCCGGTATTCATCTCCGGCCAAGAAGGGCATAAATCCTACCGAATTCCGGCTATTATCGACCTGCCCAACGGCGACATACTGGCCTTTGCGGAGGGCAGGGTGCATGGCGCCGCCGATTTTGGCGATGTGAACATCGTGATGAAGCGCAGCCCGGACAAGGGCAAAACCTGGTCGGCGCTGCAGACCGTGGTGGATTATGACACGCTGCAGGCCGGTAACCTGGCCCCGGTGGTGGACCTGACAGACCCGGTCTATCCGAAAGGCAGAATCTTCCTGTTCTACAACACGGGCAACGCGCACGAGTATGACGTACGAAGCGCCAAAGGCTACCGCGAAGTATGGTACATCACCTCCACTGACAACGGGCAGACCTGGTCGGAGCCGGTAAACATCACCACGCAGGTGCACCGCCCCAACATGCCTTCTGCCAACGCAGCCTATACTTTCCGGGAGGACTGGCGGTCCTATGCCAACACGCCCGGCCATGCCATTCAGTTCGCCAACGGCAAGTATAAAGGCCGCCTCTATGTAGCCGCCAACCACTCCGAGGGCAATCCGAAAAACACGGCCGAGGATTACTTTGCCCATGGCTTTTACACCGACGACCACGGCAAGACATTTAAGATAAGCGAGACGGTGCCAGAGCCGGGCAGCAACGAGGCAATGGCCGTGGAGCTGACAAACGACAAGCTGATGATGAACATTCGCAACCAGCAGGGCGATGTGCGCGCCCGCATCATCAGCATCAGCAGCGACGGCGGCGCCACCTGGGATACCACCTACTTCGACCAGCAACTGCCGGACCCGGTAAACCAGGGAAGCATACTTCGGATCGGCAAAAAGAAAGGGAAAGCCATACTTGCCTTCTGCAATGCCGCCGACACGAAGCGTCGTGATAACCTGACCCTGCGCATCAGCTACGACGAGGGCAAGACCTGGCCTGAGCAGCATGTGATCGCCAAGAGCCCGGACAATGAAAAAGACCACGCGGCCTACTCTGACCTGGTGAATATCGGGAAGAAGGAGATCGGCGTGCTGTACGAGAAAAACGGCTACCAGCAGATCGTGTTCACGGTGGTGAAGTGGAAGAAGTAGCAGCAGCATACCCATAGATAAAAGTATAAAGCCACCACGCCTCCCGATAGTTTCAGCAAAGGGAGGCGAGGTGGCTTCTTTAGTGCCCGATTACATCTGCATGATTTGCGTTTACGAAAACATTGCGTAATTTTCTACTTCGTAAGCCAATGTGCTGCCGCCGGTCCACGTCCTCGTTAGGAAGACCAGCGGCACGATGCCGGGTTTCGCCGGCAAGGAAGAGGAAAGTATAAATTCCCTGTCCGCACCAAAACCCATACTTTCACGAAGTATGAGCAGGCCCTTTTAGGGGAGCCAGAATCAAAACGCAACACGATCCTATTTACTTATATCATGAATAAACTCTTACCGCTTATCTGCTTCCTGGCAGTAGGCTTTTTCCCGGCGCTTGCCCAGAAACCTTACCTCGACCCTGTATTTGAGAATCCTGCGATACAGGAAGAAAACCGCCTGCCGATGCGGGCCTCTTACTTTCCGTTTGAGGATGCAGCCAAAGCCGCTGCCGGCGACAAGGCCAAGTCCTCCCGCTTTATGTCCCTAAACGGCATGTGGAAATTCCACTGGGTGGAGAATTACAAGCAGCTGCCGCAGGATTTCTATGCCACCAACTTCAGTGATAAAAGCTGGAAAGAGTTTCCGGTGCCGGCCAACTGGGAGTTTAATGGCTATGGCGTGCCGATTTATGTGAACCCGTTCTACGAGTTCAATATGACCAACCCGCGGCCGCCGGACATTCCGGATAACATCGACCAGCCAGCCGGTGCTTACCGCCGGACGATCACCCTGCCTGCCAACTGGGAAGACCAGCGCGTGTTCATCCACCTGGGCGCTGTGAAATCAGCCTTCAAGCTTTATGTGAATGGCAAGTATGTGGGCCTGGGCAAGGATAGCAAGTTGGAGTCGGAGTTCGACATTACGCCGTACGTGCAGCCGGGCCAGAACCTGATTGCCCTGGAGGTGCGCCGCTGGAACGACGGCAGCTACCTGGAGGCGCAGGACATGTGGCGCGTGTCGGGCATCAGCAGAGACACTTACCTTTATGCCCGCCCGAAGGTGCATTTCTACGACTACGTAACCAATGTGTCTCTGGCCAACGGCTACCGCGACGGCGTGATGAACCTGCACGTAACGGCCTGGAACAACACCGACGAGAACCAGGAGAAGTATAAAGTGAACGCCGCCCTGTACGATGCCGACGGCAGAAAAGTATGGAGCGCCCAGCAAAACACCTGGGGCCTGAAAATGAAGCAGGGTAAAACCGAGCTTCGCTTTAACGCCAATGTTGCTAACGCCAAGGCCTGGAGCGCCGAAACGCCGAATCTTTATCGCCTGGAAATCGCCCTCTACGACGGTGACGGCAAGGTGCAGGAGGTGATCAGCCGCAAAATGGGCTTCCGAACGGTAGAGATCAAGAACACGCAGATACTGGTAAACGGCAAGCCGGTGATGTTTAAGGGTGTGAACCGCCACGAGACGCACCCGGAAACGGGGCAGGTAGTGAGCCGCGAGGCCATGCTGGAGGAAGTGAAGCTGATGAAGCAGCTGAACGTGAACGCCGTGCGCACCAGCCACTATCCGAACGACTCCTACTTCTATGAGCTTTGCGATATATACGGCCTCTATGTGATGGACGAGGCCAATGTGGAGTCGCATGGCATGCACTACGATCTGGGCCGCACACTGGCCAACGCGCCGGAGTGGGAGCTGGCGCACCTGACGCGCATCGGCCGCATGATCCGCCGCGACCGCAATCACCCGAGTATTTTCTCCTGGAGCCTGGGCAACGAAGCGGGCAATGGCTGGAACTTCTACCGTGGCTACGAACTGGCCAAGAGCCTGGACCCGTCGCTGCCGGTGCACTACGAGCTGGCCTCCGGCGACTGGAACACCGACATCTACTCTAAAATGTACCGCACGCCGGAGGAGGTAGTAGCGTACGCCCAAAGCAACCCGACCCAGCCATACTTGCTTTGCGAGTACGCGCACGCCATGGGCAATAGCATCGGCAACTTTAAGGAGTATTGGGATATTTTCGAAACGTACCCTGTGCTGCAGGGCGGCTTTATCTGGGACTGGGTAGACCAGGGCGTGTACCGCATGAAGGACGGCAAGAAGATCCTGGGCTACGGCGGCGACTGGGGCGATAAAGATACGCCAAGTGATAATAACTTCCTGATTAACGGCGTGATCGGCGCGGATCGTACCTTCCACCCGCACTCTTACGAGGTACGCAAAGTATACCAGGAGATCGCTTTCACGCTGAACAGAAACCAGCTGGGCGTGCGCAGCAAGTACTTCTTCCGCACCCTGGATAACTTTAAACTGAACTGGACGCTGCTGCGCGATGGCAAAGAAGTGAAATCCGGTACAATTGATGAGCTCACCGTGCAGCCGGGGCAATCCGTTAGACTTACCCTGCCGGACGAGGCCATCAAAGCCGATACGGCCAATGAATATTACCTACAGGTTAAGGCTGTGCTTAAAAACGATGAGGGCGTGCTGAAGGCAGGTACTGAGTTGGCCTTTGAGGAATTCGCCCTGAGCAAGCCTGTGTCGCCAGCCTATGCTGCGAGCAGCGACAAGATAAACGTAACAGACGGAGCCTCGGCCATTGAACTCGCGAACAAGCGCTTCAGCCTGACGGTGGATAAGAAAACCGGAAACATCACTTCCTACAAAGCCAATGGGAAGACGATTTTGGAGAGTGGCCCGCGCATCAACTTCTGGCGCCCCGGCACCGACAACGATTTCGGAGCCAACCTGCAGAAGCGCCTGCGCGCGCTGAAGGACGCCGACGACAAGGCCGTGGTGAAAAAGGTGAACGTAGAAACGCTGGCCGACGGGCAGGTACAGGTAAACATTGAGAAGGAACTGCTGGACGGCGGCTTGAAGTATGAGCAAACCATCATCGCCGACGGCAATGGTGTCCTGACGGTGAAAAACAACGTGCAGCCGCTGAAGGAGCTGAAGATGATGACCTTTAAAGTAGGCAACCACATGACGCTGCCGACTGACTTTAAAAACATAGAATGGTACGGCCGCGGTCCGTGGGAGAGCTACTGGGACAGAAAGACCGCTGCTTTAGTTGGTCAGTACAAAGGCAGTATTGCCGAGCAGTATCACCCGTACGTGCGTCCGCAGGAGAGCGGAAACAAGAGTGATGTGCGTTGGGCCAAGATCAGCCGTAAAGACGGCTCGGGCATCATCATCCAGCACATCGATACGCTGCTGAACGTAAGCGCCCTGCCCTACAGCCCGGACCAGCTGTTCCCTGGCTTCGACAAGCACCAGACGCACTCGGGTTCGCTGGAGCCGGATAAAAACATCCACCTGCACGTGGACCTGCAGCAGCTTGGCGTGGGAGGCAACAACAGCTGGGGCCTGCTTCCGCTGGACAAGTATAAACTGTTCCTCAACAGGCCATACTACTACGAATACCGCATCGTGCCGGTGAAAAAGTAGTTTTGATTGATTTTTAGCGAAGCGGCACATAGGGATACCTGTGGCCGCTTCGTTTGTGCTTAAGTACCTGGATCAAAGTATAAAAAGTATAAACCAGGGCGTTTCGGCAGTGGGAGAGGAGTATACTTTTAGGAAGACACACGCTATGTTCAAAAAACTCATCCCTTGCCTTTTGTTTCTTGCGCTGCTCTCCTGCCGAAGCCAGCCGAACAGCACTGTTACCAGCTCTGCACCAGCGGCTGGCAAAACTGATACGGTAGCAGAGCGCCCCAAAACGCCCATCATGGGTTGGTCGAGCTGGAATAACTTCCGGGCCAACATCAGCGAAGACATCATCAGGGCGCAGGCCGATTTCATGGTCTCGTCGGGGATGCAGGAGGCGGGTTATACTTACGTCAACATCGATGACGGCTTCTTTGGCGGACGCGACGAAACTGGAACGATCGTGGCCCATCCGGAACGGTTCCCAAGCGGCATGCGCGCCCTGAGCGACTACATCCACTCCAAAGGATTGAAAGCGGGAATCTACTCGGATGCCGGCATCAACACCTGCGCCTCCTACTGGGACAAAGACACGGTGGGCGTGGGCATGGGGCTGTACGGGCACGACGCGCAAGATTTACAGTTGATGCTGCAGGAGTGGAACTACGACTTTATTAAAGTGGACTGGTGCGGCGGCGATTGGCTGGGGCTGGACGAGCAGACCCGCTATACGCAGATCGGAAACCTAATCCGCCAGATTCGGCCGGATGTGGTGTATAATGTCTGCCGCTGGAAGTTTCCGGGCGAGTGGGTGGTGCCGCTGGCAGACTCCTGGCGTATTTCCGGAGACATTGACAATACATTTGCTTCGGTGATGCACATCGTGGACCTGAATGCGGAGTTATGGAGGCATGCCTCCCCCGGCCATGTAAACGACATGGACATGCTGCAGGTAGGGCGGGGCATGAGCTACGAAGAAGACAAAACGCACTTTTCGATGTGGTGCATGATGAGCTCCCCGCTGCTGGCCGGCAACGACCTGCGCCAGATGAGCCCGGAGACGATCAGCATCCTGACGAATAAAGAACTGATCGCCATCAACCAGGACAAGTTGGTGTACCAGGCCCGCCGGCTGGTGGACAAAGGCGACCTGGAAGTATGGGCCAAGCCCCTGCAGACCACCATGAGCGGGCAGGTAGCCGTGGCGCTGCTCAACCGATCGGATAAAACGGCATCTATTACCTTCCACCCGGATGCTGTGGGTCTGGACGCCGCCAAAGGCTATACGATGCGCGACCTGTGGGCGGAAAAAGATTTTGCAGTTTCTACAGCGAAAGAAGTTAATTTTAACGTTCCGGCGCACGGGGTGGTGGTGCTGAGGCTACAGGGCGTTTCCCGGCCTTACAATGTTTTTCAGTATAAGTAAAGCGTTACGAGCTGGCGTGCAGGGAAGAGGGGATTTTGAGACAAAGGACATAAGACCTCAGACAGAGGAGGCTTTGCAGTGCCGAATCTAACCATCCCTGGTCCCTCTGCTTCACCCCACCCCACCCCTCCCCTAAAAACAGGGGAGGGAGTTCGGTTTAAGTTGCATAGCAGTGGCTATCGAATTGATACCCAGCCTTTGGGTTGAGCGCCTTGTGAGATCCGGTGCCACGATAGTGGCAGCGCCCTGGCGCAGGAGGGAACACAGCGCGATGCCCGAAGGCGAGCCCTCTCGGGCTTGAGAGAGCCAAAGTCAGAAATGAAACGAGCAGGTTGTAAAACCGTGGATGAACGGGGGCTAGAAAGTATAGCTTGTGTCAAATTGCAGGAAGCGGCGGCTATGGGAAGTATAGCCAAAGTATAAAGTATGGCCTACGCGGATTAGGAAATCCGCAGCAGCTTTGGTTCCGGACAAGGATGTTTGGAACAGCAAGTATAAAAGGCACAAGCGGACGCCCCGAAATGCTCCGGGACTTTCAGCTTGCGCCAGCAGCAGCTATGAAAGTATGAACTGAAGTATAAAAAGCCACAAGCGGACGCCCCGAAATGCTCCGGGACTTTCAGCTTGCGCCAGCAGCAGCTATGGAAGTATAAAAAGTATAAACTGAAGTATAAAAGTATAGGCGAAGTATAAAGTATGACTTTTCAAGTCAGATAAGCACAGACTCTATATCATACTTAAAAGCAAGTATGCGCCAGTAAAATCAACTAACAACAAAAGCAAAATATAAACACCCTGAAAATGAAGTATAAACTTACCCGCAACGTATGGCGCTACACCCTGGCGGCCATCCTCTCCCTCGTCGCCTTACAAACCCACGCCTCCGATACCCTGAACGTGGTGACGCACAACCGCTTGACGGTAGTAACTGACCCTAGCCAGGGCAATAATTACTACAAGGCCTGGGGCGTGTTCCCATCCAAAGTCGAGGATATCCGAAGTATAAAGCTGAAGCTGCGCCTTGGCTGTCCTGATGGTATGCGCTGCGCAGATTGGGACTACAAAGACCACATCACCATCCGCCGCACAGGTGGCGTGAAAGGCGAGTCGCAGGACATCGAGATTGGCCGCATGCTGACGCCTTATGGCGGGGCTTTTGGCAAAGAATGGACTTTCGACTGGGAAGTGGACATTACCGACTTCAGCCTGCTGCTGCGCGATAGCGTGGAGATAGAGTATAACCACACCGGCTGGGAACCGAATGAGGACCGCGGCTGGACCGTGACAATGGACTTCGAGGTCGTGAAGGGCAAACCGGCCTGGGAGCCTATCTCGATACAGAAAATCTACGACGGCGCCTACCGCTACGGCGACCCGGCCAACCCGATCGAGAACGCACTGAAGCCGACCACGTTTACGGCGGATAAAAATGCCGCTTTCGCCCGCCTGCGCGTGGTGCAGACCGGTCACGGCATGGACAAGCCCGACAACTGCGCAGAGTTCTGCAGTAAGTTCCGGGAAGTATACTTCGACGAGAAACTCATCGACAGAAGAGACATCTGGAAAAAGTGCGGCGAGAATCCGCTTTACCCACAGGCCGGCACCTGGGTGTTCGACCGTGCTGACTGGTGCCCCGGCGATCTGATGCAACCCGACCTGTTCGACCTGCCCGTGAAGCCCGGAACGCAGCATGCCGTGGACATCAACATGGAGGCTTATACTTCCTCGGATCCGAGCGCTGACGAATACATCACGGCCTACCTCATCCAGTATAAAAAGCCTGCCGCCAAAAACGACGTGGCCATCACCGACATCATCCGCCCATCCCTGAAGGACGCGCACCGTCGCCAGAACCCGGCCAACGTGCAGCCGCAAATCGTGGTGCGTAACATGGGCGCAGCGCCGCTTACAAGTATGCAAATCAGTTACGGCACCAAGGGCTTCTCTAAAAAGAAGTATAACTGGACCGGCAACCTGCAGCCGTCAGGCTATACGATTATCGCCCTGCCCGGCGAGATCGAGAGCAACCCAGGGCAGAACACCTTTGAGGTGGAGCTGCAGCGGCCAAACGGTAAAAAGGACAAATATGCGGCCGACAATAAAATGAATAGCACTTTTGAGGCGGTGCCACGGCATGGGGGCACGGTGATCGTGTACCTGATGACGAACAACCAGCCGGAGCAGAACAGCTATGTGCTGCAGGACAGCAAAGGTAAAGTGCTGAGCGAACGAGCCGCCGGGTCCCTGAAGGCAAATACCCTGTACCGCGACACAGTGCAATTGACTATTGGCAAGTATGAGTTTATACTTCAGGATAGCGGCGGAAACGGGCTGGAGTTCTGGGCCAACCCGCGCGGCGGCAGGGGCAAGGTACGCCTGCTGAACCAGGATGGCGCCATGCTGCAGGATTTCGAGTCTGACTTCGGCTCTTCGGTGCGCTATGCCTTTGAGGTGGGCACGCCGGTGGCTCCTGTTACGGACCAAACCTCTTTCGGCCTCTACCCAACCCGCACAAACGACTCCACCACCTTCGATTATTACGCCAACCTGCCGCACGACGTGGTCGTGCAGATCGTGACGGACCCGGGCGACGAGGTAGTGCTAGAGAAAAAGTATGAGCAGCTAAAGGAGGGCGTGTTTTCCTACGACCTGAGCCAGCACCCGAAGGGCCGCTTTTACCTGAAAGTATATGTGGACGGGGAGGAGAAATTTAAAAAGCGCATCCGTCTCAAAGAGTAATTCCCGACAAACCACACATCAAACACCGCCGCCTGCAAGCACCCCGTCTTGCAGGCGGTTTTTTTTTTCAGGCCTTCCCACCACATCATGGCCACCTCCTTCCTCAAAATATTTTTTTTGCCTAATTGTCAGATTTCCTCTCTGTGTTTTCTCTTGTTTTAGCGGTTGCGTGTGCGTGTACACCAGACGTTAGGCTTATTTAAGTACAAATTTTCCTGATAAACTACAAGGGTGATTAATTACTCAAAGTAGGCAGTACTTCTTAAAATTTTCTCTAAAGTATTTTTATATTAAATAAAGTCAACCTACTTTGGTAACAATTTCGTAAAGAAGGTCCCAAATTCACCATATTCCATCTGATGTTTGGCAAACAGGTTGCTTATAAAAGGAACATCGCAAAGCATTTATACTTTGCCGGTGACCTGTCGTGTGCTGACCTCAGCACCCTCACAGGTAAGAGTGTCCCTCTTACTGCCCGCTTGCTGGGCGAGCTGGTTAACGAGGGAACGGTGGTCGAGACAGGCTATGCCCTCTCCACCGGTGGCAGGCGACCGCAGATGTACTCGCTGAGGCCGGATTTAATGTATGTGGTGTCTGTTGCGATGGATCAGCTCATTACCCGCATCGCCCTGCTGGACATGCACAATAACTACATTGGAGAGGTACATAAGGTGGAATTGCCATTGGCAGATAATCCCGATGCCCTGCAGCAACTGGCCCGTCATCTCACACAATTTATAGCGCAGACAGGCGTTCCTGCTGACAAGATTATTGGCGTTGGTATCGGTATGCCGGGATTTGTGGATGTTATAAAAGGAGTCAATCACTCATTTCTGAATAACGGGCAGTTCAGCCTGGTCACGTACCTGGAGTCTGAAATCAAGCTTCCGGTTGTGATTGACAACGACTCTAGTCTGGTGGCCCTGGCTGAGCATAAATTAGGCACTGCCAAAGACAGGCAGAACGTCATGGTGCTGAGCATCGGCTGGGGCATTGGACTGGGGATGGTGCTGAACGGGGCCCTGTTTAGGGGGCACAACGGGTTTGCAGGCGAGTTCAGCCATATCCCCATCTTTATGAACGACAAGATGTGCAGCTGCGGCAAGAGCGGCTGCCTCGAGACCGAGACCTCCCTGGTGGTGGTAGCGGAGCGGGCGGTTGAGGGGCTTAAGTCGGGCCGGGCCTCGATGCTGCAGGGGCTTACGCTGGTTGATATGGAAGCAACCTCTAACGCTATTATGGAGGCAGCGCTGAAAGGAGACCGCTTCGCCATCGAGCTATTCTCAGATACGGCTTATAACATAGGCAGGGGCGTGGCCACGCTGATACATCTCCTTAACCCGGAGCTGATCGTGCTCAGTGGCAGGGGATCTGTGGCCGGTAAGCTCTGGATGGCCCCACTCCAACAGGCGATCAACGAGCACTGTATTCCTAAAATCGCCGAAGACATGGAAATCAAAGTATCAACATTTGGGTACGAGGCAGAGATCATTGGCGCGGCGGCGCTGGTGATGGAACACTACGACACCTTAAGCCTGGGGAAAAGCAAAACGGTAGGCCAGCATCAGGGAGTTTAGCCCGGTACTGACCTTGAATTACATGCAATGGGTATAAAATTTTCACAATCAAAACTGTTTTCTATGAGGAATTTGATTACTAAGCAGTTCGTGCTTTGTTTGCTCCTGTGCTTGGTTACAGGATTGGCGTTTGCGCAGCAGAAACGAACCATCACTGGCACAGTGAAAGATGACAAGGGAACCCCCTTGCCTTACGCGTCGGTACAGGTAAAGGGAACTACGACCGGAACAACCACCGGTGACGACGGCACATTCAGCCTATCTGTGGATGAAGGGGCTGTTCTGGTGGTAAACTCGCTGGGTTTTGACTCCAAGGAAGTAAGTGTTGGTACCAGCAACACGATTGAAGTAACCTTGGGCAGCAGCAGCAGCCAGCTAAGCGAGGTAGTAGTAACAGCACTGGGCATCGAGCGGGAAAAGAAATCGTTGGGCTACGCCATGCAGGAAGTGGGAGGCGAAAGCCTGGTAGAGGCCCGCGAGGCCAACGTTACCAATGCGCTCTCCGGTAAGGTTGCCGGCCTGCAGATTACGCGCTCCAGCAACGGACCCGCAGGCTCTTCCAAGATCATACTTCGCGGAAACAACTCTCTGGTAGGCGATAACCAGCCGCTGATCGTGGTGGACGGAGTGCCCATCGACAACACTGCCGGAAGAACGAACAACGACTTCTGGAACCCGGGTCTGGATATGGGCAACGGCCTGTCTGATATCAACGCAGAGGATATTGCCAGTATCTCCGTACTGAAGGGCCCTGCTGCCGCAGCGCTGTATGGCTCAAGAGCAGGTAACGGCGTTATCCTGATCACGACCAAAACCGGCAAGGCACAGGAAGGGCTGGGCATCACTATTTCTTCCACTATCGGCTACGACGAGCCCTTTACCCATCCGGAGATACAGGACGCGTTTGGCCAAGGCACGGAAGGCAGCTACAGTGAGCAGTCAGGGCTTAGCTGGGGCCCTAGAGCCGAAGGACAGACAGTAGTGGACTGGAAAGGGGAGAGCGTGCCCCTGCGCACCTACGACAACATCGGAAACTTTGCTAGTAGGGGCTTGCACTCCAGCCAGAACGTATCGTTCCAGCAGCAGTTTAAATCTACCTCTGTCTATACTTCCTTCAATCGCTTCGACAACGAGGGCGTGGTGCCCGGGGTAAAACTGACCCGCAACAGTTTAACGGCGAGGGCTGTAAGTAATTTCGGAGAAGGTGAAAAGTGGACAACGGATACCAAGATTCAATATATCGAATCTAACGCAGAGAACAGGCCGGTTGGCGGCACCAATGCCAACAACTCCTTTGCTACCCTGTACATGCTGCCCCGCTCACTTGATATCCGCGAGTTTAACCCGTCGGTGAACGAACAGGGAAATATGATCTGGTACGGAGGAGGAAACCAGATGAACCCCTACTGGAACAGCAAGTATAACCTGAACCAGGATATACGCGACCGGTTCCTCATGAACGGCTCTGTGAAGTATGCCTTCACTGACTGGCTGAGTGCCGAGATCAGGGGTGGCGCTGATATGTACTTCACCAACACAGAGAGCAAGTTATACGGCGGCAGCCCCCAGGCAGCAGGCGGCAGATACAGCCTGGGCAAGCAGAACTTTACTGAAACTAACTACAGCACCCTGCTCACCGCCCAGAAAGACAACGTGATCGGCAAACTGGGAGGTGCCCTTACCCTGGGCGGTAACCTGATGTCGCAGAAGTTCAGCTCTATTAACAGCAGCTCCGGCGAGCTGGTAGTGCCTAACCTGTTCTCTCTGAACAACGGCGTATCCAACCCTAGCGTTGGGCAGTCCTTACGGGAGAAAAGGATCAATTCTGTGTACGGTTCGGTAGGGTTTAACTGGGATGGCTACCTGTTCCTCGACGCTACTTTCCGGAACGACTGGTCTTCTACTCTGAGCAAGGCCAATCGCTCCTACTTCTATCCTTCTGTGAGCGCATCCTATGTGTTCACAGATATGCTGGAAACTACTGGTGCCACGCTTCCGTCTTGGCTGAGCTACGGTAAATTGAGAGCTTCTTATGCGGAGGTAGGTAACAGCCTGGAGGCCTACGAGCTGTACAATACCTACTGGATCGGGAAAGATCCTAACGGAAATACTACTGCCGGCCGCAACCCCGTGCTCTATAACCCCGACCTGAAGAGTGAACTGGTGAAGGGGTATGAGGCTGGTCTGGAAATGCGCTTCTTCGATGGCCGTATCGGTTTCGACCTGGCCTGGTACAAGTCTAACGCTACCAACCAGCTGATTAACCTGCCAATGGACCCGCTGAGTGGGTATAACAGTAGAAAGATCAACGCAGGCGACATTCAAAACAAGGGCGTGGAGCTGATGGTGGATGCAGACGTGATCCGCAACCCGAACGGCTTTAACTGGAACATCTACGGCAACTTCTCCAGAAACCGAAACACCATTGAAGACCTGTACCAGGATATAGAACTATATCAGCTGGGTGGCTTCGACAATGTGCAGGTGTATGCAGAAGTGGGCGGCAACTACGGTGAAATCTATGGCAGCACCTTTAAGCGGGTAGAGGATTCTGAGAGCCCTTACAACGGACAGCTCTTACTCAACGAAGCGGGCCTGCCGCAGGTAGGCGAGCAAAGCGTGAAACTGGGCGATCAGCAGGCCGATGCGCTTCTGGGCATAGGCAACACGTTCAGCTACAAAGGCCTTTCGTTTTCCTTCCTGGTAGATGGCCGCTTTGGCGGTGAGATCTTCTCGGCTACCTTGGCGGCTATGCAGGAGACCGGCACAGCTGCCAACACGGTAAGAAACGGAGGCAGAGAGAGCTTTGTGGTGGAAGGCGTGGTGGAGGATCCCGCAACAGGGCAGTTTGCCGTGAACACGACAGAAGTTACGCCGCAACTCTACTGGAACGCTGTGGCAGGCGTGGGTAACCTCGGTATCACAGAGGCTAACCTGTACGATGCCACCAACGTTCGCCTGCGCAACGTGCAGCTGAGCTACGCGCTACCAGGCAGCCTACTGTCTAAAACGCCGCTGCAGAGAGCCAGAATCGGAGTAACGGCTACCAACGTGTGGCTGATCTCCAGCCACATGAAAGGCCTGGACCCTGAATCTGTTTTTGCGACAGGCTCTAACGCCACTGGATTTGAGAACGCCAGTATCCCTACTACGCGCTCTATCCTCTTTAACTTAACGCTGGGCTTCTAAATTTTAACTGCATTACTGAAATGAAGAATATACTGAAGAAATCATGTGTGCTGATGGCAACAGGCCTGTTGCTGACCTCATGTGAGAAGTTCGAAGAGATCAACGTGGACCCGGTGGCGGCAAACGAGGATCAGGTGCAGACAGAGTACTTTATCAACAACTCCATTGTCAGCGCCCAAATGAATCCGGACGTAGCCGAGCGCTCGTTTGTGCTATACTGGAAAACCGCGGCCCACTACCAGGAAGATGAAGGCTTCTCCGCAGGCTACCACGACGACGGCTGGACAACAGCCTACTACAACCAGGTGGCAAGCTGGCTGAACGCAGCCAACACGGCCATCGAGATAGCCAACCTACAATTGGAGAAAGGCACCGCAAAGGCTTATACAGGTAACCTGCTGCAGGTAGCTCGCATCTGGAGAGCTTACCTGATGAGCGAGATGTCTGACAACTTCGGCCCTATTCCTGTCAACGCGTTCCAGGGAGAAAACCCGGAGTTCTCGGATGTGAAAACGGTGTACTACTTTGCGCTGGATGAACTGAAGGACGCGCAGGCAAAACTGGACCTGACGGTGGAGAACCCCCAGAGCCTGGATAAGCAGGATCCGGCATACGGCTACGACTACCTGAAGTGGAAAAAGTATGCCAACTCCCTGCGCTTGCGCCTGGCCATGCGCCTGTCGGAGGTAGATCCCTCCAAGGCGCAGGCCGAGTTTGAGGATGCCGCCAAAGGTGAGCTGATCATGGCACTGGACGAGACCTTTAAGGTAAAGGAAAAACCGGGCTGGGACGCCCTGTCCGGCGTGATGAGCCGTGAGTGGAACCCGCAGTTTCTGTCGGAAACCCTGTTTAACACCTACTTTAACCTGGGCGGCATCGAAACGGAGAGCCAACTGCCGGCATCATACCATGAATTTGTGAAGCCCGCCAACTGGATGGGACAGAAGTTTGAGGACCACTTCGCTACTAAAACCAACAACCCTTCCGCAGGCTACTGGTTCAATGGATTGCCTAACGCCATAGACCCCCGTGCCTATGAGGCTTTTGCGCTTCCCGGCGATTTTTCTAACCCTGATTTCAGCTTTTACCCGTCCTGGACAACCAGCGCCAGAACTACTAAGCGTAACCTGGTTGATGCCGCTGGCAACGTTGTAAAAGAAATAGACGCAGCCTATACCTGGAACCCAGGCATTAACGGCGAGTGGGGAGCGAAAGGAGCTAAAAACAAGGTGTCCTACTACTTCTCCGGCACAGTGCCGCGCATGTCGCAGGAGTTTAGAGGCAGCCAGAGCGAGCGTGTATTCTTTGCCCCCTGGGAGACCTACTTCCTGTTGGCCGAAGGTGCACTGCGTGGCTGGAGCTCCCCAATGGGTGCCCAGGAAGCCTACGAAGCAGGCATCATCCGCAGTTTTGAGTACTGGAACGTACCTATGGAAGATTACCTGAGCTCGGAGGAGTATAACAGAAACGGTACTTCCGTAAGCTGGGGCCACACCGCAGAGCCGCCCGCCACTTACACGATGGAGTATGAGAACGGCTACACCGGCCAGAACGGCGCGGCTACCATAAAGTACCCTGATAACGGGTTGTACAAGGATGGGGCGGTGAAGAATGACCTCCTGACAAAGATCATCACGCAGAAGTATATCGCGCAGTTCCCGTGGTTGCCGCTGGAGGCCTGGAGCGACCACAGGAGGCTGGGCCTGCCGTTCTTTGAGAACCCCGCCGTGGAGAACCCGATTCCGGATCTGCCGGCGCTTACCTCTTCTAACTACATGGATAGCAGAGTGGAGTTCTTCCCGCAGCGACTCAAGTACCCGTCTAGTCTGCAGAATGCCAACCCAGCTGGCTATCAGCAGGCGGTTGGGTTCCTAGATGGGCCGGATGCGGTGTCAACGCCGCTGTGGTGGGCACAGAAACAATAGTAACCTGTTAGCTAGAATACCGTCTGGCGTAGGTGATACCAGTACTGTCTTGGACGGTCCCTGTTAGTAAAAAAGTTAATCTTCTTTATTGTAGTATTTTACAAGGGAAGATTAACTTTTTTTATTAGCTTTACTTTATGTAGGACAAGAAACAAAAATTGGTAATTTTATGGGCTACCCTAGTTGCCATATATCATACCTTTTAAAGAGTAGAGGAACTACAAGTTGTCATTTTCGGGGGCAAGCATAACAGGGGATATACCTTCTTATTTTTTTGCGTGAACGACCACATTTCGAGTCATTAAATATTGCTTGTGTTAAATAATTGTTATATGTTTAATAGCTTTTTAAGCCAAAGGAAAACAAAGAAATACATGTGTAAACGCGTGTACGAACTTGCTTTGATTTGCTTAAAACCTGATCAGCAGGAAAAATAACCTCTATAACATTAAGCTACTGCACGCTAGCCACATCGCCGACGCCACTATTCTATACTACACGACACAGTCAGAGAAACTATCAAACACAACAACCTAATAAATCCAACTAAAAATGATAGTGCGTATATGAAAAATTCTACTAAATTATCGGCTCTACTGCTGTTGGCTGCCTCTTTAGGCGGGCCGGTTGGCAGTCAGGCGCTGGCTAATTCCAGGATCAGTCCTGAGCAATTAGTCAGGCAAAACGAGGGGGTGGCCGCTAACGCTATCCGGCAGGCAAGTGCCGTGCAGGGCAAGGTAACTTCTGATAATGGAGAAGCCCTTCCTGGCGTAACGGTTGTATTAAAAGGAACTTCAACAGGTACTACAACAGGTGCCGATGGATCTTTCAGCCTGAATGTGCCGAATGGCACAGGCACGTTGGTGTTCTCCTACATCGGTTACCTGGCACAGGAAGTTGCCGTTGACGGAAAGTCTACCATCAGCGTCACGCTTCGCGAGGATGCAAAAGCACTCGATGAAATCGTGGTAGTGGGCTACGGTGAGCAGAAGAAAGCCAACCTGACCGGCTCAGTATCTACAGTAAGCTCCGAAGTGTTGGAGTCGCGCCCGGTGCAGAACGTCGGGCAGGCACTGCAGGGTATTATACCCGGCCTGAACCTGCAAACAACAGGGCTAGGCGGGGAACTGAATCAGTCGCTTAATTTCAATATCCGCGGTACAGGTACAATCGGTACTACCTCCTCAGCCCCACTGGTGCTCATCGATGGGATGGAAGGCGACCTGAACGCCATTAACCCGCAGGACATTGAGTCGGTAACGGTGCTGAAGGACGCTGCGGCCTCCTCTATCTATGGTTCCCGCGCTCCTTTCGGTGTAATCTTGGTAACTACCAAAGCAGGTAAGGCCGGTAAGACACGTGTGGGGTATAGCAATAACTTCCGTATCTCCGAGCCAATGGGTTTACCACAGATGATGGACTCCCATACGTTCGCCATGTACTTTAACGAGGCAGCGGCCAATGGCGGTGAAACTCCAATATTTTCACAGGATGTTCTGGATCGAATCCAGCAGTACCAGCGCGGGGAGATTAGCTATGGAGCCATACCTGATGCAAGTGGAAACAGGTACCAGTATTATACTGGGTCTCATGCCAATACAGACTGGTTCAAGGAGCATTATAAAAGCTCGTCATTTTCGCAGGAGCACAATGTTAATTTAAATGGCGGTACAGAAAACACCCAATTTTATGTGTCGGGTGGCTATCTGGACCAGGGTGGATTAACCCGCCATGCAGGGGATGCGTTTAAGCGTTATTCTTTCACCGGTAAGATCAATACTACGATCAGCCCATTGGCCAAGTTCAATTATACGGCCAGGTACATACGCGAAGATTTTACCAAAGCTACCCACCAATCAGACCTCTTCTATCATAACGTTGCCCGTCGCTGGCCTACCTTGCCTGTTACAGATCCGAACGGATATTGGTCTGAACAAGGTGAAATTGCGCAGCTAAGAGAAGGTGGACGTGTTATCAATCAGAAAGACTGGTTGTATCAGCAGGCGCAGGTTACGCTCACACCGGCCAAGGGTTGGAACATCATCGCCAACGGTAACTACCGTACCCAGCATCAAAGTAATCATACCGACGTGTTACCAGCCTATGCTTATGATGTAGCAGGCGAGGCATACACGGTGCCGGTAGGGTGGAATTCTGCAGGCTACAGCTCTGTTTACGAGTACGCACTGAAAGAGAACTACTTCAGTTCCAATATCTACTCTGATTATGAGTTCAGCCTCAATAACAGCCATAACTTCAAGGTAATGGCAGGCTTCAACTCGGAGTATACGAAGTACCGCAATGTGGGTGCCTCAGCAAGCGGCTTGATCAATCCCTCTATACCCACACTTACCACAGCCACGGACAATAGAAAGGCTGAAAACGGAATGTATGAAGACTGGACTACAGCAGGTTTCTTTGGGCGTCTGAACTACAACTTCAAGGAGCGTTACCTGTTGGAGTTTAATGGCCGCTACGATGGTAGCTCACGCTTTATCAGGGAGAAACGCTGGAATTTCTTCCCTTCAGTTTCGGCAGGTTGGAACGTGGCGCAGGAAGATTTCTGGGCCTTTGAAGATGTGATCCAATTATTCAAAGTCAGAGGCTCCTATGGAGAGCTTGGAAATCAACAAACCAATAACTGGTATCCATTTTTCCTGGACCAGCCACTTGGCTTTGGTAATAGCGGCTGGTTAATAAATGGCCAGAGACCAAACACAGCTAGTGCACCAGGCCTGGTGAGTACCTCCTTAACCTGGGAGAGGGTTTCCAGCTGGAACGCAGGTTTTGACCTGGCAATGTTAAACAACCGCCTGAGCCTGAACTTCGATTACTTCCAACGCAAAACCTTTGATATGGTCGGCCCGGCACCGCAACTCCCTGCTATACTTGGTACGGCTGTTCCACAAGTAAACAATACCGATATGGAGTCCAGAGGCTTTGAGATCGAGGCAAGCTGGCAGGATAATATCGGTGAGTTTAACTACGGCGTGCGTGCGGTGTTGGCAGACGACCAGCAGCGTATTACCAAGTACCCTAATATCACAGGAGATATTAATGATTGGTATGCTGGCGAAGAAATGGGAAATATCTGGGGATATACAACCGTAGGAATCGCCAAGACACAAGCAGAGATGGATGCCCACCTTGAGAAAGTGAACCAGAATACGATTGGCAGCAATTGGGGTGCAGGCGATATCATGTACGCTGATTTGAACGGGGATGGTGAAATCAACATGGGTGCCGAGCTTCTGGATGACAAAGGTGACTTGAGCATTATCGGCAACAGAACACCGCGTTTCCGGTACAGCCTGGATCTGACCGGCGACTGGAAGGGCTTCGATTTCAGGGTCTTTCTACAGGGAGTTGGCAAAAGAGACTATATGCCCAACGGCCCATACTTCTGGGGCGTGAATGGCGGCATGTGGCAGTCGGCTGGTTTTGTAGAGCATGTGGACTTCTTTCGTGATGAGACCTCGCCCATGGTACAGGCCGGTTTGGCCGGCGTGAACCTGGACTCTTACTTCCCGGCGCCAGACTTCAAAAATGGTTGGAAGAACCAGTATTCCCAGACGCGCTATCTGCAAAATGGTGCCTACATGCGTCTGAAGAACGTGCAGATCGGTTACTCGCTTCCTGCAGGTTTAACCTCTAAAGTGGGTGTGTCTCGTGCCAGAATCTATGTATCGGGCGAGAACCTACTTACTTTCTCTGATATGATTGACATCTTCGATCCAGAGTCTGTTGGCCTCAACGGGTGGAATGATGGTAAGACGTATCCGTTCGCCAGGGTGTTCTCTTTTGGCCTCAACCTTAACTTCTAATTACCCAACGCAATGAATAGATCGATTAGCAATAAATTATATGCAGTGCTGCTGTTTCTCGGCTTTGTTGGGATAACCGGCTGCAACGATTACCTGGACAGGGAGCCCCTGGCTAAGATAACCCCGGAAAAGTATCTATGGAGTGAGGCAGACCTTGCGACTTACACCATTGCCCGGTACAACTTCCCGACACATGGCGGCTGGGGGGCTGGTATATTTGGCAACGATACCCACACTGATAACCAGGCAAGTAGTAGCTCTGCTACCCGCTGGACACCTGGGGAGTGGCGCGTGCCGCAGGATGGAGGTAGCTGGAACTTCAGCAACATTCGACACTTAAACTACTACCTCCAGACAGTAGTTCCGCGCTGGAAAGCAGGTACACTAACGGGCAGCACAAATAATATTACACACTATGTGGGAGAAGGGTATTTTCTGCGTGCCTTCGAGTACTTTAATAAAGTACAGGCATTTGGAGACTTTCCTATCCTGAAGAATACGCTGCCGGATGAAATGGACCCACTGACATTGGCCTCCAAGCGCAGACCGCGTAACGAGGTGGCGCGCTTCATCATCGCTGATCTGGACTCAGCTATCCAACTGCTGAGCACATCGCCTCCGGGAGGTAAGAACCGGATCTCCCAGCACGCCGCGCAACTGTTTAAATCTCGCGTTGCTCTGCACGAGGCTACCTGGCTGATGTACCACCGTGGAACCGCCCAAGTACCGGGTGGTCCAGGCTGGCCAGGCCAGGGGAAGGTGGAGAACTTCAACATTAACATTGATGAGGAGATCGACTACTTCCTGACGGAGGCGATGGAGGCTGCGTCTGCGGTGGCAGATGTGGTGCCTTTGGTAGATAATACAAAAGACAATGGCTACGACTCTTCCACCAACCCATACTTCAGGATGTTTTCGGACTATGACCTGAGCAAGTACTCTGAAGTGTTGTTATGGCGCGAGTATGACTTTACATTAGGTATTAATCATAATGTAAACCACTACATAAACCGCAATGGTGCGAACACAGGTTTTACGAGAGGCTTTGTGGATAACTTCCTGATGAGCAACGGACTGCCTATTTATGCGCCAGGCTCCGGCTATCAGGGCGACGACTACATCTCGGATGTTAAAGAGGATCGCGACAACAGATTGCAGTTGTTTATGAAGGCACCAGGAGAACTGATGTATAAGGATGCTAAAAACGATGACGGTTCTCCTGTCCTGATTGGTAAGCCCGATATCATCGGGCCTGCCGAAACACGGGATGTAACTGGCTATTCTGTGAAGAAAGGCATGGCTTACAGCTTTGCTGAGTCGGAGGGCAGCCGCGGTTCTACCGGCAGCATCGTGTTCCGTGCTGTGGAGGCTTACCTGAACTACATCGAGGCTTCTTACCTGAAGGAGGGAAGCATCAACGGCAAGGCCGAGCAGTACTGGAGCGCCATACGTGAGAGAGCCGGCGTTAACCCGGACTTCAACGTGACAATCGCTGCCACAGACATGAACCAGGAAGCGAAAAATGACTTTGCGGCCTACTCTGCCGGCCAGCTTCTTTCGGATGCGACCTTGTACAACATCCGTCGTGAGCGCCGTACCGAGTTGATGGCCGAAGGCATGCGCTACACAGACCTGAAACGCTGGAGAGCCCTGGACCAACTGAAGCAAAACCCATACATTGTGGAAGGCTTCAAAGTATGGGGGCCTATGAAGGAGTGGTATGTGAAAGATGGCGAAAGCCTGCTGATCGAGGCAGAAACTCCTGGCAAAACAGCTAACGTTTCCAAGCGGTCAGAGAGCCCGTACCTGCGTCCGTACCGCGTAAACCTTTCCGGATCTAACCTGGTGAAAGACGGATACAGATGGGCCACAGCTCACTACCTGGAGCCGATAGCCATACAGCACTTCCTGATCACTTCGCAGGGTGGGGCAGACGGCTCTATAATTTACCAGAACCCGGGCTGGCCGCTGCAGGCAAACGCCGGCGCAACGGAATAGTAAGTATAACCGCCACAGTTCGTCCTTAAAGTATACCTTAAGCTCAGGCTGTGGCGGTAAAAAGTATAGGTTGATTGCAATTAGATTAGAGAGAGTAGTAGTTTTAGTTTAGTAAGGTGAAAAGGGACTGCCGAACCTCCGGGTTTGTGCAGCCCCTTTAGCCTTTTTATAATGTTCGGCAAAAATGATACAGAGGCTCTGGTTTTTACTGCTTATACTTTGCGCTGCCTGCACCTCCATGCCGCAGAAAGCAACCACTTCTGACTGGGTCCTGACCTGGGAGGATGATTTTACAACGGATGGCACCCCAGATCCCGCCAAATGGAGTTTCTCCGGCAGACGTTCCCCTGACTGGGCCTGCTACTGCGCCGACAATCCGGCCACCACTTTTGTAAAGGATGGCCAGTTATACTTGCGCGGCATCCGGAACGAAGACCCGGCGGACACGGCCAAGTACCAGACTGCCTGTATTCAAACCAAAGACAAGTTTGCCTTTAAGTATGGCAAGGTAGAAGTAAGAGCCAAGCTCTCGAAAGGAAAAGGCTCCTGGCCTGCCATCTGGCTGATGCCGCAGGAGGCAAAGTATGGCGGCTGGCCGAACAGTGGGGAGATCGACATCATGGAGCACCTCAACTACGACTCCATCGTGTACCAGACCCTGCACAGCCACTACATCGACAACCTACAACAGAAAGCAAACCCCGTAAACTTCGCCACAGCTCCTTTTAAGGAGGGCGAGTTCAACACCTATGTCCTGGAATGGTACCCCGACCGGCTCGACTTCTTCATCAACGGCCAGAAAACATTCTCATACCCTAAAATAGAAAACGCCGACTCCTCACAGTGGCCTTTCGACGAGGAGTTTTACATCATCCTGGACCAGGCGCTCGGCGGCAGCTGGGTAGGAAGTATAAAAGACGAAGACCTGCCCGTGCAGATGGTGGTGGATTGGGTGCGGGTCTACCAGACCAATGATCAAAAACAGGCTAAACTATAAAGTAGCATGCAAAGCAGACAAAGTATGAGCATACGATTCCTTCTGTTGCTGGCTATACTTAGCATGGCACCGTTTGCTCATGCCCAGCAGAAACCGAACGTGGTGCTGATCTATGTCGATGACCTGGGCTATGGCGATCTGGGCAGCTATGGTGCTACCAAAATCTCTACCCCAAACATAGATAAACTGGCCGAGCAAGGTATCCGCTTTACCCGTGGCTATGCTACCTCCGCCACCTGCACCCCCTCGCGCTATGCGCTAATGACAGGCGAGTATCCCTGGCGGAAACAAGGAACAGGCGTATTGCCCGGAGATGCCGCGTTGGTGGTTTCTACCGATAAACTAACCTTGCCAGGCGTGTTCAAAAAAGCTGGCTATGCAACCGGCATCGTAGGCAAATGGCACCTGGGTTTAGGGGAGGCAGTAGAGAAAAACTGGAACGAGGAGATCAAGCCCGGTCCCAATCAAGTAGGCTTCGATTACTCTTTCATCTTCCCGGCTACGGCCGATAGGGTACCGACTGTTTTTATGGAGAACGGTAGGGTAGTAGGGCTTGACCCGGCTGATCCAATACAGGTAAACTACCGCGAGAAAATAGGCCAGGAACCAACAGGCCGGGAAAATCCGGAGTTGCTCAAAATGAAGGCTTCGCCCAACCACGGGCACGACAATACCATCATCAACGGCATTGGCCGCATCGGCTACATGAGCGGCGGCACCAAAGCCCGCTGGACCGACGAAGAAGTGCCGCTTACCTTCCTGCAGAAAGCAAAAGACTTTATCGTGGAGCATAAGAAGCAGCCGTTCTTCCTTTTTTACTCCCTCACCGAGCCGCACGTGCCGCGTATGCCTTCCACTTATTTTAAGGGCAAGAGCGAGTTGGGCTACCGCGGGGACGCGATCTTACAAATGGATTGGGCCGTGGGCGAGATCCTAAAAGAACTGGAACTGCAAGGGCTGGCAAAAAACACGCTTATTATTTTTACCAGTGATAATGGCCCGGTGCTCGACGATGGCTACGAGGATGAGGCGGTAACGAAACGGAACGGGCACATGCCGGCAGGGCCCTTGCGCGGCGGCAAGTATAGCGCCTTTGAGGCCGGTACCCGCGTTCCCTGGATCGTGCGCTGGCCAGGAAAAATTAAACCAGCCGTATCGGAGGCTATGGTGTCCCAGGTGGATTTGCTCGCCTCTTTTGCCAGTCTGCTGCGTCAGCCCTTGGCCGTTGCCGATGCTCCCGACAGCCAGGATATGTTGAAAGCGCTGACCGGAAAGTCAAAACAGGGCCGGCACGCTTTGGTGCAGCATGCGGGCACGCTGGCCATTGTAAAAGACAACTGGAAGTATATCGAACCAAGCCAGGGGAGAGCTTATAGCCCGCTGACGGATATAGAATTGGGAAATGCGCCGGAGCCACAGCTCTACAACCTGAGCGAAGATATCGGGGAAAAACGCAACCTGGCAGCACAACACCCGGAGAAGGTGAAGGAACTAGCGCAGCTCTTGCAGGAAATCAAAGAAAAAGGAAATAGCAGGTAACAAAGTATAATTTTCGTTTATGTTGAAACACTTACTCTTACTCCTAGTGGTTTTTGTGGGAAGCTTTGCGGCTTTAGCACAGCAGCCAGGCAAACGGCCCAACATCGTCATCATCGTGTCCGATGACCACGCGTTTCAGGCCATCAGCGCCTACGGCGGTGACCTGATGCAGACGCCCAACATCGACCGCATTGCCAAAGAAGGCGCTACCTTCAACAAAGCCTATGTCACCAACTCGATCTGCGGGCCAAGCCGCGCCGTTATACTTACCGGCAAGTATAGCCACAAGAACGGCTTCAAGGACAATGAAAATTCAAGCTTCGACGGCAGCCAGAACACCTTCATAAAAGAACTGGGCAAAGGCGGCTACCAGACGGCCTGGGTAGGCAAGTGGCACCTGGAGACCGAGCCGCAGGGCTTTGATTACTATAAGATACTCCCGGGTCAGGGGCATTATTTTAATCCCGACTTCATCAACATGGATGGTAGCCGTGAGCGCATCGAAGGCTATGTGTCTTCTGTAACGGAGGACGTGGCCGAAGACTGGCTCGACGGCCGTGACAAGAGCAAGCCTTTTGCCCTCGTGATCGGCCACAAAAACACGCACCGTACCTGGATGCCTGACCTGGAGGATATGGGCATGTTCGACAGTAAAACCTTCCCGCTGCCAGCCAACTTCTACGACAACTACACCAACCGCGAGGCGGCTACCGTGCAGGACATGACCATCGACAAGACCATGATCATGGGCTACGACCTGAAGATGTTCCCCGACTACGACAACATCAAGGACGGCAACATCACCCGCATGAACGAGGAGCAAAAGGCTAAATTCAAGGCCTACTATAAGCCGATCTACGATGACCTGGTGGCCCGCAACCTGACCGGCAAGGAACTGGTGGAGTGGAAATACCAGCGCTACATGCGCGACTACCTGGCCACCGCTGCCTCCATGGACCGCAGCATTGGCCGCACGCTCGATTACCTCGATAAAAATGGCCTGACTGATAATACCATCGTGATCTACATGTCAGACCAGGGTTTTTACATGGGCGAGCATGGCTGGTTCGACAAGCGCTTTATGTATGAGGAATCCTTCCGCACACCGATGGTGATGCGTTACCCGGGCGTGGTAAAGCCGGGCACCCAGTCAGAGCACTTTGTGATGAACCTGGATATTGCGCCGACTATGCTGGATGCTGCCGGCGTGGCCATCCCGAAAGACATGCAGGGTGAGTCGTTCCTGCCGCTACTGACCAGTAAGAAAGCCAAAGGCCGCGACGCGATGTACTACCACTACTATGAAAACGGCGAGCACTCCGTTTCGCCGCACTTTGGCATCAAGACCGGTCGCTACAAACTCATCCGCTTCTACAAAAGAGTAGAGGGCTGGGAGCTGTACGACCTGCAGAAAGACCCGCAGGAGATGAACAATCTCTACGGCAAGAAAGGCTACGAAAAGATCACCGCCAAACTCAAAAAGCAGCTCAACGGCCTGCTCGACAAGTATGAGGACGACGGAGCCAAGGCCTTGCTGGCCAAAGAGGGCGGGAATCGTTAAGAGAAATCATCGTTAGGATTTTTCCTTACACACATCTATTGTTAGCTCTAACAGAAAACTGTCCCCTTGAGGGGACTACAGGGGTGTAAAGCCAATTGCGAAAGCTATCCGCAAAGGATTAACACCCCTCTAACTCCCCTCAAGGGGAGAATCCAAACTTCACTATTACCTGCTCAGAAGCGCCCGAATAGTGAGTAAATTTTAGAATCTAAATGACTCTCTTTTAATGAGACTTATAGAATAGCAGGCACAATCAAAAAATAAAGTATAATCTCTCCTGACTTAGAAGAGTCAGGAGAGACCAATAACAACAAAGTAAATACACTATAATGCTCACCCTTATTCAACGCAGCTTGGCTGCCATTCTACTTCTTATTTCCTTTGCCGCAACGGCGCAGCAAATTGTGCCGCAGCCGCAGCAGGCAACTATCAGCCAGCAGCGTTTCACACCGGCTCATTCCTATAAGATAAGCGGCCTTAAAAAGGACCCTACAACCTTAGAACTGCTTAGCACCATTGTGCCAGTTGCGGAAAAAGGGAAAAGCCTACCATTAAAAGTAAAGAAGCTCAAGAAAGGAGAGCCCCAACTACAGCGCTCTGGCGCCTATAAACTGGTTGTAACGCCAGAAGGTATCAGTATAGAAGCCAATGACGATCGCGCGGCTTTCTACGCCGTGCAGACGCTGTCGCAGTTGGTGCAAAAAGAGCCAAACGGAAGTATAACTTTGCCGGAGGCTTCGATTACTGACTATCCGGATGTGGCGCACCGCGGCACGGTGGAAGGCTTTTATGGCGAACCCTGGAGCCACCAGGACCGCCTGGAGCAACTACGTTTTTACGGTAAACTCAAACTAAACACCTACATCTACGGCCCGAAGGACGATCCCTACCATTCCTCTCCGAACTGGCGCAAGCCATACCCCGCGCAGGAAGAGCAGCAGCTAAAAGAGGTGGTGCAGGAAGCAAAACGCAACAAGGTGGACTTTGTGTGGGCCATCCACCCGGGCAAAGACATTCAGTGGAACCAGGCCGACAGCGCCGCCATCATCACGAAGTTTAACCAGATGTATGACCTGGGCGTGCGCGCATTTGCCGTTTTCTTCGATGATATCTCCGGCGCCGGAACCGATGCCAAGATGCAGGCGAACATGCTCAATTTCATCCAGCGCCAGTTCATCAACCAGAAAAAAGACGTGGCCCCGCTGATCATGTGCCCTACCGAGTACAATAAGGGCTGGGCGAATAAAGAGCCGGGCACCTACCTCGATATCCTGGGCGAGGAGCTCGACCCGGCCATCCACGTGATGTGGACGGGCAACACGGTGGTGCATGACATCACCAAAGAAGGGCTGGAGTGGGTGAACAAACGCATTCAGCGCCCGGCCTATGTGTGGTGGAATTTCCCGGTGAGCGACTACGTGCGCAACCACTTGTTGATGGGCCCTTCGTACGGCATCGACACCGAGGCGGTGCACGATATGTCGGGCTTCGTGTCGAACCCGATGGATAAGGCTGAGGCCTCGAAGGTGGCGATCTTTGGCGTGGCGTTGTATAGCTGGAACATGAAAACCTACGATCCGCAGCAGGCCTGGGAGGCAGCCAATAAGTACGTGATGCCCGAGGCACCGGAGGCCTTCCGCACCTTCAACGCCCACAACAGCGACCCCGGCCCCAACGGCCACCGCTACCGCCGCGACGAATCCGTGGAGATCAAACCTTATATCGAAACTTTCCTGGAAACCTATAAAAACGGGTTGCACCCATTTACGGCAGAAGTGAACAGGATCAAGCAGGAGTTTGCAAGTATAGCCAAGGCCCCTGCCGAGATCCGAAGCAAGAGCCAGAACAAACGCCTGGTGGAGCAGCTGGAGCCCTGGCTGCTACAGTTCGAACTGCTGGGCAAAGCGGGTACCCATACGGTTGAGATGGTAGACAACCGCATGAACCTGAATCCTGCCGCTGCCTGGGCAAACTACCTGCGTGTAGAGGCTGTGCTCGATAGTATGGCGACGGTGGATGCGACGCTGAACCAGAACCCCTACCAGCCGGGCGTGAAGACTGGCTCGCTCGTACTCATGCCTTTTGTAGAGGAGATTTTCAAAATAACCGGTAACCACTTTTTGGGCGGAGAGGAAAGTATAGCAAGCACAAACTCCGACGCTCCGGCAAGCTACAGCCAATCGCAAAGGCTGGCCAGCCAACCGCTGCTCTACAACAACAAGGGCATTGCCTACTCGCCCATGCTGGAGGTGGCCTACCTGGATGGCGGCGAGTACATCGGCTTTAAACCTTCGGACGCATTGCAGGCCAAAGCTTTATACTTTAACCTGAGCAACAACAACCTGCTGAACTGGGGTGTTTTCGAAACCTCCAAAGACGGCAAAGTATGGACGAAAGCAGAGGTCACCGCCGAAAGCGGCAAGGGAAGTATAAACCTGGCCGACCAAAGTATAAAGTATGTGCGCTTCCGCAACACCTCCGACAAACGCCAGAACTTTTACCTGAAGGAGTTCCGCCTGGAAGTGAAGCCGGCCGCCGGCGCAAACCAGGCTGTTTTTGCACACGACAAAAGTATAAACACCTACCAAACGCTCACCAGCCAGCAACCAGTGACGGTAACGCTGCCACAGGAACTGAAGGGTGCAGGCCTTGTCATACTTTTGAAAAACGACGGAGCCAAGTACACCATCACCGCACCCGGCAGAAACGGAAAGCAGCAAACGATCTATAGCGGCAACGCCAGCTACATCCGGCTGGATGGCAGCAAACTGAAAAACGTTTCGAAACTGACGTTCTCGACCAACGACGGACAGGAAGTGCGGATCTATGAACTGGTAAAAGAGCAGCCAGCCAGTTAAAGAACAGACTCATGCCGAAACCATACTTTGAAACTAAACCAATAGCACAGTAAGCAGTCCATACTTCTAGATAAACTCTCACTTATGAAGAAACTACTTTACCTTATCCTCCTGGTTTGCATCGCCGCCTTTGAAGCCGGCGCGCAGGAACTGAACATCATCCCGAGGCCAAACAAAATTGAGCTGGCAAAAGGGCAGTTTGCGCTTGGCGCTGCCAAAGGCATCCACTATACTTCCGGAGCGGAGAAAGAGGCCGCTAACCTGGAAAAGGCGCTGCAGGAGAAGTATAACCTGTCGCTTCAAACCAATGCCGGCAAGGGAAAGAAGAACACCATTAGCCTGGAACTGGATAAGAAGCTGTCCAAAGACCTGGGCAAGGAAGGGTATAGACTGACCGCAACGCCAACGCAGGTGACCATCAAGGCGGCCACGGAAGCGGGTATCCACTACGGAGTGCAGAGTTTGCTGCAGGCCATTTATACTTCTGAAGGCAAATTTATGCCGGCAGTTACTATAGAAGATAAGCCGCGTTTTGAGTGGCGTGCTTTTATGCTCGACGAGGCCCGTCACTTTAAAGGCAAGGAAGAGGTAAAGCTACTTTTGGACGAGATGGCCCGCCTGAAGATGAACACCTTCCACTGGCACTTGGTGGACGACCAGGGCTGGCGCATTGAGATCAAAAAGTATCCGAAACTGACGGAGGTTGGATCTAAAAGGAAGAGCACGGCCATAGGGGAGAAGAAGTGGAACAGCAACAAGCAATCCGGGGAGCCGCATAGCGGGTTTTATACCCAGGAAGAGATCAAAGAAATCGTAGCCTATGCCGCTGAGCGCCACATTAATGTAGTGCCGGAGATTGAAATGCCGGGCCACGCCAGCGCAGCCATTGCCGCTTACCCCTGGTTGGGCACAGACAACCAGAATATCGAGGTGCCGGTAAAGTTCGGCCGCTTCTACGACATCTACGACGTGACCAGCCCCCGCGTGCAGGAATTCCTACAAGACGTGCTGCAGGAGGTGTTTGCGCTGTTCCCATCCAAGGTAATCCATATAGGTGGGGATGAAGTAGGTTACGAGGCCTGGGAGAAATCAGAGAAGGTGAATGCCTATATGAAAGAGCATGGCATTAAGACTTATGCTGATTTGCAGGTGCATTTCACCAACAACATCTCGAAGTATATTGAGCAGAACGGCCGCCGCATGATGGGCTGGAACGAGATCATGGGCATCAACATCCACCACGACTTTGAGGAGAAAAAAGCAGACGCCAACGCCGAGACCGAGCTGGCCAAAAACGTGGTGGTGCATTTCTGGAAAGGCGATGTGGAGCTCATCACGCAGGCCGCTTCCAAGGGTTACCAGCTGGTGAACTCGCTCCATTCCATGACTTACCTGGACTATAACTACAGTTCTATCCCGCTGCAGAAAGCCTACAGCTTCGATCCGGTTCCGCAGGAGTTGGCCAAAGAATACCACCAGAACATCATCGGCACCGGTTCCCAGATGTGGAGCGAGTGGATCCCGACCCGTGGCGAAATGCACTACCAGGTGTTCCCGCGCCTGGCCGCCTATGCCGAGGTAGGCTGGACGCAGCCACAGAACAAAAACTACGAGCAGTTCCGTCAGGCCCTGTTGCCGCTCCTGAAAGTATGGGAAGCCCGGGGCATTCACTTCGCACCGCTTTCAGACGCGGAAGAACAGAAGAAGAACCAGTAATTTTTTGACAAAGGACAAAAGACAGCGGACTCCTGAAGTATGGCACTATACTTTGCAGCCATACTTCTAATGCAGATTTTTAGCTGACGGTGACTAAGTGTCCGGATAGAATCAACCAAACCTATTTTGTCATCCTGAAAGGATCCTGGTGACGAACTTTACAGCGGGATGAGAAGCGCTGCAGACGCTTGCTGCCAAGGCCTTTCAGGATGACAACATTTATACTTCAGCCTAAACTTGATTAGGTACTTACACGACATGAAAAACAGGCTAGCCCTACTGATTTTATACTTGCTCTTCGGGTTTATACTTCCGGTGCAGGCGCAGCAGCGGCCTAACATTGTGGTGTTTTTGGTCGATGACATGGGCTGGATGGACACCTCCGTGCCTTTTGCCGACAAAGTATACCCGCTGAATAAGCGCTATCATACGCCTAACATGGAACGCCTGGCTCGGGAAGGGATAAAGTTTACGGACGCCTACGCCACGCCGGTCTGCACCCCTTCGCGGGTAAGTATGATGACGGGGATGAACGCGGCCCACCACGGCGTGACCAACTGGACCATGCCCTTTAAAGATCGTAATTCCGATACACCGGATGAGCAGCTGGACGTTGCCCCCTGGAACAGGAACGGGTTGAGTCCGGTAGCGGGCGTACCACATACAGTACATGCCACGCCACTGCCGCAGCTGCTCAACGAGGCGGGTTACATGACCATCCATGTTGGAAAAGGACACTGGGCTACACCGGGCACGCCGGGCGCCAATCCCTACAACCTGGGCTTTGTGGTGAACGTGGCCGGGCATGTGGCGGGGCGGCCGCTCAGCTACATGGGCGAGCAGAACTATGGCAATATCCAGGGCAAACCCTACGACATCCACGCCGTGCCGGATATGGCCGAGTACTTCGGTTCGGATACGTACCTGACAGAGGCTATCACGCGGGAAGCCCTGAAGACCCTGGAGGCACCGATCCGCAACCAGCAGCCCTTCTTCCTGCACCTGGCGCACTTTGCCCTGCACGATCCTTACGACCCGGACAAGCGCTATTTGCAGAAATACCTAGATGCCGGCCTGAGCCAAACCGATGCCATCTATGCCAGTATGGTGGAGGGCATGGACAAAAGCCTGGGCGACATCATGGAATATCTGGAGAAAAAGGGCGTAGCCGATAATACCATACTTCTCTTTATGAGCGACAACGGCGGCCTGAGCCTGGCCTATGCCGGGCGGGGAGAAGCCCACACCCAGAACCTGCCGCTCAGAGCCGGCAAGGGATCCGTGTACGAAGGCGGCATCCGCGTGCCGATGCTGGTGAAATGGCCGGGTGTGGTGAAGCCTGCCTCGGTTAATCCTACGCCTGTCATCATCGAGGATTTCTTCCCGACCATCCTGGAAATGGCGCAGATTGGGAAGTATAACGTGGTGCAAAAAGTAGACGGTAGGAGTTTTATACCTTTACTGAAATCACCCCATAAAAAGCCAGCAGACCGCGCCTTGATCTGGCACACACCAAACAAATGGACGCAGGAGGACGGACCCGGCATTAACTACAAAAGCGCCATCCGCGAAGGCGACTGGAAGTTGATCTACCACCAGCGCGACGGCAAACTAGAGCTCTATAACCTGAAAACAGACTTAGGAGAGACAACCGATCTGGCCGCCAAACACCCCAAGCGCGTGAAGGCACTGGCTACCAAATTAGGCCAGCAACTGCGGGCGTGGGAGGCACCCATGCCCAGCTTCAAGAGCACAGGCAAACCGGTGCCGATGCCGGATGAAGTGCTGCCAAGTATAAAATGACCCAGCTAATACAAAAGAGGAATCCTGCTACACACAAAAGACAACGATCCCTTAAGACAGCCACCATTAAACAGCTATTTAGAATTAACATGAAGTACCTTTTTACCCTTTTATGCTGCGTAATGCTGAGCTTTACCGCTTTGGCGCAGCGTGACACCATTGCCGTGAACAAGGATTGGACCTTTGCGCCAGATAAGAAAGTGGAAGGCATGAGCGGCAAGTGGTTCGAGAAAGCGTTGCCCGGCGCCCGAACCGTGCAGATCCCCCATACCTGGAATGTGGAGAAAGAGAACGACCGCCACTACGGCTGGGGCTGGTATCAGAAAAAAGTAAACATCCCGGCTAACTGGAAAAACAAGAACGTGGTGCTGCAGTTTGGCGCCATCAACCATACTTCCTACATCTATGTAAACGGTCAGAAAGTGGCCGAGAACATTGGCGACGGCTTTAACAAGTTCTATGTAAACCTGAACGGCAAAGTGAACTATGGCCAGGAAAACACCATCACGGTGGCCGTGAACAACGCTTATAGCGGCAATAAGGTGCCTTTCGGAAGTTCCTTCGACTGGCCGAACGATGGCGGCATCATCCGTCCGGTAGCCCTGATTGTGTCGGGTAAGCCGGCTGCCAGCTACCTGCATGCCGAGCCGAAGCTGAATGTGGCCACGAATGCAGGCGACCTGAAAGTGAAAGTTGGTTTTGCCGAGACTCCTGCGCGTAACATCCGCCTGGCCGTCACCATTACCGAAGAAAACCAGCCTACCAAAAAAGTGGTGCTGAAGCAAACCGCCAAGCCTACCTTCCAGAACGGCGAAGCCATCCTGACCTACAGCCTGCCAAAGGTGAACCCATGGCATTTTGACTTCCCGAACCTGTACCGCATTGACGTAACCGTGCTCGATGGCCGGAAAGCTGTGGACAAGATCAGCGCCGACATCGGTTTCCGTGAAATAAAGTTTGAGAAAGGAAAAACCTACCTGAACGGCGAGCGTGTGAAACTGATGGGCGTGGAGTGGACGGCCGGCTCTCACCCGGACTATGGCCTGGCTGAGCCGGAGTCGGAGATCATCCGCCACGGCAAACTGATGAAGGACGTGAACGCTATCTTCAGCCGCCAGCACTTCCAGCAGAGCGATACCTTCTATGATTTCTGCAACCGCAACGGTATTATCCTGCAGGAGGAAGTGCCGCTTTGGGGACCGGAAACGCCCGCCAACGACACCATCCGTACCATCGCCCACGCGCAATTGGAGCGCATGATCCGCAATCACTACAACCATCCTTCCATTTTTGCCTGGGGTGTGGGCAACGAGCTCAACGGCCGTGAGGCGAACACCAAGAAGATGATCGAAGGCCTGATTGCCAAAGCCCGCGAACTGGACCCTTCCCGTATGGTGGCTTATGTGAGCAATACCATCAAAGACGGTTTCAGCAACGATCCGAAGTTTGTGCCGGACGCCGGCAGCCTGGGCGATTACATCATGATGAACGAGTATGGCGGCAGCTGGTGGCCGATTCCGGTAGGCACCATTCACCATTACCTGGACAGCGTGCACATGTCGTATCCCGACAAGCCGCTGTTCATCTCCGAATTCGGTTTGGTGGAGCCTAACTTCCGTGGAGGCGACCAGCGCCGCATCGAGGATCTGATTTACCACATGGCCGTGTACGAGAGCAAGCCTTACGTGGAAGGAGCCATTTACTTCGACCTGACCGATTACCGCACGCACTACCCGGGCACCTTCGAGAACAACAAATTCAGACGCCGGGTGCACGGCATCTACGACATGTATGGCAAGCCGAAGCCTTCTATGAAAGTGCTGCGCGAAATGTCTTCTCCGATAGAGGTGCAGCAGTTGCAAGGGAAGCCAAACGGAAAGGCAAGTGTGCTGATTTTCGGAAGTATCGGTCTGCCGCAACACACCGTGAAGGGCTACAAACTATACCTGTCCGACAAGCCTGAGAACTACGCTTCCGGCAAAGCTTACGAGCTGCCGGAAATCAAGCCTGGTCAGCAGATCAGCTTTGAGATTGACGACGAGTTCAAGGGCCAGGGCATCATTACCATCGTGCGCCCGACCGGCTATGTAGTGAGCCAGAAATCGTTTTATATGGATGGCGCTGAACTGCAGCCAAAAGATTACTAAGACTGGGAATTATACTTCCTGCTAAAAAGCATGCGGCAGGTGCGGGCTTAACCTATACTTGCTGCATGCCTTTTATACTTTTTTAAGCCTGTTAGGGCAGCCTATTAATTACCTCAGAAGCACAAGGAAACGACCTATACCATGAAGAATCTGACCAGAAGCATCCTCTTTTCGCTCCTAGCCTTACCGGTGGCAGGGATTGCCCAGGAGGCCAGCGAAAAAGCCAATTACTTTATCATCCAGCCCGGCGACACGGAGGCTGAGATTATCCGAAAAGCGGCCAATGTCGTGCCAACACCCCGCCAGTTGCGCTGGCAGCAACTGGAGCTGACCGCCTTCTTCCATGTGGGCGTCAATACGTTTACCAACCGCGAGTGGGGCACCGGCAAAGAGGATCCGAAGATCTTTGATCCTTCACAGTTAGACGCCCGCCAGTGGGTGCGTGTGGCCAAAGAGGCTGGCATCAAGCAGGTGATCCTGACGGCCAAGCACCACGATGGCTTCTGCCTCTGGCCAACGGCTACCACGGAGCACTCGGTCAAGAACAGCCCCTGGAAAAACGGACAAGGCGATCTGATGAAAGACGTGGCGGAGGCCTGTAAAGAGTATGGCATTGGCTTTGGCGTTTACCTTTCGCCCTGGGATATGAACTCGCCGGTATATGGTACCGACGCCTATAATGACCTGTTTGTGGAGCAACTGACGGAGCTTCTGACCAACTACGGACAGATAGACGAGGTATGGTTTGACGGGGCCAACGGCGAAGGACCGAACGGCAAGAAACAGGTATACGATTTTGATCGCTGGTACCAGCACATCCGCAAGCTGCAACCTACGGCTACCATTGCCATCATGGGGCCGGACGTGCGCTGGGTGGGTACGGAAACCGGTTACGGCCGCGTGACCGAGTGGAGTGTCGTGCCGGCCGATAACCTGGACCAGAACGCTACAGCAGCCAACTCGCAGCAGGCCGTTGCCTTTAAGCCGACCGGCGATATGCGCGGAGAGGTGCTGGGCGGACGCGAGCAAATCCGCAACGCCAAAGGACTGGTGTGGTATCCGGCCGAAACAGACGTATCTATCCGACCGGGCTGGTTCTACCACCCTGCCGAGGACGATAAGGTGAAATCACCGGAGAAGCTGCTGGATATTTACTACAGCTCCGTAGGCCGCAACGGCGTGCTGCTGCTTAACATTCCGCCTGATACGAGAGGACTTATACATGAGAGCGATGTGAAAGCGTTACAAGGATGGAAGAAGCTTGTTGACGACACCTTTACCCGGAACCTGGCCGATGGCGCCAAAGTGAAAGTATCGGGCAAGAACAAAAAAGCCATGCTCGATGGCAAGTATGAGACGCACTTCACCACCAAATCCGAAAAAGATACGACGGCCGTGGTGGAGCTGAAACTGAAAGGCGAGCAGACCTTTGACGTGCTGATGCTGCAGGAAAATATCAGTGTAGGGCAGCGCGTTGAGAAGTTTGTGTTTGAGTACTGGAAAGACGGCCAGTGGCAGAAAGCTACCGAAGGCACGACCATCGGCTACAAGCGCCTGCTGCGTTTTGAGCCGGTAACGGCCAGCAAGGTACGGCTGCGCATCGAGTCGTCGAGGCTGAACCCGACTATCTCGGAAATCGGGCTGTACAAGAATGCGCTGGAAGGCGCGGCCTTTTCATCAAATGAGCATTAGTAAAGTATAAAGTATAAAAGTATAGAAACTACTGGCGCAGGTCTTCGGACTTTAAAAAGTTCTCTGGCTTATAGCGTTAAGATCCATGCCGCAAGTTTAGCGACAGCGTAACTTGTGGTTGTACATGAGGCCAGTTTGTAACTGGCGCAAGTATAGCTTATTGTTCACGCCAGTTACAAACTGGCTGCCATGGCATACCACCAGTTACCGCTGCGCTCAAACTGGCGGTATGGGTGGAGTGAAATCTCCGACTTCACTGAGGCCAGCGGCATCAGGTAAATGGTACGGAAGGCAAAGGTATCTATCGGTTCTATACTTGTTTTTTTTATCTATCAATACACAAACCCAAAGCCCTCACAAGGCAAAAGACTACTATTATGACTAAGAAGATCACCCTTCTTTTAACCCTTTTCTTTCCTTTTCTGGTGCTGGCCCAGCAGCCGGTTAGCATTATTCCGCAGCCGGTAAGCTTGCAGCGCAACGAAGGCCACTTTGTCATCGACGGCCATACGTCCATCCACCTGGGAAACGGGAAAAAAGAGCTCAAGCCTGCCGCTGAGTTTCTGGCGGCGCGGATTAAGGAAATCTCCGGTTACGACCTGCCGGTCAAAAACCGGAAAGGCAAAGCCATCAAGCTCTCTCTGGAAAGTATAAACAGCCTTGGCGCGGAAGGATACCAGCTGCAGGTAACGCCTTCCGAGATAAGTATAAAAGCCAACTCCAAGGCCGGTATCGTGTACGGTATCCAGTCAGTGCTGCAAACACTGCCGGCCGTGCGCACCAACGCGGCGCTGCAGGTGCCGGCCATGACCATCACCGACTACCCGCGCTTTACCTGGCGCGGTATGCACCTGGATGTGAGCCGTCATTTCTTCTCGCCGGATGCCGTGAAGCAGTACATCGACCTGATGGCCACTTACAAGCTCAACAGGTTCCACTGGCATTTGATAGATGATCCGGGCTGGCGCATTGAGATTAAGAAGTATCCGAAGCTGACGGATGTGGCCGCCTGGCGCGTGGACCATACCGATAAGCCCTGGGATGCCAGGCCGCAGGCCAAACCGGGCGAGGAACCCACCTATGGCGGTTATTATACCCAGGAGCAGATCAAAGACATCGTAGCCTATGCTGCCCAGCGTAACGTGACGATCGTGCCGGAAATCGAAATGCCGGGGCATGTGGCTTCGGCCATCGCCGCTTACCCGCACCTGAGCTGCAGCGGTAAAGCCCAGTTGCCACTTACGGGTGGCGACTATACCAATATGTCATCCAACTACTGCCCTGGTAACGAGGAGGTATTCACCTTTCTGGAGGATGTGCTCGATGAGGTGGTGGCGCTGTTTCCAGGGCAGTACGTGCACATTGGCGGCGATGAAGTAGATAAATCAGGCTGGGAAAAGTGCCCCAAGTGCCAGAAACGCATGGCCGATGAAGGGCTGAAAAACGTGGAGGAACTGCAGAGCTATTTCATCAAGCGCATAGAGAATTACCTGCAAACCAAGAACCGCCGCATCATAGGCTGGGACGAGATCCTGGAAGGCGGACTGGCTCCACAGGCAACGGTAATGAGCTGGCGCGGCGAGAGTGGCGGCATCGAGGCAGCTAAAATGGGCCACGATGTGATCATGACGCCCGGCTCCCCGGTATACTTCGACCATTACCAGGCAGGTCCGGAAGGAGAGCCATTGGCCATTGGTGGCTTTAACACGCTCAAGAAAGTATACGACTACGAGCCCATCCCGAAAGAACTGACAGCCGAAGAAGCAAAGCACGTGCTGGGCGCCCAGGCCAACGTTTGGGCCGAGTATATCACCACTGCCTCGCAGGTGGAATACATGGTGCTGCCCCGCATGCTGGCGCTGGCCGAGGTGGTGTGGTCGCCGAAAGAAAGCCGCGACTGGGCAAGCTTTAACCAGCGCCTGCAGCCCCAGTTCAAGGCTTTCGATCAGAAAGCGTTGAACTACTCCAAAGGCAACTTTACTGTGGACATCAAACCCAGCTCAGAAGGAGGCAAGCTGCTGGTGACGCTCTTTACCGAGGCGATGAACGGGGAAGTATACTATACCCTGGATGGCTCGGAACCTACGGCGCAAAGTATAAAGTATGAGCAGCCCATCCGGATCGACTCCTCTGTGGTGCTGAAAGCGGTAACGGTGGTGAACGGCAAGGTGATGGGCCTGAAGCCGGCGGAGCAATCGTTTAGCATGCACCAGGCCGTGGGCCGTGAGGTGAAGTATGATAACCCGGTGAGCAAGCACTACATGGCCGACGGCCCCAACTCGCTGACCGACGGCGTGCGCGGACGGCACGCTGTGGGCAAATACTGGCACGGCTTCAGCGGCAGGGATATGATAGCCACCATTGATTTAGGCGAGGCGAAGTCGATCTCCAACATTACCCTGGGCTGCCTGCAGCACTACCGCGACTGGATCATGATGCCGACGGCTGTGAAGTTCGAGGTATCCACTGATGGCAAGAATTTTAAGGAGGTAAAAACGGTGAAGAACCCGATTTCACTCAACGCACAGGAGGCCACTATGCATGATTTCAAGGCTGCGTTTCCGGAGCAAAAGGCAAAGTACGTGCGCGTTACTGCCTACCATCTGACCTCGCTGCCGGAAGGCCACAACGGCGTCGGAAAACCCGCTTGGTTATTTGCAGATGAGATTGTGGTAAGGTAGTTAAGTAGCTGCCGCGAGCTTTCAGCTCGTGGCTTTGCATAAGGCCAGCTTTCAGCTGGCGTAAGTATAAGTATAAGTATAAGTATAAGTATGGCTCAGGCAGGCTGGAAACCTGCCTGAAAGGTAACGATTAGCTGAAAGCACATGGCAGAAACGAAGATCAAGATGGCTGGTGTTTCCCCGGATATGTCATACTTATCGTGACGCTGGGCTATACTTTTCGTCCTTATTGCCTATATTTAAGAGCAGAAAATTTACAGATCATACCCTGATCCAAAGAAGATACAAACACACATGCCTACAAGAAGAGATTTTGTTAAAACCGGTGCCCTCGCGACAGCCGGTATCGCCGCCACAGGCTTTTCGTTTATGTCGTTTGCACAGAAGGATAAATTTACGAGTCAGCGTCCTGAAGCGTCCAAACGCCACTTCACCAGCAAAGCGGTAGAAAAAACCATCAAGGATGTAAAAAAGAGCATTGCCGACAAAGAGTTGGCCTGGATGTTCGAAAACTGCCTCCCGAGCACCCTTGACACCACCGTGACCTACCAGGAGAAAAACGGCCGCCCGGATACCTACGTGATTACCGGCGATATTGACGCCATGTGGCTGCGCGACAGCTCGGCGCAAGTATGGCCCTACCTGGCCCTGATGGACAAGGACAAGCCGCTGCAAAAACTCATTGCCGGCGTGATTAACCGCCAGACCAGCTACATCATCACCGACCCCTACGCCAACGCCTTTTACGACGACCCGACCAAAGTAGGAGAGTGGGCCAAAGACCTGACCAAGATGCAGCCCGGCATCCACGAGCGCAAGTGGGAAATCGACTCGCTGTGCTACCCCATCCGCTTGGGTTACCACTACTGGAAAGCCTCCGGCGATACGAACCCGTTTGATGCGGAGTGGGAAAAGGCTATGCGCCTGGTGGTGAAAACCTTTAAAGAGCAGCAGCGCAAAGAGGACAAAGGTCCTTACAAATTCCAGCGCGTAACGGGTTGGCAAACCGACACGGTGGCAGGTTCCGGCTACGGTAACCCGATCAAACCGGTAGGGCTGATCTGCTCTACTTTCCGCCCATCCGACGACGCCACGATTTACCTGTTCCTGGTGCCGTCGAACTTCTTTGCCGTTACCTCGCTGCGCCAACTGGCCGAGATGAGCGAGAAGATCAAGAAAGACAAAACCTTTGCTGCCGAGTGCACCGCTCTGGCCGATGAGGTGGAGAAAGCGCTAAAGGAATACGCGGTGGCCGAGCACCTAAACTACGGCAAAGTGCACCCGTTTGAGGTAGACGGCTTCGGCAACAAACTGTTTATGGACGATGCCAACGTGCCAAGCCTGCTGGCCCTGCCCTACCTGGGCTGCTGCCCTGTGGATGACCCGATCTACCAGAACACCCGCAAGTTTATACTTGGTCAGGACAACCCCTGGTACTTCAAAGGCAAAGCCGGGCACGGCATCGGCGGGCCGCACACCGGAGTGGATATGATCTGGCCAATGAGCATCATCATGCGGGCCCTGACAAGTAAATCGGATGACGAGATAAAAGAATGCCTGCACCAGCTCAAGAACACACACGGCGGCACCGGCTTCATGCACGAGTCTTTCCACAAGGACGATCCGACGAACTTCACCAGAAAGTGGTTTGCCTGGGTAAACACGCTGTTCGGAGAACTAATCCTGAAAGTACACGCCGAGCGTCCGCACCTGTTAAAAGCGCAAGTATAAAGTATAAACTGTCGGCTCCGGAAGTATAATCCTATGAGGATGATGGGGAAATAAGTTGAACATCCATTGTCATTCTGGAAGAAACTTGGTGGAAGGGAGATTAGACCTTCGCTATCTGCCACCAAGTTTCTTCCAGAATGACAAAGAGGGTAAAACTCAACTTCTCTTAGAGGGATAGTTACAACTGGTATTGAACTGCAGCCTTAACCTACATCAACAACCTATAACATGAGCACCAGACGTAAATTCATAAAATTATCTGCCCTCGGCGCGACGATGTTGGGCGGCGGGTTTCAGTACGCCAGCGCCTTTGCCGGCTCGCTGGGAGCGGCAAAAAGGAACAGGCCTGTCGTGATTTCTACCTGGAACCACGGCATACCGGCCAACGCGGCGGCCTGGGAAATCCTGAATAAAAAAGGCACGGCGCTGGATGCTGTGGAGGCGGGCGTACGCGTACCCGAAGCCGATCCGGAAGTACGCACCGTAGGCTACGGCGGCTACCCCGACCGGGAGGGCCATGTTACCTTGGATGCCTGCATCATGGATAAAGACAGCAACTGCGGCGCAGTGGCGTTTCTGGAGCACATCAAGCACCCGATTTCGGTGGCCCGCAAGGTGATGGAAGACACGCCGCACGTAATGCTGGTAGGAGAGGGAGCCCTGCAGTTTGCCCTGGAGAAAGGCTTTAAGAAGGAAAATCTCCTGACGCCGCAATCTGAAAAAGACTGGAAGAACTGGCTGAAAGAATCCAAGTATAAGCCGGTGATCAACATCGAAAACCACGACACCATCGGCTTGCTGGCCCTGGACGCCAACGGTGACCTGGCCGGGGCCTGTACCACGAGCGGCGCTGCCTATAAAATGCACGGCCGCGTGGGCGACTCCCCCATCATCGGGGCTGGCTTATTTGTGGATAACGAAGTGGGAGCTGCTACGGCTACTGGCCTGGGCGAGGCTGTGATCCGCATGGTAGGCAGCCACCTGGTAGTGGAGCTCATGCGCCAGGGCAACTCGCCGGAGGAGGCCTGTCGCCTGGCTGTGGAGCGCATCATTGCCAAGCACAAAGACGTGAAAGACCTGCAGGTAGGCTTTATTGCGCTCAACAAGAACGGCGAGTATGGTGGGTACTGCATCCAAAAAGGCTTTAACTACGCCGTGCAGGATAAATCTGGAGTGAAGCTGATCGATGGAAAGAGCAAGTTCTAAACCGCTGCTGGAGATCTGCATCGAGTCGGTGGCTTCGGCCATCGCCGCTGAGCAGGGAGGGGCGCAGCGCGTGGAGCTGTGCGACTACCTGACCGGTGGCGGCACCACGCCCAGCGCGGGGATGATCGAGGTGGTGCGCCAAAGTATAAGCATCGGCCTGCACGTGCTCATCCGCCCGCGCCGTGGCGACTTTTTGTACTCCCCAGCCGAGTTTGAGGTGATGAAACGCGATATCCAGCTCTGCCGCCAGTTAGGGGTAGACGGCGTGGTGATTGGGGCTTTGACGAAAGACGGAAATATAGATGTGGCGGGCACGCAAGCTTTGATTGAAGCAGCGGGAAGTATGAGCATCACGTTCCACCGTGCCTTCGACCGGGCAGCCGATCCTTACAAGGCGCTGGATGATTTGCTGCAACTGAACGTACACCGCCTGCTTACTTCCGGCCAGCAGGAAACTGCGCTGCAAGGCGCCGACCTGATCCGGGAGCTGCGCAAGCGCTCTGAAGGCAAGCTCATCATCCTGCCGGGCGGCGGCGTAACACCAGCCAACGTGCAGGAACTGGTCTCCAAAACTGGTGTGCATGAAGTGCATGCCTCCGTGCGGAAATCAGTGGAAAGCGACATGGTATACCGCAAAGACCAACCAGCTATGTCCAGCAACCGGGTACTCTCTGAGTTTGAGCAACTGGTGGCCGATGTGGAGCAGGTGAGGGCATTAGGTGCTGGTTGGTAGTTAGTAGTTGTCCGGTGCGGCCGCTGTCAGAACTGTCATCACGGCAAGAGGAGAGGGAGCTTTGCAGTTCCGGGTCCAACCACCTCTGCCCCTCCTTAGCCAAGGAGGGGAGCCTGTGATTACTTAGGCTGAAGTATAAACTCCATAGCTGCTGTTCGCTCGTGGACAAGTATAAATCTGCTGACGATTACACCCCTGTGGTCCCCTCAAGGGGACAGTTTATACTTGTTGCATAGTAAGAGCAGCAGCTATTGAAATGATATCCAGTTTTTCTGGGAGGCGCCGGGGCTAGGGGCCCTCTTATGCGAGTTTTTCCGGTGCCCGGAGGGCATTGCGACGTCAGGAGCAAAGGAAAAGCTCCCAGCGACGAGCGGGAAAACGAGGCCTCCCGGCCTTGAGGGAGCCAAAGTTTACTATGGAACTTTAGGTATGTAAGTCTACAGGATCAGCAGCAGCTAGCAAGGATAGCTTGGTTCAAGTGGAAGGAAGCAGGGGCTAAAGTATAAAGGCACAAGCGGACGCGCCAGCAAATAAAGTATAGTCAAAGTATAAAGTATGGCTTTTGCGGACAAGGAAGTCCGCAGCAGCATTAGTTCCGGACAAGGATGTCCGGAACAGCGGAATAGTCGAAGAAAAAAGTATAGCCAAAGTATAAAGCATGGCTTTTCAAGCCAGTCGAGTTGCAAACTCGACGCCATAACAGGACACAAGTCTGAAGACTTGCGCCAGAATGGTGTCTTTAGCTCAAGTAAATACCAAAGTATAATGATAAACAAGTACAAACTCTTACTCCTCTGTTTCCTGCTCCTAAGCGGCAACTTAGCCTCGGCACAGGCCAGAAAAGCTGCCCCGCAGGACAACACTAAAATGCAGTGGTTCGGCGATGCCAAACTCGGTATCTTCATCCACTGGGGGATTTACGGCGTGAACGGCATCCCGGAATCGTGGTCTTTTTTTAACAACTACATCAGCCACGAAGACTATATGAAGCAGCTTGACGGCTTCACGGCAGACAAGTATAAACCGGAGGAATGGGCCAAACTTATTAAGGAGTCCGGGGCGCGCTATTCGGTTATTACCACCAAGCACCACGACGGCGTGGCGCTGTGGGACAGCAAAATGGGTGGCATCAACACCAAAAAGCATACGCCGGCCAAGCGAGATGTGCTCACGCCTTTTGTAGACGCGCTGCGCAAAGAAAACCTGAAGGTAGGTTTTTACTACTCGCTGCCTGACTGGAGCTATGCCGACTATGATGTGTTCACGCGTGCCAAAAAACGCTACTCGATAACCGAGGAGCCACGCCGCTGGAAGAAGTTTCTGGGCTTCTATCAGGGGCAACTTCGTGAGCTTTCCAAAAACTATAACCCTGACCTTTACTGGTTCGACGGTGACTGGGAACACAGCGCTGAGGAGTGGGAGTCGGAGAAAGTGCGCCAGATGCTGGTAGGCCACAATAAAAATGTGATTATCAACTCACGCCTGAACCATTACGGCGATTACGCCACACCGGAGCAAGGCGTGCCAGTGGTAAAGCCACAGGCCCCCTATTGGGAACTCTGCCTGACCATGAACGACTCCTGGGGCTACTCGCCGCACGACCATCATTACAAGAGCCCGAACCAGGTCATCCGTACCTTCGCCGACTGCATCAGCAACGGCGGCAACTTGCTGCTCGACATCGGACCAAAGCCGGACGGCACCATTCCTCAGGAGCAGGTGGCCATACTGAAAGAACTGGGCCGCTGGACGAACAAGCACGAGGAAGCCATCTTTGGAACAGTGGCCGGCATACCGCAGGCACACTTCCACGGGTACTCGACACTGGCCAAAGACGGCAAAACATTATACTTGTTTGTGGAGAACCAGGGAGCTGAGTCGGTGCGCGTGCAGGGGCTGGCTACGCCTGTTAAAAGTATAAAAGTGGTAGGTAGCAACACTGCAGCCAAGTATGAAAAGCAGGGGAACACCACCTTCATCAAGGTGCCTGCTAACGCCTACGATGAGCAACTGACCGTGCTGGCTTTGTCGTTTGACGAGCCGCTGAAACTGGCTTCTCCGGCACCAGCCAAAATAGAATTGGCACAGCTGCAGAAGACTGGCAAACTGGACGCGACGCAGCGCAACCGCACCATCCGCCAAATGGCTGATAACCTGCAGGCCGGAAACAACCCGTTCCAGAACACCGCCCTGCAGCCTGACGGCACAGATGTGAAGCAACTGAAGCTGGCTGACCCGGGCGTAGAGCGCTGGGTGAAAAAGCATGCCGAGACCATGTGTAAAGCCAATCCGGGTCTTCTGGAGGGGCATTACGAAGGAAACACGTCGCTTTCAGAAGACAAGCAAACGCTGTACTTGTTCGTAGAAGGCAAGCCTACCGGACCTATCGCCATCAAGGGGCTCAAGAACAAGCTGCACCGCATTCGTGTGGTCGGCAACGGCACTTTACTGGGACACGAGATATTCAACAAGCAGTACTGGAGCGAAATCCCCGGTATCGCCTATATCGACGTGCCTCACGACCTGCTGGACGAGGATCTGACCGTCATCGCTATTTTGCTCGATGGGCCGGTGTCGTTGTACCGTGAGGAAATCAAGCCGATCGAGAGTAATTAGCAACCCCTTTAGGTTACATGCTTCAAGTCTCTGACTTGGAGCTTTGTTTAGCGCCAGTTTGTAACTGGCACTAAACAAAAGATGCCAATCTGCCAGTTGCAAACTGGCCTCATTTGTACTCCAAGTTGAAAACTTGAAGTATGAGAGTTTGAGAAGTCGATTAGCTATTATGTTGGGATATGAACTATGCCGGCAGACTTTATTTTTTATACATACAAATTATGTTCAAACACTACCTTTACGCCCTACTTTCCACAGTTTTATTACTTGGGATACAGACGTTGTCGATGGGACAAACCCTCGACCCGAAGTACCCCCTGATTCCCTACCCGAGCTCGCTGACGCCGCAGGAGGGAAGCTTTACCATCACCTCCAAAACCAAGCTGGTGCTGCCCAAGGAAAGCATCTTTAAGAACGAAGCGGAGCAGCTGCAGTACCTGCTTTCCGGCAGCCTGGGCAAAGAGCTAAAAAAGAGGAAGAAAGCAGCCGATAATTCCATTGTTTTCCAATACGACCAAAGTATAAATGCCCCGGAAGGCTATCGCCTGAGCATCACGCCGAAGCAGGTGGTGCTTTCGGCAAAGGAGCCGGCCGGTATGTTCCGCGCGGTGCAGACACTGCGGCAGCTGCTGCCTGCAAGTATAGAGCAGCAGGCAACGCAGGCGCAGCTTATACTTCCGGCCCTGCAGATTCAGGATGAGCCGGCTTATGGCTGGCGCGGTATGCACCTGGACGTGAGCCGCCACTTCTTCACCACCGATTACCTCAGGAAGTTCATCGACCTGATGGCGCTCTACAAGTTCAACAAGCTGCACCTGCACCTGACCGACGACCAGGGCTGGCGCATCGAGATCAAAAAATACCCGAAACTGACCGAGGAAGGCGCCTGGCGTACCTTCAACAACCACGACCGCGATGTGATCGCCCGCTCTGAAGAGAACCCGGACTTCGCGCTGGACGAGCGCCACATCGTGCAGAAAAACGGCCAGACGATGTATGGCGGCTTCTATACGCAGGAGGAGATGAAGGACATCATCGCTTACGCTGCTGCCCGCCACATCGAGATCATCCCGGAAATCGACATGCCCGGCCACATGAAGGCCGCCATCGACGCTTACCCGTTCCTGACCTGCGGCGAAGCAGGCTGGGGCGAGACCTTCTCCGTGCCCATTTGCCCGTGCAAAGAAAGCACCTATGAGTTTGCCGAAAACGTGTTCAACGAGATCATCGAACTGTTCCCGAGCCAGTACATTCACCTGGGGGCCGACGAAGTGGAGAAAACCACCTGGGCTAACTCTGCCGGTTGCCAGGAACTGATGAAGCGCGAGGGCCTGAAAAATGTGGAGGAGTTGCAAAGCTACTTCATCCAACGCATGCAAAAGTACTTCCACTCCAAAGGCAAGACGTTGATTGGCTGGGATGAAATGCTGGAAGGTGGCATTAACTCAGACGCAGTGGTGATGTTCTGGCGCACCTGGGCCCCTGATGCCCCGCTGCACGCTGCCCGAAACGGCAACAAGGTGATCATGACGCCGAACAGCCCGCTATACTTTGACGCGCTGCCGGATAAGAAATCGGTCTACAACGTGTACCATTTCAACGTGGTGCCGAAGGGGCTGAACGCCGAAGAGGCCAAGGCTATACTTGGGGCGCAGGCCAACATCTGGACCGAGTATATTCCTTCCGAAAACCGGGCCGAATACATGTACATGCCGCGCATGACGGCGCTGGCCGAAGTGGTATGGTCTGACAAGCGCGATTACGACTCCTACCTGAAACGCCTGCAAGCGCACTACAAACGCCTCGACGCGCTGGACGTAAATTACCGCCTGCCCGACCTGGAAGGCTTTATGGACGTGAACGTGTTCACCGACAAGGCCACGCTGGACATTCCAAAACCACTCGACAACCTGATCATCCGCTACACCACCGACGGCAGCCAGCCCACTACCTCCTCCAAGGTATTGGACAAGCCGCTTACTATCACTGAAACCACCACCTTCAAGATAGCTGCCTTTACGCCAGAGGGCTTAAAAGGCGATACCTACACCACCACGTATGAGAAGCAGGCGCATGCCAAGGCAATAGCAGCTAAAAGTACAAAGCCAGGCCTTCAGGCGACCTACTACAAGGCGTCCTTCAAAAACACAGGGGGGATGGCCAAGGCCACGCCAACAGGTGTGGCAGAGGTAGCGCAGCTGCAGGTTCCACGTGAGGCACAGGCGCCAAGCTTTGGCGTGCAGTTCAGGAGCTACCTGGAGGTGCCGGAAACAGGTATCTATACTTTCTTCTTCACCTGCGACGACGGCGGCGTGCTGCGCATTGCCGACCGCCTGGTAGTAGACAACGACGGCCTGCACCCGCCGCAGGAGAAAATCGGTCAGGTAGCTTTGGAGAAAGGCCTGCAGCCATTTGCGCTGGACTTTATTGAAGGGGGCGGCGGCTATACGTTGAAGCTCCTCTACAGCAAAGACGGAGGAGAGCCGCAGCCAATTCCGGCCAGCTGGTTTAAGTATACGCCGGCTGTGCAGTAGTTTAAAAGCGCCTGCTATCGCCCTTCTGCTCTTTCGGATTTGCAATCCGAAAGTATAATAGCTGCGGATTTGTAATCCGCAAGAGCAAAGGCTATAGCTACTGGCTGGCAGGCGGATTGCAAATCCGCAGTTAGTAGGGTTCCGGATTACAAATCCGGAACAGCAAACTACAAAGTATAAATTCTGCTTTAGCGTCTCTCCTCGGCTTTTTATAGTCAGGGGAGACGCTTTTATACCTTACATATGATTAAGCATTACCTCACCCTGTGCCTGGTACTTTTTGCCCTACTGGCCGCACAGGCAGAAGATAACCCTACCACTAAAGCGAAGCGAAAGGCTAAAACGGCCTCTCCGTTTGCTGGGCTGGAGCACCTGTTCACAGAACCTAAGCATTACGTTACCCACTTCACACAGCAAGCCCCAAGTATAGATGGGCACCTCAATGACGAGGTATGGCAGCAGGCCACCTGGACGGACCTGTTCACCGATATTGAGGGCGACTTAAAGCCGGCGCCAACCTACCCGACGCGCGTGAAAATGGCTTGGGACAACGATCATCTATACATTGCCGCCGAGATGAAAGAGCCGCACGTGTGGGCCAACCTGACAAAGCACGACGAGGTGGTGTTTTATGACAATGACTTTGAAGTCTTTATCGACCCGGACAACGATACGCACCAGTATTTTGAGGTGGAGGTAAACGCGCTGAACACAATTTTCGACCTGTTCCTCTCCAAGCCTTACCGCAACAACAACGGCGCCCTTATCGGCTGGGATTTGCATGGGCTGAAGTCGGCGGTGCAGGTGCAGGGTACCCTCAATGACCCGACCGATACCGACGAGGGCTGGACGGTGGAAATGGCGATTCCTTTCCGTTCCGTAACGGTGGGGAATATTACCCGTGTTCCGACCGATGGCTCGCTGTGGCGCATCAACTTCTCTCGGGTACAGTGGGATGTGGACGTGGTAGACGGCCAATATGTAAAGCGCAAAGGCGACGATGGCAAGCCACTGCCGGAGTATAACTGGGTATGGTCGCCGCAAGGAGTGATTAACATGCACCTGCCGGAGCGGTGGGGCTATCTATACTTCAGCCAGCAGCCTGCGGGTGAGCAAAGTATAAATTTTGCCATGCCGTACGCCGAGATGCAAAAACAGTACCTGTGGCTGGTGTATTACCGCCAAAAGGAGTATTTTGGAAAGCACGGACGCTACAGTAAATCCTTAAAAGAGCTGGGCCTGAAAAACGGCAAGGTGGAAGTGGAGGGGAAAGCAAACCAGCTGAAACTGGAGGCGGGCACGCTGCAGTTCATGGCCGCCATACAGGGGCCTGATGGCAAGGTATGGAGCATCAACGAAAACGGATTGGTACACACGATAAAAGGCTTACAATGAAAACAAGAAGATCCTTCTTAAAAGCGGGGGCGCTGGCCGGTCTGGCGGCAAGTATACCCGCGCCCGCTCTTGCTGAACTTGCCGCAGCGCCAGCAGCTAAAAGCAAACAGCTCAGGCACTGGGTATGGGTGAGGCCCAACAAAGCCGATAAAGAGGCTGATTTGCAGCGCCAGTATAAGCGCTTCTACCAGGCGGGTATCCGGGGGATCTTCTTTGAGGCGGACAGCGAAAAGCATTTCCGCGCAGCCAAAGCCAACAAGTTGGAGGCCCACCGCTGGATGTGGACCATGAACCGGGGCGAGAAGGAGTTGCTGCAGAAGCACCCGGAGTGGTATGCCCAAAACCGCAAGGGCGAGTCGTGCGCCGACAAGCCGCCGTACGTGGGATACTACCGCTGGCTGTGCCCTTCGCGCGAGGAGGTGAAACAATACCTGGCCGAGGACGTGCGCAACATCCTCAGCAAAGACTACGTTGACGGCATCCACCTCGACTACGTGCGCTTCTGCGACGTGATCCTGCCGGTAAACCTGTGGGAGAACTACAACATAGAGCAGACCAAAGAGCTGCCGGAGTATGATTACTGCTACTGTGAGGTGTGCCGCAGCAAGTTCAAAGCCTGGCGCGGCAAGGCTATTGAGGAACTGGAGTACCCGGAAGCCAGCCTGTCGTGGCGCCTCTACCGTTACAACGCCGTCAATACCATCGTCAACCACCTGGCCGAAGTGGCTAAGGAGAAGAAGAAGCCTATCACGGCTGCCGTATTCCCGACCCCGGAAGTGGCACGCCGTATCGTGCGCCAGGACTGGACCAACTGGAACCTGAACGCGGTGTACCCGATGATCTATCACGGCTTTTATAAAGAGGATATTCGCTGGATCGGTGATGCTGTGACGGAAGGCGTGCACTTTTTGAACGGGAAATTCCCGCTCTACGCCGGCTTATACTTGCCGGACTTTAAAAGCAACGAAGAGCTGCAGCAAGGTATCGAAATTGCGCTGGCCAATGGCGCCAAAGGTGTTTCTATCTTCGGCGATGTAAACGAGCAGGTGTTGCAGGCACTCGAACGCGCTTCAGCTTCTGTGAAGTTATAGGAAAGTATAACAGCGAGCTGCAGTACCGGGTCCAACCACCCCTAGCCCCTCCTTGTCCAAGGAGGGGAACTTTGTTATTGCTCCTGCTAAAGTATAAGTTTCGTAGCAAAAGCTGTAGGCGATTACATCCCCAACCCCCTTCAAAGGGGGACTTGGTTCACGTGGCATAGCGGTGGCTATCGAACTTGTACCCAGTTTTTCTGGGAGGCGCCTATGCGAGTTTTTCTGGTGCCGAACGTGAGTGAGGCATTGCGACGTAGGAGCAAAGGAAAAGCTCCCAGCGCCGAGCAGAAAAACGAGCCCTCTCGGGCTTGAGAGCACCAAAGTATGATGTGAAACTATAGGTTTGTAAGTCTGGAGGATCAGCAGTAGCTAGCAAGTTTAGCTTAGATCAAGTTGCGGGAAGCAGCGGCTCCGGAAGTATAAGTCAGCAAGTATAAGTATGGCTTTCCAAGCCAGTCGGGTTACAAACCCAACACCATCGTAGGCACGAGTTGCAAACTCGCGCCAGCTGGAGGTAGCTAATTAAGGCACAAGCGGACGCTTGCGCCAGAAGAGCAACTACTAACCCAACCTAAACTTCCCCAACACCTGTACCTTCTCCGCCCGCTGGTACCAGTCATTATACACCAGCTCCAGCTCCTCCACCTCAAAAGTCCCGAAATCATACTTTCTATACTTATCCAGTAACCTTAAAAGCTTCTCCGGCTGCTGAACCGGTGCCCTGAAACGAAGTACTGTGGCGTGGGCGGTTTTCAACGTATAGCGCTTGTCCAAAGACTGAAGCAGCGAGGTGGCGCTAAAAGCCGATCGTATACTTTCCCGAAGCTTCTGCAGGCTGTTGTCCAGTGGAAAGCCCTGTACCATGACAGCTTCCGGAGAGGCGGTAATGGCGGTGAAATCAACTTTAAAGCGTTTGGCATGGCGGGTTATACTTTCCAGCAGCTGTACGTAATCCGCTGCATTTATCGAACTTAACGTAAAACCGGACGTGCAGGAAATAATGGACAGCACGGTGATGTGCAGGTCTGTGTCAGGATAGAAATACTGCTCCGGCGCCACCTGTTGCAGCTCGCCTAAAAAGGTACGTATACGTTCTCTCACCTCGCTAGAAGGACGTGTCAGCAGTGTTAAACCAAGTCTATCGTCAGTAGGGGCATCAATCCTGGGGTCAAGGTCAAAAATACCGGCCTCAAAGCCTGCCCGTGATTTCTCCCAAAGCTTGTTATAGTGCGTCTGCAGGTCCATTTTATACTTTAAAGGATGGCTATCGTCTTACCCAAAGTATAAAGCTAAAAAATAAAGCCCTCTGTAGCATCTACAGAGGGCTTTATACTTATTGGGTGGGTTTATACTTTACTCAGCAGGCACTGATCTTGGCCGGTCGGCTTTGGCTACGCCCCAGGTAGGGCTTGGCGTGCTGCCCATCTCAAACACCAGTTTACCGCCTTTCATCAGGTCCCTGTGCAGGATGTAGGACTTGGTGTAGGGTTTGCCGTCCAGCTTAACACTCTGGATGTACTTGTTCGCCTTGCTGTTGTTGTTGGCTACAACTTCCAACTTATTGCCGTTTGGCAGGGAAAGCATGGCCTGATGCACAGCCGGACTGCCGAACACATACGCGCCATTGGACGGGTTCTGCGGATAGAAGCCCAGGGTAGAGAAAATATACCAGGCCGACATCTGGCCCACGTCCTCGTTGCCGATCAACCCGTCCGGCTTGTCGGTGTACATGTTGTCTACAATGAAACGTACCTTTTCGGCCGTTTTCCAGGGCTGGCCCACGTAAGCGTACATGTAGGTAATGTGGTGGCTTGGCTCGTTGCCGTGCGCATACTGGCCGATCAGGCCGGTGATGTCGTTGGAGGCTTCTTCGCCCATGTGGCCTTCCACTACAAACAGCGAGTCCAGTTTCTGAGCAAAGGCTTCCTCGCCGCCCATCAGGCTGATCAAACCTTCCACGTCCTGCGGCACGAGCCAGGTATACTGCCAGGAGTTGCCCTCGGAGTAATCATCCTTGCGGTGTGCAGATTTAAACGGATCGAACGGCGTACGCCACTCATCCTGGGACACTCTGCCGCGCATGAAGCGGGTCTGCTTGTCGAAGTAGTTCTCGTAGTAGCGGCCGCGCTTGCTGAAGTACTCGTAATCAGCCTGCTTACCCAGCTTTTTGGCTACCTGGGCAATGCTCCAGTCAGCAATGGCGTATTCCAGGCCTTTGGCCACGCTTTCCACTTCCTCGTCGGCAGGTATAAAGCCCATCTCTTTTACATAGTTAACGCCAAACTCATTGCCCATGGCCGTGGCTTTCATGGCCTCAAAGGCTAGTTCATGGTCAAAGCCGTCAAAGCCTTTCAGGACCGCGTCGGCCACCACCGTTACGCCGCTGTAACCCGGCATGGTGTTCGTCTCGTTGCCCATCAGGTGCCACACCGGCAATTTGCCCTGCTGCTGGTAAATGGCCAGCATGGAGTTGACCATGTCGTTCACGCGGTCGGCCTGCATAATGGTGAAGAGGGGGTGCGCTGCGCGGTAAGTATCCCAAAGGGAGAAGGTGGTCAGGTTGGTGAAATTGGCCTTCTCGTATACTTTCTTGTCCGTGCCGCGGTAGTCGCCGTTGTGGTCGTTGAAGATGGAGGGGGCGATCAGCGTGTGGTAGAGGGCGGTATAGAAGGTGCGCATCTGCACTGAGTCCAGCGCCTCGATGCGTACTTTCTGCAGCTCGCGGTTCCAGGCAGCATCGGCGTCGGCCACCACTTTCTCAAAGTCCCAGTGCGGTACTTCGGCGTGAATGTTGGCAAACGCATTCTCCGCGCTCACCGGCGAGATACCCACTTTCAGCTTAATCTTTTCGCCTTCCTGCGTTTTGAAGTGCGCCACGCCTTTAATCATCCGTCCTTTGGAGGCGGGAACCGGCGAGGAGGCAGCTGTATCCACTACCTGGAAGCTCTCAAATTGCTCGATCGGCTTGGAGAACACGGCCGTAAAGTATACGCGCTGGTCGTTGGCCCAACCTTTGGAGAAGCGGTAGCCGGCCAGGGTGCTGTCGTTAAGCTGCTCGATAAAGGTCTCGGTAGGAGAGTCCCAGCCGATGCCTTCCTTCAGGTCGATGATAATGCTGGCCTCTTCCGACTTCGGGAAAGTATACTGGTGGAAGCCTACACGCTCGGTAGCGGTCAGCTCGGCGCCGATGTTGTAGCGCTTCAGTTTTACCGAATAGTAGCCCGGTTTTACCGTTTCGTCGTCGTGCGAGAAGAGGGAATAGTAGCCGCTGTTGGGGTCTTTTATACTTCCCTTCACCAGTTGCACCTTGCCCGTAACAGGCATCACCGAAATGTCGCCCAGGTCGCCGATGCCGGTGCCGCTCAGGTGCGTGTGGGCAAAGCCGACGATGGTGGAGTCAGAGTAGTGGTAGCCGGAGCACCAGTCCCACCCTTGGGTGATGTTGGTTGGCCCCAGTTGCACCGCCCCGAAGGGTACGTTAGCGCCCACAAATACGTGTCCGTGAAAGCTGGAACCGATGTACGGGTCTACATACTGGGTGAGGGAGGCGGAGGAGGCAGGCTTGTCATCCGGTTGGTTGGAGGTGGTGCAGGATGCAGCGATGCACGCCAGCGCCACAAGCGGAGCCTTGAACCTGCGTAAAGCGTTCAGGTACATTGTTTTAAGGTATAGTTTTGAAGAAGATTGCTGCGGCCGCAAAGTATACTTGCCAGACCGGCAGCCTAAAATAAGTATAAATCCGGAAGAGCGGAGCGTATAGAGCAAAAAAAGGCAGGCCTCACTATCATCAATGAGGCCTGCACTGGTCTTAACCTTAATTCTGTTTACTCTACTACAATCTCATCGGTGAAGATCCAGGCCTTTCCTCTGTCCTGCTCGGTGCCCGGACGCGGGTTTTTGGCCGTTACCTTGATGTAGCGCGCCTTGGTGCCCGGAAGCTCTGCCGTCAGCACTTCTTTGAACACGCCCGGTTTGTCGCTAAGCTCAGTGATCACCTTCACTGTTTTATACTTCTTACCATTCTTGGATACAGCGAACTCTACCTGGGCCGGCAGCTGAATGCCGTCGTTCTTGGTCTGCAGGTAAGAGCTAATGATGCGGTTCACCGGCTTTTTCTCTTTCAGGTCGATCACAGCCTCGAAATCGTCACCCAGGAAGCCCAGCCACTGGCCGTTGGTGAAGCTGTTCGTGGCCAGTTGTCCGTCTACCAGCGTCAGGCCGCCGGCGGCCGTATAGTTGCGGTGTGGCGCGTTCTTTAGCTCCACGGTGTGGGCAAAGGCCTGGTGCTGGTTCACATCGCGGCTGCTTACTTTGCCCAGTTGCTTGCCTTTCTCATCAAAAGAAGCCGCCTTGATGGTAGCGGTGTTGGTGAGCTGGAAAGGCGCAGTGTAGGCCTGCGAAGCAGTAGTCGGCTCAGAGCCATCTAGTGTATAATAGATCTGCGGGCCTTTGGCGTCGGTGGCCAGTGCAACGGTGGCTACGCTCTGTGTCGGGTCCACGGTGATGTTTTGCTTCACGTTGAAGGTGCTGCGCGCGTAGTTTACGCCCAGGTGGTCGAAGCGCTTGTACTGCTGCTGCATGCGTGTTTGGAAGTCGTTCCAGTCTTTCTTGGCAGCCGGTGTCCAAAGCACTTCCGAAAGGGCAGAGATGCGCGGAAACACCATGTACTCCACATGATCAGTACTTGGGATATACTCGGTCCAGACGTTGGCCTGCGCGCCCAGGATATACTTTTTCTCTTCTGCGGATAGTTCGGCTGGCGTAGGCTCAAAGGCGTATACTTTCTCCAGCGTTGTCAGGCCGCCAATGGCCGTTGGCTCCAGGCTAGGTTCGCCCTGGTAATGGTCGAAGTATACGTGCGAGCCCGGTGTCATCACCACGTAATGGTGCTGTTTGGCGGCGGCAATACCCCCCTCGGTACCTCTCCAACTCATCACATACGCATTAGGAGCCAGTCCGCCTTCCAGGATTTCATCCCAGCCAATAATGGTGCGGCCTTTGCTGTTCAGGAACTTCTCCATGCGCTGGATAAAGTAGCTCTGCAGTTCGTGCTCGTCTTTCAGGCCTTCGTCAGCGATACGCTTCTGGCACTTGGGGCACTCTTTCCAGCGGGTTTTCGGGGCCTCGTCGCCACCGATGTGCACGATCTTGCTTGGGAACAGGGCCAGCACCTCGGTCATCACGTCTTCCAGGAAAGTGAAGGTCTCTTCGTTGCCGGCGCAGAAGATATCATCGAACACACCCCATTTCTGCTCTACCTCAAACGGGCCGCCGGTACAGGAAAGGTGCGGATAAGTGGTAAGCGCGGCCAGGGCGTGGCCCGGCATCTCGATTTCCGGCACTACGGTGATGTAGCGCTCCTGCGCATACTTCACCACGTCCTTGATCTGCTCCTGGGTATAGAAACCTCCGTAGCGCTCATTAGTAAACTTGTGTGGCTGGTCGCTGTAATGCCCGATCAGGGTACCGTCGCGGAAGGCGCCTACTTTGGTCAGTTCCGGGTATTTTTTGATCTCGATGCGCCAGCCCTGGTCCTCGGTCAGGTGCCAGTGGAAGGTGTTCATCTTGTGCATGGCCAGGTAATCGATGTACTCCTTCACGAACTCCACCGGGAAGAAGTGACGGGCCACGTCCAGGTGCATGCCGCGCCACTGGTAACGCGGCTTGTCCACCACCTCCAGGGCCGGAATGCTAACCGGGGACTTGGTTGGCTGGGCCGGTAAAAGCTGGCGAACTGTCTGCGTGCCCAGGAAAATCCCGTGTGGTTCCTTGGCGGCAAGTATAATGTTGTCTGATGTAACATTTAAAGTATAGCCCTCGCTGCCCAACGTATCAACAGGAGTGCTGAGCGTGAGGTGCAGGTAGTTGCTGCTGTTTTTGGCAGGAGCTTTCTGCTCTACTTTGGGCTGCACGCCGGTCATCTCTTTGATGTTTTTGGCCAGGTACTCGCCTATCTTGCGAAGTTCCTCATTTTTCGGGTCCACAAAGATCCTGGTGTCCTTGTTAAGGGCGAAGCTGCCGCTCTGCTGGGTCAGCTTAACAGGCTGCGGAATAATGGAAACAGTTTGCTGTTGCGTGGTGGTGGCCTGAGCAAAGGCAGGCGCCGGGCTGAAAAGTAGCCCCGACAGCACGCAGGCAGACGTGGCAATGGCTGCAATCGTACGCTTAAAATGCATATGGTAAAGAGTTATCAGATGGATGTTTTCTTGTGGGATATTATATATTGTCTTCTGCTGTTATAAAAGTGTGTTATCGAACACAAATTATCTGGAGCAGCATAAATTTAGCATATTTTTTCAAAAATATTCCGTTTTTATTGGGTTGGCATTATGTAATACTTAAATTAAAGAATTAATCTTCTAAAATACTAAAGAAGATGTTAAAACAATGACCAGGTGAAGCGCAGCAGGACGAGGGAAGGGGAAGTATAGCGCACCACAGGCAGGAATTATGAAGACGGGTTTCGATTTCTACATATAAAACAGTTTATGCAAGCACCTAAAAAGAACAGGTATTACCTGCCTTTTATTCTTATTACATCGCTGTTCTTTCTGTGGGGCTTCGCCCACAACCTGAACCCGATTCTTATCCCGCACCTGAAAAAGGCCTGCCAGCTAAGTGATGTGCAGTCGGCTTTCATCGATTCGGCCTTTTTTATCGCTTATTTCGTGATGGCGCTACCTGCCGGATACTTTATGAAGCGCTTCGGGTATAAAAGCGGGATTATACTTGGGTTGGTGCTTTTCGCGATCGGGGCCTTCCTGTTTTACCCGGCTGCTGAACTCCGGATGTTCGGCTTCTTTTTAGGGGCGCTCTTTGTTATTGCCAGCGGGCTTACGTTTCTGGAAACGGCGGCCAACCCCTATGTAACCGTGCTTGGCGATCCGGACACTGCCACACAGCGCCTTAACTTCTCCCAATCGTTTAACGGGCTTGCGGCTACGATCGCTCCTTTGCTGGGCGGTATCTTTATACTTTCCGGCACCTCTTATACCGAAGCAGAACTGGCTGCCATGCCAGCCGCCGAAGCAACGGCTTACCTGGACATGGAGGCCTCCAGCGTGCAGGTGCCTTATCTTCTTATCGGACTGGTCGTGCTGGTGGTGGCGCTGCTGCTTTGGCGCGTGCCGCTTCCGGAAATTGCCGAGGAAGAAGGAGTGGCGGCAAGTGCGGATGATGGTGAAAGTATAATCAAGCGGCGCAACCTGATGCTGGGTGTGGTGGCGCAGTTCTTCTATGTGGGGGCGCAGGTGTGCATTGCCAGCTTCTTCATCCGCTTCTCGGGCAGTGCCGCCGGGGTAGATGAGAAGACCGCCGCTATGCTGCTGGCTGTGGCCCTGTTTGGCTTCATGATCGGCCGCTTCGTGGGTACTTTCCTGATGCGGTTTATCCCTCCGGCCAGGCTGTTGGCGATTTACGCTGTGTTGTGCTTCTTGCTCACCGTGGCAGCCGTGGCGGCCAGTGGTTACGTGTCGATCTATGCCCTGATTGGGGTAGAGTTCTTCATGTCGATCATGTTCCCGACTATTTTCTCGCTGAGCATACAGGGGCTGGGTGCCAAAACCAAGCAAGGTTCTTCTCTGCTGATCATGTCGATTGTGGGAGGCGCGGTTCTGCCGGTGGTGATGGGCGGCGTGTCGGATAGCTATAATATTCGGGTGGCCTATCTGGTGCCGGCGGCGTGTTTCCTGGTGGTTTTATACTTTGCCTACCGGAATATAACTGTAAAGCAGAGAGAAGTAGTTTTAGCGCATTAACATGAAAAGATACGGATTAACACTCGATTTAAAAGACGATCCAACGCTCATCGCTGAATATGAGGCGTATCATAGGCATGTATGGCCCGAGATACAGGCAAGTATAAAAGAATCCGGCATCCGCCATATGGAGATTTATAGATGGAGTAACCGCCTGTTCATGCTCATGGAGACGGAGGATGATTTCAGCTTCGAGAAGAAAGCCGCCCTGGACGCCGCCAACGCGAAGGTGCAGGAGTGGGAAGAGCTGATGTGGCAATACCAGCAGGCCCTGCCCGGCGTGGCAGCAGGAGAGAAGTGGCAGCTGATGGAGCGGATTTTTGCGTTGTAGAGTTACCCCTCCCCAACCCTCCCCTAAGAACAGGGGAGGGAGCTATACTTACTACTTTCCCTGTCATCTCGAGTGGAACAAGAGATCTATCTGGAATTCTATAGAGACTCTCCCAAAGGTCGAGGTGACAAATAGCAGCAGCTATCGAACATGTACCCAGTTTTTCTGTGAAGCGCCGGGGGTAGGGGCCCTCTTATGCGAGTTTTTCCGGTGACGAGCGACAGCGAGGCAGCCCGAGGTACGAGGGCAGGAAAAGCTCCCAGCGCCGAGCAGGAAAACGAGCCCTCTCGGGCTTGAGAGCACCAAAGTATGATGTGAAACAATAGGTTTGTAAAGCCAGAGGGAAGAACGGAAGCTAATAAGTATAACTTGTGTCAAGTAGAAGGAAGCGGTGGCTATGAAAGTATAGCTTGATTCCAGTTGTGGAAGGCTGTAGCTAATAGAGGCACAAGCGGACGCTTGCGTCAGATAAGTATAAACCGACAAGTATAAAGTATAGCTCATGTGTAGCGTATGGCTTTTCAAGCCAGTTGGGTTGCAAAACCAACATCATAGTTAGGCACGAGTTGCAAACTCGCGCCAGCGATTGGGGATGGAATAAAGTATAGCTCAAGTATAAAGTATAACAGAAGTATAAGCATGGCTTTTTAAGCCAGCCAAGTCACAGACCCGACATCATTATAGGACACAAGTCTGAAGACTTGCGCCATTAGAAAGTATAACCGAGTACCCCATGATAGCAGAAACCAAACAAACATACCTCCAGATCCACCCCAAAGACAACGTGCTGGTGGCCCTGCAGGACCAGAAAGCCGGCAGCCTGATCTACTTTAACGGGCAGGAATTTGCCCTGAAGGACGCGGTGGCGGCCAAGCATAAGTTCACCATCACAGACATGACCGCTGGTACCGAAGTATACATGTATGGTGTACTGGTGGGCAAAACCACACGCGATCTGCCTGCCGGAAGCCTGCTGACGACCGAAAACCTGAAGCACGCGGCCGAGAGCTTTTCAAAGAAAACAGAAGAGTACGTGTGGCAGGCACCGGACGTGAGCAAGTGGCAGAACCGCACCTTCCAGGGCTACCACCGCGCCGATGGACAGGTGGGCACGCGCAATTACTGGCTGGTGCTGCCGCTGGTGTTCTGCGAAAACCGCAACATCGAAACGCTTAAAAATGCCTTCCTCAAAGAGTTGGGCTATACTTCCACCGACAAGTATGAAGTGCAGGTGCGGGAGCTGGCAGAACTGTACAGGCAGGGCAAAGACCTGCGGGAGTATACCTTTGACGCAGCTCCGGTTTATACTTCCAAGCAGCGCCTCTTCCCGAACGTGGATGGCGTGAAGTTTATCGTGCACGATGGTGGCTGCGGCGGTACCCGCGAGGATTCAGATAACCTGTGCGCCATACTGGCGGGCTACTGTGTGAATCCCAACGTGGCCGGTATTACGGTGCTGAGCCTGGGTTGCCAGCATGCGCAGGTAAGCATATTGCAGGAAAAACTCAAAGAACGCGATCCAAGCTTCTCCAAACCGCTGCTGATTTTTGAACAGCAGAAAGCCGCTTCAGAATCAGCGATGCTTTCGGATGCAATTCTGCAGACGTTTAGAGGTATAGCGGAGGCCAATAAGTTAGAACGCCAGCCTGCTCCATTGGACAAATTGGTAGTGGGCGTGGAGTGCGGCGGTTCAGACGGTTTTTCAGGCATCTCAGCCAATCCGGCGGTGGGCTATGCGGCTGATTTAATTGCTGCTTTAGGTGGAAAAGTGGTGCTGAGCGAGTTTCCGGAGCTATGCGGGGTGGAGCAGGAATTGATCAATCGCTGCGTGGATGAGGAAACAGTCAATCGCTTCGTAACGCTTATGCGCGATTATGCTGCCCGTGCCGAGGCCGTGGGCTCAGGCTTTGACATGAACCCTTCGCCCGGTAACATCCGCGATGGCCTGATTACGGACGCCATCAAATCAGCGGGGGCAGCTAAAAAGGGCGGCACCTCGCCGGTAACCGATGTGCTGGGCTACGGACAGTACATCCGTCGCAGCGGCCTTACCTTGCTCTGCACCCCCGGTAACGATGTGGAGAGTACTACCGCTATGGCCGGTTCAGGCTGTACGATTCAGTTATTCACGACTGGCCTGGGCACCCCGACCGGCAATCCGATTTCTCCGGTCGTGAAGGTATCCAGCAACACCAGCCTCGCTACCCGCCTGCCCGACATCATCGACCTGGACGCAGGTCCGGTTATCAGTGGGGAGAAAACGATTGAGCAGCTGGGCGAGGAGATGCTGGAGTACATCATCGGCCTGGCCGGCGGCGAGTTCGACACTAAGGCCATGGAGCTGGGCCAGGACGACTTCATCTTCTGGAAGCGCGGCGTGTCGCTTTAATGGCGGATTGTTCTCTTTTCCTAAAGCAGGCAGGGGAGTATAGTTCTTTTAAATTATTCGTCATTCTGTAAAGAAACCTGGTAGAAGGGAGTTTAAGCTTATGCTACTTGCCACCAAGATCCTTTCAGGATGACAAAAAAATAGAACGAAACTGTTACCTACCCAAAGCAGGGGAAAGCGCGAGAAAAAGTATAAGACATCAACCCAATACCTAAGAACGAACAACTACTAACTAACAACAAATAACCATGTTTGAGTTAACCGGAAAGAAGGCCGTAGTGACGGGTGGCGGAAGCGGCATCGGCAAGGCTATTTCCATTGTTTTTGCCCGGCAGGGCGCCGAGGTGCATGTCATTGAGCTGAGCCACGAAGCGGCAGCACAGACACTCTCAGAGATAGAAGCTAACGGCGGCAAAGCCTACAGCCATACGTGCGATGTGAGCAAACAGAGCCAGGTACGGGAGGTTTTTAAAAGTATAGCCCAGGTGGATATCCTGGTGAACAACGCCGGCATCGCGCATGTGGGTAACCTGGAGAATACCTCGGAAGAAGACCTGGATCGTATTTACCAGGTGAACGTGAAGGGCGCTTACAACTGCCTGCAGGCAGCCGTGGCAAGTATGAAACAGCACAGTGGCGGGGCTATCCTCAACCTGGCGTCCATCGCCTCGCACGTGGGCATACCCGACCGCTTTGCCTACACCATGAGCAAGGGCGCCATCCACGCCATGACCATGTCGGTAGCCAAGGATTACCTGGGCGCTCACATCCGCTGCAACAGCATCTCGCCGGCACGCGTGCACACGCCTTTCGTGGATGGCTTTATCGCAAAGAACTACCCGGGCCAGGAAGAGGAGATGTTCGAAAAGCTCTCCAAAACGCAACCCATCGGGCGCATGGCCAAGCCGGAAGAAGTAGCCGCACTGGCCCTGTACCTGTGCTCAGACGAGGCCAGTTTCATCACCGGCTGTGACTATCCGATTGATGGTGGCTTTATCACACTGAATAATTAGTTCTTTCCATGCTTCAAGTCTGTGACTTGGAGTTAGCTTGGGGCCAGTTTTTAACTGGCTTGCAGCTAATTTGCTGGTGCGGGTTTGTAACCCGTGCCTTACTATAGTGTCGGATTTGTAATCCGACTGGGCCGGAGGCCCATGCTATAGCCGGTCACGAGCGTGGACGCTCGCGGCATAGCAACTGAAGCCTCTTAGGTAGGGGCAAGTTTACATTTTCACATTCTAAATCAAACCGCTCCAGCGCAAGCTGAGAGCCAAAGTATACTTACAAAAATTGCCATGAAATTAATCCGATTTGGTGAGCCGGGCCAGGAGAAAGCCGGCGTGATCCTGAACAATATAAAGTATGATGTGTCCGCCTTTGGCGAGGACTACAACGAGCAATTCTTCCAGCGCAACGGGCTGGAGCGCCTGAAAGCCTTTGTGCAGCAGCATGAAGGCAAGCTGCCGCAAGTAGCGGATGATGTTCGCTTGGGATCGCCGATTGCCCGTCCGTCCAAGATTGTTTGCATTGGCTTGAACTACGCCGACCATGCCAAAGAAACAGGTGCCGCCATTCCGCAGGAGCCCATTGTGTTCTTTAAAGCCACTTCCGCGCTTTGCGGTCCGAATGATGATGTGATCATCCCCAGAAATTCCGAGAAGCTGGACTGGGAAGTGGAGCTGGCCGTAGTGATTGGCAAGAAGGCGACCTATGTGTCGGAAGAGGAGGCGCTGGAGTATGTGGCCGGTTACGCCCTGCACAACGACTACAGCGAGCGCGCCTTCCAGTTGGAGCGCGGCGGGCAGTGGGTAAAAGGAAAAAGCAACGACACCTTCGCGCCGGTAGGTCCGTTCCTGGCCACGCCGGATGAGCTGAAGGATGTAGATAACCTGCGCCTGTGGCTGACCGTGAACGGCAAGACCATGCAGGACGGCACTACCGCTAACCTTATCTTCAAGATCCCTTTCCTGATTTCTTACCTGAGCCAGTTCATGACCCTGTTGCCAGGCGACATGATCACCACAGGTACGCCAGCCGGAGTAGGCCTGGGCATGCACCCGCAAGTATACCTGAAGGAGGGCGACGTGGTGGAACTGGGCATCGACGGGCTGGGCTCCTCGAAGCAAACCGTAAGCGCCTATGCTTAAAATAGACGCCCACCAGCATTTCTGGAAGTATAACCCCTGGCGCGAGAGCTGGATAACTGACGAGATGGCGGTGATTCAGCGCGATTTCCTGCCCGGGGACCTGCAGCCCCTGCTGCACCAGCACGGCTTCGATGGCTGTGTGCTGGTGCAGTCGGCGCAGCCGGAGGAGGAGAACGATTTTCTGCTGGAGCAGGCTGCCAAGTATGATTTTGTGAAAGGCGTAGTCGGTTGGGTAGATCTTCTAGCCGAAGACGTGGAGGAGAAGCTGGCCTATTACAAGCAGTTCGAGAAGCTAAAAGGGTTCCGCTACATTCTGCAGGGCAACCCGGACCCGGCCATCATGCTGCGGCCCGAGTTCAGGCGCGGGGTGGGCAAGTTGGGCAAGTATGGCTATACCTACGATGTGCTCATCTACCCCAACCAGCTCGATTTTTCCAGAGAGTTCGTGGCGGCTTTCCCCGATCAGCCTTTCGTGATTGACCACCTGGCCAAGCCTGACATCAAGAACCAAAGTATAGATGCGTGGCGGCAAAGTATAAAGGCTTTTGGCAAGTATGAAAACGTGTGCTGTAAAGTATCGGGCATGGTAACAGAGGCCGACTGGCAGCACTGGAAAAAAGAAGACTTCCGCCCCTACCTGGATAGCATTGTGGAAACCTTCGGCACGAGCCGCCTACTATTCGGCTCTGATTGGCCGGTGTGCCTGGTAGCGGCCAGTTATGGCGAGATGCTGGGCATTGTGGAGGAGTACTTTTCCGCTTTCTCTAAAGAAGAACAGGCGGCCGTTTTCGGTGGCAACGCCGCTACGTTTTATAACCTGACATAAGTATGGATTTAGAACTCAAAGATAAAGTCATCATCGTGACCGGCGGAGCCAAAGGCATCGGCGAAGGCATTGTGCAGGTGCTGGCCAGCGAAGGCGCTATACCTGTTATCATCGGCCGGAACAAGGATGACAACCAGAAAACGGTAGCTGAGGTAGAGGCTGCCGGCGGGCAGGCTTTTGAGGTGGTCGCTGAATTGACAGAACCCGCCGCCTGTGAGCAGGCCGTGCAGGCCGTGCTGCAAAAGTATGGCCGCATCGACGGACTGGTGAACAATGCTGGCGTGAACGATGGGGTAGGGCTGGAAAAAGGCAGCTACGACGCCTTTATGGCTTCGCTCCACAAGAACGTGGTGCATTATTACCTGATGGCGCACTATGCCTTGCCAGCGCTCAAAGAATCAAAAGGCGCGATTGTGAACATTGGCTCCAAAACGGCCGAGACAGGCCAGGGAGGCACTTCAGCTTATGCCGCTTCTAACGGCGCCCGCAACGCCCTCACCCGCGAGTGGGCCGTGGAACTGTTGCCCTATAGTATCAGAGTTAACGCCGTGATCGTGGCCGAAGCCTGGACGCCGCTCTACGAATCCTGGATCAGCACGTTCGATAATCCGGAGGAAAAAATGAAATCCATTACACAGAAAATTCCGCTGGAGCAGCGCATGACCACCACCACCGAGATTGCCAATACGGTCGCATTCCTGCTCTCGCCCAAATCCAGCCACACCACCGGCCAGCTCATTCATGTGGATGGCGGCTATGTGCACCTGGACCGGGCTTTGTAGCCGGAAAGTATAAATCGGCGCGGCACTTTATTCAGAATGTTGTATACTTGAAGGATAGATAAAAGCTTAACCTTTAAAAGTATAAACATACCCCGCTTACTTTACATGTCATGAAAAAATTGCTCCTGTTTCTTTTCACCCTTGCCACATTTACCGCTTCTGCCCAAACCGTTTTGGTTGATAAAGTAACCGATCCGGTGGAGTGGGTAAGTCCGCTAGTGGGAACCGACTCCAAGCACAGCCTCTCCAACGGCAACACCTATCCGGCCATTGCCCTGCCCTGGGGCATGAACTTCTGGATGCCGCAAACGGGCAAGATGGGCGACGGTTGGGGCTACATGTACAGCGCCGACAAGATTCGGGGATTTAAACAGACGCACCAGCCCTCGCCGTGGATGAACGACTACGGGCAATTTGCCATCATGCCGGTAACCGGCAAGCTGCGTTTCGACCAGGACAGCCGCGCCAGCTGGTTCTCGCATAAGGCCGAGGTGGCCAAGCCCTACTACTACAGCGTATACCTGGCCGACCACGACGTGACCACCGAGATCACGCCGACCGAGCGCGCCGCCAGCTTCCGCTTCACCTTCCCTCAAACCGACAGTGCCTTTGTGGTGGTGGATGCTTTTGACCAGGGCTCTTATGTGAAGGTGATTCCGGGCGAGAACAAGATCGTGGGCTACACGACTAAAAACAGCGGGGGCGTGCCGGAGAATTTCAAGAACTACTTTGTGATCGTGTTTGACAAGCCTTTTGCCTACACCCATACCTGGCAGGACAACGCGCTGAGCAACAACCTGGAGCTGCAGGCCAACCACGTCGGCGCCGTTATCGGCTTCAAGACGAAGAAAGGGGAGCAGGTAAATGCGCGCGTGGCCTCTTCGTTCATCAGCCCGGAGCAGGCTGAGCTTAACCTGAAGGAGATTGGCAACGACGACTTTGAAACGGTGAAGACAAAGGGCAAGAAGGCCTGGAACGAGCAGTTGAGCCGCGTAGCTGTGGAGGGCGGCACGCCCGAGCAGATCAGCACCTTCTACTCTAACCTGTACCGCACGCTGCTTTTCCCGCGCAAGTTCTACGAGATCGATGCCAATGGAAAAACAGTGCACTACAGCCCGTACAACGGCAAAGTGCTGCCTGGCTTCATGTATACTGATACCGGTTTCTGGGACACCTTCCGTGCGCTGTTCCCTTTCCTGAACCTGATGTACCCGTCGGTGAACGCGGAGATTCAGGAGGGCCTGGCCAATACTTACAAGGAAGGCGGCTGGCTGCCGGAGTGGGCGAGCCCGGGTTACCGCAACGTGATGGTGGGCAACAACTCTGCCTCGGTGGTGGCAGATGCTTACCTGAAAGGCATCCGCGGCCAAGATATCAAGGCGCTTTACGAAGGCATGCTGAAGGGAGCTAACAACGAGGGGCCGCTGACGGCGGTAGGTCGTGCCGGTGCCGCCTACTACAACAAACTGGGCTATGTGCCTTACGATGTGAAGATCAACGAGAACGCTGCCCGCACGCTGGAGTATGCCTACGATGACTTTGCCATTTACCAGCTGGCCAAAGCGCTCAAAAGGCCTAAAAAGGAAATCAAGCTCTACGCCAAGCGTGCCCAGAACTACCGCAACCTCTACGACCCGTCTACGGGCCTGATGCGCGGCAAGAACCAGGACGGCACGTTTCAGTCGCCGTTTAACCCCTTTAAGTGGGGCGATGCCTTTACGGAGGGCAACAGCTGGCACTACAGTTGGTCGGTGTTCCACGATGTGCAGGGCCTGATCGATTTAATGGGTGGCAAGGCTAACTTTACCGCCAAGCTCGACTCGGTATTCACGCTGCCGCCCGTGTACGACGAGAGTTATTACGGCCAGGTGATCCACGAGATCCGGGAAATGCAGATTGCCAACATGGGCCAGTATGCTCACGGCAACCAGCCCATCCAGCACATGATCTACCTCTACAACTATGCCGGCGAGCCCTGGAAGGCGCAGTACTGGGTGCGCGAAACAATGAACCGCATGTATACTTCGGCCCCGGACGGCTACTGCGGCGACGAAGACAATGGTCAGACCTCGGCCTGGTACGTGTTCTCGGCCCTGGGTTTCTACCCGGTAACGCCCGCCACCGACCAGTATGTGCTGGGTGCGCCGCTGTTTAAAAAGGCTACCCTAAAGCTGGAGAACGGAGAAGAGATCGTGATCAACGCACCACAGAACAGCAATGAGAACCGCTATATCCAAAGTATGCGCCTCAATGGCAAAGCCTACGACAAAAACTGGCTAAGCTATAAGGAGCTGATGAAAGGAGCAAGTATGGATTTCGAGATGACCGGTTCGCCTAACAAGCAGCGCGGCACGAAAGAAGATGCTTTTCCTTATTCTATGTCGCGGGAGAAATAGGATATAGAAAGAGAAGATAGTTTATACTTCCAACTGGGTACTGGCATCCCTCTCCTATACTTTTAGGAGAGGGATGTTTTTTTAGCGCAGGGCTCAATTTCACCCCACCCCTACCCCTCCTTGTCCAAGGAGGGGAGCTCTGTAAATGCTATAACCAAAGTATAAGTTTTATAGTTGCTGCCGGTATTGTTCGGACAGGTCGCGACCATGTACGAACAGGTGAAATCCTTTCTTTGTCATCTCGAGCAGCGCGAGAGATCTATCTGGAATTCTATAGGGATCTCTCCCTGAGGTCGAGATGACAGCAAGGCAGCGGCTATCGAATCTGATCCCAGCCTTTGGGTTGAGCGCCTATGCGAGTTTTTCCGGTGCCGAACGAGAGTGAGGCAGCCCGAGGCACGAGGGCAGGAAAAGCTCCCAGCGCGATGCCCTTATCGAGGGCCCCTACCCCCAAGGCGCGGCCTCCCGGCCTTGAGGGAGCCAAAGTATAAAATAAAAACAATAGGCAAGTAAGACTGAGGATCAGCGGCAGCTAGCAAGTATAGCCTGTGTCAAGTGGAAGGAAGCAGCGGCTAGGAAAGTATAAATCAAGTATGAGCAAGTATAGCCAAAGTATTAAGTATAATCCAAGTATAAAAAGGCACAAGCGGACGCTTGCGCCAGGGAAAGTATAAAGTATAGCAGCAAGTATAAACTGGAAAGTATAGCCTAAGTACAAGCGGCACGAGCTACAAGCGCCAGCAACGAGAGACAAGTATACAAGTATAGCCAAAGTATAAAATCCACGCAGCGGGCGATGCTACATTATCGAGTTCACTGGGCCGCCTCAATATAATAGTGCAGGTTCTCTTTTGTGATGATATCCAGTGGCAGGTACTTGATCGGGTTGTTCTTTTTCTTGAAGATCAGGTGGTCGGCCAGGCCCTGAATACCCCAATATCCCTGGCCCCTGGGGTTCTGGTTGATCAGGAAATTGATGTGGTTGGTGTTCAGGTGGGCCAGGTTCTCCTCGATCAGGTCGTAGCCTACCAGGTGCACGTGCTGCAGCTTCTTCTGCGCCAGGTAATCTGCCATAATGTGGGCCTTGGAGTTGGTCACAAACACGCCCCTGATGTCTGGTGTGTCTTTCAGAACCTTGTCGAGCTGCTGGATTATACTTTGCTTGCCACCGCCTTGCACGTCTACCTGCACTACATTATACTTGCCCTCCAGTTCCTGCGTCACGAAGTAATCCACGAAGCCCTGCTCCTTGCTGATCAGGTGGGAGGAGTTCGCGACATCCTCCTCAATATGCGCCACCAGAAAAGAGCCTTTCTCCTGGTTACCATAATGCAGTAACTTGGCAGCCAGAAAACCACTCTGGTAAGAGTCCTGGCCGATGTACATGAGCGGTTCGTAATTAGGGATCTGCGTATTGAAGAGCACAAAGGGGATTCCCTGGCGCCTCCATTTACTGAAGTATGCCAGCGACTGCCGGTAAAACACAGGAGCCACCAATATGCCATCAAATGACCGGGAGGCTACCTTATCGGCCTCCTTCACAAAAGACTCAGCGTTGAAAGGGTCGAAACAGAATTGTGTCACCCGCATGCCGTACTGCTGGAGTTCCTCCTCGGCCTTTTCAATGCCCTCCTGCGGGGCCTTCCAGTAGCGGTCGTAGGCAGGGTCGGGTATGAGGGCGGCTATCTGGTAGATTTTGTTGTTAACCAGGGCGCGGGCCAGGATGTTGGGCTTGTAGTTGAGCTCCTCGGCAATTTTAAGCACCCGCTGGCGCACGTCATCGGCCACCCTGCCGCGGTTATGAAGCACACGGTCCACGGTTCCTGTTGATACATTCGCCTTCTCAGCAATATCCTTTATCCTTACCACCTTGTTCAAGTTCTGCGTCTCTTTTGTGAGTTTATACTTTGCTCCGCCGCTCACGCGTGCAGAGGATTTATACTTTGCTTTGAGGTGTTCCCGCGAAAACGACCTGCTTTGGCAGCTTTTTCAACGCCGGTCTCAGGTGTTCCTGCCATTATCTCCCGACAATATATAAAATTAAAGGAATATTCTTCTTAAGCGAAACCCAAATCAGCAAAAGTATAGCCTTGCCTTGCCGGAAGCATAAAAAAAGCCCCGGCTTTAGTGGCCGGGGCTATGGCTAAAGTATAAAACGGCGTGCAGTCTGGCAGCGCGTTATACGTTGGTTAGCTTAGGATTTAACGATCACGTTAGTAGTGCCGCCGCCTGCCAGCGACAGGTTTACCGGCGCGTTCTTCTGCCAGGCACCACCCGTAAAGTCAGGCACGTCGATGGAGTTGGAGCGGTTGGCTACCGACCACTCGCTCAGCAGACCCACAGCCGTCCAGGAGGCGGCGTCGTATACATCCTGGTCCAGTGGCAGGCCGTTGCGCAGGCAGTCGATCAGGCGCCAGTCCATCATGAAGTCCATGCCGCCGTGGCCGCCGATCTTCTTGGCCATCTCGCCGATCTTTTTCACGATCTCCGGGGTGTACTGCTCTTCCAGGGCCTTCACCTCCTCTGGCTTGAGCCAGCCGTGGCCTTTGGAGATCTTTGCCTCCGGCCACTTACGCGCCATGCCCTTGGTGCCGCTCACCAGGTGGATGCGGGAGTAAGGGCGCGGCGTGGTTACGTCGTGCTGGATCATGATGGTGCGGCCTTTCTTGGTGCGGATGGTGGTGGTGTTCATGTTGCCACGATAGGTATCCTGCACGAATTCCTTGTAGAACGCATCGCCCTCGGCACGCTTCTGCGCCTCCTCATACATCTGGAAATCGTCCGTCGATACCGAAGTGAGGTAGTCCATTACGTCGCCGCGGTTCACGTTCATCACCTGGCAGATAGGGCCAAGGCCGTGGGTAGGGTAGAGGCTGCCGTTGCGGGTCATGTTCTCGCGCAGGCGCCACATGTTCTGGTAGCCGTCCTTGTCGAAGTTCAGGTCCAGTAGTTGGTGGATGTAGGCACCCTCGCCGTGCACGATCTCGCCAAAGTAGCCCTGGCGGGCCATGTTCAGCGTCAGGATCTCGAAGAAGTCGTAGCAGCAGTTCTCCAGCATCATGCAGTGCTTCTTGGTGCGCTCCGATGTCTCTACCAGTTGCCAGCACTCTTCTATACTTGTGGCGGCCGGCACCTCCACGGCAGCGTGCTTGCCGTGCTCCATGGCATAAATGGCCTGTGGGGCGTGCAGGTGCCAGGGCGTGGTGATATAGATCAGGTCCAGGTCGTCCCGGTTAAACATTTCCTTCCAGGATTCTTCCTTACCGGAGTAGAGGGTGGGGTTGTGGGCAGAGCCTGTTCTTTCCTGCAGCTCCTTTTTTACTTTCTCGGCCCGCTCCGGGAGCAGGTCGCAGAGCGCCTTTATCTCTACGCCTTCAATGTTGCTCATGCGGTACACGGCGCCGGGGCCGCGCATGCCCAGGCCCACAAATCCGATGCGCACCTTGTTTAGCTTGGGGGCACTGTAGCCACTCATGTTAAACTGCTGCGTGTGCTTGCGTTGGGCCTGTTGTGCTATCTGGGCCAGGTTGGACTTCGATTGCTCTTCTGCGGCGCCTGTGGCACAGCCTGCGAGCAAGCCTGTGCCGGCGATGCTTATCCCAGCCAGACCGGAAAGTTTCAAGAATTCTCTGCGGTTACTACTCATGGTTTTATAGGTTAGAAGTTAAGCTGATGTTTCGGTTATGTTATGTTGAAATGATCCGGTCAAGTATAAATCCTGCCTGATGCTCCTCCGTCTGAGGTCTCTGCTCGCGGGTATCATCCTTCACTGAAAGAGATGGCGCCAAAATCCTTGGGGCAGTGAAAATTTGGCACGGGAGCCGTTACCGGGTTCCAGACCAGGAAGTGGGGCTCCGGCAGATCATCCCCGCATTTATAAAAGTTGCCCCGGGCCTGCAGCCCGGCAAAGTGCTCCAGCCGGTGTTCGGTAAACACTGCGGCAGGTATCCGGAGGGTCAGCTCCCAGGCCCGCTCCTTTTGGCCGTGGTTGGCTACCTTAAGGTTGGCCAGGTGCTCTATTTGTGAGATAGCCTCTACAGCGAGTGGCTTTCTATCCTGCTTCCCCGGGCCATAGGCTACCAGGCAGGTACCCAGGCAGTTGGCCTCTATGTTATAGTAAGCGGGCTCCTCCCCAAAAGAGATAAAGAACTCCACGCAAGTGTCCTTGTAAACAGGATCGTTGATGTTTCTGTAACGCGCCAGCACCGCCTGCTCCCGTACTTTATACTTGAGCAGCAGGTGGCTGCCGCTGTGGGCAAGCGTGAAGCCCGCTTCTACCTTTGCCCCGCCAGAGGGCCAGGGCGCCACGTCGATGCGTTGCGCGGGGAGCAGGTCAAGCACCTCCGACACGTCGGAAAGCGGGCTAGTGGGCTGCAGGGCAGGTAGTGCAGGGACGAGCAGTTGTTTCATGTTCTTTACTTCTGTTGCTCGGCTTCGGTGGTTTTGCACAGGGTGGCGGTTTCCTGCACGGTGTTGCGCAGCAGGTCCATGTTCGCTTCCAGCACCTCCACCAGCCTGAACTGGGCACGTGCCCGCTGCAGGTTGTGCTCCGGAAAATGGATCTTGTAATAATGGTCGCCGTCGATATAATCGGTCAGGAAACGCAGGCCCATGATGTAGGGCAACAGCGTTGCGCCGAGCGGCAGCGAGACGATTTCTTCCTGGGTAAGAAAAGAGCAGGTCTCCTGCAGAAAGCCCTCGGTAAAAGCCTTGAACAGGTGGAAGTCAACGTTGATCTTGCTCAGGTCCTTTTCATCCTCTGCGGCCTTGTTCACGGTCGTGCGGATGGCGTCGCCAAAGTCGTAGGCCACGTAGCCCGGCATCACTGTGTCCAGGTCTATCACACAGAGTGCCTTGTCATACTTGTCGAGCAGTACATTGTTAAACTTGGTATCATTGTGTGTGGTGCGGAGGGGCAGTCTGCCCTCGCGTCCCAGCCTGCAGATCGTGCTCATCTGTTCGGCCCGCTGCTGCACAAAGGCAATCTCCTGAGGTACCTGTCGTGCCCTGTCTTTGGGGTTGCGTTGTAGCGCTGCCTCAAAAAGGCGGAGGCGGCTCTCTACGTTATGGAAATCCGGGATGGAGTCGTGCAGTTGGTTTGTGTCCAGGTCTGCCAGCAGGGCCAGGAACTTGCCGAAGGCTTTGCCACCTTCGTGGGCCTGCTGCGGGGTTTCCACAATGTCATAGCTGCGCGTGCCATCCAGCAGCAGGTACACCCTCCAGAAATTTCCTTCCGCGTCTTGGTAAAAGCTTTGCTGCGCATGTGTCGGCACCAGGGTAAGCACTTCCTCGTCGGGCCTCGCGCCGGGCAGATTCTCCAGTTTCTGGCGCAGGTGGCGCGTCACCAGTTCGATGTTCTCCATCAGCAGGGGCACATTCTTAAACACGTTGTGGTTAATGCGCTGCAACAGGTAATCAGGACTGTCGGGTGTGCCGTTGGTTACCGCGTAGGTGTCGTGGATGTGGCCCGAGCCGTAGAGGCGTACGCTGCTTATACTTCCTTCGATTATAAAGTGGGAGAGTACCTCCCGCAGGTTTGCCTCAGCGTTGGTGTTTTCATTCATGGTATGTCGGGTAGCAGTTTCCCATAGGTTTGCAGGGTAAATATTGGCGTCTATCAGGTCTTTTATTTGCCGGATGGTGCCCGCCTTGTCTTCGGGATAGGTCACGCCGAACCACTTCTCCGGCGTAGGAATCACCTTTACGCGGGCGGCTCCCGTTGCCAGCATGGCATTGACCACAGAGGGCAGGTAGAACTCTGTCTTCTGTTCGTGGCCCTTTTCCTGCAGAAATGCTTTCAGGTACTTGTTAAAGTATGGCAGCACCGAGGGTTTGAAAGCCATCAGGTTCATCGACACAATTTCCTCACCGGTGAGCTGCCACTGCTGCGCCCCCTCATCCTCTACCGCGATGGCACCGCTTGCCGTGCGCCCGATCTTGGTCAGTTCCGTGAGTGATGTCAGGGAGTGGTCGGGGCCAAAGGCGCAGATGCCGCGCGATACGTTGCCGTGCTCGGAGAGGGTGTTGGAGAGCCTGTAGCCAATCAGGCCATACTCGCGTTCGTCGGTGCTGCTTGTCAGGAAGTCAGCTGCCAGTTTGAAGGACTCATAGCCGTAAAAGTCGTCGGCATTGATCACCGCAAAGGGCTCCTGCAGCGCGGGGCTGGCTACCCATACGGCATGAGCCGTTCCCCAGGGCTTGGTGCGTCCCTCGGGCACGCTGAATCCGTCCGGCAACATGTCGAGCTCCTGCGTGACATACGTTACGGCAAGGTCCTTCGGCAGCCTTTCCTGCATGGCTGTTTTAAACGCTTCTTCAATAGATTTGCGGATCACGAACACCACCTTGCCGAACCCTGCTCTCACGGCATCGTGGATAGAGTACTCTATGATGGTTTCTCCGTTGGGGCCAAAAGCGTCTAACTGCTTCAGGCTGCCGTACCGTGTTGCCATACCTGCCGCCAGTATGAGTAAAGTAGGGCTTTTATGCATGTAATGAGGTTTTTTCTTCTAGGTTGATTAGGATATTCCCTGTCTGAACCACAAGTATAAAGCTACCCGAGGAGGGTACTTTTGCACTGGGTTTCAGCTGATTTCCTCTATAATTAGCGTATATAACCTCTCCAAACTCACTTCTAAGGATAAGAGGCAAGGGCCGTGGGCTTAGCGTGCGTGATGGAGGAAAGTTTTTAAAAGTAAACAGGTATTTTCTACGAAACAAGAAAAAAAGTACATAATGTTTACGAACACGCACCTACTGGGCCCAATAGACTCTTAAATTGGTAGCCGCACAGCGCATCGGGTATGGCATGTGCTGGGTCTGCGAGGTTTTTTAAGGGACAGCCAGGAAACTCAGGAGTTGGCAGCGGTTAAGAGAAAGAAAAGTGGGCAGCCGGAGCGGTACTACAGCTTCCGGCTGCTTTCCACGAGCTGCGACTCCACAATGACTTTATAGTACGCTTGCTGCCGCAGGTGCTGCTCCTCGCCGGAAGCGAGCAGGTCCAGCAGGATCTCGGTCGCTTTCTGCCCCTGCTGGTGCGGGAACTGCTCCACAGAGGCAAGCGGCGCATAGTCCATGTACTCCATCATAGGCAGGTTGGCGTAGCTTACAAACTCCAGGTCCTTGTTGATGCTTATTCCCAGCCTGCGGGCGTGTTTCTGGGCGTAGAGCCATACATAATCGTTGAAGGTAACGATTGCCGTGGCTTTGCGCTTATTTGCCAGCAGCTCCTCCAGGGCCTTGATAGTCCCTTCCTCCGTCAGGTCGCAGCCTACGACCAGCGAGGGGTCGAACTTGAGCCTGTTCTTCTGCATCGCCTTAATGTAGCCCTCCCGCCGCTCTGTGCTGGCGTAAAGCGTTTCCGGCCCGTTGATCATCCCGATTGCGCGGTGCCCTTTCTTCAGTAAATAAGTAACAGCCTCGATAGTGCCGGTAACCATGCTACAGGCCACAGAGTGTACACCGTTAATCGGCGGGATGCGGTCGAAGAACACGACGGGAATGTTGAACTTGCTCAGGCTGCTGAAATGCTCAAAGGTAGAGGTGGTTTTGGCTACGGACACCAGCAGGCCGTCCACCCGGTGGTTCTTCATCTTCTCCACCAGCTGCTTCTCGGTTTGGGCATCGTCATGCGATTGGGCCAGCAGCACTGTGTAGTTTCGCTTATAGGCGGTGTCTTCTATCGCGCTGATGGCCGAGGAAAAGAATGCCTCCGAGAGCTCTGGCAGGATAACGCCTATCGTGTAGGTTTTGCCCTGCTGGAAGTATACCGCCGTCTGGTTGCGCTCATAGTTCAGCTCCTTTGCCAGTTGCTTTACCCTGGCGCTGGTGGCTGTGCCAATACTGGGGTGGTCGTGCAGCGCCCTGGAAACGGTAGAAGTAGACACTTGGAGTATCTTAGCGATTTCTTTTATCGTGGTTGGTTTCCGTGGCATCTTATAAAGTATAGCGGTTGCCCAAGTTACGGTTTATGCGTTGCAAAGTAAAGTATGGCCAGGGGAGTAGGTGCTTTAGGGAGGTAATTTAAATTTTTAGAGTCAATAACTTGCGTGTTCGCGCACAAAATGTATGTTTGTTGTGTTCTGCGTTTTTATCAAGAGAATTACAGCATTATAAGTTAGTATAGGTGAATGATTGGGGGAGCCCCTGCGAAAGCGGGGGCTTTTTTGTTTGCTAATCCTTCACGCAGCGGAAGCCTACGTGCTCCAGGCTGCTGTCCTCGGTGCTCTTCATGCGGGCGGCTACCCTAAAGCCGGAGCAATAGCTGTCGTTGCAGAGAAAGGAGCCTCCCCTGATCACCCGCTTCTTAGCATGTGGCTCGTTTGGGTCGTGGCTTTCTGCCGGGCCGGCGGGGTTGCGCACCCCCGCAGAAGTATGAATCGTACGGTAGTAATCGCTGTGGTAGTAATCCGAGCACCACTCCCATACGTTGCCTGCCATGTCATACAGCCCATAGCCATTGGGGGCATACGACTTAACGGGGGCCGAATGGTAGTAGCCGTCCTGCTCCGTGTTTTTAGTCGGGAAAGTGCCGCTCCAGGTGTTGGCTTTTGGCTTGCCGGCGTTAATGCCCTCGTTTCCCCAGGGGTACATGGCGTCTTTCTTTCCACCGCGCGCGGCCCATTCCCACTCCGCCTCTGTCGGGAGCCTCTTGCCAGTCCATTTGGCATAGGCCTGCGCGTCGTACCAGGAAATGTGCACAACGGGGTGGTTCTCTTTGCCTTTGATGCTGCTGCCTGGCCCGTGCGGCTGTCGCCAGTTTGCCTCCTCTTGCCAGGTCCACCAACTGGCAAAGTCGTTCAGGTCTACCTGCCCCTTCGGAGATTGGAACACCAGCGATGCCGGTACCAGCAGGCTCTCGTCCGGCTTGGGCGTGCCCGGAGGGAGCTGTTTTTTCAGCTCTTCCCAGTCCGGCTTTTGCTCGGCCGTGGTCACGTAGCCGGTGGCTTCCACAAAGCGCGCAAACTCGGCGTTCGTTACCTCTGTGGCATCCATCCAGAAACCGTCCACGGCTACCTGGTGCCTGGGCTGTTCGTCCGGCCGCGCCTGCTTATCGTCCGCCCCCATCAAAAAGGTGTCGCCCGCTACCCACACCATACCTTCCTGCTGCTCTTTCTCCGACACCTGTTTCCATGCGCTTGTTTCCTGGGCTGATGCTGCTCCAAAGCGGGAGGGCACAGCGGCAATGCAGCAGGAGGAGAGGGAGTCATCCTGCGTGGCGGCGAGGGTTGCGGTGGCTGGCTGCTCTTTAGGCTGCTCGGTGCAGCCGGTAAGTATGGCTGCCACAACAGAGGCAGTTATGGAAAGAAGGTATTTCATGAAAGAAAGTTACGAAAGTGATTGGGGCAAAACAAACTATATGTAGACGTCCACGCAGGAATATATGCGCTCCATACTTTCCTGGCCAGCGGCTCCAAACTTCTCAGAGATAGTGTTGGCCTGTATGCTCTTCTGCATGTAAGTCCCCGCAAACGTTTGCCTATACTTAACAAACGTTTAACAAACCGGTAAGAATATAGTCATAAACCCCGCTTTTAGATATACGGGTTGTAAAGGTAGCATGTAGAAAATTGGGCAAACCTCCCTTTGGATTGACATCTTAGCTGTTCCTACGGCTTTCTACCCCGCCGCAAGCCATACTTTACCGCCTCTTATAGTTCAGAAGAAAGTCGCTGGGTATTAAAGCCCCTGGCAGGTGTTGGGAGGAGCCAGGGGTGGGGCGATGGTGTTGTGACATGTATTCTTTTCGGTTTCCGCCCAAGTATAAAACAAACGTTTGTGTGTTTTTAATGGCTTTGTTGGTTAGGTGGTTTCCGTGATCAATCCTACCTTAATGAATGCGTTCTCGAACACATATCCACATAAAGCTAAACCATAAGAAGTATGAATCAACATGACAGAGAAGGAGGAGTCGTTCTGGGCAGGAGACTTTGCTCGCTACAAAAAAGGTGTACCATGCCCATACCTGCGCTCTCTTTATTATTAAGCGCGCTGTTTTTCCTCCTCACCACCCATGCCGGCTACGGCCAGACGCAGCAGCGGGTAAGCGGTAAGGTAGTGGATGAGCAGAACCAGCCCCTTATCGGGCTTACCGTGGTGGTAAAGAACTCCACCACAGGCACCACCACCAACGTGGAGGGAGCCTTTACCATTGCCGCTGCGCCCACGGACGTACTGGTGTTCTCTTACATCGGCTACGAGACAAAGGAAGTGACTGTAGGCAACCAGGCTTCCATTAACGTGACCATGAAGCCTGATGCCAAGAGCCTGGAAGAGGTGGTGGTAGTGGGCTACGGTACCCAGAAGCGGGCAGACGTAACCGGCTCGGTGGCGACGGTAGATACCAAGCAGCTGACCGACCGGCCTGTTACCTCGGTACAGAATGCCCTGCAGGGTGTTTTGCCGGGCCTTACGGTAATCCAGCGCCCGGGCGATGTGGGCAGTGTCGGCACGATCACCGTGCGCGGACGCACCAACCTGAGCTCGCCCGGCCCGATGATCATCATTGATGGTATTCCAGCCTCAGACACAGAACTGGCGGCTCTGAACCCGAATGACATCGAGAACATGTCGGTGCTGAAAGATGCCTCTGCTGCGTCCATTTATGGCTCCAGGGCGGCGAACGGCGTGATCGTGGTAACGACCAAGACGGGAAAGAACACGGAGAAAACCACGATCGGCTTTAACGCCAGCCACGGCTGGCAGTCTGCTACGCGTTTGCCGGAGTACATGGATGCCGTGGGCTATGCCAGGTTCCACAACGAGGCGATGACAAACGCCGGCAAGGCCCCGACCTACACGGAGGAGCAGATTCAGAAGCTCGGTAATGGAAGTGACCCGGATATGTACCCGAACACAGACTGGTACGACCTGGTGCTGCGCGAGACAGCGCCGCAGAGCGACATCAACCTGAACGTGTCCTCCAGCGGCAAGAACACCAGCTATTACCTGGGCGCTTCTTATTTTAACCAGCAGTCGCTGCTACCGGGCAAAGACATGGACCGCTACAGTGTAAAGCTGAATACGGATACAGAAGTATTTGCGGACATCCTGAAAGTGGGAACCAACATCTCCTTCATCCGCCAGGACTACGACACGGAGGGAGCAGGCTTCAGCTGGACAGAACTTAACCGCTCGCTTCCGGTGACGGTGGCGCGCCACTCAGACGGAAGCTGGGGCTCGGTAAGCGGCGGATCAGCCAACGCCAACACAGCCGCCAGAAACCAGTTGCGCAAAATAGAGGAGGGCGGCAGTAGCTGGACCCGTAACAATTACCTGCAAACGGCGGCAAACGCCAGCCTGACCCCCTTGAAAGGCCTGACAGTGAACGGCCTCTTCTCTTTAAAGTACTCCAACCTGATGAACTGGTCCTTTAACAGCACAATGGACCCGATTGTGGACTTTCTGACGAAGCAGCCGATGAACGCCTCGGCGGTTACGGTTAACCAGATGCAGGAGAACTGGGGCCGCCGGCAGGAGATCCTGACGCAGGGAACAGCCAACTACGAGCGCACCTTTGGCGACCATACCGGTAAAATCATGGTGGGTGCCTCGCAGGAAAGCAACGTATACCGCACAGCGTTTATGGGCCGCAAGAACTTCCCTAACGATGAGATGTCAACGATTGGTACTGGTTCGGCAAGTCCGGAGAACATTGTGTCAGGCGCCAACAGCACCGCCGAAACGCAGTGGGCCATTCGCTCCTTCTTCGGTCGTGTAAACTATGATTTCCAGAACAAGTACCTGTTCGAAGGTACCCTGCGCACTGACTATTCCTCCCGTTTCCATCCGGACCAGCGCGAGGCGGTGTTCCCTTCCTTCTCAGCCGGCTGGAGGCTGTCGGAGGAGACATTTATTAAGAACATCAGCTGGATCGACAACCTGAAACTGCGCGGCTCCTGGGGTGCGCTGGGCAACCAGGACGTGGTACCGCCGGGCAACTACTACTCGCTGCTGAGCACAGGCTATGCCTACAACTTTGACGGAAACCCGGTGGACGGGGCCTGGCAAGGCACAGGTGCCAACACGCTGGCAACCTGGGAGAAAGTATACATGACTGACTTTGGTGTGGACTTCTCCATTTTCAGAGGCAAGCTGGATGTGGTGGCCGATTACTACATCAAAAACACGGAGGGTATCCTGATGCAGTTGCCGGTGCTTTCGACCTATGGTCTGGCAGCGCCTTTCCGGAACGCGGCCGAGACACGCAACAAGGGTATCGAGCTAAACCTGGTACACAACGGCGCCATTGGGTCTGACTTTACCTATACCATCGGTGCTAACTTCTCCAAGATCCAGAACGAGATCGTGAACCTGGGTGGCGTGGAAGAGCGCATCAGCGGCTACTGGATAGAGCGTGTGGGCGAGTCGGTAGGTGCCTTCTACGGCTACCGCGCCGAGGGACTTTTCGTGAACGAGGAGGACGTGCAGAGCCACGCCTTCCAGAGTGCAGCCACTGCGCCTGGCGACATCAAGTATGCCGACATTAACGGCGACAAGGTGATTGATGCGGCCGACCGCGTAATTCTGGGCAACGACGTGCCGTGGATGACCTATGGCCTTAACCTGGGGGCCGCCTACAAAGGCTTCGACCTGAACGTGATTACGTACGGTGTGGCCGATGTGGATACCTACCTGGAGTCTGAGGCCGCCTACCCGTTCTTCAACGGGGCCAACATCAAGCAGGCGTACGAGAACCGCTGGACAACGGAGAACCCGGATCCAAATGCACACTTCCCACGCACGCTCATCAGTGCCGATGCCTCGCATAACTACAATACTTCTTCTTTCTGGCTCTTCAGCGGCGCATACTTCCGCGTGAGGGCTATCACGCTGGGGTATAACATTCCGGAGACAGTGAGCAGCAAGCTGGGCATGCAGACACTACGCGTGTACGCTACCTCCAACAACCCATTCACCATCATGGGAGATGAGCGCCTGAACGACTACGATCCGGAGTTCGGTTCCGGCCGTGGGGGCTACCCGGGCCTGAAGACCTTCTCACTCGGTGTAAACGCCAAATTCTAACATTGATGGCTTCATCATTACCAACACAAGATATCATGAAAAGAAGTATAAAATATTTAACCTATACCGGAGCGCTTGCCGGGCTCCTGCTTACCACTGCCTGCAATGACGACTTTCTGGAGCGGCCGCCGCAGAACCAGATCTCTGATGCGACCTTCTGGAAATCCAAGGATGACCTGTCCAAGGCCTTGAATGCAGTGTACAGCCAGCTGACCAGAGAGGAAATTATTTACGACGACGGCAGCACGGACAATGCCTACGCGCAGTATCCTTGGGAAAGTGTGGCCACCGTGGTGTCGGCAGGCACGATTAATACCAACTCCAACGCGGGCTGGGGCTATACCGGCATCCGGCGCGCTAACCAGTTGCTGGAGAACGCCGATAACATTGAGATGGACGCGGAACTGCGGGAGCGCTTTAAAGCCGAGGCGAGATTCCTGCGCACCTGGTTCTACTGGGATATGGTGCTGCGGTTTGGTGATGTGCCGCTGGTTACGAGTACGCTGGGAGCCGGCGAGGAGGACGTGCCGCGCACGCCCCGCGCTGAGGTGGTGAACTTCCTGCTTACTGAACTGACCCAGATTGCCGAGACGCTGCCTGTTGCTTACGGGGGCGGGGACTCGAACGAGAGAGGCAGGGTAACCAAAGGGGCTGCCCTGGCCCTGAAGGCCCGCATCCTGCTGAACGAAGCCAGCCCTCGCTTTAACACCGGTGACGCCAACAAATGGAAAGCCGCCGCAGATGCCGCCCAGGAAGTGATGGGGCTGGGTTATACTTTGTTTAGGGTGAACGAGGAAACAGGCAAAGACCTGGAAGACGACTACGCGGCATGGGTTGATTTTGCGGATTCTGAGGATGAGAAAATCTTCCGCCTGGGCCTGCGCAGCTACGAAAAGCTTTTCCACCAGCAGTACGAGGGCAATAGTGAGGTGATCCTGGACCGCCAGTTTATCATGCAGGTGGATCCGCAGTGGAACAACACGTACCTGCCGCCAAGCATGCTGAACGGCTGGAGCTCCGTTACCCCGACCCAGAACCTGGTGAACGCTTATGGCAACTACAAAACCGGTGGTCCTGCCAACATACTTGACCCTCAGGTGCGGGCAGATCTATACTTGAGTGAGAACCCTGCCTTTGCCAATGAGTACAGAAACCGCGACCCGCGCTTCTATGCCTCCATCATGTTTAACGGCAACCCCTGGAACGCTTTGGAAGACGGCTTTAAGTTTACCTGGCAGATCGGGGGAAGCAACAACTCCCAGACAGGCTATAACTTCCGCAAGCTGGTAGATCCGCAGGCGCATCGGGAGAACATTGATAACCACGCCAACATCATTCTGCTGCGCTATGCGGAGGTGCTGTTAAGCTACGCCGAGGCCATGAACGAATACAGCGGCCCCGATGCCACCGTTTACGCCGCACTGAATGAGGTACGCGAAAGGGCTGGCATGCCTCCTGTGGATGAGGCCGTATACAACAGCAAAGAGAGCCTGCGGGAGCTGATTCGCAACGAGCGTCGCATCGAACTGGCCCTGGAGGGGCAGCGCTACATGGATATCCGTCGCTGGGAAATCGCGCCTGAGGTGATGGAGTCTATTCATGACATCCGCAACAAGCTGGTGCAGGCCAGGACCTGGTACGACAAGTTGTACCTGATGCCGGTGCCGCAGTCGCAGATCGACCTAAGTGACCAGGTACTGACACAGAATCCGGGTTACTAACGCTCCCTGAAGAGGGTTCTAGCTTATACTTGAAGCAGTGCAGCGGGTGGGTGCCGGAAACGGTACTCACCCGCTTTTTTTATATGGCTATACTTTAGTTGATCACTGGGGAGGCAGCATATCGTAGACCGTTGTTTAAACTTGTATTATTTAGAGGTGCCTTCAGCAGATGTATTTTTTCCGGGGAACTATCTGCATTATCAGAACCAGAAAATATTTAAGGCCTTACGAAAACGCCAAGTAAGGCCTTGACAAACGTTTGCACATATTATAATCTATAAAAGATTAGTGATTACCATGGTATTTTGATAAGTTAATCGATGTGTTTTCGTGCACATCTATTTCTTTCCTAAGTCAAATCCTAAATCACTAACCTTTATGAAAAGTATGAGCAAGATTTACCAAGGAGGTAGGGCGCTTCTTTTTCGGATACGCTGTCTGGAAAAGATAAACGGCCTAAAGACCATGCCAGTGCTGCCGGTGCTGCTATGTGTATTTTGTATTTTTGGCGTGTCTGCTGTTGTTAATGCCCAGGCGCAGCGGCAGGTGAGTGGAAAGGTAGTGGATGAGAAAAGCCAGCCCCTGGTTGGGGTGACGGTGGTGGTGAAGAACAGCCCCACGGGAACGGCTACGGGAGCAGATGGTGGTTTTAGCATCAGCGCTGCCCCCACAGATGTGCTCGTCTTGTCTTATATCGGCTATTTGACGCAGGAGGTACCTGTAGGCAACCAGGCTACCCTCAGCATTACCATGAAAACCGATACCAAAAACCTGGAGGAAGTAGTGGTAGTGGGCTATTCAAGCAAGTCCCAGTCGGAACTGGTAAGCTCGGTGTCGGTGGTGAGCGGACAGGAACTGCGCGACGTAACTACCAACAACACCGCCGCCATGCTGCAGGGCAAGGCCTCCGGTGTTACCGTGTCCAGTGCCAGCGGCCAGCCCGGCGAGGCGCCCAAAGTACGCATAAGGGGGACAGGCTCCATCTCGGCCAGCGCCGACCCGCTGTACGTGGTGGATGGGGTGATTGGCGGCACAGCCAACCCAACAGACATTGAAAGTATAACCGTGCTGAAGGACGCCGCCGCGACAGGCTTGTATGGCTCGAGAGCGGCCAACGGGGTGATAGTCATCACTACCAAGCGCGGCAGGGCTGGCAAAACGCGGGTATCTTACAACGGCACCACCGGTGTGAGCCAACGCACTACCGGCAACTTCGAGGTGATGGACGGCCAGCAGTTGTTTGACCATACCAGCCGCATGTACCAGAACGACTACACGGGCAAGCGCAACAACCACATCGCTACCTTAAGCAAAACAACGCCTAACCCGTCAGAGGCAGACATTAATGCCTATCTGACTTCCAAAAACTTCCCGCTTAGCTATGGAGATTTTGCCAGCGGTGTGCTGCCCACGCAGCCGGGCAATACCAACTGGCTGGACGAGGCTTTCCGCACCGGCATCACCAATAACCACCAGCTTTCGGTGTCCGGCGGATCGGAGAAAACCAGGTTCTACATCAGCGGAAACTACTTTCAGGAGGAGGGCACGGTGGTGAACACCAAGTATGAGCAGACCAACTTCCGGGCGAACATCGACCATGACATCAACGACCAGCTCACGCTCACAGCCCGGGTAAACACGCAGTTCTCCAACCGCAGTAACGACCCTTCGGGCGCCATTTACCAGTCCTTCATCAACATGCCCTGGGATAATCCTTACAACGAGGATGGCACCATCCGGTATGTGGACGCCAACACCGTAGGCTGGTATGGCCGCGATAAGAGCAATTTTCTGTACACCAGCCAGTATAACTACAACCGCAACAGGGGCCAGTCGCTGGACGGGGACCTGAAGCTGGAGTATAGAATCACGGATTGGCTCGCTTTCTCCACCACCAACCGCTACTCTGCGGACAACTCACGGGGCGAATCCAACAACGACTCGCGCACGCCTGGCGGTAAGGCAAACAATGGTTCTTTGAGCAACTCTTACGGTTATAGCAACAGCTTCCTGACCTCTAACCTCCTCACTACCAACCACCAGTTTGGGTCGCATAACCTTCGCGGCATTCTGGGTGCTGAGTACCAGAAGAACTACACCGACGGCATGAACGCGTCGGGGCAGGGGATTTTCCCGGGCCTGGAGGTGCTGGACGCCGTGGCGACGCCGGTGGACATTGGCGGGTATAAGACCGAGAGCAAGTTTATGTCCGGCTTCCTGAACGTGGACTACGACTTTGACAGCCGCTACTTTGCCACCGTTTCTTACCGGCGAGACGGTTCTTCCCGCTTTGGCCGCGACAAGCGCTTCGGTGACTTCTACTCCGTGGGCGCAGCCTGGGCCATCTCTAGTGAAGATTTCTTCCAGGGCTTGTCCTCTACGGTAAACCTGCTCAAGCTCAGAAGCAGCTACGGCACTACCGGCAACGCGAACATTGGTGATTTTGAGGCTGTGGACCTGTACCAGTTTAACGTGCAGTATGCCGACCTGCCGGGCGGCTTCCCGCGCCGCCTCGTGAACCCGGATCTGACCTGGGAGAAAGCCCATACCTTTGATGTGGGGTTGGAAATTGGCCTGTTCAATAGAATCGATCTGTCGCTGGATTTCTACAACAGAACCAACAAAGGCATTCTGCAGCAAGTGCCGCTTTCCTCGGCCACCGGTTTTTACTGGCAGACGCAGAACATCGGCTCGGTTAGAAACCGCGGTCTGGACATCGAGTTGAGCACGAAGAACTTGCAAGGTGGCCTGGCCTGGGAGACTGACTTTAATATCTCCTTTAACCGCAACGAGGTGCTGGAGCTCTACAACGGGCAACCGATTGACCAGGGCAGCCAGCGCATTGAGGAAGGCAGGCCGATTGGTTCCTGGTTTATGCAGGAGTGGAAAGGCGTGGACCCGGCTACCGGCGACCCGCTTTGGCTCCTGAAGAAGTATGATGCCGATGGCAATTTTGTGCAGGACACAGTGACCAACTCCTATAACAGTGCCACGAGGGTATACACCGGCACTACCACACCTAAGTTTGCAGGCGGTATGCGCAATACCTTTGCCTATAAGAACTTCACACTATCAGCCTTTTTGAATTTTGTGTACGGCAACAAGGTGTACAACTACAACCGCGAGCTTTTCGATGCCGACGGGGCTTATCCTACTTACAACAGCATGGTGCTGCAGGATGGCTGGAGCCGTTGGGAAAAGGAGGGCGACGTGGCCACGCATCCGAAGGCAGTGCTGAACGGCAACAGAGCTTCTAACAAAGTATCGTCCCGCTACCTGGAGGATGGCAGCTACCTGCGCCTGCGCAACGTGACGCTGTCCTACAACCTGCCGGAGGCTGTTTCCAACCGCATAAAAGCAGAGAACATCCGCCTGTTTGTAAGCGGCGACAACCTGTGGACCTGGACCGACTTCTCCGGCATGGACCCGGAAGTGGACCTGACCTCCGGCTACTCCACTACCCGCTACCCGGGCAGCAAGAAACTTATGTTCGGCGTTAACATCGACTTTTAATTCAAAATCCCTGAGCCATGAAATTTAAATTCAGAAACTATATATATCCTGCCATACTTTGTGCAGCAGTGCTGGCTGGTTGCTCCGATAACCTGGACGTACAGCCTTACGACGGCCTGACCATCGACCAGACCACGGGCACGCCCGAAGGCCTGAAGGCCGCCACCATCGGCAACTATAACTACATCAAAGACCCCTACTATACCCGTAACTTCCACATGCTGGTGGAGTACCCCAGCGACAATGTGGCGCTGAGCGGCACCACCACCGACCCGCTCTTCTACGCCTACAACTACCAGCACCTGACGGCCATGTCAATCACGGGTAACTTCTTTCGGAAGGCATACCAAGCCATCTATGGCACCAACGTGGTGATTGAGAAGCTACAGGAAGGGCAGTCGGCGGAGCTGGACCAGGTGCTGGGCGAGAACTACTTTCTGCGGGCCATGGTGCACTTTGACCTGGTAAATATCTTCGGCCGACCCTATGCGCAGGACGGAGGCGCCTCGCCGGGGGTGATGATCCGCAACAACACCGACATTAACGACCTGCCGCCGCGCAGCACCGTGAAGGAAGTATACGAGTTTGTCATCGGGGACCTGGAGAAGGCGGCCAGCCTGATGGGCAGCACGAAGAGCAGCAGCTTTGCCTCTAAAGAGGTAGCCCAGGCACTTTTGTCGAGGGTATACCTGTACATGGAGAACAACGAGAAGGCCATCGAGTATGCCGACCTGGTGATCAACTCCGGCCGCTATACCTTGCTGCCGACCGCTGATTTGCCCAACTACTTCACTTACGCCAACGAAACCAACCGCGAGACCATCTTCGCTATCAAGCACACGCTGCAGGACGACCGGACCTGGGGTTCGCTTGGGTCGTTGTACCTCAACGATGGCATGGGCTATGGCGAGATGTATGCTTCGGAGAGCTACCGCAACCTGATCGATAAGTTTGAGGAGGACAAGCGCCGTGCGTTTATCGTGCCGGTGTATGAGAAAAACGCGGATGGCTCTATTAAGAAGGGAGCAGACGGCAAGCCGGTGCTGGCAGCCCGAAACGGTTATCAGAAATACTACATCACCAAGTACTCTTACCAGGAGGGGGTAGTGACGCTGAGCTCGCCGGTGTACCTGCGCCTGGCCGAAATGTACCTGAACCGCGCCGAGGCCAACGCCAAGCTGGGTAACGACGAAGCGGCGCTGGAGGACGTGAACCTGATCCGCAGAAGGGCCGGCTTATCGGGCGAGGCGCTGTTTTCTGCCTCTAACATGATGGGTTATACTTCGGTGCTGGATGTGGTGCTGGATGAGCGCCGCCTGGAACTAGCCTGGGAGGCGCAGCGCAAGTATGATGTGTTCCGCAACAAGCGCACGATGGTGCGCAACTACCCGGGTACGCACCTGCCATCCGGATCGAACGTGCAGGAGATTCCTTACACCCACCCGCGTGTGGTATACTTCATTCCGGAGCAGGAAATCATCCTGAACCCGAAACTGGAGCAGAACCCATAGGTACCAAAGTATAAAATAAATGCTGCAGGTGGATAAGGTCTCCAAGTATAGGGGAGCTTGTCCACCTGTTTTATGTGATTCTATTTTAAACCAACAAATATAAATGTACCCTAAAACAAAGTATAAACTCGGTGTGGCGTGTATGGCCCTGTTTCTGATGGGCTGCAAGGCGAATGAAAACACCGTAGTTCATGGCCAGCAGGCAGCGGAAACAGTCGCTGCTTCTGAGCATACTGCCGTCGTGCCGCTGGCAGGAAATACCTGGAAATCGACGAAAGAAAAGGCAGGCGGAAGTATAGGCGAAGAGGGCATCACCAACTGGACTGATGAACAGGTATACTTTACCACTTACGCCCGGGTAGTAAAGCCTGGCACCATGAAAGTATGGCTGAACCTGCGGGTGTCCGAAGGAAAGACCAAACTCGAACTGGAGACGCTGGGGAAGAGCAAGACTATAACCGTACAAGGCAATACGCTGCAGGAACATTACGTAGGGGAGTGGCAGGTGGCTGATACGGGTTACGTGGCCTTCCATATTAAAGGGCTAGCTAAAAAAGGAAGCACCTTTGCAGACGTGGCAAGTATAAAACTGGCCGGGGAGGCGATTGATGCGGGCACAACCTATGTAAAGAACAACGAGGGCAACTTCTTTTACTGGGGCCGTCGCGGCCCGTCGGTGCACCTCAATTACCCGCTGCCGGAAAACACCGACGTGGAGTGGTTTTACAACGAGGTAACCGTGCCGGAGGGTAACGACGTGATCGGCTCTTACTTTATGGCAAACGGCTTTGCGGAAGGCTATTTCGGCATACAGGTGAACACTGAAACCGAGCGGCGCATTTTGTTCTCCGTCTGGAGTCCTTTTACTACGGATGATCCCAAGGAGATTCCGGATGATCAGAAGATACAGTTACTGAAGAAAGGTGACGGCGTATACACCGGCGAGTTTGGCAACGAAGGCTCGGGCGGACAGAGTTTCCTGAAGTATAACTGGAAAGCCGGCACTACCTACAAATTCCTCTTGCAGGGCAGGCCGAGTGGAAACGAACATACTACTTATACCGCCTATTTCTTTGCACCTGAGCAAAACAACTGGCAATTGATTGCCAGTTTCCGACGTCCCAAGACCAACACCTACCTCAAGCGCACGCACTCTTTCCTGGAAAATTTTATTCCGGAGTATGGCGATGTGGAGCGCAAGGTGCTCTTTTCCAACCAGTGGGCACGCGACGTAAACGGCAACTGGATTGAGCTCAGCAGAGCGCAGTTCACAGCCGATAACACCGCCCGTGTCGGCTACCGGATGGACTATGGCGGCGGGCAGTCGGGCAAGGACTTTTACCTGCGCAACTGTGGCTTCTTCAGCGACTACACGCCCATGCGCAGCTGGTACGAGCGGCCCACGACTGGCAAAGCACCGCAGATCAACCTGGAGAGTTTATAGACGGATAAGGGGAGTATAAGCTGGTGTAAAATAAACTGAAAACAGGTGCTCTTACGGAATTTATAGCGCAAGTGTCCTCGCTCGTGCTAAGTATAGCAGTGACCTCTGGCCGCTGTATGAATACCCTACAGCTGCCCATACTGCTGCTCCGGATTTGTAATCCGGAGCTTTTTAAAAGTGGATTTGTAATCCGCCTTTTTGCTGGTAGCTAAAGCCTATGCACTGCGGATTACAAATCCGCGGTTCCAATACTTTCGGATTGCAAATCCGAAAGAGCAGGTTCTGTTAAGAATCTTGGTTGAAGGGAGGTTAAGCTATTGCTACTGGCCACCAAGATCCTTTCAGGATGACAAAAACAGTATAACGACATAATCCTACTTCTGTAGCAGGGAAAGTTTAATGCTGTTGTAAAACACAAAGGCCGAAGTATAAACTATACTTCGGCCTTTGTTATACCTGCTTTCTGAGGTGTTATCTCAGCGGCTTGATCCAGTAGCTGTACTGGTGCTCCTGGTACGGGATGCGGTATTGCTCCAGAGGCTGGCTGCCCCAGCTGTCCATACCCTGCATACCGGTTTGCTGCAGGTCTACGCGCAGGTAAATGCGGTCGCGTTTCTCCAGTTCGCCGGAGTGGTACTGCTTCTTGTCCTGCTCCGGATCCAGGTCCTGCAGGGTGTAGGGCAGCGCGGCGAAGTTGAGCAGACTGTCGGCAAACTCGAAGCGCAGGCCTTTGCCTTTTTTGGTGGTCAGGTTCACCCAGCGCACATCACTCTTGTTGCCGCTTTCCTGCGGACGGGCGTACGGGAAGTACTGCTCATCCAGCTTCTGTTTGTAAAGGCCAACAAAAGAGGCGGTCTTACGATCCCAGTAGTTTTCCCACGGGCCACGGCCGTAGAACTCGATGTGCTCCAGTTGCTTGTTCAGCTGCAGATCGTTGCCCACACGCAGCAGCACTTTGTGGTCGCCTTTCAGCGGTTTAATGCTATTGTCCACTTTCACGGTACCATCGTTGTAGATAGTAAATACCTGTGAAGTAGCAGCGTCACCATTCACCAGCTCCTTCTCAAAGCTCACCTCGTAGCCATTGGCGGTCTGGTTATACTTGGCGTTGGTCAGCTTGCCGTTGTCGTAGGCCTCGCGCCACATGCGCTTGGATTTGTTGTAGCCCGCGCCGATGTCGTTGTCGGTAGGGGCGCGGTAGAAGCTTGGCTTAGGGCCTTGCTGCAGCAGCGTTTCGCCTTTCAAGGTATAGCCGCTTAGGATGCCGTTCTTCTTGTCGAAGCTCACGGTAAAGTCCTTGCCGGTCAACACTAGGTTATCACCGTTCTCGCTTGCTTTCAGCGTGCCTTTACCACCTCCGGCCACCGTGGCCGGCTGCAGGGCCGGGCTCAGGGCAAACTGCTCGTTGGCGATCTCATAGCCCTTCTCCAGGAACGGCTCGGCGTTTTTCAAAGTATAGCGCACGTTCAGGAAGTACTCTCTCCCTGCTTTCTGCTGCTTTTTAACCGGCAGACTCAAGGTTATACTTTGCTGCGGGGCTACGTTCAGGTCTTTTATACTTCCTTTCTCGATGATCTTGCCGTTTTCCAGCACTTCCCAGTTGAGTTGATAATTGGCCAGGTCGCGGAAGAAGTAGCCGTTCTTCACCTCAATATTGTTGTTGCCGTTATACTTTGTCTTGATGTGCTGGTATACTTTCTTCACCTCCACGGCCATTGGCGTCAGGCCACGGTAAGCGGTTACCACGCCTTTCACGATAAAGTTGTTGTCGCTCAGGTTCTCATCCACCGGGCCGCTGAGCGGGAAGTCGCCGCCGTAGGCCATGATGCGCTTGCCGTTCTTCACCGTGTCAATGGCCTGGTCGATCCACTCCCAGATAAAGCCGCCCTGCAGGTAGGGTTCTGTCTCGATCACATCCCAGTAGTCCTGGAAGTTGCCCAGGCTGTTGCCCATGATGTGGGCATACTCGCTCATGATCAGCGGACGGTCCGGGTTGCCCTGGGAATATTGTTTCAGCCATTTCGGGCTCGGGTACTGCGGCACGATGATGTCGGTGTTGTAATCCCAACCGGCACGCTCGTACTGCACCGGGCGGAAGTCCTGCGTTTTCATCCAGTCGTAGGCCTCGTAGAAGTTGGTGCCGTTACCGGCCTCGTTACCCAGCGACCAGGTTACCACCGAAGTATAATTCTTGCTGCGCTCGTACATGCGCGAGATGCGGTCGAAGTGCGGGTTGCGCCATACTTTGTCGTTGCCGAACGTATAAGCCAGGTCGTAGCCACGGCCATGCGATTCGATGTTGGCTTCCTCGATCACGTACAATCCATACGCATCGCAAAGCTCCAACCAGTACGGGTCGGGTGGGTAATGCGAGTGGCGCACGGCGTTTACGTTCAGCTTCTTCATCATCTCCATGTCTTTGCGCATGTCTTCCTTGCTCAAAGTATGGCCCTTGGTTGGGTTATGCTCGTGGCGGTTCACGCCTTTGAGGAACACGCGCTTGCCGTTCACCAAAAAGTTCTTGTCCTTGATCTCCACAGAGCGGAAACCCACGCGCTGCGGCACCACTTCCAGCACCTTGCCGTCTTTGTCTTTCAGGGTGATGTACAAAGTATAGAGGTAAGGTATTTCTGCAGACCAGGTTTTTACGTTCGGAACGGTCTTGTGGAATTTCACCTCCTTATTGTAGTTGCCCAGCACGCGCTGCACGTCCTGTGTCTTGTCAGTGAAAACAGTTTTGCCGGCGGCGTCTACCAGCTCGATTTCGATGGCAAACGTGTCGGGCTTGCTGTGCATGGTTTTCTGGTCCAGCTTGTAGCTGTTAATCTCAGCCGTCAGGTCAAGCACGCCGTTGGTATAGCTCTCGTCCAGTGTGGCCATCACCTTAAAGTCACGGATGTCAAGCTTCGGGGTAGAGTAAAGGTATACGTCGCGCTCAATGCCCGAAATACGCCACATATCCTGCGCCTCCAGGTAGCTGCCGGTGCTCCAGCGGTATACTTCCAGGGCCACCAGGTTTTCACCCTTTTTAACGTAAGGCGTGATGTCGAACTCGGCGGCCAGTTTGCTGTCCTCGCTGTAGCCTACTTTCTCGCCGTTCACCCAGATAAAGAACGCGGATTTAACAGCGCCTAAGTGGATGAATACCTGGCGGCCGTCCCAGCTTTCGGGCAGCGTGAATTTCTTGCGGTAGGAGCCCACCGGGTTGTTGTCCTCGGGGATGTCGTGGGGCGGGTTGAGCTTGGCGCCTTTCTTGGCGTGGCCCGCAAACTCGTACGGGTGGTTCACATAGATAGGTAGTCCGTAGCCGTTCACTTCCCAGTTGGCAGGTACCTTAAAGTTGTCCCACTGGGCATCGTTGAAGTCGGTTTTGTAGAAATCCAGGGGGCGCTGGCGCGGGTCCTGTACCCAGTTGAATTTCCAGGTGCCGTTGAGCGAGAGGAAGTACTGGGATTTTTCCTTCTGCCGTTGCTCGGCCAGTGACCGGTTTTCGAAGGCAAAAGAAGCGGCCCGCATCGGCATCCGGTTCACCTCCACGATCTGCGGCGTAAGCACCTCGGTAGGTACTTGCTGCGCCTGCAGCGGGATTACAGAGAGTAGTGCGAAAAGAATCGCATAAAGTTTACGCATGATGTAGTAGTATGAGAAAATTAAATTGGTTAAGGATGATTATACTTTGGTGACAGCCAGCTGTGGCCGTGTTGTTTTTATTGACTTTCTGAAAGTATAAAAAATAGCGCAGACAGGCGTTATCTAATGCTACGCAAGCGTTTGTGTGGTTCCGAATTTCAGTATCCATCTTTTAATAGCTATTTTCATCCCTCTTGTTGCGCTCCTGTGCCGCCTGAGATGTGATGTATCTTATACTTTTTCATACCTGATGAAAATATCCACGACCAACCTTTTTATACTGTTAGCCCTGATCGGATTCTCCTGCCGCTCTGCAGCGCCTGAAACAGAGGGCACAATAACTGCCGCCAAGCCGAACATCGTGTTTATATTGGCCGATGACCTGGGTTATGGCGATATCGGCCCCTACGGACAGACCAAAATCAAAACGCCCAACCTGGATAAAATGGCGGAGCAGGGAAGGCGGTATACCCAATTTTATGCTGGCTCCACCGTTTGCGCTCCCTCCCGTGCTGCGCTTATGACGGGGCAGCACACGGGGCACGGCTACATCCGGGGTAACGGCGAAGTGCCCATGCGCGCCACCGATATAGCGCTTCCGAAACTCCTGAAAGAGAGCGGCTACACGACCGGCATGGTGGGCAAATGGGGACTGGGGCTGGAGGGTACCACGGGCGTGCCGGAACAGCAGGGCTGGGATTTCTTCACCGGCCACCTGCACCACCTGGAGGGGCACAAGCAGCAGGCCGACTCGTTGTGGCGGCTGGCCGACGGCACAAGTACCAAGGTGCCCGTACCGCAAGGAAGTTTCGTGAACGATATTTTTACGGAGGATGCCCTGGCTTTTATCGAGGAGCAGAAGTCAAATCCCTTCTTTTTATATGTGTCTTATACTTTGCCACACGCCGAGCTGAAAGTGCAGGACAAGTATATGCAGCCCTACCTGACCGCTGACGGTGGCAGCATTTTTGCGCCGGAAGTAGCACAGAAGCCTGGCCAGTGGTATGGTCCGCAGCCCTACCCGAAGGCTGCTTACGCTGCCATGGTCACCGCAATGGATGATTATGTGGGTCAGATTATGCAAAAGCTCAAAGAGCAAGGGCTCGCGGAAAACACCCTGGTGATCTTTACCAGCGACAATGGTACCCATATTGAGGGCGGTCGAACGCTGGCAGACGCGATGGAGGCCCATAAGAGCAGCGGCCCATTGCGCGGCGTGAAGCGCGATCTTTACGAGGGCGGTATCCGGGTTCCTTTCATCGCCTACTGGGAGGGAAAAATAAAGCCTGGCACCAGCGATTACATCGGCGCTTTCTGGGATCTACTACCCACCTTTACCCAACTGGCTGGCAGCGCATCGCCTGAAAGTATAGACGGCATTTCCATCGTACCGGATTTATTAGGTAAAAAAGAGCAACCACAGCACCAGGCCTTGTACTGGGAGTTTGGCGAGGGTGGCTTCAAGCAGGCCGTGCGCCAGGGCGACTGGAAAGCCATTCGCTTTTACAAAAACGGGCAGCCCGAGCGCACCGAACTCTACAATCTGAGCACAGACATCGGAGAGCAAAATAACCTGGCCGCTGCTAACCCGGAGAAAGTGAAGGAACTGGAACAGCTGATGGAGCAAATGCGCACCCCGGCCGAAAACCCGCTTTTTCAGATTAAATAATTCTCCTGGAGGATAATATGGACAGGGCCAATAGGAAGTATAGCCAATAACTGTCATTCTGAAAGAAACTTGGTAGATATAAGAGGGCCCCTACCCCCGGAGGTTAAGCTGATGCGGCTTGCCCACAAGATCCTTTCAGGATGACAAAATAGGTTAGAGTAAATTAATCCAGGAACTACCTGTAAACGCAAATCTTAAAATCATGCCTCACCTGAAATCCTTGAAAAGAACATTTCTCCTGCTGTCATACTTTATCTTGCTGCTGCTGCCGGCCCTAGCGCAAGACAAAACACTGAAACTGTGGTACGACAAACCTGCCACCGACTGGATGCGGGAAGCCCTGCCGATTGGCAACGGCTACATGGGCGTGATGTTTTTCGGTGGCGTGGGAGAGGAGCAGCTGCAGTTTACCGAAGGCACGCTCTGGTCGGGCGGCCCACACTCGAGCCCTAAGTATAACTATGGCAACAAGCCGGAAGCCTGGAAGTACCTGCCCGAAATCAGGCAACTGATCAAGGAAGGCAAGCTCAAAGAGGCGAATCAATTGGTACAGCGGCACCTGACGGGCATAGCACCGGCCAAACTGGAGGGTAGCACTAGTTGGGGCGATTACGGGGCGCAGCAAACCATGGGCGAGCTGTACGTGAAGCCCGGTCATGGCGAGGCAGCCCCGCAAAACTACCGCCGCGAGCTGGACCTGAACACTGCCACCGGCAGCGTGAGCTACCAGATCGGCAAGACAAAGTATAAGCGCCTATACTTTGGCAACTACCCCAAGGGCGTAATGGTCTACCACTTCACCTCCAGCCGCCCCGAAAAGTATACCATCACCTACAAAACGCCGCACCCAAAGGATGAGGAGCGTTTCGAAAACGACATTTATACTTTCAGAGGGCATGTGAATGACAACAAGCAGGCGTTCGAAACAGCCTACCGTATCATCACCGACGGAAAAGTGACCTATGAAAACGGCTCCGTGCAGGTAAGCGGCGCCAAGTCGGTGCAGCTTATCCATACCGCTGCCACGGACTACAGCTGGGAGTATCCCACTTACAAAGGCACAGATTACAAAAGTATAGTGGCTAAGCGGTTAGAATCGGTGAAGAATCAACCTATAAATGCGCTGCTGAAAGAACACACCAGCGATTATACTTCCCTTTTTAACCGGGTAGCCCTCACGCTAGAAGGAAGCGAGAATATCGAGGTGCCAACCAACATCCGCCAGCAGCATTATTTTGAGGGAGCAGAGGACCGGGGAATGGAGGAGCTATACTTTCAGTACGGCCGCTACCTGATGATCTCGGCTTCGCGTCCCGGCACCATGCCGATGAACCTGCAGGGCAAGTGGAACAACAGCACCAGCCCGCCCTGGGCCGCCGATTACCATACCAATATCAACCTGCAGATGCTCTACTGGCCCGCCGAGGTAACCAACCTTGCTGAGTGCCATGTGCCCTTGCTGGATTATACCGCCGCGCTGGTGGCGCCCGGCAGGCAAAGCGCCAAAGACTTTTTCAATACGCGAGGTTGGATCGTGAATACCATGAACAACGCCTACGGCTATACCGCACCGGGCTGGGAAGTGCCTTGGGGCTTCTTTCCAGGCGGAGCAGGCTGGCTGGCGCAGCACCTGTGGGAGCACTATGAGTATACCCAGGATGCCGAATACCTGAAAAAGCAGGCTTACCCGGTGATGAAAGAAGCGGCCCTGTTCTGGATCGACTACCTTACCCCCGACAGCAGCGGCTATCTGGTTTCCTCTCCCTCTTATTCGCCGGAGCATGGCGGTATTTCGGGCGGCGCTTCCATGGACCACCAGATCGCCTGGGATGTGCTCAATAACTGTATTCAGGCAGCCAAAGTCTTAGGAACAGATGCGGAATTTGCCCAACAGGCACAGCAGGTACGGGACAAAATCCTGCCGCCGCAGATCGGAAGCTGGGGCCAGCTGCAGGAGTGGAAAGAAGACGTAGACGATCCGGAAAACAAGCACCGCCACGTATCCCACCTGTTCGCCTTGCACCCGGGCCGGCAGATCTCCCCGCTGGAAACCCCGGAGCTGGCTAAAGCCGCCCAGGTGAGCCTGGAGGCGCGTGGCGATGAGGGCACTGGTTGGTCGCTGGCCTGGAAGATAAATTTCTGGGCACGCCTGAAGGATGGCGACCGGGCGCACAAGCTTTACAAAATGGTGATTAAGCCGGCCGGAGGAAAATCAACCGGGGAGTCTTTTACCAGTGGTTCCGGTTCCTACTCCAATCTCCTGGACGCCCACCCGCCTTTCCAGTTGGACGGTAACATGGGGGCCACCGCCGGTGTGGCCGAAATGCTGCTGCAGTCGCAGGCGGGTTCCATAGAATTATTACCTGCTTTGCCCCAAGTATGGCAGGCCGGAGAGGTCAAAGGCTTGCGGGCCAGGGGCGGCTATACGTTGGATATCCAGTGGAAGGAAGGCAAGTTGCACCGGGCAAGTATAAAAGCGGATAAGGACGGCGCGTGCAGCCTGAGCTATCAGGGGAAACAGATAACCATTCCTATAGTAGCTGGAAAATCAGTGAAGATCAGTGGAAAAAATTTTCTATAGTTCGAAAGGGGAAATTCGGACAAGCTGCTGAAATGGTGTTTGTAACAGCCAGCAATCTCAGGGGAAAGTGTGGTACCCTGACAGGTGCTTTGCCCGGTATGCCCGGATCGGCTAAACTGTACGGGCTGGGCTACTTTCCGGGGACTGCCTCCAGCACCCTGGCTATACTTGTATAGCCCCGGTTCCGGGCATGCTGCAGGGCTGTCACGCCGTCTTTATCGGGTATGCTCACATCGCAGCCGGCATCCACCAGCGTCTGCACCACCTGCACGTAGGTCTTGCTGCCGTCGCCCAATACAACGGCTTCCATCAGGGCCGTCCAGCCCAGGCGGTTCACGTGGTCAACAGGGAAGCCTTTGGTGTTGGCCAGCAGCCGTACCACTTCCAGGTGTCCCCGCTCGCAGGCCGGAATCAGGGCACTGCCATTGTAGCGGTTGAACACATCAAAGCGGACGCCATTTTCCAGGAACAACTTGACCAGATCCGTATACCCTGCCGCTCCTGCGTACAGGAAGGGGCTGTCTTTCAGCATATCCTGCTGGTTTACGTCCGCCCCATGCGCTACCAGCAGCTGCGCCATTTTCAGGTCGTTGTTGTGCGTGGCTAAAAGCAGGAGGGACCTTTTCTGATGATCCGTGGCATTCACGTCGGCTCCCTCTTTCAGGGCTGCCGCCACTACATTGAGATTTCTTTTCACGACGGCATTTATAACTGCGTCCTGGGCTGCAGGCGTTTGCATGGGCGTGCCTGTGTGGCAGGAGGCAAAAAGCGTAAAAGAAAATAAAAACAGCAGGGTAAGCATATGAGAAGGGATTAATACACCATTTTTCCTTTGTGGAACAGCGATTTGACAGGTGAAATACGGGAAACGGCCTCTGCCGAGCAGCTGGCATCTACCAGCACCAGGTCGGCCGTGTCGCCAACCTGTGGCCACTGCCGGTTGCCTTGGTCGTCCAATGGCAGGATGTTGTGCGTGGCCAGTTTCAGGCAGCGGGAGAGTTCCAGTTCGGTGGAATAGCCATAAAGCTGCGCCATCAGGTTGGCTTTCTGCAAAACGCTGCCAGAACCAAACGTATTCCAGTGGTCCACGATCGAGTCGTTACCGGTACGTACGTCTACGCCATACTTGTAAAGCGTCGGGATGGGCATGATCATACTTCCGAGCGGAATGGTGGAGATGATACCGATCTGGGCATGCGCCAGCTTTTCGGCTACCTCTTCCAGCGTGGGTTTCTCAAGCTGGGCAAGTATAAAGGCATGGCTGATGAACGTTTTGCCTTTCAGAACAGGGTTTTCATTTACGCGGTCAATCAGGTAGCGAACCGTGGCCAGGCCGGGCTGACCCCCTTCATGCAGGTGTATGTCGATGCCCTTGTTAGAGTCCAGGGCCAGCTGCACCACAAAGTCCATACTTTTCTCCATGTCGCCATCGATGGCGCCGGGGTCCAGCCCGCCGATAAAGTCGATTCCCATGGTAGCCGCCTCCTGCATCAGCTGCTCCGATTTAGAGCGTAGGATGCCGTGCTGCGGAAAAGCGACCAGCTCTGCCGCAAAACTGTCTTTCTTATTCTCGAGCGCCCGCTGCAGGTTTTTCAGGGAGTCAAGTTTGGAAGTAGGCTCGATGTTGACATGGCTCCTGGCAAAGTTGCTGCCATGCGCCTGCAGAAGTTCAATGAGCTTCTCTGCCCGCTCGGTAGAGGTGTTGAGCATTTGCGGGAGCACCTGCTGCTCGTAGGCGATCATATCCTGTACCGTCCGATTCTTCTTCCGGCGCGCCTGCCAGGGGCCGCCGTAGAAAGTTTTGTCCAGGTGGATGTGCATGTCCTTAAAGGCAGGAAGCAGCAGCAAGCCTTTGGCGTCTATGGCGTTGGCCTTTGGATTGTTGGGCAGGATAGCTTTTATACTTCCTTCGCTGATCTCGAGGGTGAACAAGCCGGTTTGGGTAGCGACCACTTCTTCTTCCTCATACACAAAGCCTGTCTCCAGCCGCACGTTCTTTAACGTAAGGGAATTGCCGGATGCTGCGAACTTGCTTTTTTCGTCATGCTCCGATTGGCCGCCTGCCAGTATACTGCTACAGGACAGCATGCTGGTGCTGGCAAGCAGCAGGGAGGAGCTTTTGATAAAATCTTTGCGTGTAATGCGTTGTGATGCCATGTTCCTAAAGTTAATAGTCACAAAGTTACTCCCTTATATACTTCGGGTAGCTGCATGATTGCTGCCAAAACTTGTAAATTCTATAACAGGCCCCGGAAGGAGCGTGGAGAGGCGCCGGTCTGGCCCTTAAAGAAGTTGGAGAAATACGCCAGGTCGTTGAAGCCAAGTTCGAAGGCGATCTCTTTAACCGACATATCGGAGGCGCGCAAGAGGCGCTTGGCCTCCAGCGTAACGCGGTTGTGAATGAGGTACATGGCGGACACCTGCAAATGCTTTTTGCAAAGTATGTTCAGGTAGTTAGCCGAGATATGGAGCTTTTCAGCATAAAAAGCGACCGTTTTCTGTTCCTTAAAGTATAGATCCACCAGGCTGTGGTACTTCCATAACGCAGGCGCAGCCCGGTACACGGTCAGGATCTCATACTTGCTTTCTGCCTCGCGGCTTACCAATTGGGCGATCAGCCGGCTCCTTAAGTTGATGATGTTCCAGTCCAGGGGTTTTATACTTAGCTCGTCGCGTATGGCCCGGAATTCGTATTGCAGCTTCCGAAAGACGTCGGGGGAAAGGCTGATGACCGGGTGCTTTTGATAGAGGGCGAACGAAAGCTCCAGAGAGGAGGAGAAGGTCTCAAAAACAGGCCGGCTGATCATCAGTTGATAGGCCAGCGTGTTTTTCCCCAGGCTCCAGCGGTGTACCTGGCCTGGCAGCAAGAGGTGTAACTGGTGGCTTTTCACGGGATACTCCTCAAAGTCGATGGCGTGTGTGCCGCTTCCCTGCTCGAACAAAAGCAGCATAAAAAAATCATGCTTGTGGGGCTTCTCAATGATCCTTTCCCCCTGTATTTCCAGGTACTGCAGGCCGTAGTCCGGTTGCAGAACCGGCTGGAACTCCTCTAAGCCAAGTATAGGAAAGTGGTCTGTTGCGGGCACAATCGTAAGTTATAATAAGTATAGACTACGCTCTAAACGATACATCTAAAATTTATGCCCGAACCTACACATGGCCGCGTAAAGTAGCTGCGGTTGCCTGGCGGAGGCCGGTACGATCCCGAGGCTTCTCTTTGAGTTTATACTCTCTTTTGCAAGACTATAGCAGGGGGCGGCGCTTCTTTTTCCAGGTTCCACGCTAGCCTTATCCGCCCTGACCCGGAAGTGAAGTATAATTTGTGTACCTTGATTCAGACCAGTCATTATAGGGTCAATAGCTGTAAAATAAACTGTGGGTAGAAGTAAATTAATGCCCCTACTGGCAGCGCTGTGACTACTTCTGGTAAATGGGGCAGGGATTTTGCTGATCACGCGGCAGATGAATTCTTCCTGCAGATGTATCTAAGCTGTTGTATATATCGTTATAAAGCTATACTTTATACTTTGCTCTGGCCGCTACGTAGTGCCTTTGCCCTTGCACCGAATAACTTTATTTACGTTTTAATAGTATCGCTCAAAAGCTAAATGACCATTGCATGCTTCTAAAAAGGTTTAAGAGTAAATTCTGCCTACTGCTGCTGTGCAGCGCCCTTATGTTAAACGGTTGCTTTAAAAAGAAGACCGGTGACGAAGAAACAGAGCCAGCCGCCGCCACTACCCCGGCACCGGAAAAAAAAGCCGAAGCTCCGGCAACTACAACAGCAAGCCCCGCTGCACCCGCTAAAGTAGATGTGAACGTGTACCTGGAGATCTCCAACGGGATGAAAGGTTTTATGCCCACCGCCGCTGCCGGTAAAGAAGCCACCACGTTCCAGAATAACCTGCTAAAGCTGATTTCAGAGGTACAGGACGGGCGCTATGTGGCGGAAAAAGGCTTTTACCTGGCTAAAGAGGATGCCCGCAGCCATCCGGTGCTCGACAGCGTGTCCTACAATACGATGAAAAACTATATCGTTAGTGGTATAAAGGACGACGTGCGCGGAACGCCGCTTCCAGCCATGCTGCAGGCGATCGTGCAGAAATCCATAGATCAGGAGGCAGTCAGCATCATTATTTCCGATTTTATACATGGCCCCAGCGATCAGGGGCAGTTTATCTCGCTGGACGCCGACATCCGCAGCAGCCTGCGCGAAGCCGAGCACCAGGGGCTGGCCGTAGCTATACTTGGTAATACATCGCCTTTCTATGGCACTTATCACCCGGCTGTAAAGAAACCGGAAGTCAGAAGAACGCTGAACGGGGAAGAGATACCCTATTATATCTGGGTGATCGGGCCACAGGAGCAGGTACAGGTGGTCACCAATAAAGTGCTGCGCAACCTGCCAAAGCAACAGGCATACTTCGGCTTTGAGTATGAGGCTATACCGTATTCAGCCTTATTGAAAGAAAAGCAATTCAAACCTGAAGGCGTGGTATACTGCAGCAGCCGTAATGCCGATCCGTGCACGGGAATAAACCTGCAGCCGGAAAAGAACGAGCCGGTGGAGTTTACTATCGGACTGGACCTGAGCGGGCTGCCGCTGTCCATGCAAAGTATAGATTACCTGAAAAAGAACCTGAAAGTAAGCAGCACGGGCAGCCGGCCAAGTATCGTTTCGGTTACGGCCGCGGATGAAAGTATAAAAGCCACGCCGGGCCTGGCCAGGTATAGTCATTTTGTGCGCGTGCGCGTACCCGAGCTAACCGCGAATTCGGGTACCATATCCGTGCAGTTGCCGCAGGTAACGCCGACCTGGATCAATGCCTGGTCTACCGACAACGACAATAACCCGGCCGCGGCCCAGAAAAAGACTTACCAGTTAACCAAAATCATAGACGGCGTTCAGGCACTGTACCGCGACCAGAGCGATTTCGTATTCAAGGCAACCATACAATTTAACAAAGCAGACTAACACCCATGATACAAAGCTTTTTCTCCGGACTCTACGAAATGGTGCTGGGGCGCCCTATCCCTGCCAACTTCACCAACGACTACCGCGAAGTGGTGTTCCCCAACACCGGACTGATGCTGTTTATCATCACATTGGCCATGGTGATTGTATATTACTATGTGCTGAACCGCGTGATGAGCACCGGCCTGTATAAAACCCAGCACTGGGTGATGTTCCTGATCCTGAACGCCATCATCGCTTTCATTATCCCGATCACGCAGGTGACCGGCAACGACATCGAGACGCACTCTTATACTTATATGTTCGCTTTTGTGAACGTGGTATACAGTCTCATCCTTTTCTTCGTTTTCTCTATACTACTCAAGAGGGGCTCCGTGCAGGCATGGACAACCCCTATGAAATGGCCTAACAAAAAATAACTATGGCAAAGCTTTTTGTATTCGGAATTGGTGGCACCGGCTCCCGCGTGATCCGTTCGCTGGTCATGCTGATGGCGGCAGGTGTCAAAATTCAGAACTGTGATAAAATAGTACCGATCATCATCGATCCCGACACGCAGAACGGCGACATGAACCGTACCGTGGAATTGCTGAAAACCTACAAGCACATTCACGACGCCCTGGGCCGCCGCGACGAAGGATTCTTCCATACCGACATCAGCACCCTGTCAAGTATAGCCGGCGATGGCACTTCCAAGATCCGCGACAGTTTCGTGTATGACTTTGGGGGGATCAACAAGCCGTTCAAAGATCATGTGGGCTATAACCAGCTCGATGTGGAAAGCCAGGCGCTGATCGACCTGCTGTTTACGCCGGAGAACCTGAACAACAGCCTGGACGTGGGTTTCCGCGGCAGCCCGAACGTGGGCAGCGTGGTGCTCAACGAGATCATCGATTCGCCTGAAATGCGCTTTTTTGCTTCCAACTTCCAGGCAGGCGACCGGATCTTTTTTGTGAGCTCAATCTTTGGTGGAACAGGCGCGGCCGGCTTCCCGCTGCTGCTCAAGAATTTCAAGGATTCGCGTACCTCGCTTCCGAACGCAGCTAGTTTGAACGCTGCCCTGACTGGAGCCATGGTGGTATTGCCATACTTCTCCCTGGAGCAACCGGCCGCCGGGGTAGAAGCGGACTTCATTGACTCCAACACCTTCACCACGAAGGCAAAAGACGCGCTTTCCTACTACCAGAACCACCTGAATGGCGTGAATGCGGTCTACTACATGGGCGACACGCCGGACAAGCCGATGGAAAACAACCCGGGCCGCGCCAGCCAGAAAAACGACGCGCATTTGGTGGAGTTACTGAGTGCATTGGCGATTGTGGACTTCATGGATTATTCGGACGACGAACTTTCCGGGAATGAGACTTTCCACGAATATGGTCTGCGCGAAGACGTAAGCAATGTGCACTTCTCTCATCTGGATAGTGAAACCCGCGACCGCATTGCCAAGCAGCTGATCCGCTTCCATTACTTCGAGCGCTATTACTCTACGCACTTGCCAGGCGATTCGCAGGCGGCCTATGCCAAAGGCGTGGACCTAACGAGCGCGCTTCGCAACGAGCCGGTTTTCCGGGAACTGAACAAATTCCTGACGAACCCGGAGTTTGGGTACCAGGCCTGGCTGCGAGAGTTAAGCCGAAAAGAAAGAACGTTTGCTGCGCTGAATTTGAACGAAATGGACTTCAACCGCATGGTATCGGACAAGCAGATCGAAACAGGGTTCCTGAACAAAGGCATCCACCAGGGCTCCTTCGTAAAAGAGCTAAACCGTGCTTCCGAATCCATCTCCGACCGCGACGCTTTCAAGGCCACCATTAAGGCTTTTGAAACGGCTACAAATACGCTGGTGGAGGAGAAGCTGAAGTATAGTTAGGGACCTCTCCGGCCCTCTCCTAAAAAAGGAAGAGGAGCTTCTCTTCGCTCTTCTGGATTTGCAACCCGTGAGAGCAAAGAGAAGCTAAAGTATAACAAGTTTTTTTCTCTTTGTCATCCTGTAAGGATCTTGTGGGCAAGAAGCGAAAGCTGCAGCTATGAAAAGCCACAACTATTTCGTTTACATCATTACAAACCCAGGTAAAACAGTGCTCTATACTGGTGTAACGAACGATTTGCAGGCCAGAGTAGAACAGCACAAAGCAAACCGGGGAAAGCCGGAAACATTTGCCGGACGCTACTATTGCTTTAAGTTTCTATACTTTGAACGTTATACTTATGTACAACATGCTATAGAGCGTGAGAAAGAGATTAAGTTAATGGGTAGAGAAGATAAACTTCAACTGATAAAGAAAGAGAATCCTGCACTGATGTTTATGGATGTGTGGGAATAGTAAGGCTTACTGGTTCTTGCCCACAAGATCCTTTCAGGATGACATCAGAGTGGGCAGATTAATTTTAAAAGTGCGGCCAGAGTCCGCGAAATAGCTCACACTCGCGGGACGCGAACGAGGGTTTATAATCATACTTAAAGTAAAAGAAACAAACATGCCGAAAGTACTTCGTCTACATAAAACCGGATCTAACGTGGAAGGCTGGGCTAAAACCAGCCAGATCACGAGCACCGAGATAAAAGATATCACCGATGGCGCCGGTGGCAGAGCCCTGAAAATAAACGCTTCTATCCCGACGCCGTTTGCCCGCATGCACCTGTTCGAAACTGCTTTCGATTTTGTGAAGCGTGGCGTGGCAGGCTCCAACAACAACACCATTTATCACAGGTTCGTGACCCATTTCTGGGATCTGTGGGAGCTACTCTACAACCATCAGAGCTACGCGCAGGCTGGCAACAAGATCATCATCCGTCGCTGGAACAAGCACCAGCAGCTGGGGACCATGCAGGCGAACCCGAACACGAATCTGCTGGGCCGCACGCTGGAGTTGTTCATGAACGACAGCCGCTTCCAGGGGATCGAGGATATTTTCCTGATCTTCTTCGAGTCGACCAACAGCCGCGGCGACCGCCACATGCAGCTCATCGGCGGCACTTCACCGCTGACCTTCCTGTTTGTAGCGCCGAATGTGCAGCCGCTAAGTATAAACCGCGCGCAGAACATTGGCACCTACTTCGACCATAACTATGTGTCGCTGGAGGCCCGGGAGCCGGATTTCAGGGAGTATGTGCACAAGCTGTTTGTGTCGAACCCGGCGATGATCCAGGCTTTCCCGGCCGTATACAATGCCTTGGACGAGAACCTGCTGCGAAGTATAAACATGGCAGGTGCGGTTGGGCAGGGAGCGATTGCCTCGCAGTACCTGCAGCTGGTGGATTTCCAGCAGAACCCGGTACACGTGGGCCACATCAACTTCCTGGTGAAGAAAGACCAGACCGCCGTGACCAGCAGCGATCTGTTCATCCGCCCGACGCATACCGGCTTTGCTGGCGAAAGGCCCATTGTTTTAAAGCCTGAGCTGCGGCTGGCTCCGGATGTGAAGTATGTCAACAACCTGGCCTGGCCGGTGAATACCGTAGTGGGCTATGCGGATGAAAAGCCATTGGAGAACCGTTCGCTGCCGGGCGTGGGGTTCAACTATCCCTACTTAACGATCAACGACCTGTTGCAGGAAACGCTGGTGCAGGTACCGTACGAGGTAAACTCGGATCGTTTCTACAGCGGCACCGTGGTATACCAACCGGGCGTAACGGAGAAATCTTTTAACTACCTCTTGCCGATCACGCCTTTATACTTTGATTTCTTCTCGCCGGAGGATCTGGCCAATCACCTGACCTTCCACATCGACGTGAACCACGTGCGCGTAACCCTGCGCGTGCCAACCGAAAAAGGAAATGTGGTGTACGAGCGCAGCTATTACGACAATCCGCTCAACTCCAAAGACGCGCACGGCAACGTGATCCCCGAGAAAGGCCATATCCTCAAATCCAGGATTGGTTTGGGCGTGTTCCCGTTCTACAAGTTCACCGACGCGGTGCAGTACAACGACTTCTACAAAGTGATGCTGGTGGATGAGGACATCGATCCGCTGCTGGTGAACAAAAACCATTCGCTCAGTTTCTTTGCGGGTGGCAAGCCCCTAGAGGCAGGCGGCGGTATCATTTCTGCCACCGCGCACCGCAGAACTAAAAAGAGCAACAGCAGCGCGGGCAGCACCTATTACGAGATCCGCGGCACGCACTTCGATTTTGCGGAGTTCAGGCACGAGGGAGTGGATTTTACAGGCAAGGCGCTAATCGTACCGAAGTTCGAAGAAAAACAGCAGGGGATTCATAACTTCACTTTTGCCATCGACTTCGGTACCTCGAATACACACATTGCCTATACTTCGGGCACTAACCAGCCGCCGCGCGAGTTCTCCATCACGGCTAACGACCAGCAATTGGTGATGCTAAACAAGCCTTCGGAAGATCCCGCTTTAACGGATTACCAGCGCTTCCACAAGCGTGGTTTCGGCAGGTTGTTTGCCGTAGAGACCTTGCTCAAGCGCGAGTTTATACCTTTGATCATCGGCTCCGGAGGCTCACTGTATAACTTCCCAACCCGTACGGCAACTTGCGAGTCCATCGATTTTGAGAACCAGATCACCAACCTTTTTGGCAACATCAACATCGGTTTCTCCATCAACACGGAAGGCACGCACCAGGAACAGTACAAGCAGACCTACCACACCGACCTGAAGTGGAGCGAGACGCTGACCAATGCCGGCAAGCGCCGCATCGAAGCCTTCTTCACGGAGATCATGCTGCTGATCAAGAATAAAGTGGTGCTGAATAACGGCAACGTGGCCAGCACCAAGATCGTGTGGTTTGCGCCGCTGAGCTTTGATGAGTATTCGCGCAACATGTTCCAGAATGTGTGGGATACGGTATACAATAACGTGTTCAAGAACGGACGAAATACGGTCTGCATCACGGAGTCTGTAGCGCCATTCTACTTCCTGTCCCGAACCGGTGCCGTGGTGCCCAGCCAGGATGAGAACCTGATCAACGTGGACATTGGCGGCGGTACGACCGACGTGCTGTTGTTTACCAATCGCAAGCCTTCGCACAGCTCCTCGTTCCGCTTTGCCGGTAACGATTTGTGGGGCGATGGCTTTGCCACCGTGAAGACGAGCAAAGACAATGGCCTGTTGCAGTATGGCGTAGACCACGTGCTGCGCATTCCGCTAACGGAAGAAGGACGCGAATACCGCAAGTTCCTGGAAACGGCGCTGGATAACCCGGATTTTAATTCCGCCGACATCAGCTCGCTCTTGTTCAGCTACGACAAAGAACTGAACTACAGCTCACAGCTCCTGCAGGCGCGGCAGCTGCGGTTGATGTTTTACCTGCACTTTGGCGCGCTGATGTACCACCTGGCGCAGCTGGTGCAGCAACTGGACGTGAAAATGCCACGCTACATTTCGTTCAGCGGCCGGGGTAGTTTATACATCAAGCTGCTGAGCGCCGGCAACAACCTCTCGAATGTGGAGCGTTATGCCAAAGCGATCTTCCAGAAGGTAACAGGGCAGGAGCCGCCAGCAAACTTCAAGCTGGTGCTGGTCGATAATCCAAAGCAGGTAACGGCCAACGGCGGCGCGATGGCGCTGGAAGGAACCGACCTGAACGACCTGACCAACATCCCGATCATGAAGCCGACCGGTTCGGCCAACATCGAAGACGCTTTGACGCCGGTAACCAAAACGCAGATCACGGGCGAGTTGCGCCAGGAAGTGATGGATAACGTGATGAACTGCTTGCAACTGCTGCTGGACGATCCGGACGTGTCGCCGCTCATGCGCTCGATGGGCGTGGAGGTGGACCCGATGCGGGTACTGGAGTTTATGCGCGTGAACCTGCAGGACAGCTATACCATGATTCTGGAGGACACGGTGCGTGGCCTCACTGACCGCGAGCAGCTGCACGAGACCATGTTCTTCATGCCGCTGAAACAATCGCTATACTTGCTGTCGAAAGAACTGTATAGGCAGCAGGCGCAGGTAAGTGCTATTTCCTAAAGTATAATCCACTACCTTTAACAAGTTTTTGCATCCCGAGTGGTGGGAGAGATCTGAAGGATGGTTCAAATATAAATCCAATCAGGTTTCTCGCACATCTCGGGAGGCAGCAATAATCAACATTTATTCAAATTCAAAGTATAATTCTGGCTCATGAACACAATTGCCATCATCATAAGTATCATCGCGCTGGTAGGTGCCGGTTTTGCCTTTTTAAGGGCCGTTAGTGCCTACAACATGCTCACCAAGCGCATCAACAAGCTCAAAGACCAAAATGCTGACCTGGAGAGCCGCCTCAGAAGGCTGGAGGGAAATGCCAGCCGTGGCAACAGGCCGGCCAGCGAGCCGGGCGAAGGCGGCAGGCAGAAGAAGCAGCGACCGGAGCAACAGCGTCAGGAACAGCAGCCGGAGCAGCGCCAAAGACAAAGAGAGCGGCAGCAGCCTCAGCCCCAGCAGGAGGAGGAGGCAAACGCCAACGAACAGGCGCAACAGCCGAAGCAGAAACGCAGAAGGGATAAGCGCAGGAGAGACGAACCGACGGACAGAACCAGCGGTAGCGGCGAGGAGCTGGCAAAAGAGGAGCAAAGGCCTCGCACGAACGCTGTAAGGCTGGAGATTGCCGGCGGCGACCTTTTGGACGAACTAGAAATGGCAGCCTCTGCCACGCCGCCACCGGTTGAGCCGGAGGCCATGCCGGAGGTTGCGCCAGACACAGGCACCCGCTTTGCTATTATCCCGGAGGACGGTGTGATACGGCAGCACCAGTTGCAGCAGCACCCCGACTCCGACAGTTACATTGAAATGGACATCCCGGCCGACGGCAGCGGCACGACCCGCTACCGCTTTAACCTGTCGGGCAACCATGCCTTTGTTATTGCGCAGGGGATAGACCGGCTGGAAAACGCCTTTGACTTTGAGAAGCCGTCGAACCGCATGGTGAGCCGGGTGGTTCTGCAGGGCGACGGCATCCTTGTAAAAGTGAACAACGGCTGGAGAATCCAGGAAAAAGCACGCATCGATTTCAGATAACCCCTTAGATGGAAGGCATATTTATACTTGAGGCTGTACTTATACTCATCATACTTGGCTACCAGTTGTACGTGTACAAGGGGAACAAGCAGAAGATCAAAAGTATAGCCGGGCTCTATCCTTCCGAAGACCAGCTACACCTCAGGGAGCAGCTGCTGGAAGCTGAAAGTATAAAAAAGCCTGCCGAACCGAAAGCTGACGGGCAAGTATGGGAAGCCATACTTGCCGGCAGGCCTTTCCGGGAGTATACGCCCTCCAACCCGGTAATTAAAAAAGTGGTGTCTGCGGAAAACAGCTTGCTGCAGATAGAGGCCAAAGGAGGTCCCGTGCCCAGCTACACCATAGCCCGCGAGAAACTGGAGAAGCTATTTGCCGGCGGCAACATCCATATGGTGGAAGGCGACCCGGACGCGCTGATCACCACCGTCGCCTCGGGCGGAAGGGGAGCTGCCACCATCGACCTGATCGAGGTACAGCATCCTTCCGAAACGTTTGCGAGCATTATCAAGAGCACCAACCAGTACCTGAGGCGCAACAAAGGGGCCGCCGCGGATTTCGATATCCTGAAAGACGTGTCGGAGCGCTATGCGGAGGCCATGGACAACGAGGTGCAGTCTACCATCGCCACGCCGCTTTACATCGGCCTGCTGGGCACTTTTTCCGGGGTGATTATCGGCCTGTCGAGCCTCATTTGGTCTGGTTTGGGTGGAGAGGAGGCAGGTTCCTTCATCACGGACCAGAACATCCCCTCCTTCCTGTTTGGCGTGCTGATCGCCATGTCGGGCAGCTTTTTAGGGCTGCTGCTGACCTTGCTCGGGAACAACGCCCTGAAGAATGCGCGCAGCCTCCGTGACCGTCACAAGAACGGCTATTACACTTTCCTGCAAACCAACCTGCTGCCCAAGCTCAACTCGGATATGGCCGCCAGCCTGGGCAATCTCAAATCGGTGCTGGATTCGTTTAACAAGGATTTCCTGGACAAGGTGCTCGGCTTCCGGCCTATTGTGGACACCCTGACGGAGAACATCAGCACGCAGAAAGAATTTATTCAGAAGCTGGATGAGATCGGCTTCACGCAGATGGCCAACGCTAACCTGCAGGTGTTCGATAAGATGAAGGAGAGCGAGCAGCTGTTCAGGAACTTCATGCAGTACCAGATAGCTTTGAACGAGTCGGTGCAGAAGGGAGCGGAGCTGACGCATACCATCAGCGACGTGCTTGGCCGCCTGACCAGTCTGCAGGAGGGCTTTGACAAGGTGCCGGGGTACCTGCAGAAACACGACGAATCGATCCAGCGGCAGGTGAATTTCTTTGGGCAGCACGAGCGCGAGTTAAATGATATCGGATCGCGCATCGAACAGTATTTTGATAAGGCCGCCCTTCGGCTAACGGATCTGATGGAAGCCCGTTTGCAGCACCAGGAGCGGGACGCGCAGAACGCTTATGAAAAGTGGCAGGAGCATTTCAGAAGGCTCAACGAAGACAACGTGTACCAGCGCATTGTGGAGTACATGCGCCCTTTCGAGCGCCTGAGCCAGCAGCAGGGAAGTATGAGCAACGCGCATCAGCAACTGTCGGGGGAGATACGGCAGACGAACGAGCGCCTGCTGCAGAAGCTGGAAGCCGACACCGCCGTGCAGCAGCAACTGCTGCAGCAACTGCAAACGCTGAACATGCACATGGCCAAAAGTATGGAGCCCGGACCGCTGAAGTCTGTACTGGATAAGCTTTTCGGCGGCGGCCAGCACAGAAGGTAACCCACAAAGTATGAGCAAGGAGAACAGGGATTTTTTCTGGCCCAGCTACGTCGATTTGATGACGGTGCTCTTCCTGGTGATGCTGGTGCTCTTTGTGCTGAGCTTCAAACTGTTTCAGGACAAGGACCAGGAGAATCGGGAGAATATTGCCCGCCTGCAGGTAGAGGTGCAGGAAAAGCGCAAGCTCGATGAGATAAAAGCTGCCCTTGCCCGCCTGGATGACGACTACTTTCAGTACAACGAGAAGTATAAACGCCACGAACTGCTGGTGGATGTGCTTTTTGAGCAGAGTAGCGCCGTGATACCGCAGCGGTCAAGAGTTCCGCTCCGCAAGGCCGGCGAGAACTTGAGCCAGGTGATCAACTCCATCGAGGACAAGGATGTGAAATACCTGATCGTGATCGATGGCCGCGCCGCCAGTTTCCCCAAAGGTGACCCCCGCAATGTTTCGCAGCGGGAGTACGCCCTGCAGCTGAGCTATGAACGCGCCCTGGCCCTGCTCGATTTCTGGCAAAGCCAGGGCATCAAATTCCCCAAGGACAGGATAGAGCTGATCGCTGCCGGCAGCGGCTTCGAGGGCGCCGGCCGCAAGGGCGACATCCGCGACCGAAGGTTTGTGATCCAGATCCTCCCGAAAGTAGGGACGCTGGAAAAGGAGATGGAGTAGAATAAGGCACGGCTATACTTTCTGCCCTCACAAAGTATAATTCATACTTTGCAAGGCCTTCCTGAAGTATAAAAAAGTATAAAAAGACCAGGCCTTACGCAGGTACCTGGTCTTTTTGCTCTTCCTGGTCCTGAGTGATCTCCGGCATACTGGTTTCCACCAATCCAACCTCCGGCTGCGGGTCAAACTCGCCTTCCCAGCGGGCTACCACGGCGGTGGCCAGGCAGTTACCCGTCACGTTGATCGAGGTGCGCGCCATGTCCATCAGCTCATCAATGCCAAGTATGGCGAACACGGGCCACACCGGCAGGTTGAACGAGGCCACCGTGCCCAAAAGTATAACCAGCGAGGCACGCGGTACCCCGGCCACTCCCTTGCTTGTCAGCATCAGCGTGAATACCATCACCAGCTGCTGCTCCCAGGTCAGGTCAATACCCGCTGCCTGCGCCACAAACACCGAGGCCAGCGCCAGGTATAAGGTCGTGCCGTCCAGGTTAAAGCTGTAGCCGGTAGGCATCACAAAGGCTACGATGCGGCGCGGCACGCCCAGTTTCTCCATCTCCTCCATGGCGCGCGGCAGGGCCGCCTCCGAGCTGGTAGTGGCAAAGGCAATGGAAACCGGACCTGAGATGGCCTTCAGGAAGCGGCGGATCGGCACACGGGCGATCAGGGCCACCGGCAGCAGCACCAGCACCGCGAAGGCCAGCAGCGCCACGTACAATGTAGCCAGCAACTGGAAAAGGTTCAGCAGGATGCCAAAGCCCATGTGGCCCACCGTGTAGGCAATGGCCGCGCCCACGCCCACCGGCGCAAAGTACATGATGATGTTGGTGAACTTGAACATCGTCTCGGAGAGGCTCTCGCAGAAGTCCAGCATAGGGCGGCGCTTTTTCTCCGACACCATGGCCAGGGCAATGGCGAACAGCACACTGAACACCACGATCTGCAGCACCTGCCCCTCCGCAATGGATTTGGCGATGTTCTCCGGGAACACGTGCAGGATGATATCGGCAGTGGTTTGGGCAGGCACCGCCTGTATCTCCTCGTGGCTTTGCGCCAGCCCGGCATCAATGCCCACGCCGGCCTTGCTCAGGTTAATGGCCGCCAACCCGATGAACAGCGCCAGCGTCGTCACCACCTCAAAGTATACAATGGCTTTCCAGCCCATGCTGCCCACCTGCTTCAGGTTGGCGTGGCCGGCAATCCCCACCACCAGCGTGGCAAAGATCAGCGGGGCGATGATCGTCTTGATCAGCTTGAGGAACACCTTGCTGAGCACATTCAGGTTAACGGCGAAGGCCGGGAAGTCGTAACCAATCTCAGCGCCCACCACCATACTAATCAGGATCCAGGTGGTGAGGGAGCGTTTCTGCAGGCCGTAGCCCAGCAGCACGACGATACCGGCCCAGCGCACGGCCATCAGCGCCTCGGCGGGCAGGGAGATAAAACCATACTGCTGCAGCACGGTAAGTATAGCCGCCAGGGTAATGCAGATAAGTGTGGCCAGGGGTAAGTAGGGTATTCTCATAAGGTAGTTGGTGATGTTGCAGGAAACAGACCAAAGGGTGCCTTTTAAGGCCCGCAGGAGGAGCTCCAGCAGCTTCAGGCTAGTCTGGCAGCAGGTATCAAAATGGTGATTGAAAGAAGTATAAACAGATGCGCCCGTGCCCTGAGGCCCGGAAAGGCAAAGACACTAAGAGAGATCAGCGGGAATTGAATTAAGAACTAAGGGCCTTTGATGAGGATGGTGTGCAGGCCGCAGTCGCCTTTGGAGGCAGGGTAGGAGTGCGGCGCCTGCGTGGTGTCCCGGGTGTTTGGGTAAAAGCGCTGCAGGAAAAACTGGAGGTGCTGCGTCAGCAGCGACCTGTCGAGTTGCAGCATACCCTCGGCCTCGCCCGAGGTAATTTCACCGGCTACAAGTATAAAAGGCGCCTTGTCGGCAAAAGTTGTGCTTTCCTGTCGGGCCGCGGCGGGGCCAGCGGTGGCAGTGGCAGGCACGGCAAATGCAAGTATACCGCACAGCAGCACGGCCAGCAGCAAGGTTATACTTTTAAAGAGTGGTATGCCTACACTTTTCATCGTGGCAAATAAACGAGGCTGCGCGCACTAAAGCAATAGGGGAAGAGGCATAAATTTTAGCGGGAGGAAGCGCTTAGCGCAAAGTATAAAAGCCGCCAGGGGCCAAGCCTCCCCAACTGTCCTGAATATAGATTTTATAGTATGTATTATCTGGGAGCTGCTATCAGTTTTTGATGATGAATGGCGCTCCGGATGGTGCCTTTATCATCAGGAGGTGGTACATTTATAGATTCTGGGGCTGTAGGTGCGGGTAGCTGCTGATCAGGTGTTCCTGAGGCATAACTTTACGTTTGTTTTTCGGTTAGTTCGGGAAGCATGCGCCGTTCCGGCCCGCCTCGTTGTTTGGGACGTGGTTTTGCGCCTGCAGGATTTTTTAGGATGGCCTTGAGGGCCAGTGATTTAACCTTGAATAGATGGAGAAGCCTATAGCGCCTATCAACCTCAGCATCGATAAAAACTACGACTCTGAGTTTTGCGGAAGTATACCCTTGCACCTGATAAACCTGGTGCAGCCGCATGGTGTGCTGCTGGTGCTGGATAAGGAGGGGCTGCGCGTGCTGCAAACCAGCGCGAACACGGAGGACTTCCTTTCCGTTTCCCCGGAAGCCCTGCTGGGGCAGCCGCTGTCCGGTTTCCTGCAGCCGGGGCAGTACAGCGACGTCCTGGACAAGATCAACGCGCAGGACAGCCAGGACAAGATACCGTTTATGCTCAACTTCAGCGTGCAGGGAAAAGAGCTTGCCTTTTCTGCCCTGGTGCTGCCGCAGCAGGACTATGTGCTGATGGAGCTGGAGAAGAACGTGCCCGCCCCGGAGGAGGCCTTTGTGCGCCTCTACCAGCATATTAAGTACATCACCACGCTGATGAAGCAGGCCGGTACCTGCTCTGAAATTGCCCAGCGCGCCGCCGTAGAGCTGAAGAAGTTTTCCGGGTTCGACAAAGTGCTGGTGTACCAGTTCGACCCGCAGTGGAACGGCATCGTGATAGCGCAGGCGAAGGAAGAGGACATGGCCGATTACCTGGGGCTGCGCTTCCCGGCCTCGGATGTGCCCCGGCAGGCCCGCGAGTTATACTTTAAAACCCCCTACCGCCTCATCCCCACACGCGAATACACCCCGGTGCGGCTCACACCCATTATCAACCCGCTCACGCAGCGCTTCACCGACCTGTCGGAGAGCAACCTGCGCAGTGTGGCCAGGGTGCACCTGGAGTATATGGCTAACATGAACATCAGGGCCTCCATGTCGCTGCCCATCATCATCAATAACAAGCTTTGGGGCCTGATCTCGTGCCACCACAAAACGGACAAGCACCCGGGGTACGAGATGCGCTCTGCCATGGAGCTGCTCTCGGGTATACTTTCGGCCCAACTGGAGGCCAGGCAGCGGGAGGAGCACATGGCGCTGCGGGTGCACCTGCGCAGCATCCACGTGAAACTGGTGGAGCAGCTCTATACCACGGCGCACTTTGCGGAAGGCCTGCTGGATGGGATGTCGAGTATACAGGAGCTGCTGTCGCTTTCAGGGGCCGCGGTGGTGTACGAAGGCAACGTCTGGACGAGCGGCAGCACACCCGGCAGCCAGGAGGTGAAAGAACTGGCCTCATGGTTGCGCCGTAATAAGAGCGGCGGACTTTTCGCCACCGACAAGCTCGCGCAGGATTACCCGCACAGCAAGCCGTATGCTGAGGTGGCCAGTGGGCTTGTGTCGCTGCCGATCAACGCCGAACAGGGCGAGTTTATACTTGGTTTCAGGCCGGAGGTGATCCAAAGCGTGGCCTGGGGGGGCAACCCGGGAGATGCCATCCGGTTGGAGCCCGACGGGAAGACCTACCACCCGCGCAATTCCTTTGCCACTTACCAGGAAACAGTGAGACAAACGGCGCTCCCCTGGCAGTTGGAAGAGCTGGAAGCAGCCGAAACTCTGCGAAATGCCGTATTAGAGAAAATATTGAAGGAGCGGTACTAACTAATCCATCAAAAGTAAAGGATACAACAGCAGCTACTGCCAAGAAAGAGCGGCCCGGAACACGAATAGCATACATGACAGCACCCCTATCAGTACCCCATAAAAAAGAACGTAAAACCGCGGCCGTCGACCATTACCTGGTAGGCATCGGTGCATCTGCCGGTGGCCTGGAGGCTATCCATAAGTTGTTCGATCATTTCCCGAGCAACTCCACCTTTTCCTTTGTCATTATCCAGCACCTCTCGCCGGACCACAAAAGCCTGATGGCCGAGCTGCTGAGCAAGCACACGCAGATGCAGGTGCAGGAGGCGGAGGATAGCATGTTCACCAGGCCCAACTGCGTGTATGTACTGCCCAGCGGCAAGCAGCTTACCATAGAGCATGGCCGGCTGCGCCTCTCCGACAAGACCCGCAGCCGGGAGCCCAACTTTGCCATAGACCTTTTCTTCGAGTCGATGGCCAAGAACCGTGGCAAACACGCCATTGGCATCGTGCTTTCCGGCACCGGCACCGACGGCACCAAGGGCGCCCGCGCCATACGCAAGGCCGGGGGGATGGTGGTGGTGCAAAACCCCGAGAGCGCCAAGTTTGACGGCATGCCCCGCAGTGCGATAAATGCCGGTGCTGCCGATTATGTGCTGGACCCGGAGCACATGCCCGAGGAGATACTGGAGTATACCCGCAAGGTTCCGCTGGTGAAGGACCTGATAGAGCAGAACGAGGAAGGGCATGACGCGGAGGTGTTGCGGGAGATACTGGACCTGGTGTGTGCCCATACGCAGACCGACTTCTCCAACTATAAAGAGGCCACCCTGATGCGGCGCATCCAAAAGCGCATGGACTACCTGCGGCAGGAAAGTATGGCCTCCTACCTGACCTACCTCCACGAGAACCCAGGGGAGATCAAGAAGCTGTGCCAGGAGTTCTTCATCAACGTGACCAACTTCTTCCGCGACCCGGAGGCCTTTGAGTGCTTGGAGAAAGAGATCATCCCCAGCATTATAAAAGGAAAGACGGCAACAGAGGCCCTGAAAGTATGGGTGGCGGCCTGCAGCACCGGCGAGGAAGTATACTCACTGGCCATTCTTTTCAGGGAGGCCTTTGATAGGTTGGGCCGCGAGCCGCAGGTAAAGCTGTTCGCCACCGACATAGACCAGCAGGCCATCACGCAGGCCTCTAAAGGCAGTTACCCGCTCTCCATTACCAAGCACGTTTCGGCGGAGCGGCTGGAGCGCTTCTTCCACCTGAAAGGCAACCGCTACATTGTGCGGGAGGAGATCCGGAAACTGGTGGTCTTTGCCCAGCACGACCTCCAGAAGGACCCGCCCTATAGCCATATCGACCTGGCGACGTGCCGCAACATGCTCATCTACCTGAACCAGGACCAGCAGAACAGGGTGCTCTCGCTGTTTCCGTACGCCCTGAACCTGGGCGGCTACCTGTTCCTGGGTTCCAGTGAGCATATTGGCTCCATGAAATCCTTTTTCACGGAGGAGAACCGGAAATGGAAGATCTTCCGCAAGATAAAGGAGGGCTCAGGAACAAGGCAGAGCTACGGCCTCACCGATTACGCCAGCAACGGCAGTACCAACGGGCAGGCCGCCAAGTATAACCCTTCCTCGGAGTCGCGCTACAACGACTCGTTTATGGATGCCGTGTCGGAGGATTTTAAGGTGACGGCGCTTTACGTGGACGAGCATTACCAGCTACTGCATGGCATAGGCGACATTAACCGTTACCTGAAGTTCCCGGATAAGCGCCTGCACTTTAACCTGATCAAGATGGTGCCCGAGGAGCTGGCCATTACCCTGAGCGTGGGTATCCGGAAGGCCATGAAGCAGGACCGCAAGGTGGTGGCACGGCAGGTGTCCGTAAAACTGGGCAAAAAGGAGCAGCTGGTGCATGTGTCCATCCGCCCCATCACGCTGGATAAGGGGCAGCCCAAAGTTATACTTGTTCTGCTGCAGGAGATGGGCGAGGTAACGCCGCTGCCCAAAGTATCGGACCTGTCGTTCGTGTCGAACAATGATTATTACCAGCAGTTGACGGCTCTGGAGACGGAGCTGAAAGAGGCGCGCGAGGGCTTGCACCTGACCGTGCAGGACCTGAGCACGGCCAATGAGGAGCTGCAGAGCACCAACGAGGAGCTGATGTCGTCGAACGAGGAGCTGCAGAGCTCGAACGAGGAGATGCAGTCGCTGAACGAGGAGCTGCACACGGTAAACTCGGAGCACCAGCTAAAGATTAAGGAGCTGCAGGAGCTGAACGAGGACCTGGACAACTACATCCGGAGCTCCAACATCGGGCAGCTTTTCGTGGACCATCACCTGGTAATCCGCAAGTTCACGCCTTCCATAGAAGGGCTCATCAATATTATTGACACTGACCTGGGCCGGCCTATTCACCACCTGTCGCATAACCTGAAGTACTCCCGCCTGCTTGAGGACATCAAGGAGGTGAACAACACCTCGCTGGAGATAGAGCAGGAGGTGGAGACCGTGGATGGCAAGTACTACCTGATGCGCATTATCCCTTACCTGAAGCACGACGGCAACAAAGACGGCGTGGTGATCAGCTTTGTGGATGTGACCACCCTGAAAACCCTGAGCAACGTGGTGCAGGGCGTACTCAACAGCTCGTTTAACAGCATTATGGCCTTTAAGGCGGTGCGCGACGAGAACCAGCAGGTGACAGACTTTGCCTGGACGCTGCTGAACAGGAAAACGGAAAGTATGATCGGACACTCGCAGGCGGAGTTGCTGAACACCAGCGTGCTGTCGGTGATGCCTTTCCTGCGGAAGAGCGGCCTGTTCCGCAAGTTCGTGGAGGTGGTGGCGTCGGAGGAGGTGATGCACATAGAGCAGCAGCTGGAGCTGAACGGGAAGAAGACCTGGTTTGAGATAGCCGCCGTTAAAATGGGCGACGGCATAACCGTGACCATGGCCGACATCACCGAGAAGAAAAGCAGCGAGGACAAGGTGCTGATGGCCTACGAAGAGCTGAAGCTGGCGGAGGAGAACCTGATCAAGCTGAACAACGAGCTGGAGAAGCGGGTAGCCGAGCGCACGCAGGAGCTCTCGTCCAGCGAGGAGCGCTTCCGGATGGTATCGGTAGCGACCAACGACGTGATCTGGGACTGGGACGTGGTGAACAATGAGATCTGGTGGAGCGACAGCCAAAAGGCCATGCTAGGCTACGAGGCAAACGAGATGAGCACGGGCGTGGACAGTTGGTACCGGCTGGTGCACCCCAACGACCGGGAGGAGTTGGAGAAGGGGATCAGCAAAGCCCTTAACTCAGGCAAGGACCAGTGGTCCGGCGAGTACAGGATACGGAGAAAAGACGGCTCTTACGCCTACATTTCTAACCGCGCCCGCATCATGCACAACGAGTACCAGGTGCCGTACCGCGTGCTGGGCTCCTTCATCGACCTGTCGGACCTGAAGCGGACGCAGGAAGAGCTGCAGGCGACCAACGAGCACCTGCTGCGCGTGATCGAGGACCTGGACACGTTTGTGTACACCGCCTCCCACGACCTGAAGACGCCGATCAGCAACATAGAGGGGCTCATACTTCTGCTGGAGGATCAGGTGGCCGCCGCCGGACCTATCCCAGGAGAGCCCATACAGCCTGTTTTCAATATGATGAAGGGCGCGATCAGCCGCTTTAACAACGTGATAAAAGATTTGACCGACATTGTGAAGGTGCAGCGCGATGTGGACGGGGAGCCCGAGCAGGTGGCAGTGCAGGAGGTTTTTGAGGAGGTGCGGGCAAGCATGCTGGAGAGCATCGAGAGCGAGAACGCAGCGGTTTCCGTTGATTTTAGCGGAGCGCCGCACATCAGGTTCTCCAAGAAGAACCTGTATAGCGTGCTGCATAACCTGCTCAACAACGCCGTTAAGTATAAAGCGGAGGGCCGCAACCCGGAGGTGTCCCTTAAAACGGAGCATGTGGACGGGTACGTACTGCTAACCGTCTCGGACAACGGCCTGGGCATCAGCGAGGAGAACCTGGCGAAGCTCTTTACGCTGTTCAAGCGCTTCCATGCCCACGTGGACGGCACGGGCATGGGCCTATACATTGTAAAGCGGCTTGTAAACAATGCCAAGGGTTATATCAACGTGAGTAGCAAGGAGGGGGCAGGCACAACGTTCGAGCTATACTTCAGGGGGTAAAGCGGCCAGCCAAAGTATAAACCCAAGTATACATCCTGATGAAGTATAAAGTCACCGGAGTTTATACTTTGATTCGGGTTATACCCCCTGCCGGGAAGTATACTTTAAACCAAGTATAAACCTTGCCGAAGAAATAGACCTGAAGTATGAACAGACCGGTAAAACTGCGCAGTGTGCTGGCTGTAGCAGTAGTTATACTTGCTGTGGCAGCGCTCCATCACAATTTGGGGCTTTTTACAAGGTATAACTGTCTTACTGCCTACAGCGACAGCGCCCGCAAGCATTAACAGGTGGTGCTGCTGGGCGAGCCACTGCCGCAGGAAGCGGTACACCTGCACGTTGCAGCCAGGGCCTTTGGCTTCGACTACATCCTTTACGGGTGCGTTGTGTCCGGGCCTGCCCGGAATGGCATAAGCGGCTATAACAAGGTAATGGCCCGGGCGCTGGCAGGAATAAACGGCCCCGGCTGGGAACAGAAGCTGCTGGAGACAATCGAGCAACTGAATGAGGGAGGAGTAACCCCTGTTCTATCTACCGCACCCATACCTGCTGCAGCTCGCCTATGTTGGTAGTATAGCACGGCGATTTATACTCGCTTTTGAGCTTCCAGGAGTTGTCCGTGCCTTGTGTGGCTACCCGTACTTTGCTGCGCCCGAACCTGTCAGTAAGCCCATCTACCACCTCCATCAGCTTTGCGTGTTTCTGGCGGTCCACGGTGTCCAGCAGGGCGAGCTGCACCTGGTTCTCGGGGATGATGCCGGTGACAATAACCCCGCACTTCTTGTAGAAATAGCCGTCGCGGTAAATGGCTTTCAGGGCGATGCCGGCATAGTGGATCAACTCCATGTCGGAATTGGTGGCTACAGGCATGCACACTGTTTTGCTGTTGTAGTACTGCCGGTCGTGCTCGGAGAACGTGTTGGTGGTGACAAACACGGTAACCAACTGGGCACAACTCTTTTGCTGGCGCAGCTTGCGGGCGCAGCGGGCGGCATAGGTGGCGGTGGCCTCCTGCATCTCCCCAAGGCTGTTCACGCGTTTCCCGAAGCTCCTGGAAGTACAGATGCCTTTTTTTGGCGGCGCCACTTCCTCCAGCTCCAGGCACGGCTCCCCCCGCAGCTCCTTCAGCAGCCGTACGCCCACCACCGTCATGTGCTGCCTTACCCAACTCTCCGAGAGGTTCGTGAAATCGTGAGCCGTGAGGATGTTCCGCTTCCTGAGGAATTTGGCGTACCGCCCGCCGATGCCCCATACATCCTCTACCTTTGTAGCCTGCAGCGCTTTCAGGATATGGTGCGGGTCGGTGAGCACCAGCACGCCGTTGGCTTTCCCAGACTTCTTGGATAGCTTGTTGGCCACCTTGGCCAGCGCCTTGGTAGGTGCCACGCCTAAGCTTACGGGGATACCTGTCCAGCGCCACACGGTGCGTTTTATCTCCCTGGCGTAGGCCTGCAGGTCTATGCTGTAAAAATCGCCCAGGTCCAGGAAGCACTCATCAATAGAGTATACTTCCAGGTTGGGGGTAAACTGCGCCAGCGTCTGCATCACGCGCTCCGACATATCGCCGTAAAGGGCATAGTTGGAGGAGAAAGCATGCAACTGTCCGCTCTCCACCAGGTTCCGGATCTGGAAGAAGGGCTGGCCCATAGGTACACCCAGTTCCTTGGCCTCCGCGCTGCGTGCGATCACGCAGCCGTCGTTGTTTGAGAGCACCACCACGGGCCTGCCGTTCAGGGCGGGGTCGAATACCCGCTCGCAGCTGGCGTAGAAGTTGTTGCAGTCCACCAGGGCATAAAGGCTGGTCATAGTTTTTGGGGCTTATGCAGGACCCACACCACCACGCCCCACACGCGCATGTCCATGTCCTCGGTTACCTCTATCGGCCTGAAGTTTGGGTTGGCCGGCATCAGAAAAGCCTTCTTGTCTATCATCCGGAAGGTTTTTACGGTAAACTCACCGTCCAGGAAACACACCACCGGCAGCCCGTCGGCAGGCTGCAGCGATTTATCGATTACCAGGATGTCGCCCTCGTGTATGCTCGCGTCTACCATCGAGGAGCCCTTTACCCGCATCATATAAGTAGAGGTAGGGTTCTGCACCAGGTACCTGCCCAGGTCGATGCGGTCCTCCAGGTGGTCATCGGCGGGGGAGGGGAAGCCGGCTGCGATGTAGGTGGCGTAAAGCGGTAGTTCCAACCCATTTACAGCCTCCAGAGGAAGGGGTTCTAAAGTATAGGATCGTATCGGGATTACCTTTGCGCTGCACATATCAACCAAACATGAACTAGTAAATGCTAAATATGTTAGCAAATACGTAAACAAGAATAATAAAAGCTAAATATATTGGCTTTATTTGTTCACATCGGAGTTGGTACGGCTGCTGGTAAACGCACCTTCTGCCTCGGACCAAGGCTGGTACCAGGTTATTCTCTGTGGCCTTCGTTGGCTTACCCTTCAAAGTATGGGTACCTGGCGTAAGCATCCTTTTCCTGGCTGTCCTGTCGCGAAGGGCTTTCCTGCTCATCTCCCTATCTAGTGCTATAAGCCACAGCCATTCACAGATTAAATAGCCGGCCTTTATACTTATAAAAGCGAAACGAAAGGTGCAGGTGTGTAAAGGCACTCCCTGTTGTAGTCTCCCATACTTTTAATCTCTGCCTGATTTGCTTTATTTTAAAGTATTATGCATTGGTAATCAAGTGTCTCTATAAGAAATAAGCTAAAATATATAGAAAATTATGGGAGTTATGTTTGATTGTTATTATGTTTCGTTTATATTTATTTTCGAAAGTATAAATAACAAAGTATAATTACTTCTGAAGTGTCTGGAAACGAAAAGAAATATGAGGTGTCGCTCTTCGACCGTTCGGTGCAAAAGCATGCGCTGCAGCAGAAAGACTCGGTGTGGGATGTGATCGTGATCGGGGGTGGTGCTACAGGATTGGGAGTTGGTGTGGATGCAGCCTCCAGGGGCTATCGCACCCTGCTCCTGGAGCAGGCAGACTTTGCTAAAGGCACCTCTAGCAGGAGCACAAAATTGGTGCATGGCGGGGTGCGTTACCTGGGCCAGGGAGATATTCGGCTGGTTTATGAGGCCCTGCATGAAAGAGGTCTGTTGCTGCAAAATGCCCCCCATTTGGTGCACATGCAGCCTTTCGTGATCCCGAGTTATACCTGGTGGAGCAAGATGTTCTATGGCTTCGGCCTAAAAGTGTACGATTGGATGGCAGGCCGCTACAGGCTGCAGAAGACCACCTTGCTGGATAAGGAAACGGTAACACGCCTGCTGCCTAACGTTCGGAAAGAAGGCCTGAAGGGAGGGATAGCGTACTACGACGGACAGTTTGATGATGCAAGGCTGGCTGTGAACATGGCCCAGACGTGCATCGAGCAGGGAGGCGTGGCGCTGAACTATATGAAGGTGACAGCTCTGTTGAAGAACGGGGAAGGCAAAGTGTGCGGCGTGAAAGCCTGCGATACGGAGACAGGGCAGGAGTACGACCTGAAAGCGAGAGCGGTTATAAACGCCACGGGTGTTTTTGTGAATGATGTGTTGCAGATGGATGCCCCCGGCCAACAGCCCCTGGTGCGTCCAAGCCAGGGGGTGCACGTGGTCATCAACCGCTCGTTCCTGAGGGGGGATAACGCCTTGATGCTTCCCAAAACACCTGACGGACGCGTTTTATTTGCGGTGCCGTGGCATGGGCATGTGCTGTTGGGGACAACGGATACACCCCTGGATAATCCTAGCCTGGAGCCAACCGCCCTGGAAAGCGAAATCGACTTTATCCTGCAGACAGCCGGGCAATACCTGGAAGAAAAGCCGACAAGAAAAGACGTGCTAAGCGTCTTCGCCGGCCTCCGTCCGTTGGCCGCGCCAACCAATAAGACAGACAGCACGAAGGAAATCTCCCGGAGCCATAAACTCATCGTGGCACCATCCGGACTCATCACCATAACAGGCGGGAAATGGACCACCTACCGCAAGATGGCAGAAGACACGGTAGACAAGGCCGTGGCAGTGGCGGGCTTGCCCTTGCACCCCTGCAGCACGGCAAACCTGCCAATACATGGGGCATTAAATGAAAAAAATAATATATTAGGATCTCTTAGTATTTACGGAGCTGATGCGGAGGGGATTCGGGAGCTTGTGTCATTCAATTCTTCCTTAGGGGAGAAATTGCATCAGAACTTCCCGGATGTAAGGGCAGAGGTGGTTTGGGCGGTGCGTCATGAGATGGCCAGGACGGTGGAGGATGTGCTTGCCAGAAGGCTGCGGGTACTGTTCCTGGACGCGAAAGCGGCTATGGACATGGCCCCCCAGGTGGCTGCGCTGATGGCGGCAGAACTTGGCAGGGATGACGCGTGGCAACAGCAACAAGTTAAGGAGTTTACCGCCCTTGCCAATCATTACCTCCTGGAGCCTTACCGAGCCAAGGCTACTGCGGCAGTTAACCAGGTTTAACCATACATAGCACCTATGCAGAAATTTATACTTGCTTTTGATCAGGGTACCACCAGCTCGCGGGCTATCATCTTCAACCACAAAGGTGGGATTGTGTCGGTAGCCCAGAAGGAGTTCACACAACATTACCCCCAGCCCGGCTGGGTAGAGCACGATCCCAACGAGATCTGGTCTACGCAGGTAGGGGTAGCCGCAGAAGCCATTCTAAAGGCGGGGCTTCAGGCAAAGGACATCCAGGCCATCGGTATTACCAACCAACGCGAGACCACCGTGGTCTGGGATCGCCAAACCGGGCAGGTCGTGCATAACGCCATCGTCTGGCAGGACCGCCGCACCGCCGCCTACTGCGACGAGCTAAAAGAGCAGGGGCTGGAGCCGATGATCCGGGAAAAAACGGGGCTGGTGATAGATTCCTACTTCTCGGCGACCAAGATCAGGTGGATTCTGGACAACGTGCCCGGTGCCAGGGAGAAAGCCGAAGCCGGTAGGTTAATCTTTGGTACGATAGACACCTGGCTGATCTGGAAAATGACGGACGGCAAAGCGCATGTCACGGATGTTACCAACGCCTCCCGCTCCCTTCTTTACAACATCCATACCTTAGCCTGGGATGAGGAGCTGCTTCGCCTGTTTAATATCCCGTCCAGCATGCTTCCCGAGGTAAAAGCCTCCAGCGAAGTCATCGGACATACATCCACCACCCTTTTCGCCACGCCGATCCCCATCGCCGGCATTGCCGGAGACCAGCAGGCAGCCTTGTTCGGGCAAATGTGCACCAAGCCGGGCATGGTGAAGAATACCTATGGCACCGGGTGCTTCATGCTGATGAACATCGGAGACAAACCCATCATTTCAAAACACAGGCTCGTGACCACAGTTGCCTGGAAAATACAGGACCAGGTGCACTATGCCTTGGAAGGAAGCATTTTCGTGGCGGGGGCCGTGGTGCAGTGGCTGCGCGATGGCCTGGGGGTGATCTCATCCTCTTCGGAAGTGGAGCAGCTGGCCAAGAAAGTAGCCGGCAGTGACGGGGTATACCTCGTGCCCGCTTTCGTAGGTATGGGCGCACCGCACTGGGACCAGCACGCACGGGGCACCATGGTCGGTATGACCAGGGGAACCACTTCGGCGCATATTGCCAGGGCAGCGCTGGAGAGCATCGCCTACCAGACATACGAGGTGCTGAAAGCCATGGAGGCAGATGCCGGCATCACCATCAAAGAGCTGCGCGCCGATGGCGGCGCAACGGCAAATGACCTGCTCATGCAGTTTCAGGCAGATATTCTGGGCGCCAGGGTGGTGAAGCCGGAAGTAACAGAGGTGACTGCCATTGGGGCGGCTTACCTGGCAGGGCTTGCTACAGGCTTCTGGGGCAGCGTGGAGGAGATTCAGCAGCAGTGGAGCATTAGTAAAAGCTTTGCGCCTGATGCTAACCTGCCGGCGGAGCACCTTCTGAAAGGGTGGCACCAGGCCGTGAAGGCCGCCAAGGCGTGGGTGTAAATAAAGTATAGAACCGAAACTAGAATATAGCTTATATGTCAGCATTTACAGCCGAGTTTATCGGGACCATGCTTTTGATCTTGCTGGGCAACGGTGTCGTGGCAAATGTGGTTTTGCATGGTACCAAAGGGAGTAACGGTGGGTGGATCGTCATCACCACCGGTTGGGCGCTGTCCGTTTTTGCAGGGGTAGTTATAGCCGCGCCATACAGTGGCGCCCACCTTAACCCGGCAGTTACACTGGCCCTGGCCTTAATCGGCAAGTTCAGTTGGGGGCAGGTAGGTCCCTACATGGCGGCACAGTTGTTGGGCGCCATGATGGGGGCACTGCTGGTATGGCTGCTCTACAAGCCCCACTTCGATGCCACGGAGAACCCCGCCTCTCAGCGGGCTGTCTTCTGCACCGATCCGGCAATCCGGCATCGCTTCTCCAACACCTTTAGCGAGGCACTCGGCACTTTCGTGCTGATCTTCGTGATCTTTTACTTCACTAACCCGGAACTGGGTGAGCAGAAGACGCCTATCGGCATGGGGTCGCTGGGGGCAATTCCGGTGGCTTTCCTTGTTTGGGCGATAGGCCTGTCGCTGGGTGGTACCACAGGGTATGCGATAAACCCAGCCCGCGACCTTGGCCCCCGGATCATCCACGCGGTTATGCCCATGAAGAACAAGTGCCACAGCGACTGGAGCTATGCCTGGGTGCCGGTGGTCGGGCCTGTAGCAGGTGCGGCAGTGGCCTCGCTGCTGTACATGTTACTAAAAAGTTAAGCTTCGTCTGCTTATTAAATAGTTTCTATGCAGGTTTTTAGTTTTGTGCCTGAGATCAAATTATAAGCAGGTTTGAAACAAAGCACAACAAAGCGAAGCTGGGTTGGCGGGAATGTGTTGGAAACCCCGGCGATGGGCAAGATATAAATCAGGAAGGATTCTCTGACTTACAACTACAATACCTCTTTATGAAGCTAATTTCACCTGCCCGGCACGCTGACAGCCTACCGCTTGAGCGCATCGACCCTGAGTACAAGCGTCTGCGTTTTCAGGTTTTCTTAGGCATTTTTCTCGGCTACGCCGGTTATTATCTTGTTCGTAAGAACTTCTCGCTTGCCATGCCCGACCTGATAGCACAAGGCTACTCCAAGGCTGATTTAGGGATAGCGCTGTCAGGTGTATCCGTTGCCTATGGCCTGAGTAAGTTTCTGATGGGGAATGTCTCGGACAGAAGCAATGCCCGCGTGTTTTTGAGCGTGGGGCTCCTGCTTTCAGCGCTCACCATGTTTATGATGGGTACGGTGCCTCTTGCCACCAGTTCCATCACCATCATGTTTGTGCTCCTGTTCCTGAATGGCTGGTTCCAGGGCATGGGCTGGCCAGCTTGCGGGAGGGTAATGGTGCATTGGTTCTCCACCAAGGAGCGGGGCACGAAGATGTCGATCTGGAATATTGCGCACAATGTGGGTGGCGGGCTTGTTGGTCCGCTGGCAATTGCGGCAGTAGCAATATTCGGAACCTGGGAAAGCAAGTTATACTTCCCGGCCATCATCGCTTTACTTTCGGCCATGGTAGCTTATATGCTGGTACGCGATACGCCTCAGTCGTGCGGATTGCCCACCATAGAGGAGTATAAGAACGACTACCCCAGCAATTATACTTCCGATCACGAGAAAGAACTAACGGCCAGGGAGATCTTCTTTAAATATGTATTCACCAGCCGGGTGCTTTGGTACATCGCCTTTGCCAACGCTTTTGTATACCTGGTGCGTTACGGCATTCTGGACTGGGCCCCAACCTACCTAGAGGAAGCCAAAGGATTTTCGGTGAAGGAAACAGGCTGGGCTTACTTCGCCTACGAGTATGCCGGGATACCAGGCACCTTACTCTGTGGCTGGATCAGTGATAAGGTGTTTCGCGGCCGACGAGCCCCGGCTACCATCATTTACATGGTGCTGGTACTGGTTGCGGTGCTTGTCTACTGGAAAAACCCTGCAGGTAATATCTGGGTCGATAATGTTGCTTTGATAGCCATTGGATTCCTGATTTACGGTCCGGTGATGCTTATCGGGGTGCAAGCCCTGGACTTGGTGCCCAAAAAAGCTGCCGGAACCGCGGCCGGCCTTACGGGGCTGTTCGGGTACATGGGGGGAGCCCTGTTCGCCAACGTCGCCATGGGTTTTGTAGTGGACGGCCTTGGCTGGGATGGTGGTTTTATGGTGCTGGTAGCTGCATGCGTACTTTCTATTTTCTTCACTGCCCTTACCTGGAACAAGGAAACCAAACATTACAACCAAAATAAAGTCACCTAATAAAGCTCCTATAGAATGAGAAAACTTTTACCACTATCCCCCAGGCGCCGGCACCACATCGGCAGGGCAGCTATGCTCTCCCTGTGCCTCTGTCTGACAGGGCCCGCTCTTACAGCTGAGCTGGCCGCGGCTCCTCTGTCTGAAAAGTTAAAGCAGGATGAAAGAATCACCGTGAGCGGAACTGTTCTGGATGACACGGATGGTATTCCGCTGCCAGGCGTTTCCATAGCAGCCAACGGTACACCTGTTGGAGTAACCAACCAGGATGGTAAATTCCAGCTAAACGTAGAGAAAGGGGCTGTGCTGTCCTTCTCTTACATTGGCTACAAGGCAGGAAGTATAACAGCTAACCAGGCGGAGAGTAATCTTACTGTTAGACTGCAGACGGATAACCAACAGCTTTCTGAAGTGGTGGTAACAGCACTCGGTATTGAGCGTGAAAAGAAGGCGCTAGGTTACGCAGTGACGGAGGTAAGCGGAGAGGACATCAGTGCGGCCCGCTCGAATAACTTTGCAAGCGCCCTGTCCGGTAAGGTGGCAGGTCTTAGCCTTACGCCCACCGGCGGCGGGCCGCTGAACTCTTCCGTTATCAAGCTGCGCGGCGATAACTCATTGGACCCAACAAAAAACAAAGCGCTCATTATACTTGATGGTGTCCCGATGAACAGTGGCATGGAGAGCTCAGGCGTGGGCAATGCCTACCAAGCCGGTTCAGGTAGCGACGTGCCGATCGACTTTGGTAACGGCATTGCCGACATAAACCCGGATGACATTGAGTCGATCACGGTGCTGAAAGGTGCTGCCGCCGCCGCGCTTTATGGCTACCGTGCCGCCAATGGTGCTTTGATCATCACCACCAAATCAGGCCGCAAGCGCAAGGGGCTTGGTGTGACGGTTAACTCGAACGTCAGCTTTAATGATATCCTGAAGTGGCCGGACATGCAGTATGAGTATGGCCAGGGTAACGACGACAGGAACGCCAATGGAGAGCTGTATTACTCATACGGGGTATCCGAAGATGGTAAAAATACAGGTAGTACCAGTAGCGCCTTCGGCCCGAAGTTCGATGGGCAGTATTACTACCAGTATGACCCGACGCTGGAGGGGCAGTCAGCTGAGCGCCAGCTGTGGAGACCCTATAAAGACAACGTAAAAGGTTTCTTCCGTACCGGTCACACGGTGTCAAACAGTGTGGCTGTAGAGGGCGGCGGTGAAAATGGCTCGGCGCGTGCTTCCCTCACGCACACAAAGAACGAGTGGATCATGCCCAATACAGGGTTTGACCGCCTGAACGCCGCCCTGAGCGTCAACCAGAAGCTGACAGACAAGCTCAAGTTGAGTTCTAAGATCAACTTCTCGCACAAGCACAGTGATAACTTGCCGGCCACAGGCTATAACAACCAGTCCATTTCCTACTTTATGATCTTCCAGAACCCGAATGTGGACCTGGACTGGTATAAGCCTAGATGGGAGAAAGGTAAGGAGCAGATAGCGCAGATCCACCCGTTCAGCTCTTATATCGACAATCCTTACCTCATCGCCTATGAGATGCTCAATGGCGTGGATAGCTATAACACCACGGGTAACATCACCGCCTCTTATGAGTTATCCCCCAAGTTTGACCTGATGGTACGTGCAGCAATTGACATGACAAACGAGGAACGCACGACCCGCCGCCCCTGGGATACCAAGAACTTCAGCAAAGGGTACTACAAAGAGCAGAACATTTACGACAGAGAGACCAATACGGACTTCCTGTTGACTTACAAGGACAAGCTCTCGGGCAGCCTGGACTTCAGGGCCTCGGTAGGTGGTAATATCATGAAGAGCTATTTTAATAGAACCAATGCTTCTATAGAAGGCCTCAACGTCGCGGGAACCTACACGCTGTCGAATGGCATCAACCCGATCATGACAAGAAACTCCAGGTCCAGCAAAGAGGTTGAGAGTGTGTATGGCCTTGCTTCCTTCTCTTATCAGGATAAAGTCTTTGTGGACCTAACAGCGCGAAATGACTGGAGCTCTACCTTGCCGGTACAGAACAACTCGTTCTTTTACCCTTCCATCAGCACCAGCTTTATTTTGAGTGACATCTTTACGCTGCCTCGCCAGGTCTCTTATGCCAAGGTAAGACTCTCTGCCGCGGAGGTGGGAACGGACTCGAATCCTTACCTGACCCGTAAGTACTACTCCGCCAGCTTCTTCCCTGGCTCAGCCTCCATTCCTACTACCCGGTTTAATCCTGATTTTAAGCCCGAGCAGACGCGCAGCTACGAGGCTGGCCTGGAGTACCAGCTCTTTAATGGCCGCCTTGGTATGGACTTCGCCATCTATAAGAACATGACCGAGAACCAGATCCTGGCCATCCAACTGGACCCGACCACAGGCTACAATGACGCCATCATTAACGCAGGTAAGGTGCAGAACACAGGTCTGGAACTATCCCTGACTGGCCGCCCTATTGAAACCCAGAATTTTAAATGGAACACCACCATCACCTGGTCCAAGAACGACAACGAGATACTTGAGCTATCGGAGGGATTCCAGGAAGACGAAGAGTATATCCTGGCACAAGGTGGTAACGCCTATATCATTGCCAAAAAAGGCGGTTCTACGGGCGACATGTATGGCTATGGCTTTGTGCGCAATGAGGCCGGGGAGATCATTTACAAAAACGGCCTACCCATCCGACCAGAAGAAATCGCTTACCGCGGCAATGCCTATGCTGACTGGAGAGGCGGTTTTCTAAACGAGTTCACCTACAAAAATTTCCGCGCCAGCGTGCTGGTGGATGGTCAGTACGGTGGTATGGTATACTCCCAGTCACACCATAAAATGAGTGAACAGGGCAAGCTGGAGCACACGTTGCTCGGGCGGGAGGAAGGCTACATTATCGGTGACGGTGTGGTGGACAATGGAGACGGCACTTATTCACCCAACGCGGAAAAAGTGGACCTGCCTGCCTACTACAAAGAGTATTACCGCCGCGCCAACGTGGAGGCCAATGCATTCGATGCCTCTTACCTGAAGCTGCGCGAGGTGCGCCTGGAGTACAACCTGCCGAAGGCTATCCTGAACAGGGTGAACTTCCTGCAGGGCGCAAGTTTGGCGCTGTATGGCCGTGAACTGGCTATGATCACAAATTTCCCAATGTTCGACCCGGAGGCATCTGCCCTGAACGGAAACGTGCAGATGCCAGGCGTGGAGATGGGCCAGCTGCCAACCCCAAGAACATTTGGTGTGAATGTGAAGCTTCAGTTCTAAAATAGCGCAAACCGAAAAGTATAAAGTATAAACGCTGCCGGTAAGTACATACCTATACTTTCGGTGGCCTTTACTAAAAGAAGAACATGAGAAAATATAACCGAATACTGTTGTTGTTCCTGGGCTTGAGCTGTGCCGGTGTGGCCACCACTTCCTGCTCCGACCACCTGGAAGAGCTTAACATAGACCCAAACCGCGTTGACAAGATCAACCCTGGTACGCTGCTCAACCCCATTATCTACGAGATGAGCACCTTTGGCACCTCCCGTGCCAACGCCTATACTTTCGAGATCATGCAGGTGCGTGTGCCCTTCCCAAGTGCAGCCGGTGGCGAGCACCGCTACCTTATCACCCAGGGCGCCGGTAATTCCACGTGGAATACCTCCTACCGCTGGCTGCTCAATGTGAAGGAAATGGAGCAGGCTGCTGTGGAGGCCGAGGCACCAAATTATCAGGCGATCGCCCTGACGCTGAAAGCCTGGATCTACTCCAATCTGACGGACTCTTTCGGAGACATCCCAATGAAGGAAGCGGTAAGCTCTGAGGAAGGTATCCTGAAAGCGGCCTTTGACACGCAGGAAGAAGTATACAGAACCATTCTGGAAGACCTGGAGAAAGCCAACAGCCTGTATGACAAGACAAAGCCGATGGCCTATGGCATGGATATTCTGTATGGAAATAACATAGATAACTGGCAGCGTTTTACGAACTCGCTGCGCCTGCGCCTTTTGCTGCGCGTGTCTGAGCGCGAGGAGATGAACTCGTTTGATCGTATGGCTGCCATTCTCAATAACCCCGAGGAAAACTCGGTGTTTACCTCTAACAGTCAGTCAGCTATACTTCAGATTACAGGCGTGGATCCCAATATGTCTCCCTGGGGTCGCGCGAGCGACTTTACCCTCAACACTGTTGGCTCAGAATTCTTTATCGATAACCTGAATGCCATGGACGACCCGCGGGTGGAAAAATTTTACACACCTGCTAAGACCAGCGATGGGGCTGATATGGGGTACAAAGGAGTTCCGAGCGGCTATGACCCGGCACAGCAGTTCGATTATGTGCCTTCCGGCATGAATACAGAACTGGTAACGGCTCCGATGATTTCAGTGATCATGAGCTACGCAGAGGTGGAGTTCATTAAAGCGGAGCTAGCGCAGAAAGGCATTATCAGCGCAGATGCACAGGCACATTATGAGGCTGGTGTGAAAGCCGCCATTGAGCAGTGGGGCGCTGTAGTGCCAGCCGATTACTTTGAAAACCCTGCCGCTGCCTACGATGGCACGTTTGAGCGCATCATGCTGCAGAAGTATTTGGCCCTGGTTTTCAACGACTATCAGCAGTGGTTTGAGTACCGCCGCACCGGTTTGCCTGTGCTTCCCAAAACAGAGGCCATGGTAAACGACAAGCAGGTGCCCGTAAGATTTTTGTACCCGGAGGAGGTGAAAATCTATAACCGCGACAACTACAATGCAGCCGTCAGCCGCATGGGTGGCGACGACATTAATATTAAAGGCTGGTGGGAGCAAGAATAGTTTGAATAGTTTAAGGTGAATATTACAGGCAGCGTTGTGTTTGCTGTCCCATGTTTAAACCAGTAAGGCTGCCTTATTAGGCAGCCTTACACAACTCTTCCTATGCAGTACCTACGTTTACTCTCTTTTTATACTTTCTTATTTCTGATTTCTGCCTGCAGTAGCGCTAAAGACCACCCGGAGACCCCGCAGCCGGAGTTTCCTGCAGAAGCAAAGCCGATCACAGCTTCTTTCCCGGAGGTAATGTTCACAGACCCGGCTAAGTTATCAAGAGGCGCTTCCTCCACCGAGATCTTGGATAGGCTAATAGCACTCATCGATGCGGGTCAGAAAGGCTCCTCCATACATATTTCTATTTACCTGTTTGACTATGCCGAGCTTGTTGAGGCGCTTGACAGAGCAGACGCCCGCGGTGTAAAGCTGCACCTCATACTTGACCTGAGCAGGGAGGAGAGCCAGAAAAGCAATCCCTACACCATTAATCAACTGAAAACAAAACTTTCCGAAAACGCAGAACTTGTGATCGTGGAAAGTGATGCAGGAAGCATTGCCATCAACCACAACAAGTTTGCTCTTTTTTCTGAGGTAATAACCGAGGATGGTGAGATAGGCAACTTGGTAATGCAGACGTCCCATAACTTTATACTTTCCGGCACCCGAAAAGTGCAGGATGCCGTGTTCCTGCCCCAAAAAGGGCTGTACGAGGCTTACCTTGGCTATTGGCAGAACATGAAACAGCGGGCGCAGCGGGGGATGAAGGACTATAGCTATAGCGAGTACCACGATTCGGAGGACGGGGTTTCAGCTTACTTCCTACCCAAGCGGCGCGGTGGCACTGCCTACGGAGATGACACGATCATTGAATTTTTGGAGAAGATAACAGACCCATCCTCAGCCGTTATCCGCATCGGTATGTCTGACTGGACGAGCACCCGCATGAATATCGTGGAGAAGCTGGAGGAGCTGCTGGACCAGGAAGCCCGCATCGAGGTGATTGTGAAGAGCAGTATCAGTGAGGATATCCTGGCCGGGTTACGCGCGCTGGAAGAGAAAGGCGCTTACCTAAAAGTATATAACATGACGGAGTCCGGCCAACTGAAGGTGAACATCCACGCCAAGTTCTTGCTCATTGAAGGTGCCTGGGAGGGGGAGAGGTCTCAAATAGTGATTACGGGGTCCCATAACTTTACACAAAACGCACTTCGCAATAACAACGAAACCATTCTGCTGCTCAAGGATCACGAGCTCTATAGCACTTACACTGCATACTTCGAAAGGCTGAAACTGATCCCTGGTATCTAAATCCTTACATATTGTAATGAAAAGAAGAAAATTTCTCCATAGCGTTTTACTCCTGTCGGGAGGACTCATACTCAGTGCAGAGGCTGCTTTTGGACTCACCACGACAGTAAAAAATAAGGTAAAGGGCACTGTGAAGGCTCGTGGAAAAGGCCTTGCGAACGTTTCGGTTTCTGACGGGTATCAGGTGGTGCAAACCAATGCCAGGGGCAAGTATAAACTTCCCGTAAACAGCCAGGCAGAGTTTGTCTTTATAACCATTCCGGCAGGCTATGCTCTACCTAACGAGAACGGGATCGTGAAGCATTACCAGCGCATCTCAGAAAGCAATAACCGCTACGATTTTGAGCTGGAAGCCCTGCAGCAGGATGACACCAACCATAAGTTCATCGTATGGGCGGACCCTCAGGTAAAGAACCAGGAGGATGTTAGGCAGATGCTTACACAAGCTGTGCCCGATGTGCAGCAGCTGGTGCAGGCCTTCGGGGCGGGGGCGCTGGTGCACGGCATCACAGTAGGCGATATCGTGTGGGACGAGCATGCGCTTTTCCAAAACTATAACGAAGCAGTGGCCGGCACAAGCGTGCCGTTTTTCCAGGTGCTGGGCAACCACGACATGGACCTCAACCAGGGTGGGGACGAGGTTTCTGACAGAACCTTTAAAAAACTATATGGCCCTACCTACTATTCCTTTAACAGGGGCAAGGTGCATTATGTGGTATTAGACGATGTGCGCTACTCGGGTAAAGGCAAAACTTACGATGGCCATGTATCAAAGCAACAGCTGGACTGGCTGGAAAAAGATCTGGCGTTCGTGCCAAAGGACCATCTGGTGGTGCTCTCTGCGCATATACCGGTGCATCGCGGGGTGGAGAACAAGCAGGAGCTACTGGATGTGCTGAAAGGCTATCAGGTGCATATCATGACCGGCCACACGCACTATAACCAGAACATTGTAGCAGACGGTGTGTATGAGCACATCCATGGCACCCTCTGCGGTGCCTGGTGGACCGGGCCTGTGTGCAGCGACGGCGCACCAAGAGGCTATGGCGTGTATGAGGTGAACGGCACCGACCTTAGCTGGTATTATAAGTCTACAGGCTTGGAAAAAGAGCATCAGTTAAGCGTGCATGTAGAGGAGCAGCAAGGACAGAAAAGCATGCTTGCCAATGTCTGGAACTGGGACCCGGAGTGGAAAGTGGAGTGGTGGGCCGATGGCAGTTATATGGGGACGCTGGAAAACTCCGTCGGTTATGACCCGGTGGCCTATGCGTTATACTTTGGAAAAGGACTGCCGGATAAGCGCGGTTTTGCAGAGCCACGTGAAACAGAACACCTCTTTAAGGCTCCGCTCGTCCCAGGTATGAAAACGGTTAAAGTTGTAGCCATAGACCGTTTCGGGAACAAGTATGAGCAGTCCGCCGATGTTGAAATTTCATAAGCTTATTATTTTCCGCAAGTATACCTACATGAAAAAACTATTGAGTATTGCCTTTGCCAGCCTCGCCTTGTTGGCTAGTTGCAAGAACAGTGAGAGCCTGTCCCAGCAAAAAGCACCGTTGCCAGCCTTTGATGCAGAAGGGCACCGCGGGGCACGTGGCCTGATGCCCGAGAACAGCATCCCGGCCATGATCAAAGCCATTGACCTTGGCGTGACAACCATCGAGATGGACTGCCACATCACCCGAGACGGCAAGGTGATCGTAACGCACGACCCGCACATCAGTCATTTGTATGCACGCACGCCGGAGGGGAGCGACTTTACGAGAGAGGAAAGCCAGCAGTATAGGGTCTACCAGATGGACTATGAGCAAGTGCGCCGGTTCGACATAGGCTCCAAGCCTTTTGACCTGTTCCCAAGGCAGCAGAAAATGAAGGCGCATATCCCGCTTTTAACCGACCTTATAGACTCTGTGCAGACATACCTGAAGGCCAACAACCTGCCGCAGGTCTTCTACAACATCGAGGTAAAATCGAAAGAGGGGAAAGAGAATGAGTACCATCCCGAACCAGCCAGGTTTACGCAGTTGGTGGTAGAGGCAGTGGAGCAGAAAGGCATCACGCCCTACGTCATCATCCAGTCCTTCGATAAGCGTGCGCTGCAGGCCTTGCACCAGAATTACCCCCATATCAGAGCCTCCCTGCTGGTCAGCAACGAGGACTCGTTTGAGGAGAACATCAAGCAGCTGGGCTTTACGCCGGACATTTACAGCCCACACCAGAAACTGGTGACGGAGGAGCTGGTGAAGAAATGCCATGAGCAAAACATCAAAGTCGTGCCCTGGTCTGTGAATACTGCCGAGGGTATCGCACAACTCAAAGCCTTGGGCGTAGACGGCATTATCTCCGACTACCCGGACCTTTTTACAGAGCAGCAGCTATAGTTGCTTTTACCTCAAAAGTATAATGAGGTCTTCAGAATTAGTGAAATACAAAGTAGTTCAAGCATGAAAGCGATTACCGAAGTTATCTGGGGCGGTGTACTTGTGGTTTGCGCAGCGGTCATCCCCAAAATGGCTGTGGCCCAGGAAGTGGAAGCGGCTGCTTGGGACAGTACGTACCGCCCTGCTACCTACCAGGTGCAGGTAGAGCAGTTCCGCGCTTATCCTGACTCCCGCAAAGACATCGTTTTTTTAGGCAACAGCCTGACCGCACATCCAAACTGGAATGAACTCCTGGACCTGAAGCATGCCCGTAACAGGGGAATCTCAGGAGACATCACCTTTGGCGTGCTAGAGCGCCTGGATGAGGTAACGGGGGGGAAGCCCTCCAAGGTATTCCTGCTGATCGGCATCAATGACGTTTCCAGAAACATTCCGGACAGTGTGATTCTGGAGAACTACAAGAAGATCGTGCGCAGGATAAAATCGGAAACCCCTTCCACTAAGCTATACATCCAGACACTGCTGCCTACCAACAACAGCTTCACTAAGTTTAAGCGGCACTACAACCGCGAGGAAAACGTATCCTGGCTGAACAACGAACTCAAGAAACTGGCCGCTGAGGAAAAGATCACCCTGGTTGACCTGCACCCGGAGTTTGCCGATAGGGAGGGGCGCCTTATAGAAGCCTATACCCATGATGGGCTGCACCTGACGCATGAGGGGTATAGAAAGTGGGCTGAGGTACTAAAAGAGGGCAGGTATTTAAAATAAGAGTGCTTATACTTTGCCGCTGAGTGCATAACTGGATAAAGCGTGTTAAAAAAGGTATCGGTTTTTTCTATAACTTGGGGACTATGAGCAAAAGTTTACAACAGAAGAGTATCATTGTCCTATACCTGGCTTTGATTATACTTTCGGCCTGCGGAAACAGGGCTACGGTTAGTAAGAAGCAGGCAAAGCTTCCTGCGTTTATGAAAGTAGGACACCGTGGCGCCAGAGGGTTCATGCCAGAGAACACGATTCCCTCTATGAAGAAGGCGCTGGACATGGGAGCTAACGTTTTAGAGGTAGATGTTCAGGTCAGCAGCGATAAGCAGGTTGTCGTCGCGCACGATCTACATATCAATCAAAACTTCACCCTTTCGCCAGAGGGGGAGGAGATCTCCGAGGAGCAGGCGAAGCAGCACGTGCTTTACCAGATGCCCTATGCAGAAATCCGCAGGTTTGACGTAGGCTCCAAGTATCATACGGGGTTCCCCGAACAGAAAAAGCTACGGACCTACATGCCCCTGCTAAGCGAACTGATCGACTCAGTAGAGCAGTACACCGCAGCTAAAGGTTTGGCTCCCGTAATTTACAATATTGAGGTCAAGGCGGTCCCTGGCCAGGACGGGGTTTTCCAGCCGGAGCCAGCGGAGTATATAAAGCTTGTTCTGGATGTGGTGAAGCAAAGGGAGATAGAAGGCAGATTCTATATCCAGTCGTTTGATGTGAGGCAAATACAGCAGGTACGTCAGCAGAGCCCTGGCGTTGCCACCGCCCTGCTGACCGGCGATGGTAAGGTTTCCTTCAGTGAAAATATGGAGAAAGTAGGCTTTGCCCCTCAAATTTACAGCCCCCATTACAGCCTGGTGACGGAAGAACTGGTGAAAGCGTGCCATGCGCAAGGCATGAGACTGGTGCCCTGGACCGTAAACTCCCTGGAAGAGATGAAAAAGCTAAAAGCGATGGGGGTAGACGGAATCATCACAGATTACCCCAACCTCCTCAACCAACTGGAGCTAACCGGGCTATAATGGGGAGAAGGTAGTATAAACTCAAGTCGCGATTTAATAATGTGGTGGAGGTGTCAACCCACCCCTAACCCCTCCGAGGAGGGGAATCACCTACTCTTTTGCGAAACGCCCCTCCTCGGAGGGGCGGGGGTGGGTTAAGCGTAACTTAGGTTTTAAAGTATAAAAGATACTTTGGGGCTATCTTCAAGAATAAGGCAACTGCCAGGGTGTTAACCGCTAAACGATGGTCACTTTGGTGCCCATTGCCTCCAGGGCCTTCACTACATAATCAGGCACGCCCTTGTCCGTGATTATCTGATCGATATCCTCAAAACCGCAGATTCTGCCAAAGCCCCTTCTCCCGAACTTGGTGGAGTCGGCAAGGACGATTGTTTTCTGCGAAACCTTGATCATCTGGCGGTTTAGGTGCGCCTCCATGACATTGGTAGTCGTCAGCCCAAACTCCAGGTCAATGCCATCCACTCCTAAAAACAGCTTGCTGAAAGAGAAATCGGCTAAAATACTTTCTGCATAGGGTCCGGTTACCGACGAGGAGCTTTTCCGGAGCAAGCCACCAAGCTGGATCACTTCGATCTCAGGTCGTTGGATCAGCTCCTGGGAAACATTCAGGGCAGAGGTGATGACGGTGAGCGCCCCTTTGGGTTGTATGCTTTTGGCCAGTGCCAGTACTGTCGTGCCAGAGGCTATCAGGATGGAGTCGTTAGGCTGCAGCAGCTTGGCCGCCGCGGCGCCGATCAGCATCTTCTCCGTAGACTGAATCTTTTCCTTCTCGTTAACTGAGCGGTCAACGGTATAGGGGTTGTGCAGGGTGGCGCCGCCATGCGTCCGGAAGAGCAGCCCCTTGTCTTCCAGCAGTTTTAGGTCTTTGCGAATCGTCACGGAGGAAACATCCATATCCGCGCACAGGTCCGCCACATTTACTTTTCCCTCTTGCTGTAGCCTGTTAATAATCTGTTGATGCCTCTCCGCGATGGTGATCATAGGTTTTGCTGCAGTTAGTTAGCGTTGGTTCGCCCCATAAAACAGGAGGTAGAGGCGCTGCCAAAACAGCTACCCCTTATCTTTTCATGACGGAAAGCCACCAACGAAGATAGCAAAAACCGCGGATAATTCCAGAGCTGAAAGCCGGCGGAAAGTATAAAGCCTCAACATGACAGGGTGGTGACGCAAGGAGCCCCGGCTGTGAGATTGCAGGGGGATGCCAGCGGGGTAAATCGGAATAATGAGCGGGCTTATCTTGCTGTCCATACTTTGCGCGCAAGTATAAAGTATAGCGTTGCCAACGGGTAAAACCCTCAGCAGTAAAGTATAATGGCTTAGAGGCGTGAATCATAGTTCGCAGCTATACCTTGCCGCTCATCCTGAAAGGAACTTAAAGGCAGCAGTTGCTTGTATGGAGAAAGAACTATATTTGTACTTTTCAGATACTTTACAAAAAACAACTTCGATGATCCTGTTCGAGAACAGTATTGTAAAATTGGATTACAGCCCCGCTACTGACATCCTGGAAGTGGCATACCCTGATCTGCACGGTTACCTACTGCCCGAGATAAAGCATACCATCACCATCATGATGGATTATATAAAGAACTACGACGTGAAGAAGCTGCTGCTCGACTCCACCAGAACGCTGATTGCGGTAAGCGAGGAGGAGAGCCGCGAGGTGGCCATGACCCTGGCTGCCGGCATCATGACCACCCGCGTAGGGAAGGTGGCGCGGGTGCAGTCGCCGAGCAGCGAGGTGGAGCAGGCCGCGCAAGGCAACATCAGCCACCTGAAAGAAGCACAGCAGCTGCCCTTCGAGCTACGCAACTTTACAAGTAAGACAGAGGCCTTGGCCTGGCTGAAGGGCCGACAGGACTAGCCGTCGGCCCTTTCTTGCCAGGTCTATACTTGTGCCGTGCCTGCCCCCAAAATGCGCGGCACAGGCTCAGGTCGGTTTTATACTTTACGCGCAGTAGGATTATCTTCAGGAACAGGTTTATTGCACTTGATTACGATCCGGCCACGCACATACCTCCTGCGGCGCTGCTGCAGCAGAAGGGGGTAAGGCCGGCCAGTCCAATAGTTAATATAGGGCTGACTCTCCAAAGTATAAATTTATACTTTACCTGGTTGGCGGGCATGCCTCCAGCAGCTCTTCTACCTCCTGCATGGTGTAGCGCGGGTTGTCGTTGCCGAAGTTGGTCTGGATGTAGTTAAGCAGGTTGGTGATATGGTCAACACGCAGGTGTTCTACGCCCGGCATCTCCTTGTTGTACTCCACGCCGTTCACCACAATAGAGCCATCCATGCCGTGGCGGATGATGCAGGGGAGCTGGTCGCGTTGCGTCTGCAGGTAATCGGCCTGGGCCAGCGGCGGGATGAGGCTCTTCAGGCCGCTGCCGTCGTCCATGTGGCAGCTCTGGCAGTGGGTTTCGTAGAGGCGCTTGCCCTCGTCCTTTTTCTTGGTGAAGCACTGGGTAAGGGTGGTGAGGGCAAAAGCCCCCATAGCCACCATGACAAGTCTGTTACTTCTCATCCTTCTTCTCGTTCAGCAGCAGCGGAATGTCCCGTATCAGCCTGTCTACGTCTTCTTCCTCGGTGCCATTGTAGTGGCCACGGATGCGGCGCTGCTGGTCTATCAGGTAAAAGTCGCCCGAGTGCGAGAAGCCTCCCTCAGCGCCCTCGTCCTCCTGGGCTGCCGCCAGATACGCCTCGGCCATCGTATAGATGCTGTCCTTGTCGCCGGTGAGCAGGTGCCACTTCGCGGTTTCTACCCCCAACCTGTCGGCATAGTCTTTTAAAACAGCCACCGTGTCGTGGGCCGGGTCGATGGAGTGGGAGAGGAGCACCACGTTGGGGTTGTCCTTGTACGCCTCGTACACGCGCAGCATCTGGGTCTTCATTTTAGGGCAGATGGTGGGGCAACTGGTGAAGAAAAAATCCGTCACGTATACTTTGCCGGCTACCGTCTCCTGCGTTACGCGCTGGCTGTCCTGGTCCACAAACGCGAAGTCCGGGATCTGGTGGTAGATGGTGTCTATGACGGTCTTGCCGTCCACGGTGCGCTCCACGGGCTCGCGCTCGCCGTAAATGGGCAGGGAGTTTTGTGCCGTGCTGTTGTCGCAGCCATAAAAGGCGGTGGCGGCCAGCGCGAGGGCGGCGGCGGTTAAGCCGTTTTTCAGACTGATGCTATTTCTCTTGCTCATATGCTGTGGTGGTTTCCCGGGCAGCCGCTATGGTGCTGTCCAGAATGGTTTGTACGCGTTGTATTTTGGTCAACTCCTGCTGCAGGTATTGCATGGCCTGTTCGTGTTGCAGCGTATCAGGGGCTCTGTATTGGCGCATCCACTGCATCATGGTCTCGTCTGCCTGGTCCAGCCCGTTTATTTCTCGCTCCAGCGTAAGAATGGCGGTGCTGTCGGCTTGCCGGGCGGCCAGCGTGTCGCGGGTGCCGCGCAGGGTGCGGCGCAGCCTGATGATCTCATCCATCCGGGTCATGGCCTCGTCGTGTATGGCCAGCACCCTTGTCTCCAGCTCTTTTTTTTCCTCCTGGCCGGATGCACCGCCCTGGCAGGCTGCAAGCAAGGCGAATGGAAGCGCCAAAAGTATGATATGTTTCTTCATGATGATCTGGTAAAGTATGGAGCAGTACAACGTATACTTACAGTCTCTCCTCAGTTCTAAAATGATTTTACAGGCAAAAAGGTTTATACTTTGCCCCCGGCGCAAAAGCACCTCATCAGGCTTCGTAAAGTATAAAACAGGCTTCAGGCCTGCCGTGGCGGGTGGAAAGGGGCGGAGAGTATGGCCGTGCTGATATGGGGCGCTGGCATGGCCGGCGTCTCGGCAGCGGTGGCGGCAGGAGGGGCGGAGAGCAGCAGAAGCAGGCGGGGCACGTCCTCCACAGGCTGGTAAACGCTTGCCAGGCGCTGCAGCGCCTCTTTCTGCTGCTGGTGCCGGTTCAGCCGGGCCAGGTTCCTGCGGAGCTGGCACTTGCCCTGGCACTGCAGTTCGGGCTTGTCGCGGTTAAGGCAGCGCACCTCCGAAATATAAGTATAATCCAGCTGGTAATGCACCACCGGCGCCAGGAAGCGGAAGGTAGTCAGGAGGTAGACAACCAGAAAACCGGGGCCGATAACATAGCTGCGCCACATGGTGCAAAGGTATGGCTACCGGCCGGCAACTGCAAGTATAAAAGGAAAGGCCCGGCAGCTGCCGGGCCTGTATGGGGTGGTAAAAGTATAAAACGGCTACGCCGGCACCGTGATCTCGGAATGCAGCGCCTGGGCCACCTGGTTGTACTGGCCCTCCGAGATGTGGTCGCGCAGAAAAGCCATCACATCCTGGAAAGCGTAAAAGGCGTGGTCCAGCGTCGGGAAGTCAGCCTGGTCGGCGCCGGAGTCCTTGCTGCGGATAAACTCCAGCCACTCGTCCTCGTGGCGGATGCGCACCGGCTCACGCAGCGAGAAGCCGTCAAAGTAAATACCCTTCCAGATAATGGGCAGCTGCGCGCCCAGGTGGATGGCCTCGCCTGCCGGAATGCGGTCGCGTATGGCGTGCATCACCGCCCTGAAAATGCGCGAGGCCTTGTTCTCGTCATCAATGCCCAGGTACGTGCACAGCTTATGCAGCCAGGTTTTACCGTCCTTCAGGTAATTCTCAAAGTTCATTGCCATAGTTTGTCTTCTTTTTTAGATGGAACATACACTACTACACAACGAACGCACCGGGGCAGGGTTATCCTGCCGGGTTATAAAGTGCTAACCCTCACCACTTTTTGAAGACGAAGAAAACGGCGGCCAGAATCAGCACGAAGCCCACCAGGTAGTTCCACTTTACCTCCTCGCGCAGGTACAGCACCGAGAAGCCGATGAACACCACCAGCGTGATCACCTCCTGGATCGTCTTGAGCTGAAAGGCCGTGAACTGCCCGTACCCGATACGGTTGGCCGGCACCTGAAACAGGTACTCGAAGAACGCGATGCCCCAGCTGACCAGGATCACCTTCCAGAGGGCGGTGTCTTTAAAGCGCAGGTGCCCATACCAAGCAAAGGTCATGAAGATGTTGGAGATGAGGAGCAGCAGTACTGTTTTCATACGTATTTCTTTGCCGCAAATCTGTGGATTTTCAGGATGAGAAAGTATACCTGGGCGCAGGAAAATCTTCTGCGCGTTTTTATACTTCCACAGGCTGGATTTTGTGCGTTTCCCTGTACTGGTTTCTCCCTTTTCCCGGGCCATTTCATTGGCGCTGCACACCATCGGAGTTTTTGTGTTTTTTAGGGGGATAAACAGGCATTTGAGGCACTATTAGCACACGTAATTTGTTAAAATATAGCGACTTATACTTTGGTGACGTAGTCCCCAAGGCCGGCTGCTGCGGCAGGCCGGAAGCACTGCTCTCAAAAGTATAGTTTAAACGAAATAAAAGTGGTAATTTTACCTATTAATCTACCCTGATACACAAATGAGTGAAGTAGAAGAAAAATCATTAGCAAACGATTATTCAGCAAATAGCATTCAGGTACTGGAGGGGCTCGAAGCAGTTCGGAAGCGCCCTGCCATGTACATCGGCGACATTGGCATCAAGGGCCTGCACCACCTGGTGTGGGAGGTGGTGGATAACTCCATCGACGAAGCCCTGGCAGGCCACTGCGACGAGATCAACGTAACCATTAACCCGGATAACTCCGTCACGGTGTCGGATAACGGGCGCGGCATCCCAACCGATTTTCACCAGAAAGAAGGCCGTTCTGCCCTGGAGGTGGTCATGACGGTGCTGCACGCCGGTGGCAAGTTCGACAAGGATACCTATAAAGTATCGGGCGGTCTGCACGGCGTGGGCGTGTCCTGCGTGAACGCGCTTTCTTCCGACATGCACGTGACCGTGCACCGCAAAGGCAAGATCTCTGAGCAGCATTATAACATTGGCGTGCCGGCCTACCCGGTGCGTGAGATAGGTGATACTGATAAAACAGGTACCATCGTTACCTTCCACCCGGACGCCTCCATCTTTACCACCACCGAGTACAAGTACGATACCATTGCCAGCCGTCTGCGCGAACTTTCTTTCCTGAACAAAGGCATCCGCATTAACCTCAAGGACCTGCGCGAGGTGAACGAGCAGGGCGAGCCGCTGTCAGAGTCTTTCCTGTCGGAGGGAGGCCTGAAGGAGTTTGTGGCCTACCTGGACGAGACGCGCGAGAATTTGATTCCGGAGCCGATTCATGTGGAGAGCGAGAAAAATGGCGTGCCGGTGGAGATTGCCCTGCAGTATAACACCTCGTATACCGAGAACATCTACTCCTACGTCAACAACATCAACACCATCGAGGGTGGTACGCACGTAGCCGGTTTCCGCCGCGCCCTTACCCGTACCCTCAAGTCCTATGCTGAGAAATCCGGTATGCTGGACAAGGTGAAGATCGATATTGCCGGCGATGACTTTAGAGAAGGCCTCACAGCCGTTATCTCGGTAAAGGTGCAGGAGCCGCAGTTTGAGGGCCAGACCAAAACCAAACTGGGTAACTCAGAGGTTTCTGGCGCCGTGGACACGGCCGTTGGCGAAATGCTCACCCAGTACCTGGAGGAGAACCCTAGAGAGGCCCGCACGATAGTAAACAAGGTGATACTTGCCGCTCAGGCCCGTTTCGCTGCCCGCAAGGCCCGCGAGATGGTGCAGCGCAAGAGCGTGCTCTCCAGCACCAGCCTGCCGGGCAAACTGGCCGACTGCTCTGATAACGAGCCTGCGAACTGCGAGATCTACCTGGTGGAGGGTGACTCTGCGGGCGGGTCGGCCAAGCAGGGCCGCGACCGTAAGTTCCAGGCCATCCTGCCGCTGCGCGGTAAGATCCTGAACGTGGAGAAGGCGCAGGAGCACCGCATCTACGAGAACGAGGAGATCAAGAACATGATCACGGCGTTTGGCGTGAGCTTTGGCACACCGGAGGATGACAAGGCCCTGAACATGGAGAAGCTGCGTTACCACAAGATCATCATCATGACGGATGCCGACGTGGACGGGTCCCACATCCGCACGCTCATCCTGACCTTCTTCTTCCGTTACATGAAGGAGCTGATCGAGAAAGGGTATATCTACATTGCGCTTCCGCCGCTTTACCTGGTGAAGAAGGGTAAAGAGGAACGCTACTGCTGGAGCGAGCAGGACCGCCTGGAGGCCATTGCCGACCTGGGCAAAGGCAGGGAGGAGAGCGTGAACGTACAGCGTTACAAAGGTCTGGGCGAGATGAACCCGGAGCAGCTCTGGACCACGACCATGAACCCGGAGGTAAGAAGCCTGAAGCGAGTGACGATCGAGTCGGCTGCCGAGGCGGATCATCTGTTCTCGATGCTGATGGGCGACGAGGTAGGCCCGCGCCGCGACTTTATCGAGCGCAACTCCAAGTACGCCCGCGTAGACGTGTAAGGCTTCGGCTTTAGCGATAAAAAAGCGGCGGCTATACTTTTAAAGTATGGCCGCCGCTTTTTGTTTAGGGAAATGCTATATTGAGTAGCTGCTATGTGGGAGAATGAATCTCAGTTGCTTCGCACATAGTGCAGATAAGCGTAGGTTGTCGTTTAGACATTAGTTGGGCGCAATAGAAACAAACTTCATAGTAAAGCATGAAACAACTTATACTGCTTGCCTTTCTTCTAATCTCACACATCGCCTATTCACAAGGAGAAATTGAAAGCGTCATTGATGCTGAATATGAAGCTGGTCGTTTCAACGGTGCTCTTTTGGCAATAAAAGAAGGAAGGGTTGTTGCAAAGATAAACAGAGGAAGTGCAAATCTTCAATTTACTGTTCCCATTACAGATCAGACACGCATTCCCATTGCCTCGATGACTAAGACATTTACAGCCATACTTACGCTGCAAATGCATGAGAAGTCATTCCTTAAGCTCGAAGACAAAATCTCAAAGTATGTTTCTGACTTGCCTCCTGGTTGCCAGGATATAACAATACTTGCTTTACTCACCCACTCTTCAGGATTAAAAAATGAACCACTGCAGGCTTACACCACTCGGGCCTCTACAGAAGATTATCTGAAAAAGTATGTGACAAGGAAAGACACAGGCACAGTCTCCTCTTTCAATTACAACAATGTCGACTATATCGTTTTGTCACGTATCCTGGAGATCGTGTCTCAAAAGTCATATGCCGAACTCTTAAGGTCTAACATCCTGCAGCCATTAGGTATGGAAAATACGGGCGTAATCGTGGAATCAGAAGTTATTCCAAACCTGGCTTATGGTTACCATAACTACACGTTTGGCTCAGGCAGCAAGCAAGATACACTCTATAATGACCCGCTAGTATACCTGTCGAATTATGCTGGCGCTGGGGCCGTCTACTCCACAACCGTGGATTTGAATAAGCTCGTGCAGGCACTAAAAACCAACAAATTGCTTTCCGTTAAGTCCAAATCCTCTTTTCTGACTAAACCACAAAAAAGTAAGTTCATCGAGTATGCCAGAGGTTACCCGACTATAGGCTTCTATCTGAACGACAAAACATTTTCTAAGCCAGTTATGGAGCGTCGTGGCAGTATCAATGGATTCAACTCGCTTCTGCTAATGGACAAGGACTTCAAAAATGGAGTCATAATATTGACAAATACTGACACAGGAGATTTAGAGGAGATTGGTGACAAAGTTTATAAAGAATTAATACGCCCAACACAACCTATAGTGCATTGAAAACGCACTATAGCAAAACCGTTCTCCCCATGAAAACAGCAGTACAAATAGCCAGAGTCTTATTGGGCCTGATCTTCCTGGTGATTGGCCTGAACGGGTTTTATACTTTCATACCCGTGCCAGAGTACCACCCTTTTATGGAAATAATGGTTACGAGTGGCCTCATTCTCTTTGTAAAAGCCATTGAGGTTATGGCAGGGCTGTTGCTTTTGCTCAACAGGTTTGTGTTGGCCGCCCTGCTGCTCTTAGGGCCGGTGGTGGTGAATATCGCCCTGTTCCACCTGCTGATCGACCACCGGAACTGGCCCATTGCCATCGTTAACCTGCTGCTGTACGGCATTCTGGTCATTAACTACTGGCAGTACTTCAAAGTATTCCTCCAGCCCAAACTTAACTGATGGGTATTTTGCCATACCGGCAGCGGCATCTTGCTATTCATACTTGTCACTTCCCCGTCTCACTCAGGCGACATCAGAATTTATACTTCCGGATTAAACTTTATACTCTAAAATCAATCTAAGAGCACAGGCTGGTTTATACTTGCGGGAGGCTGGAAGAAGTATGGCTATACTTGTAAGTATGAATTTTATGGTAGCCGTTCTTGTTAAAGACGAATAAAAGCTGCTAAAAGGTCGTTTCACGCGTCTGTTTTATATTAAAATACTATTTTTGAGCCGGGGAGGATGGCTCGCTTAACGCCCCGGCATTCGTCTATACTTTACAACCTAAAACAACCTCGATTTAAACATGTCGAACTGGAAAAATCACCTGAGATTACTACTTTTCGGTGCTGCTGTGCTCTATGGCGCAGAAGCATCCGCGCAGCAGAATGCTGCCAGCAAAGCCCCCTTCATCGATAAGGCCAACATGGACCTGTCCGTAAAGCCTGGCGACGATTTTTATACTTATGCTGGCGGTGCCTGGGTAAAAAGCAACCCGGTGCCTGCCAAGGAAACCCGCTGGGGCAGCTTTAACCTGCTGCGCGAGTTCAACATCCAGGCTGTAAAAGACATTCTGGAGGAGGCAGCCGCCGACAAGAGTGCGGCAACCGGTTCTGTAAACAAGCGCGTGGGCGATTTTTACGCCTCTGCCATGGACAGCGCCGCTATCGATAAGCTGGGCTACAAGCCAATCAAGAAGGATCTGAAGAGAGCCGGCAAAGTGAAGAACGTGCAAGGCGTTTTGAATGAGGTGGCGTACCAGCGCACTTCGGGTGTGGGCTCCCCAATGTTCGGCTTCTACGTGGGCCAGGACCGCAAGGACCCGAACACCATGATCCCGCAGTTCAGCCAGGGCGGCACCACGCTGCCAGACCGCGATTACTACCTGAAGGATGACGCACGCACCCAGAAGATACAGGAGGCTTACAAAACCTACATCACCCAGCTGTTCACGCTGACCGGCACATCTGAAAAAGAAGCCAAGCAGCACGCCGAGACCATCTTTAACCTGGAGAAGAAGATGGCCGAGGCGCAGATGGCGCGCGTGGAGATGCGTGATCCCTACAAAACCTACAACAAGTTTGCCGTTGCCGACTTCAGCAAAACCACCTCTAACATAGACTGGCAGCCGCTGATGGCCAAGATGAAGGTTACCGGCGAGGACACTATCCTGGTGAACAACCCGAAATTCTTCACAGAGCTCAACGACCTGCTGGCAAGCACACCGATCAACGATTGGCAGACCTACCTGCAGTGGAACGTGCTGAAGCAGGCGGCGCCATACTTGAGCACTCCGTTTGCAGACGCTAACTTTGCGTACAACCAGGCCCTGAGCGGCCAGAAAGTACAGACGCCACGCTGGCAGCGCATGTCGCAGCTGACAGACCGCACCATCGGCGAGTTGCTGGGCCAGCTGTATGTGGAGAAGCATTTCAAGCCGGAGGCCAAAGCCAGAATGAACGAGATGATTGCCAACCTGATCAAGGCCTACGAGATCCGCATCAACAAATTGGACTGGATGAGCGCTGAGACGAAAGAGAAAGCGCTGGCCAAGCTCCACGCTTTCCGTCCGAAGGTAGGCTACCCGGATAAGTGGGAGACTTATGACGGCCTGGAGATCAAGCGTAATGCATTCTTTGCCAACGTGCGTAACTCCGGCGAGTGGGGCTACAACAAAATGGTGAGCCAGTTGGGCAAGCCGGTAGACCGCGAGCGCTGGGGCATGACGCCTCCGACCGTGAACGCCTACTACAGCCCGGTAATGAACGAGATCGTGTTCCCGGCTGGTATTCTGCAGTTCCCGTTCTTCGACCCAAGCGCGGATGACGCGGTGAATTATGGTGGTATCGGTGCCGTGATCGGCCACGAGATCTCCCACGGTTTCGACGACTCCGGCAGCCAGTACGACAAAGACGGTACGTTGCGCAACTGGTGGCAGGAAGAAGACCTGGCCAAGTTCAAAGCCAAAGCCAAATTGCTGAAAGAGCAGTATGACGGTTACACCGTGCTGGACTCCATCAACGTAAACGGCCAGCTGACGCTGGGCGAGAACATCGGTGACCTGGGTGGCCTGGCCGGCGCTTACGAGGCTTTCAAGATGACGAAACAAGGTCAGTCTGACGAGAAGATCGACGGCTTTACGCCGGATCAGCGTTTCTTCCTGTCGTGGGCACAAGTATGGAGGGGTAACATTCTGCCGGAGGCCGCTGCCCAGCAGATCGTAACCGACCCGCACTCGCCTGGGCAGTACAGAACAGTTGGCCCGCTGGTGAACATGGATGCCTGGTACGAGGCGTTCAACGTGCAGCCTGGCGACCAGCTGTACAAAGCACCGGAAGAAAGAATCAGAATCTGGTAATCCGGATCTGACGCAAGTATAACCTATGAGAAGCCGCTCCGGAAGTATAACCGGAGCGGCTTCTCTGTTTTTTGCTCTGCCGCAAGTTTAGCGAAGTGTAACTTGTGGCTTAGTATGGCAGCAGTTTTCAACTGCTTTGCTTTGAAAAAGCAAGGTTACAAAGGCTCCGGCTATACTTTATCCTCTGGCAATAGTCTGCAAAGTATAAATTTGTTAAAGTATACTTTTCTGCTGTGCAGAAAGCTGGTTGCAAATTGGCCTCATGTATAGCCACAGGTTAAGCTCCGCTAAACTTGCGGCATGAAGTGTCTCACCAAAGTATAAAGTACAGCCTCAGCCATGCCTTCTCCACCAAAACACTAGCCGCATTGGCGCTAAAGTTTTAAAAGCCGTATTTTTACAAAAAACGTAAAGATATGAGCAAGGCAAACTGGACAACAGTCAAAGAATACGAGGATATCACCTATAAGAAATCGGGAGGAGTGGCCCGTATCGCGTTTAACCGCCCGAACGTGCGCAATGCCTTCCGTCCGAAAACAGTAGGGGAGCTGTTCGAAGCTTTCCTGGATGCCCGTGAGGATACCTCTATCGGCGTAGTGCTGCTTTCTGCCGAGGGACCTTCTACCAAAGACGGGGTATACTCGTTCTGCAGCGGCGGCGACCAGAACGCGCGGGGCTTTCAGGGCTACGTGGATGAGGCTGGGATGCCGCGCCTGAACATCCTGGAAGTACAGCGCCTGATCCGCTTCATGCCGAAGGTAGTGATCGCCGTAGTGCCGGGCTGGGCTGTGGGTGGTGGCCACTCACTGCACGTTGTTTGCGACCTGACGCTGGCCAGCAAGGAGCACGCGATCTTTAAGCAAACCGATGCCGACGTAACCAGCTTCGACGGGGGTTATGGCTCAGCTTACCTGGCCAAAATGGTGGGGCAGAAGCGCGCCCGCGAAATCTTCTTCCTGGGCCGAAATTACTCCGCACAGGAGGCCTTCGATATGGGTATGGTAAACGCCGTGGTACCGCACGACGAACTGGAAGATACCGCTTACCAGTGGGCGCAGGAGATTCTTGCCAAATCGCCAACCTCTATCAAAATGCTCAAGTTTGCCTTTAACCTGACCGACGATGGTATGGTGGGACAGCAGGTGTTTGCCGGTGAGGCCACCCGTTTAGCTTACATGACGGAAGAGGCCAAAGAAGGCCGCAATGCGTTCCTGGAGAAGCGCAAGCCGGATTTCTCAGACATCAAGTGGATTCCGTAACAGGAAGTATAGAAAATATAAAACAAAGCAGGCGAGCCTTTTGGGTTCGCCTGTCTTAGTTTTCGGACATCTGTACAAGCTAAATAGTCCATTTTGTCATCCTGAAAAGATCTTTTGCCATTGTTGGTGTTTTCACCAACAATTTGTACTGCAGCAGGCTGTTTTCTTGCAGGTGATAACACCTGCAAGGGCTAGAAAAAACAGGTGAACCGAGAGGCTTGCCTGTTTTTGTTTTACGGATATCTTCACAAGTAAAGCAGTATATTTTGTCATCCTGAAAGGACCTTGTGGGCGAACTAAATATATGATGAGCATGCGCCACTACTGCTTGCTACCAAGATTCTTCCAGAATGACAAAGTAAAAAAGCGTTTCTTGGCTTTTATAGTTGGCTAAAACCCAGCCAGATCAATCTCATCTGTCGGAGTCATGGGTACGCGCTTGCCCATTTTCTTTTGGATTACCTTAAAATGATGCTCCTCGTCCGGTGCGATAAGGGAGATCGCTTCGCCGGAGGCTTCGGCACGCCCGGTGCGGCCAATGCGGTGCACGTAGTCTTTAGGCGAGCGGGGCAGCTCGTAATTGATCACGTGGGGCAAAAATTTGATGTCGATGCCGCGGGAAGCCAAGTCGGTGGCAACCAGCACACGCAGCTTACCGGCCTTGAACTGGCGCAGCGCCTCGGTTCTGGCTCCCTGGCTTTTGTCGCCGTGGAAAGCGGCGGCCTCGATGCCGTTCTTCACCAGCTTTGCCGCCACGTTGTCAGCCGTCCGGATGGAGGAGGCGAACACCAGCACCTGCTGCATATCGCCCTGCTTAATAAGGTAGCGCAGCAACGGCCCTTTGCGCTCTGCGGCCACCTGGTAAGCTACCTGCTTAATCAGCTCCGGCACCACCGCCTCTTCCTCAATTTTAATCTTGACCGGGTTGTGCAGCATATCGGCCACAATAAAGGCCACTTCCTCGTGCAGGGTGGCCGAGAACAGCGCGTTTTGGCGCCTGGACGGCAGCAGGGATAAGATCTTTTCCACCTCCTCCTTAAAGCCCAGGTTCAGCATCTTATCCGCCTCGTCCAGCACCAGCACCTCTACTTCGGATAGCTGTACCGCCTTGTGCTCTACCAGGTCCAGCAGCCGGCCGGGCGTGGCGATGAGCACATCGGTGCCATGCAGCTTCATCATCTGCGGGTTAATCGACACCCCCCCAAACACCGCCATGGACTTAACCTGACGTGGCAGCTCTTTGGCGAAGGCCCGAAGCACCTCGTTTACCTGTACCGCCAGCTCCCTTGTAGGCACCAGCACCAGCACGGGCACCGCCCTGTTCTGATTCGGCGATTTACGTTGCAGCATTTCCAGGATGGGCAGCACATAGCCGGCCGTTTTACCGGAGCCGGTCTGCGCCAGGCCAAGTATATCCTTCCCCTGCAGCATGGCAGGTATGGCTTCCTGCTGAATAGGGTATGGCTTGGTATACTGTTGCGCTTCTACAGCTTTAACCAGTGCGGCTGATAAACCGAGGGATGAAAAGGACATGCGTGTCAAGGGTTAAGGAATGATGCCTGTAAGGTGGCAAAGATACGGCTTATACCTTAGAACAACCGAAGCCTATACTTTTATACTTCGCTGATGCGAGATTTATACTTTATGACTTAGGTTGCGATATACATTGATGGGAAGATGGAAACCTATCCCTCCAGAGAGGGGAATTTCTGCAAGTGTAATATGATTCCCCTCCTGGGAGAGGTTTATCATGCCTCGGATTTTATACTTTGCTACCGTCAGCTTATACTTTAAATCTCCTTCAGCGGCTTTACGGTGAGTTCCTCCACGGGCCACTTTGCCAGCTTGGCACCCGCCTGGTAAGCGCTCTCCAGAAAGTCGAGCAGGGCCTGGCGTGGGTTGTCCAGTTGGCGCAGCTCCTCATAGTTCAGGATGGCCATGGGGCTGCCGTTGGCATCAACCCAGCTGGCCTGCCCGGGCTGTAGCGGTTCTTTGTCGAGACCTGCAGGAGAGGGGAAAGTATAGGAGTAGAAGGCAGGAAAGCGCACATCGTTATCGCCGGGCCAGAAGCCAAAGCTGATCACCTCATGCGAGTAGGCATCCTTCTCCACGATACTTGATTCCGGCTTAACGGGGATTCTCTTGCCCGAGAAGCGTGTCACGGTCAGGTCGAGGTGGTGCCAGTAGAGCTGCACCGGACAGGTTTTGCCGTAAAAACGGCCGCTAAACTCCTGCAGCACCTCGTCTATCGTAACCAGCACGCGCCAGTAACGGTGCACCTGCTCAGGGTTATAGGTGGCATGCTCATGGTCCTGGGCGAAGGGGATGGTGCTCTTGTTGTCATAGGGCTTGGCCAGAATATCCACCTGCACGCCCAGCACCTCCAGCGCCTTCATCACCTGGGCATAGAACTCGGCCACGCTCAGGCCGTCCTGCAGGGCTATACTTTCGGAGGCGCCGGTGCTTGTCAGGATAACCAGCTGATGATCAACAAAGTCAAACTCGCACTCCAGAGTATAAAATTTATAGGGCATAGGACCGGTAGCCAACCCGCGGCTGGTTACGTAAAGGGTTACGTTCCACCAGTGGTTGCGCCGGGGCATCAGCTTCAGCCTTATCTTGCCGATTACCTGCAGGTACAGGTGCAGCGTATCCTTGGTGCTTTCCCATTCTTCGAGCGGAAGAGGCGGAAACTCATCTAAAATTGGCAGGGTTGCGGTCTTATCGTTCATGGCAGGATACGTTGCTTTCCACTGTTGTACGCAGCTTTCTTACCAGCGATACAGCCGGAAACCCGGCCCCATACAATTTTTAGCCTGTATATGGAGGATAACCTATACTTTATCCTTATATTTTGGAGTTATGACTACCAGGGGCAACTGCCGCCGCAGCGCGCCCGAAAAAGAGAGAATTATGCTTATCAGTAAGGTTTCTGACCAGATAAAGAAAAGTAAATACATCAGCCGCGACCTGAGCTGGTTGCGGTTCAACTACCGGGTGCTGGACCAGGCCCGCGATGCCGGCAAGAGCGTTTTCGACAGGCTCAAGTTCATGGCCATTACCTCGTCTAACCTGGACGAGTTCTTCATGATCCGGGTGGGCAGCTTGTACAACTACCTCGACTACGGCAAGGAGCGCCTCGACTACTCCGGACTGCGCGAGCTGCCCTTCCGCAAGAAGCTGCTCGACTACGCCCACCGTTTCGTGAACGACCAGTACCTGACCTTCAATAACGAGCTCAGGCCGCTGTTCCATAAAAGCGGGTTCGACATCCTGAAGGTGAGCGAGCTGACGGAGATAGAGCAGAAAAAGGCCGACTCATACTTTAAGAACACGATCTACCCGCTGCTCACGCCCATGGTGTTCGACAACTACCATGGCTTCCCGCTGCTGATGAACCAGCTGCTGACCTTTGGCGTGGTAACCCGCACCACCGACGAGGGCAAGCCGCAGGACCGCGTCACGTTTGTGCAGATTCCGCAGAATCTGGCCCGTTTCTACGAGATCAACCGCAAGGACAGGATTGTGTTCGTGCCGATCGAGGAGATTGTGCGCTGGAAGATAAAGAAGCTGTTCCGCAACGTGGATATCGTCTCGGCCAACCTGTTCCGCATCACCCGCAATGGCGACTTTACGCTGGAGGAGTCGGATGACCTGGAGGCGGACTTCGTACAGGAGATCAAATCCAAGCTGAAGACCCGCAAGAAAGGGCGCGTGGTAAGGCTGGAGATCGAGCGCAACCCCTCGGCCTTCATGATGAAGATCCTGAAGGAGCGCTGGACGATAGACAATGCCAACGTGTTCACCATCAACAGCCTGATAGACCTGCGTGGCCTGTGGCAGATCATCAACCACCGCCAGTTCCGGGACAAGGGCTTTAAGCAGCCGGCCCCGGTAACGCCGCTGAGTCTGCCGGGCGAGGGGGTGAATATGTTTGAGTACCTGAAGGAGCACGATGTGCTGCTGCACCACCCCTATAACAGCATGGAGCCGGTGGTAAACCTGCTGGAGCGCGCCGCCGAGGACCCCTCGGTGCTGGGTATCAAGCAAACCATTTACCGCCTGGCCGACCAGAGCCGCATCACGGCGGCCCTGCTGAAGGCGGCCGAGAATGGCAAGCACGTGTCGGTGTTGTTCGAGGTGAAGGCCCGTTTTGATGAGGAGCGGAACCTGCGCGAGGGCGAGCGCCTGGAGAAAGCGGGCTGCTTTGTCATCTACGGCATCAGCAAGTATAAAACGCACACCAAAATGATGATGATCATCCGCAAGGAGGGGGAGAAGGTGACGCGCTACGTGCACATCGGCAGCGGCAACTACAACGAGCAGACGGCGCGCTTGTACTCCGACATCAGCCTGCTGACGACGAACGAGATCTACGCCCACGACGTGTCCGAGTTCTTTAACGTCATTACGGGCCACTCGCGGCCAAACGAGTACAAGTACCTGATGACCTCGCCGAAAGGGATGCGCGCGCAGCTGATGGAGCTGATCCGCCACGAGGCCCGCAACGCCAAAAGAGGGCTGAAGAGCGGTATCGTGGTGAAGATTAACTCTCTGGAAGACAAGGAGATCATAGACGAGCTGTACAAGGCCTCGAAGGCTGGGGTGCCGATCAAGCTGATCGTGCGGGGTATCTGCTGCCTGCGCCCGGGCCGCGAGGACCTGAGCGAGAACATCACCGTGAGAAGTATAGTGGGCGAGTACCTGGAGCATTCGCGTCTCTACTACTTCCACAACAACGGCGACTCGAAAGTATACAGCGGCAGCGCCGACATGATGGTGCGCAGTTTCGACCGCCGCATCGAGGCCCTCTTCCTCATCACCAACGCCGAGCTGAAGCGGGAGGCCATCAACATCCTGTACTACAACCTGCTGGACAACCAGAACTCCTACATCATGCGCGAGGACGGCACTTACGTGAAACGCCGCGCCGGCACCAACGAGGAGGTGGTAGACATCCACAAGCTCTTCTACAACAAAACCTACGCAATCGAAAACGTAGAACTGGTCTGATATATTTACCAGTGATCAGTTAACATTTATCAATTAGGCTTATCTATACTTGAACAGAAAAGTAAAACCGGCTGCAGTATACTTCATCAGAAGGGCTGCAGCCGGTTTTGCGTTACTGATAATTGTTGATTGATAACTGATAACTGACTTAGCTGATGCTGTTGATGATGAAGCGCTCCGGGTGGAAGCGCTCGTAGAGGGAATGCAGCATACCGTCTTTCAGGCCCACGGCCGGGACGATCATACTTTCCAGCTTGGCCCACTTCATGGCGGAGAGGTAAATTTCGGCGGCCGGCACAATCACATCGGCGCGGTCGGGGTTCAGGAGCAGGTCGGTTACGCGCTGCTCCATGCTCAGGCTGGCCACGTAGGCGGCAACCTCCTCTATCTGCTTCCGGAAGATGGGCTTGCCCGGCGTTTTACCGGCTATCTCGAATAACTTGTTGATGTTGCCCCCGGTGCCTATTGCCCGTGAGAGGTGATACTTCTTGGCGTTCAGCTCTGTCCACAGCCTCATGTTATTCCACAGTTCCTCGGAGTCGCGGCCCTGCATGTGCCGGATGGAGCCCTGCTCGAAAGATTGAGAGGCCACCTTTTCGCGGTTTACGTAGATGTTGAACTCCGTGCTGCCGCCGCCCACGTCGACGTGCAGGTAGTTGCGCTCATCCAGGAAGTTGTAGATGACTTTGTTGATGAGCTCGGCCTCTGTCTCGCCGTCTATCACCTGAATCTCCAGGCCCACTTCCTCGCGCACCCGCGCAATGATTTCCGGGGCGTTGTAGGCGTTGCGCATGGCGGAGGTGGCGCAGATCATGTGGTGGTTCACGTCGTGCACATCCAGCAGCAGTTCGAATGCCTTCAGCAGCTTCACAAACTTCTCGATCTTTGGGTCGCTGATGTAGCCGGAGCTGAACACGTCCTCTCCGAAGCGGATAGGGTAGCGCACATACTCCACTTTTTTAAAGAACACACTCCCATTCTGGTTCAGTACGCTGGAGATCTGGCATCTCGCCGCATTCGACCCGATATCTATGGCTGCTAACTTCAAAGGCAAAAGGTTTTGGTTCTGACTTGATGGTAAATATAAGAATTATCGGGCATTGTGAGGGCCTGGGAGGGGAGAAACAGCTTCTTAACCGCTGCTATACTTTATACTAGCTTTATACTTCCGCTGGCGCGGGCTTGCAGTCCGTGTCTTATTATTCGTTGGATTTGCAACCCGACTGGCTCGCAGAGCTATACTTTATACTTTGGCCATGCTTTATACTTCAGCTATACTTTAATTACACTTCTGCTCTTTCGGATTTGCACTCCGGAAGTATAATAGCCGCGGATTTGCAATCCGTGTGAGCCATACTCTATACTTCGTCTATACTTTCCTGGCCGCAGCTTCCCACTTTTTGACACAAGCTATACTTTGTAGCTGCCGCTGATCCTGTAGTTCCCACAAACCTACAGTTGCATTTCATACTTTGGCTCCCTCCAGCCCGGAAGGGCTCGTTTTCCCGCTCGGCGCTGGGAGCTTTTCCTGCCCTCGTGCCTCGGGCTGCCTCACTCCGTTCGGCACCGGAAAAACTCGCATAGGCGCCTCACAGAAAAACTGGGTATCATTTCAATAGCCGCTGTATTTGTCCTCTCGAACGAAGTGAGAGATCTCTTTAGAATTCCGGATAGATCTCTCATTTCATTCGAGATGACAGTAGAGTAATAGTAAGTATAATTCCCCTCCCTAGAGGGGCCAGGGGTGGGTTTATACTTTGTGCGGACAGGTCGCGACCTGTCCGCGCGAGCAGCAGCAATGCAACTTATACTTCAGCATCAGTAATCACAGGCTCCCCTCCTTGGCTAAGTCTCGGATACCGAACTTGTTTCGGGGGAGGGGTAGGGGTGGTTGGATCCGGTACTGCTGAGCTCCCTCCCCTGTTCTTAGGGGAGGGTTGGGGAGGGGTGAAATGCCCCTGACATCCTGAGCACCGCTGCCGCACACGCACCGTCAGCTGCGGGTTTATCCAGCTAATCTCCCCGGTCTCAGGCTGCAGCTAACCGTCAGCAGCAGAAGGAAAGTATAAAGAAACAGGCCGGCATACTTAGTTCGTGTTTGGGTCATAAGGGAAATGCTTCAGTGTAGGGCTAATAACCAAATAAGACAGAATTAGTGCTTTGACAGGCTTAATTTGCTGGCATTTAGGTTGTTGATGATGTGGTAGAAGCAGGAGGAAGAACACGGGAAACTAAACCGTGCGCGCCTCTTGCCGTAAAATCAAGAAGTATAAAATTATGGAGAGATGAGAAAGCCAAGATGGAGATACCTACGCCGTAAGCTGAGTCGCAGGCTGCTGCCGCTGTTTGCGCCGCTTGTACTTGCCCCCATGGCCACGCCCGCAAGCCCGGGTACCGCCATGCCAAACCCTGATGCCGCCACATTGAAACGCAAGGTGACAAATATCAAGCTGATGCGCTTTAACCAGGTGGCGTATAACCTCTACAGCAACATGGGGTTGCAGGAAACGGGACTCAGGTTCGAAGTGTTTAACAAAGCGCTTACCGGCTTCTACAACATGCGGCACAACAACGAGGTGTCGGGCAAGCCTTATATCACTATTGTGGACTTTACCAAGTCATCGAACGAGAAGCGCCTGTGGGTGGTGGATGTGGAGAAGAAGGAGCTGCTGTTTAACACTTATGTGTCGCATGGGCGTAACTCCGGCAATGAGTTCGCCACGGAGTTCTCTAACGAGAATAAGTCGTTTATGAGCAGCATCGGCTTTTACGTGACGGAGGGCACCTATACCGGCAAGCACGGCCTCTCGCTAAAGCTCAACGGGCTGGATGATGGCTTTAACACCAATGCCAAGGAGCGCTGCATCGTGATGCACGGTGCCGAGTACGCCACCGAAGCATTCATAGAGCAGGCGGGCCGCCTGGGCCGCAGCCTGGGGTGCCCGGCCATACCACTGGGAGAGCATGAGGAGATTATTGACACCGTGAAAGGCGGTACCGCCATGTACATCCACGCCGCCAACGACCAGTACACATCACATTACCTCGACCACGTAAAAGCCATGACCGAACTGGTAAGCGAGAACAAACCGGACGCGCCGGTGCCTATGCATGGCTAAGCGCGCGCCATTTTATACCGCAGCCAATGCCCGGCTGCTGCTCCCCGCGCACGGGTTGCCCTGCCAGCAACGCATCCAGCGCCTGGCTCAGGTCGTGGCCGGTAACAGGTGTATCGTTCTTTGGCCTTGAGCTATCGAACTGCCCGTGGTAAGCCAGGCGTAAGCTGCCGTTGTATACAAAGAACTCCGGCGTGCACTCGGCGTGGTAGGTGCGGGCCACCTGCTGGGTCTGGTCGTAGAGGTAGGGAAAAGGGAACCGCAGTTCCTTGGCCAAATCCTTCATTTGCTGCGGCCCGTCTTGCGGGTTACTGGCCACATCGTTGGCATTGATGGCGACAAAGCTTACGCCCATTCTTTTATACTTACCTGCTAACTGTACCAACTCTGGCAGGATGTGCTGCACATAAGGGCAATGGTTGCAGATAAACATGATGACCGTGGCTTTGGTGGAGGCCACATCCTGCAGCGTCACGATCTGATCTGAAACCGTATCAAGAAGGGCGAAGTTGTGGGCCCGGGTGCCGAGGGCCATCTGGTTGCTTTGCTGTGCCATAGTCTTTAATCGTTAGAGGATGAACCGTGGAGCCGTCTGCTACCGTGCTATGGTACTAATATAAGCCTTTGCCTGATGAATAACCAACTGTAGGTAAATAACTTATCCTGTGGGGAAGTATAACTGCGCTTGCAAAGTATAAGCTACATGCAAAAACCGTGACTGGTATTCCCACAAGGGAGCCAGCCACGGTTTTTGAGTAGGATAAAGTATAAAATCTGCTGCAGTGGCTGCTTACCGCAGCTTCTCCTTAAAGAAATCGATGGTGCGGCTCCAGGCCAGCGTTGCCGCCTCTTTGTCGTAGCGCGGGGTGGTGTCGTTGTGGAAGCCGTGATTGGTGTTAGGGTAGAGGTAAGCGGTATACTCCTTTTCATGCTCCTTCAGCGCTTTTTCATATTCCGGCCAGCCTGCGTTTACGCGCTCATCATGCTCGGCGTAGTGCAGCAGCAGCGGAGCCTGTATCTTCGGAACATCCTCGGTAGGGGCTTGTCCGCCGTAGAATGGAACCGAGGCCGCCAGGTCCGGAATGCGCACGGCCATCATGTTTGCTATCCACCCGCCGAAGCAGAAGCCTACCACGCCCACCTTGCCATTACAGCTTTTAGAGTCTTTCAGATAATCGTAGGCGGCTATAAAATCCTCCAGCATCTCGTTTCGGTCGCGCTTGCTTTGCAGTTCGCGGCCTTCATCGTCGGTGCCGGGGTAGCCGCCGAGGGGGGTAAGGGCATCCGGGGCGATAGAGACAAAGCCGGCCAGTGCGGCACGTCGGGCCACGTCCTCTATGTGCGGGTTAAGACCGCGGTTTTCGTGCACCACCACCACGCCGCCCAGCTTTTTCTTACCGCTGGCAGGCATCGAGAGCAGCGCCTTTATCTTGCCGCCACCTTTCGGCGACTGGTAATAAATGTACTCTGACTTTATGCGGGGATTACCAGCCTCAACCTGGATGGCTCCCTGGTAATCGGGCATCAGAAAGCTCATGAGCGAGGTAACCGTCAGGCCACCAACGGCATAAACGGAGAGCTTCTGCACAAAGTCGCGGCGGTTGATACGGCTGTGCGCGTAGTCGTCGTAAAGGTCAAACACTTCCTGTTTGATGTCTTCTTTTTTGATTTCGTCCATAGTGCTTGGATTAGGAGGCGTTGTTTATCTAATTTTATTTTTACGTTTCTGAAACCAAGGTCGTCCATTTTAAATTTTAACAGATAGCCTCTCCTTCGGGGATTCGCCGTTATACTTCGTTCTTCATCACACCAACCACAAAAGGATGCTGATTTACCCGTATTCAATTAGTGGAGAGTACGCGTACAGCTTCTGACTGAGAAGCAACAAAGTTGATTTGTTTGCCTTTGTTGCTTTCAAAGATGAAATCATGAACACTCTTGCTGGTATATGTAGAGAAGTCGCCCACGACGGCCAAACGAACCCGGTAATTGGAAAACTTCTGAAGTATTTCGCCTGCAATTCCGTTTTTCAGGTCAAAAAAATCAGGTGTGATGTTCTTCTCATGGATTATAATTCTGTCAAAGTCCTGATAGTAAATGTTTCCCAATAAGTCTAACCCGTCTTCAATGCCATTTATTATCGTATCTGCCGAAATCACTTCGGCAATTTTGGTGTCGGTGTCATTTATAGTATGGGTTTCTATCCTCATTTTGTCTGTTGGTTTGCAAGGGAGATTCCGTTACAATGTCCGCAAGAGTTGGGCTGAATAGCCTTTTATACTTTTTAGCGGTAGTTGGGTGCGATCTTACTCCGTCACTTTGCTCAAGCTATCTAGCTTTATATAATATTCATCCAGTAAATCATAAATGGCTTTCTGGTCTTTGCCCGATAAATTAGAATCCCAGTCTGTGTTAACTATAAAATACCTGCCCATCTTTTCGTCTTTGTGAAACCAGATCACAGAGAACATTCCCGGGTCGCCACCGGTATGCCCGAAATTCCCTGTAGAGCCAAACCCCATGGTGATTCCCATGTTATACTCGTCACTGTATTCACTGGCACTCCTGTTTATGAAGTTTTCTGCCGTAAGCTGAGGTGTAAAGTATTCTTTGTAACTCTGCTCGGAAAGCAGGGTGCCCTTTCCATAATACCCTTTCATGAGTTCCAGGATATACTTACCCATGTCCGAACTCGTGGTCAGCAGTCCTCCGTCCGGATACCCAATAAGTGAATAATAGGGATAGGGAGTTTGCTTGTCTTGATAAGTGGGGGAATAGTTTGAGAAGTCAATCGCCTCAAAACTCCAGCCCGACGAATTCATCTTCAGAGGGCTTAAAATATGCTGCGTCGTAAACGCGTCATACGTAGTGCCTACTGCTTTCTCTAAAACCAGTGCGGCAAGCGATGCCCCAACATTAGAGTACTCATAAATGCTACCTGGCTTCCTTTCCGAAAAAGCCTCCTTCGAATACCATTCTCCACCGGTACCAAGCAGGTTTTTTAAGAAACCTTCTAAAGAGGTTTTAGTTGATGGAGGATTAAACTTTGTGGGCGAAATGTCTATGCTCAGATTATGAACTAGGTTAATTGTGTCTCTCAGGACCACATTTCTGGTAAGATATGCTTCTGTGTCTACTATAGAAGACGTGTGCGTTACCAGGTGCCGGATAGTGATGGGAACCTCCGGGTACTCTGGATTGAACACGTTGAAGGGTAAATATTTATTGACTGGATCGTCTAAGTTAAGCTTGCCCAATTCCTGCGCTTTAAGCATGGCAAGACCAATGACAGTTTTAGAGACAGAGGCAATGTTCTGAACTGTGTTTTCCGTATACCTGGCGCTTGTTTTGATGTTCGAGACCCCAAATCCGTTTTGGTACAACACCTCATTGTCGTTCACTAAAGCCACCCCAAAGCCATTGAAACTTGCTGTTTTACTTATTTGGGCCAGTTTCTCTGTTAACTCTTGTTGCGTTTGCCCAAACTCCTCCGAATGCAGATTCTTCGTCGTGTTGCAGGAAATGACTGCAAAAGAGACAACTATAAGTATAAATAAATGCCTCATATTTCTAATCAATCCACATTCTCTTTTGAAGTTCCATGTTGAAGTATTGCAGCCCAACGGACTGGCTAAAGCACGCCTTGGTGTGGTTTAGGTCTTGTTGACGAAAGTAATTCTATTTCTTTTCCTAAATAAAACATACAACAAAGTAATGATTATGGATGAAGCTAGAAAGGCATAAACATGATTCATGTTGACACCTTCAACCTTCAATTCTCCTGTTTCCAAATCTACCAACCAAGTATTAGAATCCCTTGTGTTAATAATTAGCTGCTGCTTGGCTCCATTCGCGTAATGGTACCCTTTGTCTGCTAACCATAATTGGTGGGAAGAAGTCTGTTGAAGATATTGCGTGGGTATGTCAAACTTATCACCTGTTATTGCGATTGGCTTTTTTTCTCTTCTGAATACTTCCACTATGGGAGAATTAGAATAGTACCAGTAGTTAACATAGGAGAAGTACATACCATCATTCGACAGTTTTCCTTCTGGATACCCCATGGGTCTTATTAGCTGTTGCCAAAGCTCAGTACTATCTTTTTTGTAGACAATTAAAGCCCACTTCCGCTCCCAAGGTGATTTAGTGGTATCATTGTCGCCAAAACGCACCCAAGAGAAAAACTTCCCATTTTCAGATTCTACTTTAAATGGAGTCCAAGAGGGAGGAGAATCAGCATTTCCCTTAGCCACAAAGAGCAGAAGTATAAAAACAAAGGAGAATGCTTTTTTCATAAATTCTTATTACCGTCAACGGCTTGTATAAACACTGTACAAGGCCATCGGCCGTAGTATGCTGTTTATACCTTGTTAGCTGTGGTTTTTTCTTTATACTAATCCATACTTCTGGCCATATTCCTTCACGGTCTCTAAAAAATGAGGGTTCTTCTTTTCTTTCAGAATGGTTATGTATTCTGCCTTAGCTCTGTCGAATTGATTTGATTCTCCATAGACTATGAGTTTGGCCAAAGGAGCAACGATCAGTTTCTCAGATTCGAGAAAGTCCAGTAGAGCTTCTTTTGTGTTTAATTTCTTAAAGTACGGCAGGATATATTTTTCCAGATTTGTCCGCATTTCGGAAATCAGCCCACTCTCATCTGTACTAGCGTCAATGTCGTACCAAGTGTCAGTTTGGCCTCTAAGTCCTCCGATTCTTTTTCTCAGTAGGCACTCAGGTTCAGTCGGAAAAACAGGTACCTTTTTGTCTTGATTGTAGAACAATCCTTTCCAGTATTCCGGTAAAAATATCCCTGTGTTGATAGTAAAACTTATATGATCTTTAGAGTTGTAGGAGCTTTTTTGGATATTTATTATTTGTCCTAGGTTTTCCAGTTGCAAGTAGAAGTTGTTGCCTTTTTTCTTGAAACCAAGGGGTTTTAAGATTTCATGAAACCCTACCTTAACAATTTTATCAAATTTTATTTCTGTAGCTGTCTTCATTTTTCACTCGATGCTTTATTCTTAAAATCTCAGCTAACTAGCAGCTAAACGGAAGTCTATTCGGCTTATCTGCACTATGAGTGGAGTTGATCTACTGAAAACTTCTCTGTTAAATAAAGCCTCTAGAGCAAGATAGCATAATTCCAACAAACATAAAAAGTATAGCCGAAGCCTTAGCTATACTTCCTTGGTTTCCTCCTCCTCCGGTTCCTGCCAACGGCCATACCTTATGGCCATGTCTTTCAGTTCCTGTATGTGAGGTTGGGTGAACTGCTGGGGTTGCAGGCGCCACTCCCAGTTGCCGGAGCCGGTGGAGGGTTTGTTCATGATATGCTCGTAGCCCAGGCACAGCACGTCCTGCATGGGCAGCACGGCCAGTTGCGATACCGAACTATACGCCAGCCAGTTCAGGATGCTATGTACATTGCTTTGGTTCACGCGGTGAGTGCTGTAGGCGCGCAGGCGGCGTTTGTCATCCCTGGAGGCATCCTTATCGTACCAGCCGCGCACGGTGTTGTTGTCGTGGGTGCCGGTGTACACGATGCTGTTTATAGTATGGTTATGCGGGGCGTACAGGCTTTGCGGCAGGTCCTCGCCAAAGGCAAAAAGAAGCACGCGCATGCCCGGCAGCTTGAATTTCTCCATCAGGTCGCGCACCGGTTGATCAATTTCACCCAGGTCTTCGGCCACGATCGGCAGCTCCTTAAACTCCTGCTGCACTACTTTCAGAAAAGCGCCGCCGGGTGTTTTTACCCATTTCCCGTTGATGGCGGTTTCCTCGCCGGCGGGTACCTCCCAGTAGGCCGAGAAAGCCCGGAAATGGTCGAGGCGGAGCAGGCCGAAAAGCTGCAGGTTGTGCTCGATGCGGTGCAGCCACCAGTCAAAGTTCTGCTCCTTCAGTGCCTGCCAGTCGAACACTGGCGTACCCCAAAGCTGCCCGGTTTCGCTGAAATAATCCGGTGGCACGCCTGATACGGCAGTGGGATTGCCGTCGCGGTCCAGTTTAAAAATGTCGGGGTGGCTCCAGACGTCGGCGCTGTCGTGGCTCACGTAAAAAGGCATGTCGCCAAAGAAAAGTATAGCTTTGCCGAGGCAGTACTCCTTCAGCTTCTGCCACTGGCGGTAAAACAGGAACTGCAGAAACATCTCATACTCCACCTGCTCGCGCAGCTTTTCGGCCAGTTGCTCCACGGCCTGCTCGTCGCGCCACTTTATCTCCTCGGGCCACTCCGTCCAATTCTTGTTCTTGAAATGCTGCCGGAAGGACACAAAGTTTGCGTAATCCTGCAGCCACAGCTTCTGTTCTTTCTGAAAACCGGTGAAGTTTTTCCAGAGCACGTCCGGTAGTTCCTCGCTAAAGTATTGGTAAGCCTTGCGCAGCAGCTTGAGTTTATACTTTGTCACCTTCTCAAAATCCACGCGGGCATCGTCGAACTTCTCGTTGTGGTGCAGGTCTTTGGCGTGCAGCAGGCCATCGTGCACCAGTTCCTCGGGGCTGATGAGCAGCGGGTTGCCGGCAAAGGCCGAGTGGCTGCTGTAGGGCGAGTTGCCCGAGCTGATCTCGGTGGGGTTGAGCGGCAGAATCTGCCAGTACCGCTGCCCCGCCTGCTGTAGCTGGTCTGCAAACGTATAAGCCTCCGGCCCCAGGTCGCCGATGCCGAAGCGGGAGGGAAGGGAGGTGATGTGAAGCAGAATGCCTGCGCTGCGCTGAGGTACGATCATGGGAGAGTTTGGGAGTTTGGGAGTTAGAAAGTTAAAAAGTTAGAAGGTTAGAAGGTTTGGAAGTTAGAAAGTCAGGGAGCCGGTAATTAATAACCCGCCTCTAACAACTAATAACGATTAACGAACAACGAATAACTAAAAACCGGCGATTAAGAGTGCTACCGGAAATGTGTTGAGAACTTCTGCTACGGGAATAGCATTCGCTGCGTGAACGGTGCCGTTGCCCAGTGCCTGCTGCCATACTTTCGGGGCGTTGTCTGGCAAAAGTATACTTGTGTCCTGCCATACTTCCGGGCCCAGCGGCAAATCGTGGCTGTTTACTAAGCTTACCAACAGCAGCGGCACGACTACCAGCACCCACTGCCCCTGGTGGTGGCGGGCAAAAGCCAGCACATGCTCCTGCTTTGGCCCCTTCACCTGCAGCGGAATGTACGCTCCCTTTTCGAAAAGAACATGCAGCTCGCGGCGGGCGGTGAGGGCTTTGTGCAGCACGTATAACTTTACTTTGGCGTTTTCAGGATGAAGGAGCAGCTCTTCGTGCAGCTTATCTATACTTTGCTTTTCGGCCTGTTGCAGTTCCTGCAGGTAGCGGCGGCGCTGTCCGTAATCCACGGGGCGGCGGTTGTCGGGGTCTACCAGGCTCAGGTCCCATAATTCTGTGCCCTGGTACACATCCGGCACGCCGGGGCAGGTTATCTTGAGCAGCGTCTGGCCAAGCGAGTAGAGCCAGCCAAAGTGCGCCACTTTCAGGAAGAACGGCTGGAAGGAGTGCATAAAGTCCTCGTCCTGCACCAGCAGTTGCTGCACCAGGTCTTTCATGGCCTGCTCATACTGCTCGTTGGGCGCCGACCAGTCGGTTTTGTTCTTGGCCTCGCGCAGTGCTTTCTCCAGGTATTCCTGCACCCGCTCAACCAAGGTCTCATCTACCTCTCCGTTCAGCGGCATCACGCCCAGCAGCGTCTGCAGCAGAAAGTATAAATCATTCTCCACCGGCTCGGAAGTATACTTTCTGGTGATCTCCATCCACTCCTTTGCCTTCTGCTCCCATTCGTCAACCAGTTCCGTCAGCACGTTCAGGCGCAGGCGGCCGTCCTCGCCGCGCTTGGTATCGTGGGTGGCGGTGGCGTTGATGGAGTGCGGGTAGGTGCGCTGCCGGTACATCATGCGCTCATGGAAATCCTGCGGGCTCAGGTTAAAAATAGCAGGGCTATTGCCTACCTCGTTTAATGAGATCAGCCGGTTATAGTTGTAGAAAGTGGTATCCTCCACGCCCTTGGCCGCCAGCGGGCCTGTAAACTGCTGGCTGCGCATTGCAAAGTATAACTTATGGTGTTTCCGGCTTTCGGTATCCTCCGGCTCAAGTATAAATAGTGAGTGCAGGCGCTGCAGCTGTTCCTTTAGCGCAGGAGCTTGTTTGTGTGCTGCCTCAAACGCCTCTTCCACCACTTTCATCTCTTCTTTGGCGACAGGCAGATCATTGCTGTAAATGCGGTACACGGGCCAGGCGGCCAGTAGCGTTGCCAGGGCCTTTCGCCATTGCTCCTCCGGCTCCAGCGGTATCAGCTGGCGCTCCTGCAGCAGGCGCAGCAAATTCTCCAATTCCCCCTGCATGTAATTGGTCAGGATGAATAGTTTCTTGTCGAACACCAGCTGACTGTAATCGGTGGCGGCATCCGAAATGAGACGACTATAGGCCTGGGTGATCTGCTCGCGGGCGCTGGCGGAAGTATAAAGGTTGCTCACCCAGGCCAGGAAATCGTAGCCGCTGTTTCCTTGGATCGGCCAGTTCTCCGGCAGGTGCTCCTCGCCCTCCAGAATCTTCTCCACCACCACATATTGCTCCGGCCCGGCCAACTGGCGCAGGCGCTTCAGGTAAGTAGCGGGGTCGAAAAGGCCGTCGACGTGGTCCACGCGCAGGCCCTGCACCAGCTCCTGGTCGCACAACATTTTGATGAACTGGTGGTACTGCTCAAACACCTCGGGGTGCTCCATGCGCAGGCAGATCAGGTCGTTCACGGTAAAGAAGCGGCGGTAGTTGATCTGTTTCTCCGTTTCCTGCCAGTGGCAAAGTATAAAGTGCTGTTTCTGCAGCAGCTTCCGCAGTTTTTTGTCCTTGCCGTTTATACTTTGCAGCACCTGTTCCAGCGCCTGCCGCAGCGCCTCAGCCTTGTACTGCTTCCTCTTAAAGTTGCCCCAGGCGGCGGGGTTTATACTTTCCTCGGCCTCGTGCAGGGCCAGCTCCTTCAGGCTTCGCTCTGCTAGTGGCGTTACCTCCGGGTTGCCCGATACCTGCAGCGCCTCCTCTAGCAAGGGCCGATAGCTCGAAACACTGACCGGGTACACATTGTCGAAGTAATGCAGGCAGATGCCCTTCTCGCTCAGTTTCAGTTCCAGTTGGTTCTGCTCCAGCACCTTGTCCAGCGGCTCCCCCAGAAAAGGCACCATCACCTGCCCGTTAAAATCGGGGTGGTGGAAATCGATGTCGAAAAAGGTATAAAAATGCGACTGCGGCCCTTTCTCCAGCACGTCCATCAGCCACACGTTATCGGGGTGAAAGGCCATGTGGTTGGGCACGATGTCCTGCAGCCAGCCCATGTTGCGGCGCTTCAGCTCCAGGGCTCTCTCCTGCAGCTCCTTTTGCGTGCCTACTTCCGGGCTGATGTCATAGGGGGCGGTCACGTCGTAGCCGTGCTCGCTGCCGGGGCGGGCGCAGAAAAACGGGGCTGAGTAAATGGTGCTGACGCCCAGTTCGTGCAGGTAGGGGATAAGCTGCTTTATATCGCTGAGCCGGAACTTTGGCGACGTCTGGATGCGGTAAGTGGCCGAAGGGGTATAGGTCATGTTTATGCTTTCAGGTTGAGGTTTTGGTAAAGCTTCTCGAACTTCTGCGTCCAGGCGGCTGCTGCTTTGTCGCCCTGCTCGCCGCGCTGCTTCAGGTCCAGGTAGCCATCCTGCTGTATCCGGAAGGCAATGTTCTGGGCCTGCCAGTAATCGGTTTCCAGTTTGGAGCCTTTCACTTCCTTCAGCAGCTCTATCAGAAGGTCCATGGTGGCCAGCTCCTGGGGGTTGTCCTGCAGCTTTTTCATCAGCAGCTCTACGCGTTGCGCCAGGGCAAACTCCAGTTCCTCGTAGTTCAAGGTCACCTTCATGCGGTGCACCTCCTCCAGCAGGCGCTTCACCTCCTGCGGACTCGGCTCCTCCGACTCAAACTCGCGCAGCAGGTGGGTGTTTACAATGTAATCCACCGTGGTTTGCAGGGGGCGCGGCATCTGCATGCCAATGGTCTGTATGGCCGCGATGAGGGAGTAGTTATTGTCGTAGAGCTGCTGGAAGTCGTTTTCCATGTTCTCCATGGTCTGGGCCAGCACCTGGTCGAGTATCTTTTTCTGATCGTCCTTGAACAGGTGCCAGAACGAGTAGTTGTGCGACTCGAAGTGCTTGTCGAGCAGCATGATCACCTCGCTCACGTAGCCGCGGTCAAAGGCCGACCTCAGCTCCTGCAACAACCCCTCGTAGTCCTCCTTGGTCATAAACTCGCGCACCCCGCCAAACAGCTGGTGGTCGCCCAGGTGCAGCACGGCAAAGGTGACGGTGAGCTCCTCCCAGGTGATCTTGCTCTTGATGCGGGCCCGCCCAACCGCCAGCTTCTGACGCCCTGCCTGTATGTACTCGAAGGCCTCGGAGGTGGCGGAATAGCTGTAAAGCTCCATCACCTCGCCCTGCTCCCGGAACAGGGAGCCTACCGCGTAGTGGGCGCCGACGCGCAGCAGGTCTATCATGGTTGGCTTCACGGTGCGCGCGTAGGCAGCGGCTGCGTCGCCGCGCTCCTTGTAGTTGCTCTTGGCATGGCTCAGGCGCTCTGTAAACTCAGGCTCCAGGTCGCGGCTTCCCAGGTAGTGGGCCAGCTGGAGTACGCGTGCGGCGTAGAGGATGTCCTGCATGGTTTCGATGCCAGTTACCTCATCAAAGAACCAGCCGCAGCTGGTGTAGATCAACAGGGCGTGGTACTGCATCTCCATCAGCTTCAGGAAACGCACCTGCTCCTCCTGTGTCAGCTCCCGCGAAGTATGGGTGCGGATGAACTGGGCCACTTTCTCCTCTGACCGGTCCATGATCACCTCGATGTAGGCGTTGCGGGTGGCCCAGGGGTCGGCGCCCAGCTTGCTGAGCTCCTGCTCGTACAGCGGCGTAACCTCGTCGCGCAGCCAATCAAAGGCCTCGCGGATGGGCTTTCGCCACTCCTGGTTCCAGCTGGGGTGGGCGCCGGTGTTGCAGCCGCAGTTGCTTCGCCAGCGCTCCACGCCGTGGGCGCAGCTCCACGAGCTGGGCTCTATGATCTGGACCTCATACCTGGGCGGATACTTGGCCAGGAACTCGCCGTATACCGTTACCTGCGCCTGTTTTTCTTCCTGGATGTGGTGGAGGGCATAGGAAAGGGCCATCTCGCCGAAGCGGTGGTGGTGGCCGTAAGTCTCGCCGTCGGTGGCGATGTGCATGAGCTGCGGCTCCTTGCTGCCCTCCTCAAAGGTGCTGCTGAGTCGGGCGGCAAAGTCCTCGCCGCGTTCCAGCAACCCTTCAAAGGCAATGCCCTGCGACACCGGCCCATCATAGAAGAACAGCACGATCTCCTTGCCGGAGGGGAGTTTGCACAGGTAGGGCCGCCGGGGATTAATCTTGGCTCCCTCCGCGCTGGTCCATTCCTTGTCCCCCATTTTGCGGAAGGCCTTGGCCTGGTAGGGGGAGAGGATGGTGAAGCGGATGCCGTGCTCGGCCAGCACCTCCAGCGTGGGCACGTCGGCGGCAGTCTCGGCCAGCCACATGCCCTCAGGGGCGCGCCCGAAGCGTTCGGTGAAGTCGTAGATGCCCCAGATCACCTGCGTGTGCTTGTCGCGCTCGTTAGCCAGGGGCATGATGAGGTGGTTGTATACCTGCGCCAGCGCCGAACCGTGGCCGGAGAAGCGCTTCATACTTTTCTTATCGGCATCCAGTATGGCCTGGTAGGTTTCCGGGTCCTTTTTCTGCATCCACTCCAGCAGGGTAGGGCCAAAGTTAAAGCTGATGTAGCTGTAGTTGTTGATGATGTCGATGATCTTGCCCTCCCCGTTGAGGATGCGCGAGGCCGAGTTGCGGGCATAGCACTCGTCGGAGATGCGCTCGTTCCAATCGTGGTAAGGGGCCGCAGACTCCTGCAGCTCCACCTCGTTTAACCAGGGGTTCTCGCGCGGCGGCTGGTAAAAGTGGCCGTGGATGCAGATATATTTACTCATGCGCTAGTGTTGTTGCTGAAGTATGAGAAGGGATTTCGGGGACAGTCTAATCGCTGCTTTCTGTTCCAGGGGGTTTGGGAGTTCGGCGCCTGTGCCGCCCCATTCCGCTGCGGCGGAGTGAAGTATGGCTTTCCAGCTGCCGGAAATTTCCAGGGCGGGTGCCAGGTTTATACTTTGTTCCGTGTCGCTCAGGTTGAACAGGCAGTACAGGTTTGGCTCCGAAGTCTGGTGCACCAGGTGCAGCACCATGTCGTGCGCCTCCAGGCGGGCCGATACCTTGTCCTTCTCCGGTCGGGAGAGGGCGGCGGCGTTTTTGCGCAGCTGCAGGAGGCGCTTGTAGAACTCGCGCAGCTGGTTTTGCCGGGCATCGGACGTATAGCTGCGGCTGAGCTTGGAGCGGTTAAAGGTATCCTCGCTCTGCGGGTCTGGTGCCTCACCCTGCCAGGCAAAGGCCTTAAACTCCTCGCGGCGGCCTTTGCGCACGGCTTCTATCAAATCCTCATCGCCGTGGCTCACAAAGTATAAAAACGGGTTTTTCTCGCCATACTCCTCGCCCATGAACAGCATGGGCACGAAAGGCGAAAGTATGACCAGGCCGGCCACTACCTTCAGCGTTTCAAAATCCACCAGGTCGGAGAGGCGCTCGCCCAGCATGCGGTTGCCCACCTGGTCGTGGTTCTGGGAGCAGACCACGAACTGCTCGGCGCGGTTGTGCTCGGTGCTGCTGCCGAAGGTGCGGTGGCGGTGCTCGGAGTACAGTCCGTCGTAGACAAAGGCCCTTTCCATCACCTTGGCCAGCTGCTCGGGCTTGCCAAAGCCCACGTAGTAGCCTTCCTGCTCGCCGGTTACCATCGCGTGGATCACATGGTGGAAATCATCGCTCCACTGGGCATCCAAGCCGTAGCCGCCGCGCTCCACGGGGTTTATCAGGCGCACATCGTTCAGGTCGCTCTCAGCGATAAGTATAAAGTCGCGGCCCACTTGCTCTTCCAGTTCCTGCACATGTTCCTGCAACTCCTGCAGGAAATGCTTGGCGCCCATGTCGTAGATGGCATGCACGGCGTCCAGGCGCAGGGCGTCTATGTGGTAGTTGCGCAGCCACATCAGGGCGTTCTGCAAAAAGTAATTGCGCACCGCATCGGCGTGGTTGTCATCAAAGTTCAGGGCCGGGCCCCAGGGCGTTTTATACTTGCCGGTAAAGTAGGGTCCGAAGTCGTGGAGGTAGTTGCCCTCGGGCCCCAGGTGGTTGTAGACCACATCGAGCACCACGGCCAGCCCCTGTTCGTGGCAGGCATTCACGAGTTTCTTCAGCCCCTCCGGGCCTCCGTAGGATTGCTGCACGGCAAAGGGCAGCACCCCATCGTAACCCCAATTGCGGCTCCCCGGGAACTGTGCCACCGGCATCAGCTCAATAGCCGTGATGCCCAGCTCCTTCAGCTCTGGCAGGCGCTCAATGATGCTTTCAAAGGTGCCCTCAGGAGTGAAGGTACCCACGTGCAGCTCGTAGATAATGTACTGGTGCAGTGGCAGGTTCTTCCAGTTCCTGTCGGTCCAGGCGAAGGAAGTATGGTCCACCACGGCAGAGGGCCCGTGCACCCCATCGGGCTGAAAATGGGAGGCGGGGTCGGGCCGCTCGGTCTCTTCGTCAAGTATAAAAGTGTAGCGGGTGCCGGGGTTGGCAAACTCGCTCAGGGCGGTCCAGTAGCCCATGGCCTCCTGCTGCAGCGGCACCCGGATGGGCTCTGGCTTGTGCAGCAGCACATCCACCTGCCTTGCCTTGGGTGCCCATACGGTAAACACGGTTCCTTTCTTCTCAGGGGAATACTGCGCCCCTATCTCTCTAAGTATGGACATAAAAACGGGGTTTTACTCAGCCCGTATTAACTGACTTCGCAGGCTTTAGGTTGTGGGTTTTTGGGAGCGTTTTAGCACAGCCATGTTATTTTTTATTGTTTTGATTGCCTTGGCAGGACTGCAGGTGAGTTCTGCGGCGCCTTCTGTCCGGAAGAGCGAAACCTATTCACCTCAGATTAGTACGTACAACGGTTAAAGCAGAAGTATATCTTAATGGAACAGCTGGAAGGAACAAAACGGATTGTTATTGAGAATGTAAAGCCCCAGATAAACTGTGGCAGGTTTCCGGCAAAGCGTGTGGTAGGGGAGGAGATAGTGGTGACGGCCGATGTGTTTGCCGATGGCCACGACGAGGTGAAGGCAAGGGTGCTGTACCGCCACGCCCGCCGAAAGAAATGGGAAATGGTGCCGATGGAGTTTCTGGGCAACGACCGCTGGCAGGCCACGTTCACACCGGATGCCATGGGCCGCTACGAGTATACCATTGAGGGCTGGGTGGATCATTTTTATACCTGGCAGAAGGGGTTGAAGAAGAAGTTTGAGGCTAACCAGGATATTACCGTGGAGCTGCAGATCGGGGCGCAACTGATGGAGGCCGCCGCCGATAGGGCCAAGCCGGGCCAGCAGAAGCGCCTGCGCAAGTGGGCCGAGCAGCTGCGCACCAGCCACTCGCACGCCGAGGATGTGGCCTTTGCCACCGGTCCCGACGTGAGCGAACTGATGAACGCCTGCTGCGAGAAGGAGAACGTGAGCATCTACGATAGGATCCTGCAACTGGACGTGGAGCGGCAGAAAGCGCTGTTCAGTGCCTGGTATGAGTTTTTCCCGAGGTCATCGGCACAGGAAGCTGACCGCCACGGTACGTTTAAAGACTGCGCCCGCCTGCTGCCGCGCATTGCCGAGATGGGCTTCGACACCATTTACCTGCCGCCCATCCACCCCATCGGGCGCGCCTTCCGCAAGGGCAAGAACAACTCCGTCACTTCCGAGCCGGGCGAGCCAGGCTCCCCGTGGGCCATCGGTGCAGAAGAGGGCGGCCACGATGCGGTGCTGCCGGAACTGGGTACGCTCGATGACTTCCGGGAGTTTGTGCAGCAGGCGCGGGAGTACGGCCTGGAAATCGCTCTGGATTTTGCCATCCAGTGTTCCCCGGATCATCCCTACGTAAAAGAACACCCGCAATGGTTTAAGTGGCGGCCTGACGGCACCGTGCAGTACGCCGAGAATCCGCCTAAAAAATACCAGGACGTGCTGCCGGTGAACTTCGAGACGAAGGACTGGCCGAACCTGTGGCGCGAGCTGAAGCGCGTGCTGCTGCACTGGATAGAGCAGGGCGTGTTAATCTTCCGGGTAGACAATCCGCACACCAAGGCGTTCAGTTTCTGGGAGTGGGTGATTGCCGATATACACAAGCAGTACCCGCAGGTGATCTTCCTGAGCGAAGCCTTTACCCGCCCACGTGTGATGGAGCGCCTGGCCAAGATCGGTTTCACCCAGTCCTATACTTACTTTACCTGGCGCAACTCCGCTGAGGAAATACGCCAGTACATGACCGAGCTGACACAGAGTGAGTTGCGCGAGTACTTCCGCCCTAACTTCTGGCCCAACACCCCCGACATTCTGCCCCAGGCACTGCAGGAAGGCGGCGAGCCGGCCCACATTACCCGCGTGGTGATGGCCGCCACGCTATCCTCCAACTATGGCCTCTATGGGCCGGTGTATGAGTTCGGCATCAACCAGGCGGTGCCGGGCAAGGAGGAGTATTACGACTCGGAGAAGTATGAGGTGAAGCACTGGGACTGGGGCAAGCTGACCAAGATACGCGAGGTGATTACGCTCATCAACAAGATCCGCAAGGTGAACCCGGCCCTGCAGACGACCTGGAACATCCAGTTCGGCGACTGCGACAACCAGGCCATACTTGCCTACGCCAAATGGAGCAGCGACTATACGAACAAGATTCTGGTCGTGGTGAACCTGGACCCGCACCACACGCAAAGCGGCTGGGTGAAGGTGCCCCTCTGGAAGCTGAAAATGAAGGCGGACCAGCAGTACCTGGTGCACGACCTGCTTACCGAGCGCAAGTATACCTGGACGGGCGAGTATAACTTCGTGGAGCTGCGCCCGCATGAAATGCCGGTGCATGTTTTCCGTATTGAAGAAGCCAGCCCCGGCATGGGGCACGATAATTTAGACGATACCTGGCTGCCATCCGAGCACCACTCCAACGAATAAAAACCCTTGAACCACAACTATGGCTGACGAAAAATTCGAGCTTGACGACAACATCCATTGGTACAAAGACGCCATCATCTATGAGCTGCACATAAAGGCATTCAAGGACGGCAACGGCGACGGCATCGGCGATTTTAAAGGGCTGATGCAGAAGCTGGATTACCTCGAGGACTTAGGCGTAACGGCCATCTGGCTACTGCCCTTTTACCCATCGCCCCTCCGCGACGACGGCTACGACATCGCCGATTACCTGAGCATCAACCCGAGCTACGGCAACATGCAGGACTTTAAGCTGTTTGTGCGGGAGGCGCACAAGCGCGGGCTGAAAGTGATCACGGAGCTGGTTATCAACCATACTTCCGACCAGCACCCCTGGTTCCAGCGCGCGCGCCGTGCCAAGAAGGGCTCCAAGTACAGAGATTGGTATGTGTGGAGCGACGACCCGGACAAGTATAAGGATGTGCGCATCATCTTCACCGACTACGAGCCGAGCAACTGGAGCTGGGATCCCGTGGCCGGGCAGTACTACTGGCACCGCTTCTTCTCGCACCAGCCCGACCTCAACTACGACAACCCCGCCGTGCAGAAAGAGGTGTTCAAGGCGCTTGACTACTGGTTCGACCTCGGGGTGGACGGGTTCCGCCTGGATGCCGTGCCCTACCTGTTTGAGCGCGAGGGCACCAACGGCGAGAACCTGCCCGAGACGCACGACTTCCTCAAGAAGCTGCGCGCCCACGTAGACCATAAGTACACCGGCAAGCTGCTGCTAGCCGAGGCCAACATGTGGCCCGAGGACTCGGCGTCATACTTTGGCGACGGCGACGAGTGCCACATGAACTACCACTTCCCCATCATGCCGCGCCTGTTCATGTCGGTGAAGATGGAGGACCGCTACCCGATCATCGACATCTTTAACCAGACGCCGCCCATCCCGGAGAGCTGCCAGTGGGCCATGTTCCTCAGAAACCACGACGAGCTGACGCTGGAGATGGTGACCGACGAGGAGCGCGACTACATGTACAAAGTATACACCAAGGACCCGATGGCCCGCATCAACCTGGGGATACGCCACCGCCTGGCCCCGCTGCTGGGCAACGACCGCGCCAAGATTGAGCTGATGAACGTGCTGCTCTTCTCGATGCGCGGCACGCCGGTGGTATACTATGGCGACGAGATCGGCATGGGCGACAACTACTACCTGGGCGACCGCGACGGCGTGCGCACCCCCATGCAGTGGAACGATAACCGCAACGCCGGCTTCTCCGACGCCAACCCGCAGAAGTTATACCTGCCCGTCATCATCGACCCGGAGTACAAGTATGAATCGGTGAACGTGGAGACGCAAAACCACAACGCCAACTCGCTGCTCTGGTGGATGCGCCGCATCATCAACATGCGCAAGCGCTACAAGGCCTTTGGCCGCGGAAGTATAAAGTTCCTGAACCCAAGCAACTCCAAGGTGCTGGCCTTCGTGCGCGAGTACGAGGACGAAATCATACTTGTCATCGCCAACCTCTCGCGCTTCCCCGAGGCGGTGGAGCTGGATCTGCCCGAGTACAGGGGCCACGTGCCGATGGAGGTGTTCAGCAAGAACAAGTTTCCAAGTATAAAGGACGAGCCCTACCTGTTCACCATCGGTGGCCACGGCTATTACTGGATGGAGCTGCGGCCACAGGAGGTGGTGCCGGAGTCGGAGCGCGACCAGGCCAAGCCAGCCATGAAAATGGGCAGCCTCCGGCAAGGGTTAGATGCCCGCGTACTGCGCGAGCTGGAGAATCGTGTGCTGCCGAACTACATCTGGCAGCGCCGTTGGTTTGGGGGCAAGGCGCGCACCCTGCAGCGCATGCAGGTGGTGCAGAACATCCCGATGCCGATGAGCAAAGGGGGAGGGGCCTCGCTGCTATTTGTGGAGGTGAGCTACAACGAAGGGCTGCCGGAAGTATACCAACTGCCCGTAGCCTTTGCCACCGGCGAGCAGGAGCAGGAGCTGCGCGACCATAACCCGAACGCCGTCATCGCCCGGGTAAGTATAGACAGCAAGGAGGGTGTACTTTACGATGCCCTCTACAGCGACGATTTCCGGCAGATGCTGCTGCAACTGATGGTGCGGCGCAAGAAGCTTCGCCACGACGGGGCAGAGCTGGTTGGCTTCAGCCAGCGCGGGGTGGTCACGGAGCTTAAGAACATGGAGGGGCCGCTAACCTCCAAAATCCTTTCGGCGGAGCAAAGCAACACGTCCATCATTTACAACAATGCCTTTTTTATGAAGGTGTACCGCAAGCTGGACCGCACCCTGAACCCGGATGTGGAGGTGGTGCAGATGCTGACCGAGCAGGTGGGCTTCGAGCATGTGCCGCGCTTCCTGGGCTCGCTGGAGCAGCACGAGGGCAATAAGCCGCCCATGGTGCTGATGATGCTGCAGGAACTGGTGCCCAACCAGGGCGATGCCTGGAGCTACTTCGGCGACTCACTCAAACGGCTTTACGAGCGCCTGAAAACCCAGACCGAGCGTTTAAAGGTTGATGCCGTCTCCGGCTCTTTGTCGCGCCCGCTGGCCTTCTCCGAGATTCCGGAGGAGGTGCAGATGCAGATAGGCGGCGCCCACGTGGAACGCGTGGAGTTGCTGGGCCAGCGCACCGCGGAGATGCACCTGGCGCTTGGCTCCATCACCGACAGCAAGGACTTCACACCGGAGAACTTCTCGCTGCACTACCAGCGCTCGCTTTATTCCTCGCTCACCTCCCTGGTGCGCAGCAACTTCGATAGCCTGCAGAAGCACTTGCCGGGGCTGCCGGAAAACGTGCGCGGCGAGGCGGAGGAGGTGCTGCAGATGCGCGGCGAGATACTGGAGCGCCTCAAGATGATCTTCGCCCATAAGATCGACACCCAGAAGATCAGAACCCACGGCGACTACCACCTGGGGCAGGTGCTGTTCACGGGCAAGGATTTCTACATCATCGACTTTGAGGGCGAGCCGGCCCGCTCCTTCAGCGAGCGCCGCCTCAAGCGCTCCGCCCTGCGCGACGTGGCCGGCATGATCCGCTCGTTCCACTATGCCGCCTACAGCGCCCTGTTCCAGGAGGAGGGGCTGCGCCGGGAGGATGTGGATTACCTGGAGGCCTGGGCCGAGCAGTGGTACCACTACGCCAGCGGCTTCTACATGCACGCTTACCTGGAGAAAACCATGGGTACCGGTATTGTGCCCGCCAAGGAGGAGGACTTTGAGATACTCATCCGCACGTACCTGCTGGAGAAGGCCATCTATGAGCTGGGCTATGAATTGAATAACCGTCCGGATTGGGTGCTCATCCCGATCAGAGGCATCAAGTACATCATGAAAAAGTATACGAATGGCTAAGAGAAAAGAAAGCATAACCCCCGGTACCACCGATCAGAGCAAGGCGTCCGCAGCGAAGACAGGCGGACCAGGAAGAAAGAAGGAGAAGCCATTGGCGGCGGCGGAGGCAGAGGCAGCCGCCAAACCTGCCGCTAAGCGTGGCCGCAAAAAGGCAGAGGATACAGCTGCCGAAGCGGGGACCTCCACAACAGCTAAGGCCGCTACACCCGCCAAAAAGCGCGGAAGGCCTAAAAAGGGGGAGGAGGTGCCCGTCCAGGTGGCCTCTAAGGATGGTGTGCAGGAGGTGGTAAAGGCCAGGATCAACACCAGGACCAAAGCCACTGCCACCAAGGTGGTGGAGGCCGGTGATGTGATTACTCCGGCGGAGCAGCAGCCGGACCAGCCGGTGTGGTATGCCAGTCTTTTCACGGATTTCGACATCTACCTGTTTAAGGAAGGGAAGCACTTTAGCCTGTACCTGAAGCTGGGCTCGCACCCGATGGAACTGCACGGGCAGCAGGGCACCTACTTTGCCGTGTGGGCTCCGAACGCGGAGGAGGTGTCGGTGATGGGCGAGTTTAACGGCTGGAGCCGCGGAAGCCACCAGCTGCACATACGCCACGACAGATCGGGCATCTGGGAAGGGTTTATACCGGATGTGCGCACGGGCATGATGTACAAGTATCACATCAAATCCAAATATCACCTCTACCATGTGGAGAAGAGCGATCCTTTTGCCTTCTGCCGCGAGGAGCCACCGCAAACCGCCTCCATCGTGAGCGAGCTGAAGTATGCGTGGCAGGACCAGGCCTGGATCGACGAGCGCAAAAGCAAGGCAGGGCAGCCGCAGCCCTATAGTGTGTACGAACTGCACCTGGGCTCCTGGCGCCGCAAGCCCGAAGACAACAACCGCCCGCTTACTTACCGTGAACTGGCCGAGGAACTGCCTGCCTATGTGAAGGAAATGGGCTTCACGCACGTGGAGCTCATGCCCGTGATGCATCACCCGTTCAACGGGTCGTGGGGATACCAGATCACGGGATACTTCGCGGCGCACAGTTTGCTGGGCTCCCCAACCGATTTGATGCACCTGATCGATGCGCTGCACCAGCACGGCATCGGCGTGATCATGGATTGGGTGCCCTCGCACTTTCCTTCGGATGAGCACGGGCTCGCCTACTTTGATGGGACACACCTGTTCGAGCACGCCGACCCGCGCAAGGGCTTCCACCCGGACTGGAACAGCTACATCTTTAACTACGGCCGCAACGAGGTGCGCTCCTTCCTGATCAGCAACGCCCTTTTCTGGCTGGATAAGTACCATGTGGATGGCCTGCGGGTAGATGCCGTGGCTTCGATGCTATACTTGGACTACAGCCGAAAAGAGGGTGAGTGGATTCCGAACGAACACGGCGGGCGCGAAAACTTGGAGGCAATCTCCTTTCTGAAGGACTTTAACCATGCGGTGCACGACAACTTCCCGGAGGTGCTCACCATCGCCGAGGAATCGACGGCCTGGCCTGCGGTGACGGGCCCAATTGAGAATGGCGGGCTCGGCTTCAACATGAAATGGATGATGGGGTGGATGCACGACACGCTGCACTATTTCTCCACAGACCCGATCTACCGGCGCTACCACCAGGGCGAGATCACGTTCAGCATCATCTATGCCTTCTCCGAAAGGTTCATGCTGCCGCTCTCCCATGACGAGGTGGTGCACGGAAAAGGATCGTTGCTGGGCAAGATGCCCGGCGATGAGTGGCAGCGCTTTGCCAACCTGCGCGCCCTATATGCTTATATGTACGCGCACCCGGGCGGCAAGCTAATGTTTATGGGGGGCGAGATTGCCCAAGGCAGCGAGTGGAACCACGACAGCAGCCTGGACTGGCACCTGCTGCAGTATCCGCCGCACCAGGGCATACAACAGCTGCTACGCGAGCTCAATGCCATTTACAAGGCGGAGCCAGGCATGTACCGGCACAGCTTCAGCCCCGAGGGCTTCCAGTGGGTAGACCTCAACGACGCGCATAACTCGGTGATGAGCTTCCTGCGCAAGGCTGACCAACCGGAGGAGGAATTACTGGTGGTGTGCAACTTCACGCCGGCCCTGCACGAGTACTACCGCATCGGCGCACCGCACGCTGGCCAATGGGTGCAGGTCTTTAACTCCGATGACAGACGCTACGGCGGCAGTGATGTGCATAACCTGGAGCCGATACAGACTGAGCCGGAGCCATTCCACGGGCAGGCGCACTCCATGACCATCAAACTGCCGCCAATGGCCGTGGTATACTTTAAAATGGGCAACAGCGGGGAAGCAGTGTAACCGGGCGCTATTCCGCCCTGGGAAGATCCCCCGGGGTGAAGTATAAATGTAAAGCCGCCGCCAAAGTACAAACATACTTTGGCGGCGGCTTTACATTTCTTTATCGACGCGGTGAGACAGGGTTATACTTCCTGCCTCAGGATATGCTATACTTCCATTCCGCTTACTTTCCTTTATGCAGCGGGAATAGCCTGCGCAGGCTATTCTGGCGATGCTCTGTTTGGGGCACCTCCACATCGGCCACCGAGCGCACATCCTCCACCGAGTAAAAGGCCTGCGGGTTGAAGCTGCGGATAATGTCGAGTACGTGCTGCAGCTTCTTTCGCTTCACGATCATGAACAGCAGGTTCACCTTGCCCCGGGTGCCGCGCGCATCCACGCAGGTGAGGCGGTAGCCGTGCCCTGACAGGCGCTTGATGAGTTCCTCGGCAGGCTCCACGGTAATGACGCGCACTACCATCTGCCCCAGCGCCAGCTTCTGCTCCACCCGCAGCCCCAGAAAGTTGCCCATCGCAAAGCCGCCCGCCCAGGCCAGGTAAGAGGCCACGTTGTCCAGGTTCTCCATCACCTGCGTAATGGCCAGGAGCCAGATCAGCACCTCCAGGAAACCAAGTATGGGTGCCACGATTTTATCGCCCTTCGCCACAAACACGATGCGGAGGGTGCCAAGGGTAACGTCGCAGATGCGGGCGAAAAAGATAAGGGCAGGTATGATCACCCAGTCCACGATCACCGGGTCAATGCCTTCGAAGAAACTCATATGTTGTTAAACTTTTGTAATTGGTAGCTTCAAGTTACGAAGCTTCGCCAAAGGGGGCAACTTATCGGCCATATACTCACTGCGGGTCGCTGCGTGGGTCCTGCCCTTGCCAGGTTCAGGAACGGCATCTGCGTAAAATAGTTTAGCGGTTTTGCCCCTAGTGCCGGCAACGGGGTGAAGTATAAAAGGCGTACGGGCGGATATGGATCGGAAACAGCCTGATGGTCAGGTGGCTCCTGCCTGCAACCGATGCCGCTCCGACGGGCATTGTATCCTACAGCAGCCCTCCGCTCGGACATTCTGCCTTTCGCCAGGAGCAGGGGGAGGCCCTCCGCATGCCCAGGGAACTCCTGCAGCAAGTATGCCACTGGTCCGCGGTCGGTTTATTTGTTAATATATATTTACCTATATCTTAGAACGTGGCGCCCGGATTATACGTATGTGGGGTAGGCTGATATGTGTCAGCCGCTGGAGATAAACCAATACCCGGCTACAGCTGCGGCTTATTGCTGCGCCTGAACCACTTGCTGCGCTGTCTGCCGGGGAAAATACCACAGAGCATGGCAAAACTGATTATCGTTTCTAACAGGTTACCTGTAAAACTGGAAGAGAAGGACGGAGAATTTAACTATAAGACGAGCGAGGGGGGCTTGGCCACCGGCCTGGGCTCCATCTACAAGGAGGGCGACAACCTCTGGATCGGCTGGCCTGGCCAGGTGGTAACAGAAGAGGAGAAGCAGGAGAAGATTGCCGTGGACCTGAAAGGGGAGAACATGCAGCCCGTCTTCCTGACCGAATCCGAGATCAAGGAATTCTACGAAGGCTTCAGCAACGAAACGCTTTGGCCTACTTTTCACTACTTCAGCCAGTATGCCATCTACGATCAGCAACTCTGGGAGACCTATGTGGAAGTGAACCAGAAGTACTGTGAGGCGGTGGTGGCGCAGGCTGGCCCGGAGGATACCATTTGGGTGCACGATTACCAACTGCTGCTGCTGCCCAGCATGCTGCGTGAGAAACTGCCCGAGAGCACGATCGGCTTCTTCCAGCACATCCCTTTTCCGAGTTACGAGGTATTCCGGCTGCTGCCCTGGCGCAAAGAGCTGCTGGAGGGCATGCTGGGCTCCGACCTTATCGGCTTCCATACCTATGATGACATGCGCCACTTCCTGAGCTCGGTGAACCGCCTGGTGGGCTATGGCAGCATGCACGGCTGGATAAACACGCCAAACCGCTCGCTGCTCGTAGACTCCTTCCCGATGGGCATTGACTACGAGAAGTACGCCGGCACCGCTGCGCAGGAGGAGGTAAAGAAGCGGGAACGCATTTACCGGAGCAACCTCAACGCCGAGAAGATCATACTTTCCATCGACCGCCTCGACTACTCCAAGGGAATACCGCAGCGCCTGCGGGCCTTTGAGCTGTTCCTGGAGAAGTACCCTGAGTTCCATGACAGGGTAACGCTGCTGATGCTGGTGGTGCCAAGCCGGGATGCCGTGGAAAAGTATAAGGAGCTAAAAGAGGAGGTGGACGAGCTGGTGGGCCGCATCAACGGCAAGTATAGCCATATCAGCTGGAACCCGATCCAGTACTTCTACCGCTCGTACCCGCTGGAGACGCTCTCTGCCTTCTACCGCATGGCCGATGTGGCACTGGTAACCCCGATGCGCGACGGCATGAACCTGGTGTGCAAAGAGTACGTGGCCAGCAAGCTGGACGAGAAAGGCGTGCTCATACTTAGTGAGATGGCCGGGGCCTCCAAAGAGCTTTCGGATGCCCTGCTGATCAACCCGAACGACATCAACCAGATGGTGGACGCCATCTACCAGTCGCTGGTGATGCCGGAAGAGGAGCAGCAGCAGCACATGGCCAACATGCAGGAGTCGCTGAAGCGCTACAACATCCACCACTGGGTAAGCATGTTCATGGATCGCCTGTCCTATGTGAAGATCAAGCAGCTGTCGCTGGCTACCACCTACCTCGACGAGTCCACCTTCCTGGAGATGAGCAACGCCTACGAGTCATCGAGCTCGCGCCTGTTCTTCCTGGAATACGACGGCGCCCTGGTAGATTACCGCAACCGCCCGCTGATGGCCCGCCCCGACGACGACCTGATGGACCTGCTGGAGCGCCTGAGCAGCAACCCCAAGAACAGGGTCGTGGTGATGAGCAGCCGCGAGAAAGCCACCATGCAGGACTGGCTGGGCCACCTCAATATCGACATCATTGCCGAGCACGGCGTCTGGATAAAGCAGCGCGGCACCGGCTGGCAAACCATGCTCAGTTTGATGGACGACTGGAAAAAGGATATTCGCCTGATTCTGGACCTGTACGTGGACCGCACGCCGGGCTCGTTTATAGAAGAGAAGGAGTATTCGCTGGTATGGCATTACCGTCGCGTAGAAACCGGCTTGGGCGAGTTGCGTGCCCGTGAGCTGGTGAGCCATCTCAACTTTCTGGCCTCCAACAGCAACCTGCAGGTGCTCGACGGGCAGATGGCCGTGGAGGTGAAGGCGCAGGAGATCAACAAGGGCAAGGCCTCGAGCTACTGGCTCAGCAAGTTCCCGCATAAGTTCGTGATGGCCGTAGGCGATGACTGGGCAGATGAGGACATCTTTAAAGCCATGCCACGCAATGCCTATACCATTAAAGTGGGCAATGCCTCATCGGTAGCCAAGTACCACGTGGATACCTGCCAGGAAGCCCGCGAAATGCTGGACCGTCTGTTGCAGAGCAGCGCGGAGGAGCAGGCATCCGGCGCACTCATGACAGGTTGATAAAGTATAAAAGTATAAAAGCCCTACTTGCCTGACATGATGGCAAGTGGGGCTTTTGCCTTAATTGTACTTAGGCTGGTTGTGTACCTTCTGTCAGGAGGAGATTGGTTTGGACTTTATTTTGAATTAATCGAATTTTTTAGTTCGATCCTGGTATATAAGCAATGAGAGGCTAGAAATAAGCTTGGAATCCCTTTGTGAATTCACATGTACATAGTATTATGCCGATATAAACACACAAACAAAACCAACAACCTACGCTGAAATGAGAAAAATACTATGTCCTACGGACTTCTCCGGTACCTCGGATAAGGCCATGGAGTACGCAGTGCATACAGCGCAGCATGCCGGGGCACACCTGACGCTGCTGCATGTGGTGCATCTGCCAATCGTCGATACATCGGAAACAGCGCTGGTGGCAAGCGAACTGCTGGGGGAGCAGATGCGCTATGCCGCCGAGAAGCTGAAAGCGACCGTGCTGCGCCTGGAGGAAAGGTACGGGGCCAACCGTGATGGCGGCTTCACCTGCGACTACCTGCTGAAAGAGGCCCTGCTGACCGACGTGGCCGAACACCTGAGTAAGCAGGAAGGCTACAACCTGATTGTGATGGGGACCACCGGCTGCGACAGCACCATGGAAGAACTGCTGATAGGCAGCAACACCGAAGCTGTGATGGAGGAAGTGAAGTGTGCGGTGCTCTCAGTGCCGAAGCAAGCGCCAGCCCCTAAAATAGAGCATATTGTTTACGCATCAGATTACAGTAGAGAAGACATCGCCGCCATGCAGGAGGTGGTAGAAATGGGGAGCTTTTTCGGGGCTAAGATCGATGTGGTGCACATCGTGAAAGACCAGGGCAAACAGGATGCCGAGGAGGCAGCCGCCTTCCGGTTGGAGTTGCAGGCGCTTTTCCCGGACGTGCCACTTTCATTTCAGGAACTGACAAACAAGCACCGCGACGAAGGGCTCATGGAGTATTATAACCAGGTTGGGGGCGACGTGATGGCGATGGTAAGAAGAGAGAAAGGGTTTCTGAAGAGTCTGTTCACCCAAGGCCTGGCCGAGCGCATGACCTACCAGGCGAAGGTGCCGCTACTGGTGCTGCACGGCAAAAAAGAAGTATAAGCAGCGCGTATGAAGAACACGTTACACAAAAGGAGAAGTCCCCGCCACGGCAGGGACTTTTTTATTATCCTCCAATTTCTCTAACGGCATCCCTGTCAAAAATAATATCGAGCTCTTTGCTGCACTCCTGGCAGTTGTAGCGGCCATACTCCTCAATAGCGCGCGGCAGCACGAGGTTGCGGAACGAGCCTTTGCCCTTGCACTGCACCAGGATGGGGCAATCGTGCTTTACATGGAAAATGTCCGACACACCATCCTCGCAGATCCAGACGCGTTTCCGAGCCATATCCTCCGGTATCACAAAGAATTCCGGCGCCGCCCTTTTTACGGCGGTGTTGGGTGCTGCAGGCGCTGCTGTAGCCACCGCTTCTTCCTGCTTTCCGGTTTCGGTGGGTTGGCAGGCGGCAAGGGCACCTAGCGCAAGTATAAAAACGCTATAGGTAAAGGTTTTACGTAGGTTTGATTTCATCGGCTTGAGGCTTTGCAAAAACCAAAGGTATAAATTTTATGGCTAATGCCTTTGCTGAGAATCCGGAATCTAGCGCCTCATAAACCTGCTTACGTGCCGTCTTCCATTCTCATCCAGCAGCACCAGCACATAGGCTCCGCTTTGCAGGCGGCTCACATCCAACGTATGGATTGGCGTTGCCTGCTGTAGCTGCAGGTCCATCAGTCTTTGTCCCATGGCATCCACCACCAGCGCCTGCCGTAGCCGCACATCCGATTTTACCTGTAACTCTCCTGCTGTGATGGTGGGGTACACGTTAACGGCCAGCGATACTTTCCGGGTAACGGCAACTACTTTGGAGTAAGTATAACTCCCGTCCAAATCGACCTGCCTGAGCCTGTAATACGAAGCACCGGGAAGTGGTACCTGGTCCTGGAAAGTATAATTTGTGGTGAGTGCGGTGGTGCCATGGCCGGCTACCATGCCAATCCCTTCAAATGCTTTGCCATCGGCGCTGCGCTCTACCACAAAATGGCTGTTCTGGTCTTCGCTGGCGGTTTGCCACTGTAGCTCTACAATGGCACTTCGCAGACTGGCTTTAAAGTGTGCCAGCTCCACAGGCAGTGGCGCCGGCATCTCCACGGCCTGGGTATGCCAGGTTACTGTAACGTCATCTATAGCCAGGCCATGGTCAGCCTCGGTCTCATCAGCATCTTTCCAGCGCAGCATTAGGTAGTGACCGGCCGGTATCTCCAGTTGTATAATGTAGTGCAGCAAAGCCCGGTTCTCAGCAGCATTGCCGTTTATCGGTCCTCCCGATGAAAAGAACTTTGGGCCATAGAACTTGAGTTCCGGCACCTCCGTCCAGCCTTCGTTTTTACTGGGGGAGGTATTCACTGTAGCGGGGTTACTGCTGATGGCATACCAGAACGAAAGAACGTGCTGCGGAGCGGTGACGTTAGAGACACGCCATTGCTCTCCGGTATAGTTCACCTCCACCGATTTGATAGTATTGCCGGTATTGTTCTGCAGCAGCAAATTATAGGTAAACTGGCCAGCGTTTGTAGATGCAAGAGATCCCAAAGCCCTGTCTGTGGAACCATTTGGCCCATAACTGTAAAGCCCGCCAGTGTTGGCCTGGCCATTGTTTGCTGTAATAATAGTGTCGTTCTTAGAACGGTAAGCAGCCAAGCCTGGCATATACTCCTGGCCATTCTTCCATACGCCTGTGCCAGTGGCAGGCAGCTGATCGAAGTTCTGGGTATAACTATTCTGTTTCGGCCCCATCCCAATTTGGGCGTGTACAGTATCCGGAGAGGAAAAAATGGCGCAGCAAAGGGCAATTACACGCCAGGTCAGGGTAAAAGCTGTTTTCATTCGCTTGGAAAGGGTTAATGAGCTAACTGTCAGGTTATAGCATGTGCTAAATTAATATTGCCCAAACCTTGCCTGTCTTATTAAAGTTCAATGTGATTCCATATATTTTGCTGTTTGTTTTCTGTAGGATTATTCTAGGCGCCCTGTTGCCTGGGGAGGAGTAAGCAAAAGAAGGCTCCTGATACCGGAAGGAGGAACGCAGCGAGGAACTATAAGTAGGAGAAGGTTGTACTAAAATAACGTACATGAATATATGATCATGTATTTACACAGCCTAATATTACGAACATGAGTAGCTTAAAAGTTCGGGTGGACCAGAAGAAGCTGGAGCGGGCGGCCTATGTGCTGAAGTGCGTGGCGCATCCGGTACGCATCAGCATTATCGACCTATTGGAGCAGAAGGAGCGCCTGACGGTGAGCCAGCTGCAGGAAGTGCTGCAGGTGGAGCAGTCGCTGCTGTCGCACCATCTTACCAACATGCGCGACAAAGGCGTGGTGGAGACAAAACGCGAAGGCAAAAACGTATACTATTCCCTTTCCGACTCGGCCATCACCAACATCATCAGCTGCATACACGCCTGTAAAAACTTCTGAAGCAGGCTGCGGTTATACTTTCAGCATCCGGCAAAGCAAAACCAATGGACGATGCGTATATTTACTCAGTTTGTATAAAGTATAAAACCATGAGAATCCTAGCCATCAGCATACTTGCCACGCTTATGTTTGGCTGCGCCGGCATGCCCCAGCAGGGCCCTGCCCAGGTGCAGAAGTTAACGCCAACCGAGTTCAAGGAGCAGAACATGAACAGCAAAACCGTGCTGGTGGATGTGCGCACGCCGGAAGAGTATGAGAGCGGCCACCTGGATGGCGCCATGCTGTCCGATTTCAGGGGCGGGGTGTTTGCAGAGGACTTGAAGAACTGGGACAAAGACAAAGTGTACTACCTGTACTGCGCATCAGGCAACCGGAGCGGGCAGGCAGCCGAACTAATGAAACAGGCTGGCTTTCAGCACATCTACGATTTGGGCGGCTACCAGAGCCTGAAAGAAGCGGGCTTGCCAACCGAGACCGGCTTGGAAGAGCAGGAGTAAAAGTATAAAATGATACGCAAGAGGGGTAGAAATGGCTTTTGGCTGTTTCTGCCCTTTTTCTTTGCCGCCAGGTTTAAAGTGCTTCTATTGCTGCTTCTTCTCAGCTTTATACTTTCCTGAGATAATCAATAGAAATTCCTTGCTATATTCCTATATCCTGATGTAACTTGAAGCGGAATTGGAGAAGAAGAGCTATGCGCGTACTACACACCTCAGACTGGCACCTGGGCCAGCGCCTCGTTAACCTGGAGCGTACCGAAGAACACCAGCATTTTTTGGACTGGCTGCTGCATACCATTGCGCAGGAGCAGGTGGAGGTGTTGCTGATGTCCGGCGATGTGTTCGACAGCGGTGCCCCCTCCAACACAGCGCTCAAGCTATACTATACCTTCCTGACAAAAGTATGCGCTACCTGCTGCCGCTACATCATCATCACGGGCGGCAACCACGATTCTGTTTCTACCCTGAATGCACCGAAGGAACTGCTGGAATGCTTCAACATCCATGTAATTGGCGGCGCCTCGCCGGACCCGCTGGAGGAGCTGATCGAGCTGAAAAATGAGCAGGGCCAGGTGCAACTGGTGGTCTGCGCCGTGCCTTTCCTCCGCGACCGCGACGTGCGTTTGTCGGTGCCGGGCGAGCGATTCGAGGAGCGGGAGCAGCGCATCAAACAAGGCATCGCCGCGCACTACGAGGCTTTTGTGCCGCACATCCAGCAGTATAAACAGCAACGTATACCGGTGGTGGCCATGGGGCATTTGTTTGCCGCCGGCGGCTCGGCCTCCGAAAGCGAGAAGGAGATACATGTGGGCAACCTGGGCCAGATCGGGGCAGACCAGTTCCCGCTGGAGTTTGATTACGTGGCCCTGGGGCATCTGCACCGCCCGCAGCAGGTCAACAACCGCCACCACATCCGCTACTCCGGCTCGCCCATTCCGCTCAGCTTTAGCGAGGTAACCGATAAAAAGATAATTTTTATACTTGATTTTGAGGCAGGTAAGTTAGCTAATCTACGCGAAGTAGAAATACCTGTTTGCCGTAAACTGGTGCGTTTTAAAGGGCCGCTGGAGAAGGTAAAGCAACAAATAGCCGCTTTCGATAACAGCGCCTGTACGCTAACGGCCTGGGCCGAAATACAGGTAGAACTCGAGGCGCCAATCCCCGACCTGAACCAGCAACTGGAGGAAGTGCTGCACCTAAAAAAAGACGAATTGCAACTGCTCATCCACCGCCCGCCTGTTATCCAGAAAGCCGTTCAGACCCTGGAGCAACAGGTGCAGGAGGAGGCCGATCTGCATACCCTCCGCGAAAAAGACGTGTTCCTCAAGCGCTGCCAAAGTGCCTTTCCTGATTCAGACCATTCGGAGCTGGTAGCCACCTTTTCGGAGTTGCTGGAATTGATGGGGCAGGGGGAATTGGAAAGGAAAATATAAATCCACCGAGTCTTGCTGGCAATGAAGTATAGAGATCAGCATTCAGGGCTTGCAGAATTGAGAAAGAAAGTATGGGAGGCACTGTCTCTGATGAAACGAAGTATAAAGCGCCTGTTCATCCTCAAATCCTGTAAATCCTGATGCTGGCAAGTATAAAAACAGTCAATGCTGAGATAAATTAACACCCGCTTCCCATGAAAATCCTCTCCGTACGCTTCCAGAACCTGAACTCGCTGAAAGGTGAGCATGAGATCCGTTTCGACCAGAGTCCGCTGGCGGAGGCGGGGCTATTCGCTATAACAGGACCCACCGGCGCGGGCAAGACCACCATTCTGGATGCCATCACGGTTGGCTTGTACGGACTGGTGCACCGCCACAGCAACGACAAGCCCCTGGAGCTGATGACGCGCCACACGGCGGAGTGCTTTTCGGAGGTGGAGTTTGAGGCTAATGGCAAGCGCTACCGCTCCAAGTGGCACCTGCGCCGTAGCCGGGGCAAAGTGGAAGGCAACATCCAGCCGGTGCACATGGAGCTGTATGCTTTTGAGGAGGACGAACTGTTTGACCTGAAACCAAGCGAGGTGCCGGGCAAAGTAGCCGAGCTGTGCGGCCTCGACTACAGCCAGTTTCTGCGCTCAGTGATGCTCTCGCAAGGCGACTTTGCCCGCTTCTTGAAAGCCAGTCCCAATGAGCGCAGCAGCCTGCTGGAGAAGATCACCGATACCGGCATCTACTCTGAGATCTCCAAATCTGCCTATGAGAAGGCTAAGGAAGAAAAACAAAAGTATGATGGGTTAAAGCAACTGCTGAACAACACAACGCTACTGCCCGAGGAACAGCGCGAGGCCTACGCACAAAGTATAAAAGAGCTGGCCGCGGAGGAAGCCATACGTCAGGTAGAAAGTATAAAGCTACAGGAGAAAGTGCAGTGGTTGCAGCAGGTGGCGCAGCTACAAACGAAACAACAGCAACACCAGTCAGCACTGCAAGGGCAGGAGCAGAAACTGGCGCAACTGCAGCCGGATTTTGTAAAGCTGCATCAACATGAGCAGGCACACCAGTTTGTGGGTGAGTTGGCCGAAATCCGCAGTACCAACAGCAAAGTAGCCGAGGTGCAGGAGCAACTGCAGACCCTGCAAAAGCGCGTGCCGGTGCTGGAAACAGAGCTGGAAGCTGCCGGAAAAGTAGCCCAGGAAGCAACCAAAGCCCATCACCAACAGGAGGAGGAGGTGCAAAAGCTGGAGCCCCTGCTGGCACAGGTGACAAGGCTCGATCACCAGCTTCATACCATCCGCGACTCCTATAGCAAAAATAAAAACGCCTATGTCAGCTTTGAGCAGCAGTTGCAACAAGAGCAGACGCAGCTGCTGACCAAACAGCAGGAACTGGAGAAGCTGACGCAGGAAGCTGGCAGTATAAAGAATTGGCTGGAACAGAATGCCCGACTGCAGGACCTGAAAGAACACCTGCCCGAGTTCAAAGCCACCCTCCGCGACCTGCAGGAAGCAGCGCAGCGCATCAAACGGAACCAGCAGGAACAGGAGGAGCTGAGCCAGCAGCGTGAACAGGAGGCGAGGCAGCTGGCCGAACTACACGAGCGGCAGACACAGCAACAGGAGCAGCAGCAACAACTGCAGGAGCAGAAAGAGGAAAAACTATCCGCGCTGCAAGGTATACTGGCCGATAAAAGTATGGAGGAGGTGGAGCAGGCGGCGCAGTCGCAGCCGGCCCTGGTGGCCCGCTATGAGCGCCTGCAGGAACTGGCGCAGCAGCATGCGGGGCAGCAGCAGAAACTCCAACGCATTAGCGAGCAGCTCGGGCAACTGGGGCAGCAGCATAAAGAAGCAAGTATAAAACTGGAGGAGAGCCGGGCAAAGTATAAACAAGCCGTAGACCACCTGCAGGCGCTGCAAAAGGTGGTACAACTGCAGCAGCAGATACAGCAGTACGAGGAGGCGCGCCATACGCTCACGCAGGACGAACCCTGCCCCTTGTGCGGCTCCACCCAGCACCCTTTTACCGAAGGTACCTATAGGTTCGATCTGCCGGAAGAAGTGCAGAAACGCGACCAGCAGCAGGAGCTGGTAAAGGAGCTCGAGAAAAGTATAAACCAACTGCAACTGCAGTTAGGCTCGGTGGAGCAACAGCAGCAACTGGGGAGCACGGCCAGGTCAGAAGCCGAAAACGAGCTGCAACGGCTCAGCTATACTTTCGCGCAGCTGGCCGATGGTTTGCCGCAAAGTATACGCATAGCCGATCCGGAGCGGCTGGCCCACCTGCGGCAGGTGCAGCAGGAGTCGGCTACGGCGTGGCAGCAGCAACTAACTCAGGCGCGCGCCCTGAGCCGTGCGTTGGAAAGTATAAACCAGCAGCTGCAAAAACAGCGGGAAACCCAACTGCAGGCGCAGGCCATTTCTAACCAGCTGCAACAGTCTGATAAACACCTGCAGAACCAGTTGCAGAAACTGCAGGCTATACTTGCCGATGAGCAGGAGCAACTGCTGGTGCATACCCAAACCGCCGAATCCTTTGCCGCCACTTTCGGCCTCAAGTATAAATCCGACGAGCGCCATACCTTGTTGCAGACCTTGGAGCAGCAAGCGTCGGCCTATGCCCAACAGCAGCAGGCGCTGGAAAGTATGGATAAGCTTCAAACTTCTCTGTCAGAGCAGTTGAAACACCTGACGTTGAGGGTAAACGAAAAGAGCCAGGAACTGAAGGAACGCCAGGAGGCCCTAAAAGAGGAACACAACATACTGCATGAGCTTAAAACAGAGCGTCATACTTTGTTTGGCGATAAAAACACGGAACAGGAACGCACGTTAGCTAACCAAGAACTCAAAGCCCGCGCTACACAGGCCGAGGAAGCGCGCCGCCATCTTTCGCAGAAACAGCAGGAACTGCAGCAAGCCCGCGCACGACAGACGGAGTGTTTGCAACAGCAGCAGCAGAATCAATCAAAGCTAGAGCATTTACGCCAGGGGCTGCTGCATGTGCTACAGCAAAAAGGGATCGAAACCATTGAGGCCCTGAGCCAGATGCTGCTCCACCGCGACGAAGCCGACCGTTTAGCCAACCTCAAAGCCCAAACCGAAAAGCACCTGACCGAGCTGCGCAAAAGCCTGAGCGATGTGCAGCAGGAGTTAACACAGCTACAGGTAAACCAGCTAACCGACGAAAGTATAGAGAGCCTGCAGCAGCAACACCGGCAGAAGACCGGGCAGCAGCGGGAACTGATTTCGCAGCGGGCCCGCCATGAGCAGCTGCTGGAGCAGGATGCGCGGCAGCGGGAAAAGAACCAGCAGCTGGCCCAGGAACTGCAACTTCAGCAGCAGGTATACCACCGCTGGTCACAGCTGGCTGACCTGATCGGCTCGGCTGATGGCAACAAGTTCAGCCGCTTTGCTCAGGGGCTCACGCTGGCAAGGCTGGTGGAGCTGGCCAACCGCCACCTGCAAAGGCTCAACGACCGCTACCGCATCCTCAAGTCCTCCGACGAAGACCTCGAGCTGCTGATCGTGGACATGTACCAGGCAGAGGCCGTGCGCCCGATGAATACCTTGTCCGGCGGCGAGAGTTTCCTGGTAAGCCTGGCGCTGGCGCTGGGCCTCTCCGACCTGGCAGGCCGCCGCACGCAGATCAACTCCCTGTTTATTGATGAGGGCTTCGGAACACTGGATGCCGAGACGCTGGACGCTGCCATCTCCACGCTGGAGAACCTGCAGGCCAGTGGTAAGATGATCGGTATTATCTCGCACGTGGAGGCCCTGAAAGAACGTATCGGCACGCAGATTAAAGTACAGCGGCAGGCAGGAGGCGTAAGTAAGGTAGAGGTGATGGGTTTCTAAAGGAGAGGAAGGCTGTTTTTACCTCCTTAAAGACAGCAGCCAAAGCGCAACCATGGCTATACCAGCAGTTTCATATGATCTATAATAGTAATATCCTATATATTATTTATAAAAAATAGTATATTTGGAGAGGCTAATGCGCTCCCGATGAAACAAATCATACTATTAAGCCTATTGCTGGTCTTTTCCACGGTTCACGCCCACACCGACAAGATAGCTGAACTAAAGGCTAAACTGGAAGCCACCCAGGAGGAAGAAGAGCGTGTATATTTGTTGTGTGAGTTAAGTAAGCAGTACTGGAACTCTTCTTTCAGTACTGCCTTGAAGTATGGCAACAAAGCGATTGTGCTTGCCCGTGAGCTGAACAATCAGAAGGCCCTGGCCCTGGCCTATAACAACATCGGCGTGGCCTATGACATCTATGGCAACTATAGCGAGGCGAGCAGTTACTACTATAAGTCGCTGCGGATAAGGGAGTCGATCGGCGACTCTGCCGGCCTCAGCGCCAGCTACAATAACATCGCCACGGTGTTTGCCACACAAGGTAATTTTGAGAAATCCATCGAGCTTTACACCAGGTCGATGGAGATTTCCAAAGCTATCAATGATACCAAGGCGGTGGCGCTGGCGCTTAGTAACCTGGGCAGCATTTACCAGGAGAAAAAGGAATTCGATAAGGCACTTGACTACATCCTGCGCGGGCTGCAGCTCCTCAAACCTGACGATGCAGCCACGCTCGTCAGCCTGAACAACATCGGGTTTATTTATTCGAAGAAAGGAGAGTGGGGAAAAGCGCTCTCGTATCACCACAAGGCATTGAATTTCTCCCGCAGGGTTGGCAGCACCGTGGATGAGGCGTACTCGCTGAGCGGACTAGCGGAGGCCTACATGGCTGGCGATCAGCCGGAGATGGCGCTGCCATACGCCCTGCAAAACGTGGAGCTGCTGCAGAAACTCAACTCCAAGGACGAAGTGAAAAATGCCTCGGAGTTGCTGGACAAGCTTTATATTAAACTGGGAGATTACAAAAACGCCCACAAATACCTTTCCCTGCAGAACCAGTACGCGGACAGTGTGAAGGCGGCATCTGTGAAAACACAGCTGGCAGAGCTGGAGTTTAAGTATGAAAACGAGAAAGCGGCTCAGGAGAACCTGCTGCTGAAGGCACAGACCAACCTGCAGCAACAGATGATCGAGCGCCGGAACACGGCCCAGCTATTTACCGGCGCCCTGCTGCTGCTGGTAGGCGTGCTCGCGGTGGTTTTCTTTCTGGGGCGCCGCCGCATGCATCGCCTTAACGACCTGCTGATACAAAAGAACCGGGATGTGCTGGAACACAGTACCGCCCTTACCCTGCAGAAAGAGCAGCTGGCCGGCCAGGCTGCCCTGCTGCGGGAGCAGAAGGAGGAACTGGAGAAACTTAATTCAGTAAAGGACAAGCTTTTCTCCGTTATTGCCCACGACCTGAAAAGCCCGCTGACATCGCTGCAGGGGCTGCTGCAGCTGATTGCCAAAGGCGCTGTGCCACAGGACAAGCTGAAGCCGTTTATGGCCTCCCTGGAAGCCAGTCAGCAGAACTCCCTCTGGCTGCTCGATAACCTGCTGCTGTGGTCCAGGATACAGATGCGCGGCCTCACAATAAAACCTGAAGCAACCGACCTGAACGGTTTGGTGCAGCAAAACATACGATTGCTGGAGCCGCAGGCAGAGTTTAAGGAACTACAGTTCACCTGCGATATCGCCGCCTCCCACAGCCTCTTTGCCGACAGGGAGATGGTCAGTCTTATGCTACGTAATCTAATCGCCAATGCCATCAAGTTCAGCAAAAAGGGTGGTTATATCCGTGTTGCCTCCACGCTAAAAGGCAACTGCGTAACTATCGCTGTGCAGGATACCGGCATCGGAATGGCCCCTGAGAAGCTTGCCTCCTTGTTTAGCGGCAACAGTACCAGCAGCAGAGGCACCGCTGATGAGCGTGGAAGCGGGTTGGGCCTGCAGCTTTGCCAGTACTTTATTGAGCGCAATAGCGGCAGCATTTGGGCAGAGAGTGAGGTAGGCAAAGGCAGCACGTTCTACTTCAGGTTGCCGGCAGCCTCTGTTACCCAGCCAGAGGAGAATGCCCCCACGGTAGCAGCGGCTGTTGAGATGGCTTAAAAACCTCACGCTTTAAATTTGCTGCTGACTATCATCGTTATACTTTTGTACCGGCCAGTAAGATTTTGCCGTACCATAGTATAATCCCATACCACATCATGAAGAGATTCCTATACCTTTCCCTGGCGCTGCTTACCCTGTTCTCCTGCAAAAGCGACCGCAAAGACGCGCAGGAACAGTTCAGGGAGCGACAACAGGCTATTTTAGAGCGTAACGGACAGGAGGAGGAAAGCGGAATAACAGCAGCTGACACGGTTGCCGTTGTAGAGGAAACAGATAAGGAAAGATCTGAGGAAGCTCCACGCAAGCCAGCTACCACCGCCGGCGATAAAGTGGTCGGCGTAAAGGATGGCGATACCATCGTGCTGCTGCGCAACGGTGAGGAGGTGACCGTCCGTCTGTATGGCGTGGATACCCCGGAGAAGAACCAGGCCTACGGGCAGCGGGCTAAGCAGTATACTTCGGATCTGGTTTTTGGCAAAAACGTGCGCCTGCTCATCAACAACAAGGATCGCTATGGCCGCACCGTGGGCACCATTATACTTCCGGACGGCAGGAGCCTGAACGAGGAACTGATCCGAAATGGCTATGCCTGGCACTATAAAGCGTACTCTAAGGATCTGAACCTGGCGAACGCTGAAGTGGATGCGCGTCGCTTTAAGCGCGGCCTGTGGCAGGACCCGAACCCCATTGCTCCCTGGGATTTCCGGAAGAACCAGCGCACGGGCAACGCTTCCGCCAACACGGCCAATGCCCCCGTGCCTGCCGGCGCTACCAAGCGCACCGTCTACATCTGTAACAGCACCAGTTCCTCCGTGTATCATTACGATAGCACCTGCCATGTGCTAAAGCGCTGCAAAGACGAGGTGATTAAAACCACGGAGGCGGCGGCTATTCGGGAGCACGGGCGCCGCGCCGATAAAACCTGCACTCCTAAAGTATAACTCATACTTTGGGATAAGGCCAAAAGTATAAAAAAAGGCTCTGCCGCAGTGGTAGAGCCTTTTTTACAAGTATAAATTCTGTCGATGCCTACACAGAGAAGCTGTCGCCGCAGCCGCAGGTACGGGAGGCATTGGGGTTGTTGAAGTAAAAGCCTTTTCCGTTCAGGCCATCGGAGAAATCAAGCTCCGTGCCTGCCAGGTACAGAAAGCTCTTCATGTCTACCACCACCTTCACGCCTTTGTCTTCAAACTCCTGGTCCATCGGCTTCACCTCGTCGTCGAAGTCGAGGTTATAGGACAGGCCGGAGCAACCACCACCCGCAACAGAGGCACGCAAGCGGAACGAGTCGTTTAGCTGAGCATCCTGCTTCAGCTTTATAACTTTTTCTTTTGCTTTGTCTGAAACTGTGATCATAATCTTTAAATTTTAAGAGACCGGGTTCAGCACCACACTAAAAACGGTGATGGTGTTCATGTCCCGGCCAAAGTATAACTTATCCAGCGCCTCATACATGTTACGCGCCCGGAAGTAAGAAGTGTTGAGCTCCTTGTCGTCACGGGCCATCCACTGAATCGTGAACGAGCTCTCCCTGTCGCGGTAGCTCTGCACATAGGTCAACATCTTGCGCAGCGCATCCAACCGGTCGTAGCCCTCTTCGGAGTGAAAAAGAAACGACTGCTGGTGGCGCGGGTTCACCGTGACCAGGTCGAGGCGGATCTTGTTGTCGAGCTTCCGGAACTCAAAAAGCAGACTGCCCCCGCTCATACCTAAGTGGTGCTCAATCTGCTTCTGAATACGGGCACTCTCTACGTGCACATCCGTCGTTGACTCCATTGAGCCCAGGGTTTCTTAGTGGTGAGACTTAGGCATTTCCAGCTCCGGAAGGCCGTTCTTTACTCTGTAGTCGTTGATAGCCGTTTTAATGGCATCCTCGGCAAGCACAGAGCAGTGAATCTTCACCGGCGGCAGGGCCAGCTCTTCCACGATCGCCATGTTGTCGATGCTCAGGGCCTCGTCAACTGTTTTGCCTTTCAGCCACTCGGTAGCCAGGGAAGAGGAGGCAATGGCAGAACCGCAACCGAATGTCTTGAACCTGGCATCAGTGATGATTTGGTTCTCGTCCACCTCAATCTGCAGGCGCATCACGTCACCGCACTCCGGGGCACCCACAAGGCCGGTACCTACGTTCTTCTTTGCTTTATCTAGTGTACCAACGTTACGTGGGTTGGTATAATGGTCGATTACTTTATCTGAATAAGCCATAGCTTTATATAATTACTGATTGTTAATGATGAATGACTAATTATAAGGTTGAGCAATTATTCATTACTCATTATCCATTATGAATTAATTCTTAGTGTTCCGCCCACTCAATAGAGTTCAGGTCGATACCCTCCTTAAACATTTCCCACAGCGGAGAAAGTTCGCGCAGTTTGGCTACCGCCTCTTTCACGTGGCCGATGGCAAAGTCTATCTCCTCCTCTTTTGTGAAACGGCTCAGGCCGAAGCGCAGCGAAGAGTGCGCCAGGTCATCGCTCAGGCCCAGGGCCTTCAGTACGTACGATGGCTCCAGGGAAGCGGAGGTACAGGCAGATCCGGAGGAAACCGCCAGGTCTTTCACGCCCATCATCAGGCCTTCGCCCTCTACATACTTGAACGAGATGTTAGAAACGTGCGGCAGGCGGTGCTCCGTAGAACCGTTCACATAAGACTCCTCGATGGTAGTCAGTTCGCGCTCCAGCCTGTCGCGCATGGCAGCGATACGTTTGCTATCAGACTCCATGTCTTGTCTGGCAATTTCAGCAGCTTTGCCCAGGCCTACAATGCCGGGCACGTTCAGGGTACCGGAACGCATGCCGCGCTCGTGGCCGCCACCATCCATCTGGGCAGTAACCTTCACACGTGGGTTCTTACGACGCACGTACAGGGCACCTACACCCTTAGGGCCATACATTTTGTGGGCAGAGAAAGCCATCAAGTCGATGCCGTCGGCCTCTACGTCCACCGGAATTTTTCCAACTGCCTGCGTCGCGTCCGTAAAGAACAGGATGCCGCGCTTTTTGGCAATGGTAGAGATCTCGCGGATAGGCTGGATAACGCCGATCTCGTTGTTGGCATACATCACAGAGATCAGGATCGTCTTGTCGGTGATGGCTTCTTCCAGCTCCTGAAGGTTGATGAGGCCTTTCTCATCCACCTTCAGGTATGTAACCTTGCCGCCCATTTTCTCGATGTGCTTACAAGGGTCCAGCACCGCTTTGTGCTCGGTGGTAAGGGTAATGATGTGGTTGCCCTTAGAGGCGTACATTTCGAACACACCCTTCAAAGCAAGGTTGTCGGACTCTGTGGCGCCTGAGGTGAAGATGATTTCCTTAGGTGAACAGTTGATAAGCGCCGCGATCTGCTCACGGGCGTAATCAACGGCCTCTTCGGCCTGCCAGCCAAAAGCATGGTTGCGGGAAGCAGCGTTGCCGAACATATTGGTCATGTAAGGCATCATGGCCTCCAACACGCGTGGGTCTAGCGGCGTAGTGGCATTGTTATCTAAGTATATCGGAAGTGTTAGCATAGTAACGTCGGTTTCTTTGATGAATGGCTCTTTGTTATCAGGTAAACAGCCTGTTGGCTATTTTGGTTCTAATTGCTCAACAGCCGAAAGCTGAAAGAGTTTAAATGAAATATAGTAGTTTTGAATCCGCTACAAAAATAGTAAATATTCTCTACTTAGACTAATTACAAACTATAAATGAAAAACGTAGAACATATAGGGATCGCTGTCAGGAACTTCAGCGAGGCCAATGCGCTATACTTTAAACTGCTGGGCGTGGAGCCCTACAAGACAGAGTATGTGGCGTCGGAGGCGGTGAACACGTCCTTCTTCAGGGTGGGCGAGACTAAAATAGAGTTGCTGGAGGGTACTACTCCGGAAAGCGCGATCAGCAAGTTCGTGGAGAAGCGCGGCGAGGGCATCCACCACATCGCCTTTGAGGTGGAGGATATTTACAGGGAGATGGAGCGCCTCAGGCAGGAGGGCTTTATACTTCTGAGCGAACAGCCGAAGAAAGGCGCCGATAACAAGCTGGTGTGCTTCGTGCACCCGAAAAGCGCTACCGGCGTGCTGGTGGAGCTGACGCAGGAAATCAGGTAAGTCGTTATTTGTTGTTAGTTATTCGGTATTCGGACACGAATTGAATTACAGTATGTACTAACAACAAATAACCAACAACCAATAACTTAATAAAACTATGAGCCAGTTAGTGAAGGAAATACAGGCGGCAGAGGAGGAGGTGCTGCTGGGCAACATAATCCTGTACCCGACCGATACGGTGTGGGGAATTGGCTGCGATGCCGAGAATGCAGCGGCAGTCCGCAAGATATTTAAGATAAAGGAACGCGAGGAGTCGAAGGCGATGATCCTGCTGGTAGCCGACCAGGAGATGCTGCAGCGGTATGTGAAAAAACTGCCGGAGGGCTTTGAGGAACTGGTGAAGCGGCAGGAGCGGCCCACCACCTATGTGTTTTCGGAGCCGCAGAACCTGCCCACCGAAGTGCTGGCCGAGGACGGAACAGTGGCTATTCGTATGGTGCAGCAAGATGAGTTCTGCCATCGCCTCATCCGGCAGGTGGGGCGGCCTATCGTGTCTACCTCCGCCAACATCAGTGGCGAGTCCTCGCCCAAAACCTTCGCCGATGTGAGCGACGAGGTAAAGCAGCGGGTCGACTTCGTGGTCAACTGGCGGCGTGACGAGGATATGGCCTCCAGGCCGTCGCGCATTATGAAGATAGAAGCCGACGGGCGGCAGCAAATCCTCCGGGAATAGCAGGGCGGGCTATACTTTTCATACTTTATACTTGCAGGATAAAGTATGAAATACTTGCCGGAAAAGTATAAACATCTGAAAACCAAAGTATAAACTGCTTAACCTGCAGCCTTTTTCGGAAATGAGCCGGTTATGCGTATTTTTGTGCCTCAGGCTGCGCCTTTGTAGCCTGAGGTTTTTGATTTACAGACGATGGAGAAAGTACAGTTACCAGAGCACCCGATATTTAATGTAGTAGCAGAGGCCGCCGGAGAACTAAACGTAGATGCCTACGTGATCGGTGGTTTTGTGAGGGACCTGGTGCTGAAACGGACATCCAAGGACATAGACGTGGTATGCGTGGGCGACGGCATTGGGCTGGCAACGCAGGTGGCCCAGAAACTGCCGCACAGGCCCAAGGTTTCCATCTTCAAGAACTTTGGCACGGCCATGTTGCGCTCCGGGGAGTGGGAAGTGGAGTTTGTGGGCGCCCGCAAAGAGTCGTACCGCGAGCACTCGCGCAAGCCGGAGGTGGAGCAGGGAACGCTGGACGATGACCTCAAACGTCGCGACTTCACCATCAATGCCCTGGGCATCAGCCTGAACAAGACTAACTATGGCGAGCTGATCGATGCGTTTGACGGGTTGAAGGACATGCGCCGCAAGATCATCCGCACACCGCTGGAGCCGGGCATCACCTTCTCCGACGACCCGTTGCGCATGATGCGCGCTATCCGTTTTGCCTCTCAGCTAACCTTCGATATCGACCCGGATACTTTCGATGCGATTGTAGACAACAAGGAGCGCATCAAGATCGTGTCGCAGGAGCGGATTACGGACGAGCTGAACAAGATCATACTTTCGCCGGTGCCCAGCTACGGCTTTAAGCTGCTGTTTGCCTCCGGGCTGCTGCACCTCATCTTCCCGAAAATGGTGGAGCTGCAGGGCGTGGAGACCATCAACGGAAACTCCCACAAGGATAACTTTTACCATACCCTGCAGGTGCTCGATAACGTGGCGCAGGTGTCGGATGACCTGTGGCTGCGTTGGTCGGCCATCCTGCACGACATTGCCAAGCCAGACACGAAGCGCTACCACCCCAAGGCCGGCTGGACCTTCCACGGCCACGAAGACCGTGGCGCCCGTATGGTGTCCCGCCTGTTCCGCGACCTGAAACTGCCCCTGAACGAGCACATGAAATTTGTGGAGAAGCTTGTGCGCCTGCACCTTCGCCCCATCGCGTTGGTAAAGGAAACCGTCACTGACTCAGCCATCCGCAGGCTGTTGTTCGAGGCGGGGGATGATATAGACGCGCTGATGAAGCTCTGCCGCGCCGACATCACCTCAAAAAACGACACGAAGGTAAAGCGTTACCTGCAGAACTTCGACAAGGTGGAGCAGCGCCTGGTAGAAGTGGAGGAGAGCGACAAACTGCGCAACTTCCAGCCAGTGATCACCGGCGAAATCATCATGGAAACCTTCGGGCTGAAGCCGTCGAAAACGGTGGGTGAGCTAAAGGAGACCCTGACGGAGGCAATTCTGGAAGGAAAGGTAAAAAATGAATTTGACGAAGCCTATGCCTTCCTGCTGGAGAGAGGGAAGGAGCTGGGGCTTCGCCAAATACACTCATCAAACACAAACAACTAAACAAACACTTCTAATAAATAATAAAGTATAAACAGAACGGTTTTACAATTGTTTTAGTATATAGTTCAATTTTGTACTAGTGGCGGATTATTGTAGGCTGGCTGAGAAGTATAACTCAGCCAGCCTTTTATACTTTATGCCGAACCCATGCTAGCGGCGCTTCACGCTGCTGGGGCCGGAGCTGTCGATGATGGTGTCGGAGGGGTTGCCGCGGTAGACGATGTGGCTGGACCCGGAGGCGTCGGCGCGCAGGGTGTTAGTGGCGTAAACCTCGGCCACGCCGGCACCGGTCACGTCAGCGTCCACATAGCTGGCTTCCAGCCTGTCGGCATGCACGACGCAGGCACCGGTGGCGTCCAGCTCGAATCGCTCCGCCTTTCCTATGAACGTGCTGGCTGTGGCCCCGGAGGCATCCACCCGCAGGTTACGCACGTTCAGATTAGCCATCGTCTGAATGGCCCCGGTGAGGTTCATGCGCAGGCTCTCTGCCTTTATACTTCCGATATCGGCCTTTATGGCGCCGTTCAGCTCAATGGTGTTGATATCGGGCGCGGTGATCTGAACCAGCACCGGTTCGTGGTCTTTGAACATGCGGAAGAACTTCTCGTCCGTGCCAATCTCCAGCTCGTCCCCGCTCTGGTCCAGCTCGATATGCTTCAGCTCCGCTTCGCCGGCACGCACGCTCACGCTGTAGGTGTCGCCCTGGCGCAGCTGCACGTGGTATGGGCCGCTGATGGTGATGCGGTTGAAGTCGCGGAAGTTGTAGCTGCGGGAGTTGCTGCTGTACTCGCTCTCGTTCAGCAGTACGCTGCCGCTCATCCCGGCTGCGCTATTGTCGTCTAGGTTAAAGCCGTTGCCCGTGTCGCTATCCGTGCTCAGGGTATCCGTGGCGCAGGTAATGCAAGCCAACCGATCGCCGCTGACCTGCCAGGTGTTGCGGATCACTTTGTCCAGGTCGTAATTGCCCTCCAGGGCAGCGCTTGGCAGCAGGTAGTAGAAGCTACGCGTCAGGCGCAGAGGTTTGTCTTTCGGCAGTTTGAGCACCAGGCTCAGCTCCTGGTCGCGGAACACGGCGCCCGGCTTAAACTCGTAGCTGTCGTCCAAGCGCAGGGTGGAGTCGTTGAGCACGGCGCGGTAGGTAATCATGCGGGCGTTTTCCTTGGCCTCTTCCTCGGTTCTGCCCTTAGCCTCCACGCGCTGCACCAGCTCCACATCCGGGCCGTTTGCCTCCTGCACTTCCACATAAATGTTGTCGTAGTTCAGGCCGGTATCATAGGCGTCCAGCGTAAGCGTGTTGATGTTCTCTACAGGGATGGATGTGTTGGTGATCACCTCGCCGCTGCGGCGAAAGTTGCCACTGAACATGGCAATGGTGGCGATCATGGTGAACAGTGCCACCAGCCACACCCCAAACAGCGACCAGCCTACAATCGGCTTCATGAAGGTGCGCTTGATCAGCAGGCTCATGCCCAGCACCATCAGCATCAGGAGCGGAATCAACCCTACAAAGAAGCCTGCCACCAGGCCGAGCCTGGGAAAGCCCCCGAGAAACACGGAGGCCGGAAAATCACCAAGGGTTGCGAACTGCGTCTCATCAATCATACCCAGCGACACGAAAAGCGTGGAGAAGAGGGCGATGGTCAGGCCGATGGAGATGACCAGCAGCATGACACCGGCCGCCACCCGGATCAGCGTGATGAGGAAGGCAAGTATGGGGCCCAGCGCACGACCAATCCAGTTAAAGACCTGTGCCACCAGGCGGACAGGCAAAAGTATGATCTTGGCCAGCGCGCTCTCCTCGCCGTTGCTGTCGCGCATGTTCAGGTTGTCCTTCAGGGTGCGCTCAATGCCAGCCAGCGTCACGGGGTCGCCCTGCATCTGCATGCGCTCCGTAAGGGTCACGGCCTCGGGCATGGCGATCCAGAGCACGATGTAGGCAAACAAACCGAAACCGCCCAGGAAGATGGAGACCAGGAAGAGCAGCCGGATAACGGCCACATCCACCCCAAAGTACTTGGCAATGCCGCTCGACACGCCCGCCAGCTTCTTATCGTCCGGGTCGCGGAACAGCTTGCGCACCTTGGTTTCGGGCAGCAGGTTGCTCTCCGGCATGGCGATCCAAAGTATAACATAGATGATGATGCCTGTGGCAGCCGACACGCCCGCCGAAACGATGCCCAGCAGCACCAGCAGCACGAAGAACAGCCTGATCCAGAGCGGGTCTAACTTCAGGTAATTGGCAATGCCGCTGGACACACCGGCAATCACCTTGTTGTTCATGTCGCGGAACAGCTTCTTGGGGCCCGCCGCGGCGTATGCCTGAGGCTCGCCTGCATTGGTTTCCGCGCCCGCGCCAGCTGCGGCATGCCTGTAAGCTTCCTCCTCCACAGGTTCCTCCACCTCAAAGTCGGTCACGTTACCCATGCGCATGATCAGGTATTGCACATCCTCCTGGGTGATCACCTGCTTGGCTGGCGACACGCGGGCAGAGAAGATCTCGGCAACGCGGGCCTCAATGTCGGCTACAATCTCCTCGTGGCCCTCATAGTTAGAAAAGTATGTTCTGATGGAGGCAAGGTAGCGGCTAAGCTGCTCATACCCGTCTTCCTCGATCTGGAAGATGATGCCTTGCAAGTTTATACTTATATTCTTTTTCATGATTACTGGGCTTTCTTGTTTCGGATAATGAATTCTGTGGAGTCAACTAGTTCGGACCAGGTGTTCCGGAGCTGCTCCAGAAACGTTTTGCCGGTGTCGGTGAGGCGATAATACTTGCGTGGCGGGCCAGAGGTAGACTCGACCCAGTTGTATTCCAGAAGCTGCGCGTTCTTCAGGCGGGTGAGCAGGGGGTAGAGGGTGCCCTCCACAACGATCATCTTGGCCGCTGTGAGCTCTTCCAGCATATCGGACGCATAAACTTCACCACGAGAGATAATCTCCAGTATGCAGAATTCCAGAATTCCCTTCCGCATCTGCACTTGTGTGTTTTCTACTTTCATGATGATTCCGTTATAATGTTGAGGCAAAGATATGGTAAGGTACTATGTAAAGCAAGGTACTGTTTAAAATTCTTTACGCTCTTTTTTTATAATGGTTGTAAGGCTGGGGATTTGTTGTTATAAATGATTAATTTTGGATAAAATAAAACTACACCTGAGTCAACTAAAAAGGCCCGCAGGATGTTAAGGGGCACAAAAGAGGGGGAGGGAGCTGCAGGGCTGTACTTGGGTAAATACAATAAGACTTTTAGCGATTGAGATAACCTATACTATCAAGGATGAATAATTTTCTGCTTCGCTGCCTGTTTGCGGTGATGGTTTTGCTTGCCTGGTCGTCGGCTGAGGCGCAGGTAAACACACCAAAGTATAGCAACGAGTTCCTGAACCTGGGGGTGGGCGCCCGGGCGCTGGGCATGGGCAACGTGCAGTCGGCCCTGGCCACCGATGCCACCGCCGGCTACTGGAACCCCGCCGGGCTACTGCGCCTGCCGCACAAGTATAACGTGAGCCTGATGCACTCGGAGCTTTTTGCCGGCATTGCCAAGAACGACTACGCCAGCTTTGCCATGCCCCTGGACTCGAGCAGCGCCTTGGGCATCTCCCTGATCCGGGTAGGGGTGGACGACATCGCCGATACCCGCCGCCTCCAAAACGAGTATGGCTACATTCAATACGACAGCATCCGCTTCTTCTCCGTGGCCGATTACGCCATGCTGCTTTCCTATGCCCGCAAAAGCAACCTGATAGAGGGATTGCAACTAGGCGCCAGCGCCAAGATTATCTACCGCAACGTAGGCGATTTTGCCGATGCCTACGGTTTTGGCATTGATGCCGGCGCACAGCTGCAGCGTGGCACCTGGCAGTTCGGCGTCATGGCTAAGGACATCACCACCACCTTCACCGCCTGGACCCACAACGTGGAGGAGCTGGAGGAGGCCTACCTGCAAACCGGCAACGACCTGCCTGAAAACACCGCGGAGCTTACTCTGCCGCGGGTTATACTTGGCGTGGGCAAAACCTTCCGCTTTACCGATAATTTCACGGCCGCCCTGGCCACCGATATAGACTTCACCTTTGACGGCAAGCGCAACGTGCTCTTTAAATCAGATTTGATGTCGGTGGACCCGCATGTGGGGCTGGAGCTGGCTTACGCGAACTCCGTATTCGTGCGCGGCGGCCTCAACAACTACCAGGAAACGCAGAACTTTGACGGCGGCACCACCAAGCGCATTCAGCCAAACTTTGGAGTGGGCATCAAAACCGGCGGCCTCAACCTGGACCTGGCCCTTTCCCGCATCAACAACAGCGAGAGCAACGCGGTTGGCAGCCGCAACACCTCCTCGGTTATCGTTTCACTAGGATACGCATTCGACTAAAGTATAAGGTTTTAGCAAACAGCACATGTATAAGACTTTTAGCATAAAGGCATTTTTTTCGGCAGTTATACTTGCAGTGGCGGGCTTGGCGGCAGGCACAGCCCAGGCGCAGGAGGTATACGGCAATGAATGGATAGATTACTCCAAAACTTACCACAAGCTACAGGTGGTGGAGACTGGCCTGTATAAGCTGGATCACGCTTACCTGCGGCAGCTGGGCCTGGAGAACGTGAACCCGCAGCACCTGCAGCTCTTCCGTCGTGGCAAGGAGGTGGCGATTTATGTGGCCGGGGAGGCCGATGGCCGTCTAGACCCGCAGGATTACCTGGAGTTCTATGGCGAGCGCAACGACGGCGTGCTGGACCAGGAACTGTACAAGAACCCTGCCTACCAGGTGCACCAGCTCCACAGCATGTACACCGACTCCGCCGCCTATTTCCTCACCGTGAACCCGGCGGGGGGAAACAAGCGGATGCGCGAGGCGAACCCATCCCCAAACGGGCTGACGCCGGAGCCTTATCATTGGCAGAAGGCGATGTTGTTGAGTACTGGGACCTATAGTGAGGGGAGGAGTTATAAGGACAATAAGATGCCTTGGCTCGATGCGGGTGAGGGTTATTTTTCTGTACTAGATACTGCGCCAAAGAAGTTATCCTTTGAGATAACAGGAATAAGTAATGTAGAAACAACCGGCCCAGCACCTTCCCTTAATATAGCCACGTTAGGTCCGAACGAGGGCGTGCATAAATTTGATGTTAATATAATAGGGGGAAGGACGATTACATCTATTAGTTATAACTCTTATGACTTTTCAAGAACTAATCACCAAATAGATTTTACTGATATAAATTTACAGAATCAGAAGCTTTCCCTGCAATTATCTCCTATTTCCGGTAATTCAGGAAAAATTGGGTTAGCCTATGCTCAATTAACATATCCTCAGAAAAGCATTTTCATTGGAAATGCTATGTTTTTCTACACAGATTCTCTGCGTGTTTCACCACAATACTATGAATTTGCAGGAGCATCTTTAAATGTTGTAGCATATGATGTGACGGACGAGGGGGAGGTTGTTAGAATTGCAGGACACGCTAGTGGGGAGAAGCGAGGTTATGTAGTAGATCACACTGGTTCTACCAGAAAGGTTTTACTTGCTAGTTCAAGTGCCTCACTTACTCCTGTAGGTAGAACAAGAAATGTAAAATTCAGAAAAATTATACCTGCTGAACATAACTTCCTAATTGTTTCTAATAAAGCATTAATGAAGAAGGTGGGGGCCAGTAATTTACCTGCTCCATTAGAGTATGCAGCATATCGGAATTCAGCTGCAGGTGGAGGTTATGACACACTTCTCGTCTTTGTTGATGATTTAGTTAATCAATTTCATTATGGCGAATTTTCAGCAAACAGTATAAGAAGGTTCTGTTCTTATATGCTATCTACCCCAAGGGATAGGCATTTATTACTACTAGGCAAAGGAGTAGAGATTTACAGAAGCTCGGACTCTTGGTCATCAAACCTAGTTCCTACTGGCGGAGTTCCTGCTTCTGATGTATTATTCACTGCTGATTTTAGAAGGAATGAGTATGCTCCTAAAATTCCTACAGGCAGGGTATCTGCTAGGTCAGCCTTGGAGGTCATGAACTACCTAGATAAGGTTAAAACGCATGAAGCCGTGCCGGATGGCGTAGAATGGAGAAAAAATATCTTGCATTTAGGGGGAGGTAAAACGGTGAATGAAATTAACACCTTTACCTCATATATCAGGAATTATGAAGAGATCGCAGAGGGACCACTATTAGGGGCAAACGTCATAGAAAGAAGCAGAAAGAATTTAAGTGAAGTAACTGAAAGCTTGGATGTATCTAAAGAGATAAATGCAGGAGTGTCTTTGGTAACTTTCTTTGGTCACAGCTCTCCTGGTATCATTGACTTGGATATTGGTTCACCTTCAAGTGCTCTAAGCAGTTACAACAACGAAGGTAAATATCCTATTATGCTAATGAACGGGTGTAATCTAGGAAACGCTTATATTAAAAATAATGTGTCATTTGGCGAGGATTGGCTAAATACTCCTAAGAAGGGGGCCATTGCGCTTATTGCACATACTGGAACAGGGTATACCTCACAGCTTAATACCTATTCAAGAAACTTTTACTTAGTAGGTTTTAGTGAGGAGGAGTTTTATGGCAGAACGTTAGGGGAAGTGCAGAAGGAGGTTATCAGACGCGTTGTTCAAAACAGCTGGGATGATAACATGATTGCAATGGTTCTGGAATCTGCATTGCAGGGAGACCCTGCTGTAAAATTGTACAACCCAATCAAGCCGGATTATCTACTAGATGATAAAAGCTTCTCTTTAAATGGACTAGATGGAGGCATTGCAACAGCTGCAGCAGACTCAATAGTACTAAATTTTAAGGCTAAAAACCTAGGTAAAGCAATTACTGATTCAGTCTATCTCTCTATCAAACGTACTTTCCCTGATAATTCTCGCTTCCTTTATGATTCAATAAGAATTGCACCAGTTTTTCTAGAAAATCAAATAAAGGTAACCTTAGCTAATAAAGGCTTTGAAGCTCTCGGGATAAATAGTTTCGAGGTAAAAATAGATAGTCCAGAAAGTATAGATGAACTGAATGAAAAAAATAATATAGCTGTTTACCAACAGTATATTTCTGCCAGTGGTCTGTCCATTATACACCCTATTAAATACAGTATAGTTGGCGTAGGCAAAGTGTCACTTACTGTGCAGGGGCAATCAAAAAACTTGAATAAGGGTGTATACTTTGAGATTGATACAACCCATACATTCGATAGCCCCTGGACAAAAACACACTCGGTCCCAACTGCAGTGTTTGCATCATGGGACGTTGATTTGCTTAATGGCGGTTCAAATGATAGTACAGTATACTACTGGAGGGCGCGTTTTACAACCTATGAGCAAGGTGAAGACACAGTTTGGGCACAAAGCTCCTTTAGACATATACCTCAGATTCCCTCTGGTTGGTCACAAAGTCGGTATGGGCAATTTACTGAAAGCAGTTTATCAGGTATAGAAACCATAGATAAGTCTAACGGAAACTGGCGATTTAAAACTGTTCGTAAGTTTATCAATTTAAAAACTGTCGGGGGAGATATCAAATTTAGCTATCCACCTTATGGCTTTTATATTGATGGGGATCAGGTGTTAAATTGGCAGTGTGGACATCCTAATTATTATGATAGGGCACGGTTATACATGGTTGTTTTTGATAATGTTACCTTAGAGCCCCTCACAAATTTAGGCGGTACAGTTACTTGTCCTGCTTCCTCTTTTTTATTCGATACGAATGACTTAACAAAGGCAGCCAATGTGGCTAAAATCAAACGTTTCATTGATGCTGTTCCAGAAGGCTACTATGTAGCTGTGATGTCGGTTGATGAAGTTCCATTCGAGAAATTTCCTGATGAGACAAAGGCTGCTTTTAGAAGCATAGGCTCATTATTAATTGATGAGTTAAAGAACAAAGACCCATTTGTAATAGTTGGACAAAAAGGTGCAGCGCCAGGTACTGCACAGGAAAAAACTTTTTCTAAACCAGAGTCGGAGCGCGAAGAAGGTACACCAGCCTCTTCGCAAAGTATAGCTTTAAGTGTCACCCTCCAGTCCAAGCGCCAGGCGGGTACTATTACCTCTACTGCCATAGGGCCTGCCTTACGTTGGGGTTCATTGCACCACGATATTAAACCATATGCCGGCGGTGATGACAAGTATAAACTGAGCCTGATCGGTATTGATGCAGCGGGTGAGGAGACGGTGCTGGAGGAAAGTATAAGCTCCAGGGTTTTCGACATCTCACACATCGATGCGAATAAGTACCCGAGCCTGAAACTGGCTGCGTTCCTGTCGGATTCCACAGCGCGTACGGCGCCGCAGCTGAGGGAGTGGTTCGTGCTATATGACCCGGTGCCGGAAGGCGTGATCAGGCCTGACCTGGTGAAGGCGAGCAGTGAGGAACTGTCACGCCTGGCAGGGGGCGGAAGGCTAACCATACCGATGGCCTTCCAGAACGTGACTTCCACGGCATTTACAGACTCGTTGACAGTAGAGGTAGTCTTTACCGGAAGTGGTGTTTCCACTACCACCTCCACTTTTAAGATCAAGCCGGTGGGGCCAAACGAGACCGTATACTTTACCTATCCTGTTTCCACGGCTGAGCTGGATGGCGATTACAGGATAAGCATCTACGTGAACCCGCGTCTGCTGCCGGAGCAGGAGTATGCCAACAATATCTATGAAGTAGACTTCGGCGTGAAATCGAAACTTCACCCGATCATGGACGTGGCCTTTGACGGTATTTATATCCTGGACGGTGACATCGTTTCCCCGAGCCCGCTGATCAGCGTGACGGTGAAGGACGAGAACAGGCACGTGTTCCTGCAGGACCCCTCCAGGATGTCGGTGGTGCTGATTACGGATCAGAACCCAAACGGAGAGGAAATCGAGTTGCTGAATAACCCTGAGGTAACCTACACACCAGCCACCGAGGCCAACGACTTTAAGCTGGAGTATAGACCAGCTAAACTGGAGGACAATAAGTATACGCTGCAGGTTCGGGCAACAGATGCTGTGGGCAAGGAGTCCGGTGTGTCGCCTTACAGGATCGGCTTTGAGGTGGTGAGCGAGGCGAGCATCTCGAACTTCTACCCGTTCCCGAACCCGTTCTCCAGCAAGACCAATTTTATCTTCACCATTACGGGCAGCACCATTCCGGAGCACATCAAGATCCAGATCCTGACCATTACGGGCAAAGTGGTGAAGGAAATTATGAAGGAGGAACTGGGGCCGCTGCGCATCGGCAACAACAAGACGGACTATGCCTGGGACGGCACCGACATGTATGGCGACAGGCTGGCCAACGGGGTATACCTGTATCGCGTGGTGATGAGCAAGGGAGAGGAGGAGATGAAGCATCGCAACACCTTCGGAGACGGCGCTTTCAAGAACGGCTACGGCAAGCTTTACATCCTGCGCTAAACCACAACTGCAAGTATAAAAATGGAGGGGCCGCTGAATTCAGCGGCCCCTCCATTTTTATACTTTGTTACTTTCTTTCCAGCGTCAGGAAAGTATAACTATACTTGTTCTTCTCGTCCGGTTCATGAAATTGCTGCTCCACCACCTGCCATTCCTTTTGGGGCAGCTCCGGGAAGTAGGCATCGCCCTCAAACGTGTGGTGTACGCGTGTAAAGTATACTTTATCGGTTAGTGGCAGCGCCTGCTGGTATATGGTAGCCCCGCCAATAATGCTTACCTGCTCCGCATCCATTTCCCTGCCTTTGGTTAAGGCCTCTTCCAGCGAGTGGACCACGATACAACCTTCGGCCTTATAATCCTGTTGGGAGGTGATGACGATGGAGGTGCGGCCCGGCAGCGGCTTTCCGATGGCCTCGTAGGTCTTGCGGCCCATGACCATCGGGTGGCCCATGGTCAGGCGCTTAAAATGTTTCAGGTCAGCGGGCAGGTACCAGATCAGGTCGTTGTCTTTGCCGATCACGTTGTTCTCGGCGGCGGCTACTACGATGGCTATCATACTTTCTTATACGTCAAAAGTATACCCGCGCAGCAGGTCCTGCACCGGCATGCGTTTTTTCCCCTCCATCTGCAGGTCAAGTATAGACACGGCGCCGGCAGCTGTCTGAATGTGAAGGAAGGTCTTGTTGTCGGTGTGGAGCGTGCCAGGCTCCGAAGTATAACCGGCCTCCGGCAGCTCCTCCGTCTTATAGATCTTAAAGGTCTTGCCGTTAATTCTTGCCCAGGCGGCAGGGTAGGGGCTAAGGCCGCGGATGAAATTCCTGACCTGCTCTGCCGGCTGATCCCAGTTAATCTCGCAGGTGTCCTTGAAGATTTTCGGGGCATGTTTGGTTTCGGCGGAGGTTTCCTGCGGCTGCGGTACTACCTGGTCCTGCTCAATAGCCTGAACCGTACGCAGGGCCAGCTCGGCTCCCTTATACTTTAGCTTCTTATATAGCGACCCGAAGTCGTCTTCCTCCCGGATCGGCACGCGCTCCTGATAGATCAAATCACCGGTATCGATCTCGTGCTTGAGGAAAAAGGAAGTGACGCCGGTTTCCTTCTCGCCGTTGATGATGGCCCAGTTGATAGGCGCGGCCCCTCTATACTGCGGCAGCAGCGAGGCATGGATGTTGAAAGAACCCAGCTCCGGCATCGCCCACACCACCTCCGGCAGCATCCGGAAGGCCACGATGATCTGCAGGTTGGCCTGATAGCCACGCAGCTCCTCCAGGAACGCCTCTGCTTTCAGGTTAGTGGGCTGCAGCACCGGAATTCCCTGTGCCACGGCATACTCCTTCACCGGCGACTGGTTCAGCTTCTGCCCGCGCCCGGCTGGTTTGTCCGGGGCGGTGATCACGGCCACCACGTTATACTTGTGTTCCACGAGTGCCTGCAGGGTAGGCACGGCAAAATCCGGCGTTCCCATAAACACAATGCGTAAGTCTCTCATGCGCTAGTTAAAGTCTGGGTAAAGCAGGTACTGCTTGCGCTTGGTTTTATAGTTTGATAGCGCAGGCTCCCAACTGTTCCTGATCTCGGCCTCTGTCTTGCCGGCTATCACCTGCTCGCGAAGCTTTTTGGTGCCGGCCAGTTTCTCGAAGAAGTTGTTGAAGAACTTATCCTTGTTAGTGGAGTGCTGGTACATCTCCAGCAGGTAGGCCAGGTCCACTTTATCCGCCACCTTCACGTTAGTCAGGTCTTTGCCATAGCATACCACATCCTTGTGCGGCGGGTTGGTGGCACCCGGCGTGCTAACCGGCGTGAAGCTGAAATCCTTCTTCTGATAGTATGGGCTGCCGATCACCTGAAAAGGGGTAGGGGTGCCACGACCAACGCTTACGTCGGTTCCCTCAAAAAAGCAGATAGAAGGGTAGAGGGCAATGGCCTGGGCGTTTGGCAGGTTCGGCGAAGGACGCACCGGCAGCTCATAAGGCATGTTGTGGTCATAGGCTGCCATCGGGATGACGGTCAGCTTCGCTTGCACACCGCTTTTCAGCCATTTCTCCCCGTTGATCATGTTGGCCAACTCGCCCACGGTCAGGCCGTGCACAATCGGAATCGGGTGCATCCCCACAAAGGAAACCTGGTCAGGCTCCAGCACCGGGCCATCCACGAAATGCCCGTTCGGGTTTGGGCGGTCCAGGATCACTACTTCCTTTCCGTTCTCGGCGGCGGCCTCCATCACGTAGTGCATGGTGCTGATGTAAGTATAAAAACGCGTGCCCACATCCTGGATGTCGAACAGCAGCACATCCAGGTCTTTTACCTGATCCGGCAGCGGTTTCTTGTTATTCCCGTAGAGCGAGATGATCGGCAGGCCTGTCTTCGGGTCGTTGCCGTCTTTGATGTGCGCACCGGCATCGGCCTCGCCCCGGAACCCGTGCTCGGGCGCGAAGATCGTCTTGATCTGTACGCCACGGCTCAGGAGCGTGTCTACCAGGTGCGTTTGGCCAATGGTGGAGGTCTGGTTCACGATCATACCCACGCGCTTGCCCTCCAGCTGCGGCAAGTATAACTCCAGCTGCTCGGCGCCCATTTTCAGCGATTTTGCCGCTGGCAAGGCATCTGTAGTGGCGGGTTGCGCTTGCTCGGCTGCCGTGGCAGGCACCTGCTTGGCGTTGCAGCCGCCCAGTGAGAGCAGCAGCGAGGCGGATAGGTATAGGATAGGGTGTGTCATCGTTTTTGTAGGGTAGAAGTCAAAATTCATACCTATCTTTAAGGCCATTAATCTGATCTAAGGCGAGTGAATATCTCCAAGTACATATCCGATAAAATATCAGAAGTGCAGACCGGCTCTTTTACGCAGTCGGTTACAAAAATAGCAATTATTAGCATAGCTGCAGGCATTGCCATCATGATTGTGTCTTTTGCCATACTGGAGGGCTTCCGCAACGAGATTCGTGACAAGATTTTCAGCTTTGGCGCGCACCTGCAGATCAGCAAGTATGACACCAATAACTCCTACGAGGGGGCTCCCATCAGCTATAATATCGGCGTATCGGACACCATCCAGGGAATAAAAAGGATACAGGGGTTCGCCCGCAAAACGGCCATTATCAAGACAGAGGATGAGGTGCTGGGGGTGGTGGTGAAAGGCGTGGGAAAGGAGTATGATTTAAGCTCGATGCAGCATAACCTGGAAGGCGGGAAACTGATTGCCTTTAATGATACGGCCTCGTCGAAGGACGTGCTGCTGAGCCAGGCAATTGCCAGCAAGCTGCGGCTAAATGTAGGAGATGAGGCTATCTTCTACTTTATACAGAACCCGCCACGGGCCCGGAAACTGCGGGTGAGCGGCATTTACAACACGGGCCTGGAGGAATTTGACGAGGTGTTCGTGCTCGGCGACATCAAGCTGATCCGGGAGCTGAACAACTGGCCCGATACCCTGGTAGGGGGCGTGGAGGTGGTGCTGAACGACTTTGACCAGATAGACGAGGCGGCCGAGCGCGTGTTCGAAAGTATGAACTACGACCTGCAGTTGGAGAAGATAACTGACCGCCACGCCCAGCTGTTCGACTGGCTGAAGCTGCTGCAAAAGAACGTGGTGATTTTCCTGGTACTTATCATCTTCGTGGCTACGTTCAACATGGTCTCCACCGTGTTCATCATGATCATCGAGCGGATCAACATGATCGGGGTGCTGAAGGCCGTGGGCGCTACGGATGCGCAGATCAGGCAGGTGTTTTACTTCCGTGGCCTGAAACTGACGCTGAAGGGAATGCTGTGGGGTAACCTTGTCGGTATTGGATTTTGCGCCGCCCAATACTACTTCGAGCTCATCCCGCTGGACCCGGAGAACTACTACATGGACCGTGTGCCGATCAGCTGGAACTTTGGGGTAATTCTGATTCTGAACGCCCTGACGCTGGTGCTCACCATGCTGGCCATACTTATTCCTGCCGCCATGATTGCCCGCATCAAGCCAGTGAAGGCGATAAAGTTTGACTAAAGTATAAGGTCGGAATCAGGAAGTATAAATTCAGCTGCAAGGATAATCTGCATAAGTATAAAGTATAAAAAAGGGCGGGCTATACCTTGGTTGGTATAGCCCGCCCTTTTTGTAAGAAGTTTGAGCTCTATGCTCCCACAGCAGCCTGCTCTTTGCCGCTTTGCTGCGAGAGCACTTCGCGGCGGGGCACCGGCAGGGCAATATTGTTCTGCTCGAAGGCGGCCTTGGCGCGCTCGTTCATGTCCCAGAACAGGCCCCAGTAGTCTTCGCGCTTGCACCAGATGCGGGTACTGATGGTGATGGAATGCTCGGCAAAGTTTGTTACAACGATAGCGGGGGCGGGCTCCTTCATCACACGCTCATCCTGGCTAATCAGCTCCTGAATCAGTTGGCGCACCTTACCAATATCATTGTTTACCGACACGGTAAAGAGCAACTCCACCCGGCGCGTGGCTTCCACCGAGTAGTTCACCACCACGGCAGAGGCCAACGGCCCATTGGGGATGTAAATGGTTTTGTTGTCGGCGGTCTTCAGCACGGTGTTAAAGATGTTGATGATTTGCACGGTACCGCTTTGCCCCTGGGCCTCAATGAAGTCACCTACCCTAAAAGGCTTGATGGTAAGTATGAGCACCCCGCCGGCAAAGTTCGCCAGGCTGCCCTGGAGTGCCAGGCCAATGGCCAGGCCGGCAGAGCCCAGTACAGCGATAAAGGAGGTCATCTCCACGCCTATCTGCGCGATCACCAGCACGAGCAGCAGGACCCACAGCGCGATGCTGAAGATGCTTAGCAGGAAAGGCCGCAGCGACTCATCCACGCTTTTTCGGAGCATCAGGCCACTGATGAGCAGCTTCAGCCGTCTGATGATCCAGGCGCCTAGAACAAGTATAAAAATGGCTACCAACAGCTTCAGGCCATACAACACGGCGAAGTTTACAATCATTTCGCGGATCGAATCGAAATCCAACACCATTAGAAAATAAGGGTTAAGGGTTAAAAAGTAAAGAATTGATATACCGGAAGTGTCACAAAAAGCTCAGGAGATAGGCGGCAGGTGGCGGCACTGCAGGATCAGGTTAGGGTCGGGACACAGCTGCGCATACTTGGCGCGCTCGGCGGTGGTGGCCACTCCCGGAAAATCGCCATACTTATCGCCCATTTCGGCTATGATTTGGAAGTGCAGGTGCGGCGGCCAGTGGCCGTTCTCCGGGTAAGGTCCTATCTCGGCAATCTTCTCGCCTCTGGCAAAGTGCTGCCCCTGCTGCAGCCCCTGCAGGGAAGTGCGGTTCAGGTGGCCGTACAAAGTATAAAATGTCACCCCCTCCAGCTCGTGCTGCAGGATGATGGTGGGGCCGTAGTCGCCGAAGTTATCGTTATCCTGAAAGCTGTGCACGGTGGCATCCAGCGGCGTGAACACGGCTGTGCCCGCTGACAGCCACACATCCACGCCCAGGTGCAGGTTGCGGCTTTGGGCGGCCACATCAAAGTGGCGGCTGCGGCGGTAGATAAAGCGGTCCTCCAGATAGCCGCCCACGCCTGCGGTAGCCTTATGCTCCTGCAGCATCTGCTCCACAGCCTTATTGAACGAGTCGGTGTCCTGCAGGTCGGTGTTTTGCAGCAGCAGGTTCTTTTCGGAAAAATCCAGCGTGCACACGCCATCGGCGTTCAGGTCGGCGTCCAGAACAGGGGCAAAGGCATGGCGCTGCCTACGGAGCAGGGCGCTAAGGTTTTGGGTGTTGTTCATAAGCTTGCACCATGGGCGCAGTTACATTGTGCCCATGGTGCAAGTTAAGCAGAAATTAGTTTAGAGGCGCAGCTTCCTCCTCCTCCAGCACCTTGGCGAAGGTCTTCAGGCTCTTGGTCTTCCCGAAAAGCTCCTCGGATTTTTTGCTGTAGGCCAGGGCGGCCTCCTGCAGCGTCTCGAAAGTGCCCAGGTTAATGCGCTGCTTGTTATGGTGGATAATGGCGCGGTACTTTTGCGCTTCCTTGTGCACCCCGCGCACGCCCAGCTTGTTCTCGGTTTTAGTGGTGTTGCGCACAATTTTGCACAGCGGGGCCCACTCCAGGTTCTCGCGGCGGCAGTCCAGCTTGTTGCCGTTCTTAAAGTGCACGTACAGCTTCAGCTCGCTCTCAGGCTTCTCCAGCAGCTGTTCCCCAATCATCTTGTGCAGGTAAATGGTCTCGTTGCGGTACTTGCCGTTTTTAAGCGGCCAGTTTTTCTGGAAGAAGGCGTAGCCGTTGGAATGAATACGCAGGTGCTTCAGGAACTCGATCTGGTGCAGATAGGGGCTGTTCTGGATGTAATCATATGTAGTGTCGTCTATCACTACCGTTTTTTCACAGTTTTTAAGCGTTAGTTTGTACAGCATGTTGTTGTTTTCATGTTAATAAGCATAGCGTTCCATACAGAAGCAAGGGCACAGGTATAAGAACCCCTGCCGTTGCAGCGCTTTGTAAAGTTCAGCTTTTTTTTAATATATTTTACAACTAATATTCAAATTTTTTATTGTGCACCGGGGGCTGGTATCTTAAAATTTATACGTTACTTTCTCAGAACAGGAGGGATTATCGTAACTTTCGGGTTCGAATTAAGTTTTAGACCGAGACGAATCTGAGAAAAAGAATAAAACCATGAGTAGCCCTTACCTTACCCTGAAGGTCGTAGAAATTACCCGCGAAACGGCAGACGCTGCCACCATACATTTCGAGCACCCCGAAAAGCAGACGATAGACTATAAGCCCGGCCAGTTCCTCACCCTGATCCTGCCGGTTGAGGGCAAGGAGATCCGCCGCTCTTACTCCCTCAGCAGCACCCCGCACGAGGCGCCACGCCTTTCGGTAACAGTAAAGCGCGTGGAGGGCGGCCTGATGTCGAATTACCTGCTCGATCACCTGCAGGCAGGGCAGGAGGTGAAGGTGATGGCGCCGATCGGGAACTTCTGCCTCACCTGCGCTCCCACCAACCAGCGCCAGGTACTGCTGTTCGGCGCCGGCAGCGGCATCACGCCACTCATGGCCATCCTGAAGGCCGTGCTGCGCGAGGAGCCAAACAGCAAAGTAACACTGCTCTACGGCAACCGCGACGAGGAGTCGGTCATCTTCCGGGGGCAGCTGCAGCAACTGCAGGCGCAGCACCAGGGGCGCCTGCAGGTCGTGTACATTTACAGCCAGCCCCGCCAGGCCTGCGACCACCGTGGCCGCATGAACCAAAGTATGATTATTAAGATACTCGAGCGCCTGCAACTGGCCAAGGCACAGGAGGCGGTCTACTACATGTGCGGGCCGGAGGGCATGATGGAGGAGGTGCGCCATGCGCTCAGCGTGCTGCGCGTGCCGGCAGACCGCATGTTCAGGGAGAGCTTTGTGAGCAATAAACTGCTGGACAAGCAGGAGCAGGAGGCGCAGCACGGCGCGGTGATGTCCTCAGACGAGGATGGCGAGATCACCACCCAAACCGTGACCGTTATTTACGAGGGCTCAGAGTATAGCTTTGTGGTAGAGCCGGACCAGACCATACTGGAGGCGGCCCTGGAGCAGGACATCGATTTGCCCTACTCCTGCCAGGCCGGCCTGTGCACCGCCTGCCGGGGCAAGTGCCTGAGCGGCAAGGTGCACCTGGATGAGCGCGAGGGTCTTTCTGACGCAGAGATGGAGGAAGGCTACGTGCTCAACTGCGTAGGGCACCCACTCACCCCGAACGTGGTGATCGAGATCGGTTAGGCCGAAAAAACGTATAAAAGAACAGCGCCAGCGAAGTTTTCTTGCGGCGCTGTTCTTTTTTTTGTACTTTCATAAGAAACGCCTATATTGTACTTCTGAAATATACATTGCCACAATGACAATACAACAAACAACTAACTTAATAATACCGGAGCGTCTGCCCCGCACCTACCTCTCCGAGGAGTTCAGGGTAGAGCAGTGGGAAACCATCAGGCCCTATTTCGAGGAACTGAAGACCCGCCAGATCGAGAGTGTGGAGGAGTTGGAGAAGTGGATGCGGGACCGCAGCGAGCTTGAGAGCGTGCTTTCCGAGGACCTGGGCTGGCGCTACATCCGCATGACCTGCGACACCCAAAACGAGGAAACTACGAAGGCTTTCCAATACTTTATCTCTGAGATAGAACCCAACATAGCACCGCTGGACCATGAGCTGAACCTGAAGCTGATGCACTCGCCGTACGTGAACGGGCTGGATAAGGAAAAGTATAAGATCTACCTGCGCGGGGTGGAGCGCGCGTTGGAAATTTTCCGGGAAGTCAACATTCCGCTGCAAACGGAGATCAGCACCAAACAGCAGCAGTACGCCGCCATTACCGGCGCCATGACCGTGACCCTGGATGGTCAGGAAATGACCCTGCAACGCGCCGCAGACCGCCTGAAGCGGACTGACAGAGCCGTGCGCGAGGAAGCCTGGGTTGCTGTGCAGGAGCGTCGCTTTCAGGAACGCGAAAAACTGGACAGCCTGTTTGATGAGCTGCTGAAGCTGCGCCACCAGGTAGCCACTAACGCCGATTTCGAGAATTTCCGCGACTACATGTTTGCCGCCATGGGCCGCTTCGACTACACCCCGCAGGATTGCTTCGATTTCCATACTTCGATAGAGGAAACGATCGTGCCGCTGCTCACTAAGGTTGATGAGGAGCGCAAGCAATTGCTGGGGCTGGAGGAGCTGCGCCCCTGGGACCTTGATGTTGACCCATCCGGCAAAAAGCCGCTGGAGCCGTTTAAGTCCGGCGACGAGTTGCTGGAGAAGACGGTGCAGGTGTTCTATAAGCTGGATACCTACCTGGGCGATTGCCTGGCTACAATGCGGGAGATGGGCCACCTGGATCTGGAGTCGAGAAAAGGAAAGGCACCGGGAGGTTACAACTATCCTTTGGATGAGATTGGGGTACCGTTCATCTTCATGAATGCCACCTCCAGCCTGCGCGATGTCATCACGATGCTGCACGAGGGTGGCCACGCCGTGCATTCTTTCCTAACGCGCGACCTGTGGCTCAACTCCTTCAAGCATCCGCCGTCAGAGGTGGCCGAGCTGGCCTCCATGTCGATGGAACTGATCTCGATGGATTACTGGGATACCTTTTTTGAGGATGAGGACGAACTGCGCCGGGCCAAGAAAACGCACCTGGAGAGCGTGCTGGAGACCTTCCCGTGGGTAGCTACCGTGGATAAATTCCAGCACTGGGTTTACGAGCATCCGGAGCAGACGCAGGAGCAGCGCCACCAGGAGTGGCTGAGCATCTTCGGCACTTTCAATCACAAGTTAGTAAACTGGCAGGGGCTGGAGAAGTATAAACCTTACCTGTGGCAGAAGCAGCTGCACATCTACGAGGTGCCGTTCTATTATATCGAGTATGCTATGGCTCAGCTTGGGGCCATCGCCGTCTGGAAGAATTACAAGGAAAACCCTTCCGAAGGACTTGCCGCCTATAAGCGCGCCCTCAGCCTGGGCTATACCGTTTCCATTGGCGAAGTATACGAGGCGGCCGGCATCAAATTCGACTTCAGCACCGAATACATCAAGAGTCTGGTGGATTTCGTGCGCGGAGAGATGGCGCAACTGTAGTATAAAGTATGAATCCTAAAGTATAAATCTCCTGAGAGAGCCTTGCACCCAAGCAAGGCTCTTTTTGCTTCTGAACAACTGCCGGTGTTGCGGCGCGTAAATTTTGATATGAAAGGCAGGCCATCACTATTTTTAGGCATCTTACTCTTCCTGGCCGGGTGTACAACAGCCCCTGTTGCTGAAGTTGCTACCGAACCTGTGGGTGTAAGCGCAGGCAAAACCAAAGAACCAGCGTCCGTGGCAGGCACCTGGCGCGGGGTCATTCCCTGTGCCGATTGTCCGGGAATCAATTACACCCTGCGTCTGAACGAAGACAATACTTTTGAAGGAACATTGACCTATCAGGAGCGTGATGTGGAACCCTTTACCCGCACCGGCACCTGGCGTTTGCATGCGGGAAAAGTAGCATTGGAAGCCGCTGACAATGGCACTGTGCCCACTCTTTTTGAGCTAACCAAAACAGGCGAGCTGAACATGCTGGATCAAGAGGGCAAACCCATCACGACAGGCACTGCCCCGCTATATGTTCTGAGGAAGGACTCGGATTTTGCAGAGGATAATCCTATTCTTAGGGAGGAAAGGCGTGAGCGGGGGCTGGACTTTGTAGCCACCGGCAACGAACCTGGCTGGTTGCTGGAGATCGACCTGGAGAAAAGTATACGTTTCAAGACATTGCCTTCCGAAAGTATAAGTATGGAGACGCCTGTTCCGGCCGCGCTTAGGAGCGGAAACATAACCACCTATCTAGCCACCTCAGAAGCGGGAGAGCTGGAGGTCGAGATCATAGAGCAGCCGTGTGAGGATACGATGTCGGGCAAAGTGTCGCCGTATCTGGTGCGGGTAAAGGTAAACGGGATAAACTTCAGGGGCTGCGGGGAGTACCTTCAGGAGTAGCAGCTAGTTCAAAAGTATAAAACATTAGTGCTGGCTAAAGTATAGCCGCCGCTCCTGATTTATACTTTATACTTTGCTTACAGCGGCTTAAACTGCTCAAACATCTGCTTACAGTTATTGCAATAGTGCATAGAGCGGCATAATGTCGGACCGAAAGGCGTTCTCATATCGGTATTATCGCTATCGCAGTACGGGCACTTTACATGTTCCAGAATATCGAGATCAAGTATAAGATCATACTTTGGCGGTGGCGCCAGGCCAAATTCCTTCAAATGTTGACGACCTTTTTCGCTTAGTTTGTTACTGTCCCAGGGACTATCGAAGGTCATGCTAACCGTATAGTTGCTAATGCCGTGTTTCTCCAGCGTACGTTCCACATCTTTCTTCATGTAGTCCATGGCAGGGCAACCGGCAAAAGTTGGCGTCATGTTCACCGTTACGTGGTCATTATCTGAAACTTCCACACCCGTAATCACACCCAAATCCACCAGCGACAATACCGGTATTTCAGGGTCTTTTACTTCCTCCAGCAGGGCTAATATGTTTTCCTTGGTCAACATCGCTTTTCGTTATTCGTTGATCGTTGTTCGTTATTCGGGTTCACAAAAAGCGATCAACGGATAACGATTAACGAGCAACGAAACTTCTACCACTCAGCAGTTGGGTCTATCTTAAATACTTCGGCCATCTCGTCCAGTAAAGGCTGCAGGTGCTCTGTATGTTTGCCGTAGCGGCCGCCAAATTTAGGTTCTATAGTTGCCAGGTCAGGAAGTTTCAGGTCAGTTTTCTCTATCACTGTTTGAATACGCTTTAGCCACTCAGCTTTCACAGCATCTTCACCAGAATACACACCAGCATCGATCAATTCCTGCTCATACTTCGAGTTCTCAAACATCGCTAAGGCATAAGGCAATGCTTCATTCAAAGAGGACTGTAAACGAAGTATAGCTTCTTCAGTTGATGAGCCCAGGTTCTTGATCCAGGTATTGGCGTGCAGTACATGGTACTTCACTTCGCCTTTCAGTTTGGTAGCAACCTTTGCAATTGGCTCGTAGCTCGACTGTGAAAGCATCTCAAAACGAATGATCTCTGCGTTGTCGTACAAAAAGTGGCGGATCAAACTGAAGTCATATTCGCCGTTTGGCAATTCAACCAGTTGGTTGTTGTGAAACTGGTTAGCGTTACGGGTAAAAGCAACCGTATCCGGATCAGCTTCGCCAAGTTCCTGCAGCAAAGTATAAAACGCCAGACTATGGCCTATCTTATCCTGCGCCATCGACGAGAAAGCAATGTCCTCTTCCAGAATCGGGCCGAAGCCTGTCCACTCAGAGTTGCGGTGGCCAAGTATAAGCTGGTCGTCTGCCAGTTTGTATAACAGGTCTTTTATCGCTAGCTCGTTCATTATTGCGCAGTTGTAGGTTTGTTCTCTTCTTTATACTTGGTGATTTTGTCCATCACCTTATAAGCAATGGCTTCGCGGTATTTTTTCTCCGGAATAGTGGTCCACATGTCCTTATCTTCTTCCGCAGACTGCAGCACATCCTTCGATTTTACGACCCACACATTCACGATAGGACCTTTGTCACCGAAAGCTTTCTTCGCTTCAGCTAAAGCTTCCGGGTAAGATTTCGCCATCACACGACCAGCATATGTATGAGCTTTGCCACGTTTCTTTAAATGGAAAATCTCGTAAGCTTCCGGCTGTTCGCTGCGCTGGGTTGGCTCGTCAAATTGAATAGTGTCGTACACATTCTCACCATCGTTGCCATAAGGAGTCACCTGAATATTCTCGGTGCGCGCGATCCATAGGCCGGTGCAGGCGAACCGGCGGCTATACTGCTCTTTTGCAAACAGGAAAGCTACATCTTCGTTCGGTGCGTGAACCGGGCCAACATAAGTATATGCAGTACCTTCTTTCTTTTGATGGAAGGCTTCATATGTTTCAAACTGATCCAGTTCCGGTTTGGGCTCCATGGCTGGAACTTCACCTTCCGGCAAGTTCAATCTCATTACTCTCGGATCAAGGGACTTTAACATTAGTTATGAGTTAAGAGCTTCTACTAGTTAAGAGTTAAATGTTATGAGTAAGAGTTGTAGATGGGAAACCCACTTTTAACTCTTAACTCATAACTACCATTGGCTATGCCAATGGACGAACGTATTTTGCTTTCGGGTTAAGCAGGGCTCTGCGTACCCAGGCGCCGCGCTCTTCGGCAGTGCGGCGAACGGCAAGGCGCTCCGCGTTGCAAGGGCCATCACCGTTGATCACGCGCTTAAACTCATCCCAATCCGGCTCGGTGTAATCCCACTGGCCGGTTTCCATGTTCTTCTTCAGGTTCGGATCCGGAACAGTTAAGCCAAGTTCCCAGATCTTAGGCACATACATATCCAAGAACTGCTGACGGCACTCATCATTAGTTGCCATCTTCACTTTCCAGCGCATCAGTGTTTCGGTGTGTGTACTCATTTTGTCTGAAGGACCGAAGAAGGTCATGATCGGTGGCCACCAGCGGTTAAGCGCAGCCTGAATCATTTCGCGCTGCTTTGGTGAGCCTGTTGCCATATGTACTACAGCATCGTGCCCATACTTCAGGTGGAAAGCTTCTTCGGCACAGATACGCTCTAAGGCTCTTGAATATGGACCATAAGAACCTTTGGCATTTGCCAGTTGGTTCACGATAGCACCCGCATCAATCAGCCAGGAAATGATATTAGAATCAGCCCAGGTATAGGCTGGGTAGTTGAACACATTGGAGTACTTGCTCTTGCCGTTGATCAGGTCGGTCAGCATTTGCTCGCGCGACTTGCCCAGCGTTTCAGCAGCAGAGTAGAGCAGCTGTGCGTGGCCGACTTCGTCCTGCACTTTCGCCATCTGCGCCATCTTACGGCGGAAGCCTGGCGCACGTGTGATCCAGGTACCTTCCGGTAAGGCACCGATAATCTCAGAGTGCGCGTGCTGCTCGATCATACGGATCAGCTGCTTGCGGTAGAGTTCGGGCATCCAGTCCGTTGGCTCGATCTTTTCGCCGCGGGCGATGCGGGCCTCAAATTCTTCCAGTTTTGCAGGATCTTCCGTCTGCAGGTCATCGAATTTAGTAGCCTCAAAAACGTTTCCTCCTCCGTACATAGTATTTATAGTTTTAAGGTTCAGCAAAAAAGTGCCGGACTGGGTGAGCAGTCCGGCGGGTCAGCTAGTTTAGATTGTATTAAGGTGAGAGTAAGTATCTTCAAGGGCCTGTTTTTTGGTGCTCAGGCCGTTTAGTAGCATTTCCGAAAGATTCGAGGCAATCGCTGCCGGTGTCATCTTTCCCTCCGGTTTGTACCAGGTATGGATCCAGTTGAGGCCGGAAAGTATGGTCAGGACCGCAAATTTCTCGTCGGGCACCGTAAACTCACCGTTCCCGGTGCCGGTCCGGATGATGTCGCGGAAGAGGGCCTCATACTTGTCGCGCAACGAGAGGTAGGTGCCGTGCATGGGCTCGCTGAGGTGGCGCCACTCGTGCAGAAAAACCGCCGAAGCCTCTGTGTTCTTCGTCAGCACCTGCACGTGGGCGGAAATGGCGCGTCGCAGCCTGTCGGTGGCGGTGCCGCCGTCAGCCTCTGCCGCGTCTATGGCCTCAAAAAACTCGCTCGCCATCCGAAAACACACCCGCTGCAGGATCTCCTCCTTCGACTTGATGTGCGAGTAAATGCTGGCGGCCTCAATGCCTAGCGCATTGGCCAGATCGCGCATCGACGTGGCCGAATATCCCTTTGACTTAAACAGGACAGTGGCCGTACGCTCGATTTGCTCTTTTCTGCTCAATACTGCTTCCATAGTTACTCAACAAATATAGGCAACCTAACGTTCGTTAGCAAATTAATTTTATAAACGATTATACTTTTAGAAGGTTGGCAGGAGAGTTGCAGGAGCGGGAGTTGGGAGAAAGCGGGAATAATTTTATACTTGTGCCGGTCCTGGTGCGGATCGTGCCTGATTTAATGCAGCGTTGCTCCCGTACCTGCGTATATTCGAACACAAGGCTCTATTAACGGTTCCTTGTATATAAGACGACATATCATGACAGAGCTAACAAATACGGCCGAAAGGCTGACGATGGAATTTATCAACTACGAGGTGAAGGAGCGGGTGGGCTACATTACGCTGGCCCGGCCCGAGAAACGCAACGCCCTTAACTATGAGGTGGTGTCGGAACTGAAGCGCGCCTTCGCCATGGCCGAGGACGACGAGGCCTGCAAGGTGATCGTGTTGCGCGCCGAGGGCAAGGTGTTCTGCGCCGGCGCCGACCTGGAGTACATCCAGCGCCTGCAGGAGAACGACTACCACGAGAACCTGCTCGACTCCACGCACCTGATGGAGCTTTTCCGGTTGATTTATACTTTGAAGAAGGTGGTGATCGCCCAGATCCATGGCCATGCCATTGCGGGCGGCTGCGGCCTGGCTGCCATCTGCGACTTCGGTTTCACGGTGCCGGAGGCAAAGTTTGGCTACACCGAGGTGAAGATCGGCTTTATACCTGCTATTGTGAAGGTGTTCCTGCTGCGGAAGATCGGGGAGTCGAGGGCGAAGCAACTGCTGCTCACCGGCGACCTGATCGGAGCGGACGAGGCGGAGAAGTATGGCCTGGTAAACTACGTGGTGCCCGCCCAGGAGTTGGAGGAGCGCGTGTTCGCCTTTGCCCAGAAGCTCTGCGCCGAGAACTCGAAGCAAAGTATGGAGGTGACCAAGGAGATGATTGCGCGGGTGCAGGGCATGAGCCTGGAGGAGGGCCTGCAGTACGCCTCCGAAATGAACGCCGTGGCGCGCGGCAGCGAGGATTGCCAGCGCGGGATCGCCGCTTTTCTGAACAAAGAACAAATAAAGTGGTGAGCTTTTGTTTAATACTTTAAACTATTCCTTAAACTTGTTGTTCTGTGTATGCTAACAGGCTTCGGAATCATGCTTCTGACTTTTGTGGCGATGGAGGGCGTGGCGTGGCTCATGCACAAGTACGTGCTGCACGGGTTCCTTTGGGGCCTACACAGGTCGCACCACACGCACCACCAGCACGTCTTTGAGTGGAATGACCTGTTCTTTGCCTATTATGGCCTGCTGGCGATGCTGTTTTTCATCTTCGGCAGCGACCCGATAGACTACAGGTTCTGGATTGGCGCGGGCATCACCTTGTATGGGGTGGCCTACTTCCTTATCCATGATGTGTTCATCCATAGGCGGATCAAGGTGTTCGGGAAAACGTCTAGTGTTTACCTGAAGGCCTTGAACATGGCCCATAAGGTGCACCACAAAGCGCAGGGCAAGCATGGTTCGGAGTCGTTTGGGATGCTGTGGGTAGCGCCGCGGTATTTCAGGCAGGCGTATGACATTGTGAAGAAACAGGAACAGGAGAAACGTGGCTCAGTACACTATTAAAGAACTCGAACATCTTTCAGGCATCAAGGCGCACACCATTCGGATATGGGAGCAGCGCTACGGTATCCTGACCCCCAGGCGAACCGAAACAAACATCCGCTACTACGACGATGAGGACCTGAAGTCCCTGCTCAACATCTCGCTCCTCAACGAGCGCGGGTACAAGATCTCCAAGATCGCGCAGATGGAAAAGGGGGAGATACTGGAGACGGTGCGGCAGCTGTGCGACCAACCCTGCGAGTGCGCCCACCACGTCAGCGAACTGGTGACGGCCATGGTGGACATGAACGAGTATCATTTCGACCGCGTGCTTTCCAGGTCCGCCGTGCAGATGGGGTTCCAGGAAACGATGCAGGAGGTGGTGTACCCTTTCCTCAATAAGATCGGTATTCTGTGGCAGACCGGCAATATCACGCCGGCGCACGAGCATTTCGTCAGCAACCTGATCCGGCAGAAGCTGCTGGTGGCGATAGATGGCCAGACGGCGCGCTGGAAGGAGGACGACCCCGTGTACATTTTATACTTGCCGGAAGGTGAGCTGCACGAACTGGCGCTGCTGTACATGCACTACATCCTTCGGGCGCACCACCAGCGCGTGGTGTACATGGGTCAGCACCTGCCCTTTAAGGACCTGGAGCTTACCCATGAGCAGTTCAGTGCCGAGTATCTTTGCACCGTGCTCACCACCACCCCGGAGCGGGAGCAGGTGCAGGGCTACCTGGACAGGCTCTCAGCGCGGTTCCCGGACAGCACTATTTATGTGTATGGCTACCAGGTGCAGCACGATGCGCTGGCTTTCCCGGAGAATGTGCAGCGTTTAAGCTGTATGACGGAGTTAATTGCCAAGTTGAAATAAAAATTTGTACTGTTTTTTGTCCGGCTCGCCGCTTCTCCCGTTAATAAGGAGCGGCGGGCCGGATTTTTTGTGTCGTTTGCACCAGTAATGTGTACGTACACAGGTTTTTGAGGACCGTTTGTCGAAATTGTTTAAACAAACTCAAAAAAAACCTACACAAAGCTATTTTTATTAAACGGTCTGTCGTATATTTGTTTATGGTTGTACCATAAAACGTTAAACAAATGACAGCTCTGGAATTCAATACCCTCGTGCAGAATGTAGCACAGTCGCTACGGCCGGCGGCCATGAACCTAACCCGGGATTTGGACGATGCCAAAGACCTCGTGCAGGAGACCATGCTGAAGGCCCTTACAAACCGCGATAAGTTTAAGGCAGGCACTAATCTTAAGGCCTGGCTCTATACCATCATGCGCAATACCTTTATCAATAACTATAACAAGGTAACCAAGCGCAGCAGTAACATCGATAGTTCCGAATACCTGCAGTACCTCAATACCGACGAAAACTTCGTGACCCAGAACAAAGGCACGGCTACTTTCGTCATGAACGATATCAACAAGGCGATCGCTAACCTTAACGAGGAGCACCGCACCCCGTTCATGATGTACTATGTGGGCTACAAGTACCTCGAGATCGCGGAGAAACTGCAGATCCCGATTGGCACGGTGAAGAACCGCATCCACATCGCCCGAAAGGAGCTGAAGAGGGTGCTGAAAGTATATCGGCAGGAGGCATAATGAAGTAGAGGCCCTAAACTCCCTATATGGCTGTAACACGCGTGATCGTAATCGGCTCCGGCTTCTCGGGCCTCTCAGCAGCCACCAGCCTGGCCGGTAAAGGTTATGACGTGACGGTGCTGGAGAAGAACAGCACCCCCGGCGGCCGCGCCCGCAGCTTCTCAGCCAGCGGTTTCACCTTCGACATGGGGCCCAGCTGGTACTGGATGCCCGGCGTGTTCGAGGCCTACTTCAACAAATTCGGAAAGTCCACCTCCGACTACTACGACCTCCTTCGGCTAGACCCTTCCTATACGGTTGTGTTTGGGGAGAATGATTTTATGGATGTGCCGGCCCGGCTGCCGGAACTGCAGGCGCTCTTCGAAAGTATGGAGCCCGGCAGCGCCGCGCAGCTGGACTCGTTTCTGGAGCAGGCGGCCTACAAGTATGAGGTGGGTATCAACCAGCTCGTCTACAAGCCCGGCCGCTCCATGACCGAGTTCATGAGCCCGCGCCTGCTGCTCGATGTGCTGCGCATGGATGTGTTCCAGTCGTTTCACAAGCACATCCGCCGCTTCTTCCGGCACGAGAAGATCATCAAACTGATGGAGTTTCCCATCCTTTTCCTGGGCGCGCTGCCCCGCAACACCCCTGCTCTTTATAGTTTGATGAATTACGCCGACATCAGCCTGGGTACCTGGTACCCGATGGGTGGCATGTACAAGATTGTAGAGGGGATGGTGCAATTGGCGGAGGAGAAGGGCGTGCGCTTCCTGTATAACCAGAACGTGCAGCGGCTGGAGGTGCAGGATGGGACTGTAACGCATGTGCAAACGGAGACGGGCACCTTTGAGGCGGAGGTGGTGGTGGCCAGTGCCGATTACCACCACGTGGAGAAGGAGCTGCTGCCAAAGGCCAGCCAAAGCTACTCCGACAGCTACTGGGATACGCGCGTGATGGCGCCCTCCTCGCTGTTGTTTTACCTGGGCGTGAACAGGCGCCTGCAAAACCTGCGGCACCACAACCTATTCTTCGATGAGGATTTTGGGCCGCATGCACAGGAGATCTACACCCACCCGCAATGGCCTAAAAAACCGCTGTTCTACGTGTCGGCCCCGTCTGTTACAGACCCGGGCGTGGCGCCGGAGGGCTGCGAGAACCTGTTTATACTTATACCGGTGGCCCCCGGTCTGCAGGATACCGAGGAGCTGCGCGAGAAATACTTTAACCTGGTGATGGACCGCCTGGAGCGCCTGACGAAGCAGGACATCCGGAGCCATATCATCTACAAGCGCAGCTACGCGCACAAAGACTTTATACAGGACTATAATGCTTTTAAAGGCAATGCCTACGGCTTGGCCAACACGCTGCTGCAGACGGCCATTCTGAAGCCGAGCCTGAAGAGCAAGAAAGTCCGGAACCTATACTATACCGGGCAGCTTACCGTGCCCGGACCGGGCGTGCCGCCCTCACTTATATCGGGGCAGGTAGTGGCGAAGGAGATCGAGAAGGAGTTTGCACCGCCGGTGGGCGTAAACGTATAATTCATCAAAAGCAGATTGCGTATGGAGCAACTTTTTAACGAGACCTGCATGCAGTGCAGCAAAGTCATTACCCAGGCCTACAGCACCTCCTTTTCCCTGGGCATTAAGTCGCTGGACAAGAAACTGCACCTGCCCATCTACGCCATCTATGGCTTTGTGCGCTGCGCCGATGAGATTGTGGATACCTTCCACGAGCACGACAGGCGCAAGCTGCTCTCCGCCTTCAAGAAGCAGACCTACAAGGCCATCGACCAGCGGCTGAGCCTGAACCCGGTGCTGAATGCCTTCCAGTGCGTGGTGCACAAGTATGGGATCGACAAAGCGTACATAGAGGCCTTCCTGAAAAGTATGGAAATGGACCTGGACGACCAGGTGTACGACCGGGCGCTGTATCATGAGTACATCTATGGCTCGGCGGAGGTGGTGGGGCTGATGTGCCTGAAAGTGTTCTGCGAAGGAGATGAGGAGATGTTTGGGCGGCTGGAGAAGCCGGCAAGAAGCTTGGGCGCGGCCTTCCAGAAAGTGAACTTCCTGCGCGACATGAAGAGCGACTATAAAGAGCGGGGCAGGGTATACTTCCCGAAGGTGGACTACCTCAAGTTCAGCAACGCATGCAAAACCGAGATCGAGCAGGATATCCTCCAGGACTTTAACGACGCCTACGCCGGCATTATGGCCCTGCCGCGCTCGGCACGCATGGGCGTGTACCTGGCCTACGTGTACTACCGCAAGCTTTTCCGCAAGATACAGGCCCTGCCGGCCAAACACATCCTGAAGGAGCGCGTAAGAGTACCTGATAACACTAAGCTCGCTTTACTGCTTAGTTCCTACGTCAAGTACCGATTTAACGCGATTTAGATGCCTAAGATTTTACCCTTTATACTTTTACTTTTCATAGTGCAGGCAGCGCTGGCTGACAGCAGCTCGCGCTACGAAATTTCTGAGCTGAGAACCGAATACCTGGAGGCGAGCAAGGACAAGGCAGTGGCCGAGCGCTTCAACAGGAAGATGAGCAAGTATGCGGCGAAGGACCCGGTGGTGCTGGCCTACAAAGCGGCCTCGGAGGCGGTAATGGCCAAGTATGTCTGGAACCCCTACAGCAAGCTTAAGCAGATAAAAACCGCCGCCGCCATTTTTGAGGAAGCCGTGGCGCTGGACAAGGATCACCCTGAAATCCGCTTTCTCAGGTTTACCGTGGAGCATTACGTGCCCCGCTACCTCAACCTAAGTCCTAACCTGGAGAGCGACAAGCAAGTGATGATCAGCAGCCTGAAAGCCCATCCTGACTCCGGAATATCCGCAGACTTTGCCCGCACCATGCGCGATTTCCTGCTCACCAAGGACCATTGTACCGAGGCCGAGAAAAAGGAGCTGCGGCGCATCAGCATCTAACCCCCAAAGTATAAAGTATAAAGTGTGGGATGCTGCACGGTGCCTTTCCTTTAAATCAGCAGTCACATTTACCGTTGTTCCTTTATACGTTAACGCATGTACCTCTACCTGTACCTCAACATCTTCACCATCCTGTTTCCCCTTCTGCTGTCCTTCGACCGGAAGGTGGCCTTTTACAAGAACTGGGGCGCGCTATTCCCAGCCATACTGGTCAATGGGGTGCTGTTTGTCGTATGGGATGCCTTGTTTACCAGGGCCGGCGTCTGGGGGTTTAACGAGGAGTACCTGACGGGCATTTACCTGTTCGGCCTGCCGCTGGAGGAGGTGCTCTTCTTCCTGACGGTGCCTTACGCCTGCGTGTTTATTTACGACGTGCTCAACGCCTACATCACCAAGGATCTGCTGCAGCCCTACGTTAAAAGTATAGCCGTGGCCCTGATGGTGGTGCTGCCGCTGATCGCGGTCTTTAACATGGGCAAGGTTTATACTTCCATCACGTTTATGCTGCTCACGCTCCTGCACCTGGTGCATCTCAAGTACTTCGGCACGCGCTTCCTGGGCCGCTTTTACCTGGCCTACCTGGTGCACCTGGTGCCCTTCCTGCTCGTGAACGGCGTGCTCACCTACCTGCCCATCGTGTGGTACAACAACGACTATAACCTGGGGCTCCGGATCGTTTCCATCCCCGTAGAGGATACTTTGTATTCTATGTTGATGCTTTTGCTTACTATTTCTGTGTATGAGGGACTTAGGCAGCGGAAAAGCGTAAAACAATATGCCCCCGTAGCTGTATAGAACGTATGAGCACCCTGCACATAACCATCGACGATAACTCCGGCTTCTGCTTCGGAGTGGTGTATGCCATCCAGATGGCCGAGGACATTCTGGATGAGCAGGGCTATCTGTATTGTCTGGGCGATATCGTGCACAACGACGTGGAGGTAGAACGCTTGCAGCAGCGGGGCCTGCGCATCATCGACCACGAGCAGCTAGGGCAGCTGCAGCACGAGACGGTGCTTATTCGCGCCCACGGCGAGCCGCCGCAAACTTACCAGACTGCCCTGCAAAACAACCTGACCTTGATAGATGCCTCCTGCCCCGTGGTGCTGAAGTTGCAGAACCGCATCAAAACTTCCCACGACAAAAGCGATAAAATCTATATCTACGGCAAGCATGGCCACGCCGAGGTGATGGGCCTGCTGGGACAAACCGGTAACCAGGCGGTGGTGTTTGAAAGTATGGAGGAACTCCTGCAGCATGACCTTCCGACCAGAATTACCCTCTACAGCCAGACCACCAAGAGCACCGACAGCTTCTATAGTATAAAAAGCAAACTGGAAGGGCAGGGGTACGAGGTGAACGCCAACGACACGATTTGCCGTCAGGTATCCAACCGCGACAAGGAGCTGCGGAAGTTCGCCGCCAGGTATGACAAGGTGATCTTTGTATCCGGCACCAAATCGAGCAACGGCAAGGTGCTCTATCAGGTCTGCAAGGATACCAACCCGGCAACATACTTTGTCTCAAAGGTAGAGCAGCTGGAGCCAGGTTGGTTCAGCGCCGGCGAGTCGGTGGGGATCTGCGGGGCCACCTCCACGCCCATGTGGCTCATGGAGGAGGTGCGGGATGCGCTGCTGAAGTATGAACTGTAAGGGCGAATCGCGTATGCGTATCTAGTAGCACGTAGCACGACTATGAGAGTAAATTTAGGATTAGGTGCCTGAGAGGTAGCGGAAGTATAAAATCAACATATTCAAGTAAGTTTGTTGGTGAGGTCGCACGGCAAGTATAGCTTCACGAAACACGTGCCATAAAAAATCGTGCTACGTGATACGTGCTACCTGATACGTTTAATAGAATGGCGATAGCGAGAAAGAATGATTACCGGGGCGTGCTGATAGCGGCAGTTATACTTGCCAGCTGGATTGGCCTGCTGGTATACTTGCTCACGGCCTATACCGTAGACTTCGCCTCCCCGCTTACTTACCTGTTGGTCCTGCTGCAGACGCACCTCTACACTGGCTTGTTTATTACGGCCCACGATGCCATGCACGGCGTGGCGGCCCCGGGCAGGCCTAAGCTGAATAAAGCGATCGGCACGGTTACGGCTTTTATGTTTGCCTATAACTGGTACCCGCGCCTGCTGCCGCTCCACCACCAGCACCACCGCCACGTCGCCACCGAACACGACCCCGATTACCACCACGGTTCGTTCTGGCCCTGGTACCTTAGCTTTCTGAGGCAGTATATTACCTGGTGGCAGCTGCTGCTCATGGCCATCACGTTTAATGTGCTCAAGCTATACTTCCCAACGGAAAACGTGGTGCTGTTCTGGATGCTGCCGGCCATTCTGGCAACTTTTCAGCTTTTCTACTTCGGGACTTTCCAGCCGCACCGCGGAGAGCACCCGGCAGATAACCCGCACAAATCCGGCACGCAGGACAAAAACCATGTGTGGGCCTTTGCCAGTTGCTACTTCTTCGGCTACCACTACGAGCACCACGACAAGCCGTACCTGCCATGGTGGCAGCTGTATAAAACCAAAGTTAAAGTATGAAAAGTATAAACAAATAGATGCGAGATCTGCAACAGCGAGGCCGGGCCAGCCGTATGCGTAAAGGTTTGTAAACACTTATACCCTTTCGTTATACCCTTTGCCTCCCCAGCCCATGAAATTCAGCGTAGCTTCTGTAGCCCTGAGTGCCTTTGTAACCATGCTTTTGCTGAGCCAGCCGCATACAGCCTCAGCACAAACCTTTACGAACGGAGGAGCGGGGAAAGAGCGAACCAGCCTGAAAGCGGGTGTAAACTTCGTGTGGCTCTCCGAGAACGACAGCCAGGGCCTGATGTTCAGCAATAACCTCAGCCATTACCTGAGTGATCGTGTGTCACTTGGCCTCAACCTGGGCCTCCTGTCTGCCAAGCGCTACGACGACGCCAAGCAGATCTATACCATCCAGAACACGTTTTTCATGAGCTCTTTGGAGGCGGCTTTCGATGTGATGCAGGGGGAGATCGTAACGTTCCGCCTCGGGGCGGGGCCCAGCTTCCGTCATCGCGCCGAAATCAACTCCGACCCGGAGGGGCAGGGAACGGTGGACGGCTCCGTAACCCACATCAAAACCTCTGACATTGGCCTGCACGGCTTCCTGGAGAACGACTTCGGAATCCTGCGCAACGGCGTGGCCGGGGGCAGGATCTCTTATTTCCACTACAAAGAGGGCACCCCCATACTTTCGATAGGCCTGCACCTGGGCTTCAAGTTTTAGAACACCATCCAGGTACAAAGTATAAAGTATAAAGTATAAAGTATAAAGGAGCTGCAAACAACAGCTCCTTTTTTGATGAAAGTATAAGCTGCTGCAATGCCTGCCGAACCGGCGGCCCTGTTGCCTAAATCCCATGACCTCAGTGGGCTATGGAATGCTCTCTCCCGAATGGGTGAATCCGGGCCTTGAAGGAGGGGATTTGCCCCGCCACTTTGCCCCACCTTGATTAAATCCCTTCCACTTTCTCCCACTTTTGCCACTTCGCCCCACTTCAGCAGGGAATAAGTATCAAAAATTGCATATGTTTTATATCTGTGCTACAATAATCTGATAATCAGAACATTATGTTTTGTGTGTCTCGTATTTTAAACAATTTTCTGATTCGCTGCAAATTTAGTTATACCCAAAATGAGGGGCCGGTGGTGTGGATAATGTGGATAAGTGGTGTGGATTACCATAATTTATCCACAAAGTGGTAAAAAGTGGTAGATTGTGGTTGCTAAATTTTGCTGATTGGCTACATTTGTATAGTCCAAAGTCTATACGGACTAAACCACCATAAGCCTATGAACTTCCTTTCTGGCGAATATGAGTGCAAGATAGATCCGAAGGGAAGGTTGGTTTTACCTGCAAAGATAAAAGCCAACCTGCCGGAGGCGTCTGGCAATCATGTGGTGCTGATGAGGGGGTTTGAGCCTTGTCTGGTTTTGTATCCGAAGGCCGAATGGAAAGTGATCTACGACAAGGTGGCCGGCCTGAACGAGTTCAACGAGGAGTACCGCCACTTTCAGCGGAACTTCTTCCGGGGGAACACCGAGATAGAACTGGACGGCGCAGGCCGTTTTATCGTGCCCAAGACCATGTCGCGTTTTGCTGAGTTGGAGAAGGAGGCGATTGTGGTGGGGCTGGGTAACCGTGTGGAGATCTGGAATCCGGATAAGTATGAGGAGTTCCTGATTAAAGATCAGCAGAACTTCTCGCAGCTCGCCCAGAAGTTTTTGGGGGATAAACCGGCTGAAGAGCCACTTGTATAATGGAGTATCATCGCCCAGTATTACTGGAAGAGTCGGTAGCGGCGCTGGCCATCAAGCCGGACGGAATATATGTGGATGTGACGTTTGGTGGCGGAGGCCACTCAGCGCGTATTCTGAAGGAGCTTACAGCAGGCAAGCTCTATAGTTTTGACCAGGATGCCGACGCGCAGGAGCAGTCGAAGAAGCTGGAGGGGCCAAACTTTCAGTTTGTGCGCGCCAACTTCCGCGACCTGAAGAAGTACCTGCGCCTGTACGGTGTGAAGCAGGTGGACGGAATCCTGGCGGACCTGGGGGTTTCCTCGCACCAGTTTGATGTGCCGGAGCGCGGTTTCTCAACCCGCTTTGATGGCCCGCTGGACATGCGCATGGACCCGGATGCGGGCATCACGGCGCAGGAGGTGCTGGAGACTTACTCCGAGGAGCAGCTGCACCGCATGTTCGGGATATACGGAGAGGTAAAGAACGCCAAGACCCTGGCCCGCACGGTGGTGGAGAAGCGCAACCGCCAGCCCCTGGAAACGATCGCCCAGTTTAAGCAGGCCATCAGTTCCTGCACCCCGAAAGGGAAGGAGAACAAGTACCTGGCCCAGGTGTTCCAGGCGCTCCGCATCGAGGTGAACGACGAGATGAAGGCGCTGGAGGAGATGCTGGAGCAGGCAGCGGAGCTGCTCAGTCCCGGCGGAAGGCTCTCGGTGATCTCGTATCACTCGCTGGAAGACCGGATGGTGAAGAACTTTATTGCCAAAGGAAAATTCTTCGGGGAGGTGGAGAAAGACCTCTTCGGAAACGAGATAAAGCCGCTGGATGCTGTGCATCGCAAGCCGGTAACGCCGACAGAGGAGGAGTTGCTGCAGAACAGCCGATCCAGGAGTGCCAAGCTAAGGGTAGCCGAGAAGAGGGAGGAACGAGAAGGAAAGTAACACAAACTGCTAGCTAAAGAAAACAAGTATGGCTTCTAATGTACTCACAAAAAGAACAGCCGCGCCAAGGGTAAATACGGCGCGTGTGAAGCCAGAGGCAGTAGAGCCGATGAAGCCCAGGAAGAAGGGCTTCAGTCTGTTCGCGCTGCTCGATAAGTATGCCAATGTTGATGCCTTGTTTGAAGAGGGGGTGCCGCTGAAGTACATGCCGCGTATCCTGTTTCTGACGGGCATTACGCTTTTATACATCGGCAACACGCACTTCGCCGTGAAGACGATCCGGCAGATAGACAAGGTGAAGGTGGAGGTGGAGGACCTTCGCGCCGATTACTCCACCCTGAAGTCGGAGTACATGGAGGCGAGTAAGCAATCGGAGGTGGCCCGGAACGTGGCGCCACTCGGCCTGGAGGAAAGCTCCCGGCCGCCATACCAAGTTATAGTGCCTGCAGATGAGTATTAAGAAATCCATACTGATCCGGGTAAGGCTGGTATTCCTGTTGGTTTGCCTGTTTGCGTGCGCCATCGTGTACAAGGTGGTGCATATCCAGTTTCTGGACGGGGATAAGTGGAAGAGCATCTCCAAGGAGCGCCGCATCTTTTACAAGCCGGTGCACGCCACGCGGGGCAATATCCTGTCGGATAACGAGAGCATTTTGGCCACCTCGCTGCCGTTCTACCGCGTGGCCTTCGATCCGACAGTGGCGAAGCCGGAGGTGTTTAACAGTGGCATAGACTCACTGGCCATACTTTTGTCGCGCTTCTACGGCGATAAGTCCTCAGACTATTATCACCGCAAGATCAAAAACGCGCGCCACTCCGGCAGAAGGTATGTGCGCCTGAACAGCAGGCAGATCGATTACCAGGATAAGAAAGTGATGTCGCGCTGGCCGATCTTCCGGGAAGGCAAGAACAGGGGCGGGGTGCTCTTTGAGAAAGTGGAGAAACGCTTTAAGCCATTCGGTATACTAGCCGAGCGTACCATTGGCTTTATAAACGAGGATAAGAACGGGGCCGGCCTGGAGTACAGCTTCAATGCCAACCTCTCGGGTACCGACGGGGAAGCCCTTTTTGAGCGTATCGCCGGCGGCAGCAAGCCCATCCACGATGGCACAGAGGTAAACCCGCAGCACGGTTACGACATCAAGACCACGCTGGACATTAACCTGCAGGACGTGGCGGAGAGTGCGCTTTACAAGGCGCTGGAGAAAACAAACGCCGAGTATGGCACCGTGATCCTGATGGAGGTGAAGACCGGGGAGATCAAGGCCATGGCCAACCTCGGCAAGACCAAAGGCGGCTATATCGAGGATTATAACTACGCCGTGGGAAACCAGGGGCGCACCGAGCCAGGATCCACGTTTAAGCTGGCCTCCATGATGGCGCTCTTTGAGCATAACCAGGAGGTGAGCCTGACCGACACCATCGATACGGGGGACGGCCGCTACAAGATCAAGAACACGATCATGACCGATGCTAAGATCAACGGATACGGCAAGATAACGGTGCAGGAGGTGTTTGAGAAGTCATCTAACATCGGCGTGGCAAAGCTGATGGAGCAATACTTTGGCAGTGAGCAGCAGGCTTTTGTCGATTACCTGAACAAGTTCGGGCTGAACAGCACCCTGGGTTTCCAGATGGAGGGGGAGGCAAGGCCATATATGAAAGACCCGCAGGACAGGAACTGGTATGGCACCACGCTCACGTCCATGTCCATTGGCTACGAGATGAAGCTGTCGCCGCTTCAGACGCTGGCTTTTTACAATGCCGTGGCCAACAACGGGGTAAAGGTGCAACCGATCATCGTGAAGGAGATTCGCAAGGTGGATGAGGTGGTGCAGTCGTTTGAGACGCGCGTGCTCAACGAGAAGATATGCTCCGACGAGACGCTGAAGAAACTGAAGGCCATGCTGGAGGGGGTCGTGACTAACGGAACAGCCAAGAGCATCCATAGCGAGGACTATAAGATTGCGGGGAAGACGGGCACAGCGCGGAAGGTGAAGGACGGACGGTATGTGCGGGAGTACTCCACCTCCTTTGCCGGCTACTTCCCGGCCGATGACCCGAAGTATAGCTGCATCGTGATCATCGACAGTCCCAAAGGCGTGAACGTGTACGGCAGCGATGTGGCGGCGCCCGTGTTCAAAGAGCTCGCCGACAAAGCCTACGCCCTTGACCTGGCCATGCACAAACCGATGCACGCGCGCGTGGTACCGGATAAGGAGAGCCTCCCGGTGGTACAGGCAGGCAGTTTTGATGACCTGAAGCTAATCTACAACAAGCTTGGCATCAGCACACGCACCGAAACTGCGGATGAAGACTGGGTGAAGGTGGAGGCAAAACGCCGCTCGCTTGAGTTTAAGCCAAACCCGGTGTTGCAGAGCAAAGTGCCGGATGTGACCGGGATGACGCTGCGGGATGCCTTGTTTATACTTGGCAACCAGCACCTGGAGGTAAAGGTGGAGGGAATGGGCAAGCGCGTGAAGAAACAGTCGGTCGCGCCGGGCACCGACATAAATGAAGATAAAACGATAACAATTATACTTGGTTGATGCAGCTACTGCAGGACATACTACAAAACGTAAACGTGCGCAGCACCCACGGCTCTAGCGACGTGCCGGTGCAGGGCATCACTTTCGACTCGCGGCAGGTGCGGGAGGGGGTGCTGTTTGTGGCGGTGCGCGGCGTGCAGGCGGATGGCCATGCCTTTATCCCGAAAGCGGAGGAGGCCCAGGCAGCGGCCATCGTTTGCGAGGAGCTGCCGCAGGAGCTGAAGCAAAGTATAACCTACGTGCAGGTGCAGGACTCGGCGCAGGCGCTGGGGCAGATGGCCTCTGCCTTCTATGGCCATCCATCCAAAAAGCTGCAGCTGGTAGGTATAACCGGCACCAACGGCAAGACCACCTCGGTAACATTGCTGCACAAGCTGTTCCGTGAGCTGGGCTACCATGTGGGTATGATTTCCACGGTGCAGAACCAGATCGACGAGGAGGTGATCCCTTCCACGCACACCACGCCGGACGCTGTGAAGCTGAACGAGCTGCTGGCGCAGATGGTGAAGGCCGGCTGCACCCATGCGTTTATGGAAGTAAGCTCCCATGCCATGGTGCAACACAGGGTGGCAGGCATCACTTTTGCCGGTGGTGTTTTCACCAACATCACCCACGATCACCTGGATTACCACGGCACCTTCGAGGAATATATCAAGGCCAAAAAGGCTTTCTTCGATATGTTGCCGAAAAACGCCTTTGCCTTGGTGAACGCCGACGACAAGCGCGGGCCGGTAATGGTACAAAACACGAAAGCCAGCGCGCATTTCTACGCTTTACGCAAAGCGGTAGAGTTTAAAGGGCGCATTATAGATAATACTATTCAGGGATTGCACCTGGAGGTAGATGGGCGTGAGATCTGGGCCAAGCTCATCGGAACGTTCAACGCCTACAACCTGCTGGCTGCCTATGGCGTGGGGGTGCTGCTGGGCGAGGACCCGACGGAGACGCTGACCATACTCTCGAGCCTGAGCTCCGCTGCCGGACGCTTTGATTACATCGTGTCCGACTCGCAAATAACTGGTATTGTGGATTATGCCCACACACCAGATGCGCTTGAGAACGTGCTCAATACCATCCAGCAGATCCGAAACCCGAACCAGAAAGTGATTACGCTGGTGGGTTGCGGCGGAAACCGCGACGCGGCCAAGCGGCCGGTGATGGCCGATATCGCCTGCCGCCTTAGCGATAAAGTTATACTTACCTCTGATAACCCGCGCTTCGAGGAGCCGCAGGTTATATTGGAGGATATGCAGAAAGGAGTGAAGCCGCTCGATTATAAGAAAACGCTATCGGTGCTGGACCGTAAGGAGGCCATTAAAACCGCCTGCATGCTGGCCGAGCCCGGCGATATCATACTTGTAGCCGGCAAGGGGCACGAGACTTACCAGGAGATCAAGGGCGTGAAGTACGACTTTGACGACAAGCAGGTTTTAAGCGAGATGTTCCGGCAGCTCGGCAAATAAAGTATAGCCAAACAGACAATTTTTAGCCAAAGGTAACCGAATAAATGCTTTATCACCTTTTTACATACCTCGACCGTGAGTTCGACTTCGTAGGAGCTGGCGTGTTTCAGTACATCTCCTTCCGGGCAGGTATGGCCACGCTTGTGTCGTTGCTGATTGCCATGATCTTTGGTGGCAAGCTGATAAAAGTGCTGCAGCGCAAGCAGGTGGGCGAGTCTATCCGCGATCTGGGGCTGGAGGGGCAGATGGAGAAAAAGGGAACGCCAACCATGGGCGGCCTCATCATTCTGTTGGCCATCCTGGTGCCGGTGCTGCTGTTCGCCCGCCTCGACAACGTGTATGTGCAGCTGATGATCGTTTCGACCGTGTGGCTGGGCATGATCGGCTTCCTGGATGACTACATTAAGGTATTCAAGAAAAACAAGGAAGGCCTGGCCGGCCGCTTCAAGATCCTGGGCCAGATTGGCCTGGGTCTGATCGTGGGCCTGACGCTATACTTCAATGACGACGTGGTGGTGCGCCAGTACATGCTTGCCGATGGTACCACCTCTGCTGTGAACGCCTCCGGCAAGTATACGGACGTGCACAGCATGATCACCACCATTCCGTTCCGCAAGAACAACGAGCTGGACTACTGCAACCTGTTCTCGTTTGCCGGTCCGCTGTTCGCAGGATGGTCCTGCTACCTCTACATTCCATTCGTTATCCTGGTGATCACAGCCGTGTCCAATGGCGCCAACATCACCGACGGTATTGACGGCCTGGCGGCGGGAACCTCAGCCATCATCGGGCTCACGCTGGCCATCTTTGCGTGGGTGTCCGGTAACACCATTTTCGCCGATTACCTGGATATCATGTTTATTCCGAATTCCGGCGAACTGGCCATCTTCTCGCTGGCCTTTGTGGGGGCCTGCGTGGGCTTTTTGTGGTACAACACCTACCCGGCGCAGGTATTTATGGGCGACACGGGCAGTCTGGCCATTGGCGGCATCATTGCGGTGCTGGCCCTGATCGTGCGCAAGGAGCTGCTCATCCCGATACTTTGCGGCATCTTCCTGGTGGAGAACCTGTCGGTGATGCTGCAGGTGAGCTACTTTAAGTATACCAAAAAGAAGTATGGTGAGGGCCGCCGCATCTTTAAGATGTCGCCGCTGCACCATCATTACCAGAAACAGGGCTACCATGAGTCGAAGATTGTGGGGCGCTTTTGGATCGTGGGCATCATGCTCGCCATCCTGACGCTGGCAACGCTGAAGCTGAGGTAGAGTGTAGTTGTTGGTTGCTAGTTATTAGTAGTTGGTAGGAAGTATGGAAGGGTCTGAAGTAGTGAGAAGTTATACTTCTCTGGAGGTATGGGTTAAAAGCAGGGCCCTGGTAAAGCATGTTTATCTGTTGACGAAGGCTTTTCCGAAGGAAGAAATGTTTGGGCTAACGTCGCAGGTGAGAAACGCAGTAGTGTCAGTGCCTTCTAACATTGCGGAAGGCTGTGGCAGGCAATATGCCAAGGAAGCTATCAACTTCTTTCACATTGCAAGAGGCTCACTTTATGAGACGGAGACACAGCTTTATGTAGCAGCAGACTTAGCGTATATATCGCCGGAGCAGCTTAACAGTGTGTTAGGAAATATTACGGAGTGCAAAAAGCTGCTTAACGGCTTCATTAAGTATTACAGAGGGCTGTAGTTATCCCTAATAACTAACAACTAAAAACTAGCAACTAAAATGAAGATAGCGATACTAGGAGCAGGAGAAAGCGGAGTAGGGGCAGCTTTGCTGGCGAAGGCAAAGGGGCTGGAGGTATTCGTGTCTGATAAAGGTGAGATTAAAGAGCAGTATAAAGCTAAACTGGCTACGGCTGCTATTCCATTCGAAGAGGGAAATCATACTTTAGAAACCATACTCAACTCCGATGAAATCATTAAAAGTCCTGGCATTTCTGATAAAGCTGCAATTGTACAAGAAGCAACCAAGAAACAGATACCTGTAATATCTGAGATTGAGTTTGCCGGAAGGTACACCGATGCGAAGTTCATTTGCATTACGGGCACCAACGGCAAAACCACCACCACGCTGCTGACTTACCACCTGCTCAAGAACGCGGGCATTAACGTGGGGCTGGCGGGCAACATCGGGGAGAGCCTGGCGGAGAAGGTGATCGACAACAAGCACGACTATTACGTGGTGGAGCTGAGCAGCTTTCAGCTCGACAACATGTACCAGTTCAAAGCGCACATCGCGGTGCTGACCAACATCACCCCCGACCACCTGGACCGCTACGAGTACAGCATGGAGAAGTATGCCGCCTCGAAGCTGCGCGTGGCCCGGAACATGACGGGTGCCGACTTTTTCCTGTTCAATGCCGATGACAAGAACATCCGCAAGACGTTTGACTCGGCCAACTTCGGGGGGACCACCATCCCTTTCTCGTTGGATGGGGCAGCTGATGCCAAAGTATACTTCGAGGGGAAAAGTATAAAAGTAACAGCCAGGTTCTATGAGGGAACGGTGGATACGTCCCGATCGGGCCTGATCGGCAAGCACAACCAGTACAACACCATGGCCGCCGTGGCCGTGGCCAAACTGATGGGCGTGGAGGACAAGCAGATCGAGCAGGCGCTGGAGACCTTCGAGAACGCCGAGCACAGGCTGCAACTGGTGGGCATTGCCAAGGAGGTAAGCTACATCAACGACTCCAAGGCCACCAACGTGGAGGCGGTGTGGTACGCGCTGGAAGGTATAAAGCAGCCCATTATCTGGATTGCCGGCGGCGTGGACAAGGGCAATGATTACAGCACGCTGGTGGAACTTGCCCGCGAAAAGGTAAAGGTGCTGGTGTGCCTGGGCAAGGATAACGAGAAACTGAAGGAGGCATTTGGCCGTGTGGTGCCGATCATCGCCGAGACGACATCGATCGAATACGCCGTGCGCCTGAGCCGCTCGCTGGCAACGCCCGGAGATGTGGTGCTGCTGTCGCCGGCCTGTGCCAGTTTCGACCTGTTTGACAATTACGAACACCGTGGGCAGCGCTTTAAGGAGGCTGTGGAGAAGATAGTGCTGAAGAAGTAAAGTATAAAAAGTATAAGCCAAAGGTATGGTAAAGCAGTGGTTACAGACAAACCTGAAAGGAGACTCGGTGCTGTGGGGCATCGTGATCGCGTTCTCGCTGATCAGCGTGGCCGTGGTATACTCTGCCACAGGTACACTGGCTTACAAGAAAATGGAGGGTAACACCGAGTACTTTCTGTTTAAGCATACTTTCCTGATCCTGGTCGGGCTGGCCTTTATGTGGATGGCCCACAAGATCCCGTACCGCTTTTACTCCAAGCTGTCGCTGGTGGCCCTGGTCGCCTCGGCGCCCCTGCTGATCATCACCTATTTCTGGGGCTCCAACATAAACGAGGCCTCCCGCTGGATCACGATCCCGGTGATCAACCAAACGTTCCAGCCTTCGGATTTGGCCAAGCTGGCCCTGATTTCTTACCTGGCGAGCATGCTGTCCAAGAAACAGCAGTTCCTCAACGACTGGAAAGCGACACTGCTTCCGATGCTGGGATGGACAGTGTTTATCTGTGGCCTGATCGCCATGACCAACACCTCCACGGCGGTGTTGCTTTTTGCTACGTGCCTGTTGCTCATGTTCATTGGGCGCGTGCCGATAAAATACCTGGCTATTGTGGTGCTGATTGGTGTAGTGGTAGGCGGAACCGGCCTGGCATTGGGCCAGCGCATGGACACGGCCATCAGCCGGGTGGAGGACTTCATGAACCCGAACGAGGTGCCCTTCCAGCTGGAGCAATCTTACATCGCCATTGCCACGGGCGGCCTGGTGGGCAAAGGCCCGGGAAACAGCGACCAGCGCGATATCCTGCCGCACCCCTACTCGGATTTTATCTATGCCATTATCCTGGAGGAGTATGGCCTGTTTGGAGGCGTTTTTGTCTTGTTCCTATACCTGGCGCTGCTTTACCGTGGCCTGGTAACGGTTAATAAAAGCGATGGCGCGTTTGCCGGCCTGCTTTCGGCGGGACTGAGCTTCAGCCTGGTGCTACAGGGGATGGTTAACATGGCCGTGGCCGTGGGGTTGGGGCCGATCACGGGCCTGCCGCTGCCACTGCTAAGTATGGGCGGTACCTCCCTGATCTTTACCGGGATCTCCATCGGGATTATACTTAGCGTGAGCCGCCAGGATATAAACGAGGAGCGTGCCGTGGGTTCAGCAGCCGTGAAATCACCTTTAAAAGCACCTGCAAATGCCTAAGCAGGAAAGACCATATCGCGTGATCATCAGCGGCGGCGGCACCGGCGGGCATATTTACCCGGCTGTGGCCATTGCCAATAGGCTGCGCGAGGTAAACCCGGAGGCGGAGATTCTGTTTGTAGGCGCGCAGGGTCGAATGGAGATGACGCGCGTGCCGGAGGCAGGCTACAAAATCGTGGGTCTGTGGATCAGCGGTCTGCAGCGAAGACTGACGCTGGACAATCTGTCGTTCCCGCTGAAGGTATGGAAAAGTGTGCGGGCATCGCATAAAATCATAAAAGACTTTAAGCCTGATGCCGTGGTGGGTGTGGGGGGCTATGCCAGCGGCCCGCTGCTGTATGCGGCAACGGCACAAGGCATTCCGGCCCTGATCCAGGAGCAGAACTCCTACGCGGGCATCACCAACAAACTGCTGGCCAAACGGGTGCAGAAAGTATGCGTGGCTTATCCCAACATGGAGGTCTTTTTTCCGGCCGAGAAGATCGTGCTGACCGGCAACCCGGTACGCTCCGACATTATGCAACTGACCGGGAAACGCGAGGAAGCGTTGCAGCATTTCGGGCTGAGCCCGGAGAAGAAAACAATATTAGTGATTGGCGGAAGCCTGGGCGCGCGCACCATCAACCAAAGTATAGCCGCTAACCTGCGAAGTATAGCCGACGCCGGTTGCCAGTTGATCTGGCAGACCGGGAAGCCTTTTTTTCTGCAGGCGCAGGAGCTGGAGGCAAAGTATAAAACTGAGGGAATCCATGCGCTGGATTTCATCAAGCGGATGGACCTGGCGTATGCCGCCGCCGATGTGGTGATCTCGAGAGCCGGCGCGCTTTCTATCTCGGAACTTTGCTTGGCCGGAAAACCCGCGGTGCTGGTGCCGTCGCCAAACGTGGCCGAAGACCACCAGACCAAAAATGCCATGGCACTGGTGCAGCAGGACGCAGCCCTGCTGGTGCGGGATGCAGAGGCGATGGAGAAACTGGTGCCGACGGCGCTGGGACTTTTAAAAGACGAAAAGGAGCAGCAGCGTCTGCACCAAAATATACTGAAAATGGCCCGCCCGAACGCGGCGGCCGACATTGTAAACGAATTGGTAAAACTGATCAAGTGAAACTGGAGGACTACAGCTATATCTACTTCCTCGGCATTGGCGGCATCGGCATGAGCGCCATTGCCCGCTGGTTCAGGGCCAAAGGCTTTCCGGTGTGGGGCTACGATAAAACCCGCACCGCACTGACCGAGGCGCTGGAGCAGGAGGGGATAGCTGTGCACTATGAGGACGATGTGGCGCACCTGCCGCAGGAGATCCTCCAGCACAAAGACCAGACCCTGGTGGTGCTCACGCCGGCCATACCTGCCGAGCACGCCGAGTGGAATTATCTGAAAGAGCAGGGCTATACCATCAAGAAACGCTCGGAGGTGTTGGGCATCATCACGGCTTCCGCTTATACGGTGGCGGTGGCGGGTACGCACGGCAAAACCACCACCTCCAGCATCGTGGCGCACCTGCTGCACCACGCCGGAGTGGACTGCTCCGCTTTCCTGGGGGGCATTGCCACTAACCTGAACTCCAACCTGCTGATTGGCAAGGGAGCGGCCGAAAAAGAAGTGGTGGTAGTGGAGGCCGATGAGTATGATCGCTCGTTCCTGACGCTCTTTCCGGATATTGCCATCGTAACTTCCGCAGACCCAGATCATTTGGATATCTATGGTGATAACGAGGAACTGATCCGGACTTTCCAGCGGTTCATTAGCCAGGTCAAGCCGGGTGGTTTCCTGTTTCTGCACGAGGCCACCGACCCGCGCCTGACAGCGCTAGTGCAGGAGGGGGTGCAGGTGTACAAGTATAGCCTGCGCAGCGGCGATGCCCATGTGGCGCACCTGCAGGTGAACGGTCGTTGGTTTGAGTTTGATGTGGTGAGTCCATTTGGGGATATGGCAGGCGTGAGGCTGGGTGTACCCGGGTTCCACAATGCCGAGAATACCCTGGCGGCCATCCTGGCGGCACAGGTGCTGCAGGTGCCGGCTCAAAGTATAAAGGCCGGAGTTGAAGCATTTGCCGGCGTGAAGCGCCGCTTCGAGTTTGTGTATGAAGGCCACGGCAAAGTATACATCGACGATTACGCGCACCACCCGAAGGAGATTGATGCCTTTATGGGTTCATTACGAGCGCTTTATCCAAACAAGAAAATAAAAGTGATATTTCAGCCGCACCTCTTTACCCGCACCCGCGACTTTGCCGCGGAGTTTGCCCAGAGCCTGAGCAAGGCCGATGAGCTGGTGCTGCTCGACATTTACCCGGCGCGCGAGAAACCGCTTCCGGGCGTTACTTCAGGCATCCTGCTTGAGCAGGTGACGAGCCCTGTGAAGGTGCTGCTGCACAAAGAGGAAGTTGTGGAAAATTTGCTCAAAAACGGCGATTTTGACGTGCTGGCAACCGTTGGCGCCGGCGATATTGACACGCTGGTGAAGCCTATCAGAAATTTTTTAGAAAATAACGGGTATGGGCTTGAATAGTAGAATAAAATCTTTAATTTTTGCATGTTGTAGCATCCTGTCGATTGGGGCTATTGCAGGTTTTGCGTCTTCCAGACAAAATGAAAAAATCTGTAAAAAAGTGTCAATAAAAATTGATAATGAGTACAACAATTACTTTATTGGGGATAAGGAAGTTCGGGGTTTGCTAACACGAGAAGGTGAGCGAAAACTCGAAGGCCTCCCCAACCAGAACATTGACCTGAAAAACCTTGAAAAGCGCATAGAATCGCATAAATTTGTGAAGGATGCCGAGGTCTACAGAGGGTTAGATGGCAACATCCAGGTATTTGTAAAACAGAACAGGCCTATTGCTAGAATTATACGATCAGATCAGGATGTATACATCGACGCTGAGGGGAACATTCTCCCCCTCTCCGACAGGTACACGGCACGTGTAATCCCAATAACCAAGTCAGCTCTTATAAAGCCAACTGACCGAGGATTCTTCAAGGATTCCTTAGGCCACTCATACCTTTCTTTGCTCCAGTTCATCGAGAACGACGAGTTTTGGAAGGCACAGCTTGCCCAGATGCACATAGATGGCAAGGGCAAGGTGTCTTTTCTGCCGCAGGTGGGCGAACACATCATTGAGTTCGGAAAGCCCGATAAGGTGGAGGAGAAATTTAAGAAGTTAGCCATACTTTACAAGGAGGTGCTGCCAACCATGGGCTGGGAGCGCTACAAGCGGGTTAACGTGGAGTACGAAGATCAGATAATTTGCGAATAACAGACAGAGATATGCAGAACGACAAAATAGTAGTAGGCTTGGATATTGGGACAACCAAGGTTTGCGCACTTGTAGGTCGGAGAAATGAGTTTGGCAAGCTCGAGATATTGGGCATGGGCAAAGCCGTGTCGGAGGGAGTGGTGAGAGGCATTGTGAGCAATATCGATAAAACCGTCGAAGCCATCAAGAAGGCCATCCGTCAGGCCGAAGAGCAGTCAGGCATCAACATCGGCGTGGTGAACGTGGGCATTGCGGGGCAGCACATCAAGAGCCTGCAGCACAACGGAAGCATCACACGCCAGGTTTCGGATGACGAGATCACGGTGGAGGATGTCAACCGCCTCACCAACGACATGTACCGGCTCGTAACGCCTCCGGGCAGTGAGATCATCCACGTGATGCCGCAGGAGTATAAGGTGGACTATGAGGAAGGCATCGTGGACCCGGTGGGTATGTCGGGCGTGCGCCTGGAGGGCAACTTCCATATCATCACGGCCCAGTCTAACGCCATCAACAACATCAACAAGTGCGTGCTACGCGCAGGCTTGGAGGTGGACCAACTGATCCTGGAGCCGCTGGCGTCGAGCATGTCGGTCCTGAGTGATGAGGAGAAGGAGGCAGGTGTGGCACTGGTGGATATTGGCGGTGGTACAACTGACCTGGCTATATTCAAAGACAATATTATACGCCACACGGCAGTTCTTCCTTTTGGGGGCAATATCATCACCTCTGATATTAAGCAGGGATGCATGGTGATGCAAAACCAGGCGGAGCAGCTGAAGATGAAGTTCGGACGCGCCATTGCCGATGAGGCCTCTGAGAATGAGATCGTCTCTATACCTGGCCTGCGCGACCGTACGCCGAAGGAGATTTCCCTCAAGAACCTGGCCTACATCATAGAGGCCCGGATGGAGGAGATCGTGGAGCTGGTTTACGCGGAGATCGTGCGCTCGGGCTACGCCAATAGCCTGGCCGGCGGCATCGTGATTACGGGCGGAGGCGCGCAGCTTCAGAACCTGGTGCAGCTGGTCGAGTACATCACCGGCATGGATACCCGCATCGGCTATCCGAACGAGCACCTGGGCAGATCCAAGGTAGACGCCGTGAAAGGACCCATGTTCGCGACCAGCGTTGGCCTTGTGCTGGCAGGTTACCACCCACTGGACCAGCGCGTGGAGCGCCATTCCGGGGTGACGGAGCAGGTGTATAACAACACCAAAGCGGTCGAGCCAAAGAGCAGCGCAGCAAACAACAACAGTGGCGGAGGGCTGCTGCAGAAGCTCAAGGGCTTCTTATCAGACGACATAGACTAAAAAACTTATCAACCCATAATAAGCAGGAGAAATTAGTATGACATCAGCATATGCATTTGACTTGCCGGCCGGCGGCAAGTCCATCATCAAGGTGATAGGCGTCGGGGGCGGTGGTAGCAATGCCGTGAACCACATGTACAATCAGGGTATCAAAGATGTGGAGTTCATCATCTGTAACACGGATGCGCAGGCGCTGCAAAGTGCTGCTGTGCCAAATAGGCTGCAGATCGGCGAAAACCTAACCGAAGGCCTTGGAGCCGGCGCAAACCCTGAGAAAGGTAAGCAGGCGGCTTTGGAGAGCAAGGAGGAAATTCGTGAGATGCTCAGCAACGATACCAAGATGGTGTTCATCACGGCTGGTATGGGTGGAGGTACCGGAACAGGTGCTGCTCCTGTTATTGCCAGGGTTGCGAAGGAACTGGGTATCCTGACAGTGGGAATCGTGACGGCTCCGTTTGCCTTTGAGGGTAAGAAGAAAAAGATCGCCGCTGAGAACGGCGTAAAAGAGCTGAGCGACAACTGCGACACGATCCTGGTGATCCTCAATGACAAGCTGCGCGAGATGTTTGGCAACCTGACCATCCGTGAGGCTTTCGCCAAAGCTGATAACGTACTGACGACTGCCGCTAAGTCTATTGCGGAGATCATCACGGTTACGGCTGAGGTAAACGTTGACTTTGAAGACGTTAAAACTGTAATGAAAGACTCTGGTGCAGCAGTGATGGGTTCTGCGACAACAGAGGGCGAGGGCCGTGCCCTGCGTGCCGCCGAGGAGGCTCTTTCTTCTCCATTGCTGAACAACACCGATATCCACGGGGCACAGAAGATCCTGCTTTCTATCATGTCTGGTGAACAGGCCGAGCTGGAGATGGATGAACTGACGGAGATCACAGAATATATCCAGGACAAGGCTGGCCAGGAGGCTGAGGTGATCTTCGGCCATGGCATTGACTCTACGCTGGGCCAGAGCATCCGCGTTACTGTTATCGCTACTGGTTTCGCTGCCGATGCCGAGAGCATCATTGAGCCAAAGAAAACCGTATTTGACCTGAATAGCCAAAAAAAAATTGAGGTAGCTGAGCCTGCTAAGCCAGAAGTTGCGCCGGAGATCACGACGTTCGCGAAGCCTGTTGCGCCGGCTCCGGTGGCTGCTCCAAAGCCTGCCGCCCAGCAACCGAACAACTACGAAGGAACTGCGCCGCGTCGTCCGGAGCCAGTGCAGCCGCAGCAGCCACAGCGTATTGTGTTTGAGTTGGATGGCAGCTCTCAGAACGATGCTTTCCAGAACAACAACTACCGCGAGGAAGAAGCGCGTCAGGCCCGTGAGCAGCGTGAGGCGGCACAGCGCCTGGCAGAAGAGCGTGAGCTGATGCAACGCCGTGCCGAGGAGCGTCGTGAGCGCCTGCGCATGCTGAGCTCTGAGACGACGTCTGAGGCCATGAAGGAGAAGTTGGAAGTACCGGCTTACCTGCGCCGCAACGTGGCGCTTGACAGGGTAGCACACTCTTCCGAGCGTAATATCTCCCGCTTCAACCTGAACGACGATAACGAGATCCTGGGCGATAACCGTTTCCTGCACGATAACGTGGACTAGGTTTTACTCGTGTTAAAATAGAAAAAGGGGCTGCAGTTTTTACTGCAGCCCCTTTTTTTATACTTTATAATCTAAGTTGGGATGTTTGTGGAAGCTTAGGTTTCTACCTGGCCTCTTCATCTGTCTTAAGAACTTATTCTTGGGCTATACTTTTATACTTGTCTGCATCAGGTTTTACGGGATGAAGTGGCGAGCCGGGCTTTATACCTGAATTATACTTTTCCTCTCAAGTTATACTTTATACTTCCTTCCTTTTTCTGGTGCAAGTCTTCAGACTTCTACCTATCATGGCGTCGGGTTTGCAACCCGAGTAGCTTGAATAGCCAAACTTATACTTTGGCTGTGCAGCTATACTTTAATACTTAAGTTATACTTTATACTTCCCTGGCGCAAGCTGAAAGTCCCGGAGCATTTCGGGGCGTCCGCTTGTGCCTTTTATACGCCATACTTGCCAGTTTATACTTCCGCTGGCGCGGGCTTGCAGCCCGTGTCTTTTTATTCATTTGGTTTTAAACCCGACTGGCTCACAGTGTCATACTTTTATACTTCTTGTTCCAGACATCTTTGCCCCGAACCACGTCCGCTATACTTACTTGCTGCTATACTTTATACTTTCCTAGCGCAAGCGTCCGCTTGTGTCTTCCATAGCCGCCACTTCATGCAACTTGAACCAAGCTATCCTTACTAGCTGCCGCTGATCCACAGCTTTACAACCTGCTCGTTCCATTTCATACTTTGGCTCCCTCCAGGCCGGGAGGCCTCGTTTTCCCGCTCGGCGCTGGGAGCTTTTCCTTTGCTCCTGACGTCGCAATGCCCTTACGGGCACCGGAAAAACTCGCATAAGAGGGCCCCTACCCCCGGCGCCTCACAGAAAAACTGGGATCAGATTCGATAGCTGCTGCCTTTGCTGTCATTTCGAGCAAAGCGAGAAATCTCTTGTAGAATTCCAGATAGATCTCTCATTTCATTCGAGATGATAATAAAGTATAACAAGTATAACTTCCTCCCCTGTTTTGGGGGTAGGGGCCCTCGATAAAAGGGGAGGGTTGGGGTGGGGTGAAATTCTGGACAAGCCTCATTTCCCGAACTTGTCTCGGGAGAGGCGGGGGAATGCAATCTCCTGCAGAGGCAAGGACTGGTATCAGTTTCGAAAGACCCGGCTTAAGCTATGCCATAAGTATAAGTATAAGTATAAGTATAAGTATAAGTATAAGTATAAGTATAAGTATAAGGACGGGGTAATCGCAACTTAAAATTTATACTTATAAACCGTCAGAATTTCAGGAGTTGCTCTACATGCTGCTCCAACAGCTCCTGGTAAAGTTTGTTGCTGATCTGCTTGCCATCGAAGTTCTTTTCAATGTGGGCCATCTTCAGGCGCATAGCCATGACATGCATGCCCAGGTAATTGAGCACGTCTGACAGGTGACTTAGGGCCAGGCCGCTGCCCTGCATTCCGGAGGAGAGCCCGATAAGAGCGCCCTTCTTATCCTTGAACGTGTTAGGGTAGGAAAGCCCGTCGATAAAGGCCTTTAGTACCCCGGGGAAGGAGGAGTTATACTCCGGCACCACAAACACAAACTTATCCGACGCAGCGATCAGGGAGGAGAGCTTGTTGAACGCCTCGTTCTTGCCCGTGTTGTCGTAGAGGGCTGACACGGTAAAATCAGCGGGCAGGTCTGCCAGGTCCAGTATCTGGTATGCTACACCATGCTGCGCGAGTTTACCGGCGTAAAGGTCTAAAATGGCTCTGGAATAGGACAGGGGCCTGTTCGTGCCCGATATCAGTGTAATCATGGGTTGTGTTTTGTTACAACTACTGCTAAGTGGGTGGTTTTAATACGTAACCTGATTTACCGCTGTAGGTTTTGGGTGCACGTATACTTTGGGAATGTTTTAAAAGTATAACGATCCCCGGACTAATAAAAGCAAAAAGGCGAGAACAGTAGCTGCCTCGCCTTTTCTATTCTTTATCGCTTCAACTACAGGTTCTCTGAGGTAGCCTTGGCAAAGATGAACTCGCTGCGCAGCATATCGATGTTCTCCAGCGAGATGCCAACCGGGCACTCAACAGCGCAGGCGCCAGTGTTGGTGCAGGAGCCGAACCCCTCGATGTCCATTTGGGCCACCATGTTCTCCACGCGTGTCTTGCGCTCCGTTTTACCCTGCGGCAGCATCGAGAGCTGCGATACCTTCGCACTAACGAACAGTATGGCAGAGGCATTCTTACAGGCCGCTACGCAGGCGCCGCATCCGATACAGGTTGCTGCATCAAACGCCTTGTCGGCAATAGACTTCGAGATCGGAATGGTGTTAGCATCCGGCACGCCGCCTGTGTTAACGGAGACATAACCACCGGCCTGCTGGATACGGTCAAAGGCAGAACGGTCCACCACCAGATCTTTGTGCACCGGGAAGGCGGCAGCTCTCCAGGGCTCGATCGTGATCGTGTCGCCATCCTTGAAGTGGCGCATGTGCAGTTGGCAGGTGGTGGTGCCACGCTCCGGTCCGTGCGGGCGGCCGTTTATAAAGAGGCTGCACATCCCGCAAATTCCCTCACGACAGTCGTGGTCGAATGCAACCGGGTCTTCTCCCTTGAGCAGCAATTCTTCGTTAAGCACGTCCATCATCTCCAGGAAAGACATATCCGGGGAGATGCCCTTTATAGGGTAAGTCACCATTTGGCCTGGTGAATTTCTATCTTTTTGGCGCCAAACCTTTAGTGTAAGGTCCATTGGTTTAGCATTTGGATTACTTCCAGCCATTTTCTTATTAATTACGATGAATTAAGAATCACAAACTAAGAACTGTAAATCGTCTGTTTCCAGCGCCTTTACTATTCTTAATTATTAATTACGCATTACTTATAGCTGCGCTGTGTCAGCTTCACGTTCTCGAACTTGAGGTCTTCCTTGTGCAGCACCGCGTCGTTTCCAACTCCGGTAAATTCCCAGGCTGCTACATAGGCAAAGTTCTCATCGTCGCGCAGGGCCTCGTTCTCCGGTGTCTGGTGCTCCTCCCTAAAGTGGCCACCGCAGGATTCCTCTCTGTGAAGGGCGTCGTCCACCATCAGTTCACCCAGCTCCAGGAAGTCGGCCACACGGTTTGCTTTCTCCAGCGTGATGTTCAGCTCTTCGTTCACGCCCACTACTTTTACATCGCGCCAGAACTCATCGCGCAGCTTGCGGATCTCCTGCTTGGCAAATTGAAGCCCTTCGGCATTACGGGCCATACCGCAGTACTCCCACATGATATGCCCGAGTTGCTTGTGGAAATCATCCACCGTGCGCTGGCCGTTGACGGAGAGCAGTCTGTTGTTGATGTCGATTACGTTCTGCTCAGCCTCTTTGAACGCAGGATGGTCTGCCGGTACTTTATCGTAAGGCATTTTGGCCAGGTAATCACCGATGGTGTAAGGCAGTACAAAGTATCCGTCTGCCAGGCCCTGCATCAGGGCAGAAGCCCCGAGGCGGTTAGCGCCGTGGTCAGAGAAGTTGGCCTCTCCGGCGGCGTATAGTCCTGGCACGTTCGTCATCAGGTTATAATCTACCCAAAGGCCACCCATGGTATAGTGAACAGCCGGGTAAATGCGCATCGGTCTTTCGTAAGGGTTCTCGTCCGTGATCTTGGCATACATCTCGAAGAGGTTGCCATACTTGGCGGCAATGGCAGGCTGGCCCTCGCGCTTGATAGCATCGGCAAAGTCAAGGAAAACGGCAAGGCCAGAGGCGCCAACACCGCGTCCTTCGTCGCAAACCAGCTTGGCGTTGCGGGAGGCCACGTCGCGCGGCACCAGGTTACCAAAGGCAGGGTACTTGCGCTCCAGGTAGTAATCACGGTCCTGCTCGGCTATGTCTTTAACGGTGATCTCGCCTCTGCGCAGTCTTTCCGCCGTTTCCACTGTCTTCGGTACCCATACACGGCCATCGTTACGCAGCGACTCCGACATCAGCGTCAGTTTGGACTGGTACGTACCGGAAACCGGGATACAGGTAGGGTGGATCTGGGTGTAGCACGGGTTGGCGAACAAGGCACCTTTCTTGTAAGCTCTCCAGGCGGCCGTGGCGTTGGAGCCCATGGCGTTGGTAGAGAGGAAGAACACGTTGCCGTAGCCACCTGTTGCCAGTACCACGGCGTGGGCGCTGTGCGACTCGATCTTGCCGGTAATGAGGTTACGCACCACGATACCGCGTGCTTTGCCATCTACCAGCACCAGGTCCAGCATCTCGGTGCGGGGATACATTTTTACCTTGCCGTAAGCGATCTGGCGGTTCAGGGCAGAGTAGGCACCCAGCAGCAGCTGCTGTCCGGTTTGGCCGCGGGCGTAGAACGTACGCGATACCTGCGCGCCACCGAATGAGCGGTTGGCCAGCAGCCCGCCGTAGTCACGGGCAAAAGGAACACCCTGCGCCACGCACTGGTCGATGATGTTTACCGATACCTGCGCCAGGCGGAATACGTTTGCCTCACGGGCGCGGTAGTCGCCACCTTTGATGGTGTCGTAGAAAAGACGGTAGATAGAGTCGCCATCGTTCTGGTAGTTTTTGGCAGCGTTGATACCGCCCTGTGCCGCAATGGAGTGCGCGCGGCGGGGAGAGTCCTGGAAGCAGAACGCCTTTACGTTATAGCCCAGTTCTCCGAAAGAGGCAGCAGCCGAAGCACCGGCAAGGCCCGTACCCACTACAATAATATCGTATTTACGTTTGTTGGCCGGGTTAACCAGCTTCACATCGAATTTATGCTTGTCCCACTTTTCGGCTAAAGGGCCTTCCGGGATTCTAGAATCTAATATCATAGCAACTATGTATAGCTTTTAATTACACAAGGAAGAAGAAGTACAGCGGAATGACGGCGAAGCCAAGGCACACGAGGATAGAGAAGGCCACACCGAACTTCTGGATGAACGGCGTATACTTCTTGTGATCCAGGCCAAGCGACTGGAAGGCGCTCTGGAAACCGTGGATCAGGTGATACGCCAGGGCCACCATGGAGATCACGTAGATAGCCACGTACCACCAGATCTGGAAGGACTCTACCACCCTCAGGTAAAGGTTGTCATACTCCACGTCCTCGATCACGACACCGTCCAGGCCGCCAAAGCGAGCCGGCACGAAGAAGTTCCAGAGGTGGATGATCAGGAACACCAGGATGATCGTGCCCAGCAGGCCCATGTTGCGGGAGGCCCAGGAGCTGTTCTCTTCCGGGTGGTTGTTCGCGTAACTCACAGGGCGGGCCGCCTTGTTGCGGCGGGTCAGCACAAGCGCATCGTAGATGTGGAACACAAAGCCCAGCACAAGTATGATCTCCATCACGCGGATGATCGGGTTGCTCGCCATGAAGTGAGAGTACACGTTAAAAGCCTCGCCTCCATCGTTACGGAACAACTGCAGGTTGCCAATCAGGTGCACTACCAGGAAGGAGCAAAGGAACAGACCCGTGACAGCCATTATGATCTTTCGCCCGACTGTACTGGAAAACGTTTTAGTAAACCAATTCATCTGTGTTTATATAGGTTAAAGTGAAATAAGCGTAAGTTTTTACCGCTCAAAGGTACATTGGGGGCAAGTAGAAAGCAATTTTGATATCATATTTTGAATCAATCTAAATTGATATCCGTAACTCCAATAATCTACATCCTTTCCCCTTCAACTGATCTATAAAGACAACATTTTAGTATAAAGTTAGTTTAAGATTATACTATATTTACTGCCTAACGCAATTCATCTATGCTTAAACTTATACGCCTCAAGTATCTGCTGCATGGTAGTCTGTTGTGGGTGTTGATTTTGTTGCTGTTGGGTGCTTCCTCGGAGGTGCAGGCTACGCATATTAGGGCAGGGGATATTACGGCCAAGCGGGACACGACGCCGAACCCCAACCCCCGCCGCTTTTTCTTTACCATGATTATCTACACCAACCATTTCTCGCAGGCCGAGGACCCGGAGGTGACAATCTATACAGGATCTGGCAATACCACCCTTACCGTACAGCGCAAGTCTGTCACCCCCATCAACTCGGAGACCGACAGGGAGGTGTTTGAGTGGGAGTTTACCTATCCTTCGGATGGCAACTATACGACTTACTGGATCGGGGAGAACCGCGACAACAACATCCTGAACATGGCAGCGCCATCAGACCAGCGCTCGTTCTTCATTTCCACTACCATCGATATCAACGCCCTGCGTGGCTTTAACTCCACCCCGGTGCTCACCGTGGAGCCGATCGACGATGCGGCCATGTTCCGCAGGTTCGTGCACAACCCCGGTGCCTACGATGCCGACGGCGACAGCCTTGCCTTTAAGCTGATCGCGCCGCGTTACCAGCAGCCCAGCGGCGATATTGCCGTGGTGCCGGGCTACCGCCACCCCGACCAGGTGGCCAATTGCCGCACCTCGGATGATAGCGGCCCTGCCTTTTTCACGCTCGATGTGTTTACCGGCCAGCTTACCTGGGATGCGCCCTGCCTTGCCGGCAGGTATAACATCGCCTTTGTGGTGGAGGAGTGGCGGCGCGGCCCCGGAGGCGGCGCCGTGAAGATAGGCGAGGTGGTGCGCGACATGCGCATCAACGTAGAGGAGAACGAGAACCGGCCACCCGTGCTGCAGCCCAAGGATACCTGCGTGGTAGCCGGCACCACCCTGCGCGGCATCGTGCGGGCCACAGACCCTGACGGGGACCTGATTAACCTGACCGTGGCGGGTAGCGGCATTGTGCCGCCGGCCACGTTCGAGCAGAGGACCAACAACCCGGGCTCAGCCACAGGTCTGTTTATCTGGAACACCACCTGCGAGGATGTGCGCGAGGCCCCGTACCAGGTCGTTTTCCGTGCCGAGGACGTGCGGCCAAACGGCGATGAGCGTTTGGCGGACCTGCAGCCCTGGAACATCCGGGTGATCGGGCCGCCGCCGCAGAACCTCGACGCCACCAGCGCAGACCGGAACGTCACCCTGACCTGGGATTCCTACATCTGCCAGAACGCAGACAAGATTCGCATCTACCGCCGCGAGGGGCCAAGCAACTTTGTGCCGGAGGAGTGCCAGACCGGCGTGCCGGCCTCCACAGGCTACGTGCTGATAGGGGAGGTGGATGCCGGAGAGGTGACCTTCTTCGATGACGACCCGAACCTGAAAGCCGGTGTGGAGTACTGCTACATCATATACGCCACCTTCCCGGCGCAGCCGCGCGGCGAGAGCCTAGCCTCCCTGGAAGTATGCGTGGTGATCGACCAGGACATCCCCTACTTAACGAATGTAACCGTAGACGAGACAGACCAGGCCAGCGGGCAGATCACCGTGAAGTGGTCTCAGCCGATAGAGGTGGAGAAACTGACCCCGCCGCTGGAGTACAGGCTATACCGCAAGGTAGGCATGGAGGCCGGAGCTGGCTTTACCGAGGTGAAGCGCACCCGCAACATGGCCGACACCACGTTTGTGGACAAGGGGCTGAACACCGTGGAAAACGCCTACCGTTACCGCCTTGAGTTTTACCAGACACCGCGGCCGGGAGGCCAGCCAACCGTGCTTCGGGATAGCGCCGAGGCATCGAGCGTGTACCTGGAAGCAGCGCCCGCCGAAGGTGATGCGAAAGAGATTGGCCTGAACTGGACCTACGATGTGCCGTGGAAGAATGAGGTGCTGCAGCATTATATCTATCGCCGCACAGCAGACGGGCAGTTTACCTTGATAGACAGCGTGACGGCTACTACAACGGGAGGCTCTTACACGGATGCCGGTGCGTTCAACGGCGAGGAACTGGTGCGCGGGCAAGAGTACTGCTACTATGTGCAAACAGCCGGCACCTACGAGATAGAGGGGCTGCCGGAACCGCTGCTCAACAACAGCCAGCTGGTGTGCATCACGCTGCCGAAGAACATTTGTCCGCCGGAGCTAAGTATAACACAGCTCGACTGTAACCTGTTTGCCCAGAACCCGACCGAGCCGCCGTACGAGAACGTGCTGAACTGGCTGCCGGATACTTCCCCGGACTGTACCCAGGAGATTGCCTATTACACCGTATACTTTAAACCAACGTTGGATGCCGAGTATACCCGCCTCGATACCACCACCGCCACAACGTACACGCACAGCGGGCTGCAATCCTTCGCGGGTTGCTATGTGGTAACGGCCACGGATGTGACCGGTCGTGAAAGCGCGTTCAGCAACGAGGTGTGCAACGATAACTGTATCTCGCTTATACTTCCGAACATCATCACCCCGAACGGTGATAACCTGAACGACGTGTTCCGGCCTAAGGTAAAGGCCTTTATCAAGAGTATGAGCTTTAAAGTATACAACCGTTGGGGCGTGCAGGTGTACGACGGCGGAAAGGTAACCGAAGGGGAAGGCCGCTACATTAACTGGCCTGGCGTTGATAACGACGGCATTCGCCTGACCGACGGCACCTACTACTACGAGGCAGAAATTGAGTTTTATACTTTAGACCCGGCCAAGGCCCGCGCCACCTACAAAGGCTGGGTGGAGATTGTACGCTAATGAAAGAATTACCAGACCTGGAGCAGCTGCAGGGGAGGCCCGTTGTGTTTTACGACGGCACCTGCGGCTTTTGCCAGGGCAGTGTGCAGGTGGTACTGAAGTACAACAAACGCCAGGATTTATACTTTGCCGCCCTGCAGTCGGGGGTGCTGGAGGCGCTGGTGCCCGGAGCCCAACTCCCTGACCCTATGCCCGATTCCATACTTTTCTATGAGAAGGGCAAGGTCTACACCGAGTCTGAGGCGGCCCTGCGCATTGCCGGTTACCTCGACTTTCCGCTGTCCATACTTGCTGTGTTCCGCATTATTCCTGTATCTTTCCGCAATTTTGTGTACCGGCTGGTGGCCCGTAACCGCTACCGCATAGCCGGCCGCACCGAATCCTGCATGCTGCCAAGCCCCGAGCAAAGGGCCAGGTTTGTGGGAGGATTCTAATTGTTGAATGGCTACATTGTTGAATGACTACTTTAGAAAAGTATAAATCTGGTAAGTATAGATTTATACTTTGAGCATCGATCTAGTCATAGTTTAGCCATTTAGTAATCAGAGGAAGAATCGAATAACGAAAAACTAATAACGAGCAACGAATGAAAGCATACGTTTTCCCGGGACAGGGTTCTCAGTTTGTAGGGATGGGCAAAGACCTCTACGAGCAGCACGAAGAGGCAAAGCAGCTTTTCGACAAGGCAAACGAGATCCTGGGTTTCAACATCACCGAGATCATGTTCAACGGCACCGACGAGGAGCTGAAGCAAACCAAAGTGACGCAGCCGGCCATTTTCCTGCACTCGGTGGCGCAGGCGGCCGTAGCCAAGGATTTCGCTCCGGATATGGTAGCGGGCCACTCGCTGGGCGAGTTCTCGGCACTGGTGGCCAGCAAAGTGCTGAGTTTTGAGGATGGCCTTCGACTGGTGTACAAAAGAGCCATGGCCATGCAAGCGGCCTGTGAGGCGAACCCCTCCACCATGGCCGCCATACTTGGCCTGGACGATGCGAAGGTAGAGGAAGTATGCGCTTCTATTGAAGGTGAAGTGGTGGTAGCAGCCAACTATAACTGCCCCGGCCAGCTAGTGATCTCCGGCTCGAATAAAGGCATCGAAATAGCCTGCGAGAAAATGAAAGAGGCGGGTGCCAAGCGTGCGCTGCCGCTTCCGGTGGGTGGCGCGTTCCACTCGCCGCTCATGAAGCCGGCCGAGGAAGAGCTGGCCAAAGCCATCGAAGAAACCACTTTCTCACAGGGCATTTGCCCCATCTACCAGAACGTGGACGCCCAGCCGCACACGGATCCGCAGGAGATCAGGCAGAACCTGATCAAGCAGCTGACGGCGCCCGTACGCTGGACACAATCGGTGCAGCAAATGGTAGCCGATGGCGCCACCCATTTTGTGGAATGCGGTCCGGGCAAAGTACTGCAGGGCCTGGTGAAGAAAATAGAACGTACTGCCGAAGTGAGTTCTGCCGAGTAGGCATCTGGCCAAAGTATAGAAGTATAAGTATAAACGCCCTCTCTGGCCTTTGCTGGGGAGGGCGTTTATACTTTCATAAAAAGAAGTATGAATTGTTTACTATAAAGAACAAAAGCTTAAATTACCTTCCATAATTCAGGGAGAATCATGGAAAAGAAAACCCCGCTGGCAGTGTGGCTGGTTGGCTTCGTGCTGCTGAGCCTGTACGTACACCTGTTGCCCCGCCTGTTCGATGCCGGCAAAATAGCCCTGTGGTTGGGCTACTGGGCGGGCTTTTTCGTGCTGGCTTTTCTGGTCAGCAGGTACTTGCTTAAACTGCAGGGCATCGCGTCGCTGGGGCTGGAGCGGCACAGGGGCTGGCTGCAAAACCTGGGCGTCGGCTTTTTGATCGGGTTCTCTGTTTATGCCTTAAAGTACTGGAGCTTTTATAAGTTCGGCAAATTCGAGGTGGCAGGGCTACATGATCTATCCTTTATACTTCCGATGCTGGCCCAGGCGCTGCTGGCAATGTTTTTCTCCTCCATCCTGAACGATATCACGATTCGCGGCTACTGGTTTGCCTGCTTTAAGCGGCGGCAACTGCTGACCTGGTATGTGTTCACGGCCACCCTGCTTTATGCCCTGGATGATATCTGGAATGCCGGCTTCGATCCGTCCAATGTGGTTTTCTCCGCTCTACTGGGGGCATCCTTTGCCTATACTGTGCTCAAGACCGGCTCCATCTGGATGTCGCTGGGTTTGCATTGGGGTGGCAACATGATGTACAGGGTGATGTATGGCTTTGATGGGAACGGTGTCTGGCAACTGGAAAATGTGCAGGAAGGGCCGCTGTATGAGTACATCAGCTTGCTTGTAACTGCTTTGATGCTACCGGCAGTATACTTTGCGCTGAAAGCAACCCACAGACCCAGACAGCATGTGCAGGTAGAGGAGGGAAGGTTAGCCTAGGGCTATTTTTAGCTTTGGATGGGAAAGGATAATTGGTACAGCAGCAACTCTTCGTCATCGTTGGGTAAGGTGATGAGTCCTTTATACTTCAGGCCCAGCTTTTCCAGTAGTTTTTGGGAGGCAAAGTTCTCTTTCATGGTGATGGCGGCAAGCTGCCTGATTCCGAAGATGCTGCGAGCAGCTTCTTTCAGCCTGCTGGCTGCCTCAAAAGCATAGCCCTGCCCGCCGTACTCTTTCAGGAATGCAAAGCCAATGTCGATGCCCTCCAGGCCTTCCCGGTCGTAGAGGCCGCAGGAGCCGATTTTAACGCCGTCAGCTTTCCGGATAACTGTATAGTTACCGTATCCGAGGCGTTTTTGCTGAGGCAGAATCCGGGTGCTAACATACTTTTCAGCGGCTTTTACGGACCTAACGTTGCGGTCGCCGATAAACTGGAGCCACTCCGGCGTGTTGAGCAGTTCCAGTAAAAAAGGAGCGTCTTCGTAGGAAGTCGGTTTCAGGAGCAGCCGCTCTGTTTCGAAAGTCTGGAAGTTATCCAAGATTTATTTTTTTATCAGTTTATCCATTTTCTGCATCATAGCCGGCCAGGCATCCCTCTTTCTGTCAGCAAAGACCTTCCGACCGCATCCATTTCGTGCACCAGCCTGACGGAAGAGCCCCGGGAGCAACTTGTAGGATGTCCGCTCCGCCAACCACACTATCACCCATCGAAGAGGCAAATTTAGATTCGGCATCAATACACTCAGGATAAATTATCCGGGGATTTACTGCAGCCCGTTTTTATTTTAAATGCCTTCAAACGGTGGGGAGCACCAGCTCTGTGTAATGTATCCTGATACGGGCAGGAACAGCTGTTTTCAATACGAACAAAAGTATGCTTTTGTGCCTTTGTACACCGGGGAAAGGTATGTTTATTCTTTTAGAGGACATAATTAAGATTTGCGTTTACGATAACATTGCCTATTTTGCCTGATGTCTCGGCACGGAGTCCTTCTTTTACTTAGATTCAGAATGGATTAACAGGGGAGCATGAACAAGGGGAAGAGCAGGCGTAGAATCGGATCAGAACCGAGCAGTTGCCAAGGCCGACTTTCCGATAAACAGAAACAATACTTATCACACTATGATCAAAGTTTTATCCTGCTGCACGCTTCTGCTGGCACTGATAGTGAGTGCTGCCCAACCCTCTGTTGCCCAACGCCATAAGAAGGGCTGGAAATTAGTCTGGCACGATGAGTTCCGCTACAAAGGATTGCCTAACCCGAAGAAATGGAGCTACGAGACAGGCCATATCCGGAACCAGGAACAGCAGTATTACACAACTGCCCGGCAAGAAAATGCCTGGGTGCAGAATGGCGTACTGACCATCACGGGACGGAAGGAGCCCTACCCAAACGCTGCCTTTACGCCGGGATCGAACGACTGGAAACAGCAGCATGCTGAGGCGCAGTATACTTCGGCAAGTATAAACACGCTTGGCAAAGGCGAGTGGAAGTATGGCCGTGTGGAAGTGCGGGCCAAGTTGCCGCAAGGTGCTGGCATTTGGCCGGCTATCTGGATGATGGGCGTAAACCGGAGCGAGGTGGGTTGGCCATACTGCGGTGAAATCGACATCCTGGAATTTGTTGGCAACCAGCCAGACGAAATATATGGTACGGTCCACTACCCAGGCACACCGCCACAGCGCAGCACTTCCAACGGAGGCAAAATAAAAGTAAAAGATTTACACAACGCATTCCAGGTGTATGCCATGGAATGGGATGAAGAAAAGATAGATATCTACTTTAACGACCAGAAATTTCATACTTTCCAGCTGAACGAGGCGGGGGAAGAAGAAGGAAATCCATTCCGAAAGCCTTTTTACCTCCTCATTAACTTAGCCATGGGAGCCAGCTGGCCGGGCCCGATTGATGATCAGGTACTGCCACAGGAGTACGTGATCGACTATGTCCGGGTATACCAGCAGCGGAAGTAGGTGCAAATTCCTCTGGGCTTAGACTTGAAAGTACACACCCGCCTATCACTAAGAAAGTAACTCACCCCTCAAACGCCCATACTTCCAGCTCATCGGGGCACTCCTGCAGCAACTGGTTTATACTTTTGCCAAGCACCGGATGCACCAGTTCCGAAGCCAGCTCTGCCAGCGGCAATAACGTAAACCGGCGAAGGTGCAGCTGCGGGTGCGGGATGGTGAGGCGCTGGGTTTGCTGCACCAGGTTGTCGTAGAAAAGGATGTCGATGTCGATGATGCGGGCACCCCAGTGCTCGTGCCGCACCCGGCCAAGCTCCTGCTCGATCTGGTTTATGCGTTGCAGCACCTCTTCCGGCGTAAGCGCTGTTTGCACCTCCAGTACCTGGTTCAGGAAGCTGGGCTGGTCGGTTTTGCCCCAGGCGGCGGTCTCGTATACTTTGGAGCTGCGCGCCAGGGTGCCCACCTGTTGGTTTATACTTTCGCGGGCCTGTTGCAAGTATAAGGTGCGCTCGCCGAGGTTGCCGCCCAGGAGCAAGTATAGCTTAGGCATGGCGGCGGAAGAAATCTATACTTAGATCGGCGGCGGCGCGGGCGGCTTCGGGTAACTCGTCCTGCTCGTAAGGATGCTTGCCGCCAAAGGAGTGGTCGGCTTCAGGCAGCAGATGCAGCTCGGCATCGGGCTTCCAGGTTTTCAGGTCGTGGGCCATCTGGGTAGGCAGCGTTTCGTCCTGCTCGCCGTGCAGCAGAAGCAGGGGCTGTTGCAGGCGTCTTACCACCGAAGGAATGTCCAGGCGGTACTTGTTTTCGATGAAATTCTCCACGATCTGGTAGTAGAGCGGCATCTGCATGCCGGTGCGGGCGTTGGGCACATACTGCACGCCTTTTTCTTTCCACTGCTCCATCTGCAGGTCGTCCCAGCGGTTGTCGTAGCGGTTTACGCTCGCCCAGGTAGCCACGGCTTTCACGCGCGGTTCTTCGGCCGCTTTCAGAATCACAGCGCCTCCGCCACGGCTATGGCCGATCAGGTAAATGCGGCGCAGGTCCAGCTCATTTTTCTCCATAGGAGGGTTGTCGGAGTGCAGCAGTTCGATCAGCGCCTGCATGTCGTCGAGCTCCAGGCTGAAGTTGTTCTGCCCAAAGGCCTCCATGTCGTGCATGTCGGCGTGATCATCCACCGTGGTGCCGTTGTAGGCGAAGTTAAACTTGATGAACACGAACCCCTGTTTGGCAAAGTAGGTGGCCAGCAGGTTAAAATGCCCCCAGTCCTTAAAGCCCTTGAAGCCGTGGGCAAAGATCACCACAGGTTTCGGGGAACTGTCGGGCTGGTAAGTGGCGTCGGCGGTAAAGGGGCGGCCGTGGCCGGGGTATACTACAAAATCAACTTTCATCACTTGAATTGCTTAGTTACTGCTTGTTAAATTGTTGTTTAGGTGGCTGTGCTATACCCGGTTTAATCCTGCTCCAGTTGCTTCAGTCTATACAATACTTTAAGAGGCAAAGGTTACAGGCTTGCACTTTAAGAGGCAAAGGTTACAGGCTTGCTAACGTATGCGCCTGGGTTAAAGCCTACATTTTAGCCATCTAACAATTTAACCACTGAGCAATTTAACAATTAATACAATTAAATGCTGTTTTGCCAGCCCATGTTTGGAAAGCACTTGTGGAGGACGTAATATTGCGCACTTAACACATGAGCATAAGTCTAAAGGAAATACAGGCGCCCATTGCGCCCGAGATGCAGCTGTTCGAAAAGAAGTTCAGGGCTTCGATGAAGACCCGTGTACTGCTTCTGGACCGGATCATGAGCTACATCGTGAAGCGCAAGGGAAAACAAATGCGGCCTATGTTCGTGTTCTTCTCAGCCAAGCTTTTCAACGAAAACATAGCGGATACCACCTACCGCGGCGCCGCCCTGATTGAGTTGCTGCACACGGCTACGCTGGTGCACGACGATGTGGTGGACGATGCCAACTACCGCCGCGGATTTTTCTCAGTAAACGCGCTCTGGAAAAACAAGATTGCCGTGCTCGTGGGCGACTACCTGCTCTCCAAAGGCCTGCTGCTCTCGCTGCAGAACGACGATTACGAGCTGCTCAAGATCGTGTCGAACGCGGTGAAGGAGATGAGCGAAGGGGAGCTGCTGCAGATCGAGAAAGCCCGCCGCCTCGATATTACCGAGGACGTATACTTCGACATCATCCGCCAGAAAACTGCCTCTCTTATTGCCTCCTGCTGTGCCGTGGGCGCGGCCTCTGCCGGTGCCTGTAAAGAAGAAATCGAGAAAGCCCGCTTATTCGGCGAGAAAGTGGGCATCGCTTTCCAGATCAAAGACGACCTGTTTGATTACGGCACTGCCGAGATCGGCAAGCCCGTGGGCATCGACATCAAGGAAAAGAAGATGACCCTGCCGCTGATCCACGCCCTGCGCGAGGCCGACTGGCTGACCAAGCGCCGCGTGATCTACAACGTGAAAAACAACAACGGCGATAACAAGCGCGTGCAGTACGTCATTGATTTTGTGAAGCAGTCCGGCGGCATACAGTATACCATCGATGCGATGAACCAGTACCACGCCGAGGCGCTGGCCATACTTCATACTTTCCCCGACAACCCCTCCCGTCGCTCCCTGGAGCAGCTCATCGCCTATACTATAGAGCGGGAGAAATAATTTAATTGCTGATTGTTGATTGCCTTGTAGGGACAATTCGCGGGCTGACTACGCTATGGCAGCTGCCATGAAACTTATACTTCAGCCAAAGCAGTTACAGGTTCCCCTCCTTGGTTAAGTCTTGGATCCCGAACTTGTTTCGGGAGAGGGGCAGGGGTGGTTGGACAGGTACAGCAAAGTATAAATCCTGCCAATTAACCCTATCCTGAAGCTCCTGATTCAGACAAATTTTACAAACCTCGGCCGAAATTTTGTAACGGGCAGTATAGGTAGGATAGGTAGCTTGCACATGCAAAATGACCTATCAAAAATGAGCCTGAACACCAACGCCTGGAACCGCCTGCGGTATACTTTGTACCTGCCCATCTACGATTTTATAGCCGACCGTATTTTCCGGAAGTATAGACAGCGCTCCGTGCAACTGCTGGAGGCGAAACCCAACAATGCCATCCTTATACTTGGCGCGGGCACCGGCCTCGACCTGCCATACCTGCAAGGCTACACCAACCTCACCGCCATCGACATTACGCCTGGTATGGTTTCTAAACTAAAGCAGCGGGCCGATGAACTGCAGATACCAGTAAACGCGCAGGTCATGAACGGGCAGCAGCTGGCTTTCCCGAATGCCTCTTTCGATGCGGTTATACTTCACCTCATACTTGCCGTTATCCCGGACCCGGTGGCCTGCATTAAAGAAGTGGAGCGGGTGCTCAAGCCAGGCGGCACGGTGATGGTGTTCGATAAGTTTCTGGCCGATGGACAGAAGCCATCCATACTTCGCCGGTTGTTGAACCAGGTTGCCAGTACACTGTTTTCCGACATCAACCGAAGTATAGGCAATATCGTACGCCATACTTCGCTTAGTATAGAGTTGAATGAGCCGGCAGCTTTGAAAGGAACATTTCGAATTGTAAGGCTTCGAAAATAACCCCGCCCCAACCCTCCCCTAAAAACAGGGGAGGGAGCTTTCCGTTATGGGGTCCAACCACCCCTGCCCCTCCCCCGAAACAAGTTCGGGATCCAAGACTTAGCCAAGGAGGGGAGTCTGTAATTACCACTTCCAAAGTATAAGCTGCATTGCTGCTGCCTTCGCGCGGGCAGGTCGCGACCTTTCCCTACAAGTATAAACACGCACCTCTAGAGAAGGAATTATACTTGCTCCCCACCATGTCATCTCGAGCAGCGCGAGAGATCTATCTGGAATTCTAATCAGATCTCTCCCGATTGTCGAGATGACAAATAGCCGTGGCTATTGAATCTGATCCCAGTCTTTGGGTTGAGCGCCTTGTGAGATCCGGTGCCCGCTAAGGGCATGCCGAGCGAGAGCGAGGCAAGGAGGGAACACAGCGCGATGCCCAAAGACGAGCCCTCTCGGGCTAGAGAGCACCACTGCTAGAGATGCAAATGTAGGTTTGTGGGAACAATAGGGTCAGCGGAAGCTAGAAAGTATAGCTTGTGTCAAAAAGAGGGAATCAGCGGCTGAGGGAGTTTAAATCAGCAAGTATAAAAGTATGGCTTACGCGGATTAGGAAATCCGCAGCAGAATTAGTTTCGGACAAGGATGTCCGAAACAGCGAGAAGTATAAAGTATAGCTCAAGTATAAAGAGGCACAAGCGGACGCTAACGCCGGCAGCAGCTATGAAAGTATAAACTGAAGTATAAAGTATAGCCCAAGTATAAAGTATAGCTTTTCAAGCCAGTTGGGTTGCAAACCCGACGCCATGGTTGGGTATAAATCTGGGAACTTGCACCATTCATATAAAGCAGAAGGCCGCTACTTTTACAGCAACGGCCTTACAATTTTATACTTCAATTAACGAAAAACGATCAACCAACAACTAAATTACTCCGCCAGCAAGTTGTCCATTGTTTTATTAAAATCAACTACCCATTCTTCGTAGTACCTGCCGGTGCCGGGGCCTGAGAAGCCGGTATATATCTTGCGTACCTTGCCGTCGCGGCCGATGAGGATGGTGGTGGGGAAGGAGAGGACGTGGTTGAGCGCCGGAAGCAGACAAGCGGCGGCTTCTTTATCTGCGGTTCCGGCTACCAGCAAATCATATCTTACGTGCAGGCGCTCCCGCATTTTTCTTAGCCGGGCGGCAGCTTTGTCAAACTCCGTGCTACGCTCAAAGCCCAGGCCAATGATCTCCAGGCCACGGTCCTTGTTCTGGTCAAAGTAGGGCGCCAGGAAATTGGTGCTGTCCATGCAGTTGGGGCACCAGGACGCCAGCAATTGCACGATCACCACCTTGCCCTTATACTTGTCATCGGACAGTGAAACCTGCCTGCCCTCCAGGTTCGGGAGCGTGAACGACAGCGTGTCATGTCCTGGTTTCAGGAACGTGAGTGTGTCGGCGCCGGCCAGTTTGGCGTCGGGGTTGCGTTTGGCGGTCCAGCTCTCGTAGCCTTTCAGGCCGGCGTAAAAGTGGCCGGTCAGGGTGCTGTCACTGGCTGGCTTGGCCGTGAACAGGTAAGCGTGGTTCCCATCGAAAGTGGATAGCTTTAACTCGTCGCCAGCCACCTGCCCCTCCAGGAAACGGTAATCGCCTGTCTCGGTCATAAATGTGCCGGTGGCATCGTTCTCCTGTTGCGCAAACACACCTATGGCCTTGTAAGGCTTCCCATCACGGGGCGCGAACACTACATCCCATTTCCCGCCAAAATCAAAGGTGGCAGGGGCGGGTTTGGCCTCAAAGCGATGCTCTTTGCCATGCTCCGCTGTAAATGGCATAGCGTATGGCTCCGGGGTGTCGTTCTTCACAAAGTGGCCGGTCATTTTATCTCCCTTTACCTTGGCTATCAGGTCGGCATCAAAAATGTGAAGGCCGATTCTCACAGCGTCGTCCCGCTGCTCTACATCGTCTACAAGGATGCGTTCCTCGCCATTTACCAGGTAAAGCACCGAGTTGCCGTTCTTCTCCCCGGCCTCCATAATAAAGGGTATCTCTTTTCCTTCGGCATGCTGCAGGGCCACGCGCCAGCTGCCGGCCTTGATGGTGTTGTTGGTGGATGTCATAGAATTACAGGATGTTACCGGCAGTACTAAAAACAAAATAAGGCCGGTATAGGTATTACTAAAGTGATGTTTCAGGTTACGGACAAGCCCGGTAACCGGGATACAAAAGTATGGATAAGTAGGAAGAATCCGCATCCCGGGCAGCTTTGCTGCTTCATAATGTAGCAACCTATATTCGTGAAGGCTTATGTTTTTAGAGATATATAGTTTTCGTACATTTGTGGACTTCATAAAATAGATTATAAAACAATAACAATAGCAAAACTATGGCATTTGATTTAGCAATGATCAAGGCGGTATATGCCGGCATGGAAGAGCGTGTGACTGCTGCCCGCAAGAAAGTCGGCAGGCCGCTCACCCTGACAGAGAAAATCCTGTACTCACACCTTTACGAAGGGAAGGCTACAGGGGCGCACGAGCGCGGCCAGTCTTACGTGGACTTCGCGCCGGACAGGGTGGCCATGCAGGATGCCACGGCACAGATGGCCTTGCTTCAGTTCATGCAGGCGGGTAAGCCAACGGTGGCCGTGCCTTCCACCGTGCACTGCGACCACCTGATTCAGGCCCGCGTGGGTGCTGACTCTGACCTGCAGGACGCCTACACGGAGAACAAGGAAGTATACGATTTCCTGGCTTCTGTCTCTAACAAGTATGGCATCGGCTTCTGGAAGCCGGGCGCCGGTATCATCCACCAGGTAGTGCTGGAGAACTACGCCTTCCCGGGCGGTATGATGATCGGCACGGACTCCCACACGCCTAATGCAGGCGGACTGGGTATGGTGGCGATTGGTGTGGGTGGCGCGGATGCCGTGGACGTGATGGCCGGAATGCCATGGGAGCTGAAATTCCCGAAAGTGATCGGCGTGAAGCTGACCGGCAGAATGAGTGGCTGGACCTCTCCAAAAGACGTGATCCTGAAAGTGGCCGGTATCCTGACCGTGAAAGGCGGAACTGGCGCGATTGTAGAATACTTTGGCGAAGGTGCCGAGTCTATGTCCTGTACGGGTAAAGGCACTATCTGTAACATGGGTGCCGAGATCGGAGCCACCACATCGGTGTTTGGCTACGACGACAGCATGCGTGCTTACCTGAATGCAACTAACCGCGAGGAAATAGTGCAGATGGCCGACGAGGTAGCGCAGCACCTGCGTGCCGACGATGAGGTGTACGCCGATCCGGCCGCCTTCTACGACCAGCTGATCGAGATCGACCTGAACACGCTGGAGCCGCATGTAAACGGTCCGTTCACTCCGGACGCTGCCTGGCCAATCTCGCAGTTCGCCGCTGTGGTGAAAGAGCATGGCTGGCCAGCTAAACTGGAGGTGGGTTTGATCGGTTCTTGTACCAACTCTTCTTACGAAGACCTGACGCGTGCCGCCTCTATCGCAGAGCAGGCTGTTTCCAAAAACCTGGTTGCCCAGGCGGAATTTACTATCACGCCAGGTTCTGAAATGGTACGCTACACGACAGCCCGCGACGGCCTGCTGGATACATTCGCCGAAATGGGTGGCGTGGTACTGGCAAACGCCTGCGGTCCGTGCATCGGCCAATGGGCGCGTCACACCGACGACCCAACCCGAAAGAACTCCATCATCACTTCGTTTAACCGTAACTTTGCCAAGCGTAACGACGGCAACCCGAACACGCACGCGTTCGTGGCCTCACCGGAGATCGTAACCGCCTTTGCCATTGCCGGCGACCTGACCTTTAACCCGCTGACTGACACCCTGACAAACAAGGATGGCCAGCAGGTGAAACTGGATGAGCCGCGCGGCATTGAGTTGCCAACGCAAGGATTCGCTGTGGAAGACGCCGGCTACGTGGCGCCAGCCGAGGATGGCAGCACGGTAGAGGTTGTGGTAGACCCGAACTCCGACCGTCTGCAACTGCTGGAAGGCTTTAAGCCATGGGAAGGCACTGACCTGAAAGGGCTGAAGCTGCTGATCAAGGCACAAGGCAAGTGTACCACCGACCATATCTCCATGGCAGGCCCGTGGTTGAAGTACCGTGGCCACCTCGACAACATCTCTAATAACATGCTGATCGGAGCCATTAACGCATACAACGGCGAGGCGAACAGCGTATACAACGACATGACCCGCGGGTATGACACGGTGCCAGCCACAGCACGCACCTACAAGGCTGCCGGCATTGGTACGGTAGTTGTTGGTGATGAGAACTATGGCGAAGGTTCATCCCGTGAGCACGCGGCCATGGAGCCACGCTTCCTGGGTGTTCGTGCCGTTATCGTGAAGTCTTTCGCACGTATCCACGAAACCAACCTCAAGAAGCAGGGTATGTTAGGCCTGACGTTCGCCAACAAAGCGGATTATGACCTGATCGAGGAGACAGATACCATTGATATCCTGGGTCTGGAGAGCTTTGCGCCAGGTAAGCAACTGAAAGTAGTGCTGCACCACAAGGATGGCTCCCAGGACAGCTTCATGGTAAACCATACCTACAACGAAGGCCAGATCGAGTGGTTCAAAGCCGGTTCTGCCCTCAACCTGATCCGTCAGCAGCATGGGCAAAACGCTTAATTGCTGAACTGCAACTATAAACAGAAAGGCCCCGCCAGTTGGTGGGGCCTTTTTTATTTCGGTTGTGTGAGCTGGAGTTAAGTCTATACTTCTGACACAGGATACTTTCACCGAGCTTGTTCCTTTATCCCTTCAGGAACCCCTACTTCCTTACCAGCACGCGTTCCACAAACGTTTCACCCTGATAACGGATGTGCGCGATGTAGACACCGGCTCTCAGATTGCTCAGGTCGTACTGAAATGTGGTGCTGGAGACCGCCATCGGAACAGCTGCCATCGTCTTGCCTGCCATGTCCGTCAGTCTCAGTTCTGGTCTGGAGTCACGGGATTCGGTAGGCGGCCCAGTCAGGCTCAGCGTAATGTTGCCCACGGCCGGGTTGGGATAAAGGGTAGGAGCCACATCGTATACGTCCAGTACCTGCTGATAGGAGCTGCGCGTGCACTCCAGGATGTTCGTGACCGTGAGGGTAACCGTGTAACTACCCGGCTGGCTATAAATGTGCGCGGGGCTTTGCTCCGCAGATTGAGTGCCATCCCCGAAGTCCCATTGCCAGGCATGGGCATTCTCGCTCTTATCTTCGAACAACACGGCCTTGCTTACCCTGGCATATGCCGTTGAGTTCCTGAAGTCAGCCGCTGAGGCAGGCAGTACCTGTACATCCATCGGCACCAGTTTGCTCAGGTACATGGAGTCTGCGTTGGCTACGTAAATGGTATTGTTCCCGGTGGCCTCGCTGATGGTATAGTTTGCCCCGGTAGCCAGAAGCTTGGTGGCGGAAGTGTCCGAGTAAAAGTTAAAGGAGCTGCCACCATGCGGGCTTATCACCACGGCTTCGGCCAGGCAGGTTTGTATTGCCATCGGTTCAGGCGCCGGTCCCGACTTTATACTTTTATACTTTTGCTGTGCGGCACGGGCATGCTGCCGCAGGGCTTCCAGGTCATCGCCGGCCAGTACGGCAAAGGCAATGGTTTTGGTCTGGCCGGGCGCCAGGTCCAGCGCGGAGGCCCCCAGTATATGCGAGATGCTGTTGCCATACTTGCCGCCAGCCCGTTTGCGGCTTACCCCCTTAGAGATGACTTTATACTTCTCGGCGGCTGTAAACCCATCATCCACCGTAACGGTAGAGTCGTTGCTGCCAATATTGTCGATGGCGTGGTAGACCGGGCTTTTCTCCGGCGTCAATAACTTAATGCCGGCATAGGGCAAAGGTGCGTAGGCGTGGTAAGCATAGCCCAACTGCAGTTCCTCATCCCATCCAGCCTTGTTTTCGGTGTAGTTGCCAATGTCCCAGTCGGCGAAGAGACCGGCGTGCAGGGAAGGGATGGCCTCTGAGGATCTGTTGGTGAGCTGGTACTCCAGGATCACATAGTCCTGGTCGGGCTCGCCGGCCCAGGCGTAGGCCACGGTTTTCACCTCTATTTCCGGGTGCCCCTCCACCTTTGTCTCCATCAGTCCCCGCAGTTCCTGGTCTGCCAGCTTGGTGTTGAAGTATGGCCTGGTCAGCATGATCGGCTTAAAGCCACGGCTGTTTTGCCACGACCCATTATGGATGTTATCCGCCACCTTGCCACTGTCTGCAGAAAGTATAAGCCCGCCCTCAAACAGCATCGAGGCTCCGTTTTTATACTTTACACCCACGCCCTGGCTCATGTTCAGGCCGTTGTAGCCAATGTTGCCCTCGCTGTTCAGCGTCAGGTGCAGGTTGTTGGCCGTGAGGGTGGAAAAGTTCAGGTTGATGATCAGCGGGAAATGCTGGAAGTCGCTGTAAGTGCCGTCGGTATAGCCCAGGCGCAGGTAAATCTTGTGGTTAGGGGGAGTGTCTTTCGATACCTTGATCACAAAAGGTTCGCGTGTGGAGGCGCTGGCCATGGTGCCGAGGCCGCCGAGGCTGGCACTGCCCTGTGTTATACTTACGTGTGGCGAGAGGGAGGTAAGCGTTACCTGCAGCCCTTCTACCGGCGCGAGGTAATTGATAAAGCTGGCATCCAGGGTTACGGTGCTGCCGGCCACCAGGCTCTGGTTAGGCGAAGGAACGAACGACAGGCAGCGCACTGATTTCAGGTCTTCCCCCTTCAGCGCCTTCTTCAGGTTAAGGCGGCCCGTGCCCAGCATCTCGAGGTAGGCCTGGTTGCCGTCCAAGGTATAAATTTCGTCGGTGCCGGCCCGTAGGCGCTCGGCCACCTGCCTGGCGTTCAACTCCGGGAAGCGGGCCCGTACAAGGGCGGCGCCACCGGCCACCGTGGGGGAGGCAAAGGAAGTGCCCCCAACATAGCCATACTTGTCGTCGCCGGATTGCGAGGTACTGTAAATGTTATTACTGGGGGAGATCAGGTCGATGTTATAGCTGTAGGTATGGTCCTTGAACTTCACATCCTTGTTGTTGGCTCCCCCCACCGATATTACATTATCATAGGAGGCAGGGTATAAATCGAGGAAAGCGTTGGTGTTGCCGCCCGATGCCACGATCACTACGTCCTTCTCCAGCGCCGCATAATTGATCACATCCTGTTCAAACTTTGAGTAGCCCGTGCCGCCCCACGACAGGTTAATGACCTTGCAGCCCCTGTTAGCAGCATGAACGATTGCCTCATATCCTCCAAAAGGGCCGTTGGGATAAGAGGAAAAAACCTTTAGCGGCAGAAACATGGCGTTGTAGCCGGTGCCGGCCACGCCCAGGCCGTTGTTGGTAGCACCTGCCGCCACGCCGGCCACGGCCGTGCCATGGCCTTTCCAGGCGGTGTTGTCGGTAACATCGTTGTCGGCGTCGGCAAAATCCCAGCCGCGGTAATTGTCCACCAGGCCGTCGCCGTCGTTGTCAATGCCGTCAATCGGGTCGTCGTGGTTCAGTTTTACCTTGCCCTGCAGGTCCTGGTGCGTCAGCCGGAAGCCCGTGTCAAGTATACCGATCACGATGGTGGTATCTGCCTGCTCCACAGCCCAGCCGCCATAGGCCTGTATCTGCTTCAGGTAATATTGCGTTGTCTTGATAGAATCGGCGGCGGGGTCGTTGGGCTGGTGAAAAGGCTCGCGCATGTAGAGCGGCTCCACGTAGGCAACCTCTCCGGTAGCCATCAGGGCGGCCTGCACTTCCTCAAACGTATGGCCGGGCGCGTACTGCAGTTCGTATATAAGCGTTAGGTCCACGGCAGGCGCGGCTTTGCGGGCCATGGCAGCGACTGGCGGGGCTGTCACCTCCGGAAACTTGCGCGCCACCTTCCCGGCCCCGATCTGCTGCAGCACCTGACCCATACTTTTGTCTGTGGCGATGCGCAGGTGACCGGGCTGCTGTGGCTTTAGCTTGTAGACCACCCTGTTGGGGATGGTTTTGGCACCAAAGTCCAAAGCAGGGCGCTGCCCGTACAGCAAAGGTACGTATAGCACTAGGAGGAGCAAGAAAACGAGGCTGCGCTTTGGCAGCGAGATAAGGGTAAACATCTGCTCGATAAAAATCCTGTTTTATACCTGTTTCCGAATAAGAGCAAATCATGGACGGGTACCGCAAAAGTACAAAATTCCATGAGGAAAAAAACGACTTGCAGCCTTGGCTTACAAATATTTTATGTATATTTCCTTCAACTGATTTTTACAATATTTTGTTTCTATTTTCCAATTAAATATTAAAAATTAACTATGAATCTGGAATTAGCGGATAAACACCGAGAAACGCTGCAAAAAGCAGTGCAAGCCCTGCACACCCGTACGTTCTTTGCCCATTACCCCGAGAACCCATCACCGGAGGTTTATGGAGAGACAGCCGACAAAGAAGGCCGTGAGAAGTATAAATCCTTTCTGAACAATAAGTTTACCGAGCTGCTGCAAGAGGGGGAGCAGGCCTGGGTGGGGCAGGAGGAGTCGCCGTACGAGCAGCAGGAGCTGGGCGTGAAGTACCCTTTCTTTGAACCGGAGACCCTCATCAGCCGCGCCGAGGAAGCCTTTCACCAGTGGCGTAAGGTTAAACCTGTGGATCGCGCAGCCATACTTGTGGAGGCGCTGGAGCGGATAAAAACCCGCTTTTTTGACATTGCCTATGCTACCATGCACACCACCGGCCAGGCCTACCTGATGTCGTTCCAGGCCTCGGGTCCGCACGCTGCTGACCGTGCGCTGGAGGCAGTGGCCGCCGGCTACGAGGAGCAGACCCGATTTCCGGAGAGCGCCGAGTGGGAAAAGCCGATGGGCAAGTATAACCTGAAGCTGAACAAGACCTGGAAAGCCGTGCCCAAAGGTATCGCGCTGGTGATCGGCTGCTCCACCTTCCCGACCTGGAACACCGTGCCCGGCATGTTTGCCAGCCTGGTTACCGGTAACCCGGTTATCGTGAAGCCGCACCCCAAAGCCGTGCTGCCGATTGCCATTGTGGTGGCTGAGGTCCAGCGGGTGCTGCAGGAGAACGGCCTGAACCCGAACATTTGTCAATTAAGTGTGGACGCCGATGACCGCCTGATCACGAAGGAACTGGCCGAGAACCCGAAGGTGAAGCTGATTGACTATACCGGCGGAACCGAGTTCGGGAACTACGTGGAGCGCCTGCCGGGCAAAACTACCTTCACGGAGAAGACTGGTGTAAACTCCATCATACTTGACTCTGTGGAGGACCTGGACAAGGTGGTGCAGAACCTGGCCTTCTCCCTGACCTTATACTCCGGGCAGATGTGCACGGCGCCGCAGAACTTCTTCGTGCCTGAAACCGGCGTGAAAGTAGCGGGCGAGACAGTGCCCTACGAGCAGGTCGTGGAGAAGCTTGCCGGAGCCGTAACCGCCCTGGTGAATAACCCAAAAGCTGCACCGCATATCCTGGGGGCCATCCAGAACCCGGCCACGGCCGAGCGCGTGCAGGGTGCCGCCTCTGTAAAGGGGCGCCAGGTACTGAGCAGCTGCGATTTTGAAAACCCGATGTTCTCCAACGCCCGCACCTGCACGCCGGTGATCTATGAGGTGGACGCCACGGAGAAGGAAAGCTACAGTCGTGAGCTTTTCGGGCCGGTAGCCCTGATCATCAAGACAAAGAGCACGGATCAAAGTATAGAGCTGGCCAAGGAAATGGCTATGAACTACGGGGCCATCTCGTGCGGCGCCTATACCACCGACCCGCAAGTGAAAGAGAAGATCATGGATGAGATGGGGCTGGCCGGCACTCCGGTGAGCTTTAACCTGACGGGCGGCATCTATGTGAACCAGAACGCGAGCTTCTCCGACTTCCACGTGACGGGCGGTAACCCGGCCGGCAACGCTTCCTTCACCAACCCTGAGTTCGTGATCAAGCGCTTTACCTGGGTAGGTTTCCGGGAGCCGGTAATGGGCTAAAAGTATAAAACCATACTTGCAAAAATCCCCTGCAGCCGTTGCCGCAGGGGATTTTTAATTTTCTATCAGATTGTTTACTTCATCAGGCCGTCAGCATCGTTGTGGAGGTTGTTGATGTTATGGTGCAGGTCGCTCCAGTGCTGCTGTTGGTTGTTGGGGTCGCCCATCTTCTGCGCGATCAGTTCCCGCTTGCGCTCCAAACCGGCAATGTGCTCGTGGTACGTATGGTTCGAGTCGGCGGCAGTGGCGTTCGCGCGTGCTTTCAGGGTCTTTATCTTGTTCTCAAGCTCATCCAGGCTCTTCTGCACTTCGCCCTTGGTCAGGTGGTCCGGGGCGCGCATGTTCTCGGGTTTTATAGGGTAGTTATCCATAGTATTCATACTTTGTTTAAGATCTGCCCACAGGGGCACTTTCCCTATTACTCGGATTTTGCCCAAAAGGATGTGCAGGCAATGCACCTTGTCGGAAGTATGCGCTTGTACTGAGGCAGGGCGGCACGGCAAGATAGGCTGCCTGAACAGGCTGTTCCTGCCAGCCGGTGGGCTGGTGCAGGGCAGGACGCCGCCGTTGTGCAGATTTAATTTTACGGGACTAAAGTTTGATATTAGCGGCAGGAGTGCGATATTCGCGGAAACATAGACGAAGTTGGCTTCACTGAAGGCAAGGTGGGTGCGACTGGTAAACTGCGATAGGAAAAAGGCATTATGAACAACTTAATAAAGCCGTACGACCACCCTCTGGACCTGGTGTTGCTGGTAGATGACGATGAGACGACGAATTACCTGAACGAGCGTTTGCTCAAGGAAATGCAGGTGGCCAAGGAGATTCTGGCTCTAAAGAACGGAAAGGAGGCCCTGACCTACCTGACCAAGGTGGAGGAACCTAACGCAGGTGCCGAGTACAAGCGCCCCGACCTCATCTTCCTGGATATAAAAATGCCCGTGATGGATGGCTTCTCTTTTCTGGATGAGTACCATAAACTGAAGGGCGAAGAGGCAGACCCGGTGATCATCTTGATGCTCACGTCCTCAGCCAGCTTTTACGACCTGGAGAAACTTAAAACGTTCCGGAAGGTGAGAAAGCATTTCTCGAAGGCGCTCACGAAGCACGATGTGAACGAGATCATGAAGGAGTTTTTCAGGAAGAATCAATAAGAGGAGGTGCTGCAGAAATGTAGCACTTTTTTAACGTCTTAACTTTCCTGAATCAGCTCGGTCTTCGGCCAGGTAAAGGTAAAGCGGCTTCCGCGGCCCTGGGACTCTACCCATACCTTACCACCTTTTTCCTCCACAATCTTGCGCACGATGGACAAGCCAAGCCCCGAGCTGTCCGGTGTAGCGAACGACTGGCCGGTTTCGTACATGTTAAAGATCTCCTGCTGCGCTTCCGCAGCTATCCCAGGGCCATTATCCTCCACCGCGAAGTATAGCCACTCTTTCTCAGCCGTGTAAGTTACCTGCACCGTCGCCTGCTCCGGCTGGTCGTGGTACTTAATGGCATTGCTGATGAGGTTACTGAAAACCTGGTACAAGTATACTTCCTGCGTGTAGAGCACCGGCAGGTCCTCCTGCACCTCTATCCTGAATTGAGCCGGAACATTAAGCGAGGAGATGACCTGGTACAGCAACACCTGCAGGTCCAGTGCTTTTTTAGGCAGGTTGTGGTGCCCGGCCAGCGAGTAGGCAAGTATGCCCGTTATCAGGCGGTCCATTTTCTGGGTTTGCTGCCGCAGCATCGGGAACACGCGGTTGGCCTCCTCCAGCTGCCCGGCCTCCAAACAGGCCTCCAGGGCAGTGGCTATGCCATTTATGTTCTGCAGCGGCGCGCGCAGGTCATGCGATACGGTGTGGGCGAAGGAATCCAGGCTCTGGTTCACCTCCTGCAGCAACTTGTTTCTCTGCTCGCGTTCCTCCAGCAGCTGGTTTATGTCCTGGTTATACTGCTGTAGCTGAGTGTTCAGGCGTCGGATTTCCTGCAGTTGCTGCTCCGCCTCCAGGTTGCGCAGGCGCAGCTGCTCGAGCACCTCCAGCAGCTGCATGTTCTGGCTTTTTATCTCCGCGTATGGCGATATATCCGTATCCTGCTCAAATTCCTGTACCCAATTCTCCAGGGTGCCGCGACTGATGACGGGCCCTGTCTGCGGCAGCCGCTTAGAAAGCCGCACACGCGTGCCCCGCTCAAAATCACTCTCTATCTCGAACAGGTCCGTTAGCTTTTTGGAGTTGATGATGCCGGTGCCACGGACGTTGTGGCCATACTCTGAACGGGAAAGTATAAACTCCAGGTTGCCGATGCCGCGCCCCCGGTCCGTTACCAGCGCCTCCAGGTACTGGTAGCCGGCTACTTCCGTCAGGCTATACTGGATGGTGCCGTTTCCTACATACTCGATCACGTTTCGGCAGATCTCCGACACAGCCGTGGCAAACTTGGTCTGGTTGGCTTGCTGCATGCCCAGGCGCTCTGACAGTTGCATGGCGCGCTTGTAAGCCAGGACCACGTCCAGCTCGTTGTTGATGTCTATTCTGAGGATACTGCGCTGCATCTGCCTTTATTTGCTCTTAAACACTACTACCAGGGTATCATCGGTTTGGCGGCTATTGTCTTTATAGAGCAGGGCAGCCACTGTGGTTGGCAGGTGGCGGTTCAGCGGCTGGTACCTGCTCAGGTCCCACCTTGACTTGAGCCCGTCAGAGTGGAGTATCAGCATCCGGTTACGGCCCCACTCCAGCTCCTGGTTGTTGAGCGTATTGGGAATGTTGTGCCCCAGGATGCCGTTGTAGGAGATCAGGTTCTTATACGGGCTATTCCCAAAGGGGCCATCGGGGGTATACAGTTTTCCGGCAATGTTACCAATGCCGCAGTAACTTAAGCGTTGGCTGGCGGCGCTTATGTTAACCGCAAAGCCCACAGCGCCACGCGATCGCTTAATATTCTGGTGAATAAGGCGCATAGCATCGGCAGGCAGCAGGGCGGGAGAGGAGTTAAAAGTCTGCACGGCCATCTGAGCGGCCTCGTGCGCATTAGCCCCATGCCCGAGCCCGTCCAGGGCCAGCAGGTATGCTTCCGTGCCCTTAATTGTGATGGACAGCCCGTCGCCGCAGAGCGTCTCATAAGGCTTTGGCACCAGCACATACCCGATGTCATGGTTTTTCGTGGCCTGCGCCGCGGCAGCGGCCTTGCTGTTCTTGTAGATCCTGGAAAGTATGATTGTGCCCACGCCCTGCTGTGAATACAGGTCAAAGACATCGGACTGCCTTTTAATGGCACCCAGGCCCTCGCCGGCGGTCCCAAAGGTGGAGACCCCGTCTTCCTGCATCCTGCCGGGGTCCGACATGCCGGGGCCACTATCAAGGCACAGCACCTCCATGCCATCGGCAGCACCGTTGCCCAGCGTACGCACCAGCAGTTCGCCACCTTGCGGGGCGTGCTTGGCCAGGTTAGAGGCCATCTCGGAAACCACGATATTTAGCTTCCCGACTTCGCTGGGCGCCATGCCGATTCCTTCTGCTATGCGCGCAATCTCACGCTTGGCAATGCTGGCATACGACTTATCCGGTATCAGAAAACGCTGGTGTTGCCTAACGTCCATTTTTCCAGTGAATTATGGTTACCGTAGTGCCTTCGCCGGTGGCGCTCTTGATGTCGAACTCGTTGACGAGGCGCTTTGCTCCAGGCAGGCCCAGGCCCAGGCTCTTGCCCGTGGAGAAGCCGTCGCGCATGGCCTGGTGTATATCGGCTATGCCGGGTCCCTCATCCACAAAAACAAGCCTTATGCCTGCCTGTGCGTTCTTGCTGATGGTTTCCAGCACTACCTTTCCGCCGTTGGCATACTTGAGCATGTTCCGGACCAGCTCGCTTGCGGCGGTGATCAGCTTGGTCTGGTTTACCAGGCTCATTCCAATTTTAGTGCACATTTCGCGCACGCGGTTCCTGAAGGGTACTACATCCTGTTCTCGCACGATCTGCATCGTGTCTTTAGTCATCACTATCATCCGGGCCCTCCTTCTCTTGTTCAGGATCTTCGAAGATGCCTATTTTGTCCTGAAGCAGCTCCATGCCCTTCTCCACATCCAGGGCCGTATACACGCCCTGCAGGGTGAGGCCAAGCTCCACCAGCGTAATGGCTACGGCGGGCTGCATGCCCACCACCACTGTTTCAGCATCCATGATCCGCGACATTGAGGCGATGTTACCCAGAATGCGGCCCATAAAAGAATCTACTATACTTACTGCGGAAATATCGATGAGTACGCCCCTCGCCCCGGTTTTGCTCACCATGCTGATGAGGTCGTTCTCCAGGGTAAGGGCCAGCCGGTCGTACAGGTCTACCTGAATGGTGACAAGCAGGAACGGCCCCATCTTCAGAATTGGAATTCTATCCATGTTGCTTATACTATCGGCCTATGTGGAAGCCTGTGTTCTTGCTTATTTTTCTTACCTCTACGCTGCGCATGCTAAAGGCTAGCTGCAGTGCGCTGGCCAGGCTTGCTTTTGTTTTGATGTTGCTCAGGTCGATGCCCAGGTGCACGATGGTTTGGGCGATCTCGGCGCGGATGCCGCTGATGATACACTCCGCACCCATCAGGCGCGTGGCGCTCACGGTTTTGATCAGGTGCTGGGCCACCAGCGAGTCTACCGCAGGCACGCCGGAGATATCCAGAATAGCGATGCTGCTGCCTGTGTTCACAATTTCCTGTAGCAGGTTCTCCATCACGATCTGGGTGCGGGCGCTGTCCAGGGTGCCGATGATCGGCAGGGCCAGGATGCCTTCCCACACGCGGATAACCGGAGTGGAGATCTCATTGATTTCATCTGTCTGGCGCAGGATCACCTCTTCGCGCCCTTTAATGTAGGTATCGAACGTCACCATGCTCAGCATATCGAGCAGGTTGTTTACGGTAAGCAGTTCCTTGTAAAGCACCTCCGGTTGCTCGCTATACTTGTCCTGAAGCACGGTGATGATGGCCTGCTTGAGGCTAAGCACGTACATGCCGGTTTCGCGCGGGCTAAAACCCTGGCGGGCGCGGGTAATGGAAATATCGCTCAGTATCTCTACCACCGGCTCATACTCCGGCGCATAAATGTTATCCACGTTGCCCCCCGCCGTGGCGCGGGAAAGGCCGTTTATCAGCTCGTCAGACTGGCGGCGCAGCTCTTCGTTCGAGATAAGGTCATCACGCAGCGAGGTGTCTGAAAGCTGGTTCTGCATCCAGTTCTCTAATATTTTCTTCTTGTTGTTCTGTAATAACTGAGCTATTGTGTTCATATATGGGTGTTGAGATTATATGCTTTTCGTGTTGAAGATTTGTTATGCTAAAGGTACAAAATGTAAGGAGGAGTCGTGCTGAAAATATTTGGCACGTATAGCTCCGGCAATCCTTTTGATAGCCCATACATACGGGGCAAAGGCAGAAAGGTAGATGAAGTATAAAATAAGCGACATTTTTTGATGGCCGGGGAAAGGTAGGGGAAAAGGAAAAAATCCCTTCATCAAAAGTATAAGTTCATACTTTGCATGCGCACAATGCGGCTCGCGGCACTGCTTTAAATAAAAAAGGCCTTCTACTGAAAGTAGAAGGCCTGTCTTCGTCGGAGTGGCGGGATTCGAACCCACGACCTCCAGCACCCCATGCTGGCGCGATACCAGGCTACGCTACACCCCGATTCAGGATGCCAAATTAAAACGACGCCGCTACATATGCAAAGGTTTGCCTTTCTAAATGTTTATACATGCCATAAGGTGGCATCTAACCCGATGCCTTCGTTTGCCGGGTTTATACTTTGCCAGCCGAAGTCCGGTGGCTGAAAACGCTGGAGGTCAGCCGGCGTATAGTCTGTAAAGTATAAGTATAAAGTATAAAGTATAGCAGAATGCAGAAAACGATAAAACCATACTTGCTCTTAAGCATGTTGTGCCTGCTTGTGGCGGCATGTTCGCCGGTAAGGGTGCTGGATGTAGAGGCAGACCAGGGATTCCATCTCTCCAACTATAAAACCTTTGATTTTTATGAAGTAGAAAGCAGCGGGGTAGAACTGGAGCCTTACGCTTCGCAACTCGACCACGTAAAGCAGGAGATAAGCCGGCAGCTGGAGCAGCGGGGCCTGAGCCGCAGCACCGCTCAGCCAGACCTGAAGATAAACCTGGGAGTAGTGGTGGCCGAAAAAGTACAGACGCGCGAAACGAACATCCTCACCGACCCGCCTTTCTACATGGGGCAGCGCCGCTATACCTGGAAGAGCGAGGAAATAGAGGTGCGCCGCTACCAGCAAGGCACCCTGTCGCTGCACCTGGTGGATAATGCCCGCAACGAACTGGTGTGGCAGGGAGCGGCAGAAGGGGTGATCCCGGACGATAACTCGGCCAAGCTGCAAAAGCGCATCAGCGAAGGCATACAGAAACTCATCCAGGAAATCCCACAGTAAGCAGGAAGGCAGCCGCAGCTGCCTTCCGTTTTATACATTTAGAAAATTCATTTCCTCTTTTGATTCTTTTATACTTTGCTCTGGTGCATCCGGGGCTATCGTTTTGATAACGCGGGCCGGGTTCCCTACCACAATAGAGTTGTCCGGAATATCCTTTACCACAACCGAGCCCGCGCCGATTTTAACGTTATTGCCTACCCGTACCTCTCCAATGATGCAAACGTTGGAGCCGATTTCCACATTATCGCCAATGATGGGAGAGCCGGAGTAAGAGCCGTCCGCCTTGCGGATGTTACCCAGCGTGGTGCAGTGCCTGATAAAGCAGTTCTTACCGATAATGGAGCACCCATTTACCACCAGCGCCTGGCCGTGGCCTATCACCAGCCCGGGGCCCACGGTGGTCCAGTGGGGCAGTTCTATACACAAGATCCACTCGACAAAAACCTTGTAAAAAGCGAGGTAAGGGAGCCAGATGACTCGGATTAACTTGCTGATGGAGGCAGGGCGGGCAAGGCGGAAAAGCACCATCACGAGCCTGCCCTTAAGGTTGCCCTTGTTGGCGGCCCAATCCTGAAAGATATAAGACATGCTACACTAAGATTAACTGTGAGTTCAGACTTACGGGATTGCCATCGCCGGCGTTGCGCAAGTATAAGCTCAAGTATAGGCTTATGCCGGGCAACTGCTTCGGTATGCTGACCGGTAAGTATGGCATCTAGTGGATGTATCTGTCCGGTGTTTCGGCACCAGCATCTGGAGTTTAGGATTTCTTCATCTGACCCCAAATTTACGAAGCGATACATGTTTGTACTTTGCGTTTACGAAGACATTGCCTATCTTTCCCTTTATTTTAGAGAGCTCCCCTTTATACTTGCAACTCCAGATCGCGACTGGGCGGCCTGGCTAACGCTGTCTAAACAGAAGGATTTAATACCACTTACTATGGTCATTTGTAAGGAGATATGTGTTAGAGTGCATCCAGGATCATACAGTAAAAAGAACGTGTGATCTATTCAGTAACAGTAGCCAGATGCTGGAAGGAAGTATGGGATAGCTGCGTTTTATACTTGTGTTTTCGTTAATGCAATTTTTAACAGCTGCTGTTTGGGCAGTAATCTAATAGCTCATACTTTGAGCGATACTGTAGCACCGGTATTTTAAGTATAAACGCAACATAGCGAGCGTGATATTCTAAAAAGGCCTGCAATTACTGCGATACTCAAATCGTATGGGATGCAGCCTGTAACTTGTGATTCAATTCAGATGAAATTAATTTTTCTCGCATCGGCCCTGCTGAGCCTGGTGCTGACTACGCAGCCGCTCCTGGCGCAGCAACAGGAGAATGCTGCCTGGGCCAGCCTCAAAAAGCCTGTGAACGTGAGTTTTGCCGACAGCGATACCCGCTATGCCCAGGACCAGGTGCCCGAAGTGCCCCTGCAGGATAAGTGGGAAACAGTTGCCTGGAAAGGAGAGAAGATCCACACGCAACTGCTGGTGTGGGCGGGCCGGGAAGTGCCGCAACTGCGCGTAAGTTTTACTGAGCTAAAAGGCCAAAAGGGAAGCCGCATCACCGCCGACAACATCTCAGCTGGCTTTGTGCGCTATGTGATTACGGATGAGTTCGGCCAGGGCTGTGGCTACCGTAAGCCGGAGGACTTCGATTCCTCGCTGGTAGCAGACCTGATCGACACAGCCACCGTAACGGCCCTGGCAGCTAACACCGTGCAGCCCGTCTGGCTAAGCATTTCCGTGCCACGCGGCACACCCGCCGGCACGTATAAAGGTACCGTTACCCTGTATGCCGCAAAGGCTTATAAAATGCGGGTGACACTGACCGTGCAGGAACGCGAGCTGCCAGCTCCCGATCAGTGGGCCTTTGACCTGGACCTGTGGCAGCACCCGGCCGCCATTGCCCGTGTGCACGAGGTGCCGCTCTGGAGCGAGGAGCATTACGCCCACATGAGGCCCTATTATACCATGCTGGCCGCCGCCGGGCAGAAGAACATTACCGCCAGCATCATCGACGAGCCCTGGAACCACCAAACCTACGACGATTTCCCGAGCCTGATCAAATGGTCCCGCAAAAAAGACGGCACCTGGGCCTACGACTACAGCCTCTTCGACGAGTATATCTCCTTCGTGATGTCCTGCGGGATAAAGGAACGCATCAACTGCTATACCATGGTGCCCTGGAAGATGGCCTTTACCTACTTTGACGAGGGCACCGGCCAGGATTCCGTGTTTACAGGAAAGGCAGGCACTCCGGCGTACAACGCTTTCTGGGGAGCCTTCCTGCGCGATTTTGCCCGACACCTGAAGGCGAAAGGCTGGTTTTCTATTACCTCTATTGCCATGGATGAGCGGCCGCTGGCCGACATGCAGGCCGTGATCAGCCTGCTGAAAGAGACAGACCCGGAATGGAAAATAGCCCTGGCCGGTATCTACCACCCGGAGATCGAGCAGGATATCTTTGACTACAGCATTGCCTCCAAATGGAAATTCGGGGAGCAGGTGCTGCAGCGGCGCAAGGCCAATGGCATGCCCAGCACGTTTTATACCAGCTGCGAGGAGGCACATCCCAACGGCTTCACTTTCTCGCCCCCGGCAGAGCATACCTGGATAGGCTGGTATGCGGCAGCACAGGGCTTTACCGGCTACCTGCGCTGGGCCTACAACAGCTGGGTGGAAAACCCTGCCCAGGACAGCAGGTTCAGAGCCTGGCCAGCCGGCGATACTTACCAGGTATACCCGGGGCCGCGCACGTCCATCCGGTTTGAAAAACTGGTGGAGGGGATTCAGGATTTCGAGAAAATACGCCTGCTCCGGGAGGAGTTCTCGCGCACCGGAAACCAGGCCGGCTTAGAGAAACTGGACACCATATTAGCCGCCTTCGAGCTGGAGAAACTGGACAGCAACTCAGCAGCAGCGATGGTCAGCAAAGCAAAGGCATCCCTTCATCAGCTCTAAGTATAGCAAGTATAAGTATAGTATGCCGTGCGTATCAGCAGGACTTCAAGTTATAAACCAAGCATAATCTTTATTACAGTTTAACCGAGCGTTAGTACCCTTATGAGAAAATTTTTCCTACTTTTTGTTTTTAGCCTTTATGTGTGCGCTGCTTCGGGCCAGCAGCAGAAGACCTTAGCCCCCACGCCCCCAATGGGCTGGATGACCTGGAATTTCTTTGCTGATAACATCCACGAGAAGGACATCCGGGAGATGGCGGACGCGATGGTGGCCACAGGTATGGTGGAGGCCGGCTACGACTACATCTTCATCGACGATGGCTGGCAGGGTGGCCGCGACAACCGCAACAACATCATTGCCGACCCGAAGAAATTCCCCTCCGGGATTAAGGCCCTGGCCGAGTACGTGCACGGCAAAGGCATTAAACTCGGAATCTATTCTGATGCGGCGCAACTCACCTGCGCGGGCTACACGGCCAGCCTGGGCTTTGAAGAGCAGGACGCCAAGACCTTCGCCTCCTGGGACATCGACTACCTCAAGTATGACTACTGCCATGCGCCCAAGGACTCGGCCACAGCCGTGGAGCGCTACACCAAAATGAGCGAGGCCCTGCGCAAGAGCGGCCGTGATATTGTGTTCGGTATCTGTGAGTGGGGCCAGCGCGAGCCATGGCACTGGGCCGCCGAAGCCGGCGGGCACCTGTGGCGCACCACCTACGACGTGCGCGATAAGTGGAAGAACCTGAGCGATCAGGAGAACGCGGAAGGAATCATCGACATTCTGGACATTAACGCGGAACTGCATGCCTATGCCGGCCCTGGCCGTTGGAACGATGCCGACATGCTGGTGGTAGGGCTTTACGGAAAACCGGGGCCTTCCGGCGACCTGGGTGGAATTGGCATGACCGATACCGAGTACCAGAGCCAGATGAGTCTCTGGAGCATCATGGCCTCTCCGCTGATCGCCACCAACGACGTGCGTAATATGAATGAGCCCACCAAGCGCATCCTACTTAACAAAGAGGTCATCGCTGTGAACCAGGACCCTTTGGGCAAGCAGGCGGAGCGCAAGGTAAAGAACGATACCTGGAACGTGTTTGTGAAGCCGCTCGAGAACGGCGAGGTGGCCGTGGCCATCCTTAACAGGGATGGAAAGTCAAAAAACTATAGTATAAAATGGGCTGAGCTGGGCCTGGATGGAAAGTATGAGGTAAGAGACCTGTGGGAGCATAAAACCGTGGGCAAAGGCAAAAGCTGGAAGGGACGCGTACAGTCCCACGAGACAAAGCTATTCCGCCTCAAGAAGATCTAAATTAGCCACTCCTTCCGTTGCTCCGGGGCGCGTGCTGTATAGCCCTGGAGCAGCACTTTCTAAAGCATCATCCTACATTCCTGACAGTTATGCGAAAGTTCGTTTTCCTACTCCTTTTTTTGTTTCTGGGTAGCGCTTCCTGGGCGCAGGTGAAGCCGGTAAAGCTGGAGGATAATCTTTTCTCCACCTACCATCACCAGCGGGCAACGCTTTTCCGCAGCCTGCCCCACACCCCGGGGGACATCATTTTCCTGGGCAACAGCATCAGCGATGGCGGGGAGTGGAGCGAGCTTTTTGCCGACAGCAGACTGAAAAACCGGGGCATCAGCGGGGATGTTTCCGCCGGGGTGATGCATCGCCTTGATGAAGTGGCGGGCCGGAAGCCGGCCAAAGTGTTTCTCCTGATCGGGACCAACGACCTGGCGCAAGGTATAGCTCCGGACAGCCTGCTGAAGAATTTGTTTTGGATAGCGGATTACCTGCAGGAGAAAACACCAGGCACGCAGGTATACATGCAAAGCATCCTGCCGGTAAACGACCAGTTTGGGAAGTTTGGCGGCCATACCCGCAACGGAGAGGTAATCAAGCAGGTGAACGCGCAACTACAGGCCAACGCCGGCGCCCATACCTATACTTACCTCGACCTGCATACGCCCTTCTCTGATAATGCCGGGAAGCTCGATAGCAAGTATACCAACGATGGCCTGCACCTGAACGGAGACGGTTATATGTTCTGGAAGCACCTGGTTTACGACGAGGTGTTTGACCTGGAGCCGAAGCCGGCGGTACTTCCCGCGCCCCAGCAATTGGAATGGACGGAAGCCGCTTTCCCGCTGTACCGGGTCCGCAGCATTGTGGTGCAGGAGGAGGGCTTGCGCGTAGAGGCCGAGCGTCTCAAAAGTATACTTGCCGAGCGCGGGCTGGCGGTACAGATCAAGCCAAAGGCTGTTGCTGGGGAGCCGCACATCGCGCTGGCGCTTGCTAAAATCGAGGCACCGCACCAGGCAGAAGAAGCCTATGCCCTGGAGGTAACTAAGGAGAAAGTGCAGCTGCAGGCTAACACGGCACACGGCATCTTTAATGGCCTGCAGACGCTTACCCAACTGATGCGCGACGGGACTTTCATACCTGGTGGTAAGATACTGGACTGGCCGGCTTTTGGCTGGCGCGGCTACATGGTGGACGTGGGCCGGAATTTCCAGACGATGGAGATGCTCAAAGAGCAGATCGATGTGATGGCAAAGTATAAACTGAACATCTTCCACTTCCACCTGACCGAGGACATTGCCTGGCGGCTGGAGGTGCCGCGCTACCCGCAACTGACTGCCCCCGAGCACATGATGCGCAACAAAGGCGCCTACTATACGGTGGCCGAGATGCAGGAACTCATCCAGTACTGCAAGGACCGCTACATTACGCTGGTGCCCGAAATTGATATGCCGGGCCACAGTGCCGCCTTTACCCGGGCCATGGGCGTGGACATGCAGAGCGAAGAAGGGCTGGCCTACCTGAAAAACATCCTCAATGACTTTAGCGATACCTACGATGTTCCTTATGTGCACATTGGAGGCGATGAAGTGAAGATCACCAATCCGGATTTCCTGCCCCAGGTAACAGCCTGGCTGCATGAGCGGGGGAAAAAAACCATTGGATGGGATCCGGGGGGCAACCTGGACCAGGCAACTATCCGCCAGCTTTGGATGAAAGAGGGCGCCACCAACCCGGATCATACCTACATCGAATCCCGCCACCTCTACCTCAACCACATGGATCCGCTGGAAGCTGTGACGACCATTTTCAGCCGCCAGTTCGGGGATCGTGTGGAGGGCGACGGTAAGGTGCTGGGCGCTACGCTTTGTGTGTGGAATGACCGCAACGTGCTGCAGCAGGAGGATGTGCTGCGCCTGAATCCGGTTTATCCGGGCATACTGGCCTTTGCCGAGCGCAGTTGGAAAGGCGGCGGCCATCCTGGCTGGATCACCAATATCCCGGTAAGCCAGCCGACGCGCGTGCAGGAGTTCCAGGAGTTTGAGCGCAGGCTCACGGATCTTCAGGCGTCTTATTTTAAAGATATGCCTTTCCCGTACGCCGCGCAGGCGGATATCTCCTGGAAATTGTTTGGGCCCTATAAAAACAAAGGGGATTTGTCAGCCACTTTTGCCCCTGAAAAGAAGGGGTTTAAGGGCAGAAAGCCAGATGCCCAGGCGGTGGGGGGCACCGTGGTGCTGCGCCATTTCTGGGATCCGCTCGTGAGGGGCGTGCTGGAGAAACCAGCGGAAAACACCACCTGGTACGCCACCACCCGGTTCTGGAGCGAAACAGACACCACCGGGCACTTTTGGATTGGTTTCCAGGACTTGTCACGCTCCTACAACTCCGACACCCCAGCCAGTGGTACGTGGGACGACAGGGGCAGTGTCCTTTTCCTGAACGGTAAGCTTGTAACGCCGCCGATGTGGAAGCGCGCCGGGCAGAAAGGAAATGCCGAGATCCCCCTTCTCGACGAGGGGTATTCTTACCGGGAGCCTGTAGCTTTGCCGGTGAAGAAGGGCTGGAACACCGTTCTTGTAAAGCTGCCGGTGGGTAGTTTAAAGGGCAAGGACTGGCAGAACCCTGTGAAGTGGATGTTTACCTTCGTTCCTGTAGACTTTAAAGGGAGAAAGCCCATGGGTGACATCCTGTAATAAGGTGTTTGAGAAAGGCGTTTCGGCCTTTCGGGTCCGAAACAGAATTACTGTAGAATGTAGACCTCCAATGCACCTGTGTTGGAGGTCTTCTTTTTCCCACTGATTGACCCCAACCTGCACTGTGGACCAAAGGAAGAACTAAGGACCTTTTTCCTCGTTTGAGTTTATAGGTAATCAACCTAACATGTTATAACAAATTGCCAGTTGGTAAGGGCCGTAAGGCAATACAGAGAATCCGGGAGGAAATAAAGATAAGCGACTAAGGAATCCGTTTGACATAAGCAGTACCTCTTAAACCAGCAGTCTTTACGATTCCTAAGGCAGGCAGTTGAATTAACAGGAATGCAGCGCACCGTATTGACAGACGATTAAAATCTAACGCTATGAAAAAACTGGAAAACAAAGTTGCTATCATCACGGGTGGCGCAGGCAGTATTGGGCAAATCACAGCCAAGTTATTTTTAGAAGAAGGAGCCAAGGTAATGCTGGTCGACCTGAAAAAAGAAGCGCTTCAAAAGGCAGTCAAAGATCTGGGGAGCGAGCATGTTGCGTACAGTGTTGCCGACGTCTCAAAGGCGGAGGATGTGCAGCGCTATGCGGATGCCACTGTCAAGGCTTTTGGCAAGATCGATGTGTTTTTTAACAATGCGGGCATTGAAGGGGTGGTAAAACCGATTGCGGAGTATCCTGAGGAAATGTTTGACAAAGTAATCGCAGTCAATGTAAAGGGGGCTTGGCTGGGAATTAAGTATGTATTACCGCAAATGAATGATGGGGGCAGTATCATCAATACATCTTCGGTGGCTGGGATCAATGGAAGTCCTAACGTCAGTGCCTATATCACCAGTAAACATGCCGTAGTGGGGATTATGCGGGCGGCGGCTGTAGAAGCTGCGCCCCGGAAGATCCGGGTGAATTCGGTACATCCCTCCCCGGTCGACAACCGGATGATGCGCTCCCTGGAGGAGGGCTTTGCGCCTGGCCATGCCGAGGCAGCCCAGAAAGAGCTGGAGAAAACCATACCGCTGGGCAGGTACGCCACTCCCGAGGAGATCGCGCAAGCGGTTTTGTTCCTTGCCTGCGACGATAGCCGGTTCATTACCGGTACAACCATGGTGGTAGATGGTGGGCTAAGCGTTCAGTAAGGATTTAAATTGGCTTACCTCCGAAATGCAACAAGTGATAAATGAATAATTCATAAGTATCCGACCTTTTAAAAAGTAGAAATATATGGAAGGACAGCAAAAAGATGATAGGCAAGGGCAAGTGCGCTTTCTTGTTTTTTCGGCTTCCCTACGAGATAACTCGCTCAATACAAGACTGGCAAAACTAGCGGCACTTGTCATCGAGAAAAATGGCGGAACCGTCGACTTCGCAAGTATGAGTGAGTTTGACTGCCCATCCTTTAACCAGGACCTGGAAGTGGACGGCTATCATCCGGAAGGGGCGGAAGCGTTTCGAAAGAGGATTCTGGCAAACGATGCGTTCATTATTTCATCGCCGGAGTACAACGGTTCCATGCCCGGTATTATGAAAAACACGATTGACTGGGCTTCCCGCTTTCGGCCGCAGCCTTTCCATCAACACCACGCGCTGTTGTTGTCTGCTTCTCCCTCTATGGCCGGGGGGAACCGGGGGCTGTGGTCTCTGAGAATTCCACTGGAGCACCTGGGCACCAGGGTGTACCCTGATATGTTTTCCTTGGCTATGGCTCATGAGGCTTTTGACGAGCGTGGGAGCCTGAAGGATAATATATTGGCAAAAAGGTTTGAGGATAACCTGGTCGGTTTCATGAATCTGGTGGAAGCTTCCAGGCACTATCCTTGTATCAAAAAAGCCTGGGTAGAATTTCTGGGAGAAAAAACGGATAAGGAAACGGAAAGGGTGGAATATGAGGCTTGATTTTTTGATTTCCCTTACCGTTTTAGAGTCAGCTACGTTCATATAAAAAATAAATTATGAGCGTATGGCTACAATCCACCAAACCCAGGCTAGCACTGCACACTACCAGGGAACAGACAAGCTGATTTTAGGCATCGTCTTAGCCGTTGTCACCTTCTGGCTCTTCGCTCAAACCACCCTGAACATTGCGCCTGTGATGCAGGAAGATTTAGGGATTAGCCACGACCTGAACAACCTTGCCGTCAGTATTACCGCGCTGTTTTCCGGAATTTTTATAGTTGTAGCCGGTGGCCTGGCGGACCGTGTAGGCCGCGTCAAGATGACCTACATAGGCTTACTTCTCAGTGTCATAGGCTCCCTTCTCATTGTTATTTCGCCTTCGGGCACTGCTACCTTCCTGTTAGCCGGGCGCATCCTGCAAGGGCTTTCAGCTGCCTGTATCATGCCAGCGACCCTGGCCCTGATGAAAGCTTACTACGACGGTAAGGCGCGTCAGCGGGCGCTTAGCTTCTGGTCTATCGGGTCCTGGGGTGGCTCAGGCCTGTGTTCCCTGTTTGGCGGCCTGGTTGCCTCTACCATGGGGTGGCGCTGGATTTTTGTTTTGTCTATACTTGTCGCTGTCGTAAGTTATTTACTCATAAGAGGAACGCCGGAAAGCAAATCAACGGATACAGACGACAAACCCTTCGATTGGGCCGGGCTTATCGCCTTTATTGTCGCCATGCTGGCCATCAACATTGTTATTGGGCAAGGCGCCGGCCTTGGCTGGCTAAGTCCTGCGGTACTTGCAGGCATCGCCATTTTTGTAATAGCCACCCTTATCTTTCTGCGAATAGAAAAAAGGAGCGAAAATGGCTTTGTTGACCTGTCGCTTTTTAGTAACCGAACGTTTTCGGGAGCCACGCTATCCAACTTCCTGCTTAACGGGGCTGCCGGCACGTTGCTTGTGTCGCTGGCGCTCGTACAGGCAGAAGCGGGCCTGTCCTCCCTGCAATCAGGTTTAATTACGATCGGTTATTTGGTAGCCGTACTTAGCACCATTCGTGTAGGTGAAAAATTACTACAGAAGATGGGACCTAGAAAGCCGATGTTGCTTGGCTGTTTTATAACGGGGGTTGGTATATTGCTCACCAGCCTTACCTTTTTACTGGCCAGAGAATACATCATCGCTTCTTTTATCGGGTTTACGCTATTTGGTATAGGGCTCGGCTTTTATGCGACACCTTCTACGGATGCAGCGCTGAGCAATGTGCCAGGTAATAAGGCCGGGTCAGCGTCCGGCATCTATAAAATGGCCTCGTCGTTGGGGGCTGCTTTTGGCGTTGCAATATCAGCAGCTATCTTTTATGGTCTTAGCCAGAGCGAAGGTATTCCGCCAATGGCAGATCTTTTCCTGGGCAGGACTGATAATATAAATGTGCGGTTTGCGGCCGGCGTAGGACTGCTGTTTAACGTTTTTATGATCGTAGTGGCCATCGTAGCTATCCTGCTCACCATCCCGAAGAGCAGCCCTGATGCTATAGTGTCAGCCAAAGTATAAATTTTCAATTCTATAAGTATGGAAATCCCTCAAATTAAAGCGCTCAATGATAAAATGGACAGCCTGTTAGAGCAGCTGCTTCCCGAACTTGAAGCCATTTATAAAGATATCCACCAGAATCCGGAGTTATCGATGGTGGAGTTCAGGACAGCCCAGATTGCTGCGGATTATCTGGCCAGGTATCAATTTGATGTCTCTACGGGCGTCGGGGTAACTGGTGTGGTTGGCATTTTAAAGAACGGCGAAGGGCCTGTGGTGATGCTCCGGGCGGATATGGACGCGCTTCCTGTTACCGAAGATACCGGCCTGCCCTACGCCAGCACGAAGGTAGCCAGAGATGAAGAGGGGATAGAAGTAGGGGTGTCGCATGTATGCGGGCACGACCTGCACGTGGCCTGGTTGATGGGCGCGGCCAGGCTGTTTTCAGAAAACAGAGGCCTTTGGAAAGGAACGCTGATGGCTGTTTTTCAGCCTGGCGAAGAAGTTGGGCGAGGTGCCCAAAGTATGATAGACGACGGTATGATGGATCGCTTTCCAAAGCCGGACATCATCCTTGGGCAGCATGTTATGGTGGGCGAAGCAGGCACTGTAAGTTACCGCAGCGGTACCATTTTATCTGCCGGCAACAGCTTACACGTAAGACTTTTTGGCCGGGGGTCGCATGGCTCTCAGCCCCATACTTCCATTGATCCGGTGGTTATGGCAGCAGCTACCACCATGCGCCTGCAAACCATTATTTCCCGCGAGGTAGCCCCAATAGAAAATGCCGTACTGACCGTGGGAGCCTTGCAGGCAGGTACCAAGGAGAATATTATTCCGGAGGAGGCCACCCTGAAATTGAATATCCGCACTTTCAATGACAGCGTTAAAGATCACATCCTTTCAGCGGTAAGGCGGATCTGTTGTGCCGAATGTGCTGCTTCCAATGCACCAAGAGACCCTGAGTTTATTGAATTGGTCAGTTACCCCATGACTGTGAATGATGCCATCGCTACAGCGAGAGTGGCTGCAGCATTTGAAGCACAGTTCGGAAACAGGTCGTTTGAAACCAAGCCCGCTTCTGCCAGTGAGGATTTCAGTGTTTTCGGGCGGAATTGGAAAGTACCGTATGTTTTCTGGTTTGTGGGTGGAACCGATCCCCAGGTTTACCTGGAGGCTCAGAAAGCGGATAAAATTAATTCCATACCCAGTAACCATTCACCCAGGTTTGCGCCTGTAATTCACCCAACGTTAAAAACAGGCCTGCAGGCGATGATGACAGCCGCCGCAGCCTGGTTCGACTAACCTCTTATATTTTTGAATGAAAAGGCCAACCCGCGTTCGCGCTAAGCTCAGGAGCTAGCCTTTTGTGCCGTACCAGCGGTTGAAGAACACACTACCCACCCGCGCTATACCGGGTGTGGCTTCTTACGCACGTATGCCTGATTTCCTCTCCTTCACTTGCCTTCAAATGCCATTTTAGAAATCCCTGAAACCTGATCATTTGCAGCGTCTAAGAAATCTGTATATTTAATTGGGGTTTTTAAACAGCAGGTTATAGGAACCACAACAAAGTATAAGAAGGGCGAAATGAGATTATCACCGTGCCCCCTTAGAACCTATACTTAGTAGAATGGTGGCAAAGGCCTGAGAAATTCAAATCTAGAGACAGAGGGAAAGAGCATGTCAGAAACAATGAGTAAGAAAAACAGCCAGCTAAGAGTTGGGCTTTATGCTGCTGTCGTGGTTTTCCTGGCCTATACTATGATCTTCGGCTTCCGGAAGTCGTTTACGGTGGCTACGTTTGATGGGCTGGAAGTTGCCGGTTATAGTTATAAAACGCTATTGGTTATCAGCCAGGTGCTGGGGTACCTGCTGGCCAAGTTCTATGGCATCAAGTATATCTCAGAACTCAAGCGGACAGGCAGGGGGAGCGTCATTCTCCTCCTGACGGGAATCTCCTGGGTAAGCTGGTTGTTTTTTGCCCTTGTGCCCGCGCCCTATAATATCGCTTTTCTTTTCATAAACGGCTTCCCGTTAGGAATGCTCTGGGGAGTTGTTTTCTCTTACGTGGAGGGCAGGCAAAGCACCGATTTTATTGGGGCCACGCTAGCAGTGAGCTTCATCTTCGCCTCCGGTTTTGTAAAGTCAGTTGGCGCCTGGCTGATGGTGGGTTTTGGCGTATCGGAATTTTGGGTGCCGTTTTATACGGGTTTGGTTTTTGCCCTGCCACTCCTGCTCTTTGTTTATTTGATGGAAAAGATCCCGCCACCCAGCGAGGAAGACATGCTGCATAGAACGGAGCGTACTGCCATGACTGAAGAAGACCGAAGAGGCTTTGTGAAAGAGTTTTATGCCGGTATAGCTGCCTGCGTGCTGATCTATTGCTTTGCAACCATCTTCCGGGACATCCGCGATAATTTTAGCGCGGAAATGTGGAAGGAATTGGGATACTTTAATCAGCCAGCTATATTTTCAAAAACAGAAACGCCTATCACGCTGGTTATCCTGGTTTTGATAGGCAGTATGGTTCTCATAAAAAATAACTTCAGAGCGCTACAGGCGGCACATGTGTTCATCCTGTTAGGTTTTACCATTGCCGGCGTATCGACCCTGTTCTTTGCCATGAGATCACTTGAGCCGATCTGGTGGATGACGCTTGTCGGGCTTGGCCTGTACATGGTCTACATCCCTTTCAATGCCGTGTTTTTTGACCGGCTCATTTCCACCTTCAAGTATACCGGGAACGTGGGTTTCCTGATTTACTTGGCCGACTCATTTGGCTATGTGGGCAGCGTAGGGGTGTTGTTTAGCAAAGAGATTTTTAAGGTACAGCTAAACTGGGTAACCTTCTTCTCGAACAGTGTGATAGGCCTCTCGGCCATCGGTATTTTGCTTACCGCTTTTTCGATGGTATACTTTGGAAGAAAGTATAAGAACTTTAAGGCCAAAGTATTACTCGCCGCTCCGTCAGTGTAAGTATGATCTTCTAATTTTCTCTAAGTGTTCAGCCCCCATGAAAGGTTAGGGTAAATTGATTACTTGCCTTTGTCCGAAAGAGACAAGCTGCCATTAGTCCAATATTTTCGGAAAATCTAGTAGTCGAGGAAAGTAGGGTTCCAACTTATGGGCTAAACGAGGTGCTGCAAACTAATGTAATAGGCAATAAGTAGTAGATAAAAAAACTGGACAAAAAGCAAAAAAAAGCTCTTTGTCCAGTAAGGTGCTCAAAGGGTAAGAATTTCGAACCATTTCCTGAAGGATTTGAGGCTTTTGGCGCAGAAATGGGATAAAGTGGCTACTCTTTCCGGATTATTTTGGCCGCTCCCTCGCCTGTTCATGTATGTGGTCAGAACCTTCTCCTTCTTCAGAAATAAGCATCCATATTTGCAGCAAAGGTCAATGCTTGGAGGCACAGCCATAATCCCGGCCTTACGTGCCGGGGCACTTCTACTTCGAAGGGGCAGCGCATCACCAGCAAGCTGGGCAGCGGCAACGGCGCCGACACCAAGAAAAGCCAGCTGCAAAGAGGAGAACTACTTGGGCAAGCGTGACCAGGTGCAGGAGGGCATAAATGGGTTATACCATGTAGCAACGTTTAACTATTTGTTAGGAACCGAGCTATGCAGGCGAGTCGGCAGGGGCGATAAGTTGGCAGGTGGGCCCGCACTCGTAGCTCCAGCTTTCGTGATGCGCCAGATCACCCCTGTGCCTGGTATCGGCAGCGGAAAAGGACCTGCACCAGCTATATCGCCATGGATCACCCCAATATCCACCACATAAAGTGTCTGTCCATCCGGAGAGAACCGGGCTTCTACCGGGTGCCTTGGGCCAGCCGTGACAACCGCTTCCAATCCTTCAGGGCCAGGAGCGCTGTTGCTCAAAAAGGATTGAGCTTCTTTGGTTGCCGGATCGATACGAACTACGACATAGCCTGTGCCGGGGTGAGGATCGCCGGTGATGGGTGTGGCGGGGCCAAACTCTGCCAAAAACATCTGTCCCTTGTAGCCGAAGTTATCGTTGGTACTGAAATCGAACTTGGTAGAGGCCGCATTTTCAGGACGCGTGAGCCAGGGCTGTTCTACAGGTGGGTGCTCAGCCATCAGGAATTTAAGCCTAGAACCACGGTCAGACTGAAACTGCGGGTCCGTTACCGGGATTCCGCTGGAATAATCCGGGTAGCCGTACCAGCCGTCCTGGCGGATCTGGTAGATATTGTCTTTGGCATTGGCGATCGGGCGGCTGCCTCGTTCATCGTAGGCATTGTCTGTTACATATAGTTGCCCATCAGGCCCCCACATGACACCAAACGGGTTGCGCAGCCCCCACGCATATACTTCCAGTCCGGAGCCATCTGCGTTCATGCGCAGAATGGTGCCGCTGGCTTTCGTCTGCCCTTTTACCGTGCGCTTATGCTCTCCAAAAGGTTGAAAGCCACGGGTGCGTACCAGCAGCGACGTATTTTTGTTACGGTTGAAGATACTGGTAACGGCATAGGTCACATTGCTCCCGAGACTCAGCAAATTTCCCTGGCGTGCCAGCACATTATTAGGCTGTGGCGTCAGGAAGCTTTCACGGGCAATCTTCATGTCTTTGGCTGGAATATCATGTACATCCGGCCACAGCAGGAGCCAGATATACGGGTAGGCATTGTCGAGGCCTACCACGCCGGAGTTAGTGGCTACGCCCTGGCCGAAATAAATCTTGCCATCCGGCCCCACGGTCATCTGGTTATTGAAATGGTCGCCATAGCTGGGAAGCCCTGTTACCAGGTCCTCAACGGCTCCGTTTGCTCCAACGGCTGATATTTTACCCCTATGTGATACAAACAGCTTGTCCTGATGCCACAGTATATCGGTGATAGGACCTATAAACCCATTGGCATAGAGACTGAGCGAGCCTTCTGCCGAGATCCTAAAGATCCGGGCCGGTGCAAAGGGATCGCCATATACATAACCAGCTTCTGCCACATACGCGTTGCCGCTCATATCAAAGTCTATACTGGTTGGCCAGTTAAGGTCCTGCATGAATACTTCGGCCTTGTAACCTGCCGGTACCTGAGCAGCTACGGCATCAGGCATAGGAACCTTGGGCATTTCCTTTGTGAGTACATCCACCGGAACAGAGGTTTGCGGTGCAGAACAGGAAGCCAAGAGCAGGAAAGAAAATATAGTATAAGTATGCTTCATAACTCTTTTTTAATATTAACATTTAGCTGAGGACGGGTACTGTAAAGCGAGAGCGTACGGCCTATAGGCCAAGAATATCCTATATGCCTAACCACATCGAGGCCTTATGGATGCTGGGTCAGGAGGAAAGATTAAGGGGCAGTAAGGCAGTTAGGTCTGTATGTAAACCGACTGTCTTCTCTTGCAGCTTGTCGTGAATAGGAGGAAAATGGGGTACGTGCAACCGGTGCTTTCAGCAGGGAGGGGATGTGTCACCTGTTGACTGGTCATTGACCTTGGACAACTTCTGTTTGATTGGTGCTATAACTACTGCTCGCATAGGAAGGTCATCATTTATTTATGCGTTAGATGAAAAAGAGATATAGATTAGTTACACCTGGAAGAAAATATTTAATAAATCTAATTTGTCTATGATACAGCCTACGTTCAATTACATAAAATGATTTGCCTACCAAGTTTTTTAACAACCATACCTTTCATGGCCGTGGAAAAGACAGTACATGCCTGTTATATTTTATCAAAATGCAGCGCAGGGGCAGTAAATACTTTAGCCAACCGGCGAAGCCTGTGCACGAATGTAACGGCTCATCTCTTGCCCAATCCTTATCAGGGCATCCTGCTCGTCTTGCGTAAAATCGTAGGGCACTGGCTTTGCGACACCGAACACGCCATACAGGTTGCCTTCTAGCAGCATGGGAACAGCTATCGATCCCTCTACCTTTGTTTCTTTTGCCGCTGGGCGTGCCACCCCCGAATTATCAGTCTGAAGATTACACATCTCCACAGGCTGCCTGCGTTCCGCTGCAATGCCGGCCATGCCTTTTCCGATAGGAATTTCTGTCATTTTAGGCAGTAAGAATGCAGGAATGCCCTGCTGCGCCTGTAGTTTCAACAGGTTGGATTCCTTGTCATAAAAATGAAGGGTGCCGGTGGAGCAGTCAAAGGACGAAATGATGTCTTCAAGAAGCTTTTGCCAGTTAACTTCCGACGCATGGTTGCGGAGGCTTGAGAGAATGGCTGAGGTAGTGGAAAGCATAAATTTGTGGTTTTTTAGATAAAAGGTGAGAGTTGGATCAATGCCACGGGATTAACTTACCTGCGGGCTGACTTGCTGTAAATGACCCGCCTTCTGCTGCAGCCTCACATCAAGGTGGTGAAGTATGAGCTGGAATACATCCGTTGCCTGTATGCCTGCTGGGAGCGATAGTTCTTTCTTATTTGAGAGGAATACCGGCCACTCGTCCTGTGTCTCAGGAATACGCCCGTGGGAGCCTTTCACAAGCGTAGCATCAAGTGGAATGATGTCCATCAGGGTTCTGAACCCGAGCTTTTTCTTGACGAGCTTACCAGCCACCAGGGGCAGCAGGAATTTTATCTTCGGATCGGCGAATATCTCCACCGGATCATAGCCGGGCTTTTTGTGGATATCTACGGTGCGGGCAAAGTCGGGTGCCTTCCTGTCGTCGAGCCAGTAGTAGTAGGTGAACCAGGCATGCTTGCTGGCAACTACCACCAGTTCGCCGCAGCGATCGTGCCCCAGGCCATACTTATCCCGTTCATCGCCTGCCAATACTTCTTCCACCCCCGGCACCTGTGCAAGAAGCTGCTTTACTTCCTCTATGCGGTCCTTGTTTTTCACATAAACATGGGCCACCTGGTGGTCTGCCACGGCGAAAGCTTCACTGGCACCTGCATCCAACAGCTCCAGCCCCCGTTCTTCCCGCAGGGCAACCAAGCCACGCGCCCGAAATACCCGGTTCAGGTGCACGGGCTGATGCACCTCCGAAATGCCATACTCCGACAGCACGATCACATGCGCATTGCGTGCTTCGTAGAATTTAATCAGATCGGCACAAACAGCGTCTATTTCCTGCAGGTCCGTGGCTATGCGCGGGTCGCCTGGGCCCAGGCGTTGCAGGTTGTAATCGAGGTGCGGCAGGTAAATGAGCGTGAGCGTCGGGTCATACAGGTCATCTGTTATTTTAGAAGCATCTGCTATCCACCTGCTCGATTTGATAGAGGTCTTAGGTCCCCAATAATGGAACAAGGGAAAGGTCCCCAACTCTTTCTGCAAGGTATCGCGCAGACTGGCAGGGTGGGTATAGCAGTCGGGCAGCTTCCGACCGTCGGCCAGGTACTGCGGCCGTGGTGTAAGGGAGTAGTCGACGGTGGAGTACATGTTGTACCACCAGCCCATGTTGGCGCACGTAAAGGCAGAGTCTGCCGCTCTGGCGGCTTCCCATACTTTTTGGGCCTGTACCAGTTTGTTCGACTGCCGCCAGAACTTTATCTCGCACTCCTCGCGGAAGTACCAGCCATTCCCGACAATACCGTGCTCCTCCGGCAGTTTACCCGTTAAATAGGTTGCCTGCGCCGCGCAGGTAACGGCAGGCAAGACAGGATGTATAGCTGCTTGTTGCGCTGTCTTTTCTGTCCACTCCGCTAAGAAGGGAGTATGCCTACCGATTAGCGACTGCGTGAGCCCCACTACGTTGATTACTACCGTCTTTTGCATCTTGTGTTTAGTTTATGATGTTCATAACCCATTCCAGTTCGCGCCGGATGGATTGGGATAAGTCAACTTTTAACCCTTCGGGCAGCACTTCCCAGGTATAGGTCTCTACCTCCAGGTGATTGGTGATGTGCTTGTTTTTTAAGTATGCCAGTACCTGCTCCACATCGCCCTGTGTAGACTGGAGTCCGTTATAAGCATCCGTAAAGAGCGGCACATGGAAGTGGGTTCTCCACTCCTGGGCTTTTGTCTCCTGCATGGTGTCCAGGGCCAGCTGCAAGTCAGGGTAATGGGTGAGCTTACCTGCTGCATCCTGTGCCACCACCTGGTGCAGGTAAGTGGATTCTGCAAAAGGAGCAAGCTTTCCGGCCAATGTGGCCTTTCCGGCGCTATCAGCAGGCAATTTTACTTTTAAGGCAGCGCTCAGCTGTATCTTCCCTATTTTTATTCCGGCTGATGTAAGCTTTGCAAATGCTTCTTCCGGCTTTTCATAGGCAAGTGCAAAGTGGCATACATCGTAGCAGAGCTGTATGTGCGTCAGAACAGCTTCTTTTGCCTGCTGCTCAGTTAGCCCGCTGGATTGAACAAGCTTTTCCACTCCTTTCGGAAGGAGCCAATCCTGGTAATACCGGATGACCTCTTCGCTGTTTTCGAGGAGTCCGTCCGGTTCCGGCTCGATATCGAGGTGGATGGTCTTACCTGTGTTTTCTTTTATTTGACGCAGCTGCTCTACAAGTTCAACCAGGCTATCGGTCGCGCCGGAGTACACGGTATTTAACTGTTCCGCGTTATTTTCGTGCCAGGGCTTATAGGAGAGGGGCGATGTGGAAATACCGCCATCAACTCCTTCGGGCAGCAACGTTGCTAGAATATGTGCCAGGCGCAGGGTATAATCCAACCGGGCTTTGGTTGTCCAGTCAGGCCTGTGCACCTCGTCCTTCACCACCTGGTTATGAAAGCCTCCGTATGGAAAGCCGTTCATGGTGTACACATACAAGCCGTGTTCATCCAGCCACTCCCGAAAAGCAGTTAATCTTCGCTCTTCCGCCAACGCTCTACTGGCTTTATCCGAAAGGCGCAGGCCGATGCCAAACGGCTGCTTGGGCGACAGCTTCTCCTTCAGTTCCGGCAGGTATTTCTTTAAGCTGCTGAATATTTCTTCCCAGGTTTCACCGGGGTGGATGTTGGTGCAATAAGATAAATGCAGTACGTCGTTTATGAGCATTATCGGCGACTAATAGTGAAGTATAAAGTTTACGCAGTTACTGTTAGCAATCCTTTAGGCTGCCACTGCTGCAACTGGCTCACTGCTTCGGATACAAGTGCTGCATCCAGGTGATGAACTTCTACGCCAACCCCTATTTTCTCAAGCAGCATAATGGTGAGTTGCCCGCCCAGGTGTTCCCGGAACTCCTGCAGGCCCTGCCATATGAGCAGCTCTTTTGCCGGTGTCTCCAGGCCATGCGAAAGCTCGGGAATGTAGAGGGCAAAACCCAAACCGTAAAGCAGGCTCAGAATATTTTCCCACTCCGCTTCGCTCAGCATTCCCGCCAGTTTGGAATAGGTCACATCTAAGGCAATGCCAATAGCCACAGCCTCTCCGTGGCAGAGTGTATAGTTGGTGACTTGCTCCAGCTTGTGCGCGGCCCAGTGCCCAAAATCCAGCGGACGGGAAGAACCAAATTCGAAGGGATCGCCACTACCGATATGCTCCACGTGCATTTGGGCACAGCGAAAAATCAACTCCTGCATCGGCTTCATTTCGCGGGCCACCAGCGCTGCAGCGTTCTGCTTTATCTGTGTATAAAAAGCGCTGTCTTTTATGAGGGCTACCTTTATCGCTTCGGCTATTCCGCCGCGCCAGTCGCGGTCTTCTAGTGTGGGTAAAAACTTACTGTCGTTTATTACGGCAAAGGGTGGGGCAAATGTGCCCAGGAAATTCTTCTTGCCGAAAGCGTTGAAGCTGTTCTTTACGCCCACGCCAGAATCATTTTGAGAAAGTACTGTAGTGGGAATGCGTATGTGGCGAATGCCGCGATGTGCCGTTGCCGCTGCAAAACCGGCCATGTCCAGCACCGCGCCACCGCCAATGGCGATCAGGTAGGAGTGCCGGCACACACCATACTTATGGATAGCTTCCAGCACCCGGTCTAGCAGGGCGGGGTCATTCTTGGCCTCTTCGCCGCCAGGTATCAACACTGCGTCTGCCACTGCAGTCAGTGTATTGGAATGGTATGCTGTGTAGGTGGCCAGATCGGAAAGTAAGTTGGGATGTGCTTTTGCTACGCCCTCATCTACCACAAAAAGCACCTTGCGAGGCCCTGTGCCGTCGCTTTTTTGCTTCAAAATATCGGTAAGCATAGGGTTCCCCTTGCTGAAGAGACCTTCTGTAAAATAAATGCCGTAGGTAAAGGGTACCTGAAATTCCTGAATGATTGACTTCATAAGTGGAGGTTGAATGAAATACCGTGGCTATACTCTATGTTACGGCAAAATTTTTGGCGATGTAACGCGACAGGGGCAAGAGCAGGAGAACGAGAAGGCCATACTGCCAACCTGCAAAACCAGCCGCCATACTTGCGTTCATCACGATCAGGGCCAGTACGCCTGCTTTAACTGCCTTCATAATGGAAGCAGGTTCTTTTGCGGGCATGGCCTTAAAAAGCGGCGGAAAAATAAGGTAACCGAACAGGGCCAGGAAGGGCAGGCTGTAGAGCACGTTAAACTGCGGGAGCATGGCTAAGCTGATGATGGCGCCAATGACGAGGGCATAAAGTAGAACGGCTCCTCTCAGGGCCGAGCTGTTGCCACCGTGCACCTCGCCGCGGCTCACCATCGTAATAGCCGAAATGTACACAATTGGGATCAGGGCCAGATACCATAGCTGCTCCACGGCAGCCGGAATAGCGCTTATGCCCAGGAGTAAATTTCCGCCCCGGCAGGCTCCCATATTAATGGGGCCAAGCACAGGATGGTGTTTCCCTTTCCAGTCATATAGCAAAGCACAGGCTGCCGTGGCAGCGGCAATGGCAGCACTTAGTGCCGATACCTGCCAGGCAGCCAGAATGCCGCCCGCCAACAGTGCAGCGCCTAGCGCGGCAGCTCCCTGAAGAGTAGCTCTACCGCTCGGAATAGGCCTTTCCGGGCGCTCCACCCGGTCGAGTTCCGCATCGAACACATCGTTGAAAACCACGCCGCCACCGTAGAGACCGATCGTGGACAGCACCAGCCATAAAAGCGGCTGCAGCGCTGATAAAGTAAGAGAGTCGCTCTCCCGAACAGTGAGCGAGAGCAGTGCGCCGGAGGCTGCAAAACCCATTAGAATGTCGGCAATGGCAGTAACAATGTTTGCGGGGCGCATTAACCTGATATAGGCTCCTATGTTCATTAGCGAATGATGTTGTCCTCTATCTGACCTGTTGCCTTGCGTTCGCCAACAAAAGGCTCCTGCCCGCCTCGAAGTATGGAGTTATCAGAAAACTTGTCACGCTGGTCTACCTGCACGGCCTGTAGCCAATCCGACTCACTCATCTGGCCGCTCTGCCCAAAGGCATCCAACGCATTCTGATAACACACCTTGCGCACGTCTTCTGCCGAAATACCTCGATCGAGCATCAGCGAAGCGGTTTTGGGAACCGACAGCGGATCACTTACACCCCAATCAGCAGCGCTGTTCACGATAATGCGCTCCGTGCCATATTGCTTCACGATCTCAGCCATGCGCTCATTCCCCATTTTAGAGTTCGGATAGATGGTGAAGGCGGCCCAGAAGCCCCTGTCGAGCGTGTCTTTTACTGTTTCCTCGTTGTTATGGTCTACAATAACCATGTGCGGCTGCACGCCGTGCTCCATGGCCACCTCCATACTTCGGATGGTGCCTGCTTTTTTATCGCGGTGCGGGGTATGGATCTGCACCGGGAGCCCTACTTCCTTTGCCAGGTCGAGCTGCAGCCGGTAATACTTGTCCTCGGCAGTCGTCTGGTCGTCATAACCGATCTCACCAACTCCCACCACGCCTTCCTTGCACACAAATAACGGCAGAAGCTCCATGACCTGCTCGGCCAGCGCCTCGTTGTTCGCCTCTTTCGAGTTGAGCCCGATGGTGCAGTAATGTTTGATGCCGAACTGGCTGGCTCGGAAGCGCTCCCAACCCAGCAGGCTGCTGAAATAGTCTTTAAAGGAACCTGCCTCGGTACGTGGCTGCCCTAACCAGAAAGATGGTTCTATAATAGCAACGATACCCGCAGCGCTCATTCTGGCGTAATCGTCCGTGGTACGGGAGGTCATATGAATGTGCGGGTCTATGTACATCATTTTATTTGGTGTCATGGTGTGTAAGGGTTTTATTGATTGGTGGTGGATACTTTATCGCCTATGTAGTTCCAGTTCAGTTGGCCTGTTTCTATTCTGTTCTTCAGGACAGGGTGCGCCTCCAGTAGCTCTCTTGCCTGCAAGAAGCTACCCTGAGAGCAGGCCAAAGCAGCCGCCTCCTGCTGAATGGCATCAGGGTGTTCAAAAAGCTTTTTGATGTCCTGGATGAGTCCTGTGTTGAGGAAAGGTCCTATAGGCCGCCATAGCTCTGGCGTTACCGTGCGTCCTGCGGCCCAACGTTCGTGGGCGTAGTCTGACAGGATGCGGGCAAGGGTCGGGTTGCTGCGCTTTTCCAGACCATAGATTCGGTATAGCGGCTTGCCTACGAATACCGTCTTGAGCACCATCTGGTTCCAGGCGGCTTCCTCCAGGTAATCGGCAGGGTAGGGGTTATCCAGGGCAATGGCTTCGAACACCGTGCCCATGTTGGTCCTGACTCCTTCTGCCGCCCTAAGCTTAAATGCTTCAGGGTAGGGCAGGAGCGGAAGGCTGGCATACAGCGCCACCAGTTCACCCATCTCAGCGGTGCTGAACAGCTGGTCTATTTTCTTGAGATAAGCTTGCTTGTCCTGGTGCGGTGTCGTGAGCAGTAATAAGGTGCGCGCTGCCTGATCCGTAGTCCAAAATGATGGATTAAAGCCAGACCGCAATGTTTCGGCTTTAGCTATATCTGCTTCATGCAGCTGAAGCAACTGTTTGCCAGTAAAGCGCGGCGCGGCGCTAAAGGCGAGGTAAAGCTCTTTGCCAGATTCGGCGTCGGCTACTTGCTGCAGTTTTTCCCTTAACCAGCTTACAGCTTCCTGTGAAGCGTTTCCTTTAAAAATGTTGAGAATAAAGTCTCTTGATTCCAATAAATCTGCTTGATAGGTTGTCATGTGGTAACTGACTGTTCTTATGGTGCTTTCTTGATGCCTGACCAGGTGGCTAAAACCATTATTTCATTCGAATACTTTCAAAGTGTCTGAGGGGACATAGGAGTAGGGTTTATACCTGAGTATTCATACATACGCAGGCTTTAATATTGTTTACCAAACGGCCGTCATAAATTTTGGTTTAGCGTAAAGTGAATTTCCAGGGGACTTTACAAATAATGGTTCGAAAGTTCTACAACTTTATGCCGCTGAAAGTATAAAAGACTTTAATTCCCTGTATGGTCTGCTCCGCCACTGGCTGTCCCTTGCTGAGGGAAATAGCAGAAGCCTACATGGATTTAAGGCCCTGAAGCTGCAGTAATATGAACTCGGGAATTAGGGTGTGTCTGAAAAATAAGGTTTAAGACAAACTCTCATAAAGGCCAGTTGCACGAAAGCCAGATAGCTGTCAGCGAGCTTGTCAAACCGGCAGGCAAACCGCCTCATCTCCTTGAGCCTGCCAAAGAGCCTTTCGATGATATTTCTTTGGCTATACAGCTGCTTGCTCACTTTAGGCGGTCTGCCTTTCCTTCTGCGCCTGCTTCCCGCAGCCAGCCCCCTTTCCGGTATCTGGGCCTTTACTGACTGCCCCCGCAGCGCCTTGCGGATAAGCTGGCTGTCATAGCCCTTATCGGCCACCACGACTCTGGGCTTTTTCTCCTCCAGCTCCAGGAGCCGGAGAAACTGGGGCGCTTCACCGGCCTGTCCACCCGTCAGGAGCACCTGCAGCGGGAAGCCTCTGCCACAGCATAGCAGGTGCACCTTGGTGGAGAAGCCGCCCCTGGACCTGCCTAGGGCCTGGTCAGCCCCTTCTTTTTTTTAGCTCCCGCGGCAGCTTTGTGCGCCCTGTTGATGGTGGCGTCGACAAACCAGGTGTTCAGGTCCAGGTAGCCGTCCTGCTGCAGGCGTAGCCGCAGTCTGCTTAGAATCCGCTCGAACACGCCTAGCCCCTGCCATTTCCGGAACCTGTCATACACCGTCTGCCAAGGCCCGTACTTGTCGGGCAAGTCCCGCCAGGGGCTGCCTGAGCACAGGATCCAGAAAATGCCGTTGAGCAACTCCCGGTCCGAGCGGCTGGGCCTGCCCTTGCCGTCCTCCCTGCTTACTGGCTGCGGCAGCTCTTCCCCAATAAGCTCCCACTGCCGCTGACTTAGCTCATATCTGCCGTGACTCATCTGCTGTTTTCCCTCCAAATGCCATAACTCCAGCAGAGTGAACGAAATTCCTTTTTTCAGACACAGCCTAGCAGTAGGAGGTTATTTTTCTATTCTTCTACAAACAAGCAAAGAGATACTTTCTATTGGAGATTAGAGCTTTACAAATAATATTAATAAGTGTAAATAAGCTATATTTAGGGAGAGACTTGCGCAGGTAATAATGATTGACAGGATCTAGTGCGATGAGTAGAAACTGAAGGTGTATTTTCTATATCTCATACTGTATGGGGCAGGGCGTGCTGTAGGACAAGCATTGTTTTGTACAAGAACACTGGTAGAGTTATGTGACTATCTCTCTGTTGTTATAAATATTTATATATTACTATAAGTTGTAAAATATTGATGCGCTGCTACACCATAAGTATATAGGCGGTGCTGTTTATCTTTAACCTTTTTATAAATGAAAAGAAGTGAATTTTTAAAAAGCAGCCTGTTAGGTGCAGCAGCCCTTGCAAGCGGGAGCTCAGTCTTGGCCGGAAGTCCTCCTGCTGAGCAAAAGGCAGCCAAAGCCTTCAACCTGAACTATGCCCCTCACTTTGGGATGTTCAAAGAGTCGGCTGGTGACGACATAATACGCCAGCTCCGGTTCATGAAGGACCAAGGCTTCACTGCCCTGGAAGACAATGGCATGATGGGCCGTTCCGTAAGCGATCAGGAGAAAATAGGCAATGAGCTCGCCCGCCTGGGCATGACCATGGGCGTGTTTGTGGTGGATAAAGGAGGAAACTCCCAAAACACCCTGGCGGCAGGGAAGAAGGAGCACATCGATATATTCCTGAACGGGTGCAAGCGGGCTGTGGAGGTGGCCAAGCGCGTGAACGCAAAGTGGGTGACCGTGGTGCCCGGCGACTTTGAGCGAAACCTGCCTATTGGCGTGCAGACGAGTCATGTGATCGAGGCCCTGCGAAGAGGGGCGGAAATCCTGGAGCCGCACAGTATTGTGATGGTGCTCGAGCCACTCAGTGATACGCCCAATTTGTTTCTGCGTACCTCAGATCAAACCCATATGATCTGCAAGGCGGTCAACAGTCCTTCCTGTAAAATTCTGTACGATATCTACCACATGCAGAAAAACGAAGGCCACCTGATCCACAACATGAACCTGACATGGGATGAGATTGCCTATGTACAGGTAGGAGACAACCCGGGCAGAAAAGAGCCTACCACCGGAGAGATCAATTTCAAGAATGTGTTTAAGCACATCTACGAAAAAGGCTTCAAAGGCGTGGTGGGCATGGAGCACGGCAATGCAAGGAAAGGGAAGGAAGGAGAAACGGCCCTCATAAAAGGATATCGGGAGGTTGATAACTTTATGCAAGCCTAACGGGCAGCCTTCATATATAAAAGCTGCTGAAGAGCCTGAAAGCGGGCAGGATGGTTTAACCGAAACCACCCTCCCGTGTTAACTTTTCAGTGTATTCGAGGAATGTTATTGCATGAGCTTAGTAAAGCCGGTGGTAGCGGTGTCGGCCACCGAGCCGTCTGTTTTACGGTATATGAAATAAGCCTCCAGCTTTTTCTGGCGATTTACAAAATCGAAGGCATTCTTCAGGCCCATTCCCATCAGAGCATTATCATAGGCATCGGCTGTCATGGCATCACCGGCCAACACCGTAACGCTGATCAGCTCGTTGTCTAAAGGATAACCGGTTCTGGGGTCTATCAGATGGGAGATTTTTCTGGAGCCGCTTTGGTAAAACTTCCTGTAATTGCCAGAGGAGGTGATAGCCCCTTTCCCCAGTTTGATAATTTTCTGGATAGGATAAGGATCGTTAGGATTGTTAACAGCTGGCCCCTCGATTCCGATGGCCATCAGCTTTCCATCAGGTTTACGACCCTTTACCCGTATCTCGCCGCCCAGCTCTACCAGGTATTTACTGATACCCTTCTTCTCCAGGAAGTTTGCCAGCACATCTACGGTATAGCCTTGTGCAATGCCATCTACGTCTATGCGCACACAGGGTTCGGCTTTCTGTAGATGGCCTTTCCGCAAGCGTATCTTATGAGTATCAACACACTGCAGCAAAGCTTGTATAGCGGCTGAATCAGGTAGCTCAGAGGCCGGCGCTGCCCCAAAGCCCCAGGCCTGCACCAGTGGCTGCACGGTGATATCGAAAGCGCCACCTGTCTTTTTAGAGACCTGCTGTGCCTTTTGAACCACCCTTTGGAGATGCTTGTCTGCCTGCAACCCAGACGCGGAGCGGTTAAACCGGCTTATCAGGGAGTATGGCTTATATATGGAAAGCGAACTGTCGATTTGTGCTAGTATATACGTTACCTGCTCCTTTGATATGCTGCTGTCTTTGGCGTAGTAGGTTATCTGGTAGGTGGTTCCTTGGGCAAAGCCCCTGATGCGAAACGGTTTTAGCTCATCAGGTTGCTTGCTAAATGTAAGAAGTGAGGCAAACAGGCACAGCAATAGAAATCGCATAGGTTTAACGGAAGTACTGGAACACAAGCAGCAGGAAGGCTATAAATACCTGTAACACACCTCCTGCCTAGGTAAAACTGAAAGAGATTGTCCCCTCACCAGTTTTAGATGCTTGCCACGGCAGCCGTGGTTTCAGGAACAATCTCTTTATTGCTAACAAATTGGTAGTTTATCAGATCACTTTTGTTTTGCCCGGCATGGCAACGGGATAAAACCCGTTTGCATCTGGCAGCACCTTGGGCATAGCATCCCAGGCTAAGGTTTCCGGCATCAGGTCTATGTTTGAGTTCAAGGCATCCTCCCACTTTATTTCTTGCCCGGAGTAGGTCGCGTAGCGGCCCAGCAGGGAAGTCATAGTGCTGAGGGCTGAGCGCTCTGCATCCGCAAACTTATATTGGCCCGCCTCTATAGCAGCGAAAAGCTCGTCGTGCTCGGCCTGGTATGGGTTAGGGTCGTTCTTACCGGCATGGTCGTAGATCACGTTTCCCTTATAATCCCACAGTTTACCGTTGTTATTGGCGGAAAGGTATACTTTGCCCTTTGTGCCCTGGAAGCTTTCATCCACCCTGTTTTTTGTTCCTTCGTAATGGCGGCACTGGCTTTGGACCACAGTGCCATCAGCATATAGAAACTCCACCGTATGGTTGTCGAAAATCTCGCCGTATTCGTTTCCTGTTCGCTGGAAGCGGCTTCCGGTGCCCTGCGCCGAAACCGGGTAGCTGTTCTTCACCCAGTTGGCGATGTCAATGTTGTGCACGTGCTGTTCAGTGATGTGGTCTCCGCACAGCCAGTTGAAGTAGTACCAGTTGCGCATCTGGTACTCCATCTCCGTCTGGTTGGCTTCCCGGGGGCGCACCCAAACGCCGCCGCTGTTCCAGTAAACCTGTCCGGATACAATGTCGCCTATAGCGCCGTCCTCAATGCGCTTGATCGTTTCGCGGTAATTGTTCTGGTAGCGGCGCTGTAAGCCTACCACGACGTTCAGTTTCTTCTTTTTTGCTTCCTCGGCGGCGGCAAGTACTTTACGTATGCCCGGTGAGTCTGTGGCAACAGGCTTCTCCATAAACACGTGCTTTTTCTGCTTCACGGCCTCCTCGAAATGCATGGGCCTGAATCCGGGAGGGGCAGCAAGCAGCACCACATCGGCCTCGGCTATCGCCTGTTTGTATCCCTCAAACCCCACAAACTTCTTGCTCGCCGGCACATTGACCTTTGATTTTCCATACTTGCCAAACAGGCTCTTGTAGCTCTGGTCCAAACGGTCACGGAATGCGTCGGCCATGGCAACCAGTTTTATATCATACTTCGTTTCCAAAGCCTGGAAGGCTGCGCCTGTACCTCTGCCGCCACACCCGATGAGGGCAATTTTGATGGTGCCCCTGCCTGCTGCATAGGCGCCTGCCAGAGGAAGGCTGCTCAACATAGCTCCGCCAGCCAGCATAGCTGACGCCTTCAGAAACTCTCTTCGCTTATTTGAGTCGAAATCTTTCACGTTGATTCTTTATAGGGTTAAGGATGGAGAACAAAAATCAATAGTCGGGAGTGGGTTGCTGGTTATAGTAGGCATCAATCTCAGCCTGGGATGGCGGGTTCACAGGGCGCACGAGCCGGAGGCCGACGAAAGGTGCCTCAGGGAACCACCAGTTGCTCTTGGGTATCTGCGGGTCAATCCGCTTCCAGTTTGGGTCCGAACCCTCCCGGTTGGCCGAGCGCAGCGCGGCAGCCTCATCTTCAAAGGAGCCTCCTCTAATTACATGGGGGTAAAGTTTCTCGGGCTTGGCAACTGGGTTTGCGGTGGCTTTGCTTTTAAACTTCTTGTAGTAATCGGGTATATACTGGTCTATCGTCCATTCGGCTACGTTGCCGTGCATGTCATACAGGCCCCAGGCATTGGGCTTTTTGCTGCCTACCGGTTGCGTTTTCTTGTTGCTGTTGGCCTCATACCACGCGTACTCGTCAAGCTTAGATGGGTCGTCACCGAAAGAATAAGCTGTCTGGGAGCCTGCCCTGCAGGCATATTCCCATTCGGCTTCGGTAGGCAGCCGGTAGAAGACGCCGGTGCGGGCATATAGCCACTTGCAAAACTGGATGGCGTTATACTGCGTCATCCCAACGGCGGGATGATTTTCCTTTCCCATGCCAAAGGTCATGTCGAGGTATGGCTTGGTGGGACGTGCTACGGCATCCACTTCAGCGCTGACAGTGCCGTCGCTCTGGGTAAGTTCAAAATCCTTATATACGAACGGCTCAAAGATATCCCACGTCACTTCGTATTTGCCCATCCAGAAGGGGGCAATTTTTACCGGGTGCTGCGGCCCTTCGTCTGCCTCTCTTTCCTGCTCGCTGGCGGGGCTTCCCATCATGAACTCGCCTCCGGGTATGGCCACCATATCAAACTTCAGGTTCGTTCCGGTAATTTCCTGAGTATAGAGCTCCTTGCTGCTCTGTTGCGAGTGAGCAGTATGGGGGGCAAGGGTGAGGCAGGTAAGCCCGGTTAAGAGGGTATGAAAGGGCAGTTTTAAAAAATTCATTCCAGCTATTTTTGTTTCTCTTAAGTATGATAAGGACAGTGCAAAATTCAGGCACTCTCCTGTAGAATCTGGTAATATTACCTTTATGTTGATGTGGCGGCCGCGCTAGCTGCCAATTATTTTGGAGTGTTTTATGCTGTGAATTAAATACAAGCGAAGAAGCCTTTATGACCAAACATAGTAAACACAGGAATGTCAATTTTAGGATAAATGTTGAGATTAACAACAAATGGCGCTATTAATAGGAGTTACGCATAGGTTTAAGTGTACATTAGTTGCGCTTTCCGGAACAGCTTTCACTGCAGGGCGCAGACCTTCCCAATGGTTTTATCTTGGGATACCCAGGACAGGCACGTAGCACGCAGAGGATGTGGATGGCTTCCTATCCTGTTCCTTAACCCTCTTGAATATGAGGGGAAGAAGTTCATCCGCCTCTGGCACAAACCATTTTATCTCCAAAAGCCTGAAAGAAGCCAGCTGGATCCGCTACAGCAAAACCTGCGAATGCTATGTGATGTACTACCAGCCAAGCCATTGAGTTGACGCACCAGCACTTCCAGAGCCTGGCTTAGGCACAAAGTATTTCCTTGTTTTTGCCGGCACACTGCTTAAGTTAAGGAAACAGGCTTTGGCTAATGGAAGACAGTTTCTAAAATCAATGATTCCGCATCACTCCTCAGCCATTTCGGTAAGTCAGGAAGCAAACGTCAAAAAACCCGAAGTAAAGAACGATGAAAAAAAAGCCGCTCTTGATCATTAAGAACAGGTTTTGCAAAAGTATAAACAGGTGTTTGTAGCTGTAAGCTTAAATTTTCCTGAAGCGGATCTTGTTTTCACCTTCCCAGACACAAAGCGTCTTTTTATCCGGCATTTCAGCCGTTTCAATATAGCTGCCTTTTCCTACTACTATTTCAGTAGCTGCATTCAGGAATTTTAATTTCAAATCTGCACCGTCCTTCCAAGCTATTACAGGATTTGTTTTTCCGCTGATCCGGCAGTTTCGGCCTTTACCAATTTGTACTTCCTGCTGGCCAGGCCGAGCATAGAAGATGTTTCCTTCCCGCTGCCAGGTAGTGTGGAGCACATTCTTACTGTCCAGCAGAATTCCCCCACCGTCCATGGGGCAGCCTTCCAGTTTCCAGGTGCCATTTCCAAGCTTCTGTGGCTGGGAAAAATGCTGTCCGTTGTCAGAGGATCTGGTCAGGTAGAAATCCCGGGAGCCCCCCATCCAGTTTCTGAACATCAGGTTGACTTGCTTTCCGTTCACGGCTATACTCGGCTTACAGCATTCGCACACGGTGCTGTCAGGTGATTCGTACACTACTTTGTTTTCTGACCAAGCGTCTGCTTTTCCTGTAGTGGAGGCAAACACGATCTTGTTTTGCTTGTTGTTTCTCACATCCAGCCACACCGCATAAAAGGTGTCTTGCTCACCGGAGGCGATACTCATCAGGCCCTCAGGTACAACACCGGGTACATCATTTACACCAGCAGTCTTTTCCCATGTATCCGTTGTATGGTCCAGTCTGTAAGTATGAATATTGCCCTGCTTATCTATAGCGGTCACGACCGAGTAATTAGTTGAACTGGCGATCTGAGGCCCCATGGACATGCCCAGGTACAAGCCCTTGAGTTGTCCCACTAAAACAGGTTCTGCGAAGGTTTCCCCGTTATCCCTGGAGGCGGCGCAGAAGATCTTATCCTCCTGGCCATATACCACCCGGGTAATGCCTTTAGTGTCTACAGCGATTTGTGGCTGTTGGCCTGCCCCCAGCAGCGTAGCTGTAGTTCCTGTTTTTGTTTCCGTTTCTCTATTAGTGTGGCTACAGGAAACGCTCAGAGACAAAAGCAGAACAAACGACAGGAGTTGTAACGGTGCCCTCATGTTTTTACAAGTATACTATCAAAGTTTAGTGTAAGATAAGGAGTTTCCGCAAAGATTATGGTGGCAGGTAGGTAAGCAGAGCTGCCTGATGAATAGGTACAGGTAAGAAACCTTAACTGTTGGATGGGTGAAGGGGTGCGGTCGAATCGCCACGCGCTATGAGAAATAAGCCGTAAGCTTCAAAGCCATGCTAAAGCTGACCTGCATTAAATTTTACTTAAAAAATATTCACCAGACACAGCCTAGTACCGGATGAGAAGGTTCTAGAAGCTATAATGTAAGGAGGTATCCGGTTTATTCGTTCAGCTCTTTTATAGTGACTTTAAGTATTCTTCCAAATCGCTCTTTTCTGAGGTGTCAGTTTCAGTGATAGATGATTATCGTAATGGTCGATAACTTCAGCCAGCGTAGCATACCTTCCTTCGTGATAAAAGCCTCCTTTGGTTTTTGTGAATAAACCACCTAAAGGAGTAGTTCGATATTTTCCTGTTGGAGATCGCATCGCGGCAAAATCATCGATACCAATTTCTTCTGCAGTATGTAGCACGTTATCAGCTAATAAAGGAGGAGTGTGGCACGAAGCACATTTTACCTTTGTTAAAAACAGCGCTTTACCTTTTCCCGCTTTCTGATGACCAAAGCTACCCATAGGAGGCTTAGGGGCAGGTAGTGAATGCTGATAAGCACGCAGCGCAGCTAATTTGGGCGTGATCAGATCCGGACTATTCATCACATTGCATAAATGATTTTCCACAGCTATCGGGTATTTAACAGGATCATTTAAGCGAGGATCAGAAAAGTTTCCTTTGCCGTGCATTTCAAGATTAGCTACAAAAGAATTCCAATAAGTTATGTTGCCCCAACCGGTATAAGTGGTCAGGCTTATACCTTTTAGCCCAAAGGCCGCAGGAAGCAAATTGGCAGCTACCTTTCCATCCGGGCGCAGGACTTTCCCATCCACAAACAGGACAGCATCATATTTGCCAGGCCCCCACATGTTGAGTACTGTTCTAAGTGTCGCTTCGTCTACATGGAGCATGTCTGCTATTGGCTTAGCATTATCAGTAAGGAGATAATGGCACCTACATTCAGATCCCTGTTGGGCCAGCCGTCAAGCCTTTTTCCAATGCCAGGAGCAAAGGAGTTATCAACTGTTGAATGACAGGATGCACACGTAATGCCCACAGATACTATATTCCCCCCGTCATCAAGTATTCCTTGTACACCCACTACCGCATTCAGTTTGATAAGTTCAAGTGTCGTAGCCGGATCATTTAGATCTACTGCCCCAGATTTTATACCTGTAATTACTTCTGCCGGTAAGGCTTCCCCATCTACTTTTAACCCCACCGCTAATGCAGTAGCAGGACTAACACCTGGCCCGAAGCCCCCATTTTTTTCACCTGCTATGGCTTTATCAATATGCAAAAGGCCACTCCAGAACTCCTCATCTCCAAAGGTGTCATAACGGAAGATTTCTTTTCCCTGGATTACAACTCCTATCGGAACCGGACTATCTGGATCTTTAGAACATTGTACAAAGGTTATGGAAGCTGTAAATAACATGGAAGCCAAAACAAGTGGTGTCATTTTGTTTTTCATAGTAGTATTTTTTTAAGGTTGATAATCTTGTTTCGGGAAAATTCTAGCCTACCTCTCGTTTTTTCATAAACCTTCATCTTGTGTTCCGCCTAACCTTTGGGCCCCGCACTAGTTTGTAGCGGCCTGTTTCCTACCGGTGAGCTTTACACCATTTATTCCGGGTAAGATCTAGTAAAGCCGGTTTTATTAAGTGCTGCAAAATCGTTTATAGGGGATATCACTTGTCAGCTTAAAGGATAGATGATTAATGCAGGTGGGCGTTACAATATATCATTACAAATTTCTCCTTTTATGTTTCAAGAGTTTCCATAGAGCAAAGCTGCTTTATTTTATACGACACAGATAATTGCTGTTCCCAATTCCATATGCAGTAGCGCTGGGTGAGGTAAGGAAGGTCAAAGCTAGCCAGCCCCGGACATAGGTGATGAAGGGTGAGGGAGCTTTCCCTGTGGGCTGAGCTGCTTTAGGGTACGGCGGTTCCTATGCTCCGCTGTATTGACTTGCTGAATTTGGCTTTCCTGTTAGCAAAGGAACATTCATGATCGGAACAAGAGAGCCTACCACTTCTGCCTGCCGTGCTACCATACTTTACGCATACCGTAGTGCAAGGATTCCAAAGTTAAATCCATTTCATTATATCTGCCGTTAGCTAAAATTGTATGGCAGAAGTGAAGTATAACTTGAAAAATAGAATATCATGAATTACCGGAATGAGACAGCGGAGTTGGATTCGCTTTATGCTTTGGCCAGGGAAGAGCAAAAGAACAGCAGGAAAAGATTTATGGTCTGGGCAGGGGGCGATGCTCCCAATCAGCAAGACCAATTATACCAGCAGTTCAAAAAGCGCTTTCCGGGGATTGATATTGAAATCGTAGTTGATTTATCCAAATACCACGATTTAAAAATCTACCAACAACTGAACGATGGCTTTTTGGAGGCGGATGTAACGATGCTGCAAACGCTGAACGATTTTGAAAACTGGAAGCAAATGGATGTGTTGGAACCATTCAAGCCAGCAGGTCTTAAGCACATCAGGAAGAGTTATTCGGACCCGGACGGGCATTATATCGGTGCGTTTATCTTTGCCTTTTTACCGCAGTATGCCAAAGAAGGAGTTGGTTTTACGCCCAAAAACTACAGAGACTTCTTAAATCCGGTCTTCAAAGACAAGTTAGTTATGACGCCGCCTCACGATGACGATGCCGTGCTCTATGTCTTTGATCACATCATCCAGAAATACGGGATCGAATTTCTACACGAATTAAAATCACTTAATCCGGTTTTTGTACGAGGTACTGCCGCACCTGCCGCCTTGGTCGGTCAGAAAGGATTTTTGGGAAATATCGTAGGCTATCCCACTTATCCGGATCAACCTTCACAATCGTTCATCCCGGAAGATGAGTTTTTCATCACTTGGGCCCAAAGAGCCGCTATGTTTAAGCTGACACAAAACAAGGCTTGTGCCCGGTTATTTTTAGCCTACCTGGCAAGCCACGAGTTTCAATCTTCCAGGGGAACCTGGTCTACCCGCACCGATGTGACAGAACTGGGAGGCCTGCAGCCTCTTGAAACCTATAAAAACACCGATCCGCTTGATTTTATAGTATGGATGAGAGACAGAAAGCGCATCCACGAGTTGCGGTCGTTGTTCACGGATATATTCGGCGAGGTAAAAGGAGAATCACCTTTGAAGGATCCAAGTTTATTGCGAGTCTATTACAATACCCTGTAACATAGCCAAGTTGCTAACAAGAAGGAGACATGCTTTTTCACAACTTATGTTAAAGGTATAGTTAAGAAAATTTAAATATTGAGAAAACAATCAAAATAGAACTACATGAATAGTTTAGAAAATAAAGTAGCCATCATTACCGGGGCTGCCATGGGCATGGGCCGTGCAACAGCGGAATTGTTCGCAGAAGCAGGGGCAAAGGTTGTAGTGGCAGATTTCAATGCCGAAGCCGGAAATGAAGTTGTCGAAAGTATCCAAGCAAAGGGCGGTACTGCAGCATTTGTTAAAGTAGATATTTCTGATGCTACACAGGTTGAAGCTATGGTGAGGTTTGCAGTAGATACCTATGGCCGTCTTGACTGCGCTGTTAACAATGCTGCGCTAAAACCAGACAACAATTCGTTCCAGGACCTTGATGAGGAATATTGGGACAAGCTGCAAGCCGTAGACCTGAAAGGAACTGCATTGTGTATAAAATATGAACTGCGCCAATTTGTGGCACAAGGCAACGGAGGTTCAATCGTAAATATATCGTCCATCAACGCCTTCAAACCAACCACAGGTAATCCTGCATACCAGGCATTTAAACATGGTGTTGAAGGACTTACCAAAGCTGCTGCATATGAATACGGACCACAAGGCATACGAATTAATTCTGTAGCTCCGGGAGCCATTCGTACTCTTATGCTTTCAGCTGCGATGGAGGGTCTTGGTCTCACTGAAGAAGACATTATTCCAACGATGAGTCGCCTAGGCCGACTCGGAGAGCCACGTGAAGTGGCACAAGGATCCCTTTTCTTAAGTTCTGACGCTGCCAGCTATGTTCATGGCACTGTACTTCATGTAGGCGGCGGTTTTGAGTTATTATAATTTGGAACTCCTTACGGATATACATAGCGCGGAGATGGTGGAAGATAAGACAAATTAAAGCAAGGGTAAACCTGGTGAAAAGCACCGATACAGCCTCTGGCAATAGCATGTTTTACGGCATGTCTTTTTCGGGGAAACGGGACTACGGAGCAGCGGGAAAGGCTTTAAAAAATAGCGAACGCCAGCCCGCCGCATCGCCTTTTAAGCAAGCCCAGCGATGTCATCACGTTGCTGGAATGAATAGCTGTTTGATAATAGTTGCATATGAAAACAAAATGGCCTATGCTCTCCTTCAAGGATGCTCAAAAGACCTATGAAACGATACACCTGTGGACTCAGATCGTAGGGAAGATCAGACTGGTAAAAACACCGTGGATCAATCATTCCTGGCACGTCACGCTCTATGTCACTCCGAGCGGCCTCACAACCCCGCTTATGGTGGATGAGGAAAAGCATTTCCAGCTTGACTTCGATTTTATAGGCCATCAACTGCAGCTAAAGACCAGTGCTGGTGAAATGCGCAGCATTGACTTGAAAGAGCTTTCGGTAGCAGGGTGCTTTAAGCAGATTCTGGATGCCCTTCAAGGAGTAGGTATTCGGGCAGACATTTACCGTGTCCCGAATGAAGTGGAAGACCCTATCCCCTTTTACAAAGATGAAATGCATGCTACCTACAACCCGGAACATGCAGCCGCTTTGCACCAGGCCATCCTTCGGGCACACGATGTGTTTACCCGGTTCCGGGCCGGGTTCAGAGGCAAGTGCAGCCCCGTTCATTTCTTCTGGGGCAGTTTCGATCTGGCAGTGTCGCGTTTCTCTGGTCGTGATGCGCCCAGGCACCCCGGGGGCGTGCTCAACCTGCCCGATTGGGTAGTGCAGGAGGCTTATTCCAAAGAGGTTTGCAGCTGTGGCTTCTGGCCGGGAAGCGAGGCGTTTCCAGCTGCGGCGTTTTACAGTTACATTTATCCGGAACCGGAAGGATATAAGGAGGCCCGCATAAAACCTGATCAGGCCTACTATCACCCGGAACTCAGGGAGTTCATTCTACCTTACGATGCAGTGCAGACGGCTGATGATCCGGAATCAATGCTGATGGACTTCCTGCGCAGCACTTACGAAGCGGCAGCTGACCTTGCCCGGTGGGACAGAAAAGCGCTGGAACAGGCAAACTTTGGCAACTGAAGAAAGACTGATCCTAACGCTTACGAGCAGATGGATAAAGATCAATAGAAAAGCTCCCCCTGTTAAGGAGTACTCATTTACCCACGGAACACGGGATAAACCCTGCATTTGATGGAAGCTAAAAGAGCAGCTGCCGAAAGGGCAGTAAGCTACGTTACGGACGGAATGGTGGTAGGTCTTGGTACCGGTTCCACCGCAAACTGGGCGATCAGGGCATTGGGTGAGGGGGTTAAAGCAGGTCTACGAATAAAGGCTGTGGCGAGCTCTGTTGCCTCTGAACAGCTGGCATTGGAAGCAGGCATAGCAATTACTGACTTTTCAGCCTTATCCAGGATCGATGTCACCATTGACGGCGCAGATGAGGTGGATCCGGAAGCGAACCTCATAAAAGGAGGTAGTGGGGCACTGCTCAGGGAAAAGATACTCGCCTACAACAGCCGGCAGTTCATCGTTGTAGTGGATGAGGCGAAGTTGGTCGACACTTTGGGCAAGTTTCCTTTACCTGTGGAGATTGCCCCTTTCGCAGCTGCTCTAACGTTAAGGCAGTTACAGCGCCTGGGGTGCCAGGCCAGCATCCGGCATCAAGGCGGGGAGCGTTTTGTCACCGATAACGCCAACTTAGTTGCTGATTGTAGCTTTGGTATCATCGCAAGTCCGGGGAAACTCTATGAACAGCTCGCGCTTCTGCCAGGCGTGATGGAGCAGGGCCTGTTTCTGCAGCCGATGGTTAGCCGGCTAATCATTGGCTACCTGGATGGACGCGTTGAGGACAGGTGGCTACAACGATGATCCGATAATGTTGCTTTTGAGCCTCTTTTCCTGCCTCCCGTTCTATTGTGCCACATGGGCAGCGTGCGAGCAGGCCCTGGAACCCTTGCCGGCTACCCCTTTCGATAAGATATACAACAATAGCCGTATTTTGTCAATGGCACCGGCCGGGTTGGCGCTGTAAATTTGTATTGTTAACTAAAACATACGACAAGCGAGACATTGCCTGTTGAATACAACTATATTTTTTTAATATAATTCTATCCATAAACATAATCTTTAGCTATCAAAATAAATAAGTATGGCTAATGTAAGATGGGTAGTAGACCCGATGCACAGTGAAATTCAATTGTTGTGGTGAGCAACGAAATGAAACTGCATGCCGAGGTGCAGCTGGTGAAGCAGGCTTCCTACATCTGCCCGCAAATTCAATTCGATGTTCCCTCTGGCCGTATACCTTTTATCAGGTAGAAATGGATGCTAAATCAATAACATTATGGAAAACAGTATATTAGGTCTGCACCACATCACGGCAATTGCCGGCATAGCCAAGCAGAATTTAGATTTCTATACCAAGGTTTTAGGGCTGCGCCTGGTCAAGTAGACAGTAAACTTTGATGACCCGGGCACTTACCACTTCTACTTCGGCGATGAGAAAGGCAGCGCCGGTACAATACTTACCTTCTTCCCGCACGAAAGTGCCCGAAAGGGGAGTGCCGGTACGGGCATGGCCACCAACATAGCCTACTCGGTTCCTGGGGGAAGCTTCGACTTCTGGATCGACCGCTTCGAGAAGCACTACGTGATCTACAACAAGCCCTCTAATAAATTCGGGGAACAGTATCTGACCTTCCTGGACCCGGACGGGCTGAAGCTGGAACTGGTTATACCAAAGAATGCGGATAGCCGCAAAGGCTGGGAAACCGATGAAGTGAAGGCAAAAGTAGCTCTCAAAGGTTTCCATGGGGTAACGCTTACCGTGTTGCACAAAGACGAAACAGCTGCCGTGCTGACCGATGTTTTCGGTTATAAGCTTGAGGAGCAAAGCGGCAACCGCTACCGCTACATGACCGATGCGGTGGAAACAGCCAACATCATTGACCTGGTAGAGCTGCCCCACGAACCGCGGGGTTTAGGTGGTGCGGGCACCAACCACCACATCGCTTTCCGGGTGAAGAACGAAGAGGTGCTGATGCAGTTCCATGACAAGATTGCAGGCCTGGGCTACAACATCACCAACAAGAAAGACCGCAACTATTTCTATTCGCTTTACTTCCGCGAGCCCGGCGGCGTGCTGTTCGAGATTGCGACCGACAACCCTGGTTTCGGCATCGACGAGCCCTGGGATCAGTTAGGCACAAACTTGATGCTGCCGCCGCAGTATGAGTCGCGCAGAGCCGAGCTGGAAGCTGTGTTGCCTCAGCTCGATTAAGTCCGGTCTGAGATTGGAATGGGCATTTTAAGTCTATGAATAAAGCTGAGTATGGAATCATTTGCCATTACCCGCCTGTACACCGACCAGGACGGTGACAGCCGCTTTGAGGATGTCACCAGGCCCCTGGACCCGGCAGGAGAGATCGGTTTTTTGTCGAAGCCGGAAATGGCGGAAAGCATCATTTTCCGGAAGGTAGTGCCTGCTTACGATTACGACTTCCACACCGCCCCGGCCCGGCAATACATCTTTCTGCTGGATGGCGGGATTGAGATCGAGACATCACTGGGCGAGAAGCGGCGCTTCGAGCCAGGCCAGGTCCTGCTGCTGGAAGATACGACCGGCAAAGGCCATAAAACGCGCAACCTCAAGCCTGCTGTCCGCAGCTCAAGTTTTCGTGACGCTGAAGGAAAACGGCTAATGGGAATGCGCTATACTTAACATCAACCGAAAAGCGATCATGTACACACATAGTAAGAAAGTGATAACAAAAGGTAAGCTCCTTTCGGAAACCGGCAAAGCGCTGATCCTGGTGCATGGCCGGGGAGCTACAGCTCAAAGTATACTGGAGTTGGCCGATCACCTGCCGGTGCAGGATTTTACACTTTTTGCCCCGCAGGCTACGAACAACAGCTGGTACCCCTACAGTTTTATGGCTCCCGAGGAACAGAACCAGCCTGCCCTGGAGCAGCTGGACGAGCTGGTGCAAAGCATCCTGAACCAAGGCGTTAAAAGCGAGGGGCTATACCTGGCGGGCTTCTCGCAAGGGGCCTGCCTTGCATCAGAATACGCTACGCGAAATGCCCGGAAGTATGGCGGCCTGCTGCTTTTTACCGGTGGCCTGATCGGGCAGCAGCTCAATACCAGCAGGTATAAAGGCGATTTTGATGGCACTCCCGTGCTTATTACTTCCGGTGATCCGGACGCTCACAGCATCGCTTTGAAACAACTGTAGACGGGTATACTGCCTTTATAGACTATAAATTGGAGCCCGGTGTCATCACCATCATCCATACCGAAGTACCGGAAGAATTGGGCGGCCGTGGCATAGCTGCCACGATGAGCAAATATGCGCTGGAGCACATTGCTGCCAACAACCTGCAGCTAATCCCATTGTGCCCCTACATGCGCTCATACCTCAAAAAGCACCCGGAATACCAGTGCCTGGTGAAAGACAGGGAAGAGAAAAGCGTGTAATTGCAGCTAGACTTCTGATCTACTACAAGTAAAGCCATGCCGTAAGCAACATGCCACTTCGTCTAAGAATGAGCGAGCAAATGGTTTCGGTAGGAGAGGGGGCAGACGATCCTGCAGGCATCCCAGGCAGCCAGTATACTGCATTACCTTATTTGTGACGTATAACTATGGTAGCCACAGCTGACATAGTGGATGCATTGGAAATTATTGGCTGGAAGAACCAAGAAGTGCGGAGGAAGAGGACATCCGTAAGAGTTTAAATGAGTACCAGACTTCTCAAAGGAGCATAACATGAATCAAATCAAAGGTATACACCACGTTACCGCCATCACGAGTAGTGCAGAAAAGAACTATGACTTCTTTACCAATGTCCTGGGCATGCGCCTGGTCAAGAAAACAGTTAACCAGGACGACATTCAAACTTATCACTTGTTTTTTGCCGATGACATAGGGAGTGCAGGTACCGACATGACCTTCTTTGATTTTCCGGGTATTCCGAAAGGTGTTCACGGCACGAACGAGATCTCGAAAACATCGTTTCGGGTGCCAACCGATGCTGCCCTGGATTATTGGGAAAAGCGGTTTGACCGGTTGGAGGTGAAACACTCCGGGATTAAAGAACAGTTTGGTAAAAAGACACTTTCGTTCGTCGATTTTGATGACCAGCAGTACCAACTGATTTCCGATGAGACAAATAAAGGAGTGGCAGCCGGAACACCCTGGCAAAAAGGCCCTATTCCGCTGGAACATGCTATTACGGATCTAGGACCTGTGTTTGTTCGCATTGCCAACTTTGATGCTTTTAAGGAAATACTTGAAAAAGTGCTGCTATTTAAAGAGACTGCGAAGGAAGGCAATTTTCATTTATTTGAAATGGGTGAAGGAGGAAACGGGGCCTCGGTTATAGTGGAAGATAACCCTGATCTGCGGCAGGCACAACAAGGTTTTGGCACGGTACATCATGCAGCTTTTCGCGTTGCTGACCGGGCTGTGTTAGACGAATGGACAGAGCATATGAGCAACATCGGCTTACCTACATCAGGATATGTTAACCGTTACTTTTTTGAGTCCCTGTATACAAGAGTGGCACCTCAGATTTTATTTGAGCTCGCGACAGATGGTCCCGGTTTTATGGGCGATGAACCGTACGAAACACTGGGTGAGAAATTATCTTTGCCTCCCTTTTTAGAACCAAAACGTTCACAAATAGAAAAACTGGTTCGCCCTATTGACACGGTAAGAAGCACGAAAGAATTTATCAAAGAATAAAGGAGTGAAGTTAGCAGTTATCTGCGGAGAGAATCAGGGACTAGATGCGAGGCACCCTGATCAGGATTTTATCGAATTATACTTGATAAAGTCATTTCGGATTCTATTAAACCTATCGTACGGATAGCTCAATAAATTGAGACATTATGCCTCCTTAAACCAGGAACACCAAAATAAAAATATTTTTTGTTACTCTTCTGTTATTTTAAAGCTTTACAGTGTAGACTCTAGGATGGAATCATCGAACTTTATCCGCAGGGATCTAGCAGCTTTAGAATATTTCATAGACAAACTCATCTAGTATAGAATTATACATTTCACTAAAAAAAGCTGCCCGAAATACATCAGGCAGCTTTTCAACAGTTGAATAAACGGAATCTTACTTCCCGGGAATGATGTCGATGATAACCGTACGGTTATAAAAACGCTCTTCGGGGTATATGTTGTTGAATGGTGCAAGCGACTTATCTTCACCGAAGCGTTTAACTTCAAAGGTCACGTCATTTCTGCCGGCTTTAGCCAGGCTGTTTTCGATGATTCTTTTTACATCATTAGCCCGCGCCAAGGATAGGTTTCTGTTGTTGGTATCTTCTCCGATAATGTCAGTATAACCATGGATGATCACGTTGCCGCCCTTCGGTATTTTAGGAGTTACGATTTCGGTCAGGTACTTTTCATAAGTGGTTATCGCTTTAGAGTCGTTGAACTCATAGAGAACACTATAGCGCTGGCCTTCTTCGTCTTTGGCAGGCGTCCAGAGCACCATATTTACGGTTGCTTCTTTCTTCTCTATGGTGCCATCTTCTTTCGTACCCAGCATCGTTACCAGGTAAGTTCCTTTCGGTCGGGTTGCTAAAATCGATTTTCCGGGTAAGCTAACTGTTTCCTGCATATATGGTCCGTACTTCTGTACCACACCTTTATCATCTGTTAGCTCCATCGACCACGAAGTGTAGGCTTTATCAGAACCGGCTGCTGTAAACGTTACATAACTATCAAGCGGTGCTTCCTGTGTGGCTGTTATTTCTACCGGTTTCAGGGCAGCTTCCGGACCACTCTGGAACTCCATTAACAACGCAGGTGCATTACTTTCGATTGATACACGACGGTCGCCTTCACGAAGCAGTTCCAGTTCTTTGGTACCACCCGGCTGCTCTGAAGGTAACTTAGGTTTGTTACGACCTTCTATTGCAATGCGCGAAGCATTAATGCCAAAGGTATTTACCAGGTAGCTTTTCACGGCTTCAGCCATTACTTTGCCTTCCTGCGGACCATTTTCTGACGAACCGACCAGCGTTATAGTTGCGGATGGATTTTTGCCTAAGCGGTCACCTAAAATATTCAGTACGTTATAGTATACTGTCATTTCACGGTCAGAGCGGCCAGATAATGTTTTAGGTGTGAACACTTCTAACTGGTCTTCCTTGAAATCTTTTACCTGGTTTTTCTCCAGCAGTACATAACGGTTTGGTATGGCAGTAGAACCCTGGTTAAAGAATACATAGTTACGAAGCGGGAAAGTCTCTCTTACTCTGCGGTCTGTTGCAATGTTTGTAGGCGAGTTAACCGAGAACGTTACATCGTTGGCAGCTATAGTTGCGTTTGGTTTTCCGCGTCCGAATTTAAGTGCAGCACCAACTCTGAGCGTGTTTACGGTCATGGTCTCGATGCTGCGTGGCGACTGGCCAAAGTATGGCTGGTACGTTACAAACGGAGAAAGTATAACCTGTGTGCGGTTGTTCTGCGAAGCGAGCGGAATGTCGTAACCGGCACCCACCTGCATCGAAAGTAGTCTTTCTTTCACATCGCTCAGGTCGCCTTTAACTATAGGGTTCTTTTCCTGATCCGGGTAAGCCGGGTTAACGCCTTGCTCGTAGGTAAATTCTTTTTTCACATTAAAGGCCAGTCTCGGGCCACCCATCAGGTAAAAACCTGATTTTTTGAAAGGGGCAAAGCGCAGACTAGGCTCTATGGTAATGTAACTCAGTTTAGTGCTTAAGTCAGCAGGGCAGTCGCAGGCAGTGGTTTGTTGGTCAAATTCACCTCTGCGGCTGTCGTAACCCGTTTGCAGCATCAATCCCCATCTCGATTCCGGGCGACGATACTCTATAAGCGGCGCTGCGAACAGACCCACGCCATTACCTTCATGGAAGGTTACTGGTGGCGTAAGTTGTGAGTTAAGCTTGTGTATAGAACCGTTATAGAAGTTAAAGTTTGCACCGGCAGCTGCACCAAACCACCAAGATGGTTTCGTGAACGGAGCTTCCTGGGCCTGGACAGGAGCCTGTATGCCTGTAAAGATTATGGTGCTAAGAACTATAGTTTTGAGCGTAAGTTTAGAGCCAGACCACGCTGTGCGCGATCCGGTAATATTATTTTTGATTGTCATGTTCGTGTTGATTAAGGCTTCGTGATGATGTTCGTATTGGTCATTACAACCGAGCCATTTCTGGCAAGCATTCTACCTGTTGCTGTAGCACCTGAGTTCATGGTGATAGAGGTAAGAGCAAGTATATTTCCTTTAAAGGAAGTACCATCGCCTATAGTAGCTGAGCTGCCTGTCTGCCAGAAGATGTTTTTAGCCTGTGCGCCGCCAGTCAATATAATGTTACCGCCTGCGCCGCCAACTGTGGTAAAGTCTGAAGCTATCTGGAAGATCCATACTGCATTCGGGTCGCCTTGTGCATCTAGTGTTAAGTCACCAGCCTGTATTAATAATGTAGAAGTAGATTTGTAAATACCTGGTGCTAACGTTTTGCCACCCTGGTCGCCGGCTACGGTAGCTGGTGCCGGAGAAGATGCTCCTTCAGCAAAAAGATATGCTTCCAAAAGGTCCTGCTTTGCTTGTAACAACATGGCTGATGTGCCTGCCGGTGCACTATCATCTGAGGCGTAAATGGCGCCGTTCACAACTATAGCCGGAGGAAAACCGGTTACCGAAGAGCGAACACCCGGTGTTATACCTACATCAAGATTTCTGATCTCGCTGAAGCCTGCGTTGTTACTGATGCCTACACCTGCAAAGATGCCGAAGCGGCCCACAGATTTAAGATCTACACCCATTGGTGGCGTACTCGGCTGGTTATTGTCTCCTGTGGTAAACGACCACTCATAGTTGCTGGCTATAGCTACACCGTTTTTGCTTTTGGCTGCTGTCGTTATAGTTGCAGTATAAGTTGTGTTAGTAGCCAGGTTGTTGGCAGGTGTAAAAGTTGCCGTATAGTTGGTATAGTTAACGGTTCCATTTACAGTTGTTGTTCCGTTCTTTAAAGTAAATGAAGTTGCTGTAAGTGTTGCAGGATCCATTTTTTCGCTGAAACTGGCACTGATCACTTTGTTAAGAGCAACACCGGTAGCCTCGTTATCCGGGTCAGTTATAGTTACGCGGGGAAGTGATGGAGGTACTGTTGTAAAGGTCCATACATAATCTGTCTGAAGCGCATTACCTAGCACATCTTTTACAGATGTAGCAACTCTACCTGTATAAGTAGTAGCAAGTTTCAGGTTGTTTTCAGGTACGAAGGTCAGGGTGTTGGTTTCTGTATCATAGGAGATTTCGCCTGGTACTTTTTCCGGTCCTGTTAAGGTGAAGGATGTCTGGGTGATGGTCTCAGGGTTCATTTCCTCATTAAAGGTAACTGTAACATGAGAGGAGAGAGGAACCAGGGTGGCTCCGTCTTTAGGAGTGGTACTTAAAACAACGGGGCAAACTCCAAACTCTTCTACGAATGTATCTTCTTTACATCCGGTAATCACAACAACCGATGCCAGGGCAAGGAATGTCACTAGTTTTCTTAAAATCAATGTGTGTTTCTTATTTCTCCGTTACTGGCGGGTGCGTGCATCTATATAATGCACGGCAGTATTACTGATGTAATGCTATGCGTGAAATCCGATGTTTAACCGGGGTGATGATGCTATATAATAGTCTAAGGCTAAAGTTGATCAATGTATGGCAATGCCAATAGTAGATACACCTGTAGAAAGATCAAGGAAAGCGCCTACATTACTATTAAAGTGGTATTCAGTACCTATGTGAAGATCCAAGAATAAAGGGTTGCCTCTGTTGTAATAATCTTTGTCTCCTTCATAATTATTATCCCAGCTAGCGTTTACTACGGCAAAACCCAAAGAACCGGCTAGGTAGAAATCCCACTTCGAGTTTGCATTTAATACATCATCGAAGTAATAAGTGCCTTTTACACCGATCGGGATCACTGTTTCGCGGTAAATATAGTTCGTGTTGTTATTTCTATAGTCATTCGAGAAAGTGGAGAAGCTCACAAAGGGAGCAAGAGTAAAGCTTTTAGCTACATCAAATTCATAGTTAATATTAAAAACAGGTAATGAGCGGTTAGCGTATTTGTAGTAACCGCCGTAGCCGCCAATACCTACGCCTAAGTTAAGCGTGCTGCCATGTCTTTCCTGTGCAGAAGCATTAAACGGGAAAAAGCTGATGCATATGATGGTTAATGCGATTGTAAATAATCTTTTCATATAATTGATTTTAATTTCTATTAAAGGATGATTTTGAACTATGCCGTTTTAAGCAAAGCCTGTAAATGAATGGGTATGGATTTGAACTGCAGCACAAGAGTATCCGCCTTTCATATAGAAATGAGAAGCAGTATAAATTCGCTGTAAAAGTTATTGGTAGTAGTTGTGATCAGGAAGCTGATCCAGGGAACAGAAGATCTGTATTAGCGCTGCACATCTTTTGTGCAGGCAGTTGATGAAGCTTTAGATAATGCTGATAAGGGTTGATTTGGAATCAAGGAGTGATGTATTTAATATCCGTTACTGGCGGAAGCTGTGCCTAATGGAGCACACCTGTTTTTGATGTTACAAAGGTGCGGCAATTCAAACTGTCTTATGTTACACAGTAAAAATAGTATATTACATAAATCACATGTTTTCCAGGTTGGCCATGCGCTTTTGCTTTAGTTGCTTGTAAAACGAAGGGGAGAGACCGGTTACTTTCTTAAACTGATTCGATAAATGAGCAACGCTGCTATAGTGGAGCCTATGCGCGATCTCGGTCAGGTTTAGCTCTTTGTATAAAAGCAGTTCTTTTACCCGCTCAATTTTATGGAAGATAATGAATTGCTGAATGGTAATGCCCTTAACTTCAGAGAATATGTTGGCCAGGTACGTATAGTCGTGGTTTAATTTCTCGCTGATAAAGTCTGAATAATTGGCTTTCGGAAATTCATCAGAGTAATGGATCATCTCGATGATGACGTTCTTTATCTTCTCGATCAGGATACTCTTCTTATCATCCAGCAATTCCAGACCCGACATGAGCAGGTTGGTTTTAAGTTGCGTACGCTGTTCCTGTGTAATGTCTTGCAATATCTCAACGGTGCCGAGATCTACAACCACATACTGTAAGCCCAGCTTGCTCAGTTCTTCCTTTACCATTATTTTGCAACGCAGGCTCACCATGTATTTGATATACAGTATCATAGCTATTTATATGTCTATTAGTTCATGTCCTGAACTTTTGGTGAGTTTTTTATAAAGTGGATGAATTTTTTGAAACTGTGCTTACCGTAAATATACGGAGTACTTTCTCAGTATCGGACTATATTTATAATATAGATACTATTTAGGTTTTCAATCAGGAATTAATCAAAACAGGACTTTATAACTAGTCGGTAAATCATTCTTGTAAATCTGTTGGATATATATTTGACCTAACACTAAGACGGAAATAAGGGCTAGGGCGATAAATCATTAGAGTAAAAGCCATGACGCTGATTTCTGTTACTCCGAAATAAAAACCCAATTATTTATCTAAATAAGTGGGTTCTATGGGGTATTGTGTAGTCCGAAGGATCGAATTATCAAACCTTTCCCACAGGGGTTTTGATGCTTTAGAAGAGTATCTGAAGCAGGAGCGACCGACAGCCATAATCATCCTACACTGCTGAACATAACTGTTGTTATGTAGCTATCACAAAAGTTAAGATGTATAATATATCTGCAGAGTCAGAAGCAGAAACAAGACCTAAAGGTTATAAGCAACATCATTTGGAGCATGGCCAGGATGACCTTTATCTCTTCTGACCTGTCCGATTACTCAAAACTATATAACTGCCTAGAAAGGCTATTGCAACCATTAAGCAGAACTTGTTCTAGGCATCTAACTTCAATATTATTTGCATTCCGCTGGCAGCCATGGCTCTGAGTAGCATCAACGTAGTCAGCAAGAGCCTGCGCCTAAAGTGGCTGAAACTGTAACCGCCAATTAAGTGTAACTCTTATCCATAAATGTGTAACAGCCTGAGCGACTATACAGGCTAACTTTGCATTATAAAATCAAACAAACAACTAGTTATGAAGACGATAGAATTAAAGACAAATATTATGTGCGGTTCATGCATTGCTAACGTAACACCTACCTTGAATGAAGCTATCGGTGAAAGCAACTGGAAAGTAGATACGCAGAACCCCAATAAAGTGCTGTCTGTAACCACTGAAAGCCTAAGCGAAGCAGACGTTATCAGTCAAAACACTTTTGCCGATACCTTCTTCTGCTATTCATAGTCCTATCAGGCTGCAAGGGCTCGGAGGTCGAGCCACAGCAGTCACTGACCCTGGAGGAGCAGCAATTGCTACTGGGAAGCCCCAGCGGGGCCACAGCGGATGTCGGCAGTCCCGATAATTACCTGATCACGAAGCCTCAATACGCCCTCTCTTACAGCCGCGGGCGAGGGATACCCAACTGGGTGAGCTGGCATATAAGCCGGGAATGGCTCGGTACGGCCGATCGCCAGAACGACTTCCGCGCCGATCCCGCGCTACCGGAAGGCTGGTACCGCGTCTCGGCCTCCAGCTACCGCAACCAATCCCCAGGACTTCAAATTTGATCCGTGAAACTCTGAGTTCGGTTCATTGTGCCTGATGATCAAGCAACCAGGTGTTTTTATAGAACGGGTAGAAACTGAACTGAAAAAGTTAGGCTACAGCTTCGATCATGGCTTTGTAAAATACTATGACGAGCAGGTACATTATGAAAATATGAAACCGTTCCATAAACCAAAAGCTTTCGACTACCAGAAGGAGTTCAGGTTTTATGTTGACAACGAAAAGAATAAGCCTCTAAGAATCAACATCGGAAGCATGAAATCCTACTGCAAGATTTTTGATGCGAAAGATCTTATTGGTTTAAAGCTTGAGACTAAACCTAAGTATAGTTGAAGAGTGGTATCATCGGCGGGCCGTATAGATCGCAGATTGACACGAGTAGGACAAGCGGGGGTCGTGTGCTGCTCACTTAGTTACGCGAGCTAACAAGGCAAGGCTTCCCTATAGATCTCTCATGCCTTGTCTGCCTTGCTTTGCTAGTTTAATGCCATCGCTTCTTTTGTCCGAAGTATAAAGGCTTATGATGCTATTTTTGTTGATGTTACTTTATTAATTTGCAGTTCGCGAATCGCGAACTGCAAATTATAAGAGACACTATACAGTATGAAGAAGCATAACGGGATGCGTCCTCAGGATATCGTGATACCGCTGGACATCATCACCAGGGAAGAGGGGTGGACGATGAAGGACATCTCGCGCGGATTGAATATTAGCGGCTCGGAGGTTTCAGAGTCGCTCCAACGATCTTGTATGGCCGGACTGATAGATGATGCCAGGAAGAACGTGATGCGGAATGCCTTGATGGAGTTCCTGAAGTATGGGCTGCGTTACGTGTTTCCCCAGACCCTAGGGCCGTTGTGCGGGGTGTTCCGACCGCTTACAGCGCGCCACCGCTGAGTGAAATGATCATGAGCGGCGATAAGCTGGTCTGGCCTTATTCGAAAGGCGAGGTGAGAGGCCAGAGCGTGGAGCCGCTTTATCCTACTGTGGTGGAGGCAACACTGCAGAACCCAAAGCTGTATGAGATGCTCGCGTTAGTTGACGCACTGCGCGTAGGCAGGGTGAGAGAACGGGAGTTGGCAGCAGTTGAATTAGAAAGAAGAGTTTTATATGGATGGTAACCAGATTAACAGAGAAGTCATTATAAAGGTCGCTGTAGGCCTGCAGGAGCTGCGGCAGGATATGGTGTTTGTGGGAGGAGCCACCCTGAGCTTATATGCAGATGATCCGCGGCTGATGCCGTGAGTCCCACCAGTGACATTGATCTAAGCGTGTCACTTGCAGGCTATGGGGCTTGGCACAAGCTGCAAGAACGCCTTCAGGAGCTTGGGTTTTACCCAGACCCTACAAGTCCTGTGATTTGCCGCTTTACCTTTGAAGGTATCACAATAGATGTCATGCCTGACGATGCACAAATTCTTGGCTTCTCCAACCCGTGGTACAAGCCAGGGCTGGACCAGTCGAGTTTTATTGCCTTGAAACCAAACCTGAAAATTCGGATACTACCTGTGGCGTATTTCCTTGCCACCAAATTCTCTGCTTATCACAGCCGCGGCGGGGACCCTCGTACCAGCCACGACTTTGAAGATATAATCTATACAACAGACAACAGGTTGCACCTCATAGAGGATGAAAGCCTTAAAGCCAAGAAGTTAGAGATTTATAAAAGCGCTGTACTTAATGAATCTACTATCCAAGACTTTGTAGTAATCAAGGTGCAGAATAAAAGCACAGGCGAAACAAAGGAAATCTGCACAAAGGGAAACTTCCTTAGTGGTGCTATTCATCAGGAATATGATATTGACTACTCTGAAGAAGGTGAGGCAAAGGCGAATGAAATCCTGCTCAACTCGAAGAACAGAAAATTTGAACTTTCAAAGGCAGAGGCATTGGGCAACATTGGCTTTGATGACTATTCAGAGGACGAACTGAAAGCATTTGAGCGAAGAGTAGAGGCAGGTAATTTCAGTTACAGCAATGACAGAGAAATGACTATGCTCGCACACATTCTCTTTAACAAGGGAGTAAAGAGTAGCGAAAACAGTTGTTTTGGCGGTGAGCTAATATTTGTAAAAAAATAACTAAGCCTAACAAAGCACATGAGCAAAGCTGCGGCTACGCCTTGCTCACCTCATGTACGAGTACCGCTATGATGAAAGCAAGGGTTTTGCCCTAAATAATGTTCAATCTCACCTCATAGGGAGTTCCTCTCTTTATGACTGCCACGGTCTGGTGCAGGAGCTTGTTACGCATGGCATTGATGACGCTCATCTTGCTCTTCCCCAACCTTGCGCTCGAAGTAGAGCCTGAACTCAGCGTTGAAGCGGACGCTGTTCAGGGCCGCCATGTGCAGCACCTGCTTCAACTCCTTGTTGGCAAATTTCGAGACGCCCGTGCGACCCATCACGCTCGTGCCGCTGCGGTACTCGTAGGGGGCCACCCCGCAGTAGCAGGCCAGCTTGCGCCCGTCGTCCATTCTGGAGAAGCCTTGGGTGTAGACCAACAGCGAGATGGCCAGCACTTTGCCCACGCCTTTCACCGAGGTCAGCAGGTCGTATTTTCGCTTCAGCTCACCGTCCTTTGCGATGAACTCCTGCATCTTCTCCTCCACCTGCTCCATGCTTTTCTCCAGCCCCTTGATGGCTTTCCTGTTGACCTGCTCGAGTATTTTGGCAGACACAGGGTCTATAGAGAGCAGTTCCTTGATAGTGCCCTTGTTGCTTTTGAGCGCCTTGATGAGCCTGCCCCTGCTTGCCTGCTAGTCCTTTAACCGCTCCAGCGTCACGCCTGAAAGGGAGAGGCACTGTGCCTCCTGCTGGTGCAGCAGGGCATAACGGGCAATTCTTTGTGCGTCCACCTTGTCGTCCTTCCCCCTGACCATGCCGACGCTCCTTTTTATCTGCAGGGCGCTCTCCAGCCACACGTGCACCCCTCTGGCTAGCAGGTAGTGCACCAGCTGCCTTGTGTACATGCCCGTATGCTCCATGCAGCAGAGGGTGTCTGCGCCCGCCTCACAGCCGTGCTGCTTGAGCCAGGCCTTCATGCGCCGGAAGCCGGAGGGGTTGTTGTTTAACTTGTGGCAGAGTTGCCGTCCGTCGCTGACTCTGATCAGGCACACGTCCAAGCTGTCATTGGAGACATCAATGCCCAGCATGAAGGATGGGGCTTGCGGATTGATAGGCTTTTCCATATCTTTTGTTTGAGTTATGCAAGCTGCGGATCGAAACCTTTATAATGGGCCCAAGATGTCCCGAAAATCTATATGACCCCTGCCTGCGGGTTTAAAAAGAGCAGCCAGTCTGAATCGGCTGTTAGGACCATTCTCGCCTTGTTAGCGGGTAGTGCACTGGCTGCCCTGAAGGCATAAAAGCAGTACTCCTATACCTGGTAAAAGGGTGCTGGGTGTATTGGAAAAATAATATAGTGCTAATCTAAAGGTTAGCTGATATTTAAATAATGGAAAAGAACCTATGAAACAACTTTTGCTCCTCATGCTTGTCTTCTCTTACTTCTGCTGTAATGCTCAAAGCAAGAGCAATGAGAGATCAGTCCTACTTCTGAGTAAGAATGGAGCATTAAGAACTGTTGACCTTGAATTGAAGCCTAGCAAACCAATTAAAATTAAAACAACCGATGGAAAAAAGCTTACTTTGGTTGATTATTCTATACTTGGGGACTCTGTGATCGCATCTTCAATGGATACAGTCGCTTTAAAAAACATCGCATCAATAAAAGGAAAAGTGAAAGGGAACACCCTTAGAAAGGTAGGTGGTGGTTTAGTGGCTGGGACTGGGTACTACTTTGTAACGGTAGGTTATGTGGTAGGCATATTAACTTTTCACCCAATTGCTTTGGCGATAATGGTTCCTTCTGCTGGTGTTGCCTACGCAGGTCATTATTTATCAGGAGCAAGACGCTTTGACACGACCGAAAAATGGGCATTAAGCATAAATAAGGTAGAATAACAACAGCCAACACAGCACATGAGCAAAGCTGCGGCTACACCTCGCTCACCTCATGTACCAGCACGTTGGCAGGCATACAACCAAGATGAAGCTATACAAAACGGCAAGACTAATATGGACCTTCTACAGGAGCTTTGTTTTGGCTTCGGTGGTGATAACTATCTGTTGTATAAAGCTACTCTGGGACTACGACTTTATGATATTCGGTATGCTGTTTTGGTTTAAAGTAGCCAGCCTTGGCCTTATATATTACTTTATTAACAGCTATAAGCGCAAGCACTACTATTATTACCTAAACCTGGGGTTGTCCAGGACCGTGCTCTGGGCTGCTACCTTAGGTTTTGACCTTTTCTTGTTCATATTTCTCATTGTACTTGCCTACAAACTCAAATGATTCACAGACTGGAAGCCGACAGCATTCAATTGGCATTTGATGGCAGGAGGATACTCTCCGACATCTACATTAAATGCGAAACAGGGGCAATAACAGGTCTGTTGGGCAGGAACGGGCAGGGCAAATCCTGCCTGATGAAAATCATCTACGGCAGCTTAAAGTGTGAGAAGTCGGTTAGGTTTGATAACAGGATACAGTTCGAAGCATTTAAGCGACCCGACCTACTCCTTTACCTTCCCCAGTTTAACTTCATTCCCTCACATATCAGCCTGAGAAGGATATTCAGTGACTTTGAGTTAGATTATTCGTCGTTTGAGCATCGGTTTCCAGAATTCGCTACAAGGTATAAGGCATCTATAGGTAGTCTGTCAGGTGGGGAGAGAAGGTTAGTCGAAATCTACGCGGTCGTGAAATCTGCCTCGCAGTTCGCCATGCTTGATGAGCCTTTCACCCACCTGAATCCTATACAGATTGACAAGGTAAAGGACCTCCTCTTAGAAGCAAAGCAAAACAAAGGCGTGATCGTAACAGACCACATGTTCAGGCATGTTTTGGATATAAGTGGCACTTTATACCTACTGGTGAACGGTAAGACGCACCTGGTAGGTACTACCGAAGAGATAGAGGCACTTGGCTATGCAAAAGTATAACGCATGCCAACTAAGCCCAAAGCACATAAACGTGCCTTAGCCAAACCGTTGGCAAATATTTAAAATGAATGAATTTGTGGGGGGTATTTAAAATAGCTAAAGCCATAAAGAAGTATAAAATGTGCGAAATTTGTGCGGAAAGGGGCTTTTTGCCTGTGGTTTGCGTTGGTAGCCAATGGAAGATTTTTACCATTCAGTACCGAATTGCTACCGTTTTGACGTGGCTTTTATCGGTAAAAGCGGCTAAAAACTTCCATTTGTAGCTGAAAGGGGGAGTAAAACAGAAGAAACTTACCATTACTTAGCAAGTTTCTCCCCAGTCTTAAAACACCGTTCAAAAACGGTTTAAATGCCTGTTAAACTATTGCCTGTAGCTTGCCTGGTTAGGAGGCTAAAGCTTACTGCAACAGGTAATCCTCTATTACTTCGTCCCGATCAAACTGTTTGAGGAAATTGAGCAGTTCAATTAGTTTTTCATTCCCATACCCTAACATATCTTTCTCATTTTCAATGCTGTCCAGTATTTTAAAAGCTTCCTGCTTAAAGTCCTGGTAGCTGAAATCGTTGATGTTCTCTATCTGTTTTGGCAGTTGTAGCGTCATTTCTACAAAGGAGTACTGCCTGAGGTAGGTAGCGTAAAACGTGTGCAGGGCAGTCACCAAATCTCCGAAATGTAGCGCCTCCTGGCGGGTTCTGTATAGTTCCGGGTTGCTCTTCTCCAACTCAAATTTGAACTTGTCGGTGTAGTTGATGACCAAATCCATCTTCTTTTTGTAGTCGTCCACGCCTGCCTTAATTCTCCTTAGCTCTTCCTGTGTCGGAGGCGTATACCCGCCCGGCTCTTCCTCCCCCAAAGGCTCATCTTTATTTGGTGTTTTTAAATACCGATGGGGGCCCCCAAGATTTTCGACATTTTTAGACTCTTTGTCATTATTTGTAATACTACTATTTGTAAACATTTCTCCGCGTTCATTCAAAAGCCATTCTGACGACACTTGAAATAGTTCAAAAAGCCGTTTAAGCAACTTGCTTGATATACCTCTCTTTCCATTTTCAATGGCTGAAATGTAGGTTTGATTTAACGATAGCTGTTCAGCAAACTCCTTCTGGGTGAAGCCAAGAGTATCCCTAATTTCTTTAAATCTGTCGGCCTGTGTTTTTGTCATAAAATATTTATTACATGTATTACAAATTGTACTTGTTAAAAAGAACTGAAAGTAATATGTTTGCAAAAATCAATTACAAATGTGTGTGCAAAGTAATAGATAATATTTAACAAATAGTCATATGAAGCTGATAAAAGGAGTTTTATTTATGGAGTATGCTGACTTGGTGGATACCTACGGCATAGGGCGCAGCACCATTGATGCCGGTGTGAACAAGCACAGCAAAGGCATTTCTCCTTCCTGGGCTTCCATGAAAGACCCGGAGGACAAGCGCAAACGCCTTATCGTTTACAGCACCATTCCGGCCCACAGCAAAAAGCGAATGCCATCAGAGCAGGAGCTAATTCGGTTATACCATAACCAAGAGGCTGAGCGGAAAAAAATAGGACAGTTGCTTAAAAAGGGCAAGTAAGATTAGGGAGGGTTGTAGCATGAAGAAGATCATTGAGGGCAGGCTTTATTATTCCCGTACTTATCTTTTTACCAAGGTAGGACTATCGCAGAAGGCTTTGAAGCACTGGCATGAAAGAAAAACCGTGTCCTATGTGAAGGCGGAAGGCGAAACCTGGTATTGCTACGACGAAATCCCCCTGCCCAGCCGCGAGAAAATCATTGAGCGCGAAGATATAGAGTTGGTTGATTACTTAGCCTACGGCTATTACGAGGACTACGCCCGCTTCATGCCTGCCGTAGGCGATGCCGGGGTAAAGCAACCGAACAAGCGCAAGGCCAAGGCCCGCGAGTGGGCCGTGTGGGAGCGCCTGGAGCGGATCACCAGCGAGGAAAATCCGAACCGCGTGACCATCGCCCGCGCCTTCTACCTCTATAAGGAGAAGCTGCGCATGCCCAAGGGGCTGACCCACTACCACAGCTTCTACAAAAAGCTGTGCGAGTTCCGCAGAAACCCCGCCGCCGCTTTAATTGATGCCAAAACAGGCAGGAAGAGCAACCGCAGCAAGAAAACAGAGCGGCACGTGCAGATACTGGAAGCGCTCCACGCCCTGCCCAATAAGTACAAAGGCCCAACCATCAGCGAGATGGCAAACGAGCTGTTCAGGAGAGAGGGCCTGCCGGGGCTTGCCTATGAGACGATAAAGAAGATACTGGCAGACCCTGCCCTGCAAGCGCGCACCTACCTCTCGCGCCACGGGGCAAAGGCCCACTCCGACGAGCACGAAGGCTACATCCGCTTTGAGAGGCCGCAGGCTATAGGGGTACGTGCAGAAATGGACGGCGTGAAGCTGCCCTTTAAGGTATGGAACCCGGAGCGCACCAAGCTTGTGCGCCCCGTCATGTTCGCCGTCATAGACACTTACTCGGGCAAGATAACGGGCTGGGCGCTGGACTACACCGAAACCCGCTGGCTGGTGCTGCAAAGCTTTAAAAGCCAGGCGCAAAGCGGCTGGTTCCCCTCCGAGCTGTGGGCCGACAACTTCAGCGCCAAGGACACGCCGGAGTTCACCGACATCCGGGCCAAGGTGGAGGCGCGCGGCACGAAGATAAAGTACGCCAGAGTGGGCAAGGGGCAGGACAAGCCTTTTATAGAGCGTTTTTTCCGCACGCTTCAGGACAGGTTCTGCCGCGAGTACGGCGACTGGGTGGGCATGGGCGTTCGCAGCAAGAGCCGCGACGACAGGGCCAACCCCGAAGCTTACAAAGCCTACGTCAAAAAGCACGGCTACCCTACCCTGGAGCAGGTGCGCGAGCGTGTGGCCGACATGCTGGAGAAGTACCACAACACTTCCTTTAAGAACGAGCCTACGGCAAACGAGCGGTTCGCCGCCTGCCACGAGCCGCAGGTAGTGCCCGTGTCGGAGGCCGAGATTCCTTACCTGCTGTGGCACAAGGCCGAGGCTAAGGTGAACCGGGGCAAGCTCACCCTGGAGGTAAACAAGCAGCCCTACACCTTCCACATCTCGCCGGATTACAACGGGCAGACGCTGGTGCTGCGCTACGAGCCGGAAGACCTTTCGGAGGTGTATGTGTTCGCAAGCGACGAGGCCGAGACGCACCTATGTGTGCTGGCACAGAAGCTGAGCACCCGCCGCGAGAGCATACAGGAGAGCGCGAATCAGGAGGCTACGGGCCGCAAAGGCCGCAAGGCAGAGGAGGACAGGGCGCTGGCGCTGGTAGCCCCTCACATGGCCCCTAAGGAGATATTGAGCCAGGAGGAGGAAGAGATCATCGACCAGCTTCTCAACGTCTCCCACGCGCCCGCAAACAAGGCAGCCGGACGCGAGCTGACCATAGCCCAACTGGCCGAGAAGCACAGCAAGCAGCACCACGAGCCGAACCCCACGCTGCAAGTGGTGGGGCAGCTATAAAAGCAAAGCCGTTGCAGTAGGAGCTGCAACGGCTTAAAGTAAAATTAAACACTCTTTAATAAGCATTTAAAAGAACAACGCAAAGATGCAGAAAGAAAACCTAATTCAGCAAGCCCGGCAGCTAATAAACGACTTCACCGGGAAAAAGGAGCTTAGTAAAAGCAAGCTGGCCCGCAAGCTGGGCATTGCCGCCGCCGTGCTTACCCACATCGAAAACAACCCCGCCCTGGTGTCGGAGGAGATGCTGCTCACCATCATCAACGGCCTTAAGCCGGAATCCTCCTTCAACATCCTGAGCACCTCCAACTATACCACCGTTCACGCCATCTGCGAGGACGCGCGGCAGCGCCGCAAGCTGGTGGGCATCATCGGTTATCCGGGGGCGGGCAAGACCACGGCCCTGCAAAGCTATTACCGCAGCCATAAGAACATCTACTACGTGGAGTGCAAGAATTCCATGAACCGCAAGCAGTTCCTGCACGCGGTGCTCACCGAGATGGGCATCCAGTTCATGGGCACAGTCTACGATATGGTAAGGCTGATAAGCCAGGAACTCAACAGCAAGGAAAGCCCGCTGCTGATCATCGACGAGGCGGGCAAGATGTCCCCTAACCTGATTCTGGACCTGCACGACCTGCGCAATGCCACCATGCACAACGCGGGCATTGTGATGTCGGGCTGCGAGTACTTTAAGAAGAACATGGAGAAGGCCGCCGAGAAAGACAAGCAGGGCTACCCCGAGTTCTACAGCCGCGTGATGAACTGGCCTGTTCTGAACCGCCCCACCAAAGCCGAGATCGTCGCCATCAGCAAGAGCAACGGCATACAGGACGAGGAGACCATCAAGGCGCTTTGCAGGCTGCGCAACTACCGCGAGCTGGAGAACGCCATCAAAAACGAGCTGTCTGAACCTGTAATTTAACCCTGCCATGAAAATACCCTGTCTATCAATCCATTGCAAGCTGTCGGAACTGGTTCAGATCATCAAACGACAAGCTAACCCAAAATATAACCTTAGCGAAAAAGAACATGGATATTAAAAGCACTATTACCCGTCTCGAAACATTAATTGAACACTTGCAACTGTCTCAAAACAAGTTTGCTGCAAAGTTAGGTACCTCAAGTGCAATGATGTCTCAGGTATTAAAAAAGGATAAAAATGTAGGGGTGGATTTCTTTTTTAAGCTCTTAAATGCTTACCCTAATTTGTCGTCTGAGTGGCTTTTTCGTGGCATTGGATCAATGTTTTTAGATGAACAAGCCAACCCGATAATAGCACAAGTGACACAGGAGGCTGTGCAGATACCAGTCCGAATAGACTTGAAAATCAGCATTAATGGTAAGCAAGTAGCTTTATGAAAAAGCGCACCGATACCCAAAACAAGAAGCTGCACCTGCTACTGAACAAGGCGGGTTTGGCAGCGGAAAAGCCTGATTTAGTGGCGTTTTACACCAACGGGCGCACTTCCTCCAGCCGGGATATGTACTTCCACGAGGCCCAGAAACTGATTGTATATCTGGAGAGCATCACCAGCAATTCTGCATCTACCCCCACCGATAGAGCAGACACAATGCGCAAAAAGGTGATCGCTATCTGCTATGAACTGGGCTGGATAGAGCCTACCGATAGCCCCGAGGAGCGGAAGATCAACATGGCCGTGATTGACGGCTTCCTTAAAAAGCGAGGGTACATCAAAAAGCCCCTGAACGAGTTTACCGTCCGGGAGTTGCCCCGCCTGATAAGCCAGTTTGAGCAGATACTGGAACACAGCAAGCAGACAGCCGGGAGCAAGGCCGTAAATAGCCTGCTGGCCGAATTGAACATACCTGTAGAGCCGTTAAAACGAAAATAGCATGCGCGTTACATCATTACCCAAAGAGAAAAAGAAAGCCTTCGAGCTATATGCGGAAGGAAAGACCCAGAAAGAGATTGGCCAACTGTTGGGCATATCCGAGAAGTCCATCGGTGCCTGGAAAAAGCGCTACGAGTGGGATAAGAAGCTGCAAGAGGAACAAAAGTATAGCCTGAAGCCCACGTTCTTGGTGCTGACCGAAGTAGACAAAGAAGCCATACAGGGCAATCCTGAAGCCTCAAAAGCCCTGAAAGATGCCATTGCAAACATTAACTATAACCTGAAGATAGTACACCGGATTTTAACCGATAACAACCTGACTCCGAAGTCATGAGAAAGAAACCCGACAATAGCAAGCATGTAAAACTGTTTCAGGAGCTTATCGAGGTAAGCACTGAGCCTGCCCACCTCCGCAAAGTATTAACGGAGCTGTATTTTGACTACTCGCGCATGGTGATCCAGAGAGGAGTGAACGGCGGGGAGGTATACCAGGAGGCCGATGACCAACTGTACTGGCTAAGCGAACTGATAAAGATATTTGACCAGCAGACAAAGTACCCGCAGTACTCCAACGAAGGCAACGAAGCCGCCTAAGGTCGTTTACAGCCAATAACCAACAGAAGAAGCAAGTATATAGTGTTTTTGATATAAATAGTACTTATAAGAATGATTAAGATCACGCAGATTGAGAACTTGGAAGCAAAAAGCCTGTTAGAGCGGCTTCGAAGCATAGAAAGTAAGCTGGAGGAGCTGATAAGCGCTTCTAAACCGGGAGAACCCACAGAGTACTTGACCCGTCAGGAGGTGGCCGAACTGTTTAAAGTATCGCTGCCTACTGTTCACTCCTGGACTAACAAAGGGCTTATTAAATCCTACAAGATAGCCAACAAAACACGCTTTAAGCGTTCGGAAGTAGAGGCGGCAGCAGTTGAACGGTGCCCCAAATAAGATACGTGTAAAGCAGCAGAAAAGCCCCTTTGATGGGGCTTTCTTGTTTATGCGAGGTAGTTTAATTCTTAGGCTGAAAAGCTCTCATAGCCCTGCAAAATAGCCAGAGCCGCTAAACCTGACTGTCCTATCCTGAACGGATAGCAGCCATAGGTTTAACGGCTCCGTGCATGCTTCCTGTCAGCAGCTACCTGAATCGGACTTACTTAGTAGGCCCACCCAGACCACAACAGGCCGCATGACCAAATATACGAGACGTTTTATAATTTAGGTTTATATATATAGTGCAATTTAAATTAAATTATCGCCTTATATGGCTTTAGTATAAATCGGAGTGTAGTTTTGATGTTGAGGGTTCAGAAAGTTTAACATTTCTAAATACCGCAATTTGAAAGTTTAAAAAACCGTTTACAAATTCCAGACCAAGACTTACGAATTTCTTCAATTCATAAGTTAGACGCACAGGGGTAATATCTAATCAATAGAGTCAATATGAGAATAATCGGATTAGCAGCGTTGCTGCTGCTCCCGCTGGTTTCCTGCGGGAAGAAAGAGAATGAAGTGCTCAATGAACCCATCATCCATACTTTTTATAGTCACATAGACACGGTAGGCGCAAACTTAACCGTGATAGGTGAGAACTTTAGCAAACAACCCCAGCACAACGTATTAGGCTTCCAAGGGGTGGAAGTTCCTTCGCACAGGGTAAGTGGCGACACCCTTCAGGTGCACATCCCGGCAGGGGCTAAAACCGGGAAAATCAAGCTGAAAGTCTACTCCAAAGAAACATTTAGCGAGGATACGCTATTCATCGTGAACGGTAGGTTTAAGAGGGTGCAACCGATTCCCATCGGGCGGCATGATGCAATTGGTTTCAGTATCCGGGGCAAAGGCTATGTAGGCACAGGAAGTGGAACAGCCGGTTACCTAGGCGATATGTGGGAGTACGACCCGGGCAGAAACACCTGGGTAAAGATAAGTGACTTCCCGGTAGGGGCCCTACGAGAAGGTTTCGCTTTCGTGATAGGGGACAGGGCCTATATTGGCGGTGGAACAGAAATGGGGCAACTGAATTCCTCCCGCGCTATGTATGCATTTGACCCTACCCTGCGAACCTGGAACAGAGTGGCTGACTTTCCCGGGGTTGAAACCAGGAATGTTGTCGCCTTGGCAATAAACGGCAAGGGCTACATCATCACGGGGTTCTACTCTAAACAGGTGTGGGAGTACAACCCCGAGACGAACAGCTGGCTGAAGAAGCAAGACTTCCCGGGCTTGCGTCGCTCGGCAGCGTCGGGCTTCGTCATTAACAATAAAGGATACGTTGGGATAGGCAATCACGGCAGCAATCCATGGCTTCAGGACCTTTGGGAGTATGATCCCGCACAGGACACTTGGATCCGGAAAAGGAGTCTGCCAAGATACATCGGCTACAACGCTGTTGGCTTTACCATTTATGATAAAGGGTACTTCATGAACGGGAACCATAACAGCAGAGCCGTGTGGGAGTACGACCATCTTGCAGATACCTGGACGCAGAAACTCCAATATCCGGGAGAAGCAAACGGCTATGCGGTTTCCTTCGTGATTGATGGAGAAGCCTATGTGGTGGGCGGCGTCGGGCATAACAAAGCCTCTGACCAGAACTGGAAGTTTATCCCTTAGAGGACTTAAGTATAGACGCTTTCTGTTTTTGCGTGGATGACTTTTGGTTAATTAACAACAGATAGCATAATCCGCATCATTAACAGAAAAAGCTATACATGTTTTAAATCAATCATCGAAATACTATAGCTTATGCATAGGGTAGCCGAATGAGCAATGTTTTAAATGAGCGGAAATAAAGGAAGGTATAACCTTTTGTTAGAGAAACATTTTGCAACGCTTTGCTTCGCCCTCTGCACAGCAAAGCGTTAGCCATCATTTGTTATCATAGAATTTGAAAAATAAGGCCCAATCAATCCACAGGCTTTTTATCATTCTCTCAATCCATTTAATGAGGACATCCAAACTACTTCTGTATCTAATTTCATTTCTGGCTTATACCTCGGCAGTTTCTCAGAACCTGACCTTGAAAGGAGAGATAGTTGATAGATTTAAGAACAAGCCCGTGCCTTATGCCACTATAGGGATAAAGGGCAAAAGCCTGGGTACTGTTGCCGACGAGAACGGTCAGTTTAGCTTTACTATTCCCGCTACTGCTGTTTCTGATGAGGAGGCTATGATTGTCTCCTGCGTTGGCTATAAAAGTGTTGAAACTACAGCCTCAGCTTTCAAGCAAGGGCATCTGCTGATTAGCCTGCCACCCGCTCAGATAAACCTGAACGAAGTAACGATCAGGGCACGAAAGGTAAAGACGAAGACCTTCGGCAGGACAGGGAACTCCACGATGATGGTGTCCAACATGTATACAGAAAACAACCTTTTGTCTGATGAACTAGCCAAAGAGCAAGGCACCATCATAAAGCTGGATGAGGAGGTTCTGCTGAAGGATTTCAACATGCACGTTGTGTTCAACAGGTTCAAGTACGTCAGGTTCCGCTTGAATATTTACAGCATAAAAGATGGTTTGCCTGACAAGTCGTTATTGAAGGAAGATATACGGTTTGATGTCGCGGAGAAGAAAGGCTGGGTGAAGGTGGACCTGAGCAGGTACAACGTTTTTCTGGAAGGGCAGGATAAAGTGGCGGTTACCATTCAATGGCTGCAAAGTGAGGCCATAGCAGGCAACAGAAAATCTTTTGCTGTTTCTGCTGTTCCTCTTCCCTCTCATTCCATACTCTTCCGCGACAAAAGCCAGGACCGGTGGAAAGAGGTGAGCCCCGGCTACCTTAGCTTTTACCTCACGGCTGACTCCTATAAAGGGAAGCATAAAAGCTCCCTTTCGGAAACTCCCGCAACACAGGACTACGTGCTGCCCGACAGCCTGAAATACCTCAGGTATCTTGCAATGCAGACGCCTGCTAATCTGCAAAGCAACTATCGCTATGGAGACAGCCTGGAGGCAGGGAACTATGTAAACGTAAACAATGCCAACCTATACTATGAGATTTATGGCCAGGGAGAGCCACTCCTGCTGCTCCACGGCAACGGTCAATCCATTTCCGCTTTTTCACAGCAGATAGCAGCTCTGTCAAAGTACTTTAAAGTTATTGCCGTGGATACCCGCGCCCACGGAAGAAGCAGTGACAAAGGTTTAGGAGAGCTTACCTATGACCTGTTCGCCTCAGACATGAAGCAGTTGCTGGATTCACTGAGCCTGAAGCAAGTAAACGTTCTTGGGTGGAGCGATGGTGGCAACACGGCTCTGAAGATGGCTTTAAACCACCCTGAATACGTGAAGAAGATAGCCCTCATGGGAGCCAATCTTTTTCCAGATAAAACAGCCATAGAAAGCGGGCTTTTAGCGTTGTTCAACAAGCAGCAGGAGCAATTAATCGGCAGGGAGGATGCGCAATCACGAAACAGGTCAAGACTGCTGGGGCTGCTGCTAAATGAGCCGCAGATGAGCTTTAAAGATATGGGCGCTGTCCGTGCCCCAGTGCTGGTGATGGCAGGGGAGCATGATGTGATCCTGGAGTCACACACCAGGGCAATTGCTGAAAGTATCAAAGGGGCAGAATTGATTATCTTTAAAGACGCCTCCCACTATGCGCCGCAGGAGATACCGATCGAGTTTAACAAAGCTGTCTTGCAGTTTTTTGCTCCTTACGACAGCAATCTCTGAGGATAGTACAGAAATGCGTGTTGCCATATCGAAGCGCAGAATCTCACACAAAAAATCACGAGAGCACAAGGTACTTGTGCTTCATGCAATGTATGAAAAGAACCTACGGGAGTAATAATTACCTCTGAACAAACAACAAGTGTAATAAATCATTATTTTTACCTTTGTGTATAAAATAAGAGTAACTGTTACCCTTGTCATGTATGGCCCCATTTCATAGAGAAGAACCCTACAACGACTTACCCTTGCTTCCTCCGGATGCAGATCTTGAGATAAAGGAAGTTATGCGGAAGACTGTAAAGGCAAGCAGGGCTTTGGCGCAGCTGAACGGGGCTATCATCAACCTGCCTAACCCAGGCCTCTTCTTGGACACAATCCATCTGCAGGAAGCCAAGGCAAGTTCTGAAATAGAGAACATTATCACCACGAATGACGAGCTCTATAAATCAGTCGTGGCTGAAAAGAGGTATGAACCCACGGCAGCAAAAGAGGTTATAGGCTACAAGGAGGCGTTGTGGTACGGCCTGGAAAAGCTCAGAGAGCGGCCATTTATCACAACAAACCTCTGTGTGGAAATCATGCGATGTATCAAGCAGAACACATCGGGTATCAGGGCTACTCCGGGCACGACCTTATCCAATACGCAGGGCGAAGTAATCTACACGCCGCCGGCGGGGGAAACAGTAATACGCGAGAAGATGGCAAACCTGGAGCGCTTCATCAACGAGGAAAGCACGCTGGACCCGCTCATCAAAATGGCCGTCATGCACTACCAGTTCGAGGCCATACACCCGTTCATGGACGGTAACGGACGCACAGGAAGGATTTTACTTCTGCTCTATCTGAAGATGGAAAAACTGTTGGATGTGCCTGCTCTGTACTTAAGTGAGTATATCATCCACCATAAGGCGGCCTATTACCAGAAGCTAAGGGCAGTTACGGAAGCAGGAGACTGGGAGGGCTGGATCCTCTACATGCTGGACATGATTGAAAAAACAGCAACCAGCGGACTCCAAAAACTGGAGGAGATCATGGCCGTTATGGAGGCCACCTCAGAGGAAATAAAAGAGAAACTCCCAAAGGTGCACTCAAAGGAGTTGATCGAGATCTTGTTCAGGCTGCCGTATACGAAACGCCGGTTTCTGATCGACGCGAACATGGGAACGCCAAAGACTGTGGGGAATTACCTGATAGCGCTTGAGAAGGAAGGCTTCTTAAAAGCAACTAAGGTAGGAAAAGAAAAACTTTACCTGAACCAGCGCTTAATGGAAGTATTGGAGAATAAAGAATAAGCCCGAGGGCACAACACCAGCTATAGTGCATCAATGTGAAGGTGCGAAAGATGCGATACAATAAAGGATGTTGATTTAATCTTGTGCTATTACTTCTAGCAGTACCTTCCAGCCCCTGTGCTTGTTCCCAGATCTCGCCGTGGAAGGCCCTCCGCTCTAGTCTGCATTCCTGGACATCGACCGCCTACCCGCCAAACCCAGCGGAGGAGAGGGCGGCATAAGGGGAGAGGCAGCTAAAGAAGCTGGCCCTGCAGCGGCCGCAACGGCTTCATGTATCCAAGCTGCCCTCACCTTGGCTTAGCAAAGGGGGAATATAAATATTACAATATTTAGGGCGCTTTATTGTTATGGTATATGGACTGTAAAAAGGCTTAAAACAGACTGTGCATCAACAAAAAGGCGCCAGCCACTATTGAAGTAGCTGGCGCCTGAAATTGTACTTGTGCACCCGAGAGGATTCGAACCCCTAACCCTCGGAGCCGAAATCCGATATTCTATCCAGTTGAACTACGGGTGCAAATGGTTTGCAAAAATAGCAAGTATACGCACAATACGAAACATCTATGGGTAAAAATATGCTAAAATCTCTACCGTGCTCAACTTCCCAAAGACATTGCACCAATTCAGCAGTTATCCTATTATCAAAAGCAAACTTAAACAACTGATACTATGAAGAAACTGTATACGGCAGAGGTTACCGCCACCGATGGACGTCGTGGCCATGTAACATCATCAGACGGAATAATTGAAATAAAACTGGCGCTTTTGGGAGGGCAGGGGGAGCCACTAACCCGGAGCAGTTACTAGCTGGTGGTAGCTGGCAAGTGCATTTGTGCTTAGATCCTGCCTCCACTGTTTCTGCACACATGGACCTGAACCAGCGGGATGATGGTGGCTTTGCCCTCAGTGTTAAGCTAGCTGTAGATCTGAAAGGCGTTGATAAGGACAAAGCGAGGGAACTGGTTGAAGAGGCGCTCCAGATTTACCTATACTCCATCGGCACGCGAGGCAACGTGGGGGTGGAGTTGAAAGTGGTTTAAGGTAAAGTGTGGAGGAGACAAAGAGTTAAGAAAGGATATTCCATCACTCCTGAACTATCTAAGTTTCTGCAAAGTATAAAAACGAAAAGGGCTGCCATACTTGGCAGCCCTTTTCGTTTTTATACTTTGCTAGGATTAAACTCCGGCCAAAACCTGCTTTACTTTCTCAGCAGCCTCTTTCAGGGCTACGGCAGAGTATACTTTCAGGCCAGACTCATCAATGATGCGCGCGCCTTCCTCCGCGTTTGTTCCCTGCAGACGAACAATGATCGGAACGTTGATGTCGCCGATGTTCTTGTAGGCCTCCACTACACCGTTGGCAACTCTGTCGCAACGCACGATACCGCCGAAGATGTTGATCAGGATTGCCTTTACGTTCGGGTCTTTCAGGATGATGCGGAAACCGGCTTCCACCGTCTGCGCGTTTGCCCCACCCCCTACGTCGAGGAAGTTAGCGGGCTCGCCGCCAGAAAGCTTGATGATGTCCATCGTAGCCATTGCTAAACCGGCACCGTTTACCATACAGCCCACGTTACCGTCCAGCTTCACATAGTTCAGGTTATACTCGCCGGCCTCAACCTCCAACGGATCCTCCTCGGAGGTGTCGCGCAGGGCAGCCAGGTTCTTGTGGCGGAACAGGGCGTTATCGTCCAGGTCCACTTTGGCGTCTACGGCCAGTATTTTGTTATCGGATGTCTTCAGTACCGGGTTGATCTCGAACATGGAAGAGTCCGTCTCCACATAGGCCTTGTACAGGCTGGTGATGAACTTCACCATTTCCTTGAAGGCCTCGCCCTGCAGACCGAACGCGAAAGCGATCTTGCTCGCCTGGAATGGGCGCAGCCCTACAGCCGGATCTATCCACTCTTTGATAATCTTCTCAGGTGTCTTTTCAGCCACCTCCTCAATGTCCATACCGCCTTCTGTAGAGGCCATGATCACGTTCTGGCCTTTGGCGCGGTCCAGCAGGATGCTCAGGTAAAACTCTTTCGGGTCGGACTCGCCAGGATAGTATACGTCCTGTGCAACCAGCACCTTCTGTACCAGCTTGCCTTCAGGGCCCGTCTGGTGCGTTACCAGTGTCATGCCCAGGATCTGGTCAGCGATCTGCTTCACCTGCTCCAGGTTCTTGGCAAGTTTCACACCACCACCCTTACCACGGCCACCCGCATGGATCTGAGCCTTGATCACGTGCCAGCCTGTGCCGGTCTCTTCAGTCAGTTTCATGGCAGCTTTCACTGCCTGGTCTGGCGTCTCAGCCACGATACCCTCCTGGATACGTACTCCGTAGCTCTTTAAAATTTCTTTAGCCTGATATTCGTGTATGTTCATGCTTTCAGTTTTAATGGACGCACGAAAGTAAGCCTTTATCGGCTTAAATTCAAGAAAAGTATTTTTAAAATATAACTGGCCTGCCTGCCCCTCGGGCCTCTTTTGTAACGTGCATGAGGGCAAATCAGTACACAAAATATACTTAAACAGTCGCAACCACGCTGCTTAAATCAGGAGGCTTATGCTAAATGTATACTTATACGCCAAACGTGTGGCTATCGCCGCACTCGTGGTGCTGCTCATGGGGGTTGGGTTTTACCTGCTGGGGCAGCACGCATATTTCTTTATGCTGGCGTTTTCGGCCGTCCTGCTGGCAGTGCTGTTTTGCGGCATGACAGACTGGCTAACAGAGAAACTGCACCTGAAAAGGGGCCTGAGCCTGCTGGTGGCGGTGCTCTTTTTCTTTGGGGTAATTATAGCGGCCTTTTGGCTGATCGCCCCTACGGTTAGTGAGCAGGTTCAGGAGATGCGGCAAACTATACCTCAAGCCTTGACGCGCGTGCAGGACTGGCTGAACCAGTATGGCTGGGGCCAAAAGCTGGTGGAGCAGGTGCCCGACGACATGAGCAAGGCCGTGCCAAATCAGGATGCGCTCCTTTCAAAGGTGTCCGGAATTTTCTCCTCCACCCTGAGCTTCCTGGCGGATCTTCTTATCGTTATCATCACGGCGCTGTTTCTGGCCGTCAACCCCACGCTTTACACCGTTGGCCTCACAAAACTGTTTCCGGTGCGCAACCGCTCACGCGTTATGGAGGTGCTGGGCAAGTGCTATGCTACACTAAAATCCTGGCTGGTGGGGATGCTCTCGGCGATGGCCATTATTGGCGTTAGCTCCGCGATTGGCTACAGCCTGATCGGGCTTCCGCTGGCTTTTGCCCTGGCGCTGATCGCTTTTTTCCTGGCTTTTATACCGAATGTGGGCCCCTGGATCGCGGGGGTGCCGGCCGTGCTGGTTGGCTTGACTATTAGTCCGCAGATGGCGCTTTATACGGTGCTGGTGTATGGTGGCATCCAGATGGTGGAGAGTTATGCCATCACCCCGATCATCTTCCAGAAAACGGTGGCTATGCCGCCGGCGCTGCTGCTGTTCTTCCAGGTGCTGTTAGGCATTCTGCAGGGGGCGCTGGGGCTGTTGCTGGCCGCTCCTATACTTGCCGTGCTGCTGGTGGTGGTGAACGAGTTTTACGTGAAGGACGTGCTGGAGACAGATCCTGTGAATGCCGCCGATGAGCGGCTGCCGCAAAGCAGGGAGGCCACCTCGTAAGTATAAAGTATAAGACCGGCCGTTCCGGTAGCCGTGGAGGAAGGTATAATCAGGCTGCTGAAGTATAGGGTATCCATCAACGGCAAAAATTTTGTAGCTTTGGCTGATTAATAGTCGTCTTCAAGGCCAAACTCATACTTCTTTAGAACGTGCTGCAGGTAACGAATATCCATAAAAAATACGGTTCGCTGGAGGTGCTCAAGGGCATCGATTTGTCTATTGGCGCAGGGGAGGTTGTCTCGATTGTGGGAGCCTCCGGAGCCGGAAAAAGTACGCTGCTGCACATTCTGGGCACGTTGGATACGGCTGATACCGGAGAGGTGATGTTCGATGATAAGAATATCGCCCGGATGAATGCCTCAGATATGGCACGTTTCCGCAACAGGCACATAGGTTTTATCTTCCAGTTCCACAACCTGCTGCCGGAGTTCACGGCGCTTGAGAACGTTTGCCTGCCGGGCTTCCTGGCCGGCCGGCCGGAGAAGGAGGTGCGCCAGCGCGCCGAGGAACTGCTCACCATGCTCCACCTTTCCCATCGCCTCGACCACAAACCATCTGAGATGTCGGGTGGGGAGCAGCAGCGCACAGCCGTGGCCCGCGCCCTCATCAACTCGCCCAAGATCATTTTCGCAGACGAGCCCAGCGGTAACCTCGACTCCAGGAATGCCCAGGAACTGCACGACATCTTCTTCCGGTTGCGCAGCGAGTTCAACCAGACCTTCGTGATCGTGACCCACAACGAGCAACTCGCCACCATGGCCGACCGCACCCTCGTGATGAAGGACGGGCAGATAGTAGAAGAACTGAGAGTGAGGTAGGAAGTTAAAAAGTTAGAAAGTTAAAAAGGTAGGAAGTTAGAAAGTTAGGAAGTTAAAAAGTTATAAAGTTAGAGAGTTTAGGAGTTAGAGAGTTTAGGGAGGCGGGCTTTCAACTTATGTGGGCCGGTTTATACTTATACTTTCTGCGCCAGTTAACAAAGGCCTTCACGCAATGCTGCACTGGCGCTACCAGAGACACAAGCGGACACTTGCGCCATCAGCACGCTCACTTCTCAATTGTTAAACTTTCTAACCTTCTAACTTTTACCTTTCTAACTTTCTAGCTCCCAAACTTCCCACATCCCAAACGCTGAAACTTCCGTATTTATACTTCACCCTTTCCTCAACTTTTAGCTTTTCGGAGGAGCTTTAGCAGGCGCTTAAAATCTTTTTAAAATAATTTTTAACTTGCTGATTATCAGCGAGATAAAATGTATATTATTTCTGATTTTTTGCACTATTTACCCTGCTGCTCTGTTTGATATATGTAACTAACTATGAAAGCTAAATGAGTATGAATCAACCTGATAAAGAGACTAAGGTGCAGAAGAAGCCGAAGATTGAGAGCTATGATATAGCCAAGTCTGACGAGACGCTTCACCTGGCTGTTGACCTGGCGAAGTTCATAAAGGAGAACCGCCTTTACCAGAACATCCAAGGAAAAGAGTATGTGAATGTGGAGGGCTGGCAGTATGCCGGTTCGCGCTTAGGTATTTTGCCGGTGGTGGAGCATGTGGTCAACATCAGCACCGACGACGAGATAAAGTACCAGGCGAAGGTAAACCTGCTGGACATGCGCAGCCAGTTGATAGTGGGTGCCGGTTTTGCGATCTGCTCTAACCGCGAGCAGGGCAAGAAGTACTACCAGGAGTTCGCGATTGCCTCTATGGCACAGACGCGGGCCATTGGTAAGGCATACCGTAACATTCTGGCCTGGGTAATCCGTGCTGCCGGCTATGAGCCTACCCCTTCCGAGGAAATGGACTACAGCGGCAATGAGCCGGCTGCCAAGGCCAAGCCAGCGGTGCCGACCGAGAAGAAGGCCACGATGAAGTCCTCTACCGCGGAGCCTGTGGCGGAGGCCGCTGAGAAGCAGGAGGAGCAGTCTGGCAGCGTGCGCTACGCGTCGGCCAAGCAGAAGGAGGAGATCATCCGCCTGCTGAACAACCCGACCATTACGCGCCAGGAAAAGACCAAGATGCTGCTCAACATCAACCGCTTCGACGAGGAACGTGCCGCACAGGCCATCGACAAATTGAAGAAGGTGATCGAAGAGCGCGAGGACGGACAGTCAGCCGCTGCGTAATCTTATACATTCCCCATAAGTATGGCCCCATCTCTATTGAGGTGGGGCCTTTTTATTTCAGTCGGGCCATCAAAGTTGGGGAAGTATGAAACACCCTTGTGCGCAGCAGGGCCGTATAGGGTAGCACAAATTTTGAGGAGAGAGGGATGCGTCTAAAGCTACTGCTGAAATTTATACTTGTGCTGCTGCTGATCGTGTACGCAGCAAACGCTGCTTTTGCCCAGGAGCCAGCGGAGTTGGTGACAGACCGGCCGGACCAAACAGAATCTTCAGCGGTTGTGCCGAAGGGGAGTCTGCAGGTGGAGGCGGGCTATTTTCTGCAAAGAGCCAAAGAGGAAGGAGTACGTGTTACAACCCACGCCTACCCGACTGCCCTGCTCCGCGTTGGCCTATTGGATTGGCTGGAACTGCGGGTGCTCGGCGCGCTGCGCGACTCGGTGGTAGAGAATGACCCACGCCATACTTCGAGGGGGTTCTCGCCTTTGAACGTTGGCCTGAAGTTTAAGCTGTGGGAGGGGCAGGGGTGGTGGCCTGAGGCAGCCATTATTGGCAGGGCGGCGCTACCCGTCGGTTCCCGCGCCTACCGCCCTGACAACCCGGAGCCGGAGATCAGGCTGGCGCTCTCCAACGAACTCTCCGATAAAGTGGAGCTTGCCTATAACCTCACCCATAGCTGGGTGGAGGGTGATCCGCGCAAAGGCTATACACTTGCCCTTAGTGGGGATGTGGCTGAGAAACTTACGTTTTATGGCGAGGTGTTTGGCAGCAAGCAAAAAGGGGAGAAGGCGGAGCACCAGGCAGATATCGGAATCCTGTACCTGTTGCTATCCAACCTACAGCTCGATTTCTCAGCCGGAATGGGACTCAACAAAGCCGCCCCGGATTTTTTCCTGACAAGCGGTGTATCCCTGCGCTTGCCGAGGTAGATACGGGAAAGCTTGAATTTATACTTTGCTTTGATGTTAAGAGGCCCAATGGTTTACTCTCAATTAAGAAGACTAAAGGGAATTCCTATTGTACCGGGTCCAACCACCCCTAACCCCTCAGAGCTACGCTCGCTACCTTCGAACTCGCGTTCTCGGTAGTCCAAGGAGGGGAGCTCTGTTGAAGCTCCGTCAGCAGCAACTTTCGAACTAGTTCCCAGTCCTTGGGTGGAGCGCCTTGTGAGATCCGGTGCTCGTCAAGGGCAGCCGCAGCGCAGCGGAGGCAGGAGGGAACACAGCGCGATGCCCGAGAGAGTTTACCCCGAAGCATTTCGGGGAGCCCTCTCGGGCTTGAGAGCACCAAAGTATGAAGTGAAACGGTAGGTTTGTAATTCTGGAGGATGAACGGGAATTTGAAAGTATAGCTTGTATCAAGTCGCGGGAAGTTAGGACTAGGGAGGGATGGCTGAAGTATAAAAGTCACAAGCGGACGCTTGCGCCAGAGAAGGCAAGTATAAAAGTATAACCAAAGTATAAAGTATGGCTTTCCAAGCCAGTCAAGTTACAAACTTGACCACATCGTAGGATACAAGTCAAAAGACTTGCACCATGGAAAAGGTAGGCATCAAAGTATAACTTAAGTATAAAACCCTGCTCATCCCTGCATCCCGTAAATCCTGATCCAGACAAGTATAAATGTATAGCCGAAGTATAAAGTATGGCTCGCGCAGGTTTGGTGATTTGGGGTAGAGCCTCTCTTCCAGCTTCCAAAACAGCGCAGCGCAGCAATTCATACTTCCCCAAAGTATAAACATCCTCCCTACCACGGACTTCTATCCTCGAAACCTTATCTTCGCAGGACAGAAACCAGCCATACCTTGCAAGACATCCACCACATACTTAAAACCTACTGGGGCTACAATACCTTCCGGCCGTTGCAGGAGGATATTGTGCAGTCTGTGCTGGCAGGGCAGGACACGCTGGCGCTGCTGCCGACGGGAGGCGGCAAGTCTGTCTGCTTCCAGGTGCCGGCCTTGGCGCTGGAGGGGATTTGCCTGGTCATCACGCCCCTCATCGCCCTGATGAAAGACCAGGTGGAGAACCTGAAGAAACGGGGCGTTCCTGCCGTAGCGGTATACTCCGGCATGAGCCGCCGCGAGATCGACATAGCCCTGGACAACTGCGTGTACGGAGGTGTTAAGTTTTTATACTTGTCGCCGGAGCGCCTGCTCACCGACCTGTTCCAGGAACGTGTGAAGCGCATGAAAGTGAGTTTGATAGCCGTGGATGAGGCGCATTGCATCTCGCAGTGGGGCTACGATTTCAGGCCGCCCTACCTGCAGCTGGCGGAGCTGCGCGAGGCACTGCCAGGCGTGCCTGTCATCGCACTCACCGCCACGGCCACCGAACAGGTAAAGCAGGACATACAGGAAAAGCTGAAGTTCCCGAAGCCAAACGTTTTTCAGAAGAGCTTCGCCCGCGCCAACCTTTCCTACTCCTGCCTTCCCACCGAGAACAAAGCCAACCGCCTGCTGGAGATCCTGGAGCGGATGCCCGGCCAAAGTATAGTTTATGTGCGCAGCCGCCGCCAAACCGTGGAAATGGCCAAGTTCCTGCAGGCCCGCCGCATCCCCGCCGCCGCCTACCATGCCGGATTAAAGTTCCAGGAGCGGAGCGCCGTGCAGCAGCTATGGGTAGAGGATAAGGTACGCGTGATGGTGGCGACCAACGCTTTCGGGATGGGCATCGACAAGCCGGACGTGCGGCTGGTGGTGCACCTGGATTTACCCGAGAGCCTGGAGGCATACTACCAGGAGGCGGGCCGTGCCGGTCGGGATGAGAAATACGCCTACGCCACCATACTTTTGGGGCCAAACGATGTGGCGGAGCTGCAGCGGAAGGTGGAGGAAGCGCACCCGCCGGTGGATTTTATCCGCCGGGTGTACCAGTGCCTGGCCAACTACTACCAGCTGGCCGTGGGCAGCGGGCAGTTCAGCAGTTTTGATTTTGACGTGGCCGATTTTGCCAAGCAGTATAAACTCAACCCGCTGGAAACACACCACGCCATTAAGCGGCTGGAGCAGGAGGGGTACCTGCAGCTGAACGAGAGCTACTACCTGCCTTCCCGCCTGATGGTAACGCTGGAGAATACGGCGCTGTACAGCTTTCAGCTCAAGAACCCGGAGCACGATAAACTCATACAGCTTATACTTCGGATGTACGGGGGCGAGGCCTTCGTGAACTTTGTGAAGGTGCGGGAGCGGAAAATGGTCGAGCTGCTGCAGGTGCCCGAGCAGGAAGTGCGCCGCAAGCTCGAATTCCTGCACAAGCTACAGGTCATCAACTACGAACCGCAGCACGATGCGCCCCAGCTTGTCTTTACGGCCCCGCGCGAGGAGGCCGGCCGGGTTATCACAAATACCAGGAAGCTGGAAAGCCTGCGCGAGCGGGCCCTGCAAAAAGCCAGGGAAATGGGCCGTTATGTGCAGACGGAGAACCGGTGCCGCACCCAACTGCTGCTGGAGTACTTCGGCGAGATTTCTGACGCGAGCTGCCGCATCTGCGACTACTGCCTGGCCGAACGCAAAAAGCAGCGGCAGCAGGAGGACCAAACGGCGTTGCGCCACAGGTTGGTAGAACTGGTGCAGGTGCGCCCATACTTGCCCAAAGAGTTGGTGCAGCAGTTTGAGCCCAGGCACGCCGAGGCGGTGACTGAGCTGATTCGGGAGCTGGTGGATGTAGGCCGGCTGCGCTATCAGGAAAGCGGGAAGTTGGAGGTGAAGGGTTAGCTATCCTTCACCCACAACCACCATAACCTCACCAGGTGCCACTGCTCATCGGCACAATTCTACATACTTTGGTGCTGAATTTTATCTACCCAATGCAACGGTTTCACAACTGCAGGTATCTATTTATCATGGCGCATTAAAAAAATAAACTATGAGATGGATTACTAAGGGAGAGGTAAGGGGAGTTCTCTTTGCTCTAATGTTCGCTGGCGTATTAACCGCCTGCGACGATTCGAACTGCATTAAAGGAGAAGGTAATGTGGAGACACGTAGCCTAAACCTGCAGCCTTTCAGCAGGGTGGAGGCTAACGGTGATTTTAAAGTATACATTACCCAGGGCGAAACACAGCTGGTGGAGGTAAGGGGAGAGCCCAATATCCTGGACCAGTTGGAGACCAGCATCAGCAACAACGGTACTTGGGAAATTGAACATCGCGACTGCGTAAGGAAAAGCAAAACGGTGGAGGTATACATCACTATGCCGCAGGTGGAGTCGCTGTACCTGAACGGCTCCGGGCGCATTGTTAGCCAGGATGAGTTCACAGCAAACGAGTTGGCCGTAGAGGTTAACGGATCGGGTAAGATTGACTTTGACGTTACAGCCGCTAAGGTGATCGCCCGCGTAACCGGCTCAGGCGAGGTGGCACTGCATGGGGAGGCGCCTCTGTACACTGTGAACATCTCCGGCTCGGGCAAGGCCGCTGCCTTCGACCTGCAAGCCAAGAACGTAACCGTAAACCTCTCCGGGTCAGGTGTGGCGGAGGTAAACGCTTCCGAGGCACTGGCGGCAGATATTACCGGAAGCGGTATTGTGTACTACCGTGGCAACCCGGCTGTAAGCACCAATATCTCAGGCTCGGGAAAAGTGGTGAAGCGGTAGGCGCTTTCAGAACGATAAAGCGTAAGACATATCTGGAGCGATCCTGATTCACCACGATGTGGGGGCTGGAAAAAGGCCTTTTGCCACCAAGTCCTTCCTGAAATCTTTACTTGAACTTCCGGAGGGTGTACAAGTATAAATGCTCCACCTTGTCGCGGGCCCAGGGGGTGCGGCGCAGAAACGTGAGGCTGGATTTGATGCTCGGGTCGTTCTTAAAGCAGTTCAGGTTGATCTTGTGGCTCAGGTGCTCCCAGCCATACACTTCTACCAGGTGCTCCAGCATCATTTGCAGCGTGACGCCGTGGAGCGGGTTCTTTTTCTGTTCTTCTGCCATACCGCAAAAGTACGTATTTCCGCCTGAAGTATAAGATACCCCAGCGCAAGTAAGAGCGTATAAGGGATCTATGTTAGAAGAACTCATTATCCGCACCCTTGCCGACACCCTGCCAGACAAACCCTTAGATGCACTGTTTCTGTTCGGGCAGACAGCGGATAACCAGGAATCTAGCTTTGCTGTGGCCGCGCGCATGGTGCAGGAGGGGCAGGCGCAGAAAGTTCTGTTCCTGCAGACACAACCCCTGAGCGGATACCCCGGATTTGACGTGTGGCAGCAGGAACTGAAAAAGCTAGGGCTGCCTGCCGACAGGCTGGAGGGTGTTCCTGACCCGGGTACGAACTACCTGCACACGCTGATAGAGGCGGAGGCGATGGTGAAGTACGCCCGGGAAAGAGGCTACAAAAGTATAGCCGTGACCGCAGCGCCATTCCAGCAGCCGCGCGCGTTTATGGCAGCCGTTACTGCCGCACATCGCCATTACCCGCAGCTGTACTTGTACAGCCAGCCGGGCAAGCCCTTGCCGTGGTGCCGGGAGGTAACCCACTCGCAGGGGAAAGTGGAGGACACGCGCGCCGGACTGATAGGAGGGGAGATGGCGCGCATTCGCAAGTATAATGCACAAGGCGACCTGGACGCGGTGGAGCAGGTGCTGGCCTACCTCGGCCACCGCGACCGCAGGCAGTTGTAGCGAACAGCGTTACATCATACAACATAACAACTATACGTATGGCACAAGCTAAAAAACTTGAGGCATGGCAAAGTGGGCCGGTGAAAGGCGTGCCGGCACTGCTGCAGCCCGTAGCCCACGCGCTCCTGCAGGCACGGGAGGAGGTACATACCCTGATGGGCGGCTTCCCGAAGGAATTGCTGTGGGAGCGGCCCGCCGGAGTGGCCTCAGTGGGTTTTCACCTGCAGCACCTGACAGGGGTTATCGATCGGTTGTTTACCTATGCCCGCGGACAGCAACTCTCGGAGGAACAGCTAACCAAACTGCGCGCCGAGGGGAAGCCGACTGATGATAATGTATACCTTGTGCAGGACCTGGTGAGGGATTTTGACCGGCAGGTGGACCAGGCGCTGGAGCAACTGCGCGGCACGGATGAGGCCACTCTTACCGAGTTCAGGGGGGTGGGCAGGGCACAGCTGCCCTCCACAGTTCTGGGGCTCCTGTTCCACGCTGCCGAGCATACCATGCGCCACGTGGGGCAGTTGCTGGTAACATCCAGGGTGGTGCAAATGAAAGAGCAGGGGTAAAGCGATGATTCTCGCTTCTCCGTTTTTTTCAGTTCCGGTGCCCGCACCCGTATCAAGAGCCTCTGGTAAGTATAAAAAGGCAGAAGCACGTCAGCTCCAGCGAGGAAATACATAGCAGGGGCCGCAAAACAGCAAGCGTTGAGGTTGATGATGCACCAGACGCTTTTGGTTATACTTTCCCGTCATACGGAATGTCAGAGGGAGTTATATCACTAAGGATTCATTTGTACGCACCAGATCCACTCAATTCTGGTATTATACTTTGCGTGCCTTAGTTTTTGAAGCGCCATAGGAGCTGGCAAAAGAAACTCCCTGCCACTGGAAAGCGACAGGGAGCTCTGGAAAAGTATGAATGTATACTTTCAAATTAAATGTAGCCGTAGCGCTCCACCGCTTCCTTCTCCAGCCGCTCGCGGTGGTCGGGGTGGGCGATGTTGATGAGCGCCTTGGCGCGCTGGCGCAGGTTCTTGCCATACAGGTACGCCACGCCATACTCGGTTACCACGTAGTGCACGTGCGCCCGGGTCGTGGTCACGGCAGCTCCTTCATTTATCAACGCTGTGATTCTGGAGATACCTTTATTGGTTACAGAAGGCAAGGCGATAATAGGTTTACCGCCCTCCGACAGCGCCGCGCCACGGATAAAGTCCATTTGCCCGCCAATGCCTGAGAACTGGTACTTCCCGATGGTATCAGCCACCACCTGTCCCGTCAGGTCTATCTCGATGGCACTGTTGATGGCCGTCACTTTCGGGTTGGAGCGGATGATGGTCACGTCGTTCACGTAGTCGGTGCGCTGCATGAGGATAAGCGGGTTGTCATCCACGAAATCGTAGAACTTGCGGTGCCCCACTATAAAGCCGGTGGCAATGCGGCCCGGGTGCCTGTACTTGTGCTCATTGGTGATCACGCCCTTCTCCACCAGGTCCATCACGCCATTCGACATCATCTCCGTATGGATACCCAGTCCCTTATGGTTGGTCAGGCTGTTGAGCACGGCATCCGGAATAGCCCCGATGCCCATTTGCAACGTGGCGCCGTCTTCCACCATCTCGGCCACATACCTGGCAATTGCCCTTTCCCTGTCGGTAATGCGCAGGCTGTAATCCACCTCGGGCAGGGCCTCGTCTACTTCCACCAGCACATCAAACCGACTTACGTGTATCAGGCCATCTCCGTGGGTGCGCGGCATCTGCGGGTTCACCTGGGCGATTACGTGTTTGGCGTTCAGCACGGCCTCCCGGGTAATATCCACCGATACGCCCAGGGAGCAGTAGCCGTGGCGGTCTGGCGGGGATACGTGCACGATGGCCACATCCAGGGGCATCAGGCCGGAGCGGAACAAGCGTGGTATCTCGCTCAGGAAGATCGGCACATAGTCGCCGCGGCCACCGTTCACGGCATCGCGCACGTTGGCCGACACAAACAGGGAGTTGATGAAAAAGGAGTCTTTGTAGCGCTCCTCTGCCAGCGGAAACTCGCCGTACGTGGTGATCGTGACCAGCTCCACGTTGCGAAGCTCGTCGGAACGCTCGGCCAGCTTGCGCACCAGGTACTGCGGCGTGGCGGCACTGCCCTGAATAAAAACGCGGTCTCCGGATTTGATAACTGAGAGGGCTTCCTCAGCTGTCTGGTAGGTAACTTTATTATCGAACATAGTTGTAAGATATGCTGCCCCTAGGGTTAAGGGAAGGGCAGGGTGAAAGACATTAATAGTCAGTGCGCTCGAGGGCGGCTACACCTGGCAGGGTTTTGCCTTCCATGTACTCCAGCAGCGCACCGCCGCCAGTAGACACATACGAAACACGGTCAGCGTAGCCAAACTTATTCACGGCTGCGGCGGAGTCTCCGCCACCAATCAGCGAGTAGGCCCCGTTGGCGGTTGCGGCCACCACGGCATCGGCCACGGCCTCCGTGCCTACTGAGAAGTTCGACATCTCGAACACACCCATCGGGCCGTTCCAAAGTATGGTTCTGGAGTTAGCGATAACGGCGGCGTACTGCTCGCGCGCGTCCGGGCCAATGTCCAGCCCCATCCAGTTCTGCGGGATGTGGTGGCTAAGCTTCGTGTCCACGTTTGCGTCGTTACTGAAGGCGTCGGCGATCACGGAATCCACCGGGATCATGATGTTGACGCCTTTTTCTTTGGCCATTTTAATGAGACGATTGGCCAGGTCCAGCTTATCTTCTTCTACCAGTGAGGAGCCGATGTTGCCCCCATCCGCCTTCACGAAAGTATAGGCCATGCCCCCCCCGATCAGCAGGTTATCCACGCGGTCGAGCAGCTTTTCGATGATCAGGATCTTATCGGAGATCTTGGCTCCGCCCATGATGGCGGTGTAGGGGCGCTCGGCATTGTCCAGCACGCGGCGGGCGTTCTCCAGCTCGGCCTGCATCACGAAGCCCATCATCTTGTCGTTGGGGAAGTAGCGCGCAATAACGGCTGTGGAGGCGTGCTCGCGGTGCGCCGTGCCGAAGGCATCGTTCACGTACACATCACCCAGGGTAGAGAGTTCTTTGGCAAATTCCGGGTCGCCTTTTTCCTCGGCCTTGTGGAAACGCAGGTTCTCGAGCAGCAGAATTTCGCCGGGTTGCAGTTCCTGCGCCAGTTGTGCCGCCTCGGGGCCTATGCAGTCGGGGGCGAACAGCACCCTGGTCTTGAACTCCTGCTCCAGGCGGGGCACCAGGTGGCGCAGCGAGAATTTCTCCTCCGGCCCGCTTTTCGGGCGGCCCAGGTGCGACATCAGGATCACGGCTCCGCCATCGCTCAGGATCTTGTTGATGGTGGGCACGGCCGCCCGGATGCGGGTATCGTCGGTGATCCTGTGTTCGCGGTCGAGGGGCACGTTGAAGTCCACGCGCACCAGCGCCTTCTTGCCTGCAAAGTTATACTCGTCTACTGTTCTCATGGGGTATGATTTTGATTTCGTAAAAGCGTTCACTCGTTTTTCGTGTTTCGCAGAAATTTGTTGCTCTACAAATATAGCGAATTGGCCATAGAGAGGTAACGGCGAGGCGGTAAAAGAAATAGAAACCTATGTTTAGGCACTTCGCCTTTCGCTTATTTCACCCACGTTACCTTCTCCTGCAGCGGCACCTTACGCTTGCCCTGATAGGCGGCATCCTCGGCGTAGCCCAAGTATAAGATGCCCAGCACCACGTCCTGCTCGCGCAACTGCAGGTGCTTTTTCATACTTGGGTGATAGGCCATGCCCCCCGAACCCCAATAGCTCGCCATGCCCAAGGCGGATGCGCCCAGCAGCAGGTTCTGGATAGCGCAGGACGTGGCGGCAATTTCCTCCAGTTCCGGGATTTTGGGCAGCTCGCCCCGGCGCATGTAAGCTACTAAAATGTGTGATGCCTTGTCGCCCATGTGCAGCAGTTTTTCATACTTTTCGGACAGGAATTTCTCTTCGGGCGTGTTCTGCCGGTACAGGTCGGCATGGTTCTGACAAAATGTTTTTAAGGCATCATCGGCATACACTATAAACCGCCAGGGTTCGGTGTGGCCGTGGGTAGGGGCCCAGTCGGCGAGCTGCAGCAGCTGCGTAATTTGCGCATCCGGTATGCGCTGCCCGTTCATTTTGGGCGGCTTGGTGGTGCGTCGCGTTTCGATGACCTGTTTTATACTTTGGAATAGTGCGTTCATGGCGTAAGGGTTGATTTTATACTTTTGGTAGCGCTGCCGGGGCTCCGCTTCTGTTAAAGCAGTTAAAGTATGAAAATGTTATTTTGATTGGGAAAGGACTGTTGCGGAAAATTAAATAAATGCGAGCCATACTTATACTCTGGCTATACTTTCATACTTAGACTTTTCCGCTGCTCCGGACATCCTTGTCCGGAACCAAAGCTGCTGCGGATTTCCTAATCCGCATAGGCCATACTTTATACTTGCTGCTATACCTCCATAGCCACGGCTTCCTTCTACTTGAACCAAGCTATCCTTACTAGCTGCCGTTGATCCTCTAGTTCCCACAAGCCTACAGTTGCATTTCATACTTTGGTGCTCTCAAGCCCGAGAGGGCTCGCCTTCGGGCATCGCGCTGGGAGCTTTTCCTGCCCTCGTGCCTCGGGCTGCCTCACTCACGTTCGGCACCGGAAAAACTCGCATAGGCGCTCAACCCAAAGGCTGGGATCAGATTCGATAGCTTCTGCCATTGCTATAGAACAAGTATAAGTCCCCTTTGAGGTCGCGGATCCCGAACTTGTTTCGGGAGGGGCAGGGGGATGTAATCGCCTGCTGAAAATTCCCCTCCTCGGAGGGGCTAGGGGTGGGTTTATACTTGTAGGGACAGGTCGCGACCTGTCCGCGCGATACCAGCGACCATGAAGCTTATACTTTAGACACAGCCGTCACACAGGCTCCCTCCCCTGTTCTTAGGGGAGGGCTGGGGAGGGGTGAAGCAGAGGGGCAGGTATGGTTGGAACTGGTGCTACAAGAGTCTCTCTCCTTACTCTAGCGAACCTGCGTGGCGTAATCACCAGCCTCCTGATCCGGACAATAAAAAATGGCTAAACCGCCGATCCATACTTCAGCAATTTAGCCATTTAATTATGTAGCAATTAACCTTACTTCAGCTTCAGATCTTGCAGCATCTGCTCGATTTTCTGGTTCAGTTTCTGCTCCGTGGCGTGGTAGTCAGCGGCCGAGGCGAGAGGCTCATTTACGCTGATGTAGAACTTGATCTTGGGCTCGGTGCCGGACGGGCGGGCGGATATCTTGCTTCCGTCTTTGGTCAGGTACTGCAGCACGTTCGAGCTCTCCAGATCCAGCTTCTGCTCCTCGCCCGTCAGGATAAGCTTGCGCGTGCTCATCTTGTAGTCGCGCACTTCCACCACGTCGGAGCCGGCTATTTGCTTTGGCGGGTTGCTGCGCATGTCGGCCATCATCTGCTGGATCTCCTCGGCGCCGCGCATCCCCTTCTTCGTGATCGAAACCAGCTCTTCTTTGTAGAAGTTATACTTCTCGTACATGGCCAGCATCATCTCGAACAGGCTCTGGCCATTGTCTTTGGCCACGGCAGCCATCTCCGCAATCAAGGCGCAGGCCGAGATCGCGTCCTTGTCGCGCACGAAGTCGCCGATCATGTAGCCGTAGCTTTCCTCACCGCCGCCAATGTATACTTCCTGCCCTTCCTTCTCCCGGATGAGCTGCGCGATGTACTTAAAGCCGGTCAGGGTTTCGTACATGGTTACGTTGTAGCTGTCGGCAATCTCCTTGATGAGGTCGGTGGTCACGATCGTTTTCACCACGTACTCCTTGCCTGTGAGTTTGCCCGCCTTCTGCCACGCCTGCAGCAGGTAATTGATGAGCAGGGCACCGGTCTGGTTACCGTTCAATAGCACAAAGTCGCCCTCCTGGTTTTTCACTGCGATGCCCACACGGTCCGAGTCAGGGTCAGTGGCCAGCACCAGGTCAGCATCGATCTCTTTCGCCTTGTTCAGAGCCAGGGTCATTGCTTCTTTCTCCTCCGGGTTCGGGTACACCACGGTCGGGAAATCTCCGTTTGGCTCGGCCTGCTCCTCCACCACATGCACGTTGGTAAAGCCAAAGCGCTTGAGTACCTCGGGCACCAGCGTAATGCCCGTGCCATGGATGGAAGAGAACACGATCTTGAGGTCGTGCTGGCGCCTGATGGCTTCCTGCGAGACAGACAGCTTGAGCACTTCCTGCATGTAGGCTTCGTCCAACTCCTGACCAATCAGCTCGATCAGCGCCGGGTTTGGCTCAAACTTCACTTCATCAATGCTGGTGATCTTGTTCACCTCGCCGATGATGTTCTTGTCGTGCGGGGCGGTTACCTGGGCGCCGTCGTTCCAGTATACTTTGTAGCCGTTGTACTCTTTCGGGTTGTGTGATGCGGTTACGACCACGCCGCTCTGGCAACCCAGGTGGCGGATGGCAAAGGAGAGTTCGGGCGTTGGGCGCAGCGCCTCGAACAAGTATACTTTAATGCCGTTGGCGGAGAAAATTTCGGCGGCGATACGGGCAAACACGTCGGAGTTGTTGCGGCAGTCGTGGGCGATGGCCACTTTCACCTGCTCTCCCGGGAAGCTCTGCTTGAGGTAGTTGCACAGACCCTGCGTGGCCATGCCTAAAGTATAGCGGTTCATGCGGTTGCTGCCGGCGCCCATGATGCCGCGCAGCCCGCCGGTGCCGAACTCCAGGTCTTTGTAGAAAGCATCTGAAAGCGCCTCGTACTCGTTGCGCTCCAGCATGCCGCTTATCTCGCTTTTCGTGTCCTGGTCGTAGCTGCCGGACAGCCACCGGTCAATTTTCTGTTTTATAGTTGCGTCAATCATTGTCTGTAAGCTAAAGTTATCGTAGCAGTGTATCCTGTTCCTGGTTATAACGCCTGGATGGCGCCCGCGTTAAGCGAAAAAAATCACACCAGCCCTCGCCGTACCCGAAGCACAGCCCTAGAACTGGTGTGAAGTATAGTTATATCAAAATAAAGATATTTTGGCCACATTTACACGCGGCTATACTTTAAATTTCTGCTAAAGGTTGCCCCTGAGCGCCTGCTCGCGCTCGATGGCCTCGAACAGCGCTTTGAAGTTTCCTTTGCCGAAAGACTTGGCTCCTTTGCGCTGGATAATCTCATAGAACACGGTCGGGCGGTCCTCCACGGGCTTGGTGAAGATCTGCAGCAGGTAACCCTCGTCGTCGCGGTCCACCAGGATGTTGAGCTTCTTCAGGTCTTCCATGTCCTCGTCGATGTGGCCGATGCGCCCGATCAGGTCTTCATAATAGGTTTCGGGCACGCGCAGGAACTCCACGCCCCGGCGGCGCAGCTCGCTTACGGTGTGCAGGATATCGTTGGTGGCCACGGCAATGTGCTGCACGCCCGCCCCGCGGTAAAATTCCAGGTACTCGTCTATCTGCGACTTCTTTTTGCCTTCGGCCGGCTCGTTGATCGGGAACTTGATGTAGCCGTTGCCGTTGGATACCACCTTCGACATCAGGGCTGTATACTCGGTGCTGATGTCGTTGTCATCAAACGTGAGTAGCAGCCGGAAGCCCATCACATCTTCGTAAAACTTCACCCACTCGTTCATGCGGCCCAGCTCCACGTTGCCTACGCAGTGGTCCACGTACTTCAGGCCAACGGGCTCCACCATCAGCTCGGAGGTACGCTCCACGTAGCCCGGCATAAACACGCCGTTGTAGTTTTTGCGCTCCACAAAAGTATGAATCGTTTCGCCGTAGGTATGGATGGAGGCCATCTTCACTTCGCCAAACTCGTCGGTTATCGTTTTGGGCTCCATGGCCGGTTTCGCACCGCGTGCCACCGTTCCCCTGAACGATTCCTCCGCATCGTCCACCCACAGGGCCAGCACTTTCACGCCGTCGCCGTGCTGGTGCACGTGCCGGGCGATCTCCGAATCTGGGTAAATGGCGGTGGTGAGCACCAGGCGGATCTTTTCCTGCTGCACCACATAAGACGCGCGATCGCGCACACCGGTTTCAGGGCCAGCATAGGCTACGAGCTTAAAACCGAAGGCGGTCTGGTAGAAGTGCGCTGCCTGCTTGGCGTTGCCTACATAAAACTCAATGTGGTCGGTGCCGTTTAAGGGCAGGATATCTTTGGTGACTGCTTCTGAGGTTGCGGGCTGTGTATTCATAGTTTGTTTGATTAGTTTATAATGGGTTACGTAAAAATACAGCTTTTGCGCAACTATCAAAACGGTGGCAGCCTGGGGGAAATTATCAAACCTATTTCTTGCAATTGCTGAGGCATGTTTTCAACTTTGTAAAAAATAAGACGATTATGAACGCAAAAGCCCTGAACGAGTCCATCGTGGCCATCCTGGAGAAGAAGCAAGAGTTACGAGCGCTTGACTACAACGATGCGCGCTATGATGACATAGAAGAAGAGCTGCACGACCAGGAAGACGATTTTAACGAGGAATACGGTGATGAGCTGGAAGATGTGCTGGAGGATGTACATGCCAAAATAAAGTCTGACGCCGACATCCTGCTGCCAACCGCCTACCTGGCCAGCTCGCTGGATGGCAGGGAACTGGAAGAAGGCGACGAAAACGTAGGGGTGTGGGTAGAGTCTGATGCCTTTCCGGGTGTGGAGATGCGCCTGGTGCTGGTGGCCAACCCGCCACGCGTGCTGCTGGTGCTCGCAGACCAGGAGCGCGTGCTCTGGACAGCCGAATAAACCGGATTTATATTTGGGTAGCCTGCCGGGCTGCTGATTTATACTTGCCGCACTTGCCGGGCTTTAAGCTGAGGTGGGTGCGGCTTTTTTGTTGGCGAAAATACGAAGAGGGGGTAGAGGTAAGATCAACTTTATATGGAGCTCCATAGAATTATACTACTCCTCTAACATCAAAAAAGGCAGGACGGAACGCTGTTCCAACCTGCCTTGCTATTCTTTAAGCGGTTTATGCCGCATCAGCTTGCGTCTTCGCTCTTTCCTCCGGGGGTGTGTCGGTAATGTTGCCGAACTCATCCACGTAGGCGATCATGGCGTCCAGGCTTCCGCCGGAAGAGTTTTCCTGGCGCTCCTGCTTGCGCTGCATTTTTTCCTCCTTCTTTTGTTTCCGCAGTTTTTCACGCTGCTTCTTCATGAACGTATTTTGTGATCTGGCCATAGTAATTATTTTTAAGTGAGACATGCGCCCCGGCCCGTAATCAAAGTATGGCTGGCGGAGGCGGTATAAGCGGGGCAGCTGCCTGGTAAAAAAACATCGTGCTGATGCTCTAGCACCAATGCTAAGGGAGCTGCCAAAGTTGGACCCTGACAAGTTTGTCTGACGGTGCCGCGGGAGAAGTTGTACCCGTATGAACGGCTACAGGCGAAGTCAGGATGTAAATAATTTACAAAGATAGTAAAATTCCGGGAGAAACGCATGCTTTATTCCAAGTTTCCGTTCAGGGGCGGGGAAAGCATCGTCTTTAAGTGCGGGAGAGATAAAAGGTTAACGGCTGGCGTTTCCAAAAAAGCAGTATCTTTAGGCAGGGCTTCCATAGAGGGGGCCAAAATCAAAAGAACGCTTATGAAAACTACCATTGCGCTTATCGCCCATAACCAGAAGAAAACCGAGCTGCTGAACTGGGCCAAGGTACACCGCGAGGAACTTGTAAAGCACGAGCTGATCGGCACTAGCAACACCTCCAAGCTGCTGAACGACATGCTGGAGCTGGACGTGAAAGCCTTCGGACACGGCCCCAGCGGCGGCGACATACTTTTGGCGGCCAAGATGCTGCAGCACGAGGTGGATAAGGTGATCTTCTTTATCGACGCCGAAACACCGCACGGCCACGAGCACGACATCCAGACGCTGATCCGCACCGCCGTGATCAACAACGTCCCGATCGCCCTGAACCGCGCCACAGCCGACCTGGTTATCCTGGAAACGCCAAAGGAAGTATAACTTATACTTGCTTCGCCTGCCTGCACTTATGGCTGCCCCGGCAGTGGTAGGTGCTTTTTTTGTGCCTCATACTTTGCAACGTGTACTTCGGGCTGATAATGAAAGCTCCCGCCAGCTAAAGTATAAGCTGGCGGGAGTTTATAGGTTGGTGCAAGTATAATTTTATACTTTCACGTAGATGCGGTTGCGGTCCATCAGGTAGCCCATCAGCCAGAGCACCAGCATGTAGGCCAGGGCAAACATCAAAGAGGCGAACTCTCCCTCGCCCCAGCTCAGGAACCAGTTCTGGTATATCCAGCGGCTCAGGCGCGTCTCCTCATCCACCTTTATAAAGCTCAGGGTTTTGATGATCAGGATCGACATGGCGTAGATGAACAGCGGGTTCCTGCCGAATACCTCGAAGAAGTACGCCCATTTTCTAACCTTCAACACCTCAATCAGCAGCATAATGGCGGCCAGTACCAGCATCACCAAACCCACGGTATGCAAGGTATAGGAACTGGTCCAGAGGGCTTTGTTGATAGGGAAAACCAGGTCCCACAGCAGGGCCACCGCAATGACGGACGCCCCGGCTATACTTAGCTTAGATACCGTACTCAGGCTGTTGCCAAGCTTTTGGATAGCCATGCCCACCAGGTAACCCGCAATCACGTTCACGGCGGCCGGCAGCGTGCTCAGCAGGCCCTCCGGGTCAAAGGGGATGCCGTAGCCTTTGTAGAGTACCTCCGGGGAGAAGAACAGCAAATCGAACTTCAGGGCCGCGTTGCCCTCCAGCGAGTAAGGGTCCGGCTGGTCGCCGAAGAAGTATAAAACGGCCCAATACCCCAGCAGCACCACCGCGCTGAAGATGATGGCTCCCTTTACTTTAAAGTAATGCACCACCAGCGAGCCGATCAGGTAGGCGAGGGCGATGCGCTGCAGCACGCCCATGATGCGGATGCCGGACCAGTCGATCATCTCCAGGCCGCCGCCCTCGGCATGCGCCACAAACGGAAAAGCCCGCAGCCCCAGCCCGATCAGGAAGATGATGGCTGTGCGCTTAAATACTTTCGCCAGGAAAACACTGTCGGGTTGCAGCTCGAACTTGCGCATGCTGAAGCTCATGGCGTTGCCCACGGCGAACAGGAAAGCAGGGAAAACCAGGTCGGTAACGGTAAAACCGTGCCAGGGGGCGTGGCGGAGTGGCGCATAGATGGTGCTCCAACTGCCCGGAGTGTTCACGATCACCATAAGCGCCACGGTGAGACCCCGCAGCACATCCAGCGAGAGGTATCGTTCCGACTTTTTCCGGGTTAAGGGTTCTGATGCTGCGACTGCGTTTGCCATACTTTCAGGGTCAGGGTTCAGGTGAAGTATAAATTATCGCCTTAAGGTATATATATTATGCGATATGTTAAAGAGCTACAGGCAAGTATGCGTGGGAATACAAAAAAAGCGACAGCCGGTTTTACGCAGCTGCCGCTTTTTTCAAACGATTAGCATTCAACAACCCACTTCAAAGGTATTTGCCGCAAGTATGAATGGGTTACTCTATCTTCTTTGTCTTCCTGAAAGGACCTTTTGGACCAGTGGCAACAGCTTATCCATACTGCACCCAAGATGCTTTACAGAATGACAGGAGCCCTTTTACTTATTTTCTTTGGCGTTTAGCTGCCCTGGCGCGCCTAGTACCCCAGCTTCTGGCGCACGCGCTGCAGTACCGGGGTGGCAATGGCCTTGGCTTTCTCGGCGCCCTCTTTCAGCTTCTTGTCCAGCTCCGGCAGGTTGTTGATGTAGTAGTTGAACACCTCGCGCTCTTTGGCATATTTCCGGATGATGAGTTCGTAAAGGGCCTGCTTGGCGTGGCCGTAGCCGTAGCCACCGGCCAGGTAGTTCTGGCGCATCGCCTCCACTTCCTCTGGGGAGGCCAGCAGGCTATAGAGCTTAAAGGTGGTGTCCTCATCCGGGTTTTTGGGCTCCTCCAGCGCGGTGCTGTCCGTCACGATGCTCATGATCGTCTTGCGCAGCGGCTTGTCGGCCTCAAAAATATCGATGATGTTGCCGTACGACTTGCTCATCTTCTCCCCGTTAATGCCCGGCACGGTCATCACGGTGTCATCGGTCTTGGCCTCCGGCAGCACAAAGGTTTCGCCGTAGGCGTGGTTAAAGGAACTGGCAATATCGCGGGCTATCTCCAGGTGCTGTACCTGGTCCTTGCCCACCGGCACAAAGTTGGCGTCATACATTAGAATATCGGCCGCCATCAGCACCGGGTAGGTAAACAGGCCGGCGTTCACGTCGGCAAGGCCGCGGCGGGAGGACTTATCTTTAAACGAGTGGGCGTTGGCCAGCATCGGGAACGGCGTGAAGCAGCTCAGGTACCAGCTTAGCTCCGTCACCATCGGCACATCCGACTGGCGGTAGAAAATATGCTTGTCCGTGTCGAAACCAAAGGCGAGCCAGGCCGCCGCCACCGAGTAGGTGTTGTGGCGCAGGGTCTCCGCATCGCGGATGGTGGTCAGCGAGTGCAAATCGGCGATGAAGTACATGGCCTCCTGGCCGGATGTTTCGGAGAACTTGATAGCCGGAATGATAGCGCCCAGCAGGTTGCCCAGGTGCGGGCGGCCCGTGCTCTGGATGCCTGTAAGATAACGTGCCATAGGGTAGGGTCTACTTTGTTTGATGTGCAAATTACGCGAAAATGCGCAAAACTTGCCTAGCCCGCCCACTACATTTCGATCCTTGCCTTTAAAGTTTGCGGAGAGAGTAGTTCTGCGAGCCACTGATCTCCTCTTGCCGGTTATTGAGCAGCTTCACCTCCGTATCGCTCACCTGCAGGAAATACATCAGCTCCAGGTCGCCTTCCAGCGGGATGAGCTGCAGGATCACCGCGTCCGGGTTCTGCTTGTTCCCCTTGGCGATAATCCACTTGCCGCTGCCGGAAACCACACCCTTGTCGTCGGGCTTGCCCACATACATCTGCCGCATCGTGAACGAACGGTTCGCATCCTTGGGCGTGCCTGTCAGGATCAGTTCGGTGCGAACGCCTTTGCAGTCGGGGCAGGCAAGCATACCCCGGAAGGTGCCGCTTGGGGGCGCCAGGGCAGGAGCAGCGGCCTCTGTTTTGGCTTTGGCTGCCGTGGCCCTGGTTTTGCTTTTTGCCGTCGTTTTTTTGGCTGTGGCTTTCTTGCTGCCGCTGCGGCTTTCCTCCAGCCACTCCTTATAGCTTTTGCCGGACTGCGCCTGCGCCGCCTGCTGCAGCCCAAAGGTGAGCGAGAATAGGATAAAAAATGCGATGATTGTTCTCATGGTGTTGGGTGTTTGTGGTTCCGGGTGATGCTATCAGAAAACATACCAGTTCCGTATTAAGGGGCTGTTCCGGCAAGCTATTTCTGATTTAACTGCTCCGGGAGCCTGATTATTGTGCTTTAAAACCATTGTAATGCGGCAAGTGGCGGGTGCCGCCTGTGCCAGGAAGTGAGATACGCGACGCACCGCGAGGGAGTTCAGGCAGGGCAAGGCTTTAGCTAAAATTTATACTTCCGGCACGAAGATTAACCACAGTGCCCTGAAACAGGAATGGCCAGGCAACTGCACAAGGCAACACCTGACCATCCTGTCATTAACCATCAACCAAAATTTCAGGCAGTAGAGAGCTCCCGCGCCCGCTTGCGTTGCCTTGCAGAACTGATGTTGGAAAGTATAATGGCCACCAGAATCAGCGCCACGCCCAGCCATTGCACCACCCATACTTCCTCCTGCAGCACCAGGCTCGACATCAGCACAGCCACCGGCAGCTCCGCAGCGCTGAGGATGGCGCTAAGGCCAAGACCCGTTTTGGGGATGCCGTAGGCGTAGAAAAGCGGCGGAATCACCGTGCCGAACAGCGCCAGCACCAGCCCCCATTTCAGCAGGCCATTAAATAGTGCCCCGCTCACCAGGAACACCGGCGGGAACACGCTAAAAACAAGCAGGCAGGCCCCTGTAAGTATAAGCGCGCTTTTGGTGGTGGGGTGCAGTGTGTTTCCGGCTGCCCCGGTTACCATCAAAAAGAAGGTATAAAAGAGCGCGGCCAGCAAACCGTAAATAATTCCTGCTATCCCGAAGTCAGGGATGCTGCCGGAGAGTAGGCGTCCTGCCAGGGCAGTGCCCACCAATATGAGCAGCACCATACTTAGCTGAAACCGGCTGGGCAGCCTGCGTTTCTGAATGGACTCCAGCAGCAGGCTCATCCAAGTGAACTGCATCAGCAGCAGGATGGCGATGGAGGCCGGCACTTCCTGCACGCATTTGTAATAGAAGATGCTGACAAGGCCGGTGCTGGTGCCCATGGCTACCAATTTAAGCTTGTCCCGGAGCGAGGTGTTGTTGCTTTTGCCGCCCAGCAGCATACGCAACAACACGATAGTCCAAAGTATAAGCAATCCAAAGAAAACCTGCGTGCCCGTTACCTCACCCAAGGTATATCCTTCCTTGTAGGCCAGCTTCACAAACGTAGAAAGCACGCCAAAACTACATGCGCCCAAAAATACCAGGGCGACTCCTCTGAACATAATAGTCCCTCCAGTCTAAAAAACAATCAATTAAAAATAGTAAAGGCGAGGCCGACACAGCCCCAAAAGAAGATAAAGCAGCTGTTACAGGTCGTGCAACTCGTAGCCTGTGATGAAAATCTGTGTATGTGCTAAATGTGCAGGCATTCTCTATTTTGCAAGACTACAAAGGTACAGCCTCTGCAAGTATACATGCAAGCGGAAATTTGTTTAAACTTTGATGTGGTGAGCTTCAGGATGATATTTTAGGGGCTAGCGCTCGCTACTTATGGCGGCCTCCTCGATCTGCTGCGCTGCCTGCCGCTCGCCTAGATACCCGTCAATAAGGTAGTGGGCCAGGTAGAGGAGCGGGGTGAGGAGGATGGCGACGCTGAACTTGTAGAGGTAATTGATCAGGGCCACCGACAGCACCTGCTTCATGCTCCAGTTGCCGAATACAAAGAAGGCGATGAACAGCACCACCAGCGAGTCGATGATTTGGGAGACGAGGGTGGAGCCGGTGGCGCGGAGCCAGATTTTTTTACTGCCGGTAAAGCGGCGCAGCCAGTGGAACACCGTAACGTCGAGGAACTGCGAGAGCAGGAAAGCGGCTACCGAGCCAAGTATAATGCCCAGGCCCTGGCGGTAGACGCTGTTATAGGCGTAGTTAATGTCGAAAGGGTTGCCGCTGGCGTCGGTGCTGTTCACATCGAGCCAGAACTGGGCGGGTGGCAGGCCGGTTACGGCCGCTATCACCACAAAAGCATACAGGATAAGTATAACCGTCAGTATACTTACCCGCTTCACCCCGGCTTTCCCGAAATACTCGTTGATGATGTCGGTGGTAACAAACACGATGGGCCAGATGATGACGCCGGCCGTCAGGTTAAAATCCAGCCGCTCGCCGCCAATCGGGAGCTGTGCTCCCGGTAAGCCAAATAGCGCCTCTCCTGAGAATATTTTTACCCCGATCAGCTCGGCCAACAGAGCGTTGGCGATGAAGATACCGCTGAGTACCAGGAAGAGGTTGGTGCGCTTGCGCTGCTGCAGGGCTGTGGCGGTTTGCTCCATGCTAGGGTGAAGGGTTCTTGGTATGACAGGGTTATGTGGGTATAAGGCGATGCCGCCAAATAAAGTATAAATATAGCGATCTTCTGCCATACTTGCAGCGGTAACAGGGAGGGGCAGCGAAGTATAAACTATAACGCTTCCCTCTGCTAAACGCTTACTCCTGGTCTTTCACGGCGAATATACTTCCCTCCGTGGCCAGGTCGGTGGCGGGGAAAACCTCCCGGGCCTCCAGTAGCAGCGGCGTCAGGTCTTTGTAGCGCACCGAGAAGTGGCCAATGAGCAGGTGGCGTACCTGTGCGGCGGCGGCCAGCTCGGCAGCCTGCCGGGCGGTGCTGTGGAACGTGTACTCCGCGCGCTCGCGCAGGTCGTCGGCAAAGGTAGCCTCATGGTAGAGCAGGTCCACGTGGTGCAGGTAGGGCAGCAGCGAGGGCTTGTAGCGGCTGTCGGAGCAGTAGGCGTAGCTGCGGCTGCGCTTGGGCTCCAGCGTCACCTCCTCGTTCCGTACCAGCAGGTTTCCGGCCTCATCCCGGATGTCCTCGCCCCACTTGAGGCGCACCAGCTGGGGCGGCTTCAGGAAATCGGGGAGCTTCTCCTTGATGAGTGGGCGTGGCTTGGGCTTCTCCCGAAAGATAAAGCCGCAGCAGGGCACCCGGTGCTCCATTGGGATGGTATGCACCGTTATACTTTTATCCTCGAAGATCTTCTTATAGCTGGTGGTGTCGAGCTCGTGGAAAATAAGCTTGAAGTTGAGGTTGGTGCCGGAGTATTTAAACTGCAGGCTCAGGATCTCGGAGAGGCCCGGAGGACCGAAGAGGTGCAGCGGCGACTGGCGGCCCTGCAGGTGCATGGTGGAGAGGAGCCCCGGCAGCCCGAAATAGTGGTCGCCATGCAGGTGGCTGATGTAGATACTGCAGATGCGCTGGTGCTTTATCCTGTAAAGCATCAGCTGCATCTGCGTACCTTCGCCGCAATCAATCAGGTGGTGCTGATTGCCAAGGGTGAGAACCTGGGCGGTATGGTGTCTGTTTGCCGAGGGTGTGGCCGACGAACTACCCAAAATCCTGAGTTCGAAATCCACTACGGCGTATCTTCTTAGTCTTCCTTGTTGGTCAGGTCCTGCTCAATCTCGTGCAGAAAAACACGGTCGATGGCCTCTTCCACACTTGGCAGAATGTTCAGTACCGACTCCAGCTTGGAGATCGAGATCAGCTTCATCACGTGGTCCTGCAGACCTGTCAGGATCAAAAGGCCGCTGGATGAGTTGCAAAGGCGGTTAGCGATCAGGATAGAGCTAAGCCCGGAGGAGTCTGTATACTTTACCTCGTTCAGGTCCAGAATCAGGTTGTTGATCCCTTCGGCGTTCAATTTCACGAACTCAGACTTTAGGTCCGGTGCGATTGAAGTATCCAGCTTCTTCTCATCAATCGTGATAATCGTATAGTTTTCTTTCTTATCTATCGTGTACTTCATAGTCAACCAGTAAAGGATTTAAATGCGAATGTACCAAAATCTACTTTAACAAACTTAATTTTTGGTAGTAAAAATATTGTCATTAATGTGTTTCTCAATGCGATCGAGCACTGAATGGTCATCCTCTTTCAGAAATTTTCCGCCTGTGAACACCTCATATAGCTCTATATAGCGCTCTGAAATATTTGTCACGACCTCATCGGTCATTTCCGGCACGCGCTGGCCCTCTTTGCCCTGGAATCCGTTCTCGATAAGCCACTGGCGCACAAACTCTTTCGAGAGCTGGCGCTGCGGCTCGCCCTTCTGCTGGCGCTCCGTGTAGCCCTCGCTGTAGAAGTAGCGCGAAGAGTCCGGCGTGTGTATCTCGTCGATCAGGTACACCTGGCCGTCATACTTGCCAAATTCATACTTGGTGTCTACCAGGATCAGGCCGTGCTCCCTGGCCAACTCGGTTCCGCGCGCAAACAGGGTTCGGGTATAACGCTCCAGGGTCAGGTAATCTTGTTCCGACACGATGCCTTTTGCCAGAATCTCCTCCCGCGAGATGTCCTCGTCGTGGCCTTCGTCGGCCTTGGTGGTCGGGGTGATGATCGGCTCCGGCAGCTTGTCGTTTTCACGAAGGCCCTCCGGTAACTGCACACCGCACACCACGCGCCGGCCCGCTTTGTACTCGCGCCAGGCATGGCCCGCCAGGTATCCGCGTATCACCATCTCCACCTTAAAGGGCTCGCAACGGTGCCCGATGGTCACGTTGGGGTCCGGTGTGCTGAGCACCCAGTTCGGCACAACATCGGACGTGGCCTTCAGGTTTAGGCTGGCGATCTGGTTCAGCACCTGGCCTTTGTAAGGGATGGCGCGGGGCAGCACCACATCAAACGCAGAGATGCGGTCTGTGGCAACCACGGCTATCTTGTCCTCAAAATAATATACATCGCGTACTTTGCCCCTATAAAAGCCGGTTTGGCCGGCAAAGGAGAAGTTGGTTTCTTTAATGGCCTCCATTAAATCAGTGTCGTTATAGGCAAGCAAAGTTAAGTATATTTTACAGGGCAGGAAATAATTCTAAAAGATGATAAAAAACTAGGGTATTGGCTTAAAAATATAGCCTGTAAAAGATATTGAAGTATACTAAGGGAATTGCTTTTGGTTTTATACTATAGTGCCTATAGTTTGAATATTACACAGAATGTTTGGGTAGCTCCGGGTGCCGGGGTGCAGTCCCGTCCATGCCATAGCGCACGATGTTCCGCACCATCCCCCCGAAGATGATGAAGTGGAACGGCAGCACGGCGTACCAGTACAGGCGGCCCAGCAACCCATTGGGGCGGAAGGCGGCCAGCTGCTCCAGGTAATACCCGTCCTCCTCCTGACAAACCCGGAACTGCAGCCAAGCCTCGCCGGGCAGTTTCATCTCGGCGTAGAGCAGCAGGCGCCTGTTCTTTGCATCGGCCAGCAGCACACGCCAGAAATCGATCGTATCGCCGGCCTTTACCTCATCAGGACTCCGGCGGCCGCGCCTTAGACCCACGCCGCCCACCATCTTATCCAGCAGCCCGCGTATGCGCCACAGGAAGTCGGTTTTGTACCAGCCGCGCTCCCCGCCAATACTCCAGATGTTGGCCACTACTTCCTCCGGGGCACGGTCGAACTTCAGACGCTGTTTATCGGTCAGCACGCCATGCTCCGGAACCTGTATGAAATCCATGTAGTTGAGGCGCATGGTGCCGCTCACAAGGGCATCCTTCCAACTCGATACCACCGAGTTCTGCTCTATTTTAGCGTAGGCCAGGCGCACGGCGTGCTCATAGGGCAGGCAGCGGTGCGGGATCAGCTCCTGTATGCTATGGTCATGCACCACGGCATCGTTGCGCAGGCTGTCCACCAGGCTCCGGGCTAAGGCATAGTTGGTGCTTGTCACAAAGTATAACCAGTAGGAGGAGAGGCGCGGTGTAAGTATGGGCAAGGTGATGATATAGCGTTTCAGGCGGCGAACCCCGGCCAGTTTCAGGAGCATCTCTTTATAGGTGAGCACATCAGGCCCCCCGATCTCAAATCGTTTGCCGTAGCAGTCCTGGCGCCCCAGCACCGCGGTCAGGTAGAAAAGCACGTCGCGGATGGCGATGGGCTGGCATCGGGACTTCAGCCATTTCGGCGTCACCATCACCGGCAGCTTCTCCACCAGGTCGCGGATGATCTCGAAGGAGGCGCTGCCGGAGCCGATGATGATGGCCGCCCGAAGCACGGTTAAGGGAGTCGCTGCGGTAGCCAGTACCTCCTCCACGTGCCGCCGCGAGGCCAGGTGCTTGGACAATTGTTGATCATTGGAAATGCCGCTGAGGTAGATAAGTTGCCTGGCTGCAGTAGTGTTGAGATAGGAAACGAAGTTCTCCGCGGCCATACTTTCGGCAGAGGAGAAATCGCTGCCGCCGGAGCCCATGGAGTGCACCAGGTAATACGCCGCGTCTATATCCTGCGGCGATTGCGTGAGCCCCCCCGGCTGCAGCAGGTCGCCTTTTACCACCTGCACCTGCTCCTTCAACGTTTCGGGTAGATTAAAGCGGCGCGGGTCGCGCACCATGCACACCACCTCGTGCCGCTGCTCCACCAGCAAAGGCAACAGCCGCCTGCCAATATACCCGTTGGCCCCTGTCAGCAGTATTTTCATAGTTTAGAAAGTATGGTGCAAAAGTATTTATACTTTCAGAACAGGCAGGAACCCGTTTAGTTGCCGGATTTTAACGTACTACCGGATCATACTTGACAGGCTACCAGGTGCAACGCCAGCGGGCATCCCAAATTATAAACCTAAACTTTAAAGTATAAACCGAACGCTATGGATCAGTATTTACAGGCAGCTTTGGAAGAAGCAAAGAAAGGCTACGCGGAAGGCGGCATCCCGATCGGATCGGTGCTGGTGCACCAAGGCAGGATCATCGGCCGGGGGCATAACAAGCGGGTGCAGGAGGGAAGCGTGGTGCTGCACGGCGAAATGGACGCGCTCGAGAACGCCGGTCGCCAGCCCGCCGCTGTATACCGCGAATGCGTGCTCTACACCACGCTGTCGCCTTGCCCCATGTGCTCGGGCACGATTATACTTTATGGCATCCCTAGGGTGGTAATCGGCGAGAACCGCACCTTTATGGGCGAGGAAGACCTGCTGCGCGCCAGGGGAGTGGAGGTAGAGGTGGCCGATAACCCGGAATGCGTGCAGCTCATGGAGCGGTTTATCTCGGAGAAGCCGGACCTCTGGAATGAGGATATCGGGGTGTGATGCCGCAACAGGCAGGTTAACCAGCAGCTGGTATCTCTTAGGAGGGCTAAGGCGGCCTCCTGGCTATACTTTGTCCGGAGGCCGCTTCGCATTTCATGCTTAACTAGAGAGAGGCTGCATTAGTCATTGTCAGGCTGGTTGTCGAACCGCTTGGCGCGTTTTTCCCATTTTTCACGGGCCCATTTCTGCAGGTCCTCCACGGCGTCAAACTCATCGGTGATCTCCAGGCCGAGCAGCGTCTCGATGATATCCTCCATTGTGACCAGTCCCGCCGTACCCCCGTACTCGTCCACCACCAGGGCGATGTGCTCCTTCTTCTCCACCAGACGGGCAAACAGCTCCGGCACCGGCGCGCCGCCATGCACCACCTGGATCGGGCGTTTAATCTCGGCCAGCGTCAGGCCGCCGTTCCCCTCTATGATGCGCTCCAGCACCTGGTCCTTGAGCACATAGCCTGTAATGTTGTCGATGGAGTCATCGAAAATGGGAATTCTGGAAAAGCGCATGTTCACGGAGTTGTCGTAAAACTCGCGGATGTACTGCTCCTCCGGGGCCGCCTTTATCACGGTGCGCGGCGTCATGATGTGGCTGGCCTGCACCACGCTGAAGCGCAGCACGTTGTTGATCACCCGCGACTCATCCTGGCGCAGCACACCCTCCTTGGTGCCTATCTCGGCCATGGCCGTAAAGTCGGCGCGGCTGAGCACGCTCTTGCTCTTGTCCTGCTTCATTCTCCTGGTGATAAACTGGGAGAAGAGGATGATGGGGTAGAGCGGGGAGTAGATCATGATCTTGAGCGTGCGCGCAGTAAAGGGAGTAAGCTGGCGCCAGTGGTTGGCACCTAGTGTCTTGGGGATGATCTCGGTGAAGATGAGGATGATGATCGTCAGGATCACTGATACCAGGGTCAGTACTTCGTCTCCCCAGAGGATTTGCGCCTGCGCGCCCACTCCGGCCGCTCCAATGGTGTGGGCGAAGGTATTGAGGGTGAGGATGGCGGCCAGTGGCCGGTCTATGTTGTCCTTAAAGTGCTGCAGGTCCTTGCCCAGCGAAGGGTTTTCCTTGCTGATCAGATTGACGTGGGAGGGGGTGATGCTGAGCAGTGACGCCTCCAGCAGCGAGCAGAGAAAGGAAAAGATGAGGGCAATGGTAAGGTATAAAAGGAGTAAACCCATTTAGTGGTATGTGTTTGATGAATTTGGGTATAAATGTAGTGTTTTAAAACGGCACAAGAACCATGCATACACTTTGCCCCGCTTAATGCACCACCCGAAGTATAGGCTCCGGCAGTGGCACGTGCGTTTCGGGGTCGGCGGTGAAGTAGCCCACCATGCTGGGCCCGTAGCCCAGGTTCACCTCTATAAACTTATTCTGCTCCGGCAGCATCGCTATAATCTCCCCACGCAGCCTGTCGAGTTGCCGCACCAGCTCCTGCATCTGCTCCGGCGATACGTCCGGTACTTCTTTTAGGGTGGTGGCGGTGTTCTCTGCCGCCTCCTCCACGGGCCCGTGCTTCTTGGTCAGCATGTCCACCTCCGCCTGGCGGATGTCTTTCTCCAGGTTCAGGTACGCAATCACTTTCTGCTCCAGCGGCACCAGCGCGTCGTCCAGGTATTGAATCAGGTTTTCCATAGTCTTATACTTTGTAAACGTGTGTCGGCGCAAAGCATGTGCGCGCATGTTCCTGAAACGAAGTATGCAACCGCTAGGTTAAGTAGGACCGCCCGGACTCATAGCCACTTAAAGAACTTGCGCAGCATCGGCAGGCGGTTGCCGTAGGGCGGGTAGCGCAGCGGCAGGTCGAGCCAGGTGCCGCGGTGCAGCACGCTTTTCTGCTGCGAGAACAGCTCGAAGCTGCTCTGCCCGTGGTAGCTGCCCATGCCGCTCTGGCCCACGCCGCCAAAGGGCAGGTTCGGGTTGATGATGTGCGAGATGGTATCGTTGATACAGCCTCCCCCAAAGGAAGTATACTTCAGCACCTGCTCTTTCTTGCGCTCATCATTCGTGAAAAAGTATAATGCCAGGGGTTTCTCGCGTTGTTGTACCATACCGATGGCCTCGTCTAAATGCTGGAAGGACAGCACCGGCAGTATCGGCCCGAAAATCTCCTCCTGCATAATAGGGTGCTGCCACGTCACCCGGTCCAGCAGGGTGGGGGCGATGTAGCGGCTGGCGGCATCGGTTACGCCGCCGGTGCGAACCTTGCCCTCACTCATGAAACCGCTGAGGCGGTTAAAGTGCCTGTCGTTCACGATGCGGGCAAAGTCGGGGCTTTGCCTGGGGTCTTCGCCGTAGAAATCCCTGATGCACTGGCTGATGAGCTGCAGGAGCTCCTCTTTTATACTTTCCTGCGCCAGCAGGTAATCCGGGGCGATGCAGGTTTGCCCGGCGTTCAGAAATTTTCCCCAGGCAATGCGGCGTGCGGCCAGTCCCAGGTCGGCATCCTCGGCCACGATGGCGGGGCTTTTTCCGCCTAGTTCCAGTGTTACCGGTGTCAGGTGCTCGGCCGCGGCTTTCATCACGATCTTGCCCACCTGCGTGCTACCCGTAAAAAAGATATAGTCGAAGCGCTGCTGCAAAAGGTGCTGCGTCGTGGGTGCGCCTCCCTCCACGGTGGCAATGTAAGACTCGTCAAAGTGCTGCCGTATCATCCTGGCAACCACAGCAGAGGTGGTGGGCGTAAGCTCGGATGGCTTTACGATAGCGCAGTTGCCGGCGGCCATGGCCCCAATGAGCGGGTTGAGCAGCAGTTGAAACGGGTAGTTCCAGGGGCCAATGATCAGGGCGACGCCGAAGGGGTCGGAGTGGATATAGCTGCGCGACGGGAAATTGAGGAGCGACTCCTTCACCCGCTTCGGTTTGGCCCACTTCTGCAGGTTCTTCAGTACCAGCTTCAGCTCCAGTTCCACAAACCCGATCTCGGTACTGAAGGCCTCCATCTCCGGCTTGTGGAAATCGGCGTACATGGCGTCCATCAAGTCCTGCTCGTGCTCTTGTATGGTATGCTGCAGCTCGCGTAGCCGCTCTTTCCGGAAAGCCAGGTCCAGGGTATGGCCGGAAGAGAAGAACTCACGCTGTTTCTTCACAAGCGCTTGTATGCGGTGCAGGTTTGTCTCTGCAGTGGCCGGCGAGGTGCGTATGGTGTTGGTGTGAGACATAGCTTATACTTTTGAGGCAAGAGATTTATCTGGAGCAGCCCCGGCAGCCGGCCAACCTATAAACTGGTCCATGGAGGGGTATACGTTAAAACCGCAGCCAACGGGCCTGTCGAAAAGCCGGGCCGGCAAAATGCCGGAGGCACCGCCGGTTACCAGCACTATGCTTCCTCGTATGCTTGTCATGGGGGTTATAGTTGTTTTAACAATATGTTTTTATGGGATAAGATATTTCATCTTCGTCTGATATCAAAGTATGGCTTTGTACTTTTTTAGTTTATTAGATAACTGTACCTTTGGGAGAGGCGGCCATGCCATAAGTTAAAACCGAGCTGAAACGATGAAAATAATTGAGTGCCCGCGCGATGCCATGCAAGGCATCAAGGACTTCATACCTACCGAGGCGAAAGTAAAGTATATCAACCAACTGCTCAAAGTAGGCTTCGATACCATTGATTTCGGGAGTTTCGTTTCTCCGAAGGCCATTCCGCAGATGGCCGACACGGCCCAGGTGCTGGCGGGGCTGGAGCTGGACAAATCCTCATCCAAACTGCTCGCCATTATCGCCAATACGCGCGGCGCGGAGGAGGCCGCCAAGTATGCGCAGATCGATTACCTGGGCTTCCCGCTGTCGGTATCGGAGACGTTTCAGCAACGCAACACCAACAAAAGTATAGCCGAGGCCATGCAGCAGCTGGCCGAGATCCAGGACATCTGCCAGAAGCACAACAGGACGCTGGTTACCTACATTTCTATGGGCTTTGGCAACCCCTACGGCGATGCCTGGGATGTGGAGACGGTGATCGGCTTCGTGCGGGAACTGGATAAACTACAGGTAAAGATCGTGTCGCTGTCGGATACCATTGGCGTGGCTACGCCCGAGAACATCACCTACCTGTTCACGCACCTGATTCCGGCCTTTGCCCATATCGAGTTCGGGGCGCACCTGCACACCACGCCCACTGCCTGGCAGGAGAAAGTGGAGGCGGCCTACCGCGCCGGTTGCCGTCGCTTCGACGGGGCCCTGCGCGGCTACGGCGGCTGCCCGATGGCCAAGGACGAGCTGGTGGGAAACATGCCCACCGAAAATATGATCAGTTACTTCGAAAATATTGGTGTAGATTTGCAGCTCAACAAAGCTGCCCTGCAGGCCGCCATGGCCGAATCGGGGGCGGTGTTTCTATAGTATGGCAAGAAGACACATAGTTGATATATTCGTTCCGTGCTTCGTGGATCAGCTCTTTCCGGACACGGCCATGAACATGGTGAAGGTGCTGGAGAAGGTGGGCTGCGACGTGCGCTACAACCCCAACCAGACCTGCTGCGGACAACCCGCCTACAACGCCGGCTTCTTTGACGAGGCCCGTGAAGTGGCCGATAAGTTTCTGGAGGATTTCACAGGCGATACTTCCCATTACATCGTGGCGCCCTCGGCCTCCTGCGTGGGCATGGTGCGCAATGCCTACCAGGATATCTTCGTAAAATCCTCGAAGCTGGTACAGTACCGGGCTATGCAGAAAAAAGTATACGAGCTGACTGAGTTCCTGACCGACGTGCTGGGCATCACCCGCATTGAGGGCGCCTCGCTGCCCGGCCTCTATACCTACCACGACTCCTGCAGCGCTCTGCGCGAGTGTGGCATCAAGGCGGGCCCGCGTGAGCTCCTGAGCCACGTGCGGGGGCTGGAACTGGTGGAGATGGAGGATAATGAGACCTGCTGCGGCTTTGGCGGCACCTTTGCCGTGAAGTTCGAGGCGATCTCGACGGCCATGGCTGAGCAGAAGGTAGACAACGCCCTCGCCACCGGCGCTGATTACATCATCTCCACCGACAGTAGTTGCCTGATGCACCTGGAGGCCTACATCAAAAAGCAGAACAAGCCCATCAAAACCATGCACATCGCCGACGTGCTGGCCAGCGGCTGGTAAGTATAAATACCTTCTTGAAGTATAAAAAGAGCGTCCTGTGCAAGTATAGTTTGCACAGGACGCTCTTTTTATACGTGTTATACTTGGTTAGCGGCTGATGTAGTAGCCGAAGCCAAAGGAAAGGGTGCTGCCATCCAGGTTCAGGCCAAAGTTTGAAGAGGTTGACTTATAATCGTTAACGTATTCTAGCTTTGATTTTGATGTATTGCGTGTATATCCCAGGTTCCCAAAGCTAGCACTCAATCCTATTTTCTCTGTTGGGAAAAAGGTGATGCCCGGTTTTACACCAGCACTGAAACCCGTGGACTCATTATCAGATGATCCTGAACTGCCGCTAGTATTCTCTGAATAGGACTCGTATTCAGCCGAAACATAATTGACATAAGCTTGGCCAGTAAATGCAATTTTCTCTGAAATAGAGAAATACTTTTTTAAGTAAGGTCCAATAGCAAAACTGCGATTTGAGGTTTCACTTGTTGAATACAGTTGAAGACTGCCATCCGGTAGAACGGAGTGAACTTTTGTTTCATCGATGGATGAAGTATAACCTACGGACATGCCCGCTTCCAAGCCATCTCTTAGCATGTATCCTACACTGGGAGCTATCGTGAAGGATCTGTTGCCAGTCTTATGCGTGACGGCGTCGCTTTTGAAAGTATTATTCTGATAGTTTAGGGAGCCGGAGACCACGATGGTACCCTGAGACGTCTGGGCAAAAGCGGCGGAACCGATGCATGCGAGGAGAGCGGTAAGCAATAGTTTCTTCATGGTTTGTCTTCTTTGGGAATTTAGGATTTTATACTTAGTTGAAATAAAAAGGCATTTTGGAGAAAGCGTGGCAGTGTAGAGATTCCCATACTTCATCATCTGGGGAACACCGAGGAGCATTGGTGCCTGCACAGCTGCAAATGGCCTTAGTTTAGCGGTTGATATAATAGCTTAAGCTGAAATAAAGCGCATCCTCAAAACCGATTTTAAATCCGGAGTAGGTTTTTACAGGAGTATCACTTGCTTCTGTTTTCTTTAGTGTCTGCTCGTATCTTAGCCCCCCAAGCCCGGTGCTTATACCAAGTTTATCAGTGGGGAAATAGGTAATTCCCGGGGCCAGCGCTGCATTAAAAAAGATTTCTTTGGGCTGAGAATCAGTATTCGCGTCGGACTCCTTTTTGTACACTCCTAATGCAGTAGAGAACTGGCCGGTGAGGGCAAACTGCTCAGAGAGCATAAAGTACTTTTTTAAATAAGGGCTGATAGCGAAGCTGTTTGTTTTAGTCTTCGTTTCGTGTCTATCACCTTCACTGTTGAAATTTATGTTTTTAGTTGTTGAATGGGTGTAACCCAAAGCAGCACCAAGTTCAAGGTTTTCCCCAATCATATATCCTATGCCGGGGGCTATTCTGAAACCTGTTCCACGAGATTTGTGGATGATGGTACCGTTCTGAGTGGATTCCGAGGTGTTAGTGGTAAATGTAAGCTGGCCCGTTACTACAACCGTTCCCTGAGAGGTTTGTGCGTAGGCACCTGTGCCCAGTAACCCGAATAGGGCTGCTGCTAGAAGCTTCTTCATGTTTGTTTTCTTAGATGAATGATAGGTTGTTATCTGTCACAGTCTACAAGTATAGTTAATACCCTATGTTTTAACAAGCGCCTTTTAAATTTCCTGCATCCCAAGGTATACCCAAAGCAGCCTGAAACGGGATAGTGCCGTATAAGCCACAAAATTATACTTGGAAGTGGCAGACAAAGCAAAAGAACAGAAGATAACTAGCAACAGCCGGCCGCTGCGGCAGTCGCTGAAGGAGTATGCCCGCGGGATAACCGGCGGGCTGCTGTTCAGCTTTCCGCTGCTCTACACCATGGAAGTATGGTGGGCCGGCTTTATCGCCTCTCCTCTTAACCTGTTGGTTCTGGTGCTGGTAACCTACCTGCTGCTGCTGGGCTACAACCGCTATGCCGGCATGCACCCCAGCGTGTCCTGGCGCAGCGTCATGGTAGACTCCGTGGAGGAGATGGGAATCGGACTGGTGCTCTCGTTCTGCGTGCTGTTCGTGCTCAACCGCATACAGCTGCAGGACATGGCCCTGGCCGAGATCATGGGAAAGGTGATCGTGGAGGCAATGGCGGTCTCGATAGGCGTGTCCATCGGCACGGCGCAGCTGGGGGAGAGCGAGGATGAGGAGGGGGAAGACGAGCTGGAGCACGAGAAAGAACCGCTGCGCTTTGGGATGGTGGTGCTCGCCGTCTGCGGGGCGATCGTGATTGGCGGCAACGTGGCACCGACCGAGGAGGTGCTGATGCTGGCGGTGGAGGCACAGCCTTACCATGTGCTGCTGATGGCGGTGCTCTCGCTGCTGCTCAGCATGGTGGTGGTCTACTTCAGCGACTTTAGGGGCACCTCCGGACGGCGCTCGGGCAATCTCTTTTTTGACCTGACGCTAGACACCTGCCTCACCTACCTTATTGCCCTTGCCGTATCGGCGGCGGCCCTGTGGTTTTTCGGCAGGTTTAGCGGCGTGAGTTTCTGGGTGGCTTTTTCGCAGACCATAGTGTTGGGCGTGCTTTCCTCGCTGGGGGCTTCTGCCGGCAGGCTGCTGATTAAATAAGATAAAACGTACGAGATGAACAAGGAAGAAACGCAAAAGGAGCGTGAAAGCAGAGATATAAAAAACTGGCTCGAGTGGACGGTGTTTGGCCTTAGCCTTATACTTGTCCTGGCGATCTTAGGCTACCTGGGCTATAAAGTATACCATCACTCCGAAACCCCCCCGGAGATTCTTACACAAGTATGGCCTTCCCCATCAGAGCAGATGCCTAACCGTTACCAGGTAGTGGTGGAAAACAAAGGCGGCACTTCCGCAGAGGAAGTACGCGTGGCGGTGTCCATCCGCAGAGGCGACCAGGAGCTGGAGAAGGCGGAGCTGGATATAGCGTTTGTGCCCCAGGAGTCGAAACGGGAAGGATGGGTGGTGTTCGAGCATGCCCCGGCTCAGTCGGATTCCGTTGTAGCGAGGGTAGTAAGTTTTGAGAAGCCGTAACTGGCACTGCCAGCGGAGACTGAAAGTATAAAGTTTAGCAGCTAGGCGGATTATCCTACAAATTAAAACTAGCCCCCGGTCTTCGGCTCCCTGGTTTATACTTCCTTGAATATCCTCCTGAACGCAACCCGGTAGAAAGGATTTCAGGCTGATGCGGCTTCCTCCCAAGATCCTTTCAGGATGACAAAACAGTGCGTACGTATCTTTTCTATCTCATCCGTCTAGGTAACCTACTGCATGCGCGGACTGCTCCTGCAGAAAGCCTCTAAAACAGACGGGCTTCTTCCAGTCCTGAAAGAAGCCCGCCGCTTAGAAGATAAGTTATACTATGCCTCCGGCATGATGCGCACCACCAGGCCATCCAGGTCCGGGTTTACGCGGAGCTGGCAGGAGAGGCGGCTGCTTCCCGTGGCGTGGGGCAGGGTCTCGAGCATGTAGGCCTCATCGTCGTTCATCTCGGGCAAGTCGCCGTGGTTCTCGAGCACCTCCACATGGCAGGTGGCGCAGATGGCCATGCCGCCGCAAACGGCCTGTATCGGGAACTCATGCGCCTTCAGCACCTCCATCACCGAGAGGTTCATGTCCAACGGGGCCTCCAGCTCGATGCGCTCCCCGTTTGCCTGCTCTACAAAGATCGTGATTGCGTCTTTCATTGCTGCAGCTCCTGAATACCGTTAACGGTGGTATACTTTAACACAAACTTTTTATCCGGGTAGATGATGTTGTAGGCACTCTGCGCCATCAGGGCTGCCTCGTGGAAGCCGCAAAGTATGAGCTTCAGCTTGCCCGGGTATGTATTCATGTCGCCGATGGCATAAACGCCCTTGATGCTGGTGGAGTAATCCTCGGTATCCACCACAATGGCACTCTTGTCCAGCTCCAGGCCCCAGTTCTCGATCGGGCCCAGCTTAGGCACCAGCCCGAACAGCGGGATGAAGTTATCCACCTCAATGCGGTAAGGCTCGGCGTTGTCCACCATCACCGTTACGGCCTCCAGGTTGTCCTCGCCGTGCACCTCCGTCACGTTAGACTTCAGGATGAGCTTTATCTGGTCTTCTTCGGCCATGCTCAGCACCTTGGCCGCCGACTCGGGCGCGCCCCTGAACGTGGTGCCGCGGTGCACCAGCGTCAGCTCCTTGCAGAGGCCGGCCAGGTAAATGGTCCAGTCCAGGGCGGAGTCGCCGCCGCCGGCTATCACAACACGCTTGTTGTGGAACGCTTCCGGGTCGCGCACCATATACTCCACGCCCTTGCGCTCATACTTATCCAGGCTCTCGATGGCCGGCTTGCGCGGCTCAAAGGAACCGAGTCCTCCGGCAATCACCACCACCTTGCAGGCAATCTCAGTGCCATCCACCGTACGCACTATAAACGATCCGTCGTCCTGTTTCTCCAGGTCTTCCACGCGCTCGCCCAGCGTAAAGGTGGGGTGAAAGGGTGCAATCTGCTGCTCCAGGTTCTTGATAAGGTCACCGGCCAGGATCTCCGGGAAGCCGGGTATGTCGTAAATGGGTTTTTTAGGGTAAATCTCAGACAGCTGACCTCCTACGGCTGGCAGCGCGTCTACCACGTGGCAACGCATCTTGAGCAGGCCCGCCTCGAACACGGCAAACAAACCTACCGGGCCAGCGCCCACGATGCATATATCCGTTGTTATTTTGTTCATGATTTATGTTAGGTTTTCAAATATAATATAAGGTAAAGGTAGCCACCGCAAGGCAGCTAACATAGAAAATTCTATACTTTCTCGGAGGCTTTTCTGTGCCAGCCCGGTGCAAGCCTACCGCCCTTTCTGGCGCATAATTTCCTGCAGCCTGAGGGCGTTGAAGGCGGCATAGCCCAACTGGTCGTTGTCGAAGTATACATACACCTCCAGCCCCTGCCGCTGCCAGTCCTGGCATTGCTGCGCCCATCCCTGCAGCGCCTCCTCCGGGTAGGAACCTGCGTACTTGCCTCCGGGGCCGTGCAGGCGCACGTACACGAAACCGGCCGTTACGTGAAGCGGCGACTGATGGCCATCCAATTCATAAATACAAAAAGCGGCATTATGTTTTCGGAGGAGGTTCAAAACTTCATCGGTATACCAACTGGGGTGCCTGAACTCGAACGTATACTTATAATAAGGAGGTAGCAGGGCCATAAAGTCCTGGAGGCGACGGACGTTGACCTTCCAGCCTGGCGGCAATTGGAATAGCACCGGCCCCAGCTTGTGCTCCAGCGCGTTGGCCGCAGCGAAAAACCGGCTGAGGGGCTCCTGCGGCTCCAGTAGCTTTTTCATGTGGGTGAGGTAGCGGCTGGCCTTAACCGCGAAGATAAAATTATCCGGAACTGACTCGCGCCAGCGGGCAAACGTTTCGGCAGGAGGCAGTTTGTAAAAGGAATTGTTGATCTCGACGGTGCTAAAATGGCCGGTATAGTAACCCGTGAAGCCACTTGGCCGTAGCTCTTTCGGATAGAAGGTTCCCACCCAGTGCCTGTAGTGCCACCCCGACGTGCCGATGTGTAGCTGTTGCTCCATGTGCCGCTATTGTTGAGGGATTATACCTGCGGAGCAGTGCAATTGCTTAGCCAGCAAAAGCCTTAAAAGTATAACCAGTGCCTGTTTTGGCAGTTGTTCCAGCCGCCAAACGTGCGGGAAAAGTATCCTAAGGCATACGTAAAAACTAAATATAGGGAAATGTTTTAAACTATATAAAGATGGAATTATGTCTTATTAAGGGTGAACAGGCTGAATAAGGAAGTGAATCGCTGAACTACCCTTTTTGTCAAAGCGTTTAATTAAGTACAAAGTTTTATCATTAATAAACTATAAATCAGCTTACCATGAACTTTGACTATCGTAATGACCGCAGCGCTTTTGGCCAGCGCGAGGAGGGCAGCTTCGGCGAAAGCGGCTCAATGAGCGCTGCCAGTGGCAAGCCGCATTATGGGCGAGATAACGCCAGCATGCGGGGCAACGACTACTATGGCACGCAAGGCTATAACAACGACTATAGCCGTGGAAACTACAGTGCCTCCACCTACGGCAGCGTTCGTAGTGGAAAGGGTGGCTATACCGCCAGCCAGTCCGGGAGCATGGATAGAAACTACATCGAGTTTCCGGACTACAGCAACAGGCCCACGTACGGCAGTTATGCCGGCAGCCGGGCGTATACCGATTTCATAGACCACAACTATGGCTACACCAAGTCGGGGTTGGGCAGCGGCAGGTATAGCTCCAGTACCTACAGCACCCGGGATGATAAAAAGCTTCGGAGCACCTACGATCATAAGCAGGATGCCCCGGCTTCCCGTGCCCCGTTCCGGTCGTCCAACCAGTCGCGCTACAGCGAGAACGACGGCCGCCGCAGATAGCAGCAGTTCAAACGCATACATACAGGAAAGGCCCGCTGCACAAGCGGGCCTTTTGCTTTGCCGGAGAACCGTTCGGCGCTGCCCCCGTTTAGTATAGATCAGATTGATGTACAACTTAAGACACGTAAGCTATGAGAAACGACAGAGATAACAGCAGGTACTACCACACCGGCCTTTGGAGCGGCAGGGATGTGTATGACTTTGACCGCGACACCCGCGACGGCGACTTCGGGCGGGAGTACCAGGACCGCTACCGCGAAGGCAACAACCCCAGGGATTTCCGCGACCGCCGCGACTTCGACGCCAACCGCTTCCAGAACTACCGCAGCCGCGACTATGATCTGGAGGATACATACAACGAGAGCACCCGCGGACGCCGCCACGAGCTCAGCGACATTCGCCAGGGCTACGGCATCCCCAGCTTCGGCAGCTCCTCCGGGCGCCACGAGGATGTGCGCGACATGCAGCGCGAGCGCCGGGCGCAGCAGGAGCAGGGCTATGGCTCCGGCCGGATGAGCGGCTACAGCGGCTCCCGTTTTGGTGGCGCCAACTACAGCGCCCACGGCGACTTTGGCGGCTCGGACCGCTACAACGCCATGAGTGGCGGAGGCGGCAACATGGAGCGTACCGTTTCCTCGTCAGGCTACGGCGGCGGGCACAGCAACGCCTCCATGCACCCGGACAGAAGCACGCACTCTGACAGAAGTGAGCCAAACTACCTGGGAGGCAACCGCAACCCGCGGGAGCAGCGGGCGTTTGGCGGTGACAGCAACCGGGAGGAGCGCCGCCATCGCTCCGACCACCACAGCAGTGGCAGCACCGACAGGGGCGGCTACAGAAACTACGACCCGAACGACTGATTTATACTTTCAGGAATACTTATCGCGACAGCACCTGTTACACCAGCAGGTGCTGTCGCGTTTTATAAAGTATACATGGTGGGCAGGCTTCCCTCAAAACATCTGCACAGCCGCCCTGTTTTATACTTTAAGGTATAGCTTTAGAACATGAAGAACAGAACCGTAGCCCGCTTGCTTTACGCCGAGACCGTTGACATGGGCGGTTTGCCCGTGCACCAGCCTTTCCCCACCCAGCAGGTAGACCAGATAGACCCGTTTTTGCTGCTGCACCACCACATTCATGAAATGCCGGAGCACGTTCTCCCGCACAAGACGGGGGTGGGGCCGCACCCGCACCGTGGCTTCTCCCCGGTTACCTTTGTGTACCGGGGCGGGGTGCACCACCGCGACTCGCGCGGCAACGACAGCGTGGTGTATGCCGGCGGCACCCAGTGGATGAACGCCGGCAGGGGCATTGTGCATAGTGAGCGCCCTCCGAAGGATATAATGGAGCGGGGCGGGGTGCAGGAGATCATTCAGCTTTGGGTAAACACTCCCGCCGCATACAAGCTGGAGCAGCCGGAGTATTTCGCGTTGCAGGCCGAGGATACGCCAACCGTAACGGCAGCGGGCGTAAGCGTGCAGGTGGTGGCAGGTGAGCATCAGGATGTGGGCGGGCCCATCAGCACCAAATCGCCGGTGCTGGCGCTGCGCCTGGAGGTAAAGGCCGGGGCCAGCCATACTTTTCCGCTCCCAGCAGACTACAGCGCTTTTTTATACTTGCTGGATGGCGCCGTGCAGGTGGCCGGCTTTGGCTTGGTGGAGGGGCTGCACCAGGTGCTGTTTAACCAGGATGGCGAGGGCATTACCCTGACGGCCAGGGAAGACACGCGGGCGCTGCTGGTGGCCGGAAAGCCGCTGGGGGAACCGGTGGTGGCCAGCGGCCCCTTCGTGATGAACAGCCAGACGGAGATCATGCAGGCCATGCGCGATTACCAGATGGGCAAGCTGGGAATACTGATAGAAGACTGAGGTGCTTAATCCTGCATGCGGAGCCAGCCCAGGGCCGATTCCACGGTGGTGAACTGCTCCATTTGCACGTGCACGTTTAAGTTCTCCTGCGCCTTGCTCATCATGTTCTCGAAGGAAATATAGGTGAACACATCGGCCTTTACCACACGAGCCACCTTCTGAAGCTGGCTTTTGAGCAATAGGGGGATAAGCTCCTTTATGATCCACTGCTGGTCCTCGAAGGTGACGTGGGAGAGCCGCCTGGAGTCGGCCAGCCAGAGCCGGGTGCTCTGGTCCAGGATGAGCTGCTTAATAGCGTGGAGGCCTTCCCGGTACTCCTCCGTGCTTACGGGGCGCATCCAGGTGATGTGCAGCAGGTCTTCTTCTGGAACGATGCGTGAAGTGAGGTATTCCGGAAGTTCAGCAGAAGTCATAGTCTTTAAATAGTGTACAAAACTATACTATTTTTACCTGATAACATAGTGTGTGCAATGTAAGATAGCAGTTTTAGAAGGAGGGATGAAGTATAAATTTCATACTTTGCCATCCTGAATTGCCTCATTCAAAACGGCAAAGTTAACTTTAAAGTATGGCAACGAATAAGATATACATCAAGAACATGGTGTGCGACCGCTGCAAGCGCGTGGTGGCCGAGGAACTGCAGAAACTGGGCTACACCGTGCTGCAGGTAGGCCTGGGCGAGGCCGAGTTGGCCACAGATGACCCTGAGGTGAACATGGAGCAACTGCGGGAGGTGCTTGAAAGCAATGGCTTTGAGCTGCTCGACGACCGCAGGACGCAGCTGATCGAGAAAGTAAAGCTGGCCATTATAGAACTGGTACACCAGACCGGCGAGCAGGAACTGCACATCAACACCTCGGACTACATAGCCGATAAACTGGGGCTGGAGTACAACTACATCAGCTCGCTCTTCTCCTCCTTCGAGGGGATAACAATAGAGAAGTACCTCATCCTGCAGCGCATAGAGCGGGTAAAGGAGCTGCTCGTATACGATGAGCTAAGCCTGAAGGAAATTGCCTACAAACTGGGCTACAGCAGTGTGGCGCACCTCTCTAACCAGTTCAAGAAAGTAACCGGCCTCACCCCGAGCCATTTTAAACAGGTTAAAAGCGAGAAACGAAAAACGCTGGACAAGGTGCAGGATTGATCACAAATGCACGTTGCTGAAAATCTAACTCCGGATTCAGAAGAGGCGGATTTAATACAGAAACACGCACTTGCTTGCCTGGAGGAACCGGGTGGAGTTTATACTTTGAAGCATTCGTAAACTGCCGATAGAGCGCATGCAAGTATAAAAAAGAAACCGGCAGAAGTATAAAAGCTACTGCCGGTTTCCTGGTTTATACTTTTACGCAAATCATTTGAGCGTGGTGGGGCACACAAAGTTCGTGCGCGGCAGGTTTGTCTCAGCGATGGCCTTGTAGCCGCCTTGCACATCCACAATTTCCTGAAACCCCCTCGACCTAAGTATGGAGGCCGCGATCATAGAGCGGTAACCGCCGGCGCAATGAATGTAAAGCGTGCGGTCCTTCGGCAGCGCGCCCAGGTGCTCGTTCAGGTAATCCAGTGGGGCGTTGAGGGCCGTTTCCAGGTGCTCTGCCTGGTACTCGCCCGGCTTGCGGACATCCACGATGCAGATGCTGTTGTCCTGCTCAAAGCTGGCGGCCAGCTCGGTGGCAGGTACCGAAACCAGGGAATCGACCTCCTTGCCGGCGTCTGCCCAGCTCTGGAAGCCGCCTTTCAGGAAGCCAATGGCGTTGTCATATCCCACGCGTGCTAAGCGTGTCACCACCTCTTCCTCGCGGCCCTGCTCCGCCACGATCAGGATCGGCTGCTGGATGTCAGGAATAAGCGCGCCCACCCACGGGGCAAAGCCGCCGTCGATGCCGATGCTGATGGCGTTGGGGATAAAGCCCCGGGCGAAGTCGCCGGGCTTGCGGGTATCCAGCACCAGGGCTCCCGTTCCGTTGGCCGCAGCCTCAAAGGCTTCCGGTGATAGTTCCTGCAGGCCCTGTGCCATCACATCGTTAATATTGGCGTAGCCGTCCCGGTTCATCTGCACGTTCATCGGGAAGTAACCCGGCGGAGGCAGCAAACCTTCCGTCACCTCCTTCACGAACTCCTCGCGGGTCATATCGGGGCGCAGGGCGTAGTTATTTTTCTTCTGGTTGCCCAGGGTGTCGCTTGTTTCCTTGCTCATGTTCTTGCCGCACGCGGAACCGGCGCCATGGGCAGGGTATACTATCACGTTGTCGGGCAAAGTCATGATCTTGTTGCGGAGCGAATCATAGAGGTGTGCCGCCAGCTGTGCCTCCGAAAGGTCTGACTTTACAGCCAGGTCCGGGCGGCCCACGTCGCCGATGAATAGCGTGTCGCCGGAGAAGATCGCGTGCTCCCTGCCATTCTCGTCGAGCAGCAGGTACGTGGTGGACTCCATCGTGTGGCCCGGCGTGTGCAGCACCCTGATGGTAAGGTCGCCCACCTTCATTTCCTCCCCGTCCGTAGCCAAGTGTGCCGCAAACTTAGGCTGTGCGTTTGGCCCGAAGACGATGGTAGCGCCGGTAGCTCTGGCCAGGTCCACGTGGCCCGAAACGAAGTCGGCGTGGAAGTGCGTCTCCAGAACGTACTTTATGCTGGCGCCGTCTTTGGCGGCTTTTTCTAAGTATGGCTTCACCTCGCGAAGCGGGTCGATGATAGCGGCCTCGCCCTTGCTTTCGATGTAGTAAGCCCCCTGCGCCAGGCAGCCTGTATAGATCTGTTCTACTTTCATAGATCGTTACTTTCCTTAATGGTAGTACAAATATCGCTAAAATATACACGTATCACAGTGACATTTATCACCGACATGAAACACCTTGCATTTTATACTTTGCTGCAGTGTATAGAGTCCTCTCAGCCTGATGGTGAAATCTGCTGACTCACAAGTATAAAAAAAGCCTTCCTGAAGTAATCAGGAAGGCTTTTCTAATGGTTGCTATACTTTTACTGCACTGCAGACACAGCTCTGAAAGCGTTCACGCGGCCATGTCCGTAGTAGGGGTCACGGCCCGGTTTACCCAGGTCGTCGGCAGAGGCACGCAGGGCGGCTCTCACCTGAGCCGGGTCCATATCGCCGCCGTTCTTGCCTATAATAAGGGCTGCTACGCCCGTGGCATGTGGTGCGGCCATACTTGTACCTACAGACCAGTAATAGGAAGCTCTTGTCGGATCGAGGTTGCTGCCACTGCTAAACACGTAGTCAAACACATAGACATACTGCGTTACGCCTCCGATAACAGCTATTTCAGCTCCTGGATATACATAGTCACCGCCCGGGGCGGCAAAGTCTACATCCGAAGTGCCATAGTTGGAGTAAGAAGCCAGGTAGTCCAGGTTAGCGGTCAGCGGGCTTAATGCCCAGCCCTGTGGTGCCGTGGCGGAGATAGAGATCACGTTGGTGGAACCAGAAGGGATGTGGGCCAAAGACTTGTCCGCGTTACCGTTGTTGGCATCATTGCCAGCTGAGGCAATAATAGTAACGCCTTGCTGCGTAGCATAGTTGGTTACCTTGTTGATGGCATTCAGCAACTCCTGCGTCGCCTTGGTGTCGTTGATCACAAAGTCGTCGGTAGGATCATCCGGTGTGCCATTGTCGTCAAGGTACTTGCCGTTGGCCGGCAGCGCTGCGCCCAGGCTCATGTTCACCACGTCGGCGCCCTGCGCTACAGCGTGCAGGATACCCTGCATCATCCAGGAGAAAGAGCCGCTTCCGGAGTCGCGGAGTACTTTTACAAGTATAAGCTCGGCCTCCGGAGCCACACCGATGATGCCTATGCCATTATCCGCAGCGGCAATGGTACCGGCTGTGTGGGTGCCGTGGCTGCCTACTCCAGGCAGTGCGTAACCCAGCGTTTCACCCGGAACAAAGTTTCTGCTGGCGGCCATGTCGATATTAGGGGCCAGGTCAGCATGGTCGAGGTCAAAGCCACTGTCAAGCACGGCAATACGAACCCCTTTTCCACGGTAGCCGGCATTCCAGGCTTCCGGAGCATTCACGGCGTCGTGTCCCCACTGCAGGTCAAAGTAACGGTCGTTGTCGCCGCTGAACGGCGGGTTTCCGAAGGCCTCGGCGTCGAACTCCACAATCTTCTGGTCGTCCGGGTTGTACCACTGAATCTCCAGATCAGGCACTACAGTCACGCCCTTGATCTTGCCAGCCTTGGCGGCGAAGTCAGGGTCGCTGGAAGTAACGGTAATGATGCCCACTTTGTCCATCACGCCGGTTACGTTTCCTTTCATACTTCTGAGCTGCTCTTGAATGTCGGAAGGCAGGCTGTTGCCGGCGGCAACCACCATGTAGTGCCCCCGTTTGATCTTAACGCCGGTGTGAACGGCGCCTGCTGTCGCCGCATTGGTCGCATCCGCATTAAAGCCTGCCGAAGGGTTTACCTGCTCCTCTTCAGGAGAGCAGGACAACAGTAAGCCGAGCGCCACCATAGGAAATGCGGCACGCGTAGTAAGTCTTTTGATCATAATAATAATTGTTAAGGTGAGGTTTTAAAGGTTTTGATTGTTTTAGGTGTACTTAATACTTTGTTAAGATAAATACAAAAAGTGATATAACAAGCAGATAGTCTGTAAATTTTTTGAATAAAATAAGTAAGTGTTGGTATTATGGATGTAGCATCTATACTCTATAGCGTAAATAAAAGTTGCTACGGGCGGGCGATTATTAGAAAAATAAAAGAATTTACTACAGTATATTGTGCATTACCACGGCAACCTGAAGCCCAGGCTGATAAAGCCGCGCCAGTCGGAGCGGCTTTCGTGGGCTACGCCCGCTGTTATAGGGCCTGCGTGCGTGAGGTAGCCAAGCGTGGCGCTGTAGCCCAGGCGGGTGGTTTCGCCGCGCAGGGTGCGGTAGCCGTGCAGCAGGCTGGTGTTCATCAGGGTGGAGCTAAGCTGCAGGTATAGCTTCTTCCGCAACTCGGCCTGCAGCCCAAGCCCCGAATATAACAGGTTATCGGCTGAGTAGGCAAAAGGCTCCGCTGCGCGGTACTCCACCATGTTGGGCAGCACCGAAGTATAGCCTCCTATCAGGCTTTCCTCTCCAATGGGCAGGTCGTTGCTGGTATACATCACAAGGCCCTGGCGCAGGAGCAGGCTGAGGTTGCGGCGCAGCGGCACAACACCGCTCGCCCTAAGCGAGACGCGGAAGTAGGGGTCTATGTTGTTGCGGATGCTGTTCTCCAGGTTCTGCTGCCCCTGCCGGGCGCGTAAGGTAAACCGGTTGCCGAGGATATAGCTGCCCTGCACGTCAACTTTCCAGCCACGGGTGGGAAACGCAAGCCGGTCCAGCGTGTTCAGGCGGAAGAAGGTGGAAAAGGTCCAGTTGCGCACCTTCAACTGCTCCAGCGTACTGATGTCCACCGTCAGGGAGTCCAGATTGATTTGCCCCGCCACCTGCGGGTAGAAGCGCGCGAGTTTGTACTCTAGTTGCTGCCCCAGTGTCCAGGTGTTGTTGGTGGTGGTCTGCCAGCCCAGTGTGCCCAGGTTGATGTTCTGCTGCAGGATGGCCACCTTATTGCCGCTCTCGTTAAAAATGGAGATATCGTTTTTGTAGTACTGGCTACCCAGTTTGGCGGCAATGTGGTAGCGATAGCCCATGTACTTGAGGTAGTTCACATCGCTGCGGATGTTCTGGCCCAGGTCTACCTCGGCTACAAAGCGGGAGCCCTGCCAGAACAGGTTGCGGCGGGTAAAGTTAACGGTGGCGCCGGCCCGGTTCTCAGAGTCGTAATAGATGGCTGTCTTAAGGGCTCCCTCCGCCGCCTCCTCCACATTTACCTGTAGCAGGTGGCTGCTGTCGGTGGGCACCAGGGCGTAGGATACCTTGTTGAAATGGCCCGTGCCGTAGAGGACCTCGATGCGGCTTTCAATGGTGCTGATGGTGGTGGACTCGTTTTCCTGCAAGCGTAGGCGACGGCGCAGAATACGCCGTGGGGTGGCGTTCGTGCCGCTGATGAGGACCTGGCCTACCTTTACCGAGTCCTCCAGGCTGCTGCGATCTGGCTGGTGCATCGGTTCCCTGAACGAGTGCATGTACGCCGCAAGGGAGCGCAGGCTATCTTCATACTCCCGCGCCACATGCTCCCCGATTTTAATGACCTTTTCGGTATCGGCGAAGCTGCCCGTATTGTATCCCTCCAGGTAGGGGAGGATATCCACCAGAAAATCCGTTTTCTTCTTCTCGCTTTCCAGGTTAGAGGCGCTGGTAAAGAAGGTAGCCTGCACCAGCACGTCCAGCATGGATTTCAGGTTCTTCTCCGGCTCCAGTCCGCTGCCCACGTTCACGCCGATCACAAAGTCGGCCCCCATGTCGAGCACCTCCTGCACCGGGAAGTTCTGCACCAGGCCACCGTCCACCAGCACCCGGCCGTCCATCTTGCTCGGGGTGAACACGGTGGGGATGGCCATACTTGCCCGCAACGCCTCCGGCAGAAAACCCTGCTGCAGCACGACCTTCTCGCCGGTGGCCAGGTCGGTGGCCAGGCAGGCGAAAGGGATGGGCAGCTGCCCGAAGTCCCGTATGTTGTGCGCCCCACGGGTAAGGCGGATCAGCAGGTTATTCAGCGCCTGCCCTTCAATTAGCCCGCTCGGGAAGCTGATCCTGGTGCCGTTCACGGGCAATTCCAGCAGGTAGCGCCCGTAATATTCCTTCTCTTCCATGGCGATCTGGCTCAGGGGCACCTGGTTGCTCAGCAGCATCTCCCAATCCTGTCCTAAGGCTATCTCCTCTATCTCGCGGGGTGAGTAGCCCAGGGCGTAGAGGGCGCCCACCAGGCTGCCCATACTTGTGCCTGTGATGTAATCCGGGCGTATGCCGGCCTCTTCCATCACCTTCAGGAAACCGATGTGCGCCATGCCTTTCGCGCCGCCCCCGCTTAGCACCAGCCCAATCTTCGGGCGCTTGGCGGGGCGCTCGGGCCATGCCTGAGCCGCTACCTGCGCAGGAGCGAAGGTATAGAGCAGCAGCAGTACGGATAGGAGGTAACGTCTCATCAGGAAGTATCGGGTCGGGCGGGTGCCTCCCTAGTAAACTCTAAAAGTATGGGCCAAAGTATAAACACCCGGAGCGCGAAAGTTAAGCAATTCTGTACAAGCGGCTAAGGGGTGCCGCTTTTTTTAGAGGGAAGCCCATAAAAAAGCCGGCCTGTGGAGCAGGCCGGCTTTCCTAAAGTATGAATGGCACGCTAGAGCGTTTCGTCTTTGATCTTTGACCCGGCGAAGCCATAGTACATGATGTACAGGTAGCATACCAGCGGCACCAGGAACGATATCTGAAGGTTGCCGGTGATGTCGGCCACGGCGCCCTGCAGCGGCGGCACAATGGCGCCACCCACGATCGCCATCACCAGCAGCGAGGATGCCTGGCTGGTATGCACGCCCAAGCCTTTAATGGCCAGCGTGAAGATGGTAGGGAACATGATGGAGTTGAACAGGCCGATGGCGATAACCGCCCACATGGCCACGGCCCCAGAGGCAAAGCTGGTGATGAGCAGCAGCACGACCACGGTGGCAGAAAAGTAGCCCAGCGTTTTGCTCGGGATAAAGCGGCCCAGCAGCAGCACGGTAAAGTTCAGGGCGATCAGGCCAAGCACGATCAGGGCCTCGTTCAGGCCATAGGCGGTGAAGAGAAGCACAAATACCACGGATGCGATACCACCCATCACAGCATACTTACCGGTAGTGTTCTTGGAGTTAGAGAGGGCTATGGCGCCAAAGAAACGGCCCACCATGGCACCCCCCCAGTAAAAGGCAAGGAAGTGCCCGGCCTCCGCCTCCTCCAGTCCGGCGATTTCCGGCAGCCTGAAGAAGTTGATCAGCGCACTGCCAATGGCCACCTCGCCGCCCACATAGGCAAAAATACAAATAATGCCCAGCACCAGGTGGCGGTAACGCAGTGCGCCCGCGCCCGGCGTGATCTCGTCGGAACTCTGAATGCTTGGCAGTTTTGAGGCTTTGATAAGCAGTGCGATGGCCAGCAGGGCAGCAGCCAGGCCCAGGTAGGGCATCTTAACGGAGTCAGCGCCTGTGTCGGCAGCGTTTACCGCGCCGAAGATCAGGTAGCCGCCGATGATGGGGGCAATCGTGGTGCCCAGCGAGTTAAGGGCCTGCGTCATGTTCAGGCGGCTGGCAGCTCCCTCCGTCGGACCAAGTATGGCCACGTAGGGGTTCGCCGCGATCTGCAGGATGGTGATGCCGGAGGCCAGCACGAACAAGGCGCCCAGGAAGAAGCCGTAGCTCAGCGTGGAGGCCGCCGGGTAAAACAGCACGCAGCCCACCGCCGCCACAACCAGGCCGACAATGATACCATTCTTATACCCGATCTTGCGAATAGGGTCTCCCTTGGTGATGGAAAGTATAAAGTACAGGAGTGAGACGAAGAAGTACGCCCCGAAGAAGGCCGTCTGGATGAGCATGGCCTGCCACAGCTCCAGCGTGAACACCTGCTGCAGCTTAGGTATGAGAATATCGTTGAGGCAGGTGATGAATCCCCACATAAAGAAGAGCAGGGTAACCGTAACCAGAGGACCTCTGTAATTCTCGGTTACTTCCTGCGAAGCGGGTGTTTTAACATTGGTTTGCGAAGTGCCAGCCATAGTAAGTCGTAAGTTTATACTTGTTTAAGGTTTTGATAAGATCTGCGCGCTCGTTGGGTTGCAGCAATTTACATTTAAAAATCGGCTGTTGCACGTGTTTAGGACACAACAACAGCGTACGTTATCGTTTGTGCTCGCTTACAGATAGTTTATAGATGGTCGTCTCCCGGTAGGTTTCGCCGGGCCTGAGTATGGTGTCCGGGAAGTTTGGTTGGTTCGGGGAGTCCGGGAAGTGCTGCGTTTCAAGGCAGAAGGCATAGTGCCTGGTGTATGTATTGCCGTCTCTGCCCGTGAGCGAGCCATCCAGGAAATTGCCGGTGTAAAGCTGAATGCCGGGCTGGGTGGTGTATACTTCCAGCACGCGCCCCGAGGCCGGGTCGTATACTTCGGCTGCCGTGGTTATGCGTTCATTGCCTTTGTTCAGCACAAAGTTATGGTCGTACCCGCCGCCTGGCAGCTCGTGCAGGTGCTGGCCTATGGGCTGCGGCTGGCGCAGGTCCAGGGGCGTGCCCGCCACCGTTGCCAGTTCCCCGGTTGGTATAAGGGTTTCATCCACCGGCGTATACTTCTCTGCGTTGATCTGAATAAGGTGCCCGCTAATATCGTTTGCCTTGCCTGCCGAGAGGTTGAAGTAGCTGTGGTTCGTCAGGTTTACCGGCGTGGCCTTGTCCGTGGTGGCGCTGTAGTCGATTTGGAGCGCATTGTCTGCCGTTAAAGTATAAACCACTGTGGCCGTCAGGTTGCCGGGATAGCCTTCTTCGCCATCCGGGCTCATGTATGTTAGCTTCAGTGCATTTTGCTGCGGCAGCTCCTCGGCCTGCCACACGACCCGGTCAAAGCCCTGGTAGCCGCCGTGCAGGTGATGAGGCGCATCGTTTACAGGTAAAGTATAGGCCTGCCCATCCAGGGTGAATCTGCCGTAGGCAATGCGGTTGGCAAAGCGGCCCACCACGCCGCCAAAGTGCGGGTCGTTGGGGATGTAGCCGCTCAGGTCATCAAAGCCTGCTACCACATCACCCATCTCGCCATTTTTATCCGGTGTTACAAAGGAGGTCACGATGGCGCCATAGTTGGTGATCTTCACCGTGACGCCCTGCGGGTTGGTGAGGGTGTACAGGTATACTTGCTGCCCGTCCGGGGCGGTGCCAAAAGCTTCTTTCTTAATATCCATGGTCTGGTTTCGGTGGATGTAATACCTGCAACCCGTTGCTGCTGTGTTAGCCCATCCGGGCCGCAAGGGCAAAGAGAGCGTGTTAGCAAAGTATGAACGAGGGTGCCGGTGTTCGTATAATCGGGAGAAAAGATAGCGGGTTTCGCGCTAAAAGCCAACAGTAAGGCAGAGGATAGCTGTAGTTTCCGGAAAAAAGAGGAGTGGCTTTACTCAAGGTTAAGCACCAGCGCACGGCTGCCTGCCAACGAGTCCAGCTCATTGGCAGGCGCCTCTGAAGATGGGCTCAGGCTGCTTGCCAGGTTGCGCACACGTTTGCGTAAAGAAGAAGTTTCCGCCTGCTCCTTCCCATGAAAAAGACAGTGCAGCTTATCTATGGCTTTATAGGTAAGCTTGTACACCGATTTCTGGTCGATGCCCAAGATATCGGAGATCTCGTCGTAGGGCAGGCCGGTGTAATATTTCAGGAAGATTACCTCGCGCTGGCGCTCCGGCAGGTTTTTGAGCAGCAGGTGTAGCTTCTGTCTGTCACTCTCAGACGACTGCAGTTGGATGAGTTCCGCCTCATGCGAGTCCTCTGCGCCCATGATTGTGTCGTCGGGGAGGGGCTCATACTTGCTTTTGAAGGTTGCTTTTTTAACCAGTTCGCAGCGGAAAGCCTTCAGCAGGTAATTTCTCACGCTCGGTGGGGCAGATAGGTTTTGCCTGCTCTTCCATACCTGGAAGAAAACCTGCTGGATGCTGTCCTTCACCAGGTCCGGGTCTGGGGAAAGGCGCTGGCCATAGCGCAGCATAACAGGTGCATAGCGCTTGTACAAGAGGGTGAAATCAGCCTCGCTTCCTTCCCTAAACCTATTCCATATTTCCAGTTCTTCCATACGAACCGTGGTTTTTATGCAGTTCTGATGCCTGCTTGTTTCTGTAGCAGCGGTTCTTGCAGCCGCACTTCATACTTACAGCACCTGGATCCTAGCCTGCAGCGTGTCTCGGTGGAGCCTCCAGGAGTATGTTAACCCTCCTTTTCAAAACTCCGCAGGAACCAGAATCGCACAAATTTACCACTATTAACACCATAATTAAAATGATGTCGCATGGTACTATAGAGATTGTTTAAACATTGGGTGCGTACTCACCTGTTACAGTTGCCTTTAGGCGCTGGAGAAGCATCTTTTTTCTTGCAAAGAAAAATGGAGAGCTTGCGGGGCCTCTATGCTTTTGAAGTATAAGTATCCAAAAGGAGCTATTTACACCTTGTCAAACGTTTGTTCTACGCCATACTTGCCGCCGCAAGTATAACAAGTATAAAAATGGCCTTGCCCCGCTCGCCTCTAAAGCAGAACCACCGCCCCGGCAGGCCAGGGCGGTGGTTCAAAAGTATGGAATGGCAGGTTTAAGCCGCAGTCATACTTTGCGCGGTCACGTAGAAGTTCGGATCTACCTCCACCTTGGTTCTTTTTTTTACCTTCAGCTCCTGCCACTTTATGGTTGGCTCCAGCCACCGCTCCGCGCCGTTCAGGTATACTTTCACGGGCATGTTAAAGCTGTCTACTGTGTTGGCCCAGCGGTACTGCAGCTTTTTTCCGTCGAGCTTGTACTCCAGCCTTGGAATGCGCACATCGCGCAGGTACTGGTCGAAAACCGGTGTCAGGTCGCGGCCGACGTGCTGGCTGAGGTAGCCCTCGATCTGCTGCGTGGTCACGGTCTGGTGGTAGAACTCCTCGTTCAGGCCGCGCAGGATGCCGCGCCATTTTTCGTCGTTGTTCACGATCTGGCGCAGGGTGTGCAGCATGTTGGCTCCCTTTGGGTACATGTCGCCGGAGCCTTCCTTGTTGACATTATAGGTGCCTATGATCGGCTTGTCGTTCCGGATGATGTTGCGCAACCCGATCACGTACTCGTTTGCTGCCTTTGTACCATAGTGGTAGTCCAGGAAAAGCGACTCGGAGTAGTTGGTGAAGCTCTCGTGAATCCACATATCGGCCACATCCTTGTAAGTGATGTTGTTGGCAAACCACTCGTGGGCAGATTCGTGGATGATGATGAAATCGAATTTCAGGCCCCAGCCCGTGCCGCTCAGGTCGCGGCCCCGGTAGCCGTTGGTATAGCCGTTGCCATAGGTCACCGCGCTTTGGTGCTCCATGCCCAGGTAAGGCACCTCGATCAGCTTATAACCATCCTCATAAAAAGGGTAGGGGCCAAACCAGTGCTCAAAGGCCTGCAGCATCAGGTGCGCCTGGGCAAACTGCTTTTTGGCCTTGTCCAGGTTATAGCGTAGCGGGTAAAAGTTCAGGTCCAGCGGGCCTTTCTCGCCCTGGTATTTTTCGGCATAGTGAGCATAGTCGCCAATACTCAGATTCACGCCATAGTTGTTGATGGGGTTGGCCACGTACCAGCTGTAGGTCTTGCTGCCATCAGCATGCTCCTGCGTGCCTTTCAACCGGCCGTTGCTCACGTCCATCAGCCCCTTGGGAGCCCGCACGCTAATGCGCATGCTGTCGGGCTCGTCGTACATGTGGTCTTTGTTGGGCCACCAGAGACTGGCGCCGTCGCCCTGGTTGGAGTTGGCTATCCAGGGCTTGCCGTTGGCGTCGTGGGTCCAGGTAATGCCGCCGCTCCAGGGCGGGTTCTCGCTCACTTGCGGCTTGCCGCCGAAGTATACTTCGATCTCTTTTTCCTGGCCCGCTTGCTGCGGCTCCTGCAGCTGCACGAACCAGGCGTTGCCATCCTGCTGCACCGGCAGCTCCTTACCGCTCTGCGTTACCCTGTTGATGCGCATGGGCGGCTGCAAATCCACCTGCAGGCGCTGCTGCGGCTCCAGCACCTTGTAGCGAATGGTGTTGCTGCCCTGCAGGCTGCTGTCCTGCGGATTCACGCTAATGTTGAGGTGGTAAAAGGTGAGGTCCCACCAGGCGCGCTCCGGGGTGATGCTGCCGCGCAGGGTGTCCTGGCGGGTAAATTCCTGTGCCTGTGCTGCCGTGGCGCCCAGGGAGAGGATGCCGCCCAGCGCCAGGGCGCGGACTATGTGAGGGGTCTTCATACTTTCGTCGTTAGGATGATCATCAAAAAAAACATCCTGCCCAAAGTACTTCAAGCAGGATGCGATAGCTAAGATAGCTTTTTTGTCATGTATGGCAACAAGGCCGCGTCAATTTATACTTTACACCGGGTGCACGATCTCCTGATACTCCGGGTGGCGCTCAATGTAGGCTTCCACCACCGGGCAGGAGGCAATGATCTTGCAATCGTTGGTCTTGGCGAACTCCAGCCCCTCCTTCACCAGCTTGCCGGCCAGGCCCTTGCCACGCTGGCTGTCCGGTACAAAAGTATGCTCAAAATCGAGAATCCTGTCCTCGGTGTAAAAGTAGGTCAGTTCCGCGTCTTCCTCCCCCTCAAAGGGTATGTAAAAACGCAGGTCCTCCTCGTCGTGAATTATGTTCGTGCTCATGTTTCTCTTCGTTGATGTGCTATGCTTTACGGTTGCTTTTGTATCGTGTTCGGGTTATTGACGTGGTTTGGCGCGCTCGTACTGCGGCGCCCACTGGTGCTCAGCCCCCAACTCCAGCGCCGCGTGCATCGGGAAGTAGGGGTCGCGGAGTAGTTCGCGCGCCAAAAGTACCATATCAGCCTGCCCGCTGGCTACGATCTCCTCCGCCTGCCTTGCCTCCGTGATCATGCCCACGGCGGCTGTCGGTATCCCTGCCTGCTGCTTCACCTGCTCGGCATACGGCACCTGGTAGCCGGGCCCAACCGGAATGGACGCACGCGGTACGTTGCCCCCGGTGGAGCAATCGATCAGGTCTACGCCGCGGTTCTTCAGTTCTTTAGCCAGCGCCACAGAGTCCTCGCCCGTCCAGCCGCCCTCGGTCCAGTCGGTAGCCGAAATGCGCACGATCAATGGCAGTTCCCCGGGCCATACTTTACGCACCCGTTCCGTTACCTCCAGCAGCAGCCGGATGCGGTTCTCGAAGGAGCCGCCATACTTATCGGTGCGCTGGTTGCTGAGGGGAGAGTAGAATTCGTGCAGCAGGTAACCGTGCGCGGCGTGTAGTTCGATCACTTTAAAGCCCGCCTCCAGCGAGCGTCTGGCAGCGGCCTCAAAAGCATCGATCACGTTTTCAATCTCCTGCAGCGACAGCGCGTGCGGCACCGGGTTATCATCAGAAAATGGTATGGCGCTCGGAGCTACGGTCTGCCAGCCGTTTTCCTCCTTCGGAAGTATAGCCGCCCCGCCATCCCAGGGGCGGTGATGGCTGGCTTTGCGCCCGGCATGGGCCAGCTGGATGCCGGGCACGGAGCCCTGCGCGGTGATAAACTTGGTGATGCGTTTCAATCCATCGATGTGCTCCTCTTTCCAGATGCCCAGGTCGTGGGGAGAGATGCGGCCTTCCGGCACCACGGCCGTGGCCTCGGTCAGCACCAGAGCGGCTCCGCCCACGGCACGGCTCCCCAGGTGCACCAGGTGCCAATCGGTGGCAAAGCCATCCTGGCTGCTATACATGCACATGGGCGATACGGCAATACGGTTTTTAAAGGTGATGCCCCGGAGTGTGAGGGGGGAGAAAAGTATGGACATAGTATAAATCAGGTTAAGAAAGTATAAATCGTTTCTGGATAACAGCTTTCCCGGTGCAAGGTTTGGGGCTCAAAGTATCGCACAAGCATTAGGTGAGTAAAAGGGAGATTTCTATCTTTAAAGTTTCGCTCCTCAAAGTATAAGCTACGTATGAAAAAGACATTTCTGGCGGCTCTGGCCTTTCTTCCGCTTCTCGCCATGGCGCAATCTGGAAATACACTGGATCTGACAAAGTATGTCAACCCGATGATCGGTACCGCCAAAATGGGCCATACGTACCCCGGCGCCACGGTGCCTTTCGGCATGGTGCAGCTCAGCCCCGATACCGATACCATTCCCTACGCCGTGGACGGCAAGTATAACAAGGATGTCTATAAATATTGTGCGGGCTACCAGTACGACGATCCCACGATTGTCGGCTTCAGCCACACGCATTTCAGCGGCACCGGCCACTCCGACCTGGGCGATTTTCTGCTGATGCCCACCACCGGGAAGCTGCAGCTCAATCCCGGCACCGAGGACCGGCCCGAGAGCGGCTATCGCTCCGCTTTTTCTCACCAACACGAGAAAGCCGAGCCGGGTTACTATAAAGTAAAGCTCGACGACCACGACATCCTGGCTGAACTGACAGCTACCAACCGTGTGGGCCTGCACCGCTATACTTTCCCCAAGGCCGACGAGGCGCACGTGATCCTGGACCTGATGCACGGCATCTACAACTACGACGGCAAAAACGTGTGGACCTTTGTGCGTGTGGAAAACGACACGTTGGTGACCGGCTACCGGCAGACCAACGGCTGGGCCCGCACCCGCACGGTATACTTTGCCATGTCCTTCAGCAAACCGATCAAGCAGTATGGCAACCAGGATTTCTCCGAGCCGCAGGTCTACAAAGGCTTCTGGCGCAAGTTCGACCAGACGAAGAACTTTCCCGAGTTTGCCGGCACCAAGCTGCGGGCCTACTTTGATTTTGACGTGCAGGCAGGGGAGCAGCTACAGGTAAAATTCGCCCTCTCGCCGGTGAGCACCGAAGGGGCCCTGGCCAACATGCAAGCCGAAGTGCCCGGCTGGGATTTTGACGGGGTAAAGCAGCAGAGCCAGGCCCAGTGGAATCAGGAGCTGAATAAAATTCAGGTGAAGGCGCTCAAGCCCGATGACCTGGTGAACTTCTACACGGCCCTATACCATACCTTCCTGGGCCCAACGACCTACATGGATGTGGATGGCCGTTACCGCGGGCTGGATCAGAACATTCATCAGGCGGATGGTTTTACCAACTATACTACCTTCTCGCTTTGGGATACCTACCGGGCCTTGCATCCTTTCTTTAACATCGTGCAGCCCAAGCGCAACGCCGACATGGTGAAAAGTATGCTGGCGCACTACGAGCAGAGCGTGCATCAAATGCTGCCGGTGTGGTCGCACCACGCCAACGAGAACTGGTGCATGATCGGCTACCACAGCGTGCCGGTGATTGCCGATGCGGTGATCAAAGGCAATGCGGACTTTGACGTGGAGAAAGCCCTGGAAGCCTGCGTGACCACCGCCCGCACCCGCTACTACGATGGCCTGGACTACTACATGGACCTGGGCTACGTGCCGGAGGATAAGAACAGCTCCTCTGTTTCCAAAACGCTTGAATATGCCTATGACGATTGGTGCATTGCCCAGATGGCCAAAAAGCTGAACCGTCAGGATATCTACCAGGAGTTTATACAGCGGGCCCAGAACTATAAAAACGTGTACGATGCCCGCACCGGCTACATGCGTCCCAAACTGAGCGACGGCACCTGGAAACAGGAATTTGACCCGCTGGACACGCACGGACAGGGCTTTATAGAAGGCAACTCCTGGAACTACAGCCTCTACGTGCCGCATGATCCGGCCCAACTGATCAGTATGATGGGCGGCAAACAGCGCTTCGTGCAGCGCCTCGATTCGCTCTTCACCATGGAGTTGCCGGATAAATACTTTGCCAATACCGAAGACATCAGCCGCGAGGGCATCATCGGCAACTATGTGCACGGCAACGAGCCCTCGCACCACGTGGCCTACCTTTACAACTGGACCGATGCCCCTTGGAAAACACAGGAGCGGGTGCGCATGATCCTTAAAGCCATGTATAAGCCAACAGTGGACGGGCTGGGCGGCAACGATGATTGCGGGCAGATGAGCGCCTGGTATCTGTTCAGTGCCCTAGGTTTTTACCCGGTAGCGCCGGGATCGGAGCAGTACGCCATTGGCAGCCCGGCTGTGAAGGAGGCAAGTATACACCTCGAGAACGGCAAGACTTTTACCATCCGTACCAAAAATCAAAGCGATAAAAACGTGTATGTGCAGAAGATGGAGCTGAACGGCAAGCCACTCAACCGCAGCTACCTGACGCACACAGAACTGGTCAACGGCGGCGAGCTTACCTTTTACATGGGGGCCAGACCCAACAAAAAGCAGTTCAGCAGGCGCTAGCGCTCGGCTTCCACCAGAATCCGGCTCAGGTCGGTGAGAATGCTGCCTACGTCGCGCAGGGTGCGGTCGGTACCAATGCTGCGCAGTGTGTTCAGGCACAGGTTCTGCAGCTCTTTCGCTTCGGTTATACTTGCCAGCAGGGCAGGGAGGTGCTTTTCCGGCGGACCAACCATGGTATGGCTGAACAGGGTGATGCAGGCGGCCGTAGCTTCCATGGCCTTTTGCAGGGCGCGCGTGTCCTGCAGGTCTGCTTTAAAAATGCGGGCTGAGTTGAGGTCGGCGATGCCACGGCGGATGCCCCTGATCTGGGTGGTGATGTGCTCGAGGCGCTTCACCCCGATGGCCAGACGGCTCAGGCGGGTGCGTTTGCTCGTCAGGAAAGGGTTATACTTCAGGCTCTGCTCAGCCAGTTGCAGCGCTTTTATACTTTTCTCGGTAGCCGCGATCAGGTCATCCGTCTCCTGCCGCCCCACCAGCTGCCCCCGCTCTGTTTGCCGGAGCTGTGCTGCCAAAAAAGCGAGCGTCCGGGTGCCTTGGTTTCCGAGGGCAAGTATACTTTTCTCCACCTCCGGGATGGCGTTTTGCGGCACGATCAGGGCATTGATCAGCACCGCTACGGCCGATCCCATCACTGTTTCCACCACCCGCTCCACTGCATAGCCCTCTTCCTGCAGCCCGAATGCCAGCACCAGCAGCGAGCTCACCGCCACCTGCGACACTACCTGCGGGTTCATGCGCAGCGCCTGGGAAATACCCATGCCCACCAGAACGGTCAGGAAAATGGAAAGGGTGCTGGTGCCAAGCCAATGCCCGATGAGCAGGCTGACCATCACCCCGCCAATGATACCGATAATGCGCTGCGTGGCCTTGTCCACGGAATCGGCCACGGTCACCTGCACGGTCAATATGGAAGCCAGAGGGGCGAAGAAAGGATACTCGGAGCCCAGCACCGCCGTGGCTACCAGCCACGATACGGCGGCGGCCAGCGCCGTCTTCACAATCTGCAGCGAGAGCCCGATGCGGGCGAAGAAGTCTAAGGTTTTGGGCATGTTTTGCTATACCGGTGGCCGCCGCGAAGGTTATAAAGGAGCGGCTGACGGCGCTGTAAAGCTACAAAGTATAGGGGAGTTTGAAACGCAAGGATGCAAATCCCGAGGGCGTGGCCAGCAGCGAGGAAGTATGGCGGGGGGGAGCAATTAGCGGGCATCAGAAGTATAAAACGTATTTCTAAAGTATACTTCAGGCCTTGTGCAGCAGGTCTCTGATTGTCTCCTCCTCGATCGGTTTTTGCAGGAAGCCTGCCAGGAAATCATACTTCTGGGCGCGCCTCACATCATTAAAGTCCAGGGAGGAGGTGAGCATGTACAGCATGCAGGAGCATTTTATCAGCGGCGCGTGCGGGGCAAGGGTATCCAGAAACTGCCAGCCATCCACGTAAGGCATGTTCAGGTCCAGGAAAATAACGTCGGGGATGCTGCGGCGCTGGTCCTGCTGCAGGAGGGGAAGCAGGTGCTGCAGAGCATCCTGGGGGTTCAGGAAGGTGTCATACTTCCGGGCGAAGTGCTCCGCCGCAAGCATGGCCTCTGTCAGGAATGCGCTCACCTCGTCGTCATCGATAATATACACACTCTTAAACATAGGTTTGCGTTTATCCCCCACACAGCCATTTTGCCCGCCGCCCGCCTCAAAGTATAACAGGCAGCAGCGCACACAGGTATTGTAAACTTCCAATAGAAAGTATGATGCAATGGTAAACTTGATGTACGGGAAAACGCAGGTTTTGTGCCCGCTTCGCTTCAGTTTGATTTAGGGGGCGGGCAGCTTTCCGGCCATGACCGACAAAGCAGGCAGCCGCGCCGGGAAGTGCAGGCTGCCAAAGTATAAAGCGCTGTAGAAAAGACCTGGAGAACGTAAAATTACAGATGCATCGGCAGGGTGACGGTGAAGGTGGTCCCGACACCCGGGGTGCTGGCCACCTCAATGCGGCCCTGCAGGAGTCTTACCTGCTCTTTTACAAGGTATAGGCCCAGCCCTTTGCCGTCTATCTCCTGGTGGAAGCGCTTGTACATCTTAAACAGCGACGGCCCGATCTTGTCCAGATTCATACCGGTGCCGTTGTCTGTCACCGAGATCAGGGCCTCCTCGCCCAGCTGCCGGAGAGAGATCTTCACCTCCAGCGGCCGCTCGGACGATCTGTACTTGATGGCGTTGGACAAAAGGTTCTGGAGGATGCTCACCAGGAAAGCCTTTACGGTAAAAAGCTCCAGCCGCTCAGTGCCAGCCAGTGTTATCGTGGCGCCGGCGCTGCTGATCTCCTGCTGGATGTTGGCCACGCACAGCTGCACCAGCTCCTCCACATCGCACTTCTCGCGGGGCTCGTCGCCCTGGTGGTGCAGCGCCAGCATCTGGTTCAGGTCGCGCACCATGCCGTCAAGCTGCTGTGCCGACTGCAGCAGGGCCACCAGCGCGGTCTGCTGCGTTTTCTCCTGCAGGTTGTCCTTCTGCAGCAGCCTTCCCAGGCCCAGCAGCCTGGCGATGGGGCTCCGGAAGTCGTGGGCAATGATTTTACGGAACAGCTCCAGTTCCTCGTTTTGGCGCTGCAGCTCTTGCGTGGTGCGCAGCATGGCCTGCTCGCGTTCCTTCTGCACGGTGATGTCTTTGGCGATGCCGAAAATGCCCACCATCTCACTCCCCACCTTTAGCGGGAAATTCGTCACGTCCAGGAAAATGGTCTCGCCGCTGCCGTTCAGCACCACCGTCTGATAGCGCTGCGGCAGGCCCTGCGTGGCCGCTTTAAAGTAAAAAGAGGATTCCTCCCAGTGCTCCGGGTGGATGAACAGCTGGAAGCTCTGCCCGATCAGCTCCTCCTGTGTCCGCTGCAGCACCTGGCAAACAGTATGGTTCACCGTGTGGAAGGCACCATCCATGCCGATGGTGTAGATGGCATCCGGGTAGTTGTTAAACAGGAGCCGGTTCAGCCGCTCCAGGCGCATGGAGGCAAGGCCTGCGCTGCTTTGGATGGGTGGAGAGATGTTTTCCATGGGTATTAAGTTTGTAGTAGGGCGTTGTTTTCTAGATGGGTTTAGCTGCTTTTCTTCAGCTGTGTCAGGCACTCGTCTTCCAGCGGCTTCTGCAGGAAGCCGGCCACCAGGCTGTTGCTGTTGGCACGCTTGCGCTCCTGCTCATCCACGGACGAGGTAAGGATGTAAATGCGGCAGTGGCCTTTCAGCGCCTGCTCGTAAGGAGCCAGGGCGTCAATAAAGTCCCAGCCGCTCAGGAAAGGCATGTTCAGGTCCAGGAATATGACCTCAGGCAAGGCATCCGCGCTGCTGCCCCGGGCGCTCTCCAACAGGTTTTGCAAGGCCATCTTCGCATCCTGAAAGCCTTTGCACTCTGTGGCAAAACGCTCCGCCTCCAGCATCGCCTCCGTCAGGAAGATGCTTACCTCATCATCGTCTACAATGTAAACCTTGTTATACATGTTTTGCTCCTAAGTATATCGTAAATGTGGTGCCCTGGTCGGGGGCACTCTCCACTGCTATTTTGCCACTCAGCGCCTGCACCTGCGTCTTCACCATAAACAGCCCGATGCCTTTGCCGTGGGTGTTGGGGTGGAAGCGCTTGTACAGCTGAAACAGCTGGTGCTGCACCAGGTGCATGTCCATGCCCGAACCGTTGTCGCGCACCGTGAGCACATAGCCGCGGGCATCGCGGCGGGCTGCTACCGCCAGCTCCAGCTGCCGGCAGTCTGCTTTATACTTCAGGCTGTTGGAGATCAGGTTGTAGAGGATGCTGTACAGGTACGCCCGGATGGACATGAGCCGGTAGCTGGGGTCAATGTCCACCTGTACCTGTACTTTGGTTAGCTCCAGTTCATCCTTAAACTGCTCCAGCACCTGCTGGCAAACCTGCCCCAAGTACACGGGTTCCCGTGCCGATACCCGGCTGGCGTCGCGCAGGGAGAGGATCTGGTTGATATCCTTTACCACCCCGTCGAGCTGCTGGATAGAGCCCTGCAGCTTTTGCACGGCCTTGTCATAGTTGCAGGTGTCTTTCGGGAGCTTGTTTACCAGCTGGGCCAGGCCCAGTGCGTTGGCCACGGGCGCCCGCAGGTTATGCGAGATCATGTAGGTGAACTGCTGCAGGTCCAGGTTGTGCTTGTACAGGTCATCCGCCTGCTTTTCGATGAGCCGCTGCGCCTGCACCGCTTCTGTTATATCCTTGGCAATGCCCTGCGCGCCCTGCATTTCCCCCCTGAAATGCACCGGCATCATCGTGACACTGACATTTCGTTTGGCGCCTTCCTTGGTGATGATAAAAATCTCTGCGGTGCAGGCCCGCCCTTCCCATACTTTCTTCATCGATGCCGCGGCTACCTCCACCGAGTCGGGATGTAGCAGGGTAGCGTAGGGCAGGTTTAAAAGATCGGGGCCGGTATAGCCGGTGAGCTGCTCCACGTGCCCGTTCACTTTCTGGAACGTCCCGCTCAGGTCCAGGGTAAAAACGGTGTCAGGGTGCTCAAAGAACAGGGATTTGTAATAGGCCTGGTGCTGGTCGTGGTTGTAGGAGAGCTTAACGGCCTCCGTCACGTCGCGGGAGCTGGTCAGGATGCCGCGTACGTGCTCGTTGTGCAGCATGTTGCGGCCGCTGCACTCCAGCCAGCGCCATTCCCCCTGCTTATTTCTGAACCGGAAGGTGGGTATAACGGTAGGGGTGAAGGAAAGCAGTCCCTCCAGCGCCTGCTGCACGCCCGGCAGGTCATCCGGGTGCATGAAGGCCAGGGCGTTCACGCCCAGGAGCTCCTCCGGCAAATAGCCCAGCGAGGCGGTCACAGAGTCGCCCACAAAAGTATAAACGCCCTCCACATTCAGCACAGCAATCAGCTCCAGGCTGTTGCCCACGATGGCCTGGTAGAACTCACGGGAGTGATTATCCTTAACTTCTTTTAAGACAGGGGGTTGCAAGCGGATAGATTAAGGCTTTGGCTAAAAATTTCGGGGTATCGACTTTATACTTCCTTACCGCCTCCACTACGAGTGCAGACAATGCGGAAATTCGCCACAATATACACAAGATTTGTAAACTCCTATTCTTTAGTTGCACTTTCTATAAAGCGCTTATAGGGGTAGCAAGGGGCAAACCCGCCTGTGTTGCCAGACATAGCACAAGCGGCCGCTCATAGCAGTTGGTCGTATACTTTTCCGGGTGTGCTGTTATCCATATATACCCCATAGTTGCTTAACTTACCGCGCTTTGCCGACTTGCAAGCGGCCGCAAAGCGTTTTATACTTGCTTGACCATACTTACTGCGCTGCTTATGAAGTTTTTTACCCTCCCGCGTCTCCTGTTGCTCTTTATACTTCAGTTCCTGTGCTGGCAGGCGCTGGCGCAGGTTGTCACCACGGTTCCGGCCTTCCCGACGGCAGACAAGAAGGTCACCATCACCTTCGACCTGACCAAGGCCAAAGACCCGCGCGCCAAGAACCTGCTGGGCAAGACAAGCGACGTATACCTGTGGTCCGGGGCCGGGACCACTGCGAACGGAGATGCGTTTGAGTACCAGCCCGCCGGGCAGAGCACCTGGGGAGCACCGTTCGAACCCGGCAAAATGATTTCGCTGGGCAACGACAAATGGCAGATCACGCTGGTGCCGCGCGTATACTTTGGCGTGCCCGCCGGCACCCCCATCCGCAAACTGGGCCTGCTGCTGAAGAACGGCAACGGCACTGCTCAAACCGAGGACATCATCATCGCGGTGTACGAGGACGAGCTGAAGGTCTCGTTTCAACAGCCGGAGCAGGAGTTCTTTTTTGCAGCACCGAACAGTACGATGCAGGTAGAGGCCGTTGCCTCCGAGGCGGCCGAGCTGCGCCTGCTGCACGATGGGGTGGAGGTGCGGCGCGTGCTGGGCAGCGAGAAGCTGAGCCATACGATCCGCACCGGACCCGACAGAGGCCTGCGCCACCGGGTTACCATCGAAGCCATAAAAGCGGGGGAAAGTGCCTCGGACACGTTTGAGTACATGATCAAGCCGGTTGTGCCCGTGGCGGCGCTTCCTGCCGGCATGGTAGACGGCATCAACTACATCAATGAGGCCGAAGTGGTGCTGGTGCTCTACGCGCCGCACAAGGAGCATGTGTATGTAATTGGCGAATTTAACGACTGGCAGCCGACGCAGGAGCACCTGATGCGCCGCACACCCGACGGGAACCGCTACTGGCTGCGCCTGCACAGCCTGCCTATCAGGGAGGAGGTTGCTTTTCAGTACCTGGTGGATGGCGCCGTGGCGGTGGCCGATCCGTATACCGAGAAGATCCTGGACCCCTGGAACGACCAATTCCTGGGTGATGCGAACTATCCCAACCTAAAGCCCTACCCGGAGGGAGCCAGCGGCATCGTATCGGTGCTGCAGACGGAGCAGCAGGCGTATAGCTGGCATGTGGAGGATTTTGAGCGCCCCGCCACGGACCAACTCGTGATCTACGAGCTGCTGCTGCGCGATTTTGTGGCCACGCGCAACTATAAAACGCTCACCGATACCCTCAGTTATTTCAAGCGGCTGGGTATAAACGCCATTCAGCTGATGCCGGTCATGGAGTTCTCAGGCAACGAGTCGTGGGGCTACAACCCGATTTTTTACTTTACCCCGGACAAGGCCTATGGTACCGAGGAAGACCTGAAGGCTTTTATTGATGCCGCACACAAGGCAGGCATTGCCGTTATACTTGACGTGGTGCTGAACCAGGCTGACTTCGAGTTTCCGTACGTAAAGCTGTACTGGGATGAAAACAACAATAGACCGGCAGCCAACAACCCATACTTTAACCCGGTGGCCACGCATCCCTACAACGTGTTCTTCGACTTTAACCACGACAGCCCGGCCACCAAGGCCCTGGTGCAGCGCGTGACGCAGTACTGGCTGCAGGAGTATAAAGTGGATGGTTTCCGGTTCGATCTTTCCAAAGGCTTTACCCAGAAAAACTCAGGCGACGATGTGGGTGCCTGGAGCGCCTATGATGCCGACCGCGTAGCCACCTGGAAACGCATCTACGATGAGATCAGAAGTATAGACGAAACAGCTTACGTGATCCTGGAGCACTTTGCCGACAATGCCGAGGAGAAGGAGCTGGCCAACTACGGCATGCTCTTTTGGGGCAATGCCAACCACGATTTCCGCCAACTGGGCAAAGGCACCAACGCCAACCCACAATGGCTGTCTTACCAGGTGCGCGGTTGGGAGCAGCCGCACGTAATCGGGTATCTGGAGAGCCACGACGAGGAGCGTTTTATGTATGATGTGAAGCAGAATGGCAAGGCCACCAGCAGCTACAGCACCCGCAAACAGAGCACCGCCCTGAACCGCGCCAAACTGGCGGCTGCCTTTGCCCTGGCCATTCCCGGACCGAAAATGATCTGGCAGTTCGGGGAATTGGGCTACGATATCGGGATAGATGAGCATGGCCGCACCGGCAACAAGCCATTGCGCTGGACTTACCAGAACGACCCGGAGCGGGCAAAGCTGTTCCAGGTATACGCCGAGCTGATCAAGCTCAAAACATCCCAACCGGCTTTCGCTACCAAAGACTTTACCCTCGACCTGGACAACATCGTCAAGCGCATCACCTTGGATGGAGCGGATATGGACGTGTTCCTGATTGGTAACTTTGACGTGCAGCAACAGCTGCCGCAGGCCAACTTCCCCAATGCAGGCACCTGGTACGACTACTTTACCGGCGATGAACTGGTGATCACAGAGTCGAACAAGGAAATCCTGCTGGAGCCGGGCGAATTCAGGCTCTTCACCACGCAAAAGCTGGAGGGGCCGGCTACCAACCTGCTGCCCTGGTCGCGCATCATACTTGCCGCGGATGATCAGTTAGCGGCTGGCCAAAGTATAAAGGTATACCCGAACCCGGCACCGGGCACGGCTAATTTATACTTTGAGAGCGCCTACCGCGGCCCGGTGCAGCTGCAGGTGCTGGACGTAACAGGCCGCATCCTCTACCGCCATACTTTAAATAAAACGCAGGAGGTGCTGCAGGGGCAGGTGCCGCTCCAGAAGGCAGCCAACGGTCTGTACTACCTGCAGGTCACGGCCGGGAACGAACGCCATGTGCAAAAGCTGGTGAAAGTATCGGAGTAGTAATTTTTTCTGATCGGAAGGGATAAACAAGGCTGCGCGGGGCTATAGTACGCTATAGGGCCGCGCAGCTTTTTGCGTTTAAGGCCAGTGGCTTCAACCTAACCTTCTGCTATGGCATCATTAAGAAAAACCACCCCATACCTGCTTCTCCTTCTGGCGTTCCTAAGCCTGTCCCATTCCCCGCTGCAGGCGCAGGGCAAGAGCAGCATCTATGTAGATAAAGAGGGCGTGATGCGGTGGCAGAAAGACAACAAAGAGGCCAACTTCTTTGGGGTAAACTATACCGTGCCCTTTGCCTACGGCTACCGCTCCCACAAAGCCCTGAACGTAGATCTGGAGAAGGCCATCGACCAGGATGTGTATCATTTCGCCAGGATGGGGTTCGATGCTTTCCGGGTGCATGTATGGGACACGGAGATTTCCGACTCTGTTGGCAACCTGCTGGAGAACGAGCACCTGCGGCTTTTCGACTACCTGATCGCGAAGCTGAAGGAGCGGAACATCAAGATATTGATTACGCCAATCGCCTACTGGGGACCCGGTTACCCGGAGCCGGACGTGAAGACGGTCGGTTTCTCCAGCATCTATAACAAGCAGCATGCGGTAACAGAGGAGAAAGCCTTTGTGGCACAGGAAAGATACCTGCAGCAGTTCTTTCAGCACGTTAATCCTTACACCAAACTTTCTTACCAGGACGACCCGGACGTTATCGCGGCCGAGATAAACAACGAGCCAAAGCACAGTGGTCCCAAGGAAAGGGCAACGGAGTACGTGAACCGCATGGTGGCAGCCGTACGCGGAACGGGTTGGACCAAACCTATCTTCTACAACATCAGTGAGTCGCCCACCTATGCCGATGTTGTCTCGAAAGCCAACATACAGGGCGTAAGCTTCCAGTGGTATCCGACAGGGCTCGTGGCGAACCGCACCCTGAAAGGGAACTACCTTCCCCACGTAGACCAGTACCGTATTCCGTTCGATACCATTCCGGCGTATACCGGTAAGGCCAGGATGGTGTATGAGTTTGATGCTGGCGACATCCTGGGGTCCTATATGTACCCGGCCATGGCCCGCAGCTTCCGTACCGCCGGGTTCCAGTGGGCGACGCAGTTTGCGTACGATCCGCTGGCGACAGCCTACGGCAACACCGAGTACCAGACGCACTACGTGAACCTGGCCTACACCCCCGACAAGGCCATCAGCCTGATGATCGCCTCAGAGGCGTTCCATCAATTGCCACGCCTCAGGAGCTACGGCACCTACCCGGCCGACACGGCCTTTGGCGCCTTCAGGGTCAGCTACGGGCAGGACCTCAGCGAGATGAACACGCCGCAGAAATTCTACTACTCCAATTCCACCACTTCCAAACCTGCCCGCATCGCCAAACTGGAGAAAGTGGCCGGGGTCGGGAACTCCGCAGTGGTGGAGTATAGCGGCCGGGGTGCCTACTTCCTGGATAAGCTGGAAAATGGGGTGTGGCGCCTGGAGGTGATGCCGGATGCCATTCATGTGAGCGATCCCTTTGCCAAAGCCTCCCCGCAGAAGACCGCTACAAGTATACAATGGCAGGAGCACGACATGCAGATCAGGCTGCCGAACCTCGGGGATAGCTTCACGGTAGAAGGCCTGAACCAGGGAAACAGCCTTACAACCAACACCCGAAACGGAAACTTCAGGGTAAAGCCGGGCACCTACCTGCTCCGCAAGGGCGGCAAAAACGCTAAATCCGTTGATACGAAGAATCTAGGTACGATAGGGCTTAAGGAGTACGTGGCCCCGAATCCGCATACCGGGCAAGTATACCTGCGCCATACATCTTATACCGAGGTAACTGCGGGCAGGCCTTATACTTTAACTGCAGAAGTAGTGGGAGTAGACACCACCGCAACCATCAGCCTGGTGGCAAACAACCTCTCCGGCGTCTGGAAAACCGTGGAAATGCAGCAAGTGAAACCCTATACTTACCAGGCTGAAATTCCTGCCGAACTGCTGACCCCTGGTCTGTTAAAGTATAGGATCGTGGTGGAGGACCGGGAGGGAAACTACACGGTATTCCCTGGCAAGTATAAAGGCAACCCGTGGGCATGGGATTATGTGCCCCACGAAGTATGGGAAACGTATGTGGCCTCGGAGCGGGGGAACCTGGCGCTGTTCAACCCCTCCCGCGACCAGGACCTTTTCATTTACCCGAATCTATGGAGAGAAAACGAGCGCCAGTTCATCACCAGCCAGCAGCCGGGCCAGCTTATTTTACGCCTGACAAGCGAGGAGCCGCCGCAGGAGGGTGTGATGGGCATCCAACTATTCGTGCAGGACAAGCTGAAAGGGCGTGAGTCGGAGCTGGCTGGGTTCGATAAACTGGTGCTCAGGGCCCGCTCGGCTACGGGAGAGGCGGTGCAGGCTAAGATTACGTTGATAACGTCGGGTGCGGCGGCATTCTCCGCCAGTGTAAAGCTAAGCGCTACCCGGCAGGACTTCGAAATCCCCATAAACAGCCTCAAGCCAGCATCGTTTATACTTTTGCCAAGGCCTTACCCGGGCTTTCACCCCTTCTGGTTCACGCCATCCGCTGCAGCGCCCTTTAACCTGAGCGATGTGGAGAAGCTGGAGGTAACGATCTCCGGAAACGGCTCGCAGCCAGGTAAAGCCCAGCCCCTAAGCTTTGAGGTGGAAGGCGTGTGGCTTGAGAAAGCGGGGAAGGAGTAGCTCCAGGAACGCCAGCGCCAAACAAGGCAATTACTTTTTACCCGTCTATGCGCAACTATCTCAAAGTAAACATGTTATAAGTATAGTGATATAAAAGAAAATATTTTCACTAACAGGAGGGATAGTTTACAGGGTAAGGGGCTAATTACGACAGAGAGCAAGCGCTCACTTTTGAAACCGACGCTACCTACAAGTAGATACATGAACTACCAACTTGCCAGTGCTGTAGACTTTGCCGCAGATGAGTACTTTATTCAGTGGGTGAAAGCCCCTGATGCAGCTGGCGACACTTTCTGGCTGGGTTGGCTCGCACAAAACCCCTCAAAACGTGAGGAGGTGGAGCAGGCACGTAAACTGGTGGTCCTTCTTTCCGGCCATCAACCCGGCTACCAGCCTGCTGGGGTGGATGAAGTATGGCAGCGCCTGCAGCGGGCCATGCAAGAGGAGCAGGACGGGGAGCCAATGGAGGAGGTCGTTGTCCCTATCAGCTGGTGGAGCGGCAACCTGAGCCGAAGTATAGCGGCGGCAGTAGCACTGCTGCTGGTGGGGGCAGCTACGGTGTTCCTGATGAGACAGGCGCCCGTGAGTTATACTACCGGATATGGCGAAAAGCTTTCGGTGCTACTTCCCGATAGTTCCAGGGTGGTGCTGAACGGAAACTCCTCCATCACTTATTCGAATCATTGGCCTGGTTTCTCCGCCCGGAGGGTTTACCTGAGAGGAGAGGCTTTTTTCGATGTGGCGCATAAGGGCGCAGATCAGAAGTTTGTAGTACACACCGCTGATGAAGCAGCGGTGGAAGTGCTGGGCACCGAGTTTAACGTGAAGAGCCGTAACAATGGGAGTAAGGTGATGCTGGCCTCCGGGAAGGTGCAGCTTTCCTTTCAACAGAAAGGGCAGGAGCAGCTGGTGGTGATGCAGCCCGGCGAACTGGTAGAGGTTTTGAAAACGGAAGGCATGATCACGCGGGAGCGGGTGAGCCCCGAGCTTTACATTGCCTGGAAAGACGACAAAGTGATTTTTGACAACACATCCCTGCAGGAGATAGCAAACATGCTGGAGCAGGTGTATGGCTACCAGGTGGTGATTGAGGATGCTGAACTGGCCCGCCAGAAGCTGACCGCAAGCCTGAACGAACAGGGCGTGGACAAGATTCTGGCTACTGTCTCTGCCACGCTGGGCGCCAGGATCACCAAGCAGGAGGAATTGAAAACTATACTCATTTCTAATATATAATCAGTTTTATGCAAAACAAATATACCCGTAGAATTAGGGCTATTGGCCTTTCTACTGTATTATGCTGCCTCGGCTTACCCGGCACTACCCAGCATGTGTATGCTTCCGGTGATGTGCAGCTGGAGCTGGCAGCTAGTAATTGGAATAAAGAGCAGGGGTACATCAGCAAATCGCTGAAGGCTACCCTGCATGATCTGCAACGTAAGTTTGGCATTCAGTTCTCCTATAAAGCTGATGTGGCGGACAACCTCCAACTGCGGGTGCCTGCTTCCTTGGAAGGGGAGAAAGATGCTGATCTGCTGTTGGGGCGCATACTTGCGCCGGCGGGCCTAAGCTATAAAAAGGTAAATGAGGTTTACATTATCCAGAAAACTGCCGCCGCGCCGGCCCCTGTAAACAACGTAGTCAGGCAGCTTAGGAGCAGCGTCAACAGCCAAACCAATGTAACGGTATCCGGTACGGTGACCGATGAAACAGGTGTTGGGCTGCCGGGTGTAACCGTGGTGTTGCGCGGCACGACGCGAGGCACCTCCACGGATGCAAGCGGTAACTTTAAGATAGAAGTACCCCAGACAGGAGCCGTATTGGTACTCTCTTATATCGGCTATACTACGCAGGAGGTAACCGTGGGCAACCAGACCAACATTAACGTGGTGCTGGCCCAGGATACAAAAGCCTTGCAGGAGGTAGTGGTAGTTGGGTACGGTACGCAGCGTAAGAGCGATATCACCGGCTCCGTAACGGCCATCTCGGAGGAAGATTTCCAGCAGGGAAACATCACCACTCCCGAGCAACTCATTCAGGGTAAAGTGGCGGGCGTGCAGATCTCCTCTAATGGCGGTGCCCCTGGTTCCGGAAGCAGAATCCGTATCCGTGGTGGCTCATCGCTGAACGCGAGCAACGATCCGCTTATCGTGATCGACGGTGTGCCTGTTGATAACAGCAGCATTGCAGGATCGGCCAACCCGCTGTCGCTCATCAACCCGAACGACATCGAGACTTTCAACGTGCTGAAGGATGCATCCGCCACCGCCATCTACGGTTCTAGGGCCTCCAACGGTGTCATCATCATCACCACTAAAAAGGGCCGCGCCGGCGATAAACTGAAAGTAAGCCTGAGTTCCCTGGCTTCTATTTCCCAGCTACGGGACAAGGTGGACGTGCTGAGGGGCGATGAGTACCGCGCAGTGGTGAACCAATATGCAACGGATGAGAACAAAGCGCTGCTTGGCGACGCTGACACCGACTGGCAGGACCTGATCTTCCGGGATGCCGTGAGCCACGACCATAACCTGAGCGTGAGCGGATCGGTAAAGAGCATCCCGTATCGCGTTTCGGTAGGCTACCTGAATCAGGAAGGCATTCTGAAGACCTCGGAGATGAAGCGTGCCACAGGTAGCGTCAGCCTTAATCCAACATTCCTGGACGATCACCTCTCCGTGAACCTGAATGTGAAAGGCGTTAAGTCTGAGCACCAGTTCGCCAACGAAGGGGTAATCGGTTCCGCTGTCTCATTCGATCCTACGCAGTCGCCTTACGATAACAGAGAGGCGAACAGGTTTGGAGGCTATTTTGAATGGTATAAAATCGATGACAATGGAAACCCGATTGTCAATACGCTGGCTCCCCGTAACCCATTGAGCACCCTGGAGCAAACCGACGACCAGAGTGATGTAAGCAGAAGCATCGGCAACATTCAGCTGGACTATAAATTCCACTTCCTGCCGGCGCTCCGGGCAAACCTGAACCTGGGCTACGATGTGTCGAAGGGAGAAGGCTCTATTACGCTACCGACTACCTTGGCAGCTGTGTATGTGCAGGGCGGTAGCTTCAGAGAGTACTCGCAGGAAAAGACGAACAACCTGCTGGACTTTTACCTGAATTACGTGGAGGAGTATGAGAATATTCAAAGCCGTGTAGACTTTACGGCAGGTTATTCTTACCAGAAGTTCAAGAATGAGCAGCCGCCTTTTGCCACTTTCAACATTGCGGGTGATACACTGGTGCAGGCGCCAAACCCGATTGAGTCAACCAACGTGCTGCTCTCATACTTCGGTAGAATGAACTACGCTTTCAAGGATCGTTATATCCTGACGGCCACGGTGCGTCGGGATGGTTCCTCGCGCTTCAGTCCGGATAACCGATGGGGCACCTTCCCTTCGCTTGCCTTTGCCTGGAGAATTAACGAGGAGCCTTTCCTGCAGAACGTAACGGCCATTTCTGACCTGAAACTGAGAGTGGGCTATGGTATAACAGGCCAGCAGGACATTGGTGGGTTTTACCCTTACCTGGCCCGCTATAGTCCAAGTAACACAGAAGCCAGCTACCAGTTTGGCGATACGTTCTACCGTACGCTGCGTCCGCAGGGGTATGATGAGAACATTAAATGGGAAGAGACAAAGACGTATAACGCCGGCCTGGACTTTGGCTTCCTCAACAACAGGATCTCCGGTAGCCTGGATTATTACTTCAAGAAAACCGACGACCTGCTTGCCATCATTCCGGTGCCAGCGGGCTCTAACCTTACAAACAGGCTGTACACGAACGTTGGTAGCATCGAGAACCGGGGCCTGGAAGCCGTTCTGAACTTTAACGCCATCAGCACGGAGAAACTCACCTGGGATATTAGCCTGAACGGAACCTATAACGAGAACGAGATCACGAGCCTGAGCAGACTAGAGGATGAGGATGCAGTGGGCATTCCGGTTGGCGGCATCGGTGGCGGTGTGGGTAATACCATCCAGGTGCACACCGTTGGTTTCCCTACTTACTCCTACTATGTATACAAGCAAGTATATGACGTGAACGGCAGGCCGGTAGAGGGTTTGTATGCCGACCTGAACGGGGATGGATCGATCACCGACCAGGATTTGTACCGCTACAAGAACCCGGAGCCGAAAGCATTCTTTGGCTTTAGCTCACAGCTCACCTACGGCAAGTGGAACCTGGGCTTTGTACTGCGTGGCTCTGTGGGCAACTATGCCTATAACAACATCAAAGCCAACACCTTTTACAGCAACATCGACTGGGAAGGTTACCTGCTCACGATCCCCAGCTCCATTAACGAGTTCGGTTTTGTCGGCCCGGATGACCCTAACCGCCAGTACTCTGATTACTTTGTGGAGAATGCCTCTTTCCTGCGCATGGACAACCTGAACCTGGGGTACAACGTGGGCAGCATCCTCAACGACAAGGTGAACCTGCGCGTCACGGCAACGGGACAAAACCTGTTCGTGATCACAAAGTATGACGGCCTGGACCCAGAGGTAACGGGTGGTATCGACAACAACTTCTACCCAAGGCCAAGAGTTCTGTCGCTGGGAGTAAACCTTGATTTTCAATAATAGCACAAGTATAAAATGAAGACGAAATATATAGCAAGTCTGCTCCTTTCCGGCCTCATAAGCTTCTCAACTGTATCCTGTACAGATGACCTGGACCAGACGCCTCCATATGAGGTAACGTCGGCAACCGTTTACAACGACTTTAACAACTACAAGCAGGTGCTCGCCAAGGTGTATGCCGGCTATGCCCTGACAGGCCAGATTGGCCCCGCTGGCGACCCGGACATTACAGGCGGCGACGAGGGCTTCTCCTCGTACCTGCGCCAGTACTGGCAGCTGCAGGAGCTCACCACGGATGAGGCCATCATAGGCTGGGGCGACGCCGGTTTGCCAGACCTGCACGACATGGACTGGTCGCCAAACAACCAGTTCATCACGGCCATGTTTGCCCGTATTTACTACCAGATCTCGCTTTCTAACGAGTTTATCCGGGAGACGACGGATGAGAAACTAGCCGGCCGGGGTATCACCGGTGCCAACGCGGAGACCGCCAGGCTGTTCCATGCGGAGGCCCGCTTCCTGCGAGCCCTTAGCTACTATCATGCCCTGGACCTGTTCGGAAACGTTCCTTTTGTGGATGAGAACGATCAGGTAGGCGCTTTCTTCCCGGAGCAGATCTCCAGAGCGGAGCTGTTTGACTACGTAGAGGCAGAACTGCTGGCGGTGGAGAGCCTGCTGGCGGAGCCGATGCAGAACGAGTATGCCCGTGCCGACAAGGGAGCTGCCTGGACCCTGCTGGCAAAGCTATACCTGAACGCAGAAGTATACAAAGGTGAAAACCGGTATGCTGATGCCATGGCCTACGCTAAAAAAGTGGTGGATGCCGGCTACACGCTGGAAGAGGATTACGATGACCTGTTCCTGGCTGATAACCATACTGCCAATGGTATCATCTTCCCGATCGCATTCGATGGCCAGCGAACCCAGACCTTTGGTGGCACGACGTACCTGGTGCATGCGCCCATTGGCGGCTCCATGCGCCCGGTGGAGGATTTCGGCGTTGGCGGAGGATGGGCAGGACTGCGCACCACTTCTGCATTCGTAGGCTTGTTCCCGAACCCGGAAGACAGCCAGGATGACAGAGCCAACTTCTATACACTCGGGCAGACACTGGAGATTGCCGAGATTGGCCCCTTCTCTAATGGCTACGCTATCGCAAAGTATAAAAACCTGACCTCTGACGGAGAGGTAGGATCCCATGCAGGCCTGGAATTCGTTGATACCGATTTCCCGATGTTCCGTGTGGCTGATGCCTACCTGATGTATGCTGAGGCTGCGCTTCGTGCGGGCGGCGACCTGGGCCTGGCGGTTGATCTGGTAAACAGGCTGCGGGAGCGTGCCTATGACGGTGCCTCCGGCAACATCACCCAGAGCCAGCTGAACCTGCAATTTGTTCTGGACGAGCGAGGCAGGGAACTGTACTGGGAAGGCCACAGAAGAACCGACCTTATCCGCTACGGCTTGTTTACAGGAAGCGACTACCTGTGGCCTTGGAAAGGCGGTGTGGCCGAAGGACGCGCGGTTGGGGATTTCCGTGCCCTCTTCCCGATTCCTACGCCGGATTTGATCGCTAACCCGAACCTGCAGCAGAACCCAGGATATTAATCATCAATAAGCGCTTCCGGGCGGTAGCAACCATAGCCCGGAAGCGCTTCCAAAACTTATTAAACATGTCTTTATGAAAAGCTGGTTAAATAGATCATTACTATTCCTCTTCGCATCGCTCTTGTTAACAGGCTGCGAGAAGGATGAAGACAAGGCGGTTGTCCGGGAGGGGACGGCGCCGGTATTAACGGCATCAGCAACTTCTCTCTTACTTACAGAGGAAGAAGCTGCAAGTGAGGCCCTGACTCTTTCCTGGAACGATGCTGATTTCGGTTATAAGGCCGCTGCGGAGTACTGGCTGGAAATCGATACCGCCGGCGACAATTTTGTGAAGCCTTACAGTGTGTCGCTGGGAAACACCCGCGAGAAAGTATACACCGTGGAGGAGCTGAACACGCTGCTTACGAAACTGAAGTATACCCCGGAAGAGGCGCATGACGTTGCTATAAGGATCAAAGCGACGGTTTCTGATCTTATCAACCCTGTTTACTCTGGGGCAGAAACGGTGTCAGTAACCACGTATTCTACGTATGTGGAGCCTACTTTTGTGTATGTTCCGGGCGATTACCAGGGCTGGAGCCCGGAAACGGCTCCTTCGTTGATCTCGGTGGAGGACAACGGGATTTACCAGGGCATCATTAGTTTCAACAACAAGGATAACAACCTCAAGTTTAAGATCACGGCGGGAAGAAGCTGGGAAACAAACTACGGGGGCGGGTCTGCTGCCGGCACCCTTGCTGTGAACGGCCCTGATTTGTCAGTTCCAGCCAAGGACAGCTACAGAATCACAGTTGACCTGAATACCATGACCTGGACAGCAGCCAAGTACTCGTGGGGGCTGATCGGTGATGCTACTCCCGGAGGATGGGATAAGGATACCGACATGGTCTATGATAACGAGGCCGGGGTTTGGAAGCTAACTACTAACTTAACTGCAGGAAAGATCAAGTTCAGGCTCAACGATGACTGGGGCACCAACTACGGCGAGAACAATGGCGATAACGTTTTGGAGGCCGGTGGAGCTGATATTTCTGTTGCTGCGGCCGGAACCTATGAAATTGTGCTGGACCTGGAAAACGAGGACGAAACGGCAACTTATACCATCACCAAAAAATAAAGGTATGAGTTTTATAAAAAGAGCCCGGCAGCGTTGTTGCCGGGCTCTTTTTGTTTTACCACAAGTATAAAATGGGCTGGTTTTATACTTGCATACTCAGCTTGCGATTCACTGATGCAGTGAAGGTGTAAACCCACCCCCAATCCTCCGAGGAGGGGAATTTTTTCAAAAGAGTAGATATTCCCCTCCTCGGAGGGGCAGGGGTGCGTTAATCGCAACTTGAGTTTGTTTCTACTCCATGTTACCGAACCTGTTACCAAAGAAATCACCTTCGTTCCAGGTAGGTCTTTGCTCTTCCTGGGCCACCAGGTAGCCGATGAGGAAATTGAGCTGCACATACTTTCTGGCGGCATCGAAATCAAATACACCTCCCTCAAAGTTATCCTGCGGTTTGTGGTAATACTTGTCGCGCCATACTTTCACGGTCTCGTCGAGGTTGTTTTTGCCGTCTGCAGTCTTATTGCCATACTTGATGTGGAGTGCCGGCACGCCCTGCACCACAAAGCTGTACTGGTCGCTGCGCACAAAACGGTTCTGCTCCGGCTCCGGGTCTTCCTCCACATCCAGCCCCAGATACTTACTGGCCTGCTGCACCTCCTCCTGCAAGGACGAATGCGCAGCCCCCAGCGGCACCACCGACAGCAGCGGCGCGATGAGCGTCGGCATGTCCGTGTTCACGTTGGCCACCAACTGGCTGGCAGGCACGGTAGGGAATTTGGCAAAGTATGCCGAGCCGAGCAGGCCCATTTCCTCGGCCGTTACCATCACAATAAGTATGGAGCGCTTCGGCTTCTTCTTTACGTTGTGGTATACTTTGGCAATCTCCAGGAGGCTGGCCACGCCGGAGGCGTTGTCGTGGGCACCGTTGTAGATGGAGTCGCCGTCGATCGGCTTGCCTACGCCCGTATGGTCGAGGTGGGCGCTGTGCACCACGTACTCGTTCTTAAGCACGGGGTCAGAGCCCTCTATTTTCCCGATCACATTGTAGCTCTCTATGTCCTCGAATCTGTTGCTGAAGCTGCCCTTGATGCGGAAAGGAAGTATGGCTGAGGCTGGTTTCCCGCTTTTGATGGTACCCGCCACCTGCTGCAGGTCCAGTCCTGCTCCCGTTATCAGTTTCTGAAGCGTGTTGTAGTGGAGCATGCCCATCAGCTTTACGTCTTCGTGATGGCTGCGCGAGGCGGCTACCGTTCCATCTGCCCCCATCACGTTGCTCATACCCCTGGTAGAGAAATCCGGCAGGCCACCGTTTGGGTTCAGGGAGCCGAGCAATACACCCACGGCACCATTTGCAGCGGCCGTGTTCAGTATGGTTTGCATATCCATACTAAAAGATGCCACCGTGGACGGAAACGACGCAGGCGTACTGCGCAGAATAACCACCACTTTGCCCTTCGCGTCAATGGTAGCGTAATCATCGTAATTCAGGTCTGGGGCGCTTATCCCGAAGCCGGCAAAAACCAACGGGGCATCCACCGCTACCTGCTTCTCCACCGCATTCGGGAAAAGTATAAAGTCTTTGCCGTACACCAGATCTTCGGTGCCCGCGGTGTCTGCTGTAAGCTGCAGGCTAGCGCCCGGGACTGTGGTGGCCGTACGCACGCGCACCGTTTGCAGGTAGGTGCCATTCTCGCCGGCAGGTTGCACGTTCAGCTCCTTAAACCGGGCTGTCACATAGTCTACCGCCATTTGGTAGCCTGGGGTGCCCGGCTTGCGGCCCAGCAGCTTGTCATCGGCCAGGTAGGCGATGTGCGCACTGATGTCGGCAGGCTTTACTTTGTTCATTGCCTTGGCCACGGGCCTGGGCACATCAGGTGTTTGGCCGTAAGCGGATACGGAGGCCAGCGCCAGGCACAGGCCTGCCGTTATACTTTTCAATCGCATAGTTTTATTGTTGGTCATCCGGTAAAGAAAAACATTAACGGCCATTTATGCTAAAGATGCCCTGGCACAAGAGAAATTTAAAGGAAAGGCTGTAGCGCTGAAGTATAAACTGGGGACAGCGCCTGATTATACCTGATGGTTTTGAAACAGAGTGGGAGCGAGGCTGTTTATACGTGCAGGTGGTTATGTAGTGTATGCGGCAGTGTCAGGCCCATCGTTGCTGGGGATTTTAAGCTGGTTTATACTTTAGAACTCGTTCCATTAGGCCTTCCTTCGGAATGCGTTTGCTGCGCAAGGGTGTTTCGGGGTAGCAGCTGGCGCAGAAGCCGCTATACTTTGTGCGGGTCGGAAACAATAATTATTTAAGTTGATTTATTATGTTCAATAAAGGCAAAAGAGTCATTTCCTGTTGAAATTGAGGACTGCTAAAAGAAAGCTTCCAGAAAAGTATAAACCAACCGCTGCAGGACGCTTTGCAGCCAAAGCTGTTGATTCATCCGGCAACGCTTCTGCATTGGTGGGATCAGCATGAAGTATACTTATACTTTACACCGGGATCCATTTTAGGTCCAGGCGGACATCTCTTGATCCATACTTCTGCCGTGCGACACGAGCCATTTGTCGGGAAGGTATAGGTGCATCCGTAATTTGGAGGTAAATTTGAGAAACCAGTGCCCGCTACAGTATAAAAGCGGGCTAGCAAGCGCAAACAAATCCTATGAGGGACGCAGCACAGACAGGTGATTTTTGCATCCGCACGAAAGGCCGCCGCATCGTGATCATCGGCAACGGCATTTCGGGGATAACCTGCGCGCGCCACATCCGCAAACGCGACCCGGAGGCGCACATCACCATCGTCTCTGGCGAAACCGAGCATTTCTTTTCCCGCACTGCGCTCATGTACATCTACATGGGCCACATGACCTATGCGCACACCAAGCCCTACGAGGACTGGTTCTGGGAGAAAAACCGCCTGGAGCTGGTGCACGACTGGGTGACAAGTATAAACTTTGAGCAAAAAGAGCTGCAGCTGCAGCAACAGGAGCCGCTAAAGTATGATATCCTGATCCTGGCCCTTGGGTCAAAACCGAACATGTTTAACTGGCCGGGGCAAGAGCTGGAGGGGGTGCAGGGGCTATACACCTACCAGGATCTGCAAAAGATGAACGATAACACCGCCAACTGCCGGCACGCCGTGGTGGTGGGCGGCGGTTTGATTGGCGTGGAGATGGTGGAGATGCTGCTTAGCCGCAACATACCGGTGACCTTCCTGGTGCGCGAAAAGCATTTCTGGGAGCACATCCTGCCAAAAGAGGAGTCGGAACTGGTGATGCGCCACCTGCGCGAGCACCACGTAGACCTGCGGCTGCAGACAGCGCTAAAGGAGCTGCTGGACGATGGAGCAGGTAAGGTAAGCGCAGTCGTGACCGCATCCGGAGAAGAGATTCCCTGCCAGTTTGTGGGCTTGGCGGTGGGCGTGAAGCCGAATATCGAGCTGGTGCGCAACACACAACTGGAGGTGAACAAAGGTATTCTGGTCGATCAGCGCTTTGCCACCAATATCCCCAACGTGTTTGCTATCGGCGACTGTGCCGAGTACCGGGTGCCGGTGCCGCAGCGCCAACGTATAGAACAGGTGTGGTATACCGGCCGGATGCACGGCGAAACGCTGGCGCACAACCTTACCCATCCGGAGCCTGTTGCTTACACACCGGGGCCGTGGTTTAACTCCGCCAAGTTCTTCGATATCGAGTACCAGACCTACGGCATGGTTCCCAGCAGGTGGGAGGAGCCGGTAACATCATTTTACTGGGAGCATGCGGATGGCAAAATCGCTTTTCGGGCGGTGTTCAACGGCGAGACAAAAAAGCTGCACGGCGTAAACTGCCTGGGCATGCGCCTGCGGCACGATTTTTTCGACCAGGCGCTGCGGGAGAGCTGGACGGTGGAGCAGGTGCTGGTAAAACTGCACGAAGCCAACTTTGATCCGGAATTTTATGAGCGCCACCACCGTGACATCCTGCAGGCTTACAACCGGCAGTTAGGAACAGACCTGCAGCAGGAGAAGAAAGAAAAGAAAGGACTTTTGTCTTACTTATGGAGGTAGTTAAACGGCTATGAACGCGATACAAAAACTTGGCCTGGGTGTGTTCCTGCTGGCGCTGCTGCTTTTCAACGCGCTGCTCTTTATGGGGCGGTTCGAGCTGACGGTACAGGAACTGGAGCAGTCGGTGAAACAGGAGCATGTGGAGGTGCTGCGGCAGGAGCTGCAGCCGATGCTGGGTAAGACGTATACGTCCAGCTTCGGCTTTGCCACCGACTTTAACCGCTACCTCGACAACTACAACGAGGAGCAGCAGCGCAGCCAGCAATGGGACCGCGTGATTTGGGACGACTATGCCTTTGCCCTTGCAAGGGTAGCCAGCCAGGGTTTTGTGGAGAACAACAAGCTGCTGCTGCTCTTCCTGACGGTTATACTGGGGGCAGCCGGCGCCCTGGTCAACATCCTGCCAAAGTATAGGGGCGAACCAGCGGGCATCAAAAACAACGGCATCATGTTCTCCTCCAATAAAGCGCGCGGGGTGGTCGGGATAACGATTGGGGTATACTTAACGGCCATTTACGTGCTGCTGTATTGGTATCCCGAGTACCTCGTGAACTGGGCCTTGCTCGTGGATCCGCTCAGCTACGCTTTGTCGGGAGGGCCAGCCAGCCAGTGGTTTCTGTATGGCACCATTTATACCTTAGCCATTCTGGTGATGGGCGTGCGGATGTTCCGCAAGTATAAAGGCAACAACTACCAGCTGCTGCGCACGGCCTCGGTCATGTTCTTTCAGTTGAGTTTTGCTTTCCTGATTCCGGAGGTGCTGGTGCTGCTGAACCTGCCCTGGTACGACCTGAAAAACATCTGGCCGCTGGACTATGACTTCTTCTTCGAGTACAGTGTGGCCAGTATGCTGGGCAGCGGCAGCATCGGCTTGTTCTTGTTTATTTGGGGGATTCTGCTGATCATACTTGCCGTGCCGCTGTTTACCTATTTTTACGGAAAGCGCTGGTACTGCAGCTGGGTGTGCGGCTGCGGCGGCCTGGCCGAAACCGCCGGCGATCCCTACCGCCACCTTTCCGATAAATCCCTGAAAGCCTGGAAAGTGGAGCGCTGGATGGTACACGGCATTTTGGTCATCATCACCGTCATCACTTTGCTTACCATTGCCAATTTTTTCACCGAATTTGCGCTGCTGAAGCAGTCCACCGACATGCTGCACCAGTGGTACGGCTTCCTGATTGGATCGGCTTTTGCGGGGGTGATTGGCGTGGGCTTCTACCCGCTGATGGGCAACCGCGTGTGGTGCCGCTTTGGCTGCCCGCTGGCTGCCTACCTGGGCCTGGTGCAGCGCTTCAAGTCGCGGTTCCGGATCACCACGAACGGCGGCCAGTGTATCTCCTGCGGCAACTGCTCCACCTACTGCGAGATGGGCATTGACGTGCGCTGGTACGCGCAGCGGGGGCAGAACATCGTCCGGTCGTCCTGCGTGGGCTGCGGCATTTGCGCCAGCGTGTGCCCGCGTGGCGTGCTGAAGCTGGAGAACGGAACGGAGCAGGGACGCATCACCGATATTCCTTTCCTGACCGGGAACGAGTCGATCAATGTACTGAACTAATGACCTTACTGCTTATACTTTGTGCGCTGATTTATGGGATCGCCATGCTGTTTATACTTTTGTACAGTATGGCGCAGGCCCACCTGCTGTACCGTTTCCGGCTGTTCCGGAGGCTGGGCAAAAGGGCAGCTCCACCTGCCCCCGAAGTATGGCCGGCGGTAACAGTGCAACTGCCGGTGTACAACGAGAAGTATGTGGTGGAGCGCCTGATCGATTCGGTGGCAGCCCTGGATTACCCTGCTGATAAACTCGAGGTGCAGCTGCTTGACGACAGCGATGACGAGACCTCGGAGATCATCAAGATAAAAATAAAGCAGTACCCGCACCTCAACCTGCGGCACATCCGCCGGCCCGACCGCAGCGGCTTTAAGGCAGGCGCTCTGAAGTATGGACTGGCCCTGGCGCAAGGGGAGTTTATCGCCATTTTTGATGCTGACTTCACCCCGCAACCGGACTTCCTCAAACAAACGATCCCATACTTTGCCAACGCGAAACTGGGTATGGTGCAAACCCGCTGGACGCACCTGAACAAGGACTACTCCATCCTTACCCGGCTGCAGGCGCTGGCCCTGGACGCGCACTTTTTTGTGGAGCAGGTGGGCCGCAACAGCCAACATGCCTTTATCAACTTTAACGGCACCGGCGGCGTGTGGCGCAAAGCCACCATCCTGGATGCCGGCAACTGGCAGGACGATACCCTGACCGAGGACCTGGACCTGAGTTACCGCGCCCAATTAAAGGACTGGCAGTTTTTATACTTGCCTGAAGTAGAATCGCCGGCGGAGTTGCCCCCCGTGATGAGCGCCCTTAAATCGCAGCAGTTCCGCTGGACCAAGGGCGGGGCCGAGTCGGCGGTGAAGCACCTGGGCACAGTCCTTCGCTCCGGAAAGCCGCTGCGGACCAAGTACCACGCGCTGGCGCACCTGCTCAACAGCGCGGTGTTTGTGGCGTTGCTGGTGGCCTCGGTGGCCAGCATCCCGCTGCTCTGGGCGAAGGTACACAACCTGCTGCCCTCAGGTGCCTATGAGGCGGCAGCTGTAATGCTGCTTGGTTTTGTGGTGATCAGCCTGGTATACTTTCAGGCGAACTTCCTGGGCAAGAGTATGGGTATGCACCGTGTGCTGGGCTTTTTGCTGTACTACCCGCTGTTTTTGTCGGTGTCGATGGGGATGGCGCTGCACAACGCCGTAGCGGTGTGGGAGGGCTGGACCGGCCGCAAATCGCCCTTTATCCGCACACCCAAATTTAATTTGGAGGCGCGGCAGCATACCTGGCAGGAGAACTTTTACCGCAACATGCAGATGCCCTTTACTACCTACCTGGAGGGATTGCTGGGGCTGCTGTTCCTGGCCGTGGCCATTTGGAGCGTGGTGCAGCAGGAGTACGTGATGCTGATTTTCCATAGCATGCTGGCCCTTGGTTACCTGCTGGTTTTTTATCACTCCGCGCTCTCTTACCGACGAACTTGACCTATGGCTGCCAAACTGTTTTTTGTGTACAACGCCGAGTCGGGCTTTTTCAACAAGCTTACTGATTTTGCACACAAGGCCATCTCCCCAAAAACCTATTCCTGCAGCCTCTGTGCCCTTACCTACGGCCGTTTCGAGATGTTCCCGGAGTGGGCTGCATACCTGAAAACACTGCCTTGCGAGCTTAGTTTTATCTATAAAAATGAGTGGACGTTTGGTGATGTCTGCAACAAGTTTCCGGTGGTGGCGCTGCAACAGGAAGGCAAGGTAGCAGTGCTGCTGACGGCTGAAGAACTGGATAGTATGCGGTCGCTGGAGGAGCTGAAAGACAGGCTGAACGGGGCGCTGCAGCAGGTGCCTAAAGTATAGCCTGTTGCTTCCTGTTTTTGAATTTAAAGTATACATTGCAAAGCGGCTCTTTGCCCAAAGCCTTGCTATTACGACCATGAAAAAGCTCCTATACCTTACCCTGTTTATACTTCTGGCGGGCTGCAGCTCCGGCGGCTCGCGCAACATGGACTACGATGCCTTTGGCGCCTACTGGTTTCAGGGGAAAGCAGAAATCAACACCTATGCTCTGGAGCAATACCGCTATGGCGAGAAGCGAAATGGGGAGGCGGTGCTGATCTTTGTGACGGAGGATTTCTCCAGAAAGAAGCAGGTAAAGCTGGATAACCCGCAGGACAACGAGGATGATGCCCAGAAGGTGCTGAAGCTGAACCTGACGAAGAAGTTCGTGACCGGCATTTACCCTTACTCGATGATGCTGTCGGTTTTTACACCCGTGTACGATCATGTGCCGGCCGTGAAGGTGACAGCCAGCGTGCAGGAGTGGTGCGGGCACACGTTCACCCAGCTCAACAGGAAGGACGGAAAGTATAAGGCGCGGCAGTTCTCCTACTTTGAGCAGGATGGCGACAAGGAAATATCCCTCGATGCCATGCCCGAAGACAACCTCTGGACGCTGCTGCGCCTGCACCCCAACCAGGTGCCGACGGGTGAGGTGCAGCTCATCCCCGCGCTGCTGGACCAGCGGCTGACGCATGAAAAACTGGAGGCGGAGGAGGCGGAGATAAGTATAAATCCGGCCAAGAAAAGTATGGCAGGCTTCGCGGAGGCCGACCTGCAGGTGCTGGAGGTGAGGTATACGTCGTACCCGCGTACCCTGCGCGTTTTTTATACTTCCGCTTTTCCCTTCGAGATAGCCGGTTGGGAGGAGGTACGCACGCTAAGGAACGGGCAGCAGGAGGTGAGCCGCGCCACCCGCAAAGCCAAAATGGTAACCGACTACTGGACCAAAAATAAGAACGAGCACGAGCCGCTGCGGCGGGAGTTGAAGCTGAAGTAGTTGGTGAGGTTTGATACTCGGCCTTTGTTTTTTAGGCGCTGCTATACTTTATATACTTGCTGTTCCGGACGTTCTTGTCCGGAACCAAAGCCGCTGCGGATTTCCTAATCCGCGTTGCCTATACTTTCATGCTTGATCTATACTTCCTTAGCCGCCGCTTCCTTCCGCTTGATACAAGCTATACTTGCTAGCTACCGCTGATCCTGTAGTTCCCACAAACCCATAGTTGCATCTCATACTTTGGCTCCCTCAAGCCCGAGAGGGATCGCCTTCGGGCATCGCGCTGTGTTCCCTCCTGCGCCAAGGCGCTGCCCTTGACGGGCACCGGATCTCACAAGGCGCTCAACCCAAGGACTGGGATCAGTTCGATAGCTACGGCTTTGTCATCTCGACCTTTGGGAGAGATCTCTTTAGAATTCCAGATAGATCTCTCGCCCTGCTCGAGATGACAAAAAAGTATAGCAACAAGTATGGTTCCCCTCTCAGGAGAGGTAGTGGTGGGTTTAAACTTTTGCTGATAGTAACAGAAACTATGATACTTATACTTTAGCATCAGTAATGCCAGACTCCCCTCCTTAGACAAGTCTTGGATCCCGAACTTGTTTCGGGAGAGGGGTGGGGTGGTTGGATCCGGTATTGCAAGAGCTCAACCCTATTTTAGGGGGTGGTTTATACTTGAACAGAGGGGCGGTTAGCCCCAGTACTGCCAAACTCCTCTACAACTCCAGCGTGAGTTGGTACCCTTCGCGCAGGCGGTCGTGCTGGTAGGTGAGGCTGGAGACGGAGATGCCCAACAGGCGCACCGGGTAAGCGGGTAGCTGCGGCGTGCGCAACAGTTCCCGGGCAATGGTATAAATGGCATCGGCAGAGGAAAACTCACCTAAGTAAGTCTTGCTGCGGGTATTCAGTGTAAAGTCGAAGTACTTGATCTTGAGCGTAACCGTTTTGGCGCTGGCCTGCAGACGGGCCATGTCCTGGGCCACTTCTTCGGAGAGGTGCTGCAGGCGCTCCAGCAGATCATCTTCCTCGGTAAGGTCCGCATCAAAGGTGCGCTCCGAGCCGATGGATTTGCGGATACGGTGTGGTTGTACGTCACGCTCGTCCTGGGCACGGGCTACGCGGTAGTAGTAGCGGCCCACCTTACCAAAATGGCGCACCAGTTCTTCTTCCGTTCGCTCCCGCAAATCAGCCCCGGTCAAAATGCCCATGCTTTGCATTTTGGCTGCCGTTACCCTGCCAATGCCATGAAACTTCTCTATCTGCAGCCCCGCCACCAGCTGCTCCGCCTTGTCCGGTGTTATCAGCGTGAAGCCGTCGGGCTTGTTCATGTCGGAGGCGATCTTGGCCAGAAACTTATTGTACGACACGCCCGCCGAGGCGGTGAGGCCTGTCTCCTCGAAGATCCGCTGCTTGATTTCTTTGGCGATGATGCTGGCCGATGGCATGCTGATCTTGTTCTCTGTCACGTCCAGGTAGGCCTCGTCGAGCGAGAGCGGCTCCACCAGGTCAGTATAGCAATGGAAGATCTCCCGAATCTGCCGCGACACCGCCTTGTATACCTCAAACCGGCCCTTCACAAATATGAGGTGGGGGCAGCGCTGGGCCGCTATTTTAGAGGCGAGTGCAGAGTGTACGCCATACTTGCGGGCTTCGTAGCTGGCGGCGGCCACCACGCCCCGTGCTTTGGAACCGCCCACAGCCACGGGTTTTCCGCGCAGCTCGGGGTTGTCGCGCTGCTCCACGGAGGCAAAAAAGGCGTCCATGTCGATGTGGATGATCTTGCGGATGGGCTGTTCCAAAGTATGGCTTTTATACTTGCAAAGATACAAAAACCGCTGCAGGAAGTACAGCGCCTGTCGCTGCTTTGCCATATTTTCAAGGGAGTCGCCCTGCTCCGAAAACTCCTGATCGCACTCCTACGCCATCACCGCCGGCTTGATGTTCTGGTTTACCTTAAACAGGTTTTCAGGGTCATACTGATACTTGATGTGCGCCAGCCGGGCGTAGTTGTCGCGGTAGGTGGCCCGGATGCGCTCGTCTCCTTCCTCCATCATAAAATTAACATAGGCGCCGCCTGCGGAGTAAGGGTGCAGGGCATCAAAGTATGATTTTGTCCAGGTAGTGATTTTCTCCTTGTTGGCCGGATCGGGATCCACGCCGATAATGACCTGCGACCAGTTGGCGTCGCGGAAGCTCCAGGCAGTGGCGTCTTTGTCCAGCTCATGCGCCGCACCGTTGACGGGGTACAGGTGCATGGAAGACTGTGGACTCGGCAGTTTTCGGGCAAATTCCAGGTGGCGGTCGATGGCCTCATCGCTGATTTCTTTCACAAAGTCGGCGCGCCAGTACCACTGGTGGCCGGGTGGATAAAGCGGGTCGAACATACTTTGCAATGCCGGGTGCGGCAGCGGACCTACCAGGTCGATGATGGGGCGGGGGCTCATACTTCGGATAGGGCCGAAGACTTCCTCCACTTTCTCCGGAGCCCCGGTATAACACCACACCACGCCGCCCACAATCTTGTTATGGTGCTCTGCCGGAAAGGGGGCTGCAGGCGGTACCTGGATGAAAGCAAAAAAGCCGTTCAGGTCTTCGGGTGCCTCTAGTATGAAATCGCGCCACCACTGCAGCACCTCTTTCACCTGGTCCAGTTCCCAGAGCATGGGGCCGGCATAATCCATACTTACAGGGTGCAGCTTGAACAGGAAAGAAGTTACCACCCCGAAATTGCCGCCGCCCCCGCGAATAGCCCAGAATAGGTCTTCATGTGCTGTTTCGCTTGCTTTTACGAGGCTGCCGTCCGCCAGCACCACATCCGCCTCCAGCAGGTTATCAATGGTTAAGCCATACGTGCGTGTCAGGTGGCCGATGCCGCCTCCGAGGGTGAGCCCGCCTACGCCGGTGGTCGAAATAATGCCACTGGGTGTTGCCAGGCCAAAGGCATGGGTGGCGTGGTCTACCTTGCCCCAGGTGCAGCCACCCTCCACCCGCACCGTTTTCTTCTCCGGGTTCACCTGCACCCCGTTCAAATGCGACAGGTCGATAACCAGCCCGTCGTCGCAGATGCCCAGCCCGCCGCCGTTATGCCCGCCTCCCCGGATGGCCACCAGCAGGTTGTTCTCGCGGGCAAAGTTCACGGCGTAGATCACATCGGCCACATCCTCGCCCATGGCAATGAGGCGGGGGTGCTTGTCGATCATGGCATTGTATACTTTGCGGGCCACCTCATAGCCGCTCTCGCCGGGCTGAATCACAGGGCCCCGCATACTTGCCTTCAGTTGTTGAATGCTGCTTTCCTCCACCATACCGGCCTCCCTTTCTTAAAAAATGCAACCTAATGCAGCCTCGGGCCTAGGGATGGGGTACTGCCAATGCGACTGGTCAAGGTGCAATAAATCAATTGAATAACAGTAAAGTATACGAGTGTAATAAGGCCGTAGGAATTGGCTCGCCGAAAAATGCGTAAGGGTAGGCGGTACGTCCTTGAAGCCTTGCAGGGAGTGGGTAAAGCGGCGCTTGCTCTTTTACATAGTTACTCCGTTTAGGGCTAAAGTGATCTAATTTGGATCGCTCAGGCAAGCCCGCCGTAGAGGTATTGCCTCAAAAACCATACAACACAGGTAACCATGATTGTACCGCATCTATTTGCTGCCGTACCCGCCGCGTGACTTACCCGTAAAAGTATAGTCTCTGAAAGTATGATCACCCGCCTGCATGCCAACGTATAAACAGGCCTACTAACCACTAACAAGCTATGAAAGTATTATTTGTCTTAACATCCCACGCAGAACTGGGTACTACCGGCAAGAAGACCGGTTTTTGGGTAGAGGAATTCGCCGCGCCCTACTATGTGCTGGCCGATGCGGGTATAGAGGTAACGCTGGCCTCGCCGGAGGGGGGGCAGCCGCCCATTGACCCGAGCAGCGAGGCGCCCGGTGCCCAGACCGACGCCACCAAGCGCTACTACCAGGATACGGAACTGCTGCAGAAACTGCAAAACACCCGAAAGCTAAGCAGCGTGAGTGCAGATGATTTCGACGCCGTGTTTTACCCCGGTGGCCATGGCCCGCTGTGGGACCTGAGTGAAAACGAGGACTCCGTGAAGCTGATAGAGGCTTTTGCAAAACAGAAGAAGCCCGTGGCCGCAGTGTGCCATGCGCCAGCCGTTTTTGCCAGGGTAAAGAACGAGCAGGGCGAGCCGTTTGTGAAAGGCAAGCAGGTAACCGGCTTCACCAACTCCGAGGAGGAAGCGGTGAAGTTAACGGAGGTGGTGCCGTTTCTGGTAGAGGACAAACTAAAGGAACTGGGCGCTGATTACTCCAAGGTGGCTGACTGGCAGCCGCACGTGGTCCGCGACGGGTTGCTGATCACGGGCCAGAACCCGGCTTCGTCGGAGGGGGCAGCACAGGAACTGCTGGAACTGATCCAGAAATAAGGGTCAGGATCCCGCTCAGCATAAAACCGTCCGGTGTGATTTTTCATCTCCGCAGCGAAAGTATACCGCTTATTTATACTTTTTATACTTCCGGCAACTACAATAGGGACCAAACCAATTTATACTTCCGCCGCCACCACAGCGCTTTAACATGGCAACGCTTCTCGATTTTATAGGCAACACGCCACTGGTGGAGCTGACCCACCTCCACACGAAACCCGGCGTGAGGCTGTACGCCAAGCTGGAGGGCAACAACCCCGGCGGCAGCGTAAAAGACCGCGCCGCCTATAGCATGATCAAAGGCGCGCTGGACCGCGGTGAGTTAAAGCCGGGGATGAAACTGATCGAGGCCACCAGCGGGAATACCGGGATTGCGTTGGCCATGATAGCGCGTCTTTTTAGGGTGGAGATCGAGTTGGTCATGCCGGCCAGCGCCACCAAAGAACGGGTGCAGACGATGGAGGCTTTTGGAGCAAAAGTTATCCTTACGCCCGCCGAAAAATCAATGGAAGGGGCGATAGATTATGTGGCGGAGCGGATGGAGAAAGGCGGTTACCTGGTGCTGAACCAGTTTGGTAACCCCGACAATTACCTGGCACACGAGCGCACCACCGGCCCCGAGATCTGGCGCGACACCGAAGGCAGGGTCACGCATTTCGTCTCCTCGATGGGCACTACGGGCACCATCATGGGCGTGTCACGCTACCTGAAGGAGCAGAACCCGCAGGTGCAGATCATCGGTGCGCAGCCGGTGGAGGGGTCGCAGATCCCGGGCATCCGCAGGTGGCCAGCGGAGTACCTGCCTAAAATATTCGAGCCCAAACGCGTGGACCGCACCATCGACGTGAGCCAGGACGAGGCCACCGCCATGACCCGGCGGCTGGCCAGGGAAGAGGGCGTCTTTGCCGGCATGAGCAGCGGCGGCGCTGTGCATGTGGCTACTAAACTGATCGAGGAATTAAAAGAGGGCGTGGTCGTTTGTATTATCTGCGACCGCGGCGACCGCTACCTGTCCTCGGAGCTGTTTGCGGCGCGGTAAGCAAGTATGGCTGGCGGCTCCAAGGAGCTTTTTTTACCAGGATACATGTATCTCCAAAGGTGTAGATGTATACTTATAGAAGCAATCGACGAGCCCCGAAAGTATAAATCCTTAAACTTGTGTGGTTATATGGGAGTATGCATATTTGTGTACATACATTGACTTGTGAAATGAGAAAAATCAAGAAAATACATAAAGCCATCAGCGCCCCCATTGATGATCTGGTAACCTACCGGGCCTTGCCAACCAACTCGGTGGAGTACATCGACCCGTTTCTGTTCCTGAACCACCACGGGCCGCAGGTGTACAAACCGGGCAATCGTGGGTTGCCGTTCGGGCCGCACCCGCACCGGGGCTTCGAAACGCTGACCTTTATACTTGACGGTGACATCACGCACCAGGACACCGGTGGTGGAAGAGACGTGATTCAGGCGGGTGGCGTGCAGTGGATGACGGCAGGCCGCGGGTTGATCCATGCAGAGGTTTCTTCAGAGAAATTTAAACAGGAGGGAGGCCCCTTGGAGATTCTGCAACTATGGTTTAACCTGCCCGCCAAGTATAAAATGACAGCGCCGAAGTACATCGGGCTGCAGAAAGACAAGATACCGGTAGTTACCGAGGATGCCGGCAAAGTAAAAGCGCATGTAATTTCGGGCAGTTGGCGCGATACCAAAGGCCCCATCCCATCGCTGAGCGACATCCACATGGCAAGTATAACATTGCAGCAGGGCGGCCGTTTTACGGCCCAGGTGCCGGCAGCGCGCAACATCTTCTTCTATGTGGTGCGCGGCTCCGTGAAGGTAAACGGCGAGACAGCTGCGAAGCTGCACTTGGTGGAGTTTGCCAATGAGGGCGATGAAGTGCAGGTGGAAGCGCTGGAGGACAGCTACATCCTCTTCGGCCATGCCCAGCCATTCAACGAACCCGTGGTAGCGCACGGGCCGTTTGTGATGAACACGGAAGAAGAGATTCAACAGGCTTTCCAGGATTACCAGCAGGGCAAAATGGGCCGTTGGGAAAGCTGGGACTAAGGCGGTAGTTAAGAAGGGTCCCTGTCTGGATTCGCTCTTTTCAGGCTTACCTGTGCGTTTGGGCTACAACTGGCCAGGAGCTGGAAAAGCAGGCGCGGAGGCAAGTATACAAGTATAAAAAAGGGACAGCCACTGCTCTAGTGGCTGTCCCTTTTAAGTATGAGCAAGTATAAACCTACCTGGACCGGCTGGAGGAGCCTCCCTTGGAAGGGCCGCTTTTTTTCGCGCCTCCTTTAAAGCCCCCTTTGTCCGTTGCCCCCTTGGCGCCGCCTCGTGTGCCCCTGGCACCGCCCGATCCTGTCGTGGCCGGCCTGGACTTTCCGATGCGCTTGCCGGAGCCTGCATATTCTGCCGCGCCGGTTTTAACGGGTTTCTGGTAACTTCCCCGCTCAGAGGAGGCCTTGTCTTTGCCAGCCGCAGTTCTGGGCTTAAAGTCGCGGGATTCTGCTTTGGCCCTAACCGCCTTTTCCGGCTTGGCCGACGCGATCTGTTTCAGGTTCTCTATCTCCGGTGCGCTGAGGGTGCGCCAGTGGCCTTTTTGTAGTTTTGTAAGGGTGATGTTCTCTACCCGTACGCGCTGCAAAAACGTTACCTGGTAGCCCAATGCCTCGCAAATCTTCTTAATGCCATGGCTCATGCCCGCCTCCAGCACTATCCTGAACCGGGTGGTGGATTCTTTGTGTACAGCGGCTTTCTTGGGGTTGCCATCCTCGAAAGAAGCGCAGGCCTCGCTCAGCTTGGCGATAAACTCCGATGAAAATGGCTTGTTAACCGTCACGATCAGTTCCTTCTCCAGCCTGTTATCCGACTTGGCCAGTTTCCGCACCAGGTCGCTGTCGTTGCTCAGGAAAAGAACGCCCTCGTCATCACGGTCCAGCTTGCCGATGGGTTGCAGGGAAGCCGGGTGGTTGATGGCCCGCACCACGTTGTCGCGCACGCCCATATCGGCTGTGGCCGACATGCCGGATGGCTTATGCAGGACCAGGAACACGGGAGCCTCGTCCCGCACGCTCAGCAGTTGGTCATCCACCCGCACCTTGTCTTTGGGGGTTACCTTGGTGCCCGCCTCCGGCTGCTTGCCGTTTACCGTTACCCTTCCTTCTTCAATCAGCCGGTCAGCCTCGCGGCGGGAGCAGAAGCCCGAGTCGCTTATGAATTTATTTAATCGCTTTGGTTCCATGGTGTTTTTGGCCTTGTCGGGCAGGTACATGCCGTATGTGCTGCCGCTTGTTTTTACGCCGGTTTTACGTATGAGGCAAAATTACGGCAAAAGGATTGCTTTACCTATTGCTGTTAAGTCATAGGGTAGGATGAGGCCGATACGTTGAGGAAAGTATGGCAAACGCACACGCTACTTTCTGCGGCCCCCTTTGGAAGCCCCGCCTTTGCCGGCCGCGCCCCTGCCTCTGCCGCCCGCACCGGCACCTCCGCCTTTGGCTGCGCCGCGGGAGCCTTTGGCGCCTCCGGCGGTCCTGGATTTGTCGTGTTTGGCGGCGGCAGTGCTTTTACCGCTTTTAGGCCCGCTGTTTGATTTGCCCGGCTTGGCGGTAGGGGAGCCGCCACGTGGCTTCGGCTTGTTGCTTTTGGCAGGCGAAGCGGGTTCGGTGGCGTGTTTCCGGCTGGCAGAGGCCTCCTCCGTTTTAGCGGAACGCTCCACCAGGCGCATCATTTCGGCTACTTCGGCATCGGTCATGTTGCGCCACTGCCCCAGCGGAATTCGGGCGAGCGACAGGTGCATGATGCGCGTGCGCTGCAGGGTTTGTACTTCGTAGCCCAGGGCCTCGCACATGCGCCGGATCTGCCGGTTCATGCCCTGGGTAAGTATGATGCGAAACTTGTTGGGGCCCAGCTGCTCCACAAAGCACTTCCGCGTGTTCACCCCTAGTATGGAAACGCCGTTGCTCATGCGCTCCACGAAATCGGGGTTGATGGGCCTGTCCACGGTCACGATATACTCTTTCTCGTGGTTGTTGCCGGCACGCAGAATCCTGTTGACGATGTCGCCGTTGTTTGTCAGGATGATCAGGCCCTCGGAGTCCTTATCGAGGCGGCCCACCGGGAAAATGCGTTCCGGGTAGTTGGTAAAACTGATGATGTTGTCCCGTTGCGAGGTGTCGGTGGTGGTTTCGATGCCAGGGGGTTTGTTGAGGAGCAGGTACACGGGCTCCACGGCGTCTGCCTCCAGCAGGTTTCCGTCTACGCGCACCTTGTCTCTGGCCGTCACTTTGGCGCCAATCTCGGGGCGCTTGCCGTTCACGGTTACGCGGCCCTGCTCAATCATCTTGTCGGCCTCGCGGCGGGAGCAGTAGCCTGAGTCGCTTATGAATTTATTCAGTCTGATAGGTTCCATCTTGTGCCGGGGCTAGAGCAGCGGCAGAGCTTGCTGCCGTGCCCATACTTCATACTTTCAAAAGTACGGGAATGGCCGTGGTATACCTAAAGCGGTTGGCAGAATATTCCCAAACACGCCTCCTTCTAAAGAAATACAAGTATAAATCAACCGAATAAAGAGGCTCATTTATCGAGCGCGTACTGCTGCAGCCACTCCTGCGCCTTGCCCATGTCCTCAAAAACCCGCACTTCAAATGCTTTCAGGCTGCTAAAGAATTTTTCGGCCGAGGAGCCGCCAAAGGTTTCCGGGGTGGTTACCATGGCAAAGTGCTTCAACCCAGCGCGAGCCGCCCATGGCGCCCATTCCTTCACCACCCAATCCATGGAGTGGTCCCAGCTACCGATAAGCAGGCGGGTATCGTTCAGCACACAGCTGTAACCGGCATTAGCCAGGGCCTCGGTATAGGCGGCGGCACCTGTCTTAATGTTTTCCTCCGTCAAGTAGCCCATCCAGTTCACATGCACCCACCTGTTCTTGGTGTTGGTGTTGATGGTGAGGTATACTCTGCCAAAAGGGTTGCGTAGCTCTTGAATCATACTCTACTCGTAAATCACAAAGGTAGCAAAAACGCAAAAATGATCCAGCGCCTGAACGCAGGAAGCATCAGTCCTTCACCAAAAATTGTAGGACTCTTTTAGGAAAAGTAATGACTAAGTATGTACGGGCAGGCGGGGCAATCGTTCAGCCTGACACCCCTGGTCGACAGGCAGGCAGCGGGCTGAACGTAGCGCCAGGGGAGAAGGTAGGCTTAGCCCAGGTTGGTGGCTTTCTCCCCGTTGGTTATACTTTGGTTGTAGGTGAGGGTAGAGGCAGGCAGGGCCAGCAGGGGCACCTGCGGGTGCGCCGTGATCTTGCCGGTCACGCTTCGGTCCAGCAGCCTTTCCATGAAGTTGTGGCGCTGCGGAATAAGCACCAGCAGGTCGGCGTGCTGCTCTAAAATGTACTTCTGTATCCCCTCGGCTACCTCCTCCTGAATATCGAACTGGAAGTCGAGCGTTATGCCCTGCAGCTTGGCAGACAGTTGCTCCAGCGCCTCGTGCGGGTCGAACGTGGCGTATTGCAGGTTGTTTTTGTAAAGGTGCAGCACCTGCAGGCTGGCTTCAAAAGTGGCCACAAAATCGCGCAGCGGTTGCAGGTCGGCGGTGGCGGGCAATTTGCTCAGGTTGGTGGCAAACAGCACTTTCCGGAAGTACCTGAACGGCATGTTCTCCGGAACGGCTAGGATGGGCACCTTGCTTTCCTGCATCACGGAGATGGTGGTACTGCCCAACAGCGCCTGGCTGAATGGCCCGCCGCCCTGCATGCCCATCACCACCAGGTCGGCCTTATACTTCTCAATAGCCTCCAGGATCATCTCATAGGAGCCGCCCATGCGGGCCGCCGCTCGCAGCGGGATGCTTTGATAGGCCTCCAGTAGCCCGTCTGCTGCGCCAATCTCCGTCCGGGTTGCCAGGGCGAAATCCTTCAGCGACCTGGCCTTCCCTTCCTCCAGCGCAAGGATGACATCGGTTGTGTCGAGGCTGGCAGGCGGCGTCATGATCGGGTAGAAGGCGTGGAAGAGGATGATCTCCGCGCCTGTAACCCGGGCTATCTCCAGGGCATAGGTAAGGGCGTTTCGGGAGTTGTTGGAATAATCTATCGGGACTAGTATCGATTTCATGGCGCTTCTGCTTTATACTTCTGGTGTGTAGCGGTGATACACATAAGCTACATTACAAAAGTAACGCAAGGGCAGCAGGAAAAAGATGCCACCGGTCAGTGGAAAAACTGAGGTATATCAGCTTTTACAAAAAAAGGGAGGCTGCCACGGCGGCAGCCTCCCTGAAAAGCATGCATTTTATACTTTGTTCCTGTTAGTCCAGGCCACCTTTGCGGGTAGGCTCCCTCAGGGCAGGCCAGGTTCTCTGCTCGCCTGTTCTCTGGTCTACCGGCAGAACGATGCGCTCACGGTTCGACATGTTAGGGTCTTCGCTGGCCTTGTAGGCAAGTATGGCTACCAGGATGGCGTTGCTGCGCACATCATCAAATACGATCTTGTCGTAGGTGTCGCGGTTGGTGTGCCAGGTGTAGGTGCCGTAGGACCAGCTAAGCGAGCTCAGCATGAAGGCCGGGGCGCCCGCCGCCACAAAAGAGGCGTGGTCGGAGCCGCCGCCGCCCGGGAAGCCCGGGAAATGCGTCTCAATGGAGCTGGTGATCTCATTTGGGGCGGCGCTCAGCCAGCGGCCCAGGAAGTCGTAGGCGTGCAGGAAGCCCTGGCCCGAGATGTTGGCCACGCGGCCTGTTCCGTTGTCCTGGTTAAACACGGCCTGGGTGTTCTTCACAATCTGCGGATGATCGGCTACGAAGGCGCGCGAGCCGTTCAGGCCCTGCTCCTCGCTGCCCCAGTGGCCGGCAAGTATAGTGCGCTTCGGGTTCGGGTACATTTTCTTCAGGATGCGCATGGCCTCCATCATCACAATAGTGCCGGTGCCGTTGTCGGTGGCGCCGGTGCCGCCATCCCAGGAGTCGAAGTGCGCGGAAAGTATCACGTATTCCTCCGGCTTCTCGGTGCCTTTGATCTCGGCGATGGTGTTAAAGGTAGGGGCGTTCTTCAGGTTCTTTGACTCTGCCTGTATTTTGATCTGCGGCTTGCTGCCAGACTCCACCAGACGGTAAAGCATGCCATAGTCCTCGAGGGCCATGTCGATGCTCGGGATCTTGTTGGTGTAGGCGCCGAATATCTTGTTCACGCCGAATCCGCGCGACCAGTTAGAGGTAACCACGCCCGCTGCGCCTGCTTTTTCCAGTGCCGGAGGAAGTGTGCGGCTGTTGTACCCCATCGTCTTCATACGCTCAGACCACGCATCGTTCAGCGAGTCGCGGTGCTGCTTCATTTTCTCCAGGGATTCCTTCGTGGCAAACTCCTCCCAATTGTAGTCCGGTCTGCCGGTCGGCTGCATCATCGAGATCATCACGATCTTGCCTTTTGCGCTTGGCAACCACCGCTGAAACGCCACCGAGTCCTGCACTTCGGGAAGTACGATCACCTCGGCGGTTACGCCCTTGCTTTTGGTGCCGGGGCTCCAGGCCAGTTGGGTCGCCTCCAGCGACTGCACCCGCGGGTGCACCATGTCTACGTGCGTGGTGCCACGCTGCCAGCCGCGCCACTCGCCCCACTTCTCGTTGCGAGCCTCAATGCCCCAGCTTTTATACTTTGCCACCGCCCAATCGTGCGCTTTCTGCATCTCGGGGGTGCCTACCAGGCGCGGGCCGATGCCATCCAGCAGCTCATGTGCGAGCACCTCCAGCTGTGAGTTCTCGTTTGCCTCCTTCACGATGCTCTCCACCACGGGGTCCTTCACCTGTGCCTGCGCCAGGCTTCCGCTCAGGAGCATGAAAAAGGCAAAAGCGTATACTTTTCTCTTCATAAGGGTTTGGTTAATATGGAATAGGTATATAGTTTTTTTACATTAGAGGCGAAAGCGACGGGATGGTTTAATCAGCAGCAGGCTGAATCCGTAAAGTATAGCCATAAGACTTTTGCCGGCAGAGCGCCCCATTCTTTTCCAAAGCTATACTTTATCCAGGAAAACGGAAACTAAATTGCTGTTTCCGTACTTATCCAGAAAACACCCTAACAGAATCCGTATGCTGGAGCATTCCATGTTTGAGCGGCTCCCGCTGCGGAGCCAGGCCGAAACACTGGCCAAAGAGGGCACCATCCTGGCCCAACGCCAATTCAATAGCTGGACCGTTACGCTTTATACTTTGAACCACGCTTTTGTGGAAGTATGGACAGGGCGGGAGGCGCAGGTGATCAGCACCTTCAGGAAATCGGCCAACGCCCTGGCGGTACTGGAGCCGTACGTGGAGGGACTTGATGTACAAAGGATGCTGGACGACTGGTAAGAAGCTGCAGCTTTATACTTTCGGATAACGCCATCGCAGCCGTTGCCATACTTGCCAGAGCTCATAGCCTACAGGCAGTATGGTTGGCTAAAAAAGGCAGACACCCCGCCGGATGCCTGCCTTTTTTGTCGATAAAAGTATAATCTATACTTCTTCCAGCGCATACGCTTTTTGCCGGAACGAGAGGCCGTAACCCAGGAAGCCACCCAGGATGGCCGGTATGAGCCAGCCCATGCCCAGGCTGAACAGGGGCAGATGCTCCCCCAGAAAGCCAATAATGCCTGGCTCAAACCCCGCCGCCTTGATGCCGTCGAACACGCTCACGATGCCGGCAAACAAAACCGACCAGGTATACACCGCGTTCCGGTTCTTGAGCGCCGGCCCCATCAGGGTTAAAGCAATCAGCACGATAACGATCGGGTAAATCGCCACCAGCACAGGAATGGAGAAGGAAATGATCTGCGTGAGACCCACGTTCGAGATCACCGCGCTCACTATTGTCAGGATCAGTACATAATTTTTATAGGAGATGGAGGGGCGCAGCTTGTTGAAGAAACTGGCGCAGGCCACGATCAGCCCGATGCTGGTGGTGAGGCAGGCAAAGAAAATGGCAATACCCAGAATCAGGTTCCCCCACAGGCCGAAGTGCAGGTTCGATACGTTGGTGATGATGAGACCGCCGTTCTCCAAATGCCCCAGCGTTTCCACACTGGTGGCGCCCGTATACGCCAGCCCGATGTAGACCAAAGCCAGTCCGGCGGCGGCCACAAAGCCTGCCGTAGCCGTTACTTTGGCAATCTGCCGGGTGCTCTCCACGCCCTTTGCGCGAATCGTGCTGATCACGATCAGGCCGAAGACAAAGGAGCCGATGGTATCCATAGTCAGGTATCCCTCCTGAAACCCTTTAAAGAAAGGGGCGCTCTCATATAAGCCCACCGGCACCTGGGTACTGCCGAGCGGGTCAGCCACGCTTTTTGTCAGTAGCACGAAGAGAATCAGCAGCAGCACCGGCGTCAGAATCTTACCGATGCGATCCACTATCTTGCTGGGGTTTAACGAAAGCAGGTACGTTATGGCAAAGAACACAACCGAGTATAGCGCCATCCCCCAGCCAGACGTCCGCAATGCTTCGGGCAGGAAGGGCACGATACCGATTTCGTAAGATACGGTGCCGGTTCTGGGTACGGCAAACAGAGGGCCCAGCGTCAGGTAGATGACCACCGGAAACAGCAGGCCGAAGACAGGGTGCACCTTCGCCGAGATCGTCTGTACATCCTCGTTCTTGGAGACGCCCATGGCGATAACACCAAGTAGGGGAAGCCCCACACCGGTCAGCAGGAAGCCCACAATGGCAGGCACTAAGTTTTCGCCGGCGGCCTGGCCCAGCGAGAGCGGAAAAATGAGGTTGCCCGCGCCGAAGAAAATAGCGAAGAGCATCAGGCCGATAAAAAAGGTTTCTTTAAAAGAGAGGTTAGGAGTAGTACGCACGGGTAGTAGACTGAGTATGAAAAGAATAAGGAGCTTTCCTGCAACGATCTGCCGGAGCGCCCGGGGTGGTGAGCTTTCGTTTATGTTTTGTCAATATTCCGTTGGGCTGAACATGATGCCCGGGTGAATTTACTGATTATGTGTTAGATAAATAAGCATAAGGTGGATATTTTAGCGGTTTTCCCCAGAACGTTAAGGCTCCCGCCTCTGAAAGTAAAGTATAATTATACCTGTTGTTAATTAAGTACAGCAGTGCGCCGGAATAGCTATTGCCAGCTAAGGGGCAGCCTTATATCTTAATGTTCTTGAGGCAAAGGTAGTTCACTGCAGATAAGGGATATCCGTAAAAAAGCGCCCCTGCCTAAACTTGCAGAGGCGCTTTTCATACTTTAATCCACCGCTACGCACACCGCGAAACCGGGCGGTGAGGCAAGGATTTGCCAGGCTTGGCGCCTCCCGGTGCGTACGGCGCTATACTTTTATACTTCAGACGAAGCAGCGGCTGCGGGCAAGTAGCTGCGGGCAAGTGTTTAAAGCAGAAAGGGAAGGCATGTTGCCTTCCCTTTCTGTATATAAGCATTCAACATGCTCTATACTATGCCTGCTCCAGTTCCGGAGCTTTCTGCATGTAGCGCTCAAAGCTGTCGTCCATCTCCTCGAGCCAGGGGGTGTGGTGCTGCTCGGCATTGGTGCCGGTCATCACCGAGGTGTAGGTCCTGTCGCGGTAGCGGAGAATGTCTTCTTCCTTGTCATGGAGCCACTGCTTGAAAAGCACCGCCACTCTGTCCAGGTCAATCTCCGGGTAGTCGGTTTGGTTCATCAACTCCCGCACATACTCCGTCTGGAAATCGATTTCATCGTCGTGTGTGCAGTTGGATGCGGCCTTGTTGAGCCACAGGTTGATGTCCTTTTGCCTTTCTTCTTTGCCCGGTAGTTGAATCTTTCCCTGTATGACGTCGCGCGCATACCAGGCCTGCACATCAAACATATTGAAGGTATAGTACTGGTCCTGCATGCCCAGGTAAATGAGTTGGGGCAGGTCGTTGAAGAACACCCCTTTGTAGATCTTGTCCGGGTAGAGGCAGTTTTTTGTCTTCAGGCGCAGCTCGTCGGGCAGGTAGGGGAACTTGTGCTGGTAGCCGGTGCACATCACCACCGCATCATAACGCTCCCGGGTGCCGTCGCTGAAGTGAGCGATTTCTCCTTCGAAATGGGTAAGCAGGGGCACTTCCTTCATGCCTTCGGGCCAGTCCATGCCGATGGGGTTGCTGCGGTAGCTCAGGGTTACCGAGTTCGCCCCGTGCTTGTAGCTCTGCACGCCAATGTCCTCGGCCGAGTAGCTGCTGCCGATCAGCAACACGTCCTTGTCCTTGAAAATATCAGCCCCGCGGAAGTCGTGCGCGTGCATGATCAGGCCGGGAAACTCTTCAATTCCTTCAAAGTACGGCATGTTAGGGGTGGAGAAGTGGCCGGAGGCCACGATCAGGTAATCAAACTCCTCGGTATAGGTCTTGTTGTTGGCCAGGTCTTCCAGCACCACCGAGAACTGCTTCGTGTCCTCTTTGTACTCTACCCAGCGGGCGGTGGTGTTAAAGCGGATATAGTCGCGCACGTTGTCCTTTTCTACGCGGCCCTGGATGTAGTCGAACAGCACCGGGCGGGGCGGATAGGAGGAGATAGGCCTGCCAAAGTGCTCATCGAAGGTATAATCAGCAAACTCCAGGCATTCCTTGGGCCCGTTGGACCACAGGTAGCGGTACATGCTGCCGTGGATCGGCTCGCCATACTTGCCTACTCCCGTGCGCCAGGTATAGTTCCACAGGCCACCCCAGTCCGACTGCTTCTCAAAGCACACGATTTCCGGTATGTCCTCGCCTTTCATTTCTGCTGATTTAAACGCGCGTAGCTGCGCCAGGCCGCTGGGGCCGGCTCCGATGATTCCTATTCTTAACTTCATATAGACTTTAAATTGGTAATTGCAAAGCACAATAATCTGCCCAGAGATATGCCCAAAGGATCAGTGCTGCGTAATCGGAAAAATTACAATTTCGGGTTTCCGCGGGAGGTTGAATCCTGCCTGGCGGAAAACAGAAAGGGGTGCAGGAAGTATAAAAAGAGAGGCGTTGGAATTGATGCCTTACAAAAGAAGCCGGTTGGCCTGAACTATACTATCGACGCGCCCTTCTGAAATATTCATATCTATCTATGTCAGAATGACTGTTTTGCAAAGATACACAATATGAGGGAAAAATTATAATCTACCCTTTGCGTTAGCACAACCCTCTCATGGATAAAATTAAATTCGGAATATTGTAAGTATAAAATATGCAAAAAGAAGAATTACTGCTCTAAAGTACTTTTGGCAGAATCACCTGTGGTAGCATGTAGGCTCGTTGAAGGGCTGTGGTACGTTGTAACATGCTTTGTGTCATAGGTTTGAGGCGATGTGTCTCAGAGGTAAGCATGGCGGCAAGAGCTTGTGATTATACGCAGAGATACTGTTGCCAGGTCAGGCCGCCTGGCAGCAATTAAAAAAAACAGGAAAAGGCCGTAAAATATACGAACTGTGACTGCGGCAGTGGGGCGCTTTCCCGCGAACGGCCGCCATATAAGTATAAACCGCCCCTCTGAACGGAGGGCGGTTTATACTTATACTTTGGTTTTTACTCACATCCCATCACAGTTCCGCTGCCAATCGGTGAGCCCGGCGGCAAATCCAGGGCTTTACTCGGCAGCACCTCTTCCGATACCGGCCGGTTCAGGCGCTCCAGCGCGAAGGTAAGGTGGGCCTGGTAACTGTCCTTTGGGTTGAGCGTGTGCCTCCGCTCAATATAGCTTTTCAGGTCTTTAAGGGTGGCCGTGGCGATGGCCCTGGCCTGGTAAGAGGCGCTTTCGTTGTGGGCAAGCGCCAGCAGGTGCGTGAGCACGATCTGCTCGGTCTGCAGCTGCACCAGGCCTTCCATTCCTTTCTCGCGTTTCCGCTTCCAGGTGTTCTCCACCAGTTGCTCCGTCACGTCCTGCAGGCTGAGGCTGTTGCTGCGGGCACCAAGCTCCACTAGCCGCGAGGCACGCTCGGGGTGCAGTAAGAAGGATACGGAAAAATCTGCGGAGGCCTCGGCGGCGGCCAGCGGATCGAAGGTGAGGCCGGTGCGCCTGGCAAAGAGTTCCCGGTTGTTGCGCAGTCCCGGTGCGCGCGGGGGAATCAGCTTGATGATGTGCTCCGGTACGGTGAGTACTTCCGGGGAGATGGTTTTCAGCATCGCGTCCAGCGCCTTTTGCTGTTCGCCTCTGGCCAGCACGGTGGTTGTAGGCTGTCCGTCACCCCGCACGACATACGTATAGTATATGCCGCCGATCAGCTTGGCCACGGCCTCGGTCTGGTAGCGGTGGTAGTTATAGATCGGCACCAGCACATCTTCCAGCGTACTCATGGGCGCGCCGGGTTTGATATTGTTTTGAGAGAAGTTCTGCAGGGCCTTCCCGCGTATCTTGAGCACATTCAGGAGTTCATCAGTAGCGTTGGCGCCATTGTCCCACAGGTGCGCGTCCGGGTGGGTACCTCCGGGTGCGCGGGCATCCCGGTCGGAGATAAACTGCAGGCCCTGGGCTCTTCCTTTGGCCAGGATCTCGTTCAGCGCTTTCTTCTCGTCTGTTCCGGCCGGGAAGTCCTGGTAACCGTAAGCTACAGCCACTTTATCCCACGCGCCAATAGTGGTGCCGTAAGCGTTGCTCAGGTCGATGTTACCGGCGCGGTCGAGTTTGGCCTGCGGGTGCGGGTAGTCCATCACGGAGGCGTTGTTGTTGGCGGCGTAGTTGTGCATAATGCCCAATGTGTGGCCCAGTTCGTGTGCCGACAGCTGCCGGATGCGCGCCAGCGCCATCTCCATCATCGTTTTATTGACCGGTTTCCCCTCCTCGTAAGGGGCCAGCAGGCCTTCGGCTATCAAATAGTCCTGGCGCACACGCAGAGAGCCCAGCGACACATGGCCTTTGATAATCTCGCCGGTGCGCGGATCCGTGACTGAGGCGCCGTACGACCAGCCGCGCGTGCTGCGGTGCACCCACTGGATGATGTTGTAGCGCACGTCCATCGGGTCGGCACCGTCGGGCAACACCTCCACCCGGAAAGCATTTTTGTAGCCAGCAGCCTCAAAGGCCTGGTTCCACCAGCGGGCCCCGTCCAGCAGCGCCGTGCGGATGGGCTCAGGAGCACCGTTATCGACATAGTATACAATAGGCTTCACGGCTTCCGATACGTTGGCCGAAGGATCTTTCTTGTGCAGGCGGTGGCGGGCGATGAAGCGCTGCTCTATGTTCTCGTTCACCGGTGTGGCATAATCGAAGTAGGAGATGCCGAAATAGCCGGCGCGCGGGTCCGCCTCGCGTGGTGAATACTTGTTGTCGGGCAGCTGGATGAAAGAGTGGTGCTGGCGCAGCGTAAGGGCCTGCACATCGGGGGCAACCTCATACACATAGCGCCCGGCATCCTCGCCGCCGGTAAAGGTTAGGGTAGCCTCAAACTCGGTGTTCTCGGGGAAGTTTTTGGTGCGCGGCAGGTACATGGCCGAGCGGCTGGCGTCGAGCTTGTAGGTGCCCTGCTTAGTGCGTTTTATACTTCCGATCACATCATGGGCGTCGCGCAGCAGGAAATCCGTGGCATCCACCAATACGCTGTTGCCTTCCACCGCCTCTGCCTTAAAGCCCCAAAGTATGGATTTGGCAAAAGACTCGTCCACGGCGCGGGCCTCGTTTTTGTTGTCGGTGATGGCACGGTAATCCAGGTTTGGCTGCACGAGCATCACCTTAGCGCCTACTTTCTCGAAGTATACCACGCGCTGGCCACCCAGCTGGCCACGGTCCAGGCCGATGTCGTTGGAGCCCAGGCCGGAGGGCAGGGAGTTAACATACAGGAACTCCTGGTTCACTTTATCCACCTCCAGCCATACCTTGCCACTGTCCCTGTCGTAATAAAAGGTGAAGTAACCAGGGTACTTCTGCATGTCCTTGGTTTTGGAAGCGATGGTGGGCAGTGCCTGGGCCAGTGCCATACTTGCCGAAAGCAGCGGCAGCACCAGCACGAGCCAGATTGTTCTGATAAAGGGTGATGTCATGGTGTAAAGGGTTAGTTTTGCGCTTGAAGTTGTAATATACACTTTTTGTAATTTACTTTGAGCGCCGGTCTGCCCCGCCTCTGCAGAAGGATCCTGTTCAGGAAGCGGGCTGGCCGAGCGACTCCGCTGAAGGGGGACATGTAACAAAGCGCCTTTGGAGGATGTATAGATTTGCATAAACATGATTGATATGACTATGACCGTGAAGTACTTTTTTGCCGCCTTGGGTGTGGGACTCATACTTACCTCCTGCGGTACCCAGGAATCGGAATATGACCGCTACTACGAACAGGGCTACCGTGATTCTGTGGCCACTGCCCGTGCCAACGCGCCGGAGCCTGCACCTGGCACCAAAACCCCTACAGCCCCCAAAGCCGCGGCGGAGCAACCCAAGCAGCACCCGGGCGCCATGCTGATCGCGGGATCTGACTGTACGGCCTGCCACAACAACCAGCAGAAACTGGTGGGGCCCGCCTATGTGGATGTAGCCGGAAAGTATGAAGCCAACGACAAGAACAGGGAGTACCTGATCGGCAAGATTAAAGAGGGCGGCGCCGGCGTATGGGGCCAGGTGCCCATGCCGCCGCACCCCAACCTCAGCAACGATGACGCCGGTAAAATGGTGGATTACATCCTATCCCTGAAGAAATAACAGCACATCGCGCAGCCCCCTCAAACGGCTGCGCGATTTTTTTATGGATACGGGCAGCCTCATAGAAGTATAAACCTGCCAGTCGTCCGCACTTAAGAACCCTGTACTTTCTTCCGCAGCACCAGCGTCGTCATACTTCGCTCGCGCTCTACCAGCACCGTTTTCAGCGGCTCCAGCAGCTCGGCCTCTAAAGTATAGATCAGCTCGCGTAGTTGGGGCTCATCAGCCAGAAACCACACCGGCCCATGCGGCATTTTATACTTTTGCGGCGCCACCTGCTGCAGCTTTCCCTCCATCCCTATCGTTGTACTGAAACGGCAGAAGAGCATACCCTCCGGCTTTAGCACACGCCACAGTTGCTGCAGCATACGTCTGAAATGTGCTTCGCTTTGAGCAAAATGCAGCACGGCGCTGCACAGCACCACCTCAAAGGCGGCGTCCTCAAAAGGAAGATCAGTCAGGTCGGTTACCACAAAATTTTTGGGCGATAGGGTAGGGGCCAATTCCGAAGCCATGGCCCGTACGTTCGCGATGGCTTCCTCCGAAATATCGGCCCCGTATACTTTCACGCCAGCCTGCATCAGGTACTGTATGTTTCTCCCGGAGCCGCAGCCGGCGTCCAGTACGCGCATACCTTTGCGGATACGGCCCTTCAGCAATTGGTCGAACAGGTAAATGTCGATGTTGCCGAATTGGGCGGGGATGGAGGTGAGGGGCAGGTGGAACATAAGCGAAAGTATGGGATGGAGCTGTATTTTGGGGCATCTGCGTATAAATTTAGCTCCATTTTCCTGTCATTTTTGATATAAATTTCAGATTATTGAACAAACCCAATCGAATTAAAAACTATGACTACCTCAGCTGCCACAGCAACCTCACCAAGGGCCGGCCTTACTGCCGAGCAATTCATCCAGAAATACGCCAACCATCCCACTTACATCCCGCCACGCGGGCCGGAACTGCATTGCAAGAACTGGCAAACAGAGGCTGCCCTGCGCATGTTCCTCAACAACCTGACCGACGAAGTGGCCGAAGCACCAGCCGACCTGGTAGTTTACGGCGGCACCGGACAGGCGGCCCGCACGCCGGAGGATGCCCGCAAGATTATTGAGGTGCTGCTGGAACTGGAGGAGGACGAGAGTCTGCTGGTGCAGTCGGGCAAGCCGGTGGGCAAGGTGCGCACGCACGCCGAGGCGCCGCGGGTGCTGATTGCCAACTCGAACCTGGTGCCGCACTGGGCTACTTGGGAGTACTTTAACGACCTGCGCAAGCGTGGCCTGATCATGTACGGGCAGATGACGGCCGGCAGTTGGATCTACATCGGCTCGCAGGGCATATTGCAGGGCACCTACGAGACCTTTGCTGCCTGCGGCGACAAATACTTCAACAGCGATTTGCGCCACAAGCTGCTCGTGACGGGCGGTTTGGGCGGTATGGGCGGCGCGCAGCCCCTGGCGGCAACTATGGCCGGCGCTACTTTCCTGGGCGTTGACGTGGATCCGGACCGCATCCAAAAACGCCTCGATACCCGCTACATCGATAAAATGACTTTTGACTATGAGGAGGCAAAGCGTTGGGTGCTGGAGGCAAAGGAACGCGGCGAAGCTATCTCGGTTGGCCTGGTAGGCGACGTCGGCGATGTGCTGGAGCGCCTGATTCAGGATAACATCACCCCGGACATCCTTACCGACCAAACCTCAGCCCACGATCCACTCAATGGCTACGTGCCGAACGGGCTGAGCCTGCAGGAAGCGAAAGCATTGCGCGAGCAGGACCCGGCCAAGTATAAGGAACTGTCGCTGAAAAGTATGGCCCGCCACGTGGGCTTCATGCTGGAGCTGCAGCGGCGTGGCAGCAAAACCTTCGACTATGGCAATAACCTGCGTGAATTCGCGCAGCAGGGCGGCGAGGCAAACGCCTTTAACATTCCGGGATTTGTGCCGGAGTACATCCGTCCGTTGTTCTGCGAGGGCAAAGGACCCTTCCGCTGGGCGGCGCTGTCCGGCGATCCGGAGGATATCCGCGTGACCGATGAGGCGCTGAAGGAGCTGTTCCCAGAGAACACGCACATGATCAAGTGGCTGGACGAGGCGCAGGAGAAAGTAGCCTTTCAGGGCCTGCCGTGCCGCATTTGCTGGCTGGGCATGGGCGAGCGCGAGAAAGCCGGTCTGCTCTTTAACCAACTCGTGCGCGAGGGCAAGGTAAAAGCACCTATCGTGATCGGCCGCGACCACCTGGACTGCGGTTCTGTAGCCTCCCCGTACCGCGAAACCGAAGGCATGAAAGACGGCTCCGATGCCATTTCCGACTGGCCGCTGCTGAACCTGATGGCGAATACGGCGGGTGGTGCCACCTGGGTGTCGTTCCACCACGGCGGGGGCGTGGGCATTGGCTACTCGCAGCATGCGGGCATGGTGATATTGGCCGATGGCACCGACCGTGCCGAGCGCTGTCTCCGCCGCGTGCTCCACAACGACCCGGCCATGGGCATCTTCCGCCACGCCGACGCCGGCTACGAAACAGCGCAGGAGAACGCTAAGAAGTTCGGGTTGGAGCTGTAAGCCCATCCTTTTCCCTCCCCTAACAACAGGGGAGGGAGTTCTGCAGTAGCGGGTCCAACCACCCCTAACCCCTCCTTATCTAAGGCGGGGAATTATACTTACTACTTGCTCTGTCATCTCGAGCAGGGCGAGAGATCTATCAGGAATTTTGGATAGATTTCTCCCGTAGGTCGAAATAACAGCAATGCCGTAGCTATCGAATGATACCCAGTCCTTGGGTTGAGCGCCTTGTGAGATTCCGGTGCCCGTAAGGGCATTGCGACGTAGGAGTAAAGGAAGGGAACACAGCGCGATGCCAAAGGACGAGCCCTCTCGGGCTGGAGAGCACCAAAGTATGAATTGCAACAGTAGGTTTTTGTGAACTATAGGATCAGCGGCAGCTAGAAAGGATAGCTTATATGAAATAGCAGGAAGCAGCGGCTATGGAAGTATAGCTAAAGTATAAAGTATAAACCGGCAAGTATAAAAGTATAGGTATATATAACCAAAGTACATAGATGGCTCAGGTATAAGAAGACACAAGCGGACGCTTGCGCCAGAAACCATAAAGTATAGCCAAAGTATAAATCCAGCTTTTAAAGCAGAGTGCTGATTACTTTTAGCTCATAGAAGCGGTATAAAAGTATAACGCTCTACTTCATTAAACCAACTATGAAAGATAACAAAGACACATCAACCCATACGTTAATCGGCCCCTTCAGCCAAATATTAACCATGACCAACCTGCCGGAGGCGGGAGCCATACAGGACGAGCAACTGCAGGTGGTGGAACGGGCCGGGGTGCTGGTGCAGGAAGGCAAGGTGCTGAAGGTAGGCAACTATGATAAGCTGCACCGCGAGGCGCTGGAGAACAAGTATAAACTGGAACTGATAGAGGAGCCGATGGTGCTGCTGCCCGGCCTGATCGATGCCCATACCCACATCTGCTTTGCCGGAAGCCGTGCCAATGACTACGCCATGCGCGTAGCCGGGAAATCATACTTAGAGATTGCCCGCAATGGTGGCGGCATACTGGACAGTGTGCGCAAAACCCGTGAAGCAACTCTGATCGAGCTGGTTGATTTGCTGCGGAAGCGCTGCGACCGTCACCTGCACGAGGGCGTAACTACCTGCGAGGTAAAGAGCGGTTATGGCCTGACGGTGGAGGAGGAGCTGAAAATGCTGGAGGCCATCAGGCTGGTAAACAAGCACCACGCCCTTGACCTGGTGCCTACCTGCCTGGCGGCCCACATGCGTCCACCGGAGTTTACCGACTCCAAAGTATACTTGCAGCATATTTTAGATGAGTTGCTACCGCAGGTGCAGGAGCAGAGCCTGGCCAGCCGTGTGGATATCTTCGTCGAAGACACCGCGTTTACGGAAGCGGAGTCGCTGGAGTACTTGCTGGCCGCAAAGGAAATGGGGTTTGATATTACCGTGCACGCCGACCAGTTCAGCACGGATGGCAGCCGGGTGGCCGCAGAAGTAGGTGCCGTGAGCGCCGACCACCTGGAGGCCAGCGGAGACGAGGAAATTGCCTTGCTGCGCGATGCCGGTGTGGTGGCCACGGTGTTGCCTGGCGCCTCGCTGGGGCTGGGGATGCATTACGCGCCCGCCCGCAAGATGCTGGACGGCGGCCTGTGCCTGGCTATCGCCACCGACTGGAACCCCGGCTCTGCCCCCATGGGCGACTTATTGATGCAGGCGGCCATACTTGGTGCTGCCGAAAAATTAACTATCGCCGAGACCCTGGCGGCCGTAACTATTCGCGCTGCCAAAGCGCTACACCTGTCTGACCGTGGCAGTCTGGCAAAAGGAAACCTGGCTGATATGATCGCTTTCCCGACAGAAAACTACAAGGAGATTTTATACTTGCAGGGGAAACTAAAGCCCACGAAAGTATGGAAAAAGGGGAAACGAGTATAGAAACTAGGGTAAGTCGTACCGCAAGTTTAGCGACAGCGTAGCTTGTGGTTCTTTATTTTGCCAGTTTGTAACTGGCGCAAGTTGAAAACTTGCTACGAACTAACTACAAGTTACTGCTCTGCTAAAACTTGCGGTATAAAGGAACAATAACCAACAATCAGCAACCAAAATGTATAAACCCACCGCACCCGGCACCTGGAAAGGAAGAGTAGACGCACTCGACGGCGAAGAAGGCAAGCGCTGGCATCAGGGAATCAAACTGCTCAACCTCACTGAGGGTGCCGAGCCCGCCGACGCAGAACAGGCCATTGCTTTTTTAGGATTCTGTTGCGACGAAGGTGTGCGCCGTAACCAGGGCAGGGAAGGGGCTGTGGAGGGACCAGCAGCGCTGCGGCAGGCCATGGCCTCGTTTGCGTGGCACCTGGAGGATGATGTGGCGCTGTTCGATGCCGGCGACGTCTTTTGCACGAACCAAAACCTGGAAGAGGCGCAGAAGCAGCTGGGCAAAAAAGTCACAGCACTTCTATCCAATACTTACAAAACGATCATACTTGGTGGCGGCCACGAAACCGCCTACGGGCACTTTTTAGGGATAAAGCAGGCTCTCCCGGAGGGGCAGCAGCTGGGCATCATCAACTTCGACGCGCATTTCGACCTGCGGAACTATGAGAAGCAGCCCAGCTCCGGTACCCCATTCCTGCAGATTGCCGACGACCTGCGCACAGAAAATAAAGACTTTAATTACCTGTGCCTGGGCATTCAGCAGCAGGGCAATACGCAGAAGCTGTTCAACACCGCAGAAGCTCTGGGGGCCGACTTTGTGTTTGCGCCTGCCATGCAGGTCTACAACTATGAGGCGCTGCGGGAGCGGCTGCAGCAGTTTGTGGAGCTGGCCGATGTGCTGTACGTAAGTATAGACCTGGACGTGTTCGCTGCGGCCTATGCGCCGGGGGTAAGTGCCCCGGCCGCGCTCGGAGTTCATCCCGAAATCGTGCTGCTGCTGCTGCAGGAGATCATCAGCAGCGGCAAGTTGCTGACGCTGGACATCGTGGAGCTAAACCCGAAACTCGATAGCGATAACCGCACGGCCAAACTGGGCGCCTCCCTGCTTTACCATGTGGTGCAGCAGTGGAGCCAGGTATAAATATCCGTTGCCGCAGGTTTAGTATAGCCTAACTTGTGGCTGAAATTGATGCCAGCTTGCAACTGGCTTTCTGCGCGGGCAGAAAAGTATTTGTTGCCTGATCTATACTTTAAAAATGTCGCTACCAAAGTATAAACCAGTGCCTTCATATTTATACTTGCTTTTTCAAAGCAAAGCTGGTTAAGATCTTGCTGCCATGCACAGCCACAAGCTACGCTAAAGCTTGTCTTACGGCAGGAAAACACAGCGGCCTTGCTCAGGTGGAGCAAGGCCGCTGTGTTTTCTTTTACTTTCCAATCTTAAACTTGGTCCAGTAGGTGGTGTCGCTGGTTTTCACTTCGATCAGGTACGTGTCGGGCTTTAGCTTGCCGAGCTGGTAGCGCCACGCGCTGCGGTTGTTCTCCACGCTGACGGGTTTCTGGTACACCATCTTTCCAACTGAGTTCTTCACCTCCAGCACGGCATTCTCGTCCAGCGCCTGCGAGAAATCAAGCTGAAAGGTGCCTTTGCCGCTAGGGGTCATGTTGATGCCGGAAAGGGTTTCTTTACGGGCGGTAGAATCATCGGCTTTCACAAGGATATGGCTTTTCTCCTGCGCTGGCAGCGGCGAAGTTTGCGCGTTGGAAGTGGCGGTGGTGAGGCCAGCCAGAGGCAGGCACAGGGCCAGTGCTAGGGCGTATGTTTGTTTCAGTTTCATGAGCATGCTGCTTAAAGTATAAGTATAACACATGCTATTGCATTTTTAATGCCAAACCTTTTTAGCCGTTCCTGCGGAGAGCGCTTTTCTCATAGTCGAAGCAGTAGGGGCAGCTTCCGTTCACTTCCACTCCGCCCAGCCAGCGATGCTTCGGCGTGAAGGAGGCGTAGCCCTCCAGCACACGTTCCCCGAAAAAACTCAGCGACAGCGGCTCCTTTGCCTGCACCAGGTCGGGTTGCAGCCGGGACAGGATATGCTGCAGCTGCACATCCCCAAAACCATAGCCCGGGTCCTGCTGCCAGAACTGCTGCATCAGCTCGTTTATACTGGTGGTACCGGAGTTTATAAGCTGCAGCAGCAGGCGCTCGGTTTGGCTCAGGCCATCGGCGCAGCCCGGGAAGCGGCGCAGGTGCAGCTGTAAAGCTCGTTCCAGGAAAGGCAGGGGCACCGGCACCGGCATCTGCTGGAGGTAGAGCTGCAGGTGCAGCAGGTCTGAGCCGGCGTAGAGCTGCCAGAGTTTCGCGGCCTCCTCCAGTTGCTCCCCGCTGAGTTGCTGCCTTCGGTCAAACAGTTGCCCGAGCTCCTCCGGCTTTAGGAGGCCAATGTTTTTGCCCCGTGCCGGGGTGCACACCGACAGCAGCCTGGGGTTGCTCTGGTGCAGGTGCTGCAGCAGGTAGAGCAGGTTCACCTGGCACATCAGGTCGGTATCAAACCAGAGCACCACCTCAAAAAAAGCCCCTGTCCCCTCAAGCTTCTGTACCTCGTCCAGCACTTTCGCTTTATACTTTTCCGGGACTTCGCCGTAGGTGGAGGTGATGAACTCCTGCCGCTTCTGCCAGAACTCGCGCGCAGGTAGCGCACAAAACACGGGGCCTTCTGACAGCACCTCGCGCCAGACCAGCACCTGGCCGGGCAACCCGGCGGCAGAGAAGGCGGCCACGGAGGCATCGCCGTTGAGGATATGGAGGGTGGGCAGTTTTTTCATCAGCCTGCAGTATGATACTCTGAAAATGAGAAGGCAACTAACACGTAACGGTGTAGCTGCCTTGCCTCAAACATTATAACGGTATAAGTAGCTAACGGATTTACCTGGCCCTTAGTCTATAAGCCACCACTCTATTATCCTTAAAAGTTGGCACGAGCAGCAAACCGGGCTGTGCGGCGTAGCTGATGTCGGCGGCGTTTACGTTCTTGCTCTTCGTGTCCAGAACGCGCCATTTCTTGCCCTCCTGGTTTACGTAGTATACTTCGCCGTCCCAGCTGGAGATCAGGTAATTGCCGTCCTCCAGCCTGGCTATGCCGTCGGCCGATTTGATGCCATCGGTCCAGTCGGTGAAGTCCTTGGTGCCGGGGTCAACCAGTCGAATTCTGCCGCTGCTGAAAAAGGCCACGATCATGCGGTCGCCATCTATAAAGATGCCGTTCGGTTTCTCGCGTTTGGTGTTCTCTATCCAGGTGCTGATGCGGCCGTTGCGCAGCTGGTAAATGCGCTTCTGCTCCGAGTCGGTGATGTATACCGTGCCGTCCTCGTCCACAGCCACATCGTTCAGGAATTTGGCCTTCTCGGCTTTGTACCTGCCCAGCACCGCCCCCGACTGCGTGGCAATGGCCACCACCTCCTCGGTATCGGCCACGTAGAGCACGTTGTTGTGCAGCGCCATGCCCGCCGGGTTGTTCAGGCCCGTTACCCAGTACAGTTCCTCAATATCCCCCTCCGTATCCAGCCTTGAGATAAAGCCGTCGCCGTCGTTATTCCCGGAAGTGCTGTTCATGTTGGTCACGTAAATGACGTTGCGTTGCGGATCAAAAAGGGCAGACTCCGGGGTTTTGAGCGTGTTGTCGGAGGCCCATGCCAGCTCCAGTTCCACGGGGCCACGGCTGGTGAACAGGCCGCTGCTGCAGCTGCCCAGGGTAAGTATAAAAAGTGCCGTGCAAGCACCTGTCCATATACTTCTTTTCATATAGATCGGGTTTGATTTATACTTAGTACGGGTAAGTGCACGGGCCGTTCGGGATTTATACTTAATCGGTGTGGAGACCCAGTTTTTGGAGGGTGCGCTGCCGCGATATTTTTCCGGTGGCCGTTTCGGAGAAGGCGCGGCTGTAGTATACTTCCTTGGGCATCTCGAATTTTCTGAGCAGGGGGCGCAGGCGCTCAAACAGCTGCTCCTCCTCTTCCTCCGGCAGTTTCTCGCCTTCCAGTACAAGTATGACCTTCTCGCCCAGCACCTCGTCGGGTTGCGGCGCCACGAAAAAGCGCGGGGAGTCGATGTTGTCGATAAACGTCTCGGCGATGGCCAGCTCTACCTTCTCGGTCTGCACCTTCACGCCGCCGGTGTTAATGGTGTTGTCGGCGCGGCCGATCCAGCGGAAGCGGGTAGGGGTAAGCAGTTCTACAATATCGTTGGTAACCAGCAGCTCGTTATTCGTCACGTCGCCTTTGATGGTGAGGCAGCCGCGCTTGTCCAGGCCCACGGCGATGTCCTCCAGCACGTCATAGTAATCGGCGGCATCAGGTCCGTTGAGTTTGCGCAGGGCAATGTGCGAGGCCGTTTCCGTCATGCCATATGTGTGGTAGATTGGCGCGAGGATCCGCTGCAACTCCCGCTGCTGGGTAGGGGTAACGGGCGCTCCGCCCACCAGGATGCCTTTCATGTGGTTGAGCTGCCCCACGCGCTCCGGCGCTTCCTGCAGGATGGTGTGCAGCTGCATGGGCACAAAGGAACTGAAGGCGATATTCTCCTCAGGGCTTACGAGCGTGAGCGGGTTGCTGATAGGCTCCACGATCATCATCTTCAGATCAGCCTCAAAACCGCGCACCAGCATCATCATACCGGCAATATACTCTGTGTTGAGGCACACCAGGGTACAGTCGCCAGGCTGCAGGTTTAGCATGTCTATAGTGCGGCGTGCGCTGGCCTCCAGTTGCCTGCGGGTTAAGGTGATGGTTTTCGGGACGCCGGTGGAGCCGGATGTCTGGATCGGGAACTCCTGCACGCCATTCAGCCAGCTGCGGCAGAATTCGAGCGTGTTGCTCTCGTAGCCATTCAGCGGGATGCTGTTGCGGAAGGAATAGGAGGCGATTTCGTCGTAGTAGAACTTTTTGCCGTTCAGGCTCAGGGACTTGTCTGTCATGTAGCAATTATCGTTGTGCTTTCCCGGGTTCACGTTGCCCAGAAGAGGCGGTGCCCCATCGGTTTATACGTTAGCACGTACGTGCTGCTGCAAAATTGGGGCAAAGCGCCATTAAAACAAACAAGGTGGGCAAAGGTTTTTCCGGCTGCTGCCGCTTTTGGGCATTAGCCTGGGGCAGGGCATACTTAAGGCAGGAGCCCGTGACACACAGCGCCCGTTTTTTTAATAGAGCCAGTCTCTTTCCGGCTTTCGGATAAGTTGATCCACGGAGAAGCGGCCTGAGCCGAAAACGAGGAAGAAGATAAGCAGCAGCAGCACCACGATGGAGGACCAGAGCTCGGTGTTCTCCGAGTAAAATCCCCTATTGGGGTTGATGAAGAAAACGGCCCCGATCAGGATCGGTAACTGGAACAGGATGGCTACCCGTGTTACCAGGCCCATTGCGATCAGCAGGCCGCCTACCAGGTGGGCAAAGGCCACATAATGCGCCAGGCCGACGGTGACCCACGCAAACTGGCTTTTCTGCATAATGCTGAACAGCGCGGCAGTATCCTGGATGAACATGAAGCCCTTCACCATCAGGAATACACCCAGGCCAATCCTGAGGAAATCGAGCCACATGGGGTGATGCGTATCAGCCCAGTGCTCCACGCGGTACATGTCGTTAGTAAGGTTCATGGCTTTGCAGATTTAAAGTGAAACATATTGATTCTCACTTTATTAAACGTAATTCGCCACGTACCGGATAATTTTGAGTACAAATTACATTATTGCCTTTTCCTCCGGTTCCAGAAAGTATAAAGCAGGCCGCTGAAACCTGTTCTATTTCTGGTTTCGCAGTACCTTGTTGTCAACGGAATAGCGGCCGGGGCCTACGATCATGAAGAACAACAGCAGCCCCACCACTGCCCCGGACATCCAAAGCTCGGTGTTGCTGAGGTTTATGCCTTGTTGCGGGTTCACGATGAGCAGGGCGCCCAGCATGACGGGGAACTGCAGCAGCAGCGCCAGCCGGGTAAGGAAACCGAAGGCGATCATCAACCCGCCAATAATGTGTACCGCACTGGTAAACATCGAGGCTTTGTGCATGCCGATAAAGTCCTGGCTCTGGCTGAAAACATAGAAAAGGTCGCTGCTGTGCTCCAGAAACAGGATGCCTTTGATGAAGAGGAACAAGCCGAGCAGGATCCGAAGACCATCCATCCAAACGGGGTTGCTGGCGCTGTTCCGGGGAGTGGCGTGGTTTAATTCGTGTGCAACGTTCATGGCGCAGAAGGTTTAGGTAAAACATGCTTCTTTTTATATATACGCCCTGGTATCTTTATCGGACAAGAATGAGGAAAGTAAATGGCAAAAGGGCCGCGGTTCTGGCTGGCACAGATAGACGTTTCGCGGTAATCGGAACACGATTCAACCCATGTTCCAGGTCTGAGTTGTTTAGTTTACTTTATGCCGATGTCCGGCTGGCGCAGGAAGTTTTAAGTCCGGTTTAAACCTATGTTAGCTACATACTTGCGGTACGCCCACCACAAGCCGGAAGCCTGCGGAAATCCTATAAACTTTGGCAGGCAGAAGTGATGCGTAACGCTTTATACTTGAACCAGCCTCTGGTAAATCTCAAATCAAATAAGTCGGAGACTCAACATGACGAAAAGGCACGAATCAGGAGATTCGCGGCAGCTTTGATGAAAGTTATACTTTACAACAACTTTAGCCCGCGTACCGCTTGCCTGTACTTTTCAAACGCCTCGGCATTGGCCGTGCTGTCGGTAAAGATTTCCAGGATGCCTGCCCCAGCCTCCGCGGCGAAAAAGCCTGGAAGCGCCGCCTCCAACTCCTCCATAAGTTGCACGGAAGTATAAGCCATGCCAAAATCCCGGGCTGTGTTCTCCGCGTTCAGCGCCTGGTGCGTCTCAAAGTATGGCGCCAGCTCGGGTTGTTGCCTTGGCCCATCTAACAGCCGGAAGATGCCGCCGGCGTGGTTGTTGAGCAGCACGATGCGCAGGTTCTGCGGCAGGTAGTTGTGCCAAAGGCCGTTGCGGTCGTAGAAAAAGGCCAGATCGCCGGTGAGCAAGGTAGTGATGCCGGGGCTGGTGAGGGCGCAGCCAACGGCCGTGCTGGTGCTGCCGTCTATGCCGCTGGTGCCGCGGTTGGCGTAAACCTCCACCTGCTGCCTGGGCTGCAGGCCGGTGATGTTGGCGTAGCGCACCGACATAGAGTTGGCCAGGTGCAGGCTGCTCTGGCGCGGCAGCTGCTGCAGCACCCGCGCCACGATCGGCAGTTCGCTGTAAGGAGCCTCTGAAGTATACTTTTGCAGGAAAACCGAGGCAGCTTTAGTAGCGGCAGTCCAGGCGGACGCAAAGTCGTTGTCGGACCGCGTGCTGCCGGCCATGGCGGTAAAAAAGCTGTGCGGCGCGCAGCGCACGATCTTCGTCAGGGACTGGAACGTATCCGCTACCTGGCCGGCGGGCTGCAGGTGCCAGTGGGCCTTTGGTTTATACTTGCGCAGGTATAGTTTCAGGGCCTTGGAGATGGTGGACTTCCCGCAGGTGATGAGCAGGTCGGGCTGCAGTCTGGCCAGTTGCTCCAGGTCGGCGTTCGCGAAAATCACATCCTGGTGGCGCACCGCCTTAGGCAACGTATGGATGTTGCTGATGATGTCGCCTACAATGACAGCACCGGTGGTATCGGCAAAGGATCCTATACTTTTGAGGAGGGCCTCGTGGCGCTGCGCGTGGCCGGCCAGCACCAGCACCTTTCTATACTTGAGGATCTCCTGCTGCAGCTTCAGCGCCTGCCCCTCACTCAGGGCATAGGTTGGCGCCTCCTCCTCTATCACTTTTACCTTGCCGTACGTCAGTTCCTCGCCGGGAGCCGGGTAGAAGGGCTCGCGCAGCGGCACATTAATGTGCACCGGTCCGGCAGGGAAGCTTGCCGCTTCGTTCAGTGCCTCGGATACCATGCGCTCGCTGTGCCACACGGCATCGGGGTGGGAGAAATCAGCCGGAAAAGTATAGCTGTGCTTGATGTGGTTGCCGTAAATATGCTGCTGCCGTATCGTCTGCCCGTCCAGTTGGTCGATCCACTCGGGTGGCCGGTCGGCGCTGAGAATGAGCAGCGGCACCTGCTGAAAGTAGGCCTCGGCCACGGCAGGCGCGTAGTTGAGCGCGGCCGTGCCCGAAGTACACACGAGGACCGTTGGCTTGCCGGTTGTCAGCGCAATGCCCAGCGCGATGAAGGCGGCCGCGCGCTCGTCGCTCACGGTGTGCACCTTAATCCTGGGGTGTCGGGCAAAGGCTATGGTCAGCGGCGCACAGCGCGAGCCCGGCGACACAACTACCTGCTCTACCCCCTTCCGGGCGCAGATCTCAGCAATATTTACAACAGGCGCTAAAATCATAATGAGTGAGTTAGTGAATGAGCGGATGAGTGAATGAGGAATGAAAGAGTAAAAATTCACTCAATCACGCATTCACTCAATCAAAATTAAAAATCCGACAGGATTTTCCCCATCGTCTGCATTTTGTGCTGAGTTTCCTGCCACTCCTTTTGCGGGTCGGAGCCCTCGGTAACGCCGGCGCCTGCGTAAAGAATGGCATCATGCCGGAGCAGCTGCATGCAGCGCAGGTTCACGTACAGGTGCGAGCCGCCCGTTCCGTTCACCGGACCTAAAAAGCCGCTATAGTAGCTGCGGTTATAGCCTTCGTGGGCAAGTATGAAAGCAAGCGCCGGCTCCTTGGGCAGGCCGCAAACGGCCGAGGTCGGGTGCAGCAGCTCCAGCATGTCGGTGCCCAGCGTCGGGAAGTGCACCTCCCGCAGGTTTACCTTAAAGTCAGTACGCAGGTGCATCAGGTTGCCGGCCACGATGGTTCTGGGGCCCACCTCGGTGTACTCGCGAAGGCGCAGTTTCTTAAAGCAGCTCAGGATATAACGCTCCACCATGGCCTGCTCCTCGATCTCCTTCTGCCGCCAGATGGCATCGGCCATGTTCTCCACGGCCGTTTGCGTGCCGGCCAGCGCCACCGTATGGAACACCTGCTGCTCGTTTATACTTACCAGGATCTCAGGTGAGGCACCCATCCAGGTTCCCACACCCGGCACCGACACCAGCGACACGAACGCCCGCGGGTAGGCGGCTGCCATTGCCCGGAAAGCGGCGACCGGCGAGAAGTTCTCCGGCAGCGGCTCCCGGCTGTTCCGCGACAGCACCACCTTCTCCATTTCCTCCGCCTTTATCCGTTCCACCGCCATTTTTACTGCGGATGTAAAACCCGCTTCGGTCTGGAAAGTATGAGTGACAGTGTTTGCAGAAGTATGCCAGCTGTTCATGCTTTGTGGCTCCTGCAGCAACGTATAAAACGCCTGCACCTGTGGCTGCGGCGCATCGGGTGCACTTGCCAGGTTTTTCCCGTCGAAGTATAAATCGCCTTTTATAAAGAGGTTCCGGTCCTGGGCTGACACCTGAAAAGGGCAGCAGAAAAAGCCGAAGGGGCTGGTCTCCAGTTGCGGTTGGCCGGTGGTGAACTGCTGCCCCAGCTGCACGCAGGCCTGCAGTTCGTCGGAAAGGGGCAGGCGCCAGACAGCCACCGCCTTTTGCCCGGCGATGGCTGCCCCTACGATCTGCTCTAAAGTATAATCCTGGGTTTGCTCACCCGTCATAGTCGCTCCTTTTGGCAAGTATAGCCAGTTTTATTTCTTATCGATCACGGCCACGGTCATGCGGCTGATGCACACAAGCGCACCATCCTCATCCGTTATCCTGGTTTCCCATACCTGCGTGCTGCGGCCTACATGGATCGGGGTGGCCCTGCCGTACACCCAGCCGCCGCGGGCGCTGCGCAGGTGGTTGGCGTTTATCTCTAAACCAACGCAGGCCTTTTTTGTTAGATCCACCTGCAGGGCCGCCCCCATACTTGCCAGCGACTCGGCCAGCACCACAGAGGCCCCGCCGTGCAGCAGGCCCATCGGCTGGTGCGTGCGCTGGTCCACAGGCATTTTGCCGCCCACAAAATCGGGGCCCGCCTCGGTTATTTCGATGCCCAGGTGGTCGATCATGGTGTTTTTGCACCACTGTTTTAGCTGCTCTACCGTATCTGTATTTTTATCCATACGCCACAATGCCTAAATTCGCGCTGATTTATGTAAGAAGGCAAAAGTAGAAGAATTTTGAGTATTAAGAAAGTATACCTTATCCGCCACGGGCAGACAGATTATAACCTGCAGAGTATCGTGCAGGGCAGCGGCGTGGACTCGGTGCTGAATGCGGAGGGGCAGCGGCAGGCAGACCTGTTTTTTGACAAGTATAAGGACGTGGCGTTCGACAGGGTGTATACCTCCACGCTGCAGCGCAGCATCCAATCGGTGCAGGGTTTTCTGGACCTGGGCTTACCGCACGAGCAGCACGCCGGTCTGAACGAGATAAACTGGGGCACCCGCGAAGGCACCCGCATCACGCCCGAGGAAGACGCCTACTACCACGGCATCCTGCAAACCTGGAGCGAGGGCAACACCGGCATCTGCATAGAAGGAGGGGAGAGCCCCCAGTTGGTATACGAGCGGCAGAAGCCCTTTATAGAGTTAATGCTGAGCCGCCCGGAGGAGGAAACCATCCTGGTGTGCATGCATGGCCGGGCCATGCGCATCCTGCTGTGCCAGCTGCTGCGCTACCCGCTGCGCTGCATGGACGAGTTCAGGCACCAGAACCTCTGCCTCTACCGGCTGGACTACACCGGCAGCATGTTTGCCGTTAAAAAGTACTGCGACGTGGCACACCTGCAGCAGCCCGCCGAAGACATAAAGCAGAAGTAGGGGACGAAACTTTAGATATTAAGCTTGTTTGCGTAACTTGCTTCCCGGAGCGGCAGGCAGACAAAAAATGGGACAGATAAAATAGTCTGTGGCCGTATAATCATTTGTATGCCTACTTAGTTTGAATAAAATATTTTTAAATCTAATTTTGGGCGGATCATACAAGACCTATTGGGCGAATAAACAACACGAAATTTATGGCTGAAGTTATAAAAATGCCCAAGATGAGCGACACGATGACGGAGGGGGTGATTGCATCTTGGTTGAAGAAAGAGGGCGATAAGGTAAGCGCCGGCGATATTCTGGCAGAAGTGGAGACCGACAAGGCCACTATGGAGCTGGAGTCCTACGAAGACGGAACACTGCTGTACATCGGCCCCAAAAAGGGTGACTCTGTACCGGTAAATGCCGTTATCGCTATTATTGGCAAGGAAGGCGAGGACATCTCCGGCCTGCTGAGCGAGGTAAAGGGCGGAGGCGCACCGGCTGCAAAAGCGGAGGTGAAAGAGGAAAAACCTGAGCCGAAGAAAGAGGAAGCCAAGCCTGCAGCTGCCAAAGCAGAGGCACCCGCCAAAACCGCTGTTGACACGAGCAACATCAAGGCTTCTGTTATCCGCATGCCCAAAATGAGCGACACCATGACCGAGGGGGTACTGGTGAGCTGGCTGAAAAAGCAGGGCGACAAAGTAAAGTCGGGCGATGTGCTGGCAGAAGTGGAGACCGACAAGGCCACCATGGAGCTGGAGTCCTACGAAGACGGCACGCTGTTGTACACAGGCGTGAAGGAAGGCGACTCCGTGGCCATCGACGCCATCATCGCCATTATCGGAGAGGAAGGCGCAGACTACAAGGCGCTGTTGGAAGCGTCTTCATCCAACACGGAAGTGCGCGAGGAGAACGCCCAGACAGACGAGGCCATTGAAGCCAGCGTCGACGCCACTACCTCAGAGAAAGTACAGGAAACAAAAGTAACCGATACAGCCGGCCAGGAAACTGCCGCTGGCTCTGAGAATGGCCGTATCAAGGCCTCGCCGCTGGCTAAGCGCGTGGCCAAAGAGAAGGGCTTTAACCTGAGCCAGATCAAGGGCTCTGGTGAGGGTGGCCGCATTGTGCTGCGCGACGTGGAGAACTTCACGCCGTCTGCCGCACCGCAGAAAGCCGCTTCGCCACAGGCTGCACCTGCTTCATCTGCTATCCCAGGCGCACCAGCCGAGGCTTACGAAGAAGTAGCTGTGTCGCAGATGCGCAAAGTGATTGCCCGCCGTCTGGCCGAGAGCAAGTTTTCCGCACCGCACTTCTACCTGACCATGGAAATCGACATGGACAAGGCCATTGAGGCGCGTGCAAGTATAAATGAGGTATCCCCGGTGAAGGTATCGTTTAACGACCTGGTGATCAAGGCAGCTGCTGCGGCGCTGCGTCAGCACCCGGCGGTTAACTCCTCCTGGCTGGGCGATAAGATCCGCTATAACAAGCACATCAACATTGGCGTGGCCGTGGCGGTTGAGGAAGGCCTGCTGGTGCCGGTTGTCCGTAACGCGGATTACAAGTCGCTTTCTGCTATCGCTGCTGAGGTGAAAGACCTGGGTGGCAGAGCAAAGAGCAAAAAGCTGCAGCCAGCGGAGTGGGAGGGCAACACCTTCACTGTCTCCAACCTGGGCATGTTCGGCATCGAGGAGTTTACGGCCATCATCAACCCGCCGGATGCCTGCATCATGGCGGTAGGTGGCATCAAGCAGACGCCTGTTGTGAAGAACGGCAACATCCAGATCGGCAACGTGATGAAAGTAACCCTGTCCTGCGACCACCGCGTAGTGGACGGCGCGGTAGGCTCGGCTTTCCTGCAGACGTTCAAGAACCTGCTGGAGAACCCGGTGAGAATCCTGGTGTAGCCACACAAAGTATAGCGTATAAAAAAAGCCCTTCCGGAAACGGAGGGGCTTTTCTTTTTTTCAGGGACTCAAGAGTGCCTTATAAACTTACGAGCATCTAAATATTACAGGAGATCCCCTTCTGAGAAACATAATGTGAGAAAATACGCTCCCGGATCATTGCCCTCGCTCGCCTCTGGCGAGTGTGTGCTATGAAGTGGCGTCCCGCCATGTTACGCACAAGTAGTTCTACATAACAAGTATAAAACAAAAGTTGTGATCAACCCACCAAGACAATAAACTAAGTTACAAAGTATAAACCGAGGAGGCCAGAGGCCGTGGCATAACGCACACTCGCCAGAGGCGAGCGAGGGCGGCGCTATACTTTCATCGGTTGAAAGCATGCCCCATATACGCCTCGATCTTTCAGCTCGCGGCTTTGCCAGACTCAGTTACTACTCCTGCACCAGCTTCTCTGCCCTAAATAAATCATCCGCAGCCTGCAGGATCTTCGCTTTCAATTTGGGGTTGTAGTCTGGGTTTGCAGCCAGAAAATTCCTGACAACTTCTGCCGCCTCGGCTGTCTGGTAGGAGCCAAAGGTGGCGCGGAGCCAGTTAAAAGGAAAAAAGATATCGCCGGTGCGCTGGATTTCGGCCAGCAGCTCCAGGCTTTGTGGCAGGTAATCCGCAGATGTCTGGGCCCGCAGCGGGTGGTGCAGGTAACCCAGGGCTGAGGCTACCCAGGCCTCTTTCTCACGGTTCTCCGCCTCCTTTAAGGAAGCAAAAAAAGCATTACGCACCTGCGCATCAGAAGATAATGCCGGCATCAGGAATTCCAGCCTTTTTTTACGGTCCGGGTTTTGGATGCGGGTTAGCTGCTCCCCAAGTATACGTTGGTCGGGATAATCTCTGACGGCCAGGGCAAGCGCCAGCGAAGTATAATCGTCCTCGTTCAGCTTTACACCGGTTGGTGGCTGTTGCTTTTGCCATACCTGGTAGAGCCTGTCCTGCGCATCTTTGGAGGTGGCTATACTTTGGTAGGTTTTAAAGAGCAGCTTTTTTACGTTTGGTGCCTGCTGCTGCTGCAGTGCCTGCCATACTTCCTGCTCCAGTTGCGCGGCCAGCTGCCGGCGCTGCGCCGGGGAGATAAACGTCCAGTAAACATCGCTTAGTTGGCCTGATATCAGCTTGATGTTCAGTTCTTCCTGCTCCTGTGCCAGCCCTTTTTGATAGAAACGGATGAGTTGCGCCGGTGTCAGGTTGCGGCCGTTTAGCATGTTCTCGTAAAGGTTGATGTAGGCTGAGGCGCGCTGCACTGGGTCCTGCAAGGTATACAGCCGCTCCAACATCGCCTCCTCCACCGGAAACACGCCGTAGCCCTGCCCCGTGGAATTGAAAAGTATAAACTGCGGCACCTCCTTGCTAGCGGCCTTCCCGACCACTACCTCTTTGTTGGTCATGTCCACGGTAAGTTCCTCCAGCCGGTCCGGGTATACCAGGGCAATCTCAAAAAACTGAGACCACACTCGCTCAGAGCCGTCTTCGCCTTGCTGCATTACGCGCAGCTGCTCTATTTTTCCGTTACTGGTTTTTAGCTCATGCGAGAACACCGGGCGGCCCGGTTCGTTCACCCACACCTGGTTCCATTCTTCCAGGTCCACAGGCGTGCGGGCATCGAGAATGTTGATCAGATCGGGCCAGGTGGCGTTTTGGTAGGCGTAGGCTTTCAGGTATTCCTGCAGCCCTTTTCGCAGTTCTTCCTCGCCCATCAGCCGCTCCAACTGGCGCATCATAATGGGCGCCTTGTGGTAGATGATGCTGCCGTAAAGCGAGCCGGCGTCCTGCAGGTTGTCGAGCGGCTGTCGGATGGGGTTGGCCCCGGTGGTGCGGTCGATGCTATAGGCGGCGGGGAAGTGGTCCACCAAAAACTTCATGTCGTAATTGGTGTTCTCCAGGGCCACCTGCGTCACCTTATCGGCCATGAAGTTGGCAAATACCTCTTTCATCCATACATCGTCAAACCACTGCATCGTCACCAGGTCGCCAAACCACATGTGCGCCGTTTCGTGGGCGATGAGGTTGGAGCGGGAAATCTTCTCGTCTTTGGTGGCCGTTTCGTCCAGGAACAGGGTAGAGGCTTTGTACTGGATCGCGCCCACGTGCTCCATGCCGCCATATTGGAAATCCGGGATCGCCACGAAATCGAACTTCTGGAACGGGTAGGGGATCTGTGTATACGCCTCCATAAACCGGAGCGCGTCGCTGTGGAGCTGGAAGATCGGGTTTATACTTTCGCGGATCTTGGCCGGGTCGGTTTCGCGGTGGTAGAAGTGCATGGTAGTGCCCTTCATGTCGCGCTGCACGTGCTTGAACTTTCCTGCCGCAAAGGAAAAGAGGTAGGTTGGAATCGTATCAGAAGTAGCGAACGTATAGCTTTTGCTGTTCTCTGTTACAGCAGAGTCTACCAAGCTGCCATTGGCTAGGGCCTTCCAATCTTTAGGCAAAGTTAAGCTGAGTTTGAAAGTGGCCTTCAGGTTGGGCTGATCGAAAACGGGCAGCACGGTGCGCGCGCGGTCGGGCACCAGCAAGGTATACAGGTACTCTTCGTTTCTGTTCAGTGACAGGTCGCCGGCGATGAACTCCAGCCTCACTTCATTTTCCCCAACTATAAGCTCCTTGGCCGGAAGGAGGATATGCTCGTTTTCCAGCCTGACCTCCAGTTGCTTGCCGTTCAGCCATACTTGCTTCAGGTGATCAGGCGCTTCTTTAAAGTCGAGCTGCATGGGGCGACTGTTATCCGAAAGGCGGAAGGTGATGGTTTCTTCACCAAGTATAGGTTGCTGCTTCTGCTCCGGAATCTGCAGGCTGATGTCGTAGGCGATGTGGCTGAGCACCTGCTTGCGGTAGTCGGCCAGCTCTTTGGAAACGCCGGTTTCTACTGGTATGGCCTCGGAAGTGGCTGGTGCAGAACTGCTGCAGGAGGCCAGTGTGCCGGCGCTGAGCAGCGCTATACTTGCTAAGAGTAGGTTTCTGTTTCTCTTTTTCATACTTTTCAAATATACTTATTAAAGTAAGAGAGTTTTGGAGTTAGAAAGTTAGAAGGTTAAAAAGTTGGGGAGTAGAGAAGTATAGAAGAATGAATTCCCCTCCTCAGTGTATGGCCGTTAAGTTCTAGCTACACCGCTGTTAAAACCTCTGTCATTCTGTTAAGAATCTTGGTGGCAGGTAGGTTAAGCCGTTGCTACTGGCCAACAAGATCCTTTCAGGATGACAAAAAACGAAAACGTAACAGCCCTGCCTCCTGGGAGGGGTAGAAGTGGGTTCTTCGAAACTTGAAAAGAAACTATAAACGGAATTATAAATTCCCCACTGGGCTTAGGTGGAATCCCAATCCACACTTTAAATTGATAATGGAACACAAAACATACAAGGTCATTATCGCCTCTAAAAACCCGGTGAAGGTAAATGCCGCGCTGGACGGGCTGCAGCGCATGTTCCCGGAAGCGGAGTTTATACTTGAGTCGGTCAGCGTGCCCTCCGGCGTTGCCGACCAGCCCATGACCGAGCAGGAGACGCTGCAGGGGGCGCTGAACCGTGTGGCCAACGCCAAAGTGTTGTACCCGGAGGCGGATTTCTGGGTCGGGATAGAAGGCGGTGTGGAGATGATCGGGGGCGAGCTGGCGACCTTCGCCTGGGTGGTGGTGCAGGACAAGGAGCAGCTGGGTAGGGCCCGCTCGGGCACGTTTTTCCTGCCGCCAAAGGTACGGGAACTGGTGGAGCAGGGCGTAGAGTTGGGCGTGGCCAACGACCGGATCTTCGGGCACGCAAACTCCAAGCAAAAGGGCGGTGCCATTGGCATCCTGACCCACAACGTGGTGGACCGGCGCGAGCTGTACGGGCAGGCGGTGGTGCTGGCCCTGGTGCCGTTGAACAACAAAAGTCTCTTCCTGAACCCGCAGCCGTAGCGCCAAGTATAAAGTCCTATGCCTGAGCTCATCCAAAATCCGCCGCTTCTCCTGTGCCCCGTCGGCGATAATGCCGTGGCGCTGCTGTTCGGGGAAACGATCAGCGCTGACATACATCGCCGCATTCTGGCCGTGGCGCAGGCATTGGAGCAGCAGCCTTTCGACGGGTTGGTGGAGTCAGTGCCGGCCTTTACCTCCCTCACTGTGTACTATGACCCTTGGGTGCTGAGCCGGCAGGGAACGCTGGACGCATACAGTGAGGCGGTGCGGCTACTGGGAAACCTGGTGGAGCAGGCGCAGGAGATGCAGCCTGAACCTGCCCGCGTGGTGGAACTGCCGGTGGTGTACGGCGGCACCTTTGGACCCGATCTGGAGGAGGTGGCGGCGCATGCCGGGCTAAGTGCGGAGGAAGTCATCCAAATCCATAGCAACGGCTCTTACCAGGTATACATGATCGGCTTTGCGCCCGGTTTCTCCTATTTAGGTGGCATGGATGAGCGCCTTGTCGCACCCCGGAAAGCCAAACCCAGAGAAAAGGTCCCGGCGGGCAGTGTGGGTATAGCCGGGACGCAAACCGGAGTGTATTCTGTCAGCACGCCCGGCGGCTGGCAACTGATCGGCCGCACGCCACTGCAACTCTTCAACCCAAACCGCAAAACACCGAGCCTGCTGCAGGCAGGGGATAGGGTACGTTTCGTCCCGATAACCCCGGAGGAGTTCCTGGCCATAGAGGAGGAGCAGGCATGGGGCTAAAAATAGGAAAGCCAGGCTTGCTCACGACCGTGCAGGACCTGGGCCGCTACGGCTATCAGCGGCAGGGCGTAGTGGTAGGTGGCGCCATGGATAAAGTAGCGCTGCGCATTGCAAATTTGCTGGTGGGGAACGTAGAAGGGGCGGCAGCGCTGGAGATAAGCATGCAGGGGCCGGAAATTCAGTTTGAGGAGGATACCGTTTTTGCCTTAGGAGGCGCCGATCTTTCGGCAAGTATAAACGGCAAGCCCGTGCGCCTGTGGCGGCCCGTGCTGGTGAAGTCCGGAAGTATACTTCGGTTCGGCAAGCCCAGGTATGGCAACTATACGTATCTGGCCGTGGCCGGAGGAATTAACGTGCCGGTAGTGATGGGAAGCCGCGCAACGTACCTGCACGCCGGTCTTGGCGGTCTGGAGGGGCGGGCTTTGCGCAGCGGCGACAGGTTACCCCTTGGGGCATCATCAGAAACAAACAGACAGATACTGAGTGCGCTGCTCCTGCGGGATAAGAAAGAAGCTGATTTTGCCGAGGTGCAGTGGAGCCCGGAACCGGAGTTGCTGCCAGGTTATGCGCCAAACCCGGTGCTGCGTGCAAGGGGCCACCTGGAGTATAACTGGTTCTCGGAGAGCAGCCGCGAGTACATCTGGCATCAAAAGTATAAACTTCTGCCCCAGTCGGATAGGATGGGCTACCGCCTGCAAGGGACCACACTGGCGCTGGACGAGGAGCGGGAGATGCTCTCCACGGCCATGAGCTTTGGCACGGTGCAGGTGCCGCCGCAGGGAAATCCCATCATACTGATGGCCGATGCGCAGACCACGGGCGGTTACCCGCGCATGATCCAAATCATCACGGCAGACCTTCCGAGGCTGGCACAGGTGCAGCCCGGAGGCCTTATCCGATTTGAGGATGTTAGCCTGGAAGAGGCGCAGCGGTTATACTACCAACAGGAAAAACGAATGCTTGCTTTGCGGCAGGCCATCCACTACAAACTCACCCACGTATGAGGCATCTTTCTGTAGACCTGAACTGCGACATGGGCGAGGGCTTCGGCGCCTGGCACATGGGCAACGACGTCGAACTGCTCCACCATGTCACTTCGGTCAATATTGCCTGCGGCTTCCATGCCGGCGACCCTTCCACCATGAAAAAGACGGTGCGGCTGGCGCTGGAGAAAGGCGTGGCCATCGGCGCGCATCCGGGCCTGCCCGATCTGGCTGGTTTTGGCAGAAGGGAGATGGCCGTGTCGGCGGAGGAAGTATACGACATGGTGGTATACCAGGTGGGCGCCCTGATGGGGTTTGCCAGGGCGGAGGGTGCCAGGTTGCATCATGTTAAACCACACGGTGCGCTGTATAACATGGCTGCCACCAACGCTGCGCTGGCTGAGGCCATCGCCACGGCTGTTTCTAGGATAGATGCGGAACTTATACTTTACGGCCTGGCCGGAAGCGAGCTGCTGAAGGCCGGGGAGAAGTATAGCCTTAGAACCGCCAGCGAGGTGTTTGCCGACCGCACCTACCAGCCCGATGGCACGCTCACGCCCCGCCGCCAGCTCAATGCGCTCATCACCAACCAGGAAGAGGCGGTGCAGCAGGTGCTGCGGATGGTAAAGGAAGGCAAGGTGCAGCCGCAACAGGGCACGGAGCTTAGTATAAAGGCTGATACCATCTGCCTTCACGGCGACGGCCAGCACGCCCTGTCGTTTGCCAAACTTATTCGCGAGCGCCTCACCGCGGAGGGCATCCACTTCGCAGCTATCTAAGCAACGCATGAAAAACAAGAACTGGAGCGTTTTGCTCGGCGCGGCCTTCCTGATGGCGACCTCTGCCGTTGGCCCCGGCTTCCTGACGCAGACCACCGTTTTCACGCAGCAACTAGCGGCCAGTTTCGGCTTCGTTATACTTATTTCCATTATCCTGGACATTGGCGTGCAGCTGAATGTGTGGCGGGTGATCGCGGTGTCGGAGCGCCGGGCGCAGGATATTGCCAACCTCGTGTTGCCTGGGTTGGGCGCGTTCATCTCCTTTCTGATCGTGCTGGGCGGACTGGCCTTTAACATCGGCAATGTGGGCGGCGCCGGGCTCGGCTTTAACGTGCTGCTGGGCATTTCCGCGGAGGCGGGTGCTATGCTGGCCGCAGCCATGGCCGTCGGGGTTTTCCTGGTGCGCGAGGCCGGTAAGGTGATGGACCGCTTTGCACAAGTCATGGGTTTGCTGATGATCCTGCTCATCGTGTACGTAGCCATTACCTCCGCACCGCCTGTCGGCGAGGCCATCACCAAGACGTTTCTGCCCGACGAGGTGGATGTGCTGGCTGTCGTGACGCTGGTGGGCGGCTACATTACCTTTGCCGGTGGCCACCGCCTGCTCGACGCCGGCGTGAAAGGCAAAGAATCGCTGCGCCAGGTAAATACCAGCGCGGTGTCGGGCATCGCGGTAGCCTCGGTCATCCGTATTTTCCTGTTCCTGGCGGCGCTGGGCGTGGTGAGCAAGGGCCTGGTGCTGGACGCGGCGAATCCGCCTGCCTCCGTTTTCCGGCTGGCAGCAGGTGAGGTGGGCTACAGGCTTTTCGGCGTGGTGATGCTCTCCGCGGCGGTTACCTCCATTGTAGGCTCGGCTTATACTTCCGTGTCCTTTGTAAAGTCCTTCAGCGGCACTATACAAAAGTATGAGAACTGGGTGATCATCGGGTTTATACTTGTCTCCACGGCTATTTTCGTCACTATCGGCCAGCCGGTGCGCCTGCTCATACTTGCCGGCGCCCTTAACGGGCTGATCCTGCCACTCACGCTCGGGCTTATACTTGTTGCCGCCTACAAACCGGCCATTGTAGGAGCCTATCGCCACCCGCCACTGCTCACCGTTTTTGGCCTGCTGGTGGTGCTGGTGATGGCTTGCCTTGGCGGTTATACTTTATGGCAGCAGCTGCCGAAGCTGCTCGAGTAGTTGCTCGTTATTAGTTGCTCGTTATTGGTTGTTATTTGATGTGACCGTTCGAACGGATGGGGCTTTTCAGGAAGCGGGGGTTTTATTCGCCGTTGCTAAGCCTGCCATACTTTATACTTTAGGCTACAATGGTTCAGCACCAACAACGAACAACTATCAGCCAGCCTGACGTAAACCAAAGTATGAGTAAACTGCCAGAGCATGCCGCCACTTTCCGGTTCTACGGTGTTCTAAACGACTTTCTCAGGAAGCACCGCAAAGGCAAGGCCATACGTTATACTTTCCGGGGTACGCCTGCCATCAAAGATGCGATAGAAGCCATCGGCGTGCCACACCCGGAGGTGGAGGTGTTGCTGGTAAATACAAAGCGGGTTTCCTTTTCATACTTGCTTCAGCCCGGCGATGCAGTAGAAGTATTCCCGGTGAGGGTCGGAAAGGATTGGCCGGCAGGCTATACCTTCGGGGAGCAAACCCCGCCGCCGCACCGCTTTATACTGGACGTGCACCTGGGCACGCTGGCCAAAAGCATGCGCCTGCTCGGCCTCGATACCCTCTATCAGACAGACTTTTCGGATAAGGAGATTGCAGGCATCGCCGCCGACCAGCAGCGGGTAGTACTGACGCGCGACGTGGGGCTACTGAAGCAGAAAAGCATTATCTGGGGCTACTGGCTGCGCTCGCAGCACACCGGGGAGCAGTTGGAGGAGGTGATCCGGCGCTTTGGCCTGCAGGATAGCTTCCGCCCGTTCAAGCGCTGCCTGGCTTGCAACGTGCCGGTGCAGGAAGTGGCGAAAGACGCGGTCATTGACGAGTTACCCCCGAAAACACGGTTATACTTCCATGAGTTCTTCCGCTGCCCCTCCTGCAGGCGTGTGTACTGGAAGGGCTCCCACTACGAGCGCATGCTTCAGTTTGTCGAGAAGGTAAAGCAACGTGGCTGAGGTATCGGTACACTATAACTGGCCCTGCTTGTGGCTCCAAACAGGCCGAGTTACACTGTATTCCCGTTTGCTTGCCGGCTTTTACCCTGAAATAGTAATTTGGCTACTACCTATTGCCGGTGAGCTACTGCGCTTTCCAAGGTTTCAGGCACATGCCAGCTTTGGATTCACCCAACGCTAATCCTTTGTGAAATAGTTTAAAGCTAATTTTTGAGCCCGTTTTTTTGGACTGATTGGGGCGCCGCTACTGTCCATACTATACGCATACGTTTGTGTATTGAGATTTTCTGTATGCATGTAATTGGACTTTTCTGTTGTTGAAACATTGAGTGAGTGCTTCTTTATGCTATGTTACAAAAGGTTGTTTTTTATACTTTAAAACGAGCGAATGCACGGCCTGACCGATGAAGGGCTCAAATCGTAGCCCATTTGATATATTATGAACACACTTCCGGGAGGGTGATGGCATACTCATTCCAAGCACTAAAATCGATGTTATAGTAACAATTTACATATTCTATTATTATGGAATATAAAATTTTATATATCTTGGCCCCCTAATAACAACCTATCATAAACATGAAGAACTTTTTACGATGTATTCTGTGGGGGCTGTGTATGCTCCTGCTACATGCAGAGGGTTTTGCCCAAAGCAAAACTGTAAGTGGAACAGTAACTTCCGCGGAGGACCAAATCACGCTCCCGGGGGTATCTGTGACCGTTAAAGGCAAACAGCGTGGCTCAGTGACAGACGCTAGAGGCCAATATACCATCAGTAATGTGGAGCCAACTGATGTGCTGATATTCTCCTTTATTGGTATGAAGCCCATTGAGCGTAAGGTGGGCAACAGCGCAACTATAGACGTGGCGCTGCAGACAGACAACGAGACGCTTGAAGAGGTAGTGGTAACTGCACTTGGTATCAAGCAGGAGAAAAAAGCGCTAGGTTACGCGGTAACCGAGGTGAAGGGTACCACTATTGCCCAGACGCAGCGCGAGAACTTTGTAAACGGCCTTGCCGGTCGTGTGGCTGGTGTGGATGTGAACACTACCTCTGGTATGCCGGGTGCCTCTACCTCTATCATGATCCGCGGTGTATCCTCTCTTAGCGGAAGCAACCAGCCGCTCTTCGTAGTAGACGGTTTACCAATCAGCAACAGCACATTCAACACTTCTGCTTTTGCTTCTACCGCTAACTCCGCTACCTCTCTGAACAACAGGTCAACTGACTTCACAAACCGTGCTGCTGACATCAACCCTGAGGATATCGAGAGCATCACGATCCTGAAAGGGCCAGAGGCCTCGGCGCTTTACGGTATCGACGCAGCATCTGGTGCTGTGGTGATCACCACCAAAAGAGGCAAGTCTGGTGCGCCGCGCATCGACTATAGCAACAGCTTCAGATTAGAGCGCATCAACAAGTTTCCTGAAGTACAGCATGTTTACGACCGTGGAAATAATGGCGTAACGGATCCTTCCGATGAGGCTACCTCATACTTTGGCGGGCGCTATCCGGAAGGAACCCAATTCCACGACAACATCGATAACTTCTTCCAGAATGGCTTCACGCAGAAACACAACCTCTCTTTAAGCGGTGGGTCTGAGAAAGCTACTTACCGTATTTCAGCAGGATACACTGACCAGGAAGGCTTTGTGCCAGGCACAGACCTGACAAAGTTTAACCTCACATCTGCGGTAACAGCAGAGATGAACAAGTATATCTCGGCTGACCTGACGTTCTCTTACACCAATACAGATAACAACTCTGCCTTCAAGGGTGCAGGTGGTCCGCTGCTGGGTTTGCTGACATGGCCAGGAACTGATGATGCCAGCGTGTACCTAACGCCAAATGGTGAGCGTAGATTCTACTCTACCGGAGATAACGAGATTGAGAACCCGTTCTTCAACGTAAACAAGAACACGATCAACAACATCAACAACCGCTACATCACTAATGCCCGATTGATGATCGAGCCATTGGAGTGGCTGCGTTTTGTAGGTAATGCCGGTTTTGACTACTCATCTGGCAAAATAACCATGGTTCGTCACCCAGAGTCAGCTTACGGTTTCTCCCGTGGTGGTATTTTTGACCAATCGCTGGATAACAACGGAAACTTTAACCTGCAGTACTACGGTGAGGTTGACCGCTCTTTCTTCGGCAGCAAACTAAATACCAACCTGAAAGTAGGTAGTGCGGTGTACTCGCAGGAAACTTATACGCAAGCCGTAACCGGTGAGCGCTTCCTGGCCCCTGGGCTTTTCTCTATTGAGAACACCGACAATACCACGCACCGCGGTCGTAACCGCTTATCGGAGCGCCGTCGTATCGGTGTTTTCGGTAACCTGACCTTGGATTACGACAACATTTTCTTCCTGACGCTGACTGGCCGTAACGACTGGAGCTCTACCCTGCCGCTGGAGAACAGATCATTCTTCTACCCGTCGGTAGGTGGTAGCTTTATCTTCACTGAGCTGGAGCCTCTTCGTGGTATCAGCAATGTGTTGAGCTATGGTAAGCTGCGTGGCTCATGGGCCCAAGTAGGTAAAGACGCAAACCCTTATAGCATCCGCGCTTTCCTGGAGCCTAAGGGCACAACAGGTGGTGGATTCGGATATGGCTTTACGGGCCCAAGCCCGAACCTCCGCCCAGAGATGACGACTTCTTACGAGTTCGGTACCGAACTGAAGTTCTTCAATAACCGAATTGGTATTGACGCGACTTACTTCAACAAACTTTCTGAGGACCAGATTGTACAGGACATGCGTCTGAGCTATGCAACAGGCTTCGTGCTGCAGGCCTTTAATGCCGGTAAGATGAGAACAGAGGGCATTGAGATGCAGTTTAATGCTACGCCAGTTGTAAGCTCTAGTTTTACCTGGGATGTGTTAGCGAACTTCACGCACCTGTGGAGCGAGTTGATATCGTTGCCAACTGGTGTAAATGAATTCTATATGTCAGACACTTGGCTGTACGGCAACGTGCGTAACGGTTCTGTGATCAATGGTCCCCTTACTACGCTTACTGGTTTCGACTATCAGCGCAATGAGGCTGGTCAGTTGCTGATCGACCCGAACACTGGTTACCCGCTTCGTGACCTTACTGAGTGGGTAGTGGTAGGTGACAGGCAGCCAGACTTTACTGTTGGCCTGACAAACAGCTTCGCTTACAAGAACCTGTCGCTGAGCTTCCTGCTCGATTTCAGAAAAGGTGGCGATATCTACAACGGTACAGAACACTTCCTAACGGCACGCGGTCTGAGCATGAGAACAATGGATCGTGAAAACCCGGTGGTGTACGACGGTGTGCTGAAAGACGGAAACGAGAACTCAGCCAATCCAACGCCGAACACAAAGGTGATAGACCCATCCCGTGACGCGAACTTCTGGTCTACTTCTTACGGCCTGCCAGAGGTTGACTTCATTGAGAAGGATATTAACTGGATGCGCCTTCGTGACGTGACCCTGAACTATAACTTCGACTCGAACCTGCTGAGCCGTGCCAAGTTCATCAAATCCGGTAGCGTGTTCGTTACAGCCACTGACCTGTTTATCATCACTAACTACTCTGGCCTAGACCCTGTAGTTAACGGTAACTCTGCGGCAGTTGGTGGTAGTGGTGGCGTTGGCTTCGACTACGGTAACTTTCCAATGCCTATCGGTGTGAACTTTGGTGTAAGATTAGGCTTCTAACATAGACTTATCATGAGAACGAAATACAATTATTTTAAAAAGATAGTGTGTGCCTCTCTGTTTGCAGCGGGCACACTGGCTACTACGAGCTGTGACAGCTACCTTGATGTGAACACAAACCCGAACGGGCCTGACCAGGTGGTGGCACCGCAGTTTTACCTGCCAGCCATTCAGTCTGAGCTTGCCCTGGGGATTCAGTTCGATGCTCGTTACCTGGGCCGCTATATCCAGAACTGGAACTTGCGAGACGAGGATAACACATGGGACCGCCACGGTTATGTATCGGGTAGCGATGCCGCCGGCCAGTTATGGCGCTCCGTGTACTGGACCATGGGCGAGAACCTGACGGACATGATCAGCAAGGCTGAGGAAGAAGAGCGTTGGGACTTTGTTGGTGTGGGCTACGTGCTGCGTGCGTTCGGATGGCAGTTGCTGACTGATTACCATGGAGAGATTATCGTGAAGCAGGCATTTGAGCCGGGGCGCACGACCTTTGACTACGACTCCCAGGAGTATGTGTATGAGGAAGTGAGACGCCTTACCATGCTGGCGATCGAGAACCTGGAGCGTACGGACGGTAAAGTTGGCAGCTCTACACTGGCGCAAGGCGATCTTATCTACAACGGCGACCGTGAGAAGTGGCTGCGCTTTGCCTATGGCTTGTTGGCTGTTAACGAGAGCCGCCTGACAAATAAGTCATCATTCAATCCTGACAAGGTGATTGAGTATGTGGACAAGGCATTGCAAAGCAACGCTGATGATGCTTCAGTTCGTTTTGAGGGCGCTGTAAGTACGGATACTAACTTCTTTGGCCCACGTCGCGGTAACCTGAACCCTTACCGCCAGTCTAAGTTTATCGTGAGCCTGCTAGACGGCACAAACCCAGCGCTGAATGATCCGGCCTTGCAGGGGGAAGACCCGGTGTTTACCAGCGAGCACCTGAAAGACCCTCGCCTTCCGGTAATGCTGGCGCCTGCTAACGACGGCAAGTACCGCGGTGTAACACCAGGGGTTGGTGTTACAGAGTATACTGTGGCTAATGAGCGTCCGCGTAACCCTTGGGCTACCGCCTCTGATGTGGTGCCAGCCACCACTCCAAACAAGTACCTGTTTGGTAACAACGCGCGTTTCCCGCTGATGACTTATGCTCAGCTGCAGTTCATTAAGGCAGAGGCAGCTTATATCAAAGGCGACCAGAGTACAGCGTTGGATGCTTACACTGAAGGTGTGAATGCGCACATGGACTTTGTGCGCACATTTGTCACAAACGATGCCTCAACAGAGATTGATGAAGTGGCTGTATTCGAAGAGCGCCGTGCTGAATATGTAGCTAGCGAGGAACTGATGCCTAAAACGGCAGCAGAACTGACGCTGCAAAAAATCATGCTGCAGAAGTACATCGCTCAGTGGGGCTGGGGCTTTATCGAGACGTGGTCTGACCTGAGAAGATACGACTATATCGCCAATCCTGACGGTACCATCGATGATAACCCAGCAAACAATGTGTTCGCAGGGTTTGAATTGCCTAGCCCACTTTTCGGTCTGAACCAAGGTAAGCCAGCGTATCGCTTCCGCCCACGCTACAACTCCGAGTATATGTGGAACGTGGCTTCTTTAGAGAAAATAGGTGGTATGGAGCAGGACTACCATACTGTTGAAATGTGGTTTAGCAAGTAATAATCAGACGTATCTATATGAAGAATATACTGTATAAATCTTTTGTTGTGCTGGCAGCGGGCCTAATGTTGGGCTCCTGTGAAGAGAATGCCATCGAGGACCATAACGAGCCAGTGAACAGTGGGGCTTTTATCAAATTTGCCCATACTGCGCCTTCGGCTCCAGCTGTTAATTTTTACCTGGGCAATACCAAGATATCTGCTCTGTCTGCTAACGCAGCAGGTGAAGTGCAGGGTCTAGGCTATGCCAGCAACTCTGTTTTCCCGGCCAGCTATGGTTACGCTAACGTGCCTTCTGGTGCTCATACGCTGCAAGCGATCAGCCCGGCAACGGCTGCAGCAGGCGAGGTGGCAAGTGCTTCAGTTACTCTGAACGAGGGGGAGCATTATACTTCCTTCCTTATCGGGGAAGCAGAATCCTACGAGGCTTTTTTAGTGGAAGATGCCCTTCCGGAGAATAACTACTCTAAAAGCTATATCCGTTTTGTGAACGTAGCTATAAATGCTCCGTCAGGGGTTGATGTTGAGGTTGTTCGCACAGCCACTTCAGAAACTCCTGAAACAAGAACAGCTGTAGGCTCTGACGTGGTCCGAAAAGGCAATACACCGTATGTGGCCATTGATGCACAAGGTTCTTACGTGGTAGAGTACAAGACGGAGAACGCGGAGGGAGCAGTTATAACTTCGAAATCTACAAGCTTCTCACCAATTGCCGGCCGTGTTTATACCTTTATCATACGTGGTGATTTTGCCGATAATACGGTAAGCTCGCTTCTGATTAGAGACAGATAACCTGCTAAAGCGCCATGAATTGCAAGAGCCGCCCGGAAGGAGCGGCTCTTGTTTTTTTATCCTTCTATGTATTCCATTCTTAAATAAATGTGAACTCGGGAATGATACCACAATTGAATGAGTTGTACGCCTGTCTTGTTTTAGGGGTATAGCACGAATAGATTATCCCACTCTTATCAGAGAAGAAGTTTGTGAGCTGCTCCGCGTAGAGAAAGAGCAGCAGCGGGTCCTTATCCGGGACCGGGTATGGTTTCTGCGCCTGCTTAAAGAAGGCACGGCCCAGACCCAGCTTCACCGGGCCGTCGGTCCCGCTGCCCGGTGAAACTGGGCTACGAGTGGGCCTACCTCTACGTGGCGCTTTGTCCCTTCACCGGGATGTGTTCGCCATGCTGCTGCCGCGCCTGGACAAGGCCGGCTGGTTCTTTGGCCTCAAGCTGCACCTGGTCACCAACGGGCATCAGGAGTTGGTGCGCTTCCTGATCACCCCGGCCAACGTGGCCGACAACAACCCCCGCGTGCTCTCCTTGCTGCTCTCCGGCCTAAAGGGCAAGTGCTACGGCGACAAGGGTTATCTTACCTCCCTTTTCGAGGCGTTGCTGGAAGAAGGCCAGCACTTGGTCACCAAGGTGCGGCGCAACATGAAAAACATGCTCCTCACCCTGCAGGATAAAGTCAACCTACTCAAGCGGGGCAGCATCGAGGCGGGTAATGACATCCTGATGGCGGTGTGTGATAGCGATCATACCCGCCACTGCAATCCAATGAACGCCCTGGCTCAGATCTTCTCCGGCCTCACCGCCTATACCTTTCTGGACCAGAACAGCAGATTTAAACCGGCCAGATTAAATGCTTAATTGCCGAGTTCACGTTAAACTCTTCTTGCTGAAGAATCGAGAACAGGCCTGGTTTGCTTGGCCAGTCGATGTTGCTGATCACAGTGGCAATCCAAACGGCTCGAAATTTCCGTTTCAGCGAAGTAGGTTGGGCGTATGCGCATAGGACCAAAAAGTTCAGCAACAGGGGATTAATGAACGTAAGTTTCTTCATGCGTAATAAGAGGCTGTTTAGTGAAGTTATTAGGTATAACTTTTTGAAGCATGGCTTGTGGCTAGGCGGTGTGTTGTTTGGTTGCAGAAAATTGCAACAGTAGAATCAACGTTTAATTACTAACATATATATTAGTAATAGTATATTAGCAATTATATAGTGCTCAGACTCAGCATTTTTATGGCTAAGCTATAAATGTATTTGCCGAGAAGCATCTGCCTCAAAAACTACCTTTACCATGAAACAGGCTTCCCTTTTCTTCGCATGTGTCCTTTTATTGCTGCCTTCCTGCCAGCGCCCAGCCACGCAACAGCCCGTCCCCAACGGAATGAGCTTCCTGTCGCGTGAGGCATGGGGTGCGAAAGCGGCCGTGCTGCCCATGCGCAGCCATACCATACACCGGCTCACCATCCACCACACGGCCACCAGGCAGGCAACTGATAGGACCTTAACAGACAAGATGCGGGCGCTTCAGAAGTTCTCTCAGGAAGAAAGTGCCCTTGCGAGCGGCAAAACAAAGCCTGTGTGGGCAGACATTCCTTACCACCTGTATGTAGACTGCAACGGGGAGGTAGCGGAAGGCAGGGAACTCGGGTATGCAGGAGACTCCAATACGGCCTACGACCCGGCAGGCCACCTTTTGGTAGTAGTAGAAGGCAATTTTGAGGTGGAGGAAATAACAGCGAAGCAGCTGGCGACGCTCGAACGTTTGATACCAGCCTTGGCAAGGCAGTACAGCATACCGGCCGACAGTATTGGCGGCCACCTGGACTTCGCCCAAACGCAATGCCCGGGGAAGCTGCTTTACGAGAGACTGCCCCACTTTTAGGAACTGGTGGCAAATAAAAGGTAATCCATATTTTCCGATTTTATACTTTAAACCGGGGTTAAATTTATACATGATGTTCCAAAAGAAAAATCTACGAGCACTGGCGCTGGCAGCACTTATTTCGGCGTCTGGCGGGCTGGGGCTGATGGGCTGCGCGCAGACAAAGTATAAAGGCGCCAATGCTGCCACCTCAGAGGAGCCAAGCGCCTGGGTGCGCATCAACCAGCTGGGGTATACGCCCTCCGGCATAAAAGTAGCGGTGTGGGTGAGCAAGGAGCAGAAAAAGCTGCGCCGGTTTGAGCTGGTAGACGCTGCTACGGATCGGGTGGTGTTCACAGGCGAGGCCGGCAACGCCTTCGGCGCCTATGGCCCTTTCTCGGAATCCTACCGGTTGCACTTCACCCAGTTCACGGAGCCGGGCAGCTACTACATTAAGGCGGGCAAGGTAAAGTCCCCCACCTTCCGGATCGATGCCGAGGTATACAGCGGCACTGCGGATTTCGCGCTCCGCTACATGCGCCAGCAGCGCAGCGGCTACAACCCATACTTGCAGGACTCCTGCCACGTGCACGATGGCTACACCATGTATGGCCCTATGCCCGACAGTACCCTCATCGATGTGTCGGGTGGCTGGCATGATGCCTCTGATTACCTGCAGTACGCTACCACTTCCGCAAACGCCACCTACCACCTGCTGGCCGCTTACCGCGACTTCCCGGAGGTGTTCTCTGACCAGCACCAAGACAATGGCCTGGCGGGGAGCAACGGCCAGGCCGACGTGCTGGATGAGGCAAAGTGGGGACTGACCTGGCTTTCCAAAATGCACCCGCGCGAGGACTGGCTGTTCAACCAGCTGGCCGATGACCGCGACCACCAAGGACTGCGCCTGCCTACCAAGGATGACGTGGACTATGGCATGGGAAAAGGGAAAGCGCGCCCGGTATACTTTGCAACCGGCGAGCCGCAGGGATTGGGCAAGTATAAAAACAGGGCCACGGGCGTAGCCTCTACGGCAGGAAAGTTCGCCAGCGCCTTTGCCCTGGCCGCGCAGCTTTACCGGGAGCAGGAGGATGATCTGGCAAACTTCTACAGCAAAAAAGCACTTTCAGCCTACAAGCTGGGCCTGGCAAAGCCGGGAGTAGCACAAACGGCCCCAAACCGCGCCCCATACTTTTATGAAGAAGATAACTGGGTGGATGACATGCAGCTGGGCGCCGCGGCCCTGCACCAGCTGACAGGAGAGCAGCGTTTCTTTGAGCAGGCGTACGCGTATGGCCTGCAGGAGAAGGTAACGCCCTGGATGGGAGCAGACACGGCACGCCATTACCAGTGGTACCCGTTCCACAACTTCGGGCACTATGAACTGGCCAAAAATGCAGCGGCAGATAAAAAAGCAGCGCTTATCGGATTCTATAAGGAGGGGATCGAGAAAGTATACGCCAAGGCTAAGAAGAATGCTTTTTACCGTGGCGTCCCTTTCATCTGGTGCTCCAACAATCTCACGACTTCCTTTGCCATTCAAAATCATCTGTACCGGGAGCTTTCCGGAGATGAGTCCTACGCCGAGTTGGAGCAGGCCAACATAGATTGGCTTTTCGGTGTGAACCCCTGGGGAACAAGTATGGTGTACGGCTTACCGTCCCACGGCGATACCCCAGTCGACCCGCATTCCTCTTTAACCTACCTGCACCAGATGCCGCTCGACGGTGGGTTGGTGGATGGGCCGGTTTATGGCAGCATCTTTAAGAATCTGAAGGGCATCCAGCTGACAAAGCCTGATGAATACGCCGCGTTCCAGTCGGACCTGGTGGTGTACCACGACGACTTCGGAGACTACAGCACCAACGAGCCAACCATGGACGGTACCGCCTCGCTGATTTATCTGCTGGCGGCAAAAGAGCACAGCGCACGGGAGGGGGCGCAGGCAAAAAAGTAATCACCGATGGTTACGGAGCCATCGTCCGGGGTGATACGGCAGTTAAAAGTATAGCCCTGGTTTTTACGGGGGATGAATATGGGGACGGAGGGGAGGTGATTCGGCAGAAGCTGGAGAGGCATGACACCAGGGCCTCCTTTTTTCTGACCGGACACTTTTACAGGAATCCTGAATTTGCGCCGCTGGTAAAGCAATTGGTTGAAGAAGGCCATTACATGGGCGCCCATTCCGACGAGCACCTCCTTTACTGCGACTGGGCCAGGCGCGACAGCCTGCTGGTTTCGCAGAAGCAGTTTAGCCAGGACCTGCAAATGAATTACCAGCGCATGGCGGGCTTTGGGATAGCGAAAGCGGATGCGCCATACTTTCTGCCGCCTTACGAGTGGTACAATCAGCGTATAGCTGCCTGGACAAAGCAGGAGGGCCTGCAGCTCGTAAACTTTACCCCGGGCACCCGCTCCACCGCCGACTATACCTGGCCGGAGATGGGAAATCGCTATGTGAGCTCGGAGGAGGTTTACCAGTCCATCATGAAGTATGAGCAGCAGGACCCGCACGGGTTAAACGGATTCATACTTCTGGTACATATCGGTACGGACCCGCGGCGCACCGATAAGTTTTACAACCGGCTGAACGAGCTGCTGACAGCGCTTAAAGGCAAGGGATACACGTTTGTTACCATCGATGAGCTGTTATAAGCAGTCTGCTGCTTAAGTTTTGCTTGCTGAAAGACAGCGGGCAAGTATAAATTTTGGACAACACACCACTACACATAAAATGAGAATAATGAGAAGCTTTTGGCTGCTGGCGTTCCTGCTAACAACTCTTTACGGGAAGGCCCAGTCGTTTAAATTTGCCTTTGTAACAGACACCCACATTGGAGGCAACACCGCCGAAGAGGACCTGAGGCGCACCGTTAACGATATCAATACCAACGACTCCATCAGCTTTGCTGTGATCACGGGCGATATAACTGAGTTTGGATCGGACCAGGAACTGAAACTGGCGAAACAGGTGCTGGACGGCCTGAACAAGCCATGGTACATCATTGCAGGCAACCATGATTCCAACTGGTCGGAGAGTGGGAGCAACAGCTTCAGAACCGTGTTTGGCGCCGAGACTTTTTCTTTTACCCACAACGGCTTCCTCTTTGCCGGTACAAGCTCCGGCCCCAACATGCGCATGGGGCCAGGGCAGGTGCCCCGCGAAAACATGGTTTGGCTCGACTCGGTGCTCACGCACATGCAGGACCCCCAAATGCCGGTGATTTACCTGAATCATTATCCGCAGGACTCCTCCCTGAACAACTGGTACGAGGCGATCGACTTGCTGAAGAAACGAAACGTGCATCTGATCATGCATGGTCATGGTCATGGCAACCGCCGGTTCACCTATGATGGCATCCCGGCTGTGATGGGGCGCTCGAACCTTCGGGCCAAAGCCAGCGTGGGCGGCTACAATATCGTGACTTTAGCGGATGGCGTGGCAAGTTTTGAGGTGCGGAATCCGGTGGAGCAAACGCAGGAGCAGTGGCTGGAGGTACCCCTGGAAAACCATCACTTCGAAAACGAAACGACACAGTACCACCGGCCATCCTATGCCGTAAACAAGAAATATCCCAATGTGAAGGTCGTATGGGAGTACCAGGACGACAGCGATGTGGGAGCCGGCACCGCAAGCTACAAGAACCTGGTGTACGCAACCAACACCAGCGGCTGGATCTATGCGCTGGATAAAGCGACGGGGGAGAAAAAATGGGCTTATCAAACGGGCGGAAAGATCTACTCTACCCCGGCGGCGGCAAAAGGGTACGTTGTGGTGGGCTCCTCCGACAACCATATTTATTGCCTGAATGCAGCTACCGGAGCGCTCGTTTGGAAACACGAAACCCTCCGGCCAGTCCTGGGCGCTCCAACCATCAAAAATAAGGCCGTGTACATTGGTGGTTCCGATGGCCATTTCAGAGCCCTCAACCTGAAGAATGGCAAAAAGCTGTGGGAGTTCGACCAGGTAAAGGACTTTGTGGTGACCAAACCGCTGTTCTACAATAACAAAGTATACTTCGGAAGCTGGGGGAATGACTTTTACGCGCTAAATGCGGCTACCGGTAAGCTGGAGTGGAAATGGAACAACGGCTCCCCGAACCGGATGTTCTCCCCGGCCGCCTGCTACCCTGTGGCAACTGGCGGCAAGGTGTTTATCGTGGCCCCGGACCGCTACATGACATCCCTGGACGCGAACACCGGGGCGGAAGTATGGCGCAAGCAAATGAAGGATGTGCGGGTGCGCGAGTCCATGGGCCTGTCGGAGGACAAGGCGCTGGTGTACGCAAAAACAATGGACGGGGAGTTAGTAGGTGTTTCCACAACGGCTGATTCGATGCAGATTGCGTGGAGGTCGTCGCTTAACCTGCCTTACGAGCTTGCCCCATCAGCCATCGTGGAACATAAGGGGGTGATCTACGTGCCTAGCCACTCGGGCATGGCCAGCGCGGTAGACAGGAAAACCGGCCAGGTGATTTGGCAGCACAAGGTGTCCAACGGCCTCATGAACCCCATCATGCCGCTGGATAAGAAGCGGGTGGTGGTGAGCACGATGGATGGAAAAGTGGCTTGCCTGGAGTTCACGGAATAGTTGCACTTCACCGTATGCATTGAGCGAAGCCATACTTTCACCTACTAATACAGGTGGTAGTATGGCTTCGAATATTTCAGCAAAGCCTCAGCTTCCTGGTATCAGGAGGAAAGTATAAACAGATCAGATTTATACCTTAGCCAGGAGGTTGTGGCGTCAGTGCTTTGTAATGTCTAAGCCCTCATACTTTCCCCTAAAACAGGAACAGCCGCCCGGATAGGCGGCTGTTCCTGTTTTAGGGGAAAGCAAAGTATAAATCAATACTTATACTTTACTGTGGCAGGGTGGGAGGGGGCGCTTTCGTTTTGCTGCCGGTCCAGCGCCGTCACAACGTAGATATATTTTCCGCTCTCCAAAGGCGTTTCATCTATAAAGGCGGTGTTGGTGCCGAAGACCTTGGCCACGATACTAACCGGGCTGCTCAGGTCCGGGTCGAGTGGCTGCCATTTGCGCTCTTCCCAGAAGGCGCGCTTCCAGAAAGGCGTTTCCCAAAAGCTTTCCTTCACAAAACGGTAAATAACATAATAGCGCACCTCCTGGTCGTGCTGCCAGTGCAGGCGCACGCCGCTGTCGGTCTGGCGAACTTTCAGGGAGAAGGGCGGCTCCAGTTCCGCGTTCTTTTTCCAGTCCATCACAGGCAGCAGGGCCGGGTACTTGTAGTAGGAGTTGCGCAGGGAGTCCTGCAGGTTATTGGGGTTGCTCATTACGGATTTGGAGCTGAAGAACACGCTGCCGCCCACGTTGGGCGTTGCCCTGGCCAGTTGCAGCTGGCGCGGCATCTCGTTCGGGTCGTGCCACTCGCGGTAGGTAGGGTCGGAGGCTACTTTATAGGCTCCCAGCCCAACGTAGAGGTGGCGCTGGAAAGCGTTCTGGGCCCACCACTCCAGCACGGTCTTATAGTCAGCGGCCGGGTTGCCGATGTGCCAGTATACTTGCGGTACCAGGTAATCAATCCAGCCCACCTGCATCCACTTGCGGGTGTCGGCATACAAGGCGGTGTAGCTGGGAGCCCCGGCGCGCGTGGCGGATCCGTCAGGCCCATCGGCCAGGTTTTTCCATACCCCGAACGGGCTGATGCCGAACTTTACCCAGGGCTTTACATGGTTTATACTATCCGACACTCCCTTGATCAGCTCGTCCACGTTATAGCGGCGCCAGTCGTCCTTGTTGGTGAAGAGGCCCTGGTAGGCAGCGTAGGTCTGCTCATCCGGGAACGGCTTTTTAGGGACTGGGTAGGGATAGAAATAGTCATCGAAGTGCACGCCGTCTATGTCATAGCGGTTCACCACGTCCATCACCACACTGGTAATATATTGGCGCACCTCCGGAATGCCGGGGTTAAAGAGCAGCTTCCCCTCATACTTTATGAACCACTCCGGCCTGCGTTTGGTAATGTGGTTGGGGGCAACCTCGGCCTTTGCATCGAACGTGGCGCGGTAAGGGTTAAACCAGGCGTGAAACTCCATGCCGCGCTTGTGCGCCTCCTCCAGCATAAACTGCAGCGGGTCGTAGGGCGGGTTCATGGCCTGGCCCTGCTTGCCGGTCAGGAACTCCGACCAGGGCTCCAGGTTGCTGCGGTAGAGTGCGTCGGCGGCGGGCCTTACTTGCACAATGACGGCATTCATCCCGTTTTTCTGGTGCTCATCCAAAATATACTTAAACTCCTGCTGCTGCACCGCTGGCGAGAGGCCTTTCTGCCCCGGCCAGTCGATGTTGGCGACCGTGGCGATCCAGACAGCGCGGAATTCCCGCTTGAGCGGCTGCTCTTGTGCCTGTGCCAGGGAAGCAGAGGCCATTGCCAAAGTTAGCAGAAGGTACTGTAGTAGAGATTTATGCATGTGTGGTCATGGATTTGAAGGATACTGTACTTTTAGAAGCTGTTCTGTGGCTAAAACCAGTTTTAAAGTATAAAGGAGTTCTATACCGAAATATAGCAATAGGATGTTATGAAGGAAAGGGGAGGGTGAAAATAAAGAAGTGAATTTGCACTATATTTTCTGAGCGGCAGGGGGATTGGAAGAATTCACCGCAACATAGAACTCCTTTCTCATAAAAAACTTAAATTTACCCTTTATCAAACGCTACTCACTAATCTTTCATCACGTTGGAAAAAAGATCCTTTCTTTTGCTCACCCTTGTTGCCTTGTTTTTGTTTGGGGCAACTGACGCGGATGCGCAGCGGCGCACTTCCAAGACGCGCAGCAGCACTGCTCAGAAAGCGGTTGCCAAGACCTTCAACCCAGCCACCGACCCGCCCTTCCTAAACGCGGACCAGGCCTGGGTAGACTCTGTGTTCAGCACCCTGACGCCGGAAGAGCGCATCGCGCAGCTCATCATGATCCCGGTATACTCTAACAAGGACCAGGCGCACATCGACTCGGTGAGCAAACTGGTGACCAAGTATAAGGTAGGCGGGCTGATCTTTTTCCAGGGCGGGCCGGTACGCCAGGCCCACATGACCAACCGGTACCAGCGCGAAAGCAAGGTGCCTTTGATGGTCAGTATAGACGGGGAGTGGGGCCTGGCCATGCGCCTGGACAGCACGATAAAGTTCCCGTACCAGATGGCCCTGGGCGGCATAGAGGATGAGCAGCTGATCTATGAGATGGGCGCCGAGATTGCCCGCCAGTGCCGCCGGCTGGGCATCCACGTTAACTTCGCCCCGGTGGTGGACGTGAACAACAACGCCAACAACCCTGTGATCGGCTTCCGCTCTTTTGGCGAGGACAAGTATAACGTAACGCGCAAAGCGATGGCCTACATGCGCGGCATGCAGGACGAGAAGGTGCTGGCCAACGCCAAGCACTTCCCGGGCCACGGCGATACCAACGTGGACTCACATTACGGACTGCCGGTCATCCATTTCTCCAAGCTTCGCCTCGACTCCGTGGAACTCTACCCGTTCCGCCAGCTCATGAAGAACGGCCTGGGCAGTTTGATGGTAGCCCACATGAACATCCCCGCGTTGGATAACACCGACAGCCTGGCTTCCACGCTTTCCAAGCCGATCGTGACGGACCTGCTGAAGAAAGAGATGGGCTACAAAGGCCTGGTTTTTACCGATGCCCTGAACATGGACGGCGTGGCGAAATTCTATCCTCCGGGCATTGTGGACGTGAAGGCCCTGCTGGCCGGCAACGACATGCTGCTGAACACGATGGACGTGAAAACCACGATCGAGGAGATCAAAAAAGCCATCGCCAACGGAGAGATCACGCAGGAAGAGGTAGATGCCCGCGCCCGAAAGGTGCTGGCCGCCAAGCAATGGCTGGGGCTGGATAAGTATAAGCCGATCGAGACGGAGAACCTGATCGAAGACCTGAATAATCCGCACGCTAAATATCTCAACCAGCAACTGGTGGAAGCCTCGCTCACGCTGCTACGCAACAAGCAGAGCATCCTGCCCATCCAGAATATCGATACTTTAAAAGTAGCGGCGCTGGCCATCGGCACGAAGCAGGAAACGGACTTTCAACGTGGCTTGGCCCGTTATACCAAGGTGGATACGTTCTTTCTGCAGCCAACTGCCTCGCTGGCGGAGCTGATGGCCCTGAAGGAGAAGCTGCAGGAGTATAACCTGATTGTGGCCGGCATGCACAAACTGAACCTGAAGGCCGGAGGCAGCAATTTCGGAATCACTGCCGAGATGAACCTGTTCCTGAAGGACCTTATCCGCTCCAAGCCAACGATTGTGGGCGTGTTCGGCAACGTATACAGCCTGGCGGAGATGGAGAGCCTGGAGAAGGCGGATGCCGTGATTGCTGCCTACCAGGAAACGCCGCAAACGCAGGACCTGACCGCGCAGATGATCTTTGGCGGCATCGGGGCAAAAGGAAAACTGCCGGTGACGATCAACAATGCCTTTAAAATAGATGACGGGCTTCGCACAAACGGTGGCCTGCGCTTTGCCTATACCATGCCCGAGGCGGTGGGCCTGAAGACCCAGGACTTCGAAGGGATAGACTCGCTGGTGGCGCAGGCCATGGAGCAGAAGGCAACGCCCGGCGCGCAAGTGCTCGTGGCCAAGGATGGCAAGGTGATCTACCACAAAGCCTATGGTTTCCATACCTACGACAACGAGCAGCCGGTGCAGGTAACCGACCTCTACGACCTGGCCTCCGTAACGAAGATAAGCACCTCGCTGGCCGCCTTTATGAAACTGAGCGGCGAGGGCCGCTTTGACGTGGACCGCACGCTGGGAGAATACCTGCCAATAGTGGAGGGCTCTAACAAAGAGAACCTGAAGTACCGCGACATCCTGACGCACCAGGCGGGGCTGAAGTCCTGGATCCCGTTCTGGAAAGAGACGGTGAAGAAGAACGGTAAGTTTAAGTGGGCCACCTTCAAGGCAGACTCCTCGCGCCGTTTCCCGATCAAAGTGGCGGATAACCTGTACATTCACCGCAGGTACTGCAACAAGATCTACAAGGCCATCGTGAAGTCGCCGCTGAACGAGAAGCCGGGCTATGTGTACAGTGACCTCTCGTTTATACTTGCCCCGCTGGTGGTGCAGAACATCACCGGAGAGAAATTTGAGACTTACCTGAAGGAGAACATTTACCAGCCGATCGGCGCGACCTCCCTGACATTTAACCCATACAAGTACTACAGGCCGGAGCAGATCGTGCCGACGGAGTATGAGCCGCACTTCCGCAAGCAGCTGCTGCACGGCACAGTGCACGACGAGGGAGCTGCCATGCTCGGCGGCGTTAGCGGCCATGCCGGCCTGTTCGGCAACTCCAACGACGTGGCTAAACTGATGCAGTTATACTTGCAGGACGGAAAGTATGCCGGGGAAACCTACATTAGCGGCAACACCGTGAGTGAGTTCAGCAAGTGCCAGTTCTGCGACCAGGGCAACTACCGCGCCCTCGGTTTCGACCGTCCGGCCAAGCCGGGAGCGCAGAACAGCAACGCGGCGCCAAGTGCCCCTGCGGAGAGCTTCGGCCACTCCGGCTTTACGGGCACCTATACCTGGATAGACCCCGTGAACAACCTGGTGTACGTGTTCCTGTCGAACCGCGTGAACCCAACCCGCGAGAACCCGAGGCTGAGCCAACTGAACACCCGCACCAACGTGCTGCAGGTGGTGTACGATGCCATTGAAAAGAGCAAGCTGGCACAGCGCACCAATCCGTAAACAGCTGATTTATACTTTACCGAAAAGAGGCGCCTGTAAGGGTGCCTCTTTTTTGTTACTGTACTTTTGATAGCTTGCTAAAGGGGCTTGTGAAGAGGAAGAGAAACTAAAGTAAAGGTCCTGCCTGGGAAAGATGTATTCCAGTTTCGAAGCCTTATTCAAGATTCACACAACCCGGCGCGCGGTAAACCAGTAAGTATAGCAGTTCTAAAATATAACCATCATCTAATACTATTACCATGATCAAACGTTTACTTGCAGTGCTCACTTTAGCGCTTTGTACTACGGCTGCACTTGCCCAAACCACCACCGAAGCAGACACGCTATGGCGCCGTTCCTTTGCCGCTGGCATCAACTTGAATCAGTCTGCCTTCAGCGACAACTGGAAAGCTGGTGGTGTCAGCTCTGTGGCTTTTAACACCCATTTGGATGCCCGCGCTGACTACAAACTGGCTAAGATAAGCTGGGACAACGCCGTGCAGCTGCAGTATGGCCTGATCAAAAACAAGGGGGAGGAGCAGCGCAAAAGTATAGACCGCATCTACCTCGACACCAAGTATGGCTATGCCATTTCCTCGGATTGGAACACCTTTGTCTCCGCCAACTTCCTGTCGCAGTTTACGAAGGGCTATGAGTACGACGTGGACGCTGACGGCACTGACAGGCTGATCTCTAATTTCCTGGCGCCCGGCTTCCTGACGTTTGCCCTGGGTGCGGAGTATAAGCCCAAACCACACTTTTCCCTGCGCCTGAGCCCGTTTGCCCCACGCTTTACTTTTTTAGCGGACGAGGCCGTGGGAGTGAACGAGCGGTACGGTGTGCCGGAGGGAAAGAAGGTGCGGACTGAGTGGCTGGCCGCCATGATACAGGCCGCCTATGACCGGGACATCATGCAGAACCTGAACCTGAGGGCCAACTACATGTCCTATATAAACTACAAAGAGCTTTCCGGGAAAAAAATCGACCACCTGCTGAACGCAACGCTTACAGCCAAGGTAAACCGCTACATTAACGTAAGCCTGACGGGCAACTTCGTGTACGACTACGACCAGGACACAGAAGTACAGTATAACCAGTCGCTGGCCTTGGGTATACTCTATACCGTGCAGGGATTTTCGGTTAGATGATCAGACTACAGCTTAGGAAAAAGTATAAGTATAAGTAAGTATGGGGACAGAATTAAATTGAAGTATTAAAGAGAGCTGTCATTCTGGAAGAAACTTGGTAGAAGGGAAGTTAAGCTTATGCGGCTTGCCCACAAGATCCTTTCAGGATGACAATATAATATAAACTAATTCTGTTCTCCTATTTATGAAGTATGAAGTATAAGTATGAAGTATAAGTATGAAGTATAAGTATGAAGTATAAGTATGAAGTATAAGTATGAAGTATAAGTATGAAGTATAAGTATGAAGTATAAGTATGAAGTGACAACTTATACCACTATAAAACATAAAGCCCGCTCAGAAACTGAGCGGGCTTTCTCGTAGCTTTAAAACCTATGTGTTCCTATGTGTGTGTCCTCTGAGAGAGGGAGGTTTAGTAATTGTAGCGTACGAATGCTTCCATGGCCTCATAGTCGGCAAGGCCAAGTTTATGGTATCTTTCAGCGGTCTCGCGGTTGCGCTCCTCGGCGCGAACCCAGAACTCGCGGGAGTCGTCGCCCGGGAATACCGGCGTGTCTTTCTGTGACTGGTGTTTGAAGATAGCCTGGCGCTTGCGCAGCACCTCCTGCGGCGACAGCGGCACGGCCATTTCGATCTCATGTGTCTCGAACTCGTGCCAGGCGCCGCGGTACATCCACAGCCAGCAGTCGTTCACCCACTCCTCGCCAGCTTCACGCAGGCGCTGCAGGGCATCCACTATAATCTTAAAGCAAACAATGTGCGTTCCGTGCGGGTCGGCAAAATCACCAGCGGCAAATACCTGCTGGGGCTTCACGCGCTGCAGCAGTTTCATGGTCAGCTCAATGTCCTTATCAGAAACCGAGTTCTTCTTATGCTTGCCCGTCTCGTAGAAGGGCAGGGCCATAAAGTGAATGTTCTCGTCCTCCAGGCCAGCATAGCGGGCACCAGCCAGCGCCTCGCTCTTGCGGATAAAGCCCTTCACGTTCAGGATCTCTTTCGTGTCTACCTGGTTGGGGTGCTTCTCCTCGATAAAGCCGCGCATGTCGTCGTATATCTGCTGCAACCTGGCAGTATCGTTGCCAATGCTTGTGTTAAAGTCGATGGCGAATTCCACGTAACGCAGCACGTCATCATCCCAAACGGCCGTGTTGCCGGAGGTCTGGTAGGCCACATGCACGTCGTGGCCCTGGTCCACTAAACGAATGAAGGTACCGCCCATCGAGATCACGTCATCGTCCGGGTGAGGGGAGAAGATAACCACGCGCTTGTGGGCAGGCTCGGCACGTTCCGGGCGCTGCGAATCGTCGGCGTTTGGCTTACCACCCGGCCACCCGGTAATGGTATGCTGCATCTTGTTAAAGATGTCGATGTTGATGTTATAGGCGGGGCCAAACTCGGTGGCCAGCTGCGCCATGCCGTTGTTGTTGTAGTCCTCCTCCGTCAGCTTCAGGATAGGCTTGTTCAGGGTCTGCGACAGCCAGATCACGGCTTTCTTGCGCATCTGGATGTCCCACACGCAATCCTTCACCAGCCACGGCGTGTTAAAGCGGGTCAGTTCCGAGGCCGCGGCCTCGTCCAGCACAAACTCCACGCTGTCGGACAGCTGCAGGTAGGTAGCCGGCACCTCGCTCGACATCTCTCCCTCCACGGCTTTCTTGAGAATGGAGGCCTTCTTCTGGCTCCACGCCATCAGGATGATCTCACGGGCCTTAAAGATGGTGCCGATACCCATGGTGATGGCCTTGGTCGGCACGTTCTCCTTACCACCGAAGTCGCGGGCTGCGTCGCGGCGGGTCAGGTCGTCGAGTGTTACCAGGCGCGTGCCGGAGTTTGGCGCAGAGCCCGGCTCGTTGAAACCGATGTGGCCGGTACGTCCGATACCCAGGATCTGCAGGTCCAGTCCACCCATTTCCTCGATGCGGCGCTCATAGCTCAGGCAATATTCGTGTATTTCCTCCTTGGGCAGTGTGCCGTCCGGAATGTGCACGTTCTCCTTCTGTATATCGATGTGATTGAAGAGGTTCTCGTTCATGAACGTGACGTAGCTTTGGGCCGCGTCAGGCTGCATCGGGTAGTACTCATCAAGGTTAAAGGTGATTACGTTGCGGAAGCTCAGACCTTCCTCGCGGTGCATTCTCACCAACTCCGCATACACCCCCACCGGCGTGGCGCCGGTCGCCAGGCCAAGTACGGCCTGCTCGCCCTTGTCCTGCTTGCTCCTGATGAGGTCGGCAATGCGCTGTGCCACCTTTACAGAGGCAATATGCTGGTCAGGGAATACGGTTACCGGCAGTTTCTCAAACCTGGTTTCCTCCAGCAGGTTTAGCCTGGGCGAAGTGCGTTGCCTGTTATAGGCAGCGTTGTTTTTAAGTGGATGCATCATGCTTTATACGTTGATTTACCTCAGTTTTATTTTGATTAGCGAGCCTGTTCCAGCTGCTGTTCCAATATGCTTTCGAGTACGGTGGCCGTGGCCCCCATCATACTTGCCTGCTGCCCCAGCGTAGAAAGCGCGATGCTGGCAGACTCGCGCAGCTGCGCCATGCAATACGTGTTGATGGACTGCTGGATAGGCGTGGTGATGAGTTGGCCGGCCTCTGCCATCTTCCCTCCAAGTATAACCAGTTCGGGGTTAAACAGCTGTATGAGTATGGCAATGCCCTTGCCCAGGTTCGCCCCGGTCTCGGAGAGCAGGCTTATGGCAAACTGGTCTCCCTGGTGCGCGGCATCTATAATGTGCTGCGGCTCCAGCTGCTCCAGTTCCTCTTCGGTCAGTTTGCTTAAGATTGATTTCTGGCCGGCTTGTATCCCTTCGCGCGCTGCGCGGGCCAGCGCCACGCCAGAGGCCCTCGTTTCGAGGCAGCCGCGCTTGCCGCAGTGGCAAAGGGTGCCGTTCTCCTCCAGGGGGATGTGGCCGAACTCCCCGGCAAAGCCCAAGGCCCCGCCGCGCAGCCTGCCGTCCATGATAACGCCCGTGCCGACGCCCCAGTCGATGGAAATCACCAGCACGTCCTGCTTGCCATGGGCTTGCCCGAACCGGAGCTCGGCCAGCGCGGCGCTTTTCACGTCGTTCTGAATGAACACCGGCTTGCCTAGTTTGTGTCGCAGCACCTCCTGCAGCGACTCCTCCAGCACATCGGTTCTCAAATAGGTGCGGGAGTCTCCCTCCTTGCTGGCTACCAGGCCCGGCATGCTTACGCCAATTCCCACCAGTCGCTGCTGGTCTATCCCGGAGGACGTGATAAGCTCCTGCACCCAGGTACAGAAGGTATCGAGTCCGCTAAGATCTTCCGGCAAAGTATAGCTGTACGTGCGGATGGGGGTAACCTGGTTGTTGTTATTGTCCATGATCGCCATGCGGGTGCTAAAGCGGTCCATGTCGATGCTAAGGACGTAGAGGGAGTGGTTGCGGAGTCCGTAGAGATCAGGTTTGCGTCCACCTACTGATTTGCCGAGCCCCTGCTTCTCCACCAGCCCCTCCGAGATTAATTCACCTAATAACCCCATAGAAGTAGGGGAGCTGATGTTGAAGCGAGAGCAAATATCGGCATTCGTGCGGGCGCCTTTCACATACAGATGCCTGATTATCTTTACTTTCTGTAAAAATTTCTTCTTCTCAACGTTGTTGAGGGTCTCCAGGTAATCGGTATGGGAAGTTAAGGTGCTCATGCACGTAGCGCGTAAAACCTATCACTACAATATTAGCAAATACTTTGTGTAAGGCAAAAACTTTAATAAAATATTTTCAGTAAGTATAAATGTAACGTAAAATAAGTACTCAAAGTTCTTTTTATTGGATTTTCTGCCCGTAGTTTATACTTGCTGCTAAAAAAGAAAGGCGCTCTTCAACCGAAGAGTGCCTTTTCTGCTATTTAAGACTGTCTGTTACTTATCCCACCAAAGCTGCCCGTAAAGGCCATCGGTGCCACCAAATTGGCGCTGCACGGCCTCATTGTAGTTCGCTGTGTTGTTAAACTGCTCCTCAGTAGGGTAACCCTGACGCGTCGGCACCTGCTTTCCTCCGGAAGCGGCGGATAGATCAGGGTATCCTGTTCTTCTCCACTCTGCCCAGGCTTCGTAGCCGTTCATGAACAAGTGTATCCATCGTTGTGTGGCAATTTGCTCTATAGCTTTTGCTGGTTCAAAGGCTACCCCGGGTTGCGTCAGTAATTCGCTTACTCCAGTTGTGGTGCCTGTCCATTGCAGCACAGACAGGGAAATAGCTTCCTTGTAGAAATCTGCTGCTGCTACATCTCCCCCAGGGATCCAGCCGCGTTTAGCTGCCTCTGCTTTGGCAAAAAGCACCTGGGCGTACGTTACCAGGTAAACAGGTGCGTCCTGCTTCCAGATGGCAGTGCCCAGTAAGGAGTATTTAGACTCATTGGAAGCCTCCGCCTTGCCATACTCCAGCCCTACATAATAGCCTTCCTCGTTTTTATTGCCGAAAACAGGTAAGCGGGGGTCTTCCACTGGCTTCATATGATCCACCAGGTTCTCACTCAACGCCCACCAAAGGCGCTTTTGTCTGCCTACTTGGCTGTACCAGTAGTTCTCATTTACTTCTTCAGGCAAATGCTTGTAAACAAAATTATCCCCGTTGGAGGTCATGGTCCCCGCTTCCAGTGCTTTGTTAAACTCTGCCTGCGCTTTTGTAGCATCCACTTCGGACAGGCGCAAGGCCATGAGCAGGCGGAGTGTGTTGGCTAGTTTCTGCCACTTGCCTGCGTCGCCCCCATACACAATGTCGTTACTGATTTTGCCAGGCACCACCATCGAATTGGCTTCCTCCAGTAGCTGGAAGAGATTGTTGTAGATTGCCTCCTGCGTGTCATACTTGGGAGTAAAGTTGTCATCCCCTTTCAACGCCTCGCTGTAGGGAACATCGCCCCAACGGTCCGTGATATTCCAGAAAAAGTATGCCTTGAGAATCTTGGCAACTGCCAGCTGGTTGTTCACGGGGCCCTCTTTGGCGTCCAGGTCATCCGTGTTCAGAACCGTTTCCAGGTTCATGAGGGGACCCGAGTATAAGCCGTAATAATTGAAATTAACGGTATTGTACAACGAGGCACCAGGATACAACGTCTCAGCTAAGTGCTGGGAGAAGAACTCGCCCTGTGGTGCAGAGTTTAGGCCCGGAAGGTAAAACTCCGCATTAGCAATCAGTTGCGTGCCTGAGGCTACGCTGGGTTTGTTGGGGTTTACGTTGATGTCGTCGGCAAAGTCATTGCATCCTCCGAAGAGTAAGCCTGCCAGCATTAAAACATATATCTTCTTCATGATATTGCTTGTTTAGAAGGTGATATTAAGATTGACGCCATAGGAGCGTGTCGTGATTAATTGGCCTGTTTCCAGCCAACTGATAGATGAACTGCCAGTAGAAAGCTCCGACGGATCCAGACCTTTCGGTGCTTTCTGCCAGATCGTGGCCGGGTTGCGGCTGATCAGGGACAGGTTTACACTATTGAAAGGCAGCCAGGCGAGGGTGCTCTTTTCGAAAGTATAGCCTAGGCGCACCTCTCTCAGTTTAATGTAGGAAGCATCATACAGCCACTCCTCGTAGATGTTCTTGCCAATATTGTTTCGGAAGTATGATTTTGCATCTACATAAGCAGTAACAGGCTGTCCGCTCACATCCACGTCATCGATAATGGTGCCCGGTGCATAGATACCTTCCACTTTCACGCCACCACCTTCGCTTAAAGGGTCACGCACGTTTTTGCCCTTGTCGTTCATGGCAGCTGTTTCGGCATGCTGCCCCGACTTTACAGCCAGCATGCGTGACCAGCTAAAGAACTGACCGCCAAGCTGATAGTCTACCATGGCCCCTAGATTAAATTTGCCGATCTTGAAGTTGTTCTGCAGACCACCGGTTAAATCCGGAAGCACGCTGCCAAAGTTATGGTTCGTTTCAAAAACCGGCATGTTATCTTTTCCAATCAGCTTCTTACCTGTTTCCGGGTCTCGCTTATAGGCATTTCCTACTAGGCTTCCGAAGGGCTCTCCCACCTCAGAGTTCAGGTAAATCGTAACGCCGGAGTATGTGTTGTTGTCTAGTGGATACACATCGATATCGGAGTAGAGTTCCTTCACCATACTTCTGTTTCTGTTCAAGTTAAAGGTGGCATCCCAGGTGAAGTTCTCTGATTGCACGGGTGTTCCTGTCAGCGTCAGTTCCACCCCTTTGTTCTCGATCAGGCCTGCATTGATGCGGGCAGAAGTATAGCCACTGGTACCTGGCACTCTCAGGTTGATGATCTGGTTCTTGTTTCGCTGCTGGTAATAGGTGAAGTCTACCCCGAAGCGGTTGTTAAAGAACCTCAGGTCCAGGCCGGCCTCATACGCGTTGGAGAAGGAAGGCTTAATATCCGAGTTGTTCAGCACATCTGGCACATATAAAGTATTAACGCCGTCATAAATACCGCCCACTTCATAGGTAGGAAGGATGCCGTAAGGGCTCAGGTCGGAACCAGCCTTCGCATAGCTTAGCCTCATTTTACCGTAGGAAAGCGGCTGCCACTGGAGTAGCTCGCTGAAGACAAGGCTACCTGATACCGAAGGATACCAATACGAATTGTTGTCAGCTGGCAACGTAGAAGAGTTGTCATTGCGGAGCGAGGCATCGATATAGTAGGTATCCTTGTAGCCAAGTGACATCAAAGCGTACCCGCTGCGTATCTCTTTGCGCTGCAGGTAAGAGGATGTTGTGGGGCGCTCTCTGGATGCCTCTATACTATAAAAGCCCGGGCTGGACAGGCCGCCCACCGTTGCCTGACTTACATATGTGTACCGCCTGGAGTACAGGTTTGCCCCTAAGCTGGCATTCAGCGAGAAGTCACCCCACTCTTTAGTATATTGCCCTAGAAATTCGTAATTCATTTCCTTGTTCTGGTACTTGCCCACTGAGTAACCATCATCATATCTGCCACCCGCAGCCTCTTTGTGCTCCAGGTTCTGCGTAAACATATCAGAACGTACAAAGCTGCTCAGCTTCAGTGAAGGCAGTACCTCCCAGGTCAATCCTACATCCCCGAAGAAACGGTCTCTGCTGTCGAGGTTGCTGTTTTCGTAAGCTTCGAAGTATGGGTTGTTCCAATCACCCGGTTCAAAGCTGCTTAGCACACCTTGTGCGTTTGGCCTGTTGATGTTCCACTGGTAGTAAGTGCCATCCGGATACTTGTAGTCGCGGAGGCGATCCATGCTCAGGCTGCGCTGAAACCACTGCACCATGTTAGTTGCGCCTTCGTAATATCCCTGTGAGGGGCGACGGGCATTATTGGTAGCGTAGTTCACGTTCGTCGAAACTGTCAGTTTCTTCGAAAGGTCCAGCGAGGCGCTCAGGCCAAGGTTGTTGCGCTTTAGCCAGGAGTTAGGTTCAATGCCTTCTATGCTGGTGTTGTTGTAGCTGAACCGGATAGCCGTGTTCTCGTTGCCTCCGGCTATCGATATGCCATTGTTAAGGCTGTGCCCGGTTTCGTAGTAGTCCTTAATGTTGTCTGGCTGCGGTACAAAAGGGGTGAGCTTTTCATACTCAGGATCCTGCGGATAGAAGCTGTGTATCATGCGTACAGGTGTGCCATCCATCTTTGGGCCCCAGCTTTCGTCAGTGCCGTCCACATATGGCTGCCCGTTGGCCAGTGTTCGGAAAGTTTGCGTGGAACCGCCGCCATAATGGTTCTGTAGTGGCATGAAGTTACTTGCCTTTTCAACCGAGAACGCGGAATTCAACTGCACATCTACTTTTTTAGCACCCCGCTTACCCTTTTTGGTTGTAATCATGATGACACCGTATTGGCCGCGGATGCCGTACAGAGCTGAGGCAGCGGGTCCTTTCAGCACGTTTACCGACTCTACATCCTCTGAGTTGATGTCCTGAGCCAGGTTGCCATAGTCAGCGCCGCTTCTTCCTGCAAAGTTGGCATTCGAGATGGGCGTGCCATCCACCACAATCAGCGGCTCTCCGCTTCCTGTTAGTGAGTTAACGCCACGGATCTTGATCTTTTGGGTACCGCCCATACTTGCGCCGGAGGCACCGGTTACCTGCACACCGGCCACTTTACCGGCCAGCGATCCGAGCACGTTCTGCTCTTTCGTTAGGGTTAGGTCTTCTCCTTTTACCTCCTGCGTGGCGTAGCCCAGCGAACGCTCCTCGCGCTGAATGCCCAGTGCCGTTACGACCACCTCCTGCAGTTGCTTGTTGTCAAGGTTCAGGCGCACGTTAAACACGCGCTGATTGCCTACTTTTACTTCCTGTACTTCATAGCCCAGAAAGCGGAACATCAGTACCGACTCGGGTGCTGGCACGTTCACCTGAAAGGTGCCATCGGCAGCAGTGGTTACGCCCGTGGCCGTTCCTTTTACAATTACACTGACACCGGGTAACGGAATGCCGTTATCAGCGCCTGTTACCGTGCCGCTAACGCTGGTTTGCTGGGCAAATGCAGTGCCGCACCAGCAGACCAACAGCAACAGTAAAGTTGACAGGTACAATTTTCTCATGAGTGTGTTAGGTTAGTTAGAATTTAGATTAGCCTTCTAATTTACCGATATAATGTATATAGCCAAATTTCTATAGATGAATTTGGTAGTTAAATAAGATATTCTGACCTTGAATAAGGGGAAGTGTTATTATCTTGATAGAGCATTGAATTTTAAGCTGCAATCGGAAGAATTTAAGCGGCTTGTTGGAGTGGCGCTGCCAAACCTGTTTGATTATATAGCACATTTTGCTTATTTAACCCTTTCAACGAAAAGCGCCAGAAGGTATGAGCCCGCTAAACCAGTTTTACAGATACGGAGTGCTTTGCTGCCTGCTCCTGACGATGGCCTGCAGCAGCAAGGTGCCTATCGCCTCGCCCGAAGCAGCCCGCTTTGGCCCTGCTGAGATCAGGAAAGAGGTGACCGAGTCGCAGGTGCTGCGGCAGAGTTTTGTGGGCTTTGCCTTGTACGACCCGGAACTGGGGCAGATGGTGGTGGAGCATAACGCCGACAAGTACTTTGTGCCCGCCTCTAACACCAAGCTGTTTACGTTCTATGCCAGCCATAAAATGCTCGGCGACTCCATCCCGGCGCTGAAGTATGTGAGCCGTGGCGACTCACTTATTTTCTGGGGTACCGGCGACCCCACCTTCACCCACATGGACCTGAAGAACACGCTGGCCTATGACTTCCTGAAAAACCGCCCGGAGAAGAAGCTATACTATGTGGAGGCTCCTTTCACCAGCACGCCCTTTGCCACCAACTGGGATTGGGATGATTACAACTACTATTATCAGCCGGAGCGAAACGTGTTCCCGATCCATGGCAACGTGATCAAGTTCTACAAAGAGGAAACAGCGCCTTTCACCACCACACCGTCATACTTTAAGAAGAATGTCGTGGTAGATACTGCTGCGTCACGGTCAAACGCAGCCTTTGTGAGGGGCTGGCGCACCAACCACATCACCTATCGCCCGAGGTACGCCGCGGAGAAGTTCTCCACCGAGGTGCCCTACATCACCTCACCCGAGATGACCGTGGCGCTGCTGGCGGATACCCTGAAGCGGGAGGTGGAGCTTTTGAAAGCCGCCGTGCCGCAAGGGGGAAAGATTTTCTATGGACTGCCGACAGACACCGTGCTCAGGCGCATGCTGCAGGTGAGCGACAACCTGATGGCCGAGCAACTGATGGCCCTCTGCTCCGGCACCCTCTCCGATACCCTTTCTGTGGAGCGGGCGATCAGGCACATAAAAGAAACTTACCTGGCAGATTTGCCGGACGAGCCGGTGTGGATCGATGGCTCAGGCCTTTCCAGCATGAACATGTTCACGCCCCGAAGCATCATTGCGCTGCTGCAGAAGCTGATGCAGGAACGCCCCCGTGAGAAACTGCTCCCGATGCTGGCGGTGGGCGGCAGACCCGGCACATTCCGTAACATCTATAAGGCCGACGTGCCGTTCGTTTTCGGCAAGTCCGGTACGCTGGCGCATGTGCACAACCAGAGTGGCTATATCATGACCAAAAGCGGGAAGCTGCTGCTCTATAGCTTTATGAACAACAACTATAAAGTATCTACCTCCGATATCCGCAACGAGATGGAGCGCATCATGACGGAGGTGCACCACCGCTACTAACACAAAGTATAAATAGCCCTAAGTATAAACTGACAGACGCTTTCTAACACGAACAAACATCTACCTAAACATACTACCATGAAACTAACCATCCGGTCTTTCGACCTGCCGCTGAGATATACGTTTACCATTTCCTACGACTCGCGCGACGTGCAGCCTACCATGATCGTGGAGCTGGAGCAGAACGGGCACAAAGGCTATGGCGAGGCCACCAGCAACCCCTACTATGGCTTCACGATAGAAAGTATGACGGCGGCGCTGGAGGGCATCCGCACCCAGATTGAGGCGACAGAGCTGGAGAAGCCGGAGGATTTCTGGGCCCAGATGCAGCCGCACCTTTCCAACAACCCCTTTGCCCTTTGCGCCCTGGACCTGGCCGCTAACGACCTGTATGGCAAAATGCAGGGCCAGCCGCTCTACAAACTGTGGGGCCTTAGCACAGACCATAACCCGCTTACCAACTACACCATCGGCATCGACACGATTGAGAACATGGTGAAGAAACTGAAGGAAATGCCCTGGCCGCTCTACAAGATAAAGCTGGGCACGAAAGAGGATGTTGCCATTATAAAAGAGCTGCGCAGGCATACCGATGCCGTGTTCCGGGTGGATGCCAACTGCGCCTGGGGTGTGGAGGAAACCATCGAGAACGCGAAGCAGCTGAAGCCGCTGGGTGTGGAGTTTATAGAGCAGCCGATGCGCGCCGATGACATGGACGGCATGAAGAAAGTATACCAGCAGTCGGTGCTGCCGCTGATTGCCGACGAGAGCTGCATTACCGAGAGCGACGTGGCCAAGTGCGTGGGCCATTTCCATGGCGTGAACGTGAAGCTGGTGAAGTGCGGCGGCCTGACGCCCGCCCGCCGTATGCTAAAGGAAGCCCGCGAACTCGGGCTGAAGACGATGGTGGGCTGTATGACGGAATCGACGGTAGGTATCTCGGCCATCGCGCAGCTGCTGCCCATGCTGGATTATGTGGACATGGACGGCCCGTTGCTCATCAGCAAGGACATTGCCCGTGGCATCACCATCGATAATGGAAAAGTATACTACAGCAGTGTGAACGGAACCGGCGCCGAACTGATCGCTTAATGATCAGCCCTGCCTACACCGACCACCTGCCTGGCCGCACTGTAATCCTCAACGGCGAGGAGTTTCTGTATTGCAGTGGCACCTCTTACCTGGGCATGGCCTGCAACACGGCTTTCCAGGAGCTGGTGGTGGAGGGAATACGCCGCTACGGCACCAATTACTCTAGCTCGCGCCGCTCTAACCTGCGGTTGCAGGTATACGGGCAGGTAGAGGAGCAGCTGGCGCGTATGAGCGGTGCCGAGGCGGCCGTTACCATGTCGTCGGGCTTTCTGATGGGGCAGACGCTGGTGCAGGTGCTGCGCAGCCGGGGCAGGTTTTTGTATGCCCCCGGCGCACACCCGGCCCTTTGGGAAAACGACTCTGCTGCCGCCCAGGCCAATGCCGATAGCAGCTTTGAGGAGTGGACGAAGCAGGTGGTAGAAGAAGTGCAGGCATCCGAAGAGAAACGGTTTATACTTATCTGCAACGCACTGGACCCGCTGAAGGCCAGGAGCTATACTTTTGATTGGGTGGCGCAGCTGCCAGCGCAGAAACACATTATACTTGTGGTGGACGACTCGCACGGATTTGGCGTGACCGGACCCGGTGGCGTGGGCATTTACCCGGAGCTACTTCAATATAAAAACGTGGAAGTGGTGGTGGGAAGCTCGTTTGGCAAGGCGCTGGGCATCCCGGCCGGGTTTATACTTGGTTCCCGCCAGCTGGTGGAGCAGGTGAAGGCAAGCCCCTACTTTGGCGGGGCCTCTCCGGCCATTCCGGCCTACCTGCACGCCTACCTGCAGGCAGGGGAGGTGATACGGGAGGCGCAGGAGCGGCTGCAACAGAACATCCATACTTTTCGGGGGCAGCTGCAGCGGCAGGAACTGTTCAGCGCCATTCCGGGATATCCGGTGTTCAGCACCCCGCAGGAAAGTATGGCGCAGCACCTGCACCTGCACCGGATCCTGATCTCCAACTTCCGTTACCCCACCGCCGAGAGTGCGCCCATCGTACGGGTTATCCTGAGCAGCCTGCATACGCCGGAGGACCTGCAGCGTTTGGCGGCGGCAGTAAACCAATTCTCTCCGGATTTTGTCGTAACTTAGAGAGATGGCCCTATCCGGGGCTCATACTTTCAATTCCAACACCAACATAACCTGGCGCGCCAAAGTGGCGCGGCACCTTAAAACATGATGAAAAAGAACTACCTCATACTTGCCCTTGGCCTCCTGATGGCCTGTACGACCGGAAAGGAAACCGCCACCACCACTGCCGTTACCACGACAGCCGATGCCACCATGGCCCCGCACATTGAAGCCGTGCGCCAGGAATACGCACCTGATAAGCGCGTGGCGCTCTTTAAGGTGGAGCAGCGCGGCAACGTGCTGGCCGGCGAAACCAACATGCCGGAGGCAAAGCAGGTGTTGCTGGAGAAACTGAAGGCGGAGAATATTGCCTACGTGGATAGCATTGAGGTGCTCCCGGAGGCGGAGCTGGAAGGCAAGGAGTATGGCGTGATCACGATATCGGTGGCCAACATCCGCTCGGAGCCCAAGCACCCGGCCGAACTGGCCACGCAGGCGACCATGGGCACGCCGGTAAACGTGCTGAAGCATCAGCGCGGCTGGTTCCTGGTGCAGACCCCGGACAAGTACCTGGCCTGGGTGGACGAGAAAGGCGTGAGCCTAATGGACAAAGCCACGTTTGATGCCTGGCAGAAAAGCCCGAAGCTGCTCTACACCAAACCCTATGGCTTTGCCTACGCATCGGCCAGCACTGACGCAGGAACTGTTTCTGATTTAGTTTACGGCGACGTGCTGGCACTGCAGCAGAAGCAGGGCGATTTCTACGCGGTAACCTTCCCGGATGGCAGAAAGGGCTTTGTGCCTGCGGCGGAGTCGGTGAAGTATGAGGAGTGGCTGGCCAGCCGCAAGCCCAGCGGCGAGAACCTGGTAAGCTCCAGCAAACAGCTGATGGGCCTGCCCTACTTGTGGGGCGGCACCTCGTTTAAAGGCGTGGACTGCAGCGGCTTCACTAAAACCGTGTACTTCATGAACGGCCTGGTGCTGCCGCGCGACGCCTCGCAGCAGGTGCACGTGGGCGAGTTAGTGGATACCTCTAACGGCTGGGATCAGCTACAGCCCGGCGACCTGCTGTTCTTCGGTGTGCCTGCCAGAGATGGCAAATCGGAGCGGGTGGTGCACGTGGGCATGTGGATCGGCGGAGATCAGGAGTTCATCCACTCGGCGGGCCGGGTACGCATCAGCAGCATGAACCCTAAGGCGGCGAATTTTGATGAGCCCGAGCTCAAGCGCTTCCTTCGCGCCAAGCGCATTACCCCGGATGATGTGGTGGTAGACCTTCGCAAGACGGCTTTGTATCAGTAATGACTCTTTTTTCCCCTTCCTAAATGCAGAAAGGGGGAAAAAATACCTGAAGAGGCGCCTACATTAGGCGCCTCTTTTTATTTGCCTGATTTAGAGGTGCGGGTGGCAGGTTCTCAAAGTATAAATAACTTCCTTAATGAAGAATTTATACATATAATCCCAGTCAAGCTACCGCGTCAGCTCCTGCAGGTGGTGCACGAGTTCAGATCTTGGACTGAATTCAGGGAACTGCTTCAGCTCCTGCAGCAGGTCTTTTAGGAAAGTATGGTTGTGGGCGATGTTGGAGAAGCAGGCAATAAGGACATTGTGTTGTGGCAAACGGATGACCAGGTTGGTAAATCCAGAGGTGTCGCCGCTGTGGAAGAGCTCCGGGTGGCCGCTCCCATACGTTGCCATAAACCAGCCCATGCTGTAAAACCATTTCCGGTCTGCCTTTATACTTGCCGGGTAGCTGCCGAGTGCGTTATTTATGTTAAATAGAGGGCTGTTGCTCAAGGCCCGCTGCCACTTCAGGAAATCCTGCGCCGATGTATAAATGCAGCCGTCGCCGCAGGTGGCGGTGCCAACGTTCTGGTCGGAAAGTATAAACTGGCCAGCCGCATCCCTGCTGTAGCCCAACGCCCGGTTCGGTATCGCAGCACCCGCCCCATAAAGTATGGAATGATGCATCTGCAGCGGCTGAAAGATGTTTTCCTGCAGAAAAATTGCATAGTTTATACGTGTTACGCGCTCTACCAGCAGCCCCAAAAGTATAAAAGCGGTGTTGCTGTAACGGTACTGCGTGCCGGGGCAGAAGAGGGTGCTTTCCTGTGCAGCGGTTATCCGCAGGACATCCTCATCACTGAGTTGGGTCGTTTGGTTTTCAGGTATAAACTCCTCAAAATCGGGGAGGCCCGACGTATGGTTGAGCAGGTGCAGCAGCTGTATGTTTTTGAAGTGCGTCAGCTCCGGAAAGTATACGCTAAGCTTATCGCTTAACCCTAGCTTCTGCTGCTGCGCCAGCAGGTGCACGCACATGGCGGTAAACTGCTTCGAAACAGAGGCCATCCGGAAGGTAGTTTCCGGGGTAATGGCGGCGCCTGTTTCCAGATTCGCCAGACCGGCACCGCGCGAGTAAATCACCTCGTCTCCCTTGGCTACCAGCACCATTGCACCAGGCGTTTGGAACGTGTAGTGGCGGCTGAGCAGGCGATCGAGCGCTTGGGGTAGAGTAAGCATGGCGTTAGGCTGGCTTTAGGCGTGCGTGATGGTCAAATTTAGAAAACTGAAAGTATAAACCGACAGCGGCTATACTTTATCAGCGCCAAAATAGCGTAAAGTATAGAAAAATCTCTATTAAAACGGCCGTAGGTTTTGTGTTTGGAGGATACTCGTTCTAACTTTAAAGTTTTAGGATCAGGCAGCTCCGGAGCAACAGCCTGTTCACCATCCAAATCGGAACTTCACCCTTAACCATCAAACACTACTCCAACCCATGACCGAAACTAGCGCACCGCTGATCACCAACGAGGCCGTGGTGCTGGGCATTTTGCTCGTCATCCTGGCCGCTGTTTTCCATACCTCATCCAGCACCAATAGGTTCTGGATGAAGTTTTACAAATTGATTCCCTCGCTGCTGCTGTGCTATTTTTTGCCGGCGCTGCTCAATACGTTCAACATCATTTCCGGCGACAGCTCGCAGTTATACTTTGTGGCGTCGCGTTTCTTCCTGCCAGCCTCTCTAATCCTGCTCACCATCAGCATCGACTTTAAGTCGCTGCGCATGCTGGGCAGCAAGGCCGTGATCATGTTCTTTGCCGGTACGCTGGGGGTTATACTGGGCGGGCCCTTGGCCTTGTTTCTGGTTGGCTCCATTTTCCCGGATGTGCTCTACACCGGCGACGATGAAGTATGGAAGGGCCTTTCCACGATTGCAGGCAGCTGGATTGGCGGCGGCGCGAACCAGGCGGCCATGCTGGAGGTGTTCGGGGCGAGCAAGGATGCCTTTGGGCAGATGATCGCCGTGGATGTGCTGGTGGCGAACGTGTGGATGGGCTTCCTGCTGTACTTCTCGCAGAAACCGGAGAAAATTGACAAGCTGCTGAACGCCGACAGCCGCCCGATCAGGGAGTTGGAGGAGCGGCTGGAGGGGCTGCAGGCCGGCAAGCACAAGATGCCCACCGTTACCTCCACGATGGTGATACTGGGCGTAGCGTTCGGCTTCACCGGCCTTTCGCACTTCCTGGCCGATATCATTGCGCCCTACTTTGCCGAGAACTTCCCGGAACTGGAGACATACTCCATAACCAGCGGCTTCTTCTGGCTCGTGATCATTGCCACCACGGCTGGCCTGTTGCTCTCGTTCACCAAGGCCCGCGACCTGGAAGGCTTCGGCGCCTCCCGCTTTGGGTCCATTTTCCTGTACTTCCTGGTGGCCACCATCGGTATGAGTATGGACTTAGGCGCGGTGCTGGATAACCCGAAACTGTTCCTGGTGGGCGCCTTCTGGATTACCTTCCACATCCTTTTTATGCTGGTGGTGGCGCGTATGATACGGGCTCCGTTCTTCTATGTGGCGGTGGGCAGCCAGGCTAATATTGGGGGTGCGGCCTCTGCGCCGATCGTAGCGGCGGCGTTTAACCGCTACCTGGCCCCGGTGGGCGTGCTGCTGGCCGTGCTAGGCTATGCGGTGGGTACCTACGGCGCCTACATTTCCGGACTGATACTGCGGTATGTGTGGAACCTGCTGGCCTAGAGAGTTTAGGAGTTAGAAAGTTAGAGAGTTAGAAAGTTAGAAAATTAGAAAGTATGGCTGGCTAACTTCTCTCGAGTATAAAGTATGAAGTATAAAAGCAGCCGGCCACGGTGGGAGAGTGGTTCTCCTGCCAGGGCCGGCTTTATACTTTATAGCTCAAGTTGCGGTCTACTGGTTTGTAAAAGAGGGGATCCACCACTATCCCTTCAAGAAGGTGAATTCCTACAAGTACAATTTGATTCCCCTCTCGGGAGGGTAGGGGTGGGTTAATCGCAACGCAGATTTTATACTTGATTGAGGCTTAGCCTACAGGTATTTCTGGTACAGGTTGTAAAGTATGATCTTGTCTTTTTCTGTCAACTCCATGTTCACCTCCTCCTGGATAAAGTGCAGCTTAAAGGCGCGGATGGCGGCGGGCATGTCGCGGGTGTCGTACCCGATGATGCGGAGTGCCTCTTTGGGGTTAAAGTGCGGCGGAATGGTAGAGACGGAGTCCAGGGGCTGAAGTATAAGTACGGGCGCTGTGCCGGTGCTGTCGAGCACCGTTATCGGGGCGGCCGGCTGTAGGTACTGCTCCACCACGCCCTCATCGTACCACAGGCCAAAGCCATGCGCTGCCAGCTGCTTCCACGGAAACGTTTCGTTCGGGTCTACCTTGCGCACCGGCGCGATGTCGGAGTGACCGATAAAGTTCTCGGCAGGGATGTTGTGCTTTTCCTTCAGCATCGCTAAAACTTCCAGCAGGCTGCTGATCTGCGCCTCGGCAAAAGGCTCAGCCCCGTTGTTATCCAGCTCAATGCCGATGGAGGAGGAGTTAAGGTCGGTGTTGTTGCCCCAGCGGCTGTTGCCCCCATGCCAGGCGCGCAGGTTGTCGTTGAGCATGTGGTATACCTTGCCGTCACGCCCGATCACGTAGTGCGCGCTTACCTGCGTCTTTGGCAAAGTGAAGGTCCTCAAAGTATGCTCTGTGGAGTTCTGGGCCGTGTGGTGTATAACAACGTAGTTGGCTTTGCGCATGCTGAAGTTGGTGGTGCCCACCCAGTGCTCGCCGAGTGGCAGCATAGACTCCTTTGGGTTGATGGCGGGTACGGTGCGCAGCTCTTTGGCATAGGCTTTCAGCTGTTTTTTATGCGCGCGGTTGGTGCTGGCGTAAGGGTTGGGGGAGCAGCTGTAGAGGCTGGCGCTGGCCAGGAGCAGCGCGGAAAAGGCAGTAGCGGTAAACTTCATGTGATCTGTCAGGGATAGTAGGTTACGAAGTATAAACTTGTAGGAAATTAACTTCAGATGCAAGTTCTAACACTGAACTATCAGAATTAGAAGTATAAACTTTAGGAGAACTTCCCCTCTGGGTTTGATTTAATAGCCTTGCTGGCTTTACCTTTGCAGCATCTTTATGCAAGATTTATAAAGAAGAGGGGAGAGAGCAGGCTCAGCGAACCTCTAGCAACCACGGCCCCGGCCGTAAAGGTGCTAACACCTGCCCAATTTGGGACCTATAAATTTAACTTCATGCGCTTACTACATCAGCTTCCCGATCTTATTTCCCGCGTATTCCCTGTACAACCAAGGCTAAGGCGTGTCTGTTGTTATTGCTGTTGTTAGAAACACTGCGTCGCTACACAGCTGCCTGAGTGCAGGCTCCTCATTAACAAAGACAATTATTTCCATTTTAAGGGCGTAAGAGGCTAAAATTGCCGTAAAGCATTTCGAGCCTGCTTCCCGCTCTACCGTTTACATGCAACATATTCAAAAAACTGGCGGTTGGGCCCTGGTGCCTTTCCTGGTGTTTGTGCTTACGTTTTTAGGCGCGGGCATTGTTTTAAATGACTTCTATGCCCTGCCGGCTCCTGTGGCAGTGGTGCTGGGCATCATTTCCGCCTTCTTTCTACTTCGGGGCTCCACAGAGGCCAAGGTAGCAGCGCTTATCAGGGGGTGCGGCGATTCCAAGATCATCACCATGTGCCTGATCTACCTGCTTGCCGGGGCTTTTGCCACGGTAACAAAGGCTGTGGGCGGCGTGGATGCTACCGTAAACCTGGGACTGAGCGTGCTGCCGGTACAGTACCTGGGCCTTGGCGTATTTCTGCTGGCGGCCTTCCTGTCAACGGCCACGGGAACGTCGGTAGGGGCTATTGTGGCTCTAGCGCCTATCGCGGTGGGGCTGGCAGAGCAAAGCCAAACGTCCATGCCCTTGCTGCTGGGCGCGCTATTGGGAGGCGCCATGTTTGGCGATAACCTCTCCTTTATTTCCGATACCACCATTGCCGCCACGCAAACGCAGGGTTGTAGCATGCGCGACAAGTTTAGGGTAAACATCCTGATCGCCGGCCCGGCTGCCCTGGTGACGGTGGTGCTGTTGCTCCTCACAGGCTGGAACACGGCAGGAGCGGTGGAGGCGCAGCTCCCGGAGCTGCAAGCGGCAAATTTCTGGCAGATCGTGCCTTACCTGCTGGTCATTGCCTTGGCTGTATCAGGCATAAACGTGTTTGTAGTCCTCATCCTGGGTACTTTGGCTTCCGGAGCTGTAGGGCTGTGGCAGGGCCAGCTGGAGCTACTGACCTTTGGCAAAAGCGTCTACGAGGGCTTTACGGGGATGACCGAGATCTTCCTGCTCTCCATGCTTACGGGCGGGCTGGCCCGGATGGTCAGCGAGGCGGGCGGCATCGCCTTCCTGCTGAAAAAAGTCAGCAAGGCCGCCAGTGGGTTTCGCTCGGCGCAGGTCGGCATCCTGTCGCTGGTAGGGGGCACGAATACGGCCATTGCCAATAACACGGTCTCCATCGTCGTGACGGGACAGGTGGTGAAGGAGATCAGCCAGGAGTATAGTATAGACAAGCGCAAAACCGCCGCGCTGCTCGACATTGCCTCCTGTGTGGTGCAGGGACTGCTGCCGTATGGTGCCCAAATCCTGATGCTGGTGAGCTTCTCGAACGGGCAGCTCAACTTCCTCGATCTCTGGTCCTCGGCCTGGTACCTGTATTTGTTGCTGCTCTTCAGCCTGCTGGCCATCTACACACCTTTCGTAGATAAGTACCTGCAAAAGCAGCCTGCGGCAGAGCAGCCTGTGGCAGTATAAGTATAAGTATAAGTATAGGGGTATGTATCAACACTCCATTTAAAGAACAGAAACGAAAACTAACAATATCGAAAGACTTTTACTCTCACCTTACAACACGCCACTATTCTAACTTTACTAACCTGACCAAAAAAGGGAGACAAGCTTTGTCTCCCTTTTTTATATCAACCCGCGGGCCTTCAGCTCCAAGTATTTGTTGATCGTGTTTGCCGTCAGGTCTTTTGGCGGGGTGAGGATGGCGTGAATGCCATGCACTTGCAGCTCCTTCACTATCTGCCGCTTGTCGTGGCTGAACTTTTGGGCAATGGCTTTGGTGTATACTTCCTCGGTGCTGGCGGCGGGCTGGTGCAGCAGGCTGTGCAGTTCCGTGTTTTCGAAGAAGATCACTACCAGCAGGTGGTTTTTGGCCAGCGCCCGCAGGTAGGGAAGCTGGCGCTGGGCGCTGTTCAGCGTCTCGAAGTTGGTGAACAGCAGCAGCAGGCTGCGTTGTTTTATCGTATGGCGCACGGTGGCGTACAGTCGCTCGTAGTCGGTTTCCCGGAACAGCGTTTTCTGGTTGTAGAGCAGTTCCAGGATGCGGCGCAGCTGGTCGGACTTGCGCTGCGCGGGCAGGATGTTGCTCATTTTATCAGAGAAGGTGATGACACCAGCCTTGTCCTGCTTTTTCATTGCGATGTTGGAGATGACCAGCGAGGCGTTGATGGCATAATCCAGCAAGGTCAGGCCCTCGAACGGCATCTGCATGGCGCGTCCCTTGTCGATGAGGCTGTACACCTGCTGCGACTTCTCGTCCTGGAAACTGTTGACCATCAGTTCTGCCCTGCGGGCCGAGGCTTTCCAGTTGATGGTGCGCTGGTCATCGCCGGCCACGTAATTCCTGATCTGCTCGAACTCAGTGCTCTGCCCGATGCGGCGGATCTTCTTGAGGCCCATCTCGTGCAGCCTGTTAGACACGGCCAGCAGCTCATACTGCCGCATCTCAATAAACGAAGGATACACCGGCACCTCCTGGTTCTGGGCGAATTTGTAGCGGCGCTTTACCAGTTGCAGCACACTCATGGCAAACACGTTGATGGCGCCGAAGCTGTAGCTGCCCCGTTTGGTGGGCCGCAAAGTATACTGGATGATGTGGGTGCGCCCCAGCGGGACAGCCGCCCTGAACAACGTGTCGCGCTTTTGAAACTGGAACGGCAACTCATCGATCACCTCGGCATGCAGGGTAAAGTTATACTTGTTCTCCAGGTACAGGCATACATCGTTGTCGCTGCCGTTGGAGAGCTTCTCCTGCATACTGCGGCTGGCGTACACACCGGCCCGGTTGCGGTAGAGCAGGAGCAGGTCCAGCAGCGTGAGCAGCACCAGCACCGCCAGGGCCACCTTGGCGAGCACCAGCAGCACCGGCACAAAGAAGGCCAGCACGAACAGGCACGCCAGGGCAGCCAGGCTCTGGTAGAGGCGGTTGGTAAAGTATAGGCTACGGATAAAATGCACTAGCGCGGCACGTCTATTTTCTGAACGATCAGTTTAATCACCTCATCAGGGGTGATGCCTTCCATCTCTCGCTCCGGGGTGAGCAGGATGCGGTGGCGCAGCACGACTGGGGCTAGTTCCTGCACATCCTCCGGCGTCACGAAGCCGCGACCACGCAGGGCCGCGAGGGCTTTGGAGCTGTTGAGCAGGGCAATGGAGGCGCGCGGCGAGGCACCTAAGTATAAAGATTTGTTTACCCTGGTTTCCGTCACGATCTGGGCAATGTATTCCAGCAGTTTTTTGTCCAAATGTACGGCCTGCACCGCCTGGCGCAGCGCCAGCAACTGCTCCGCCGAGAGCACCGGCTGCACCTGGTCCAGTTCCTTCTTCAGCTGCGGGCCCTTGTGCTGCAGCTCCAGTATCTGCACTTCCTCTTCCAGACTGGGGTAATCCACCAGCACCTTAAACATAAAGCGGTCGAGTTGCGCCTCAGGCAGGCGGTAGGTTCCTTCCTGCTCAATCGGGTTTTGGGTAGCCAGCACCACAAAAGGGGCGGCCAGCGGGTACACCTTGCCGTCGTGGGTGATGTGCTGCTCCTCCATCACCTCGAACAGTGAGGCCTGCGTTTTGGCGGGGGCACGGTTTATCTCATCTATCAGCACAATGTTGGCGAAGATGGGTCCCTGCTTGTACTCGAACGTGGCCGAGCCGGGATGGAAAACCGAGGTGCCCAGCACATCCGAGGGCATCAGGTCCGGGGTGAACTGGATGCGGCTGAAATCTACCTGCACGGTGCGCGCCAGTAGCTTTGCTGTCAGGGTTTTAGCGATGCCGGGCACGCCTTCTATCAGCACGTGCCCGTCGGCCATCAGGGCTACCAGCAGCAGCTCGATCAATTTCTCCTGACCGACGATGATCTGGCGCAGCTCCTGCTTTATACTTTCTGTGGCGCCGCGCAGGGCACTGTAATCCGTCTTGTTTTCCTGTGTGGTGATGAGTACGTCTTCTTGCATAACTATACTTTATACTTTGCCCCCGGGGAGGTTTGTTTGTAGAAATCTTCTAAATGGGAGTTGAGCAGCAGCAGCGTTTGTGCGCTGATGGCCTTGCTTTGTGTGATGGAGCGGATGAGCCCGAAAATATCGTTCACCAACGCGGCGTCGGCGCCTGACTTTGTCACTACCCGCTCGCGCAGCTCCTCGTCCAGTGTATGGGTGGTGAGGTGGAAGTGCAGGCGCAGGTGCTCCAGGAAAAAAGCTATCTTTTTCTCGGCGATGTTCTTGTGGTCGCCGTGGTTAAAGTATAAACTTCCGATGGTCTTCACGAAATCCAGGGTGGTGTTTCGCGGCGGCTCTAGCACCGGGATGATGCGCTGCGTGCGCTTGCTTTTAAACAGCAGGAAAAGCACCATGCCCGCCAGCGCCACATAATAGGCCCAGGTCAGCGACTCGTGCCGCATCAGCACCCGTAACACCGACTGGTCCTCCTCCCGGCCCAGGTTCTGGTATTCGTCCCACAGCACTGGCTGCACAGGCAGGTGGGAGAGGGCGGTGGCGGCATAGTCGGGTTGGTTCAGGGTCAGGAGCTGGTAATTGGTGAAAGCCAGTGGCACTGAGCTGATGTAGAAGTTCCCCTCGCCGAAGGGCACCCGCATAAAGTTAAGCATCCCCGCCTTGTTGCGCCCCAGCGCCTCGTGCCCCGCCTGCTTTTTTACCCGGATGTAGCGGCTGTTATTGTTGGGCGGAAACGTATACACCTGCTGCTCCGGCTGGCTCGTAAAGTAAAAGCCTGTGGAGTCGGGGGAGGTGGTATTCATGAAAACGGTATCGAAATACAGCGTATCCTGCAGGAACTCGCTGTACTCATCGGCTGCTATGAACACGTGGTTTCCCCGGTGCACGAAGTCGAGCAACAGGTTCGTGTCCAGGCTGTCGGCGGCGAAGTATTTCTGAATGAACACGTAGTTGCCGCTGTGGGTAGTGTCCTGCAACTGGTTGTAGATCGGCTCGCGCACCGGCTCTACCCGCTGGCCGGGGAAGAGGCCCGGCAGCAACTCATAGAGTGCGTAGGTGCCGTAGGGGATCTTATCTTCCCTGGAAAAGGTTAGAGACCAGTCCACCGCCTTTGGCCGGAAATACTCCAGCAGCACCAGGGCCCCGAAGAGCAGCAAAATTATCGCCATATACCTGCGGTAGCCTTTCATGCGTGCTGCGTTACCAGGTTATCGAACTGACGAAACTCTGCCTGTGCGGAAGTATACACCTCATCGCCAAGGCCTGCACCGCCGTACCACACGTACTCGAACATGCCCGTAAGCTGCTCAAACTCCTGGCGTATGGCGGCAGGTTTAATTTCGGAGATGTAGCTGCGGTTGGTCTTACCCGGTTTCCACTCGATCAGGGTCCTGTCGGTCAGGAGCTTCAGGCTTTGCAGGTAGTGCAGGCGCACGGCCTTGCGGTAGTCGCGCTGCGCGGTGGCCTCGGCAATCAGGGCTTTCATGTCCATCTCATGGATGTTTTCCTCGAGCACCTCGTAAGGCAGGTTTATACTTGCCACCTTTCTGCCAAACAGGCCGCTTGCTTCCACGTTTTGCATTTTAATTATGATGAACACGATCGCCGCCGCCAGGGCCAGGTAAAGCAGCACTTCCCAGAAGCCGCTCGCCTGCCCCTCGTAGAAGACATCCTGCAGCCACTGCTGCACGCGGTGCTTGAGCCGCTCCCAGAAGGTGGCGCCCGTGTTTACCTCCTCGTAATACTGGAAATCCCCGGATGCGCGCAGGGTCTCCAGCCGCTCGGCATCCAACGGGCGGACCACCACCGGCTGGCGCGCGGCCGGAATACTATCCTGCAACTGGGCATGCGCGATGGGGCCAGAACCGAGCAGCAGGCAAAGTATAAGAATAAAGACGTGAAAGTGCTTAAAACTCTCCCTCATTGGTGGTAAGGGTCTGGTTGTGGCTGCCGATCAACTCTACCTGCTCCATGAGGCCCAGGCCGTCTTTCTGCTCCACCAGGTTAAAGTACTGGAAGCCCAGCGCCAGCGTCGAGATGCAGTAGGTAAAGGTGGTGAGCATGGTGGCAACCGTGTTAGAGGCCACCAGCAGTAACTCGCTTTCGGCCCCCGGCACCTGGAGCACGCGCATCATCATAACTGCTCCCAGGGGCACGGCAGCCAGCCAGGCAATCATACTTTGAATGATACTCGCTATGATGATAAGGCCAAAAGTAGCCCACCAGTTGCCTTTGATCAGGTAAAAGCAACGTTCTATACTTTCTATAAAGCCCGTCTCCTCGCGCACCATCACTACCAGGAAGAGGGAGAGCACCACCGCCAGGTAAATGCCCAGGCCCAGCAGGAAAAAGCTCAGAAAGCAGACCACCCCAATGGCGATACTGGCGTACACGGCCTGGATCAGGTTTCTTTTGATATGCTCCCACACGGCAGCCGGCGTCACCTCTCCCTCGTCATCCATGTACGCTACCATGTATCCGTACACCGTCAGGGCGACGATAACAAGGGCCATCACGGTGAAAAAGAGCGAAACCAGGTAGTTGAGCGAGGTAACCTGGTTGAAGAAAGTATACTCGCCCATGGTGCTATAGGGCCCCTCGCCGGTAAGTTGCTGGAACATGCGCGATTGGTGCATCCCCGAGAAAATGCCGCCTATGAGCGCCACCGGCGACACGTACAGCAGCATGGCTTTAGACAAGGGTTTAAAGTTTGTTTTCAGGAAGGCGAAGGTGGCGTTCAGCTTCTCGCCGAAATCCCTTTCCTGCCTTAAGTTAATTTTCTGTGTGGTGTGTAGCATTGTTTCTGTGCAGTGAACGTGAGTAGAGTATGAAATAGTAAAGTATAAATCCGGCCGATGACAGGATGATGAGCAGGCTCAGGGCCAGCGGCATGTCGGTGTGGCGCGTCACGAAGCCCTCCAGAAAACCCGCCGTGAGGAACACCGGAACCAGCCCCACCACGATCTTGAGTCCCCTGCGGGCCCCTTGCTTAAAGGAGTGCAGGCGGGAGTGGGTCTTCGGAAAGAGGAGGCTGTTGCCCATCACAAAGCCGGCGCAGCCCGCAATCACGATGGCCGATATCTCCAGCGTGCCGTGTATCCAGATGGTGAGGAAGGAGGTGAAAAGCAGCCCCTGCTTGTAGAAGAAGTATTGAAAAGCCCCGAGCATCACCCCGTTCTGAAACAGCACCCAGAACGTGCCCACCGAAAAGAACACCCCCAGCACAAAGGCCAGGAAGGATACCTTGATGTTGTTAAAGGTGATGTAGAGGAACATCTCCGTCTCGCCGTGGCTTTTGTACACAGCCATCGGGTCGCCATTCCGGATGTTCTCCAAGGTCATGTTCACGTAGCGGTCGCCGAGGATGAGGCGCACAAAGGTATCGTCCAGGGCGGCGGAGAGGGCGCCAATGCCGCAGGCTACTGCAAAGATCAGGAAGGCATAGCCCAGCTGGCGGTGGTGCTGCCGGAACAGGAAGGGCAATTCATACTTCCAGAAGCTGACGAAGCGGTTACTTTTCTCCTTTTTGTTTTTATAGATGGCCTGGTGTGTCTTGCCAGCCAGGGCGTTCAGGTAGGAGGTGGTGTCCGACTCCGGGTAAAAAGTGCGCGCGTAGGCCAGGTCTTCGGTCAGCTCAATAAACCTATCGGCCAGTGCGTCGGGGCCGGAGGTTTTCTGCTGCTCGTATGCCTTCCATTTAAGTTTGTTTTTTCGGATAAAGGCTGCTTCGCGCACGGGTACTGTATTTTATACTCAACCAAATATATGTATATTGTGATGTAAAAAAAATGAAAGCAAACTTATTTTATTGAAGATGAATACCATTAGAATCCGGACCACGCAGCATGTGGAGGTAGAGTATCCGTTGGCCAGCGTGGGCGACCGTATCGTAGCCCATATTATCGACATGGTGGTGATGGGCGTGTGGCTGGTGGGTTGGGCTGTTATATTTGCGGCAACAGGCCTGGACGAAGGAGCGATTCTCGGCTTTTTGATTGTGGTGCCGATGGTGTTTTACCATTTGTTATGCGAGATCTTCCTGAACGGGCAAAGTGTCGGGAAGAAGGCCCGTGACCTGAAAGTAGTGAAGCTTTCCGGTGGAGCACCGTCTCTTGGCGATTATCTGCTGCGCTGGCTGTTCAGGCTGGTGGACACGGCAGCATCACAGGGGTTGGTGGCGCTGGTCACCGTAGCCGTTAGCAACAAAGGGCAGCGCCTCGGCGATATGGCCGCCGGCACCTGCGTCATCCGCACCCGCGCAGTCCGTAAAAGAGAGTCGGCCATGGTGACGACGGAAGAAGGGTATCAGGTGCGGTTCCCGGAGGTGCACCTGCTGACCGATCAGGACGTGGCGATCATACGCAAGCTCCTTTACAAAGCGCAGAAGTATAATAACTATGAGCTGCTGGAGAAGATGGCGCTCCGCGTTCGGGAAATCACCGGCATCCAGCCCGGCGAGTTGTCGGAGTGGGATTTTCTACAAACAGTAGTAAAAGACTACCACCATTATACCCACGGGGAAGTGGAGTTGTAGTGGGGGCAACTCTTAATAATTGAGTTATATCTGGCAGGTTTGAGCCATGAGGATGCAGCAGGTACAAGCCTTCAGATTATAGATACATTGTTTTCTTGTCGTAAAATTTAATTCTATACTTGCCACTTTCTCCTGTCATCTCGAGCAGAGCGAGAGATCTATCCCGAATTCTATAGAGATCTCTCATTTCATTCGAGATGACAGTAAGGCCGTAGCTATCGAATTGTTCCCAGTCTTTGGGTTGAGCGCCTATGCGAGTTTTTCCGGTGCCGCAGGCAGCCCGAGGCACGAGGGCAGGAAAAGCTCCCAGCGCGATGCCCAAAGACGAGCCCTCCCGGGCTAGAGGGAGCCAAAGCTGGAGATGAAACGAGCAGGTAGTAAAGCCGTGGAACAGCTGCAGCTAGCAAGTATAGCTTAGCTCAAGTGGAAGGAAGCAGGGGATCAGAAAGGCACAAGCGGACGCTTGCGCCAGTAAAGTATAAAGTATAGCCCAAGTATAAACGACAAGAATAAATGACGACCGTTCTTCTGGAAGAAACCTGATAGAAGGAAGGTTGAGCTTGCAGCATCTTGCCCATAAGATCCTTTCAGGATGACAAAAAGATTAGGACAAGGCTCTTTCCATACTTTAGCAAGTATAAACCAGCAAGTAATAAGTATAGCTATAGCTCAAGTATAAAGTATAACCTGCAAAAACAAATAGCCCCGGCAACTTCTGAAAAAGCTACCGGGGCTATATTTTATGTTGGGCCGGCTTACAGCTGCGGCTGCTTCTTCACACTAGCAAGCTGCTGCTTCAGTTCCTCCACGCGGTTAAGCTCCGTTTGCAGCTCACGCTTTATCTTGAGTTCACGCTCGCGGGCGCTCTTCTTATACTCGTTCAGCTCCAGCTCCATTTCGTCAAAAGCCCTGCGCTTTTCGCTGGCGACGCTCTTGCTGCTCTTGTGCTGCACAGCCATCACGCCTAAGGCAATGAGCAGGGCGATGATGATGCCGCTGTTCAGCAGCACGTAGAATTGCTTGGGCACGTCAATGCCCAGGACAGTGATATGCGTTATGTCGTGGATGCTTTGCTGTACCTCGGCCTCCTTCTTTTTCATCTCCTCCTGCATGGCCTGCAGCTGCTGCTCCTGGGCGGCCACGTCTTTGCGCGCCTCCTGCAGCTTGGCATCGGCCTCCGCCTCGAAGTTATCCAGTTTCTTGTCTTTGGCAGCCACGGTCTCCTGTACGGTTCTCCAGAATGACTCCAGTGTGGTGATTTTTACAACTTTGTAGCCCTGCCAGGTGTTGGAGCCGCTTTTCAGACTCTCGAATTGTTTTTCAAGTTTTGCGTTGGCTGCAGGTGCTTTTTCTGCTTTATTGCCCTGTGCCTGTACAAAAGAGGCAGAACACACGAGCGCGAGGGAGAAAAAGAGTGCCTTCATAATTTAAGGTTTTGGTTTTTACTGAATTTTGTATTTCTGCTATGGGTCGTCCGGCAGGTGAAGTTAAAGAATTATACCTTTTTAAGTGCCTTTACTTACAGGCCTAACCCTGCTGCATTTCAAATATTGTTTAAGATTACTAAAAAATCCGATACAGCAACACAACTACCAACAGAAATATGGTAAAATCAAGTTCACTGTGTGGAAACATTCCACACTTTTGCCTTGGTACAGGCTATTTTGCCCCTAAAGCATGAGTGCAAGTATAGCGAAGAAGTTGATAATCCAAAGGGCGAGGCTAACCTCTTTTCGCTTGCCGGTCACCACTTTCAGGGCCGTCCAGCTCAGGAAACCCCAGATGATGCCCTGGGTGATGGAATAAGTGAACGGGATGAGGACCATGGCCAGGAAAGCCGGCAGGGCATCATCCATTTTAAACCAGTCTATCTTAGTTACCGGCCGGATCATGAAGGCCCCCACCAGTACCAGGGCCGGGGCCGTGGCGATAGCCGGAATCATCGAGAGCAAAGGGGCCAGGAACAGGAAAGGCAGGAACAGCAGACCGCCCACCACCGCCGTCAGGCCGGTGCGCCCGCCCGCCTCTATGCCCACCGCCGACTCCACGTAAGCCGTGCCCGGGCTGGAGCCCACCAAACCGGCCAGTGTGGTGGCCACCGCATCGGTCGTGAGCGAGCGCTGGATGTTGCGCGGCTCCCCGTGCTCGTCCATCAGGTCTGCCGCCTCGGCCAGGCCTACGAACGTGGAGATGCTATCGAACATATCCGTGAACAGGAAGGCGAAGACGACCGGCACGATAGCAAGCTGAAAGGAGTTTACCAGATCCAGTTCCAGTACCAGGCTGAAGTCCGGGGCGGCGAGCACACCCTGCCAGGAAATGAGCGGGTCCAGGTCGGTGGCCCACCAGCGGCCCAGCGGGTAGGAGAGCAGGGTGGTGAACAGGATGCCCAGCAGGATGCCGCCTTTCACGTTGCGCACTACCAGGATGGAGGTTACCAGCAGCCCGGCCAGGAACGTAAGCAGCGCCGGCGTAAGCGCGCCTACCCCAAGAACGGTGGCAGGGTTGGCAACGATAAACTTGGCATTGATGAGCCCCACCAGGGTGATAAACAGGCCGATACCGGCGGCAATGGCGAAGCGCAGCGGCCGCGGTATCGCCCGCACGATCATGGTCCGGATGTTGAACAAGGAAAGCAGGAGGAATACCACGCCTGACCAAAAGACCGCCCCCAGCGCCACCTGCCACGTCACGCCCATCCCCAGCACCGCCGAGAAAGTGAAGAAAGCGTTCAGCCCCATGCCAGGAGCCACCAGAACCGGATTCCGGGCATACAGGCCCATCATCACGCTGCTGAAAAACGACACCAGCACCGTGGCCGTCAGCACCCCGGAAAAAGGCATCCCGGCCTGCGCCAGAATGGTGGGGTTCACAACAATGATGTAGGCGGTGGCCAGGAAGGAGGAAATGCCCGCAATGATTTCCGTCTTGACGTTGGTGTTGTTTTGCCTCAGTTGGAAGTATGACTCCATGCGCGATCTGTGTTGAGGTTGAGGTTTGTAAGTGAAGTGGCTAAAGTTAACCTAACTCTATGTAAGAAAAAACTGTTCGGCCGCTCTGGTTTTCCGGCGGTTTATACTTGGTCGCTGCTCCGCCGGCGCCAATAGAGCCTCCTTTTTATACTTTGGATAGCCTATAAAGTATAAACTAGCCGAAAGAGAAACAGCCACAGCGGCTCGCAAGGGGAGTGCTGTGGCTGTTTATACTTTGGTTCGTGAAATCGTTTAGCCGTAAATTTCGTTCAGGAGGCCCGCCAGGCGAATGCCGGCCTGCAGCAGGCGCTGCTCCACCAGGCTGTAGTTCTCGTAGGCGTAGCGGTAGCCCAGTTTCTTGTCCTCCGGCAGGTTGTACACCTGCGGGCGGTAGCTCATCGACTCGCTGGCCCAGTCCCTTACCGAGGCGGCCTGCCACTGTTTTACCTGCGCCTTGTCCGGCTCGCCCAGGAAACGCACGATCTCCGTAAAACTCAGGTCTTTGCCGTCAATCATGTCGCTGTCCCACACGCGGTGCAGGTTCGATGGCTGGTAGAACCACTGCACCTTCACCTGGTTGCCGCCCTGATCGTCGCCTCCGCCCACGTGCAGCGGCTGGTGAATATCGCCCACCAGGTGCACCAGGAACTTGAGCAACTCCTGCTCCTTTACCTTGTCCAGATTTCCGGCTTTCAGTGTTTTGGAGATCTCCTCGATCTTGCCCAGCACATCGCCGTTCGGGTTCTTCTCAGCCTGCTCATAGGTCTGGCCGTCCTGTATCGTGACCCAGTGCCAGTCGTGCGTGTGATCGTAGGCGTCGTCGCTCTTGATATCATCCATCCACACCGAAACCTCGGCCAGAGAGTTATCCTCCAGCAGCTGCATTACTTTCTTCTTCGCCTTCTTGCTCAGGTGGTGTTCAGCTACCTGCCCTACGGCGCGGTGCCCGTTTTGTCCCCAGGCAAAGGCCTGGCCAGTAAGCAGCAGGCACAGGAAGAGTATGCTCGTAAATTTTTTCATGACTATGTTGATGATGTAGTAATTCGGGTGCAAAACAACAAAATTTATACTGAACGAAGGAGCCTGCAGGTAAATTTTAAGTTAAATTCCACTGCAGGCGCCAGTTGGCTCTATCATGGGAACCGGTTGGTGGGCTCGGGTTTATATTTGGCACCCACTTTTCGTAGCTTTGCAGAAAAGCAGAAGACGATGAACAACAAATACGAAGGCAGGGTGATGTGGTCTCACCTGGACGCCAACATGCACATGCGCCACTCCGCTTACGCCGATTTTGCCGCCCAGGCCCGCATCGTGGTGCTGGAAAGGCTGGGCCTGGACCTGGAAGCCTTTAAGCGGCTGCACATTGGCCCCATACTTTTCAGGGAGGAGTTGGTGTACCTGCGCGAGGTAGGCATCAAAGAGCAGCTGACCGTAACGGTGGAGCTGACCAAAAGCCGCGCCGACGGCTCCCGCTGGTCCATCCGCCACGAGATTTTCCGGGAAGATGGCGTGAAGGCCGCCATCATAAACGTGGATGGAGCCTGGCTGGACCTGCACAAGCGCAAGCTCACAAACCTGCCGGAGGAGCTGGTGGAGCTGTTTAAGCGGCTGAACCGGAGCCCGGATTACCAGGAGGAGTAGGGGATATCAGTTCCTCCGCTTTCTTTTACGCTCCTCCCGCTGCTGCCTGCGGCGCTCTTTCCAGTCCTCTTTCCACTCTTCGTAGCTCTGCGCAGCTTTCTTTCCTACGTTATCCAGCAGGCGCTCCAGGAAGTTCTCGCGCGGCGGCTCCGCCCGGAATGACTCGCAGTTGAGTGCCTCCAGCACGCGTGGCGGCAGCGGGTCAAAGCGGCTGTTGTAGTAGCCTTTATAGGCCGGGTCGATGGCAATGCGGCGGATGTACTCGCCCCAGATAGGCAGCGCGGTGCGGGAGCCCTGGCCAAGCTCCAGCGTGCGGAACCGCACCTCCGGACTTTCCCCGCCTACCCACACACCCGTTACCAGTTGCGGCGTTATGCCGATGAACCAGCCGTCGGTTTGGTTCTGGGTGGTTCCGGTCTTGCCGGCAATGTCCATCTTCAGGCCGTAGGCGGAGCGTAGCCGGCCCGCGCTACCTTCTTCCACCACGCCCTGCATCAGGTGCAGCATAATGGCCGCCGTTTCCTCATCCAGCACCTTTTTGGCGCCTTCGCCCGCGCGATGCTCCCGCAGCACACGGCCCTCACGGTCCTCGATCTTTGTGATGTATACCGGCTCCACCTGCATGCCGCGGTTGGCGAACGTGGCGTAGGCCGTCACCATTTCCTGCAGCGAGAGGTCGGCCGTGCCCAAGGCCAGCGAGGGCACTTCCGGAAGCTTTGAATCGATGCCCAGGCGGTGCGCCATGGCCACTGTTCTGCCCACCCCCGCCTTCATGATCATCTGTGCCGATATGGTGTTCACGGAATGAGCCAGCGCACCGCGCATGCTGTACTCCCCGCCATACTGCTCCGTGGCATTGCGCGGCGACCAATTGTCATACTCCGGGTATACCTGGCGCTCGTTCGGGAAGTAGTCGCAGGGTTTCAATCCCTGTTCCAGTGCGGCAGCGTAAACGATGGGTTTGAAGGTGGATCCGACCTGCCGCTTTGCTTTCACGTGGTCATACTTAAACACATGGTGGTTGATGCCGCCCACCCAGGCACGCACATAGCCCGAGTGCGGCTCCACCGAGAAAAGGCCCGTGTTCAGAAAGCGGGAATAGTAAGCCAGCGAGTCCATAGGGCTCATTTCCTTTTTGTCGTTTCCGCCCCAGGCGTATACCTGCATGGGCACCGGCTGCCGGAAAGCCTCCAGAATTGCCGCCTCTGACTTGCCGGCGTCCTTCATCTTTCTGTACCTGTCGGAGCGCTGCATGGCCACCTGGATCACATCGGAGTTGCGTCCCCAGGGGGTGCGGCCGCGCCAATGGGCGTCGAACTGCTTCTGGAGCTGCGTCATGTGTTTGCGCACCGCCGCCTCGGCGTGACGCTGCATACCGGCATCAATGGTGGTGTAGATCTTCAGGCCATCTTTATAGAGGTTGTAGGGCTCGCCGTTTTTCTTTTTTTTGCCCGCTGCCCAGCTTACCAGCTCCTGCCGCAGGTGCTCCCTAAAGTATGGGGCTATGCCGTCGTTGTGGGTGGTGTAGTTATACTTTAGCTTGAGCGGCAGCTGCCTGAGTGAGTCGGCCTCCTCCGTTGTCAGGTATTCATACTTGGCCATCTGCCCCAGCACCACGTTACGGCGTTGAGTGGAGCGCTCCAGGTCCAGGCGCGGATTATAGGTGGTGGTGGCTTTCAGCATCCCGATCAGCACGGCGGCCTCTTCCGTTTTAAGCGAATCGGCAGCGGTGTTGAAGAAGCGGCGCGAGGCGCGCTCGATGCCATATAAATTTCCGCCCATCGGCACCGTGTTCAGGTACAGCTCCAGCAACTCCTCCTTGGCGTAAATACTTTCCAGCTTGCGGGCGATGATCATCTCGCGCAGCTTGTTGATGGGCATGTCCCAGAGCATGTAATTTTTGCGCGGGTACAGGTTCTTGGCCAGTTGCTGGCTGAGCGTGCTGCCGCCGCCGGAGCTCTCGTTCTGCAGCAGCAGCGTTTTAAGGAACACCCGGGCCAGGCTGCGCACGTCTACTCCGCTGTGATCATAGAAACGGGCATCCTCGGTGGCTATCAGGGCGTGGATGGCGGTGGGGGAGATGTCGCTGTACTTTACATTAGTGCGGTCCTGGATGTAGTAGCGGCCCAGCAGCACGCCGTCGGCAGAGTATACTTCCGAGGCCGTGTTGTTGCGCACCGACTTCAGCTCTTTAGTGGATGGCATGCCGCCCAGAAAGCCCGAATACACGGCAAAGTAGAACAAAACCAAAAATAGGATACCGAACAGAGCGAGCTTCAGGAAAATGCGGTAGAGAAAGCGGTAGTCGGAGCGGCGGCTGCTTTCCTGCCACTCTGCCCGCTTCTGCCGCCAATAGACCGGAGTGAACTTTGGCCTCAGGCTCCTCCAGAAAGCGGAAAGCTCGCCGTGTACCAGGCGCACGAACGGCGCCATGATCCTTGTCACTATGAATTTGATTATCTTCTTGAGCGTAGCCCTCATGTTAAGTTTTGGTGCTGTTTTGGGTTGGCCTCGTGCTGCCACGCTGCCTTGAAACGCAAAAGTACGGCTTTTGGTGCAACGGCAGAAGTTCAGCAAAGATTGCGCCATTCAGATATAGCTGCCCTGGCAGTAGCTGCAAAGTATAGTTTGTAGCTACGGAGTCCGCAGTCCGGTTTATACTTTTAATCCCGCAGCACGATTTATACTTGCCGCTTGTTCAGCAGGTATGACATACTTTGTGCAGCAAGACTCGGTGGTGCGCCAGATCTGGGGCAAGAGCGATACCATCCTGTTCATATTTGCCGGAGCCTCCGCAGAGTTCGCCCTGAACAAGGCCGTAGACTGGCTATACTTTACCGGCCGCCTGCCCGCCGACCCATTGGGCAGGCTTTTCTCTACCGTGGGGTATGCCCGCCGCATCGTTTTCTCGGAGGAGGCCGCCGCCCACCGCGCCATCGATAGTATGGCAGCCATCCATGCCGCCGTGGAGGCCAAGCGCGGTTACGCCATACCCGACTGGGCCTACCGCGACGTACTTTTCATGCTCATCGATTACTCGATCCGCTCCTTTGAGCTGCTGGAGCGAAAGCTATCGATGCAGGAGCAAGCGGAGGTGTTTGAGGTATTCAACCGCGTTGGCACGCGCATGGGCATACAGGGCCTGCCGCAAACCTACCCGGAGTGGCAGCTAGCGCGGGCAGAGCACCTGCGGCAGAATCTGGAGAAGAGCAAGTATACCTCGGACCTGTACCGGCAGTACAGAAAGCACCTGGGCAGTATGCGCTACTGGCTGCTGCGGCAGGCGCAGGTGCTGGTGGTGCCGCAACGGGTGCGGAAGCAGCTGCGGCTTTTGCGGGTGCCTGTGCTCAAACCCGTGCTGGCAGCCTACAAGATCAGCCGTATATTCCGGGCCGAGTGGCTGCTCAAGGAGCTTATACTTCCGCCTGCCTACAAAGCCGAGATACGGGAGCTGGATATGGCGAGGGTTTAGTGTGTTTGTTATGTTAAATATGAGTGGTTTAAACTTTCTGATGAACCCTTTTTCTGAGAAGTAATAGGTGGATAAAATTTCTCCCTTGCGTGCGCGGGCTTAAAGGCTGTGGCTTTTTGTACTTGGGCTGTACTTTTATACTTGCTGCTATACTTAATATTTCCCCTCTGGCGCGAGTTTGCAACTCGTGTCCTACTATGATGTTGGGTTTGCAACCCAACAGGCTTGAAAAGCCATATTTATACTTGGGCTATATTTTATACTTGCAGCTATACTTTAATCATACTTCCGCTCTTTCGGATTTGCAATCCGGAAGTATAATAGCCGCGGATTTGCAATCCGCGTGAGCCATACTTTTATTCTTTGCTGGCGCAAGCGTCCGCTTGTGTCTCTCTTAGCCCCTGCTTCCTGCAATCCGAACCAAGCTATACTTGCTAACTACCGTTGATCCTCTAGACTTACAATTCTATAGTTTCATCTCATACTTTGGTGCTCTCAAGCCCGGGAGGGCTCCCCGAAATGCTTCGGGGTAAACTCTCTCGGGCATCGCGCTGGGAGCTTTTCCTTTGCTCCTGCGTCGCAATGCCTCACTGGCGTTCGGCACCGGATCTCACAAGGCGCTCAACCCAAGGACTGGGATCAGTTTTCGATAGCTCCTGCCTTTTGTCATCTCGACCTTCGGGAGAGATCTCTTTATAATTCCAGATAGATCTCTCGCCCTGCTCGAGATGACAGGAGAAAGTGACAAGTATACTTCCCCTCCTCGGAGGGCCAGGAGTGGTTTCATACTTGTAGGGACAGGTCGCGACCTGTCCGCGCGAGAACAGCGACCATGAAGCTTATACTTCAGCAGCAGCAGTTACACAGCTCCCTCCCCTGTTTTTAGGGGAGGGCTGGGGTGGGGTGATGAGGGGTAGGGGTGGTTGGATTCGGTAATGCAGAGCTCTCTTCCCTGTTTTTAGGGGTGGGTTCATACTTTGTAGAGCCGGTTCGGGTCCTGCACATGCCTTTTACTTCTGCCTGAAAGTATAAAAACCGTCTTCGTTAAAAGGCCTGGCAAGTATAAATCACTTAAAAACAAAATGCTGCCTTTAAAGTATAACCGTTGTACTTATTGCAGATCCTGATCCAAGAGAAGTATAAAAAAGAAAGTATACTTCCCCACTGCTGCAGTACCCCATACTTTAACCACATGATGATGAACATAGAAAGTTACCCCGGCAGCCCATACCCCCTGGGCGCCACCTGGGATGGAGAGGGAGTGAACTTTGCGCTTTTCGCGGAGAATGCCACCAAGGTGGAGCTTTGCCTTTTTGAAGGATCCGGTGAGGAGACGGAGTACGCCCGCATCAACATGTCGGAGCGAACGCACCATATCTGGCACACCTACCTGCCTGAAGCCAGGCCGGGGCAGCTCTACGGCTACCGCGTGCATGGGCCGTACGATCCATCGCACGGGCACCGGTTCAACCCCTACAAGTTGTTGCTGGACCCATACGCCAAAGCCATAAGCCGCACCATCGAGTGGCACGACTCGCTTTTCGGGTACAAGATGGGCCACCCCGATGAGGACCTAAGCTTCAGTAAAGATGACAGCGCGCCGTATATTCCGAAGAGTGTGGTTATTGATCCTACATTTGACTGGGCCGGCGACAGGAAGCCGAAGATCCCTTACCACAAGACCATTATCTACGAAACCCATGTAAAGGGCTTCACCAAGCTGCACCCAGACATTCCGGAGGAAATACGGGGCACGTATGCGGCGCTGGGGCATCCGGTAACCATTAAGTACCTGAAGGAGCTGGGCATCACGGCTGTGGAACTGATGCCGGTGCACCATTTTATCAACGACCGGCACCTGGTGGAGAAAGGGCTTTCGAACTACTGGGGCTACAACACCATCGGCTACTTCGCGCCCGATGTGCGCTACTCCAGCACCGGCACCCACGGCGAGCAGGTGGTGGAGTTCAAGGAGATGGTCAAGGCGCTGCACAAGGCCGGAATCGAGGTCATCCTGGATGTGGTGTACAACCACACCGCCGAGGGCAACCAGATGGGCCCGACGCTTTCGTTCCGGGGGATAGACAATGCCGCCTACTACCGCCTGACGGAGGACCAGCGCTACTACATGGACTATACCGGCACCGGCAACACGCTCAACGCGAACCTGCCTAACGTGCTACGCCTCATCATGGACAGCCTGCGCTACTGGATTGAGGAGATGCGGGTGGACGGCTTCCGCTTCGACCTGGCGGCCACGCTGGCCCGCGAGCTGCACGAGGTGGACCGCCTCAGCGCCTTCTTCGACATCATCCACCAAGACCCGGTTATCTCGCAGGTAAAGCTGATTGCCGAGCCCTGGGACATTGGTGAGGGCGGATACCAGGTAGGCGAGTTCCCGCCGGGCTGGGCCGAGTGGAACGGCAAGTACCGCGACAGCATCCGCGATTACTGGCGCGGCGCCGACAGTATGCTGGCCGAGTTTGCCGAGCGCTTCACGGGCAGTTCCGATCTGTACCGCGATGACTACCGCAGCCCGACGGCAAGTATAAACTTCATCACCGCCCATGATGGCTTTACGCTGAACGACCTGGTGTCTTACAACGAGAAGCATAACCTGGCCAACGGCGAGGACAACAACGACGGCGAGAGCCACAACCGCTCCTGGAACTGCGGCGTAGAGGGGGCCACGGACGATGTGGAAGTACTGGCACTACGGGCAAAACAGAAACGTAATTTCCTGACCACGCTCTTCCTCTCGCAGGGTGTGCCGATGCTGGTGGCCGGTGACGAGATAAGCAGAACCCAGCATGGCAACAACAACGCCTACTGCCAGGATAACGAGGTGTCGTGGCTGAACTGGCAGGAGGCGGATGCGGAACTGCTGCAGTTTACCCGTCGCCTGATAAAGTTTACCCGGCAACACCCCACATTTAACCGCCGCGGCTGGTTTAAAGGCCAGCCAATAAAAGGAGGAAACCTGAAGGATATTGCCTGGTTCCTGCCGGAAGGGGGCGAGATGACGGAGGAGAATTGGAATCACGACTTTGCCAAGTCGCTGGGGGTTTACTTCAACGGCAAGGGGCTGCACGCCAAAGGGCCTAAGGGCGAAATCATAACCGACGACAGCTTCTACGTGATCTTTAACGCCCACTATGAGCCGCTGAAGTATAAACTCCCGCCCAAGAAGTATGGTGAGCGCTGGCGTAAGGTGATCGATACGGATGCCAACCTGATAGAGGAGCAGGGAGAGCAGTTTGCCTACGGTAAGACGCTGGTGGTGGCAGCCCGCTCGGTGGTGGTGCTGCAGCAGCCGGAAAAATGAGCGCCCTGACGCACCAGGAAGATGCCAAAGTATAAAGTATAAAGGCCGGTAATTTTACCGGCCTTTATACTTTATACTTGCAGTTGCGATTTATTAATGTGTGCAGGTGTAAACTCACCCCAACCCCTCCGAGGAGGGGAATCACCTACTCTTTTCGGAAAATTCCCCTCTTGGGAGGGGCAGGGGTAGGTTCATTGCAACCTGGGTTTTATACTTTGATGCTGCATCTATATTGCTACAGCCTTCTCCACACTTTCAGAGAGTAACTGGTCCTCAAACGCCAGCAGTTCGTCCAGCATGATCGCTTGTCGCTCCAACTGATCCTGGAACAGGGTTGGCAAAAGCTGTTTGTAGTAGGCAATGCCCTCCTGCAGGTTACTGCGGAAATTCTGCAGGTACTTGAGTTGTTTGTCTGTCAGTTCCTCCAGTTGCTCGTCCTTTTTCTTTTTCCAGTAGTCCACGTACATCTTCAGCTCATTGACGAACATGTGCGGGCGGTAGGTATGGTTCAGGGCGTTGAAGCGGCCGTAGATATGGCCCACCATCTCGTGCAGCTTAAAGATGCCGGAGAAGTAAGCCAGGTTAGGGCCGGGGCAGATGGTAACGGCCTTGGTGGCCGCTTTCTTGGTCATGTTGAACAGCAGCAGGGCGGAGGTGGCCAGCCCGTCGCACAGGCACTCTTTTTCCAATACCTTGGCTTCCTCGGCCTTGTATACTTCCGGTGCCAGTTGCAGGGACTGTAGCTGCTCCAGCTTGCGGCGCTGGTACTTGCGTGAGGCCGTGCAGATAGGCTCGTCCGTGAACTCTGTGTTGGATACCAGGTGCTTTTTCTCGCAGGGGCTGCCGGGCTTGCCTTTGTCTATGCGCTCCTGCTTCTGTCGCTCGCTGGAGGTGTTGCGCAGGGCGTTGAACGGCACGCCTAGCGGCGAGATCGGGCTCAGGTATAAATCATCGGAAGTGGCCTTTACCAATTGCTGTAAGGTAGGCTCATCCACGGTGGTGGCCTCCGGCACGAGCAGGAACGGCGTGCCCCAGCCGGTGGCGTCCACACCGAAGTGCTGCTTCAGGAAAGCGTCTTCCTGCGCCGTGCCGATGCCCCCCTGCACAGTCAGGCGCTGCGCTGGTATGACGTGAGGCACCTGAAGGCCCCTGGTGGCCAGGGCAGAGCTGAAGAGGCTATAAAGCTCCTCGCGCAGCGACTCGCGGTTCTGCCTGAATTCCTCCAGGATCGGGCCGATCAGGTAGCCGTCGGTGGCAAAGGCGTGGCCTCCGCAGTTCAGTCCCGACTCGATCCGGTACTCCGACACCCAAATGCCCTTCTTGGCCAGAATCTTACCCTGCACCATGGCAGAGCGGTAATCGCTTACCTTTATGATCACCTTCTTCTCAAAACTACCGGCCGCATCGGGCAAGAAGCACGGGAACTGCTCCATGTACCCGTAGAGGCGCATGTTCATGCCGGCTGAGAAAATGATGGAGGACTTTACGGTACTCTGTGCAAAACCACGCAGCGCGGCAAGGGCGTCGCTGTACTCCTGCGGCAGCGGCTTTCCGTCTTTGCCGTAGTTCACGCGGTCCAGCTTGGTCATGATGTTCACATCTATACTTCCGGCCACCACGGCGCGGCGCAGCTCCTGTTGCAGTGCCTCCCGCTGCTCCGGGTCCGCTGTCTGCAGCATCTGCTCATACTTTGCCCGCAGCGGGGAGTTGTCCGGCAGCAGCGTGAAGTACCTGGTCAGCTCCGTGTCAGGGGCAAATTCCTGCAGGCGTATTTCCTCCACCTGCTGCTTCACCAGTTCGTCCGTTAGGTTCAGGAATGCGGTGACGCGCCTGGCCCTGTAGTCCTCCTCCTTTGGCGTAATGGGCAGGTACGGTTTCTGATACAGCTGGCTGTAGTGCTGGCGGGTATACTCCATCAGGGCGTCGTCGCTGAGCGAGGCAACGGAGGAGATGCCGAACCGGGCAACCTTAAGCGGTGAATCAATGGAAAAGGCCAGACCCATAACAGGAATGTGGAACATGTGCGGTGATGTTTGTACCATGGTGGCTGAGATGTACGAAGTATAAAAATGAAATTTTAACGTATCCAGGGTGGCCCGGCAGCCTGTTTGCAAAGTATAAATACAGTGTAACTGGTTGTCAGACAAAGTATAATCCCTGCCGAAAGGAGGCAGCATTATTGGAGCACAAGGTACGGCGGGGGCCGGTGGGTATATATGAGTAGCGTCAGCGGAAATACTGACATCCATCATTTTTTATATATACAAAATGCTTTAGAGGGCTTTGTTTGTTGCGTCCTTAGTCTTTATCTTTATAAAAAAACGCATCCCGTTGGAAGAGAAGAATCAGCTGAATAAGGAGAACATCGAGAGCCGGACCAGGCTCAAAGCCATCATCGAGACGGCCGTGGACGGCATCATCACCATCGACGGCCGGGGCATTATGGAGAGCGCCAACCCGGCCGCCGCCCGTATCTTCGGGTATGAGCCGGAGGAGATGATTGGCCAGAACGTGAGCATGCTGATGCCCGAGCCCGACCATAGCCTGCACGACGGCTACATTGCCCGCTACATCAAAACAGGGGTGGGACAGATAATAGGCAAGGGGCGCGAGGTGCTGGGCAAGAAGAAGACCGGCAAGCTTTTCCCTTTCTTCCTGAGCATCGCCGAGGTGAAGCTGGAGGACAAGACCATTTTCACGGGCCTCGTGCACGACATCACCGACCTGAAGAAAACCGAGGAGCGCCTGCGCGAGAGCGAGAACCGCATCAACTCGATTATACAGACGGCGGTGGATGGCATTATCACCATCGACACCCGCGGGGTGATCGAGATGGTGAACCCGGCCGCCGCCAGACTCTTTCAGTACGAGGAGCGCGAGCTGATCGGGCAGAAGATAAACATGCTGATGCCCGAGCCCGACCGCAGCCTGCACGACAACTACATGCAGCACTACCACGAGACCGGTGAGAAGCGCATCATCGGCATCGGCCGCGAGGTGTCGGGCCTGAAGAAGAACGGCATGGTGTTTCCGCTCTACCTGAGCATCAGCGAGATCTACCTGACCGACCGCAAAGTATACACGGGCTTTGTACACGACATTACCCAGCAGAAGCTGAGCGAGGAGCGCCTGCGCCGCTATGCCGCCGAGCTGGAGCGCAGCAACCGCGAGCTGCAGGATTTCGCCTATGTTTCATCGCACGACCTGCAGGAGCCGCTGCGCAAGATACAGGCCTTCGGCGACAGGCTGAAGACGAAGGAGTATGAGAAACTCAGCGACCAGGGCAAGGATTACGTGGACCGGATGCTGAACGCCGCCTCGCGCATGCAGAACCTGATAAACGACCTGCTGGACTTCTCGCGGGTTACCTCGCGGGCAAAACCGTATGTAGTGGTAGACCTGGAGAAAGTGCTGGAGGAGGTGCTCTCGGACCTGGAGATTGTGATAGAGAAGACGGGAGCCCGCATCACGCGCACGCACCTGCCTGCCATAGAGGGTGACCCCACGCAAATGCGCCAGCTGTTCCAGAACCTGATCAGCAACGCCATCAAGTTCAGTAAGGAGGGGGTAACCCCGGAGATAAGCGTTACGGCACGGGAGCTGCAGCCCAAGGCGCACCTCACCGCCACGCCCGGCGACGAGCTGGTGGAGATTAGGATACAGGACAACGGCATCGGCTTTGATGAGAAGTACCTCGACCGTATCTTTAACATTTTCCAGCGCCTGGAAGGGCAGAAGTACGAAGGCTCCGGTATCGGGCTTGCCATTTGCCGCAAGATTGCCGTGCGCCACGGCGGCGAGATCACGGCCCATAGCCAGGCAGGGGTGGGCACCACCTTCATCATTACCTTAGCCAAAAAGCACGTACAGTAAAAGAAATATGAGCGCCAACAACAGAAGAACGATAGTGATACTTATTGCCGACGACGACGCAGAAGACCGCATGCTGGTGAAAGAGGCCCTCGACGAGAGCCGCCTCAAGAATCATGTGCAGTTTGTAGAGAACGGGGAGGAGTTATTGGACTACCTGCACAACCGTGGCAAGTTTGCCGACAAGGAAAAATTCCCGACGCCGGGCCTGATCCTGCTGGACCTGAACATGCCGAAGAAGGATGGCCGTGAGGCGCTGAAGGAGATAAAGTCCGACGACTTCCTGCGCGTGATCCCGGTGGTGGTGCTCACAACCTCCAAAGCCGAGGAAGACATCCTGCGCACCTACGACCTGGGCGTGAGCTCCTTTATTACCAAGCCGGTTACCTTTGCCTCGCTGGTGGATGTGATGAAAACCCTGAGCAAGTACTGGTTCGAGATCGTAGAACTGCCAAAACCCTAAGGAGTTAGAAAGTTAAAAAGTTAGAGAGTTAGAAAGTTGAAGACATTTTTATATTTCCTCGCTTCGGAATCATAAGTATAAATTTTATTCTCCTTCCCCCACACCACTTTCTAACTTTTTAACCTTCTAACTTTCTAACTCCCAACTATGCCTGATAATATAAAAGTTCTGCTGGTAGACGACGACGAGGATGACTACATCATCACCCGGGACATCATGGATGATATTCCCGGGCGCAACTTCTCGCTTGATTGGTCGTCGTCGTTTGGGGAGGCGCTGGAGCTGATCCGGCAGGATAAGTATGACGTGTACCTGGTGGATTACTACCTGGGGGCGCACGATGGCCTGGAGCTGATCACCAAGGCAGTGGAGGAAGGCGCCAAAGCCCCTTTTATACTGCTTACCGGGCAGAGCGACCGCCAGACCGATGAGAGAGCCATGAAGGTGGGCGCGATGGATTACCTGGTGAAAGGCACCTTCAACCCCTTCGACCTGGAGCGGTCCATCCGCTACAGCCTGGAGCACGCCAAGAGCCTGGGCGAGATTCACAAGCTCAACTCGCAGTTGGAACAGCGGGTGGAGGAGCGCACGCAGGAACTGGCCGAGGCCATCACCAAGCTGGAGCAAACCAACCGCAGCCTGGAGGAGGCGCAGCAGGAAATACAGAAAGCGCTGCAGAAGGAGCGGGAGCTGAACGAGCTGAAGTCCCGGTTCGTGACCATCGCTTCGCATGAGTTCAGGACGCCGCTAAGCACGGTGCTTTCGTCGGCCTCCCTGGTAAGCAAGTATAAAACCGAGCAGGACGATGAGAAGCGGCAGAAGCACGTGGATCGGATAAAATCGGCGGTAAGCAACCTCACTACCATTCTGAACGATTTTCTGTCCATCAGCCGCATAGAGGAAGGGCGTATCTACAATGTGCCCAGCACCTTCAGCCTGAAGCCATTTGTGCGGGAGATAGTGGAGGAGATGAGAGGCTACCTGAAAAAGGGGCAGAAGATAGATTACCGCCACACCGGCGACCACGATACCGTGACCATTGACAAGCAGCTGCTGAAGAACATCCTGCTGAACCTGCTCTCCAATGGCAGCAAGTACTCGACCGAGGGCAAAACGGTGATTTTTACCACTGCCCTGGAGCAGGACACCTTAACCATAACCGTACAGGACCAGGGCATCGGCATACCTAAGGTTGACCAGGCGCACCTCTTTACACCGTTCTTCAGGGCCCAGAACGTTACCAACATACAGGGCACTGGTCTGGGGCTGAACATCGTAAAAAGGTATGTGGAGATCATGAACGGTTCTATGGAGTATGACAGTGAATTAGATAAAGGCACTACCTTTACCATAACGTTTCCAAACATCGCTGACGCATGAAAAAAATATTATTGATAGAGGATAACACCGAGATACGGGAAAACACGGCTGAGATCCTGTCGCTGGCCAATTATGCGGTGGTGGAGGCCGAGAATGGCCGGGTGGGCGTAGACCTGGCCCGGAAAGAGCAGCCCGATCTTATTATCTGCGATATCATGATGCCCCAACTGGACGGCTACGGCGTGCTGCACCTGCTCAGCAAGGACCCTGCCACGGCAAGCATCCCCTTTATCTTCCTGACGGCGAAGACCGAGAAAGAGGATTTCCGGAAAGGCATGAACCTGGGGGCCGACGATTACCTGACCAAGCCCTTTGACGATGTGGAGCTGCTGGACGCCATTGAGATGCGCCTGAAAAAGAACCAGTTGCTGCAGGCAAACTTTAAAAAGAACGCGGAGGGGCTGGAGGAGTTTATTGAGGAGGCCAAGGGCTACGAAGAACTGGAGCAGCTATTCTCGGCAGAGCGCCGCCTGTCGGTACTGAAGAAAAAGCAGTTCCTGTTTATGGAGGGCAACAGGCCCAACGCCCTGTACCTGCTCAACAAGGGCCGCGTAAAAACCTTTAAGTCCAATGAGGAGGGGCGGGAGTACATTACCCACCTTTACAAGGAAGGCGACTTTATCGGCTACCTCGATTTGCTGGAGGAAAGCCACTACCGCGAATCGGCCATGGCACTGGAGGAGTCGGAAGTATACATCATCCCGAAAGAGGACTTTTTCTCGCTGCTGCACCGCAACCGCGATGTGGCCAGCAAGTTCATCAAGATACTTTCGGATAACCTGGCTGAACGCGAGGAGCGCCTGCTGAAACTGGCCTATAACTCGGTGCGCAAGCGCGTGGCGGAGGCCCTGCTGCTGGTGGAGAAGCAGTACCAGCGCGAGGAGGGCGGCACGAAGCAGATCGCCATTTCCCGCGAGGACCTGGCAAGTATAGTGGGCGCTTCCAAGGAAACCGTTATCCGCACTCTCGCTGATTTTAAAGACGAAAAGCTCATCGACAGCCACGGAAGCCGCATCACCATCCTGAACCAGGGCAAGTTGGAGCGCATGCGGAATTAAGTATGAGCCAAGTACAAGTATAAAGTAACTGAAAGGGACGCAAAATTTTGCGTCTCTTTTTTGTAGCACCCTGGTCCAACCACCCTTAGTCCTTCCCTGGACTAAGGAGGGGAATTATACTTGCTACTCACTGAGGAAGCTTTATAGGACTGCCATCTTTAGAAAAAAGTATAATCAGCAGCTACAGAGCTTATACTTTGTTGATCTACTAATCTACTAATAGAACTCCCCTCCTTAGTTAAGGAGGGGCAGGGGCGGTTGGATACTACCAAGTATAAATTCCGAAAGTATGATCTTGTCAGGATTTGTAATCCAGTTTTATACTTTGCCAGGCGTAGCGCTGCGGCTAAATACTGAAACTCGGATTGCAAATCCACATAGTACGAGCTTCGGGATTACAAATCCCGAAGCGCAATTTCGAGCAACTGCCATTTTATACTTGTGACCTAATCGTAGCCTTTAACGACGAGCGCCGCGAGCGGTAAGACGCCACAAAGTATAAATTCCGCCACTTTCTACCCTTAAACTGATAAAAAACGGCTGAATAGATGATAATTGTCATATTACCTGGAGCAGGGATTGTAGAAATTTGCAGGATACAAGAGAGACAAATAAACCATGCAGCACACGTTTAAGGCCCTTACATTATCCTACAAAATTGCACCTATTGCCGTACGCGAGGCAGTGTCGTTGAATGAGATAGCCTGTAAGAACCTGCTCGACAAGATCAACGAGTTCACCGACGCCCGTGATGTGCTGGTACTTTCTACCTGCAACCGCACCGAAGTATACTATGCCTCCGAGCAGGACCTTAGCCGCGAGCTGATCAAGCTTATTGCGTTGGAAAGGGGCTTTATTGCTACGAAAGAGATAACGCCATACTTTGAGAGTATAACCGAACACGAGAAGGCCGTGCAGCACCTGTTCTATGTGTCGCTGGGGCTGGAGTCGCAGGTGGTGGGCGATATGCAGATCCTGAACCAGGTAAAGAAAGCCTACCAGTGGGCGGCAGATGCCAACATGGCCGGCCCGTTCCTGCACCGCCTGATGCACACTATTTTCGCGGCTAACAAGCAGGCCGTGAACGAGACCGCTTTCCGCGATGGCGCCGCCTCCGTGTCTTACGCCACGGTAGAGCTGGTGGAGGAGCTGACCAAAGGCATGGAAAACCCGCGCGTGCTCATGATCGGGGTAGGGGAGATCGGCGCCGATGTGTGCGACAACTTCCAGAAATCCGCTGTTAGAAATATCGTCATCGCCAACAGAACACACCACAAGGCCCTGGAACTGGCGCAGAAAACGGGCGCCACTGCCGTGTACTGGGAACAAGTGTGGGAGGAGATTAGAATTGCTGACGTGGTGGTTTCATCCGTGCCCGGCGATTGCTTTTTTATCAGCAAAGACGCCTTGAAAGACGAAGAGCTGCGTACCCCGAAGTTCTTCATCGACCTGTCCATGCCGCGCAGCATCGATGCCGGGCTGGAGGAGTTGGAAGGCGTGCGCGTGCTGAACATCGACAACATCCGCAACCGGGCCACAGCTGCCCTGGAGATGCGCCTGGCCGCTGTGCCTGCCGTACAGCAGATTGTGGTAGAAGCCATGGCGGAATTTAAAGTATGGACAAAGGAGATGGCGATGTCGCCGGCGCTGCAGCAGTTCAAAAACCGCCTGGAGGAGATACGCCAGCAGGAGCTTGCCCGCTACCTGAAGAACCTGGGCGAAGCAGAGAGAGCCGCCGTGGAAGCAATTACCAAAAGTATGCTGAACAAGATCGTGAAGCTGCCAGCCATTGAGCTGAAAGCCGCCTGCCTGCGCGGTGAGTCGGAGGAGTTGCTACAAGGCCTGAGCGCGCTGTTCCAGCTGGAGCAGAAGCAGGAGGCCTAAGTATACTTTGGAGCCGTACGCTGGAGGGGTTTGATTAGCCTAGTTGCTTTGCGTGTTGCTTAAATAGTTCCAGGGCTTCCTCGTTTCCCTGCTGTATGGCCAGGTCGAAGGCGGTCAGGCCACGTATGTCGCGGATGGTGGCATCGGCTCCGCTATCTAACAGCGTTTTTACCAGCACGTTCCGGCCAAACAGAGAGGCGAACATCAGGGCAGTGCCACCGTTTCCGGTTTGCAGGTTCAGGTCGGCTCCATTGGCAATCAGCAGCCGCGCAATCTCATCGTAGCCCTTAAAGCTTACCCCCATCAGGGTGGTATTTCCGCCTGCATCCCCGGCATTTACGTCTGCGCCCGCTTCCAGCAGCAGTTTTACCGCCTCCAGGTTTCCGTTATAGCCGGCCAGGATCAGGGCTGTGTAGCCCCTGCCGTCCCTGGCTTCCAGGTCTATTCCCGACTCTATGGCTTGCTTCAGGTAAACCACGTCTCCTTTGCGGGCGGCGTCTAAAAACAAGTCTTCGGGGTGGGCTGAGTAAAAGGTCATCGGTTAAGATTTAGGTTAGGCTTATGTTGAACAGTACGGTGAAAGTAAGCGAAAAGGTAACAGGCCCTAAAGTGCCAGCTTATACTTTGATTTTGGCTGCGTATAAATCTCCTTATGAAATAAGGCCGTAGTGGGATGAAAGTATACGGTAGAACTCCGGCCCGTTTTGCAGCCACGGGAAGTGGCTGGAGCCGGGTATCGTAATAAAGTCCGCGTATGGGTAACGCTCCCGCACATACTTTTTGCTGGCGCCGTAAACGTCGTCGTCTCCGTAGGTAATGGTAAAGGGAAAGCCCTGGTCTATCATCGGCTCCAGTTCAGGTGCTTTCAGCAGGGCAAGGTTGGACCGGTTAATGGCCTTGGCGTTTATATGATCTACCTGCAAGGGTACAGGATCACTTACAGCATATCCTTTGTTGCAGTTCAGGCAATATTGGGTAAAGAGCCTTTCGTAGGCATTGTCGTTTCCCAGTAAACCGAGGGTGGCGTCCTTCAGCATGCCCATCCACTCTTTCTGCGTGCATTTGCCTTTATGGTATCGGGCCACTTCTAACCCCATCTCTTTCCATTGCCTGCCCGTGCCGGAGGCGGGACTGCACAGAAACAGGCTCTGGAGCAGATGCGGGTTCTGGTAGGCGTACACCTGGGCATACAGGCCGCCCCAGGAGTGCCCGAAAAGATGAAACCGTTCCAGGTTGAAGCGCTCTGCAATTTTATCGATATCGCTCAGGTAGGCACCTATGGAATAATCGCTGGCGTAGCAGGGGGAACTGAGTGTGCCGCGCTGGTGGAAAGTGATCACCTGGAAATGGTGGCTCAGGAACTCGGCCACCGGGCCAAGTCCATCCGGCACCCCCGGCCCGCCGTGCAGCAGTATCACGGTATCTTTTCCGCTGTTAGGGTAGATGACCGTATACAACCGGGTTTCCTCATTTTTAACCAGGAGTTCCCTCGTTTCTTCCATGGTAGTATAGTACGGAGGATATTAGATGAAAGTGATATTTAATGTTTGATTAGGATAGGGAGATTGAGAAGAACGGCTGGTATAAAAGGCGAACGAGGTGTAGCAAGGGTTAAGGCGGCACTTAGTTGGCGGAAGCTGTTCTTTTCACCCACCAATTGAATTTCTAAAGAACCTATAACACTCTTCTGTACTTATGTTGGCTACAACGTTAAAGTACCAATCACCACCGTCTTGTACTTCTACTATTTCTTTTTGCCAATCTTTGTGGTCAAAACCACTCTCTTTGGAAAAACAGTTGATCCAAATCAGTTTCTGCCCCCTTTCATTTATACCCCCAAAGTACTGTCTTCTATAAGTGGATAGGTCATTAACTTCCCCAATAGCTAAACTATCAGCACTTATCTTATCACCTTCTGCACATCTTTTCATGATTCTTTCGGCCACTACAATATCATCAAGCGAAGGTGTAAAGGGTGTAATATTATCTTTTTCCTTAGGTCTTAAGAGTATGCTAAATGTAAACACATCAGTGTTTGGTGACCCATGTTCGCTGAACACAACACCAGAAAAGCTGTCCGTTTCAACAAGCAAGTTGGCAGAACTATCTATAGGAGTAACTGAGTATTCCACACCGTCAATTTCTTGTGTTCTTGTCTTACTGTTACATGAAGAAGATTATCAGCAAGAGTATGAGGTGCTTCATTATATTTATATTTAAAAGTTACCGCCAACGGTTGGTACATAAAGCGAGCGAGGCACAGCCAATCTTGGCTTATGTGCGGGGTTAGTGGATGTTATTCTTAAATACCCCAACTTTCGTACTTGATAAACTTAAACTGCTTTTTCTGCTGGTCAAAAGAATAGATTGCTCGACCACCCCCAGAATTTATCAGCCGTATTTCTCCTTTCTCTTTTTTAGCACCTAAAGGCAAGATTGACACATCAAACTGACCGTTATGAAATTTTAGAGGAAAAAGGTAATGGTAAATAATCCCATCATTTCTATTGAGGATTTCACTAAGCTCACCTTCGCTTTCTTTGACTATTTTGATAACTGTATTCCCCACTTTTGTCATCAGACTATCAGTAACTACTTCGGGTTGATTGCTCAAATAAAGTGTGTCACATTTTACCGTACTTTTTTCAAGATGCTTGACATACTGAATCAGAGCGTTATTGTAGATGTTGCTCTGCCCTTTTACTTCTGTTGAATTAATGCTCTGCCCCACTGTTAGGAATGGTATCAGAAGTAGTAAGGTCAGAAGCTTTACCATTTTTTCTTTTTATAAATTAATATCGCCGCCAACTACAGTATAAACGACAACCTACGTTTATCTGCACTATGTGCGGAAGTTGCTTTATATTCTATATCCAAGATAAGTATAAATTCATACTATCCTATACTGTCTCTGTGGGGTTCTTTTAGTTAAAGGTCAGGTAAATAGCGGTGTAAATATAACCGTAAGTTGGCGGATGAAGTAAAAGACAGGTATGCTATCTACTAAGAGCCCAACCAAAGAAGAACTGGCCGCCGCCTCCGGAAAAACTGTACCCGACCTTATTGCCCCGGATTTAAAAGTGCTTTTCTGCGGTATCAACCCCGGCCTGTATACTGCCATAAAAGGCCATCACTTTGCCCGGCCAGGCAACCGCTTCTGGCCCACGCTGCATGCCGCCGGCTTTACCCCAGCTAAATACCAACCGCACCAGGAGAGCGATTTGCTGCAACTGGGCTATGGCATAACCAATGTGGTAGGCAGGGCCACCGCCAGCGCAGCAGAACTGAGCAAGGCCGAGTTGATTGAGGGAGGCATTACACTGGTGGAGAAGGTGATCTTATACCAGCCGCAAGTGCTGGCGCTGCTGGGCCTCAGCGCTTACCGCGTGGCCTTCGGCAAGGCTACTGCCGCCATAGGCCTGCAGGAGCAAACCATAGGGCAGACCAGGTTGTGGGTGCTTCCGAACCCGAGCGGGCTGAACGCGCATTTCCCCCCGAAAAAGCTGGCTGCCATATACCACGAGCTCCACGAATATGTGGCGCAGCCCGAGGGCTAGAAGTGAAGTATAAAGTATAAAGTAGGCTGGCAATGCAATAGCCTAAACAGCAGGACAGCTTATTTTTTATAGGGAGAGAGCTTGCCGTCATCATCTACCAGAAAGGCTTTCTCTGCCTCCTTCAGTATGGCTTCCTTGCTATCGGAGTATGCCTCCACAATTCGGAATTTCCTGGGCCGGTAATGGCTGGCGATACGGCGGAGCTTTTCTTCTTCTTTGCAGGCTTCGCCCACTACCTTGTAGGTGCTGCCTTCATACTTCACTTCCGTTCCGGCAAAGCCATCCACCGGGAAATGCCTGAAAAGCGGCTTCACGTATAGCTCCAGGCCACCGGTGGCGCAGAAAAGCTGCACGCCTTCCTTGCGCATCTTCTCAAAGTGCTGCCTCAATTCTTTGTTAAAGTTCTCTGGATACTCCTGCTCCCAAAACTCCTTTGCCAGCTTTTCAACCTGTTCGGGCGGCAGCTTGTCGAGGTAGTTAAAGAAGTTCTCCTTAAACTCGGTCTGGCGCATCCGGTTCAGCTTCTTTAACAATTTAAAGTAAGCCATCTCAAAAATATACTTAATCCGTTTTGGCCGCTTGCTCACCACAAATTTGTAGAATTCATCCTTCGAGCTCTTGTTGTAAAAAGTGCCGTTCAGGTCGAAAACGATCAGCTTTATCTCTTCCCCGCTGTCAGCCATTATACTTTGTGTTTCTAGTGAAGTAGGTATACGTAAGGCAGCAGGAGCAGAAACGCCCTTTTACCGGATTTTTGCTTGTGATCGGAGAGAGCCAGCCACCAAAGTCTGGAGTAAGGCGAGACAGTACCGGCAGCATAAGGCCTAAAAAGAAGGGAGAGGCTTATTGTGGAAGAGGTATAAATTGAGGAGCAGTTTAAAAAGACAGGGCAGCCTGCGCATGTTTCAGCGCAGGCTGCCCTGTCTTTTTGAATCTTACTATACTTGTTAATTACCCGTGGTGTCTGTATCGATGGTCTCGGTTTCGGTATCTATGGTCGTATCAATATCACGTGTTGTTCTTTCAACCTCAATCTCAGAAACGGTGGTGTCTGTGTCGATGACAGTACCGTCCGCTTCCTCGTTGGTTACGCCATCGTTGCCCCCGCAGGAGTAAAGGCCCATAGAACCGACAGCTATTGCACATGCAAATATTATCTTTTTCATATTAGTTTTATTTAATTTATACTTCTGGTAAACAATTGATAATGAATATCTGATTTACTCAAAAATTTATACTTAATGTAGTTTTTACGAGTCAGAGCAAGGAAAAGATACTTTTACGCTTCTTCATGACATTGTCCTAGGTTTGACTACTTGCCTCACTGACGCAGAAAAGCCAGTACGATTAAAAGCCTGATGCGGAAGTATAATGCACGACCGCACCAGGTTTTTATGCATCCTGGGAAACTTATTCCTGCGCCTGCTTGCGCAGCACCTTGCCTGCCCGCTCTTCCGTAAATCGCTCGCCCTCCTTTACCACCTTGCCGCCGATCAGCACATACTGAAAGCCGGTGGCCAGCTGGTCTGGCTTTGCGTAGGTGGCGTTTTCCTTTACTTCGGCTGGGTTAAACACGAGCAGATCGGCCTTGTAACCGGGCTTTAGCAGGCCGCGCTTTTGCAAGCCTATCGTTTCGGCAGGCAGGCCGGTCATCTTTCTCACGGCCTCCTCCAGCGTCAGCACTTTCTTGCCCAGCACATAGGTCTCAATCACCTTGGCGAAGGAACCGTACCCCCGGGGGTGGTGCATGCTGGGGCTGCCGTCAGACCCGATCATCACGTAAGGGTCCAGCAGCAGGCCCTCCTGCAGTTCCTCATCCATGATGAAGTAGGCGCCGCTGGCACCGTAGGGGCCAATGTTGTCCACCAGCACGTCCTCAAAGGGCTTATTTAGCTCCTTAGCAATCTGCGCCAGGTTCTTGCCGGTATAGCGGCCGGTGCCGATCAGCGTTGCCTCCGGACCATTGCGCTGCATCACCTTGTTGCGCATATACGTTCTCAATTCCTCTCCCCGCGTTTTCAGCACCTCCTTGTAATCGTGCGGCGATTTGGCCCAGTCCGGGAAAAGTATGGCGATGCCGGTAAAGCTGGCCGTGTAAGGGTAGAAATCGGCTGTTACCTTGGTGCCGCTCTGGCGAGCACTGTCGAGCACCTGCAGCACCTGGCGCGCCCGCTCTTTGCCCTTGCCGTACACCACTTTTATGTGCGATACATGCACAGGGCAGTACTCCCCCTGCGCCAGCAGCTCCCTGATGGAGGCTTCTACCAGCGCGTCGTCCTCGTTGCGCATGTGGCTCATCACCAAGCCTTTTTTAGCGCCCACCACTTTGGCCAGCCGGTTCAGTTCGTTGCTGGTGGCGTAGTAGCCCGGGTTATACTCCAGGCCGGTGGTAAGGCCGAAGCAGCCGGCATCCATGGCGTCGGCTACCAGGTCTTCCATGGCTTTCAGGTGCTCCTCGGCGGGCTGCTTCTCATACATCGCCCCGGATAAAACGCGCAGGGAGTTGTGGCCGGCAAACATGGCAATGTTCACGCCCGGCCGGGCCGTATCCACCGAGTCCATCCAGGCACCCATGTCTTTGTTGTTGTGGCTGAAACCGTCCTGACCCAGGCAGATGGTGGTGACGCCCATGGCCAGGAAATTCCGGAACTCGGGCTCCTTCAGCGGGTCGCCGTGGGCGTGGGCATCAATAAAGCCAGGCGTTACCACCATGCCTTCCGCCGGTATGGTTTTTAAGGCCTTGTAGGTGATAGTGGTGTCGCTGTCTATCAGAGCGATGGTGTCCTGGCCGATGAGCACGTTGGCTATAAAAGGAGCGGAGCCGCTTCCGTCTACCACGGTGGCTTTCTCCAGCAGCAGGTCGTAGGTCAGGTTGCGAGCTTCGTTCTCCTGCTCCTGCTGGCTAGCGCTTTGGCAGGCGGCGAAAAGTGACGCGGCTACCAGCGCGGGGAAGAATCTGATAAGGGATTTATACGTTGCCATAGATGGTGGTTATACTTTGCTGCAGCAGGTTCTCCGGTGATTTCTCCGACCCGACATGCCTCAGCCCATAAAATAAGGTATAAGGTACGGATAAGTATGGAAAGTAAGCAAGGTCTATACTTTGTCCGGATCAGAAAGCTATAAAATTCGGGTTCAGCAGGCTGGGTTTGTTGTAATCCAGTTCGTGCTGCAGGTTTTGTTGGTAAATTTCTCTGTTCAGCGCGTTAAGGATGGCGTGCGCGGCGGCGGTGTCCCACTCCATGGTAGGGGCGAAGCGGGGGTAGAGATCGGCCTTGCCCTCAGCCAGGAGCATGAACTTGAGCGAGCTGCCCATGCTGCTGATGCTGGCATCCGGAAAGCGCTGTATGAATTCCGCTGTTTCGGGGCTTTGGTGGGTGCGGGAGGCGATAATGGTGAGTTTTGATAGCTGCTGCAGTTCCTGCCATGTCCGCCTTTTCGGTAGCGGCATCAGCGGTGTTTTCTCTCCCCCGACCTCCTTAAAAACGCCGGTTGCAACCGAACCAAAGTATAAATCCCCCAGCACCGGGGCGTAAACAATGCCAGCTACCGGTTTGTTCTGGTGCATCAGGGCAATGTTGACGGTAAACTCGCCGTTGCGTTTCAGAAACTCTTTCGTGCCATCCAGCGGGTCCACGAGCCAGTACCAAGGCCACTGCTGCCGTTCTTCAAAAGTTGTCTGCGCGCCTTCCTCCGAGAGTATGGGCAAGCCTGTTTCCGTCAAATAGTTGCTGATGATAGTGTGTGCGGCACGGTCGGCTTGGGTCAGGGGGGAGTCGTCGGCTTTTATACTTACATCAATACTCCCGGAAGTATACACTTGCATGATGGCGCTCCCCGCTTCCAGCGCTGCCGTACGGGCTACCTGCAATAGGTCGGTTATACTTAAGTTGATATTCATCGAGATTAGGTTTTTATTAAGGGGATGAAGTATACTTTAAGAGCCAGGTTGCGATTTAGGGATGCTGTAAAAGTATAAATCAGCCTTGGCCTTTGGGGCAGCCTCAACTTAATTTTATACTTACATGGCCGCTTTCATGCGCTGCGGCAGCCGTAGCTGCGGCTCCACAAAGGCAATAAGCTTCTGCAGCGAGTCGTCTATACTTTCCCGGTCGGTTCTGAGCAGCAGGTGCGGGCTTTGCGGTGCTTCGTAAGGGGCGCTGATGCCGGTGAAGTCCTTAATAAGTCCTTGCCGGGCTTTGGCGTAGAGGCCCTTGGTGTCGCGCTGCTCGCATACCTGCAGGCTGCAGTTAATATATACTTCCGTAAACCGCTCCGGCCCCACCACCTGCCTGGCCAGTTCCCTTTCCTCCCGGTAGGGCGAGATGAAGGCGCAGATCACCACCAGCCCGGCGTCCAGCATGAGCTTGGCCACTTCCGCCACCCGGCGCATGTTCTCCTTCCGGTCCTGCTTGGAAAAGCCCAGGTCGCGGCACAGGCCGTTCCGGATGTTGTCGCCATCCAATAAAAAAACCTTGTAGCCCAGGTGAAACAGGTGGTGCTCCAGCCGCAGCGCCAGCGTGCTTTTGCCCGATCCGGAGAGGCCGGTGAGCCACACCAGCCGCGGCTCCTGCTGCATCTGCATCCTACGCTGCCCGTAGCCCACTTTGGAATTAAAGGGATAGATGTTTTTCATAGTTGTGGTTCGGTTTCACTGGCTTAAAGTATAAAACGCCCTACTTCTGCCCACCTTGTACGGCTACAAGGCGCTAAAAGTCGTATAGCAGGCTTATCGTATACTTTTAAACCACTCATACCGATGAAAATACTGCAGGGCGGGGCACCCAAATGCGGCAATTTCTGGCTTTACCAAATCCTACAGCAGCTCCTACACCGAAGCGGCCAGCCAGTGAACAGCTTTATCCAGCGGCACCCGATATACGAACTCGCCAAAACCTGGGAACTGAACTACCCGAGCCAGGCAAGTATAGATGTGCTCGACGTGACCGATTTGCAGTACAGCTACCGCATCAGCAGCATTTTCCGGATGCCGGTGGAAAGTATAAAAAGCTACGTGGCCCAAACCGATCATGTCTGGACGCACTCGCCGGTGTGCAAGCGCAGCAGCGAGCTGTTCAGCCTGTTTGATAAGAAAGTATACATCCTCCGCGACCCCCGCGACCGTGCCATCTCGGCCTCCAAATATTATACTTCGGAGTATATGCTGAAGTACTATCCGCAGGAAGAAACCGACGCCAAACGCTACCTGGAAAAGCATTTTGAGGAGCTGATGCTGGAGTGGGTGTGGCACGTATACGACCACCTGCGCCTGAGCGGAGAGCACAACATCCACATCGCTTTTTACGAGGGCTTTTTGCTCGATTTTCAGCGGGAGCTAACCCGGTTACTGCATTACCTGGAGGTAGATCTAAGCAGGAAGGAGCGGGCGGAGCTGCAGGAGGCTATGAGCTTCGCCACCCTCCAAAGCAAAAACCCGAAGCACTTGAAAAAGGGGCAGTCGGGCTATTGGATGGATCAGCTAACCGATGCGCAGGCGGCACAAGCCGATATGATTGCGGGCCCGCTGCTCCGTTTTCTGGGATATCCTGCCTTCAAGGGCCAGCCCATGAGTTATACTACCGAGCCGCCGCACCAGCATTTTGAGGCGTTGAAGGAAGAGATCATTACCTCGCAGCAGCCCCTGTACCAAGTATAGCTACCAAACGCCCAGTTGCCGGCCAATCGTTTTCAGCTGCCCAATGTGGTAGCCGGTATGGTGCAGGGTTGTCATAGCGGCCCAAGACAGGGTTTTGCCGTTAGGCTGTACTTTAAACAGCTCTGTGGCCGGATCTTTCACAAGGGAGATCATTTCTTCCAGTTCATGGGCGTAGGCATCAATGGCAGCGTTCCATTCCTGCTCGCTTTGTGGTTGGTGGTTTTCGGGCCAGTGGGCGTCGGGCCATACGTCCGTGTCCTGCTCCGGGTGTCTCATAAACTGTAGCAGTGTCTGTTGCCGTGCCCAGATATGGCCAAGCAAAACCCAGGCGGAGAAGTGAAGTCCGGCAAGTATGACACCGGCTTTTTGGTAATCGAATTCACGCAGCAGGATCACGTTAGGGGCAAAGCCGCCTTCCAGCAGCTCCACCAACTGCGCTCTCACAAGGCTGTCTATCTGTTGGGCTGTGTTTATACTTTCCATTTTCGGTTCTATTGATTTATACTTTCAGCTCATCAGAAACGGTAGCAGGAGGGGTAGGGTTTGAGTGGGGAATGTGGTTGTGGCTATACTTTAGGATTTTCATACTTGCTGTTCCGGACATCCTTGTCCGGAACCAAGGCTGCTGCGGATTTCCAAATCCGCGTAAGCTATACTTTATATTTCTGCTGGCGCAAGCGTCCGCTTGTGCCTTTTTATACTTGTACATACTTTAGCCATACACCCATAGCCGCTGCTTCCTTCCACTTGACACAAGCTATCCTCGCTAGCTGCTGCTGATCCTCCAGGTTTACTTACCCATCGTTTCATTTCATACTTTGGTGCTTTCAAGCCCGAAAGGGCTCGTCCTTGGGCATCGCGCTGTGTTCCCTCCTGCGCCAGGGCGCTGCCCTTTCAGGGCACCGGATCTCACAAGGCGCTCAACCCAAGGACTGGGTATCAGGTCGATAGCCGCGGTTGTCTTGTCATCTCGACCTTTGGGAGAGATCTCTTTAGAACTCTGTATAGATCCCTCACTTCATTCGGGATGTTAGGTAGAAGAAGTAAGTATAAATTCCCCTCCTCGGAGGGTATAAGGGTGGGATTTATACTTGTAGGGACAGGTCGCGACCTGTCCGCGCAATACCAGCAGCTACAAAACTTAAACTTTAGCTAAAGTAGTTACGGTCTCCCCTCCTTAGCCAAGTCTTGGATCCCGAACTTGTTTCGGGAGAGGGGTAGGGGTGGTTGGCCCACATAACGAACAGCTCCCTCCCCTGTTTTTAGGGGAGGGGTGAAAGCAGAGGGCCAGGGGTGGTTGGATCCAATTCTAAAACCTACAACGTACTTTCCCCTATACTTACATTCTTCAAATACCAGCCATTCTCATCTATCACCGGAGCCGTTTCGGACTTCACCTCCACCGGCTTATCCGACAGCTCCAAGCGACGGGTTCCGGCATCTGTTCTGACTTCCATGGGTAGGGTAAAGCTGATGTTGGGGATGCGAATGGAGTAGCTGTTTTCGGAGACTTGCTCTATCACCACCTCCGGCACCTCCGTGGTGCGCAGGTAAAGGTCGAAGAAAGGCTTGATGTCCTGCCCGGTTTCGCGGGTAAAGTACTCCTGCAGGTCGGCTGTCGTGACCTGGTTGCCATAGGTATAAGCGGGGTCGAGGATAAACTTTTTGAGGGTGCGGAAGAAGGCCTCATCGCCAAGCAGGTAGCGCAGCGAGTGCATGACGTAAGCCCCCTTGGAGTAAATTTCCCCGTGGTACGCCTCGTCCGAGTCAACATTCTTTTCCCGCACGATGATCGGTTTTTCGTTCCGGATGTTCCGGGCAACCAGCTTTACATGCCTCATGTAGGCCTCATGCCCGGCATGCTCCTCCACAAAAAGCCAGTCGCCGTAGGTGGTCAAGCCTTCCTGAACCCAGAAATCAGCCCAATCTTTCACGCTCACTTTGTTGCCCCACCACTCGTGTCCCAGCTCGTGGTGCAGCAGGTGGTCGTAAGGGGCGTCGCCTACTGTCGTGAACCGGAACTTGTTGCCATAGGCGTTGATGGTCTGGTGCTCCATGCCTAAGTAGGGCGTTTCCACAATGCCCACTTTCTCCTTCCGGAACGGGTACTCCCCGAAGTACTTCTCCTGCGTCTTCAGGCTGATCTCCAGGATTTCCATCAGTTCCGTGGCCCTCTGTTCATTCTCGCGCAGCAGGTACATCACCATCGGCACCGTGTTACCCTCCACGGTGATATAATCGCGGCGCGTCACGGCAAAGTCTCCCACCGTAAAGTTAATGCCGTAGTTGTTGATGCTGTAGTCCGTTTTCCAGTGATAAGTGACCTGGTTTCCCTTTTTCTTCTCCGATACAAGTATGCCATTGGCAGCCACCTGGTAAGGGGCAGGTACCGAGATGAACTGGTCTACGCCCTCGTCCGGCTCATCGGAGGGGTGGTCTTTGCAAGGCATGAAGATCTTGGCGCCCTCGTTCTGGGAGGATAAACCGATCCAGTGCCTGCCGTTCCCATCTTTGGCAAAGGTAAAGCCTCCCTGCCAGGGTGGGTTAGCGGCCTCGGGTGGCGTGCCGGCATACGCTACCGTAACCGTCACGCGCCGGCCCGGCTGATATGCCTGCTTCAGCTGCACCTCCAGGGCATCGTCGCCTCGGGTATACTTCGCTTTCTTCCCATCCACCTTCACGCCATGCACCGTATAGGCATTAATCAGGTTTAGTTTGATCTTATCGGTCGGGGCCACCAGTTCTACCACAGCATCCACAGAGCCTCCGAGGGTGCGTGCCTCGGGGGCCAATTCCAGCCGCAGCGTGTAGTGCTTCACATCAAAGGTAGCCTGTGCCGGATCCAGGGGGCCGCCCCAGGCCCAGTTGTTATCCTGCGCCTGTGTGCTAAGGCAAAGGGCGCTAAAGAGCGTGAGGAGGAGGCGCTTTTTCATCATATGGTTTCCTGATCTATACGTTCAGGTTATTTATACAGCAGGTACTTCTTGCGCACCTTCCGGAAATGCGCCTGCTCCTTATCCCATGCTTTTACGATTTCCTGCGGCGAAAGCCCGGCCTGCAGTTGTTCCCGTACCCTGGGCGTGCCCCAAAGCCTGTCCATGCGGCCCTCGCGCCACTCCAGTTGCTCCGGGTACAGGGTCCTCAGCGCGTGCAGGATGTAAACGCCCGCCTTGGCGGATTCGAAAGCCTGCCGGTCAGTGATCACCATCTCGGCCCCGGTGCACTGCTCACCCATGAATTTTGGCGGGTAAATCTTGATGCCATCCACCATGCTATCCGGCACGAAAGAGACAGGATGGAACGTAACACCTTTCAGCTTATAGCCATTCAACTGATCGGATAGGCGCTGGCCGTCTATCCAGGGTGCGGCAATGCGCTCGAAGGGATGCAGGGTGCCACGCGCCTCCGAAATATTGGTACCTTCCAGCAAACAGGTGGCGGGGTAAACGGCGGCGGTGGTCAGCGTCAGCATGTTAGGCGATGGCTTGATCCAGGGCAGCTGGGTGTCGTCGTACCATTGCCGGCGGGTGTAGTGCTGCATGGGGATTACTGTTAATTTCGCCTGGGGAAGGTCGCGTTTGGCGCGCTCGTCGTTAAACATCCGGGCCAGTTCGCCCACTGTCATGCCGTGCGTTACGGGCAGCTGGGCCACCCCGCTCACCGGCTCCCCTGGCTTTCCTCCCACTGGGCCATCGACGTAGGTGCCGCCAATGGCGTTCGGACGATCCAGCACCAGGTACGGGATATTCTGCTCGGCAGCGGCTTCCAGCACATGGTTCATGGTGGCGATGTACGTATAAAAGCGCGCGCCGATATCCTGAATGTCGAAGATCAGCACATCCACGTTCTGCAGCATCTCCGGAGTGGGCTTTCTGGTTTTGCCGTAGAGCGAGATTACCGGAAGGCCGGTTTTGGTGTCGGTGCCGCTGGCTACATGGGTATCCTGGTCACCACGGATGCCGTGCTCGGGGCCGAAAAGGGTTGTCAGCGTCACCTCCTGGCTTTCGTGCAGCACGTCCACCAGATGGCGGCCATCGGGCAGCAGACCGGTATGGTTGGTTACCAGGCCAATACGCTTGCCTTTTACCAGGGGCAGGTACTCGGGGGTTAGCAGGCGTTCGGCCCCGATGATGACCCGCGGAGCGGAAGATTGGCCAAAGGCATGGCAGGGCAGGCTCAGGGCCAGCCACAGCAACAGGAGTGTAAAGCGTTGTTTCATAGGGGTAAGATAGCGCTTTTCAGGGCACTGTCAAACCAGGGAGAGTAGCTATACTTTAGGAGTACTATACTTTTGAGATCAATGGCTATAGAGGCCCATCAGTTCTCCGGTACCAATGATGTGGTTCTCCATTTTCAGGAAAACCGCCTCCTTGGCGCTGCCCGCCGGGAGGCCCAGGCGGGTATCCAGCGCATAGAGCCTGAAATAATAGCGGTGCGTGCCGATAGGGGGGCAGGGGCCGTCATAGTTGGTATTGCCGAAATCGTTGAGGCCCACCGTGCCCGGTACGCTGTCCTCCTCAATCGTATGAATAAGCGGCATGTCGTACACCAGCCAGTGCGTCCAGTGGCCGCGGGGGGCATCGGGGTCGTCCACTAGCAACACAAGGCTCTGCGCTCCTGGCGGGATATCTCCGATCTCCAGGGGCGGGTTAACATTCTTCCCATCGCAGGTATATTCCTCGGGAATGGTATCGCCGGACTCGAGAGCGGGGCTACTGAGTGGAAGATTTTCGATGACGTTGGTTTCCATGGCAGCTTTGAAGTATGAATCAGTGTAAAGCCCTTATACGTGAAGCACGATAAAAAATCCCTTGCTCCGGCCTGTTGCCTGTAAACAGAGGGCCGGGGCAAGGGGACCTGTTACTTTTTAGCAAGCTCAGCCAGCAGCTCGTAGGAGCGCAGCCTGGCCTGGTGATCGTAGATGTGCGAGGCAAACATCAGCTCATCCACCTGGGTTTCTTCCAGGAAGGCGCTGATCTCTTCTTTCACGGTGGCCGGCGAGCCGATGAACGTATAGCGCAGCATCTGTTGCACGGCATACTTCTCAGACGGGCTCCACAGGTCCTCCATACTTTCCACCGGTGGTTGCTGCGGGTTGCCCGTGCCTCGGATCACGTTCAGGAAAGCCTGGTAAAGGGTGGTGGCCAGTTTCTCGGCTTCTGCGTCCGAGTTGGCGGCCACGCCGTTCACGCAGGCGATGGCGTAGGGTTCCTTCAGCTGCTCCGATGGCTGAAACGTGTCGCGGTAGATCTTCAGGGCCGCCTGCAGGGCAGCGGGGGCAAAGTGGCTGGCGAAGGCAAAGGGAAGTCCCAGCATGGCAGCCAGTTGGGCGCTGTACGTGCTGGAACCCAGCAGCCACATCGGTACCTCCAGCCCCTGGCCAGGTATGGCCCGCACCCTGGCAGTCGGATCCACCGGGCCAAGGTAGTACTGCAGTTCCTGTACGTTTTTCGGGAAGTCATCCACGTCGCCGCGCAGGTCGCGCCGCAGGGCCATGGCTGTCAGCCCGTCGGTGCCCGGCGCGCGGCCCAGTCCCAGGTCAATGCGGCCGGGGAACAGCGACTCCAGCGTGCCAAACTGCTCGGCCACCACCAGCGGCGCGTGGTTGGGCAGCATGATGCCACCGGAGCCCACGCGTATACTTTTGGTGCCGCCCGCAATATGCCCGATCAGCAAAACAGTGGCGGAGCTGGCAATACCAGGCATGTTGTGGTGCTCTGCCAGCCAATAGCGCTTATAGCCCCATTCCTCCACGTGGCGGGCCAGGTCCAGACTGGTTTTAAAGGAATCCGAGGCAGTTTTTCCCTCCAGTATCGGCACCAGGTCGAGTACGGACAAAGGAATCTCAGACAACTTTTTGTTGCTGCTCATATCTCTCTTTTTAGAAATGTAACGGTATAAGAAACAATATAGCCTTAGTTAAATCGTACCAGGGCCTATATTTATATACGACAGCTAAATACCGCTTTTGTTTTCGGAAAAGGATATGCCTGTATGGTGCAGGCAAGTATAAAGTATGGTTACTCCTTGCCGGGCACGGTCCAGAAGTAGATCTTGGAGCCGTCTACCTCAATGGTTTGCTCCGGCTCCCAGTCTCCCATATCAAAGGCATGCGACACGATGCGGGTGCCGGGTTTCAGTTGGCTGAGCAGTTTGGGGCGCAGTTTCTGGTTTACGGCTGGCAGCAAGTATAAGGTCACTACCGAGGCCTGGCTGAAGTCCTCCTCAAACAGATCGCCTTCAATAAACCGTACCTTATCCGTAACACCTGCCTCGCGGGCGTTTTCGTTGGCCTCCTGTATGCGCTCCGGGTTGATGTCGATGCCCGTGCCGGTGGCGCCATACTTTTTAGCCGCCGTAATCACAATCCGGCCGTCGCCGCAGCCCAGGTCATAGATCACGTCGTCTTCCGTAACATTAGCCAGCTCCAGCATGGCGTCCACCACGGCTTGCCGGGTGGGCACATAAGGCACATCCGGCGTGCGCTTCATAACGGCCTCCTGCGCCTGCACAAAGGCCGTGGCGCTGAGTAAGACTAACAACGAGAGCAGGGAGTTTCTAAGGATTCTCATAGGTTTCGATTTAAGTATAACAAGTATAGAAAGTCAGCTGACTGCAGTGATGTGGCAGCGGCTGTTGTGGGTGGGGCAGCCGGGCTAATTTATGATGGGCGCAGGGTTCAAGTCATACTTCTACGATTAGTACTTAAGTGTGGTTATTTATTGTTATGTAATGTTTCTATACTTTTGATCTATGCTTTCTTGGCAGCCTGAAGTTTTTCAAGCGTAGGCAGGGCCAGCAACAGCAGCGCCCCGATCAGAAGCACTGCTACGCCCACCAGGGCACCGAGTCCGGTATACACCAGGCTGGAGTAAAGCAGGTAGGCGCTGGTGCAGCAGAAGATCAGCGGCGTAAGGGGGTAAAGCGGCACACGGAACGGGCGGTGCCGGCGGGGCTCCTTGCGGCGCAGCACGAACAGCGAAATGCCCACCAGCAGCAGGAAGAACCAGAAAACCGGTGCCGTATACTCCACAATCGTCTCGAACCCGTTGCGGGTGATATAGCCCAGCCCGATCAGCGCCAGCGCGATGGCCCCCTGCACCAGGAAAGCGTTTACCGGCGAGGAGGTCCGGGGGTTCCACTTGCCCAGGAAGCTGAAAACTGGAAAATCGCGGCCTAGGGCGTAGTTGGTGCGGGCGCCGGTAAAGATGGTGGCGTTAGCAGAGGTAAGCGCAGACAGGGCCACGATCACGCCGATCAGCACCAGACCCCCTTCCCCAAACGTAAGGCGCATCAGATCTCCTGCCACGGCATCCGACTGTGATATGCCACTCATACCCAGTATATTCAGGTAAGATAGGTTAATTAGTACATAAATAGCAGTGATGAGCAGGATGCTCACGATCATGGCGCGGGCCATGCCCCTGCGGCCGGAGCGCAGCTCGGCGGAGATATAGGCTGCCTCGTTCCAGCCTCCAAAGGTTAGTAGCACAAACACCATCGCCAGTCCCAGCGCGTTACCCGATTCGGGTGCGGCGGCGGGTGCGGTAGCAGCGGCATCCGCAGGGGCAAAGAAAAGTCCGGCAACTATCACGAGCAGAACACCCAGAATCTCCAGCGCCGTCAGCAGTTTCTGAGCGCCAGCCCCCACACTGATGCCGATCAGGTTGATGCCCGTAAGTATAACGACCACCAGGGCCGCGTAGAAGACTGAGGATAGCTCCCCCATACTGTACATTTGTGCCACATAATCGCCGATAATAAAGGCCAGCAGCGCAATGGATCCGGTTTGGATGACGCTCATGCGGGCCCAGGCAAACAAAAAGGCGGGTTTCCTGCCAAAGGCGCGGGTCAGGAAATGGTAGTCGCCGCCGGCGTTGGGGAAGGTGGTGGTCAACTCGGCATAGCAAAGGGCCCCGATCAGCGACACCACGCCACCCAGCACCCAGGCTAACAGGAACATGCCGCTGCTATCGGTATTGGCCGCCACCATGGAAGGTGTCCTGAAAATACCTGCGCCCACCACGATACCCACAATCACGGCAATCGCATCGGTTACGCTCAATACGGGCCTGGGCTCGGCTGGTGCCTCGGGGACGTGCCTGGACTCAGGGTAAGCAGGCGTATGCGCGGTTTCCCTGCCCTGTAGCCTTGTTTCTGTGCCTTTAAAGTCTTCCATACGTAGGTGGTTTTGGGTACAGTGAAGATGCGCTCCGTGTAGATTGCCTTTTTACGGTAAATAGCAGGTTTTAAGTGGTTTACAGGTGCATGTTTTTTGCCCCGGACAGTAGCGGCATGTCTGGATTCTCCAGGTGAAACCGGCGCTGAGGCCCCGGCAGCCCATTAGCAGCACGCTGGTTATACTTGTACTGTGCCGGCAGTGGTGTTCCCAAAACATTAAAATTGAGCACTGCGTTGTAGAGAAAGGCTCGCATACTTAAGCCCTTGTCCTCCTTAAAGTATAAAGCCTGATCGCTGCATTTATACTTTATAGGACGTCAATCTATACTTTAACGAAAGCTATGAAAAGCATTGGAATTATTATACTTACGGCCCTGATAACTGCTGTCCTGGTTGTAGCAGGAATCTGGCTTATTCAAAATCAAAAGGAGGAAAGGGAAGGCCTGTTTCAGGAGCAGACCATAACCCTGAACAGCAGAAATTCCCGCTCCGTATCATCTGCCGGCAACCCGGATTTTGTCCGGGCGGCCTCCGCAGTAACGCCTGCCATCGTGCATATCACCACCGTGTACGAAGGCACCGGGGTGAACCGTTCCTACCCAAATCTTTTTGGGATGCCCCAGTCTCCTGCTCCGGCCAGTGGCTCCGGCTCCGGCGTGCTCATCTCTGCGGACGGTTACATCGCCACCAACAACCATGTGGTAGAGAACGCTTCGGGGATAGAGGTGGTGCTGCCGGACAAGCGCAGTTACCAGGCAAAGCTGGTCGGGGTGGACCCCAGTACCGACCTGGCCTTGCTGAAGGTGGAGGCGAAGGAGCTTCCGTTCGTCACCCTCGGCAACTCAGACAGTGTGCAGGTGGGGGAATGGGTACTGGCGGTAGGGTATCCGCTCTCGCTGAGCTCCACGGTGACGGCCGGCATCATCAGCGCCAAAGGAAGGAGCATCGGCATATTGAACCGGCCGAGCCAGGGGAACTACGCGGACCCAAGCCGAGTAGCCGGCAACACGGCCATTGAGTCCTTTATCCAGACCGATGCGGCCATAAACCCGGGCAACAGTGGCGGGGCTCTGATTAATACCGACGGGCAGCTGATAGGCATCAACACGGCCATTGCGTCGCAGACGGGGAGCTACGCCGGCTACGGCTTTGCCATACCTGTGAACCTGATGCAGAAGGTGGTCAGCGACCTGCAGAAGTTCGGGGAGGTGAAGCGGGGGTACCTGGGAGTAAGTTTTCCGGCCCCGGCCGTGGAAGACCAGATCCTGAAGGAGCGCGGCATAGACCCGGCCTCGGTGAAAGGCGTGTACATCATGGGGGTTCAGCCTAAAAGCGCCGCCGCTGCCGCAGGCCTGGAAGAGGGCGACATCATCCAAAGTATAAAAGGTGTGAATGTGGCCTCCTCAACAGCGCTGTCGGAGCTCATTGCCCGCCAGTATCCCGGCGACAAACTGGAGCTGACCTACCTGCGGAATGGGAAATCACGAAGTGCCGACGTGGTGCTGCAGGGCGAAGAGGCCATGCTGGCAGCCAGTGGCGGCGAGAGTGCAGCAAAAGGACTGCAGGCAAAGCTCGGAGCTACGTTCGAGCCGGTGCCTGACCAGGTAAAACAGCGGTTCGGGCTCCGGTCCGGTGTGTACGTGATGGAGGTGCAGCAGGGCGGCTTTTTTGATATGGCAGGCATCCCGCGCGGCGCTATCATCACGGGCGTGAACGGCAGGCGCGTGAACAGCCTCTCGGACATGAGCAGGGCCGTCGAAACTTCCGGAGGAGGATCTGTGCGCTTGGACGGCATCACGCCAAGTGGCAGCAGCTTCGTGATCAGTATTCCGCTTGGTGCCTAAGATTTCGTGGAAGTATGGTTCGGGAAGTATGAAAATCCCGGTTACAGCAGCAGCGTGTCGATACGGTGGGCCTGCACCATGCCCTCGCACGGCGACCAGGCGTAAATGGTGAAGCTGCCATCCTGTGAGGCCACCAGGGCCATGCCATCGTGCTGATCGTGCACGAACTGCGCCGCCGACAGGTGGCGGGTGCCCCCATGCTGCGATGGGTGTATAACCGCCGGCTTGCTGCCCACCACCGGCTCCGTGAACAGCAGGCTCCGGACGGGATCGCTGCCAATCCTGCGGCCTATCTTTATACCGAAGGCCAGCAGTTCATACTCCTCAGAGAGCAGGGTGGCTCCGTCTATGGCGGTCAGCCCGGCAATGCTGTCCACCTCCAGCCGCAGTGATTCGCGCCAACGGCTCCGCTTTTTCTCCTCTTCATCCTGTTTCATCAGGTCTGCCAGCCCGCAGAAGGCCGGTTGTAAGGAGTAGGTGATGGGATGCACGATGGACTCGCGCCAGGCTGAAGTGCCGGCCGGCACCACCAGCAGGATACCGCCGCGCCCGTGGGCCCGCATGGATACCGCCATCTGGATAAGCACATTCATGGGAGCGCCTGCAGCGGCCGGTGAACTCAGACGGAGCAGATTGGTGAGCAGTTCCGGGCAATCGGGGAGGCTGGCGGTGCTCTCGTCCACCAGCTTCACCTGGTCCCCCTTGAGCACTGCCACGTTGGCAAACTTACCGAAGCCGTCTTCCCGGCGGTGCTTTACCACCAGCAGTCCCGGCTCCGGAACATCCACAATGAAGCAGTAGGGAGGCACCAGCCGGGTGGTTCCCCACACGCGCAGCTCGCCAAGTACGGTCCACACGCCCAGGTGTATGCCCGGCCGCTGCACACCCGGGGAAATCTTATTCAGGGCCTCCGGTGTAAACGGGAGCTGATCCTCGAACAGGAGCGGTTGACCAGCTTTGTCGGGTGGCAGGAAGGCAATGGATATTTTAGGCGATTGCCCCTCTTCGCGTCGCAGGCTAGCCCAAAAAGCAGTATCAATAAACGCTTCGATGATATGCTGGGGTGGGGCAGGGGCCAGCACCTCAGCACCCAGCTCCTGTGCCGACGCCAGCTGCCTTGCGAAGTGCTCTTCTATACTTGGGGCAACCGACTGTGCGGCCTGGTACGTTGTCTGGAGATGTAAGTGCATTGGCTCAAGGATGGTGTAATTACCGGTAAAGCGTCTAATTTAGCAAAAGATTACATTACATACGCGCCTGCTCATGCTATGGTCTGGTAAATGCAAGTTTTCCGAAAGTATGAATTATCACCAGGAAATCCACTTATCTAACTCTATGCGTGGATTATGCTTTTATACTTGTAAATCAGCTATTAGCACGTACTTTAGAAAAGTAATACTTTAACCAAACTAGCAAAGCAAACTTTATGCTCGAACGCCAGGTGTACCGCATGCCGAAAGCCGGCTCCATCCATAAGCTCAGGGTACAAACAGAACAACTGGGTCCTCCCAAAGCCGATGAAGTATGCGTGCAGGTGAAGGCCATCGGGCTGAACTTCGCTGATATTTTTGCCATGCAGGGCCTCTACAGCGCCACCCCCGAAGGTTCTTTTATTCCGGGCCTGGAATTCTCGGGTGTGGTTGTGGCCGTGGGCGCGGCGGTAACCGAATGGCAGGTGGGCGACCGGGTCATGGGCGTCACCAGGTTCGGTGGCTACGTGTCTCACATTAATCTGCATCACCGCTACCTCATCCCCCTCGCGGATGACTGGAGCTTTGAGGAGGGCGCTGGCTTCCTGGTGCAGGGGCTCACGGCTTATTACGCGCTTACCCAACTGGGCGACCTGCAGCAGGGCATGGCGGTGCTGATACACAGTGCGGCAGGAGGGGTGGGCATTCTGGCCAACCGCATCTGTAAAAAGTATGGCGCCTATACTATCGGTACCGTTGGGCGGGCAGGCAAAGTGGATTTCCTTCGGGAGGAAGAGGAGTACGATGCAGTTATACTTCGTGGGAAAGATTTTGAGGAGCGTTTGCAGGAAGCCCTCGGCCAGCGCCCCCTGCGCCTGATCATGGAGTGCATTGGCGGCCAGGTGCTGGAGCAGGGGTGGAGGGTGATGGCCCCGATGGGCCGGATGGTGGTATACGGCAATGCAAGCTTCGCTACGCACGGCTCCCGCCCCAACTATCCCCGCCTGATTTGGAGGTTCCTCCGCCGGCCCAAGATAGACCCGCTGCGCCTGCCCACCGAAAACAAGTCGCTGATGGGCTTCAACCTGATCTACCTCTACGAGCAAACCGACATGCTGCACCAGTTGCTGCGCGAACTACAGGCGCTCCAGCTGCGGCCGCAGCACATCGGGCATGTCTATGACTTCAACCAGATGCACGAGGCGATCCGGCTTTTCCAGCGGGGGCAGTCGGTAGGGAAGGTGGTGGTGAGGGTATAGGGTAGGGTTGGATGAATTGGCTTTATACTTTAGCTATACTTTTATACTTGCCTTTTCCATGGTGCAAGTCTTCAGACTTGTATCCTATGATGATGTCGGGTTTGCGACCCAACCAGCTTGAAAAGCCATATTTATACTTTGGGTATACTTCCTACTTCCGCTTGTGCCTCTTTATACTTTGCTCATACTTTTATACTTGCTGACCCAGACATCTTTTATGCTTCAGCCATACTTCCATAGCTGCTGCTTCCTTCCACTTGAACCAAGCTATCTTTACTAGCTACCGCTGATCCTGTAGTTCCCACAAGCCTACCATTGCATTTATACTTTGGTGCTCTCAAGCCCGAGAGGGCTCCCCGATATGCATCGGGGTAAACTCTCTTTGGCATCGCGCTGTGTTCCCTTCCTTTGCTCCTGCGTCGCAATGCCCTTGCAGGGCACCGGAATCTCACAAGGCGCTCAACCCAAGGACTGGGTATCATTTTCGATAGCTACCCACTATGAAACATGAACCAAAGTCCCCCTTTGAAGGGAGTAGGAGGATGTTTCCGCCAATAGCTTTGGCCACAGCGCTTATACTTTAGCATCAGTTAGTACAGACTCCCCTCCTTGGACAAGTCTTGGATCCCGAACTTGTTTCGGGAGAGGGGTAGGGGTGTAATCGTCTGCAGAAGCTCCCTCCCCTGTTTTTAGGGGAGGGTTGGGGAGGGGTTAATACATGTCACGACCTGTCCGCGCGATACCAGCAGCCATGGAATCTATACTTGGGCAGCAGTAAGTACAGGCTTCCTCTCCTGTTTTGGGGATAGGAAGCCTCGACAAAAGGAGAGGGCTGAGGTGAGGTTAAATTCCACACCTTAACAGATGAGGGGTTAGGGATGGTTGGACTCGGCACTACTAAAACCCCTCCCTACACAAAGTACAACCCTACTCCTTATCACCGCCGGTAAAGGGAACGAACAGCACGGGCATCAGCTTGGTGGTGGATATTTTGCCTTTCTTCTTCCGGAGGAGTAGTAGCGTTTGGGTGCCGTTCTCCGGCCCAACGGGGATCACCATGCGGCCGCCTTCCTTGAGCTGTTGTATCAGGGGAGGTGGCACGGTTTCGGCGGCGGCAGTTACCACGATCGCATCGAAGGGGGCGTGCGCTTCCCAGCCGTGGTAGCCGTTGCCTACCTTCACCTCTACATTAGCATACCCCAGGTTTTTCAGGCGCGCGGCTGCTGCCTTGCCTAGTTCCGGAATGATCTCGATGGTATAAACCTGCTTCACGATCTCGGCCAGCACTGCCGCCTGGTAACCGTTTCCGGTGCCTATTTCCAGCACCTTCATCTGCGGTCCCGGCTCGATAACCTCCGTCATGAACGCCACCATGTAAGGCTGCGAAATGGTCTGCCCGGAGCCGATGGGCAGGGGATTGTCCTCGTAGGCATAGGCAGCTTGGTCCGGGGGCACGAACAGGTGCCGCTCCACGGTGCGCATGGCTTTCAGCACAGCCCTGTCCGAAGTGCCGCGCGCTGCTATGGCTTGTTTTACCATCCTTTCTCTTTTCTCCTTATAATCATCCCCGTTTTGCGGAAGCAGAAGTATAAATAGCAGCAGGAGTGATACAGGCGATACCATATGTCTAGTATTAGAAGTATACACAAGCAGAAAGGGCATCAGAATCCGCTGGCATCGTGCCGGGTGTCAGTATTTTATACTTGGTAGGGCTGGATATGTTCTGCCGGAGGGAATGGTGAGGCAAAGTAGGGAACAGGTAAGATAAAAGTATTAACAACCCCGCTGCACGCTCCTGTAGGCATGCTGTGCGAATGGCGTACATCCAAATGAAGCGATCCTCCGTTATACGTTGCGGATATAGGTATAGACTTTTGGTAGCGGGGGAGGAAACAGACAGATCTACGATCATTCACTTCTTTAAATCAGAATCTTATGAAATGGCGAGGCAGAAGAAAAAGCAGCAATATAGAAGACCGTAGAGGGCAATCGGCGGGCGGTTTCGGAGGGGGTAGGGGTATCAGCCCTATGCTGCTCATACCCTTGTTCCGGCTCCTTTTCTCGAAGGTAGGGCTTATTATTGTGGCGGTGCTGGTGGTGATTATGTTTTTGACAGGTACCAACCCCCTGGCGCTCCTGCAGCAGTTTGTGGGCGGAGAACCGCAGTACGCACAGTCAACTAACTACCAGCCAAGCGCGGAAGAGCAGGCACTTGCCGATCAGACGGCTGTTGTGCTGGCAGATACTGAAGACGTCTGGAACAAGCTGATACAAGGGTACCGGGAGCCCACGCTGGTCCTGTTCTCAGAGCAGGTAAACTCTGCCTGCGGGCTTGCTTCTTCGGCTACCGGTCCATTTTATTGCCCGGGTGATGAAAAGCTGTACATCGACCTGAGTTTTTTTGGTGAAATGGAACAAAAGTTTGGCGCTGCAGGAGACTTTGCGCAGGCCTACGTGGTGGGCCATGAGGTGGGGCACCATGTGCAGAAACTGACCGGTACCATGGAGCAGGTAAACGCCCTGCGGGGCCAGTTATCTGAAGCTGATTTTAATAAGCTCATGGTAAGGCTGGAGCTACAGGCTGATTTCTATGCCGGCGTATGGGCTAATCATACCCAAAGAGCAACCGGATTCCTGGAGCCCGGCGACCTGGAAGAAGCCCTGAATGCCGCCAGTGCCATTGGCGATGATCGCCTTCAAAGGCAAGCCACAGGGAGAGTGGTACCAGACTCCTTTACTCATGGCACCTCCGCCCAAAGAGTGCGCTGGTTCAGGAAAGGCTACGAGACAGGGGATGTGTCACAAGGGGATACTTTCAATGCTGCTGCGCTGTAGCGTAGCAGCTTTAGAACAGTAACTAAAGCGCTTCTCCATTTTCCATGGCAGGGGCAGGTTTCGCCCTTTCTGAATCTTAAGCTGACAATTTTTTCACTTAAGTTTTATCCCTTGTCTGCTATACATTGATTTTCCCTACGCCTATACCACGTTTGGCCTTCTCCTTTGCTCATGCAGCAGCAGAGCGATGCTAAACTGCCTGATCACATCAACCTCCTTTATAAAAATGCGTTGCTGAGAATACCGTCACCACATTAAAAGAAATAGCATATGGAGCAGAATTCTATCATCAACGCAATCGAAGCGCAGGAGTGGCTGCAGAAAGCAGGCGACAAGGTGCACCCTGCCGTTATAAACGCTTTCAAAGCAGGCGGCGAAGCTGGCCTGCAGGTTAAAGACGCGCTGCACGGCACCTGGCTGGGGCACCCGCTTCACCCAGCCCTTACGGACGTGCCGGTGGGCGCCTGGACGACAGCTGCCGTGCTGGACAGCATGGAGCTGATGGGCAAGAAGAAGTATAAAGCCGGAGCCGATGCGGCTGTGGCTGTAGGATTGGTAGGCGCCATGGGCGCAGCCGTAACCGGCCTTACCGACTGGAGTGGAACCACGAAGGAAAGAAGAAAAGTAGGCCTGATGCATGGCATGCTCAACGTTGGGGCTGCCGCACTCTATGCCACTTCGCTGGTGCTGCGCCGCAAGAAGAAAACACGCGGATCGGCTATCGGCCTCTCCATGCTCGGGTATGGAATTGTGAGCTTCAGCGCCTACCTGGGCGGGCATCTTTCCTATGGCATGCAAGTGGGCGTAGATCATACGGCAACGGCTGATACCTATCCGACAGACTTTGTGCCCGTGCTAGCGGACAAGGAGCTTGAAGAAGGAAAGATGCGCTGCTTGAAAGCCGGAGACGTGAACGTGCTGCTTGCCCGCCAAAACGGAAAGCTGTTTGCCCTGGCTCATACTTGTTCGCACCTGGGCGGCCCGCTTTCAGAAGGAAAGCTGCTGGAAGATGGTAGTGTGCAGTGCCCCTGGCATGGTTCGATCTTCTCCTTGGAAGACGGCAGCGTCGTGCATGGCCCGGCCACAGAGCCCCAGCCAAACTTTGATGTACGGGTAACGAACGGGCAAATAGAAGTACGAAAAGCGGGCGCTGGGAAATAGTAAATTTAAATTCCTGTGGAAGTAGATCAGGCGGGTACTGTGCAACTGCTGCGCCGGAAAGCAGCTGCACGGAATCGCGCTAAGGGTCTAGCCTTACTTCAGTAGAGACGATGCTTTGCAGGGACAGGAGTTTAGGTTAACGTTTCATTCAAAAGCGGGCGTTGGAAGCAACAGATGCTCGCGTGACCTTCGGACACCGCGAGGTCTTATGTTCACTTCTAGAAATTTTTTATAAGAAAAAATCAGTGCATACAATACTGTTGCGGACTGAACAAGTGCAGTCCGCAACAAAGTAAAGAGGCTGGTTAAATATCTATTTTTAGCTGCCATCTTATCGCTATTAATAACAATCAGAAGAAGCTTGCTAAATTGTCACGATGGAGAGTAAATTCTGCCAGTAAAATCGCTAAGCAACGCTCACACCCCATTGCTTATACCGCGCCTCAGCCTGCTCCATGATCTCATCCAGAATCTCCTGCAGCTCGGCTTTTACCTTGAAGCGCAATACAGACTTTACTGCTAATTGAAGTTGTGCTTTGGTATCGTCTTTTTTGTACCAGCCGGGTTGGGAGGCGCTCTTCTTTACCTGGGCCAGTATCTTTTGCACGAGTTCTTTGATCAGGTCGAAGTCCTGCACGGCATTGGGGTGCTTGGCCAGGATCTCGTAGAAAGCTTCTTCCTCTTCGGTTAGGCCCAACTGGTTGCGGCGCTCGTCTTCTTCCTGCATCTGTTTGGCTACTTCGCGCAGTTTCTCCATGGCTACCAGGCTGTCGAAGAAGTGGTTGTGGTAGTCGGCTATGATCTTTTCTACTTCCTCCTTTAGCTTTCTATACTTAACCAGGTTTTTGGCAGAACGTACTTTTATCTCGTCGTTCATGATCTGGCGCAAGAGTTCCAGTTTCAGTTCGTTGCCGGTCTTTTGTGCCTTGGCAGTAGCCAGGAAATCGTCGTTGATGATGGAGATGTCGAAGCGGGCAATGCCGGCCATCTGGAACACGTCTACCACGTCTTCACTTTGAATTGAGCGGTGGATCAGGTCTTTTACCTGTGTAGCTGCTTTTTTGACATTACGCTCCGGGTTCTTGGCTTTCCGCAGCGCCGCGCCTACGTGTTGCAGGTAAATGATGTCGGCGGCCAGTAAGTTTATACTTTCGTGGCTCTTGATGATAGGAGCGAGGCTGCTCATTTTCTTCTCATTCAGCAGGAAGGAGTTGCATCCTTCATCATCGGCAACAAGATGATTCACGGCATGCTGTACCAGTTTGAATTTTTCCGTTTTAGGTACTGCCGGAAAGTAAGGAATGGCCGCGTGCACTGAAGGAAAAACTCAAAGTCCCCCTTTGGAGGGGGTAGGGGGAGGATTATTCATGCTGAACCCATCTTTCCCTTTTTCTGTCGTGTCAGTTGCCTGTTTTGTAGTAAACGTTCCTGCTTCTTCGGCGGCCTTTGTCATCCCCCTACCCCCTTCAAAGGGGGACTTGTTCGCAGTACCGTTTTCTAAATCAATTTTTTGCTGATCTGAATCTGAACTATTGCCATCAACTGTTAAAGTGGCAGTAGTCAAAAGTCGCCCTTTGAAGGGGGTAGGGGGATGATTTATACCAGTGAGCTTCACTTCCCCTCCCGGAAGCATTTCCTTCAGCAAATCAATCGTTTCCTTCGCCAGCTCAAACGCCTCTTCCACATCAAAGGCTACCTAGCCCTGACCGCCTGCCGACGTATACTTCTTTGTCGCATCCCGTAGCCTGTCACCGATGCCGATGTAGTCTACGATCAGGCCGCTGGGCTTGTCACGGAACACGGTGGCGACGCGGTTGACGGCCTGTATCAGGTTGTGGCCGCTCATCACTTTGTCGACATACAAGGTATGGAGTGCAGGATTGTCGAAGCCGGTGAGCCACATGTCCCGTACGATTACAAGCTTCAGCGCATCATCCGGGTCTTTGAAACGGGCTTTGATGCTTTCCATCTGTTCTTTGCTGCGCACGTGCGGGTTCCAGGCTACCAGGTCTTTGGCGATGTTGGTGGTCATGATCACAGCTACCTCGGGGCAACCTTCGAGCGCGTTGAAAGCATCGTAGAGCTTCACGGAGTTGCGGCGGCTCATGCACACGATCGGCTTTGCCGCTCAGGCTTTTCTCGCGCAAAGTATAATGCTGTAAAATGTCGCGGGCAATGGCTTCCACGCGCTCTTTGGAACCGGCGGCGTCTTCCATGGCAGCCCATAGAATGCGGTTCTTCTCGTTCTCTTCCAGACCGCCGGTTATTTCTTCCGCTTCTTCTTCGAGCTGTGCGTTGCCCAGGTGCATCTTGGCCAGGCGCGGCTCGTAGTAGATGGGCACTACGGCTTTGTCTTCGGTGGCCTGGCGGATGTCGTAGGTATGGATGATGTCGCCGAACACAGCTACGGTGTCGGCGTCTTTGCTATCCACGGGGGTGCCGGTAAAGCCTATGAAGCTGGCCTGCGGCAGGGCGCGGCGCAGGTTGTTGGCAAAGCCCTGGATCAGACCGTACTGTGTGCGGTGGCACTCGTCGGCAATCACGATGATGTTGTCGCGGGTGCTCAGGACGGAGTGCTCCAGCTCGCGTCCGGTGGCGTTGTCTTTGAGGTTGAACTTCTGTACGGTACAGAACACCACGCCACCGCCTTCGCCGCTCAGCAGGCTGCGCAACTTATCGGTGGTGTTGGCAATCTGCACGTCGCCTACCAGGTCTTTGGCGGCCACAAAATAGTCGAAGAGCTGGCGGTTCAGGTCGAAGCGGTCTACCTGCACCACAATGGTCGGGTTCTTCAGCTCGGGCAGCTGGCGCAGGATACCCGTGTAAATGGCCATGGTAATGCTTTTACCGGAGCGGGTGGTGTGCCAGTCCACGCCAATGCGGCCGTCGACGTTGGGTTTTACCGACTGCAGGGTTTGCTGCAGGGCGTACTGTATGCCGAAGAAATGGTGGTACTTGGCGCCTTTCTTGATCAGCTGGCCCTTGTCGAGCTCGTGGAAGATATAGTGGCGCAGGTAAGCTAATAGCCGCTCGGGCACGAGCAGGCCTTTGATGAGGGTTTCCAGGGCAAAGCCATCGTTCACTACCTCGCGGCCGTCTATACTTTTCCAGGCAGCGAACCACTCCAGGCCGCTGCTGTACATGCCGTGCAGGGTGGTCTGGCCGTCGCTGACGATGGTGAGGGCGTTGTACTCGAAGAGCTGCGGAATCTGGTAGGTGTAGTGCTGCACCTGGTTGTAGGCGGCTTCTACGGTGGCGTCCTGGCTGAAGAGGTTCTTGAACTCGAAAAGCACCAGCGGCAGGCCGTTCACGAAAATGATGAGGTCGGGGATGCGCTTGCTTTTGCCGATGATGGTGAACTGGTTGACCACCAGAAACTCGTTCTGGTGCACATCGTCGTAGTCGATCGGGTAGAAGTGGCCGAAATGTTGTTTGCCGTGGGCGTCTTTCCAGGTTTTACTTATGCCTTTGCTGAGCTTGAGGTGGAAGGCGTGGTTGCGCTGGTGCAGGTCGGTGCCGGAGTTACAGGTCGGTGCCGGAGTTATACAGGAACTCCTGCTTCAGTTCGGCCAGCACAACATCTATCTTGTTGGTTGATAACTCCCGCCGTTGTTGGTGTTATCACCAACAACTTAATCTGTAGGCTAGCGCATCAGTCCCTGTAATGTGTCAGGAATCCAAATTTATCTATATTTTCAAAATAATATTGGGCAGAGGAATAGGTGTACTCCTCCGGTAGCGCCGCCAGCTGCCACTTCTCCTGAACCGGGTTGTTGTGAATATAGTCCAGTTTCTGTTCCGTAACAGCAATAGAATTGCAGTAAATCGAAAGCGGGTTTCGCTCCCACAGTTGGTACTGCCGGTCCTTTGCTCCCACACGGAATTTCTCCAGTACAGCAGGATGATGCTGTTTTAGATCGAATTTTATCTGCTGTGCCGTGTACTTCAGGAAATCCCGCTGCACATCTTCCCGCTTGTGTGGCTCCTCCATATTCCATAGCAAGTGGAGGTGGTTGGGCATGATCACAAAACCAAATACTTTCACCCGCTTGTTCTCCACCAAGAACCGTAGACTGTTCAGGATGATAGCTTTATACTTGTCCGGCTTCAGCAGGTGCTTCCAATCCAGTATGGTGGCGGTGAAGAAGGCTATGTGCTGCTGCTCATGCATCTGGGGTTATCGTGGTTTAGTTGTTGGTGATAACACCAACAATGGCGGAAAATTTGCATTCTTCAAGTGATAGTACAGTTACAGTCTCTCTCATTTTTTATTTGTTTATCTATTATTTGTTTAATAAAAAATTTCTTAAAAAGGAATTTAGGCTTAATTGAATAAAGTAGCTTATATGTCTTTGTAATGAGAAATGTCTTCCGGCTTGCTACTTTTAGTTAACCTTGAATAGCCTCGATAACTCTAGCCATTCCTTCTGGCGCATATTCAGCATCTCTCATTCTGTTGATAATTAGATTCCTAAAAGTCTCATAAGGGACTTTGATTTGCTGTTGATGCCGAGATGTGAATTCTTTCAAAGTATCTCTACCTCTAAACTTACTAATCCAACTATCATCCTCAAGTGCAGTAGTAAATTCAGCCTTTATTCTTTGTTCTTCAGCAGATAAATAATCTGCTGAAAGTTTTTCAACTGCTCTGGTCATTCGTTCAAAAGATCTTTCAGTTGCTTCTCTAAAACCAATTGGTAATGAGGTTCTAGGGTCAAACCTAGTTGATATACAGTTTACTAATTCTCTATTGACAATGCTTTCCAACTTAATTCTTACCATACTGGGAACTGTTGATTCAGCACATATTTTCAAAGATTCTTTTATTTGATCCTCATTTGGTACTTCTTTGCCTAGCATCAAGCTTTTCATTACTTCCTGTATAAACTTTGGTACCAGTAAGTAATTTTCTATATGATAGACATCCCACTTAAATCTTCTATTACTCTCAACTAAATCATTTCCTTCAAAATCTTTGTCTACAATCGAATAGAACTGAGCACTTAGCCTTCCTCCTTGAGCTGCACGCTCTAGTATGTCATGTACAACACCAACTCGATTTTTACTACCTACTGATACAAGGTTGACGTTTTCAACAAAGTTTGGGAAAAGCTCTTTAAGTATGTTGGCATCTACTTCTGAATCTTCACCTTCAAGAAGTATAACTTTAGACCTAGGGCTATATGTTGAAAGGTCTCCCATCAAATCAATCACAGTTCTCTCCATCTCTCCAGAAGCAGCAATTGGAACAAGCTGGTTTGATCCATCTTCTGTTGTATAAGATGAATGCATGTGATAAACAGTATAAGCTGGTTCTTCTACTGCTTCTCGCAAGAGAGTATCTGAGTGTGTAATTAACCAGAGTTGATTGTCAAGAGCTTCTCCTAAGTGCTTTTGATAAAACCTTGGTAAGCCTCTAATTAGCCTAGGATTGAGATGGAGTTCTGGTTCATCAATAAGAATCATTGAATTTTTAGGAGCATTGTTTCTTAGTCTTAAGTAACCTATCAGTACTTCTTTCTCTCCAGAGCTTAACTCATTGATGTCATGCTGTGCACCATTTTCAAGTTCGACAGGAAAGCTTAATCCACCATCAGGTGTTGGAATTGCGCCTAGGAACTTTTTCCTAGGAAAAAAAATACTAAATAACTCGTCGAGTGTTTGTTTTAAGTCTTCCTCTTTAGGTATAGTAATTCCAGCTTTTTCTGCTAGTAATTGGCGGATAAAAGACTGCGCCATTTCAGTTTTTACACCGTGATATTTATTCTGTGTATTATAAAGAGCGTGCTGGCTATTCCTCTGTAAAAATTCAGTTACTTGTAGATTTATACCTCCGATCTGTTCCCTTACATAGTTTCTGCTTGCTCCTTGGTACTCTATCACACCAAGGCTTTGTGGCTCGTATGTACTAAAAAGTAACTCTAAAACTGGAGATGGATCAAAACTCATCTCACCACTTGGTAACATCCACACATGAGCAGGAAAGACATCTTTAAAAATTTCTTGTTCAATACTCTGGACCGTATCATTTATTAACCCCTGCTGCTCCATAGGGTGCAGCATTTGATTAAATTCAGGATGGTGAGAATGTTGGTTAGAATTTATTTTTTTAAATGCAAGACTACGGCAATTTTCTCTTATGTACTCTTTCTCTTTGGTACTTAATTTGAATTCTGCATGTATATTGAATGGCTTAGTAGGGTCATTCAATAGACGATGCCCTTCTTGGTGTATCCTTTGGAAATTGATTTGAAATTCAGCAAACCAAGACTGAAATTCATTCTGGAAATATTCTCCATATGCAGATTTTAATAAACGGATCGCATCAAAAATACTTGATTTACCACTTCCGTTCGGACCTGCTACAACTATTGCGTCAGACAATTCATTAAGCTCTAAAAACTTTATAGCGCGGAAATTTTCAATTTTAATTGAGTTGATTCTCATGTTTTAATTTAAATATTTTTATAATATATCTAATAAGATAATACTTATGATAGACTTAACTTGGGTTTCCCAAACCCAATTCCGCCTAGATTCTCCCGAATCCGCTTTTCCAGCAGTACGCTTTCTTCAAACTGAGCGGCCAGTTCTGTAGTCAGCCCTTTCATCTTCTCTTAAGACGGAACGCCATCGTCTTCCTCGGCTTCGGAGCCTACGTAGCGGCCAGTTGAGAGCACGTAGTCTTTGTACTGGTTTTCGGCTACAGCGCCTCGCAGTTCGTTGGCGGCATTCCAGAGTTCGTTTTCAAAATCGATGTCCGCCTTTGCTTTAGCGGATAGGGTAGTGGTTTTGGCCATTTATATGTTGTACTCGTAGTTTAAACAGCTTTCAAGGTACAGAAAAGGATAGAGAAATATATAGATTATTTAAAATATTTCGTAGGGACAAGTCACGATCTGCCCCTACGAATGATCGCATATTGTTCTATGGAATACCAGGCCGGAAGAGGAACAGGTTGATGGGGTATGATCCTAGCCGTGAGGGGGATGCGTTTAGCGACCTCCTGTGTGCAGGGTATGGTATGCGCGTTCGGGTATGTTGCGGAAGAGGAAATAGTGCTGAATAAGCATGGTCGGCTGGCAGCACTGCAATGGCAGGTAGAGCAGTACCCGTGCCTGAAGTATGAAAGTATAGCATAAGCCTGATATATTTTCTAGCTTACGGGCAGGAACACCAGCTATATTTATACCATGAAGTCTCTTGCTATACTTTATACTTTCATACTTGCCGCCAGCGTGGCCCTGTCGGGTTGCGCGGGTAAAACGGCTGCCACACAGGCGGATTTAGCGGAACTTCGGGTCATGAGCTACAACATCCACCATGCCAACCCGCCCAGCCAGCTAGGTGTGATCTACCTGGAGGCCATTGCCCACGTTATCCGGGAGCAGAACCCGGACCTGGTGGCGCTGCAGGAGGTAGACGTGAACACCAGCCGCTCAGGCAATGTAAATCAGGCAGCCGCCCTGGCCGAAAAACTGGACATGCACTACTACTTTGCCCGCGCTATTGATTTTGGCGGCGGCGCGTATGGTGTGGCTATACTTTCCAAATACCCGCTCAGTGAAACTAATCTGGTGTTGCTGCCCGAAGATGCCGCGCCGGAAGCTGAAGACCGCGTGCTGGCCACTGCCAAAGTCACCCTTCCCGGCGGCAGAGCGATCCGCTTCGGCAGTACCCACCTGGATGTGCAGAACGCCGCCAACCGCTTGCAGCAGGTGCAGACCATCAACAGCTTTGCCGCCCGCGAGCAGCTGCCTTTCATACTTGCCGGCGACTTTAATGACCTGCCCGAGAGCCGGGCCATCACAGAACTGGACAAGGCATTTACCCGCACCTGCCAATCCGATTGCGCGCCCACCATTCCCGTTGACGTGCCGACCCGCGCCATCGATTTTATCGCCTTCACCAAGGCATCCGGCTTCACGGTGGTGTCGCAGCAGGTTATCCCTGAGCGCTATGCCTCCGACCATTTGCCTGTGGTGGCTACGCTCCGGTTTTAAAACTTGGTGAGGAAGTATAAGTTGAACGTTTCAACAGCCCGGCCGCACCGGCTTATCTGGCATCCCCGCGACGCAGCAGGGAGGTGGTGCGCGTGCGACGGTAGTACCGTTTAATCTTTATAAGGCTGTGGCGCATTTTCCTGCGGCCTTTGTGGTGATGCGGCAGGTGGTAGACCCGGCACTCAGGCTCCTCCATTTGCTTCAGCAGTTCCGGCATCTTGTCTTCCACCTGCCGCAGGTAGGCCAGTATGGTGAGGGTTCCGAAAACTCCGATCAGGGAAAGTATAAACGTTATCATGGTACGCTACTCAAATGTTAAAGAAGTGCCGCCTTGCCAGGTGGGTTGGCTGGGTTAAGGTGGCAGCACATCGCGGTTATTTACTAAAACCTATATATAAGTTTTATTATTGTATCCTGAAAACCTTTTTCCGTAAACAGGCGCTGGGTAGTGACTTTGTTGGATTTACGGTAGTGAGTAATGAGAGTATAAACGATCTTGTTCAAGCCTGCAAACGGTTAATTTATACTTTGGGAGTGATGGTAACTAACTTCCCGCCGCTGGCATTCAGCCTACGCCTTTTTGAGCAAACCGGCATGCCTGGAAAGCTATACTTTAAAAGCTGCTGATGTATCGCTTGTTGGTGATAACACCAACAAGGGCAGGAAAAAGCCATAAGGTGTACTCCCGCGGGCTCGGGCTTGTAGCCCGTACCTTTTTATACTTCGGCTATACTTTATAACCTAAGTTGCGATTTACTAATTTGGTGGAGGTGTCCACCCACCCCTAACCCCTCTGAGGAGGGGAATCACCTACTCCTTTGCAAAGTTCCCCTCCCTGGAGGGGTAGGGGTGGGGTAATCGCAACTTGAGTTTTATACTTGCTGGTTTATACTTTCCAGCCGCCGCTGATCCGTTTCAATTGACTTGCTCACCGAGCCAGGTGCTCAGAATCTTGTGTTGCAGGGGTGTTGGGTCGGGTACAGGGCTGATGTTGTAGTTCTTCACCTTTTTTGTTCCTGCTGTAAGTTGCACGAGGCGTTTTTCTCCCTTATCTGCAATTAAAAGTTGTACGGTGTCTCCCGGCTTCAGCTGGCTCATTAGTTTAGGCACCTCCTGGTCTGTTGCTTTCAGTCCATTTACCGCTGCTATATGCTGTTTTCTTCGCAGCCCTGCTTCCCAGGCAGGCGATTTATAATCTATATCGGTTATCAGCAGTGTGTCGCCTGTCTGTTTTGTAACTATTCCGGTATAGGCACCCGGCACCTCTGTGGTAGCCGTGTCTATATCTAAACCGGCATAGGCAAAGTATTTTTTGTAATCAATTGGTTTAACAGTAGCAGTATAGGCTGCTAACTCTTCAAGCGGTGTGCCTGCCATGCGCTCGCATACTTCCCAATACTCTGCCTCTGTATAGCCGCGTCCCTGTTTAAGATAATATTCATTGTACAGAAAACGCATCACATCATCCAGGGATCTTGCATTTCCGGACGCATGCCTGATCTTGAAATCCAGCAGCATATTCAGGATTGGCCCTTTATCATAAACAGACACAGTTTTGTTAAACTCATCCTCTGTACGGCCAAAAGGTCCATCAGACCAGGTGTTATAGCTGGCCTGTGTCGCAGACTGGAAAAGCCGGCCGGGTTTGTTTTCGTAAGAGGTTAAATGGCTGCGAAGCGCATCGATCATTTCTGTACTGCTCATCAGTCCTGCCCTTTGCAGAATCAGATACTGGTAATAAGAGGTCGCGCCTTCCGCCACCCAAAGCATATTGGTTTTGTTTTCCCTGTCATAGTTAAAAGGGCCGAGCTCGATGGGGCGGATGCGTTTTGCATTGTAATGATGAAAGTACTCATGGGCGAGGAAATCTAACATGCCAAGCCGGCTTTGCGGGTTGTTATACGCTGCGCCGCTGAAGCTGATGGTAGTAGAGTTCAGGTGCTCGATCCCCCCTCTGCCTGGACCTATGGCAATGAAAGTATAGTGGTCATAAGGAATGTGGCCTATCAGGTTGCTGGCAGTTTCTACTACTTTTTTAAGGTCCTCCATAAACTGCTTCCGGTCAAACTCACCTAACTGGTAACCGACGAAGCGATGTGGTATACCCTCAACATAAAATTCAGGCAGACGCTCGAGATTACCGATCAGCAAGGGGCTATCATACAGTATATCAAAATTAGCTGCAACGTACTGGTGTTCTTTTCCGGGAATGGTATTTAGCCCGGTGGCAACATCCTGCCACTCTTTGTATGGTTTTACAGTAAGGGTTACAGGATGATCAAGTTTTCCGGCTATATGCAAAAACATGCCGGCGGGTGAAATGTAGCCACGGGTTTCATCGAGATAGTTCTTCGCTACAAAATGAGTGGTAGCTTTTATATCGTAAGTGAGTGTGATAGCAGCATGTGAGGGATTGTACACGCGCCATGCATTTTTCGAGGTCTTTTTCCACTTTAGCGGTTTGCCTCTCTTTCCGGTGGCCCTGAATTTCTCCAGGTTGTCCGCATAGTCCAGTATCTGGTAGTAGCCCGGCGTCCAGACCGGTAGCTTAAAATCAACTGAATCTTTGGTTGCCCCGCTGTACTCCAGCCTTACCTGAAAGGCTTGCGAAGAAGGTGTATCCATGGACACGGTATACTTCATTTTGCTTTTCTGGCTGTGTGCTGCCATTGGAGCAATAAGAAATACAAGACAAAGAAAAGCGAAAAGACTTTTTCCGAAGGGCAGGAGTAGAGGACTTTCTTGTTTCATTTCAGCTGGGCTCAGATGTGAAGACACTTATGGATAAGTAAGATAGTAGAAATAGTGGTTCTGTAAAACAGGTATGATCTATACAACAGAAGCCGAGCTCCCTCTCCTGTTTTGGGGGTAGGAGCCCTTGATAAAAGGAGAGGGTTGGGGAGAGGTTTATACTCTGCAGGCACAGGTCGCGAACTGTCCGCGCAAGGGCAGCAGCAATGCAACGTATACTTGGATTAAAGCAGCAAGTATAGCTCCCTCCCTGTTCTTAGGGGAGGGTTGGGGAGGGGTGAAGCAGAGGGGCAGGGGTGGTTGGGCCCGGAACAGCAGAACTGGAAAGACGCAACAAAAAAACAGCCGCTCTACCAAGGGGCAAAGCGGCTGTTCTGTTTTATACTTTAACCGGCCTTAGTTGCCTGGCCAGGCGTTCCATGGAATACGGCTCAGGATCAGGATCAGGCCGATGCCGTAGAAAATGGCAATGCTCTTAAAGCCTCTGTTGTCGGTGCCGATCTGGCGCTTGGCGCGCGAGTAACCCACCGTGATCAGGATAACGGCGATGATCATGGTCAGCGGGTGCTCCAGTATGTAAAGCCTGGAAGTAGAATCGCCCATGGCCTCGCCGGAGAAGTTTTCTAAACCCAGTGGCGACACAAAGTATAAAATCACGCCGAAAACCCACTGCAGGTGCACCGGAATGAGGCCCAGCAGGCCCAGTTTCCTATCCTTATCGCTGAAGTTCTTGTTGCCAAACCAGCCAGCCAGCGCGGCCACAATGCTTACGAGCAAACCTAACAGTACGAGGTAGCTCATGAATGAGTGTAAATGCTGTAATCCTGTATACATGCTGTTTTTCTGTTGATGTCTGGTGTAAATATAGTCAATAATAGATTAATAAAGGTCAGCCCCTGTGTAATTCCTCACGGTCTTACGCTCCCTGTTATACGTGTATTCTCCTCCTGCGCCCGCAGTGCCTCCTTCGCTTTATAGGGGTGCCTCCTGGCTCCATAAACGAGATCGGGCAGCAAACCTCATCAAAACAGAAGGTGTCCTCATCGGCATCATCCCGGAGAAAGTATAGGTGATCTGGAGTTAAACCATCACGGGCCGCAGGCCAGTTTGCCGATCACGTCATTAGGCCATTTCCTGCAGGAACTCAAGCACTACCCTCGTGTCATAGTTGGCCATGCTTTCTTGCCTGGCCACTATTGAAGAAGCCCGCCATTACATCGTGGTCACTCAGCTCCTAAAACTTGGGCTTTAAAAGAAAAGCTCCTTACCGATGATGTAGATGCCCATGGCCAGCACAAACCATCCAAATGATGTTTTGAGCTTATCCGCATGAATCTTGGTGGAGAGGAAAGTACCCACGAAGATGCCTGTGATAGAGATGATGGAGAAGATGGCCAGGAAGAGCCAGTCGATTTCGTAGTTGAAGATGTCGCCTACAAAGCCGAAGAGTGATTTTGCTGCGATGATGAGCAGCGAAGTACCCACCGCCATTTTCATGTCGAGCTTGCTGAAAAGCACCAGCGCCGGAATGATCAGGAAACCGCCTCCAGCCCCTACCAGGCCTGTGAGCGTACCCACTACCAGGCCCTCGGCCAGAATGCCGCCATAGTTGAACCGGGGTTCCGGATGACCCGCACCAGGGCTGCTTACCGCCGGCACAGTTTCGATGTTCTCGTCAGCAGGCTGTAAGGGTGTTTTTTTCTTTTTGATCATGCTGATGGAGGCAAAAACCATGAGGCTGGCAAAGAGCAGCATCAGCATCAGGTCTTTGGTGACCATAAGGTTGCCGACAGTGAAGATGCGCTCAGGAATGGCCGGCACCACGTAGCGCCGCGTCAGGTATACCGCTACGATAGAGGGAATGCCAAACACTACGGCCGTTTTCAGGCTTACCAGCCCGTTTTTATAGAACTTGTAGCTGCCCACCAGGCTGGTCAGGCCCACGATGAAGAGGGAGTAGGCCGTTGAGATAACGGGGCTCAGGCCAATCATGTACACCAGCACCGGCACCGTAAGTATGGAGCCGCCTCCTCCTATCAGGCCAAGCGAAAGCCCGATGAAAAGTGCGGCTACGTATCCAATAATTTCCATTATAATTTGTCTTGTAAGTTCTGCTGCAAAGGTACTGCCCCTGGCCACCCGCATCCGTGACTGTTGTCACACAAGTTAGAAAGTTTGGGAGTTAGAGAGTTTAGGAGGTGGTTCTTCGTGGTAAGTATACTTCTTGTTTGCAGGTGTTGAAAGCATTACTTCTTCTAGTGATGGGATTAATGTAGAACCTTATACTCTTTTAAGCAGCCGAAGATATAAAGTATAAACTAAACTTTATACTTTATAAAACACATTCAGGCGCCCTTGTTGTGTGTTTTCATCAGCAAACAAATGAGCCTGGAAGTATAAAGGGCCTGGAGCAAGTTCAGCAGCAGGCCAATTATTCCAGAAGTATGCTTGTTGATGATAACACTCATGCTGGCTGTAAGTCCCCGGATGTATAAAATTGTTGGTGATAACACCAACAATGGCTGGACATCAACTATAGCTGGATAGCTTAATAAATAGCTGGACATCAGTAATGGTTGGAAACGCCAAACTTATCTCACATCATACAGCCAAAAGTATAGTATAAAGTATACTCTTTTCCTAAAAGACCCGCCCTGCCAACTTTCTAACCTTCTAACTTTTTAACTCTCTAACTCTCTAACTCCCCAACCCTCTTACTCTCTAACTTCCTTCCCCCACGTCGTACACTTCAATGTAGTTGCGGTGCAGCTTGAGGGCGCCGGTTTGCTCCAGTTTTTTAAGGAGTCGGGAGATAACCTCGCGGGAGCTGCTGAGTTCATCGGCAATCTGCTTGTGCGAGAGGCGCACGGCATGGCCGCTTACCTTAACATGGCGGCGGAGGTAAAACAGCAAACGCTCATCCAGTGCCTTAAAGGCGATGCTATCCAGGGTTTGCAGCAGCTCCTCAAGGCGCTGGCGGTAGGAGGCAATCACAAAATTGTGCCAGGTCTTATACTTGCCCAGCCATAGCTCCGACAGGTGCGACGGAACGAGGATAACCTCGGCCTTGTCTACGGCTTTGGCCTTTACCTGGCTTTGCTCGTTGCGGGCCGAACACATCATGGACATGGCGCAGGCGTTGCCGGGCTCCAGGTAGTACATCAGAAACTCATTGCCCTCATCGTCTTCGCGGTATACTTTCAGCAGGCCATCGAGCAGCAGCAGGGTATACCTGATGTACTGGCCGGTGCGCAGCACCTCGTCGCCCGCCTCCACCTGCTTTAGGGTGCTTTCACGCAGGAGCTCGTCGAGCAGGGGCTGCTCCAGTTGCGGAAATCGCCGCAGTACGGCGTCTCTGTTCGGTTTTTCCATAGTAGCAACGTATAAGCGCTTGTGTAGGCTAAGGTACGGATAAAAAAACAGCGCAGACACCGTTAGCACCCGCGCTGCCTACTTGTTCAGCTTTTGCCTATTTTGTACTGCCTCTGAGTTCGCTGACCCCTTCGCTCAGGTCCGGCACCTGTGTCTGAGGCAGCGCAGACTTTAGAATACTGAAGCCTGCCGCTGAGCGGTAACCGCCGGCGCAGTGCCACGGGTTTGTCTGCAGCAACCACTTCTACGCGGTCCCAGGCTCCGGTCGGCGCCCTCATCAAAAGTATAATGCGGGTATGCCTATGGCCAGAAAGAGAAGTATAGGGCGCCGCAAAAAAGGAAAGCCACATCGCTTTTGGCAATGTGGCTTTACAAATCTGGTTGTACTGGATTACAGGTCCAGCGCGCGCTTTTTCAGAAGTATGAACTCCTCCTGCGTAATAGAGCCTTTCTCGCGTAGGTGCTCCAGCCTTTCAATAGTAGAGATGGAGTCCTCCACAGATTTCGGTCCTCTATCCTCGTGGTGCAGGTCGGTGGTGGATGTGTCCGCTACCGTTTCATCGTAATCCCGGGTAGAGTAAATCTTCTCGCGGTACACCTCCTGGTCCGAAGTATAAAACCGGTCCTCGTCGAAGGAGGCGTCGTTGTAGAAATCGGAGGGCATGTTGCCCGAGCGCACCTTCTGCTCGTGCAGCGCCTCATCGAACTCTGCCCTGTGCTCCGTGGTGGTGCCCGGCATGGCGTCTCGCTGGTTGCGGTGCAGGGAATCGCGCACGGCGTACTCGTAGTCCTCCGAGATCGGGCCGCCCGCGTAAACAGGGTAGCTGCTTACCGAGTTCGAGTCTATGGCAGACACAAACACTTTTTTGCCTTTCTTGTCCAGCGCGGCCACCCCGATGGGCACCAGTAGCCGCTGGTCGTCGCCGGTGTTAAAGAACCTGCGGTCGGCCAGCACAGCCAGGTAGCGCACCTTCATGGCGGCCGGGTCAAAGATCAGGTCCCTTACCATACCCAGGCTCTCGCCGTCGGCCCCAACCACTCTCCAGCCCAGCACGTCCGGGTTATCCTTGGCCACTTTATAGTCTTTCATGGCGCTTAGCGGCACCAGGCGCTCGTTTCTAAAATCCTCGTTTTTCATAGCGTTGCTTTCTAATTATCGTTTTTATACTTGTGTAAGGGTAGGCGAAGCGAGCTGCGTGTCGGCAGGGATCACCATGCCTGTGGCCGGGGCCTCCTGGTACTCAACCTCATCGGGTTCGTTCGTCATTTCATACAGTGCCCAGACAATCAGCGCTATAATCACCAGCAGCAGAATTAACCAGGGCCACATAGACTTCTTCTTTTTCTCAATATTGATTTCAGCCATCTCGATAGATCTTTTTTTCCATAGTTTAGGTTTGGCGCAGCGCCTGCAAACGTGCTGGCAGCCGGCAGTGTTGGTAATACGCTGATCAAGAGATATATGTTGAAAAGGCGATGCAGGAAGCTGATGCGGGGGCGGCATGAAGTATAAACGCAGCGTGGCGAGACCTTGCAGTAGGAACAAAAAAAAGGTGCCCGTTGGGGCACCGATATAGCTACTCCTGCCTTCCAGCTATGGAACTGAAAGGTACTGATTTAACATGTTTTGCTACGCAATCTTCACATTCACGGCGTTCAGGCCCTTCAGGCCGCGCTCCACCTCAAACGTTACCTTGTCGTTCTCCTTTACGGGACCGCTCAAATCGTTCTGGTGCACGAAAATGCTTTCCTGCGTGTCGCTGTCTTTTATAAAGCCGTAGCCTTTCGAGGTGTTGAAGAAAGTCACCGTTCCTGTTCTGGTCGGGTCCGTGGGCTCCAGGTCCTCCTGCTTCGGCACGCCGATCTGGATGTCCTCCTGCTTCACTTCTTTCCGCTTCTTTGTCGGATCTGGCGGGGTAGAGGTTATGTTGCCCTCATCATCCACATACGCCAGCATATCCTCCAGGTCCTGTCCCTTGTTGGACGAAGCCTTGCGGTCCTCTTTTTTCTGCTCCTTATCCTGCCTCTTCTTGAGGCGTTTCTTTTCTTTTTCTTTTTTACTAAAGGTTTCCTGTGATCTACCCATATATCAATAATGCTCTTTGATGTTCTTTATTATACTTGCCGGACGCCCCGCAGGGTTCAAAATCCTTAATACTGGAACATGTAGTTGGTGCCGTTGCGAATCCACTTCTCAAAGAAAGTGTTATCGTTAAACTCGCCGGAAACCAGCTCTTCCTCAGTACCTACCTCTTCTGAGCGCGAGCTCATAAACTCCTGCAGCGCTTCCTGGTTGTTCGGTATCCAATCCTGTCCCTTCTTTAAGGCTACGCATAAGTACTCGCGTGTGGTGGGGTCAACTATGTATTTTCTGTTCATGGCCGTGTTTTAAAGGTTTAACGATCGGAGGGCAGCTGGCAGTGCCTGCTCCGCAGGTAAATAAAAAAGCCCTACTTAACGTAAGGCTCTTTTGAGATGACTTGTATGTTAAAACTAAGCACGCTTAACGTTAACCGCGTTTAGTCCTTTTCTACCTTCCTGCAGGTCAAAAGTTACTTCGTCATTTTCTCTGATCTCGTGTACCAATCCTGATACGTGTACGAAGTACTCCTGATCTGAATTTGCTTCCTTAATAAACCCAAACCCTTTCGAGTCATTAAAGAATTTTACTGTTCCTTGATTCATATTATGTTGATTATTATACACCTACTACATATTTGGCGGTGTATTTGTTCATTATTTCTTACAATGTACGATAAATATTTTACAAAACCACTTTTGTGCCGATAAAAACAGCTTAATTTTTTTGTAGGGCCTGCGTCGTCGGGTAAAACAAGTAGGAATCCGGCCCCTCTTTCCGGGTGATTTACAGGCGCTCCCATACTTCGTTAATGGGCTTGCCGGTGCTGCTGGTGCCGCTGTGGTGCCACTTGCCGTCCTTCACCTCAAAGTTGAAGCTCAGGCTCGCCCCCACGCGGCTGGAATCGCGGGAGAAGAACCCGATATTTTCGGTGTAGGTGCCGTTTTCAGCGGTGTAGGTGCCGCCGCCGGTGCCGGAGAACGCCTTGGTGCCGCTATCGAAGGCAATCCACTGGAAGCGGTCGCCGGAAAGAATCTTGAGCGTTTTTCTGGTGCCGGAGGTATGGATCGGGTTCACCTTGCCATCCTCGCCCGCGCGGCCGGTAATGCGCCAGGTGCCTTCCAGCGGAGAGTCGGTGGTCTTGTCAGCCCTGCTCCAGGTTTGCTTCAGGTTGTCGCCGGTTAGCTGCAGCTGTCCGTTCTGCAACATATAGCCAAGCGTGTGGGAGGTTCCTACCACGGCCGTGTCTAGGGTGTTGTACTCGAAATGCTGTGTCAGTTTTCCGTCCTGCAAAGTATAGGTGCCGCCAAAGGTGCCCATGAATTTCCTGTCTGCCTCGCTGAAGTAGGCCACGGTGAAATAACCATCCTCCAGCATGGCCACGGCCTGGGCGCCTTTGGGCAATGTGGCAAACTGGCCGGAGCCGGAGCTCAGTTGCCAGGCTCCTTTCAGTGCCTCCTGCTGCTGCGCTTTCTGCCCGGTTTGTGCCATGTTTCCCGGCTGCGTGGCCGTGTGTGGGGAGACAGCACAAAGTATGGCGATGGCGAGGCTTAAGGTTTTTGTAAGTATCAGGCTCATATGTATATGGTTTAGGTTCAAGTGCTTAAACGTGCTTCCTGTTTTTGGGTTGATAAGGGTATTTATACTTTGAATCTAACCTTCTGTAAGGTTGAAAAGCATACTTTATGGCTGGGTTTTACTTTTATACTTGCCGGTTTATACTTTCTCTGGCGCAAGCGTCCGCTTGTGCCTCTTTATACTTGCTGTTCCGGACATCCTTGTCCGGAACCACTGCTGCTGCGGATTTCCTAATCCGCGTAAGCCATACTTTCATACTTGATTTATACTTCCATGAGCCGCCGCCTTCTGCTATTTAAACCAAGCTATACTTGCTAGCTGCCGTTCATCCTCCAGCCTCACAAGCCTATAGTTGCATTTCCGACTTTGGTGCTCTCAAGCCCGAGAGGGCTCGCCTTCGGGCATCGCGCTGTGTTCCCTCCCTTTGCTCCTGACGTCGCAATGCCCTTACGGGCACCGGAATCTCACAAGGCGCTCAACCCAAAGGCTGGGATCAGATTCGATAGCCACCTGCTATGCAGCTTGAACTAAAGTCCCCCTTTGAAGGGGGCGGGAGGATGATGACCGCCTGCAGAGGCAATGCCCAGGCACAGGTTCGATAGCCGTCGCTAAATTGTCATCTCGACCTTCGGGAGAGATCTCTTTAGAATTCCAGATAGATCTCTCGCCCTGCTCGAGATGACAATAAAGTATAACATCAAGTATAATTCACTTCTCTGCGGAGGTAGATTTATACTTGTAGGGATAGGTCGCGATCTGTCCGCGCGAGAACTGCAGCTATGAAACTCATACTTTGGCAAAAGTAATTACAGGCTCCCTCCCCTGTTTTTAGGGGAGGGTTGGGGAGGGGTGAAGCAGAGGGGCAGGGGTGGTTTGGCCCGATACTACTCAGGCTCCCTCTCCTGTTGCTGCAGGCTGGGGAGTTTGGGCAGGAGGGATGCCCCGGTTAATAGTTTATATGCAGTCTCATGGATGTACATCCCAACCTATAAAACAACAGCCCCTCCGTAAGACGAAGAGGCTGCCGATCATATTTATTTATACTTTTCCAGCCGTGAGGCGGCTTTGTCATCCACAAACCAGTAGATTTCGCCGTGCTCCGGACTGATAAGCTGCGATGGGAACTCCTGCGGGTTGCGCGCTCCCTCCAGCACCTCGTGCAGCGCCCTGGCCTTGTTCTCCCCAAAGGTCATGAACAGAATTCTTTTTGCCTGGTTGAGGAGCGGTGCTGTGAGCGTGATGCGGTGCATGGACTGCGGCTTCAAGTAATAGGCATCCACCCATTTTTCCTGCTCCTGCAGCACCCCGGTGTGCGGGAACAAAGAGGCCGTGTGGCCATCATCGCCCATACCTAAGAGTATAAGATCGAAGGCAGGAGCCTGATCCTTGAAAAGATCTTTGAGGAACTGCTCATACTTTAGGGCGTACGTTTCCGGCTCCATGTCGGCCCACATCGGGAAGACCTGCTCCTGCGGCACGGGCACTTTGTCGAGCAGCAGCTCTTTAGCCATTTTAAAGTTGCTACGGTCGTCTGTTAAAGGAACCCAGCGCTCATCGCCCCAGAAAATGTAGGTCTGCTCCCACGGCACTTGGTCCTTGTAAGGGGCCTTTGCCAGCAACTGGTACAGTTCCTTCGGGGACGAGCCGCCGGTTAAAGCCACTATAAAGCGGCCGTTTTTCTGCACTGCCTCCTGGGCGGCATCCACAAACAGCTCGGCAGCCCGCTGGCTCAGGTAGGAGGTATCTTTGAAAATGGTTACCATGATGCTTTTCTAGTTTTGGTTTTACTTTGTTACGGCTACCGTCCAGGTATGGCCCTGGCGGGCGATCAGTGCCTCCGCGTTTTCGGGGCCCCACATGCCGGCCGGGTAGTTGGGGAACTCCAGCGATGGCCGCGATTCCCAGGTTTCCAGAATCGGCGTGATCACGTCCCAGGCCACCTCTACCTGGTCGGAGCGCATGAACAGGGTGGCGTCGCCCTGCATGGCGTCCAGCAACAGCGTCTCATACGCCTCCGGCGACTGCGACTGGTGGGAGTAGGCGTTAAAGTCGAACACCATCTCGGCTGGCGTCAGCGCCATGTCCAGGCCCGGCTTCTTGGCAATGAACCGCAGGCGGATATCCATCTGTGGTTGTATGTTGATGATCAGGCGGTTGGGCAGGATGTTATCCGACATGGCCGACGGGAAGGTGAGGTGCGGCACCGAGCGGAACTGCACCGTAACCGATGTGGTTTTCTCCTGCATGCGCTTGCCGGTGCGCAGGTAAAACGGCACGCCCTGCCAGCGCCAGTTGTCGAGGTAAAACTTAATGGCCGCATAGGTTTCTACTTTGGAGTCCGGGTCTACGCCGGCCTCCTGCCGGTAGCCCGGCACTTGCTTTCCTTTCATCCAGCCCGGACCATACTGCCCGCGCACGGCATATTTGCCCACTTCTTCGCGCGAGAGGCGACGAATGGCCTGCAGCACATCCACCTTCCGGTTACGGATCTCCTCGGCCTCAAATGAGATGGGCGGTTCCATGGCCACCATGCACAGCAGCTGCAGCAGGTGGTTCTGGATCATGTCGCGCAGGGCGCCGGCGCCTTCGTAGTAGCCGCCGCGGTCTTCCACGCCCACTTCCTCGGCCACGGTTATCTGCACGTACTCAATGTAGTTGCGGTTCCAGAGCGGTTCGAAAAGCGCGTTGGCAAAACGGAAGGCCAGGATGTTCTGCACGGTCTCCTTGCCCAGGTAATGGTCGATGCGGTAGATCTGCGACTCCTGGAAGGTGCGGGTCAGCAGTTGGTTGAGCTCTTTGGCAGAGGCCAGGTCGTGCCCGAAGGGCTTTTCCACCACAATGCGGTCGTGCTCCGGGTTGCTGGCGATGCCCACCAGCCCCAGGTTCACGGTGATGGGCTCAATAAACCGTGGCGACACAGAAAGGTAGAACAGCCTGTTGGCGCGGGTGCCCCAGAGCGCCTCGATGCCCTCGATCTTATCGGCCAGCTGTCTGTAAGCCTGCGGGTCGTTGATGTCGGAAGAGAGGTAGTAGATGGAGTTCTGGAAGGATTCCCACTGCACGTCGGTTGGCTTGCCGCTGCGCGAGAACTCGCCAAGCCCCTGGCGGAGGTGCTGCTGGTAATCCTTGTCGTCGGACTCTGAGCGACCCAGGCCGATGACGGCGAACTGCTCGGGTAACCAGCCATCCAGAAACAGGTTGTAAAAGGCAGGTATGAGCTTCCGCTTTGCCAGGTCTCCTGTGCCACCGAATATCACGGCTATGGTAGGGCCCGTTTTATGGGTTTCTTTCATTGGGTGTTATGTAATAGGTATTGAAGGCGGCATAAAGCTGTCTCAGCCGCCCGTGGCTGTGCAAAGGTAAAGTATGGTTTCTTCTGATCTCGTATTTTCCGCTTTAAAAAGCCGGTTACATTAGCTCCACTGGGTATGGAAAAGACCCTCCCGGTCAATGCGTTCGTAAGTATGCGCCCCGAAGTAATCGCGCTGCGCCTGTATCAGGTTGGTGGGCAGTGTCTCGCTGCGGTAGGCGTCGAAGTAGCTGAGCGAAGCCATAAAGGCCGGCATAGGGATGCCTTTATCAATGGCCAGCTTCAGGATGCTGCGTATGTCCTGCTGGCGGTCCAGCAGGTCCTTTCCGATCTTTGGGTCCAGCAGCAGGTTGGGTAGGGCAGGGTTTTTATCGTAGGCCTGCCGGAAATCCTCCAGGCACACGGCACGGATAATGCAGCCCCCGCGCCAGATCTTGGCCACCTCCTGCAGCTGCAGGCCATAGTTGTAGGCCTCGGAGGCCAGGCGCAGCTGTGCCATGCCCTGCGCGTAAGTCGACACCATGGCAAAGTAGAAAGCATTCCGCAATTGATTGACAAGTTCGCTCTTCTCCGTGGCGGCGCCTGCCCCCAGGGTATGGTTTGGCAGCAGTTTGGCCGCCTCCACGCGCTCCTCCTTATACTTGGACATGTCGCGCATCAGCACGGCCATATCAATGGAGGGAACGGGGGCCTGCAGGTCCATGGCATTTTGGGAGGTCCACTTGCCGGTGCCTTTGGAGCGGGCCCTGTCAGAGATCATACTCACGAGCGGCTTGCCAGTGAACTCGTCCTCCTTCTTCAGGATCTCGCCTGTGATTTCGATCAGGAACGACTGCAGCTCCGTCTGGTTCCACTCCTCAAAAACAGACTGCAGCTCCTCGTCGGAGAAGTTTAACCCGCGCTTCAGCAGGTCGTAGGTTTCAGCGATCAGCTGCATAATGCCGTACTCAATGCCGTTGTGCACCATCTTTACATAATTGCCTGCCGAGCCGTTGCCCAGGTAGGTAACGCATGGCTCGCCGTTTACCTTGGCGGCCACGGCCTCGAAGGTAGGGCGCAGCCGCTCGTAAGCCTCGCGGTTGCCGCCGGGCATCATGCTCGGGCCGAAACGCGCGCCTTTCTCGCCGCCGGAAATACCCATCCCGAAGAAATGGATGCCTTTCTCGGCCAGTTCTTTTACGCGCCGGTCGGTGTCGGGGAAGTAGGAGTTGCCGCCATCCACGATGATATCGCCCGGCTCCAGCAGGGGCAGCAGGCTATCGATAACCATATCCACGGGCTTGCCTGCCGGCACCAGCAGCATGAGCGCGCGCGGCCTGCGAATCGACTTTACGAATTCTTCGGCGGAGATCGTGCCACGAACCGGTTTGCCTGCCCCGGCCTCTGTCTCGAGCGCGGCGGCTTTTTCCGGGTCCAGGTCCAGGCCGATCACCGCAACGCCGTGGTCGGCCATGTTCAGCGCCAGGTTACGGCCCATCACGCCAAGGCCAACCATTCCGAATTCGTATTGTGTCGTGTTCATCTGCAGGTTCAGGTTTAAGGTTACAGCAAGCTGGAAGCGCACAGACCCGAAGGGTGCAGGGGCCGCATGGCTGCTCATCAACTTTATTTTTAGGTAAAACTACAACATAAAATAAATCTATACATCATAAAAAGGCGCGAATGTGCGCGGTGGGGAGAAGGGGAAGCGGGGATTTATACTTTGTCCCTTGCAGACACTTCGCGGCAACGCTACCGATGGTTTCGCCGAAGGTGGCTTTGGATAAGCTGAAGGCGGAGAGTCAGGTGGATTCTATATTTTCAATTCAGTTGATTGAGCCTGGAGGGAAGCCTGTTTGCCAGCTTTAGTACTTTTCCGGAAGTATGGACCATCCCGCGCAGGAGGAAGGGGCGCATGGAGCTGGCCATGATGCCAGCATAAACGTGCGGTTGGCCGATGCCGCCACCGGCTCGCTTTTACCCGCGCTTACCGAAGCACAGGCTATTGTCGTTGCCAAAAGCCAGCTAATCGGCCCATTCAGGGTAGAAAAACGGAGTACCTGAGCGAAGCAGGATCGCACCACGAGTACCGCCATAAACCACTTCCGGTTTGGGCCATCACGCTCAGCCAGCCCACTGAATGCACAGTTTACGTAGCTGCCGGGCTGGGTACTTTCCAGTCCATCCGCCACGACCAATGGCGCGTATTCATTTTCCTGTGGATGCTGCACACCATGGATTTTGAGGGGTGGGTTAATTTCGGGAACATCCTTCTTCGCGCCTTCTCTGTCTTAGGCTTATTGACTATACTTTCAGGGTTTGTTTTATACTTTGCCTCCTCGCCCTCTATTAGAAAGGGAAAGAAGCGGGCGCTCAAGGCTGGTTAAGCCTGGTCGCGTGAGGCGGTGGTAGCATGCATAGGGCTCAAAGCGACACCTCCAACTCATACTTCTTCCGTTCGTTATCCTGCTCCAACTCTACCTCATATAACAAATGAGTTCCTGCCGGAAAATCATCCTGGTCTATGTAGGGCGACCTTGCCTGCTCCGTCAGGGTATCCCATGAACCTTTGTTCACGCTACGCCTCACCTTTACATCGCCCAGGCAGTGTTTGCTGAAGTTTATCCTGCGCCCCTGATTCAGGAGTTCCACCGAAGGTATGCTGTCGGGATGCTCTGTGCTGATGTCTGTCATACTTTAGCTCGCATTAGTGATGGGAAAAAGCTCACGCCCCGAGTTAGCTGCAAGGCGGCAGTACCCTGATTAACCTTTTACGACATGCAGCTGCCCGGGTGGCGGGATTTATTACTTTATCTCCCTTCTTAGCAGTTGTGCGTTAATAGCAACGATGACAGTGCTTAGGCTCATGAGGGCAGCGCCCACGGCGGGCGATATCATGATACCCTGGTTGTAGAGCACGCCCGCCGCCAGCGGCAGCGCAATAACGTTATAGCCGGTAGCCCAGATCAGGTTCTGAATCATTTTGCGGTAAGTGGCCTTCCCAAAAAGTATGAGCGAGGCGATGTCCTGCGGGTTGCTGTTTACAAGTATAACATCGGCGGTTTCGGCGGCTACGTCGGTACCGGAGCCCACGGCGATGCCTACATCGGCTTGCGCCAGGGCAGGGGCGTCGTTCACGCCGTCGCCGGTCATGGCCACGAACTCACCTTTGGCCTGCAGTTCCTTCACTTTCTCCTGTTTCTGGTGGGGCAGTACGTTGGCCAGGAAGCCGTCCATCTGCAGCTGGTCGCTCACGCTTTTGGCCACGCGCTCGTTGTCGCCGGTGAGCAGCAGGTTCTTGATCCCGTTTTGCTTCAGCACCCGTATCGCCTCGGCCGACTCTTCCCTGATCTGGTCGCGCATGGCGATGTAGCCAACCGGCTGATTCTCCACCAGCACATACACCACCGTTTCCACGCCTTCCTCGGCCTGGCTGGAAGGTACGTTGATGTTAAATTCGCTGATGTAGTTCGGCCCCACCACCTTCACATCTTTTCCTTCCACCATACCTTCCAAACCCTTGCCCGGCAGGTAGGTAAAAGCCTGCGAAGGAGGCACGGTTATACTTTGTTCCTTTGCCCGGCGAAGTATACTTTGGGCGATGAAGTGCTCCGAATTCTGCTCTATAGCGGCGGCCAGGCGCAGCATCTCGCGTTCATCCATCGCCATGTCAAATAGCACAACTGAGGCAATCTCATGGGAGCCTTGCGTGAGCGTACCGGTCTTGTCAAAGATGACGGTGGTGATCTTGCGGGAGTTCTCGAAGGCAGTGCGGTTGCGGATGAGCAGGCCGTTGTTGGCCGACACTGCGGTGGAGATAGCCACCACCAGCGGTACGGCCAGCCCCAGCGCATGCGGACAGGAGATGACCATCACCGTCACCATCCGCTCCAGCGCAAAAGCCAGATCCTGGCCAAGTATGAGCCACACAGCAAAGGTGCCGAAGCCGGCCGTTAGCGCCACGTAGGTCAGCCACTTGGCAGCGCGGTCGGCCAGGCGCTGCGTTTCAGATTTGGTTTTCTGGGCTTCCTGCACCAGGGTGATCACCTTGTTGAGGTAGCTTTCCTTGCCCGTAAATTCCACCCGCACCTGCAGCGCCCCATTGCCGTTAACGGAGCCGCCGATCACTTTCTCGCCCTTGTTCTTTTTCACCGGCTTGCTTTCGCCGGTCAGCATACTTTCGTTCAGGTGACTTTCGCCGTCTTCCACCACGCCGTCTGCAGGCACTTTCTCGCCCGGCTTTACCAATATAAGATCGTCTTTCTGCAGCTCCTCGATACGTACTTTTATACTTTCCCCATCGCGGAGCAGCAGGGCTTCGGCAGGCATCATACTCACCAGTAGCTCCAGCGCCTTGGAGGCCCCGAGCACCGACTTCATCTCGATCCAGTGCCCCAGCAGCATGATCACGATCAGCGTGGCCAGTTCCCAGAAAAAGTCCATTCCCTCCAGGCCAAACACGATGGCCGAGCTGTAGAGGTAGGCCACCGTAATGGCTACCCCAATGAGCGTCATCATGCCCGGAGCGCCTTTCTTCACCTCTTCCGCCAGGCCGGTGAGGAAAGGCCACCCGCCGTAGAAATAAATGACGGAGGAAAGTATAAAAGCGATGTACAAGCTGTAAGGAATGTCCAGCGTGAAGCCCAGGATGTGCTGCACCATCGGGCTGAGGATGATGACAGGCACCGACAGCGCCAGCGAGACCCAGAAGCGCTTCTTAAAATCCTCTATCATCATGCGGTGGTGGTCGTGGCCATGTCCGCCGTGTTCACCATGCGGCGGGTGGCCCGAGGTGTCGTGGTGCATGGCCTGCTCGTGGCCGTGCAGTGCCTGCTCCTCCAGCCGTTCGGTTGCCTGGCCTTTCTGTTCCCTGGCTTGGTGGTTTTTACCATGGTGATGAGGATGCTCGTGCTTGTGATCCATAGTTCTTATGTTAAAAGCCCTTGTTGTAGAGCAGCTTAAATAGATAGCTTGAAGCTGCCAAGCCTGTAGTACTATACAGGACTAATGTACATGAAAGCTTGCTCAAACAGAAGTTATGCTTCCTGCAGATTCCTTCCGGTAGTGTTATGTTTTCTTAATGGCTACCTTGATGTGACTGCGTTTCAGGTGCGGGAAACTGTATCAATTCGGCTTTTATAACCGGAGTATAGTTATGCTCCAGTACACCAGAAAGAGTGGGTATAAGTATATCTGTAATTTATACTTGCCTATTGGCTTAATTATAGGGATTCAGGTGGTGCATAGTATAGCAGGAAAGGTTGCGTTATGAAATCGTTTCCGGGGATGGCGGCGAAGGCAGCATCCAGATCACCTGGGATATGCTGCCGGTGACGCTTCCGGTCACATAGAAATAAGCAGCCGGATTAATCTAAATGTCAAAAGGACAGGCCTATACCTGTCCTTTTGTTTCGTCGCGTTATTAACGGTGGTTACTGCTGGGGCGAGAGCTTCCAGAGTTCGCCGTTCTTCTGGTCGGTAACCATGTATAGCGCTCCGTCAGGTCCCTGGCGCACGTCACGCACCCGCTGTTCGCGATCTTTGAGCAGGTGCTCCTCGCCGGTTACGCGGTTGTTTTCGATGCGCAGGCGCACCAGCGCGGTCTCGCGCAACCCGCCCACAAACAGGTTACCCTTCCACTCCGGAAAAGCGCTGCCCGTGTAAAACTGCGCTCCCGATGGGGCAATTACTGGGTCCCAGTAATAGACCGGGTCTACAAAACCCTCTTTGGTAGTAACGGCGTTAGGTATAGGGTCACCGGAGTATTCCTCCCCGAAAGTAACCGTTGGCCAGCCATAGTTCTTGCCTTTCTCCACCAGGTTCAATTCATCTCCGCCTTGCGGGCCATGGTCCACGATCCAGAACTGGCCCTGATCGTTAAAGGTGGCCGCCTGAACATTGCGGTGGCCTACACTCCAGATCTCAGGTAGGTGGTTTTCTTTCTTCACGAATGGGTTGTCGTTCGGCACTTTGCCGTCGGGCGCAATGCGGATGATCTTGCCCATGTGGCTGTTCATTTGCTGTGCCTGCGGACGAATCTCTATATCGGAGCGCTCACCCAGCGTGATGTACAGCATGCCGTCAGGACCAAAGTTGAGACGTGAGCCGAAGTGCTTGTCACCGTTATAAGTAGGCTGTGCCTGGAAGATCACCTGCAGTTTCTCCACACGCGAACGGTCCTCTGACAACACGGCACGGGCTACGCTTGTCGCGTTGCCTCCCTGGCGCGGTTCAGTGTAGCTCCAGTAAATCATGCGGTCGGAGCCAAATTTGGGGCTAAGAGCCACGTCCAGCAAACCGCCCTGTCCGCGGGCGTCCACTTTCGGTATACCTGCTATAGGGTTGCCAACCTGGCCGGTGGCGGACACAATGCGCATGCGGCCCGGCCTTTCGGTTACCAGCAGGTTGCCATCGGGCAGGGGTTCAACAGCCCAGGGATGCTCCAGATTCTTGGCAAGCACCTGCACGTCATAAGCTGTTTCAGATTTCATCTCACAGGCGCGGGTCTGGCCCTCGAAGGTTGATTTCTGCTCCGGAGAATTTGCGGTGCCCCTGTCAATCGGCTGGCAGTCTTCCTGCGTTGTGGCTACGGGCTCCTGCTGTTCGTTTTCCTGCTGTGTCGTTTTCTCTTCGTTGCAGGAGGTACCTATCGTAGCCACGCCGATGGCACTTAAGAGGATGAGTCGGGATAGTTTCATAGTGTTTTATTTTTTTGTGTTTGGTATATGGCGTATAATTATTTGTTGTACTCCATTGTATCTAATTTGTTCGCAACCGCCTGTAAACCACAAAGCCGCACGGTTAGCGGGTGCGGCTTTGTGGTTTACAGGCGGATTAATCCAGATTAGGAATCCGGTGCTCTTTCCTTGAGGAGGATGAGTTCTACAATAATTACCCGAATTCCTGCACCTCCTCCACCCAGTCCGGCCGCTATTTCTATCCTGTTCAAGAACTAACAAAGGTGTTTTCTTTAGATCTTTATAGTACAAGAATTACTAGCTGGCCCCGTATGCTTCATCCGCCTTTTATACTTCCGTCCCGACAGTCAGAAGTATAAGCACGGTCATCCTTACCACCCAATTCCATAATCCTCGCCATGGTTGCTGGAGCCTCCCCAAAAGCTGCCGTGTTTCCAGTCGAAGTATACCGCATTGATCGGGCCACTGGTGCGGTCGTCGAACGTTAACGTATAGCCCATTTTCCTGAGCTGTTCGCGCACCTCCTCCGGCGTACTGTCGTGGAGCAGGATGTGGCCCGGCTTGGGCTGGCGGTCCTCGGTTTTAGAGCCGCCCAGTGACAGCCAGAGCTGGTTGGTGTTGAAGTTAGCCGCCTCGGCTGCCTGCTGCACGTTCATGCCAAATTCCACCACGTTAAGGAAGAACTGCAGCAGGTTCTGCTCCTGCGTGTCACCGCCCTGCACCGCAAACGACAAGTATGGCTTGCCGTCCTTCAGGGCCATGGATGGGGTTAAAGTCACGCGCGGCCGTTTGCCCGGTGCTACCACGTTAAAGGGGTTTAGCTGCTCATCCAGCACAAAGCTCTGCATGCGCTGGCTCATGCCAATACCCGTGTTGCCGGCAATGCAGGCCGGGAGCCAGCCACCGCTCGGCGTGATCGACACCACCCAACCTTCTTTATCTGCTGCTTCAATGGTGGTGGTGCCGCGCCACAACCTGTCCTGGTACTCTACCATCGAAGAGCCGTTGCGCAGGTCGTGTGTGGGGGCGAAGTTGCGGCGGGTGGTATCGAACTCAAAGCCTCTTTCTTTCAACAACTTCAAGTAGGGATTTTTCTTTCCTTCGAAAGGGTAGGGGTCGCCGGGGCCGATCCTGGCGTCGTTTTTTTCATACCGGATCAAGGCGGCACGCTGCTTTGCGTAGTCCTTGCTCAGTAGTCCTTTCATCGGTTCCTGCGGCGCGAAGTATGGATCGCCGTAGTAAAAGTCGCGGTCGGCGAAGGCCATGCTCATACTTTGGTAAACCGTGTGGATATACTTGGAGCTGTTGTAGCCCATACTTTTGAGGTCGAAGTTCTCCAGGATGTTGAGCGCCTGCAGCAGGCTTGGGCCCTGCGTCCACTGCTGCAGCTTGTACACATCGATGCCTTTGTAGTTTGTTACCAGCGGCTCTTCCTCCAAAACCTTCCAGTTGGCCAGATCTTTCATCGTGATCAGGCCGCCCTGCTCTTTGCTGCCACGCACAAACTCTTTGGCAATGTCGCCTTTGTAAAAGCGGTCGTAAGCTGCCATGATAGCCTCTTCGCGACTCTTGCCTTTTTTCAGCGCAGCCCGTTCGGCTTCTACCAGTTTGGTCAGCGTTTGCAGCAGGTCTTGCTGCACGAAAATCTCGCCTGGCTCGGGAGCTTCTCGTTTTTCGCCAGGATGCGTGAGGAACACTTTTTTGCTGTAAGGCCACTGCTTTATTTTGTCTTTCCCGCGCTCGATGCTATTGGCAGTTTGGGCCTCGATAGGGTAACCGGCAGCCATTTCCATGGCAGGGGCCAGCACTTCCTCCAGGCTCAGGGTGCCATACCTGGCCAGCATGTGCATCAGGCCACCGGCCGTGCCGGGTGTGGTAGCGGCCAGCGGACCATGTTCCGGCGGAAAATTGTAGCCTTTGCCTTTAAAGAACTCCGGAGTGGCACCGGTCGGGGCAACGCCCATTGCGTTAATGGCAATGACTTTATTGGTCTTGGGATTGTAGATCAGCGCCTGCGTTTCGCCTCCCCAGCTCAGCACGTCCCACATGGTGCAGGTGGCGGCCAGCATGGTACAAGCCGCATCCACGGCATTGCCACCTTTCTGGAAGGTCATGGCACCTGCTGTGGCGGCCAGCGGTTTGCCGGTGATGGCCATCCAGTTTTTGCCGTGCAGCACCGGCTTCTGGGTTTGCTGGGCCTGGGCTGAAAGTATAACCGTAAGTAGAAGGAGCAGGGGTAGAAGGTGTTTCATACACATATCAGTTCTTTCATTAAATATAAGTATAAACTGATTTAAACCTACTCCTGAAAGTATACTTGGCATGCTTTTTCCCTTTCCCAAAGTATAACCGCAACCACCCGCCGGCAACAAAGTATACTTCCCATACTTTAACCGCAAACATGAACAATTCTACCCAACTGCATATTGGCACATCGGGCTGGAGCTACCGTTGGCAGGAGGTGCTCTACCCGCCGGAGCTCAAATCAGCCGACTACCTCAGCCATTACGCCACCCGCTTCAACGCCACTGAGATCAACAGCAGCTTTTACCATTTCACGATGGCCAAAACGATCGAGAAGTGGCTGGCCCAGACACCGCCGCATTTTAAGTTCGCGCCCAAGCTGCACCAGGAGATCACCCATAGAAGAAAATTTAAGGACATAGAGGAGCCGCTGCAGAAATTCATGTCGCGCTACCTGCTGATGGGCCAGCGGCTGGGGCCGGTGCTGGTGCAGATTGCCGCCAGCTTCCGCTTCGACAGGCTGGTGGCCACAGACTTCTTCCATACCTTGCGCAAACTCTACCCGGAGCAGGTCTTTGCCCTGGAGGCGCGGCATGTTTCCTGGTTTACGGAGGAGGCGCTGGACCTGCTCCGGGAGTACGACATCACCACGGTGATTGCCAGTGCCGGCAAGCGCTTTCCGGGTACGGAGGTGACGACCACCAACACGGCTTACCTGCGCCTGCACGGCGACGAAAAGATGTATTCCTCGGCTTACTCGGACGAGAAACTTGAGCGCTACGCTTACATGGTGAAGGACTGGCTGGAAGACGGTAAGCAAGTATGGGTGTTCTTTAACAACACCATCACTGGCAATGCCGTGACCGATGCGGATAAGCTGCGGAGGCTGGTGGAGGAGCTGTAAATCAGGAAATCAAAGTATAAATCCCATATCCATACTTTAGAGCTTAGAAAGTATAAGCAAAGGCATAAGCAAGCAGCGGATTTTATACTTTGTTCAGTCTTCAACTACTGCGCAGCGAGCACTAAATACGGCGGAAACCTGCGGATCGGACGCAAATCAAACCACCAGGTATAACCAACCCATTTTATACTTACTGCGTGATCAGCAGGGTGAGGTAGCCGATGTAGAGGACAAGGAAAATGGCGCCTTCCCAACGCGCCAGCTGTCGCCCTTTGCCTGTAAAGATGAACACAAAGAGCAGCACCCCAGCAAGTATGTTGACCACCATATCCGTCAATGACCCCGCCTGTATGGTAATTGGGGTTACCACGGTGGAGATGCCCAGGATGAAGAAGATGTTGAAGACGTTGGATCCCACTACGTTGCCGATGGCGATGTCCACGTTTCGCCTACGGACCGCCACCACTGACGTGGCCAGTTCCGGGAGCGAGGTGCCGATGGAAACGATCGTCAGGGCAATGACACGTTCCGACAGGCCGAACTGCTGGGCAATGCTCACGGCGCTCGTCACGATCAGCCGCCCACCGATCACCAGGCCGGCAAGCCCCAGCACAATGAACAGGCCCGACACCAGGAGCGAGTATTGTTTAGCCGGGACCTCATCCTCCCCCGTGCCCCCAACAGACAGGGTAATATTATACACCAGGAAAATTGCGAAGAACAACAGCAGCACGATGCCGTCGGCCCTGCTGATCAGGCTGGTGGCGGTCCCATCCAGGAAGACATCGTTGGCAACAACAAGTACCGCAATGGCCGCCAGCAGACTCAGCGGAATCTCGAGCCAGGTGGTGCTGGATTTAACCGAGAGGGGATAAATGAGGGCGGAAATGCCCAGGATGCCCAGCACGTTGAAGATGTTGCTGCCCAGAATGTTTCCGAGCACCATCTCCGTGTTGTTGTTCAGGGAGGCGAACAGGTTGACCACCAGTTCCGGCGCCGACGTGCCAAAGGCCACAATGGTCAGCCCGATCACGATGTTCGGGACACCCAGCCGCGAGGCAAGGCTGGAGGCACCGTCCACCAGTTTGGTGGCGCCAAAGATCAGGGCAACAAAGCCCGCAAGGAGAAGAAGTATATCGACCATGCTGAGGAAAACCTGTGAAAAGGCTGTAAAGTTACCTCAATTTCAAACTTGATTTACAAAAAGCGTCCGGAAAGTATAATCTATGACGGGATGCGCCGTTTTTCCGCTGCTGTTGGCTACCTTGCGGAAAATACCCGCCTGGCCCGGCGGGCAAGTAGGGCCGTAAGGTTTACCCAAGGTATGGAAGCCGTACGTGTGGCCAATTCGCTCAACGCCGCAGAGGCATCTATCAGAAGTATAAAGTATGCTGAAGGCACTGGTTTTGCTGTTTGTTTTTGTGGGAGTAACCTATTTCCTGTTCTACCCCTGGCTGAAACACGCCGTCGGCAGAAAGCAGTTGTTCCGGTGGTTCCTGATCATCTACGCCATCGCCATGCTTGCCTCCTTTATTGGTAATTACCTGCTGGACTGAGCGGCGGGTAGTGCCGAAGCAACGCAACCGACCAATGTAGCTGCGGCTGTACACTTCGCCTCAAAGCATACTTTTGTAGCGGATACAGGTAAGCCCCCGCGATTGCTCCTGCCAAACCAGGGTTGCGGCACAGGCCAGGTTATCCTTCTAAGTCAAAATCAAGTATAGTTTCTGGTATTGCTGTCTCACCTGATACGATTCCATGGAAGTCCTTATTCTGATATTACTCACGATCCTCAACGGGTTTTTTGCCCTTTCCGAGCTCTCCATCATCTCCGTAAATAAAAACAGGATAGCCCAGCGGGCGCGGGAGGGAAGCGGCAGCGCACAGGTGGTGATGGAGCTGCTCGAAACGCCTGAGAATTTCCTCTCTGCCATACAGGTGGGCATTACGCTCATCGCCATTGTGTCGGGTGCCTATGGTGGGGCGGCCCTTTCCGGCTATGTGGAGGCGTGGCTGTTGGGTATTCCGTTCCTGGCGCCATATGCCGCCACGCTCTCCATCGTGCTGGTTGTCGGGCTGATCACCTACTTCTCCATTGTGGTGGGCGAGCTGATCCCTAAAACGCTGGCACTCGGAAACGCAGACAACATTGCGCTCTCGGTCGCGCCCATCATCAAAGTGTTCACCAAGGCCACCATGCCCCTGGTCAAGCTGCTCTCCGGCTCCACCAACCTCGTCATCAAGGTGCTGGGCATCCGGGAGCCATCGGAGGAGAAAATGTCGGAGGAGGAGCTGCGGCAGATCATCAAGACGGCGGGGAAGCAGGGCATCCTGGCCAAGGAGGAGATACAGCTGCACCAGAATATCTTCACCTACTCGGAGCAACGGGCCAGGAACCTGCGCACCCACCGCAAGGAGGTGGAGTTTATCGACGTTAACCAGCCGCTGGAAAGTATACGGGACGTGATCGTGCACAGCGCCCATTCCAGGTTTCCCGCCATCAAGGGCAATTTCGATAACATCGTGGGCATCCTGACGGCCAAGAGCTTCTACGAGTACCTGGCGGATAACAGCGGACAGCCGCTCCAGAGCGTGTTGAATCCCGCTATCTTCATACCCGAGACCATGCTGGCGAACGCCGTGCTGAACACCTTTAAAAAGGAAAAGCAGTACATCGGCGTGGTGGTGGACGAGTACGGCACGACCGAGGGAATCATCACGGTGCACGACATTCTGGAGGCCATTGTAGGCGACATGCCTGACCTGGACGAGCTGGAGGAGCCGGAGATCATCAAACGCGAGGACGGCTCGCTGCTGGTGAGTGGCTCCGTGGAGGTGCATGAACTGAACAGGGAGCTGAGGCAGGAGGTGGTCAGGAAGGATTCTGACAACTACTCCACGCTGGCTGGCTTCCTTTCCTATACTTTGGGCCGCCTCCCCGCCTCCGGCGACAAGGTGCAGCTGCACGCCTACGAGCTGGAAGTGGTGGATATGGATGGCTTCAGGGTAGACAAGGTGCTTCTGACGCGCAGAGAAACGCCACCGGCCAGTACTAAAGTATAAACCCGGCGCTACAAGTATGCCCTGGTGCCCTGAGACGAGCCGCTTCCGCCAAAGGGAGTGGCTCTTTTTTTGTAGGAGGCATGGAAGCGGCATTGGTACTGAGAAGTTGCAAAGTTCTGGCGCAGCGCCAAAATATCTGGTATCTTTGCACCCTTAAATTTACGGTTATGATTTCAGTAGACGCGGTTGCGGTAGAGTTTAACGGGGCGGCCCTTTTCAGCAATGTCACCTTTAACATCAACGAGAACGACAGGATAGCCCTGATGGGGAAGAACGGGGCGGGAAAATCCACCCTGCTCAAGATTATAGCGGGGGCTAGCAAGCCCACCCGTGGCAAGGTGTCAGCCCCGAAGGATGCCGTGATCGCCTACCTGCCGCAACACCTGCTGACCGACGACGACTGCACCGTTTTTGAGGAAGCCTCCAAGGCCTTTGCCAAGATACTGGAGATGAAAAAGCAGATGGAGTTCCTGAATTCTGAGCTGGAGACGCGCACCGATTACGAGTCGGATGCGTACTACGCCATCATAGAGCAGGTGTCGGAGCTGAGCGAGAAATATTACTCGGTGGAGGAGATCAACTACGACGCGGAGGTGGAGAAAACGCTGAAGGGCCTGGGCTTCTCCCGGGCAGACCTTACACGGCCCACCAGGGAATTTAGCGGCGGCTGGCGCATGCGCATCGAGCTGGCCAAGATCTTGCTGCAGCAGCCCGACCTCATCCTGCTCGACGAGCCCACCAACCACCTCGACATCGAGTCCATCCAGTGGCTGGAGGATTTCCTGGTGAACAACGCCAAAGCGGTGATCGTGATCTCGCACGACAGGGCCTTTGTCGACAACATCACCAACCGCACCATTGAGGTGACGATGGGCCGCATCTACGACTACAAGGTAAACTACAGCCAGTACCTGCAGCTGCGCAAAGAGCGCCGCGAGCAGCAGCAGAAGCAGTATGACGACCAGCAGAAGGAAATTGCCGAGATTCAGGGATTCATCGACCGCTTTAAAGGCACGTACTCCAAAACGCTGCAGGTGCAGTCTAGGGTGAAGATGCTGGAGAAGATGGAGATCATTGAGGTGGATGAGGTGGATACCTCGGCGCTGAACCTCAAGTTTCCGCCGGCGCCGCGCTCGGGCAACTACCCGGTCATTGTGGAGGGTCTCACCAAAAAGTATGGCGACCACACTGTTTTCCAGGATGCTTCGCTGACGATTAACCGCGGCGAGAAGGTGGCCTTTGTGGGCAAGAACGGCGAGGGAAAATCCACCCTGGTGAAAGCCATTATGGGCGAGATTGACTATGAGGGCAGGCTGCAGCTGGGCCACAACAGCATGATCGGATACTTTGCGCAGAACCAGGCCTCGCTGCTGGACGAGAGCCTGACCGTGTTCCAGACCATCGACGAGATTGCCGTGGGCGACGTGCGCACGCGGGTAAAGGATCTGCTGGGAGCCTTCATGTTCAGCGGCGACACGGTGGAGAAAAAGGTGAAAGTGCTGTCGGGTGGAGAGAAAACGCGCCTGGCCATGATCAAGCTGCTGCTGCAACCGGTTAACCTGCTCATACTCGACGAACCGACCAACCACCTCGACATCAGAACAAAGGATATCCTGAAGGACGCGCTCAAAGCTTTCGACGGCACTATCATACTTGTCTCCCACGACAGGGACTTCCTGGACGGGCTGGCCTCGAAGGTGTTCGAATTCGGCAACAAACGCATCCGCGAGCACTTCGAGGACATCAACGGCTTCCTGCGAAACAAGAAGATGGAGAACCTGCGCGAGATCGAGCGGAGCACTGCCAAGTAACCAAGTTGCGGTTCACGAATACAGTGCAGGTGTAAACCCACCCAACCCCTCCCAAGAGGGGAAACACCCACTCTTTTGCAGAATTCAACTCTTGGGAGGGGTAGGTTAATTGCAACTTTAATTTTAAACTTTGCCATATCCAATCGCCCCTGCTTGGGGTAATTACTATAAGGGCACAAGTATAAAAGCCAATTGCTCTTGGGGATTTGTAATCCCGAAGTCCCTATTATGAAGATTTGCCATCCGACTTTCAGCTTATAGCCGTAGCTCTACAGCCAGCAAAGTATAAAACCGGATTGCAAATCCTGACAATGACATACTTTCGGATTGCAAATCCGAAAGAGCGGATTTAAGTATGGTTGATGCTGATTTCTATACTTTGCATAAAGTATAAATACCTTATCCGCATTACTTCCCCGGCTCGTGCACGTGCGATTCCTCCACCTCGTGCTCCTCTATCTTGCTCTCCGCCCACTCAAGGTCATCTTCGTCGGCCTCCAGGCCCTGTTGGTCAGCACCGTGCGTTACGTCATACACCAGCTCCACCAGCATCGGGAAGTGGTCTGAGCCGAAGTATGGAAGCCTGCTGATGTGCGATAAGGTGAAATGCTCGCTATGAAAAAGGTGGTCGAGGGGCCAGCGGGCAAACCAGAATCCGGCATGGAAAGTATTGTACATGCCCCGCCCGATGCGGGGATCCAGCAGGCCACTAATCTTCCGGAAAAGGCGCGTTGTCTCCGACCAGGCCACATCGTTCAGGTCGCCGGAAACAATGATGGGGTCGTTCTTGTCCGACACGCTTTTGGCCACAACCAGTAACTCTGCGTCGCGCTCCGAAGAGTCTGGATTCTCGGTCGGGCTGGGTGGGGCCGGGTGCAGGAAGTGCGCGCGCACCTTAACGCCCGAGCGTAAGACCACCAGCGCGTGCATGCTCGGAACATGGGGCTCCACCAGAAACTGTATGGCGGCATCCTCCAGCGGCAGCCTGGAGTACACATGCATGCCATACTTGTTGTCTAAAGGGCACTTCAAAGTATGGCGGTATTCGTTCTCCAGCACGCTCAGTTTTCCTTCCCACCACAGGTCTGTCTCCAGGGTAACCAGCACATCCGGCTGGTGCTGCTTTACAAGTTCCAGCAGGCCTTTGTAATTGCGGTTGGGCATGAGCACATTGGCCGTCATGATGCGGATAAGGTTGTTCGGCCTCCGGGAGCGCGCTGGTTTTACCTCCACCGGATAAAACGTGGTGTACGGCAGTATCCACCCCACATGAAAGCAGAAGCACCCGAGGGCAATTCCCATCATCACCCAGGTGGAATAGCGCGAAAAGTCCAGGAAAATGGCTTCAGCCACCAGCATGAAGAAGGAGAAAGCCATGAACTGGAGCCTGGGAAAATCAAAGCCACGCACCCACCAGGCGTTGTGGCGCCACAGCGGCAGCAGCGTTACAATGGCCAGCACATACGTAAGCACTACCAGTATTCTGTAGATTATCACACTCATTTCTTAACTACCAAAATCATACTTTTTAAGCCGGTAAAGGATGATACGTTCGGGAAGCAGGAGGGTAGGTTCGGAACGTGATTTATACTTCTGCTGGCCTGGTTCTGCTGAGAAGTATAAACCAAGCAACTAATTGAGTAAGAAGGAGAAAATACTTCCCTTGGGGCTCTGGAAAGTATAAAAGGAGTGCATACTTAAAGCTGATACGTTTGCGGAAACGGAGGTAGCAAGTATAAAACCCGGCGGTTCTACCTGTTCAGGAACCGGTAGAAAATCGCGCCGCCTGCTGCGTAGAGTACCGCGTCCATCCAATCACCGGTATAGCGGGGCATGAACCTGGGGAAGAAAATCTCAAAGGCTACCGAAAAATACAGCACCGCGAAAACCACGTGGTACCAGGAGAGGCGCAACTGGGAACCATAATAGAACCGCAGCACGAACAAGGTAGCAGTGAGCACCAGCGGGAGGCAGAGCAGATCATCTAAATAATGCTGAATCCAGGCAGGCCTGGGCAAAGCCAGCCAGCGCCAAACCCTATGCCCCAGGTAAGTGGCTGCCAGCGCCCAGAAAAGCGGGCTAAAGGTGCCCCAACTCAGCCGGCCAGCAATGCGATAAGCCATAGGAAAAGGGAAACAAGGGATGCAAAAGCGATCTGGAAACCCAGCCCGATGCGCTTGTAAAATTTGGTGAACCAGGAATCATCGGGGCTGATCTGAATGAACCGCACGTTGAAGCGCTGTTCCTCCTCCTGCTTGCGTTCCTGCCGCGCTTGCTGACTGGCCACGGCAACGGGGTCAAGTATACTTTGGCAGTGCTCGCAGCGATCAGAGGGATTTTGGGTCCAGCTAGACCACTGCCCGCACCGGGGGCATTTTTTGCTGGCGCTCATAGGTTTTAAAAATTTCACCACCCACAGCAGCAATTTGCCGGAAGCGGAGCTAACTAACTATAACCCAACGGCTGAAGCAGGTCGCCTCGCCCAGTTGAGTCAACTGCAAAGATAAGGAATTTATTTATGTGCCTTCCAGAGAGCCAGACGGGAAGCTGAGCTTCTGCACAGGAGGTATAAGTTTAAGAGGTGGTTTTTAAGATGCAAAGTATGAAGTAACGTTTTTATAATCAGCTATAAAGAGTGTGTGTTCAGGATAAATGTGTGAGGAATCCGATAAGCAGTTTCAAGTTAGGCAGACAGAACAGCTGTGTCTTTGGGTCGAAGTAGCAACAACATTTTCCGGCTTAGGCTGCGTTTAAAAGCGATAAACATACTATCTTACAGCTTTATACCATCAGATGCTATGGCAAAGAGTCCTTGTTAGGGTTCGTTGCCGTTTGCATTTCACTCTTACCACAATCAATGAATAAGCTTCAAGTAGACACGGACAACCTGGCGGCCAGCCCGGGCATTCTAAAGACGAAACAGCACTTTGTGATCCTCGATGGCTTAAGGGGGGTAGCGGCCTTGGCCGTTGTTGTTTTCCATTTCATGGAGTGGGTGCACCCACCTGACTCCGGTAAGATTTTCATCGGGCATGGCTTCCTGGCCGTGGACTTCTTCTTCTGCCTGTCCGGTTTTGTGATCGGGTACGCGTATGACGACCGCCTTGGGAAAATGGGGGTGATGGAGTTCTTCAAAGCGAGGCTGATCAGGTTGCACCCCCTGGTTATGCTGGGTGCGGTTTTGGGCCTGTTGGCCTTTATCTTTGATCCTTTCGCGGCTTATACCGGAGCGTATGGCACGGGCAAGCTTATTCTGGTATTTCTTTGCTCCGCCCTGCTCATTCCCTACCCGGTGATGGAAGAGCGTGGTTTCAACCTGTTCGGCCTGAATGCCCCCTCATGGTCCTTGTTTTGGGAGTACGTTGCCAATATCGCGTATGCCCTTATCCTTTACAGGCTCTCCCGCCGCTACCTGACTGTACTGACCATACTGGCGGCGCTGACCCTTTGCTTTGTTGGTTATCGTGCCGGAAACCTGCTGGGGGGCTGGTCAGGAGAGACCTTCTGGGATGGCGGTGCGCGTATCGCCTACTCCTTCTCAGCCGGCCTGTTGATCTTCCGCTCTAACTGGATCATCAAAAACAGGCTCGGGTTTATCGGCTTGGCTATCCTGCTGTCGCTGGCCTTCGTTATGCCTTATTTTAAATGGAACTGGGTGGCAGAGACGCTGGTCGTGCTGTTCTATTTCCCGTTACTGGTTGCCTTGGGAGCCGGCTCCAGCCTGTCGCCGGGGCTGAAAAAGCTCTGTGTGTTCTCCGGAAATATTTCGTACCCCCTCTACATGACCCATTACGCGGTCATCTGGATATTCGGCAACTATTTCCTGAGCAGCAAGCCCGGAACAACCGAGCTATACCTGATCGTATCCGTAGGAACAGTGCTGTTGGTTGGTGTAGCCTATGTGGTGATGGTGGTGTATGATATCCCTGTGAGAAGGTACCTGAGCAGCAAATGGCGACACCAGTAGGTTATTACTTTGGCACTGCCCACCAAAGCAAGTAGCGGCGTTTTATTTTGCCTAATTAGACTGTTAGGCAAACTAAACGCGATAAAGTATAAATCCCTCCGCTGTCAGTTTCAGATTCCCTGCTAAAGTACTAGAGAACGGCCTCTGCGATTCGACTTCGCAGGGGCCGTTCTTTTCTTAGCGGCTGATGCAAAGCAGAGGTGTTTCTGATGGTAGGACGCTTCCTGTTTGACAGTATTGAATGACGATGCAATCATGTTATGGGAACCGGACCTTTTTTAATATACATGCAGCATAAGCTAATGGGGTGCAAGCTGAAGGGGCTTTTGTATCCGAAGCGTATAAAAAAGCCTCTGAGCGTCAACCGGGAGGCTTTTCGGGTAGACCGAATATTTTAATTGTCAAGCTTCCCTCACAGGAATCTAGCTGCGATTAGAATCTGTCAGAAGGGAAGGAAAAAAATAATAAATAACTGATAGAATCCATAAAGGATAAGTTTGTCCTTTATGGATTGTTTACGTACATTTAGGGCATGAGCAACTTAAAACCTGCTGACATGACAAAGCGAAACTGTGTTACTGTACCCCCCCATAAGCATCTGGAACGCCTTAAAATTCCTCTTTTGGCGGTATTTAGCCTTCTCACTATCCCTTTATTTGCTCAGTCAGGGAGCACCGCTGATAGCGACCTGATCGGTTTACCGGGTATCCTCATTACCATCACGCTGCTGATCGTACCTGTTGTAGCGGCCCTTTTTCTGCTGGTGGTAAAGGCAAATGCACTCTTCAAGAGAATTCAGAACAGGAAGGATACAGAGGAAGCCACCCGTTTCGCAGATTATCTGAAAACTTTGAATGTGGAGCAACTGGAAGCCCTGCAAAATGATAAGCTCCACCAGGAATACCACTTAAATAACAGGGAGCTTTCAGGCCCGTTTGCCCCTGAGGATTCCAAAGGACTACTCAGTAGTATAAACGAGCAGGCCAACATCCGTTTCATAGAAGCCAAGCGCAAAGCCATCGTCCGGCCGGGTATTGATCCGGCGCTTTCAAGGCTTATTCTCTGGTTTCTGGGGACCGCCACTTTCTGGCTTGTCTTTGGCACGTCGGTGGGAGAGTACGTTGGCATTAAATTCGTGGCGCCTGATGTGGACCAGGTAAGCTGGCTGAGCTTTGGCAGGTTGCGGCCGGTACACACCAACGCGGTGTTCTGGGGCTGGTCGTCGCTGGCCATGCTGGGCCTGGGCTATTACGTGGTGCCGCGGGTAAGTAACATACAGATACATAGCCTGAAAAGTGGCTGGTGGACGCTGATCCTCATCAATGCTTCGGTTGTGCTGGGCACTATCGCACTGATGGCGGGTATCAACAACGGCGGCGGCGAGTACCGCGAGTACATCTGGCCCATCCAGTTGCTGTTCGGCATCGGCCTGGTAATAACTCTTATTAACTTTTTGAGAACCGTTGCCAACCGCAAAACAACGGAAATCTATGTATCGAACTGGTACATTGTGGCGGCCGTCATGTTTGCCATCGTGATCTCCATTGTGGCGTATGTGCCGAATTTTCAGAACGGACTCGGTGAAACCATCATCCAGGGCTACTACATGCACCAAGGCGTGGGCATGTGGTTCATGCTCTTCACGCTCGGATTGGTATACTACTACCTGCCCCAGCAGCTCAACAAACCCATCTATTCTTATAGTTTGGGCATACTTGCCTTCTGGTCACAGATATTCTTTTATACGTTGATAGGCACGCACCACTTCGTGTTCAGTGCCATCCCCTGGTCATTACAAACGGTGGCAATAGTGGGCAGTGCCGGCATGATCATTCCAGTCGTATCAGGTACCACCAATTTCCTGATGACCTTCCGGGGTGCCTGGCATAAAGTGGCCGGCAGCTATACCTTGCCATTCTTCATCGTGGGCATCATCTTCTACTTTACGGGCTCATTACAGGGCACAGCTGAGGCATTCCGCAGCACCAACCTTATCTGGCACTTTACAGATTTTACGGTGGCCCACTCGCACCTGACCATGTACGGTATCATCGCCTTCTTTTTGTGGGGTGGGATCTATGCTATTGTACCTCGACTTACGCGACAGGAACCTCCACAGATCACGGTGGGCATTCACTTCTGGATGGCCTTTATCGGGATGATGTTCTATACCGTGCCGCTAATGTGGGGCGGAACTATGCGCGGCCTGATGTGGATGGATGGACTACCTTTTATTGAAAGTGTGACCATGATGGCTCCTTACTGGTTGTGGCGTGCCATTGGCGGTTCACTGATGTGGGTATCGCACCTGGTGTTTGCCTACAACATGTATAACATGATCAATCCGCGCAAAACAGTAAACATCAATGACATCGCGATCGAGAAGCTGCATGCGGAAGAACTGGTGGAGATACAGGGCACATAAAGGCGGCATAAGACGGTACAACCAATAAAATTCCTAACAATTGCTTTTGACACTTACGGCATATGATGGACTTTTTTAACAACTATAAGAAACTATACCTCAGTGCGCTTGGCTTGTTTGTCGTGCTCACCATACTGGTTGCTGTTATGCCTGCCATAAACAACCAGAACAACAACAGCCCGCTGCCTAACGAAGAACCTCTGAGCGACGCTGCACTGGCAGGCAAGGCACTGTACGTAGCCAATGGCTGCGTGGCCTGCCATACCCAACAGGTGCGTAACCTTGAAATGGACAATGTATGGGGCAAGCGGCCCAGCATTGCAGCCGACTATGCCAGTGAGCACAGAACTGATCTCTGGCGCAACACGGCTACGCTGATGGGCACTGAACGCACCGGCCCCGACTTAACCGATGTAGGCAACCGCCAGCCAAGCGCAGAGTGGAACCTGCTGCACCTGTATCAGCCGCGTGCCGTAGTAGCTGCGTCTGTTATGCCGGCCTACCCATGGTTGTTTGAGGAGAAAACGAACTTGGATGAGGGCGATGTTGAGATTTCGGTGCCCGATGAATTCCGAAAGGGTGTGAAAGGAAAGATTGTGGCAACCCAGGACGCGCTCAACCTGGTAGCCTACCTGCAATCTTTGAAGCAGGTGGAGTTGCCTGGAGCTATGCCTGTACCTGAATTCCTCTACAAGCGGGAGCAAAAGCCTGATGCGGTAGCTGGCGGCGGAGAAGACATGGGGCTGGACGGTGCTGCGCTTTATGCGGCCAATTGCCAGAGCTGCCACCAGGCCAGCGGTGAGGGGCTGAAAGGAGCCTTTCCGCCCCTGAAAGGCAGTGCGATTGTAACGGATGATAATCCGGAAGTGCTGATTGATATTGTGATGAATGGGTATGATGCCCGGCCAGAGTTTGGCTCTATGCCTGCCATTGGAACGAACATGAACTTATCAGCGGCCGAGGTAGCCGCTATCATTAACCACGAGCGCTCCAGTTGGGGCAACAAAGCCCGCAAGGTGCCGGTGGAAGAAGTACAGAAGATCATGGATTTCCTGAAGCAGACAGCCAAAAAGTAACAGTAAATGTCCGAAGGAATGTCTTCCAGTAAGCTACCGGAGCTGCTGACTGCCACCCCTTTTGAAGGGAGGCTTTTAGCTATAGCCCTTGCCAGGAAAGCTATCTACGACAGGCAACCGGACAAAGGGCTGAGACAGCAACAAATGGATTGTTGTGCTTTTGAACCGGCTAAAGAACAAAAGGCTGCATTCCGCAAAGAAACTGCCTGTTGTAAAGTGTATGCCCGGAAAATGTTTCAGGAGGTAGCAAAGGCAAATAACTATTGGAGTAAAAAGAAGACACCTTAACGTAGCATAAACCTATAGAACCATGCAAAATCAGGAAGAAAACTACCTGCCAACTCTTATTACTGCCACCCCTTTTGAAGGCAGGCAGCTTGCTATAAAACTTGCCCGCAAATCCATAGGCGCTATTCAGCCGGATGCCGGCATACGACAGCAGTTGCGTGCCGCTTATGCCTCCGATACAGCCCAACTGATTGCCTCGGCACAGGTAATAGCTACAGAGTTTCAGACGATTGCACAGGCAAACAATTATTGGAAGACAACAGATTAACGGAATTGACTTATGAAAGCCTTTATACTTACGGTTCTCGCCACACTCCTTAGCCTGACAGCTTTTGCGTGTCCGGTGTGTGAGAAGCAGCAGCCAAAAGTGCTGCAGGGCATCAGCCACGGAGCAGGCCCGCAAAGTGACTGGGACTATGTCCTGGTATGGGCCACGGTGCTCATTGTCGTGTTTTGCCTGTTTTTTAGCATAAAATGGCTGGCCCGGCCCGGTGAACAAGGTGAGGACCATATCAAAAGAACCATCTTAGATTTCTGATAAAATGGATGATAAAAGCACTGTAGTAATTTTTGTGGATGACGATGTGCAGCCTGTCGGCTCTTTCAGATCACCTATAAATTTCGAGCTGGACACCCGCAAACTGGTGGATGGGGAGCATACCTTGCGCATTGTCAGTAAAGATCCATCTGGTAAAGAGGGTATCCGTAAAATCCCTTTTGTGGTGCGGAATGGTCCGGATATTAACGTGGAAGGCATCTCAGAGAATGAAGTAGTGGATGGCGTATTGCCCATCATGGTGAGTGCCTATGGCAAAGGCGATCAGAAAGTGTTCCTGATTGAAGGCAGTGAAACACCTCGCAGCATACCTAACTGGGTCTGGATCCTGCATATTGTTTTTGGCGGCTGGGCGCTATATTACCTGATCACGCAATTCGCGATTGGCACATGATGGTAATAAAGGGCAGGTCTAAGCTGGAGAGCATGGAATTCCTGGTTCAATCGGGAGGTGCTATTCTTTAGGAAGATAAAATGGAAATGAAAGAAATACATGCCAATGCTTCGTACAAGGTTTTAAGCGTTGGCCTAGGCGGCGGGGAGGAAATGCCGCGGCATTATGCTTCGTCAGATGCTTTTATGGTTGTGAAGGCAGGTAAGGGAATTCTGAAGCTCAGGGGAAGAGAACTTACACTGGAAGCAGGCACTACGTTGCTTATTCCAGCCAATGAGCCACACAGCCTTTATATTCTTGAAAATTTTGCTGCCGAAGTTGTATTGGCTGCCGGCGCACAGATAAACTTCACGGGCAGCCAAAATGCCGGAAGTGATCATGTAAATAACCAAGTGTCAGACACAACATTACGAGTCGTTACAGGACATAGCCAATAGCAGGTACATGAAGTTTTCTACCCCTTTTTAGGTAGTTATACTTTATGTTTGCAGTAGAACACTATAAAGGGGGATAGCATATGATTTCTAAGTCGTGCAAATATGGCATCAGGGCGGCAGTTTTTATTGCCTCTAAAGCGGGAGAAGGAGTTAAGCTTAATGTGAAAGACATTGCAAAAGAGGTAGATGCGCCCGAGGCTTTTACGGCAAAGATTCTGCAAATTCTCAACAAGCACCGGATCATAACCTCTTTGAAAGGACCGTACGGCGGGTTCTTCATTGATGGTTACCAGTTGGAGCAACCTATTATCAATATAGTTAATGCCATAGACGGAATGGCTGTTTTCTGGGAATGCGGATTAGGTCTGAAGAAATGCTCCGAAACTCACCCATGTCCTTTACACGACAAATTTAAAGTGGCACGTGAGTCCCTGCGGGATGTATTCCAGAATACTACTATAGAGCAACTGGCCAAGGAGCTTAAGGAGGGTACTTCTTTTATCAAGAACCTGACGTAACGCATTCACTGTTAGAAGTCAAACTTGCCTTTGTCATAGGAGCGTCTAGACCTGCGGGTTGCGCGAAGCTCAAGAAGAGACTGCTTAAGGATATAAAAAATTGTCTGGATCGCAAAAAAGTCCGCTCCAGTTTTATCTGAAGCGGATTTTTATGTAGACCATAGAATAGAATTATCGAACTTTATCACTGTGATCTGGCTGCTTTAGAAGCATTCTTTCTATAGAAATAGCAACTAGTATTAGTAGCCCCATTTCACTTTTAGCCCAATCTATTTCTGAATTCTCTGGGAGTCATACCTATTAGTTTTTTTACATAGCGCGTGAAAAAAGACCTACTAGAGAATTCCATTTCATCGGCGATCCCGGATATATTTAGGTTCTTGACTTGCAAGAGAAGAATAATCGTTTCTCTTACATAACGCTGTATCCACTCCGAGGCAGTAACAGCTGAATTTTGCTTGCATACATAATTTAAATATTTGGCCGTAATGTTGAGCTTGTTGGCGTAAAACCGTACCTCCCGCTCTTTCATACAATGTTGATGCACTAATTGCATAAAGCGCTCATAAAGTGTCCCGCTTTCTATTGTTCGTTTGTGGCGTTCAAACTCATTTGCAAACGTGTGCCACATTTCCAACAGGAACACCTGCATTTGCAGCTTCAGGGTTTCATGATAAAAGCGGTGTTCTGTATCTGAAAACTTACCGTGCAAAAGGTGAAAATTTAAAAGCACTCTATGCTTGTCTTTCTTCTCGGTCAGGTGCAGCACCGGGTTGTCTCTAGAATGTAATAAAGCATCAATGCTCCAGCTTTGGTCCGGAATATTTTCATCAAGGAAATCTCTTTCCACCAGCAGAACTGTTGCGTTAACTTTCTTTGAGAACGTCAGATCTGCCAACTTGCTGTCCGCAAAAAAAACACTAATCCTCCAGCTTTGCAGGTATACGGCTTATCATTGAAGACAAAGTCTATACTTCCCCTGTGGCAGTAGATATGCGTGTGGTAACGATACAAAAAGTCATCTGGTAACGGCACACCACCAAGCACCTTCAGCAAGATAATTCTATCCTTATCTTCTTTATTCATTCAAATGACCCTGAGTTAGATAGTTTAGGCAATATCTGACACTATATGCGTACAACGTGTAACGAATAGCAGGTAGAATTCGGGTAAATTTGTAATCTACATTATTACACTACTATGAAAACGCAACAGACAGATATATTTCAACGGCTATTAAATGGTGAAGCTGTTCCATTTAGCGATGCGGATTACGCTCAAATCGGTGATGCTTGTAACAGTACACGAAAACTACTCATCCAATTAAACGCTGAAGCAGACCCGAACAAAATCAGAAAGCTGTTAAGCCAGATCACTGCTTCTGAGATTGATGCGACTACCATGGTATTCCCGCCACTTCAAATCAACTATGGAAGGAACACCAAGATCGGGAAGAATGTGTTTATCAACTTTGATTGTACATTTTTGGATTTGGGCGGCATTACCATAGAAGACAATGTGATGCTTGCTCCCAAAGTCTGCCTGCTCTCAGAGGGCCATCCTATCTCTGTAAACGATAGACAAACACTCACTGCAGGTAAAATTCACATTAAGAAAAATGCCTGGATTGGTGCCCAAGCCACCATTTTGCAAGGCGTGACGATTGGTGAGAACTCCATCGTAGCGGCAGGAGCCGTGGTTTCCAAAGATGTGCCGGACAATACCGTGGTAGGTGGCATTCCAGCCAAAATCATCAAGAAAATTAAATGAAACCTTCTCTTAACCAGAGAAATAGAAAATATAGAAATGAGGAAGATACTTGTTGTAGCAGCTTCAGCACTTATGTTACTAGCACACAGTTGCTGCGACGGTTGCAGCTGAGTTATACAAAGAAAGTAGTTTTAAAGTGGGGCTATAACAGCCCCTTCATACAATTTGAAAGTATGCTTCTTCCTTAAACATTATCTTTATGAGACCAATTTATTTATTACCGCTGATGCTTGTCAGCTTCAGCCTATTTGCCCGTAGTGGTTGTAAAGAAGAGAATAATAAATCAGCCAAACTAATGGAGGAAAGTACGAAACTTAAGATTACAGTTGGCTCCAGCATTTTTGCTGCCACGCTCTACAACAATGCATCTGCAACTGCCTTCAAAGCGCAGTTACCGATGACAATTGAAATGAGTGAACTGAACGACAACGAAAAGTTTTTCGCATTGCCAGAGAATCTTCCTACAAATGCATCAAACCCAGGCACCATACAGGCAGGTGATATCATGCTTTATGGCAATAGTACTCTGGTACTGTTCTATAAGAGTTTCCCAACTTCTTACAACTATACCCGGCTCGGGAAAATAGCCAACCCATCGGGGTTAGCTGCAGCCTTGGGTTCCGGAGGTGTAACTGTAACTTTTGAAATAGATTAGGATTTATACTTAAGTGGTAATTGCAGATAGCTAAAAGCAGGAAACAGATTGAAATGAAAATGTACCTGCTTTCCGCGATTCCTGTTTTAGCCTTCTCTTTGGTTGGATGTAAAGACCAAGCTTCGGATAAAGCAACTGAAACTCAGGCCATTTATCCAAAAGGAAAAGCAGGATTTGCTGGAAACTTTACTGGGAAAGCCTGGAATTATGGCTTGGTTGCAAACGATTTAACCTATAATAACCATGTAGGTAATGTATACTTCGAACCTGGTGCAGAAGTAACTGAAAGACCAATCAAATCATCACTCCATGAAAGAACACGCCCACCACGCCCATAGCGGTACTGAAAAGCAGTACGGGATGACCTTTAGAACCGAACCTTCCAACGTTGAAGCCTTGAAACCTACCAAGCTCTACTTCAAACCGGAAGAAGTGGGGAAGAGCGAAGCCAATGTGCCGCTTGATTTAGTGCATGAGATGGACGTGCACTTGTTTATCATGTCCAAAGACCTATCTTACTTCGCCCATGAACATCCGGACACCTTATCGGATGGTACTTATGTATGGGAGCATACCTTTCCTTTCGGTGGCGAGTTTATCATGTTTCAGGATTACACCCCTACGGGATCAACGCATCAGTTAGGCAGACAAAACATAACAGTATCAGGGGAAGGAACACCTGCTAAAGCACTGGGCGAGGAGGACCTGGATTGGGAGCATGATGGCTACAAGGCTACATTAGCACCGGATCAACCCATCAACGCTAAGGCATCCGTGGAGTTGAAAGCCTCCGTGTATAAGAATGGAAAGCCAGTTTCTGATCTAGACGATTATCTTGGCGCATTAGCACATGTAGTCATCGTAAGCGAGGATGGCACTGAATTCGTGCATGTTCACCCCATGGAGTCCAAAACATCCGGACCAGACATTCTGCTGCACACCAATTTTCCTAAAACTGGAAAATACAAGGTATTCATGCAATTCAAGCATAGAGGACAAGTGAAGACCGCGCACTTTGTGTTGCATGCCCGGTAATTTCAGCCGCAGTAGGTTAATGAAAGATCATACTTTAGACTCTTTCGGCACTACGGTTTTTACATTTCAGAGGTAAACAACAAATTGTTTTTCCGGGCCAGTACCACTAATCGTTTAAAGGCGGCTTTACGAGATGGCAACCTTTAGATGCAACCCTAACGGTTGCCCCATCCTTAACTAGATAGACTAAAAAGGCTAATCACTTTTAGTCAACAGCACCCTTTAATCCGTAAGTTCTATAAACGACTAAAATTCAAATATTTATGAAAATTCAAGCAGCAGTTTCACATAGCAAGGGCGAGCCTTTAAAGATAGAAGAAGTAGAACTAAACGCTCTCGCTGCCGACGAAGTGTTGATAAAAATTGTAGCTACAGGAGTATGCCATACGGATGCGGAGTCCATGAATGGGAGAGGCGCACCTTTCCCAGCGGTACTTGGTCATGAAGGAGCGGGAATTATTGAGAAAGTAGGTTCCGGGGTGACTAATTTGCAGCAGGGAGATCATGTTGTGCTTTCGTTTGCATACTGTGGTGAATGCTCGCAGTGTTTGAGCGGTCATCAGAATTTATGTGAACGGTCGGTTGAGCTAAACTTTGGAGGTAAGTCAAGAGATGGGAAAAACCGTATTCACCAGCACGATCATCCGCTCTCTACTTTTTTTGGTCAGTCTTCGTTTGCCACCTATTCCATTGCAAATAAAAATAACGTAGTAAAAGTAGATAAGGATGTTGATTTAGCGCTGTTGGGGCCGTTAGGCTGCGGTATTCAGACTGGCAGCGGTACGGTCATGAATACCTTACGTCCTGAACCAGGTACATCCCTTGCTATATATGGAGGAGGTGCCGTTGGCTTGAGTGCAGTAATGGCGGCTAAAATCATGGGGTTGAAAGACATTATAGTAGTAGATCTTCATAAGAATCGCCTGGACCTTGCCATGGAACTCGGTGCCACCCATGTATTGAATGGCAAAGAAGTAGATGTGGTAGAAGAAATTAAAAGAATCACAAATGGTGGCGTTCATTATGCTGTTGAAACCACCGGTGCCTCTCCTGTGATTTTACAATCCATTCATGCTTTGCGTGTGGCAGGCAAGGTAGCCATTGTAGGTATGGGCGGGGATGTTATGGTAAACTTTACAAATGACATACTGATGGAAGGAAAGAAAGTTGTGGGTGCTGTTGAAGGGGATTCCATTCCTCAATTATTCATCCCCAAATTAATTCAATATTATAAAGAAGGGAAATTCCCGTTTGATAAATTGATAAAATTCTACGACTTCGAAGATATCAATACGGCATTCGAAGAATCTAAAAGCGGTGAAACACTTAAGCCTATTCTGAGAATAGCCAAGTAGTCAATTAGATTAAATATTATTATAAAAATAAAGAACGTACCAATCAACTATATCCAAATCCGTTCGATTTTACGAAGTTTCTAAAACAGTTGAAAATTTGTTCAAAGACGTATCAATAAATGAAGAAAGATCGATAAGCAATTCATAACCTATTGGAGCATGTACTACTAGGGCAACATACAACATTCGGCTAACTCATTGTTGCAATGAGTCCGCCGGATGTTTTGTTGCCCTTTTAAATTTATTTTTTTCCGACAGTAATCATGTAATTAAGCCGCTAAGAAGGCCTATCCAGTGATCGTTGTACGTCAAGTTAGTAACACGCCTAAAAACGCTGAAAATGGTAACAAAACTTATTTCATTTTCGCTTTGCCTATTGGCATTCCTTTTTTTCGCTTATAATGGATTGGCGCAAAGCAGGGACACTTTGATAGGAGCAGTGTATGTGAATAAGTCACTTTACAAGGACCGGGAGGTGCTTCCTGATGTTTACGGGAAGCCAAACCCTAGGCTTCAAAAATCATTGACGCAGGTAAAGGGCAATCTCTACCGGCATACGAACGACACCATTCCATCGCTTCACAGCGGCCTTGTATTGATCACAAAAGCAGGAGCTATTGTGATTGACCCCGCTTTAACTCCCGCAGCCATTTGGCTGAATGATGAAATTAAAAAGCGTTTCAAAGTACCGGTAAAATATGTCATTCTGACCCATGCGCACTACGACCACGCAGGAGGTTCTCAAATTTTTCAGCAGAACGGGGCAAAGGTGATCATTCAAAAAAACGGGTTAGAACCTATAATTGGCGAAAAGCTTCCCATAGCCATGCCTGATATTGTGTATGATAAACAACTGACCATAAAACTGGGCGGCGAAACGGTGATTCTTCATCACATTGCACCGAGCCATTCCAACAGCATGTCGATCGTGTCTTTTCCTGCCTATAAAGCCCTTCAGTTGACCGACGTTGGTCAGTCCAATACCATGCCCTACAATGACTTCCTGGACTTTTATTATGATGGCTGGATAGAAACGCTGGACTGGGTTTTACAACAGGATGTGGATTATATTGACATAGGCCACTATACCCCCGCTACAAAGGAAACAATCAAAAACGAAAGAGACTATATGGTTGACCTGCACCAGCAGGTATTAAATCTGGTACGCCAGGGCCAAAGCTGGGACCAGCTATACCGGAATGTGAAGTTTTCAGACAAGGTAAAAAGCTGGTACGGCTTCGCTACCATGAGCAAATTGAACATTCTGGGCATGCATAGATGGGTCACCAATCACAGACGAGGCGTTTGGTGAGCGTTATATTTTCTTCTACTAAGGAGCCCAATCAATCAACTCGAACGTACAACAATGCATTAGCCATATGGCGGGGCGACGAGTATAGATTCAACTTTTTATTCGTTACTCAGCTTCAACTTCGGCGACGAATAAAGCCAAGCAATAGAATGAACTATTAGCTTCGGTATCTTTAATCAGCAGCGGCACCGGGCAGACGGAATACAGCATGCCACCACATGGCTAATGCTTTAACGTTAGCATTTATCTATACAGGATTGCAGGAGGTGCTAGACCAGCAGGGGATTCTTGAGGTTCCACAGCAGGTGGGAAGGTGCTTTAGTGTCCGAAGAGCATAAAAAAAGCCCCTCAGCGTGAACTGAGAGGCTTTCAAGTAGCCCGTAGGGGAATCGAACCCCTGTTACCAGAATGAAAATCTGGCGTCCTAACCCCTAGACGAACGGGCCGTTCTGTCTGATTGTGGTGCAAATATAGCGGGTGTTTCTTTATTCGCAATGGAGCTCAGGAAAACTTTTCAGAGGGGAAAAGGATGTGGCTGATTATCAACAGGAAAAATTCATGCTTCCCGCCGCCATTGGTAATTGTTAACCAATAATGCCTTCTTGCGTTAGTATAAACCAATTATTAAACCTGAAATGATACTGAAGAATGGCTAAAAACCTACAATACGAGGGCATCAAGCCTGAGGCTTTCGACCAGTTGAAAAGCAAGCTGCAGACCTATGGCATTAAATTACAATCCAACAGCGGTAGCTTCAGCGAGAAAGGCGTGTCGGGGAGCTACGATTACAACCCGGAGGCGGAGACGCTGAAGCTGGACAGCCTGACGGTGGGTTTCCCGGCCAGCATGATGGTGAATGAGGATGCGCTGCAGGCACGCATGGACGAGTTGATGGTGCAGCATGGCGCAAGGCCCCGGCATTAACACTAAGATTATACTTTTTGATGGAGCTCCGTATATCTTGAATACCAATCTTTAAACAAATGTAAACTATGGAAAACAATACATCCCAAAACCAGAACAACAACAAAAACAGCAATAGCAACAACAGTGGTGGCAGCCAGCAGAAGGGCGGGCAGAAGAAGGAAGGAAGCGTGATGCAACTGCTGCAGCCGCACGACATGTCGAAGACGGTGGAGTCGGCGTTGCACGTTTTTCAGGGTCGCCACGAAAAGCTGCCTGACCTGATGCAGGACCTTGGCCATATTATCGTAAAAACCGCCAGGCGCCTGACCACCACCCAGCTGATTCTGGCGACGGGGGCGCTCACAATTGGCGCTATCCTGGTGGCCCGCTACAGCAGCGAAGATGATGCGTACGCCTACGAAGAAGACTGATCATTTTTAAGACGTCTCCAAACCCTTGGTCTCCCGGCTAAGGGTTTTTTATTTCCGCTATACTTTGTGGCACAAGGTTTGCGTTGGAGCACTATAATAGATATTCACTATATTTTTGCTTAACTAACGTAAAACCCAAAAACTACTACTATGAAGAAGATGAATCTGATGTTGCTCCTGAGCTTGGTTTTTGTTTCGGCGCTCTCGGTACAGGCCCAGCAGGGGCAGGTGCTGCCCCCATTGGTCAGCGTGAACGGCACGGGTGAGGTGCGCGTGCAGCCAAATGAGGTGGTCGTGAACCTGGGCGTGGAGACGCGCGGCAAGACGCTGGACGAGGCTAGAAAAGAGACAGACAAGAAAGCCGCTGCCATCATCAGCTACCTCAAGAAACAGGGCGTGGATGCCAAGCACATCCAGACCTCGTTCGTAACGCTGCAGCCTATCTACAACAGCGGGGAGTATGGCCGCACCACTCCGGACTTCTACATGGCCCAGAAAAGTATGACGGTGACTGTGAAGAAGCTGGATAAGTTTGATGAACTGCTCTCTGGCTTGTATGGCGTAGGGGTGAACCATGTGAACGGGGTGCAGTTCCAGGTATCTGACGCTGATGTGGAGAAGTATAAAACAGAGGCCCGCAAGAAGGCCGTGGCCAACGCGAAGGCAAAAGCTACGCAGCTTACCTCCGAACTTGGCTCTAAGTTGGGTCGTGTGTACGCCATCAGCGAGAGCAGCAGCAACGGCGGACCACGACCCATGTATAAAATGGCTATGATGGAGTCGGCTGCTTACGATAGCGCCGGAGGCCCTACGATAGCAGGCGGAGAGGTAGTGGTTACCTCTAATGTGGATGTGAGCTTTGTGATAGAATAAACGCAAGTATAAAAAACGAGCGGCGGCACTCATACTTGATGGGTGCCGCCGCTCATTTTTTATACTTTTTAAGAAGCTTTCTAATGGTCCTTTCCTCGCCTGATTTTATACCTGCTTCACATACCGCTCCATCGGTTTGAACTGGTGGTGCTCATCGAGTAAGAAACTGATGGGCTGTGATGGGTTCTGCAGGATCTGCTGCTCCCGGATGCTCCAGGGCTTCCACATCTCCTCCAGCATGTGCGCGTAAGCCGGCATCTCCCAGGGGTTAAAGATCTCGTTCGTTACGTCATCTATCAGCGTGTCCAGCACCAGGTGGTCGTCTCCGGGCTTTTGCGGACGGATGAAATACTCCGGCACCACGTTGAAAATATAGGCGGCATAGAAAACGCGGGCCTTAAACTCGGCCAGTTGGATGGGGTGCAGCAGTTGCCCTTCCGCCACCTGGCTTAGCCTGCCCAACGCCTTCCGGATGATGCCGTTATCGAGCAAGGTACATACGATGGCCACAGAACCCAGCTTTATGCTGAAAGCCATGGTGGTCAGCTCGTCCTGGTACTCAAACGGAAGCTCGTCCTCGGTGGGGCTTACCTCCAGCAGGAACAGCGAGCAGGGCAGGAACCCGTCGAACTCCATCGGCACCCGCAGCGACTGCAGCACCTGGTAAAAGGAGCGGAACTTGCCCAGCATCTTCGGGTCCTCACTCACCGCGTACTCCGGCATCACGAGCGGGTCCGCCTCCTTAATCAGTTCGGTTACCAGCGTGCCGTAGTACATCTTGCCGATCCACTGGAAAAGGCGCTGTGGCGGCAGGGCTTGCAGGCCAGCCATACCTTTCGTGGCGGCCTGCTCCACCTCGTGCTCCAGGGGCAGCATGTAATGGGTATGGCAGCGGTCGCAGCAGGGGATGCCGAGTTGTCCGAAGGTGGTAACGCTCTTGTCGAGCAGCAGCAGTTCCTTGTCCTTCAGGTTGTACTTTTGCTGCAGCCACTCGCCAAACACTGGCGTGCGGTGCTCCTTGGTGATGATGGTGCCGCACAGGAAGCAGTTGGTGTCGGTAAACTGCATTTTCTCGAACGGGTCATATAGTGTCAGGTCGATCATAAGTTCTTCATCTGTGATACACAAAGATACACAAGCGAAACTTAGTTGCCGGATATTGGCTATTAGTTATTAGCTCTCGTTACCTCTCTGCCACCTCAGCCCTGTAAACCCACTTTGGCTGAATTTATGGATGGATGTGGCACTTCTTTCAGCCAAAGCGGGTTGAATGGCAGTGGAAAAAGTACGAACTTTGCAATCTCATGCAGCTACAGATCACATCGTTAAATTCGGGGAGCAACGGCAACTGCTATTACATCGGCAACGACCGTGAGGCCGTGCTGGTGGATGCGGGCATTTCCTGCCGCGAAACCGAGAAGCGCATGAAGCGCCTGGGCCTCCCGATGGGCAAGGTAAAGGCCATCTTTGTGTCGCATGAGCACTCCGACCACATCAAAGGCATTCCGGTGCTGGCACGCAAGTATAAACTGCCGGTGTACATTACCCCCGGCACGCTCTACAACTGCCGGTTGGATTTTGCGGGCGTAGAGGTGCTGCATTTTGAGGCACACGAGACCATTCAAGTAGGAAGGATAGAAGTAAAGGCCTTCCCGAAGCTGCACGACGCCCGCGACCCGCATAGCTTTGTGGTATCCTGCCAGGAGGTGAGGGTAGGGGTGTTTACCGATATCGGCGCGCCCTGCGACCACGTGATCGCGCATTTTCAGCAGTGCCATGCGGTGTTTCTGGAAGCCAATTACGATGAAGGGCTGCTGGAGAAAGGCCATTACCCGTACTACCTGAAAAACCGCATCCGGGGTGGCAGAGGGCATCTTTCCAACCGGCAGGCGCTTAGCCTGTTCACCGGGTATAAGCCCGGATTTATGAGCCATGTGCTGCTCTCGCACCTCTCCAAAGACAACAACTGCCCCAAGCTGGTTAAAGACCTGTTCACGCTGCACGCCGACGGAACCGAGGTGGTGGTGGCCTCACGCTTCGAGGAAACACCGGTATACACCATCAGTAACGTGCCAGTGGTTGCCAAACCTATAGGCAGGCAGATTAGCCTGTTTGATGCCGTGCTAGAGTAGGGCTGCCTTTTTCGTGGAAGTATACTTTCGCGCCTGTTTTATACTTCCTGCGCGCTGCCGCGCATTTATACTTCAAAAATCCTATCTTTAAGTCAGGACGTACGTTTGCAGGATAAGCCTTATCTCGCTATTCCCGGTGTAGGGCGCAGTCTATCCTCCTTACCTAAAACCATTGATTGACATGAAGATAACCCTGATGATGGCGGTGCTGGCCCTGTTTTGCTTTGAGGTGCAGGCGCAAACCAAATCCACGGCGAAAGTTCCAGCCGCCGAAGCCCAGATTAAAGCCGCCGTGCTGGCTGCGCCTGCCGCTAAGCGCGACGGTGCCGCCGTGTATGGCTACGATGCCAGCGGCAAGTTCGTGCTGTTGCGCAAAGGTACCAACGAGCTCATCTGCCTGGCCGACGATCCGGCGCAGGAAGGCCTGTCCGTATCCTGCTACCACAAGGATTTGGACCCCTTTATGGCACGGGGCCGCGCGATGAGAGAAGCCGGCAAAAGCTCCGATGAGATCTTTAAGGCAAGGGAAGCGGAGGCCAAGAATGGCAAATTGAAAATGCCCAAACAGCCCACCTCGCTGTTTGTGTACTCGGCACCTGCAGAAGGCTTCAACGCGGCTACCGGCGAGGTAAAGAACGGCTACCTGCGCTATGTGGTCTACATCCCGTACGCCACCGCCGAAAGCACCGGCCTGCCCCTGAAACCGGACGCGCCGGGTATGCCCTGGATCATGCACCCCGGCACCCACGGCGCCCACATCATGATCAGCCCGCCGCGCAATTAAAGTATAAAGTATAAAAAATTACAAAGCCGTCTTTCCTGCACGCAGGGGAGGCGGCTTTTCTTTTACCAAAAGTATAGAAGTATGATTTTTTAGTGAAACTGTCAAAAGAAGAAGGGAGCTGCTTGCAGCTTCTTGTATGACTTCTTCCGGTGCGTACAGCTGCTGTCGGTAGCCCCGCCTTCCAGGCCAACCCACCGCCGCATTGCCTCGTTTCTTAGTGGAAACCTTAACTATTTTTCATTTAAGAAAGGAGGACAGATGTTTTATCACGTAAAGGAGTTACAATTTAACGCCCGCGTGTCAAAGCCGGACCCGGCTTTTGCCAGTCTGCTGCTTGAGCAGTTTGGCGGGGCCAACGGTGAGCTGAAGGCGGCCATGCAGTACTTTGTGCAGGCCTTTGCCATGCGCCAGCCCCACCCCGACAAGTATGATTTGCTGATGGATATTGCCACAGAAGAGTTCAGTCACCTGGAGATCGTTGGCGCGACCATACAGATGCTGCTCGGCCCGATCAACGGCGAGTTGAAGAATGCAGCCGAGGAGTCGGAAATCATGCAGTTGCTCGATGGCAAGGCCAGGAAGGAGGATTTTATCCATAACGCCATGGTGAACCCGCAGTTCTTTGTGCTTAGTGGCGGCGGCCCAACCCTCACCAACAGCCAGGGCGTGCCCTGGAACGGCTCTTATGTAGATGCCAACGGCGACCCATCCGTAGACCTGCGCTCTAACATTGCTGCTGAGTCGAGGGCCAAGATCGTGTATGAATACCTGCTACAGTTCACCAGCGACCCCTACGTAAAGGAGACACTCCGCTTTCTGATGACACGTGAGGTGGCGCATTACCAGATGTTCGAGGCGGCGCTGGAGACCATTCAGCCCAACTTCCCGCCGGGCGTGCTGCAGGGCGACCCACGCTACAGCAACTCCTACTTTAACATGTCGAGCGGTGGTGATGCCCGGGGACCCTGGAACGAAGGAAAAAGCCCGAGCCTGGGAGAAACCTGGCAGTATGTGGAGGAGCCGTTCAGTCATGTAGTAGAGACGAACGGTATGGTCGATCATGGGCCGCGCGGCACCGACCGTACGGAGGCCTCCGTGGAGAAAATGAACAAGACTTTGAGCGAGGAACGCAGCAAAAAAGTAAAAGCAGCCGTACCTAGTGGCATGAACCAATGGTGTGAGTACCCTCAGAACGGAATGGCCTAAGGGTAGTAACCGAAGCAGATGATACAAAAAGAAAGCAAACTAAAAGATACAAAGCAAACTAAAGCTGGGTCGGTGGAGATAGAGGTCTACACCGACCCTCTTTGTTGCTGGAGCTGGGCCCTGGAGCCGCAGTGGCGCCGCCTGCGCTACGCCTACCAGGGCCGCCTGAAGTGGCGCTACCGCATGGGCGGCCTCATCCCCAATTGGGATTCCTTTAACGACCCGATGCATGCTATCAGCCGGCCGCTGCAGATGGGGCCGCTGTGGATGGAGGCACGCCATACTTCGGGTATGCCAATCAAAGACAAGGTATGGTTTGATAACCCGCCCGCCTCGTCGTACCCGGCCTGTATTGCCGTGAAGGCCGCGGAGCTGCAGTCGCCGGTGGCGGCGGAGACGTACCTGCGCAAAGTGCGCGAGGCGGTGATGCTGCACGGGCAGAACATTGCGGAGTGGCAGGTGTTGCGGCAGACAGGCAAGGAGCTGGCACAGGAGCACCCTGAAATACTCGATGCAGCAAAGTTTGAGGAGGACCTGAGCGGCCGCGAAGCCCGTAAGGCCTTTGAGGAGGATCTCCTGCGGGTGCGCCTGCACAACATCAGCCGCTTCCCTACGTTCACGATGCGTCTGGCAGGAGCTACAGCAGGCGTGATGATCGTGGGCTACAGACCCTACGAAGCACTGGAAAAAGCCCTGAAACAGGTGGCCCCCGAGCTGGAACCCATCCCGCACACAACCGACGAACTGGAATACCGAAGGTACTGGGGAAGTATAACCAACCGCGAGGTGCAGGAGGCGCTCAGGCAGGGGTGATGGTTATAAATCCTCCTACTATCATCGAAGTATAATAATGCGCTTTTATACTTTGATGCCGGTTTCCTTAAGCAACAGGAGGGAAATGAATTGCTTTTGAAAGTATAAAACTGCTGCTCATACTTTAAAAGCAAAGAGGCGCGATGCAAAAGTGCACCGCGCCTCTTTATACTTCAGGTTATACTTCTTACAGCTTCTTAAGGCCTTTCAAATCCTGCTTGCCGGCTTCTTTCACGCTAACGGCTACACCGCCGCCTGGCGCCAGGTACTGCTTCAGCACGCTCTTCGCGTTCACCCGCACTTTGCGGATTTCATACTTCTGCGGGTTCTTGTCCCAGCTGGCGTCTTTGCCGTCGGCGTAAATGGTGGCCATGTACTCTTTTCCTTTTGGCAGGTAATCGAAGCGGATGGTAGCCGTGCGGGAGTTCTCGTCCGTCACACCGCCTATGTACCACTCGTTCTTGCCTTTTGCCTTACGCGCAATGGTGACGTAATCGCCGGGTTCTGCTTCCTGCACCCAGGTATCATCCCAATCCAGGGCCACGTCTTTGATGAACTGGAAGGCGTCCGGGAAGCGCTCGTAGTTCTCGGGCAGGTCTGCTGCCATCTGCAGCGGGCTGTACATGGTCACGTAATAGGCCAGTTGCTTCACCAGCGTGGTGTTCACGCGCTGGTTGCTGCCGGTGCCGTAGTAAGAAAGATCGGTCTGGAAGATACCCGGGGTATAGTCCATCGGGCCACCCATCAGGCGCGTAAAGGGCAGAATGGTGGTGTGGTCCGGGGCAAGGCCGCCCATCGACTCAAACTCGGTGCCGCGTGCCGACTCCTGTGCGATCCAGTTTGGGTAGGTGCGGTTGATACCGGTCGGGCGCACGGCCTCGTGGCTGTTGACCATGATCTTATACTTGGCAGCCGTTTCCGCCACGTAGATGTAGTGGTTCACCATCCACTGGCCGTCGTGGTGCTCGCCGCGCGGAATGATCTTGCCCACATAACCCGTCTTAACAGAGTTGTAGCCGTGGTCCTGCATAAACTGGAAGGCCTCGTGCAGGCGCCGCTCGTAGTTGGTGGCAGCGCCGGAGGTCTCGTGGTGCATCATGATCTTCACGCCCTTATCCGCGGCATACTGCTGCAGCTCCTTCGCGTCAAAGTCAGGGTACGGAGTCACGAAATCGAACACATTCTCCTTCCAGTTCCCGAACCAGTCTTCCCAGCCAATGTTCCAGCCCTCCACCAGCACTGCATCAAACCCGTGCTTGGCGGCAAAGTCGATGCGGCTCTTCACGTTTTCGGTATTGGCGCCGTGGCGGTTGTTGGGTGTCAGCTTCGTAAAGTCATCGCTCAGCTTCACGTTGGTCTCGGTGCCGTAGGCCCAGGTGCTTTTGCCGGCCACAAAGTACTCCCACCATACCCCAATATACTTCACCGGCTTAATCCACGACACATCCTCATACTTGGTGGGTTCGTTCAGGTTCAGAATCAGCCTTGACTCCAGGATATCGGTGGCCTTATCGCTCACCACGATCGTGCGCCACGGCGTGTGCGCCTCCGTCTGTATGTAGCCTTTGTTGCCCACGGCGTCCGGTGTCAGGTGCGAGCTGAATTTGAAGTTCTTCGGGTCCACGTTCAGGTGCATGGCCGGGTAATCGATCAGCGCCGCCTCGTGGATGTTGATGTAGAGTCCGTCAGCGGTTTTCATCATGGAAGGCGTCTGCACCGACAGCGTGTCGATAGGGAACTGCGCGTGTACATCGTGGGTCGCCTTGTCGATCAGCGCCGGGATATCGGAGATCTGGGAGGTTGTGTAGGCGTACTCGTTGGTGTCGTAGTCGCCCCGGATCCAGAAGATCTTGTGGTCGCCGGTCATGTTAAACTCCGTGTGCTCCTCCTCGATGATGAAGTAGCTCAACTCCGGCTGCTCCGGGAATTCGTAACGGAAGCCCAGGCCATCGTTGAACAAGCGGAAGCGCACGCGGATGTGGCGGCCCTTCTGGTCTGGCTGCGCCAGCGTTACCAGCAGCTCGTTGTAGTGGTTGCGGATCGTTTTCTGCTCCCCCAGGATCGGCTCCCACGTATTATTCACGGTTGCCTGCTTGGTGTCGGTAATGGTAAAGCCCTCCAGAAACGAGGGCACGTCCTGCGTGGCCAGGCCCAGCTTGCTTTGCTTTAAAACCGGCTTTTTCTTGTAAGTAAGCTGGTAGGTCGGCTCTCCCTTGGCGGTCAGCTCAAACTTCATGACAAAGTTTTTGTCCGGGGAGGTGAGGGTCTGTGCCTGCGCCAGCGCGGTGAAGGTGCAGAGGAACAGGAGCAGAAACATCCTGCGCACGCCACGACGGACCTGCCTGCTGCGTTTGGTGGTTTGTGTGAGGTTCATGGTATACTTGTTGTTCATTTAGCTTTGATACGTAATGCTGATAAATTTATACTTTGTGCCGGGCTCAGCTGCCCTGGCAGGTTAGCCTGTATGTTTATTCTGTTGATGAATCTGTTATTGTAAAGCGCGGGTGTACATGGTGCAATTGCTGTTATAGTAGTAGTGTTGAGCCACGGGTTTTATCCCTTCGGAGAGATACTTTAATTTTAGAGCTGGCACTGGACGGTGTCTGGCCGGTTGCTCTGCTGTTTTACGTAAGCCTGCTGGAGTGTTGGGTGGAGTGGGCGTGCCGGCAGGTCTGAACTTAAACCTTTGCCTGCGGGGTTATCAGCCTGAGGTTATACTTTGAAGAGATGACGAAAGAAGAATTTACTGAGAATTACGCCAATGCCCTGGATGCTATCATCGCCGCCATGGCGGAGGAGCAGGAAATTGACCCGGATAAGTTCTATAGTATGATTTGCGTGCTGGAGAACCTGCGCTTTTTCAGCCCGGTGCTCTATGCGGCCATCCGCAGCAAGAAAAAGTAAGTATAGCCGGAAAGGAGATACCATCTGCCTATGCTTTCCGTACGCCGTTCCCGGAAAGGGCAGGCAAAGTATAAACTCGTTTCAACAGCAACCCTTATCAACCCAAACGTGGCTTTTATACTTTGATGCCGCTATACTTTTACCCAGCCCTGCTCTAAGGGCGGGGGATGTATGCTGCTGGTGTTGTCGGTACAAAGCCGGTTAAAATACAAGTCTGCCACAGGCCTCACTGGTTGAACCATCCACTTAAGAAACCCTAAATTTTCCACAGCTCCGCCTCATACTTTAAGAGTGTTTAAAAAAAGCAGGAAAAAGCTAAACAAAGTTTTAAGATAGATGTACTACAAACATCACCCTATCTAAAACTATGAGGCTCCTCTTTCTACTTGCTTTTATTTTACCTGCCTTTGCCTGGGCGCAAACAGGCATTATCACCGGCACCATCCGTGACCGGAACACACAGGAGCCGCTCATCGGGGTGTCCGTGCAACTGGTGGGCACGCAGCAGGGTACCGTGAGCAACGAAAACGGTGCCTTCCGGCTGGACAATATTCCCGTGGGCAGCTATACGGTGCAGAGCACTTACATCGGGTACCAGCCGCTGAGCAAGTATAACATCAACGTGACAGCCGGCAATGTGCAGATCCTGAACTTTGAGCTGGCGCCGGCCACCAGCGAGCTGCAGCAGGTGGAAGTGGTGGCCAACCGCAGGCAAAGCGCCGCCGTGGCCGATCTGATCACGCCCCTGTCGGTGCAGAGTTTGAGCAGCGAGGAGATCCGCAGCAACCCTGGGGGCAATTTTGATATATCCAAAGTGGTGCAGGTGCTGCCCGGCGTGGCGACCAACGGCACCAGCGGCGGCCGTAACGACCTAATCATACGGGGCGGAGCGCCCAGCGAAAACGTGTACTACCTCGACGGCATCGAGATTCCGCTCATCAACCATTTTACCACACAAGGCAGCGCCGGCGGGGCCACAGGTATCCTAAACGTTTCGTTTATCGAGGACCTGAAAGTGAGCTCCTCCGCCTTTGATGCGCGCTATGATAATGCGCTTTCCTCGGTGTTTGAGTTCCGGCAGCGCTACGGCAACCCCGAGCGTTTTTCGGGCAACGTGCGCCTGAGCGGCTCGGAGTTTGCCACCACGCTGGAAGGACCGATAGGGGAGAAGACAACCTACCTGGTTTCGGCGAGGCGCTCTTACCTGCAGTTCCTCTTCAAGCTCCTCGACCTGCCCATCCGCCCGAACTATTGGGATTTTCAGTACAAGGTAGATCATAAGATCGACGAGAAAACCTCCCTTTCCTTTATCGGAGTGGGGGCCATTGATGAGTTCTCGTTTGGTGTTCCGCGCGAAAGCACCCCCGAAAGCGAGTACATCCTGCGCTCGATCCCTTATAATAACCAGTGGAACTATACGACCGGCGTGGCCGTGAAAAGGCTGGTGAGCGATGGCTACGTAAACCTGGCCCTGAGCCGCAACGCGTTCAACATCGACCTGGAGAAAACGGAGGCAGCCGAAACGGAAGGGGAGCAGCGGCTAACCTTGAAATCAACCTCGCGGGAAACGGAGAACAAGCTGCGCCTGGACGTGAACAAGTATAAAAACGGCCTGAAGTATGCTTATGGCGTGTCGGGGCAGTATGTGCAGTTCACGAATGATATCTTCAGTTTGGTGCGAAATGAGGTGCGCGATGAGGCAGGCAACCTGGTGCAGCCCGGCATTACGGTCAATTACGATGGCAAGCTGGACTTTTTCCGCTATGGCGCCTTCGGTCAGGTTTCCCGATCGGTGCTGGATAATAAACTGGGCCTGAGCCTCGGCCTCCGCACCGACATGAACTCCTTTACCGAAGAAGGCCGCAACCCCTTCAAAACGCTGTCGCCGCGCCTGGCTGTTTCCTACCTGTTATCTGATAAATGGACCCTGAATGCCTCTTCCGGCATCTACTACAAACTGCCTACCTATACCGTGCTGGGCTACCAGGAAGATGGCGCTTACCTGAACAAGAAGGCTGATTATATCCGTACCATACATTACGTGCTGGGCACCGAGTTTTTGCCGCGGCAGGATCTGCGCTTTACCCTGGAGGCGTTCTACAAAGACTATGGAAATTACCCGGTATCGCTGCGCGATGGTATCTCGCTTGCTAACCAGGGAGGGGACTTTGGTTCTATCGGCAACGAGGTAGTGCGCACATCCGGCAAGGGAAGAGCCTATGGTGCAGAGTTTTACCTTCAAAAGAAGCTGACCGGGACGGTCTTCTCGGTGCTGTCCTATACCTATGTGGTGAGTGAGTTTGCCGGAAGCGATGGCCGCTACGTGTCCAGTGCCTGGGACTACCGGCACCTGGTTTCGGGATTGCTGGGCAAGAAGCTGCCGCGCAACTGGGAGTTTGGCCTGAAGTACCGCTATGCCGGCGGGGCACCGTCCACCCCTTTCGATCTGGAGGCCTCTCAGCTCAACTATGCCTCGCTGGGCGTGGGTATCCTGGATTACACCAGGCTGAACACGGACCGGCTGCAGCCATTCAGCCAGCTTGACGTAAGAATCGACAAGAAGTGGAACTTCAACCGGGTGACGCTGGACCTGTTCCTGGATGTGGCCAACGTGCTGGCCAGCAACACGCCCGGCTTCGATCGTTATACTTTCCAGCGGAATGAAGACAATACCGGCTTTGCCACCACCGATGGCGGCACACTGCGCAACGACGGCAGCAATGCCATCCCGGTTATCCTGGAGAATAATGATGGCAACCTGGTGCCCACGCTTGGCTTTATCGTAGAATTTTAAGGCAGCACGTATACCTGGTGGGACAGACTCCTTCGAACTATGAGTAAGATAAAAGCCTTAGCCATCCTGAACGCCGTGTTCTTCCTGGTGCACTTGGTGCCTTCGCAGCTGACCCAACTGAAGCTGCTGAGCGGCCAGTCCATTGGCGATGTATCGGACAAATACCCCACGCTTTTTACTCCGGCAGGTATCACGTTCTCCATCTGGGGCCTCATTTACCTGGCGCTGATCGTCTTCTGCATTTACCACTTGCTAAAGGCGTTTAATGCGGATGCAACACACGAGGCGAACCGGGATGTGCAGCGGCTGGGCTACCTGTTTATAGGTAACAACCTGGCCACCGGCGCCTGGACCATCGCCTGGGTACACGAGCTGCTGGTGCTGTCGGTGGCACTGATGCTCATGCAACTCCTCACGCTGCTGGCCATGCAACTAAGGTTGGGCATCTTTGATCCGGCACGCTCCGCTGCCTCCAGGTGGTTCACGCAGGTTCCGCTCAGTCTATACTTTGGCTGGATCTGTATTGCCACCATCGCCAACGTCAGTGCCGTGCTGGTGGGTGTGGGCTGGGATGGGTTCGGGCTTTCTCCCGAATTCTGGACGGTCGTGATGCTGGTGGTGGCTACGCTACTGACACTGTTTGTGGTGCTAACGCGGCATAACCCATTTGTCGGGCTCGTTACCCTCTGGGCATTTTACGGCATTATACTAAAGCAGCGGGAGCAGTATCCTGGCTCTTACCCCGAGATCATTACAACAACCTGGATCGGAATGGCGCTGGTTGCGGCTGCCGTGCTGGTTATACTTTACAGAAATTCACTAGCAGCGAAAGCGGCCGTAACGGAAGTATAAAGTATTAATTCCGGTCAGGAAGAACTCCCTGATCCATACTTTACAGCTTAATCAATCCGGTTATCCAACCGTGTCAGTTTTTCCTGGAGCTGGCGACAATGATCTGGTTTTCATCTTCCTTGCCACCGTTTTGCTCGGGGTATAGGAAGTGCTCGATCTCCTTCAGGTGCCTGAAGCTGCCGTTGGGCACATTGCTCAGTATGATCAGGGCGCTGTGGTCTTTGGGGTTCCGGAGCAGATAAGTGGCGTAGCCGTGCCAAAGCCCGCCGTGGTACACCACCGTGTCGCCGTTGCTGACCTCTTTGATGCGCCAGCCGAACCCATAATCCTCATCCTTTTTCCGCTCCTGGCGCGTGCCGGTAAAGGCCAGCTCCAGGGTTTCGTGCTTCACCAGCTTTTCGGTGTACAGGGCCTGGTCCCACTTATACAGATCCTCCACGGTAGAGTACATGCCTTTGTCGCCCAGCACGGTGTCCAGGTAATCCGGCCATCGCTTCCGCCTGCCGCCGGTGTGGCCGGTGGCTACCTTCTCCGTCTGCGCCACCAGGCTGTCGCTGTAGGTGAAGGTGTTTGTCATCTGCAGGGGGGCAAAGATTTTCTTCTGCAGGAACGAAGCAAAAGGCATCCCGGAGGCTTTCTCCACGATGGAGGCCAGCAAGAAATAACCCGTATTGCTGTAATCGAAGCGCCTGTCTGGCTGGAAGTATACAGGCGGCTTGTGGGTTGCCATCAGGTCCAGCACATCGTCGTTGGTGATCGGCACTTTCCGGTCGGGCCAGAGTTCATCGCTGAAATAAGTATAGTTCGATAGCCCCGAGCGGTGCGAGAGTAGCTGCCGGATGGTAATGCCGCTGTAGGGGAAATCGGGGATGTACTGCTGCACGCTGTCGTCATACTGCAGTTTGCCCTGTTCCTGCAACATCATTACGGCCATGGCCGTGAACTGCTTCGACACCGAGGCCAGCTGAAAAGCCGTCTGCGTATGCAGGGAGTCCCGGCGCTGAAAGTCGGCATAGCCAAAAGCACCCGTGTATACCACCTCGTCATACTTGGTCACCAGCACCGTGCCGTTAAATCCGTTGCGCTTATGGAGGTGGGTGAAGATGGAGTCGAGGTGGCGGCCCAACTGGCGGGCACTGTCTGCTGTAAAGTAGGCCGGAACCGGAACGCGCAGCCTGCCATGTTCCTCCACCTCCTTTACCTTCTTCTCTCCCAACTTATCCTGCCTTGCCTCCTGGCAGGAAAAGAGGAACACACAGCAGAGCAACACGATACCGCACCGCAGCAAGAGCAATTGTACTTTTAGAAAGGCCATACCTGAAAATACCAACAAGAGATTCCGACTTAAATATAAGGCTTCAACTAAAGCAGGGCACGAATAATTGCACGCAGACCAGCATTTCAGGAAAAGATGAAAACCAGGGGAGATATCATACAATTAGGCACAGGCAGAAAATGCTGTCCTGGTTGGGAGTGGCAGCCAATTTTTAACTGGCTTTATACTTTATACTTCTACACAAAGCTATAAAGTATAAAGCGATTGCCGGTGGAGTGGCCAAGCTTGCACATGGACAAATAAACTGCGAATGAATTTGATAGCTTGGAATATTATGATACATTGCCTGCAGAAATGAGAACAGCATACAAGCATACAGTATACGCCAGCTATTATACCTTATGTCATAAGGGCGGCTAACCTGTGTGCTGAAAAATACACCCATGACGAGCCTCCCGAAGGGAGGCTTTTTTTATGTAACCTGATGAAGCTTAACCTGGCCCCGTATTTCCCTTTTTATTATTACTACTTCTATCTCAGGAAGGAGCAGGGGCATCTATGGCAATAAAAAGCAAGTATATGACATAGGAAGAGTCCCCGGCCGGCGGACTCTTTTTTTATGTAGCAAAGGGCCTGCGGAAGTATAAAGCCGCCGCTAAAGTATAAAAGTCTGCCGTAACCAGGCGCTACAAAGTATAACATTGAATCGATCATCATAGAACATCAAACTACGGGAAACATGAAAATAGGAATGGTAGGACTGGGCCTGATAGGGGGCTCCATGGCATTGGACCTGAGGCAAAGAGGCTTTGCAGAAAGTATAATGGGCACCGACAGCAACCCGGAGCACGTGCGGCTGGCGAAACAGGCAGGCATCATACAGGAAGAAGGCGGTTTGCCGGACCTGGCCGCCGCCTGTGACCTGATCATCCTGGCCACGCCGGTGGATGTAGCCCCCGCTATACTTTTAAGTCTTTTAGAATTAGTCAGCGATAAGACAATCATACTGGATGTGGGCTCTACGAAGGAGCATATCTGCAGCGCAGTGGAAAGCCACCCCCGCCGGAAGCAGTTCGTGGCCTGCCATCCCATCGCAGGTACGGAGAACACCGGTCCGAGCGCCGCACACCACACCCTCTTCGATAACAAGGTCAATATCATCTGCAATGCCGCAGACAGCGATGCCCGTGCCGTAGAACTGGCGGAAAAGCTGTTTGCCACCCTGCAGATGGAAACCGTTCATATGGACGCGCGGGCACACGACCGGCACCTGGCCTTCGTTTCGCACCTATCGCACATTACTTCCTTTGCCCTGGGACTTACGGTGCTGGAGATAGAGAAGGACGAGAAAAGCATCTTCAACCTGGCCGGAAGCGGGTTTGCCTCCACCGTCAGGCTTGCCAAAAGCTCGCCGGCCATGTGGGCGCCCATCTTCAGGCAGAACGCCGGCCATGTTTCCGAGGCGCTCGGTGCCTACATCGAACAACTGTTGCACTTTAAAGAGGCCATCGATGCGGGGATGGCAACGGAAACCTATGACATGATCACCAAGGCCAACCAGGTAAGCCGCATCCTTAGCGGTATAGAACTAAAAAACAGCCAAAAGCCAGCTATAAGTCCTGCGCCGGAAGATGGAGAGGCAAAGATCGCACCCATGGCCGGGTAGCTTCCAGGTTTCGGACATGTCTCGAGGGGCAGGGGGGAATCGCCTGCTGAGGTTCTAAAGTATAAAGCCTAAGTTGCGATTTATGTGGAAGTGTAAGTTTCTACATGCCTTTTCTCATGGTGCAAGTCTTTAGACTTGTACCTATTATGGCGTCGAGTCTGTGACTCGACTGGCTTGAAAAGCCATACTTGCTTTGGCTATACTTTTATACTTTGGCTATACTTCCGTTAGCCCGTGTCGTTTTTTTCGTTATGATTTCAACCCGACTGACTCACAGAGATATACTTGCTTTGGCTCTTTCGGATTTGCAATCCGAAAGTATAATAGCCGTGGATTTGTAATCCGCGCGAGCCATACTTTTATACTTACCGTTTTATACTTGTGCCATACTTTATGCTTTGCTTATACTTGCTGATTTATACTTCCCTAGCCGCTGCTTTCAGCATTTTGACACAAGCTATACATGCTAGCTTCCGTTCATCCTCAGTCCTACGAACCTACCGTTTCATTTATACTTTGGTGCTCTCAAGCCCGAGAGGGCTCGTCTTCCCGCATCGCGCTGTGTTCCCTTCCTTTGCTACCCTCCGGTCGCAATGCCGCTAAAGCGGCACCGGAATCTCACAAGGCGCTCAACGGAAAGACTGGGTATCAGTTCGATAGCTTCAGCTTTAGCGATTCCCCAAGTATAAGTATAAGTATAAGTATAAGTATAAGCGGCACAACGCAAGTATAACGCACCTTCGGCAGCCGGGAGATGCCTTGCCAGGCGAGGGCAAACGGGAGCTGAACCTCCGGTAGTAACCTTAAGCTGGTTATTCACATATACATAGGGTATATTGGAACAAGCGAGGCGTACGGTGTTATGCTTTTGCGATTAACTGATTTTCTATATATCCTATAATCTTGCCCCTATGACTACCATGACCACCGTATCAGAAGTATTAAACAGGCTTAAGCACGAAGGCTATTCCGTAGACTTTAACCTGGAAGACAATTGCCTGGTTTGTAACGGCAACTCCCTCCGGATCTTCCCCAATGAGTTTGTGGTAGACAGGCACTTTCGCTTCGAGGGCATGTCGGACCCGGGTGATGAGGCTGTTGTGTATGCCATATCTTCCACGAAACACGACGTGAAGGGCACGCTGGTGGATGGGTACGGTATCTACAGCGACAGTGCGACCAGTGAACTGATACAGGCCCTGCAGGGTAAGGCGGCCCAGAGCTCCCCTCATGATGACCTGCCACAGGAGAAATCGAACGAGGCTACGCCGCAGCGCCCGGAAGGCGACCGCCCGCTGGATGCGCCGCTGGTGGAGATGGATCTCTCCGCTTTCAGGAAACAAATTAAGGAGGAGCAGGCCTGGCACAACAGCGACCGCAACGCCATCACTATTTTTAAAACGAATGGCCTGCGCCTCGTGCTGGTTGGGCTGCACCAGGGCGCGGAGATGAAGACGCACACCGCTCCAGGCATTATAAACGTGCAGGTGCTGGAAGGAAGGATCCGGTTTACTACCGAACAGCAAAGTGCCGAGATGGGAGAGGGCCGTATGCTGGCGCTACACGCGGGCATCCCGCACAGCGTGCTTGCCCTGGAGGAGTCGGTTTTCCTGCTCACGCTCGCTGTACAAAACCTGCCAGGTAAAGCCGCAAGGCAATCTACAACGTGGTAAGTTTTTTTGTGCTAAACCCGATCTGATATGAAGCAGAAATTTAAAACAGGCGACCATGTTACCTGGAACTCAGAGGCGGGCCATGTGTCGGGCACCATTGTGAAAGTGCACACCGCCGATTTCGACTACAAAGGCCACACGCACCGCGCCAGCAAAGACGACCCGCAGTACGAGATAAAAAGCGACAAAACAGATCATATAGCCGCGCACAAGGGCTCCGCACTTTCTTTATCGAAGAAGGGCTGATAGGCGCCCGTGCCTGGTAAGTATAAATATGTTCAGCAGCTCAGAAAACAGACATGGCGCCACCTGAAAACACCATCTGGACCTTTGGCCACTCTACCCGCAGCCCGGAGGAATTTCTGGCGGCGCTACAGTCCTTCGGGATAGAGGTGCTGGTGGATGTGCGGCGGTATCCCGGCTCCCGGAAGTTCCCGCACTTCAGCGCGGAGGCCCTGAAAGTATACCTGCCCGAGGCGGGTATCCGCTATGTGCCGGCGGTGGAGCTTGGCGGCCGCAGAAAACCCAGGCCCGATTCAGATAACACGGCCTGGAGAAGCGCATCGTTCCGGGGCTACGCCGATTACTCGGAAACGCAGGAGTTTGCAGACGGAATAACGAAACTCACGGAGCTTGCCCGCCAGCAGCGCACGGCCTATATGTGCTCCGAGGCAGTGTGGTGGCGGTGCCATCGGGCCATCATCTCGGATTACCTGAAGGAGCGGGGCTGGACCGTGTGGCACATCATGAGCGAAGGCGTTGCCAAAGAACATCCGTATACCTCAGCTTACCTGGAAACGCATGAAGGCAAGTATGAATAGGGTATAGCGACCACTGTGCGTGTGTTGCTAAAGTTTGTTCTAATCTGTTCTTATAAGTAGGAATTCCCTCCTGGTAGGGATATTTTGTAAGGCGGATTGTCGGAAGCCTAATCCAGCCAGACGCTCAAGGCAACACTTTTTACAGCTGCACCAACTTGTTCTTTATGCTTTCTTTGTGAAATATGTAGCTCCCGCACTTGCCGCAATCACGCAGAAAACCGATACCCACTGCGTCAGGCTCAGGTACTCCTCCAGGAAGAGCAAACCCGAAAGCGCGGCAAAGGCGGGGTGCAGGCTCATCAGTATGCCGAAGTGCTTTGGTGAGAGTTGGCGCAAGGCTCCCATCTCCAGCGTATACGGCAGGGCGCTCGTCAACAAGGCAACGGCTATCCCTATCAGCAGCACATACCCGTTCACTGCCGCCAGATCGCCGCTGAAAATCCCGAACGGCAACACAGAAGCGCTGGCAAAAAGCATTCCTACGGCCACTGCGTCGCCGCCCTTCATCAGCTGTGATACCTTGCCGCCTAATACAATATAGCCCGCCCATAAGGCCCCGGCCCCTACAGCCAGCGCAGCACCCAACAAGTCAACGTTGTTATCCTGCCAGGGGGCAATCAAAACGATTCCGGTGCAGGCCAGCAGCACCCAAAGCAGATCGAGCAGTTTCCTGGAGCCTAATAAGGCCAAAACAAGGGGGCCGGTAAATTCGAGCGTGACGGCGAGGCCAAGCGGTATGCGCTTGATGGCAAAATAAAAGACCAGGTTCATGGCGCCCAGGCAGGTGCCGTAGGCCAGGCAGTAGAGCCATTGCTTCCTGTTTAGCGCACGTAGGTTGGGCCGAAAGACAGCCAGTAGGATGAGGGCTGCAAAAAAGATCCGCAGCGAGGCAGTGCCACTTGCGCCAATAATCGGGAATAGGTGCTTGGCAATGGATGCCCCACCCTGCACACTGATCATGGCCAGCAGCACGGCTGGTATGGCAGGAAGTATAAATTTCCTGTTGGTAAGGTTCAACACTGGTCCGAAAGTATAAAATGACGCGAAAGGTACGCGGAAAACCCGTGAAATGAAACGCATAAAAACAGCCTGATCAACACGACCTGCCAGCCGAAAGTAGGATCGGAAGTATAACCTGACTGGAACAGCTGAATTAAAGTATAAACCAGAAACCGTACTCTACATTCTCCCACGACTTACCGAATACCTGACGCTCGTTGTTAGGTTCCACTACCTCGCCAATTATGGGGGTGGCAAAGGCCGGGTTACACTCTCGTTCAGTTGAGTGAGCTTCGTCAGGGGCTCGTCTGTCGCTGCCCATAAAAATTCTTTTAGGTAGAATCGCCCCCATGTAAGAGGTCCACAGGATGTTGTGGGAAAACAGGTTGATATGCCTGGCCGCTTGTAAAGTATACCGTAAGTCCATCCTCCACTCTACCTTATCTCCCCAATCCTTTTCAAAGAGCTGTGAGGCAGGGTATAATATGCTTTTTGGCAGACAGAGCAATTTTTCTCTGGAAAGCGTCTGTTTATTTTTTCTCTTTTGTACTGATGAAGCTGATTTGGCCGTCTCCTTCAACGTATGCAGATTTAATGTCTTTTACATCCTCTATGCCTTCTCTTCTAACGTGTTCCAGCAATTCCTCTTCAGTCAGGAACTCGCGGCGCATGTTCCGGCGCAGCAATTTGCCATCCTTTATCACTTGTAGCGGTGGAGACGACACCAGCTTCTCCACAAAAGGCAAGTGATAGCTTAAAGAATTAACGATGGTGTTCCATGCCATAAGTGTCAGGATTACTACAAAACCCTCCGTAACCGACGAATATCCTCCAAGAGAGTGTGTCGCCGCCTCAGCTATCAGCACAATAAAGAGAAGGTCCATGGGTGCCATTTCGCCTCCGGTTCTGCGAGGCAGGATGCGTAGCAGGAATAAGATGCCCAAGTATAGGAGTGAGCCTCTCAGGATAAGTTCGAGGATGGGAGTACTTATAGCGAAAAGTTCGGTAAGGTTAAGCTTCATTATAGTCATGCCTTGCTGAGTTCTTAAGGTTGTTTCACCGGCATCAAATGGTGCCGCAGCTATACAGCCATACTGGATACCCCACTTGATATATACCAGCCAAACTAGCTGTAATACGTGAGAGAGGTGTCAATGGCAGAACGTACGCAGAAAGGGCCAAACAGATGCCATACTTCCCGTGGTCGCAGGTGTATTTGCAGCTGAGTAATAGGAGAGGGGCAGCCTTAGGTACTGAAATACACAAAGACCTTTATTGGAGAATCGTGTACGCACTCGGTAATTGCCTCACAAGCTCCTTTCTAACCTGGGCAAATTCTGCATACGTGTTTCTGCTCAACCATTTATACTTACTTCGCATCCTCCTTCGCCATGAGCGCATGCGTCGTTATGCTAAATGCCATGCCCAGCACCGTTTCCAGCGAAAAGCCGCCGCCCATGCCGGGTGCCGCATCCAACAGCAGCTGGGAGTATTCATAGTATTGGTTCTGCTCTTCTGACAGGTAGAATTCACAGCCTTCCACCTCGCCGATCAGCATGTCGCGGGAGCCCGTTTTATATTCACCTTTCTCGTAGCACATAGGCTGTGAGCCTTCGCAGCAGCCGCCACTCATGTAAAACATCAGCTCGCCGTAGCGCTCTTTTAATTGGCTGATCACTTCTTTTGCTTTTTTGGTTACTAATATCTTTTCCATACTTCTACATATTAAAAAAAAAATCACCTGAGGAGGCCCCAGGTGATTTCAGGTTTATGACAAAATTTGATTAAAAGAAACCTTGCTTCTTCTTGTCGTAAGAAATAAGCATGTTCTTGGTCTGACGGTAATGATCCAGCATCATCTTATGGTTCTCTCTACCATAGCCCGACTGCTTATAACCGCCAAATGGTGCGTGCGCCGGATAGGTATGGTACTGGTTTACCCAGACACGGCCGGCCTGTATGGCTCTAGGCACCTGGTACATCTCGTGCGCATCACGGGTCCAGACGCCGGCACCCAGTCCGTAAATGGTGTCGTTGGCGAGCTCAATGGCTTCTTCGGTCGTTTTAAAAGTGGTCAGAGACACCACCGGGCCAAAGATCTCTTCCTGGAACACACGCATTTTGTTGTGGCCCTTCAGGATGGTTGGCTGGATAAAGTATCCATCGGCCAATTCACCTTCCAGCTTCTGCGCTTCACCACCTACCAGTACTTCGGCTCCTTCTTCCTTACCAATCTTGATGTAGTTCAGGATCTTATCATACTGCGGCTTCGAAACCTGCGCCCCGATCATCGTCTCGCCATCCAGCGGGTTACCGGCTTTAATGGCTTTCACACGCTCAATTACGCGTTTCGTAAAGGCGTCGGCTATACTTTCGTGTACCAGCAATCGGGTTGGTGCAGAACAAATCTCACCTTGGTTCAGGGCAAAGAACGCCGCTCCTTCCAACGCTTTGTCAAAGAACTCGTCGTCGGCCTCCATCACGGAAGGGAAGAAGATGTTCGGAGACTTACCGCCCAGTTCCATGGTAGAAGGAATGATATTCTCAGACGCGTACTGCATGATCAGCTTACCTGTGGCTGTAGATCCGGTAAAGGCAAGCTTACTGATCCTTGGGGAAGTACCCAGCGCCTTACCAACCTCTGCTCCGAAACCGTTCACCACGTTCAGCACGCCGGCTGGTAAAATATCAGCTAACAATTCCACCAAAGCCAGGATACTCGTTGGAGTCTGCTCGGCTGGTTTCAGGACAATGGTGTTACCGGCAGCCAGTGCCGGGGCAATTTTCCAGGCAGCCATCAGCAGTGGGAAGTTCCAGGGAATAATTTGCCCTACCACCCCGATCGGCTCGTGCAATACAATGCTCACTGTGTTTTCGTCGTGCTCTGAAATGCCACCCTCCTCAGAACGGATCACGCCGGCAAAGTAGCGGAAGTGGTCGACCACAAGCGGAAGGTCTGCTGCACGTGTCTCCCGGATCGGCTTACCGTTGTCGATGGTATCGACTGTAGCCAGGTACTCCAGGTTGTCTTCTATGGCCTGGGCTACGCGAAGCAGCGTGTTACTGCGATCTTTGGCAGATGTCTTGCTCCATGTTGTGAAAGCTTCGTGTGCCGCGTCCAGCGCCAGCTCCACGTCCTCTTTGGTAGAGCGGGCTGCCTGCGCAAAAACTTTCCCGTTAATGGGGGATATGTTATCAAAATACGTTCCCTTCACTGGTGGTACAAATCGGCCACCGATAAAGTTGTCGCGTGGCAACTCTTTGCCTTTTAGCTGTGGGAATGTATATAATTTCTTTTCGTCTTTCCCGTTTTTAATTACGGGATCTAATACTGTTGTGCTCATAATTTTATATCTTTAAATGTCTTTGAATGTATTTAGAAGCAGCATGCTACTGTATTTGCAACTGTTACAAATTTACAGCAATATCAGGCGCAAGGGGTAGTACGGAACATCCATAAGGTAGGACAAAAGGGAAATTATGCCGTATGAGCAAGGCGTAGTATAGGGGCAAGCGCGAGAGGAAGGCCAGGCTGACAATAAATTTATGTAACAACTGTTAGCCTATGAACCCGGAAAAAGACCTGTTTTTTATAAGTCCGCTCGATGCCCCGCTGCAGGCCTACTTCGATAGCCCTGATCGGGAAGATTACTTTGAAATTGCCTGGCTAAAAGATGAAGAACCCATTCATTTTATAAAAGAGGGCGCCCCCCGCATCAAGGGGGACTGGCTATACTTGATCCCGGCCAACCGCTCTCCCCGCCCCAGAAAATCAGGTAAAAAAGGGACGCTGCTGGCCTTTCATAAAGCGGTGCTGGACTATGAGGTCAAAGAATTTACGCTGGATGTGATCAGGCTTTTTCTCGGAAAAGGTGTTGGTGGCTTTTCGACCATACTACTGGAGGAAGACATGGTTGCTTCCCTGGAGAGCATCCTCCGAACCATAGAAGATGAGTATAAACAGCAGCAAAAGAATTTCCTGGTGCTCAAGGCGCTGCTGAAGGCGTTTCTACTGAAACTGATGCAGTATAAAACGCTGACTCTAACCCGCCAGGGCCTGAATGAGAAGCGGGTGTACCATTTCCTGCTGCTGCTCGAGAACCATTTCAGGGAAGAGAAAACGGTGACATTCTATGCCGATAAGCTGAACCTCACGCCCAAACGTCTCAACCAGATATTAAAACAGAAAACGGGGAAAACCATTACGCAGCTGTTGCAGGAGCGCATCGTCGTGTCGGCCAAACAGCAACTTGTCGCCAGCGCAAAGACTGTTCAGGAAGTTGGCTATAGCCTTGGCTTTGATGACAGGTCATACTTCAGCAGGTTCTTCAAAAAAATGACCGGACTGACGCCGGAGCAATTCCAGAAACAGGCAAAAAAGCGAATCTTTCCTGTTTAATGTTTTACAGGGAGCACATCGATTCGGTAGTCCTACGTAATTTCAGCAGATGCTATACTTTGCAAGTAGCCGATCTGATGGTGGAATCACTAAAAAAGGACTGGATAAAGCGCTTTATCAGATAATAATTCTTGGTATAAAAAGTATAACAGTCTACCTGCCTCCACTAAAAACTAAGATTGACAGCATCCGGAAGTACGATGTTTTGTTTATAGGCTTTCCTACCTGGGGGATTGAACGAATGGAAAGCCATAGCGTATTTAAAAAATGATGCTCCCCCCTGTGAAGTTTTGCGTAAAAGCTTGAAGGATATGAAAGTATGATTAAATCAGGCCGGAGAGGAACATAAAAGTATAAATTACAATCTATCGCACTACCATCTCAAAAGCACCCTTCCGCTTACCCGAAAAAAGTGCCTGGCTTGCCAGAAATAGATGGAAATAAGTCACGGATTAATTCCGAAGTATAGCAGTAGGCGAAAGTATAAAGTATACCGCCGGTACCAAACTTCTTTAAGTTTCATTAGATGACCCAGCTAAAAGGAATACACCACGTAACCGCTATTACCAGCAGTGCTGAAAAGAACTATGAATTTTTCACGGAGGTACTAGGCATGCGCCTGGTGAAGAAAACAGTTAATCAGGATGATATTCAGACCTATCATCTCTTTTTTGCCGATGACGTGGGTAGTGCAGGAACAGACATGACCTTCTTCGACTTCCCCGGAATTCCGAAAGGGAGGCACGGGACGGATGAGATTTCCAAGACCTCGTTTCGGGTTCCGAAGGATGCGGCCTTAGACTATTGGGTAAAACGTTTCGATCGTTTAAAAGTCAGCCATACAGGAATCAAAGAGCAGTTCGGTAAGAAAACGCTCTCGTTCGTCGATTTCGATGACCAACAATACCAACTGATTTCAGATGAGGTCAATAAAGGGATTGCAGCAGGAACACCCTGGCAAAAAGGCCCGGTTCCGCTGGAGCACGCTATTACTGGTTTAGGTCCCGTTTTCGTTCGCATCTCAAATTTCGAGGCCTTTAAGCTGATACTGGAAGAAGTCCTGCTGTTCCGTAAAACCGCCCGGGAAGATGCTTTCCATTTATTTGAAATGGGAGAAGGTGGAAACGGGGCCTCCGTCATTGTAGAGGATGATGCCAACCTTCCACCGGCCCGACAAGGCTTTGGAACGGTACATCACGCGGCATTCCGTGTAGCAGATCGGGCCGTTTTAGACGAGTGGACGGAGCGCATGAGCCAGTTAGGGCTTCCTACGTCCGGCTACGTGAACCGCTACTTTTTTGAGTCGCTGTACACCAGAGTGGCACCCCAGATATTATTTGAGCTTGCAACAGACGGGCCTGGTTTTATGGGTGATGAGCCCTACGAAACACTGGGAGAAAAACTATCTTTGCCACCCTTTTTAGAACCCAAACGTGCTCAGATAGAAAAACTGGTCCGCCCCATTGATACTGTCAGAAGTACCAGGGAATTCACCAAAGCATAGAAGTAATCACAGCTAATTTCCCTTTGACAAAATAAGTGCGGTTAGACAATTTGGGGATATTGAAACAGTCTTTGAAGAACAGACATCCGGGAAACCCTTAAGCTAGTCGTGAGAACTGGCAAATGCAAGTAGAGGTACAGCTATTCCTTTGGACGTAACTGCCTTGGCGATAACCGCTATACTTATCAGAGAGTCTGCTAAAGTATGAGTGATTTATCTTTGCTCAGCTGTTGGCACAATTTCCAGGAATACAGGTTTTTCTACCTGTGCTCGGAAGCCTGTTGGTGTTAATCTGCCTGTAGCCTTATCTATGTTAAAAGAATCAACAGTATCTGATTTCTGATTGGCAGTGAGTAAAAAGTCTCCTGCGGGCGTTAGGGCAAACTCCCGGGGCCAGTCGCCGCCTGACGGTACGTGCTCTACCAGTGTCAACAGTCCACTGCTTACTTTTATCGCGTACACCACGATGCTATTATGTCCCCGGTTCGAGCCATATAAGAATTTACCATCCGGAGACACTTGTATGCCGCTGCACTTATTTTCAGCAGTATAGCTTTCTGGTATGGTGGCTATCGTTTGTAACGCTGTGAAGGAACCCTGCTGTTCATCATAGGCGAGTACCGAGACGATAGATGTTAACTCATGAATCAGGTAGGAGAAGCGCCCGTTCGGGTGAAAACGCATGTGCCTTGGTCCTGTGGCTGCCAAGGCGTTGAACGCGACGGCCGGTTCAGTTGGCACTAATTTCCCGTGCCGGGTATCCGGGTAGTAGCGCATTATTTTTTCTGTACCGAGATCCACCACAAACACGAAACGCCTGTCAGGACTAAAGACAATGCAGTGCGCGTGTGCTGACTCCTGCCGCTCCCAGTCTGGCCCGCCTCCTTCATGTTGATGGAGCTCGCTGGCGTGGTCTAAGCTGCCATCTGCCTGCACAGGTAAAACGGCAATGTTTCCGGAAGTATAATTAGCCACGAGCACGGTCTTGTCTTCATGGCCCATCGTGATGTACACCGGAAGCTTACCTATGGATGGTACCCTGTTTAAAAATTTCAGGCTGCCGGTTTGCGGTTCAACAGCGAAGGCAGATACAGCACCACTTTTCAAGCCCTGGTAATCGTCCTGCTCATTTACAGCGTACAGGAAGTGGCGTTTCTCATCAAAGGTCATGTAAGATGGTTTTTTGCCACCCATAAAGCCCTGCACGCGTGTTAGCTGACCTGTACTGTTATTCAGTTGGTACAGGAATATGCTTTCCTTGCCGGCATCAGCATACGTGCCTATGTATACCCAGGAAGTTGCCGGTGCCATCATCTGCTGTTTTTAGTTGTTTTATGAGAAGTCGCCGGGCTTTGCGCCAGTCCATTTGGCATCTGTGAGTTGTACGATCATAAGCACTGCAGGCTGCTCGCCTATAGTTCCGGACAAATGCCCTTTCCGGCCTTTTTCATCTTCTTTTGTGTTCTGGTCGCCGCCAAACGAAATATCTCCGGGTCCCATCTCCACACGCTGCCCGTCCATTGTCTCCACATACCAGCGCCCCGATAAAGGTATGATCCATTGTGGTTTAGGGTTTTCGTGCCAGGTACCAACCCAGCCGACAGGCAGCTCTGTGAACAGCACCTTAGCGCCGGAAGTAAGCAGGTGATCGTTCCATTGCGGGTCTGCGCCACCGCCTATACTTTCTTTTACGAAGGCAGTGAGGTCGCAGCGGGTCTGGCGGCTTATACCTTTATCATCCGTCCATACGTGCCAGTAGGCGAGAGCCGGTTCGGTACCTTGTTTGCCAGGTGCCACTATACGTCGGATTTGCGATGCCACCCAATCAGGCACTTCCATAGGACTCAGATGGCCGACATTTTTAGTTGAAATTAATGTGGCATCTTTCAATACAGGCAGCACTTCTTTCTGTACCACATCGGCAAGTATAACCGGATCGTCCTGTGAGGCGAGGACCGTAACAGGTGCCTGTAGTCCTGTAAGGTGATCGGCAATGGAGTGGGACATACCCTCTAAAAGCCACCAGCGCCAGGTTTTGGGGTCAGTGGCAAGCTGCGTTTCGATGGCCAGGGTGTGTTGCGCTTTGGTCAGGCTGTGTTTTATGGCATTGGTTATACTTGTTTCCGCTTCCTTCCGGTCGGGGTGATGCAACATGCGTTCTTTTTCTTTTTCAGGCATGGGTTCGATGGTGGGCGGGGAAGGTGCTACCAAAATCAATTGCTGAACAGTTCCTTCGGGAGCATCGGCCGCTACCTGCAAGGCAATTTTACAACCCATCGAATGTCCGATCAATGTATAGCGTTTAACCTCCAACCTATCCAGTTCTTGCCGAACAAAGTCTGCAAAGGCCTGGATGGATGGCGTTTTAAGGGCAGGCGTATCCCCGAAGCCCGGAAGGTTCAAGGCAAGGCAGCGGTAATCATCAGAGAGCCTCTCTGCCACCCATTGCCAGCTCTGAGCCGACCCACCAAAGTAGTGCAGGAACACCAGCGCATCTCCTTTGTTACCCCATTCCAGAACCGAACCCGTGTTAGCCATAAGTTATAGTTTATAAAGTATAGAACAGCCTTGCTTAGCCGAAAGCTGTTGCTACTGCGCCGCCATCCACACGGTAATTACTGCCTGTAATATAGCTGGCCTGCCCGGAGCACAGGAACGCGATAACGGCTGCCACCTCACTGGCACTGCCCCGACGGTCTACCACTATGTTTTCGCGTTTGTTCTTCAAAAACCAGGTGATGGCTTCGTCTTCAGAAGTATGGCGCTTTTCAGCCAGTTCCTTCATCATGGCATCGGTCATGGGGGTGGCCACGTAGGCCGGAGATACACAATTGATCATAATTCCTGCCGGCGAATAGGCTTTGGAGAGGCACTTGGTCAGGTTGATGATACCGGCTTTGCAGGCATTGTAGGGGCTTTCTTCCTCGTAAGGCTGCAGGGCGTTCTCAGAAGCGATCAGCACGATCCGGCCCCAGCCTTTTGCCTGCATCTGCGGGATAAACGCGCGGCAAACGCGCACGGCACCCATCAGGTCTGTATTTATCGTTGTAAACCAGTCCTCGTCGCTGAGGGTCAGGAAATCGCCGGCTGCACCCCGAATACCGGCACAGTTCACCACGATGTCCGCACCACCGAACTTTTCTTTAGCCTGAGCCGCCAGCTGCTGCACTTCCTCAAACCTGGTCAGGTCTGCCGTTAGGGCGAGCACCTGCGCATTTCCTTTTGCCTGCGCGCGCACTTCTTCCGCCGCCTTTTCCAGCTCAGCTTCCGTCTTATCGTTCAGGACGATATTCACGCCCTCGGCTGCCAGCATTTTAGCGGTTGCCAGCCCAATGCCGGAATCAGCGCCTGTAACAACTGCTGTCCGGCCGCTTATATTCAGATCCATAGTTTCATAAATGGGTTATACTTCAATACAACGAGAACTAGTTGCCAGGAGCCGGGCTATACAGTCGGGCGGGCAGGGGCAATACGTTGGCAGGTGGCGAGCAATCATCCGTTACCAATGTGAAAGCATTGGTGGGCTGCATATGACTGGATGATACTGCCCGTATTTGCATAAGAAAAGCGATTGAAATTTAGCTAGATAAAAGGGAGTTTTAGAAGCCTAACTTATTGTTTTACAACTATATTGCCCTAGCCTAAGCTTACGGTTGTTTCAGTAAAATGATTTGAGGCCAAGTTAGCTGAGGCGCTTACAGGCTCTTTTGGTGCTGTAACCGTTGGTGCGCTAAGTATAACATGCGAATGCATACAACAAACAAAACACCAAAGATCCGGAAGGAGTGGCAACCTATTTATCGCTCTGGCAGTGCTACAGCTGAATATCTTCCTTTGAGCAACTTCAAGGTAAACGTGCAGGTATGCTGCGACTTGATGTGCATTTGGAGTAAGTGCTAAACCCGCCAAAACCCAAAGCCATAAACTATCAGAACTATCTAATTAAATTTTGATAAATTATGGTATAAAATAGCGTAAAAAAGACCCTCAGCTAAACCGAGTGGTTTTTGAGTAAACCGAAGGTATGTTGGTTAAAGCCAATAAGGACATTATGGTATTTAGGGCTTAGTACTGCCAGGAAATTAATTGCAAATAAATTAAACTAGATAATGAGTACCAGATCAAGAGACCAACAGAAGAAGCAGCGCCAAAAAGAATTCAAAGAGCGGAAAGAACATCAGGAACTTCTTAAAGGTGCAGCAAAAAAAGCCAAACGCGATTCGCGCAAAAATGATGATGAGATTGATGGGGAGCCCAAAATCGAAGCCTAAGCTCGCCTCTTTCTTTTTCAGGGCGTGCTGTGATTCTTTCCTTTGATGTAGTAGTTTTCCGAGATAATAAGATTGGTGATTTAGCAACTTATCCACCATTTTAAAACCAGACAGGGAATATATTTTCCTATACTATGATGCTAGTTAATTGCTATATGAAGGTGGTAAGTCGAAAGAAAGGGATGGATATAAAACGAAAAGCCGCTCCAGTTTTACCTGAAGCGGACTTTCTTGTGTAGACAGGAGGAATGAATTATCGAACCTTATCCAAAGGGACCTGACTAAATATTAGATTGTTTGCAGGAGAGAAGTTAATCATGAGGTCCTTTCATTTGACTACATAAATTTGCTTTCGCCTACTACAAATCCAACCATTCCTTAAAGTCTGAGGCCTTACTGCTGCTAATGATAACATCATTATCTATGGCAGGCTGTAACAGAAGAGATAGCCTGCCTTTGAAGTAGGGGCGTACCTCCTGCACGGCATCAATATGAACTATAAGCTGCCGGTTTGCCCTGAAAAAGAGAGCAGTATCAAGTTGCACTTCTAACTGATCGAGGGTATAGTTTATGATAAAGCGTTTACCTTGCTTTGTTACCAAAAACACGACGCCTTCCTCTGCCCAGAAATAAGCCACTTCTTCTACAGAGATGACCTTGATCCCTTGGCCCTGCTTCACCAAAAACCTGGATTTTATTTGCTGCTGCGGCTGTTGCGCCTGCAGTAGTTGGTGCAGGTTATTTATATCCAGTGGCAGGGGACGGTGCTGGTTTTCATACTTCTTTAAAGCAATCGCCACATCTTCCGTCTTGATCGGCTTTAGTAAGTAATCGATACTGTTTACTTTAAATGCTTCGATGGCATACTGGTTATAGGCGGTCGTGAAGATGACCGGGCAGCTAACCGCTACCTGCCTGAAAATCTCGAAACTGTTGCCATCTGAAGGTGTATGTCGCAGAAGATCAGGTCAGGGGCCTGGTGCAGGGTAAACCACTCAGCCGCTTCTTCCACAGATCCAAGCTTAGCGAGAATCTCTGTCTGTGGTCGTAGCTTTTTTACAATAGCAGCAAGCGCATCGGCCGCTAGTTGTTCGTCCTCAACTATAACTACTTTCATAGGCGGGCTACATCAAGTAAAGGTAAAGCTACCATAAAAGATCCATCGGTCTGGGCCACTTCTACTTTTTCATCAGTAAAATATTTGTACCTGCTGCTGATGTTCTGCAACCCCACTTTCGTGGATGTTACTTCATCGAGGCGGGGTTGTAAGTTGTTCTCAACTACCAACTTATTATTTTTAACACAGACGGAGATGTGCAGCGGTTTAGTTACTTTAGAGCCGTTGTGTTTAATAGCATTTTCAAGCAGCATCTGCAACGAAGTAGGGGGGAGCTGCAAGTGTAGGTAAGTAGACGGTATTTGTACCTGAAATTGCACGTTGCCGCCAAAGCGGGTCTGCATAAGGTAGATGTAAGCATTTGCCAGTTCCAGTTCCATTTCGAGTGGTACCAGTTGCTTGTCACCACTATCCAACAGTGCCCGGTAAACTTCTGAGAGCTGGTTTAGAAATGTTACTGCTTTGTCCGGATCAATATGGATGAGTGAGTTGAGTACGTTTAAGCTGTTAAAAAGGAAGTGTGGATTTACCTGATTCTTCAATGCTTCAAGTTGTGCTCTGAAATTTTCTTTCTGTAACTTCTCAGCGCGTAAATGTTCTGCCTGTAGCTCCTTCATGTTACGCTCGCGTTCGACAAAGTAATAAAAGAAAAGCGCAGCAACGCTACTGATGACATAGGCCAGGCGTACGCGTTCAGGCAACAGTTCTACTTCTGCATCTGCCACGTAATAAACAAACCTGTAAGGAACATAATAAAGCAGGAAGCAGAGGATAACGCTGCTGGCTACTACTGTGATGCCCTCTAAAACAGCTTTCCAGCCACCTGAAATGCGACTAAGCGGACCTGATATAAAGGCCTTCGAAATAAAGTTGTTCGCTACAAAAATGGCCAGCAGAAAGAAAAAGGCAACTGCCAGTTCTACCAAAACACCTGTGTTAAAGAGCCAGATGGTGCCTAAGTGTACAAACACTAACGCATAGTATAAAAGCAATGTCGTCAGGGCAGCGATGGCAGCCTGTCTCAGAAATGATTTATACTTGATGCGCATTTTATTCAAGTTAGAACTTAAAATTTAGCTGAAGGAAAGGATAAGGTAAACGAATAATTCTTGACCCAAGTAAATCTATTTGCTGTTCAAAAACAAGCTCAGGAATTTAGGATGATAGTATAGTTTGCATCTGCTGAATCCATTTCAGTACCTGATAAGGCTACTTCAACTATAGGGCTTTCCATTTCAGTCAGTCTATTTCCCATTTCATTAGGTCCATGTCCCACTTCATCAGAAACAGGTTTCCATCCTGTATTTGGCGTCACATCTTTGAATCAACTAATTGATTTCAGGACAAATAAAACTTAATGAAAATGAAAAATTTACTACACATCATCATCCTGCTGCTACTTATTTTACCGCAGGCGGGCTTTAGCCAGGCAACTGGTTTTTTAACAGGCGCTGTAAAAGATGAGCAGGGGCTGCCGGTGGGTTTTGCCACTGTGGCACTGTTAAAAGCAGCTGACGCCGCAGTTATTAACGGTACTACCGCAGATGCCGAAGGCAGATTTCAGATCAAATCACCTGTAAAAGGCACCTACTTTCTACGTTTCAATTTTCTGGGGTATGTGCAGTTGGATGCTGCGCCTTTTGAAGTGACCGGCGACAGCTTTGCGAAAGACTTCGGCACCACTACTTTAAAAGAAAATGTGCAGGTACTGCAGGAGGTAGTGGTACAAGGCATGCGCCCTACTGTCGTTGCTTATGCTGATAAAACAGTGGTAAATGTGGATGGCACAGCCATGGCAGGCGGTAGTTCGGCCTATGAAGTATTAGCTAAATCACCGGGCGTGTGGATTGATCAGAATGGGGACCTGAAACTGAATGGCAAAGCAGACGTGAAAGTAATGATCAACAACAAACTTGTTCATATTAACGGTAAGGAGCTGCAGAGCCTGCTTCAAACTATGTCTGGCGAGAACATCAAAGACCTGGAGATCATCACCAATCCATCTGCCAAATATGATGCGGAAGGTGCGTCAGGCATCATCAATATTAACCTGAAGAAGAATAATGACGCAGGTTTAAACGGCAGCCTGCATTCCAGTTACCAATACAACGAACTGAACAGCTATATAGCGGGTGCTGAAGTAAACTATAAAAAAGGACCTTGGAACTCGTTTGCCAGTCTTGATTTTGCCGAGCGTGCCAACCTCAGAACAAACAAAATGAAGCGTACCTTCCGGAACCAGCAAGACAGTAGCCTGGACCAAAACCTGAGAGAAGAAGGAACAAGAGCAGTACCCACCCTTCGGTTAGGCGCTGACGTTGACCTGAACCAGCAACACAGCCTTGGTTTTCTGGCCGATTTATCTGTTTACAACACCGAAAATAATATCAGAACTTTGGCTAAACTGGTCGATGGTAACCCAGAGAATGACGTGCTGATTGATGCCCTGAATAATGGAAAAGCTAATAAGCACAACAGCACCTTAAACCTGCATTATGTGGGTAAATTAGATACGCTAGGCACTACTCTCTCAGCAGACTTGGATTATGTGCGACTCTATAGCCAGGACGATGCCTCGTTTTTGAACCGTTTAGATAGCCTTGGTATACCTGCCGGTGTTTCCATTAACAGGCTGATGTATGACAACCCAAACAACTATGACATCTATGCTGCAAAAGCAGATTTGACAAAAGCTGTAGGCAAAACAGGCAAACTGGAAGTAGGTGCGAAAGCAAGTCACGTGATCTCTGATAATGAACTGAAGTTTTATGAAGAGACCGATGGTAACATGCAACCGGACGCAAAGCGCAGCAACCACTTTATCTATAAAGAGAATATCCTGGCGGTCTATACTTCTTACTCCACTGCCATTGGTCAAAAGCTAAATATACAGGCAGGTCTCCGTGCCGAGCAGACGTTTGCAAAAGGTAATTCGGTTACCATGAATCAAAAATCAAGTAGCGATTATTTTAACCTGTTTCCTACCTTGTTTGTGCAGCATACGGTAAGTGACAACTATCAGGTAAGCTATTCCTACAGCCGCCGGATAGACAGACCACAGTATAGCGCCCTGAACCCTTTCATTTTTTACATCGACCCTTATTCTTGGGTAGTGGGTAATCCAAACTTAAAGCCACAGTACACAAACGCTTTCAGTATGACACAAACTATAAATCAACGCTATAATGTAGTAGTAGGCTATGCGGTGACGAAAGACTTTATAGCCGAAATACCGGTGCAGAATGCCGCTGATAAAACCACCTATTTTCAGCAGCAGAACCTGGAAAGTATGAAAAGCCTTAGCGCAACGCTCATAGCACCAGTACAGGTGTTGCCGGTATGGCAGATCAACAACACCGCCACGTTGCTGCATCAGAAGTTCACAAAAGAACTTGACCTTCAAACACTGGAAAATGAGCAGGTTTCTTTTATGCTACAATCAAACCATACATTGCAACTGCCAAAGGACGTACGTCTCGAAATAAACACTGCCTACCAGGGCCCTGTAGCTTATGGGTTATACCATGTTGATGCTAATTGGGGAGTAGATGCAGGCCTGAAACGTTCTTTTATGAACGATAAGCTGGACGTAAGCATGAGCGTGACAGATATTTTCAAGTCCAGAAGAATGGTAGGAACTATAAATATAGACGGTAATTCAATTATAGCCGATCAGTACAGAGGTACACAAAGCTTTAAGATCAATCTTCGCTACCGTTTCAGCAAGGGCAGTGAGTTTAAGTCAGGTAAGAAAAGTATAAGCCTGGATGAAGTAAACAGAGCGGGTGGTAAATAAGCCATCCCTGTAGTATACCCCCACTGAACTTCTACACACTAAAGCATTAAGTTCTGATTGTGTCCTGAATCATAAGAGGCGCTTGTCCTGGTGGCAGGCGCCTCATTTTTTTATCTACATAAATTACAATTGCACCAAAGCGAAAGGCGCATATATTGCTACGACTGCAAGCGAAAGGAATCATGAGTTTCTAAAAGCAATAGAGGCAGACGAAGTGTTTGATTATCGTAAGGTGAAATTTGCCGATGTGCTCTCTGACTATGATCTAGTATTGGATACCCAAGGTCGCGACACGTTAGACCGGAGTTATGACGTGTTAAAAGCAGGAGGACGCTTGACTATTGCTACGACCACGGCAATACCTGGGAAAAACGAATGTTTATCAATTCGATATCCCCGGAAAAACTTGTGGTTAAAGAAAATAAAGTTCAAGCCACCCAAGTGAAAGAAGTGGCCCCACTAATATGCCTGCTTAACAAGGAGGTAGAGAAAATTATCGAACCAAAAAAAGCCGCTCCATTATATGTGGAGCGGCTTTTTTGCTGTAGTAGCCCGTAGGGGAATCGAACCCCTGTTACCAGAATGAAAATCTGGCGTCCTAACCCCTAGACGAACGGGCCGTTCTGTCTGATTGTGGTGCAAATATAGCGGGTGTTTTTTTATCCGCAATGGGACAGCTGTAAAAAAGTTGGCCCTGGACGTAAAACAGCTGGCTTAGAGCAAAATAATTTTATTTCTCAAAAGAGATTACACTGTATAGCTCTGGTTCCAGGAAAGGCCCGCCCGGGTGCTCTGCTGTGTAGTCGAAGTTGATCCAAAGGTCCTCCCCGGTCTCGTGGAAGTGAATCTTGCCATCTGCCACCTCATCCGGGAAGAGCGTGCGCACGGCATAGCTGATCTTGTCCAGATCATCCACGTGGCCCATTTTCACCTCAGTATACATGTGGTTCTGGGTAATCACGATGCGGGCTTCCCCGCCTATAGCCATCACAGACGAGGCCATCAGGATGGAGTAGTCGTCGCAGTCACCGGCCAGCAGTTGCATGCTCTCGGTTGGGGGCGAGTAGTAATCCATGCCGAGCGGGTCGTTCACGTAGCGCCAGTTCTGGCGTATGTGCTTGAAAAGCGAGAAATAGCGCGTCACTTTCCCGAATTTGCGGTAGTACTCGTCATGGAAGAAACGGGTGGAGTTCTCCACCGCGAAGGCCCGTACCCTGGGGTGGGTAGGCTGCATAGAGCTTTTCACGCGCTGGTTCTGGAAGTAGGTGCCGCGCACCGGCTTAAAGTATGAAACCTTGTGCGGGTTGCTCGTCATGTTCACCAGCATGGCATTGTAATCGTCGTAGATACCCTCAAAGGTCTGGGCCTTAAAGGTGCTGTTGAACGCAAACATGCCAAGTATGCCAATGAACATCAGCACGATCAGCTTGCGGCTATACTTTGTGACCAGCACAGAAACCGCCGCCGCCACCATCAGGCAGAGCATAAAATGCAGTTCGTAGTTCATGTTGCCAAAGGGCTCTACGTAGAAGCTAAGTAATACGGCCATCGGAAACACAATGATGATCTGGATGAACCGCACTGCAAAGTTCAAAAGGTTGTGGTGTAGGAAGTGCGTCATGTTTATCCTTTTTAAAGGTTGGATGCTTCGGGGAAAGAGTAGTTTAGCAGGATCACATTTTATACTCTCTACTGACCTAACGCAAATTCCAGGCCTTTTTACTCCCGCCAGAGCTTAAATTTTCGCCTTTTTTTCGCGGTCTCTTTCCCTTTCAATTCGATTATAGCTTTGTCCGATGTAAAATCATCTGCTAGTCAGTGGTTTATACTTTGTCGGTGTTGTGCTCTGCTTAACTACAGGCAATATACCTCGTCGCTTTATTATAAAACATGACCTATATCATGTGCCTCAACTATCAGCTGTGCTACTGGTACTGAATGTACATCGGGCTAGGCGAAAGCGCCGTTATTTCTTCCGGCGCCATCAGGCGTGAGTTGTTCTTCAGGTCGTTCTTGTAGAAAAGCTTGAACCCCGTGAACTGCACCGGCTCCTTGACGATGTAACGGCGGTAGGTGTCCTTTTTAAGCGCAGGGGAGCCCCAGCCATCCATATGCATGACCACCTGCGTCTCCGGTCTCAGGGTTATATTTTTGTAATTGGTGATCATGCGCTGCGTGAAGCGGTGCACGATGAGCAGTTTAGGCGGAATCTGGTGGGCCTTGACCAAGCCGGCCAGGTAGCCGGTGGCGTAGTTGATGTCCTCCGCATCAAAAGTGCCGATGCTGCGGCCGGGCACGTTGCCGTTCTTCATCGAGAACTCGGCGTCAATGCCCAGGTGCACGTTGGGCAACTTCAGGTATTCCTCCAAATGCGGCAATTCCTCCTGCAGAGTGCTGTGGCCTACCTGCACGTCCAGGAAAACAAGAGCATCACGCTGGCGGGCCAGGTCCAGCACATCGTCTATCATCTTGTGCCTCATGCGCAGCCTGTACTTGCCGCCGGCGCTCGGGTGTCCCTGGGCGGTTACCACAATCACGTGCAGGGCGGGCTGCACCGGTGTCAGCGAGTCGGCTTTGGTCCAGTTGGCTACTTCCTCGTCCAGTTTGGCCAGCATTTCCTCAGGCGGAAGCTCGCCCAAGATGCCCATGCGGGTGGAGAGCAGGTTGCCGTAAAAGGCGATGATGCGCTTGCCGGGAAGTATGGCGCCGGGCAGTGGCTCGGGGCCCGGATAGCTCCACGCAGCAGGTTCTGACACGGCAGGCGCAGCACTGGCAGGGGCCTCCGCCATGGGAGGAGCCGGCGTAGTGGCGGCTGCGTCATTTGCCACGGCTACGGGCACTGCGTTTTGAATGGCGGCACTGGCATCCTGCTCCTGCATGCAGGCGGTGTTGAGGAGCAGCGCCCCAAGTAGGACGGCCCCGGAAGTATAACGAATAAAAGAGGAGGCGGTAATTTTTTTGACAGGGGTTTGGGGTTCAGCAGGGCGTGAGAAGGGGTTCACACGCATCTTTCGGCACAGATTCATCAACTCGTGTATTAAAAGTGTAAGCGTGCCTTAAGTTATACATTTCCTGTGTATTTATACTTGCCCGGTCCATTATTTAGTTTAAACATCGGAGTGGGTGTAGTGGCGCTTCAGCCATTGGCTCAGGCCCGACAGGCCCGGCATTAGTACGCGCTCCGTTATGTTGGCCTGGTCCAGTTTGTCCCGCACTTCCCATTTTAACTCCTTCGGAATGATGACGCGGAAGTATAGATCGGGGTGCTGCTGGAGCCAGTGGCTGAGTTCCGCCTTCACGTCCGACATCATGGAGAAGAGTGCGTACTGGTGCACAATCCTCGCATCCAGCGACGGTGGCTCCAGGAACACCACGTACTCCTCGTCCTGAAAGCTTTTGAGGGCTTTGAACGAGGGAGCCGCCGGTTCCAGCATTTCCGGGGTAAACACATTGGAGCCTTCTTCTTTGAGGGTGTTGCGGAGCGTGGGCGGCAGGTGCTCGCTGGACTTAACATAATTGATGCACCACACGCACCCATCCTGATCATACTGGTCTAAGTCGGCAGTGGCAAAGTGCAGCGCCACGTAAGGGGAGTAGGTCCAATCGAGGAGGCGGGTGGGCAGGCCGTGGTGCTGGGCCACTGCCAGCCAGTTCCAGATCGAGCCGCCGGGGGTGGAGTTGCTGTGGGCATACTTGCGGAAGTTGCGCAGCAGGTGCGGCTCCAGCTCCTCATACTTTGGCCCGATGCGGGTGATGCTCGTGCGCAGGTCAAAGGACTTGCTCCAGGTGCCCCGGTACACATAGGAGGAGCGGAAGCGGTTGATCGTGTCGTCCCAGGTATGATCGAAGAGGGCTGCCTGAAGCTCCGCCCAGTTGTTTACTACTATGTCATGTCCGTGTTGCATAGGCTGTGGAGGATGGTGTTTCATAGGTTTTTTACTGTGGCAGCGCCTGCAGGTTGCAACATGAGGGGGCTGCCGTTCTTAATCCGGTTTATACTTGTCTCGCAGCAAGTCATCCAGCTGCTGGTACGTCAGCAGGATATCGGTGGCCCCAAAAACATACGGACCTACTTCATAGGCATTATAGTATAGCCTGAGTCCCTCCGGAGTAAGGCCCGCTTGCCGTGGCAACGGAAGTGCATTGCCTTCTACAAACAACCCTGCTTCTACTAAGGGCATCCCAACTTCCAAATCTCTTATGCGCCTGAATTCCTGCTCTACCAGCTGCTGCAACTGCACCGTGTCAAGCACCAGGTCGGCCAGGCGTAGTTTTTGGCCGTTGCTGCCAAAGCTTTGCAGGCTGAGGTAGGTATTGGGATGAGCGCCGCCAGCATAAGTAGAGCTGCTGACAGTCAGTGTAGTGACAGCAGACGATTGGTAAGCTGCCATTACCTTCACCTTCAGCCACCAGGCTGCGGAAGCCGGTATTTCTTCCATAGCTATAAGAAAGTCCTCCTGCTGTTTCACAAAGGCCTCAGCCACTCTTGCTGCAGCAAGTTGGTCTGTTGCCGTGGTGTCTGCATCCGGGTTGTTATCTAGTTGCAGGTTCAGGATCTGCTGCCGGACGTATTGGTTTATACTTTGCCGAAGCGCCTCGTTGCCGCCCATGGCTTCCAGGTAGGTGATGGTAGCCTCTGCGCAGGCTTCCGGGCCCTGGCTGCAATAGCTGGACTTCCGGGTTATGGTTTGGGAACGGAAGGAGAGCGGCTGTTCTGCTGTTTGCTCCTGCACATGCGTTCTGGTAGCGGCTTCCTCCCCGGCGCTGGATTGGCAGCCGGTAAGTATGGCGGCGGCGAGTGCCAAAGTATAAAAAGTGGGTTTGAGCATAGGGTGGCGTTTCTGCTCAGGAAATATAGCGATTTACTTTCAATCTACACTTTAAAAAAGCCCCAGTTGCTTGCCCTTGCGCTGGCAAAAGTGGCTGTAGTTGTAGGGTTTCATACTTCGCCCGGCCATGTACTTCTGCATGCTCACCCGGAAAAGCTTGCTAATGAGATCGGCAAATTTTCCCTCACCGCGCATGCGTACCCCGAAGCGGCTGTCGTTCAGCTGGCCGCCGTGGCAGTCGGCAATCTGGCTCAGAACCTTCTGCGCCCGGTCCGGGAAGGCCTGCTGTATCCAATCCTCGAAGATGGGCCCGATGCTGCCGTTAAGCCGCACCATAGTGTAAGCGGCATTGCTCGCGCCGGCATCTGCGGCCGCCTTCACGAGGGCGGGAATCTCAGAATCATTGAGGCCGGGGATGATAGGCGCCGTCATCACATTCACAGGTATGCCCGCGTCGCTCAGCTGGCGCACCACGTCCAGGCGCCTGGACGCTGAGGCAGTGCGCGGCTCCAGTTTCTGCCGCAGCTTCTCGTCCAGGGTGGTGATGCTGATGCTCACGTGCACCAAGTCATACTTGTTGAGTTCCCGCAGCAGGTCCAGGTCACGAAGTATGAGGGCATTTTTGGTGATCATACTGACCGGGTGGCGGTACTGCAGCAACACCTCCAGGATACGGCGCGTGAGTCGCTTTTTGGCCTCAATGGGTTGGTAGCAGTCGGTGTTTCCGGCCAGCATGATCGGCATTACCTGCCAGGCGGGGCTCTCCAGTTGACGGGCCAGTACCTCCGGGGCGTTTTCCTTCACGATGATCTTGCGCTCAAAGTCGAGTCCGGCGCCGTAGCCCCAGTACTGGTGCGAGTTGCGCGCGTAGCAGTACACGCAGCCGTGCTCGCAGCCCTGGTACGGGTTCAGCGAGTAGCCCAGGCCCACATCCGGACTGTCCACTTTGTTCACCACGTTCTTAGGGTACTCCGGCAGGAACTCCGTTTTGGAGTTGCTCAGCATCGGCTCGTCCAGCCCTTCCACGTGCTCGGCCACATACGCCTGCTTGAGGTAAGGGTTCTTTGGGTTATACTGGGCGCCGCGGCCTTTCAGGAAATCATCTGCTTTTATCATTATTTACAAATATGCTAATATAATTAGAAATACTAAATAAATTAGTTATTTGTTGTCTGAAAACACATCCATAGATGTACATTAATCTGTTTGTTCTCCTCTGTTATACTTGCGGTACCATGTTCAACCACCTCTTCCCCTTTCACCCCACCCCTAAGAACAGGGGAGGGAGCTCTGCAGTATCGAATCCAACCACCCCTGCCCCTCCTTGTCCAAGGAGGGGGGCCGTACTTACTACTTCACCTGTCATCTCGAGTACTCTTGAGGCGGGAGCCGAAGAGAGCCAGCGTAGCTGTGAGAAATCTATCAGGAATTTCGAACGAAAGACTTTGTGACTAAGGACAAAAGAGACAAAGTATAAAATCATTTCCACTTATACTTGCTCCGTAGCAAAAGCCGCTGCTATCGAATCTGATCCCAGCCTTTGGGTTGAGCGCCTATGCGAGTTTTTCCGGTGACGAACGCTAGTGAGGCAGCCCGAGGCACGAGGGCAGGAAAAGCTCCCAGCGCGATGCCCGAAGGCGAGGCCTCCCGGCCTTGAGGG
>NZ_LVWA01000006.1 GCF_001907195.1 Pontibacter flavimaris
TTCTTACCTTTGCAACCCGCTTCGAAAGGAAGCGCCGCCGCCGGCAGGGCAGCGGAAAGAGAGAGAAAAAAAACACCGCAAGGTAGTTGGGAATTGAGAAAAGATTTCCGACCTTTGCACCCCGCTACGGCACGAACGGTTCCGGCGGAAAATGAGAAAGAGACACCGCAGGGTGGCAAGCAGAAGCGACAGGCTTCTGACAAAGTTCTTTGAGAGATTGCTTGAGACAGAAATTAAGATTTAAGGTTCTTCCCCTTCTTTAACGGGAGGGGAAAAGGAGCCCGGGGTCGGACAGACACATTGGTAGCTTTCGGGCTACCGCAGATTTTCTTACAATGGAGAGTTTGATCCTGGCTCAGGATGAACGCTAGCGGCAGGCCTAATACATGCAAGTCGAACGGATCCAGTTCCTTCGGGGACTGGGTTAGTGGCGCACGGGTGCGTAACGCGTATGCAACCTACCTTCCACTGGGGGATAGCCCACCGAAAGGTGGATTAATACCGCATGACACTACTTGAGGGCATCCGAAGGTAGTCAAAGCTGAGGCGGTGGAAGATGGGCATGCGTGCCATTAGCTAGTTGGCGGGGTAGAGGCCCACCAAGGCGACGATGGCTAGGGGTTCTGAGAGGATGGTCCCCCACACTGGTACTGAGACACGGACCAGACTCCTACGGGAGGCAGCAGTAGGGAATATTGGGCAATGGCCGAGAGGCTGACCCAGCCATGCCGCGTGCAGGAAGAAGGCCTTCTGGGTTGTAAACTGCTTTTACCAGGGAAGAAAACGCTCCTGCGGGAGTAACTGACGGTACCTGGTGAATAAGCACCGGCTAACTCCGTGCCAGCAGCCGCGGTAATACGGAGGGTGCAAGCGTTGTCCGGATTTATTGGGTTTAAAGGGTGCGTAGGCGGCCCGTTAAGTCAGCGGTGAAATCCCACGGCTCAACCGTGGAACTGCCGTTGATACTGGCGGGCTTGAGTTCGGTCGAGGCGGGCGGAACTGGTGGTGTAGCGGTGAAATGCTTAGATACCACCAAGAACCCCGATTGCGTAGGCAGCTCGCTGGGCCGAAACTGACGCTGAGGCACGAAAGCGTGGGGAGCGAACAGGATTAGATACCCTGGTAGTCCACGCCGTAAACGATGATGACTCGATGTTGGCGATACACTGTCAGCGTCCAAGCGAAAGCGTTAAGTCATCCACCTGGGGAGTACGCCCGCAAGGGTGAAACTCAAAGGAATTGACGGGGGCCCGCACAAGCGGTGGAGCATGTGGTTTAATTCGATGATACGCGAGGAACCTTACCTAGGCTAGAATGCGCGTGACCGCTCCAGAGATGGAGCTTCCCTTCGGGGCACAAAGCAAGGTGCTGCATGGCTGTCGTCAGCTCGTGCCGTGAGGTGTTGGGTTAAGTCCCGCAACGAGCGCAACCCCTATCTTCAGTTGCCAGCACATCATGGTGGGGACTCTGGAGAGACTGCCTCCGCAAGGAGCGAGGAAGGCGGGGACGACGTCAAGTCATCATGGCCCTTACGCCTAGGGCTACACACGTGCTACAATGGCCGGTACAGAGGGTTGCCACCCAGCGATGGGGCGCCAATCTCAAAAAGCCGGTCTCAGTTCGGATCGGAGTCTGCAACTCGACTCCGTGAAGCCGGAATCGCTAGTAATCGCGTATCAGCAACGACGCGGTGAATACGTTCCCGGGCCTTGTACACACCGCCCGTCAAGCCATGGAAGTCAGGGAGACCTGAAGCCGGTGACCGTCAAGGAGCCGTCTAGGGTAAAACTGGTAACTGGGGCTAAGTCGTAACAAGGTAGCCGTACCGGAAGGTGCGGCTGGATCACCTCCTTTCTAGGGACGGCCTCCGGGCTCCGCGAATCCTTAAAGCTAGTAGTTCTGTTTCAAGCATCCCTTTCAAAACAGCATTTTTATCGGGCGGCCAGGCCCGGCCAAGGAAGCGGGCTTGTAGCTCAGGTGGTTAGAGCGCTACACTGATAATGTAGAGGTCCGTGGTTCGAGTCCACGCAGGCCCACCGCGAAGTACCTGGGGGATTAGCTCAGCTGGCTAGAGCGCCTGCTTTGCACGCAGGAGGTCAACGGTTCGACTCCGTTATTCTCCACCACCGATTACTGATTTCAAGTAAAGACAGCTGGTTTTTACTTCTCTTTTGGAAAGTAGTTAAAGTTGAAAGTTAAGAGTTAATACAACTCATAACTCCTCACGCTTAACTCATAACTAAAAAACGTTCTTTGACATGATGGGAGAGAGATAAGAAGAAAATGACTAGGCCCTAGCGATAGGGTCCTGGTGCGAGAGAGGCGGGCCGGCCCACGCTTGTGGGGCCGGCCGAGAACGCAGAGAAGGGCGCACGGGGGATGCCTAGGCTCTCAGAGGCGATGAAGGACGCGACAAGCTGCGATAAGCTGCGGGGAGGGGCACATACCCTGTGATCCGCAGGTTTCCGAATGGGGCAACCCAGTGTATTGAAGATACACTACCCTACGGGGGGCGAACCCGGGGAACTGAAACATCTAAGTACCCGGAGGAAGAGAAAACAACAGTGATTCCGCAAGTAGTGGCGAGCGAACGCGGATTAGCCCAAACCACAGCTGTCACGGCAGCTGCGGGGTTGTAGGACCACGAGGTGGGACCAAGTATTGAAGCATAACAGGCTGGGAAGCCTGACCATAGGGGGTGATAGTCCCGTGTGCGTAAGCTGCTTGGCCCTAGTGGTATCCTGAGTAGGGCGGGACCGGAGAAATCCCGCCTGAATCCACCGGCACCATCCGGTAAGGCTAAATACTCCTGAGAGACCGATAGTGAACCAGTACCGTGAGGGAAAGGTGAAAAGCACCCTGAATAAGGGGGTGAAACAGATCCTGAAACCGTGCGCTTACAAGCGGTCGGAGCCACTTTGTGTGGTGACGGCGTGCCTTTTGCATAATGAGCCTACGAGTTACTCCTCCCTGGCAAGGTTAAGATCTTTAAAGATCGGAGCCGCAGCGAAAGCGAGTCTGAACAGGGCGCGCAGTCAGGGGGGGTAGACGCGAAACTTTGTGATCTACCCATGGGCAGGATGAAGGCTGGGTAAAACCAGTTGGAGGTCCGAACCAGTTTGCGTTGAAAAGCATTTGGATGACCTGTGGGTAGGGGTGAAAGGCCAATCAAACTGAGAAATAGCTCGTACTCCCCGAAATGCCTTTAGGGGCAGCGTCGCGGTGGAGTCTTGTGGAGGTAGAGCTACCGATAGGACTAGGGGGAGTCACATCCTACCGAATCCTGACGAACTCCGAATGCCACTAGACATACGCGGCAGTGAGGCTTGGGGTGCTAAGGTCCCAGGCCGAGAGGGAAAGAACCCAGACCGCCAGCTAAGGTCCCCAAATTTAGACTAAGTTGAACAAAGGGGGTCCACTTGCTTAGACAGCCAGGAGGTTGGCTTGGAAGCAGCCATTCCTTTAAAGAGTGCGTAACAGCTCACTGGTCGAGCGAGAGGGCATCGATAATAATCGGGCATCAAGTCTAATACCGAAGCTGCGGATTGCACTATGTGCACTGGTAGGGGAGCATTCCGAGGGCGGTGAAGGCGTGCCGGCAAGGCGCGCTGGAGCGCTCGGAAAAGCAAATGTAGGCATAAGTAACGATAATGCGGGCGAGAAACCCGCACACCGAAAGACCAAGGTTTCCTGATCAACGCTAATCGGATCAGGGTTAGTCGGGTCCTAAGGCCGAGGCGAAAGCGCAGGTCGATGGACAGCTGGTTAATATTCCAGCACCGGCCATGCATAGCGATGCGGTGACGGAGAAGTGAAAGGACCGCGCACTGACGGAATAGTGCGCTTAACACCGTAGGTAGTGGCTTGGTTGTGAAGTACGCCAGGCTAGCTGAAAGTGGAAAGTACGCCAACCCTTCGGGGGCGGCGAGTGTCCCTAACCAGGCTCCCTAGAAAACCCGCTAAGTGTTTGACTGCATGGCCGCCCGTACCGCAAACCGACACAGGTGGTCGAGGAGAGAATCCTAAGGTGCTCGAGTGAATCACGGCCAAGGAACTCGGCAAAATGGCCCTGTAACTTCGGGAGAAGGGGCGCCTCCTCCAGGCAACTGGAGAGGCCGCAGTGAAAAGGCCCAGGCGACTGTTTAACAAAAACACATGGCTTTGCGAAATCGAGAGATGAAGTATAAGGCCTGACACCTGCCCGGTGCCGGAAGGTTAAGAGGGGATGTTAGCTCAGCAATGGGCGAAGCATTGAATCGAAGCCCCGGTAAACGGCGGCCGTAACTATAACGGTCCTAAGGTAGCGAAATTCCTTGTCGGGTAAGTTCCGACCTGCACGAATGGTGTAACGATCTGGGCGCTGTCTCAGCCGTGAGCTCGGTGAAATTGTAGTCTCGGTGAAGATGCCGAGTACCCGCAACGGGACGGAAAGACCCCATGAACCTTTACTATAGCTTAGCATTGACGCTGGGTAACTCATGTGTAGGATAGGTTGGAGGCTGTGAAGCGGTGTCGCCAGGCATCGTGGAGCCGTCCTTGAAATACAACCCTTGAGTTGCTTGGCGCCTAACCTCGTAAAGCGGGGGACAGTGCTTGGTGGGTAGTTTGACTGGGGTGGTCGCCTCCAAAACAGTAACGGAGGCTTTCAAAGGTTCCCTCAGTACGCTTGGTAACCGTACGCAGAGCGCAATAGCACAAGGGGGCTTGACTGTGAGGCCTACAAGCCGAGCAGGGCCGAAAGGCGGATATAGTGATCCGGTGGTTCCGCATGGAAGGGCCATCGCTCAAAGGATAAAAGGTACTCTGGGGATAACAGGCTGATCTCCCCCAAGAGCTCATATCGACGGGGAGGTTTGGCACCTCGATGTCGGCTCGTCACGTCCTGGGGCTGGAGAAGGTCCCAAGGGTTCGGCTGTTCGCCGATTAAAGTGGCACGCGAGCTGGGTTCAGAACGTCGTGAGACAGTTCGGTCCCTATCTGTTGTGGGCGTAGGAGATTTGAGGGGTCCTGACCTTAGTACGAGAGGACCGGGTTGGACGAGCCTCTGGTGGACCTGTTGTGGCGCCAGCCGCAGCGCAGGGTAGCTACGCTCGGACGGGATAAGCGCTGAAAGCATCTAAGTGCGAAACCCGCCCCAAGATGAGATCTCCCTTGAAGGGCCGTCGAAGACGACGACGTTGATAGGCCGCAGGTGTAAAGCTAGAGATAGTAAAGCCGAGCGGTACTAATTGCCCGGGCGCGTTCCGGTACCGGTGTACCGGCCCGCCGCTCTCACTTTTCCTTCCTTGTCTCTCCCCCACATATCATGTCACCTAAAGCATTCGCGCACGCATAGAAACCGTGCCAAGACAATGGCGGCTATGGCCCCGGTGAGCACCTCTTCCCATTCCGAACAGAGCAGTTAAGCCCGGGAGCGCCGATGGTACTGGGTTCACCCCCGGGAGAGTAGGTGGCCGCCAACCCCACCAAAAGGGGCAGCAGGAGAAATCCCGCTGCCCCTTTTTCTTTTTATACCCCACCCCCCAAAGGCCCCGGCCACAGACGCCAAAGCAAAGGCCCCAACCTAAAAGGATGGGGCCTCAAGTATGGTAACATGAAATGCT
>NZ_LVWA01000007.1 GCF_001907195.1 Pontibacter flavimaris
TGGTGCTCTCAAGCCCGAGAGGGCTCGTCCTTTGGCATCGCGCTGTGTTCCCTCCTGCGCCAGGGCGCTGCCACTAACGTGGCACCGGATCTCACAAGGCGCTCAACCCAAGGACTGGGATCATTTCGATAGCCGCTGCTGACGAAGCTTGAACTAAAGTCCCCCTTCAAAGGGGGTAGGGGGATGTGATCGGCTGCGAGACTCTTCTTCTGGATTATACTTTGTAGGGACAAGTCGCGACCTGTCCACACGGTACCAGCAGCTATGAAACTTATACTTCAGCAGAAGCAATAGCAGGCTCCCCGCCTTGGCTAAGGAGGGGTCAGGGGTGGTTGGACCCGGCATTGCAAAAGCTCCCTCCCCTGTTATTAAGAGAGGGTTGGGGAGAGGCAAAAATCCTCCTCCTTAAACAAGTAACATGGCGCTAGTCGGAGTTTGGCACTACTGCCCTACAACCTCGCGCTGCCGCAAAGGCCTTTGAGCAGTTCCAGCCCCTGGTCCCAGCTGCCGTAGCCGGAGGCGCTGTTGATGTGGCCCGCCATGCCGATGTTGACGTAGCGACTGCCCCAGGCTTCAGCCAGTTGCTGCGCGCGCTTGGTCAGCATGTATTCATCGTTGCTGCTGCTCACCAGTATACTTTTAAACGGCAACCGCTGCGTGGGTATAGGCGCAAAGCCACTCGCCTCCTCCGGAAACTGGGGCGCCTCGGAATCGGCGGGAGCCACAAGCAGGGCCCCCTTTATTTTCTGCTTATACTGCTGCGCCCAGATGGCCACGGCGATGCAGGCCAGGCTGTGCGCCACCAGCACCACCTGCTCGGGGTTATGCTGCTGCACCACGCGGTTTAACTCCTCCACCCACTCCTGCCGCACAGGTTTGTCCCAGTTCTGCTGCTGCACCCGCTCAAAAGCCGGGAACTTCTGCTGCCACAGGCTCTGCCAGTGGTCTGGGCCGGAGTCGCCGAGGCCGGGAACAAGTATGACGGTGTGCTGCATAAGCTATCGTGCGGCTGAAAGTATAAATCACTGAAAGTATAAACGGGTTAAAAACCCAGCCCCGCAGAGATGGAGAAAGCGCGGCCCTTGCCCGATGATCGCCCATCGTTAAAGAGCGAGGTTAAGTAGTGGTGGTACATCAGGTCCAGGTTCAGCAGCCACACCTCAAACCCAATACCGCCATTGAGGGCAAACTGGGCCTTGTGCAGGTCGCTCCGGCTCACGTCTATGTTATTGTCTGCCACAGCAAAGGCATAGGAAATGGAAGGGCCCACCATAAAGCGTACCTGCGAGGCCACCGGGCCACTATAGTCGGTGCGGTAGCCCAGCAGCACCGGTATGCGCAGGTAGCGCACGGTAAGCGCATCGCGCTCCCCCACGCGGGTTTGGGTACGGGTGATGAGGTGCGTTTTGTGGCTCACCAGGTTTAGCTCCGGCTGCACGAAAAACCGCTCCCCGATGCGGCCGTAAACCCCGAACTCATAGCTCAGGCCGGTGTCGTCGTCCTCCACCAGCTCGTCGCTGCCCAGGCTGTAGAAGTTAAGGCCAACCTTGGCGCCGATGGTTAGCTTCGGCTCATCCTGTGCCACGGCCGGCAGGCCCCAGACAAGTATAAAGGCAATTATTGTAAAGATTTCCATAAGATGGGGTATAAATTTCCGAAGACTGCGTTATACTCCTTAAACTATACTTCCCGAAGCTTTGTTTAGCCGCCCCTGCTGGCCGTATGGGCGAAGATAACTAACTTGCCTGTTCACGTGTAAGTATAAAACTATGAAACCTGCTGCCCCGCTCTTACAGCTGCCCGTAGCCCCCGACCTGTACCTGCGCCGCGCCACCACCGCCGACGCGCCCGCCCTCTACTACATCATCGACCGCGACCGGCCGTACCTGCGCCAGTGGCTGCCCTTTATAGATTTCAGCCAGGAGGTGGGCGATACCGAAGCCTACCTGAAGTATGTCTCCGCGCCGGGCAATACCTCCGACCTGATTTTCGTGATCGTGCATGCGCAGAAGGTGTGCGGCCTCATTGGGTTTAAGGGGATCGATAAACTGAACAGGAAACTGGAGATCGGCTATTGGCTGGCCGAGGACAAGCAGGGCAAGGGTATTATGCGCCGCGCCTGCCAAACGCTGCTGGACTACGCCTTCGGGAAGTTGCGCATGAACCGCGTGGAGATCAGGGTGGGCGTGGGCAACGCGCGCAGCAGCAACATCCCCAGGAAACTTGGCTTCACGCTGGAGGGGGTGCAGCGGCACGGCGAGTTCCTCAACGACCACTTCCACGACCTGGAGGTATACAGCCTGCTCAGGAGCGAGTACGGGGCCGGCACGCAAGTATAAGTTTTGCAACGCTTCTGCACCCGAAACAGTATCTCTACTTTAAAACAATAACACCTGAAAGATGAGCAACGCAGCCTTTATCCAGATACACCCCGACAACCCGCAGGAACGGAAGATACGCGAGGTAGCGGACATACTCCGCAACGGGGGTGTCATCATCTACCCTACTGACACCATCTACGGCCTTGGCTGCGACATCCATAATGCCCGCGCCATTGAGCGCGTGTGCCAGATAAAGGGCGTAAAGCCTGATAAGGTGAACCTGTCCTTCATTTGCTCCGACCTCACCCACATCTCCGATTATGCCAAAATAGACACGCCTACCTACAAGGTGATGAAAAAGGCGCTGCCGGGGCCGTTTACTTTTGTGCTGAACGCCACCAGCAACGTGCCCAAGTATGCCAGCGCCAAGAAGAAAACCGTAGGGATACGCGTGCCCGACAACAGCATTGCGCTGCAGCTGGTAAAGGAACTAGGCAACCCCATCCTCTCCACCTCCATCCGCGATGATGATGAAGTACTGGAATACAGCACCGACCCGGAACTGATCTATGAGAAGTATAAAAATCTGGTGGATGCCGTGATAGACGGGGGCCCGGGCAACAACATAGCCTCTACCGTGGTGGACGTGACCAATAACGCCTTTGAGGTACTACGCCCTGGCGCCGGCGATATTGAAGAGTATTTATAGTTAGAAAGTTAAAAGGTTAGAAAGTTAGAAAGTGTGGATGAGATGTCGTGATTTATACTTTGCCTGACACGCAATCCATACTTACCGCCTTGCTTATACTATCGCTCAGTATACAGTATATTATATACCTTATCTTCCCAAACTCTCTAACTCTCTAACTCAGCGGCCTTCGGCCGCTTGTGTTTCCAGCGTTTGTGGGTCCAGAGGTAGTTGGCGGGGGCGCGGCGGATGGCAGCTTCCAGCTTTTTTGCGAAAATTTCAGTAATCGGAACTGTGTCTGAAGTACCATCCGAGATTACCTCGAACGTTAACGTGTAATACCCGCGTCTCGAACGTTTCACATCCAGGAACAGAACCGGGTACCTGAATTTTTTGGCCAGCTTTTCGGCCCCTTCATAAAATGGGGTATCCTGGTGCAGGAAAGTAGTCCAGAACGTGATCTCGCTTTTAAGAGGCGTCTGGTCGGAGAGCATGGCCACCACGCGCGGCATGTTGCGGTGGGCGGCGAAATCGCGGAGGGTGTCCTTCATTTTTATCAGTCCCGCCCCCAGTTTGCTGCGCGTCGTCAGCATAAAGGCCTCGAAGAAGGGGTTGTTCAGCGGCTTGTAAATGCCATGGGCCGGAAAACCAAACTGCACCGCCCCGGCAGAGAGCACCCACTCCCAGTTGCAGGAGTGTGAGCCCATGGTGATAACAGTTTTGCCCTGCTGCACAAAATCATCCAGCAGTTCCTGGTTCGAGAAAACGATGCGCCGCCTCATTTCAGCTGCGCCCATCGACCGCAGCTTCAGGATCTCGACCACCACATCCGTGAACTGCTTGTAAAAGTCTTTGGCAATCAGTCGTATTTCCGGATCACTTTTCTCCGGGAAGGCGTTTCGCAGGTTGCTTAGCACCACCTTTTTGCGGTAGCCGGCAACGTAGTAAACTATAAAGTATAAGCAATCGGATAACAGGTAAAGCACCGGCAACGGCAGCAGGGATAAGCCTTTGAGCAGCAACCAGAGCGGATAATACAGGAAAGGAATATTCGGATAATTTTTCATTTGGCAACGAGCAACCACAAAGGTACAACCTCCGCGCCGATTATGAAATCTGAGAATTCATGCTTATTTAGCGGGAAAACGTATCACGTAGCACGAATCAAGTAGCACGAATGTACTGGAGCGACATCAAAAAGTCTTGACATGTGCTACCAAGAATCTAACTCTCTAACTCCCCAACTTTCTAACTCTCTAACTCTTAAACTCCCTTTGATTCTCTTAACCGAAACCATGTATAACCCGCCGGTGGCTTTTTTCTGGCACGCGCTTCGCTGCGAAAGTATAGCGCTGGAGGCGCACGAGAACTACGTGAAGCAGAGCTACCGCAACCGCTGCCATGTGCTCACGGCCCACGGGGTGCAGCCCCTGAGCGTGCCGGTGCTGCGCGGCAACAGCAAAACCAAGACACCGATACAGGAAATAGAGATCGATTACAGCCAGAAATGGCAGCTGGTGCACTGGCGCACCATACAGGCGGCGTACGGCCGGGCGCCCTATTTTGAATTTTACAGCGGCTACCTGCAGGAAGTATATGAGCGCCAGCCGAAATTTTTGTTCGAGCTGAACGTTGAACTTTTAAAGCTTTATCTTAAATTACTGAAACTGAACAAACCGCTGAATCACACGGATGCGTACCGGATTCAGCCCCCCGGGAACGTGCTGGACCTCAGAAACAGGGTACATCCAAAAATCTATCCTGACAATTTGCACGTAATACCATATACACAAGTATTTGGCAAACAATTTGTACCAGAGCTAAGTATAATTGACTTGTTGTTTACACAGGGGCCAGCGTCGATTTCTTACCTTCAGTAGCGGCGCCCATCAAGCTGAACATTTGTACCGAAAAGCTTGTTTGGATAAAAGATAGTAACTGTAACACTCAGGCAGTTATAACATTTCATACTTTATAAGAATACACGGAGTATAGTATACATGGAAGCAAAATTCTCAAACCGAGTAAAAGAAGTCATCTCGCTTAGCCGTGAGGAAGCCATACGACTTGGCCATGACTACATCGGCACCGAACACTTGGTGCTGGGAATGATTCGGGAAGGAGAAGGTACGGCCATCTCTCTGCTGAAGAAGCTTGGCGTTTCGATAGATGAATTAAAGTACGCTTTAGAGCAGGCTACACGAAATACGGCATCACAAAGCAGCAACATAACGGGCAGTATCCCTCTGACGAAGCAGACCGAAAAGGTGCTCAAGATAACCTACCTGGAGGCAAAGATCTTCAAGAGCGATATCATTGGCACAGAGCATCTTCTGTTGTCCATCCTACGGGACGAGGACAATATATCTTCTCAAATCTTAGCGAAATTTAACGTGAACTACGAAGCAATAAGAGACTCTTTGGATTATCATAGCAATAATCCGCTGGCCTCGTCAGACACTGATGATTCTGATGACTCAGACAAGCTGTTTGGTAGCTCGTCGTCCCGCTCTGGCAGCGCTGCAAGCAAGAAGCCAGGGGAGAAATCGCGCACGCCTGTGCTCGATAACTTTGGCCGCGACCTAACCAAGTTGGCCGAGGATGATAAGCTGGACCCGATCGTTGGCCGGGAGAAAGAAATTGAACGCGTGGCCCAGGTACTGAGCCGCCGTAAAAAGAACAACCCTATCCTTATAGGCGAGCCGGGCGTTGGTAAAACCGCCATTGCCGAAGGACTTGCCCTGCGCATTATCCAGAAAAAGGTGAGCCGTGTGCTGTTTAACAAGCGCGTGGTTACCCTGGACCTTGCTTCCCTGGTGGCTGGCACTAAGTACAGAGGCCAGTTCGAGGAGCGCATGAAGGCCGTGATGAACGAGTTGGAGAAGTCTCCGGACGTGATCCTGTTCATTGATGAGCTGCACACGATTGTGGGTGCAGGCGGTGCCTCAGGCTCGCTGGACGCCTCTAACATGTTCAAACCGGCGCTTGCCCGTGGCGAGATACAATGCATCGGTGCCACTACGCTGGATGAGTACCGCCAGTACATTGAGAAGGATGGCGCCCTGGCCCGTCGTTTCCAGATCGTGATGGTAGACCCTACCACGGCAGAGGAAACGATGGAGATCCTGCACAACATCAAGGATAAGTACCAGGATCACCACCACGTAAATTACACCGACAAGGCCATTGAGGCCTGCGTGAAGCTGTCTGACCGCTATATGAGCGACCGTTTCCTGCCGGACAAGGCAATCGACATCCTGGATGAGGCGGGTGCGCGCGTGCATATCAACAACATCGTGGTGCCGGACGATATCCTGAAGTTGGAAGAGCAGATCGAGAATATCAAGGTGGAGAAAAACCGCGTGGTGAAGAGCCAGAAGTATGAAGAGGCGGCCCAACTGCGCGACAAGGAGAAAAAACTCATCGACCAGCTCGAAGCAGCCAAGCGCAACTGGGAAGACGAGACCAAAAAGAAGCGCTACACGGTAAAAGAGGAAAATGTGGCAGAGGTTATTGCCATGATGACAGGTATACCGGTGAAGCGCATCGCCCAGAACGAAGGACAGAAGCTCCTGAACATGGGCGAGGAGCTGAAAGGCAAAGTGATCGGCCAGGAAAAGGCAATTGGCCAGCTGGTGAAAGCGATCCAGCGTACCCGCGTTGGCTTGAAAGATCCGAAGAAGCCAATTGGCTCGTTCGTATTCCTTGGTCCGACGGGTGTGGGTAAAACAGAGCTCGCTAAAGTGCTGGCCACCTACCTGTTCGATAAAGAAGACGCGCTGGTGCGTATCGACATGAGTGAGTACATGGAGAAATTCAGCGTGTCGCGCCTGGTGGGAGCGCCTCCGGGCTATGTGGGCTACGAAGAAGGTGGCCAGCTGACCGAGAAGATCCGCCGCAAGCCATACTCTGTGGTACTGCTGGATGAGATCGAGAAAGCGCACCCGGATGTGTACAACCTGCTGCTGCAGGTGCTGGATGATGGTATACTTACCGACGGATTGGGCCGCAAGGTTGACTTCCGTAACACGATCATCATCATGACCTCCAACATCGGTGCCCGCGACCTGCAGGACTTCGGTGCCGGTATCGGTTTTATGTCGAAGACCAAGCAGGAGAACGTGGACGACATCATGAAAGGCACAATTGCCAGCGCCCTGAAGAAAACGTTCTCGCCTGAGTTCCTGAACCGCCTGGACGACGTGATCGTGTTCAACTCGCTTAACCGTGAGCACATGCACAAGATCATCGAGCTGTCGCTGGGCAAGCTGTTCAAGCGCGTAGAAAGCCTCGGCTATACTATCGAGCTGACAAAAGAGGCGAAGGACTTCGTGGCTGAGAAAGGATACGATCCGAAGTATGGCGCTCGTCCGCTGAACCGGGCTATTCAGAAGTATATCGAGGACCCGATTGCGGAGGAGATACTGAAGGCCGAGGTGAACCAAGGTGACGTAATCATGGTGGAGTACAAGGAAGGCGAAGAGAAACTGACCTTCACATCCAAGAAGTCGGGCAGCAAGAAAGCCAAAGGCGCATCGGATGAGGCAGAGGAGACAGAGCCAACCAAGTCTACCGACACGGACAAAACGAAAGAGTAACGCATAAGTTTAAAGTATAAAGAAGGCTACCCGCTTGGGTAGCCTTCTTTGTTTTATGCCAGTTATACTTGCAGGACTGGCTTTTATACCTTGCCCCTGACACCGCTCCCCTCTTGTGCGTGAGCCTGTTTCATTCTGCTCTGCTTACCGAGCCTCTACCCAATTTGTCATTCTGTTAAGAATCTTGGTGGAAAAGAGGGTAAACTTATACTACCGCTACCAAGATCCTTTCAGGATGACAAAATGAAAAGTATGAAACGCGCTGCCACTTTTGTGGGAGTCCTGCCCAAGAGGCGCTTTAACAAACGACAAAGTATAAGAGAAGCTTCCGTTAGCGAAAGTATAAAATATGTTTATTTATACTTTACCGCCGCTCTTTGCCGCTTCCCAGCAGGAGCGAGATCGGCCGCATGGCCTCGTGCTTATCCGCAATGAGTTTTAGTATGGCCAGGAAAGGGATGAACAGGATCATGCCGGAGGCGCCCCAAAGTATACCGCCGGCCACAATGGCCAGCAGCGTAAAGAGCATGTTCACCTGCAGTCGCGCGCTCACGGCCCACGGGAAAATCAGGTTTGCCTCCAGGTACTGCACCACGCCAAACACCAGCACCACCCCCAGCGGGTACCACATCGAGTCGTAGGTGATCCAGGCCACCGCCATGGGAAGTATGGCCCCGATGGTGATGCCCACGTAAGGTATAAACGTAAGCACAGAGGCGGCCACCCCAAAGAATATGGCGTGCGGCACCCCGATCAGCAGCAGGCCCAGACTGTTCAGCACGCCCACCACCAGGTACACAATGGCCATGCCTTTGATGAAATTATAGTACGTGGTGATGGTTTCGAGCAGGATCTGGTGGATCTTCTGGTGCTCGTCCTTCGGGAAAAAAGAGTACAGGGCCCGGGCCAGCGCCTCGCGGTTGTAAAGTATAAGCGCCACGTAGATCGGGATCAGCACGAGCAACACCAGCGAAACCGCCGAAGTATAAACCACCCCCTGCACCAGCGAAAAGGCAGAGGAAGCCACATCAGCTGCCATCCCTTCAAGCCAGGCTACCTGTTTCGTGGCATCAAAACCGAAGTGTGTCTCCGCATACAGGCTGATGTTCCCCCAGGCTGCTTTCAGTTTACCCTGCAGCTGCGGCCACTCCGCCCCAAAGCGCAGCATCTGGCGCACCAGCAAATACCCTAGCCCGCCAACCAGCGCCAGCAGCAGCAACAGGCAAAGGGCAATGGCAGCCCAGCGCGGAAATTCTTTCTTCTCCAGCCACACACAGATCGGATATAGCACAAAACTAATGAGCAGGGCGAAGCTGAGCGGGATAAACAGGGTGCTGCCAAAGTATAAAGTCACCGAGACAAGCACGGTAAACTGTAGCCACTTCAGCCAGTTTATGTCTGCGCTTTTCTCCATAGAAACACTATATTTGTTTTGCTTAGGCGTTCGCTGCCTCTGCTGCCAATTTGCTCATTATTTTCCCAGAATCCATAGACGCTACCCCATGAGACTAAAATTTACCGCACTTGCTTTTGCCTGTGGCCTTTTTACTGCTACGGCCCAGGATGTAAGCAGCACTATCACCCAAAACGAAGTTACCCGCATCATATCCACCCTCAGCGATGACAACATGCAGGGCCGCGCCTCCTTTACGCCCGGCATCGAGAAGGCCGCCAAGTTCATCCAGGCCGAGTTTCAGCGCATCGGGCTAAAGCCGCTTCCCGGCGAGGACGACTACCTGCAGACCTTCAGCGTGTACCGCATCACCCCGGATGAAAAAGAGGCCAAACTGAACGGCAAGAAGATTTCCCCGGAAAATATGTTTGCCATCACGGAGAAAGAGGAAGTGGAGTGGAAACACAAGGGCAAGCAGAAAATTGTGACCATTGGCGAGAACGATGATTTCCGGGCGGTGCTACGCGAGCTGAACAGTAGTGCTGAGGACGTGCTGGTGCTGGTGCACCCGAAGCATGAGGAAACCTTTAGCCGCTACCAGCACTACATGGGCCGTGGCAGCGTAAAGCAGCAACTCAGCAGCGAGGGCGGCAGCAAGGTTTTTATACTTACGGACCAGTTGCAGGCTAAAAAGTATAAACTGGAGGTAGAAAATAACATAGAGCAGCTGCAACTCACCAACGTGGGCGGCATGATTGAGGGCAAGCGCAAAGATGAGTTTGTCGTATTTTCGGGCCACTACGACCACATCGGCATTCAGGAAGCCCTGGACGGTGACAGCATTGCCAACGGCGCCGACGACGACGCGGCCGGCACCACCGCCATGATGCTGCTGGCCGAGTACTACAAAAAGCAGCCGCAACCGGAGCGCACCTTATTGTTTGTGGCTTTCACGGCAGAGGAGATGGGCGGCTTCGGCTCCAGGTACTTCTCCGAGCAACTCAACCCCGATCAGATTGTGGCCATGTTCAACATCGAAATGGTGGGCAAGCCCTCTAAGTTCGGCCCGAACAGCGCTTACCTCACCGGCTTTGAGCGCTCCAACCTGGGCCCGCTGATGCAGAAACGACTGGAAGGCACCACCTACAGCATCCACCCCGACCCCTACCCCGAGCAAAACCTATTTTACCGCTCCGACAACGCCACGCTGGCCCGCTTAGGTGTGCCGGCCCATACCATCTCCTCAGTGCAGATAGACCAGGATAAAACCTACCACACGGTGCACGACGAACTCTCTCAACTCAACATGGAGCACCTGACCAACATGATTCGGGCCATTGCCTTAGCTTCTGAGGGTGTGGTGAATGGAGAGGATACGCCGACACGGGTGGATAAGTCGCAGGTGCGGTAGAGGCTCAGAGGTGACTTCCCTAGGACCAAATTTTATAGTGCAAGCGTCGCTTGTGCTGCTACAAAATTAGCTTCAGGCTCATAAACATCCATTTCTAGCACTATCTGGGCATCAGAAACAACTTTGAAAGCCAAATACATTACTTAGCACTGAACTCATGAATAAAATATGTTTTATCATAATCTATGCAATGCTTCAGTCCATTGTAAGCTTTGGGCAGACAAAGAACTTCATAGATCAGCCTTTTATAGAGACAGCTGCATCGGTCGATACACTGGTAACTCCTGATGAAATTTACCTCAACATCTTAATCAATGAGAAAGACACAAAAGGTAAAATTTCTATTGAGGAGTTAGAGTCTAAGATGGAAAAAACGCTTCAGAAGTTAGGGATCAATACAGCGGAAAACCTGTCGCTTAATGACTTGGGAAGTAATTTTAAAAAATACTTTCTTAAAGGGCAGGATGTGCTAAAGACCAAGGTTTACTCCTTGAAAGTTAATGATGCACAAACAGCTGGCTTGGTTATTTTGGAGTTGGAGAAAATCGAAATTTCCAATATTCACCTGGACCGAACAGAGTTCTCAAGCATGGACCAACTAAGGTTAGCGCTCAAATCCAATGCTGTTGCAAAAGCTAAAAAGCAGGCAGAATATTTAGCTTCGCCCATAAACCAGAAAGTTGGAGCTGCTATTTATATTTCTGACCAAAGCAATAACGCCGTACACAATGAACTTCAAGGGCGAGTTGCCGGAATTGTTGTAAGGGGCTACGGAACTTCAACTAAAGCGGAACCCAAGCCAGCTGATATACAATTTGAAAAAATTAAAGTAGAGAGTAGTGTAAGCGTAAAGTTTAAACTGGAACAGTAACTCTCCGCGCACAGGCGAACGCCCGCGCCAGATAGGCGGGTAAGCGCAGGCCTTGCAGTACTATTGAAAAAAATCCCCTTATCACTTTCAGCTTCCCCAATACCTTATTAAGTATGGAAACCCAAAGAGCTACTAAAATAAGTAGCTCTTTGGGTTTCTGCACCTTCCCTGACTAGAAACCTATCAGGCTATACTTTGCTTTTTAGACCGTTTTCAGCGCATCCGCCACTGCAGCGGATAAGGGCGTGGTGGGACGTCCGATTAACTTGGAGAGTTGCCGGCTATCATCATACAAGGCATCATGCGAGGCGGCCACGTCCCAGCCGGCAATGGCCTGCGCCAGCCCCTCGGGCAAGCCGAAGCTGGTAAGGGCAGCGGCATAGTCCGCCTCCGGCAGGTTCTTATAGGGGATATCTTTTCCGGTCTGGCGGGATATTTCTGCTGCCAGGTCGCTGAGGGTGAACGCTTCATCTCCGGCAAGTTCGTATACTTTGCCCTGGTGCCCCTCGCCGGTAAGTACAGCAACAGCTGCCTCGGCAAAATCAGCGCGGGTGGCGGCAGAGATCTTGCCTTCGCCTGCGCTGCCTATAAAAGCACCCCCTGCCACCGCTCCCTGAATGGAGCCAGTGTAGTTCTCCGTGTACCAACCGTTCCGGAGGAGTGTGTAGGGAATACCTGAATCTTTCAGTGCTGCTTCCGTGGCCCGGTGTTCCTCTGCAAGGCTAATAGAGGAAGTATCCGCATGAAGTAGACTTGTGTAAACAATCCACCTCACTCCATACTTTTTCGCAGCATCTATCACGTTTTGATGCTGCTCGGTGCGCTTTCCCACTTCACTTCCCGAAATCAGCAGAAGCGTCTCTATGCCCTCCAATGCGTTCTCCAGCGTCTCGGGCTTTTCGTAGTCGGCTTCGCGCGCTTCCACACCAAGGTCGGAAGCCTTCTGTGGTGAACGCACAAGTGCGACAATATTATCTGAGGATACTTTTTCCTTGAGCTTATTTACAACCAGCCGGCCCAGTTGCCCTGTAGCTCCAGTGATACCAATTTTCATCATTTACAAACGTTTATTTGTTCTTTAAGAAAACCCGGAACTCAAAGAAAAGTTAGAAGAATAAAAGTCAGGAACCAGGCACCTACTTCTTCTTCACCTCATACCTTACCTCCGCCACCACCGGGAAGTGGTCTGATGGGAAAAGGCCATTGGCGTAGGTATCGGTTAAAATCCCATACTTGCTGACCTTAAAATCCGGGGAAAGCCAGATGTGGTCGATGCGGCCGTCGGATTTGCGGGTGGCTTCAAAGCCGTTGAACGTACCGCGCGGCGCGTAACGCATGGCTGCTATTTCATAGGCATCTTTCAGGTTGGAGGCGGCCAGGGTTTTATACTTCTCGTCGTGCTGGTCGAAGTTGAAATCACCCATAAGTATAACGGGCGCTTTTTTGGCTATTTCCTGCACCTGCTTTAAGATCAGCTTCACACTCTCCTGGCGGGCCTGCTCACCCCGGTGGTCGAAGTGCACGTTGAAGAGATAGAACTCAAAGCCTGAATTTTGATCTTTGAACTGGCCCCAGGTGCATATGCGCGGGAAGTCGGCATCCCAGCCTTTGCCCGGTTTCTCAGGGGTTTCGGAGAGCCAGAAGTTGCCCTGCTTGAGCAGTTTATACTTGTCCTTCTTGTAAAACACGGCTGCGTGCTCCCCGGCCTGCTTGCCGTCGTCGCGGCCCACGCCAAGGTAGCCATAGGTCGGCAGCGCCTTCGTCATACCTTCCAGCTGGTGATGCAGCACCTCCTGCGTCCCGAAAATATCAAAATCATGAAACTGCACCAGGTCCGCAATCACGGGCAGGCGCTTGTTCCAGGCATTGGTGGTATCGCTTTTGTTATCATACCGGGTGTTGTAGGTGGCAACGCGCATGGTTTGAGTTTGAGCAAGTACAGACGTGCCGCAAAACAGCAGCAACAGGATGGCAAGGTATACCGTTTTCGCGATCATAGGGATTCCTAGATTAGTGAAAGTATAAGTTTGTTCGGAAATACTAAATCATCCCCCTACCCCCTTCGAAGGGGGACATTCACAGATGTAAATTCTTAAAGTGTATTTTAATTACACTTTAAGAAAAGTCTCCCCTTGAAGGGGGCGGGGGATGACAATCATCTGTGAATAATTCTTCCAAAGCTTAAGTTAAGCGTTTTACCCGCACCTGCCAAAGTATAATTCCGCCGCTTTTACTTCTACCCTTCCGGCCTGCGCAATTCATCAATTTTTTACGACCTTTGTAGGAAGCAAAAGTATAAATCCCCTTGTCTGAGCTACTCAACTTCAATTACCCGCCGGAGCCGGCCATAGATCGCGTCACGCTGTTTGCCGACGTGATTCTGCCGCTGCCCCTGCCCAAGCTGTACACCTACCGCATCCCTTACGAGATGAACGACGAGGTATCGGTGGGCGTGCGGGTGATTGTGCAGTTTGGCTCTAAAAAGGTGCTGAGCTGCATTGTGGCCGAGGTGCACGAAGATGCCCCGGCCGATTACCAGGCCAAGTATATCCTGGACGTGCTTGACGACAAGCCGATCATCACCGCGCCGCAGCTCAAGCTTTTTAAGTGGATTGCTGATTACTACATGTGCACCCTGGGCGAGGTGATCAACGCCGCCCTGCCCTCAGCTCTTAAACTGAGTAGCGAGTCGCGGATACAGCTGCACCCGCACTACAACCCCGAGGAGGACGAGCTTATACTTGCCCCGCAGGAGGAGAAGATCATTTTTGCCCTTCAGAACAACCAGGCCCTTACCTTTACCGAGGTCGGCAACCTGCTGCAGCTTAAGAGTTACCACAAGTTCATCAAATCGCTCATCCAGAAGGAGGCGATCATTATTTATGAGCAGGTAAGCGACAAATTCTCGCCCAAGGTGGTGAAGAAAGTGCGCCTGTCGGAGCATTTTGTGCAGGAGGAGGGCCTGCTGGAGGAGCTGTTTAACCAGCTCACGCCGCAGCCCAAGCAGCTGGACATCCTGCTCAACTACCTACAGCTCGTGCCCGTGCACCAGGATATTAACCTCAACTCCCGCGGCATCGAGAAAAGCGCGCTCACCAATAACCCGCACCTGTCGGCCTCATCCATTAACACGCTCATTAAAAAAGGCGTGCTGGAGCAGTTCGACCAGATCGTGTCGCGCTTCCCGATGGATTATAGCAACCAGCAGCTGCCGATGGCGCTGTCGGAGCACCAGTTGCAGGCCAAAGACGAGATCCTGGGCTTGTTTAAGGAAAAGGAAACGGTGCTGCTGCACGGCGTAACGGGCAGTGGCAAAACCGAAGTATACATCGACCTGATCAAGCACGCGCTCGATAGCGGCGGACAGGTGTTATACTTGCTGCCCGAGATTGCCCTCACGGCCCAGATCGTAACGCGCCTGATGAAAGTGTTTGGCGACAAGCTCGGCATCTACCACTCCAAATTCTCCGACAACGAACGCGCCGAAGTATGGCAGGGCGTGCTTTCGGGCCGTTTCCAGGTGGTGGTGGGCGTGCGTTCCTCCATTTTCCTGCCTTTCCATGACCTCTCGCTCATTATTGTGGACGAGGAGCATGAGCCCAGCTACAAGCAGTACGACCCGGCCCCGCGCTACAATGCCCGCGAAACGGCCCTGATGATGGCGCACCTGCAGGGAGCCAAAACGCTGCTGGGCTCTGCTACGCCCGCCATCGAGAGCTACTACAACTGCCAGACCGGCCGCTGGGGGCTGGTGAGTATGACCAAGCGTTTCGGGGAGGCCAAGCTGCCGGAGATAGAACTGGTGGACACGCGCCGCGAGCAGCAGCGCAAGACCATGCACAGCCACTTCTCGGCCAAATTATTAAACGATATTGAAGTGCGACTGCAACGGAACGAGCAGGTTATACTTTTTCAGAACCGCCGCGGCTACGCGCCCTTCATCTCCTGCGACGAGTGCTCCTGGATACCCAAGTGCAAGTTCTGCGCCGTGAGCCTATCGTACCACAAGTATAACAACGAGCTGCGCTGCCACTACTGCGGTTACCACGAGCGCATGCCCCACGACTGTCCCGCCTGCGGTGCCACCACCCTTAAAAGTATGGGTTTTGGCACCGAAAAGGTAGAAGATGAACTGAAGCTGCTCCTGCCCGACGCCGAGGTGCAGCGCATGGACCTGGACACCACCAAAAAGAAGAACAGCTACCAGCAGATCATCTCAGATTTTGAGACCGGCCGTACCAACGTGTTGGTGGGCACGCAGATGGTAACAAAGGGCCTCGACTTCGAGAACGTGAGCCTGGTAGGAATTTTAAATGCCGATACCATCATCAATTTTCCGGATTTCCGGGCGCATGAGCGGGCGTACCAGCTATTTGTGCAGGTAAGCGGGCGCGCCGGCCGCAAAGGCAAGCCGGGCTCGGTGATCATCCAGACCCGCGACCCGCTGCAGCCCATTTTTAACAAGGTCATCAGCAACGATTACCTGACGCTCTACGAGCACGAGATAGAAGAACGCCTGCGTTTCGGTTACCCGCCGTTTACGCGCATGATCCGCATCACGGTAAAGCATGCGGATGATAAGATTGCCGAGAACGCCGCCATTGTGCTGTCCAAGGAATTAACTGACAGGCTGGGCAAGCAGCAGGTGCTGGGGCCGGAGGTGCCCTACATCTTCAAGATAAGAAACCTCTTTCTGCAGGAGATCCACATCAAGCTGCCCCGCGACACCACGAACCTGAAAGCCGCCAAAGGCCAGATCGCGCAGGCAATTTTCAACCTGAAACTACTGCCCGACTTTAAAGGGATAAGAGTAGTGGCCGATGTGGACCCGGTGTAAGCCTGGTGTCGCGGACCAATGGCGTACTTCCGCCGCTTCGCTGCTATATAGCTTTAAGGGGTTTAAAAGATTAGTCCAAAACAACGGCCAGGGACATACTTCTTCCTCCCGAAACAATACTAAAACTATAGGACTGTAAATGAGACGGTTCCAAATAAAAACCGGGCGTGTACGTCTGCTACAGAAGGGGCTAAGCGAGCCGCCTGTCAGAAAATATTTTTAAAATATTTTCATCCTCCCTATAACCTTCCCCAAACCACCCGCGTAAATATAGATACCTTTGGCTAAAAGTTGAGAACCTGAAAGTCTGATTGTTCAGAAGGAACACTATAGACTTTCAGGTTTTTTCTTTGTGTCCCTCCCCCTCTATTCCGGCTTGTCCTTCTTAAAGATCAGGAACAAATAAATTGCACCAAAAACCAGGAAAACCACCAGCAGGAACACATCCATGGTGGAGTAATTTCCGGTGTATACCCTGTATGCGTTAAGTCCGGCAAAAACAAAACAGGCGATGGCCATGATAACTCTATAATACTTGCGGTTTTGCATGAGCTAAAAGTATGATTGTAAAAGTATTGGTTTAAAGTTGATGCGCCAGCAGTGCGGGTAAGCAGGTTCATACTTGCTGAAAAATCTTCGGGCACCTGCTGTTACAGCGCCATATAAAGCATGACCCAGGCGGTGATCATCACGGCACCGATCAGGTTCAGGAGCATGCCCGCCCGCGCCATCTGGCTGATCGGCACCTGCTTGCTGCCGTACACAATGGCATTCGGCGGGGTGGCGATCGGCAGCATGAAGGCAAAGCTACAGGCAATTACCACACCCAGCACCGGATAAAGCAAAGGCAGGTTCAGCCCGTTCAGCACCCCGATAATGATCGGCACAAAGGTAATGGCGATGGCCGTATTGGAACTTACCTCCGTCAGCATAAGCACCAGAAACACCAGCACCAACACCAGCAGTACTTTCTGGTCAGGGTTTACAAGGAGGGTGATGCTGCGGCCGATCACGTCGGCCAGGCCGGAGGTGATGACCAGCTGCCCCAACGCCATACCGCCTCCGAAGAGCAGGATCGTGTCCCAGTCTATCTTCACCAGGTCCTCGGCCGTGAGCGTACCCTGCCCGCCGGTTTCCTGCCCGGGCGGGATGAGGAACAGCAGCAAAGCGGCCAGCACCGACACGGTGCTCTCGGCAAAGTAGGTGCTCATAAACGTATAGGCCTGCTCCAGGCCCAGCAGGTTGAAAACACCCGGTGCCAGCCAGAGGATAACCGCCAGAACAAACACACCCATCGTTACCAGTTCTCCCTTGCGGAGTCGTTCTTTCTGCTGCCGCCGCTCCGCCACGTAGGCCTGCACCGCCTGCCGGTTATACCCGCTTTTGCCCAGGTAATAGCGCATGTAGAGCAACATCACCACATACATGCTCACCGCGATGGGCATGGCCAGGTACATCCACTGCAGAAAGTCTATCCGGATGCCTTGCTGCGCCAGGTAGTTCACCCCGATCAGGTTGGGCGGTGAGCCAATGATGGTGCCGATCCCTCCGATGGAGGCGCTGTAGGCGATGCCCAGCAGAAAGTATACCGCTGAACTTTTGCCATCCGCCGGCTGGCACACCAGCTGCGTTACCCCCAGCGTGAGCGGCAGTAGCATCGCCACCGTCACGGAGTTGCTCACCCACATCGACAACAGGAAGGCAATGCCTGAAAAACCCAGGAACAACCGGAAGAGGCTTTTCTGAAAATAGGGGCGGGAAAGTATAAACAGGGCAATGCGCTTGTCCAGGCCGTGGCGCGTCATGGAGCGGGCCAGCAGGAAGCTGCCGATAAAGAGCAGAATAATGGGGTGTCCCAGGTTCTGAAAGGCCGTCTCTATCTCGGCAATGCCCAGCATCACGGCCAGCAGCACACCCAGAAATGCCGTCATGGAGAGCGGAATCACCTCGGCCATCCAAAACACCAGGCAAAACGACATGATGGTGGCCACCATCCGGGCCTCGTAGGCCAGCGCGGGCGTCAGGAGCCATACCAGCAGCGCCAGCAGCGGCGCCACCACCATCCCAACATAGCGGCGGGTAAAAGTTATTGCCATACTTTATTCTTTTAAGTATCTGTTTCTAAAGATATAGAAATGTATAAGTATGGCAATAGCCTTTCTCCTGAAGCGGCTATGCCTTCAGGTAGCGCTCCCGGATAATTTTCTGGTGATGTACCTCATGCCCAAGTATGGTATAGCCCAGCGCACGCACACTCACTTCTTTCCCGCTGGCTACACCCACCTGCTGCAAGGCCTCTTCATCAAAGCTCTTGAACAGCTCGATGGTGGACGTACGCAGCGAGGTGTACTCGGCAATGATGGAGTTAATATCGCGGGCGTCGGCTTTGGAGGTCTGGGCGTACAGGTTCTCGTCGAAGCTGTGCAGTTCGGTTTTGTCCTGGCGGGCAAAGCGCAGGGCACGGTAGGAGAAGATACGCTCGGCATCGATCAGGTGCACCATCATTTCCTTGATGCTCCACTTGCCTTCCGCGTAACGGTGCAAAAGCTGTTCCTCGGCCAGGCCCTGCACCAGGCCGGTAATATACACGTAACTCGCCGTCAGCCCCTCGATCAGGTCCTCGGTGCGGGCCTGCTGCACGTAGCTGGCCATGTTGCTGCCGTACTCCTCCGGGGCAGGCGGCGTGATGATGTGTTGCGTTTGCATAGTTTTACATCTGTTAAGTATAGATGCTACGCAAGGTACGAATTTATACTTTATGGTACTTGGGGTGAGGATGTTTCGGAGGATGGGTTCAGGCTCTCAGGACAGGCTGCTGCTAGCTGCCAGTTTTTTGATCCGGCCGGTCTGGAGGATCGTACTTTATACTTTGGCTATACTTTTATACTTTATCTTCTTTCTGGCGCGGGCTTGCAGCCCGTGTCTTTTTATTCGTTGGGTTTTCAACCCGACTGGTTTGAAAAGCCATACTTTATACCTCAACCATACTTTTATACTTCACTAGCCGCCGCTTCCTTCCACTTGACACAAGCTATACTTGCTAGCTACCGTTCATCCTCCAGACTATACTTACCTATCGTTTCATTTTATACTTTGGTGCTCTCAAGCCCGAGAGGGCTCGTCCTTGGGCATCGCGCTGTGTTCCCTCCTGCGCCAGGGCGCTGCCGCTTGCGCGGCACCGGATCTCACAAGGCGCTCAACCCAAGGACTGGGATCAAGTTCGATAGCTAAAGCTTTTGCCACTGGAAAAGAAAGCGTAAAGTTATTAGTACAGAAACTGTCCCCTCGAGGGGACTATAAGGGTGTAAAGCAGCTACAACGAAGTTTATACTTCAGCATCAGTAATCACAGGCTCCCCGCCTTAGACAAGGAGGGGCAGGGGTGGTTGGATTCGTTACCGCAAAGCTCCCTCCCCTGTTCTGGGGGTAGGGGCCCTCGAGGAAAGGGGAGGGTTGGGGTGGGATTAAAGCTACTGCCCCACCACAAAAACAGCATTGCCAAACATCAGCTTTCCGCCCTGCCAGAAGCCCCGGAAAAGCGGGTTATCAGCCAGGTACACGATCTGGCCGCGGCCTAGTGGCTGTGTGCCAAGTATAAGGGCATCCTGCAGTTTCTCCTTTGCCCCCTGCCCTACATAGCCGGCGGCGTAGTTATTCTTCTTCAGCACGCCCACATTCCAGCCGTTCTCCAAAAACTGGAATGTATCCGCAGAACGGATGAGGGCGAAATAACTGTCGCCGTAGCCAAAGGCCAACGGATGCGTTTTGTCCAAGTCTATACGGTACACACTGCCCTGCACTTCGCTTTCCAGCGACTCGCGCTCGCGTCCGACATAGGTGCGCAGGTTCTCGTATGGATTTTTGTCATCACCTTTGCCCTTGCTTTCCGCTTTCTCTTCAGCTTCTTCGCCTTTCTTCTTGAGCTCAAAACCTTTCTTCCCGGCCAGGAAACCCGCGGCGCTCTCCAGGGCGATGAGTTTACCGCCGCCGCGCACCCAGTCCTGCACCTTCTCCAGCGTTTTCTCGTCCAGCACCTTGGTATAAGTGCCTGTGGGTAGGATCAGCACATCGAACTCCTGCAGCGGTACCTGGCTAAAGTAAGAGGTGTTGAGCACCGTAACCGGGTAATTGATCTGCTGCTCAAAGAAATGCCATATCTCCCCAAAGCCGTAAGGTGAAGTCCCCTCACCAGAGAGCAGCGCCACTTTCGGCATTTTAAGGTAGCGCACGCTGCCCGAGCCAAAATCTGCGCCGGTGCTCACGAAACCGGTATTGGTGGCAGCAAGCTGCACGCCATGCTGCTGGGCCAGCTCGCGCACACGGGTGTCAAACGTGTCGCCCAGGCGCTCGTTGCCGGTGCGGGTAATGATGAGGGTGCCAGCCTCATACTTCTGCCCATCCATCTCAAACGGCAACTCGGCCATGCGAATTTTTATACTTTGCTGCATCAGCTGCGTAGCGAACTTCAGGTCCTGCACACTGCTCCAGCGGGCCAGGTAAGCGTAGGGTTTTTCGATGCTGATGGCGGCAGCGGCAGGCGCGGCAGGCGCCTTGGTGGTCATATCCACCTTACCCTTTACCGCGTAGGCCTGCACCCCGTAGGCGTAAGGCAGCGCCCAGGAGGTGATGTCGTAGGTCAGGGAGTCCTCCAGGGCGGACTTTGGTTCGAACAGCACCTTTACCAGCACCGACTTCGGCTGGTACATGCTGATCACCACATCCTCAGGTGCCAGTTTTATACTTTCGGTTTTGCCGTTGAGGTAGTTGTAGCCTTTCACGGCGCCTTTATTGGCCGCATAACCGTACAGGATACCCTGCTGCTGCAGGTAGTCTGTCAGGGCTTTGAGGTTGCCGGCACTGTTGGCGCTGCTTTTTATCACAAAGGATTTATACTCGCCGCCGGGGTTGCGCAGGCTGTTGCTGTAGTATTTACGGAACTCCTGCTTCAGTTTATCGGCTTTCTCGGAGGTGGCCTTAATGGTAGCCTCGCTCGCCGCTACGTGGTGCGCTATTCTGTCCGTCAGCGTCAGCGTGTCTCCGTCTGCTTTCTTATAGGCTAACCCTGCGCGTCCCGAGCCACCCTGCTCATAGGTCATGCCGATGGCGCCGTTGTAGGTGGGCCAAGTGTCGCCGTAGCTGGGGTAAAACAGGTCGAAGCTCTCGCGGGTAAAGTATAACCAGTTGTTTTTGTCGAAGTACTGGCGGTTATACTCGCCGATAGTGTGCTGGAACTGGCGCTGCCATGGGGTTATACTTTCGTGGAAGGGCTTGGCGGCCGGCGAAAAGTAGTACGGCGACTCGGCCCCCATCTCATGAAAATCGGCGTGCACCTGCGGCAGCCAGCTGTTGTATACTTTTAGCCGCTGCTGCGACTCCACCTGCGTTTGCCAGGCCCAGTCGCGGTTCAGGTCGAAGTAGTAATGGTTGGGTCTGCCGCCCGGCCACGGCTCATAGTGCTCCCAGGCGTAAGGCGAGGCGTTGCCGCCCCGGTTGGAGGCCTGGTTATACCACTGCACATAGCGCTCGCGCCCGTCAGGGTTCACCACCGGGTCAAGTATCACCACGGTGTTCTGCAGCCACTGACGGCTCTGGGCGTTCTCCGGGTTCACCAGATCATAGAGCACCTGCAGCACCGACTCCGAACTCACCGACTCGTTGCCGTGCACGTTGTAGCTGAGCCAGGCGATGGCCGGTTGGTCGCCCTGCACCTGTCCATTCTGCAGGCCAGCCTGGCGCAGGTTGTTTTCCCGGATCTGCTCCAGGCGCGGCAGGTTCTCGTCGGAAGCCACATAGGCCAGCACCAGCGGGCGGTTCTCGTAGGTGCGGCCATACTCCTCCACTTTGATGCGGTTCGGGGCCTGCGTGGCCAGGTAATGCACATAGTCCAGGACGCGGTTTTGGGTGGTGAACTGCTGGCCCAACTCGTAGCCCAGGAACTGCGCCGGCGACTGCAGTTGCTGCTGCGCCACGGCGGCCTGCATGCTTAGTAGCAGCAGCCACAGCGCGGCAAAACGCTTTAGCGTGTGTATCATAAAGTCTTTTGTGGGTGAAGTTTTGATGGAGTCTCTAATTTTACACAATCTGCGCAAAAACAGCGAATATGGCAAACAAGCTATTATTACGTAAGGCTTCGCTGCACGGGTATCGCTCCATAAAATTTAGATAAAATAAGGAAGGATGTTCAAACAATTGTAAAATTTTATACCTTTGTACCCGAAACCCTTTTTGGGTTTCTTACCGCCCTCCCCTACCGAAAACAAAAGCAGCTTATACTTATACATGGTGGCAGCCACCAATCGGTAGCACTCCCTGCTTCAGAAGTATACTTATTACCAATGGCCGGGGCCGCGGGCGAATTTTGGAAGAGAAACTAAACTAACTAAACTACACTCAGACCCGGTGCATTGCACCGGGTTTTGTTTTTCAGGGCTGTTTATACTTTCGGAGCGTGACACGTATCTTACAGGTATGCGTTACGTGCTCAGGAAAATAGCAGCGGCCATACTTTGGATACTGGCCTCAGTGGCAGGTGCAGCGGTGCTGTTTATGGCAGCGGCGTTTATACTTGGCAGCATCACCGTGAACAACGGATACGCGCAGCCGCAGCCGCCGGACGAGCACATCGAGATCTACGTCACCTCCAACGGCGTCCACACCGATATCATCGTGCCTGTTTCCACCCCCTACATCGACTGGCGCGATAAGCTGCCACTGCACCACTTCGGCCACGTAGACAGCACCTACCGCTACATCGGTTTCGGGTGGGGCGACCGCAAATTTTACATGGAGACACCGGAATGGACTGACCTGACGCCGAAGGTGGCCATCACCGCAGCCCTCTGGCCCACCCGCACCGCCATGCACGTGGAGTACATCCGCGCCCGCCTGGTACCCACCAAACGGCAGCGCCCGCTGCGTATCACACCAGAACAGTACCGGCAGCTCATTGCCTATATCGACAAGTCTTTTGTGCAGCAGCAGGATGGCCGCTACCTGCACATCAAAGGCTCGGGCTACTCGGGGAGGGATACGTTTTATGAGGCCAACGGGAAGTTCTACATCCTGAAGAACTGCAATAACTGGGTGAATTATGGTTTAAAAAGTATGGGCGTGAAAACGGCCGTGTGGGCACCGCTGCCTGTGTCTATAATGCGGCACCTGCGCTAAAAAGAAAAACCCCGGCATCTGCCAGGGCTCCTACTTAAATCACTAAACACTATATACTTATTTCATGGGAATCTCCATCAGTAACAGTTCTGCATCGCCGGAGGAGTTGATCTGCACCTTGTCCGTCCTGCTAATGCCCATGCCGTCGCGCCTACCCAGTTTCTCGCCGTCAATTTCCACCTCTCCGTCCAGCACGAACGCGTAGAGGCCGTTGCCAGGCTGGTGCAGTGCATACTGCTCCGAGAAACCGTTTCTGAGCGTGCCCAGCGTAAACCAGGCATCCTGGTTTATCCAAAGGGCTTCGCCATCCTTTTCAGGAGAAACCACGGTCTGCAGCTTGTTCACCCGGTCTTCCGGCTTAAAGCTTTTCTGACCGTAGCGCGGCTGTATGTCCCGCTCTTTAGGAAACACCCAGATCTGCAAAAAGTTCACGGGCTCTGTTTTTGATCCGTTAAACTCCGAGTGCGTCAGTCCGCTGCCCGCCGACATGATCTGCACCTCGTTCGTTTGAATCACCTCCTGCGTGCCGGTGCTGTCGCGGTGCGCCAACGAGCCCTTTAGCGGAATCGAGATGATTTCCATGTTGTCATGGGGGTGCGTGCCGAAGCCCATGCCCGGCGCCACCACGTCGTCGTTGAGTACGCGCAGCAGCCCGAAGCCCAGGCGCTCCGGGTCGTAATAGCTGGCAAAGCTGAAGGTATGATGCGAATCGAGCCAGCCGTGGTTGGCGTGGCCGCGCGTATTGGCCCGGTGGATTATTTTCTTGCTCATGGCTTTATACTTGTACTTCTAAGGTAACTTACTGCTGCTTCCACTCCCCTTTAAAGGCCAGTTCGTTCAGTGGCTTGCGCTGGCGCGGTGCCAGCTCACGCGTTCTCAACGGCTCCGGCAGCGATTCCGGGTCGCCCACGTAACCGACTGCGCCCATCGCCACCGCCTCAAATCCCTCGGGTATCCCCAGCGCCTGTTTCGCTTTAGCGGCATCAAAACCACCCATCATGTGCGCGTGCAAGCCCATGCCCGTAGCCTGCAGTAGCAGGTTGCCGGTGGCCAGGCCCACATCGTGCCACGCGTGCTTGTTGGGGCTGCCATCATAATCATAGCCGGTTTTAGCGATGGACACGAAAAGCGCCCCCGCCTGCCTCGCCCAGCTGTTGCCCTCCAGCAGTATACTTCCCAGTTTCTCAAATGCTGCCTCATCCTCCCTGGTGGCATAAATAAAGCGCCAGGGCTGCTCGTTCATGGCAGATGGTGCCCAGCGGGCGGCCTCAAACAGCGCCTCCATCTGCTCTCCGCTTACAGGCTCGTTGCTGAATGCGCGTGGGCTCCAGCGGCTCTCTATCAAAGTATGGGTGGCGGTGCTTTTCTCTGTGGTTGTGGACATATGGCTTATTTAAAGTATAAATCTGATTTTATAGCTTGGTGCTACAAATTTAATGTACATACATGTAATGTACAAACATTATACCACTTTCTTCAGCTTTTTTACTTGTGCCTACTGTTACCTTAAATGATAAAAGAAGCGGGAAGGGGAAGTATAAAGTATAAACCCGCAGCCGGGAAAGCCATACAGCAGCTCTGTTTCTTATTTTGTATCTTTGCATTTGCTAAAACAGATACAGAACTATGAGCGACTATACTCCCTTAAGTGCCGTGGGCGAGTTTGGCCTGATCCGGAAGATAAACGAGAAAATTGAGCTGCGCAATGATTCTACCATCAAAGGCATCGGCGACGATGCGGCTGTGCTGCAACCCAAGGAGAAGCAGGTGGTGGTAACGTCGGACATGCTGCTGGAAGGCGTGCACTTCGACCTGTCGTTTTGCCCGCTGAAGCACCTAGGCTATAAGGCCGTAGCCGTAAACGTATCCGACGTGGCCGCCATGAACGCCAGGCCCACCCAGATAACGGTGAACATTGCCTTGGGTGCCCGCTTTACCGTGGAGGCCGTGGAAGAACTGTATGAAGGCATCCGCCTGGCCTGCGACAACTACAAAGTGGACCTGGTGGGCGGCGACACCACTTCCTCCGCTGCCGGCCTGGTGATAAGTATAACTGCCCTCGGCGAGGCTGCCCCGGAGCAGATCGTGTACCGCAACGGCGCTAAAGTGAACGACCTGGTATGCGTAACCGGCGACCTGGGCGCGGCTTACATGGGCCTCCAGATTTTGGAGCGCGAGAAGCAGGCGTTTCTGGCAAACCCCGAGATGCAGCCGGAACTGGAGAACAAGCAGTACATTGTGGGCCGCCAACTACGGCCGGAGGCGCGCATGGACGTGATCTACGACCTGAAGGAGCGCGGCATCCAGCCAACCGCCATGATCGACATTTCAGACGGGCTGGCCTCGGAGCTGTTCCATATCTGCAGCCAGTCGAAAGTGGGCGCCACGGTATTCAAAGACAACCTGCCCGCCGACCCGCAGATGCTGCAAACGGCGCTGGAGTTCAACATCGACCCGCTGACCTGCATCATGAATGGCGGCGAGGACTACGAGCTGCTCTTCACGGTACCACTATCCGCTTATGATGAGCTAAAAAATCACCCGGACATCACTATCATCGGCAAAATAACCGAGGAAAGCGAGGGCGTGAACCTGGCAACCAAGTCCGGCCAGGTGTTCCCGCTAAAGGCGCAGGGCTGGAGCCACTTTTAGAGTTGGCGTATCACGACAACAAAACAGAAGAGGAGCACAAAACTGTGCTCCTCTTCTGTTTTTACATCCACATTAACTTACTGTCGTGATTCTTGATACGAAATACGTGATACGCCCTTAATCCTCCGGGAAAGGGATGAACACGAAGTTCTGGAACTCGCCATCCACTACAAACAGGCAGCAAAACTCGTCGGGGTCTTTGTAGGCGGCTTTAAACTCCTCCACCTTCTCTTCTACCACCAGCTGGCGGTTCACGAAGTCTTCCAGGTACGAGGCGTTGATGTGCCAGTCCAGCGCCAGCTCTTCCTTGGCCAGGAACACAGAGCCCACCGGCACTTGCGTGCGGCTGAACACAAAAATCGGGTACTCTGAGATCTTACGCTTGCGCACCTGGTACGATGCCTCCTTCAGCGTCTCGGCCACCACCACAAAATCCTTTGAGATGGTGCCCAGGTACTTACCATTCAGTTCCGGATCGTTTTCCATATTTATTTCGCGTATCTCGTAGCACGTATCAGATAGCAAGACTTTCGTATACTTTTGTCGTGATACTTGATACGTGCTACGAGATACGTTTATCTATTTAGCGGTTAACAATACAATATTCTCTACGTGGTGCGTCTGCGGGAACATGTCTACCGGCTGCACGCGTGTTACGTCATACTTCTCCGAGAGCCACTCCACATCGCGGGCCTGCGTGGCAGGGTTGCAGCTCACGTACACGATGCGGTTCGGGTGCACCTGCAAGAGCTTTTTCACCACATCCTCGTGCATGCCGGCGCGCGGCGGGTCAGTGATCACCACATCCGGCCTGCCATGGCGGGCAACCAACTCATCCGACAGAATATCTTTCATATCGCCGGCGTAGAAGGTGGTGTTGGTGATGTTGTTGATCTGCGAGTTTATTTTGGCGTCCTCAATGGCGCTCGGCACATACTCTATCCCGATTACCTCGCGAGCCTGACGCGCCACAAAGTTAGCGATGGTACCGGCTCCGGTATACAGGTCGTACACCAACTCGTTTCCGGTCAGGTTGGCCAGCTCGCGGGTCTTTTTATACAGCTCATACGCCTGGTCGGCATTGGTCTGGTAAAACGACTTCGGCCCTACGCGGAACTTGATGCCCTCCATATCCTCATGGATGTAAGGCAAGCCTTTGTAGCATACCACTTCCAGATCGTGAAAGGTCTCGTTGCCCTTGGCGTTTACCACATACTGCAGCGAGGTGATCTCAGGAAAAGTCGCAGCCAGGTGCTCCATGAGCGCCTGCATTTCCGCCGGCCTGTCTTCGTACACCTGCACAATTACCATCACCTCTCCGGTATTAGCCGTACGGATGATCAGGTTACGCATATAGCCCTCCTGCTTCACGATGTCGAAGAACGGCAGGTTTTGCTCTTTGGCATACTTTCGCACTTCCAGGCGGATGGCGTTGGAAGGATCGGGCTGCAGGTAGCAATGCTTGATGTCGAGGATCTTGTCGAAGCGGCCCGGGATGTGGAAGCCCAGCGCGTCGCGGTCATACTCCTGCCCCGACTGGATCTGCTCTTTGGTGAGCCAGCTGGTGTTGGAGAAAGTATACTCCAACTTGTTGCGGTAGTAGCGCGTTTTCTCCGAGCCAAGTATAGGATCAAATTCCGGTAGCGGCACCTTGCCGATGCGCTCCAGGTTGTCCTTCACCTGCTTCTGCTTAAAGTATAGCTGGGTGTCGTAGCCAATGTGCTGCCACTTGCAGCCGCCGCAGGTACCGAAGTGCTCGCAAAACGGCTGCACGCGCAGCTCCGACAGCTCATGAAAATGCACCGGCTCGGCCTCCATATAACTTTTCTTTTTGCGGGTTACGCGCAGGTCCACCACGTCGCCGGGGGCCACGCCAGCCACAAAAACAACCATATTATCGTGGCGCGCCAGGCACTTGCCCTCGGCCACCATCTCCTCGATCCGGACTTGCTCGAGTATTACTAATTGCTTCTTCTTGCTCTTATTTCTCACAGTGGTGCAAAATTACGAAAATATAGGGAGATGCGGCGGGTTCGTTAGTAGTTATTGGTTCTTCGTTAATAGTTGTTCGTTGCTAGTTATTCGTCAACAGAAATACAGAAACGCTGCCTGCTTCCTGAAGAAAATATGCTGCAAGGGTACTACAGTCTATCAGCAACAGGTAATTCATACTTTACCGTTCAGCCAGCATCATTTACATCTGACAGTGCAAGTATAAATTGTTGGTGATAACACCAACAATGGCTAAGACTCCTAAACTTTCTAACTCCCCAACTTTCCAGCCTTTCAACAATCAACAAACACCAATCAACAATAAAATTTATCTTTGCAGCCTATTAATGATGGAGAAAGTATAAAATGAAAGATAAAGTAGTGTTGATCACCGGCGGCACGTCGGGTATCGGCAAGGCGCTGGCTTTTGCCTTCGGGCGCGAGGGGGCGAGAGTAGCCGTATCAGGCCGCAACCAGCAAAACCTTGACCAAACCAGCCAGGAACTAACCGCAGCAGGTATAGATAACCTGGCTGTGAATGCCGATGTAAGCGTGGAGGAGCAGTGCCAGCGCATGGTGCAGGAAACGGTTGACAAGTATGGCCGACTGGACGTGCTCATCAACAACGCCGGCATCTCGATGCGCGCCCTGTTCGAGGACCTGGACCTGGACGTGCTACGCCAGGTGATGGACATTAACTTCTGGGGCACCGTGTACAGCACCAAGTATGCGCTGCCCTACATCAAGCAGGCAAAAGGCTCTATCGTAGGCATTTCCTCGATTGCCGGCTACCGTGGCCTGCCCGCCCGTACTGGCTACTCGGCCTCCAAATTCGCGATGCACGGCTTCCTGGAAACCTTACGTACCGAGTTGCTATACTCCGGCGTGCACGTGCTGCTGGCCTGCCCAGGCTTTACCGCCTCCAACATCCGCAACACCGCTTTGGCCGCCAACGGCCAGCAACAGGGCGAAACGCCGCGCGAAGAAGAGAAAATGATGAGCGCCGAGGAAGTAGCCGAACGCATCCTGAAAGCCACCCTGCAGCGCAAACGCGACCTGGTAATGACCACGCAAGGCAAGCTGGCCGTGTGGGTGAACAAGCTCTTCCCGAGCCTGGCCGACAAGCTGGTGTACAACGTGATGGCCAAGGAAAAAGACTCGCCGCTGAAGCGATAGTATAGTTGATAGTTATTCGTTGTTCGTTATTAGATTCTGAAAGTATAGCCCCCCTTGCTGCATCAAGGAAGCATGTGAGGATGAAACACCCTTTAAGTTCAGGGAATTGTGACGACCAATAGAAGCAGCATGTAATAGAGGAACCCTAATAACGAATAACTAACAACCAATAACGAAACTACGGCAGTTCCAGCAGGTTATTCTTGCGGATGTAGGCCTTCTCTCCTTTCCATTTGATCTCGTACCAGATGTCCTGCTCGCCGGTGATGGGCACTTTGTGGCCCTGGGAGGCAGTAGCCACCCAATCGGCGCCGGCCGAAGGGGCCGACATGATGGCTACCTGGTTGTTTTTGATGATGCCCTGCTCGCCGAGGTTGAGGAAATTGATGTAGTAAAGTATGAACAGCAGGTAAAGTATAAAACCGGCTTTGAACGTAGCACTGAATCTATAGCCCCGGCGCCACCTGAACAGCATCACCGTAACCGTAATGACCGCCGCCAGCAGCATGACCTCCAGCATGCGCATGTAGTGTTTGCTGAACTGGGTTTTGAAGAACTGCAGGTCGTTATACTCATAGCCCTGCAGGCGGTGGGCCTGCGCCAGTTCCTCCATCTTCTTGAGGGTAGACCGGCTGGGCTCCCTGGTGTAGAACAGGTGCAGGTAATACATGGCGCCGGTATAGTCGCGGAGGCCCTCCTGGATGTAGGCCATCTTCAGGAGCATTTGCGGCGAATAATGCTGCTCCTGCTCCAGCAACTGCTCGTACAGAACAAAAGCATCGGAATAACGTTGATTCTGAAATAAAGAATCTGCTTTAGCCAGTGTTAATTTAGACGCCTGAGCACAAGCCGGTTCCGCCAAAACAGCCAAAAAAATAATCAGAAAGGCAGATATTTTGGATAAGATGTTTTGCATTTAAAAACTTAGCTGTTAGTTTTGCATCGCAATTCAGGGAAACGCCTTGAGCATGCAAGTTAAGAAATAAACTGATTCTGTAGCTCAGCTGGTAGAGCAATACACTTTTAATGTATGGGTCCTGGGTTCGAATCCCAGCGGGATCACTGAAAGAAAGCCCAAGCCTTTCCTAACCGGGAGGCTTTTTCATTCAACCTCTTGCAAGGAGAGGAAAAGAAGCAAAAAAGTGTTTGACATTTAAACGGAAGCTTCTATCTTTGCACTCCCAATCAGGGAACACACACGATTCTGTAGCTCAGCTGGTAGAGCAATACACTTTTAATGTATGGGTCCTGGGTTCGAATCCCAGCGGGATCACTTCAAAAGCCTCAAACCGAAACGTTTGGGGCTTTTTTTATTTCTACTCTAAACAAATAGCGCTATATACCTGTAAGCTCTACTCAAAACCGCCGCTGCGCCACCTGTTACACCATCAATTTATTCCTATGGAAGATGCCGTTAGAATCTATGTGCCTGTCTCCGTCTCCTACCCTGCCCTGGAGGGTGTGCTGAAAAGCCAGCTGGTTGGCCAGTACATCCCGAAACCGGAAGAAGGAACAGACGAGCCTCCGTACGCGCAGATTCTGGACGTGGGCATAAGCGGGAGCAGCTCAGGCACGCAGGAGGTAATTCTCAGGATCAGGATCAGAATACTACGTACCATGCTGAAGCGTGACAACGTGGACCTGTATGTATTGGCCAGCCTGGGGTATGATAATGCCACGCAGCAGCTTTACGTGCAGCAGTTCCACCTGACATCCCGAACCAACAGCGGCTTTTTCAATACTGGCCTGGAGGTGCTGGTAAACAAGGTAGCCTACAGCCAGATCCTCCGGAAGGCCAGGGTCAGTCTGGGGGAGATAATCTCGGCGGAACTGTTGAAAGCAAACGGAATGCTGGACGAGGGCTTGGAGCTGAAGGGGATCAGGCTTACCGGGGCTGTAAACGAGGTCCGGGTGCAGGACATCACGCCTTTACCCGACAGGGTAACGCTCTCAGTAGAGCTTAAGGGCAACGTGGCAGCCAACGTGCTGGATCTCTCCAGCCTATTGCCAGGCAAGTAAGCTGCAGGTAGCTGGCTCTAGGTTCAAATTTCTCAGAATTTATACTTTGAGGGAGCTAATAAAAGTATAGCCCCGGCACTTACAAAATGCCGGGGCTATACTTTATACTTCAGACTTCAGACTTCAGGCCTCGGCCTTAAAGTGGCTTTCGAAGAGCTTATACTTATACCTGGGATATTCCTTCAGCACCGCCACCAGCGCGAAAATAGTACCTCCCACCACTACCGGGTACACCAGATACAGCAGTGGGTGTATGAGCGGCAGAAACAGCAGGCACAGCAGGCCTATGGCAATGAAATTGAACAGGTAGGAAGCCTTGGCGCTAAAGCTGAACAAGCCTCCAGACACCGTTTTTGGGCTCACCACAGAGGCGATTATACTTAGTGGCGCCAGCACCAACACGCTGCCCAGGTACATCATCACTACAAAAAAGGCCTCCCCCTGGTTAAACACAGCCACATACACAAAGGTAAGCACGGCATCGATGAGCAGCGGCAGGCGCAGCGCCAGCCACGTTACCCGCAGCAGGTCCTTGGTGGTGCCGCTGCTGCGCTCCACGGTGAGCCACAGGTTGCGGTAAAAGCCCCACACATTATTGAATACGTAGGAAAACACCACCAGCGGCCCCACAAACAGCCACAGCGTCATCATCTCATCCAGCAGGTGCTCACCCTTCTTGGCGAAAGCCAGTGCATCGGCTCCAAGTATGAACGCCTTGAAAACAAAGCCAAAAATAAGCATCTGACGGGCCTGCTTGTGGTTCTTGAACAGGCGCCACCCCAGGCTGCGTCGGGCGCTGGTGCTGTAGTTCACGGTTTTGCGGCGCGGCTCCGAGGCGGCTTTTTCCAGAAAGAAGTTAGCCGTTACAAAGGCCCCAAGCGCGGCCAGGTGCACCACCAGCATTAACCACTCAGATACCGGGTAGAACATCGGCACACGCACCTGCAGCGCCACAAAGGCCGCCGCCATCACCGCTGCCGAGTAAAAGTTAGCGTTTCTCCAGCGCATGCGGCGCTCAATAAACACCTGCAGCGAGCGCAGCGTAACATGTGCCGTAAGTATAACCAGCACGCTCTGCAGCAGGTGCAGCAGCGTATACAGCGGCGACATCAGGTACATCAGCACCAGAAAGTTGAGCAGCACAAAGTAAAACGGCGACACCAGCTCCACCACCAGCTCGGTGCGGAACCGCTGCAGCGCCGACACCGGGTAGAGCTGGGGAATCAAGTTAGCCTTGGGAATGTATGCCGGGAAAAAGCCCTTCAGGATGATGATGGCCAACATGAACAGGTTGGTGTACTCCAGCACCTGGTCTACGCCTAGTTTGGTATTGCCCTCGCCGGCCTGCTGCAGCAGGAACGCGAACAGCCAGCTATACACGCCCGCCGATATAAGCCCTACCGACAGCAACAGCACACGCTGCAGGCGCTTCTGCCTGAAAAAGCTGTTGATACGGGCACGGCAAGAGAATGCGATCAAATCCATTTTTATAGTTAAGAGTGGAGAGTTATGAGTTAAGAGTCGCAGGAAGTACAGTAGGCGTTGCCACACTTTTAACTTCAAACTCTTAACTTTTAACTAATTCTAGGTGAGCATCCAGTCCAGGTTAGTTTCGGTGTTGTGTTGCGGCAACAGCAGCTGGAACAGGGCCTGGTCTATCAGGCTGGAGCCGTTCATGGTGAACTCCTGCACCGAGCCGTTGTACATCAGCTGCCCGTCGTTCAGCACGCCAATGTGCGTGGCGATCTTCTCGACGTAGTTCAGGTCGTGGGAGGAGATGAGGATGGCGCGGTTTGCGTTGCGGTAGCTGCGGATGAGCTGCACCAGGAGCTGCGCCGCAATCGGGTCGAGGCCGGTAAAAGGCTCGTCGAGGATGAGCACCTGCGGCTTGTGCAGCATGGCGGCGGCAATACCCACTTTCTTCTTCATGCCGGTGGAGTAGCCGGCCACGTTCTTGTGCAGCGATTCCTTATCGGTAAAGAAATAACCAACCAGGCTTTTGATGCGCTCCTCCGCCTCTGCTGCCGATAACTTGTAGAGCTTGGCGACAAAGCTGAGGTACTCCAAACCGGTAAACTCCTCAATCAGGGGGTTGTCTTCGCAGAGGGCGCCCAGGTTCTGCTTTACCTCCAGCTGGTGCCGGTGATAGTCCTTGCCAAACAGGGCGATGCTCCCACTGTCGGGCTGCACCAGGTCGAGAATGCAGTTAAGGAAGGTGCTCTTGCCTACGCCGTTCTTGCCCAGCAGGCAATAAATCTGCCCGCTTTCGATGGTCAGGTCCAGCTCCTGCAGCACCTGCTTTTTCCCATACTTCTTCGACAATCCCGTTATTTCTATACTCATATATTTCTATCGTAGCGTAAAGGAGCGGAAATAAAAAGTGCGCCTACAGCCTGTGGCACAAGCCTAAAGGTATAAACAATCTCCGAAACGCCCTACACTTACCGCCGCTTTATCTCGAAAATTTCATACTTCCCTGCGCGCCTCCTGCTTTCATCTGTGCTAACACCGCAAATGCCCGATATGGTTCTTTGGCCACTGAATTTTAGTTTTAAAGTATAAATGGGCTAATTTTTGAGTATTTGCCTTTGCATTTGTCAGAGCCGGTGTATACTTTTGCATCCTACTTTTACCGGCGCACGTGGTGAAATCGGTAGACACGCCATCTTGAGGGGGTGGTGCCTTCGGGTGTGGGAGTTCGAATCTCCCCGTGCGCACTCTCAAAGCTCTATTCTTAGCGGAATAGGGCTTTTTGCTTTTAGAGGCTCCTACCAATTTATTGAGGCTATACTTCTAATTCAGGTTTTCAGGTAACTCTTTATACTTTGGCTATACTTCCCTAGCCGCTGCTTCCCGCTATTTTGAACAAGCTATCCTTACTAGCAACCGCTGATCCTCTAGTTCCCACAAACCTACAGTTGCATCTCTAGCTTTGGTGCTCTCAAGCCCGAGAGGGCTCCCCGATATGCATCGGGGTAAACTCTCTCGGGCATCGCGCTGTGTTCCCTCCTGCCTCCGCTGCGCTACGGCTGCCCTTGACGGGCACCGGATCTCACAAGGCGCTCAACCCAAGGACTGGGATTATATTCGATAGCCACCACTAACGAAGCTTCAGCAGAACTCCCCTCCTTAGACAAGGAGGGGTTAGGGGTGGTTGGACCCGGTACTGCAAAACTCCCTCCCCTCTTCTTAGGGGAGGGTTGGGGTGGGGTAAAAGCAGGGGTGACTGGACCAGGCACTGCAGAAACGTGGAAGAAGAAGTCCGGAACAGCAGGTTGAACCCACCACCTGCAAATGCGCCTCTCCTTCTACCACGAAAAGCATACCCTACAACTCCAGCACAAAAGCCCCTGAGTCAGCCACATCATGATAGGCGATCCCCAGCGTGTCTAACTGCTGGCGCAGGCGCTGCCGGTACCAGGGGGCGTTGGAGCCATCCAGAATAAGTTTGCCGAAAGTATACTGCTGCAACTGCCCCGGCCTCAGGCGAACGTTCTTACGCAGCAGGAGGAAATCGACTTTGAAGCCGGACTTTGGCTGCAATTTGGGCGGGTGCGAAAGTATAAACCAGCGCTGCCCCTGCCATACCAGCAGCTGGTTACTGTCAGGGAGCAACACGGTAGGGGCCGAATTGGAGCCGGCAAGAGAAGTTAGTTGAGGCTGCTGGACACCTAATTGCCACAGGTGCGGCTGCACGTTAAAGGTAAAGTTCTGCGGATTGCGGAGCAGCGTCGAATCGGCGATAACCATAGCCTGCTGCCCCTGCACCAGCCCAATACCCGTGCTGCCGCGCAGGCTATACACGATGAGTTGCCGCTGCTGCCGTTGCTGTACCTCCTCCCATATCTCCTGCACCGAAAGTATGGCCACAAGACCCACCGCTATGCTCAGGTACCGTAGCCTTTTAAGGGCGGCGAAAAGTATAAGCGCCAGCAGCAGCAAGTATAAAAGCCAGGTTTGCCCCACACTGATGTCGATGCCGGTGAGAATGGACTGCGGCCAGCGCTGCACCCACAGGTTAAACTCGTTCATCCCCCAGATCAGCCAGAAGTGCACCTTGAAAAGAAGCCAGCCAAGCCCCGGCACCCAACTAAAGGCCAGCGCGGCCATACCCGTGTACAACACCGCCGTGGCAGCCGGCACCACCAGCAAGTTGGCCAGCCAGAAGTATACCGGGAACTGATGGAAGTAATAGAGCCCAAGCGGGGAAGTGATCAGTTGTGCCGCTACTGACACCGTAAAAGACACCCAAAGCAGATCCAGTGCCCGGTTTCGCAGCTTCAGCACACTATAAAACCCGGGCTGCAGGTACACGATGCCCAGCACCGCCAGGAACGAGAGCTGAAATCCGATGTCGAAGAGGTTGTACGGGTTGCCATACAGCAACACCAGCGCGGCAAAGGCAATGGTGTTATAAATAACCGTTCGCCGCTGTAGCGCCATGCCCACGGTAACCAGGCTGAACATGAGCACCGCCCGCAGCACCGACGGCGAAAGACCCGTTACAAAGGCATAGCCCCAGAGCGCCGCCAGCACAAGTATGGCGCCTAGCCAGCGTTGCCTGGCTGTGGCCGTGAACCGGGAGAGTACCAGCATCAATACCGAAAAAATAAGCCCTACATGCAGCCCCGACACCGCCAGCACGTGCATGGTACCTGTGTCGGCATAGGCCTGCCGGATGCTGTTGTCCAGCTCGTCCTTTACGCCTAATATAAGCGCCGAGGAAATGGCGTACTCCCGCTTCTCCCCCACCCGCTCGCGCAGCAAGTCGTCCAACTGGCGCCGCAGCTGTATGCTATAGTATAAAATGGGGTTAGAAGGCTGAGAGGCGATTTTACGATACTGCTGCGGCTGCAGGTAGTGGCGGTGGTGGATGTTCTTGTTGGCCAGGTAAGCTCTGTAGTCGAACTGGCTGGGGTTAAGGGATGCCGCAACCGGCTGTGGCGCACCCCGCACCAGCAGCACGTCGCCGTAGCTCAGTTCATACGCCCGTTCCGAGTCGTGGGGCACCGAGAGTTGCACCTTGCCGGTGGCCTGTTGCCAGGTGCCGTTTACCTTTACCTGCTCCACCTGTAGCACCGTGCTCTGGTAGCCAGGCTTCTGCAGCACGTAATCCTGCACCACGCCCTGGTAATGCGTCGGGGCTGTTGTTAAATGCGCAATGTGGCGCGGCTGATTCAGTTCCGTGCGCTGGTACACTGTGGTATAGCCAAGCGCCATGAACGTGAGCAAACCAAGTATACCCGCCGCATCGGTCGCGGAGGGGCTTTTATACTTTAGGGCAAGTATGGCGATGGCCAGAAAGGAGGCAAAGCAAAAGACGAGCAGCCCGAGTCCGTGCCCCAGCTGCCCGCCCAGCAGAAAGTATAGCGCAATACCCGCTATAAAGCTTAGCGTGATGCGTACGAACGGGTATGGCGCCCACCGCAGCATCAGCCTCTAAAAACCATTTTGTAGTGCTGGATGTCACACTCCGTAAACATATCGCCTTCCGCCACAAAGCCGTGGCGCTTGTAGAAGCTCACCGCCGGCAGCTGGGCATGCAGGTAGATCTTGCGCCCCGGCTGCTCTGTTTGCACGTCCTGCAGCACCAGCCGCAGCACCTCAGCGCCTATACTTCTATTACGATACTCAGGCAGCACGGCAAAACGCTCCAGCTTTACGCCGGCATCGGTTTTGCGCCAGCGTGCAGCTCCGCAGGGCACTCCCTTGTAAGTGGCCAGGTAGTGTTTGGCCGTGGGCTCGTGGGCATCATACTCCGCCTCGCGGGGCACCTGCTGCTCCTGCACAAAAACTTTCTCGCGTATGGCAAACGCCGCTTTCAGGTCCTGCCCGGTGGCGGCTCGTTTCACCTCGATCATGGGGCTCAAGTATAAAAAAGCAGAGACGCAACAGGTTGCGTCTCTACAGGTGTATTTTAAAAAGTATAAATCAATATTCCGGTACAGAAAGTTCCGTTTACAGCTACTCTGCCGGCTGCCTCCTGCTGCGTCCGTTCACCTTTACGGGCGCACCCTCTTCGGCTGCCTTGGCTTCCTCGCGGGCGGCGCGGCGTTTCTCCTCCAACTCGCTGTAGGCGCTCACGATGTCGCGCACCAGGCGGTGGCGCACCACGTCCTCGGCACTCATCTCCACAAAACCGATGCCCTTCACGCCCCGCAGGATGTTGAGGGCCTCCATCAGGCCGGAGCGCTGGTTGCGCGGCAAGTCGATCTGCGACCAGTCACCGTTCACCATCACCTTGGCATTCGGGCCCATACGGGTCAGGAACATCTTCATCTGAGCGGGTGTGGTGTTCTGGGCCTCATCCAGCAGCACGAAGGCATTGTTGAGCGTGCGGCCACGCATGTAGGCCAGCGGCGCTATCTCAATGATCTTGTTCTCCTGGTAATACTTCAGTTTCTCCACCGGGATCATGTCCTCCAGGGCGTCGTAGATCGGGCGCAGGTAGGGGTCTACCTTGTCCTTCATGTCGCCCGGCAAGAAGCCCAGGCTCTCGCCCGCCTCCACCACCGGTCTGGAGATGATGATCTTCTTCACCTCTTTATTCTTGAGCGCACGCACGGCCAAGGCCACCGAGATATAGGTCTTACCCGTACCGGCGGGCCCCAGCGCAAACACCAGGTCGTGCTTCTCCACGGTGTCCACCAGCTTTTGCTGGTTAGGGGTTTTAGCTTTAATCACACCACCCTTGCTGCCGTACACGATCACGTCCGAAGAAGTGATGATCACCTCCTCCTCGGTTATCGCATCCGTGCCAAGGTATCTATTTACGCTGTTATGCGTAATCTTCCCAAACTTGTGATAATGGTCTATCAGTGAAGACAGGATCTCGTGAATCTTAGTGATCTCAGGGGTCTGCCCCTGAATCTTTATCTCGTTACCTCTCGATATGATTTTGCTGCTGGGGAAAGCTGCAGCAAGCTGTTTGATGTTTTGATTTTCTGTTCCTAAAAAATCGATGAGGGAGATATTCTCTAAGGTTATTACTTTCTCTACCAAATGTTTATCCTCTTATATAGTAGGTTAGGAATATTTTTTTTAATTTAACTAAATTCAGTATTATTAATACAAATCTACTCAAATTATAGTTCGTAATATGGCTGTAATTACGTTTATCTCGGACTTTGGATATAGGGACCACTATGTGGCCGCCGTCAAAGCCAAAATCCTCTCTTTGGACCCGCAGGTGCCTGTCGTGGACATTACCCATGCCATTGAGCCTTTCAACATCGCGCAGGCAGAGTATGTTTTCGGTTCCGTTTTCCAGGATTTTCCGGAGGGCACCGTGCATCTCATTGCCGTAGACACCCACGGTTGTAAGCAGGGCAAATACCATGCTACAAAGTATAAAGGCCACTACTTTCTGCTGGCCAACAACGGCTTGCTCTCGCTCCTGACAGACGGACAGCCGGGGGTGGTGGTGGAGCTGAAGACCGACACCCCTTTTATGCCATCTCCGGCAAGAGACCTGCTGGCGCCTGCCGCTGTGTTCCTGGCCAAAGGCGGCGATATGGACGTGCTCGGCGACCGCACCACCCACATCAGGCAACTGTTTAACCGCCAGCTCCGCCTCGGCGACCATGCCATCACCGGCCATGTGATCCACGTAGACCGCTTCGGCAACCTGATCACCGACATCACCCGCGACAGTGTGGAGACGATTGCGCACGGCCGCACCTTCACCATCCACTTCGGCCGCGAAACCATTGGCCGCATCTACCCCAACTACAACCAGGTAGACGACGGCGACTGCTGCTGCACCTATAACAGCCAGGGACAGCTGTGCATCGGCATCAACAAGGGCCACGCCGCCGAGCTCCTCGGCCTCGGCTTCGACTCGCAGGTTGATGTGCGCTTTTACCCGGGAAACTGACGAGTTTTGAATGAGTGGATGAGTGAATGAGTGAATTTTGATGGAGGAATCTAGAACAGGAGATAAGCAACAATTTGTAGAGCGGTTTAGGCAGCGTACAAAGCAATTGGCGTTGGATGTAATTTTGTTCTCAAAGGTTTTGCCTAAAACGGAAGAGGCCACTATCATGAAGCGACAACTGCTCCGCTCAGCAACATCCGTGGCAGCTAATTACAGGGCGGCCTGCAGGGCAAGATCATCAGCAGAGTTTTATTCAAAGCTAAGTATTGTGATTGAAGAAGCAGATGAAACCTTATTTTGGTTAGAGCTCCTTTCTGAATCTGGTACTACCACAGAGGCGAAGGTGGCTGAGCTTAAAAGGGAAACAACGGAAATCCTGTCAGTGATGGCGAAAGCTAGGAAAAGCGCGTCAAAAAACTGAAATTCACTCATTCACTCATTCACTCATTCACTCATTCACTCATTCAAAATTATGTTGATTCGCATTGTCCGGATGACGTTTAGGCCGGAGAAAACGGAGGAGTTTCTGGAGATCTTCCGCAACTCTAAAGATAAAATACGCGCTTACGAAGGCTGTCAGCATGTGGAGCTGCTGCAGGACCTGCACCAACCCAATGTATACAGCACCTACAGCCTCTGGGACTCCGAGGAGCACCTGAACAACTACCGCGGCTCTGAGCTGTTCGGGCAAGTATGGCCGGCTACCAAAACGCTTTTCGCCGCTAAGCCGGAAGCCTGGTCTTATACTTCAGTTACCATTTAACAGTAATCATTTATCAGAATTACGGAAGCTATACTTCCGCTTGCAAACAATCTTGGCCCTTTTGCTGTACTTTTGCTACGTATGGCCTGCTTTGATAGGCCCATCTGATAAATGTTAATTGATAATTGATAGATGAAAAACTACTTCGAATTTTATAACATACCCGAGAGTTTTATACTTGACGAGAAGGCGCTAAAGAACACTTACTACAAGCTGAGCCGCGAGTACCATCCGGATTTCCACGCCAACGAGCCACAGGAGAAGCAGCAGGAGATCCTGCATCTGAGCACGCAGAACACTAACGCCTACCGCACCTTATCTGATGCCGACCTGCGCATGCAGTACATCCTGAAGGAACACGGGCTGCTGGAGGAAGGCGGCAAAAACGAGTTGCCCGGCGATTTCCTGATGGAGATGATGGACATGAACGAGGAGCTGATGGAGCTGGAGTTTGACTTCGACGCCGATAAACTGCACGAGATTGGCGAGAATACCAGCGGCCTGGTGGCCCAGCTCGACAACGACATTTTGCCGGTGCTGCAGCGCTACCCCGAGCTGCACGGCATCACCAAAGAAGAGGCCCTGCAGCAGGTGAAAACTTACTACCTGAAGAAAAAATATTTATTGCGTATTCAGGAAACATTATCTAAGTTTGCAACCCGTTCCTGACAGAAAGGAGAGGCCTTGGTGGCGGAATCGGTAGACGCGTTGGTCTCAAACACCAATGAGGTAACACTCGTGCCGGTTCGACTCCGGCCCAAGGTACAAAAGCCCTGCAGATGAAAGTCTGCAGGGCTTTTTCGTTTAGTGCTGTTCTGTATTGTTAAGGGAATGTCAGAAATGGCCTTAAAAATGAAAATCTGCAAGCCTTTAAAATTGAAGGAGGTTCATCCTCCAGTTATAATGGGTAAAAATGATTTAAGAGACTCCTTCTTCTTTGCAAAAATGTATCTATACTTATAGCGAAAACCTATTTCATTAATTTCATTCACACACTGCTCTGATATCACCTGATGTATAAATAATTTTTCATCCCCGCCAAAAAAGCCGTCATTCTCCAAATCATTGTCTGATATGTATAGGCAAAATGTACTAGAAAGAGGGAAGAAAAATGAGAAGTTGCTGTCATACTTAGTGTTGAAAGATTTATTATCAGATATAGAAAAACCCGGATTATCTGAGCTGATAAAATTAGCTCCTGTGCATGCCTCAAGAAGATACCACTTATAGCTGATTAGTTTAGAGGTTATTTTTTCTAACAAACCGCCCGGGAGGTGCCTTCTAAGTAAGCCTCCTTTAAAGTACTGCTCAATAAATGAGGGGTCGTTCGAATATTCTTCAGCTATTGAATCTATCAGCTCTCTAAATACAGAAGCAGGTAGATTAGGATATATACTTAATCCTACTTCTATCAAAGAATTTATAGACTCATCTTTTAAATATGATGTGATATCTATACTCTTCACTCTATATGGGTTCCTTAATTTCAGGCTTATTAAGAATTTAATAAATGTAATTGCTTGACTTATATTAAGTCTTTGCCGTTTTTCAATACATGGAAAGATTCTACCATACTCAGTTTCGAGACAACCAAATATGTCATTTTCGAGTGCTAATTCATTTAATAGAGCATATGCAGGGAATCTTTTTTTGAAGGATTCTTCGAGTACATGGAGGTCAGGTATATAGCAAATAGAGCCCGGGGAACGCGGATTTATACTTGGAGAAGCGTCTGGCTTATATTGTTTTATCTTATTGAAAATAAACATATCCAATATATAGGTCTTGCCATCTTCAGTAAAGTTCTTTATGAAACACTCAGGTAGGTAATGATGCTTGCTTTTTTTCATTTTAAGGGCTTCAAACATTCAATACAAATAACTGATTTACACCTTATGGCGCAAGCGTCCGCTTGTGCCTTGCGACAGCAAAACTAACCGCTTGCCCCCGCATCACAGCCAGCAAACTACTAAACCTTTAGCCAAAGCAGTGGCAGCACAAGCGGACGCTTGCGCTATGATGTTACCTAAACTTTATACTTACCTGGGAAAACCAGGTAGCCTGTAGCCAAGTATGGAAAGGCTAAACCATACTACAGCGCATGAGCAGGAAGTATAAAATCAGGGACCAGCGCAAATTATACTTTGTCAGTTTTTCGGTGGTGTACTGGATCGACGTGTTCATCCGGGAGGAGTACAGGCAGGTGCTGCTCGATAGCCTTAGTTACTGCACCCAGCATAAAGGGCTGGAAGTATACGCCTACTGCATCATGACCAGCCACATGCACCTGATCATCGGTAGCCAGCAGGAGCCGCTCCAAAACATCCTGCGTGACTTTAAAAGTTATACTCCACCCAACTCAGAAAAGCCATACAGGATAACCCGCAGGAGAGCCGCAAAGACTGGATGCTCTGGCTTATGCAGCGGGCCGGAAAGAGGAACGGCAACAACCACGATTATCAGTTCTGGCAGCAGCACAACCACCCCATCGAGCTAAATACAAACTTTCTGCTGCAGCAGAAGCTGGACTACATCCACCATAATCCGGTAAAGGCTGGATTTGTCAGCTTCCCAGAGGCGTATACTTACAGCAGCGCCGCTGCCTATGCAGGAGAACCAGGTTTGCTGGATATTATGCTGATCGAGTAACGTGGGTATAGTATAAACCGTTAGTACCGCGGCACAAGCGGACGCTTGCGCCAGTGTTTTGTTACTCATTTCCCTTTTTCCCCCGCCGTTGTTGGTGTTATCACCAACAATCAAACCCCCAGCACAAGCCTCCGCTCGCATCATAACCTTTAAACGCCGTTAGCCGCTATATCACATCGCATAAGCGAGTAACATAGCGGCTAACACACGCCTCAACCGGGTTTGGTATTACACGATCTCCACCAGCCTTAGATTTGCGCTACAAAGTCCTGAAACACTTTTTTATGAAGTTCAAGGTCCAGGTCGGGAGACAGGGATACCCGGGCAATGTAATCCTTGTCGGCTTCTTTAGTTGTGCCTTGCGTGGAGGTGGCAGGTATCGTCCAGTAACAGCCCTTCAGCTGGCCATAGCTCACACAGTATTTACTTTCATGCGGGATTTCCTGGATCATCATGTTGATCAATTTATTATTCAGCTCCCGCTTATAGGCCTCCCTTTCTTCAGGCGTATTCCCCTTCGTAGGAAGATCCAGTGAAAACACGGACGGCGTAAATCCTTCTTCTGCCAGTTCTTCTGAAACAAAGTTGATCTTCGCCTCCGGCAACGTATCTTTTATAAAGTTTACGAACTCGCGCGTGTTGCTGTAGGCAGCTTCAATCCGTTGGTTCATGGAAGGCAGTTGCTCGGACAGTATTTTAGTTTGAAGATCGGTCGCCTGGTTATCGCAAAGCCTCAGGTGCTTTTCTATCTTTTCCAGCAAGGCTTCCGCTTTTGCATTGGCTACGCAGTAGCCGGCTGTCGCTTTTCCGCCACTCGGGAACTTCGATCCGCTCACATACGAAATAGTCCTGATCGTTGATAGAATGCCGTCTTTGCTTACAAATGGCACATTCGGGCAGAAGGTCTGATCCAGAATGAAAACCGGATCAACCGCCACTTCGCCGGCTGCCGTCTTACGCGCCTTGCTTAGCACCTCCCTCAACTGTACAAGATCCGGCACTTCTACTCTTGGGTTTGTCGGGATCTCAGCAATAATGTAAGGCACGGCATCCTGGCGGGCGATTTCCTCCAGCACCGTATCTATACTTCGGACCATATCATGCTCCCCATCCACCAGCAGGTCCACTATTTCCACATTATCCAGAGCAGCAGCTACCCGCCTGGATTGGTCGTTGGTGCCACCATAGCAGTTTGGAGGAACCACAAACTTGATGTTTTTTCCCGGGTGTTTTTCCAGGGCCTCGTGCACAAGGCCCATCATGATGGCATATTGCGTAGACAGCCCGGAGGAACCAAGCAGCGCTTTTGTACTTGTACCGGTGATCCCATGGATCAATTCCTGAACCCGCGCTTCGTTTGCCGCAGCATCACCCTTCTCCTTATCGGAAGGAGATTTCCCGATCAGCAATTGCAAGGCAGCGAAACAGTTGGCCGGCGTCATGGCAATGCTCTCTCTCCTTCTCACATGCTGTATTTCTGAGATGTAGCCTTTGTTCTGCTCGCCTTTTACCAATATGATACTTCCGAGATGTGCATGCACACTCACATAGAAGTCAATATGGGGCATCAGGGTAGCGTGACCTACTTCATCTTCCTGCGAAAAGAAAATGGTACTGCCATTAAACGCAGCGATCTCCTCTACTTTCTCAACGTGCTCTAAGTCAAACTTGTAGCTATACACCCGCTTAAGCACTTCCGCGTCAAAATAATCGGGTAAGGCACCGGTATAAACGATACGTGTGTTCTTCTGCTCCAGTAAGTTTTTCCTTAGAACAGCCAAAACAGGCATCGTCCGGGAGGAGAAACTGATGACATGCTCCGGTTTCAGCCCGTGTAAGCTGGCAATTGCCCACTCCAGCACGGATGATAAGGGATGCCCTAACCGGATGTAATCGTAAGCAGTGGGTAAAGCACTGAGGGCTGCTGTCTCCGCATTTCGGTTTTTAAACAGGCTTTCAAACTGCTCCAGGAATTCGGTTTTGGCCAGTTGTTCGTTGTAAATATCCAGTCGGTGGGTGGTTAGCCTCAACCAGTCGGCTGGCATGTTTTCTAATACAGCCTCAATATAACTCCGCACTTTATTGTCTTCCATGATATTTATGTTGCGATTAGCCCATACTTTAAATGGCTCAAATTTACTTTAAAAATGCTACAACAATTTGTTGTAGCATGTTACTTCGGCGCCTTACAGCCGGTCCCAACTTCTTCCCTCTAAACCCCACACCAAGTATTATGTTCACGTAGCCGGCACACAAGCAGCATTGTCATCAGGAAAAGTAGTGACAAGGTCAGATGATTTAGTCTGCCGCTGATCTTCTATTTAAAATAAGGAGACGCCAAATCTTGTTGACAACAGCCTATCAAGTTGCTCGAGATCTGATTGCAAATCCAGGTAGTCCTGCGTTAAGGATGCAGGCTCACTTTTCTGAAGCGAGTTTTTCAATTCGATCATTTTAAAGTAAAAGGATTGGGACTGGAGCTCGATTTGTAGCAACGCCAATTGTTTTTCGATAGCGATCCTTCTTTGTTTAAGCTCATCGACTATTTCGACAGCCGCATCAAAGTCCAGCTCCTTTTGCTCGACGGATTTCAAGAGTCCGCACTTGAAACTGGCACAATGTTTCGGTCTTCTGGAATAGATCGTGCAGCCATCACAAAAGTATTTACAGGGCTGAAGAAAGAACCCTTCACCATTTGTATTCTCAACATCCACTAAGTCGCTCAATGCAGGCACCTCTTCCCGGCCGAGCTGTACAAAACCAATCATGGTACCGTTACAACAGCAGCCACAAGCCAAACAAATATTTGTTGAATCACCCATTCTTCAAGTTTATATAAATAATACGCCGTTAGCAGTGTTATCACCAACAACCAGCTGCAAAACTGCCGAAACATTCCGTAAGCATCTTATATATTACTCATAAATAATCGGAGGAGCCGCCCTACAGCAACGGTGGCAAATAGAATACGCTGTTAATGCCGCAGCACCAGCACCTGATTACGCTGCCACTGCGAAAAAGCCGTTTTTTATACTTTGAACGAACACCATGCTACAGAACCCGCTTCATGTAGACCCCACCATCGATGCCATCTTAAAAATAGGCAGCGGTATCTTCTGGTCGCTGACGTACCTGCTTATACTTCGGCGGGGGTTTCTCGACAAAAGCTATGGCATGCCGGTGGTGGCGCTTTGCGCGAACCTGTCCTGGGAGTTTATCTTCTCGTTCGTGCACCCGCACAGCAAACCACAACTCTACATCGATTATGCCTGGCTCGCCCTGGACGCAGGCATTCTGATCCAGTACCTGACCTATGGCAGAAAGGAATTTCCGGAGCATTTGCCACGCGTGCTCTTCTACCCTACTTTTCTGCTCACGCTGCTACTGTCCTTCCTTTTCATTTTGCTCCTGTCGCGCGAGTTTAACGACCTGAACGGCGTATATGCGGCCTTCAGCCAAAACCTGCTGATGTCCATCCTTTTCATTCACCTGCTGCTCCGGCGCAACAGCTACGTGGGGCAGTCGCTTTACATTGCGCTGTGCAAGATGATCGGCACCGTGTTTCCTTCCCTACTGCTCTACCTATACTTCCCCGATTCATACTTTTTGATTCTGTTGTATGTGAGCATCTTTATTTTCGACATGATCTACCTGCTGCTTTTATACTTTAAGATCCGGGCGGGCGGCCTCAGCCCCTGGGCCAGGGTATAAAGTATAGATCAGCAGTGCACTACCCTCAGCTTCCGCTCTTCCGGATTTGTAATCCGAAAGTGTAATAGCCGAAGATTTGTAATCTGCACTGGCAAAGGCAACAGCTTCAAGCACACAGGCGGATTTGCTATCCGCAAAGTATAACGTTCCGGATTACAAATCCGGAACAGCGGCGGTTACCCTCCACCTAGCCACCCCAACTATATTTTCCACGTATGAAGAACCTTTAATTGCGATCCGGCTTCTTTCGCTTAATTTAGGATCGTGAAAAAGCGTGCTGCCGCGTTTAATCCGTATAGGATGGGCAGTAAGAACTGAATGATACTTTAAACGAACGTATACATAATGGCGACAGGACTCCTCGCACTTTTAGATGATGTGGCGGCGCTGGTGAAAGTCAGCGCGGCAAGCCTCGACGACGTACCAACGCAGGTGGCGAAAACAACGGGCAAGGTTTCCGGCATTGTCATCGACGACACAGCCGTGACGCCCAAGTATGTGGTGGGCCTGGATCCCAAGCGCGAGCTCTCCATCATTTTCCAGATCGCCAAAAAGTCACTCATCAACAAGGCGCTCTACCTGGGTCCGGCTGCGCTGGTGCTCGGCTACTTTGCGCCCGGGGTTATCCCTTACCTGCTCATGCTGGGCGGTGCCTACCTGTGCTTCGAGGGCTATGAGAAAGTGCACTCCCTGTTCGGCAAAACGCACGAGCCTACGGAGGAGCCAACAGAAGAAATGGAGGTGATCACCCCGCAGCAGCTGGAGAAGGAGCGGGTAAGCAGCGCCGTACGAACGGACTTTATACTTTCGGCAGAGATCATTGCCATTGCCTACGCCACGGTGGCCGACAGTCCGCTGATGAACCAGATCGTGGTGCTCTTAACGGTGGCTGTCTTTATTACGATAGCGGTGTATGGTTTCGTGGGCCTCATCGTGAAAGCCGACGATATTGGGGTGCACATGGCGCAGGAAAAATTCAACCCGACTACGCGAAAGATCGGGCGTGGCATCGTCAAGTCCATGCCGAAGTTCCTGACCATACTTGGGTATGTTGGCACCGCGGCCATGCTGTGGGTGGGGGCCGAGATCATAGCCCACGGACTGCCCTTTATGCACCACCCACTGGAGTCTCTGGAGCAGGCTTTCTCTGGTATACCTGCGCTGGGCTGGCTGGTGAAGGTGGTGCTGCTGGCCCTGGGAGGCGTTGTGCTGGGCTTTATCATTGCCCAGGTGCTAAACTTAGGTAAAAAACTATTCAAGCGCCCTGCCGAAAAAGTGGCGTGATGCCGGACGAGAAAACTGAAAAAACAAGTTGACGTACGGCTGGAAAAACCGGCTTAAGCCATAGAACCTGATTTTATACTTTGTGAGGCTGCTCAGGTATACCTGGGCAGCCTCTTTTATTTATACTTACATGGCCTCCTGCGGCAGCTGCAGCTCAAACGCCTTGCCTTGCGCCACGGTTAATTTATAGTCCTTTATCCAGGGGTTGTAGAGGCGCAGGGTTTTGTAGTTGGTGCCCTGCTCCAGGGCAAAGGCAGGCAGGTCAGGGAGCGTAGAAGTAACCTTCACCGTGCGGGAAGGCAGGGGCTGGTAGCCGTGCTCCTCGGGCAGGTCAAAATTATACTTCTGCGGGTTGCCCAGCACTTCTTTCAGGGCCAGGATACGGAACATGTAGCGCGAGGTCTCGTCGTTCAGGTAGAGGTCGTAGTAAGAGCTTACGCCCTGGCGCTCCAGTGCGCGGTCAAGCCCGGCCATGCCCCTGTTGTAAGAGGCGGCGGCATTGGTCCAGGAGCCAAACCGCCCTTTGGCGCTTTTCAGGTACTTTACGGCGGCCAGCGTGGCCTTCTGCACATGGAAACGCTCGTCCACCTCGCCGTTCACGATCAGGCCGTAGCCCCGGGCGGTGTCGGGCATCAGCTGCCAGAAGCCGGCGGCACCCGCCGGCGAGGTCACATGCCCGAACAGGCTTTCGGCCAGCGCCAGGTAAATGAAATCCTCCGGCACATCGTTTTCTTTTAACAGGATCTTAATCTCCGGCACGTAGCGCTGCATGCGCTTGAGGCCCAGCAGGGTGGTGGCGTGCAGGTACGAGTTCACCAGCAGCTCGCGGTCCAGCCGCTCGGCCACGTCCGGCACATCGAGCGGCACCGGCTCGCCGGCAAAGCTAAGGGCGTCTGGCACAGCAGGCGGACTAAAAACCGGTTTCAGGGCGTTTGCTCTCGTTTCGGAGGTTGCCGCAATGCCCCCCGCCGTCATGATCTGCTGCTGGCTGCACAGTTGCAGCGCCACTACCAAAATCACTGTTACCCAAATGTACTTCCAAATCTGCTGTGCCATAGTGCCGCCCCTCCTGTTTTAATATGAAATAAATGTTCTGCTATAAACTTTCTCTTAAGTTAGGGATAAATGCAAAAGCATCAAAACCAGTTCCTCCCCCGGTATTTATACTTGTGTCGTTTGTTTCGAGCTGATTTGGTTAAGTACAGGGGAAACTGCACCACTCCTCCGCAGGCCGTGCTTAATAAGTGGTACGGCAGCAGGCGCTAACGGATCAGGGCTTCCAGGGAGGCGCAGCAAGAAATGTATTAATTTTAAGTGATGCTGATACTTTTTATAGTGCACGGTGGGTACCATCAGTCAGGCTCAGTTAATCTAGTGCGTATTTTGTCATGTAACGCGGAACTTCTACCTTTGCTAACACTGTTAGGTAATATAACAGAAGTATAAAAATGGGAATAGCGGAACGGAAGAAACGGCATAAAGAAGAGGTACGAACCTCCATCCTTGCGGCTGCCTGGCAACTGGTGCTGCAGGATGGGTGGCAAGCGCTCTCTATCCGCAGGATCGCGGAGGCCATTGAGTACAGCGTTCCCGTTATCTACGACCACTTCACCAACAAGGAGGCCATTCTGCTGGAGCTTACGAAGCAGGGCTTCCGGCAACTGAACCAGGAGCTTATCCGGGCAAAGGACAAGGCAAAATCTCCGGAGGAGCAGGTTGAGGCCATGGCGTACGCCTACTGGAAGTTTGCCTTCGACAACCCGGCTTACTACCAGGTGATGTATGGCCTGGGCATCCCCTCCTGCGAAACCGTGAACCAGATCAGCGAACTGGGCACGTTCAGCGAACTGATCCTGCAGCCGATAAAAGAACTGATCGCGTCGGGCAAGCTTCCGGAAACAGACCCTTTCCTAAAGCTGCACACGTTCTGGTCTATGTTGCATGGCCTAGTTTCGATCAATATGATGGGTAGCGGCGAAAACAAAAACGAACTGAACGGGTTGGTGCTGCAGGATTTCATCCGCGGCTTCGTATCGGGCATGAAAACCTAATTTTTTTGCCCTTATACCTAACACCGTTAGATAATATAGCATCATTATTTCTTTTATAATACACCAAGTAAACTTTAGTACGAATTAATATGGCAACTACAAAATGGTCTCTCGACCCAACCCACAGCGAGCTCGGTTTTAAAATCAAGCACCTGATGATCTCTAACGTTACCGGCAGGTTCACCCAGTTCGAGGGGGAGGCTGAAACGGAAGGCGACGACTTTACAAAAGCAAAGGTGGTGGCGAACATCAACCCGGCCTCCATCGACACCAGCAACCAGCAGCGCGACGAGCACCTGCGCAACGCGGATTTCTTTGCCACGGACCTGCACCCGAACATGACCTTTGTTTCCACCAAGGTGGAGAAGGCCGGTGATGACACCTTTAACCTGTATGGCGACCTGACGATTAAGGACACCACCAAGCCGGTGAAGCTTTCTGTAGAGCAAAATGGTGTGGCCACTGACCCGTGGGGCAACGTGAAGGCGGGCTTCTCCTTTAGCGGCAAAATCAACCGCAAGGACTGGGGCATAAACTACAACGCGGCCCTGGAGACAGGCGGCGTGATGCTGGGCGAGGAACTGAAGATACAGGGCGAGGTGCAGCTGGTAAAGCAGGCCTAGTCCCCTTTTTCATACTTATACTTCGAGGCTGTCCGGAAATGCCGGGCAGCCTCGTTGCTTAATACCGTAGCAAGTATGGCCTGCTGCAAAGTATAAACAGGTGCCTAGCTCCGCTCGATAACGATGTACCTGGCCGAGAAGCCGTTGCTTTTATAGAGCGCCTGCAGCGCCGTGATCAGGGATTGGATGCCGCTGCCTTTGGTGCGGTGGCTGCTGAGCGGCTCCAGGTAATTCTTGTAGCCTTTCCCGCTCACGCGCCCTACAAAGCTCCTTGCCTCTGCCTCCCCCACGTCCTGCAGGCCCTTGGCCAGTACCACGCGCTGCATGTAGGGCAGCGCCGACTTCATACTTTGATAATCCGAGAAAGCGTAGAGGCGGTAGTAGGAGCTCAGTTTGATGGAGTTCATAGCGGCAAAGATAGCAGGGCGAGGTTTGACTTGGGCAGTTTATCCCTACAAACAGAAAAGCCATGCAACATTCAGCTGCATGGCTTCTCAATTTATACTTGTGCAGCGTATCTTTGCTGCTTCAACTCTGTTAATTCTTTACCTGCACCGGCAGGCCTTCCAGTTGGGCGTAGCTTAGCTTCCACTCGCCTTCCGCGGTTTTCTTCCAGAGGAGCATAAAGTTGCCCTCTCCTATCCCGCGCAGCTGATCCTGGGAGGTTGGGAGCACATCCACCGAGAAGGTGCCTGCCTCGTAGGCCATCTCCTTGTCTACGCCCGAGCTTACCACATTCGTCTTCAGGTCGGCGATGGTGCCGTAGGTATCTTTTACCCATTTGTTGGCCACCTCTGTTTTGCCGTTGAAGTGCGTTTCGCCCTGAACGAACTGCACATCATCTGCCAAATACGAGATCACTTTTTCCGGGTCGTTGCTGTTCCAGGCTCCGATAAACTCCTGGTTCAGGCTTTGTACGTTCACCGCCTCCTCCGGCTGCGCGCAGGAAGTTAAGATGGCGGCAAAGAACAGGATATATACATAGCGTTTCATAAGTCTGATTGTTAAAAGTATAACATCTGTAAGTATGGCCTGCCTGCAGCAAACTTTATACTTGCTGCAGACAGAGCTACTCTATACTTACCAGCTTTTCCGTCTTACCTCTGAGGTAGAGTAAGCGGTTGATGGGTCGCCGAAGGACAGGTTTGGCAAATACCCCATGCTGATGATCGGGTTGTACACCTCCTCGTTGTAGGCAGCATAAGGCACGGTTACCTGGTTCTGCGCCACCAGCGCCTGTTTGGCTGGCTCAGCCTGCCTCTTAGCGGCTACCGGCTTGCTGGCGGGGGTCGTTCTGGCGGCTACGGTTCTGGCGCTTCTGGCCTCTGCGGCGGCCCTGTTAGCGGCAGCCACTCGTTCTGCCTCCGCCACTCGCTCGGCCTCCGCCCGTTTCTGCCTGTTATCGATGCCCTTGCCGATGGCATAGCCTGCGCCGCCGCCTACCACACCGCCCACTACACCGCCTACCACACGGTTGCGCTTATGTATCACGGCACCGGCGGCTGCACCTGTGGCAGCGCCAATTACGGCACCCTTAGCCTGTGGGCTTATTTTTCTGTCTTGTGCTTCGGTTGCAGAACTCAGCAGGATCGATACTATAAAGACCAAACTGAAAATGTAATTTACCTTTTTCATAAAACGTGCTTTTAAGGTTTTAATAAACTATCACGCATGGATGAAGGGATTATTACAAGATATATGCCACAACAGTTGTGATACCGCCAGGCACACCTATACGGAATTGATTATCAGTATATTAATTTTTATTGATTTTGTAAAATTGATGCAGCACCAGGGGCTTAACGGAAGACAAAAGAAGACGGATGGGGACTTTATACTTATTTTGCGGCCTTCCGGAACACCAGGAAGTGCTGGCGGGGCAAAAAGTCCTCCTGCCGGTGCAGCTCAAAGCCATTCGCGCCCAGTTCCTGGGTTATCTGTTCCACGCTCATTTTGTGCAGCTCCTTCACCTGCACATTAGGGTCCTCGGCGCGGTACTCGAGCAAGAGCAACTCTCCATCCGGTTTCAGCGCCCGGTATATGTCCTGCAGCATCTCTTGGGGGTACTCCAGCTCGTGGTACACATCCACCATAAAAGCCAGGTCCAGTAGGTTCTCGGGGAGGTTTATACGTTGGCTGTCGCCTTTCACCACGTTCACGTTGGTCAGTCCACGTGCTGCCGCGCGTTCTTTCAGTGCCGCCACAAACTCCTCCTGCACATCTATGGCGTATACTTTCCCATCAGGCACTTTGGGGGCTACCCGGAAAGTATAATACCCCACGCCCGCACCGATATCGGCCACCACGCTGTTGGGGCGCAAACCCATGTTGGCAACGGCTATGCTGGCTTTGTCCTGCTCTTCCCGCGACTCCCGCTCCAGCCACGCCCCGCCTGCCGGACTGATGATGCCCGCAATCTCGCGGCCCATATATACTTTGCCAATGCCGCCAGGGCCCGGCGTTTTAAAAGTATAACCGCCTGCGGAAACCTGTTTCTGCTCCTGCTCCTGCGCCTGGCAGGCATTGCAGGCGCTCAGGCACAGCAACAGAAGTATGAAGTATAAACCAGAAATTCGTTTGGCTATGGCAAGCAGGAGGCGCATAGGCTGTCAGGTTAGTTTTTCAAGGCGCTGCGTCAGGTCGTCAATCAGTTCTTCGCTCCACCTGCCGGCCACCAGCTCGTACTCTGATTTTTCCCAGCGCTGCAGGTAGGGCTTCTCGAGCCAGCTGTTGTTCTTGTCCGGCCCCACGGTATAACTGTTGTACTCCAGTTTGAACAATACGTCTTTGGTCAGGTCAAATGTTTCCACACCCGGCTTCTGAAAGCCCTCCAGCCGCAGCTTTAGCCCCAGTTGCTGCACGTTGCCGTTCTCCACGCTTACCTCCGTGTCCGCCTCTGCCGCCGGGTCCCGGGTCCAGGTGTCGATGATGCGCTCCAGCCCGAAATTATCGAACAACGGGAGTATAGGCAGGATGCTCTGGTGAATGTGCTCCGCCAGCGTGGGCAGGATGGTGTTGTAGAGGTGCTGAATAGCTTGTTTATCGCGGTTTGGGTATTCCATGGGTTTATACTTTTGGTGTTGATGGGATTGGGATGGCTATGTTTTCTCTGTTTCAGCTGTGATCTGATAGCTGCTGCTGCTATACTTTATTCTTACCTGGCGCAAGCGTCCGCTTGTGCCATTTTATACTTTCTCTGGCGCAAGTCTCCAGACTTGTGTCCTTTTATGATATCGAGTTTGTAACTCGATTGGCTTGAAAAGCCATACTTGCTTTGGCTATACTTTTATACTTGGCTATACTTCCATTTCCGCTGTTCCGGACATCCTTGTCCGAAACCAATTCTGCTGCGGACTTCCAAGTCCGCGTAAGCCATACTTTTATACTTGCCGGTTTATACTTACTGCTATACTTTATACTTACCTGGCGTAAGCCGAAAGTCCCGGAGCATTTCGGGGCGTCCGCCTGTGCCTTTTTATACTTCGGCCATACTTTTTTAGCCACCGCTTCCTTCCACTTGACACAAGCTATACTTACTAGCTGCCGCTGATCCTGTAGTTCCCACAAATCTACTGTTGCATTTCCTGCTTTGGTGCTCTCAAGCCCGAGAGGGCTCGCCTTCGGGCATCGCGCTGTGTTCCCTTCCTTTGCTCCTACGTCGCAATGCCCTTTCAGGGCACCGGAATCTCACAAGGCGCTCAACCCAAAGGCTGGGTTCAGATTCGATAGCTGCTGCTTACACAACATGAACCAAGTCCCCCTTTGAAGGGGGTAGGGGGATGATGATCGTTAGTTGAGTACTCCCTCCCCTGTCATTAGGGGAGGGCTGGGGAGGGGTGAAACAGCGAGACCGGGGGTAGGTTTATACTTGTAGGGACAATTCGCTACCTGTCCGCGAATGTCAGCCGCTATGCAATTTATACTTCAGCTAAAGCAGTTTCAGAAATCCCCTCTCCTAAAAAATGAGGCTGTTTAGATCCTTCCTAAAACCTACTCCTGCTTCAGGTAAACTTTAAACTCAGATCCCACGCCCAGTTCACTCTCAAATTCTATCTTCCCGTCGCAGTTCTCGATTATCCGCTTCACGATGGCCAGGCCCACGCCGGAGCCCTCCACGTGGGCGTGCAGGCGCTTGAACATGCCGAATACCTTATCCTGGTCCTGCTTGCGCAGCCCGAGGCCGTTGTCGCGCACCGTCAGCAAGGTATAGTCCCCCACCACTGCTGTGGTGAGAATGATCTCGGGCTTTCTGTCAGGAGAGCTATACTTGATGGAGTTGGAGACCAGGTTGTAGAGGATGCTGCGCAGGTTCTTACGGAAGAAAATGATTTCGGGAGCAGCCGTGAAATCGTCCACAATGGTGGCGTCATACTTCTGGATCAGGTCCTTGATGTATACTTTCACATCCTCGAGTATCTCCTTAAAACTGACGCTCTCAGGCTCCGCGGCCTGCTCCTCGTACTGCAGCTTGGCTACCTCCGTCAGGTCCAGGAGGGTGTTTTTGAAGCGGCCGACGGCATCGTTTATCATGTCGATGATCGGCGTTACATCCTGCAGGCCGGGCACCTTCTCCTCCAGCGTCTCCTTCAGGGCCGTCATCAGCCCCTCTATGTTGTTGATGGGCGCCTTCAGGTCGTGCGAGGCGGTGTATACGAAATTGTCGAGGTCTTTATTTACCTTGGTCAGCTCGCGCGTACGTTTCTGCACACGCTCCTCCAGTTGCTGGTTCAGTTCTTTTGTCTCCTTGTTGGCCCGCTCCAGCTCCTTTCGCTGCAGGTAAAAGCGCACAAAGGCCGCCACCTTGGCCCTGGTGATGGACGGGTGCAGCGGCTTGAAGAGGAAATCCACGGCGCCGGCCTCAAAGCCTTCTATCACGTGTGTCTCCTGCTGGGCAATGGCTGTCACGAAAATGATGGGGATGTCGCGGGTCTTGGAGATATCGCGTAGGTAGCGGGCCACTTCGTAGCCGTTCATGCCGGGCATCTGCACATCCAGCAGGATAAGGGCAAGCTCCTCCTGCAGCGCAATCTTCAGGGCCTCCTCGCCGGAGTGGGCGAAAAGGTAGCTGATATGATCGTCCTCCTCCGAAAGCAGGCTCTCCAGGCTCACCAGGTTCTCCGGCTTGTCATCCACCAGGAGGATTTTTACGGGATGCGCGATCTTATCCGGGGTCAATAACGTCAGGTCGTGGTCAGTGTTCATGTAAGGAAAGCAAAAACTCCTTTATGCGCGCAACATTCATTATGCTGCAGCCAGGGATGCTATCGATGGCTGCCTGTGGCATGGTGGCTACTTCGGCTTCGTGCGGGTCCTGTGCAACCGCCATACCTCCTTTCTCAAAGATATACTTTAATCCTGAACTTCCGTCCCTGCTGGCGCCACTTAAAAGTATGCCCACCGTGTTTTCGCCGAAAACGTCCGCGGCGCTGGTAAAGGTAACGTCGATGGAGGGGCGCGAGTAGTTCTCCTGCTCCGAGTCGTCGAGGGAGAACGTATGGTCTTTCTCGAGCAGCACATGGTAGTTGGCCGGGGCCAGGTATACATGCCCGGGCAGGGCCGGCTCCTTCTCCTCCACCTCCGCGACCTGCAGCAGCAGCTTTCTGGCGAACACCTCCTGCAAACTGCCCTCCTGGTTGCGCAGGCGGTGCAGCACCAGTATAATGGGTATGCTGTAGCTGGCCGGCAGGTCCTTTAACACCGAGAGCGACGCCTGAATGCCGCCCCAGGAACCGCCCATCACGATCAGTTTGGAGGAAGTTGGCATCAGCTTACTTTACGGTATATGCGGTTGCTTTTATCCATAATATCATACCTGGGGCTGATGCCCGACATGGCCAGCGTCTCCTTCTTGCCCAGTGCCAGGTATCCCAGGCTCACCAGGCTCTCGTCGAAGAGGTTGAACACGCGCTCCTGCAGCTGCCGGTTAAAGTAGATCAGCACGTTGCGGCACACCACCAGGTGAAACTCGTTGAACGAGGTATCGGTGGCCAGGTTGTGGGGGTAAAACACCACGTTACGCACCAGCGACGAGGCGAACTTGACGCTGCCGTAGTTGCTGGTATAGTACCCGGCAAAATCGCGCTTGCCGCCCGCCGCATAGTATGCCGCCGCATAGGCTGCCATGCTGGAAGCCGGGAAGATGCCTTCCTTCGCCTGCTTCAGCACCTTCTGGTTAATGTCGGTGGCGTAGATCTTGGTGCGGCCCAGCAGCCCCTCCTCCTCTAAAAGTATGGCCAGCGAGAAAAGCTCCTCGCCCGTGGAGCAGCCGGCATCCCAGATCTTGATGAACGGGTAGGTGCTAAGTATGGGCAGCACGTGCTGGCGCAGCGACAGGAAGAAGGTCGGGTCGCGGAACATTTCGGTCACGTTCACGGTGATCTCCTGCAGGAAGTTCTCAAAAAAGAAGCTGTCTGAGAACAGTCTTTCGCGCAGCGCATCCATACCCGGCAGGTGCTTGTGGCCCAGGAAGCGCTTTACCCTGCGGTACACCGAGGCCCGCGCGTAGCCGCTGAAATCGTACCCATACGTGGTGTGTATGTCCCTGATAAGCGCCTCTACCTCCTGCTCAAACAGTTCATCCGCCCTAGGCTTCATACAACCAAACCCGCATTAAGGTCAGCAACTTGTCGGTATCCACCGGTTTTGGGATGTAGTCAGAAGCGCCGGCCTCTATACATTTCTCTCTGTCTTCTTTCATGGCTTTTGCGGTGAGGGCAATGATCGGGAGTTGCTTAAAACGAGGAATCTCCCGAATTCGTTTTGTGGCCTCAATGCCGTCCATCTCCGGCATCATCACGTCCATCAGCACCAAGTCTATGTCGCTTTCGGCACCCAGCTTTTGCAGCGCCTCCTTCCCGTCGTAAGCGGCCGTCACGCCCATGCCGTGCATCTCCAGCAAGCTGCTCAGTGAGTAAATGTTGCGCACGTCGTCGTCCACCACCAGCACCTTTTTGCCGCGCAGCACCTCCTCGGGCACGTGCAGCTTCATCCTGAACTCCTTGCCCTGCGGCAGCTTCTGATTCACCTTGTGCAGGAACAGCTGCACCTCGTCCAGCAGGCGCAGGTACGAGTACTCGTTCTTGATGATGATGGTGTTGGCAAACTCCTTGAGCCGGGCTTCCTCCTCCTCGCTCAGGTCCTTGCCCGAATAGATGATGATCGGGATGTCCGAAAGCCTGCTCTGCAGCCTGATCTTCTTCATCCACTCGTAGCCTTTCATGCCCGGCAGGTTCAGGTCAAGTATGATGCAGTCCACTTTCTGCCTGGCCAGCACCTGCTCGGCTTCTTCTGCGGAGAAGGCGGGGGTGGATTTAAGCCCGTGTGCCAGCAGCAGTTCGCCCACCGCTCGGTTCTCGATCTCGTTATCCTCCACGATCAGGATGTTCTCAATCGTAGCGTCGGACCCGTTGAGTATGGAGCTGAAGGCTTTGTTCAGCATCTCCAGCGTGACCGGCTTTGGCAGGTATTCCTCGTTTTCGGCATGCTCGCCAATCACGTCCTTGTCGTAGGCCGACATCACGTGCACGTTCATGTGGCGCAGCTCCTTGTCCTCCCGCACCTGCTTCAGCACGTCCCAGCCTGTCATGTCGGGCAGGTGGATGTCGAGCAGCATGGCATCGGGCTTCTCCTCGCGGGCCGCCTGCAGGCCTTCCTGCCCGGTGTAGGCCTGCTGCACCTTAAAGTTCTTGGCCAGGGCAAAGTCAGCCAGAATATCACTGAAGCCCTTGTCGTCCTCCACGATCAGCACCTTGATGTCCTGTTTCTCCTGGCGCTCCATGTGCATGAACATCTGCCCCACGCCCTGACCCTTGCTTTGCGCGGGCGCAGGTGCGGTAAGGGCTGGCTGGGCTTGCTTTATACTTGTGGTTGGCTCAGGTTGCTTTTTCTCCACGCCCTGCGGCACGCGCGGCAGGTACAGGGTAAAGGTGCTGCCCTGGCCCGGCGCACTCTCCAGCATCAGCTCGCCGCCCAGCAGCGTGGCCAGTTCCTTACTGATGGTCAGGCCCAGGCCGGTGCCGCCATACTTGCGGGTGGTAGATGTATCGGCCTGCTGGAAGGCCTCAAACACCATGTCCTGCTTCTCTTTTGGGATGCCGATACCGGTGTCGCGCACCGAGAACGCCAGAATATCGGTCTGCTCGCGCAGCTGCTCCGACCTGAACTTTGGCTTGTGCAGCACCGGTGTTATGGAGAACTCCACCTCACCGCCAGCGTCGGTAAACTTGAGCGCGTTGCCGATAAAGTTCTTCAGTATCTGCTCCAGGCGGAAGCGGTCGGTAATGATGGTCTCGGAGCTGCCCGGGTCGATGCGCTCGGTAAAGCGAATCTGCTTTTTAGCGGCCACCTCCCCGAACAGCGGCTTCATGGAGATATCCTGTAGCTTCAGCTCCTCCGTCTCCAGCTTCACCATCCCCGATTCTATCTTCGACAGGTCCAGTATCTCGTTTATGAGCCGGAGCAAATCGTTGCCCGACTTGTGGATGATCTGGGCGTGATCGATCTGCTTGGTGGAGAGGGTGTTCTCCACGTTGTCGGCCAGCAGCCTCGAAAGTATAAGGATGCTGTTGAGCGGGGTGCGCAGCTCGTGGCTCATGTTGGCCAGGAAGTCGCTTTTATACTTGCTCACCGTCTCCACCTGCTGTATCTTCAGCTCGATGGCTTCGCGGGCGTCTTCCAGGGCCCTGTTCTTGGTGCCAAGGGCTTCGTACTGCTCCTCCAGCAGCTGGGCTTTTTCCTCCAGCTCGGCGTTTTTCTCCTGCAATTCCTCCTGGTTCACGCGCAGCTCCTCCTCCGATGCCTTCAGCTCGGCGTTCAGCTGGCGTAACTCCTCCTGCTGCGTCTCCAGTTCCTCGGCCTGGTTCTGGGTTTCGTAGAGCAGTTCCTGGGTTTGCAGGTGCGCTTTCAAAGTATGGATCACCACGGAAATCCGCTCGGAAACGGACTCGAACAACCTTCGGTGCAGCTCGGTGTAGGGCTGGCGCGCGGCAAGCTCCAGCGCCCCAACGATATTATCGGCAAAGTATAAAGGAATGATGATCACCGAGGCCGGCCCGATATCGGAAAGGCCCGTTTTGATCCGCAGGTGCTCCTCCGGCACGCCCTCCAGCACTTGTATCCTGCGCTCCTGCACCGCCTGCCCCACCTTGCCCAAACCGATCGCAAAGGCAGGAAGCTGGTCCCTGTCAAGCGCCACGCCGTAGCTGGCCGCAGGCGTCAGTTTGCCGTTGCTGTGGTGCAGGTACAACACGCCCGCCTCAGAGCCTGTGTACTCGCAAAGGAAGCTGATAACTTTTTCGGATACCTTCTCCAGGGATGTTTCGCCGCTTACGTGGATGTTCAGCTCCGCCACGCCGGTAAGTATAAAATTGCGGTTGGTGTTCTCGGTGGTAAAGCGCTGCAGGTTGTCCTTCATATCGCGGATAGCCATGCTCAGCACGTCCTCGTCGCTCTGGGCGGCTACCGCCACCTCATAGCGCCCCTCGCCAATGGCCTGCGCCACCTCCGAGAGGTGAACCGTTTTATTCAGCACGCCCCTGAAGGAGGTGGCCACGCTTCCGATCTCGTCATTGCTGTGGATGTCGATCGTGACATCGGTGGCGCCCAGCTTGATGCGATCGGCGGCGGTTTTGAGCTTGGTGAGCGAGGAGGAGATCAGATTGATGATGTAGATGGACAGGGCCACCGTAAGGCCAAGTATGAGCAGGAAAGCAATGATGAGCGTGGCCACGGCCTGCTGCTTCTCCACCACCCGTGCATTAATATCCTGCTTAATGCTGCCTGAAAGTGCTGTTTCTGCCTTGCGGAGATCCTCTATACTGATAGTGAACTCATTAAAGACCGTTTCGGGGTCGAAGGTGGTCAGGTTTAGCTGTGGGTCTGCCTCGATGGCCTGCAGTACAGCCGCCACCTTTTTGTAATTCCCGGAGGCGAGGATGCCCTGCACCTGGCGCGTTGTCTCCGGCCCGGCGTAGCGGCTGAAATTATCCAGGGCCCGGTTGTAGGAAGTAATCTGCGACCTGATGGTGGCGTAGTCGTTGTAGTTGAAGCGCTCCCCTTGTATGGCATTTAAAAAGTGACTCCTGATCCTGGCCAAATGTATTTTAGCCTCGGTGAGCTGGCGGAAGCTTTCGAGCTGGCGCCCCAGAAACGCACTGCCCACGCCGGTGGCGTTGTCCTCCATCCTGTTGAGCAGGCTAAAGATCAAGGCGCTTGAGTACTCCCTGTACTCCTGGGCATCAAAATTACGCTGATCGAGGCGGCTCCTGTACTTCTTCTGCTCGCCCAGCTGCGCCAGTTCCGACAGGTTTCGGCCTGAGTTCTCCAGAAAAGCGTTCAGTTCTCTTTCGGCAGCATCGGTGGTGGCTCGGGTGGCCTTTGCCTCCAGCAGCATGTCGGTGTCGCCGGTTGCCGAGGCCAGCATGCGGGCGCGCTCCCGCTGAAACGCATGCAGCAGCGAGGATATTCTCTCCGACTCCTCCAGTTGCAGTTCCTCCTGCTTCAGGGCGGCGTTCTCTTCCAGTTCATTCTCAATCGCGGATACAAGGAAGTATACCAACGGAACAAGCAGCAGGGACAGCAGCAGAATAAGCTTATCCCTGATCTTAAGGTTCTTTATGAAGTTCATCTAACGTGCGTATGGTTCGGTTCTGTTACCTACTCCTTTGCAAGTTAGTAAAACAAAGTATGATTTTCCCGCTCGTATTACCTCCCTATCCTAGATTAGAGCCATGCCAATGGGTTTGGCGCCACAGCGGGCGGCGCAGGATAAGCCACAGCAGTATGCACCTGCGTGATGCGGCGCGCCGGTTTACCGGGAGGCGCCGGGGTGGGTGAAGCCGTGCTCCGGCAGCTTACCAATCAAACATCTCCATCAGGTCTACCTGCTTAATGTAGGGCTCCAGAGCCTTGTTGCTGGTAAAGCCGCGCACCAGGCTGATGTAATCGTTCTCGGGGTTATACCAGATCTCGGCAAAGAAACTGCCCAGGTTGTAGAGTTCGATGCGGTAGCCTCTTCTGCCCCGGTTGGCAATAAAGTCCCCGTGCGCCCAGATAATCTCCAGTCTTCCTGCCAGGGTGTGGGTGTTGAATAGGTTGAGGTTCATGTGGTAGTATACGAGGTTAGTTAGAAAAGGAGGTGCCCTGTACGGGCTTTGTTACAGCACCGCTAAGAGGCTGCCTTGGGATACTCTTGATACTCCTCGGGGTTGCCGAAGTCCCAGTATACTTCCAGGGTGGTAGGGCCGCTGAGGTAGGCCGGAAGGGGCGTATAGATCACCAGGCCATCTTTAAAGACCCGCTTACCGGATTTAGCCAGGCGCATGGCCTGCCAGAGCAGCCTGTCGCGGATCTCGTTGCTTACCGGCCGCCTGGCGTTTACAAACGGACTCCCCTCCCCGAATTTAAATACAGTGGTATACATGGCGTTATGGTTGTGGTGGTACAATCTATCCTACGCAAGTTTCAATTATTTAGTATAAGGAATCAGAGGGAATATTACCTTATGTTACGAGAGCCGGATATTGTGGGTGCTGCCGAAGCCGTGCTTTCCGTAGCTATACTTTTATACTTGCTGTTATGGACATACCTGTCTGAAAGCACTTCTGCTGCGGGTTTCCTGATTCGCGTAAGCCATACTTTATACTTTGCTTATACTTGATTTATACTTCCTTAGCCGCTGCTTCCTGTTTTTGACACAGGCTATACTTGCTAGCTGCCGCTGATCCTCAGTCTTACGAGCCTACCGTTGCACTTTATACTTTGGCTCCCTCAAGGCCGGGAGGCCTCGCCTTCGGGCATCGCGCTGGGAGCTTTTCCTTTGCTCCTGACGTCGCAATGCCTCACTGGCGTTCGTCACCGGAAAAACTCGCATAGGCGCTCAACCCAAAGGCTGGGATCAGATTCGATAGCCGCCGGTTTTGTCATTTCGACCTTCGGGAGAAATCTTATTAGAATTCCGGATAGATCTTTCACTGTGTTCGGGATGTTAGGTAGAAGAAGTAAGTATAAATTCCCCTCCTCAGAGGGGCAAGGGGTGGTTTTATACTTTGTAGGGACAGGTCGCGACCTGTCCGCGCTGTACCAGCGGCTACAAAGCTTATACCTTGGCAAAAGTAATTACGGGCTCCCCTCCTTGGACAAGGAGGGGTAGGGGTGGTTGGAACAAGTGCTGCAGAAGCTCCCTCTCCTGTTCTTAAGACAGGGCTGGGCTGGGGTAATCCCCCTCTGTCAAATATTTCATCCGGGATGCATGATAGCTACTGCCTCCCCTCCCCCAACAGCCACTGCAGCGCCGTTTGTTGATCCATGAAAACCTCGTGCCGGGCAGAGCCGTGGTGCTGGTACTTCTTCTGTGCCCGCTGCGTAAAACCGGTGAAGGAAACGAGGCTGTTGTAGTGGTCCGTGAGGAGAACTGCGATTTTGCTGATGCCGGATGTTGCCACCAGGGCCGTCCACTCGTTCTCCACCCAATGCTGCTCCTGCGACGTGATCACGAAGATCTCAGCGTCATCGATCAGCCAGTACCTTATATCGTTCCCGATGGAAAAGTCCAGGGCCCGGAGAAAGCCTTCCCGTCGCTCTTCAAAATCAATCTGCCGCAACCACTTTAGCGTTAGCAGCGCGTGCGCCGCGTCATAACGTAAGGAGACAAACCCATTTCGCAAGATCTCTTCAGACACAAATTTATGATACTCGGCCTCCCCCATAAAGTGAGCTTCTGCGCTAATTGCTGATAACTGCTGCTACATCCTCAATTTAAGGAACTTAGGCGAGAATCACAGAAAAACGACCATAAAAATTGACTTATTACCGCGTGCTAAGCCACGGAAAGAGGCAATGCCATACCTTTCCTGCACGGAATTTGCGTGAACACGACCGTCCAAAGTATAAAATCAATATACGGGCCTTCTCTAACCCACATGGCGGGAGCGGCTTTATAGTTGTTTTTTGTATCTTGTGGCTGATTTCAGTAACACCGCCTGAGGAAGGCATCATTCACCCAATTTTAAATAATCTATGCAGAAGAAAATTATAACAGCAGGCAGCCTGATAGCTGTACTTGCCCTGACCAACTGTACCTCGGTAGAGGACAAGTCGCAGCAGGCGCAGGCTACCGTAGAGCAGGCGCAGGCCGAAACCAACCCGCTCCTGAAGGAGTGGACAGGCCCCTACGGCGGCGTGCCGGCCTTCGACAAAATGAACCTGGCCGACCTGAAACCGGCGATGGAAAAAGCCATGGCCCTGAACCTGGCTGAGATCGAGGCAATCGCCAACAACCCGCAGCCCGCCACTTTCGAGAACACCATCGAGGAGATGGAGCGCGCCGGCGAGGAGCTGGGTCGTGTGTTCACGTACTACGGCATCTGGGGCAGCAACGTGTCTACGCCGGAGTTCCGGAAAGTACAGGCGGAGATGGCGCCCAAAATCTCTGAGTTCAGCTCCAAGATCTCCCAGAACGAGAAGCTGTTCCAGCGCATCAAGACCGTTTACGAGAACTCCCAGAAAAACCCGCTGCCTGCCGACCAGCAGCGCGTGGTGCAGCTGGTGTACGAGAACTTTGCACTGGAAGGCGCTGACCTGAGCCCGGAGGCCAAGAAGCGCTATGCCGAGATCAACAAGGAGCTCTCCTCGCTTTATACTTCGTTCTCTAACAACGTGCTGGCCGACGAGGAAAAGTACGTGGTTTACCTGACCAAGGAGCAACTGGGCGGTTTGCCGGAGTCGTTCGTGAAATCGGCGGCCAAAGAAGCCGAGGACCGCGGGCAGGCAGGCAAGTACGCTGTTACGAACACCCGCTCCAGCATGGACCAGTTCCTGACCTACTCGGATGAGCGCGCCCTGCGTGAGAAAGTATGGAAGAACTACTACTCCCGCGCTGACAACGGCGATGCCAGCGACAACAACGAGAACATTGCCAAGATCCTGAAGCTGCGCAATGAGCGCGTGAAGCTGATGGGCTACGACAACTACGCCGAGTGGCGCCTGCAGAACCGCATGGCCAAAACCCCGGAAGCTGCCATGGACCTGATGAACGCCGTTTGGCCGGCGGCCCTGGCCCGCGTAAAGGAAGAAGTAGCCGACATGCAGGCCATCGCCAACAAAACCAGCAAAACCAAGATCACGATAGAGCCCTGGGATTACCGCTACTACGCCGAGAAAGTGCGCCAGGAAAAGTATGATCTGAACTCTGATGAGGTGAAGCAGTACCTGGAACTGGGCAACCTGACGCAGGCTATGTTCTTTACGGCCGGTGAGCTGTTCAACTTCAAGTTCACGCCTGTGGCGGAAGGCTCAGTGCCGGTATTCCACGAGGACGTGAAAGTATGGGAAGTAACCGACAAGACAACCGGTGCACACATCGGCCTTTGGTACCTCGACCCGTTCGCGCGCCAGGGCAAGCGCTCCGGCGCCTGGGCTACTACCTACCGCGCCCATACTACGTTCGATGGCAAGAAAAACGTGCTGTCGTCTAACAACTCCAACTTTGTGAAGCCTGCCCCGGGTGAGCCGGTGCTGGTGTCATGGGATGATGCGAGTACTTTCTTCCACGAGTTCGGCCATGCGCTGCACTTCCTGGCCTCTAACGTGAAGTACCCGACCCTGAACAGCGGCGTGCGCGATTACACCGAGTTCCAGTCGCAGTTGCTGGAGCGCTGGCTGTCTACCGACAAGGTGATCAACCAGTTCCTGAAGCACTACAAGACCGGCGAGCCGATGCCGAAAGAGCTGGTGGCCAAGATCGAGAAGGCCGCCACCTTTAACCAGGGCTTCGAAACGACTGAGTTCCTGGCATCTGCCTTGATGGACATGCACTTCCACCTGGCTGACCCTACGAATATGGATGCGGATAAATTTGAGCGCGAGACGCTGGCCAAGCTGAACATGCCGAAAGAGATTGTGATGCGCCACCGCTCCCCGCACTTCGGGCACGTGTTCTCCGGCGAGGGCTATGCCACCGGCTACTACGGCTACCTGTGGGCTGACGTGCTGACCTCTGATGCCGCCGAGGCCTTTGCCGAGGCACCGGGCGGGTTCTACGACGAGGAAGTGGCTGCCAAGCTGGTGAAGTACCTGTTTGCCCCGCGCAACTCGATGGATCCGGCCGAGGCATACCGCCTGTTCCGTGGCCGCGATGCCAAGATCGACGCGCTGATGCGCGACCGCGGCTTCCCGGTACCGGGCCCGCAGTCTAAGAAGTAAGCCACCCGCCGCGCGCTCAGAGTTTATACTTTAAAGTGCGTGGTTTATATACAAAAGCCCTGCAGACGCTGTGTTTGCAGGGCTTTTATACTTTAGTGCGGATGCTGCCCCATACACCCCTCCTTTCCGTTCCAGAGTAACTTTTGGCCTCTTACCTCGTCAATAGAGAAGTAACTCTAACGGACGTAGCATTGAAGATAGTTTTACCACACCGGTTATGTTTGCTGTTAGTCCTCTTTCTTTTCTTCAGCAAGGTGTGCCAGGCACAGGCCCCGGAAGAGAAGCCCGAGGAAAAACCATACCTGAAGCTGGGCGGCGCCGTGCGTTTTAACTATAACCTCTCTACCTGGAAGAAGGACCAACTGGAGCGCGGTGGCGATTTTGGCTTCGACATGTTCCGTATCAATGTGGAGTCCGCCTACAAAGGCATCAAATTGAACGCTGAATTCCGCCACTACTCCCAGGCCTTTGGCGGTTCCTTTCTGAAACAAGCCTGGTTCCAGTACGATTTCGACGAGCGCTCCCAACTACAGGTCGGGCTGAACCAAGTACCCTTTGGCATTCAGCAGTATAACTCCAACAACTGGTTCTTTAACATCACCTACTATGTTGGCTTTGAGGATGACCACGATATGGGCGTCAAGTATATCCGCGACTCCGGCCGCTGGCAGTGGCAGGCCGCCTACTATAAAAGCGCGGAGGAATTTGTCTTTGCCTTAACCGATCCCAGTCCCAACCGCTACTCCTACGATGTGACGGGCCGGAACAAGGAAAACAACCAGCTCGACTTTAAACTGATACGGCGCCTGGGAGACAGCCTGGGCCATGAACTGGGAGTTTCTTTGCAGGGCGGGCTGCTCTACAACCTCGACACCGAACGTAACGGCACCCGCTACGCCGGGGCAGTCCACTATGAACATAAAACAGACCAAAGCCCCTGGAACATCAAGCTGCAGGCCATGCTCTACCATTTCAACCCAAAGTATGGACCCGGGGCCGACCCCGGTTTTGTGGAAATGGGCGCGTACGGGGCCAACTATAACGTGGCCAATAAGGGAGAGATTTATACGGCAGGCATCGCCTACCATATTCCTTTACAAACCCGCCTCGTACAAAGTATAGATGTGTACAACAACTACGGCTTTTACAACAAGCGTATCAGCGGTTACGAAAATGCCCATACAAACATACTTGGTGCGCTCATTACCGCCGGCCCCATGTATATCTACACCGACGCAGCTTTCGGCTATAATCACCCCTGGCTGGGCCCCGAGTGGACGAACGCCTTGGCCGCAGGCACGCCTGGCAATACCAAATGGCACATGCGCTTCAACATCAACATGGGGTACTATTTCTAACCTTAAAAACACGATGCATGAGTAAAGTAAAAAGTGATACAAAGAAATCGTTAGGCCTGGATGTAAACGGCCCCGTGTTCTGGTCCTCCATCGTGTTCCTGGTGCTAACAATATCCCTGGTGCTTATTTTCAGGAAGGATGCAGAGGAGTTTTTCAGCGCCACCCAGGTAGCCATTACCTCCAGCATGGGCTGGCTGTTTATACTTAGTGTCAACATCTTTGTGGCTTACTGCCTGTACATGGCCTTTAGCCGGTTTGGTAAAATACGATTGGGTGGCAAGGATGCCAAACCGGAGTTCACTACTTCGGCTTGGTTTGCCATGCTTTTTAGCGCAGGAATGGGCATTGGCTTGCTGTTCTGGAGCATCGCAGAGCCCATCAACCACTTCCAGACGCCTCCGCTCGGGGAGCCCGGAACACCCGCTGCCGCCCGTCAGGCCATGAATTTCACGTTCCTGCACTGGGGACTCCATGCCTGGGCCATTTATGCCTTGGTGGCCCTGGCGCTGGCCTACTTTACCTATAACCGGCAGCTGCCACTCACCGTACGTTCGGCCTTCTATCCTTTTCTGGGCGAGCGCATCCATGGCATGGTAGGGCATGTGATCGATATTCTGGCCGTAATCGCAACACTTTTTGGCCTGGCCACTTCGCTGGGGCTGGGCGTACAACAGGTGGCTGCCGGGCTAAACCACGTATTCCCGGCCATTATAAACAATATCACCACCCAGATCATACTTATCGTGGTGATCACGGGTGTGGCTACGATATCTGTCGTAACCGGGGTGGACAAAGGCGTGCGTATCCTGAGCGAGTGGAACATCCGCGTGGCGCTGTTTATACTAGTGGCCGTGATGGTGCTGGGTCCGACTGTTTTTATACTGGGTTCCTACGTGCAGAACACTGGCTCCTACATCGGCAACTTCATGCAGCTCTCCTTCTGGAACGAGGCCTATTCTACCCGGAACTGGCAAGGTTCCTGGACCGTATTTTACTGGGCCTGGTGGATCTCCTGGGCTCCTTTTGTGGGCATCTTTATTGCACGGGTTTCCAAAGGGCGAACGATAAAGGAGTTTATATTGGGTGTTCTCATCGCCCCCTCCCTGCTCTGCTTCCTGTGGATGACGGCCTTTGGCAGCACCGCCCTGCGCGAAACCCTGGCTGGCGATCCAACCATAGCCGAGGCCGTGGCATCCGACATGTCCACTGCCTTGTTTGTGTTCTTTGAACAGCTGCCTTTCTCCACCATACTTTCAGTGATCGGCGTTATACTTGTAGCCGGCTTCTTTGTCACCTCCGCCGACTCAGGTTCGCTCGTGGTGGTGAGCCTGACCTCCGGCGGCAAGCTTAACCCTTCAGTTGGCATACGCGTCTTTTGGGCGTTGGCCGGTGGGGCGATTGCGGCCGTGCTTCTAATCGGCGGTGGCTTGCAGGCACTGCAGACAGCCGTCATCATCACGGGCCTGCCCTTTGCCATTATACTTTTGCTGATGTGCATCAGCCTGTACCGGGGCTTAAGCGAAGAAGCCGACGAGGAAACACGACTCGGCAAGGCCCAACAGCGGAAGGCCTACCAGCAACTGGTAGCCGAAATGCTGGCCCGGCGTGCCCAGAAACAAGATGCCAAAACAGTAGAAAGCAGAAAAGACACCTCCATATCACCAAATCCTGATACGTTATGATCACGATAGACGCCATGATGGTCTGCCTGGACCTGAGCGACATAGACGAAAAACTAGTTGCCTTTTCCCGCTCCATTTGCGAGCGCCTGGAAGTGCGCAAGGTATACTTCGTGCACAACATCAAGCTCTATGAGCTGGCCGATGATTTCCGGGAGATGATCGGGGATCTGGACCTTGGCAAGGAGGTAGAAGGCAACATCGCTGACATTGTAGCCGAGCAGTTCGGCAACATCACCGACCATGAAATACTCGTAAGCGAGGAGCCCAATACCGAGGTGATCCTGGCTGACATAGTAAAGCGCTATGGCATAAAACTGACGTTGCTGGGCAAGAAAATGGGCGACAAAAGCACGGGTGCCCTGGGCACAAAGCTGTTGCGCATACTTCCCTGCAGCGTACTGGTTTTCCCCGAAACGGCCAGCTTCAACATCCGGAAAGTGCTCGTGCCGATAGACTTCTCGGATACTTCGCTGCACGCGGTCCGGCTCAGCAAGGAGCTGTCGGACCAGCTGGGGCTAGAGCTGGAGATCATGCACGTCTACCGGCTGCCGACACAGTTTTTCCCGCTCATCTCGGAAGAGGAGGCCGTCCGGAAAGCAGTGGAAGTGGTAAAACGAAAATTCGCCGACCTGCAGAAGCGGCACCGGGAAATGGCCGATATACCGTATACCCTGGTGCGGGCGGCCAATAGAAGTATAGCCGAGCGTATCGCCTTGCACCTGGAGAAAGGCCACCACGACCTGCTGGTGCTTGGCCTGAAAGGGAACAACCCGCTGCCTTCGCTGAGCCTGGGCAGCGTACCGACCGAAGTGTATAACTCAGACATCGATGTGCCCTTGTGGCTGGTATACTCCGAGGAGGCAATCAGGAAGTAGCAGGTATAAAAGGAAGCAGGAACAGCTAGTGGTAAAAAATTATAGCGGCACCAGGGGATAATTGAAAACCTCTACCTCTTTGCCATTCTTTATATGCAGCAAGCGGCTCGGGCGATGGCTTTGCGCTAATTCGTGCGCCCGGGCAAGTGCTGCATCTTCGTCCTGGAAAGTCTGTACTACCCTTTTGTTGTGGTCCAGCACCTGCCACTGCTTCTTTTCCTCCTGCCAGCTAACCCTGTAAATAGTTTCAGCTATGCGGGGCTTATTCCGGATCAGGTCAAGTATAACTTTGCCATCGCTGAAACTGCCATCCGGGTAAGGCATGGGCAGCAGCGCAAAGAAGATGTAGTACATCGAAAAGTACGTAAACTGGTAGGTGAGCATACCGGCCTCCAGCGAACCATTTTCCACCAGGTACATGACAGCAAGGGCTGATAGGGCGTTAAACAGCACTCCCCCCGAAAAGATCAGCATATTGGAGAAGCGCTCATTGCGCTGCAGGTTATCAAACGAGCAGTGGCCGTACCAGAAATAGTATTGCCGCACTTCCAGCATGCCCAGGCGGAAAACCACATCGCCGGTACCTACCGTTACTTTGATGTTCTTGCCGCCCATCAGCCAGGCAAAAAACACATGGCCTGCCTCGTGCAGAAAAGAAATGACCGGAAGCACCAGGAAGAAGGCCAGAAAAAACTTCGGAATGTCGTTGATGCCAAACATATGCCTTTCTGTTACAGTATCCCGGGAAATTGAGTACCCCAATTTTGTGGTGGGACGATCCCCAGTGAAGGATGAGTTGGTAAGAAGGCTGAAAGTGTAGAACCGGAGCCAGACGAAGTATAACCCAGCGGCGGGAGGCACCGCTTTAAACAAGAAGAGGAAGCACGGGGCTTCCTCTATCTGGCTGTCTATGCAGGCAAATAATTAATCTCTGTATTTGTCCTTGCCAAGTTGCTTTACGAGCTTGTTGTATACGCCCAGCAGCAGGAAAGACGGTGCCCACTGGCCCACGAATAAGGCTTCCTCGTCTTTTTTCATCACTTTAAGTGTGGCTGATACAGCCATGGAGCCCAGGGCAGCCCACAGGTACATATCGGAAGGGATACGGGCGGTATACTCTTCTATAGCTGCCGCCACCGGCCCTTCTTGCTTTTGCGGGTTCATCTTGTCGGCTTTGTTTTTCAGGTCGTTCATTGATGTTTCCATAGTCTACTAATGGTTTAAATTTTGGTTTATCTCAGTAGAAACGGAGCAAGCTGTTTTAATGTTATGAAAAAGCGGGCAAATTTAGCCCTCCCCCATACTTTGCCGTCGTAACATTTCCCCTGGTTTATACTTGCGGCAGGTACACGTCGTCCGGACTTAAAAAAAACGGTTTACCTTGGTCATCTCCTTGCGGTACTGCGTCAGCAGGCGGCTCTTGGAAATAAAGCCCTTGAACTTGCCTTGCCGCACCACCGGCAGCGACCACAGCTTGTAAGTATCCAGCTTATCCAGCACCTCCGATGCCGACTCGTCTATCTCCGCCACGGCCTCCGGCGGATGCATCAGGTCGCGGGCAAGTATGGTGTCGTAGTTGGAGGTGTCGCCCAGGCGCTGGCGCAGGTCGTTCAGCGTGATGACGCCCCGCAGCATGCCCTGCTCATCCAGCACCTGCTGCACATTCCTGTTCGACTTGGCAAAACCCTCCACCACCTCCCGGAAAGTGGCGTTCTCCCTCACCGGCGTGTTGTCCTCATCCACCAGCTGCTTTATACTTAGCTGGTTCAGCAGGATACGGTCCACGCGCAGGGCCTTGCTCTGGCCGGCCGGCTGCACCACGCTGCCGCTCAGGTTCTCCATGTAGTACTTGAGGAAGTAGGACACGGCGCAAACCAGCATCAGGGGCACAAAGAGCTGGTAACTCTGCGTGATCTCGGCCACCAGGAAGATGGCGGTAACGGGCGCGTTCATGATGCAGGCAAACACACTGGCCATGCCCAGGAAGATGAACGTGGCCGGGTTGAGCGCGTAAAACGGAAGTATGAGCACCGTCACCTTGTAGAACAGAAAGCCCAGCAGGCCGCCCGTGATCAGGGAGGGCGCGAAGTAGCCGCCCTCCCCGCCAGAGTTCACGCAGATGCCCGTGCTGATCGGCTTCACCATCGTGATCAGGAAAAAGAAGAACAGGTTGAACCACACGGTGTTGGGCAGCACGGCCAGCGGCGAGTTCACCAGTAGCGAGCGCTCCTCGTTGTTGAGCAGCGCGTTTATACTTACATAGCCCTCGCCATACATGGGCGGCAGCAGAAAGATGATGCTGCCCAGGGCCAGCCCGCCCGTCAGCGCCCGCAGGTAGGCGTTCTCGATCTTGTTGAAGACCTTGGCGCAGTAGCTGTAGGTCCGGAGCAGGTAGTTAGACATGAGCCAGCCCAGCACACCCAGCAACACCACCAGCGGAATCTCCTCATAGGCAAAATCGGTGAGCGGCACCTGGAAGCGCAGGTGCTCGCCCATGATGAACTCAAAAAGGATCTTGCCGGCCGCCGCCGCCACCAGCAGCGGAATCAGCAGCGTGGGGGTGAACTCGGGAAGTATGGTTTCGAGGGCGAAGATGAAGCCCCCCATCGGCGCGTTGTACACCGCCGAGATGCCCGCGGCCACGCCGCACCCGATCAGCAGCGTGCGCAGCCGGTAGCCCAGCCCGAGGAAACGCCCCACGTTGGAGCCCACGGCCGCCCCGCTCGAGATAATGGCCGCCTCCACGCCCGAGCTTCCGCCAAAGCCGATGGTAAGGCCCGTGGTGATGAACTTGGAATAAATAAGCCGCAGCCGGATAACGGAGGAATGGTTCTCGATGGCATCGATGACACTGCGCGCGCCCCCGAAGTAAGCCGTCTGGCTAAAGATGTTGCGGTTCAGGAACGTTACGATCAGGAAACCGACGAGCGGCAGCAGGAAGTACAGCAGCTGGGGGGCAAAGTATACGGCGTACTGCTCGAAGTAGAAGATGATGGTCTTGATAAGTATAGCCGAGAGCCCCACGATGGACCCCACCACCACGCTCAGCACAAAGGGCATGACACGGCTGTTGCTCTGCCGCCTGCGCCACCTCAAAAAAGCCAGCTGGTATCGGTTTAATCTGCTCATGTACCCGTGTTCGTGCGGTTTCCCTCTGCTTTTGGCGTGATACACCCTGTCTCAGCAAGGCATTTATACTTTAGCGGGCATGGTGCAAGTCCAAAAGCCACCCCGCCTTCCCCTATCCGACAACGAAAGTTGAAGGAAATGGCTGCATTTAAATTTAACCGGCCTTATACGCACCCTGTAACGCATTGTATAACAAGTGCATAACCGACACTGCATAGCGCCATACGTATACTCTTTGCGTTTCTCCGGCCCTTGCTCCGGTGCATCTTATCTGCCTCTTTTTTTGAATTTACCCTCAAAAAAGCTTAGCTTGAGCTGAGCGGGATATACGTGCCTGGCCTCAGCAGGAGGCCAGGCCGCTTCTTTCACTCTCTTTTGGGGGCAGGGGAAGGTATCCTTTTTAAATCAATTTTTTCACCCAATCCAAAAAAATCCATTATGGTATTCATTAAGAAAGGGACGATTGCGGCCGCCTTTGTGGCGGCAACCATGTGCCTCGGCAGCGCGGCCTATGCCCAGGAGGCAGCCGCCACCCCGGACGGAGCCGGCCAGGAGCAGGCAACACAGCAGTACGCGGAGGAAGACCTCCGGAAATTCGTGGACGCTAACACCAGTGTGACCGACATCCAGAAAGCCAGCCGCGACACCATGGTTGCCGTGATCGAGGAAAACAGCCTGACGCTGGAGCGCTTTAACGAGCTGGCCAAGGCGCACCGTGCCAAAAAACTGGAAGAGGTGGCCGAGGGGCCGGAGGAGATCTCCGCCTTCAGCAACGCCGCGCAGGAGGTGGTAAAGCTGCAGCCTGAGAACAAGGAGAAAATAGAGGCGGCTGTGCAGGAGCATGGCCTGACAATGGAAAAGTATACCGCCCTGATGAAGGCCTACAAGGATGACCCCGAGGTGCAGAACCAGGTACGGAAAATAGTGGCAGAGAAGAAATAAAATTGCTGCCAACCCCTCAGAATAAGAAAAAAGCTCCGGACATGACTGCCCGGAGCTTTTTTCTTATTCTGCGGATGTATACACTCACCCACGAATTACGAGCAAGCGCAACGCCAGGCATTATACTTACGCCTGCTTCACCAGCTGGATCTCACAGTTCAGCTTAATCTCGTCGCTCACCACTACGCTGCCAGCCTCGGTTACGGCATTCCAGGTAAGGCCGAAATCCTTGCGGTTTACCTTCCCGGTTACGGTAAAGCCGGCTTTGGTCTGCCCATAGGGGTCCACCACAATGCCACCGTACTCCACGTTCACGGTCACCGGTTTGGTAGTGCCCCGGATGGTCAGGTCGCCGTGCAGTTTGTACTCGCCTTCGCCCACTTTCTCAAAACTCTTGCCCTCATACTTTACCTGGTCGTGGCTTGCGGCATCAAAGAAGTCGGCCGACTTCAGGTGCGTGTCGCGCTGCTCGTTGTTGGTGCTGATGGAGTCTACATCGGCCGTGAATAAGATCTGGGAGGCCTTGGTAAAGTCATCCTCCTCAGTCTCCACCTCCACGTTAAATTTTCCGAAATAGCCCGTCACCGTCGAGATCATCAGGTGCTTCACTTTAAACTGCACTTCGCTGTGGGTGGGGTCTACTGCCCATTTTGTTGTTGCCATAATTATTCGTTTTTATATGTGTTAACTGATTACCAGAGAATTCTAAGCCCCTTACTGTCAGGGATGATTAAGATAAACGGACAGCGAAGTATAACGTTCTCCCTTCGCCACGCTCCTCCTTAATCCATACATTAAATGTACATACATGTAAATGTAGAAAATGTTTGCCTAATATCCCTGTCGCCCGTAAAAAAATATGCCGCTGGGCCTCCAAATAGCCTCCCGGCCATTATAGTTACGCGCTACTTTTGCCTGATTGTGCTATATTTGAATCTTGTAAATACTGTTGCCGTTCAGGAAAGCGGCACAGGCAGCATCTTAACTTAAATTCACCGCCCCATGAGAGTACATACCAGAGAAACCCAGAGCAGCCTCACGCCGGAAAAGGCCATCCAGATTCTGAAAGAGGGCAACAACCGCTTCGTGGGAAATCTGAAGGCCAACCGCAACCTGTTGCAGCAGGTCAACGAGACCTGCAACGGGCAGTTTCCCTTCGCCATCATCCTCAGCTGCATCGACTCCAGAACATCCGCAGAGCTTATATTTGACCAGGGCCTGGGCGATATCTTCAGTACCCGTGTGGCGGGCAATGTGGTGAACGAAGACGTTCTGGGAAGTATGGAGTTTGCCTGCAAAATAGCGGGCTCGAAGGTGGTGCTGGTGCTAGGCCACACACACTGCGGGGCCATAAAGGGCGCCTGCGACCGGGTAGAGATGGGCCACCTGACCGTCCTGCTGCAAAAGATCGAGCCTGCCATCAAGCTGGAAACCGCCACCATCTCCGACAGGAGCAGCAAAAACACTGCCTTCGTTCAGAACGTGGCCGAAAACAACGTGCACCTGATGATGGAACGCGTGCGGGAGGAGAGCCGGATCCTGAAAGAGATGGAGCAGATCGGTGAGATCCGGATCATCGGGGGCATGTATAACGTGGAAACCGGCAAGGTGGATTTTTACGAGTAGGCTATACTTTTGTACATTATAGCAAAGTATAAGCGCATACTTCTTCCGCAGCTTTTCGTACTTTAGGGTTCCACCAAAACAAGCAAGATCTATGCAGTACAGACGATTTGGCCGCACCGGCTGGGATATTAGCGAAGTAGGCTACGGCATGTGGGGCATGGCCGGCTGGACTGAGTCAGACGACCGGCAGTCGGAGCAATCCCTGGACCTGGCCGTGGCGCGCGGCTGTAACTTTTTCGATACGGCCTGGGGCTACGGCAAAGGGCACAGCGAGGAACTGCTCGGAAAGCTGCTGAAACGCCATCCGCAGAAAAGGCTATACATTGCCACCAAAATCCCCCCAAAAAACTTTACCTGGCCCTCCCGGCCGGAGTTTAAACTGGAAGAGGTGTTCCCGGCGAGCCACATCATTGCGTACACCGAGAAAAGCCTGAAGAACCTGGGCGTGGAGACGATTGACCTGCAGCAGTTTCATGTGTGGGAAGATAGTTGGGCGGAGCACGAGGAGTGGCAGCGCGCCGTGGAGAAACTGAAGGCCGACGGCAAGATCCAGCACATGGGCGTGAGCGTGAACCGCTGGGAACCCGAGAACGTGCTCAGAACGCTGCGCACCGGCCACATCAGCGCCGTGCAGGTGATCTACAACATCTTCGACCAGGCGCCCGAGGATGAGCTGTTCCCGCTCTGCGAGAAGCTGGACGTTGGCATCATCGCCCGCGTTCCGTTCGATGAGGGCACCCTGACCGGAACCCTCACCAAAGACACCACCTTCCCGGAGGGCGACTGGCGCAACACCTACTTCGTGCCCGAGAACCTGAACAGCAGCGTGGACCACGCCGAAAAACTGAGGCCGCTGGTGCCCGGAAGTATGACCATGGCCGAGATGGCCCTGCGCTTCATACTCAGCAACCCGCAGATCAGCACCACCATACCCGGCATGCGCAAAGCCAACCACGTGGAGGCCAACCTGGCTGCCAGCGACGGCAATGGCCTGCCCCAGGAGCTGCTCCAGGAGCTGAAAGGCCACCGCTGGGACCGCCAGCCCACTGATTGGTCGCAGTAGAAAGTATAAACAAAGTATAACCGGAGCCGCTGCCACACAGCGGCCTTTTTTATGCTTATAGGTGCGGGATGTATACTATATTTGCAACCTGGATTCCTGATTTTAATTCCCCCGCATGAGCCTGACCAAAATAAGCAAAGCTTTCCAAGAGCTTACCCCGCACGAAATGTACGAGATGCTGCGCCTGCGCAGCGAGGTGTTCGTAGTGGAGCAAACCTGTGTGTTCCTGGACATGGATAACAAGGACCAGCAATGCCGGCACCTGCTGCTTTACAAGGAGGGAGAACTGGTGGCCACCTCGCGCCTGGTGCCGCCCGGCCTCTCCTACCCCGACGCCATGTCCATTGGCCGCATCGTGACAAGTATGCAAGTGCGCAGTACAGGTGTGGGCAGGATTTTAGTGGATTATTCGATAGAAGAATGCTACCGACTCCACGGCCACGGCCCCATCAAAATTGGCGCACAGGTATACGCGCAAGGCTTTTACGAGAGCTTCGGCTTTGTGCAGTCCGGCCCGGAGTACGATGAGGATGGTATCCCTCACATTGAGATGACGAAAGCGTAGTTTTCCTTTCGACTGTTATAAAGGATTTTCTGCAATACCGGGTCCAACCGGCCCTCCCCCTCTGCTTCACCCCACCCCAGCCCTCCCCTAAAAACAGGGGAGGGAGCTATACTTGCTGCTTTAGTCCAAGTATAAGTTGCATTGCTACTTCCCTCACGCGGACAGGTCGCGACCTGTCCCTACAAGTATAAACCCACCCCCACCCCTCCAAGGAGGGGAGTTCTGTTGAAGCTCCGTCAGCCGCGGCTATCGAATTGATACCCAGTCTTTGGGTTGAGCGCCTATGCGAGTTTTTCCGGTGCCGCAGGCAGCCCGAGGCACGAGGGCAGGAAAAGCTCCCAGCGCGATGCCCGAAGACGAGCCCTCTCGGGCTGGAGAGCACCAAAGTATGAAGTGCAACTATGGGTGAGTAAGTCTAGAGGATCAGCAGTAGCTAACAAGGATAGCTTGGTTCAAGCGGAAGGAAGCAGGGGCTAATAGAGGCACAAGCGGACGCTTGCGCCAGGGAATGTATAAAGTATAGCCAAGTATAAGTATGGCTTTTCAAGCCAGTCAAGTTGCAAACCTGACGCCATAGTAGGATACAAGTCTGAAGACTTGCACCATAGAGAAAGACAAGTATAAAATACGGCCACGAAACGCCATGCTTCGGCAGCACCCATCATTACCTCAGCCAACTCCTAAACTCCCTAACTTACTACCGCTCCTGCCCTGTAGACACCAGCACCGACGTATCGTCCTCCACAGCACGGCGGCTGGCGCGGAAGCGGATGGTGCGCTTGCCTAGCAGCAACAGCAGCAGGCCTACCAGGGAGCAGCCCGCCATCACGCTTACCATAGGCAGGGCGGTGCCCGTGTGCAGCACGCTCACCGCCGCCGACATCAAGCCTCCCATCGCCATTCTGAAGCTTCCCAATAGCGCTGCGGCACTGCCCGTGTTTTTGGTGAACGGCGCCAGGGAGAGCGCTGTGGCATTCGGGTTTAGCAAGCCCTGGCCGGTAAGGAATATGAACAGCAGCCCGATGAGCGATAATTTGCTGAACCAGCCATAGTACGTGCCCACCACCAACAATATGCCCGCGGCCGTCTGGTAGAAGAGGGTGAAGTTGATCACCTGTTCGCTTTTGAACCTGTTCAGGATGATGTGATTAAGTTGTGTGGACCCGATCATGGCGAAAGCCAGGAAGGCGAAGATCCAGCCGTACTCCTGCTCGCTCACCTTGTAAATGTTCATGAACACATCCGCGGAGCCCGCTATGTAGGCAAAGGGAGCCGCCGTGGCGATTCCCCCGGCCAGGGTATACAGCAGGAACTGCTCCTGTTTCAGCACCAGCACGAAGTTCTTAAGCACTGCCTTTGGCTTCAGCGAGATGGAGGCATCGGCGGGTCGCCCCTCGGGCAGAAAAAAGTACACCCCTAGCATGATCAGGGCCGTAATCACGGCAAGTATAACGAACACCGAGTGCCAGCCAAACGCAGCCGTTACATAGCCCCCCACCGTAGGCGCCACCATCGGCGAGACGGCGATAACCAGCGTGAGCAGCGAGAAGGCCTGCGCCGTCTTGTTCACCGGGAAGATATCGCGCACCAGCGCCTGTGCCGCCACCATGCCCACACAGCCGCCAATGGCCTGCAAAAACCGCATCAGCACAAACGAGTTGATCGACTCGGTATAGGCGCAGGCCAGCGAGGTAAGGATGTAGATGAACAGGCCGGCGTACAAAGGCATTTTGCGCCCGTAGCGGTCCAGCAAGGGGCCGTAGAGCAGCTGCCCCACTGAAATGCCCACCAGGTATGCCGTGAGCGAGAGCTGCACCTGCGCAATGGTGGTTTTCAGGTCGGAGGCGATGGCCGGGAAGCCGGGCAGGTACATATCAATCGAGAAAGGACTGATAGTGGCCAGCGAGCCCAGGATGAGTATGATTACAATGTATTGTTTACGCGTCATGTAAAGTATTCAGAAAAACGCCCCAAAGTTACAACTTATATAAGTCTCTGCAGCGGCAGCACAGAGGTATATAACCCCATACTTGGCGCAATGTTCAGGATTGTTTACCTTGCTTGCATGAATACCCACGAGGCGCAGCCTAATCCCAATATTTTGCAGGAACTGGTCCAGCACCGCATGCCTTTCGGCAAGTATAAAGACACCCTGCTCTGCGACCTGCCCGTGTCGTACCTGGAGTGGTTCGCCAGCAAGGGTTTCCCGCCGGGCAAGCTGGGAATGCAGCTGGCTACCATGTTCGAGATCAAAACAAACGGGTTGGAATACCTGCTGACCCCGCTCAGGCGCCAGGCAGGCAGGCGCAAAGTATAAACTCAGCCTACATCGAAGCCGCCCACCTCGCGCACCTCCCCTGCCGCCATTTCAAACGCGCTCATGTTGCCGATACGCACCCGCACCAGGCGCAGCGTCGGGAAGCCAACGGCGGCCGTCATTTTGCGCACCTGCCGGAACTTGCCCTCCGTCAGCGTGATGGAGACCCAGCTGGTGGGGCCATGGCGCTCGTCGCGAATGCGCTTTGCCCGCTCGGGCAGCGCCGGGGCAGTGGCTAGCCTGTATACTTTGCAGGGCCTGGTTTGGTGCCACTCTTTTTCGGTACGGATCTGGAGCCCCTGGCCCAGTTGCTGCAGCGCCTCCTCGGTTATCAGCCCGTCTACCTGCGCGTAGTACTCCTTCTCCACCTTACTGCTGCGCACCAGCTCGCTTGTTTTGCCATCGGTGGTCAGGGGCAGCAGCCCTTCGCTGTCCTCATCCAGGCGGCCAATAGCCATCGTGCCCGCGGGGAAATCGTACAGCTCACCCAGGACTTTTTTCTTGCTGGTTTCGCTGATAAACTGGCTGACATAGCCGTAAGGTTTGAAAAGTATAAAATGGCGGTGCATGCGGAAAGTGTTTTTCGGACGCAAAGGTACGGGTATGGAGGTATACTTTCCAGTTGCAACCAAACTTCCGTCGGAGGGGTCATCTCGTAAAATACTTTCCGCTATCAGGCTGGTTATTAATTTATTGGTAGGGGGCGAAAGTATATCCGGTATGTAGTATATTGTATGAAGTTTCTCCTGCTGAGCAGTTTATATATGAAAACACGCGCCCGTTTATACATTGCTTTGCTGCTTTTAAGCTGCTGCCTCGCCTCCTGCGACCCAATCAAGTATGACTACGTGAGCAAGTACTGCCCGGGCTCCTGCACTACTTTAATAGGGCGGATTACCGACCAAAACGGGGAGCCAGTGGCAGGTGCAGAACTTTGGGTAAGCTGGCACAAACCAAACTACCCTCTGGGAGGCTCTACCCGTCAGAAAGCAGTTACAAATACGGATATTAACGGCAACTATGCATTGCGTTTCCTGCTGCGTGACCAGGAACTGGTGGAGGGCTACATCAGCCTGGAATCTGGCGTGTCATTGAATACCTACCTGAGCTGCAGTGGCAACAACCGGTGGTACGGAGGTGAAATTTCGCGCGACACTACCATTGTCCAGAACTTTACCAAAGCTCCCTCGGCCATGCTCCAGCTAAACACCACCCACATCCCCGACCAGCCACCCCGCTTTCAGGCCACCGTAAAGTATAAACTCAGCCCCGCTGATCCTGACAGCTGCACGTTTGCCTACGACGGCAGCCCGGGGTACTTTGAGGACGAGGTATATGTGCCGGCCAACATCCCCATCGTAGTATACACCCATAAACCAGAGGCCGCGACAACCAGGAAAGAGTTGCTGACACTGCAGCCAGGCGAGGTACGCAGCTATATGTTAGATTTTTAAGCAGATGAAACACGAGATCATACACGAGGAGAAGTACCAGCAGTTTACCGCCAAGCTGGAGCAGGACGAGGAGGCCGAACTGGCTTACGCCAAGCCTGAAGACGGCGTGCTGGACCTGACCCATACTTATGTGCCCGAAGCTTACCGCGGCACCGGGCTGGCGCAGGAACTCATCAACACAGCCCTGGCTTACGCCCGCCAGCACAATCTGAAAGTCATCGCCACCTGTCCGGCCGTGAAGAAGCATATCGCCCGGCACCCCGAGCACCAGGACCTGCTGGCTTAACCTACACTTCCCTATGAAACGATTTATACTTTATGCGTTCCTGCTGCTACTGGCTTTGCCGGCCCTTGCCCAAACAGAGACAGAGCCCTTGAAACAACACCTGGTGAGCCTGCAGGTGGGCAGCGCCTTTGTAAGCGGCAAGTTTGGCAAGGCTGCCTTCACGGATGCCTACCCGGCCTTTGCCCGCGACGGGCTGCTGCTTACCGGCAGTTACCGCTACAGCCTTGGCCCCCATGTGGGCGTCGGCACCTCGGTGAGTTACCGCCACAACCGCTACAACCTGGATGCCTTTGTGGAACCCGACGATGAATTGGTGACGGGCAAAAGCTCCGAGGCCTGGCGCTCCTGGTTTACGCTGGCCGATGTATACTTTAAAGTGCCCGTGAGGCAGGTGATGGAAGTATACCTAAAAGGCTCGGCAGGTGCCGCCTTTAACCGCAGCGCCTCCTGGCAAGTGCAAACTACTTATGGCGATATCCGGATGCCCGCCGACAAGGCCACGGCCCCGGCATGGGGTTGGGGCAGCGGCATTAATTTTATCACCAAACCGTTCCTCATCAGCCTGGAAGGGAAGATGCTTTACACCAAACCAATTCTTGAGGTGCTGAACACGCAGGGCAACTCCCTCCGCCACCGCCAATCCTTAAATACCTTTAACTTAAACGTGGGTGTGCTGTACGATTTTTAAGGTGATGCTTTGGTGAGCAAAAATAATCAGTATATTTTTTCTGCCTTATCAGGACTCAAAAACCTTGTTTAGACATCATAATGGCAGGTTTTATACTTTCGCAGCCTCTGGTCCCAAAAAAATAGGTGATATTTTACAACCCGCTGTAACCTTACTATGGGTGCCCCGTTAAAGAGAATGGCTAAAAGTTGAAAATAGATTACAAAAAAGCCGGAGATTCTTCCCAAAGGATTTCCGGCTTTTTTGTTTCCACACCTTCCCGTTATACTTTGCCCAACTGCTCAAAACTCTCCTTCAGCTTCGGGTACAGCGATTCGAAAATGGCATAGCTCCTGGCGTAGGTCTCATGGTTTTTCTGGTCAGGCTCAAGCGTTCTGCGCACGCGGATCATACTTTCGGCGGCCTCCAGCGAGGGTAGCAGCCCCAGCGCGTACATGCCCATGATAGCGGCCCCAAAGGCAGAGCCCTCCCTTATCTCGGTCAGCTGCACTTTCTTGCCCGTCACGTCGGCCAGCATCTGCACCCACAGTTCCGAAAAGCAGAAGCCCCCATTGGCGTAAATCGACGATACGGGCCCGACCGTTTGCTCCAGTGCCTGCACCACACTGTTCACGCTGTAGATCACGCCTTCCATCACGGCCCTCAGAAAATGCGCCCGTTTGTGGTTGTACCCTGCCCCGATGAAGCAGGCCCGGGCGGAGCCATCCCAGATGGGCGCGCGCTCGCCTAGCAGGTAAGGCAGGAACAGCAGTCCCTCAGCCCCGGGCTTTATACTTTCAGCCACCTCGTTCAGCAGCTCGTATATATCCTGTTCCTTTAGGTTGGCCTCCAGCGTTTCGGATGCATAAAACGTATCCCGGAACCAGCGCAGCGCCACGCCCCCGTTGTTCACGGCCCCGCCCAGCACAAAGTGGTCCTTATCCAGGATGTAGCTGAATACCCGCTCCTGCAGGTCGGTGGCCGGCTGGTTGGCCATCATGCGCACGGCGCCGCTGGTGCCAATGGTGACCACCGCCTCGCCGGGGCGCACGGCATGCGAGGCCAGGTTGGCCAGGCAGCCGTCGCTGGCCCCGATCACGAAAGGCGTATCCGGGTTGAGGTGCAGCAGGGCCGCATCGGCAGGCTGCAAGCCCCTGAACGTATAGGTGGGCGGCACCGGCTCCGGCAGTTGCCCTGGCGCTACGCCTGCCACCTGCAGGGCATCCTCGTGCCAGCCAAACTTAAAGATATGGAACAGGCCCATGGCCGAGGCAACCGAGTAATCCACCTTGTACTCCCCAAACAGGCGGTGCAGCACAAACTCTTTTATGCCGATGAACTTCGCCGCCTGCCCAAACAGTTCCGGCTGCTCCTGCCGCAGCCAGCACAGTTTCACGAGCGGCGACATGGGGTGCACCGGCGTGCCGGTCTGCAGGTAGATCTTGTGCCCAACGGTGCTGTTTTTGATCTCGTCGGCATACTTGTGGCTGCGGGAGTCGGCCCAGGTATAGCTGTTGCTTAGGAGCTTTCCGCTTGCATCCACCAGCAGCAGGCTGTGCATGGCGCCGCTAAAGCTCACGCCCGCCACCTCGTGTCCTTGCTCCCCCAACCACTTCGCCACCGCGCTCAAAGTATGCAGCACGGCCTGCAGCACCAGTTCGGGGTCCTGCTCTGCCTGCCCCGGCTCCCGGCTGATGATCGGGTACTCTTCCGAATGCTGGAACAGCGCCTCTCCGCCCATCCCAAAGGCCACGCTTTTGGTGCTGGTGGTGCCAATGTCCACGCCAATAACAATGCTTTTTCGCATACCTCTTAATTTTAGTGTAGCATACGCAGCCACCGGCACAGGTTTATGGTTCTGCCGGGTATTCGTATAAAATCATACTTGGCCGCTTCCTTTGCGCCCCGGCTTTACGGGTAGCTGCTACAGCCACCCCGATACGTTCCTATTTATACTTTATACTTTTAATTTCCTACACACGCCCATGCGGCACAGCAGGCGCCGCCTCACCAGACACAGTAAGCTGTGTAACCTCCTTTATACTTTGCATCGTGTGCCATGGCGCGACAGAAACAGGTTTTACACACTTCTGCCCCAGGTTTCGCTCCTCACCCGCCTAAAGATCCTAGCCAACATTCTGATTTTCAGATTTATACTTTGTGCGCGGTACCTGCGTTTACAAGTATGATTCTTAGGTAAAAGGGGAGATCTTAAACTGTTTAATTTCCTCCTGCTGCGCCTGCTCGCTGTATCCTTCCGCTTTCCGGGGCGGGAGCTGCCTAAGGATAACCTGCCAGGACCTCTCTCTGGCAGCAAGTTGCCGCGCACAGCCACGCCTATGGCCTTTCGGGGCTGTGGATAAAGTATGGAAATGTAGATAACGTATGGCCGGAATACCTCCACCAAAAGTATAAACAGCTCTTTTTCAAACGCTTTCAGCAAACACACCCGTGAGACGCTTCCGCATCCGTGTAAAATTTGTCCACATTCACATTTCATGCATAGTGATTACCTATTTTTGTAAAGAATAAGGCGCTTACACAAACAGGTAACGGACAGTAGCGATGGTGAAGACTAACACACACAGAGGCGAGGTAATACGCGAGGCCATTAAGGCGAGCGGCGTGGCAATAGGCGTGGTGGCCGAAAAAATGAGCATCAGCCGTAAAACGCTTTACAATAAGTTTAAGGAGTCGAGCATTCCCTACAGCTTTATCCTGAAGCTGGGCGAGGTGATCCACCACGATTTCTCACAGGACTTCCCACACCTGGGTAAAAGTGTGAAAAAAGAGGCCCCGAAGCCGCAGCCACAAATGAGCACCAGCCTGCTCCTGCCCTTCGACAGCGAGCCCCAGGAAATCTACAAACCCAATAACCTCCGCGACTGCGAGCAGGAGCTGGTGAACCTGCAGCGCAAGTACATCAACCTGCTGGAGAAATTCAACGAGCTGCTGCTTAAGACGCAAGCATAGCCCTGTGTGTAAGCGTAACGGGTTATGCCTGCGCCGATGGGACTCCTCCCCCTTAGTATTTGATGACGCCTCCCTGTCGGGCGTCGTTGTCGATGCTCTCTTCGGTGCCGGCCATAAAGGTGGCCACAGCGGTTTCGTTGGCGTAGAGCGTGAGCACCTCGCCGGAGATGCGGTAGCTATCCACGCGGCTGAGTATGTCCAGCAGCTGGTTTTCCTGGTCCATGTCGGGGCAGGCCATGCGGGTGGAGCCGAGGCCGGACAGCGCCAGGTTTTGCCCGTTTAGCTCATACTTGCCAAAGAACCTGTTGCAGCCCGTAAAGCCATGCACACTGGTTTTGCCCTCCTCAAAACGGATAAAGGCTGTTTGGGTGTTTTGCGGCCGCTGCACGTCCTGCCCCTCCAGCGAGACCAGCGTCCAGTAGGCATCCAGGATACTGTCTGTTTCGACTGTCTGGTTCGTGTTCTGCACGGTGCAGGAGCCGGCCAGCAAAAGCAGCAGCCCCAGCACCGGAAGTATGTATGTCAGTCTTTTCATCATCTGGCAAATTTAAGATAAAAGTATAACCACCCTACCTGGCGGCGATGTTTATACTACGCAGCCGCCGCCCTAAAGTATGGCACAGAAAAAGCCCGCAGCTAAGCCGCGGGCTTCCTTATTTATACTTGCCGGCCGTCATACCTTACCCTCTCGGAGATTCCATGCCGTAGCTGCTGGCGCCGGAGTCCGTGCGGTAATCCGGACCAGAAGTCTCGCCCGGGCGGCGGTAGCGGCTGCTGCGCTGGCTGTAGTCTATGCGCCCGGGGTCGGTGTTCCTGATCTCGCCACTGTAGTGCAGGTCGCTGTTATCGAAATCGCTGTCGTAGTAATTGCGCTGCTGGCTGCCGCGGAAGTCGTTATCGGATCGCCGTTCGGGTTGCTCGCCGCGGTCGTAATAGGCATCTATGCCCAGCATGTTGTAGCCATGGTCTGAGCGGCCCCTGTACATCTTCTCGTCGCGGTTAAAGTCTTCGTAGCGGCGGCCCTGGCCACCATACTGGTAGCTGTTGTCCTGGCGGCGGTAGCGGTCGCTGCCGGAGCCGGCGCTGTAGTTGGTGCCTCGGGCGGCGCCGTAAGTGCCGTAGTTATCCTCGGCGCCCCAGCCTGTGCCCCTATGCCGCTCATAGCCGCCGTTTTGCTCGTTGCGGCGGTTCCCCATGTAGGGGTTGGGGTCTCCGTAATGGTAATCGCTGCCCCGCCGATCCGTTTCGCCGCGGTAACCGGAGTTAGCGCCCGGGTTAGAGCTGCGCACGTTGCGGTACTCGGCGTGCTCATCATGCATGCCATAGTAGTTGCCATGGCGATTGCTGTAGCGGTCTCTGTAGTTGTCAAAGCCTTCGTTGCGGTTGTATCTATTATCGGAGTCTCGCTGATAATTTCTCTCGTTTCTTTCCATAGTAAAGTCAGTTTAATTTACATGTATACTTCCCTATAAACGCACTGCAGCGCTATACGTTTCCCTTTGCTGTCCGCAGCGCCCTCCTGGCCGCCCTTTCTCCACACGCTATACTTCCACCACCTGGCGCCGGACGCATCCGTTGCAGCAGGCCCTGCCGCTTCGGGGCGCCGTTTTCTTTTGCCCGCCGGAACATATGTGCCGGCGCAGGTGTAGTAACAGTATGCTGGCAAACAAACACATCATCAGGCTTGTAGCGCTGCTCCTCCCCGCCCTGTACCTGGTCTCACCTTTCAACCTACAGGCCCAGAGCAGGCAAACCACCATTGCCTTCGGCTCCTGCAACAACCAGGACGAACCGCAACCGCTATGGCCGGCCATCCTGGAATCCCGGCCCGACCTGTGGGTATGGCTCGGCGACAACATCTATGGAGACACCCGGAACATGGACACGCTGGCCAGCAAGTATAACCGCCAGAAACAGCACCCGGGCTACCAGGCACTGCTGCAAAATACGGCCATTACCGGCACCTGGGATGACCACGACTACGGCTTTAACGACGCAGACGGCGAGTATAACCAAAAGGCGCAGAGCCAGCAGCTGTTCCTCGATTTTATGGGCGTTCCCGCCGATGACCCCGTGCGAAACCAGGAGGGGATTTACCGCAGTTATACGTTGGGGGAGGGTGACCAGAAGGTAAAAATCCTGTTGCTGGATGGCCGTTACCACCGCGACCCGTTCCACGAGCTGTTTGGCCTGTACCTGCCTAACTTCGGCGGCGATATCCTGGGGGAGGCGCAGTGGCAGTGGCTGGAGCGCGAGCTAACCAACTCCGATGCTCAGATCCACATCATAGCCAGCGGCATGCAGATCCTCCCGACCGGCCACGCCTACACCAGTTGGTCGGCTTACCCCAATGCACGCAAGCGCCTGCTGCGGCTCCTCGAAACCACGCAACCTGCCAACCCCATCCTGCTCTCCGGCGACCGGCACGTGGGCGAGCTGGCTAATATAAAACTGGAAGGATACAGGCAGCCTGTCTACGAGATTACCTCCAGCGGCATGACGCACCACCGGGAGCCCAGCAAGCGCGGCAACCGCCACCGCATCGGTGATCAGGTAGGCGCGCTCAACTTCGGTATACTTCAGATCGGTTGGGAAGAGGCAGCCACAAACCTGACCCTGCAGATTCGGGGCGTTCGGAACGAGGTGCTGCTGGAGCAAAAGCTGCAGTTCGACAAAATACCGGTGCAACTGTCCCGCCACTAGCCTATCAAACAAAAAAAGCGGGCTGCCAACGTATGGCAGCCCGCTTTTGATTTAGCAGCAAGTATAAACTATTTACCTGCAGCTGACGAGGTAGCCGTAGTAGGCACTTGCTGCTGCTGGTTTTTATACTTGTTCTCGAACTTCTCGTAGAGGTACTTCTGCTTGTTGTTCAGGTCCACCTGGCGGCCCTGAATAAAGGCGTGCGTTACGTTGTTGGTGCGCATGTCTAGCAGATCGCCGGAGGATACCACCAGTGTCGCATCCTTGCCTACCTCCACAGAACCGGCCTGCTTATCGATACCCAGGATCTTAGCCGTGTTCAGCGTAACCGCCGCCAGCGCCTGCTCTTTGTCCAGGCCGTAGGCCGCGGCCGTGCCGGCAATAAATGGCAGGTTACGCGTACCGTGGATGCTCAGGTCATAATCCAGCGCAAACGGGATGCCCGCCTTGTGCAGCAGGTACGGTGTTTTATAGGGCATGTCCACATCCTCCTCCGCTCTGGAAGGCAGGGCATGCACGCCGGAGTAGATCACTGAGATATTGTTCGTTTTCAGGAAATCGGCCACGGCTACGGCGTCTCGGGCTCCTACTACCACGATCTCCTTCACCCCTTGCTGCTTTGCGAAGTTCACGCCTTCGATGATCTCCTTGCCATAGTTAGCATGAATGTACAGTTTCCGGGAGCCATCGAACAGGCCCGTCATAGCGGCCAGTTTCAGGTTCAGGTTGTCATGCTTTCCGGCGGAGTACACGGCCGCATCACGGAACAGCTTCTCCAGCTCCAGGATCGTTTTCTCACGCTCCCCGGCCATACGCTTCAGGCGCTCGTCTGCCTCCTTGTTACCTGTTTCCACCAGCATGTAAGGCCAGTTCAGGTGCAACCCCTCGTCGGCTTTCACAATGGCGTCTTCCCAGTTCCAGGCATCCAGCTGCACGATGGAGGAAGTACCGGAAATCGTGCCGCCGATCGGTGTCAGCTGCGTCATCAGCACGCCGTTGGCGCGCACCGTCGGGATAATGTCCGAGTCCGTGTTGTAGGCGATCACGGAGCGCACATTCGGGTTCATGTCGCCGATCTCACGCCAGTCGATAGTCGCCTTCACACTCTCCACCTCGTTGAGGCCCAGGGTGGCGTTTGGCTGGATCAGGCCCGGGTAAATGTGCTGCCCTGTCACGTCCACCACCTGGTAGCCGCTCAGGTTTGCGCCGCTCTGCGGACCGGCATACGTAATTTTCCCGTTGTCGAAGCCTACGGCGGCGTTCTCTACCACCTGTCCGTTGCCAATGTGCAGGGTCGCGCCCTTCAGCAGCACTGGTTTGCTTTGCTTGGGCGCCGGGGCGGGCACCTGCGCCATGACCGGCACCGCGAAGAGCATCGCCACCAAAGCAGAAATATATCTTTTATGAATCTTCATCATCTGAATTATTGAATTGCTGGATTTATTTGATTGATGATTGCTAATTGTTGATTGTTTCTAATTCGAAAACAACAATTAGCAATCAACAACTAACAATTTAATAGGCAAAGTATGACTCCTCCTCGCTGTGCTGCACGTCCTCGCAATGAACCACGTGTGCTTTTCTGCTTCGGGGAGCCTGTGTTTTAGCGCCGTTGCCCTTCTCGTGCAGCATCTTCTGCACCAGGCGCATGCGCTCTTTCTCCAGTTCCTCACGCAGTTGCTCGTCGCGCTCCACATCGTAGTAGGCAATGCCATCCACAAAAGTCTTCAGCGGCTTGGCGTAGATAGAGAGCGGATGCTCGTTCCACAGCACGATGTCGGCGTCCTTTCCGGCCTTCAGGCTTCCCATTCTGTCGTCGAGGTGCAGGAGTTTGGCCGGGTTCAGGGTCACCATTTTCAGGGCGTCCTCTTCGCTCATGCCGGTATACTTCACGCTCTTGGCTGCTTCCTGGTTCAGGCGACGGGCCATCTCCGCGTCGTCGGAGTTGATGGCTGTCACCACGCCCAGTTGGTTCATGATGCCGGCGTTCTGCGGAATCGCGTCTTTCACCTCCATCTTATAGGCCCACCAGTCCGCGAAGGTAGAGCCGCCAATGCCGCGCTCCTTCATCTTGTCTGCCACTTTGTAGCCTTCCAGGATGTGCGTGAACGTGTTCACCTTAAAGCCCATCTCGTCGGCCACGTTCATCAGCATGTTGATCTCAGACTGCACGTACGAGTGGCAGGTGATAAAGCGCTTGTCGTTGAGGATCTCCACCAGCGTCTCCAGTTCCAGGTCGCGGCGCGGGGCCACGGCTTTGGACTTCTGCTTTTTAGACAGGCTGTTATAGTTTTTCCAGGTCTGCTCATACTCTTTGGCGCGCTGGAAAGCATCCACGAACACCTGCTCCACCCCCATTCTGGACTGTGGGAAACGGATCGTTTGTGTGCCGCCCCAGTTCGACTGCTTCACGTTCTCGCCCAGCGCGAACTTGATGTAGCCATCGGCGTTCTCCACCAGCAGCTCATTGGCGCTCTTGCCCCAACGCAGCTTAATAATAGCTGACTGACCGCCGATCGGGTTTGCGGAGCCGTGCAGCAACTGAGAGGTAGTTACACCACCCGCCAGCTGACGGTAAATGTTGATGTCTTCCGGATCTACCACGTCGGCCATGCGTACCTCGGCGGTAACCGCCTGCGTACCTTCGTTCACGCCGTCCAGGGCAATATGCGAGTGCTCATCAATGATACCCGGCGTTACGTGCTTGCCTGTGCCGTCCACCACTTTGGCTCCGGACTCACTCAGGTTTTTGCCTACTTTGGCGATTTTACCGTTCTTAATCAGCACGTCGGCATTCTCCAGCTTTCCTTCCTTCTCATTCGTCCAAACAGTGGCGTTCTTGATCAGCACCGTCTCCTGCTTTGGCAATTGAGGCTGGCCATAAGCCTGGAACGGGTAGATCATACTGCCCATGGCAATGCTTTCCTCTTTCTTCGCCTGGTCTTTCTTCGCCTTTTCGGTCATGGCTTCAGAGTAAGCTGCCACCCACTTCACAGCGGAAGCGTTTGGCAACTGGCCCTCGCCCTGTAGGTTTTTGTCAGCAACCCAGCCGCTCAGGCGAATGCTCTGCTTGCTGTCTTTGCTCTCGGCGAAAGAGATCGTCACCAGGTTTCCTTTGATGCTGATGTTGCCTTTTACCGTGTCCTTGGCAATTACCTGGAGCTCTGGCTTTTCGGCAGTGCCGGCAATCAGCAATTTACGGCCCGTGTCGTTTCCTAACTTTAAAGTATAAACGCCGCGGAAATCGGCCGGCACGTCAGCGATCTTATACTGCTCGCCCTGCACCCAGTTCTCCAGGATCACGCCATCCTCCGAGAAAAGATTGTCGGTGGTGATGATGAAGTTGGCCAGCATGCCTTTGTTCAGGCTACCTACCAGGTTTTCAGCGTTCAGGAGCTTGGCAGGTGTGGCCGTCAGGGCCTTTAAGGCCTCCTCTTCGCTCAGGCCATACTTCACGGCTTTGCGCAGGTTTGGCAAAAAGTCTTTCTTCTCTTTCAGATCATGCGCCGTGAAGGCGATGGTAACGCCGGCTTTCTGCAGCATAGCCGCGTTGGCAGGGGCCATCTCCCAGTGCTTCATGTCGTTGAGTGCCACACGACGGGCATCAAACGGGTCCTCCACGTTATAGGCGCTCGGGAAATCCAGCGACAGGATGATCGGCGCGTTGGTGGCCTTGATCTGCGGCAGCATCTGGTACTCGTCGCCGGCGCCTTTCATGATGTACTGCTTGCCGAACTCATCCCCCACCTTATCGGCGCGCAGGATGTTGAGCTTGCTGGAAGCCTCAAAAATTTGCGGGTAATTATTGGCTTGTGTAAAAGCGGCCAGGGAGATATTCTGCTCTTTCTGCGGATTCTGAGCGTTCCACTGGGCATCCAGGTACGTCTGGCGCAGCAGGGCCACAGAGCCCATCAGCGAGTTCGGGTAATCCTGCTTCGAGGTGCCTTTCTCAAACGAGAGCGCTGCCGCGGCTCTGTCTTTCAGCACCACCTCGTTCTCGCGCTTCTCAGCCAGTGTTACGAGGGCGGCTGTACCACGGGCAATGCCGTCGCGATGCACGGCCAGCACCGTGCCGAAGCCCAGCTTGCGCAGCTCCTCCGCTTTCTTGGCGTCAACCTTAAACAGCTCCACGGCGTCCGTCTCCGGACGAATAGCCTCGTTCCAGTTAAAGGCGCCCTCTTTGGTGGACTCCATCTGCGGCGCCGCGCGCCAGCTGCGGCGCTCTGCCTTTACCTCCGGCACGCCGTAGTCGGTGAACATGTCCACCAGGCCCGGGTAAATATGCTTGCCCTTGGCATCCATCACCACGGCGCCGGCAGGCACTTTTACGTTCGTGCCCACGGCCTCCACTTTTCCGTCGCGGATAACCAGGGTGGCGTTGGGGATAATGGTCTTGTAATCGGTGTGAACGGTGGCGTTGGTGAAGACCACGAGTCCGGCGCGTTCGTCGTACACGCCGTTGCGCGGAAAAGTCTCCTGCGCCATTACACCACCTGCGCTGAATGCAAGGCAGGCTGCAATGGTTAGAATTTTCTTCATTCTGTAGATGTAGGTGATAGTTTAAGGTTTAGACAAGTTTCGGCTATCAATGTAAGCATCAGGGAGATGAAATACTATATAATTGTATGGTTTTCCTGCTATACTTACCCCTGCTGCTGCATAATAGACAAGATTGCTTCCTTTGACTGCCGGGCCTGCGAAAAGCTTAATGGGGAGGGATAATTTTTGGAAATCTTCCTGATGTAGGGGTTTCTGACATGTCTGTAAACCCGTTAGCCTGCAATGCATAATTTATACCTGGGCCATACTTTTATACTTATACTTTAGCTGTAGTTTTATACTTTCTTCTGCTGTGGACATCCTTGTCTGTGTTGCTGCATTGGCGGGTCCAACCACCCCTGCCAAAGTATAACCCCTCCCCAACCCTCCCCTTTTATCGAGGGCCCCTACCCCCAGAACAGGGGAGGGAGCTTTTGCAGTACCAAATCAAACCACCCCTACCCCTCAGAGCTGCGCTCGCTACCTTCGAACTCTCGTTCTCGGTAGTCCAAGGAGGGGAGTCTGTAATTGCTTTGGCTGAAGTGTAAGTCTTATAGCTGCTGGTATTGCGCGGACAGGTCACGATCTGTCCCTACAAGTATAAACCCACCCCTAGCCCCTCCCAAGAGGGGAATTATACTTGTCAATTTCTCCTGTCATCCCGAAAGAAGTGAGGGATCTAGTGAGAATTCTAAAGAGATCTCTCACTACGTTCGAGATGACAAAGCCGCAGCTATCGAATCTGTTCCCAGCCTTTGGGTTGAGCGCCTATGCGAGTTTTTCCGGTGCCGAACGCTAGTGAGGCAGCCCGAGGTACGAGGGCAGGAAAAGCTCCCAGCGCGATGCCCAAAGGCGAGGCCTCCCGGCCTTGAGGGAGCCAAAGTATAAAATGAAGCGAGACGCTTGTAAGACTGAGGATCAGCGGCAGCTAGTAAAGATAGCTTGTGTCAAAAAGAAGGAAGCAGCGGCTAAGGAAGTATAAATCAAGTATAAGCAAAGTATGGCTTTCCAAGCCAGTCGGGTTGAAAACCCAACGAATAAAAGGACACGGGCTGCAAGCCCGCGCCAGCGGAAGTATGGGCGGCTATGAAAGTATAAATCAGCAAGTATAAAAAGGCAAAAGCGGACGCCCCGAAATACTCCGGGACTTTCAGCTTGCGCCAGGGAAGTATAAAGTATAACCCAAGTATAAGTATAACCTACACGGATAAGGGTGTCTGGAACAGCGGTGAGAGGAGCTTGTAGAGTGGTAACGACCTGCTAAAACAAAACCGGCCGCTGCACAAGGTACAGCGGCCGGTCTTAAGTATGGATTTATACTTTATACTTCCTAGTAAGCCCTTCCGGACTTGTTCTCGACAAAGTTCATGAAGGCACGGTTTACCACGCCGGTACCGCCTGGTGTGGGGTAGTTGCCGGTGAAGTACCAGTCGCCTTTATGGTTCGGGCAGGCCTGGTGCAGGTCCTCGATGGTCTGGTAGATCACCTGTACCTCTGCCTTAACATCCGGCGCCTTCACGATCTCGGCAACCTTGTTCGAAATCTCATCATGCGTGAACATGTTGTATAGCTCCTGCACGAAGTTAGTTTCTTTGAAGGCTGGCGTTCCGGCGGCGGCAAGGCATTTTTTATACGTCTCCTGCACCCTTATTACCTTGCCTCTATCCTTGAGCAGGGCCAGCAGCGCCCTGAAAGCCACAAACTCCTTCATCCGCGACATGTCGATGCCATAGCAGTCGGGGTAGCGGATCTGCGGCGCGCAGGACACGATGATGATCTTCTTGGGCTCCAGTTTGTCGAGCATCTTGATGATGCTTTTCTCCAGCGTCGTGCCGCGCACGATCGAGTCGTCCAGCACTACCAGCGTGTCCACACCCTTCTTCACCACCTCGTAGGTAGTATCGTACACGTGCGTTACCAGGTCGTTGCGGCTGCTGTCGTCGGTGATGAAGGTACGCAGCTTGGCGTCCTTGATGACCAGTTTCTCGGCCCGCGGCTTAAACTGCAGGATCTCGTCGAGTTCCTCCTCCGTCAGCTTCTGGTTGAGTATGGCCTGCTTGCGATAGTCGCGCAGGTAGTTCTCGATGCCCTTCATCATGCCCAGCCACGAGGTTTCGGCTGTGTTGGGGATGTAGGAGAAAACGGTGTTCTTCAGGTCGTAATTGATGGACTCCAGTATCTGCTTGCAAAGCAGCTTGCCCATGTTCTTGCGCTCGGTATAAATCTCCGGGTCGTTGCCGCGGGAGAAGTAGATGCGCTCAAAGCTGCACGAAAGCTTTTCGCGCGGCTCCACGATCTCCCTCAGTTGCGGGTTGCCGGCCTTGTCCACGATCAGGGCGTGGCCCGGGGCAATCTCCTTTATCTGGCTGTACTCAATGCCAAAAGCGGTTTTAATGGCCGGCTTCTCCGAGGCCACTACCACCACCTCGTCATCCATGTAGTAATACGCCGGACGGATGCCGTTCGGGTCGCGCATCACGAAGGAGGCGCCATAGCCCGTGAGGCCAGCCATGGCATAGCCCCCGTCAAAATCCTTGCCGGCGCGCCTGAGCACACGCTGCATGTCCAGGTTCTGCTCTATGAGTTGGGTGATCTCTTTGTTGGTGTAATCGCCTTGCTTGTAGTTGTCGAACAGCACCTGGTTCTCCTCGTCGAGGAAGTGGCCGATCTTTTCCAACACCGTGGTGGTGTCGGTCTTCTGCTTGGGGTGCTGGCCCAGCTCCAGCAGTTTCTCGAACTGCTCATCCACGTTGGTCATGTTGAAGTTGCCGGCCACGGCCAGCGAGCGGCTGCGCCAGTTGTTCTCGCGCACCATCGGGTGGCAGTTGTCCACGCTGTTTACGCCGTGGGTGCCGTAGCGCAGGTGGCCCAGGTACACATCACCTAAAAACGGCATGTTCTCCCACACCCACTCCACATCCTCGGCCTTGTCGGGGTACTGCTCCTGCAGCGCCTTGTACTCCTTGCTGATCTTGCCAAAGATGCTGTCGATGGCGCGGGTCTTCACGGAGCGGAAGCGGCTGATGTAATCGATGCCGGGCAGGGCGTTGATCTTGATGCTGGCCACGCCCGCGCCGTCCTGGCCGCGGTTGTGCTGCTTCTGCATGAGCAGGTACAGCTTGTTGATGCCATACATCGGCGTGCCGTACTTCTTGGCGTAGTAACTAATGGGTTTGCGGAGCCTGATTAAGGCGATACCACATTCGTGCTTTATTGCGTCGCTCATGAGTGCTTTATAGTGTCTGCGCCAGCAATTGCTCTATCCAGCCAAGCAGCAGGTCGGGTTTAAAGAACAGGACCAGCAGCGGCAGGGCGAACAGCGCCAGCAACAGTTTTTCTGACGGTGAAATAACTAAATTTTCGTGAGATTGATTCCCTTTGAAGAAAAGGTAGTATGGTATCTTGATATAGTAAAAAAGCGCCACCCCCGTCAGCAGGATCCCCAGTATTAACAGGGCCAGCAGCATGTTGTTTGCCGACAGCGTGTACGCCTCCCACACATTGCTAAAGATAAGCAGCTTGCCCATAAAACCGGCCAGCGGCGGCAGCCCCGTGAGCGAGAGCAGGTACACCAGGGCCATCACCCCGAAGTATGGCTGCAGCCGGCCCAGGCCCGAAAAGCCCTCCAACGTATACACGCCATACTTTTCCTCGGCCACCTGCAGCAGCAAAAAGATGCCGAAGTTCATGAACAGCAGCACCGTGAGGTAAAACAGCACGCTAGAAGTGTAACCGGTGCCGAAAGCCAGCAGCGCCATCAGCAAAAAACCGGCATGCGACACCGAGGAATAGGCCAGCAGCCGGCGTGGCGTGCGTTGCCACAGCGCCGTAAAGTTTCCGACAGCCAGTGTTGCCAGGACCGCCACGCCCAGCAGCAGCTGCACATCGGCGAAAGCATCCGCATCGGTAAAGTTGTTGATGAAGCGAAGTATAACCAGGATGCCCGCCATCTTCGGGCCGGTGGAGAACAGCGCCACCACGGGCATCGGTGCGCCCTGGTACACATCCGGGGTCCAGAAATGAAAAGGGGCGGCGGAGATCTTAAAAAAGAACCCAGCCAGCACCAGCACCGCAGCCACGGTTACCAGCAGCGTATCAGCGCGGTACAGGCCCATCACGAAGCTCTCTGAAGTATAAGCCAGCGTGCCCGTCAGGCCATAGAAAAACGACATGCCGTACAGCATCACGCCTGCGGAGAAGGTTCCGTAGAGCACATACTTCAGGCCGGCCTCCACGGCGCGTTTCTCGGCTTTAAACGTAAGGGTAAGGATATAGGAGGCGATGGAAACCAGCTCGATGGCCAGGAACACCATCAGCAGGTTCACCGACTTGGCCATCAGGTTGAGGCCCAGCACAAGTATGAGTACAAGCGCGTAGAATTCGCCCCTACCCTCCTGCAGCTTCTCCAGGCGCGGGTGCTGCAAAGCCATGAGCACCGTAAAAATACCCGCCGCGCTAAACAGGATGCCCCCGTAGCGGGCAAGGCCATCCGAAAGGAGCAGATCCAGGAAAGGCGTGTCGCCGGAAGTATAGCCGCCCAGCACCTGCAGCACCAGCACCCAGAACAAACCGGTCAGCGCCAGCCAGGGCAAGAGTATTTTTATACTTCGGGCTTTAAAGAGATCGAGCGTGACGACCAGCAGGAAGAAGCCGGCCAGCACCAGCTCGGGCAGCAGCGAGCCCGCCCCGGCAAGTATGGCGTCCAGCTTATCCGACAAGTATACCGCCTGTTCGTTCACTTATTTCAGGGTTGATAAAATTAAGCCCAATTGCTCCTGCCCGCGCAGCAGCACCATCTCCGTGTAGCCGTTCACCGTCAGTCCGATCTTGTCGAGCAGCAGGTGCGGGAAAATACCGAAGACCAGGGCTAGCACCGCCAGCGGCACCAGCATCAGGTATTCTCTTGTGTTCAGGTCGGTGATGAGGGCATTCGGGCGCAGCTCGGGGAAAATCCAGAACTTACCAAAGAACATGCGCTGCAGCGCCCACAGGTAGTAAGCCGCGCTCAGTAGCAGGCCAAACACCGCCACCACCGTCAGCCAGCGCGGCAGCAAGCCTGTGGCCTCCGGCGCACCAAAGCCGCCCACCAGCACCAACAGCTCCGAGATAAACCCGGAAAAGCCCGGCATCCCCAGCGAGGCAAAGAAAGCGATTACCACAAAGGCAGTATAAGCCGGCATCGCGTTGGCCAGTCCCCGGAAGTTATGGATCATGCGGTCATGGGCACGGTCATAAATCACGCCTACCACCAAAAAGAGCATGGCCGAAATAATGCCGTGGCTGAACATCATGTAAATGGCACCGTTCACGCCCTCGTTGGTAAGCGAGGCCAGCCCCAGCAGTACAAAGCCCATGTGCGACACCGAGGAGTAGGCAATAAGCTTCTTGAGGTCTTTCATGGCCAGCGCGTTCATCGCCCCATAGATAATCGAGAGCACACCCAGCCCGCCGACAAGTATGGAAAAGTAAGTGCCGGCATCCGGGAAGATGGGGTACACAATGCGGATCAGGCCATAGCCACCTACCTTTAAAAGTATAGCCGCCAGCAGCACCGAAATGGGCGTGGGCGCCTCCACGTGCGCATCGGGCAGCCAGGTGTGCACCGGCACCGACGGCACCTTGATGGCAAAACCGGCAAACAACAGCAGAAACGCGATAAAGCGCAGCGGCAGGTTCCAAAGCACGCTTCCCGAGAGCACGTGCAGCAGGCTGTCAGGGATAAAATTGGCCGGCTCCATCATGGCCGGAATGCTGAAGGTACGCACCAGGTTGTAGTTGCTGATCTGGTTGCGCTGCAGCATCTGCTGCACCTGTGTGAGTACCTCGGTACTGGCCGTTTGCCCCCGCTCCAGCAGCCCCATCTCCACCGCCGTCGCCGCCGGGTCAATCACCGAAGTATAAAGCCCGATCATCACGATCAGGATAAACAGCGAGCCGACCAAGGTATAAATGAAGAACTTGATGGCCGCATACTCGCGTTTCGGGCCGCCCCAGATGCCGATGAGGAAGTACATGGGCAGGAGCATGAACTCGAAGAAGAGGTAGAAGAGGAAGAAGTCGAGGGCCAGGAAGCAGCCCATCACGCTCGTCAGGAGCAGCAGGTAAAGCAGGAAATAGCCTTTCACGTTTTTGGTGATGTTCCAGGAAGAGATCACCCCGATCACGCCTACCAAACCCGTGAGCAGCACCAGGCTGATGCTCACGCCGTCCACGCCCACAAAGTAGTCGATCTGGAAGCGGCCCAGGCTGCCGAGCGAAAAGCCGATCCAGTTGAGCTGCTGCACAAACTGGTAGCCTGTCTGCCCGTTGGCCACCGTTGCGCCATCAAACCGGAAGTATAAAAGTATGGCCAACCCCATCTGCACCAGCGCCGCCAGCAGCGTCACCGCCTTGATCGGCTTTTGCAGGCGCACCGGCAGCAGCAGGATGACAAGCGCTGCCAATAAGGGTGTAAAAATGAGGCTACTAAGTATAAAATCCATTTCTTTTTAAGACACAAGTATCACGTATCACGACACAAGACTTTTCTTCTGAATGCACTTGTGTTGGATCTTCTGGCTGTCTATACTATAAGCTACAGTTGCAAACAGGAAGTATAAACTCCGGAAACCAGGAGAAATAAATCGTCTCACTATTCATGGCGAAATCCTGCCAATCCTTTCCTCCTAAAAATCCTGATCCCAAAGGTAAATCAAAACAGGATGATATATAGCATGAGTAAAATAAATCCAAACAGCGAGTAAGCGAAGTAACTTTGCACCTTGCCGTTCTGCAGCCCGCGGCCCACGCGCCCCATTACCTTCGAGAGTGCCCCCACCAGCCACACCAGCCCATCCACTACCCAGCGGTCTACCCAGGCCACGATCTTGGCCAGGATCACCAGCGCCTTGCTGCCGTTGTTCAACGTATAATCGATGATGCGTTTGTCGATGCGGTACAACTGGTGGCCGAGCGCGAGCGTTGGCTGCACGAAGGTTCTATCGTAGAACTCGTTCAGGCGGAAATGCTGGTGCGAGAACTGCGCCAGTTTGCCCTTTGGCTGCTCCTGCAGCAACTGTTCGGCGGGTCGGTTTCTATACTTTAAAATAGCCCAACCAATGCCCGCCACCCCCAGCAACGTGGAAAGTATACCGAACACCAGGTGCAACGTATGGTTGGCCGCATCACGTGCTATCACCGCCTGCACCAGCTCATCCGCCAGGATGTAGGAGGTGGACAGTCTTTCCAGGCTGATGCCCTGCAGAAGCCAGCTGCCGCCGAAGCTCAGTGGGTTTAGCGAGAAGAAGATGCTCAGCGAAAGTATGGCAAGCAGGATCACCGGAAGCAACATCACGCGCTCCACCTCCTGCCCTGCCGCTAGCCGCACATCCTGCACCGGAAAAGCTGCCCTGAACGCGCCGAAGAAGATAAACCACATGTGCCGCGCCATGTAAAAAGCCGTGAGCAGCACTACCGTAAACCCGATAATGGGAATCACAAAGTATAAACCGCCCCCCATGGTCTGGGCCCAGGTCCAGCTGCCCGAAAGTATGGCGTCTTTCGACAGGAAACCTGAAAACAGCGGCAAGCCTACCAGGGCGGCAGCGGCGATAAGATAAGTATAAAACGTGAGCGGCATGGCTTTGCGCAGCCCTCCCATGTTTCGGATGTCCTGCGCGTCGAGGGGCAGGTGGTGCTGGTGCAGCCCCCGGTGTATGGCGTGGATGATGATGCCCGAGTTGAGGAAAAGTGCTGCCTTGAAAAATGCGTGGGTAGACAGGTGAAACAGCGCCGCGTCGTGTGCGCCCGTGCCCATGCCCATCACCATGTAGCCCAGTTGTGAGATGGTAGAGAAAGCCAGTACAGCCTTAATATCATACTGCGTAAGCGCCACCAAAGCACCTACCAAGGCGGTAATAGCACCAATGATAGCGATAACGACAAGCGCCTCCGGCGTGAAAAAAGCATAGCAGCGCGCTACCAGGTACACCCCGGCTGCCACCATGGTAGCCGCGTGTATCAGCGCCGAAACCGGCGTAGGCCCCTGCATGGCATCGGGCAGCCAGACCTGCAGCGGAAACTGCGCCGACTTGCCCACGCAGCCCATAAACAGCCCCAACCCCGCCACCGTCAGGAAGATAGGCCCCAGCTCCACCCGCCAATCCTGTCCGTCCAACGTATACGTGGCGATAAAACTGCCACCCTCCCAAATACCGTTCCCGATGAGCAGGCGCAAGGCTTCCAGGTCGAAGGTGCGGAAGTACGTATAAAAGGCGAACAGCCCAAGCAGCAACCCGATATCGCCAATGCGGTTAATGAGGAAAGCCTTTTTGTTGGCCGCCACCGCCGCCGGTTTATGGAACCAGAAGCCAATGAGCAGGTATGAGGATAATCCTACCAGCTCCCAGAACATGAACAGCAACAGCAGGTTGTCCACCAGCACAATGCCCAGCATGCTAAAGGTAAACAGGCCCAGGAAAGCGAAGTAACGGCTGTACCCCTTGTCGCCGTGCATGTAGCCCACCGAGAACAGCTGCACCAGCAGCGAGATGAAGGTCACGATTACCAGCATCAGCACCGTGAGATTATCCAGCAGGATGCCGGCCGTGAAATCAGTCAGGGAATTACCCGGCAGACTGAACCAGGTAGTGCGCATGTGAAACGTGGCGGTGTTCCAGGTCTGCGTAAACAGCCATCCGGAAAGTATAAACGCCCCCGTCGTCAGCCCGATGCCCAGCCAGTCGCCGTGCCGCGGCAGGCGCCTGCCAAGTATAAACAGCACCAGAAAGCCCAGCAGCGGCAGCAACAGCACCACCAGCGCGGTGGTGGTTTGGGGCGTGGCTGCCAACGGCTTCAAGAGTTCGGATAGCTCCAAGGTATGCTTCTGGTTTTGTTAGGGACTGGCGTGGCCGGGGCCAGCAAACAGCGGGCAAAGTTACATATATTGCTTTAAACTAATAAGTATACTTTGGGGGAGATTTCAGGGCTAGTTAAGCCAGCTGCGGAGCAGAAAAGTATAAATGAGTACTTTAATCGGGATGCCCTTTAGCAGATACCCTGGTCCTCCGGCCCAGTTGAGTTACAAACTCAACCTCATGCAAAGCCACAAGTTGAAAACTTGCGGCAGGAAAAGTTACTCCTGTGTCGCCACCTCACTCAGGTTGGCCGTTTTAAAGTACTGATACACCCGCAGCACGATGGCCAGCGCGACGGCTGCCTCGGCAGCGGCCACCAGGATAACAAAGAGGGAGAACATTTGGCCCTGCAGCAAAGCAGGGTCGTGGCGGCTGAAGGCGACCAGGTTGAGGTTGGCAGCGTTGAAAATAAGCTCAATGCCCATCAGCACCACCACCGCATGGCGCTTGGAGATAACGGCCAGCACCCCAATGCTGAAGAGCGCGGCGCTCAGGAGTAAAATATGCTCTAACGGAATCTGCTCCATACTTATGCGTTCTGTTTTTCGGTGGCCACGTAAGCGGCACCCATCAGGGCGATGAGCAGCAACAGCGAGGCCAGTTCAAAGGGCAACACAAAATCGGTCATCAACTTAATGCCTATACTTTGCACCGTGCTTTTCTGATTGCCCAGCACCTCTATTTCGGTATTCTGCAGCCAGGGCAGCGAGGCAATATTCGCCTTAAGTATGGCATAGCTCAGCCCGACAAGTAGAAGCCCGGCCACTAAGGTTCCCCATACTTTGTTCACGCTCTCCGACAGCACCGATTTGTTGTGCACGCGGCTGCTGAGCATGATACCGAATAGGATGAGCACCAGCACTCCGCCCACGTACACCATCAGTTGCGTAACGGCGATAAAATCCGCAAACAGCAGCACGTAAATGCCAGCTATGCTCAGCAAGGTGATCAGCAGCGAAAAACCCGCATACAGCAGGTTGCGCGTCAGCACCACGTAGGCCGCCGAAAGTATGGCAAGTATGGCGAAGAGGTAGAAAAGCACGGTTTCGATGGTCCTTAATCGTTGTTAGTTAATCGTTATTCGTTGTTCGTCTTCTGGCGCAAGCGTCCGCTTGTGCCTTGTTAGCATTTCTACTGCGGCAGCACAAGCGGACGCTTGCGCTATGTTTTTTTATTTTAACAATTAAACAATGCAGCAATTTAACAATTAATCTTTTTTCCTCGCTGCCAGCGCCGCTGCTTTGGCCGCTGCCATCTCCTCCTGCTGTTTGGCCAGTAGCTGCTTCTTCTCCTCAGACTGCTCCGGCGTGAGGTCGGTGAAGTGGTAGACCATGTTCTTGATATCTACTTCGGCAAAATCGTATACCGGCGTCATGGTGAGGCAGTCGGTGGGGCAAACAGTGGTGCAGAGGCCGCAGTAACAGCACTTGGCCATATCGATGTCGAATACCGGCGCGTAGAGGCGCTTTTTGGTGCCGTCGGAGGTCATGCCAATCTCTTCCGTAGCTTTTACCGACTCAATGGTGATGCAGTTGACCGGGCATACTTTGGCGCAGAGGTCGCAGACAATGCAGTCGTCGATCTCGTTGTGCAGGCGGTAGCGGCCGTTGTCGGGCACGGGGAGGGCCTCGTACGGGTACTTGAGCGTCGCCATACCATCGGGCTGCTTAAAGTAATTCTCGTCCGACACATACTCCGGCGTGCGGCGGTTGCGGGCATTCTTAAAGTGCCGCCACGTCAGGCCAAGCCCGCTCACCAGCGACTTCACCACGAACCCAAAACCTGTATGTTTTTTCACTTCTTTCAAGTTAAGAATTTTGAGTTAAGCGTTCAACGCACTCAGAGCGCATCCTCCTCCAACTCATTTATTATACTTACCAACTCACTCAGCATCATGGCTGTGGCGCCCCAGACCGTATGGCCGTCCACACCAAAGTAAGGCGCAGAAATCTCGACATTGTCAGCTACCACCATATTCGTGATACCCCTGAAGCTTTTGTCGAGCAGCGTGGAGAGCGATACTTCTATCAGTTGGTCTACCTCTCTCGGCTCAATTAAAAAAGCCGGCTTATACTTCATATAACCAACTACCGGATGCACCATGTGGTTGCTGGCAAATACAAAGAGATCGCTCAGGTGGCCAACAACGGTAACATCTGCCGGGTTGATGTCTATTTCTTCCTGCGCCTCTCTTAAGGCTGTTTGGTAGAAATCTGCATCGGCTTTTTCCTTTCTGCCTCCGGGCAGCCCTATCTGGCCACTGTGTACGCCCGCGTAAACGGGCCTCAGGATAAGTGGCAGCTTTATGTTGTCTTCATCCTGGTAAAACAAGATCAGTACCGCGCTTTCTTTCGTCTGGCTGTCAGGCTTCGGCCTGATTTTAAGGTTACTCCGGGTGGCGCTTGCCATTAAATTATGCGCTGCTTCACCAGGCAGTGGCTCCTGCAATCTCTTCCTGAGTGCCTCAATAAAGTTGTGCATCGGACTGGGCTATGGTGCGTCTATGCACTATAGGTGTTGTTGTGCCTTCGTAGCTTTTTGCTTTTATCCAGAATAATCCAAATCAGAATAGAGAAAGAGAGCGTTATGATTGCAAAGTATTTCTCAAAATCTGTCTTTGCTACAATGTTTCCAATGGTGTTTAAGATAAATAATACCAGAAATGCCCATAAAACAGTGTTAACAATTTTCAGGGGTAAAATCTGCTTCACATACTCTCCTTTTATTAAAAGAACGAAACCCAGAAAGAAATTGATTGCTAAAGATATTGATTCGAACACATACATCTCAGAGTCACTTTTCAATCTACCACCCCATGTAATTTCATAAGGAATAACCTTGAAAAGAATAGCCATGTGAAAAATCGTGATAGTTACGATTAGCCACAACATTATTTTAATTGCTACTCTCTTATCCATATCCTTATAATTTTAATCTTTATGACGCACTACAACCGGCTATCAAAGCATCTGATTTCCCTCTCCACTCTTTCGTCCAAAATCATATCATCAACAAACGCCAGATGCCAGCTATTAAAACGACGGCCAGCGCTACCGGCGTAAGCACTTTCCAGCACAGGTGCATGAGCTGGTCTACGCGCAGGCGTGGGTAAGTCCAGCGGAGTTGCAGTTGCAGGAATAAAAGTATAAACGTCTTGCTTAGCAGCCAGAAGATGCCCCAACCTATACTTGATAGTTCGCCGGGCGTGCCGGAAGTCCAGTAAGCCAGCGCCACAGGGCCGATGTTGGGCAACGGCGTGTTCCAACTACCCAGGAAAAGTATGACAGCCACCAAACTCACCAAGACCATCATACTGTACTCGGCCAGGAACAATATGGCAAACCGAAACCCTGAGTATTCTACGTGGAAACCGGCCACCAGCTCCGATTCCGCCTCCGGAATGTCGAACGGGGCGCGGTTGCTCTCGGCCAGCGAGGCGATGAAGTAGATCACAAAGGCTACCAGAAGTATGGGAGCCCGGAAAATGTTCCAGGTCGTGATGCCGCCGATCGTGGTGGTGTTGATGCCCAAGGCTTCGATGCCGAAGAGCCAGTTCATCTCGTACTCCAGCCCCGGAAACTGGTTCATTAAAGCGCCCTGCTGGTAGCTAATCTCCTGGAAGTCCAGCGACTGGCACACCATCACCACCGAAAGTATGGCCAGCCCCGCCGGAATCTCATAGGAAACGATCTGCGCCACCGAGCGCATCGCTCCCAGCATGGCATACTTGTTATTGGAGCCCCAGCCGGCCATCAGCAGCCCCACCACATCCAGCGAGATAATGGCCAGCAGGTAAAACACGCCAATGCCAATGCCAGCGGGTATAAGATCCGGGGAAAACGGAATCACGGCAAAGCCCGCAAAAACAGCAGCAAAAATGAGGATAGGCGCCAGCTTGAAGAGTTTTTTATCGGCCGCGGCAGGCACAATGTCTTCTTTCTGCAGCAGCTTCAGCACGTCGGCCACGGCCTGTAGCGAGCCCTGCGGCCCTGCCTCGGTAGGCCCCATGCGGTCCTGCATAAAAGCGGCCACCTTGCGCTCGGCGTAGGCCAGCGCAATCACCACTCCCAGCAAGGCTCCTAAGGTCAGCAGAAAAGCGAGCATACGCGGTTAGGCTTTGTGAACAGGCAAAGGTAGGGCTAAATTTGGAAATTTGAAGATATGGGAATTTGGAGATGACTTTTGTCTGAATGAGGTTTTGCAGGATTTAGGGATGGGCTGAACTATGAGAACCATTTCACGCTTTTCTTTACAACGATCCACTTTCCATTAGTCTTCTCTAATACATACTCTTTCCCATACCCACACAACTTATAGCACCTGTAGTTCATTTCTACATAGACTTTAGTTTTATCAGCAGAGAAAAGTGGTATAGACAATTCGTAGAAAGCCGTATGCTCCTGAGCTCTAAGTTTCGGTTCTTGTTCCTCCCAGGTTGTAAAGTGGATATTTCTATAGATACCTCTGTCTAACACAAACCCTTGTAGCTTCTCGTATTGAAAAAGTAGATAAGAAGAGTCTTGTACTGTGAAAGGAGAGGTTTTCCCATGTAAACCTATAAGCTCATAAAAATTGCTCTTCCAAGGTACAGGTGGAGGATCTTGCCCGTTTAGGGTAGCATCAGGGAAGTATAAATCAAGCCTGAAGAGATCTGTCGATAGTGGTATATCGCTACTCTTACCATAAAACAAGCTATCCTGAACAACAATTGCATGAATCACTTCATTTATATCCTGCTCTGTAAGGCGTGAATACTCCTCCTCCTGCACTTGCTTACAGCAAAAGACCAGCAGGCACAGGGGTAATGTATAGCTATACTTCAGAAATCGCCACATCTTCAAATTTTCCTATGCAGTTAAACGGCGGGAGGCTGTGCCGAGGTTTATATCCCGTTCGCTTTGGTCAGGATGATCGGCTCTCCGTCGGTGATGAGGATCGTGTGTTCGTGCTGGGCCACATACCCGCCCTTTTCGGCCAACAGCGTCCAGCCGTCGCCTTTCTCGTGAGTATAACTGCCTTTGGTGGAGATAAACGTTTCTACGGCTACTACGGTGTTTTTCCGGAAGCGCTGCGTGTTGTAACGGTCGTAAAAGCAAGGGATCTCATCCGGCGCCTCATGCAGGCTTCTTCCTACGCCGTGCCCAACCAGGTTCTTGATCACTTTAAAGCCGTTTCTTTTGGCTTCCGTTTCAATAATTCTCCCTATCTCGGAGATTCTTTTTCCGCCTCTGATTTCCTTCAGCGCCTTGTGCAGCGCACTTACAGACGTCTCCACCAGCTTATTCAGGCCGTGCACATCCTTGCCAAGTATAAAAGAGCCCCCGTTATCGGCATAGAAGCCATTCAACTCCGCCGACACGTCAATATTTATTAAATCTCCTTCTTTCAGTACCGTGCTCTCAGAAGGGATGCCGTGTGCCGCCTCGTTGTTGATGCTGATGCACGTATAGCCGGGGAAGTCGTAGGTGATTTTTGGTGCGGACGCAGCCCCGAAGGATTGCAGCACCTCATAGCCATATTCGTCCAGCTGTTTTGTGGTGATGCCTGCCTTGGCATATTCACGCATTTTCCTTAGTGTAACAGCAACAGCCTCGCTTACCTGCTGCATGCCGGCCAACTCTTCCTCTGATTCTATTGTCATCGTGTGTTTAAAGTATAAATTATTCCACCAAATGCGGCACAAACTGCGAGAGGTTGGTGATGATACCCTTCTCCCTTCTGAAGCCAATCGCGCAGCCTTCACCTGCCCAAAACACGCCCGCCTGGTAAGTATAGCCCTTGCTGTCCTCGGGCAATTCGCACCAGCGCTGGTACACCTGCTGCTGGCTATCGTAATCGCCCCGTACTTTGGTTATACGCACTTTATCCACCACTTCTATACTTTGTCCTTCGCGCCCGAAGTATGGCTTGCGGATATACTTGCCCGTGAGCGGCGAAAGGTCGGTTTCGAGGAGGAGCGGGTGGTACGGGTACGCCTTCCAGAGCCAGGCCAGCATGCCTTTGCTTTGGAACAACAAGGTATAAGCCGGGTTGGCGATGACCACCGTGCGGGAAGCGGAAAGTTGCGTCAGGCTGTCGCAAAGCTCGGGCTCGTCCCAGGCAATCTGCTCCCAGGGCAGCAGCTTGAAGAGGAACGGGAACTGCCGCCACTGCTCCGCCTCCACCTGCGCCCAAACGCCCCGCTCCGCTCCCTCTGTAGACACGCTCATCTCCTCAGCCGCGCAAAGGTGCGGGACAAAGCCCGCCTCGGTGGCAGCCTGGGCTATGACGGCGCAGTTGGCTTCGTCCTCGGCGCTGCCGCCCATGTAGGTGAGCAACAGCGCGGGAGCCAGGTCATCGTTGAGCATGCGCCAGGTTTTCAGCTGCTCTACCAGCGCCTCGTACAGGCCCGAGTACTGTTTTGCCTCGTTTTTACCGGCGGCGGCCAGGCTGGCCCACTGCACCACGGCGGTTTCGGGGATGGAGGTAGCGGTATCGGCGTTAAACTCCAGCAGCTTTGGCCCCTCCGGCGTCTGCGCCAGGTCAAAGCGGCCATATAAATGCCAGTGCCTGTCGTCGTTCCACGACTGCCGCACCAACTCCCACAGGTTTTCCGGAATCCCGAGCACCCGCAGAAAGTCGTCCGGCAGATTATCCGGAATGGCATTGGTCATCATCTCGTAGAGCGTGTCGGCAGCCTCCAGCAGGGAATCCGCCTCCGGCTCGGGCAGCACCACCGCCTCGCCGGGCACATAGTTGGCGCAGCCGTCTTCCACGCACCACTCCCAGCCCAGGCCACGCACGGCCGTTTCCACGTCGCCGGAGTGCGGCTCCACGTGGATCTTGTTATTCTTCTGCATCAAACTCAACTGAAATTAAGCGCCTGCCCCACCACTTCGGCCTCTGAAAAAGCCGCTTCTACCGGAGCGTGGCGCAGTGCTTTGCTGCCGGTAGGTCTGCACGTTCTGGCGCCAGGCGGCGGTATTGTTCATGGTGTTCGGGTTGGCGTAATAACCGGCGCGCGGCCCCATGTTGCGGCCGGCCATATAGCCCAGCGCACTCCACCACAGCACATTACCCATGCCGAAGCCACCCTGCTGGTACACCTGCTGGTTATCAGCAAGGGCCTTCAGCTGGTTTTGCAGCTCCAGGCCCTGCAGCGTGTCTACGCGCACATCGTTATACTTCAGGATGGCCATACTTTGGCCGGGAGCCGTGGTGCGCTCGTCCGTGATTTTCCATTGGTCCGGCGCCTCCTCGGTCAGCTCTGTGATAATACCGTCCGGCACCTTCACTTCATCGCCGGTATTCCACTCCTCGTTCTGGTTATTAGGCCCGCAACTGGTCAGGCCCATGCAGGCAGCGGCGGCCACAATAAAGGCATTGCGCTTCAGGTCGCCTATGGTCAGGTATTTCTTCTTCATCAGGATTCGTCTTGATTAGCATATAAAGATAAGCTTTTTACGCGGAAGGCCCTGAAAACAGCGGTTTATACTTAATAGATCTTGATTCACAGAGGGGGTCTAACCACCCCTACCCCATACTTTCTAACCTTCTAACTTCCCAACTTTCTAACTCAAAACTACTCCCACAACGGGTAATGCTCCAGATGCACTTTGCGCTTGAAGAAGATGCGGGTGCTTTCCTCGAAGGAGCGGGTGAAGTCGGAGACGTAGAAGGTGTGCTCACCGGAGCGTTTTTCGGCCAGCAGGCCATGCTGCTCCAGGTAGCCCTTCACCTGCTGCGCCACGATCTGGCTGGCATCCAGCACGTCCACCGCGCCTTTGTAATAATTCTCGATCTGCTTCTTGATGAGCGGGTAATGGGTGCAGCCAAGTATAAGCGCCTCAATTTGCTGCAGGTGCGGGTCCGAGAGGTAGGCGTGGATCACGCTTTCGGAGATGGAATCGTTGAAGAAGCCCTCTTCGATCATGGCGGCCAGCAGCGGTGTGGCCACCGGCCTCAGCTCAATGTTGCGGTCCAGCTCATCCACCTTTTTGCGGTACACGTTGGAGTTCACGGTTTGCTTGGTGCCGATCAGGCCCACGGTTTTATTAGGGTAGGCCTGGCCGATGTACTGCACGATCGGGTCGATCACGTTGAGTACCTTGGCCTTGCTGCCCACATATTCCTTCACCAGTTCATAGGCCGCCGCCGAGGCCGAGTTGCAGGCGATAAGTATAACCTTGCACTGCTGCCGTATCAGCAGGTCGCAGATCTTCACAGCGTAGGCTTGTATCGCCGGCGTGGATTTATCGCCATAAGGCAGGTGGGCCGTGTCGCCAAAGTATACGAGGCGCTCGTTTGGCAGCACGCTTATAATGGCCTGAGCCACAGTAAGTCCGCCTATCCCACTGTCAAAAATCCCTATCGGCCTGTCTTTTATTTCCTGGTTCATGAGCTGCGAAATTAACTAAAACATATACAACGATGCTGTTCACCATCCAAATATGTACGTTCACAATATTTTGTAACCTTTCCGAATTTATACTTCACCATAAAAGTTATATTAGCGAAAAGATAAATCACATAACCCGGAAGCCCAAATAAAAAATATTCAAACTATTTGCTGTTTTACAATAAAAGTGTATTTTTAACAGCAATTACGCCACACTTAGCTAACGTTGCAGGTAGCTAACCTTGCCAAAGGTGCTCCTCCTGGTGAAGGGAGGGAAGAAGAGTATGAAAGCCTCACCACAGGCCCCCGAAAACCATATACCCTACTACTGCTCATGCAAAGCACTTATACGCTCTCGCCCGCACCCACGGTAAAACGTTCTGCCTTATACGGTACGCTTTCTGCCCGCTTCGTTTCTTTTCTGGTGGACACCACGCTGCTGGTTTTTTTCTACACGTTTATCATTTACGGGCTAGGCGGCAAGCTGGAGCATGTCTACACCTGGGATAAGATCTTTAACGATGGCGCCGCCCTGAACGAGTTGACGGCAGTGGCCAAAATGCTTTTCCTGAACCCATACTTCCCCCTCCTCCACTGGTTGTACTACACCGTGCTGGAGTCGTCGCAGAAGCAGGCTACCATTGGCAAGTTCACTATCGGCCTGCGGGTGACCGACCTGCGCGGCCGGCCCATCACGTTTGCACAGGCTAACCTGCGCTACTTCTCCAAGCTGCTCTCCCTTATTCCGCTGGGGCTGGGCTTCGTGCTGATGATAAACTCGCGCAGGCAACAGATGCTGCACGATTACATAGCGCGTGCGTTGGTTGTGAACGAATAGCCATTCACTCAAAGAATTGCACTATTTTTTACACTAATTTACCCGGGCTCGTATAACAACCTGTAGACTAATTACGAAAGGAGGTTTAATATGAGATTTATCCCAACCCGATTCCACGGGATATTAGATTATGTGGTGGGGTTGTTATTTATAGCAGCTCCCTGGTTATTCGGTTTTTCTGACGTTGGCGACGCTACCTGGGTGATGGTGGTGGCCGGTATCCTGATCCTGCTGCAGACCATCTTCACGGACTTTGAGGTAGGGCTGATCCACAAGATTCCGATGCAGTCGCACCTGATGGTGGACTTTGGCCTGGGCGTGATCCTGGCCCTGTCGCCGTGGCTGTTCAGCTTCGCAGACCGCGTGTACATGCCGCACCTGATCGGTGGTGTTTTCGCGATACTTGCCTCGCTTACCACCCACCGCAGACCGAGCGAAGCCTTCAGCAGGCACCATGCCACCCACGACACCATACACTAGAACCAAGCTTAACCGCAGCAAAAAGGCTGGCCCCATAAGGCCGGCCTTTTTTATACTTGCCCGTTTTGTAGCGCCGGCATTATCTTTTGTGTCAGCACATCGCTAACTTTGTACCTATGAATTACCTCTCTGCAGAAAATATTGCTAAAAGCTTCGGCGACCGCTGGCTTTTCAAAAACCTGAACTTTGGCATCAGCCAGGGGCAGCGCGTGGTACTGGTGGGCGTAAACGGCTCCGGCAAAACCACCCTGCTCAACATCCTGGCCGGCAAACTGCCGCCCGACGAGGGCAGTGTGAGCGTGCGCCGGGAGGTGAGCATCGGGTACCTGGGCCAGAACCCGGAGTTTAACGAGGAGCTGACCGTGCAGCAGACCATTTTCTCGATGCAGAACGAGACCCTGGAGCTGGTAAAAGACTACGAGACCGCCATCGCCAACCCCGACACCAGCGCCGAGCGAATGCAGCACCTGATGGAGCGCATGGACGAACTGCAGGCCTGGGACTTTGAGGTGAAAGTGAAGCAGGTCCTCTCCAAACTGGGCATCAACAACCTGGACGTGCCGATCAAAAGCCTCTCAGGGGGGCAGCGCAAGCGCGTGGCCATGGCCCGCGTGCTGATAGAGGAGCCCACCATGCTGATACTGGATGAGCCCACCAACCACCTGGACCTGGACACCATTGAATGGCTGGAGGGGATGCTGAGCACCCAGAACACCACCCTGCTGATGGTAACCCACGACCGCTACTTCCTGGACAAGGTGGCCAACGAGATTGCAGAGCTCGATAACGGCGAGATTTATACTTACAAGGGCAACTACAGCTATTTCCTGGAGAAGAAGGCCGAGCGCGAGCTTTCCGCCGCCGCCGAAACCGAGAAGGCCCGCAACCTGATGCGCAAGGAACTGGACTGGATACGCCGCCAGCCTAAGGCACGCGGCACCAAGGCCAAGTATAGGGTGGATGCTTTTGAGGAGCTGAAGGAGAAGGCTGCCAAAAAGATTTCCGGGCCGCAGCTGGAGCTGTCGGTGAAGACCACGCGCCAGGGTGGCAAGATCATCGAGGTGGACCATATCTCGAAATCCTTTGGGGAGAAGAAGATCGTGGACGACTTCAGCTATGTGTTCAAGAAAAAGGACCGCATCGGCATTGTAGGTCCGAACGGCGCCGGCAAATCCACCTTTCTGAACATGCTGACGGGCAAGCTGCAGCCGGACTCCGGTATAATAGATGCCGGCCAGACCACTGTGTTCGGCTACTATACCCAGGATGAGTTGACGTTTAAGGAAGACCAGCGCGTGATCGACATCGTGAAGGAGATTGCCGAGGTGGTGGAGATGGCTAACGGCGAGGTGATCACGGCCAGCCAGTTTCTGCAGCATTTCCAGTTTGCGCCGCCCCAGCAGTATACCTTCGTAAGCAAGCTGAGCGGCGGGGAGAAGCGCCGCCTGCAGCTACTGCGCGTGCTCATCAAGAATCCGAACTTCCTCATCCTCGATGAGCCCACCAACGACCTGGACATTATCACGCTCAACATCCTGGAGGATTTCCTGCTCAACTTTGGCGGCTGCCTGCTCATCGTGAGCCACGACCGCTACTTTATGGACCGGCTGGTGGAGCACCTGTTCGTGTTTGAGGGCGAGGGGCAGATCCGCAACTTCCCGGGCAACTACACCGACTACCGCGAGTGGCAGAAAGAGCAGGAGAAACAGGGCAAGCTACAGCAGGAAGAGGCCAAAGCAGCAACACCCGCGCCTGTGGTAGAGAAACAGCCGGAGCAACCAAATAACAAGCGCAAGGCTACCTACAACGAGAAAAGGGAGTATGAGCAACTGGAGAAGGAAATAGCACGGCACGAAACCCGCAAAGCAGAGATCATCGACACCATGAACAGCGGCGGCGTCACCGACCACGAGGCACTGCATGCGCTTGCCGCGGAGCTGAAAAGTATAAACCAGCAGCTGGAGGAAAAGGAATTCCGGTGGCTGGAGCTGGCCGAGCTGATGTAGAAGTATAAAGTATAAGTATAAACCCCTTTCTGTCTGCAGGAAGGGGTTTATTTTTCCAGCCCTTTTACCACCACGCCAGAGCGCAGGTTCTTTTGCCCCTGCTTCACAAAAGCATTCTGAAAATCCCTGGGGTCGTTGAGCACCTCGTAAAACTGATCCAGGTATTTGGTGGTCTGCCGGATATAGCGCCTGTCCAGCAGCGGGAAGCCTTGGTAGACCTGGTAAACAGCCCGCTTGCGTGTATTCAATAAATCCCGCACCTGCACGTATACTTCGTTGGGAAAAGTATAGCCCCTGAAAAGCCGCTGCCGCACCGAGTTTATACCTAGCTCCGGGGGCGGGGAGGCATAGGGCGTACCCACAACGCCGGCATAATCGAAGTCAAAAGGCACAGGTATGGGCGGAGCAAGCGGGTCCATCAACAGCAGGTCGATGTTGTGGCGGTAGGGCACCGACCAATCGGTGTTACCAACCAGGAACTGGAAGAACGCCACCCGGGCCATAGCCACCGTTTCTGCCCTGTCCATTCGCACCAGCGCCTGCTCCGGCATCACGGCTGCTCCATTGCGCGCGGCCATCACATCGTCATCCTCAATCAGAAAAGCATAACCGGCTTCTGTCTCGCGCCTGCCTTTCTGGTCCTCGTACTGCACCCGGCACAGGCGTACCCGATAGCTGGCATCAGTCAGGGTGTTGTATACTTTGTAGACCAGGTACTCGCGCAGCACATACTCGTCGTTGATACAGTGCGTCACCAGTTTCAGCTTATTCACCTTGCCAAAAATGGTGTTCTCCACGGTTTTGCGCGAGAAGTTGAGCTGCAGCGGCGGAAAATTGCACACTGAGGGGTCGCGGCGGCGGTTGCCGCGCACTTTTACCTTCAGCTTCTCCGCCACCTCTGTTCCGTCCGCATCTTTGTAAACAAGAACCGCCTCATGCGACTTCCGGTCATCCCCTACATCGCGCAGCACTGTTTTCAAGTCCATGCGCAGGGTAAAATGCAGCACCTCCTCGCTCAGGAAAAGCGGGTTTTGCAGCGCCCGCAGGCTGTCCGCGAGCTTCTTTTCCGGAGCGGCAAGTATAGTGGTGTCCTCCTGAGCCCAGAGACGCGACGGCATGCCGGGCAGCAGCAAAAGAAACAGGAAGTATAGTAGCCACGATTTCATACGTACAGCGGCTTAAAGTTTATACTTTCCGGGAGGGCGCTAGGGCTATTTGAAGAGCTCTTCTATCACCCTGGCCTTCAGCACGGTTGTATCCATCACAATCTCCAGTCGCATAGAGTCTTGCCCAAGTGGGGCCTGGGCACTGTCGGCCGGAAATGTTACATAGGTGGTATCCACGCGCGGCACCACTACCAGCGAGTCCATGGAAAAGTGAAGCAGGCGGGCCACAGTGGGGGCCAGATCGATGAGGGTATGCTTTGTCTCAACGGTACCGCGCCTGAAATCGGGGCCCAGCGCCAGCAGGTAAATTTGCTGGCAGCCAGGGCAGCTATCGCCATGTTCCATGTATCCGCCATCTATCCCATTCAGGTGCCGGCCGTGGTCCGCCGTGATAAACAGCGTGGTTTTGCCTCGGAAGGCCTCATCTTTGTTCAGAAAATCCCAAAGCTCTTTTGCGTACCGGTCGTCCCTGGCGATGCCCCTTAAATAGTTATCCCAGTTGCCGGCGTGGGCGAAACCATCGGGCTCCATAAAGTTGATGAGCATCAGGTTGGGTTTATAAGTCGTCAGGATGCGCTTAGCCTCTATCAAGGTCAGCGAGTCCATGCGGTAGCCAGTGCCGGGGCCGTTTACGCCCGCATTTACCGACGGCTGAAACGTGTTCTCCCAGTCGGGCCTGTTGGTATTGGCAAGTATGTGCAGTTTGTCTTTGCTCGATACGATCCAGGCCGCCGTTGTCGGTTTTCCGCTCTGCTTTAGGAAGTACTGGAAGATAGAGGGATTGGCCGGAAGCTCGTCGCCATAGTTATCAATGGGCTGGTTTACGCCGGTAGTGATGGCTGTGTGGCCGGAGTTGGTATACGTATAGGCATCGTTGAGGAAATGGGGCAGAAAAACGCCTTTCGGCTTCAGGACGGTGGACATGTTGGGAATAAGGCCCGGCACGCTATCCCAGGTCTCAGACATGCGCGTACCGTCTATCACCAATATTATGACATGCTCTGTTTTGGGTTTGTCTGAGGCAGAAGGTGACGAGGTACAGGCAGTTAGCACAACCAACAGCAGGAGCAACAACGCTCTGCCGGCGCATTTATACTTTCCTATAGCTGTTGCTGCCATACTTCCGCCCTCCACACGTCTAATTTTGTATACGATTTGTATAAATGTTTAGATGAAGAGAAAGGGCGTGTCCACTGTCCCTGCCCCGAAACAAGTTCGGGATCCGAGACTTGTCTAAGGCGGGGAATCCGCTATTACTCATACCAAAGTATAAGTTCTATAGTCAAAGTATAAACACCCCTATTGACCTATGGTCGCAAGTTTCGAACTCTCGTTCTCACTTGTCCTCAAGGGGACAGTAGTAATAGCAGCAGCTATCGAACTGATACCCAGTCCTTGGGTTGAGCGCCTTGTGAGATTCCGGTGCCGAACGTGAGTGAGGCATTGCGACGTCAGGAGCAAAGGAAGGGAACACAGCGCGATGCCAAAGGACGAGCCCTCTCGGGCTTGAGAGCACCACTACAGGAAGTGCAACAGTAGGTTTGTGGGAACTACAGGATCAGCGGAAGCTAGAAAATATAGCTTGTGTCAAATTGCAGGGAGCGGCGGCTATGGGAAGTATAGCCGAAGTATAAAGTATAGCTCAAGTATAGGTAAAGTATAAACGCACAAGTATAACCAAGACTCCTACTGCACCGGCAAAACCGGATCAGCGGCAAAAACCTACTCCCGCCATTTGCGTTTAACCCAAAAGTTCGCATTATTGCAACCGTAACAGAACACATGCATCAACCAGCAGCCATAGCGACCACACTATCCCGACCAACATCCCTTGGTATGGCGCTGCTGCACACTGCCTATTCTTATTGCCTGAGCGTGTATAGCTATTACAGCTATTATTATCGCTATTACAGCACCCGCAGCTAAGGCAATCACCAACAACTAGCATTTTAGACTCGGGGAGTAACGCCACAAGGCCCTCCCACCGGTGAACCTGCCAAAGCAGCGGCTCAAGCCCCTGCTTTTTTCTTTTTGTACCCAATTCAAAGCATCAAACCATAAAAACATGAACCTGACACAAAACTACAGCACCTACACCGAAGAGAACCATACCGTTTGGGCCATACTTTTCCAGCGCCAGATCGAGAACCTGCCCGGCAAAGCCATTCCTGAGTTTTTTGAGGGACTCAAGCTGGTGAACTTCCAGCCGGAACGCATCCCCAACTTTGCGGAGGTGAACGAGCGCCTGAAGCCCCTGACCGGCTTTGAGGTGGTGGCCGCCCCCGGTATTGTGGACGACGCGCTGTTCTTCGGCCTGATCGCGGAGAAGAAATTCCCGGCCACGGTGTGGATCAGAAGGATGGATCAGCTCGAGTACCTGGAGGAGCCGGACATGTTCCATGATGTGTTTGGCCACGTGCCGCTGCTCACTATTCCGGTGTACTGCGAGTTTCTGGCCAGGTTATCGGCCCTGGCGCTGCAGCACGTAGACCGCCCCGACATCGTGGACCGACTGACGCGCATCTACTGGTACACCATCGAGTTCGGCCTGTTCCGGAAGCCCGGCGCGGAGGCACGCATTTACGGCGCCGGCATCCTTTCGTCGGTGGGCGAGAGCCGGCTGTCGGTATCGGAGCAAAGTATAAAGCATGAATTCGACGTGCAGCACATCCTCGACACAGCCTATATCAAGGAGACATTCCAGAGCCAGTACTTCTGCATCGAGAGTTTTGAGCAGCTGCTGGAAAGCCTGCCGCAGTTGGAGAAGGCTATCCTGAAGTTGCGCGAGGAGCCTGTGGAGGTAGCCTAAAGTATGGGATTGAGGCATTTAGGGGTCGTCTAGCCCTTCGTGTTAAATCCGAAAATGGCCACCGCTCTGCAAGAAACCAGATCTCTCCTTGCATCTGAGATGACAAAAAAAGACTTTAATCCGCTGAGCTGACTGCATCAGGATTAGGTTTACCCTTAACAAAAAAGAGTTTTAGTTTAAAGATTGACGAGAAAAGGCCCGGGTGCTGCCCGGGCCTTTTGTGTGTGTGCAAAGTATACATGCGTTTAATGCGTCAGCTCCGGGCTTATCTGGAAACCGAGCTTGCGCGGCTTGGTCAGGTGCATGTTCTCCAGCTTTTGCTTCAGGGTAATGCGCTCGATGTCGCTCACGTCCTGGCCCATCAAGTCGTTGTTCACGGCGGCGATCATGGCGCTCTCCACGATAATACGCAGCACCCTGTCGCTGAGCTTGTTCTCGGCAATATTGCTGATCTTCTCCAGCGGCAGGTCCAGCTGCTTCACACCCTCAATGCAGTAATGGTTCTCGATGTTGATGAGCATGCGGCCGATCAGGTAGCCGGGGTCGTCGAGGCGGTTATACTTTATCGTGTCCGCCATAAAGTTATAGGCCATGATGTGCCCGAAGAACCGCCTCCTGAAGTCCTCGTCCACGTAGTCGTTGCGCATGATCTCGTAATCGTCGGGGAAGGTGATGATGTTGGTGTGCATCACAAAGACCAGCAGGTCGCCGGAGAACTTTATCTGGAACTCATGTTCGCCAATGTTACGGTACTCTATCACCACATCCGCATCCTGGCGCGTTACCCGCTCGGTCAGCTCCGCCACCAGATCCTGTGAGATCTCCTTCAGGCGCTCAAAGGCCTGCTTGGTGTTGCGGTAAATCTCCTGCTTTGTCTTGGACTTGTGGTGAAGCCCGCTGATGATATCGTCTAATCTAGTGGTCTCCAGCTTTTTCTCTTCTTTTTCTTCCATAGTTTGAATGCCTTTGGGTGTGTCAGATCTAGTTTTTACCCCACTTTCAGCCACTTTGTTTAATTTCCGCGGATTTGCGGAAGTATAAACGAAACGGTGAACAGCGTTGCCAGGCGAATTTTGTCAGCAACTTGGACCACTATCGCCCTCAGCCCCACCACTATTATACGTGGGCGGCGGGCTTAGCTCCAGCTCCTGCTGCCCCTGCAGCCGGAAGGCCACCTGCCGCAGCCCCGGCTTGCCATGGGGCTGTTGCAGCAACAACTGCTGCGCCTGCGGCAGCCCGAAAACCTCCGGTAGGGTATGCACCGCGCCGGCAGGCACGTGCCGGGTGTGCAGCTGCCGCAGCAGGCTTTCCCGCTCCTGCTGCGCTATAAGCTGGCGCAGCCGCCCGTTTACCTCCTGCCGGTGCTGCACACGCGCATAGTTGGTTTTATACTTCGGATCATCAGCCATACTTTCGGCGCCAAGTATAGCGCACAGCCTCCTGAACTGCCGGTCGTCGCCGATGGCCAGCACGAGTTGTTTGCCGCATTTACAAGTATAAACCGAGCCGTAAGGTACGATGTTGGGATGCTCGGAGCCCATGCGCTGCGGCTCCTGCCCCGCCACCAGGTAGTTGGTGGCCTGGTTGGCCAGCGCTGAGACCGCCGCCTGCAGCAGCGACACCTCCACCAACTGCCCCAGTCCGGTGCGCTCCCGCTGCAGCAGCGCCACCAGCAGCCCCTCCTTCAGCTGGTGCGCCGTCAGGATATCCATCAAAGCGACGGGCATCTTGACAGGCTGTCCATCCGGTTCACCATTCAGGTGCATAAAGCCGCTCTCGGCCTGCACCACCGCATCGTAGCCCGCGCGGGCATCCTTGGGACCGTAGCCGGTGATGTGGCCGTACACCAGGCGCGGATTTATACTTTGCAGCGTCCTGTAATCTACCTGCAGCTTCTCCGCGTCGCCGGGTTTGTAGCTGGCAATGACCACGTCGGCCTGCCTTACTAAGGTATACAGTCGCTGCAGCTGCTCCGGCTCCGTTAAATTCAGGGCCAGGGAGGTTTTGCCCCAGTTGGCGGCGCAGAAGTAAGCAGGGGTGTCGGTTTGGGCAGGTTCAGACTTCAGCTTCCAGCTGCGGGTCACGTCGCCGTGGGTGGCGGCGTTCTCCACCTTGAGCACGCGCGCGCCCAGCTCGGCAAAAAACTGCCCCACGCTTGGCCCGGCCAGCACGCTGGCCAGCTCCAGCACCAGTAGGTCTTTAAAGATCGGTTGCATTGATTTATACGTTGCGGAATCTCCAAACAAAAGGCCGCAACCCCTTGGCTGCGGCCCTGTTTATACTTTGTTGCGCTACTCCAGTTCTGCCAGCACTTCCTCGCTCAGCTCCAGGTTGTGGTATACTTTCTGCACATCGTCGTCGTCCTCCAGCGCGTCGATCAGCCGCAGCACCTTGCGCACCGCTACCGGGTCCTCCACTTTCACGGTGGTCTGCGGCAGGCGCTGCAACTCGGCGCTCTCCAGGTCCAGGCCAAGCTCCTCCACCTTGCGCTGCATGGCCCCGAAATCCTCCATGGCGCTGTAAATGGTCACGTAGCCCTCCTCAAACTCCACTTCCTCGGCGCCCCCGTCGGCCAGTTCCAGCAACAGCTCGTCCTCGTTTATACTTTGCTCCGGGGCTAACCTGGCCACAAACACGCCCTTGCGGTCGAAGAGGTAGTCCACCGAGCCGCTGGTGCCCAGGCTGCCGCCGCTTTTGTTGAACATGGTGCGCAGGTTCTGCACGGTGCGGTTAATGTTATCGGTGAGGCACTCCACCAGCACCGCCACGCCGCCGGGCCCATAGCCCTCGTAGCTTACCTCGCTGTAATCGCCGGCATCGCTCCCCTCCCCTTTCTTCACAGCGCGCTCAATGTTATCCTTGGGCATGTTGGCAGCCTTGCTCGTCTGGATGGCCAGGCGCAGGCGCGCGTTGCCGTCCGGGTCGGGGCCGCCCTCTTTCACGGCCACCGTGATCTCCTTTATCAGCTTGGTGAAAATCTTCGAGCGTTTGGCGTCCAGCGCCCCTTTCTTCCGCTTTATCTGCGACCACTTGTTATGTCCTGCCATAAGCTATATTCTAATCTTAGTTTACAATACACCCCAAACGTACTCCCCCACTAAGCAAAATAAGCAAATTTTAACCGGAAAGGCATAAAAAAGAGCGGCCCTGCTTTCGCGGGGCCGCTCCTGTACGTGTGTATGGTAACATCTAAGGATGCCGCTGCTACACCAGCAGCATAAAGATGGCATTTACAATATTAAGGCCTACCAGTAGGAATAAGTTAGGAGACTCTTGTATAACTTTTTTCATGACTTTGTTGGAGTTAATATATATTTTTTATGATGTTATGATTTACGTTGTTTTGAAGTTGTTTACGCCTTCTCTGCGCCAATGTTTCAGTAAATTATAATTTTACTTACAAAGATTAACATATATAGATATTATAATATGCTTTCTACGCCTCTCAACAAACATTCAGGAAAATTCGGTTTCCCTTTAAATTGGACTAATCCAATTTAACCGCATCATTCACCTCTCCCAGCTGTCCTATTTTTTACAAACATAATACATCCTTTTGAATACTCACAACATTATCCTAAAAAATATTTGAAAAAATGCATATATTTTTAGTCAGCATATTTCTAGTATCTTTACTCGGAAAAGCGGCTGATGGAAAAAGATGGCCGCCATGTACTAAACCAAAACATTAAACACATTGGACTTCCATTCTTTTAACCTACACGAGGATGTGCTGACGGGCATCAACTCCATGGGCTACAACAACCCCACCCCCGTACAGCAGCAGGCTATCCCGCTGATCCTCGAGCAGAAAGACCTGATTGCCTGCGCCCAGACCGGCACAGGAAAAACGGCAGCCTACCTGCTGCCGCTCATCGACCGCATTTCGAACGAGGGCTACGAGCACACCAGCACGCTTATTCTGGTACCAACCCGCGAGCTGGCCAAGCAGATAGACGAGCAGGTAGAAGGCTTCGGCTATTTCGCCTCCGTTAGCTCCATTGCCATTTACGGCGGCAACAAAGGCGATGACTGGGAGCAGCAGAAACGCGCCCTCACCACCGGCGCCGACATCATCATCGCCACGCCGGGCCGCCTGCTCTCGCACATGGCCATGGGCTACGTAAGGCTGGACCAACTCAACCACCTGGTGCTCGACGAAGCCGACAAGATGCTGGACATGGGCTTCATGGACGATCTGATCAAGATCATCAGCCAGCTGCCCAAGCAACGCCAGACGCTTCTGTTCTCGGCTACTATGCCTAAGAAAATTCGTGACCTGGCCCAGCAGATCCTGCAGCAGCCCGCCGAGGTAAACCTGGCCATCTCCAAGCCAGCCGAAGGCATTGATCAGCGCCTCTACCTGACATACGACAACCAGAAACTGCCTTTGCTGGAGCACCTGCTGCGCGAGCTGGAGGTGCAAAGTATGATCATCTTCACGTCCCGCAAATCCAACGTGACCCCGATCGTGCGCTCGCTTAAGAAGATGGACTTCACGGTAGAGGGCATCTCCTCGGACATGACGCAGGATGAGCGCGAGAAGGCACTGCAGGGCTTCAAGAACAAGCAATACCAGATCGTGGTAGCCACCGACATCCTCTCCCGGGGCATCGACATCGACAGCCTGAGCCACGTGGTGAACTTCGACATGCCGCAGGACGCCGAGGACTACGTGCACCGCGTGGGCCGCACGGCGCGTGCCGCCTCCACGGGCATGGCCATCACGTTTGTGAACGAGAAGGACATGTACCGGGTACAGAAGGTGGAGCGACTGATCGAGCGGGAGCTGCCGAAGCTGCCGCTGCCGGAGAACTTCGGACCTGGCCCTGCCTTTGACCCTACCCGCAGAGACGGCGGCAACCCACGGCACCGTGGCGGCAACAAGCCCGGCGCAGGAAACAAGGCAGACAGCCACCGCAGCAAGCACCACAGAGGCCCCAAACCCGGAGCACCACGCCCTGAGGGCGCGCAGCCGAAGGGAGAGGGCAACGACAGGCCGGTAAAACTAGCCGGGCAGGCGGGCGGCGAAGGCCAGGGCAAAAGCAGGAACCGCAACAGGAACAGAAACCGTAACAGGAACAAAGGCGATAATCAGGGTGGCAGCCCGGCAAGCAGTGCCACCACCACGCCACAAGTATAAACCCAACAAGTATCATGCGCGCTTTACTGCTGATAGACATACAGAACGATTTCCTGCCGGGCGGCGCTCTGGCCGTGCCGGAAGGGGATGCCATCATCCCGATCGTGAACCGGCTGCAGAGCCAGTTTGAGCTTGTAGTGGCTACCCAGGACTGGCACCCGCCGCAGCACAAGAGCTTTGCCTCCCAGCACGAAGACAAGAACGTGTTTGAGGTGACGGACCTGAACGGGCTGGAGCAGGTGCTGTGGCCTGACCACTGTGTGCAGGGCACGTTTGGCGCTGAGTTCTCGGCGGAGCTGGAGCAAAACCGCATCGAGGCGATCTTCCGTAAGGGCACCGACCCGGAGGTGGACAGCTACAGCGGCTTTTTTGACAATGGCCGCCGGAAAGACACCGGACTTGCCGGCAGCCTGCGGGCCAAGGGGGTAACGGAAGTATACTTGGCCGGCCTCGCCGCTGACTTCTGTGTGTACTTCTCAGCCAGGGATGCGCAGGCCGAGGGCTTTAAAGTATACTACCTGGAGGATGCCGTCAGGGCCATCAGCGCGGAAGGCCTCGGGAAAGCCAAAGCAGACCTGGTGGAACGGGGCGTACAGCTTATACCCAGCCACACCTTGCTACTGCAATAAAGTATAAATCCGACAGAGAGCCACCCTTTACCGGGTGGCTTTTTTTATGATCCCATACCATAGGAGCAGTTACAGGCAAATAATCTACCCGTCAATTCCTGTACTCACAACTGTTGCTATATGGTTTATCCAATAAATATTTTATACTATATATACTCTATATTAAAATTCTGCGTTATCTTTCCAAACACAAAAACTTTTTGGGCAGGGATAGGCTGGACGGCCTTGGGAATTTAGGGGAAAGTGAGAGCCTGGAAGTATAAGTATAGGCTCGCTTATACTTGGTGCATTACCGTACGCTCACACTAACCTAAGTATACATGAAACAAACCTTCCTGCTGGCCCTGTGCCTGATGCTCTGTTCCATTTCCTGGGCCCAGAGCCCTCCCACCGGCACCATTACAGGGATAGTGATAGACTCCGCTACCCAGGCTCCACTCAGTTATGTTACCGTGGTCGTCAGTCCGCCAGACAAGGACGAGGCCCTGAAAACCACCTTCACGCAGGCTAACGGTAGCTTTGAAGTGACGGGATTGCCGCTGTCCCCTTACAAGCTTATACTTACCTATGTGGGCTACAAGCCCTTCTCGGTGCAGGTGCCGGCGGTGGAGGCAGGCAAGGCCACTGACCTGGGCAAGCTCCGCATCGTTACCTCGGCCAAGCAGCTGCAGGAGGTGGAGGTGACCGCTGAGAAACTGCTCGTGACCCAGGACATCGACAAAATCGGCTACAACGTAGAGTTCGACCCGGAGAGCAAGACCTCCACGGCCCTGGAGATGCTCCGCAAAGTGCCCATGCTCAGCCTCGACGCCGAAGATAACATACAGCTCAACGGCAGCAGCAATTTCAAGGTGCTGGTGAACGGCAGAAACTCCACCCTCTTTGCCCGCAGCCCCAAGGATGTGTTCCGCAGCATGCCGGCCAACACCATCAAGCGCATCGAGGTGATCACCGACCCACCAGCCAAGTATGACGCTGAAGGCATTGGCGGCATCATCAACGTGATCACGCACGACAAGCCGCAGAACGGCTACAACGGCAGCGTATACTTCTCGCAGGCGATGCCCGACAGCCGCTTCGGCTCCGCCAACATCAGGGCGAAAGTGGGCAAGCTGGGCATTTCGGCCTACGGCGGCGCCAACAGGTTTACCAGCCCCGATTCCTATTCCACTTTTGAGCGACGCGACAACAGCACAGGCACCACCTTGCGGCAGCAGGGCCAGGGGAGCAACGAGAACCAGTACAACTACTTTAACAGCGAGCTAAGCTATGAGATAGACACGCTGAACCTGCTCACGGCCAAATTCGACATAAACAGGAGCGAGTTTGAGTCGGCGTACCTGCAGACGGTGGAGGAGTTTAACATTGGGCGCGACCGCACGCAGGCCTTCGAGCGCAACACCTACGGCCTGGGCTCCTGGGGCAGCTACGAGGTGGGGCTGGACTACCAGCATACGTTTAAGCGCAACAAAGAACAGCTGCTCACACTCTCTTACAAGATCGGCGACAACTCCAACGCCAACGACTCGGACCTGGAGTTTGTGCCTACCCTGAACTACACAGGCCCCGTTGGCACGCGCACGCAAAACGACGGCAAATCCATAGAGCAGACGGCCCAGGTGGATTACGTGCATCCCTTTAAAAAGCATACCCTGGAGGTGGGCGCCAAAACCATCCTGCGCGATAATGGCAGCGACTATTTTTACCGCAACTATAACCCCGAAACGGGTACCTATATTGAGGTGCCAAGCCTGACGAACGAGTTTGATTACAACCAGGATATTTACGCCGCCTATACTTCCGCCAGCCTTCGGTACAACAAATGGGGCATTCGCGCGGGCGCCCGCCTGGAGCAAACCGTAGTAGATGCCAACTTCAAGTCTTCCAAGTCAGTGGCCGACCAGGATTACCTGAACCTGATTCCGAGCGCCACGCTGACGCGCACCCTCAAAAACATGGCTACCCTGAGACTGTCTTACACGCAGCGCATCGAGCGGCCCAGTTTGTGGTACCTGAACCCGTACGTGAACCGGCAGAACGAGAAAGCCATTTCCTTTGGTAACCACAAGCTGAAAGCTGCTACCAGCCACGTCTTTAGCCTGGGCCATAGCATGTTTAAAAACGGCAAATCGCTAAACAGCACCCTGACCCATACGTTTACTAACAATGCCATCCAGAGTTATACTACCTTTAACCCCGCCGACTCGGTGAGCAGCACGACCTACGACAACATCGGCAGAAACAACACCACGACCCTCTCCATCAACAGTAACGCCACATTTTTCAAGAAACTCAGCGTGAACCTGAATGGCTCCATGTCTTACAGCCAGCTTAGCGGCAACATAGCAGGCGTTAACCTGAAGAACAGCGGCATCAGCGGGAACGTCTACAGTTATGCCAGCTACAGGTTCGAGAAAAACTGGCGGGCCGGCGTAAACCTGGGCTACTACGCGCCGCGCGTCATGCTGCAGGGCGAGTCGGCCGGGCAGTTCTGGAACGGCTTCTCGCTGAGCAAGAGCTTCCTGAAGGACGAAAAGGCGAGCATCAGCCTCTCGGTACAGAACCCGTTCGGCAAGTACTATACCGGCTACAGCGAGCTGAGTGGCCTGAACTTCGAGCAACGCAGCGAGTACCGTCATGTTCGTCGCCGGGCCAACATCGGCTTTAACTACAGGTTCGGCAAACTGAAAGTGGACATTAAACGCACCAAGCGCGGCATCAAAAACGATGACCTGAAAGGCGGCGAGAGCACCGGCGGAGGCGGTAATTAGGCCCTAAAGTATAAAGTATAGCCAAGCTGAAACTGTGATCGGTTGGGCTATACTTTATACTTTCGGTTTATATATTGTACTAGCGGAGGATTTAAGAAATTCCGTACATAGTGCAGATAAGCCGAATAGACTTCTGTTTAGCCACAAGTTATGGGTAATTAAAACAATAATATGCACAGCTTTGATGACTTAATATACAGAAGTATAGCATTTACATTGAATGCATTGGAAGAAGCGAATTCAAAAATATTACATGAACTTCAGACAGGGGCATCAACTATTGCTGTTAAGAATTTACAAATGATTCAATTACAAAAAGTAATATTAGCTACTGGTATGTTTTCCATGTTTGAATCAATATTACAGGAAGAGTTATCATGCCGCAACGGTTTCGAAGAGGCCAAAAATATACTTATTCAAAAAGGAAAAGATGAACTCCATGACCGTTTCATCAACTTCTATTATGCTATTAATGTACTTGAACATGGCAAAGGGAAAAGCTATGACGCACTAGTAGCAAAATCTGGCTCATTACCCTTTAGGATAAAATTACCAGGAGAAAATTTCTTTGAAGAAGGAGATGTTTCAGAAGTTTCTACATTAGTAGAGGTAGATGACCAGTTCGTTTTAAACTGCGCTGATTTGATAGAGCAGATTTCTAAAGAGATAAGGATTGAATAATAACAACCCATAACAACACCTAATCGTCAGTCTTCGGCCGACGGCCTTGCCCGTCGTTTAGCCCAACCGTTCCTCACCCCCAAAAACCTTTCTCCCCCAGCCATAGTTTAAAATCTGGTACTTCCCTAACTTAACGGGACCGATAAAGCGACCAGCATGTGGTTTACCAAATCATTTGAGGAGGTTGTGGCAGACCTCGATGCCAATCCCGCCCAGGGCCTCTCGGGGGAAGAGGCAAAAGCCCGACTGCAAAAGTATGGACCCAATAAACTGAAGGGCAAGAAGAAGAAAAGCGTCCTACAGATGTTCCTGGCCCAGTTGCAGGACTGGCTGATTTACGTGCTCTTCGCGGCCGTGGTGATCACGATGATTATGGGTGAGTACGTCGACAGCATCATCATCCTGGCCGTGATCATACTGAACGCCATACTGGGCGTGGTGCAGGAGGTAAAAGCCGGTAACGCTATCGAGGCGCTGCAGAAAATGGCCTCGCCCAAAGCCCTGGTGCGCCGCGATGGCACAGTGCAGGAGGTGGACGCTGAAACCCTTGTGCCCGGCGAGATGCTGATACTGGATGCCGGACGCTACATTGCCGCCGACGCGCGCCTGGTGGAGTCGGCAAACCTGCAGGTGGAGGAGTCGGCACTCACCGGCGAGTCAGTGCCCTCCACAAAAGACGCGACCCAAATCCATACTTTAGAAACGCCCCTCGGCGACCGCTTCAACTCTGTTTTTATGTCGACGCTGGTGACGTACGGCCGTGGCGAAGCGCTGGTAACAGGCACCGGGATGGACACCGAAGTAGGCAAGATCGCCAGCATTATTGGTGGAGAGGAGGAGACTAAAACCCCGCTGGAAATACGCCTGAATCACCTGGGCAAGACCCTTGGCAAACTGGCCATCGGCATCTGTGTGCTCATTTTTGTAGTGGCGCTGCTGCAGGGCCGCGACCTGGCTGAAATGTTCCTGATTTCGGTATCGCTGGCGGTGGCCTCCATCCCCGAGGGGCTGGCAGCTATTGTGGCCATCGTGCTCTCCATCGGCGTTACGGGCATGTCCAAGCGCAATGCCATTATCCGGCGGCTCCCGGCTGTGGAGACGCTCGGCTCGGTCAACATCATCTGCTCCGATAAAACCGGCACGCTCACGCAGAATAAAATGAAGGTGGTGCAATACTTTACCCTTCAGGGAGAAACCTCCGTAGAGCACGGCGCACCGAATACCGCCACCGACGAGGCCATCCTGCTGGCCAAGGCCTTTATACTTTGCTCCGACGCCACCTACGACAAACAGACCGAATCCGGCACCGGCGACCCGACCGAGATTGCTCTGCTGCTGCTGGGGGATGACCTGGGCCTGGATCGCGAGGAGCTGCAAGCCGGAAACAAGCGCCTGAATGAGTTTGCCTTTGACTCGGAACGTAAGCTGATGTCCACCTTGGTGGAGGAGGACGGCGACTATACCGTATACACCAAAGGCGCCATCGACAACCTGCTGAACATCTGCACCCATGTACCAGAAAACGGGCAGATCGTCCCGCTGACCGAGGCGCACAAAGAAGCCTTCGCCCAAGCCACGGAACGCATGTCTACCCAGGCGCTGCGTACCTTAGGTGCGGCCTATAAGCCTGTAAACTCCGTTGTGAGTACCGAGGAAATGGAGCAGGACCTGGTTCTGCTGGGGCTGGTGGGCATGATCGACCCGCCCCGCACGGAGGTAAGGCCATCGGTACAGAAGGCGCACCAGGCGGGCATCACCACCGTTATGATCACCGGCGACCACAAGCACACAGCCTTTGCCATTGCCCGTGAGCTGGGGATTTCGGAAAGTATGGACCAGGCCATTACCGGGCAGGAAGTGGACGAAATGACGGAGGAGGCCTTTCAGCAGCGGGTGGATAACTTCCGTGTGTTCGCGCGGGTCTCGCCGGAGCATAAGGTGAAGATCGTGCGGGCCCTCCGGGAGCAGGGCAACATCGTGTCCATGACCGGCGACGGGGTGAACGACGCCCCTTCGCTGCAGGCCGCCGACATTGGGGTGGCCATGGGCATCACAGGCACCGACGTAGCCAAGGGCGCTTCGGACATGATCCTGACAGACGATAACTTCGCCACCATCGTGTCGGCCATCGAGCAGGGGCGCAATATCTACAACAACATCCGCAAGGCGGTTATCTTTCTGCTGACCTGTAACCTGGGCGAGGTGGTGGCCATGTTCATCACCCTGCTCATCGGCTGGGAGGCTCCGCTCATTGCTACCCAACTGCTCTGGATCAACCTCGTGACGGATACCCTACCGGCCGTGGCGCTGGGCATGGACCCCGGCGATCCGGATGTGATGAAGGACAAGCCGCGTGCACCGAATGAGAACTTTTTTGCGGGCGGCGCGGGTATTCGCGCCATAGGCGGCGGTATCCTGATCGGCGCGCTCACCATTTTCGCTTTCTGGTACGGCTACTACGAGCACGGCTTCAGCCCCTTTGATGATGCGGTACCGGTAGAGACCCTCAAGAATGCACGCACCATGGCCTTCCTGACGCTGGTGGCCTGCCAGCTTTACTACTCCCTGGCTATGCGCCACCCGACCAAATCCATTTTCCAGGTGGGCCTTTTCAGCAATAAATATCTTATTGGCGCCATTGTGCTGGGGCTGCTGCTGCAACACCTCATTATCGGCATTCCTTTTATGCAGGAGGCTTTTAGCCTGCATATGCTCGATCTGGAGGGTTGGATAACGGTGATTATACTTGGACTGGTGCCGCTGCTGGCAAATGAGGTGATGAAATTTTTCCTGCGGCGCCGCAGGAATGTGGCGGAAGTATAAGTGGGGGGCTGATCTTTATACTTGCTGTACTTTTACTTCAGCTATACTTCTATACTTGAAACTATACTTTATACTTCCGATTATACTTCCTTAGCCTTTCTGGCGCAAGTCTTCAGACTTATGTACTACGGGAGGTGCTAAATCTCTGACTTAACTGGCTTGAAAAGCAATACTTTATACTTTGGCTATACTTTTTATACTTCGGCCATACTTTATACTTCTCTGGCGCAAGCGTCCGCTTGTGCCTTTTTATACTTGAGCCATACTTTATAATTCGAGCTATACTTTTGTACTTGCTGATTTATACTTCCATATCCACTGCTTCCTTCTGCTTGACACAAGCTATACTTTCTAGCTGCCGCTGATCCTGTAGTTCCCACAAACCTATAGTTTCATTTCTGACTTTGGTGCTCTCAAGCCCGAGAGGGCTCGTCCTCGGGCATCGCGCTGGGAGCTTTTCCTGCCCTCGTACCTCGGGCTGCCTCACTGGCGTTCGGCACCAGAAAAACTCGCATAGGCGCTCAACCCAAGGACTGGGATCAGTTCGATAGCCGCCGCTGACGGAGCTTGAACTAAAGTGTCCCCTTGAGGACAAGTGAGAACGAGAGTTCGAAACTTGCGACCATAGGTCAATAGGGGTGTTTATACTTTGACTATAGAACTTATACTTCAGGTAAAGCAATGACAGGCTCCCCTCCTTAGACAAGGAGGGGTAGGGGTGGTTGGACCCGGCAGTGCAGAAATGCGGACAAGGATGTCTGCAGCAGCCTTAGTACTGCAAAACTCCCTCCCCTGTTTTTAGGGGAGGGTTGGGGAGGGGTGAAATGGTGCCAGGAGCAGGTCTATATTTTGTAGGGACAAGGTCGCGACCTGTCTGCGCGAAGGCTATAGCTATCTATAGAATTTATACTTTTGAAGCAGCAGCTACCGGCTCCCTCCTGTTTTTAAGAGAGAGCTAGGGAGTGGTCCTCCCCTACACCACCTGCCCTATACCAAACAGCAGCACAAACAGCAGCGTGGTAATAGCCATTTGCTTGAGGTAAGGATCCAGCTCCCTGGAGCTTTGCTTGCGCCACACGTTTACGCCATTACTTAGAAGCAGCGGCAGGGCAAGTATAAACAGGAACTGCCAGGGGCTTTGGTAATTCAGCAGCACGTAGGTAAAGGCACTCAGTACCCCGCCCAATAGCACCAGCACATGGTATACACGCGCAGCCTTTGGGCCAATCCGAACAGGTATTGAACGCTTGCCGGCAAGTATGTCGGAATTGATGTCGCGGATGTTGTTGACGTTGAGCACACCTACCGAGAAGAAACCACACACCAGCGCCGGAAGTATAACCGATGGCTCCAGCGCCTGCGCCTGCAGAAAGTAGGTGCCCAACACGCCCACCAGCCCGAAGAAGATGAACACGAAAATATCGCCCAGCCCGGCGTAGCCGTAGGGGTTGTCACCGGCGGTATAGTTGATGGCGGCCCAGATAGAGGCCAGCCCCAGCACCAGGAAAAGCAAAAACAGCAGCATGCCCTCCGCGCCGAAAGCCACCCACAACAGCAACAAACCTGATACCAGCGAGAGCAGGCTAAACACCAGCATGCCCTTCTTCATCTGGTCGGCCTGTATGTGCCCCGCCTGCACGGCCCGCAGCGGTCCCTCGCGGTGCACGCTGTCAGCCCCATGCTTAGAATCGCCATAGTCGTTGGCCAGGTTAGAGAGGATTTGCAGGAAAAGCGTGGTAAGCACACACAGGCCTACTACGGTAGCGTTGAAGTAGCCATGGGCTGCCGCCATAAAACCGCCCATGCTTATGCAGGAGAGCGCCAGTGGCAGCGTGCGCGGCCTAAAAGCCGAAATCCAGGCCTTTACCAGACCTGGATTTGGGGTACTTGTGTGTTGGGATGTATTCAAGTTGCTATACTTATTGCTCAATAGCCGCCAGCAGCTCCTTGTCCATCGGTTTTACTTTGGATGGATAGAAGCCTACCACCTTACCGTTCTCGTCCACGAGGTATTTGCTGAAGTTCCAGCTCGGCTCTTCGTTGCCCGGTGCGTGCTGTGCCAGCCAGGTGTAAAGCGGATGCCGATCCTCCCCCTTCACAGAGATCTTCTCCAGCATTTGGAACGTAACGCCGTAGTTTTTCTGGCAGAAAGAAGCGATCTCCTCGTTAGAGCCCGGCTCCTGCCCGCCAAAGTTGTTGGCCGGAAAACCAAGTATAACCACCTCTTTGCCGTGCTGCTCGTGCAATTGCTGCAGGTCTTCGTACTGCGGTGTAAAGCCGCACTCGGAGGCGGTGTTCACCAGCAGCACCTTCTTGCCCTTGTACTGCGAAAAGTCCACGTCTTTGCCATCCAGCGACTTCATCTTAAAAGTATAAAAGTCGTTTGCCTGTGTGTTTGGAGTTGATTCTGTAGCCATGGTTTCTTCTTTTAGGTTTGTTGTGCCGCCCCCGCCTGAGCAGGAAACTGTTACACCTAATACAAGCACCAGCGCTAAAAGTTTATGCAGGTTTTTCATTTTGATGGTTTTATGGCTTTTAAAACTGAAAGCTAATCTATGTCCCCCTTTGATGCACTTCCGTAGGTTGTCCCCTTGAGGGGACTATAGGGGTGTCTGCTTTTGCAGAATGCGTTTACACCCCTGTGGTCCCCTCAAGGGGACAGTTACAATAATCCCTTCAACCTCTACCTTACATCCGCTCCGGCACCTCGATGCCCAGCAGATTCATACTTTCGCGCACAAAGCGGGCCACCATGGCCGAGAGGGCAATTCTAAAGCTACGCGCCTGCTCATCAGTCTCGTTGAAGATCGAGATCTCCTGGTAGAAGCGGTTGTAGGCCTTTGCCAGCTCGTAGGCATAGTTGGCGATAACAGAAGGCGCATACAAATTGCCCGCCTCCTTCACCACGGCCGGGAAGTTCACCAACTGCGTGATCACCTCCTGCTCCACCTCATGCAGATTCCCGAAGCTCTCAAATGCAGCCGGATCATACTTGATGCCCATCTCGCCGGCCTTACGAAGTATGGCCGAGATGCGGGCATGGGTGTACTGAATGAACGGCCCGGTATTGCCCCGGAAGTCGATGGACTCCTGCGGGTTGAAGAGCATGCGCTTCTTCGGGTCCACCTTTAGCAGGAAGTACTTCAACGCGCCCATGGCCAAAGTATGGTAGAGCTCCTGCGCCTGCTCCGGCGTGAAGCCTTCTATCTTGCCCAACTCCTCGGTCTGCTGGCGGGCCGTGTCGACCATCTCCTGCACCAGTTCGTCGGCATCCACCACGGTTCCCTCCCTGGATTTCATCTTGCCGGAAGGCAGGTCCACCATGCCGTAAGACAGGTGATAGATGCCATCGGCGTAAGGCTTGCCCAGCTTTTTGAGCGTGGCCTTCAGCACCTGGAAGTGGTAGTTCTGCTCATCGGCCACCACGTACACTGATTGGTCGTAAGGGAAGTCGTTATACTTCAGCTCGGCAGTGCCCAGGTCCTGGGTGATGTAGACCGAGGTGCCATCGGCGCGCAGCAGCAGTTTCTCGTCCAGGCCCTCGTCCGTCAGGTCTACCCAAACGGAGCCGTTCTCTTTCTTGAAGAAAACACCCTTCTGCAGCCCCTCCTCCACGCGCTCCTTGCCTAAAGTATAGGTTTGAGATTCGTAATAGTATTTATCGAAGTCCACGCCGATGGTGCGGTAAGTCTCCTCAAAGCCGGCGTATACCCAGGTGTTCATCATCTTCCAGAGGTTTACCACGTGCGGGTCGCCCTGCTCCCACTTCAGCAGCATTTCCTGCGCCTCCAGCATCCACGGCGCCTTTTTCTTGGCTTCCTCTTTGTCCATGCCCTGCTCTACCAGCGCGTCGATCTGCTCCTTGTAAGCCCTATCGAACAGCACGTAATACTTGCCTACCAGGTGGTCGCCTTTCAGGCCGCTGGTTTCAGGAGTCTCGTCATGGCCAAGCTTCTCGTAGGCCAGCATCGACTTACAGATATGGATGCCGCGGTCGTTCACCAGATTCACCTTCATCACCTGGTGGCCATTGGCTTTCAGGATCTCCGACACAGCGTAGCCCAGGAAGTTGTTGCGCAGGTGGCCCAGGTGCAGCGGCTTATTGGTGTTGGGCGAAGAATATTCCACCATCACGTTGCGGCCGCTCGGCTCGCCGTGGCCATAGTTGGCATCCGGCATAATGTCCCGGAACAGGCGCAGCCACTCCCGCTCCTCCACCTCCAGGTTCAGAAACCCCTTTACCACGTTAAAATCCTTTACCTCCCCGGCATACTCCTTCAGGTACTCGCCCAGGGCCTGACCGATCTGCTCAGGGCCCTTGCCCACCTGTTTGGTGTAGGGGAAGGTAACGAAGGTAAACGAGCCGGCAAACTCCTTGCGGGTGGGTTGCAGGGCAATCTGGGAGGCATCAACAGTGATTCCGAACAGGGCTTGCAGCGCCTGGCTTATACTTTGGCTAATGGCGTTTTGTAATTGCATTACTATATGGCTGTACTTTTAGATTCTCGGTGTAAAATAGCGTCGGTGGCGGCCTCCAGAATATCAAAGGCATTCTCGGCCATGGTGTTCTCCGTGTCCAGGGTCGGGTTGATCTCCGTCATCTCGTAACACACCACGCGCGGGTCCTGCAGCAGCAGGTGGTTTAGCTCTTTGGCCTGCTCCACGGTGAGCCCCACCTCCACCGGCGTACCGGTGCCCTTGGAGAACTTGGAGTCGAGGCTGTCCACATCAAACGACACATAGATAAAGTCGCACCCCTGCAGGCGGTCCAGGGCCTCCTGGGCTACCTGCGGTATGCCTTTCTGGTTCACTTCGCTATAGGTAAAGTTCCTGATGCCATACTTGCTGAGGAGGTAGTCCTCGGGCTCCTCGGTGTCGCGCACCACCATGTAGACCAGGTGCTCGGGCGCCAGCTTCGGGCCTTCGAAGCCCAGCTTTTTCAGGGAGTTCCAAAAGAATACGGTCTCGGGCGCAGGGTCGTTTATCTGGCGCTCCAGGTTATCGAAATTCAGGGCCATGGCCAGCGGCATGCCGTGCACGTTGCCTGACGGCGAAGTATATGGCGAATGGATGTCGGCGTGGGCATCGATCCAGATCACCCCTAAAGTTTTATCGGGATAGGCGGCTTTTATACCAGCAATGGTGCCGTGTGCGTTAGAATGATCACCGGAGAGCACCAGCGGGAACATGTCCATGGAGATGGTCTGCTCCACGGCGTTGGCGATGTTCTTCTGCACGGTCAGGATGCTGTCGATGCGGTGGGCGTTGGGGAAAACGTCCTTATCGAATAAAGTATAGTTCAGATCCGGCACACTGATAGAGTTAAACCGTTTGAAGTAGTCAGAGCCTTTGTCCCAGCAGGCTACGCGCAGCGCCTCTATCCCCATGCTGGCCCCACGTGTTCCGGCCCCCAGCTCAGACCTGACCTCTATCAGTTTTACTTTTTTCATAGATTTAGAACAAACTTTTTGCAAAGATGGTAAAATACGAACAATATTGCATGTTTTCTTAACCTCCCCTAACCAACAGAATGGATAAATACACGGATCTGATCCACCAGACTTTTGACTTCCCTACTGATGAATTCACAGTAGAAAATAACGAGTTGCTGTTTAACGGTATCCCACTGATGGACATCATTAAGCAGTACGGCACTCCTCTTAAACTGACCTACCTGCCCAAGATAGGCTCTCAGATACAGAAGGCCAAGCGCCTGTTTAACGAGAGCATGCAAAAGCTGGACTACAAAGGCACTTATACTTACTGCTATTGCACCAAGGCCTCGCACTTCTCTTTTGTAATGGAGGAGGCCCTGAAAAGCGGCGTGCATATCGAGACCTCGTCCGGGTATGATATGGAGATCGTAAAGGCGCTGTATAAGAAGGGAAAGATCGATAAGAATACCTACATTGTCTGCAACGGCTTTAAGCGCGAGCGTTACCGCCACCACATCTCCGAACTTATAAACAGCGGCTTCGTGAACTGCATGCCCATACTCGACCACCTGGGCGAGATTGACTACTATAAGGAGCACGTAAAAACCAAGACGAAGGTTGGCATACGCCTGGCCTCCGACGAGGAGCCGAAGTTCGAGTTTTACACGTCGCGGCTGGGCGTGCGCTACAACGACGTGATCGACCTGTACGAGCAGCAGATCAAGCCCGACGACAGGTTTGAGCTCAAGATGCTGCACTACTTCATCAATACAGGCATTAAAGACACCTCCTACTACTGGTCGGAGCTTAGCCGCTTTGTGCACAAGTATGCCGAGGTGAAGAAAGTATGCCCGGAGCTGGACACCATCGACATTGGCGGCGGCTTCCCGATCAAGACCTCCATCCAGGCCGACTACAATTACCAGTACATGACCGAGGAGATCCTGCGCACCATCAAGCGCATCTGCAACGATGAGGGGGTGCCGGAGCCAAACATCTTCACGGAGTTCGGCATCTTCACCGTAGGCGAGAGCGCGGCTAACATCTACTCTATCCTGGACGAGAAGCTGCAGAACGACAAGGAGCTTTGGTACATGATCGACGGCTCGTTCATCACCAACCTGCCCGATGCCTGGGCGCTGAACCAACGCTGGCCGCTGCTAGCCGTGAATCATTGGAACAAGGAATACCGTAAAGTACAGTTGGGAGGTATGACCTGCGACAGCCAGGATTATTACAATTCCGAAATGCACTCTTTCCAGGTGTTCCTGCCGAAGATACCGAAGGGTGAGCCCCTGTACATCGGCTTCTTCCATACGGGAGCGTACCAGGAGCAGTTGAGTGGCTATGGCGGCATTAAACACTGCCTGATTCCAGCGCCACAGCATATTCTGATCGACAGAGACGAGGACGGGACGCTGAAACACTGGCAATTTGCGCCGGAGCAAACCAGCGAGTCGATGATGCGTATACTGGGTTACGAAGTATAGGTAGCTCCCTATATTTTTGTAACGCTTTTTTTGCTTTTAAAGAATTTATACTATTTTTGGTTCTAAATCCTTCAAATTACTATATCATGAAGAAAGTTATTCTAATGGGCAGCCTGTGCCTGGCAATGGGCATGGCCTCTTGCAAAACGTACTGCCCGGCGTACAACTACGCCAAAGTTGAGAAATCAGCTCAGGAAAAGGTAGTTGTAACCGCCTCCGCTGAGGACCTGACTACAGAGAAAGCCAGCATCTAACTCCCCCACGCGTAAAGAACTAAACCATACATACAAAAACCGGCCCTGTGCCGGTTTTTTTGTTTAGTACTCCTGAATCAGCACGTTTGTAGGTATATTCAAGGTCCTGTGCAGATTCCTTATCATTTCCAGCGTGAGCTTTCTTTTTCTACTCAGCACTTCGCTCACTCTACTCTTATAACCCAGTACTTCGGCTAAATCCTTTTGCTTTAAACCTAGCTGCTCCATTCTGAACTTTACTGCTTCAATCGGGTCCGGTGCTTCGATCGCGAAATGCTCCTTTTCGTAGGAGTCAATCAGGAAAGAAAGTACCTCTAGTTCATCGCCCTCCTGTGTGTCAGGTTCCGCGTCAAAAATAACTTCCAGCCTTTGCAGGGCCAATTGGTAATCTTCTTCTGTTTTTATCAGCTTAATATTCATTCCTTATTCAGTCAAACTTTAGTAGCGTCAATCTTGTCATATTCAGCATGCGTCCCAATAAACCGAATCCAGACAACGCTATACTTGTAATTGATTCTGACGATTAGCCTGTAGTTATTCCCCTTGATGTTGAAGACCATTCTGTTATCTTCCAATATACTAGCTGAAGGATAGTCTTTCTTTATGTCGTTCGGAGACTTCCAGTCAGCCTGCTCCGCCTCGTTGTACCAGGCTTTTAGCTGCTGTTCACTATCGGCATGCTTTTCCCAGAAATCCCGCAGTGTCCGTTTTGCTATTACTCTCACTTCTTTATTTTAGAACTCAAATATAAAGAAATAAGTTACCAAAGTGGTAACTTATTTAAAAATTATTTAATTCAAAATATCATACAACGGCTTGGCTATGGTGCGTTTATGTACTATAGGTCTTGTTGACGTTTCGTTATTCTTAAGGTATTTTGATGTCTCCTTCTCTTTTTAAAAAGTGCCATTCCATTTTATTAACTGTTGCGGTGTCTGTTTCAACCGCAATATTCCATAGACCTAAGAAAGGAGTTAGCTTTACCGTTCTTTGGCTACCATACCCAAAGGCACCGTTATCCCACAGCTGGTGGCTGATTACTTCTCTTGGATTCTCCTTACTTTCATAAACTATTTCATAATTTACCCAAGCACCGAACCCATAGGAGAACATCAGGAGTACTGATAAAAAGAAGGAAGCCACTGCCCCTATACTTGTCAGCACAGCAATTCTTATGTTCTGTTTAACAGTTCTGTGTTTTCCCATTGTATATGCTAAGGTCAAAAGTACAGCAACAGGAAAACCTTGAAGAACTATGTCATAATAAGTGTGGCTATACTTCCAGTCAGCAAATTCTATAGGAAATAATTGACCAATAGTAAGGGAAAATGCCACTATAAAAAAGAACACTGTTGTTACCCAAAAGAAGGTTCCTCTTAATGTTTTCATAATTTGAATGCACGCCAACTATTGCATAACAGTAAACCTACGCTTATCCGCACTATAGCTGGAGCTTTTATCAACTGCTTAAGCAGATAATTAATTTCTAAGTCAGATAAGTACGCAATCCCCATACTTTACCTCTCAGTAAGTATAAACTGCACTGCCTCCCACAGTTGAGCCAGTTGCCATACATGCACATCGGGTTTATACTTACCGCCCACGAACCAGTTCCAGGCTATACTTGCAAAGGCTTTCTCTGGCACCAGGCATTATCTACTACTGAAGCTACTCCAGACTTTTCCTGTGGAGCAAGATTTTGGCGTAGTCTCTCCCTAGCTTGTTGCCATATACCTCGTACGACTTCTTCGCCCACTCTAAGGCTTGATCCGTATTGCCCAGCACTTCGTGCGCGACGGCAATGTTGAGGCTGGCTTTTCCGGCGTTTTTGCGGCTCGTTTGGCTTAAGATGGCGCTCCAACTGTCCATCGCCCCTGGCCAGTTGGCAACTTCGGAGCTCCTGAAGGCTGCTTTAAATGCCTGTTTGCTGGACCCTTTTCCTTTTTTGTAAAGGTCTCTCTTAACAGTATAATGGCTTGGCAGAAAACGCTCGATGTAGCTGCGCCCTGCCTCGTAGGCCGTGTTGTGCAAGGCTTCCGGTGGAGGAAGTATAAGGTTGTTGCCTCCTGGGCCGTTAAAGGTCAGGAAGCTCTTTGCCTGGTGCTGATCGATGATGGTCTTGGAAACCGGATTATACAAGCGCCAGAATGCTTGCACGCTTACCCTGATCTGGTTGGGAACGGCAGGTATGGGGGCATTACCGCCCAGCGCCGCCGTCACCTGGTTGGTAACGGTTGTTAGCAACACATCAGAATTGGAGTCGAATGTTTCGAGCACGAGCAAAGCGTCTGCATTGCTGGCGTCACAGATGTTTCGTACCAGTTCCCAGTCCAGGAGTTCGGGCGTCTCGCGGGTACCGGTGCCGTATAGCCTGGTTTGCGGAGGGAGCACAGCCTGTATGTGGCGGTACCCATTGATCCGGTCGAATATGCCTTTCAGGCACTCGTCGGAAGCTAATCGGTCAGAGCCTGAAATCTCTCCCGTTACAATGGCTTCCAGTACCTTCCCTTGCTTATCCTCCGGCCTTGTGAGCGACCTGTTCACCAGCGCGATCGTCTGAATGTCGTCAGCTAGGTATATCTCCGGCGGGAGCGGATAATCTAAATGGACATAGCCGTGTTTGCTGCACCCGCTAAAAATAAGGCCCAGTAACAAAAGGCAAACCGGCAAACGCCTAAGAAGACGACAGAAGTATAGCATGCTTTAAATATATCAAATATTTAATCAGCACAACACTTCTGTCTCTAAAACTGCTCTTTACCAAAGCGCCTACCTGCAAAAAGATCGGAATGGTCGCAAGTATCGTAGAAGCCTATACTTATACTTTAACGTCCCATTTCAGTCGGTTCCCTAAGTATAAACTGCGCCGCTTCCCACAGGTCAGCTAGTTGCCAGCCGTATGTGCCGGATTTATACTTGTTGCCTACTAAAATCCCCTTCACGCCTACTTTTTCAGCTGCCTCCAGGTCGCGCAAAGAGTCGCCTACCATCCAGCTTTGAGCGGGGTCGATGTTATACTTGGCGATGGCTTTTTCCAGCATCAGGCTGTCGGGTTTGCGGGAGAGGGAGGCGGAGGAACTCGGGTGGCCGGGCGCCATGTAGTGGGCATCGATCAGGGAGTCGCAGGCGTCCTGCAGCTTCCGGTGGCAGGCCAGCACGTCCGATTTTTTGTACAATCCCTTGGCCACGCCCCCCTGGTTTGTAACCACGATCAGCAAATAGCCGTTCTTCTTCAACAACCTAAGCGCCTCAGGCACACGGGGCAGCACCTCAAAATCTTCCAAAGCATACGTATAGTCGCCACGCTCGCGGTTCAGCACGCCGTCGCGGTCCAGGAAAACGCACTTTTGCTTCTGCATCTGGTATAGTTTGTGTGGGTGGTGCGCTAAATTACGCATTTAAACGTTTAGGAGGGTAAATGCCAGCCCAGGCTAAGGCAACAAAGTATAACATACACAGCAACAGCAGCAGATGAGAGTAGCGATTATTGGAGCGGGGATTTCAGGGCTGGCGCTGGCCTATTACCTACAAAAACTGGGCATCCCCTACGATTTGCTGGAGGCCGGCAGCCGGGTTGGGGGCAACATCCGCACGGTTAGAGTGGGCGACTACCTGCTGGAGCTGGGCCCAAATGCTGTCCAATTCTCGCCGGAGCTCGACGACCTGGTGCGGGAGCTGAAACTGGAAACAGAGGTGCTTCCGGCCGCCGCCGACAGCCACAACCACTTTGTGCTGCGCGACGGCACTTACCAGCAGCTGCCCCTTACGCCGTTCTCGCTCCTCTCCAACACCTGCTTCTCCTGGAAAACCCGTTACCGCATCCTGCAGGAAAAGAACATTCCGCCTGCTGACAATGAGTACGAAACCGTTTCGCAGTTTTTTGAGCGCCGCTTTGGCCCCGGCGTGCTGGAGTATGCCGTGAACCCGCTCATCTCCGGCCTCTTTGCCGGCGACCCGGACAAGCTGCTGATCCGGAAACTATTCCCGCAGCTAAAGGAACTGGAGATGGAGCACGGCTCTGTGCTGAAGGGGCTGGCGCACCGCCGCAAACTAGCCGACCGGCTTAAGTCATTCTCGTTTGTGGAGGGCATGGCTACCTTGCCGCTTGCCATTGCAGACAAGCTGATCGCGCTGCACACCGAGCACCAGGTGGAGATGATCACCCGCTGCGAGGGCAAGTACATCGTGAGCTGCGCCTCGCCCTCCGAAACCGACGCTGAGGAGTATGATGCGCTGGTGCTGGCGCTGCCCGCCCCCAAAGCCGCCGATCTGCTGCACTATACTTTCCCGGGGATGGCCGCCGCGCTGCAGAACATCCATTACCCGCCGCTGGCGGTGGTGCATACTGCCTACAACCGCCGCGACGTGAGCAATCCGCTGGAGGGCTTCGGAGCCATGCACCCAAAGGCCGAAGACGCGTTTACCGTACGCTCTATCTGGAGCAGTTCAGTTTTCAGTGGCCGCTGCCGCCCGCACGAGGTGTTATTTACCACGTTTGTGGGCGGGGCGCAGGCCGAGCATCATGCTTTAACCGAGCGCGAGGCCCTGTTACAGCAGGTGCACCAGGAGTTGAGGGAACTGCACGGCATCACCGCCGAAAAGCCGAACTTCCAGTATACCCACCTCTGGCAGCAGTCTATGCCGCAGTACGACATCCACATAGAGGATGCCCATGAAATGGCCGAAACCCTGGAGACGGAAGGCATGTACATCGCCGCCAACTGGCAGTCGGGCGTGTCGGTGCCAAGCTGCATACGCGCCGCCAAGGAGCTGGCCTGCAAAATTAATTCTACCAGGCCTCATGCCCACAATAGCTGATTAGCTATATTTGGGGTATGAAAGACGCGTTGGTGATCATCCCAACTTACAACGAAAGGGAAAACATAGAGGCGATGGTGCGGAAGGTAATGTCCTTGTCCCACCCCTTCGAGCTGTTGGTCATCGACGACGGATCGCCGGACGGCACCGCCGACATTGTGCGCCGCCTGCAAGCGGAGTTTCCGGGCCGCCTGTACCTCGAAACCCGTCAGGGCAAGCTGGGCCTCGGCACGGCCTACATCCACGGCTTTAAGTACGCGCTGCGCCACGGCTACGAGTTTATCTTCGAGATGGACTGCGACTTTTCCCATAACCCTGATGATTTACTGCGCCTCTACGACGCCTGCGCCAACCAGGGCTACGACGTGGCCATTGGCAGCCGCTACGTGCAGGGCGTAAACGTGGTGAACTGGCCCATGAGCCGGGTGCTGATGTCGTGGTTTGCCAGCTGGTATGTACGCCTGGTAACGGGCATGCCCATCCACGACACCACAGCCGGCTTTAAGTGCTACCGCCGCAAAGTACTCGAAACCATCCAACTCGACGAAATCCGCTTTGTAGGCTATGCCTTCCAGATTGAGATGAAGTTCCTCTCCTACAAGTATGGCTTCAAGATAAAGGAGGTGCCGATCATCTTTACCGACCGCACCCGGGGCACTTCCAAAATGTCATCGGGCATTTTTAAGGAAGCCGTGCTGGGGGTGATCAAAATGAAGCTCAGCAGTTACTTCCAGCACTTCGACCGCTACTAGCCGCAGCTTATACTTATACTTATACTTATACTTGTGCTCTGGCAAATGAGCCTCTGAAAGTATAATGTGCCACCCCATGGGGTCGCCGGGATTTATACTTTATACTTTCTATACTTCCGCCACCGGCAAACTTTGAGGGCAGGGAGAGGCTAGCTCCCTTTTATACTTTTTATACTTTGCCGGAAACCTGGCATCCCAATTAGTATGGATTCTTACCGGAATTGTATCCGGACACAGCAGCTTTTCGGCGAACAATTCATGTGAGTTTGCCAACCCTTGCCTATATTTGTTCCTCTAAAAACACGGCCGACCCTCATGGACAATATTTATTTCTGGATCTTTTTTAATGCCTTTGTAGTCCTGATGCTGGTACTGGATCTGTTTGTATTCCACAAAAAGGAGCATGAGGTGAAGATAAAGGAGGCCCTGCTTACCAGCCTCTTTTGGATTATGCTGGCCATGGGCTTTAACGTGCTCATTTACTTCTGGAAAGGCGAGCAGCCGGCCATGGAGTTCCTGACGGGCTACCTGATCGAGAAGTCGCTGAGCGTGGACAACCTGTTCGTCTTCATCCTGATCTTCAACTACTTTAAGGTACCACCCAAGTACCAGCACAACCTGCTTTTCTGGGGCGTGTTCGGGGCCCTGGTGCTGCGCGCCATCTTTATACTTGTCGGTGTGGCGCTTATCGCCAAGTTTCACTTCCTGATCTACATCCTGGGCGCTTTCCTGGTGTACACGGGCATTAAAATGGCGTTCTCCCAGAACAACGACGTGGACCCGGAGCAGAACCCGCTGGTGAAGTGGGCCAGCAAGCACCTGCGCATGACCAAAACGGCCGTGGGCGGCAAGTTCTTCACCAAGATAGACGGCAAGTGGTACGCCACGCCCATGTTCCTGGTGCTGATCATGATCGAGAGTACCGACGTGGTGTTTGCCGCCGACTCCATCCCGGCCATATTGGCTATCTCCAAGGATCCGTTCATCGTGTATACCTCCAACGTGTTTGCCCTGCTGGGTTTGCGTGCTTTATACTTTGCGCTGGCCGGCATCATGCAGCTGTTCCATTACCTGCACTATGGCCTCTCGCTCATTCTGGCCTTTATCGGCGTGAAGCTGATTATCAGTGACATCTACCACATCGACATGCGTTACGCCCTGCTGGTCGTGGGGGCCATACTGGCCATTTCCATCATCGCCTCGCTGCTCTTCCCTAAAAAAGACAGCCAGTTGCCCGAGCCGCCGGTTAAAGAGTAACCAGGTGATCACCACCCTATACTAACTCGCTACAGAACCTACCCCGAAAAAATATTTCCGGGAATAAGTTTGCTTTAGTGGTTGCGTATTTCGTATACTTGCTGAAAATATAGACAAAGATATGCTTCAGCAACTAGCCTGCATTTATACAAATTCCTTTAAGGTGCCTCATAGGGGGCTTCCAAGGTAATGTATTGTGCATCGCGAATAGAGTTGTAGAATATAACCACCAAGGGAGCCCCGCCACAAGCGGGGCTTTTTTGTTTTAAGCCAGTATCAAACTAAAACCAATCAGAAACAAAACCACTTTTTTTTAAGATGTCAAGACCATGAGAGCGAGTAGAATACCGATCAATGTAGCACAGAAAAGCAGCTTCCGACACGCAGACGGCAGCCTGGTGCTGATTGCGGGACCATGCAGTGCCGAGAGCGAAGAACAGATGCTGAAGACAGCCCAACAGCTAAAAGCCATTAAAGGGATTAATGTGCTTCGTGCTGGAATCTGGAAATCGCGCACACGCCCCAATTCGTTCAAGGGCGTCGGCATGGTGGGGCTACAGTGGCTTGATATGGTAAAGAAAGAAACCGGCCTGCGCACCTCCTGCGAAGTGGCCAACGCCCAGCATGCCGAGGAGGCCATGAAGTATGGCGTAGACATCCTGAGCATCAGCGGCCGCGCGACGGTAAACCCGTTTGCCATGGAGGAGATAGCAACCGCCCTGAAAGGCACCGCTATGCCCGTGCTGGTGAACAACCCGGTATACCCGGACCTGGGCCTGTGGCTGGGCGCGCTGGAGCGTCTGAATCAGGCAGACATTACCGACCTGGGCCTGATAAACCGTGGCTTTGCCGCCGATGAGCAGTACCCGTACCGCAGCCACCCGCGCTGGGACCACATGCTGCAGTTGCAGGAGATGCACCCCGAGCTGCCCATACTTTGCGACGCCGCACACATTGCCGGCCGCCGCAGCCTGCTGTACCCTGTTAGCCAGAAAGCGGTAGATTTGGGTGTGGATGGTTTGCTTTTCGAATCACATGTAAACCCGGCGGCGGCGCTCAGCAGTCCGCAGCAACTCATGCCGCAGGAGCTGGAGCTGCTCATCAACGCCCTCAAGACAAAGGTGAGGCTGGACGGCACCAACCACTTGGTAGAGCAACTCGACGATCTGAGCCAGCAGATGGACAGCATGGACAAGGCCCTGATGGAGCTGTTGCTGCGCCGCCGCGAGGTATCGCAGAAGATAAGCCTGCACCAGATGGGCGATGTGCAGGAGAGCCTGGAGGTAAGCCGCTGGCAGCAGGAACTGGACGCCTGGCTGCAGCGCGACGACTATACCGAGATGGACAGCAACTTTGTAAAAACGCTGATGAGGGCGCTGCAGCAGCACCGCCAGAGCCCGCAGAGTGGTATGAAGTCATCGGCAGTGGCGTAATAAAAGTAATTTTTAAGTAGGATTTCTAAATCTCACAAACTAGCTTTGGAGCAGAAAGATGTATAAACACATGTTGCACAACACATTTTACTTTAGCTTTTACTTTTTTGGTACTCCGCCGGGGCTCCACAGGTAATGCTATTGTGTTTGTGAAACACACCAAAGTATAAACCAGAGAAGCCCCGCCACAAGCGGGGCTTTTTCTTTTTAACCCTATAGCAACCACACCATGAACAGAACCAGAATAGCCATACAGGGTGGGCCCGCCTCCTTCCACGACGCGGCTGCCAGGCAGCTGCTCGCCGGCAACCCGGTGGAGACGGTGCCCTGCACTACCTTCCGCAGCCTTTGCGCGGCGCTGCAGCAGGCGGAGGTGGATGTAGCTGCGATGGCCATAGAGAATACCCTGGCCGGAAGCCTGCTGCCCAACTACGGGCTGGTGCAGGAGTACGGGCTGCACATTGCGGCGGAGCTTTGGATGCCCATCGATCAGAACCTGATGGCGCTGCCCGGCCAACGTATAGACGCGCTGCAGACGGTGCTTTCGCACCCGGTGGCGCTGGCGCAGTGCAGCAGCTTTCTGCAACGGCACCCGCACCTGCACCCACAGGAAACCCACGACACCGCCGACAGCGCCAAACTGATACAGGAACAGCAACTGCAAAACACCGCTGCCATTGCCGGAAAAGCGGCCGCCGCGCTTTATGGTCTCGAGATCCTGGCTGAGGGCATCGCTGAGTCTAACCAGAACCATACCCGCTTCCTGCTGCTGCAGCGGGAGCAGCCCGCCACATTGGCCATTGCCAACAAAGCCATCCTTACCTTCCGCAAGCCGCTGCATACTTCCACCCTTACCCTGTTGCTGAGCCTGTTGCAGAAACACCGGGTAGAGCTGGCGCTCCTGCAGCACCTCCCCTCTACTACAGAAAGAGGCGACATGGTGGCAGAGCTGGAGGCGGAGCATGTGGAGCAACTGCAGGAGGCCATCGGGCAGGTACGGCCGCTGGTAGAAGAGCTACAGGTGCTGGGGCTGCTGCAGAAGGCGGCGCGTCCGGCGGCCACAGTATCCGAAAAAGAGACAGCAGCCATACATTAAGAAGATGATCATACCTAAAGCAGACAGGCTACAACACGTGCAGGAGTACTACTTCTCGCGCAAACTGGCGGAGGTGCGGGCACTGCAGGCGCAGGGCAAACACATCATCAACCTCGGCATCGGCAGCCCGGACCTGCCTCCTTCCGAGGCGACTATCACGGCGCTTACGCAGTCGGCGCAGCAGGCCACGAGCCACGGTTACCAGCCCTACAACGGCACAGTCAGGCTACGGCAGGCCATGCAGGCCTGGTACCAGGAGCTGTACCAGGTGGCGCTTCTGGAGCAGGAGGTGCTGCCGCTGGCGGGCTCCAAGGAAGGTATTTTCCATACTTCCATGGCTTTCCTGAACCCCGGCGACAAGGTGCTGGTGCCCAACCCCGGCTACCCGGCCTATGCCGCCGCCGCAAAACTGGCAGGTGCAGAAGTCATCAGTTATACGTTGGAGGAGGAGAACGGATGGCTGCCGCAACTATCGGAACTGGAGCAGCTGGTGGCGCAGGGCGGCGTGAAGATCATGTGGATCAACTACCCGCACATGCCGACAGGTACTGCCGCCACAATTCATACTTTGGAGTGGCTGGTGGAGTTCTCCCAAAAGCACGGCCTGCTGCTAATCAACGATAACCCTTACAGCCTGGTGCTGCCCCAGCAGCCGCCCGTAAGCCTGTTAAGCATAGCCGGAGCCATAGAGAACTGCCTGGAACTGAACTCGCTGAGCAAGTCGCATAACATGGCGGGCTGGCGCGTGGGCATGGTGTTGGGGCAGCAGGAGTACCTGACCGCCATACTGGCCGTAAAGAGCAACCTCGACTCGGGGCAGCTGCTGCCGGTGCAGGAGGCTGCCATTGCTGCCCTGCACAACAACTACGCCTGGCACGCGGAGCGCAACGCGGTGTATGCCCATAGGCAGCAGTTAGCGCACCTCCTCCTCGACCAGCTTGGCTGCACGTACCAGCCAAACCAGGTGGGCATGTTTGTGTGGGCACGCGTGCCGGAGCAGGTAGCCGATGTAGAAGCATACTTAAACCGGCTCCTCTACGAGCAGGGCATTTTTCTAACGCCCGGTAAAATATTCGGCAGCCAGGGAGAGCGTTACCTGCGGGTCTCCCTCTGCGCGTCCGCTGATCAACTCAAAGAAGCTATCAACAGAATCAAATCATCAACAGAAATTTTAAATCAACTATAAATCATGAGTACCAACACATCTAACCTCAACACCGTAGCTACCACAAAAATTTTAAATGGTGGCCCCCTTCCAACTGTTATCGCCGGCCCCTGCAGCGCCGAATCAGAAGAGCAAATGCTGCAAACGGCCCGTGAGCTGAAGAAAGACCACCGCGTTTCTATTTTCAGGGCAGGTATCTGGAAGCCGCGCACCCGTCCCGGACTGTTTGAGGGAGTAGGCACCGTGGGGCTGGAGTGGCTGCAGACGGTGAAACAGGAAACCGGTTTGCTAACTACTGTTGAGGTTGCGAACACGCAGCACGTGGAAGAGGCGCTGAAGTATGGCGTGGATATACTTTGGGTGGGTGCCCGCACCACGGTAAACCCTTTCTCGGTGCAGGAGATAGCCGATGCGCTGCAGGGCGTGGATATCCCGGTGATGGTGAAGAACCCCGTGAACCCGGACCTGCAGCTGTGGCTGGGTGCGCTGGAGCGCCTGAACCGCGCCGGCATCACCGACCTGGGGCTGATCCACCGTGGTTTCTCCACCCCCAGCAATAAGCCGTACCGCAACCACCCCAAATGGCAAACCATCCAGGAGATCCGCAACCTGGCTCCCGGCATTCCGCTGCTCTGCGACCCGAGCCACATTGCCGGCCGCCGCGACCTGCTGGAAACTGTGAGCCAGCAGGCCCTGCGCCTGGGTGCCGACGGCCTGATGATCGAAACGCATATTAACCCGGACGTGGCCCTGAGCGATGCCTCGCAGCAGGTAACACCGGCGGGCCTGGACAAGCTCCTTACGGTGCTGGACCTGGAAAAGGAGAAGGTGGCACAGCCCGAGCAATTGCAGGACCTGCGCGCCCTCATCGACCGCCTCGACAACGAACTGCTCAACGTGCTGTTTCTGCGGGCGGATGTTTCCAAGCGCATCGGGGAGTATAAGCGCGCCAATTCCCTGGACATTTACCAGTCGGGCCGCTGGCAACAGCTGATCGAAAACAGGTTGAAAGCCGCCGGCGACATCGGCCTGGATGAAGAGTTCGTGAAAGCCATTTTCGATGCCATCCATGGCTTTTCACTTGGTCTTCAGAATGAGGTGTTTGCTGCCTCTGCCGTGGATAATCCGGTAACGCAGGCAAAGTAAGCGCTGCCTTTGTTGCTGCCTGGCTGCCGCAAGTATCCTTCTGTCGAAATTTGCGGCGGCGGTAGGGCACGTTTTGTAACTTTGTCCTGTTGCAAGGCAGCAACATTTATTAAATAAAGCAGCACTCATGAAAACTCCGATCTCGCGCCTCCGTACGGTGGGCTTTTACGAAGGTTTGTCTTACCTTATTTTGCTGGGCATCGCCATGCCCTTAAAGTACATGTTCGACATGCCCCTGTTTGTGAAGTATGTTGGCTGGGCGCACGGCCTGTTGTTCGTGCTCTACATGCTGGCCCTGCTGCAGGTGACGCTGGCGCACAACTGGGGGTTTAAGAAAGTGGCGGCTGGCTTTATCGCCTCCCTCCTGCCCTTCGGCCCGTTTATACTTGACAGGAAGCTTTTGGATAAAGAGGAAGCTGCTGTAGAGGCACAGAAGCAGAAACAAATGGCTTAAAACTGCGATTTCTATATTTTGTGAAACGCCCGCTTGCTATTGTAGCAGGTGGGCGTTTTGCTTTGTATACTTGCGTTATACTTTCCTTCCAAGTTCTACTTCAGCTATACTTTTATACCTGCCTTTTTCCATGGTGCAAGTCTTTAGACTTGTATCCTACCATGAGATCAAGTTTGTAACTTGACTGGCTTGAAAAGCCATACTTTTATACTTGCTTCTATACTTGCAGCTGTCTTTTATACTTCGGCTATACTTTATACTTTCTCTGGCGCAAGCGTCCGCTTGTGCCTTTTTATACTTTGCATATACTTTAGCTATACTTCATTATACTTTTCCTAAGCCACCGCTTCATGCAACTGGAACCAAGCTATACTTTCTAGCTGCCGCTGATCCTCTAGTTCCCACAAACCTACAGTTGCACTTCCTGCAGTGGTGCTCTCTAGCCCGAGAGGGCTCGTCCTTTGGTATCGCGCTGTGTACATTTCCTTTGCTTGACCTTACGGTCTCCGCAATTTCGCTAAAGCGAAACCGTAAATCTACAAGGCGCTCAACCCAAGGACTGGGATCATATTCGATAGCCGCTGCTTTTTGTCATCTCGACCTTTGGGAGAGATCTCTTTAGAATTCCAGATAGATCCCTCACTTCTTTCGGGATGACAGCAAAAGATGTAAGTATAATTTTAGTATGAATCCCCCTCCTCGGAGGGGCTGGGGTGGGTTCATACTTTGTAGGGGCAGATCGCGACCTGTCGGCGCGAAAACTGCTGCTACAAAGTTTATACTTCAGCAGCAGTAAAAGCAAGCTCCCCAACTTGGACAAGGAGGGGCAGGGGTGGTTGGATTCGGTACTGCAGAACTCCCTCCCCTGTTCTTAGGGGAGGGTTGGGGTGGGGTAAAACTCCCCCAAGCTGGGCAACTATTGGGTTTTATACTTTCCCAGCACTCAATCCACAGCCTTCCTCCTGGCCTCAGCCTGCGCAATGACGCTGGAGGCCAGCAGTTGCAGGGCGTGGTAGATCATGATGGGCAGCAGGATAATGCCGACCATGTTGCCCCCAGGGAACAGCACCTTCGACATCACCGTGCCGTGCACCAGCGATTTCTTGGAGCCGCAGAAGATAGCCGTGATCTGGTTTTCGCGGTTAAAGCCCAGCAGTTTGGTTATCCCGTAAATGATACCGTACACCAGGAAGAACAGCCCGATCATGGCGCCACCAAGTATAAGTATATCCAGCGCGCTGTAGCCGCTGAACATCCTGCGCGCAAACGACTCGGAGAAGGAGGTGAACACGATGAGCAGAATGATAACCTGGTCGAACACGCGAAGGCGGCCCTTGTTGCGCTCGGCAAAAGCCCCCCAGTAGCGATGCAAAAGTATACCGAGCACCACCGGCAGCAGCACCTGCAGCACCAGCTTGCCCATCACGCTGCCCATGTCAAACCCTGCTGCGCTGGAGGTCAGGAACAGGCCCATCCAGAGCGGCGTGATAAAGATGCCCATCAAGCTGGAAATGCTGGCGTTGAAGATCGCGCCGGGAATGTTGCCGCCCGCTATCGACACCATCACCACCGACGAGGAAACCGTGGAGGGCAGCGCCGCCAGGTAAAACACACCTAACCACAGCAGCTCCTGCGGAGTATCCCTGAACAACGTATAAAGCGGCAGGATCAGCAGCGGGAAAAGTATAAAGGTGCTCAGCTGCACCACCACGTGCAGCTTCCAGTTGCTCAGGCCCACCTTCAGCTTCTCGGGGCTCAGGCGCAGGCCGTAGAAAAAGAAGATCAGCGACACGCCATAATTGGCCACATCACCCAGCGAGAGCGGCTCCCGGTCCACGCCCAGCTCCGGCCACAGGTAGGCCAGCACAATCATACCCAGCAGCGCCAGCAGAAACCAGTCCAGGCCCACGCGGGCGGCCATGGCCCCGGCCCACGGAATCAGGCCAACAGGCTGCGGGTTGCCGTTCTCTTCTCTTTTCATCACCGCAAGTATACGCAATCTATACTTTTTTAAAAGCAAACGGCCCCTGCAACCATGGCTGCAGGGGCTGTTTTTATACTTCAGATCCTTAAAAATCGAGCATATCGATGGTTTCCAGCTCAAACTGGTTCGTATCCTCCTCTATCATGGTGGTGTCCGGCGCGGTCACGATCAGGTCGCGGGCGCGGCCGTAGAGGCGCACGTTCGGGTACAGGTTCTCGTACTCCTCCTGCGATATCAGGCCACGGCGGCGCATGATGCCCCCCAGCATGCGGTAATAGCCCGATTTCCAGTTGCGCAGGTTGCCCTGGCTGTCGAAGGAGGCACGGTAGCGTTTTGGGCTTGGGATGATGCTGGTCAGGAAGATCGCTTCGGCCAGGTTGAGCTCCGAGGGCTGCTTGCCGAAGTAAAAGCGCGAGGCGTCCTTGGCGCCGTACACGTTCGGCCCCCACTCAATGATGTTGAGGTATACTTCAAACAAGCGGTTCTTCGACACCAGGTCCAGGTTCTCGATCAGCCACACGATAATGGCCTCCTCCACCTTGCGGGTGATGGTTTTCTGGCGCGTCAGGAACACGTTCTTCACCAGCTGCATGGAGATGGTGCTGCCGCCGCGGGCGAAATCGCCCTCCTCCAGGTTCTTGATGATGGCCTGCCGGAAGGCCTCCTCATGGAACCCCTTGTGGCTGTAGAAGCCCGCATCCTCGGCAGAAAGTATGGCGTTGCGCAGGTAAGGCGATATCTGGCTGATAGGAGCGTAAAATGGGTTGGCCGGCCCCACCGTAAATGTCCGGATCGGCTTGCCATACTCATACATGGTATGCGTGAACGAGCTGTTTATCTTCTCGATGTTGGTTTTGCCCCACTCCACAATCTTAAAGTCTTTAGAGGCATCCAGGTCGGAGTCGAACACCACCTGCTCCACGCTGTCCATGTTCAGGTGGAAGTCGAGGTCGTACTGCAGCCAGCCCTGGGTCTTTATCCCCTCCAGGTTCTCAAACAGGCCGGGCGGCAGGGAGCTGAAGAAATCGTTGCCCGGCATTTTCTCCGTCTTCACCTTGAGGTCAAATATCTTGGAGGTTCTGTTCTGATAGGCGGCATATACGTTGGCGCGGGCCTTGTTCACGCGCACCTCCGTCAGGCTGTCCACCACAAAAAGGTTCTGGCCGAGCCTTACCACGTAATCCACGGCGCCCTCCACCACCTGTATGTCCTCGTCGGATAACTTCGGGTGGTTCAGCATCAGGTTATTCACCATGGCCGAGCCGCTCACAGTGAGCACGTCGTTGCGGTACTTCTTATCCTTCAGGTTCACGTGCAGCGTATCAAAGGCCACCGTGGCGTCGAACTTCTGCTGTACATACGGCAGACGAATGCCGGCGGTATCGGCAGTGTAGAAGCTGGCCGTGAGGTTATAGTCGCGCGGGTCGATGGTTCCCTTAACATGCAGGTTGTTCACCAACGAGTCGGTGCGCACGTACACCTCCGACTCAATCTGGCCGTTATCAATGAGCAGGTAAGGCATGCGCACATCAATGGTGCGGTTGGTGGAGGTATACGAGGCGTTCAGGTTCTTGAAATCCACCTGGTCGGGCACGTTGTCGAAGGCGGTCTCGAGGAGGCGGTTCAGCAGCTGGCCATAGTTGCGGCCGGCTTGCGTGGAGTCCTTGGGCTGCTCCGGTGCCTTCTCGTCTTTTTTCAGCAGGAAGTCGAAGTTGGTTACATCGCCCTTCTTCACGGCCGTCAGGTAGCTGTCGTTCACCTCCAGGCGCCGGAACACGATGCGGCCCTTAAACAGGGAGCGGAAACCAACGGTGGCACGCACGCTGTCGGTGGTAAAGAGGGTGTCCAAGCCGTGTGGCACCAGCGAGATATCGCTAAGCACGACGGAGTTCCAATCTACAAAGGCAGCATTTTCGATATTGAGGTCCACGGGGTACCGGTTTTCTACTTTCGCGATAACGCGCTCCACTGTGTAGCTCAGCATTTTACTCCGGAAGGCGAAAAGAAGTATAACCAGGAGTGCAAAGAAGGCCAGCACGCCGCCGACCCACATAAAGATTTTATTTTTCAAACGATGGTCCAAAGTATAATCCGGTGCGAATTAAGTAATAAGATTCTGTATCAAAAAAAGCGGTGCCAGGTAATAAGAGGATTTCTATATAGTCACTCATGAATTAGCCTATATACCTGTTTTCTCCACTTCTTACGGCTGCGGCCCCGTTAGGATATGTCCGCCACGCCCCCTGCTGCAAGCTTGGTGCCAAAAATAGCTGATACATAACAACTTAACCGCGTGCCGATAGAATAAGTTGCGCCTGATTTGTATGTCCCCTACGGCCCGGCACGAAGTATAAAGTATAAACCGGGGCCGCATAATTGGCTTTGTGGGGCAAAGGTATGTATCTTTGAAGAGGAGAATCACATCCCCAGATCATGAACCTGACAACACTTACCGCTATTTCGCCAGTGGATGGCCGTTACCGCCGCCATACCAGCGACCTTGCCCCCTTTTTCTCAGAATTCGGCCTGATCCGCTACCGTGTGCTGGTGGAGGTAGAGTACTTTATCGCGCTTTGCGAGCTGCCGCTGCCACAATTGCAGGACGTTCGCGCCAGCCTGTTCCCGGAGCTGCGCGCCATCTACGGGAATTTCACGGAGCAGGACGCCCTAACCATCAAGGAAACGGAAAAAACGACCAATCATGATGTAAAGGCGGTGGAATATTTTCTGAAGGAGAAATTCGACCTGCTGGGCCTGGGCGAGCACAAGGAGTTCATCCACTTCGGCCTTACCTCCCAGGATGTGAATAACACGGCCATTCCGCTCTCGCTGCGCGAGGCGCACGAGCGCGTGCTGCTGCCTACTTATCAACATATACTGCAAACCCTGCAGGGGCTGGCGCATGCGTGGAAAGACGTGCCAATGCTGGCGCACACGCACGGCCAGCCAGCCTCCCCTACCCGTTTGGGCAAGGAGATCATGGTGTTTGCCGAGCGCCTGCAGCGGCAGCTGGACCTGCTGGCCCAGGTGCCTTTCTCGGCCAAGTTCGGTGGCGCTACCGGCAACTTCAACGCCCACTACGTGGCGTACCCAAGTATAAGCTGGCCCGAGTTCGGTAACCGCTTCGTGCAGGAGCAGCTGGGCCTGACCCGCAGCCAGTACACCACCCAGATAGAGCATTACGACAACCTGGCCGCGTACTTTGATGGCCTCAAGCGCCTGAACACCATCCTGCTGGACTTCTCCCGCGATGTGTGGCAGTACGTATCGATGGGCTACTTTAAGCAGAAGATAAAGGCCGGCGAGGTGGGTTCCTCCGCCATGCCGCACAAGGTTAACCCCATCGACTTTGAGAACGCCGAGGGCAACCTGGGTATCGCCAACGCCCTGCTGGAGCATTTGTCTGCCAAGCTGCCTATCTCCCGCCTGCAACGCGACCTGACGGACTCTACCGTACTGCGTAACGTGGGAGTGCCGCTGGCGCACGCGCTTATCGCCCTAAAGTCTTTGGAGAAAGGTATTGGGAAACTGGAGCTGAGCGAGGCCGCCCTGCACGCGCACCTGGAGGATAACTGGGCCGTGGTGGCCGAGGGCATCCAGACGGTGCTGCGCCGCGAGGGCTACCCGCAGCCATACGAGGCCCTGAAGGAGCTGACCCGCAAGAACGAGAAGATGACCGAGGAGCGCATCCATACGTTTATCGACACGCTGCAGGTAAGCGACGCGGTGAAGGCGGAGCTGAAAAACATCTCCCCGTTCAACTACACCGGCGTAGAGCAGCTGATCTGATAGACGGAAGTATAAAAATATGAATCCCCGACAGCCGAAACTGCCGGGGATTTTTTGTTTGTATGTCTGGAGGCAAAGGTTGCGACCTATCCCTCCGAATGGGAACGTGCCTCCAGTATCTCCGCTAAGGCATGCTTCGGAAGTACTTCGGTTATCTCTTCCACCACTTCGCCATTTTGGAAAATCAATAATGTAGGCAGGCTGCGCACCCGATACTTTACCGAGCTCTGTGCATTGGCATCCACATCAAGTTTCAGGAATTTGATGCGGCCTTCATACTTCTCGGCCAGTTCTTCCAGCACAGGCACCATGGCTTCGCACTGGCTACACCAGCCGGCACTGAAACAAACCAGAACCGGCGTAGGGGCATGCAGCACTTCGTGTTCAAAGGAAGTGTCATCTATTTCGATAAGCAGCGTATTTTCTTTCATAGTTGAATTGATGTGGTCTGCTATACTTATACGTTCTTCAGTTTTATACTATCCGCCAGTTGCCAGACAGAGTTTACGAAACGGCTCCAGCTGAAGCGCTTTTTATACTTGCTGATGTTCCCGGAAAGTATGGCCGCCTCAACGGAAGTATAAAAGTGGTGAATAGCAGCGGCGATGGCCTGCGGCTGCGGCTCCACCACATAGCCTACCTCGCCGTGCGGCACCAGTTCAGATAAGCCGCCCACGCGCGTTACCACCATCGGCTTGTCGAAATGGTAGGCCACCTGCGTTACGCCACTCTGTGTAGCGTGTTTGTAGGGCTGCACCACCAGGTCGGCGGCGCAGAAGTAGTGGCGCACCTCGGCGTTCGGTATAAAATCAGTGCGAAGTATAAGCCTGTCCTGCAGCTGCAGTTGCTCGATAAGCTGCTGGTAGGGTGCGACATCCTCGTAAAACTCACCGGCCACAATCAATTTTAAGTTTGATAACTCCTGCACCTGTGGGTCGGCCATGGCCTGCAGCAGCAGGTCGAGCCCTTTGTAGGCACGGATAAAGCCGAAAAAGAGCAGGTAGTTATACGTTGAGTCCAGCCCTAGGGCGGCACAGGCGGCTTCTTTGGTCTCGGCCTCGCCAAAGTTATCATAGAGCGGGTGCGGCAGGTATACGTTTGGCTTTTTCGGCTCAAATCGCTCCAGGTCCTGCTGCACCGACCGCGACAGCGTAACAAAGCCGTGGCAGGAGCCTAGAAAATACCGGGTAAGAAGTTCATCGCCCGGGCGCTTCTCGTGCGGCACCACGTTATCGGTGATGGCCAGAATGCGGCTATACTTGTTGCGGCGAATAAGGCGGGCTATCGTGCCCAGCGCAGGCCCCATAAACGGCAGCCAATACCGGAACACCACCAGGTCGGGCTTTTGCTTCTTGATATATTGCCCGGTACGCCACCAACTAATGGGGTTGATGGAGTTAATGAGCACTTTTATTGATAATCCTTCCGGTGCGGGCTCTGTGGTGAACTGGCTCTTGCCGGGGAAGAGGAAGGCGGGGTATTGCAGGCGAAAGGTAACGATCTCCACCTCGCAGCCCTCCTCCTGGAAGGCATAGGCCATCCGCTCGTTGAAGGTGGCCATGCCGCCGCCCCGCAGCGGGTGCGCCGGACCAACGATGATTACCCGCCTCGCCATTATTTTTTAATCGAGCCTACCTTGTCGCGGATCAGGTACTCGTTGCGCCTGCTCGATGCCATGGAAATCATTTCAGCCAGGAAACCAGCCAGAAACAGCTGCACGCCAAGCAGAACGGCCACCAGCGCCAGGAAGAACAATGGCTGGTCTACAATGTCGCGCACGCGGCCCTCAGCATATAGGCCAAACAGCTTCTGCACGATCAGCCAGATCGTAATGCCCAAACCCACCACAAACATGAGCGTGCCCAGCGAGCCGAAGAAGTGCATCGGGCGCTTTTTAAAGCGGCTCACAAAGGTAATGGAAAGCAGGTCCAGGAAGCCGAACACGAAGCGCTCCAGGCCAAACTTGGTGGTGCCATACTTGCGCTCCTGGTGCTGCACCACCTTCTCGCCTATCCTGGTAAAGCCGTTCCACTTGGCGATCACCGGGATGTAGCGGTGCATCTCCCCGTGCACTTCTATACTTTTAACCAGCAGCTGGCGGTAAGCCTTCAGGCCGCAGTTAAAGTCGTGCAGCTTTATACCTGATAGTTTGCGCGTGGCGCCGTTAAAGAACTTTGTGGGGATGGTTTTGCTCAGCGGGTCGAAGCGCTTTTTCTTCCAGCCACTCACCAGATCATACTTCTGGTGCTTGATCATGTCGTAGAGGGCCGGAATTTCCTCGGGGCTGTCCTGCAGGTCGGCATCCATGGTGATCACCACCTCGCCCTCGCAACGGCGGAAGCCCTCGTTCAGAGCGGCAGACTTGCCGTAATTGCGGTTAAAGCTGATGCCTTTCACGGCTTTGTCCTCCTCCCCCAGGGCGTGAATTACCTCCCAGGAGCGGTCGGTGCTGCCATCGTCCACCAGTATCACCTCATAAGAAAACTCGTGCGCATGCATCACCCTCCGGATCCAGCGCACGAGCTCAGGCAGCGACTCCTCCTCGTTGAAGAGCGGAACGACTACCGAAATATCATACGTGTATTGCTGCATGTTTTACTCAAACTCCGGTCGCGAGTTTTTCATCACCGCAGCGATGATCAGCGACAGGATAAATCCAAAAATCAACGTGATCACGGCAGAGCCGAGGATCACCGTGAACGGCCCCTGGAAGTTCTCAGCGATAGCCATCCCCGCGTCAATCTGCTCGTCGGTCATACCGTCCTGCAGCATCTGCACGCGCTGTTTCTCCATGATGCGGGTCATGTATTCCGGGTCCACGAACTCCATGTACAGCCACGACGAGATGCCGGAAAGGAGCCCGTACACAACGGAGACAATCGAGCCGATACCCAGGCCCTGCCCATACGACATAAAGCCGTTGTTCTCTTCCTTGTAGTTCTTCATGGCCATCACAATACCCCCGATCAGGATGAGGTAGGCGAGGCTGGAGATCCAGCGGTTCTCTGCCAGGCCGGTCACCATCAGCACCAGGGTGAAAATAACGCCGATGAGCGCAAAGATGAAGCCCCACTTTAAGGCAACAGATCCAACGGAAGGTTGTTTCTCAATCATAGTTGATGTGTTATAGGTTTAGATGAAATTATTTCCGGAAAAACACGGCAGCCACCAGCGCAAAGATGCTGCCCACAATCAACCTCCACAAAAAGAAATCAGCCGCCTGCGTCGTTGGCGTCAGGGTCTCCAGCGCCTCGTACACACTCCTGTACGACTCCTCGCCTAACAATTGCACCTGTTGCTCCCGCGTCTCCTCCATCAAGGCCTGCATCTCCGTGATATGGTTCTGCAGTATTTCAGGCCCCGCCAAGTATATCAGCGCCAGCACCAGCAGGGCAGAGGTCAGGGCTGTATAAAATGCCACGGCCAGGCCCACCCGCAGCCCCCTGCCAAACGTCAGCTCCGTATCGCTATACCTTTTATAGTTACGGATGGCCAGGAAAACGAAGACCGGGATCGGCAAGTATGAGATCCTGCCCATGTCGCCGAAGGGATTGTAGCCCACCACGTATAGCAAGGCCACCAGCGCAAAGCAGATGAGGCCGCTCAGCACCCCATACCGTATCCCGATCCGCACAATTGTTTGATTAAACATAGTCTCTCCCTCAGGCAAACACGGCACAGCGCCTATCCCACCTAAATATAGGTATAAATATATTAAAAAGAATCGTTGAGCACTAACTGCCCCTTATGAATTGTTCCCAGCACGCGCCCTTTCAGCTCACGGCCAAAGAAGGGGCTGTTGTGCGATTTAGACCTGCTTTTGTCCGCCGACGGCACCCAGGTTTGCCCGGGGGCAAAGATAGTGAGGCTTGCCGCCTCGCCCACGGCCAGGCGCGCCTCGGGCAGGCCAAGTATGCGGCGCGGGTTGCTTGTCAGCTTCTCCAGGAGCAGTTCCAGTGGCAGTTCCAGGGTTGTGTTGGCCACCGCAAAGGCCGTCTCCAGGTTTATGATGCCAAACTCCGCCAGGTCAAACTCGAGTTTCTTTGCTTCCACGTCCTGCGGCATATGCGCCGATACCACCGCATCGATGGTGCCGTCTCTCAGGCCTTCTTTTATGGCAGCCGCATCGGAGGCTCCACGGAAAGGCGGCGTTACTTTATAGTTGGTATCGAACGGCTCCAGGGTCTCGTCGGTGAAGGCCGCCTGGTAGCTGGCCACATCGCAGGATACCTGCAGCCCCTCTTCTTTCGCCCGGCGGATGGCTGCCACAGCAGCGGCCGTGGAGATAAGCGAGAAGTGCAGCTTGCCACCTGTGTAGCGCAGCAATTGCAGGTCGCGGGTAATCGTAACTTCCTCGGCCAACGATGGAATGCCTTTCATACCCAGGCGGGTGCTGGCTTCGCCTTCGTGCATCTGCCCATTCTCCGTCAGGCGGGTATGTTCGGGCCTGTTCATCAGCAAGCCGTTAAACGGCTGCACGTATTGCAGCGCCTTCAGGATCACATCAGCGCCTTGCAAAGGGTGCGTGCCGTCTGTAAAGGCCACAGCGCCCGCTCGGTGCAGGTCGATCATCTCCGTCAGGTCTTTGCCTGCGGCATCAACGGTAATGGCGGCGGCGGGCAAAAGCGTTACCGGCAACGCATGGGTTCTGTTCTTGATGAAGTTGATGGCGCCCTTGGTCTGCACCACCGGCTCGGTGTTTGGCAAAAGCAGCACCTCGGTAAATCCTCCGGCGGCAGCGGCAGCGGCTAGGCTCTCCAGGTCTTCCTTGTACTCCAGCCCCGGCTCACCGGCATAGGCCTGCATGTCCACCCATCCTGCCGATACGCTCAGGCCGTCGGTTGCAATTACCTGATCCGCCTGCTGCTCGTCCGGCCCGATGTAGGCAATGGCGCCGTTCTCGATGAGGATGTGCTGCTGCTGCAGGTGGAACTCAGATTGGGGATCGTAAATGGTTGCTGCTCGGAGGAGTATTTTCATGTCAGAGGAATCTAATAAGTGCTATTTCGGCCATCAGGAAAAACAGACACAATATTAGGCAATATTTCCAAAGCTTGACGCCAAAATATCGTTTTTCGAACTCCCCTTTCACCGAAAACGCATCGCCATAGTCGTACACATGCACATTTGGCCGGTCATTGCCCAGCAGCGCACGAAGCTCGTCGGGGCTATACTGCTCCAGGTATGATTCCTCCTTGCCGTAGTTAAAAGCCAGGGTCGCCACCGCGGAATCCTGCAGCTGCAAAGTATAAAACCCTGCTTCGCTCATATCTGGAGGCACATTAATGTATAGCCTGCCCCCGCGTACCTGCTGCTCAGGTATAAACGAGAGGGTATCTTTCCGGAGTTCGTACACGCCTTCCTGCCTAGTTTGCTCCGACGCTGGTAGCTGAATGGTTCCGCCTCCCAACGTATACGCCAGCTGCTGCGCCTGCTTATAGCTGCTGATGGCCAGCCTGTACATGATGGGAACAAGGAGCGCGTGGTTAGGCAGTGTGCTGTAATCCTCCTGTAGTGGAGCAGCCATCAGGTAAACATACCCGCTGCCCCTGTCGAAACGGGACAGGAACGGTGCGCCTCCCCTATACTTGAGGATATCATCCGAGGCCCTGGTCCAGGCTATACTTCTGGCGGCAGTCGGCATTTGCATCTCGGCATCAAAATCAGAAAAGATACTCCGGAAGAAGGGGTTATTTGGGTCTGGGGTAGCCAGGGAGGTTTTAGCAGCATCAGCGCCTGCGCCCGTAAAGTAGGCAGGCAGGCTTAGGCTTTGAAAAAGCGTGGCATATCCCCCTTTATCCTGACCGGCAGGTGGAATTATACTCAGGGAGCCTCCCGCCTTTACATAATTCGCCGCCGTAGCCGCCAGCGCAGCCGAAAGCGACTCCACCCCATTAAGTATAACTATGTCAGCGGCCGCCAGTGTGGCGTAATCTATACTTCCGCTGCGGAAAGAAGTGAACCTAAAGAAGGGCTCGTTGCCGTACAGGCGCTGCAGACTTGAGCTCTGCTGATCTATAACTTCCACAACCTTGATGGGAGCAGACGGTGCCAGCACAAAATAATAGGTATTGTCGAACTCTACGGGGTAGTCCTCTACCTGTACATAGGCTTTCGTTGCCCTCCCGGCAGATGCCCTGAAAGACATAACTGCTGCAGTGGATTGCCTGGCAGGCAAATCTATACTTAGTGCCGATGCCTGCTGCTCCTGCATAAAGAGTTTTACAGGCACATCTTCCACCGCTTCATCCCCTGTATTTGTCAACAGCACATGTAGCCGTGTCTCCGCGCCGAAACGAATGAACTCATCCTCCAGGTAAACAGAATCAATGGTGATGTTCGCTATACTGGCGGCGGCTATGGGAACAAGGTGCACCTGCGTTAATGAATCAACAGCATCCAGTACGGCGGCCGAAAAGCTGTTCTTCTGAAAATCTGAAAGTATAAAGACGTGGTTAGGCTGACTTCTAAGTGCCTGGGAGGGCGTAAATCTTTTGGCAGAAAAATCGAGTTGGTTAAGTATGGCTGCAGCTTCGCCTTCCTGGACAGACGCGCCGTGGTTCAGGTTATCCGTAGTAAACAGTCTGAAAGAAGACGAGGCAGGGAAAAGATCAGCAACAACCCTGGCCTTGTCCGTAGCAACATTCAGGAGCGTCAGGTCTTCCTCCTGATGCAGGTTCTGCATGCTAAAGGAGTTATCTAATGTAATACCAACATCTGAGCCATCAGTAGGCACAACAGCGTCTGAGGCAGGCAGAAAGGGCTGCGCAAAGGCTAGTACAAGAAATGTTATGAAAAGTATGCGGCTGAGAAGTATAAGCAGTTCCTTCAGGTTGCGCTGGCTGGCCGTCAGATCCTTGGATACCTGAATAAACCTGACATTACTAAACATGACCCGCTTGGCCCGCCTCAGTTGCACCAGGTGAAGTATAATAGGAACAGCAACTGCTGCCAGAGCAAAAAGGAATGATGGGAACAGAAATGCCATAGCTCAAGTTAAAGAGGCGCAGGTGAAAAAACAACATGCCCCCAGAGCTATACTTTAATTTCTGTTGAGAAGTTAGAAGATGTAGAAAGCAGTAGGAGTACCTAACGATTCTTATTCTACAAGGCAAGGCCGTAAAGAATATTATTGAGTAGAAGGCTTTCCGCTATTCTGTATGATGCGTTTCTCCCTGGAGAACCTGATCAACCCGCGGTTCATCAACAGCTGAGTTTTCCAGCATTTCATGTTACCATACTTGAGGCCCCATCCTTTTAGGTTGGGGCCTTTGCTTTGGCGTCTGTGGCCGGGGCCTTTGGGGGGTGGGGTATAAAAAGAAAAAGGGGCAGCGGGATTTCTCC
>NZ_LVWA01000008.1 GCF_001907195.1 Pontibacter flavimaris
CGGTCACGACCGAGTAATTAGTTGAACTGGCGATCTGAGGCCCCATGGACATGCCCAGGTACAAGCCCTTGAGTTGTCCCACTAAAACAGGTTCTGCGAAGGTTTCCCCGTTATCCCTGGAGGTGGCGCAGTAAATCTTATCCTCCAGGCCATATACCACCCGGGTAATGCCTTTGGGATCTACAGCGATTTGTGGCTGTTGGCCTGCTGTGAGCAGAGTAGAAGTAGTGGTTCTATTTTCTGATTTGCTGCAGGAGGTGTTTAAAATCAATAGCAATACAAACGACAGGAGTTGTAAAGATGCCCTCATGTATTTACAGGTATAAGATCGAAGTTTAGTGTAAGATAGAGAATTTCCGGAAAGATCGTGGTAGGTAGGGCGACCTGCCTGATGAAAAAGGACAGGCCAGTAACTGTGGCCGTTACATAACCTGGTGCTGGCGGTCGCGATCATGTAAAGAGAAATCGCCTGGTAGTTCGGTAATAATAATCGTTAAAAACAAGGAAGAGGAAGAACGGGCAAGCTTTTCCGGTAGTAGTTGTATTCAATCACTATTAAAATAGGCGAGGCTAGGGGAAGGCAGCGCGATTACAATAGCTCCACCTAAAACACCAGTCCTATCGTTATAGTTGTGGTTACCAAAAAGTGATGAAAACGCATACGCAGAATAGCCGTTGACTTACATAGTGGGTTTCTTGGCTGCTTGCATTTCTTAATGCCTACTTTAAACAAAGACAAAGAACTACGTTGAGGGATACCATGGACCACAATTTTTGTAAAAACCAAAGCAACAGACTGGCCATGTGCAGACGCTACAGTATCATCACCAAGAAAATGGAGTCGAAGGGCACGGTACGTGCTGCCCGGCTGCTGGAGCAGGCCCAGGCTGACAACCGCTTTAACGCGGAGCGCATCTGGGGTGTGGTGGGCACGGTAAGGACCTTTGGCACATGACTTCGCTTTTTGCCCTTGTCGACTGCAACAACTTCTACATGAGTTGTGAGCGCGTCTTCAACCCCTCGCTGGAAGGCCGGCCGGTGGTGGTGCTGAGTAACAACGACGGCTGCGTGATCGCCCGCTCCAGCGAGGCCAAGGCGCTGGGGGTCGGGATGGGCACGCCCTGTTTTGAGCTGCGGGAACTGATCAGAAAGGAGGGGGTGCTGGTCTTCTCCTCCAACTATGAGCTCTAGGCGACATGTCGGCCCGCGTGGTGGAGACCCTCTCGCAGTTCAGCCCCAGCGTGGAGGTATATTCCATTGATGAGAGCTTCCTGGACCTGGGAGACTTTTATAAGACGGATCTCCTGGCTTATGCCAGGGAAATCCGGGAGACGGTGCGCCAGTGGCTGGGCATGCCGGTAGCCGTGGGCGTGGCCCCCACCAAGACCCTGACCAAGGTGGCCAACCGGCTTGCGAAGAAGTCCCCGAAGGCGGACGGGGTGTTGGTGCTTACCAATGAGCGCCACATCGAGGCGGCCCTGAAGCGTACGGAGGCGGGCGATGTATGGGGAATCGGAAGCCGCTACGCCCGTAAACTCGCCGGCTACGGCGTGCACACGGCCTGGGATTTGCGCAACGTCACCGACGCCTTCGCAAAAAAACAGCTGACGGTAGTAGGCCTGCGCACGGTGCGGGAGTTAAGGGGCGAGGCCTGCATCGACCTGGAGCTGGTGCCGCCCGTAAAGCAGAACATCTGCACCTCTCGCTCCTTCGGAACGGCCATCCTGGAGGTAGGGGAGATCGCTGAGGCGCTCACCACGCACGTGGGCTCTATCTCTCTATCCAGAAAGCCAGCTCAGTCTCTCTTAAGGAGCTATCACAGGTATAAATGTCTGGTGAAATTTAAGATAAGCAGCTTTTGATGTTGAAATCCTTAGAAGCTGACAGGAAAGAGTCTGAGTTATATTAAAATCCTATTTCAATTCCAGCTGTGCTCAATATGAAGGCATGTACGCACTGCATTCATCACGTCTTAAGCAGTATTCTTTCTTTGACTTCCCGGGCATTTCGAAAGGGGTACATGGCACGAACGAGTTCTCGATGACCTCGCTTCGGGTGCCAATGGATGCGGCATTAGACTACTGAATAAAGCGCTTTGATCGTCTGAAAGTAAGCTACGCAGGCGTTAAGGAGCAGTTTAGCAAAAAAACGCTTTCCTTCGTTGATTTTGATAATCAACAATACCAGCTGATTTCAGATGAGTTCAATAAAGGCGTGGATGCAGGAATTCCCTGGCAAAAAGGTCCGGTTTCGCTGAAGTATGCCATCACAGGTTTAGGACCTGTTTTCGTTCGAGTTGCAGACCTTAATGCCTTTAAGGAGATACTGGAAAAAGTGCTCTTATTTAAGGAGACTGCGCAGGAAGGGGCCTTCCACTTATTTGAGATGGGTGAAGGAGGAAACGGGGCCTCGGTTATAGTTGAAGATAACCCTGATCTGCGGCAGGCACAACAAGGTTTTGGCACGGTACATCATGCAGCTTTTCGCGTTGCTGACCGGGCTGTGTTAGACGAATGGACAGAGCATATGAGCAACATCGGCTTACCTACATCAGGCTATGTTAACCGTTACTTTTTTGAGTCCTTGTACACAAGAGTGACACCTCAGATTTTATTTGAGCTTGCAACAGATGGCCCCGGGTTCATGGGAGACGAGCCTTACGAAACGCTGGGGAGAAATTGTCACTACCTCCTTTCCTGGAGCCTAAACGTACACACATAGAAAAACTGGTTCGGCCTATTGATACGGTGAGAAGCACGAAAGAATTCATTAAAGAATAAAAGGAGTGAAGTGAACAGTTATTACTGAAGAAATCAGGGACCATATGCGAGGCACCCTGATTAGGCTTTTATCGAATTTTAACTGATAAAGTCATTTTAAATTCAATTAACTCTATCGTACGGATAGCTCCATAAATAGAGACATTATGCAGAAGCCATAGCCCTTCTGAGATTCAACACTCATGCACCTCAGGTGGCAATGTCATACTTATATGCCCATTCTTTATGCTCAATCCGCAACAAATGACAAAGACGATTAAACCACACTACGACAACCTGATCATTGGTTTTGGTAAAGGCGGAAAAACCCTGACTGCCTGGCTGGCTAAAAGAGGGGAACAGGTTGCCCTGGTCGAAAAGTCTGATAAAATGTATGGCGGGGCCTGTATCAATGTCGCCTGCATTCCTACGAAAGCGTTGATAAAAAAAGCCGAAGAAAAGATGCCGTACCAAAAGGCGTATGGTCTGAAAAATGAGCTGACATCTTTTCTCAGAGAGCTCAATTACGATAACATTGAAAAGTTACCTGCCGCAACAGTAATAACAGGCGAGGCCTCTTTTGTTTCACCTAATGAAGTGCTGGTAAAGATGCTCCGGAATAAGGAAGAAAAACGGATCACAGCCAACCGGATCTTCATCAACACGGGCTCGCAGCCTTTTGTACCGCCCATACCAGGTATAGACAGCGCCAAAAATGTTTACACCAGTATTTCCTTGCTGGAGCAATCTGAGCTGCCTGAAAAGCTGGTCATCATCGGCGGGGGATTCATCGGGCTGGAGTTTGCCGATATGTTTGCCAAATTCGGTGCAGAGGTAACCGTGCTGGACAGCGCTGATGAATTTTTACCCAAGGAAGATGAGGATGTGGCAGATGAAGTGCACAAGGTACTGACAGGCAAAAGAATAAGCATCGTAACGGCGGCAGATGTTCAGAGAGTAGAAAACACGGACGGAGATCAAGTGAGGGTGGAGTATAAAGATAAAACAGGGGAAACAGTCTTCCTGCAGGCCTCGGCTCTTCTGGTAGCCACTGGCAGAAAACCCATGACAGAGGAGCTGAACCTAGAGGCCGCCGGAATAAAAACAAATAAAAGGGGCTACATCGAGGTAGATGCGTCTTTGAAAACGAACGTCCCCCACATCTGGGCCATAGGCGACATCAACGGGGGGCCTCAGTTCACCTATATTTCCCTGGATGATTTCCGGATCATCCGGGATCAACTATCTGGGGCAGATTATACCTCTGTTGAACAGCGAAACCAGGTCGCTTCTTCGGTTTTTATTACACCTCCCTTGGCGCACATCGGTTTGCGGGAGCGGGAGGCACTTGAGAAAGGCTATGAGATTAAAGTGGCCAGACTTCCGGCCTCCAGTGTGGTCAGGGCAAGGATAGAGGGTGACACCCATGGCTTGCTGAAAACAGTGGTGGACAAGAAGACGAATAAGATTTTAGGCTGTACCCTGTTTTGCACAGGGGCAAATGAAATGATCAATACCATTCAGGTGGCCATCAACTGCGGCTTGGACTACCAGATGGTCAGAGATACCATTTATACCCACCCATCCATGACAGAAGCCTTTAACGACCTGTACGCCTTGATTTAATGTCAAGGAATAGCTTCATGGCAAACTTTTAGAAAAGGATTTTATCTACTTTAAATTGACTCGGTTTTAGTGAAACTTACACTCCTTTTTTGTAGCAATCGTATAGGTATTAGGCCTGTGATTGTGCATTCACCCTTCCTTTGTTTCCGGTACGGCACTGTCGCGATAATCCTCTGTATATATTCATCCTTTGTTCATATTCAGCTACTTACAACATAAAAAGTAGAGATGGGCAGAAAGTTTTAAATAAAAACTGTTCTGTTGTTACTCTTCGTTGGTGGCAGGCAATTCAACCGCCTGATACTAAATACCAATGCTTCGCTACAACCTGTTTTTAAGCGGAATACAAGTGTTGGTTTTAGCAGGTTCAAAACAAGTTGCGGTCACGCAATGCATTGTGGATGAAGTGGAATTAAAACTCTGTATAAATGAAATATTTCTACTTTCAGCAAAGTATAAAACCTCAATGGGCCTTGTTGCTGCTACTCTACCTGTTAGTGATAAGCCCGGCCAAAGCCCAGGAACAGAAACCGGGAAAAGGCCTGGAAGTATACGGTTTCATCATGACAGATATAGGCTACAATTTTGACCAGATTGATCCCAACTGGTTTGATGCCATGCGGGTCACCAAACTTCCCCAATATGAAAATCAATTCGGGCCGGATGGGAGAATATTCTTCAGTGTTCGGCAAACACGGTTGGGGGTAAATAGCTGGACGCAGACTCCTTTGGGCCAATTAAAAGGCACATTTGAGTTCGATCTTTTTGGATCAGGGCCCGATGTCGGTCAAACCGCCTTTCACTTGCGGAGGGCTTATGCAGAGCTGGGGAGGTTTTTGGTCGGGCAAACAGAAAACACTTTCACCGATACCGATGTTTTTCCCAACATCCTGGATTATGGAGCGCCAACAAGTCGGGCATTGCTGCGCAACATCCAGGTGCGGTACACCAACGCCGGCGAGCAGAACCGCTGGGCGATAGGGTTGGAACAGCCTGGCGCCACTTCGGATGAAGGTGTATATGCCGACCGGATCGATCTACAAAATGTAAGGCCCGAGTTCAAGGTGCCGGATCTTACAGCCGAATACCGCAAAGTGACCCGGAACGGGCATATCGAACTGGCTGGTGTCTTAAAATGGATCAGGTGGGAAAGTACCACCCCCGCCCCGATTGACCTGAGTGGAGATGAAATAGGATGGGGTTTCAACCTTAGTTCTGCACAGCAACTCACTCCCCGGACCCGGTTCAAGGGACAACTGGTGTATGGCAAGGGCATTCAGAATTATTTAACCGATGCTGCTGCTGATATTGGCATTGAAAACAATTTCGACAATCCCACCAGGCCTTTGGTAGGTGTTGCCTTACCGGTAGCAGGCGGTTTTGCCTTTCTGGAACATAAATGGACGAGTGCCTGGAGCAGCACGATGGGCTATTCCAGGGTGCGCATTCACAACTCAGATGCGCAGGCAGGCAATGCGTTCAAAAATGGCCATTATGCCATTCTCAATTTACTCTACCAGCCCTTTTCTCAATTCCTGGCGGGTGCTGAACTGCAATGGGGGAAAAGAAATAATTTCAGCGATGGATTTGAGTCCTCTGCCGTCAAAGTACAGCTTTCGCTCAAATACACTTTTTCCCATACCATTTATGAGAATGCAGCTGAATGAGATACTGCCGGAAACAGTAATTTTTAAAAATTATTAAAACAATTCTGTATTATGAAAAACCTATCTTTTTTTATTGCAGCCCTTGTTATAGTTGCGTGCAATGGAAAGCCTACAGCAGAAGAAAAACAGAAACCTGATTCTTCAGAAAGCGAACTAGTAAACAACAGTGATACGCTGCTAAACAATAATGATACACAGTTAAACAAAAATGATACGCTGCCGCCTCCCTATGCTACCAAATCGGTTGTAAAAACAAGCAAGGAAATTGGATGGCCGGCTGGTAAAACACCTGTTGCGCCGGAAGGCTTTACCGTTTCCAGATTTGCAGAAGGACTTCAACATCCCCGATGGATCTATGTTGCCGCAAACGGGGATGTATTTGTATCGCAAGGGGATAACGAAAAGAGCGCGAATAATATCTTACTCTTTCGCGATGCCAACAAAGACGGTACAGCCGAAAGAAAATCTGTTTATCTAAGTGGTTTGAATATGCCCTTGGGGATGGTCATACTGGATAACAAATTTTATGTAGCCAACAACGATGCTTTAATAGAATACCCCTACACTGCAGGTGCCACTTCAATCAAAGATCCGGGGAAAAAGATTGTTTCATTACCTGGAGGCAAACGACACTGGACAAGAAATGTCGTTGCCAGTAAAAACGGTGATAAGTTTTACATATCAGTAGGTGCTGCATCAAATATTGCTGAAAACGGGCTGGATAAAGAAGAAGGGCGGGCCTTGATACTTGAAGTGAATAAAGACGGAAGTGGCAAAAAGGTATATGCCAGCGGGCTGAGGAACCCTGTAGGAATGGATTGGGCACCCGGCACAAATGTATTATGGACTTCGGTAAATGAACGTGATGAACTGGGTGATAATGTGCCACCTGATTATTTGACCAGTGTACAGGAGGGCGGATTCTATGGCTGGCCTTATGCCTATTGGGGACAAAACGAAGATCCGCGCTTCAAAGGCCAAAAGCCTGATTTGGTTCAAAAATCGATTAAGCCCGATGTATCACTCGGCCCGCATACCGCATCCCTGGGGCTGACATTTTACACAAAAGAAAACTTTCCGGAAAAATACAGAAGCGGTGCTTTTGTAGGGCAGCATGGCTCCTGGAACCGCTCTAAGTTCTCAGGGTATAAAGTTGTATTTGTTCCATTTGCAAATGGAAAACCGACAGGTGCTGCCGAAGATTTTCTGACAGGCTTTATTGCCAATGAAGAAAAGAGCGAAGTGTATGGACGCCCCGTTGGCGTGGCCGTCGCAGCAGATGGTTCTTTGCTCGTGGCTGATGATGGAAATGGAGCAAATATTATTTGGAAAGTGAGTTATAAAAAATAAAAAGGACCATGAAGTGTACTATAAAAAGTTGGTAATAAGAAGGTAATCCGGTAATGTATTTAAATAATTGGTGGTTCAGTTACATAGGATATTTCAAAAAGACATAGTATAAAGACGCCTTGGAGCCATGATAGAATTTCTGTGGACTCAGGTCTTAGGTGGTTTGCATTAGTTAACCGATCTAGAGCAGGCCTAACCTAAAGCGACCTTCCTAATAAGTAGCTGTTTATCGTTGTGGTTTTGGATCAAAACATAGCCTGGAGAATGTGCGTAACCTTTAGAACATGGCAAAGATACCGGAGCTTTATTAGTTCGGTAGAAAACGCTTGAGCCATCTCCACTCTGCCTTTTGCCCTCACCCGATAACGCTGCTACAACACCTGAGTTGTACAAATCACCTTTATATTAAATTCAAAAATCGGTTTAATATGAAAAAGAAATTCTTTAATGCGAAACTCTATCGCAACGTTTCGGCTACAGAAATGGTGGTTGAGGACGGAAAAATCGCTCAGATTGGGACTGATCTGCCAAAATGTGAGGAGGAAATCGACCTCAATGGGAAGTTGGTTTTGCCTCCTTACGTAGACTCCCACTTACACCTGGATTATGTTTACACCGGAAGAAACGACGGTGGCAAGATTAAATCAGGGACGCTTTTCGAAGGCATCACGCGCTGGCATGACATAAAAAAAACACAAACGAAAGAGGATGCCCGGGAACGGGCACTGACCGCCATCCGAGAAGAGGTTTCGCAGGGTGTACAGTTTATCCGTACGCACATTGACGTAACGGACCCAAAACTCCTAGGCATGCAGGTCATGCTTGAGTTGCGGGAGGAGTTGAAAGACACTGTCACCATCCAGATCGTGTCTTTCCCGCAGGAGGGAATGTATGCTTACAAAGGCGGCTATGAACTGGTGGAGGAAGGCCTGAAGATGGGGGCGGATTGTGTCGGAGGAATACCACACTTCGAGTGGGCCCGGGAGATAGGGGAGAAATCGGTGCACAGCTCGGTGGAGCTTGCCATGAAATTTGGTAAGATGATTGACGTGCACTGCGACGAGACAGACGACCCGATGGCGCGTTTCGTGGAGCTGCTCAATGCCCTGACCATGATAGAAGGAGCCGGTCACAGAACCGCAGCCAGCCACACCTGTTCATTTGGCAGTGCAGACGATGCGTATGCGCACCGCATGATGGGCTTGTTCAAGGCCAACGGCATGAATTTTATTGCCTGCCCCACCGAAAATGCCTACCTGCAGGGCCGCCAGGATACCTATCCGAAGCGCCGTGGCCTGACCCGGGTGAGAGAATTTCTCAGGGAAGGCATCAATGTCAGTTTCGGGCAAGACTCCATCAACGACCCCTGGTACCCCCTAGGCAACGGAAACCTGATGAATATCCTCGACAACGGCATCCACTTAACCCACATCGCTTCATACGATGAACTGGAAACGGCTTTTGATCTGATCACCTACAACGGTGCCAAAACCATGATGTTGGAAGACCAGTATGGCCTGGAAAAGGGTAAGCCAGCCAACTTTATAGTTCTAAACGAAACTTCCTCTTTTGAAGCGATCCGTCAAAGAGCTGACGTACTGGCCTCTGTTCGCAACGGCGAATTCCTGTTTCGTCGCAGAGAACCGGAATATGAGATTCCGTTGGACCTCTGATCCTGAGCCGAAGGTTAGCTCAAGGTCTTTTTCGCAAAGAAGGAAATCAGCAGGCCCGGAATAGCCAAGGCGATGGCCATTGTAGTCAGGACCATGGGGGAGTAAATGCCAAGCAGCAGCCCGGCACCAGACGTTGCCAGCATAATGGAAAAATTGAAGGCAGAAGACTGCACTGAGGTGGCTACGTCCTTGGCACTTTCTACCTGCCTGCTCACAGCCGCCTGAAACAGCGTTACGAGCGGGCCAAATGAAAGTCCCCACAGGAAGAAAGCGAAATGGGCTATACCTGTCGTTCCACCAAACAGTATAAAGACAAGCATGGAAACGATCAGCAAGGCAAACATGGCCACAGTCAGCAGCCTCAGGTATAGATCCGTGTATTTTATGGCCAGCAGGACAGAGATCAGGGAGCCGGCCCCAAAAAGCAACAAAGCGCTTTCTATTCCGCCGGCAAGTTCTATTTCATCCACCAGGCTGGTGATGTACACATATACGCCGTAATGTGCGCTCACACCAAGCAGCGTAAGCAAAAGGACAATTAAAACCGCCGGAATTTTGAGCAGGGCAAACGGCGAAGAGCTTTTAGTGAGTTTCTCTCCCGGCGTAGAGGGCAATACGAAAATGCACAGCAGGGCAATAGCCAATATAAATATACCGAGCGCTATAAATTCAGTACGCCAGCCATATTCATTGCCGATAAAAGTTACGATCGGCATCCCCAGGCTGATGCCCAGGGTGTTTCCCGCCATGATGACCGCGATGGCCTTGCCGTGTTGCTCCTCGTTAACCAGGCGCATGCCGTAGGCTGCAATCATGGGCCACATCACACCGGCACAGATGCCGCCAATAATCCGGAGAAATATGATCACCGTGTAATGTAGGGAGAGGCCCGCCACAATATTTGAAACAGCAAAACCCGCCAGCAAAACCAGTAACAAAATTTTACGGTTGAACTGCATGGTCAGTGACACGAGCGGAATCGCGAAAATAGCAGAGGCGATGGCGTAATACCCCACCAAATTACCGCCCTGCACCTCACTGATGTTCAACTCTGCCATCATTTGCGGGAGAACGCCCGAAGGCATCAACTCCGAAAGAATCCCGACAAATGTTACAGAGGACATCAACACCATGATCAGCCATGGGAAATGCACATTATCACTGATAGCAGTTTGTTGTTGGTGCATGAGATTTATTTTTAGAGCCCTTTTTTAAATTTTGTTAATTCTGATAGAGTGAGATACCCTACTTCTTTGTTTCCAGACTGGTTGTATCATTTGGTGCAAAATCTTACAGCCACTTTTGCCCTTGGTGCCTGCAGGAGTTCATGTCTGCAGGAAGCGACGCAAATCACTTTGTAGCGAAACTATAGATTTCGCACTGCTGCACTCAAGTGGATTGTATCTTAAATTTTCCAGCGATTTTTCTGGATTTTCCATGTCGAGGCTGCACTCTTTTTAACAGTTTGAGCGATGGTTTACAGAAATTTGTTAATCACAAATATATACGGAGCCCATCTGTCCATGGACACGTCAAAAATCAAACAAATGGCTTTCAATATTTCACTAGCGGGTGGTGCGTATTAATCTGTAATTGACAATCTTTCTTTGGGTACCCAGGAAATGGAGGCCTGTATTTTTCTTTTCACTGTCTTGTCCTGATAAAGGTTGACAGTATCAAATGTTAGCTTCTTCAACAGGTTTACACTTTTCACGACTCCGAACCCGAGCTCATCCACTGTGCCCTTAAGGCGCTTAGGGAGATCTACCGCCCCGGCTTCCGCTACCGTATAACCGGTCTGCTGCTGCTTGACCTGGTGCCCAGCAGTTCCGTACAGCCTAGTCTGTTGGGATACAGAGGACAGGGAAAAGCACGCGTAACTTGTGCAGACGCTGGATAGCTGGCGGGAGCGCTTCGGCCACAGTGCTCTCAAGTATGGGGCGCAGAGCACGGCACAGAAGTGGGGGCTAAGGCAGTAGAATCTCTCGCCCTGCTACACCACGATCCGTCTCTCGGATCTGATTAAGGCAATGTGACGTAAAAGAGGTCTTGCCCTACGCGGAACTGACCCAGGCTGCGTTACATGGTTGCACCCATGCCAAGCTGATGTGCTTCCAAAGTTGCGTATGCCAGATATTCTGTGACCCATTCAATAGCTATGACAAAACACTTTTGCCGATACCTTCTTCTGCTATTCATAGTCCTCTCAGGCTGCAAGGGCTCGGAGGTCGAGCCACAGAAGGCACTGACCCTGGAGGAGCAGCAATTGCTACTGGGAAACCCCAGCGGGGCCACAGCGGATGCCGGCAGTCCCGAGATACAAACGAGCCGGCGACTGTGCCGAGTTTAGCCGATAAAAGGGACAGCACAGCATGGAAGACCAGGCACAGCCAGCACACACCAAGGACTAAGGACCACGTGTTGGCCCCTCGTAAAGAGCCAGCCTGAATTCCCCGATCTTCTACTCCTGCACAAAGCGGGATCTTGGAGGAACCCGTAAAAACACGGCCTCGTGGAGCACCGAAGCCCCGGCAGAAGACCTTTACGAGATGGGAAGCGACGAAGAAGTGTAAAACAGGCTGCAGGAGCATGTGAGGGTACGCTTGCTTTTTCAGGTATATTACCTTAGTTTACAGTACATTTTCTACCGGATTGCTCACCTTAAACTATAGCCAATGTCAACAGATCGTCGCAGGTTTCTGCAGCAGCTGAGCGGTGCCGCCGCCGTCCTGGCCGGAGCTTCCCTTTTAGGCCCTGATGTCTTTGCCGCGCAGCCACCCAAAAAGCTTTTCTTTAAGATTTCGCTTGCGCAGTGGTCGCTGCACAAGTCACTGTTCAAAAAAGAGATAGACACACTGGACTTCCCGCGGCTGGCCCGCGAAGTATACCAGATAGATGCGGTGGAGTACGTGAACCAGTTCTTTAAAGACAAAGTCTCCGACCAGCAGTACCTGCGCCAGCTGCTGCGCCGCAGCCAGGACTACGGCGTGGTTAACAACATGATCATGATTGACGAGGAAAGCGACCTGGGCGATGCGGACCAAAGCAAGCGGCTGAAAGCCGTGGAGGTGCACAGCCGCTGGGCCGATGCCGCCAGGTTCTTGGGCTGCCGCATGATTAGGGTCAATGCCTTTGGCGCCGGCAGCAAGCAGGAGGCGAAAGAGGCCGTAGTGGATGGGTTGGGGCGGCTGGGCGAATACTGCCACCAGATCGGTCTGCAGTTGGTCACCGAGAACCACGGCGGCCTGTCGTCGGATGCCGAGTGGCTTGCCGACGTGCTGCGGCAGATTGGCCAGCCCTACGTCGGCTCCTTGCCGGATTTTACCAACTGGTGCCTTCGGCGCGAGGGGCCCGGCTTCTGGGGCGGCAAATGCCTGGAGGAGTACGACCCCTACAAAGGCGTGGCCACCCTGATGCCTTTTGCCGCCGGCGTAAGCGCCAAGGCCTTTGACTTTGACGCGGAAGGCAATTGCCTGGATATCGATTACACCAGGATGCTCCAGATTGTGAAAGACGCCGGCTACACCGGCTATATCGGCATCGAGTATGAGGGGGAGAGCCTGCCGGAAAAAGAGGGCATCCTGAAAACGAAAGCCCTGCTGCAGCGCGTAGGGGCCAGGCTGGGCGAAGTAGAAGGCAGCCGCCGTAGGTAGCGCCTCTGAAGGGGCAAGCAATGCCGGGTTTACGATGTCATTTTAAAATATAAACCCGATTTTGCTGTCGCTACTGGTGAATGGCTACAAAAGAAGCTGGTCAAGTCCAAGCTCCTTCCGCAACACCACCCTCCCTGCGCTCTACCTACATGACGGTCGCTTCGCCACCTTCGAGCAGGTACTTGAGTACTATACTTCTGGCATTGAACTTTCCGCCATGCTACCACCATAGCTGCGAAAGGAATAGCAGGCATACCGTTAAAGGCGCAGAGCAGGAACGAAACATCATGTTTTAAAAACTTTGACAGAAGAGTCATTTGGCATCAAATAGGGTTAGCATCTGTCAGGGAGTAACCGTAATTCCTTTTGCGCAATCAACATGAAAGGTGAATCTAACCGAGCTTTTCTTGATATCAGCCTGCTTACTGTCTCAGTACTTCTAACGACAATGACATGGGCTGAGGTAAGTATTTAAGCCATATGGATTACAAATGATACCGACTGCCTTTCATAACATGCTTCTTGCGTCTGTAACTCAGATAGAGTTTGCCTTCTAATTCCTTCTACCCATACCGCCACTTTGGACTTTTAGGGTAGCGGGGATTAGCCCTGTCTAAACTATTACACAATGGAGAATATTAATGGCTTGATTTTTTTAATATTAAACCCTGTTTCTGGATTAGAAAAGGAGTATAATTTGGTGAGGGGGCAAATTCTGATACCAGAGTTTTGCTTTAGAATCCCCTTTACCGCCTGTGCCTGTTCGGACTCATAAAAGTAGAGGCGAATACCTCTCTTGTTGACTGGGATTTCCTTGTTACTTACTTTTAAATAAACCGTACCCACAGAAAGCTTGAGGAACGCTGCAGCCTGCGCGACAGTAAGCATTTTCTCCTCCTTCTCGGGAGCCTATCTTTCCAGGAGAAGCTGCTCAATGCGGCTCACGCACTGCCTGAGGAAGTTTTTCAAACGTTAGATATTCTATACTTATTTTTCATTAAAGTGTAGAACAAAGCACAACATGAATGATTTGGGATTACCTGCAGATCTCATGAGCTATCACTTAAGCTTAAGGATGATTCGATTGGCCGCTTCCCGCTTCGAACGATCTATCACCTTGACATAGATCTATGTGGTCTTTAACTCCCGGTGTCCCAGCAGTTTTGAGACGGTGTAGATGTCTGTTCCGTGTGAAAGCTGCAGCGTGGCATAGGTGTGCCTGAAACCGTGAAAGGTGACGTATTTTGTGATGCCTGCTGCCTTTACCCAGTCCCGTAAAAGCGTATTGTTTTGGGCAGAATACGATAAGTCCTGAAATATTGCTTTTAAATGCAGATAGAGTTATTAAGTATCGTTAGAGTTAAATAAGTCAAATAAACTTTCGTTTTCAGTGCTGAGGTATAAATACTGTTTTTTTGGTACAGCCGAGGTGCAACACCAATATAAACTTAAGAATATTGTTTTTGCTTAGCAATAAGGCGAAGACGCAAAAAAGCCTGATTATCAAGTGTAATCAGGCTTTTGGTTTGTTGTAATATTGGCTCATTTAGGGATCCTACTTACCGATGCAGAAAGTACAGATTTAGTATAACTGGTTGAAAATTAGTATTATATATAAATTCTAAGCTTGCCAAGGTACATCTGGTGCCCAAATCTATGCACTTTCTATAATCCCCTATTAGTCTAGAATTAATTTATGTATTTTGTGCCGAAATAGTTGATGCTAATTAAGGTATATATATAATAGGTATGGATATTACAGACGCTATAAAAAAGCTCGAGATTAATAAAAAGTACCCTGATACGGTACTAAGTGGATTTAAAACTTTAGATGAATTTACTGGGGGGTTCCAGAAAGGTAACCTTTACATTATAGCTGGTAAGTCATCCATGTGTAAATCTGCCTTAGTACTTAATATTACTAGGAATGTGACAGTATCGCAAAATAAGGGTGTTTTGTTTTTTACATTAGAGCAATCTAGTGAAAAGCTATGCAATAGGCTCCTTGCAATTGAGAGTGAGATAGAGCTAGATAAAATTTGTAGTGATAAGCCACTAGAGGCTTATGAATGGGCTAAAATAGAGCTGGAAGTGAATCGTCTCACAGAAAAGCCACTATACATAGATGATGAAAAAATAACTATTAATAAACTTGCCAACTATGCACAAAGAATGGTAGAGGAGCATGGGGTTAAGCTAATCATAGTAGATGATATTCATAGACTGGCCATAGCAGATGAGCTAAAGAAAGCTACAGCCACAAGGGAGCAGGAGGTTTCACATAATGTACGAGAATTGAAAGCTCTAGCCTTAGAGCTAAATTTACCTATCATAGCTATATCTCAGCTAAATAAGGGCTCAGATAATAAGAACCCTTACGCCAGTAAAAAACCCATCTTAGCAGACCTAAAGGACTCTGGCTCTATAGAGGATGAGGCTGATATGATTATGCTCTTGTACAGGCCTGAAAAGTATGGGTTTACAGAGGATGATTGGGGTATGCCCACAGCAGGAGTAGTGACCGTTACTATAGCTAAAAATAGGGATGGGAATACCACCGCTCCAGATAAAGGGCTAAAATTAAAATTTATTGATAAATATGTAAAGTTTGCAGAATATGAGGAGGATGATTTCAAAAGTTTTGGCTTTGACGCTCTCCCTAACAGTACCTTTGACGCTGATACCCCTGCCTCTATACGCTTAGGTAGCCGTATGAATGATGGTGGTGGGTCTGGGGGATTCCCTTATTCAAATTTTGATGAGGAGCCACCCTTTTAATCCTGCTTATTATAGCCCCTTAGAGTTTCTAAGGGGCTTTTTTGTTTTATAAGGGTAGTACAGAAATTTAGGCAGGTAATTAATCTAGCTTTGATAATCTATGATTATTAATTAAAAAAAATACAATATATTAAGAATATCGTCTTTTTGATGTTTATTTTAATTTATTCTTATCCAAACGCCTCAAAAATTCCCTATACTCTTTTGTAATAACTAGAGGACTGTTTTAAGCCTCTAGTTTTACATTCTGGAGGTTGTCGGTGTGACTACGTACGCTCGCTTTCAGTCTTACGTCCAAGAGGTTTCCACGGGACAACTCAGCAAAGCTATGGAGGGAGGGGCACAATGGTCATTAGCGTGTTACATAGCAAACTGTCAGAATCTTCGGCCTTTGTGTCTGGCAGCCTTGATACTCAAAACAAGTATTAAGTATGGCTACCCCTGTAGCGTTAGCTCTGCCTAAAGCTCATTAAGGGGTAGCCTGCCTTAAGCCTAAAACAACCCTATTTAGACTTAGATATTAATGGGAAATAGATTTATAACAGTGATAAACTTAAAGATGATGGAGAAAATGACAGAGAGAGAAAAAGAGTACCTGCCACTGCTAAAATATGTAATGATACTCAGTGAAAAGGGGATACCCACCACAGTTGAGTCAGTGGGTAATGGAATGATGATAGGCTCTTATGATGCCAAATATGAGGATGGCAAGTGGTACATATCCAAAGACGATATGCTTAAACGCATAAGACAAAACACAAATAAAAAGATAGAGCCTATTGAGGCCGGTCATTATTCTATCCATGGTCTCCTCTACCACCTTAGCGAAAGTGGAATAGATTTCGATGAGGGCAATATTACTAATTTTATTATTACTGGCAGGCTGGAATATAAGCAAGATAACTTTGGCAGGTTTGTCATCCCAGCACACGAGCTGGAGAAACTGGTAAAGAAATATAGTAGAAATTAATAAGGGAGGTATTATGATGGAAACCATACAACAAGACCAGGCATTTTATACAGTAAAGCAGTTAAGCGCTGCTCTCACTCAGAAGGGTATGCCTATTAACTGCCAAACATTACGCTACTATATAAATACAGGGCGCATAAAGGCAACTAGAGATGTAATAAGGCCTTTACTATGGGTAGTGCCACATCAAGAGCTGTTACGCCTAGTAAACCAAGGGCAACAAGATTAATTACATAAACTTCTTTCATATAACCGCAAATGAGCCTCTTTTAGAGGCTTTTTTGTTTTAGTACTCATATAGTAGTGTGTCATTAGAAAGCCTTACCAGCTGGCCCCATTGCAGCCACAAAGCCTAAGGAGTGGTCAAAGCTGTAATAGCTCACTAATAGAAAAAAGATGATAGGCTAATAGAGTGCCAGTGTGGTATTAATTGTCATGTTCCAGAGACTAATATAATTAAGGTCAAAAGCCTACCTAAAACACTCCCAGAATAGATGATTTTAGGCCCATTTATTAGCAATTCATTAGAAAAACATGATATAAAAGGGGCAAAAACTGAGGGGCCGCAATGCCATATATATATACATGCCACTTTATAAAGTTTTGGCCATTTGTACCCTCATTTTAGACTGGCTGGAGCTCTCCCAGTTGCATATAAATTTACCCTGTTAGGCTTTAATTTTATATGAAAACCACTATATTTGGGTAATATAATATTACAAGCTATAAAACTTAATAGGCATGAAGAAACTTATACTAGCTTTATCTGCAGGCGCTATTTTACTGTCATCCTGTACAGACACTCTTGACAGGAAAATTAGTACAGAGACCTTTGCAGAGGATTTAAAAGAGATACAGGCAGAGCACTCTAGCGACTATGATAGCCTTGACTTTGCCACCTTAGCTCTAGGGGTAGGATTTGGTAAAATGATGGGTGCAGAAAAGGAGATAACTAATAAAACCTATCGCCAAGTCCTAGATGAATTTAAGACAGAGAGGGTAAAGGAGGAAAAGGCACAAGCTGAGAAAAAAGCCCTGTATGAGAAAAAGGTAGCGGAGTGGAAAAACTCTCAGACCAAACTTAATAAAGTAGTGGCTTTTAAAGTTACTGGTAAAGACTTCTATACAGACTCCTACGGTATTAGAGAGCAGCAAATGTTTAAATATCTTATCCAGAATAACAGCGGCAAAGATATTAAGGCTATCAAAGGTGGCTTTCTGGTGTATAATACCTTTGGAGAGGTAATAGGCCGCTATGGTATAGAGGTAGAAAACCCCATGGCCGTAGGTAAGTCAATAAATGATGAGATTTATTACGACTATAATTCATATGATTCAGATAATGTAAAAGTTAAAGGGGTATCTGCAAAAGACCTCAAATATGAGTGGCAGACAGCTATGGTAATATTTACAGACGGGTCAGTGATGGAGGCACAAGAGGAGCCTAATGAGCTGGAGTTTCTTTAGTGTTGTGCTCCCTAAAATAATAAAAGCCACCCTAGAGGTGGCTTTTGCATTTATAGCGTTACTATCAAAGTATATAAAGCTTTACAGCCATTTTATTTTTGTTTATCCCTTGCCGCTATACCCTCTAACTGGTTTGGGGGTAGAGAATTAAATAGCTTATCTATCTCATTAGGCTGGGTAATCATAACATCTGCTACAATGTTTACCAGTAGAAATAGTTTAGCTGCAGTCTCCATATCGTCATTTAAATTGATTTGTCCTGGGTGTACTGCATTATTTCCTATTACCCTTACTATATCTAATGATTGCTGTATTCTAGGAGGTAGCCCTTTCTTTACAAGGTTGCCTATATCAGTGTTTATGTTTTTACCCTCCTCTCCTAAATGTTTACACAGTTTCTGAATACATAGTCTCAGCAATGCAGCTGCACCCCTAGGAGACCTATTCAATATTGCTCTTGCCTCCTCATAATCTGCTTTAATTTCCTCTGGTAAATCGTTATTAGGCATAGGAGCGCCACCTGTGGAGGGAATTATCAACTTTTCATTTAACCACAAGGTAAATTTTTGGCAGTGTGAACAAGCGGCATAATTTAGCCCAGATATAATATTTAAGGTACCCACCTCAAACCTATAAAAAGCTTCACTCCATCTTTGATTTGCAAAGGCTCCACAATGGGGACAGTTAAATCCAGTTTTTTTATGTGCTGGTGGGACATAGGGTATCATACAGTAATAGTTAATAGATTTTAGGAACTTATTAATTTTAATGAATTGCCATACCTAGTATGTTATTCAAATATAAGCTTTTCTAAAGGTGGAGGGTCAGTTATTAGCCACTTTTTCTATATTGTTCACCTATACAAACGGACGTTTAAAAGAGTGTACAAGAAAAATAACCTTTAAAAAAGTGTACACCGTTTGTAAAAGTGAACAGTAGTATATATATTTGTTCCATAATATAAAAGCACATGAAAAAGTATATAGCCTACTACAGAGTAAGTACCACAAAACAGGAAAAGTCTGGCTTAGGACTGGAGGCGCAGAAAGCCTCTGTGAGAACCTTTGCGAAATGTGAGGACTGTATTATAGAAGAGTTTACGGAGGTGGAGTCTGGTAAGAAAAATAAGCGCTCACAGCTGCAGGCTGCCATAACTAAGGCCAAAGCTACAGGCAGCACCTTAGTAATAGCTAAGCTGGACAGGCTGAGCCGTAATGCAGCCTTTATCTTTACTCTGAGAGATAGTGGGGTAGACTTTATATGTGTAGATATGCCAGATGCTAATACTCTTACTATTGGCGTATTTGCCTCCATGGCTCAGCATGAGGCAGAGCTTATAAGCCAACGCACTAAAGCTGCCCTACATGCTAAAAAAGCACATGGCATCAAGTTAGGCACCCCCGCTAACCTTACAAAGGAGGCAAGGCTAAAGGGGCTGGAGGTACGTAGAAGTAAGGCCCTAAATAGTAAAGAGAATAAGCAGGCTATTCATGTAATACTAGGTGAAAAGAAAGAGGGTAAGTCATTTAGGGAGATAGTAGATAAGCTAAATGAGTTAGGCTATGTTACATCTCAGGGTAAAGCATTTGGGGTCAGTAGTGTACATAAGCTTTATAAGAGAGCAACCCAGCCAGAGGAGATAGGGGCTTAACCTACCCCCCCACCTCTCAAAAAAAAGACCCCCCACCCCCTTTACGGCACTAGGGGTAAATATATTACAGAGCCCGTTTTTCAAGTTTTGAAAAGCATTTTACATGGGGTAGCCACCCCCCCCTCTAATATGGAGTCTGTTTTTGGAAACTCAATAGGCCTTTTTTCTGGCTCCTACCCCGACCCCATTTTTGAGGTTTGAATTTTTACTAAAAGCATATACAAAAGCATCATACCACCACAGAATTTAAAAACTACACAATATGGAGAACCACACTTTTACACAGAAAAGCCATGAGGTAAAGAATACCTTTGTTAAGATGTTTTTACACCCAGATTTGATAGGAGATAGCGGCTTTATTGGCTGGAGATTGTATCTGACAAAAGAACGTGAAATAAATGAATTGCCTTACGATGAGGGAATGAAAGCCTACCAGAAGAGGATACTTAAAAAAGCTAAGTATGGTATTGGTATTGATAGTATAGGTGGCGCTATTCCTGTAAATGATGTGGAGCAAGTGATAGAGGGTCGAATACTGCCACCATGGCCAGCCTGCAGCCTAAGCTACCTGCAGAGGCTATAAAATAAAGAGGAGGGGGCCATTATTGGGATAGGAGAGGCCCCCTGCCTCATTTAGTAAAAATTAAGACCCGTAGGAAACAGAAACATCTTTTACTACTGCGAGTAATTCTTTAGTCAAAATATCACGTATGGCCAGCCCATCATTACCTAGGCTCCTAAGTAAAGTTTCAGTCTTGATTGAAAATAAGTTTTCTACATTTATTTCTAGGCCCCCAGTCTTAGAGCCTTCTCGTCTATAGTCCTTTACTCTGGCCTCCTTTTCAGCCTCACTGCCTGAGCCTCCAATACCAGCCCCTCCGCTCTCTTCACTACCGTAGTAATCACTAGAGCTTGCTGTAGAGCCTGCCATTTTACTAAAGTCTGGTAGTGTGAAGTTGCCCATCAATCCAGACCAATCTATAGTACCTCCACCATTCTTAGCTTTTTCCTGCCCTCTTTTAAAGTGGGGTGCTGTCTTTTCTTTGATAGCCTGCCCAGCTGCTTTGGTACCATTGATAACCACACCTGCAGGGCTCATATTAAACAGGAATTTACCCCCAGCCTTAGCGGCCTTCAGCCAGTTACCTTGCTTTACTGCATTAATAAGCTCAAATAGAGGCTGTATCTGCTTGCCAAAGAATGAGGCTATACCCTTAAAGATGTTTTCTATGGTCTGGGGTATGTTTTTGAATACATCTACCACCCCAGCTCCAAAGGCCTTAAGGACTTCCCATACACCAAGTATACCTCCTCTAAAGCCCTCAAATTTATTCCACGCCCACAGAATTGCCCCTCCAACCGCAAAAATTACCCCTATGGTAATACCCAGAGGCGAGGTTAAGAACGCTTTATTTAAGAGGTTCTGAGCCCATGCCCAGCCTTTAGTAGCCAGTGAGGCTGCCTTAGTGGCCACCGTACCAGCCTTTACCATACTGGTAATAGTCTGTATGAAAGTTAGGGCCTTGTGAGCCGCAAACACGGCCCCTAAGGTGGCTACAGTATATCCTAATTCTGTTCTATACTTTGATATAAAGCCTATCGTAGAGGCTATGATGTTGCTGACTAATCTGAGGGGTGGGGTGATAGTTTTTACACCCAGCGTAAGCAGGGCTATAGTCTTTTCTGCAGCTGTGCCCTTACCCTTAAATAGACTAAACTGATTAGCAGCATTAGATATTGCAGCCCCTACAGGACTAAGAGCAGAGCCTATACCTGAGAGAGCCTGTTTAAGTGGGCTAATCTTGGTAAAGAACTCTATGAAAAAGTCTATGGCTTTATTTCCACTATCAATAAAGAAAGTAAAGGCTCCTGTTGAATTTTGGCCAATTACCTTTTGTAGCTTAGTGAAATTATCTCCTAGGTTTGATAGCCTGCCTCCTAAGGTTTTAGAGATTGCAGCCATAGAGCCCTGCACACCCACCATATCTCCTAGAGAAAGTATATACTCCCGTATGGCCTTAGCATCTTTCTTAATAGTAGTGTCTTGACCCTTAAAGGTATAGGTCATGGTACCATCTTTATTATCCTTACCTTTAATGCCAAACTCCTTAAGCCTTTCATTCTCAAAAACCTCCGCATCGAGCATTGCTTCTGTAAGCATGTCGAAATCCTTACCTACAGAACTGGCTAAGTCCCCCAGCTTTCTCATTTGGTCCTCTGTAGGTGCAAAGCCACGGTTAGCCAGTTTTACAAAGGAGCCACTAAGCTCATCTACAGCAAATGGAGTTTTACTGGCAAAGTCCTGTATCATTGCCATAGCACTCTTAGCTCTGGTAGCACTCTGGAAAGTATTAGTAAGTACTGCCTCAAACTTTTGGAATGTGGCTGTAGTCTCTACCACACCTCCTCCAAATAACCTCATTTGGTCTAGGGCAAAAATACCACCTAATAGGCCTGCAGCCCCCTTAAGACCCATGCCACCTCCTGAGCTATTACCACGCATCATACCACCTCTAGGGGTAGGAGGTGTAAAGCCTGCCTTAGGAGTGGAGGCTGTACTTAAAACCCTGGCATATTTGCTGGCTTTGCTAACCAGCCTATCCATTTGGCCATTGGCCTGCTTAAGCTCTTTATTTAGTTTTAGGTCCCCTTTATTGCCCAGCTTATCCATGGACTTGCTGAGGGTGCCTATACCTCTGTTAGAGGCATTTACTGTCTTTTGTAGACTGGCAAAAACCTTAGACGCTTTCCCTACATGCTTCTCTGCATTGGTGGCAAACTTCTTTAATGGACCGCTGCCATGGTCTACTACCTTAATTTCAAATCTTACCTGCTCCATTTCATCTATCCCTTTGGATAGTATAGGAAAAGAGGCAGGTGAGAATTGATGCATGAGAGGAGCTTTAGGTTAATTAATATTTAGTCTAAATAGACTTTTTGGCTACACAACTGCCTGATTATCAGCTTTTGCTCCACTCAGGAGCAATACATCACAGGGCCATACTGGTAAAGCGCAAATAGGTATATAGAAACTGTTATACCACCTCAGATAAATGCTGATTACATAAAATATTAATTGTACTTTTTTTAACTGAAACACAAAATAATATCTTCATTTTGTAGGTTGATGTAAATAATCAAATGTTGTCTATTTGGTGCTTTTGAAAGCTTTTTTTAGTGGGATATTATACTGTATATTTGCCTTTATAAATATTGATAATATAAATAAAGAGAGGAGGGTGTATGGATTTATCTAAGGCGATAACGCTAGGCAGAATTGAAAAGCTAATCAATGGTAGGCCTGAATTAACTAATTATGTATTAAAGGAGTCGGGAAATTTTTTCTATCTAATAGATAGCAATTCTTTAAGGCCTCATTACGAATGGCATGATAGGGAGGTGCAGATGGCTTTCCATAAATTTGAGGTGGCAGAACATTTGGAGGATGCGTCAATACCATCAGAGATGATTGATGAGATGTCAGGAGAGGCTTTTTTACATTTTCTTACTACATTGGTTGGCTGCATGGGTCAATTGGAGGATAGTAATTCTATAAGAAGCAGACAGATTTTTGATATTATGGCTGATTTGGTCGGGGGTACCGGAGAGGGAGAAATTCATATTGCATTAAGGTCAACAGAAGAGCCTATATTACTTACATCGGTATCTACAGTTTCTTCACATTAGTAGGAAAATGCTTTAATATAAGCCTTGCACTAGGTCCTCTGGTGTGAGGCTTACATGTTTATAGTAGAATATTTTTTTAGGAGGAGTATGGTATGGAAGAGAAAGCAGCAGTAACACTGCTAAAAATGGAAAAAGCATTGTATAATATTAAAAAAAAAGGAGGGTATATGGATTTATCACAGGCTGTTGAGATACAGCGGTTAAGAAAAGCTTATTTACACAGGAATACACTTGGGGGGTATGTGCCCTTAGATGGTTTAGATATAGTCATCAAAAAGCAAGCTGGAGTAATATATGCTATTGTAGAGGGGCCTAACGGGCTGGTATTGCCTCTACTGGAGTCAGAAGTAACAGAGTTTTTCCAAGTAAAGGAGGCAACTGGAGAGCAGATAATACATTATATCTGGCTATTGACACCTATGGCTAAATTCTGGCAGTCTCAGGCTTTAGAGTTTGACTGGGAGCCTATCAGTAGGTACGAGAATATCAATAAGCTTACAGACGGTATGGCTCTGATGGATTGTGTATATGACACCCAGCTTTGGGAGGAGGCAGGTTAATAATGTTCTTAATATAACTATGACACCAAGTAGAAAAGAGAGACTCATAGGTGAAATGATAGCATCTATGAATAGGGGGCCTGTAGAGCAGCCCTATGAGCTTATTGGAGCTGCAGACGTACAAACCCTGCCATTACTCCAGATGACTCTATAGAGCGGCAAAGCCCCTTTAAACTAGGGGTAGTAAATAAGAGGCCTGCATTAGCAGGCTTTTTCATTAGCCCAGAATATGAAGTGGCTATAAGGGTACTAGCCAGTATAAACCACCGCCTAAATAATAACAGGGGTAAGGCTCTGGAGTATCTGGTAGAGTTTTATATAGGTAGCCTCCCAGATGAAAAGAGGGAAGAATTTTTAAAGCTTATGGCTGGTGCTAGAAAAACATAAAGCTATGGTTCTAGATAGAATATTTTTTAATTGTATTACTAAGAGAGTTTACTAATAGTGAAATTGAGTATGACTGCAATCTAACTGTTGCTATAAGCAATAGGCCCTATTAGTAAGGGGGGCTTAAAATAGAGGAGGGGTAGGGGAAAGCTTGGTAAGGTGGCGCTACATAAAAAATTAAGGCCCTACCAGATAACGCATAATAAGGCTATCTGAGAGGGCCTATTACCAGCCAATAAATAGAAGTCAGGTAGATAGTTTAATGGCTCTACACCATTCAAAATTAAGCTGTGGCAACTATTCTCTTTCTCCTATGAGTACTTTTATAAGCTGCTACTTCTGCCTCCACTTCTGAGCGGGTTTTTTTACGTCCCTGCATTACCCATGCAGTAAGCTCCTCCTTTGAAAAGTAAAGGCGCTTACCCTGTTTACACGCTGGCAGAATCCTACGCTGCACCAGTGTATATACAGTTGGTATAGCTAAAGTAAGAAATTTTGAAGCCTCCTCCACTGTAAGAAGCTGGTCAGTAGAAAGTGTGTCCAGTTGGGGTTTAGTTTGATGAGCCCTTATATCCAATAATATAGACTCTAGCTGATTTAAGCGATTCTCAATAATCATAAATGGGTTTTCTGTCATATCTCTCTCACATTTTATTGTTAACTGTGCAAAGGTGTGACTATATCCATTGTCATTATTAGCAGCTAAAACCTTGCTAATAATATGCTAATGCAGGGACCATATTTACTACAGGAGGTTAGAGTTTAAGCGTATCTAAAATCCGTTGTTTATGGTGCTCAATTTCTGCCCTCATTACTGAGTCTGGGTGACGATAATCATTAAGGTATCTGTTAAAATTTCCTCTGCCTCCTACTTGAGGTCCAAAGGTAGTTGTCAGCAAAGAAACTATCTTAGCCTCACCCAGTACTCTTATTCTCTCAGTCAATAGTTCTAGCTCCTGTAAGGCTATGTATAGTAGGGCGTATTCCTTTTTTTTAACCCTATTATATAAATGTAGCAAGGCTGGCATAGCTCTCTTTCCCTCCTCAGTTAGGTAGTCCAAAAGCTCCTCCTCCTTTGTCTCATTATTAGTAGACTTAGCTACATCATTATTACGTAGCCCTGCTACCACGAACTTCTTTAGCTCATAAATAGAAAACAACTGATAATGTATGGCATTTGAGAATAGCTTATCCTTATCTACAACTCTTATAGTATCTAATTGGCCTTTCCCTTTTAACGTATTTGGGTCTGTAATATCTTTGTAGGGGACCTCCTTACCAGTAATGTAGTATTGGTATAGTATTTCATCAAGCTTAGCCTCATTTTCTGCATAGAATTCCTCCCTACGCTGGAAAATATAAAACTCAATACCCTTAAGTAGAAGCTCAAGCTTCTCAAGCTTAAAGTTATTAGTGGCAGTCTCTACATAATTGTATAACTCCAGCTCACTTAAATTACCCTCTTCTACATTAGCTAGAAAATCCTGCAGACTCATATTATATACCCTCCTCCTTATTAGCCTTAAGCTTTATTCTGCCTGCAGCCTCACGTTTTGTTTTATCAATTACTTTAGCATAGGTCATAGTGGTTTTAAGGGCTCTATGGCCTAGTAACTTAGAGACCGTAAAAATATCAGTCCCTAATGATAGCTGTAACGTGGCGTAGGTATGCCTGAAACAGTGAAATGTAATATGTTTTGTTATGCCTGCTGCCTTAACCCAGTCCTTTAGTACCTTATTATTAGATGCAGAATAGATTAGGGTAGAAAATACTTTAGCTGTAGGCTCACCACGTTCACCTAAAAGCTCTGCAGCCTGATCGGATATTGGTAGTACTTCTACTCCTTGGGTCTTTTGCTGCCTAAACTGTATGTAATAACCCTCTTTACTACTATACTGCACCTCTGACCATAGCAGCTTTTCTATATCAGAGAAACGTAGGCCAGTAAGTGCAGAAAAGATAGCTGCCTGCTTTATGTCGGATAATTCACAATCAGTATCATATAAGGAATCTAACTCCTCCTGAGTGAGAAAATTTGTGTGTGTTTCACCTGTAGGTATGGCCTCAATCCTTGCATTAATATCATTCTGTAGGATACCATCTTTAAAGGCCTGCTTTAGGGTGGCTTTTAGTTTATTGAAGTATGATACTGCAGAGTTTTGGGAGAGCTTTTTCTTAGGGCTCCTCTGGCTGGGGGCGCTTAGTAGATAATTCTTATATTCATTACACAGGTTTACTGTTAGCTCAGATAGTTTAGTGTCAGCATCAAAAAACTTCTCTAGGTAATATAGAGAACTCTGCCAGTTGCCATTATTGGAGCCTACCCGTCTTTCTATCTGTTCAGTATAATATTCTAATAAGGTGATACCCAGCTGTGTCTTAGCTAAAAACCCATATCGCTTATTATTAACTTCTACCTGCCTCTTTGCCTTTATTCCCTCTGCCAGTTCTAAGGTAAGCTTGTTATACTCCTTATCTGCAGTGGTTTTAGGTTTATCATAGGTATACATTCCTAGAAACTCCCTACGTGTAAGCTTACCAGTCTCAGGATTAGGAATAGGAGGGTAATAATCTAAATAGAGGGTCTGGCGGCCTCCAGATATAGCTTTACTTCTTAATTTTACTTTACTCATATATAATCTGACTAAACAGCTTTAGCACCTAATAATTTATCAATCTCTACCTTTGGTACATAAGCATATATACCCTCTTTTATCTTGGGAATTCTATTACGCTTAATAACCTCATATAAGGCCTTTTCAGAGATACTATAGAGCTGTTGCACCTCTGTAAGGGTATAACAGTCACTCACCTGTATTATGTGGTTTTTAGGCTGTAATGTAGGTACAGCGGGGGCCGCTTTTTCAAACATTTGGTCCAGATGAGTACGCTTTATTATAGAGCGTCTACCAACCTTTGCAGCTGGTAACTCATTAGCTTTTATGGCCCTCCAGACAGTCCAACGGCTAAGGCCTAAAAGCTGACAGGTCTCTGAAATACTTAGGAATTCTTTAGCTTTTAGCTCCTCTACAGGTTTAAGTATGACAGACTTTGTAAGCTGGTTACTAGCCTCAATTTTAGATTTCCTTTGCTTTACCTTATAAGCCTTTTTTGAGCAAGGGTCACCACAATACTGAGTAACCGTAGTCTTTGCAGTAAACTCCTCTCCGCAATGCTGGCAGATACGCTGTATCCTAATATTAGAACTCATGGTGCTCTTTGTTTGTGTATGTAGCCAAAGGTAGCTATATGTTGCTATATGTTGCAAAATCTCCCTCTTAAAATTTTTGAGGTACAAAAGTAGGGGGTGGGGTACAAGCGAGGTACAAAAAAGGGTATAAATATCAATTAATAAACTGCTGAAAACTATTGATATGAGCATGAAAAAAGCCCCTAATTTAATATATTAGAGGCTTTTAAATGATTTATGTAATATGGGTGTTTTGTGGCTCTATTTTCCGATGCAGAATTTAGTAAAGATATTATCCAACAAGTCATCCGTTGTGATCTCGCCTGTAATCTGGCCTAGGCTGTAGAGCGCCCTGCGGATATCGGCGGCCACCAAATCGTTGCTTATGCCCAGGCCCAAACCATTAAGCACATCATCGAGGGCTGAGTAGGTTTTGTTCAGGCTGTCCACGTGGCGGAGGTTGGTTACGATGGTTTGACTTTGCGTATTCAGCTTGCCCAGGTTCACCTTCTCTACCAGCGCCTGTTTCAGAGTTTCCAGGTTGGCACCTTCGGCTGCTGAGATCTGCACCAATCCTTCTATACTTGCAAAGGCTGCCAACTTCTCCGGCGACGCCTGGTCAATCTTGTTAGCAACGGCCACTATAGGCAGCTTTTTGGGGTTGAGCCTCTCGAGCTCGGCCTGTACTTCCTCAACCGAAATCTCGGTAATATCGAATAGGTAAATGATCAGCGACGACTGGCTCAGCTTCTGCATGGTGCGCTCCACACCGATAGCCTCTACCTTATCTGTCGTCTCGCGGAGGCCGGCGGTGTCGATGAAGCGGAAGGTGATGCCTCCGATGTTTATCTCATCCTCGATCAGGTCGCGGGTGGTGCCGGGCACATCCGACACAATGGCCTTCTCCTCGTTCAGTAGTTTATTTAAGAGCGTTGATTTTCCTGCATTCGGCTTGCCCACGATCACCGTAGGTACACCGTTCTTGATCACGTTGCCCAGCTCGAAAGACTTGAGTAGCTCCCGGATTATACTTTGAATATGTAGTATGAGCGAGCGCAACTGCTCGCGGTCGGCGAACTCCACATCCTCTTCGCCAAAGTCCAGTTCCAGCTCAATCATAGAGGCAAAGTGTACCAGCTCGGCACGCAAACGCTTGATCTCCTGCGAAAAGCCACCGCGCATCTGTTTCATGGCCACCTCGTGGGAGAGGGCGGAGTCGGAGGAAATCAGGTCAGCCACGGCCTCGGCCTGGGCCAGGTCGAACTGCCCGTTCAGGAACGCGCGCTTGGTGAACTCACCGGCGCTGGCCAGTCGGGCGCCGTGCCTGAGCAGCAGCTTCACGATCTGCTGCACTATAAAGTCAGAGCCGTGGCAGGAGATCTCCACCACATTCTCTTTGGTATAGGAGTGCGGCGCCACAAACAGCGACACCAGCACCTCGTCCAGCACCTTTTCCGCGTCCCGGATAGTGCCGAAATGGATGGTATGGCTGGCCTGCCTGGATAGGTCCTTCCCCTTAAAAACGGAGTCGGTGATGGTGATAGCTTCGGGGCCGGAGAGGCGGATAACGGCAATGGCACCGGTGCCTGGCGCGGTAGCTACTGCTACAATGGTATCGGTCGTGTTATGTTGGATCAATTCAAGTATAAATAATGCTGCTGCAAATTTACGCTTTTTAACTCGGAATAGCAGGGCTGGGAGCAGGGTGTAAGGGATTGACTGGCGCCGCAGGATACTTTGCCTGCAGCGAAGCCGTGCAGTTTATACTTCCAGGAAGCCTGATATCATACTTCGCATACTTTAGCGATACGCTCAAAGCTCCCGGTTTATACGTTGGAGAGGCAAAGAGTCATACTTTTATACTTCCTGATGCCGTGCTTTATACTTCCAGGCCTTGTCAATCATACTGCATAGCACCTGCATCTGAGCAGTATCAGTTCTTCTTCTCAAACTCCTGGAAGTTCATCGACTTGTGATGGTTCTCGCCGAAATAACGCAGGATCCTGGAAAAGGTCTTCGCGTCGAGGTAGCCGGGCACGGGGGCCAGCATGTTCATCTTTTCGTCCAGGTACACGGTGGTAGGGTAGCTCATCTGGCCCTGCAGCAGTGCCACCGCCAGCTCATGCGATCTGTACTCGTCTTTATATTTGAAGGTCTGGCCTCTGAGGGTAATGGGATCTTTGCCTTCGGCGTTCAGCTTTACGGGGTAGAAATGCCTGTTCACGAGCTCCACTACCTTCGGATCCGTAAACGTGCCTTTGTCCATTTTCTTGCACCAGCCGCACCAGTCGGTATACACATCGATCACGATCTTGCGTGGTTCCTTCTCCATGCGGGCGGCAGCCTGCTCTATCGTCAGCCATTGAATTTTCTCAGCTTTTTCAGCAGTGCCTTCCAGCGCGGTCAGCTGTACCGGTGTGGTTTCAGTGGTTGAGGCCTGTAGGGAGGCTGAGGTATTCCGGTTGCTGCAACCGGCAAAGAGGACCAGGGCAAAGATCGCAAGTATAGCTGTTCTTGTAATCATACTTTGTGGAGGTGGTGTGGCATCATGCATAAAGGTTTAACAGGATCGGCTAAGTATAAATTCCGGCTTAATGCTGCACAGGCTGTAGTTGCTTCCTCTTGATAAGTATACCCCGGGCTGGGGAGAAGAGGAACGCCAACATAAATTCCATACCTGTAACTGTGGCAATGGCCCCGGCAATGGAGCCGTCGATCCAGACGGCCAGGTAATAGCCGGCTGCGGAGGCAAGTATACCCGCCAGCACCGACAGCAGGAGCATTTGTTTAAAGTTGTCGGTAAGCAGGTAGGCTGTAGCAGGAGGGGCCACCAGGAGCGCCACCACCAATATGGCTCCCACCGACTCGAAAGAGGCCACGGTTGTAAAGGAAACCGCCGTCATGAGGGAGTAGTACCAGACCGTGGTGGAGATGCCGATGGCCGCTGCATAGGCCGGGTCGAAGGTAGTCAGGAAAAGCTCTTTGTAGCCCAGCACGATGAAAAGTATGATCAGCAGGGTAACCACGGCCAGGGTCCAGACGGTGCGGGGCCCAAGGCTCAGTCCTCCCCCGGTGATCCACAGGTCTAGTGGCACGTAGGCAATTTCGCCGTAGAGCACGCAATCCTGGTCCAGATCAACCTGCCCGGCGAACACCGAGATAAGTATGATACCGATGGCAAACAGCCAGGTAAACGTAACACCGATCGCGGCATCGGCCTGCACGCGGGCATAGCGGTGGAAGAACTCAATTAAAAAAGTGGTCAGCACGCCCAGCAAGCCCGCCCCGATCAGCATCGGCACCGACTCCCGCGACCCCGTGAACAGGAAAGCAATGACGATGCCCGGCAATACCGCATGCGAGATGGCATCGCCCACCATGGCCATGCGGCGCAGGATGAGGTAGCAACCCAGCAGACTACAGCAGGTGGCAACCAACGATCCGGTAAGTATGATCCAAAAGGCGTTCACAGGTTTTAATTGTTAATTGTTAATTGCTGATTGATAAATGGTTGTATGGTTAAATGTTGATGGCTAGATGGTTGTTTAGTTATTGTCTTCTTATCTTGGATTCTATAGTCTTCAACTTTCTAACTCTTACCTCCCAAACTCTCTAACTCTTTAACTCTCCAACTCCCTATGGGATCCGGGCGCTGTGCGGGTCGAGAACGGGGAAGCCAAGTTCCTCCATCAGTTTCTGCTCCAGTTCCGGTGTGATGATATGCTCGATGGTCTCGGCATCTTCGTGCACGTGGTCGGAGGCCAGGTGCAGGTACTGGGTAAGGTATAGCTCCCACAGCCGGTGCAGCCGCACCACCCGCTCGCCCCGGCGCTGGCCCTGGCCGGTGAGCAACCAGCCCTCCGGCGTTTTCTCGATGTATCCCTGGTTCCCGAGTTTTCTCAAACCCGTTCTGGCGAGCTTCTGGGGTATTGCCCTTCTTTCCAGTATCTCCTGAAAGGTATGAGGCGCCAGCGTACCCTGCTTTTGTTCCCCTAACTGGTAGAGCAGCTTCAGCAGGTTTTCCTCCAGGATCAGCGTCTTGTTGCGGCGCTGGCGCAGCAGGCGCGATACCCACCCTTTGCCCGGCGCAAAGGCAAACGAAAGTGTGGCGATCATCGACACGATCAGCACGATCCAGGGGCCGGTTGGCATGGCCGGCGCCGTATACGAAACAAAGGCACCCGCCACTCCCGAAAAGGCGCCGATCAGGGCGGCCAGCACCAGCATCAGGCTCAGCCTGTCGGTCCAGAAGCGGGCCGCGGCAGCCGGCGTAATCAGCATGGCCGCCATAAGCACAACGCCCACTGCCTGTATGCCCACCACTACGGCAAACACCGTGAGCGTTGTCAGGAGCAGCTCCAGCGCCCGCACCGGGTAGCCTATGGTTTTGGCATACGCCTGGTCGAAGCAGAGCAGGGTAAGTTCTTTGTAAAACAGGAGTGTGGCCACCAGCAGCAGCACAGCCACCAAACTGAAAGCAATTAGATCCTCGCCCACCAATGAGGCGGCCTTGCCGAACAGGAACTTGTCGAGGCCGCTTTGGGCGGCGTTGCCGGAGTGTTGTATGGCCGTCAGCAGAATTATACCGATGCCGAAGAACACGGAAAGCACCAGACCGATGGCCGTGTCCTCCTTAATGCGGGAGCGGGAGGTGATAAAATCGATGGTGAGCAGGGAGATCCATCCGGTGATAAAGGCCCCGAGCAGAAGTATGAAGGGGTTCTTGGTGCCGGAAAGTATAAACGCCAGGCAAACACCGGGCAGTACGGCATGCGCCACGGCGTCGCCCACGAGCGCTCGTTTGCGGAGTAGCGTAAAACAGCCCACCACCGCCGAGCTGCCCGCCAGCAGCACCGAACCCAGCGTGACATACCGAACGTTGGCATCCGCAAAAGAAAAGAACTCAAAAAACTCGTTCATGCCGGTATTGGCTGTTTGTTACTTACTGAAAAGTATGAATCTATACTTTCTAACTCCCAAACTCTTTAACTTCCCTATCTTTCTCTCGATGGAAACTCCTGCTTTTTGAGCAATTCGCCTACTTTGGTGAGCACCGTGAGTTTGCCGCCGTAGGTCTGCTCCAGCAGTTGCTGGGTCAAGATCTTCTCAGTTGGGCCGGAGGCGACCAGGCGCAGGTTCAGGAGCACCACCCAGTCAAAATACTCCGTGGCCGACTGCAGGTCGTGGTGCACTACGATGACGGTTTTTCCTTGTTCCCGCATGGTACGCAGCAATTCTATAATGGCCGTTTCGGTGGCGATGTCTACGCCCGCGAAGGGCTCGTCCATAAAGTATATATCGGCGTTCTGTGCCAGGGCGCGGGCCAGGAACACGCGCTGCTGCTGCCCGCCGGACAGTTGCGAGATCTGGCGGTTGGCAAAGCCCTGCATCCCCACTTTCTGCAGCGCCTCCATGGCGGCGTCCTTATCCGCCTTGCGCGGCCGTTTAAAGAGGCCCAGCTTGCCGTAGCGGCCCATCAGCACCACATCAAAAACCGAGGCCGGGAAATCCCAGTCCACCGACTCGCGCTGCGGCACATAACTGATGCGGTTACGCACTTGGCCTATCGGTTTGTCAAAAATCCTGACGTAGCCACTGCCCGCCGGCAGCAAATCCATCATCGCTTTGATCAGCGTAGACTTGCCCGCTCCGTTCGGCCCGATCACGCCCACCAGCGCACCGGCAGGCAGGGTCAGGTCGATGCCCCACAGCACGGGCTTGCGGTCGTAACTCACCGTCAGGTCGTGCACCTCCACCACCGGGTTCTCTACTTGAAGTATCATTCGTTTATACTTTTATTTTAAAGCAGACACCATGCTGTAGACGTTGTGCCGCACCATTCCTATGTAAGTGCCCTCTGCTGTTCCTTCCTTCCCCAGAGCGTCGGAGTATAAGGTGCCGCCGATTTTTACCTGATGCCCCCGTTCCCGGCTCCCAACCACCACGGCCTCGATGGCCTTTGGTGAGACTGATGACTCCACGAACACAGCCTTTATCTTGTTGTCAGCGATATACTTAACAAGCGAGGATACATCCTGCAAGCCGAATTCCGACACCGTGGAAATGCCCTGCAGCCCGCGCACTTTTATACCATAGGAATCCCCGAAATACCCGAAGGCATCGTGCGCCGTGATCAGGATGCGCTGCTGCTCCGGTATGGTCTGTATTTGCTGTGTTACCCACTGGTGTAGCCCGTCCAACTCCTGCAGGTAGGCCTGCGTGTTCTGCCGATATACTTCGGCGTTGGCCGGGTCTTTCTGCTGTAGTTCCTGGCTCAGGTGCCTGACTACCTCCATCCACAGCTGCACATCAAACCACACGTGCGGGTCCTGGCTGTGGGCAAACTGCTCGGAGGAGCGGAGCCTTTCTTTCGGTATACTTGCCGTAGCCGTCACTACGGTTTTCTGGCGGCTCAGCTTCTCCATCACTTCGCCCATCTTACCCTCTAAGTATAAGCCGTTGTAGATGATCACGTCCGCCTCCATCAGCTTCTGCAGGTCGCCCTGGGTGGCCTTGTAGAGGTGCGGGTCCACGCCGCTGCCCATCACCGACTCCACATCGGCGGCATCGCCCACAATATTGGCCACGGCATCCTTGAGAATGCTGGTGGTGGTAAGCACTTTCATGCGCTGGCCCGCCGCCATGGTGCCTTTGGTTTCTATTTGCGTGCAGGCGCCGGCAAGCAGAGTGAGGCAAAGTATGGCCAGTAAATAGATCGATCTCATAGTTTGTGCGGCGCCTTCAGGCGGATATAAATAGATTTCTGGACACTTCGCTGGAGATGAGCAGGCTCTTGTTGTCCTCCAGGTGTATTTCCAGGGAGTTGTCATAAGGTATGCGGTCGATGACTTTAATACTTGAGCCCAGAGAGATGCCCATTTTGTCGAGGTACTGCAGGAAGAGGGGCTGCGAATCGTTTACGCCTACCACCACGCCGGCCTCGTTTACCTCCATCTCGGAGAGCAGCCGCTGTTTCTTCTGCTTCATCTCGCCGGTCTCGGAGGGGATGGGATCGCCGTGCGGGTCGAATTTGGGATAGCCCAGGAACTCATCGAGGCGGTTGGTGAGCAGGGTGGAGGAGATGTGCTCCAACTCCTCCGCCACCTCGTGCACCTCGTCCCAGTTAAACTTGAGCTTCTCTACCAGAAACGTCTCCCAGAGCCGGTGCTTGCGGATGATCTGCAGCGCCACGTGCTCCCCCTGCGGGGTCAGCGACACGCCTTTATACTTCTTATAGTTAACGATGTCTTTGGCGCTTAACTTCCGCAGCATATCGGTTACCGAAGCCGCCTTGGTCTCCAGCACCTCCGCAATGGCATTGGTGTTCACCTCCTGCGCCCCGTTAGCCGACAGCTTGTAGATTGCCTTGATGTAGTTCTCCTCGGTATAACTATGAGACATGGTTTGGAATGGGTGAATGAGCGATTGAGTGAATGAGAGAATGTATAATTTTTGTAATTCACTCATTCACTCAATCAAAATTCAAAATTTACGCTTACCAGCGTATCAGCGCAGAGGCCCAGGTAAAGCCGCTACCAAAGGCAGCCAGGCACACCAGGTCGCCCTCCTTGATGCGCCCTTCCTCGTACGCCTCGCTCAGGGCTATTGGCACGGAGGCGGCGGTGGTGTTGCCATACTTCTGGATGTTGCTCATCACCTTTTCAGCGGGCAGACCCATCTTCTGCTGGATGTAGGAAGTGATGCGCAGGTTGGCCTGGTGGGGCACCAGCAGGTCAATATCCTCCGGTTTGTAACCGTTCTTGCTCAGGGCCTCCTGAATTACCTCGGGGAAACGGGTAACGGCGTGCTTGAACACCGTGTTGCCGTTCATGTAGGGGTATATACTCCCGTCCTCGATCATCTCGTGCGTCAGGCGCTCCTTTTTGTTGCTGCCTGGATTTACAACGGCCAGTTCCTCGGCAAACTCGCCGTCGGCGTGCAGGTGCGTGGAAAGTATGCCACGGTCGTTGCTCTCGGAGGGAACAAGCACCACAGCACCGGCGCCATCGCCGAAGATCACTGACACGCCACGGCCACGGGTGGAGAAATCCAGGCCGGTGGAGTGGATCTCGGAGCCTACTACCAACACGTTGTTATACATGCCGGTCTTGATGAACTGATCGGCCACCGAGAGGGCGTAGATAAAGCCGGAGCATTGGTTGCGCACGTCCAGGGCCGGAATTTCCTTCAAGCCCAACTCACGCTGCAGCAGCACGCCGGAACCTGGGAAAACGTAGTCCGGGCTCAGGGTAGCGAAAACGATCATGTCGATATCCTTAGGCTCCAGGCCGGCCATTTGGATGGCTTTGCGGGCAGCGGCGGCGCCCATATTGGCGGTGGTGTCCACACCCTCCTGGAAATAGCGCCGCTCTACAATGCCTGTGCGCTCCCGGATCCACTCATCCGAGGTATCCATGATCTTCTCCAGGTCCTTGTTTGTTACCACGTTCTCCGGTACGTAGTGGCCAACGCCACCAATTCTTGAATTACGCATCTTGTCGTCTCGTTTAGTTTCAAATATACTGCTTTATCCGAATTTTAGATTCATCTAAAAATAAAATTTATACTTTGGTGCTGCTGCTTAAGGTATCCTTAACTATTTGAAGCAGCTTTGCCTCGTCCGCTTCCCAAAAAATCTCCTGCGGTATCCCCGAAGTATAAAACTTGCTCTGGCGTATACGTTGCAGCAGCTCCTGGGGAGGCGCTTGCCTGAAGTCTACAGAGATGCCTGCCTGGTGCGCCTCAGTTATACTTTGCCAGAGCGGGTTTTGCTGCACCAGCACCGGCAGGGCATAGGCCATGTACTCGTATAGTTTGGTAGGGATGCAGCGCGCAGTGCTGGGGTGCGGCCGGTAGGGCAGCAGCCCCAGGTTGCTCTCTTTTATACTTTGCAGGATCTGCTGGTGCGGAACCAACTCGTTGCCTCCGATAAGTTTGATGTAACGTTTGCCTTTTATACGTTCCTGCAGCCGTTTTGAAGTATGGCTCCGTGAGCTGTAGCCGATGATGGTGAGGGTGGTAGAGGGATCCAAATGATGCAGTGCCTCGGCCAAACTGACCGCCTCGAAAACACCGTATACTTCCGCGATGGTGCCGGAGTAGAGCAGCCGCAGCGGCTCCTGCTTTAGTTGTCTTGGTGTGGTCGGCAAAGTATAATCTGGTTCCGGTTTATACTTGTTGCCGATCACGGCATACTTTCCAGCGGTTAAAAATGACAGCTCGGTAACATAGCTTTCCTCGGCCAGCAGGAAGTGGTTCACACTTGGCGCCGCTTTTTTCTCGGACCTGGCTACCTCAAAGGCGAGCAGTTGCCGGAGCAGGGGCGGGTAATTCTGCTGCGTGGTCAGGTTCAAAGTATAATTCTCCTGCACATCGTAAATCAGCTTGGCGCCATACTTTTGACAATACTGCTGGCTTGCCAGCAGCAGTTCGTGGGTGCAGGCAATGATCAGGTCCGGCTTTAATTGGTGGAGCAGCTGCTTATACTTCCTTTGCGCCAGAAACCGGCCGAGGCTCAGGCGTTTAAAGTCGAAGATGGGGTGGAAGTATATATTGGCCGGTGCCGCCGCCGGAACGGGCGCCCGGAAACCAGCGATATGCACTTCGGTTCCTCCAAATTTACTTACCGACAAGCCCAACTTCTCGTACATGCGTGTATCGTTGATGGGCTTCAGCAGGGAGGCTAGCAGAATTCTGGTTTCGGACATCCATCAAAAATACTTACTTTTACGCAATATTGGGTAACAAGCATATACTGAAAATGGAGCTAAGAAAAATAATAGAACAGGCATGGGAAAACCGTGAACTGCTTAAAGATTCTATCACGGTGGAGGCCATACGTGCCGTAATTGAGGATTTAGATAAAGGTGTGCTGCGCGTGGCGGAGCCGAAAGGCGAGGAGTGGACCGTGAATGAGTGGGTGAAGAAAGCGGTGCTTTTATACTTCCCGATCCAGCAGATGAAGACGATCGAGGTCGGCCCATTCGAGTTTCATGATAAGATCTCGTTGAAACGTAATTATGAGCAGCTGGGTGTGCGCGTGGTGCCGCATGCGGTGGCGCGCTATGGGTCATTCCTGGCAAGGGGCGTGGTGATGATGCCGTCCTACGTGAACATCGGGGCCTACGTAGACTCCGGTACGATGGTGGACACCTGGGCAACAGTGGGAAGCTGCGCACAGGTAGGCAAGAACGTGCACCTGAGCGGCGGCGTGGGTCTGGGCGGTGTGCTGGAGCCGGTACAGGCTGCCCCCGTTATCATAGAGGATGGTGCTTTCATCGGATCCAGAAGTATACTGGTGGAGGGTTGCCGTGTTGGTAAAGAGGCCGTGATCGGGGCCGGTGTCACCATTACAGGCAGCTCCAAAATCATCGACGTGACGGGCAGCGAGCCGAAAGAATATAAAGGCTATGTGCCGCCGCGCTCCGTAGTCATCCCGGGTTCTTACACGAAGAAGTTCCCGGCAGGCGAGTTCCAGGTGCCCTGCGCCCTCATCATCGGGCAGCGCAAAGCAAGCACAGACCTGAAGACCTCGCTGAACGACGTGCTGCGCGACCACGCAGTGGCGGTGTAGAGTAACGCTAGCGCAATGTTAAAAGCCCCTCCTGTTGTGTCTTACAGGAAGGGCTTTTTCATTAAGGTGGAAGGCGGGCCAAAGGTATTGGAACAACTACTTATTAATAACTACCCTAAAAGTTCTGAACTGCTCTTTGGTCTGTAGCCTTAGCAAGTAGAGTCCCGTAGTGAATTTTTCGGCATTAATTTCGATCCTTTTTACTTCGCCAGCCTCCGTATCGCCTGATAAAAATGTCAGCTGCTCGCCTGTACTGCTATAAATCGTCAGGTTATACTTCCCAGATGCCCGAGTCTTAATGTAAAGCGAGGTAATGTCGTTGAACGGGTTTGGATACAATGTCCAGTCGCAGCAGTCTTCTTCGGGTAACTTATCAAAGGCGAGCACCCCGGCCGTATGTGTTTCATTCGATGCCAGTATGACAACTCCTTCGGTGAAAGTATCTTTTGTGCTCGTAACATCTGTATAGGGGCCTTTGAGCAAAAGCTGCTCGGGCGTAAAGATTATCCCGCTCATGGGAGACTGTTTATATACGATATCATTTTCGTTGGCCAGGGAGGTATTATACACCACTCTAATTAGCTGGGCCTCCTCATTTAAGAGGACAACCGGCCGGTCACCAGATCCGGAGACACCGTACAGGTCATCCCAGTTGCCGGACGGCCGCCTGATAAGTAAAGCCAGCCTCGGATGGCCAGGTGTGTTAAAGCTTGTTTTGATGGCAGCATACAAGGTGCCGTCGCTGGTAGAGGCCAGGTTTAAGGAGTTGCTGACCATACCTCCCCCCAGGTCGAGGGCAGATTGGGAAGAAGGAATCTCCTCTTCTGACCAGGCAGTAGGATCGGCCTGGTCAGCATGTGTTTTAAATCCGAACCGCTTTTTGTTCACATCTGTCCACATCACGCCTATCTTATTCCCTATTCTGACAATGGCACACAGGTCATCATCCGTTACCTCGGTTGCCAGGTTTACAGGTTCGCTCCATGAAGTATAAGGTGGATCGCTCCAGCGTACATCAATGCTTGACTCCGCATCCGAAGCCAACCACATTCTATCTTTGCTGTCAACCTCGATAGTAGCCGTGAAAGCTTTTTTGCCAATGTTTATGTCTACATTCTCCGGGTCTTTCGACCAAAATTTATAAGTACGAGATCCTGTATTATATTTCAGTGAAACCAGACTGATAATATCCCGACCTGTAAAGAGTAAAATGTGAGCTAAGTCACCGTCTATTTTGCAGTCGGCTTTATATAAATGATTCGAAAGCTTTAGTTGTTTGACCCAGATGTCCCCCTCTAACCGCCAAAGATGTGTGCCCGAGTCACCGGGTAATACAGTCCAATAATAACCCGCGTAAGCCCATGCTTTTGACTGTGGGGTTTCTCCGGTGTCTCTGGTAACGGATAGTGGTTTAAGCTCCCTAACGGCAAGAAATCCTGTAGTGTCCTGAGCTTTAGCAAAAGTAAATGAAAAAAAAAGGAGGCCTATACTGAGGAAAATTTTAATCATAGAAATAAGGGATTATTTACTGCCAAACATGAAACCACCTTAACTACTGGTTCTGCTATATGTCATGATAAAAGCTATGTTGTTCGTATAGCTGTAAGAGGTGCGTTAGTAATTTGTTTATTGTATCTTATTTATAATATATGTTTTAAATAGTAAAAGGTTTTAATAATTTCAAATAATAACAATATTGTAGTTTAGCGATTTTATTTGTGTCCCTTGAGTTTTCCATTTCAGTACGGGGCAAAGCAGAAGCTTGCAAGGTTTAATGGTGGCTGTGGTATTAATGTGTGCAGCTAACTCCGTTTTATCCTTTGTGCCGGCAGCGTGTCAGGAACTGTACCGGGTCAATCTTCTTTCAAGCTCCAGTACTTTCTTGAAGTTGTATTTCATAGATGTATAATTTCTCAGGGTGTACAGTTTATAAAAGTTTGATAATAGCATCAGCTTGTGAAGTATAGGTTCCTTATTTCTTTTGCCTGGTGCCACCTTCCCGAGTAACAGCCATACAAGCCTTCTGAAATAAAAAACAAAGACCCTAAGCAGGTTGAGGTTGAAGTAGACCATCCCCCTGCAGTTTTGATTCAGTCTAAGCCGGTATGGAATGAGAACGGGCAGGCTTTCGGCGCCTTCTTTTAGCAATTGCTGATAATATGATGCTGAAATGCGATGCTGCGGCATAAAATGCTTAAACCGTAGCCTTTCATCGTACCAGATCTCATACCCTGCCAGGGCGATGGCATAGCATAACTCGTAGTCCCCACCTGCGCTTAATTGCTTGCCCTTTCTGTCAGATAGAAGGGGCTTAAACCCAGCCACTGCTAGCTTTTGGATGACTGCTTTGCGGATAACACAACCAGCGCCATACACCGCATTATAGGGTGCTTTACCAGAGGCTGAGGCCTGGGGGCCGCTCGCCAGCGCAGTAAGGTTGTGCATCCAGACAGGCGGATCTTTTTCAAACACCAATTCGCCATACCCGCCCAGCACGCCAGCCGTGGGGGTTTCCTGCATCAGATCGTAGGCAAGATTCACGTAACTCGGCGACAGCCAATTATCATCATCGCAGAAGAGCACAAAGTCATAGGCGGCCTCCTCAAGGGCAAGCTCCCGGGCGTACGCAAGGCCTTTCTGAGGTTGGTACAGCACCCTGAAGGAGGCCGGGCAACCATAGCTTCGCCATGCTGCGGTAGCCACTGCGGCCGACTGATCGGTGGAGGCATTATCCACCACCAGCACCTCCCAACATACTTTCGGGCAAACCTGCTGCACGGCAATGTGCCGGAGCGTATCCGGTAGCCGCGTGGCCCCGTTATAGGTGCAAATAATGATGCTGATGCCCGTGCTCATACCAAACTTTGATTACGGTTGTTTAGAACTGCCAATGGCTAAAAGCAAGTATGGTAAATGCCTTGCCCGTATACCTCAAGACAGCTTTATTTGCTCAGAATCACTCTATGCGTACTAAAGCCGGCAGAGGTGACTAACTTTATCAGATAAAGTCCTTTGCTCCGGTTTGCCCAGTTCAATTCCAAGTTCACATGCTCTTCCCGGTTACTGGCTCCTTCCAGCATTTTTTCGACCAGCGTCCCTTTGGCATCATAGATGTAAATGGCATATGGTCCTCTGTTTGGCAGGGAGAAACTGAGGCGTGCCTTGTCTTGGATAGGATTTGGATAAACCGTCAATTCTAAATTATCTACTTTGATTTTAGCCTCCTCTTCATGCGATGTTACAATCGAGGTGTCATCAGATGCAAGCACGGAGTAGCCCTGCTTGCCTGTAGAGGCAAAAATGACAATTTCACCGGTATAGTTGTTTTTGCTGCTGGTAGCATAGTCACAGGTTTCATCAATCAGGGAAAGCTCCGAGCCGAACTGAATATTACTGGTTAATGCTTCTTTGTAGTAGATGCCTCCGGCACTCGGAGCAGCATAGATAACCTTAACCTTGCCCACATGCTCATTTAAAATCACGATCGGGCGGTTGCCCGCTTTGGAAACCTCGTATAAATTATCCCAACTTCCGGTAGGGCGTCTGACAAGCAAGGCAATTCTGGCAAGTCCTGTTTTGTATCCTGTTTTCACCGCACAGTATAACGTCCCATCCGAGGCAACGGCCATGTTCAGGTGGTCGTCGGCCATCCCGTCTCCGCTTTCAATTGCCGATTGCGAGGCAGGTACCTCATCCGCAGACCAGGTAGCTGGGGAAGCGCCATTGGCATGGGTCTTAAATCCAAAGCGCTTCGTATTCTGGTTAGACCACAGAAAACCAATTTTATTTAAGGCCCGCAAATTCACTACGGCGCAGATATCATCGTCTGTGAGGCCGCTGGCTACGACAATCGGGGTGCTCCAGGTGCTATATGGTGCGTCGCTCCACCTTACAAGGGCATTTCTGTTTCCATTGGAAGCTAGCCACATTCTCCCTGTTCCGTCAATATCAATAGTGGCAGTTTTTACACCTGCGTCCAGTGGAATCAGAACACTGGAGCTTCTTTGAGACCAGAGAGTATAATCACCTGCCACCGATCCATACTCCACAGAAACTAATTTAGAGGGAAGGTTTGCACCTCTGAATAATAATATGTGTACGTTGCTGCCATCTACCTTGCAGTCTGCCCGTGTGAAATCGCTGTCTGATATTTGTATCGTTCTAGTCCACTCTGTTCCGTCTAACCTCCAGATATGCGTTCCTTCGTTTGTGCTGGGGAGCACAGCCCACCATTTGTCAGCGTACTTCCATACTTTAGATTGGGGCTGATCGCCCAAACTGGTGTGTATAGGTAAGGGGCTCAGTGGGGTAATAGATATAAATCCCTCTGTTCCTGCACTTGGCTCAGGTTGGATTATATAGGTTTCACCGGAAGTATAACCTGTTGTCATCATATTTCCTGCTTCGTCTTTAATGCCGGTGCCACTCGTTTTTAGGTCAAGTCGTAGCGTGCCTGTCCCTTGAATAGCGCTTACAGTTACGTCATAGGCTGTGCCGTCCGTGCTGGCAGCAGCCACCGCCGAAATGTTGCTGGAGAGAGTGCCCGAGATAACGGTGGCTACAAAGTCAGCCGGATCCACGCCGCTTACTTTTTCTGAGAAGAGCGCCCGGTAAATTACTGTGGTTGCGCTTGTGGTGCTGGTAGTAGGGGTCTGACGCAAAATGCCTGACACCGTTGGGGGAGTCTGATCCGGCTGCGGGGCTGCGTCTGCTGCGATAGTAAACGTGATCGTTAAGGGGGAGCCCGCTGTACCGGTTCCCTTGCTTCCTGAGTAGGGGGTAGCCTTTAAGGTATAAGTACCCACGGCAGGAGGGTTCCAGCTCCCATAGTAGTAGTTGCCATTGCCATCATCGCCATGCAGGGCGTATGGTGCTCCATTATCCGTGTATGTCAGGGATTGGGCGCCGCTCAGTTCAAATTTCACACTTCCTACAGACGCAGGGGAGGTGTTGGCTCTGATGTTTAGTTTGGTGGTTGGCAGGGATGCCAGACTGATCGTGGTTCCTGCTACAACTGCCTGAATGTCTTTTTCGGTGGCTGAGTTGACAAGCGTAAAGCTGGTTACCTGCTGCAGGCCCGAAGAATTGATGAAGTTTGCTGTAACGGCCTTATCAGCATCCATGGGGATGGTGACAGTGCTTGCTGTACCGGTGGCATCTCCACTCCAGCCAGAGAATACGGAGCCCTGATCCGGCATCGCTGTCAGGGTAACATCGCTCCCCTTCTCATAAATGGTTAAATCAGGATTTCTGGAAACTGTTCCTCCTCCGTTTACACTGATATCCAGCTTAAATTGGGAAAGGGATGAATTATTGCCTGCCAGTTCCAGGTCGAATGCTAAGTCTGAGGAAGAAGCCTTTGATTGGTGTACCTCCACGGCAATGACATTGGGGCCAGCTTTAAAGTATGAAGAGGGAATGGAGAAAGACTTCACCTCCGTACCATCATCGCTGGCACCCGCGAGTGCTAACGTCTGATAACCAATCGTACCAGCCGGCATATTGTCTCGGTGTACTTCAATGCCATTGAGGTAGATGACCACGCCGTCATCCCGCTTCACGCTGGCGCTAAACGAAGTATAATCGCTTGGGTTTACGATTGAGAAGCTTTTCCGGAAGTAAGTGGTAATGTACTTGGGGGATGATTTGGGTCCATAGCTTACCGTTGTGCTGGCATCACCTATCCCATAGCCGAATTTCCCATTCCCGCTTTTCCAGTTGCTGTCATCAAAAGCTAATGTGTGCCAACCTTGCCCCAGATCAGAGCCGTTGTCCAGGTATTTCCAGGTGGAAGTAAAAGTAAAAATGGTGCTTTGATTTACCTCTGCAACAGAGGGGACATGGATGAGAAACATCAACAAAATGGTAAGCAGAAGCGGAGTAAATCTTTTCATACGGAACTACTTTTAGGTTTTTATAAAGTATAGATGTCTTAATCGGAGATGGTGACGCTTAATAATCTCTTATCGAGTTACCTGCCATATGGTCTTATACGGAAGAAATAGATTTTATTTAACAAATGCTTTATAGAATTTAGTAAAATAGTATAAAGCGTAACGAAAGAGGTATCTATTACATAAGAACTCAACCCTTTCATTTATAGCAGGAACCACTATTTGCAAGACTTTGCCCTTTGGCCGGGACCGCTGTAAATTAGTATAAGCCGCTTTATGGAAGGCACTAACTATCCTAATATGTCTTTGGTGTCACTATCACGGCGATTCCCTCACCATACTCAGCACAGGTTTCAGCACAACATGATTTACTTCTATTCTACTATATAAAGATTGTTAAAGCCTTGTTTTTGAGTCATTTATACTTTCTTGTGCTTGCAGAAGTACTGAGTTCTGCCAAATGAAATTGGAAAGTGCTGTTTTTGTATTAGCGTTTAAAAAATACTACTGGTTCACAGGTGAATAGGGGGAGTATTGCTTTAATTAAAAATCTCTTAAAGCTATATGAATCAATGTGGTGTAAGGATATACTTCGAAACGTAATAATTTGTAGTTGTATATATTCCATCATTAGTATAATTTATTTAATTCCACAGGTTGTAGAAAGTATAACTAGTAAAAGAAGTTGTGGTTATTTATAAAGCTTTTTAGCTAAAAATTGGTAAACGGTTTTTAAATCTGAAACAGGTCGGTATATCTTTGTCGAAGTCGAATGAATAAAATATCCAAAAACGACCGAGCGGGTTGTTTAGGTATTAAGATAGGTATGTTGTTGAATTATAGAGAGTTGGTTTGCCTATGGAGAGAGCTTTAGTTTTTTTTATATTCAATTTGTTTAATATTAAAATTGTTGGTTTTAGATAAAATCAACATGGCTATAGAAACAATGATAAAATAGAAGAATTGAAGTGTTGTTTTTGTAGCCACCGAGTAAAATTTCACTTTTTAGCCAAAACTTTTAGCCAAAAAACATGAATTCAAGATTCAAGTATATCCTCATGCCCCTACTTGTGGGCACAATCACCATGTCATGCGAAAAAGAAGAAATGGAAGACATGACACCCAATGCCGAACTTAGTACAGAAGCCACTGATTTAGCCACCTCTGCTAACTTCATTTTTAACGAAACCTTTGAAGACGGGACTGGCTTTGATGGCATCAGGTTGCAAGCAAGTACAAACTATGGCTTTAACTTAGTTTCGAGCCCAGCCTTTGAAGGTTCTAAAGCTGGCCGCTTCGAATTGCGCGATTCTGATGCAGAAGCTAGTGGCGGAACAAGAGCAGAGTTCATATTCCCCGATGATACGAGGGCAAAAGAAGGCTGGTATTCCTTTGCGGGCTATTTCCCCGCTGCCGATTATGCTGATGAGAGAAGTAGAGATATCATCACCCAGTGGCACCAGGGTGGTGGTTCCGGGTCCCCACATACCGTACTGGTAGTAGAGAGCGGCGAGTTTATCATGCACGTTGGAGAAGCCCGTCTTTCACTAGGTAAAATGACAAAAGATGTGTGGCACAATTTTGTGATCCATATGGTGCACTCTACGGGATCAGATGGTCTGATTGAAGTATGGTTAAACGATAAAAAAGTTGCGTCCAGATCAGGTGCCACTATTAAGTCAGGCTTTGACCTGCCACGTTGGAAAGTGGGTATCTACAAGTGGGACTGGAACGGCAGCGAAACAACCAATACTAAAAAGAGAGTATGGTACATCGACAACGTAAGACTGGGCAACAGCAATGCTACGTTAAGCGAGATGAGTTCTGGTTCTGGTTCCGGCTCCACGTCTGAACCAGCACCTAACCCCTCAGAGCCTACTTCTCCGGAGGCGGGTACTTCAGAGCCTTCTTCTAGCGCCGATATTTCAGGTTTCACCCTGATCGACTCGCACACTGAAAAAGGAGTGATGTCCATCACTAACGGGTCACAAATTAGCCTTAGCTCCTTGGCTTACACCAAACTCAACATTCAGGCCAATGCTTCTTCTTCGGTGGAGAACGTAAAGTTTGAGCTGAGCGGCGCCCAGAGCAGGACCTATACAGACAAAGGTGCTCCGTTTGCCCTGCACGGCGACGATGGCAACGGTAACTTCTACTACGGCAACTGGAACCCACCAGCCACCGGTACCTATACCCTGAAAGCCACACCATACAAGGATGGCCAGGCCGGAACACCAGTATCCATCACCTTCACGATCGTGAACTCTGGTGAGACGATCATTCCAAATGAGGATGGCGCTACTTCCGGAAGCACAGAAATTGCTCAGCCTTCTGCTAGCTCCGACATCACGGGCTTTACTCTGATTGATTCACATTTAGAGAAAGGTGTGCAGACAATTGCGGATGGTTCTGTGATTACACTTAGCTCCCTGGCTTACACCAAGCTGAACATTCAGGCCAATGCTTCTTCTTCGGTGGAGAACGTAAAGTTTGAGTTGAGCGGCGCCCAGAGCAGGACCTACACAGACAAAGGTGCTCCGTTTGCCCTGCACGGCGACGATGGCAACGGTAACTTCTACTACGGCAACTGGAACCCACCAGCCACCGGTACTTATACCCTGAAAGCCACACCATACAAGGATGGCCAGGCCGGAACACCAGTGTCAATAAAGTTTACTATCAAAAACTAGTAGACATTCAGAATTTCTGATTTAGTGTAGCAAACACTTAAACCAAACAAATCTAAAAAGGGCCCAAGGTTATACCTTGGGCCCTTTTTATTTAATACCTGAAGCATTGCAACGCCTGGATAACTGTTGGTGCGGCCGTTCGTAAAAATATGAGGATACAAGAACAGGTTAATCCATCTCCTATGGTCGTGAAGCTTCAACTATGCATTTATCCCTTCTTTATCTATAAGCTGTTGGGGTGTTTTTCAGTTGCTATACCGCCAAACCTTGGAGAACTGCTGGTGGAGGAAAACTTTGAGGGCGAATCATACTTTCGGGGGGCTAAGTTACAGGCCGCCACGGCCTATGGTTTTCGTGTAGCAGAGCTGCCTGTTTATGAGGGGACCAGATCGGGCCGGTTTGAATTAAGGGATACTGATCCTGAAGCAAGTGGCGGCACCAGGGCTGAGTTCCTGTTTCCGGAAGCGACAAAGGTAAAAGAAGGGTGGTATACGTTTGCCGCCTATTTCCCCACTGAGGATTACCAAAGAGACACCAGCATGGATCATATCAACCAGTGGCACCAAGGCAAAGGGTCAGGTAGCCCAGCCTTGATGCTGATCACTGAGAATGATGAGTTTTTCATCTTTCTAAAGGGAAAAGGCCTAAAACACCAGCGGTATGCGCTTGGTGAGGTCCGGAAAGATGTGTGGCACAGGTTTGCTATTCACATCGTGCATTCCTCGGGTGAAGACGGAATGGTAGAGGTATGGCTCAATGAAAACAAAGTGCTGAGTTACAATGGTCCCACCATGTATTCAGGATTTGGATACCCGCGCTGGAAGGTTGGCCTATACAAAGATGACTGGAACCACTCCCGCACTACCGATACGCAGAAGAGAGTATATTATATAGACGATGTAAAATTGATTTGTCTGGACCCTGGTGCAGCTGCAGCGAATTAGGTAGTCGGCTTCCTACTGCTTTCATACTTGTGCGGGTTGATTCTCAGACATTACTTTAAATTTTATTTTTCCCGTTTTTAGATAGAACTACCAATAACCTTTGCCATGATCTACTAGTATATGGTATAAATAAAAGATTAATTTCTATTTATGCCATTAAAAGCATAGGCGTTACATAGATACACATCAAAGATTTAAATCAGATGCTAAAACACCATCTACGTTTTAGATGCAGGAATACCTATACCTAATGCTTTCATGATGAAGTTTACTGTAAGGAACATATTGGGATGGCTGTTAGCATGCTTGCTGATCCGGTTAGGCTTTGTAAAGAAAGCTTTGAGCAAAGCCCTGAAAGGAGAGTATATTCTATCGGTATACTTTCACAATCCTTCTAAAATGGAGTTCGAAGCAAGCATTAGGTGGCTGCAAAAACAGGGCCTCCAGTTCTTGAGCGTTGCCGATGTTGAGCAGATTAGTTTAAAGCAGCGACCCTTCCCGAAAGGAGGAGTTATCATTACGGTAGATGATGGCTGGCAGCGGAATGAGGCTAATATTGTAAGTATAGCCGAAGCGTATAAGGTGCCGGTTGCTATTTTTGTTTCGACACAACCTGTACAGGAAGGAACGTACTGGTGGTCGTATTTTAGCCAGGCACAAAAGTTAAAGCTATCGCCGCCTCCGGTACAGGCACTTAAGCAAATACAAAACGAAGAACGCCTGCTCCGGGTGGAGGAATTCCGGAAGAAGATTAACCTCGGACGGGAGGCGATGACGGTAGCGCAGGTCAGGAATATCTCCAAATCGAAGTTCATAACAATAGGTGGACATACGCATTCCCACCCTATACTGATAAACTGCACGGATGAGCAGGTGTACTTTGAACTGCTGCATTCTAAAAAGACACTGGAGAAGTGGACAGGAAAAAGTATCTCCTATTTTACTTATCCTAACGGCAATTACAGCCAGCGCGAAATAACTCTTTTAGAAGAGTTAGGCTACAGCCTGGCGTTCACATGCGAGGCAAAGCAGATAACAGAGAACGATTTAGGGAATGGCTTCATGCTGCCCCGGCTGGCCTTTTTGGAAGGCGCTTCGTTTGCTGAGAACATTTGTAGGATGACGGGGGTTTGGAAAGCCACTTTACGGAAATTGAAGTATGCTGCACGCAAAAATAAAACGGCCTCGGCAAGCATAACCTCTCCGCCGCTTGTTACAACAGAAGTTGTTTTTAAGTAGAGGTAGCTGCAAGTATAAAGTGCTAAGGTAGCCTGGCTCTAGCAGGAGGCAGCGTTTGAGTAGCGCTGTCAATAACGTTATTGAGAAGGTCTTGTGGTAAAGTATGAAGAAGTTATCCGTTATGTTCACTCCCCGATTTGCTATTTGGCCCACACTCCCCCTGGATATACATTTTAGAACAGAGAGCACCTGGCGCCCTTTTCCCCTAAACCAGGAAAACTGCAGGATCTTTTCACGTGCAAGACAGGCCATCTGGAGTGCATGCATAGCCCTTGATCTCAAAGCGGGGGACACGGTGCTTGTGCCAGCCTATCATCATGGTTCCGAAATAGAGGCGCTTCTGCTGGCTGGGCTAAAAGTTAAATACTATGAAATTGATGGTGCCTTAGCGCCGGACGAAGCCACACTGCTTCCGCTGCTGGACAAACAGGTAAAGGCCTTATACTTGATCCATTACCTGGGTTTTCCGCAAGATGGGGCTTACTGGCGTAAGTGGTGCGATGACAGGAACCTGTTGTTAATGGAAGATGCGGCGCAGGCGTTCTTGTCTACAAAGGAGGAGATCCCGGTAGGATCCCATGGACATGTGGCTGTCTTTTGCTTGTATAAGACCTACGGAATACCGGATGGTGGAGCCGTCATCTCAATAAAACCTCCTGCACCGCCCCGGCTAACAGCTGAAACCGGTAACTGGCGCATTCTGAAAAGGCATCTCAACTGGGTTGCCACAAAGAGAGGGGAAGTCGGCTTCTTGCATGGTCTTGTTAAACCGGCACTCTCGTGGTGGAAGCGCCAGCGGGACAGACCGCATGCAGAGTTTGAGATGGGAAATCCTGACACCCCGCCTGCCTTGATGACTACAAGGTTGTTGCCTAAACTATTAAACGAAGTCACAGCCCACAAGCGCCGGAGGAATTACCAGTATTTGCTTGACCACTTAGGGGAGATGGTGCCTCGTCAGTTTGTGTATCTGCCCGATGGAGCTTGTCCTTTTGCTTTTCCTATAGAAGTTGAGAATGCCAGGCCCTTTCTGGAGCGGTTGCGCCAAAAAGGAGTTTTAGGCCTGCTGTTCTGGATTAACCCACACCCTACGTTGCCGGTTGAGGAGTTTCCGCGCAGCCGCTTTCTTCGGGAGCGGGTGCTCGCTTTACCGGTTCATCAGGAGTTAACCGAATATGATCTGAAAAGAATTGTGAGTGCAGTGCAGGAAAGCCGTACCGCCCTTCCTGCCCAGGTTGCTGCAGTTTAAGCAGCGGAATACGTTTTTATATTTTGTCCGGAGGCGCTGAGGAAGATTAAGTTTCGAAGTATGGCAGTGGTAACAATAAGCAATGAAGAAGATATACCTTTAAAAGACAAGAAGGGGGGAGCTCCTTTAATTACGAAATTATTGGTAGGAGAAGAGGCATTTAAAGTACTTTCAGAACCCATGTTTAAATTAGAATGGGACCTGCTCTATGGGACATGCGCGTGGTGTACGGTTTTTCAAAGCCGAGAGTTTGTAGAAACCTGGTACGACATATACCGGGAAGAGTATCTGCCCATTGTGGTTACAGCCACAGAAGATAACCACCTGGCTGGTCTACTTACCATGGCCCTGCCACGAACCTGTGTGGATGAGCAGGGCATACTCAAGAGACCAGGCCGGATTGTGGGGGCAGGGCAGTATGAAGCAGAATACCAGTGCTGGCTTTCTGGTCGGGTATACGCCGAGGAGTTTATCAAAAAGGCACTTCAAAGTATAGCTGGCACTTTCCGGGGCTGTGACATCCACTTCAGGTATCTGCCATCAGCCATTCCCCTGGCGTGGGTGCAGGCAGATCCCTATTGGAGGAATAGGTTGATATTGCAACCTGCAACCAGGCCTTTGATGGCCATGAGATCCCCGCAGTTTTCAAAGCTTTTTACAAAACCGGAGTTCAAAAATAAAGTAAACCGCCTGAAGCGCCACGGGAAGTTTCGTTTTGAGATAGTTACTCAAAAAAGCTACTTTGAAGAGATTCTTCCTGAACTCGTTTTGCAGTATGATTTTAGGCAGGGAGCTATGTTTAACAAAAACCAGTTTTTCGAGAATCCACTTAAAATCAGATTTCTTCTGGCTGTATTCGACAAGGGACTGTTGCATGTGTCGGTGCTGAAAGTGAACCAAAAAATAATGGCTGCTATTGTGGCAGTGGCAGGGAAAGGTTGGGTACACTTGGGCGGGATAAACACACATGCCCCCTACAAAGCGAAATTTCTGTCGCCGGGTTTTGTGCACTTCATTATGCTGGGCAAACACCTGGCTACTAGTGGGTTCGAGGTATTCGATTTAACTCCCGGAGGAGATGCTTATAAGGAGCGTCTGGCTACTGATCATGACCTTGTTTATGAGATGATCCTCCCTGGTACCGTAATCAGCAAAACGAAAAGACTCCTTAAAAAGAACCTGTTTAGCAGACTGGTGCAGGCAGGCAAAAGGCCGATGAGCGTGGAGTTGACCCTAAGAAAGGAGGTGTACCTGCTAAAGGCACATGTCAGATCAATGCTCAATCCAAAACTTGCTTTATCCAAGCTTCTGGCCAAGCAAAGAAGGCCCATGCAGATAAGGCCGGATTGGAACGAGACGGCTGACCCTATGATGGGGGTGCAGGAAAACGATCTAAAGGAATTATTGCTATATACACCTGCTAAGTATGATGTGTCGCGGTGGGAGTTTTTGGAGACAGCCATGCGACGCCTGGAAGCCGGGGATACCTGTTATACCTGGAGCAAGGATGGACAACTCATGGCTTGTGCCTGGCTTGTTGATTTGGTGGTGGACTCGGAAAATACAGCCCCTGAGAAGCCCTTCCAGTTGGAATTAACCTATTGCCAAACCGCAGCCAGAAAGCAACTGCCTGCTTTTCTGGCTGCCATTTCCCGCCTTCTCCAGGGGGAGGGCCTTATGCCATTATTTGTGCGAAACCTGTGTAGGAGTGGTTTCGCTCTTGACAAAGTATGAATTCTTATACTTTAAAGCGGTAATGCCGCAGTATTATCAATAATAAACATAGTGTTACAAGGCTTTAAATGCAGCATATAATGTTCCAGTTGACCACTTTAGGCGCCACACCTAAGCGCATTGATTCTAACGGGATAGCAAGGCTTGAGGTACTGATAGGAGAGGATGCCTTATCTTCTCTGGAAAAAGAAGAGTTTAAAATGGCATGGGAGTGCTTACAGGAAGCCTGCCCATGGAGCACTGCCTTTCAAAGTTACCCCTATGTGGCCACGTGGTACCAGGTATACAAGGATGTTTATGTGCCCATCTTAATCAGGTATACATTAGCAGGAAAGCTTACGGGCCTGTTAGCCCTGGCCCTTGACAGCCAAGGGGTAATAGTGGGGGCCGGTGCCGAACAAGCCGAGTATCAGGTATGGGTTACGAAGCCTGAAGATGAGGAGGCATTTGTGAGTGCTGCCTTCAGGGAAGTGCTAAAGCAATTTCCGGGAGCTGCTATACGCCTGAAGTATGTGCCTGGAGGAGCAAACCTTCAGTGGATCTACCAAAGCCTGTACTGGAAGAGACATTGCCTCGTGCGTCCGGTAAAGCAACCCCTCATGGGCATAGATGAAGATTACTTGAACGCAGAGCTCCGGAAAAAGAACCGACGAGAAAAGATAAATCGCTTAAAGCGGTTAGGGCACCTTAACTTTGAGCGGGTAAACAATGCCGACCGATTTGATGAGGTGATTGATGAGTTAACGCTTCAGTATGACTTCAGGAAAGGAGCCATGTTCAATAGAAACCTGTTCCGGGCAGACCCCCGAAGACGGCAATTTCTCGGGCTACTATTCGAAAGAGGGCTCCTGCATACGACATTATTAACGGTGGATGAGAAAGTGATAGCTTCCAATGCCGGCGTTATAGGAAAAGGCTGGCTTCATTTGCAGGGGCTCAATACCCATTGCCCAACTTTTGCCAAATACTCTCCAGGTATCCTTCACTTTTTGTTTTTAGGAAAGCAGCTGGCTGAAGAAGGCATAACGGTATTTGATCTTACCCCCGGGGCAGATCCTTATAAAAATATTCTGGCGACCGACTACGGAACAGCATATCAGCTGGACATAGTCGGGAGCTACACCAAGTTGATCAGGGGCTTTGCCATGCACATGAGGAAGCATGTAAAGGCTGGGGCAATGGCAGTTGGTATCAGGCAGGAAACGCTGCGAATGCTCAAAAAGAAAATCGAGCAGTTCCATAGCAGGGCGGGTGGGGGTAAGCTGCTCTCAAGCACCTCCAGAAAGGCAGCAGAAGTACAGCCCATTCTGCTGACCGAAGCATGTTCTGCTTACAGTGTCTCCACAGAATTACCGTTGCAGTATTGCAGCTTAAAAGACCTGATGGATTATGTCCCTTCCAAATCAGACTGCACGCGCTGGGAATTCTTAGAGGCTGCCATGCGGCGCTTGGAGACCGGTGAAAAGTGTTATACTTGGAGCGAGCATAACTTATTGCTCAGTTGCGTGTGGGTGGGCCTGCTAGCGCCGGCTTCGGGTAAAGCACAGCTGGACGGAAATACGGTTCTTGAACTATCCTATTGCCATACATCCGTAAAAGAAAAGCTTCCGGATTTCTTGCAGGCAATCGCCAGGCAGGTGCAGCAGGAGAAACCAGGACCTGTTTATGCTCTGGTGAACGCCAGGGATGGTGTTTACCTTGCTGCTCCATCTTTTTTCTAGCTGTCCTATCCAGCTTTGTAGTATTAAAACGCATGCTTAAAGTATGGGTGATTTACAAGCTGCCTATTAACATAGGATGTATAATTATTCTGGAGATATCTTTATAATATTTTTAAAATAAATATTGGGCATATCGTACAATTTATAGTTCGTTTGCCTCTCTAACTAGGGAACCTATGTACTAGTTCTAGGATCTTCGCCATTAAATTTGTTCTATTCACCCAAGGTTAAAGTAGTCTCGCTTTTCTATTTGGCTTTAGGGGTATTTGTTGTACAGAATGTGAAGTCACTTTGAAACATTTATAGTGAAATTTTAATTCATCTTATATTATCCTTCTCTATTATTGAAACGTACAAGGAATATGTAAATAATAAATTGGTTTATTTTAATTAAATTGACGGTATGTAGAATCTTATTTATACAGCGTTGGACATGCTCTAGGTGTTCAAGATAGGATAGTTCGCAATATAATACAAAATATAGGTTATGTTTAATGCAAAGCAGTATAGATATGATTTGTATGCTAGCATAATTGTTCCTATCTCCCTTTAAATCAGATCAGATTACGAGGATATTGTCATCTAGAAGACAAAGCCTGTTGTACTTCACTCCATATATTAAGCACTGATCTTGCTGCGCTTGAATAGATGCGGTGGAGAATGAAATAAAAGTCATGATCACGAATTAAGTGCAATACTATGATAAGAGCTAGACAAAAATCTTCATCATCTTCCTGGGAAAAAGATGTACTAACAGCTGTGCTTACTATAACTATTTTGTTCAGCATAGCAGATATCGTAGCTTTTGTAGAAACACACTGGCTCGTCATCATCAATATTTTCCTCCTTTGGATACTGATCGGATACACGAGGACTAAGTCAACGATAGGGATGCCGGACTCGCGGCATATCCCCCGGCTCACTAATTTTATCAAAACATACTTAGTACTGCTTTGCCTGACAAGTATGCTCTATTATCTAAACCCGGAGTTGTTAAATATAATTTTCACTGATAAAAAGGTGTTTGCTGCTTTTGCCTTAGGATTTCCCATTCTAGGTATACCGCTTAACTTTATGGTAGGTGGGGTTATGGATCAAATAAAATCGAATACGGTGCAAGGCAGGCATACTTTGATAGCCGGGGTTGGCAGTTTAGCCAAGCATGTGGAGGAGGAAGTATGCGACCATAAAGTGAAGGGGTTCTTAACGTTTAAAAAAGAAGAAGAGTGTCTGGTGAACCAAGATAAGATAGTGGGGGGAGTGGATGGAATACAGGAGTATCTGGAGCATAATATGGTGGATGAAATCGTGATCGCCATACCTGTTAAGCATTCAAAGAAGATACGTAATATACTCTCCGTTGCAGACCATTATGGCGTAAGAGTCAAGTATGTTCCGGACTATCAGAGTGTGTTTGGCGAACACTTCCGCACGAAACGATACGGAAACCTGGAAGCAGTACATGTGCGGCAATTGCCCTTGGACAATACCTATGCTTCTTTCCTTAAGAGCGCATTTGATATTCTGTTCTCTACCTTAGCGCTGCTTGCTTTGCTTCCTCTGTTCCTCATACTTGCCGTGTTAATTAAATTGGATTCGCCAGGGCCAATCTTCTACTGCCCCATCAGGATAGGGAAGGGGGGAAAACCCCTCAGAGTTTACAAGTTTAGGACCATGGCCGTTTGTGACGATGTATTTGGCGGAATCATGTCCACGCAGAAGAACGATCCAAGAATAACCAGCCTTGGCCACTTCATGCGAAAGTATAGCTTGGATGAACTCCCGCAGTTTCTGAATGTCTTGTCGGGCGAGATGAGCGTGGTAGGGCCAAGGCCACACCGAAGTTTTCTGAACCGGCAGTTGCAGGAAAGCGAGGACAAGTACATGATCAGGCACTACTATAAACCAGGTATAACCGGGTGGGCGCAGGTAAATGGCTGGAGAGGGCCAACAGATACCAAAGAGCAAAAAAGCCAGCGTACGCTGCATGATATCTGGTACATGGAAAACTGGTCCTTCGTGCTCGACCTGAGAATCGTATACATGACAATATTTGGAAGAAATACGCATAAAACTGCTTTTTAGCCGCGCCTGCTCTTAAGTAGGTATGAATAATGTTTAACACTCCGAAATTAAACGATTTTATACTTGGCAGACGCTGACAGAACCATACTACTACACCTATTTGAGTGCAGACAAAAGTTTAGGGCACAACAATATGTACCAGCCAACAAAAAAGCTCGCAACAACCGTCGCGAGCTTTTTTGTTGGTAAGAGGCTGACTCTTCAGCTAGGTTATACTTTGCTTTATCAGAAGCAAGTGGATGCTGCCGTAATTGTTTACTTTAAAAATGGAGTTTAATTATAGAGCTCGATTAGTTTAGCAACTATTCTCTCCGATGCTTTGCCGTCCCAAAGTGGAGGCACACCGCCCTTCTTCCAATCTCCTTTTAAAAGCTTATCAAGATAGGGCTTGAGGTGCGAAGGGTTCGTGCCGATGAGCTCATTAGTACCGATCGTTATTGTTTCCGGACGTTCTGTGTTGTCTCGGAGCGTGAGGCATGGCACTCCCATGATGGTGGTTTCTTCAGTAATACCTCCTGAATCGGTAATCACTCCTTTGGAGTACTTGACCAGGTAATTAAACTGCAGGTAAGATAAAGGCTCAACAAAATGAAGGCGTTCATCCATTATACTGAGCTCTTCCAAGTGCCTGGCCGTGCGGGGGTGCACCGGGAAAATGATAGGATACTGGCCGGTTCCCTCGATGATGGCATGCATCATGTCTCTCAGCTTGCTTTGTTCATCCACATTGGCAGGTCGGTGCAAGGTTAAGGTAAAGTAAGCACGTTCCTGTAATTTAACGCCCCGCACAGAAATCTCCGGGTCTTTTAGTCTGCCGATATTGGAAAGTAAGGTATCGATCATCGTGTTGCCAACAAAGTGGATCCTATCCGGCTGAACTCCGCTCCTTAGAAGGTTTTCGTTGGCTGTTTGCGAAGTTGTAAAGAAGTGATCCGTGATGCTGTCTGTTACGATCCGGTTAATTTCCTCAGGCATCGACATATCTCCTGAACGAATGCCTCCTTCCACATGGGCTACCTCCACGCCAAGTTTTTTAGCCGTGATAGAACAGGCCATGGTGGAGGTAACATCGCCCACCACAACGACTACATCCGGTCTGTTTTCCAGTAGCTCCTTTTCGAAACGGACCATAATCGCAGCGGTTTGCTCTGCCTGGCTTCCTCCGCCAGCTTCCAGGTTCACTTCGGGGGCAGGAATATTCAGCTCCTCAAAAAAGCTTTCAGACATCTTCTTGTCGTAGTGCTGTCCGGTATGCACGAGGCGGTACGTGAGCTTCTTTCCTCTATGTTGTGCCTGTTCGATGGCCTTTATGATGGGGGCTATTTTCATAAAGTTCGGCCTTGCACCGGCCACGATCGTGATCTTCATAGTAGTACAGTAATGGTTGAATGATAGGTAATCGTATTGGGAGGAGGAGTGAGCTTAATCGTAAAACGCGGTTCTGGTCCGGCTGTAGATCATCTCCCGGAGAAGTGCGTACAGGAAATAGGAGTTACAGACGGCATAGCGTTTGGCGAGCCTTCGGGGATCCTGCAGTGTTCTTACCAGCCATCTGAGGCCCATTTTTTTGGTGAGGGCGTCCAACTTCACATCTCCTACAAAGTACTCAAAGCTCCCGCCCACCCCCATGATCACTCGTGCCCGGAGCTTGTCGTGGTACTTGATGATAAACTCCTCTTTTCTAGGCGATCCAAAAGCGACAAAGAGAAAGTCCGGCTCGAAAGCGGCAATCTGGCTGACCACCTCTTCTTCCTGCGTTGCATGGTAGTAGCCATGCTGAAAGGCTACCCGGCCGATAAGTTGCGGGTAATCTTCTTCAATCTTTAGCTTTACCCGGTCGAGTAACTCCTGGGGGGAACCGAGAAAAAAGATTTTATAACCACCCTGATGTGCCTCCTTGATCAGCTCAACCATGAGTTCTGCGCCGGAGATAGCCGAGATTTTATTGCCGTTCACCAGGTACTCCGCAAAGGCAATAGACTGGCCATCAGGAATAATATGGGTTCCAGATTGGAACAAGACTTCCAGGTATTTACTTCTGGAGCCCTGGTATAACTTTAAGGTGTTCAGGGAAATAACCGTAGACGTCTGCCCACGTGCGATGTTATACTTTAGTTCGTTTATAAGGGTATTCCTGTCCTGCAGGTAGAGATTGTACCCAAACAGCTTACTCATAGTCTATATTTTTATGGAAGTTCTTTAAGAAGTGCAGCACTTGTAACTGCGCAGTAGTTGGAAGTACAGGACCTTAGCTTGGCCAGCCTAAGTTCTGCTCAAAGTATAGGAAAGTATAACAAGGAATCAGAGGACGCTGGGGTACCTAATCATAGCTTAATTTATGATAGCACGGGCACCGGCTTTAGCAGCACACGCTCATAAATACTCAGGAGCTTTTCGGAAATGTATTTATTGCTATACTGCGTAAGGACAGGTTCCCGGTTTTGTATTCTGGGGAAAGTCTTGCTTAGCATATGAAGGCGCTCCACGTAAGCTTCCATGCTTTTAGGTACGATGAAGCAATGGTCCACTTGCCCGCATATGAGTTTCACATCTCCGACATCATTAGCGATCACGGGCAGGGCATTAACGATGGCTTCCTTTATAACCTGCGGGCTTCCTTCTGTTTTGCTGCACATCAGCAGCGCGTCTGCCGCCTGCATCAACTTGGTCACCTGCTCCCTGCTATAGCCTTTCAACTCCAGAAATTTAACCGATCGGGTAGTCTCCTCAGAAAAGGCTTTGACCACTTCTAAGGCAAATTCAGGGTCCTTTACCGGAAGATCAAACCGTGAGGCAAAGAGTATCACAAAATCGTTTGCACCCCACCCGTAGTGGGCTCTGGCGGGATCTCTGTAAACAAGGTCTATCTCCGTGTTTGTGCCACAAGGTAGCACCGTGCTCCTGGCAGTAATATAGGAGAGCATCTTGCTGGAAACCAAAATGTTATGATCTGCCAGCCTGGAGGCCAATAAGGAGAACCTGCGCTCTGAGGGTTTATTGATATCACTGCCGTGGTAGGTGATAATGATCTTCAGGTTATGGCGAAATAATAGCCTGCTAAGGACAGCCAGCAGCCCCGATAAACCATAATGGGCGTGAATCAGGTCAACCGGATGGCGCTTAAGATGATGATATAAACCGTAAGCGGCTTTTGTATAGCCTTTCAGGCCATTGCTGCGCACAAGAAAGTGCTCAATTTTAATGCCGGCAGCATGTTCGAGCGCTATGGCCTGCTCCTCTACAAACGGGTGGGGCCTGCCGGTTTTAGAGCGACTGATAAAAAGTACGTTCATACTTATACTTGTTTGACTGCAATCTTAGAGTCTGTCTTAGCAGTTTGCGTCCCGAAAGAGCAGGTATGCTCCAATACTTCGCTGTAGACCTGCTCAAAGGATTTACCCATTCTGTCGATGGAGAAATTTTGACGGATGATTTCTTTGCTTCGGGCGCCCATCCTGTTTCGTTTCTCCGGATGATCAATGAGGTCCAGAATGAGGTGGGCAATGTCTATATCCGGCATGTTCTCGACCAGAAACCCGTTCTCGGTATGATGAACAAGCTCTCTGGTACCGCCGGCAGCACTAGCGATAACGGGTTTAGATAAAGCCATGTATTCAATGATGGCGTTTGAGATGCCTTCTCCGTTGGGCGAAAACAAAACCCCGATATCACAGGCATTCACCAAGGCCTCCACATCATTTATCCCGCCCGGAAACTTTATCAGCGGATTTTGCATGATTAATTCCTGGTACCTGTTAAAGTTCAGATCATCATGGCTTTTTCCAACCCCAATAAAAGTTATATCATTGCGCTTACAAGTTATATATTCAGCAATCCGGTAAAAAAGCCCATAATCTTTATTTGGGGAAAAGGAAGCGCACATAACGACCGTGTAGGGCGTGCTGATGCCATACTTCTGTTTGACATGGTAAACCTCTGGCAGATTTTCAAAACGACTCATATCAACACCGTTGTAAATCACTTTGCTCTTGGATAAAGGAGGCCTGAAGGAGCAAACACCCGCGGCTGAATTTGACAAGATCACATGAGAGCAATAGAAATTTAGCCTGTCTACCAACCCGGGCAGCGACCAATGGTTAAAGTTGGGAGGGGCAGAGGTAATCTGATTGTTCACAATGGGGAGCCTCTGCAAGATGGCTGTAGGCACTGCATAAAAGGTTTGCATGCGGCCCCAAGTATGAATTAGGTGTGGCTTAAACGCCTGGCATACTTTATAGAAGCTAGAGAAGATGCTATACTTTGGTTGGCCAATGATTTTGTAGGGGATACCCAGGCTGTGGAACTCAGGATAATATATATCTTCTTTTGTCATTACCAGAAGTATGTCATACATGTTCTGGTTCTTTAGGTATTTTAAAAGCTCCAAGAGCCTTCTTTCTTTTCCGCCTGTTTGCAGGGTACCTATAAAAAATACAATTCTGACTTTATCTTTAGTTAAAGTAAAATTCATGGTTCACATAAAAAAATGACTTACAAAAGAAGAGTATGTATGAATGAGTACCAGCCTGAGCCAATGAGATAGTTTAAGTATGATGATTAGTTACAGTTGAGCAATTGCAGCAGCTGCTTTGCCAGCACTTCATGGTCATGATGCTGTAGGACATAGGTTACAGAGTTGGCAGACATATGCCCGTAATCAATTGCTGAAACCGCATTTAGCTGTTTAACCAGATCTTCTGGGTCACGGTATATGATACCTAGTTTATTCTTAAGTATAAACCCGTCGGGGTTTACCTTGTCGCTGCTGATAATTGGAGTTCCTACTGCCATGGCTTCCAAAAAAGTATTGCTGAAGCCTTCATAGTGGGATGTATTCAGCAGGTACTTGGCGCTGGTTAGAAACATCGGTATCTCTTTCCTACTCAAGAAGCCCGTAAATTCTACATTGGGTAGCTCCCGCAGCTTGTTTAAGTATAGCTCCGTTTCGACATCCATGTTGGGAAGCTCTTTTCCTGCGATCTTAAACTGTTCACCCGTAAGCGTACAAGCTATTTCAAAGAGTAATTGCAGATTCTTTTGATATTGAAACAGGCCAACCCAGGCAATATAATTTCTTTCCGGAGTAGTGTCGGCGCTTGGGAGAGGGTTTAGAAGAATAGGGTTCGGAATCTTTATAGCCCGCTTGTGCGGATACTTTTTTCTGATCTGGTCTAGCTGGTACTCATTTTGGCACAAGATGCAGTACGCCATCCCGATACCCTTTTCCAGAAAGCGGCGCTTGAGTGTCGAATGATGCCGGTTGATGCGTTTATCCAGTAGGTTATCATTGGAAATGCGGAGCAGGTACTTTATGTTAAGCAAATGGCAGAAGGAGCCCATGAAAAAAGAGGCCCACCCAGGTACGCTCTGGTATAAATAGTCAGGCTTTACCTGCTTTACGCTGTTATAAAGGTAAGGTAAGCGGTAGTATCCCCACCTTATCCATCGTACTCCTTTTTTAATGTCATACAGCGGAATTATATTAAACTCTTTGCAATCCTCTTTTAGAACGGCGTCTTTATCATTCCTGGTAAGTATAAATACCTCCTGGCCCACCTTCGTTAATCCTCTTATCCAACTGAGGGTTTGCACCGCCGCGCCACCTGATGGTTTTTCCTGTTGCTGTAAAATGTTGATTAACTGATCATCAAAAAATAGGAATCTTGCCATATGAATGTACAGTTAGCTTATTTATAACTCGAAGCCTATAGCTGGCATGAGGCGGGGATTATACTTTGGCCAGCTGCTAAATCAGTTGCAGAATGGTCTTTTGCGCTATGTTTTTGCCCACCCTGGCAAATTTTGATTTCGTCTGCTTGTAGACCGGGAGCATTTGGCGGAGAGGCGGAATCATAAAGTATGGCAACCTGTTTAGCACATACAATTGCCGCCATTTCTTTTTATACAGGATAGTATACTTGGTTGCCTTTTCAATCCGGCGGCTGTGCTGTTGCGGATAGCCATAAGCATGCCGGATTCCTGCACTTAAAGCTTTCATCGCTATGAACTCATTTCGGTAGTAATTGCCAGTCTCATACAAATCCAGCCACGATTCACAGCAGGAATCGGGTTTGCCCCTGCGCTGGTTAAACGTGCTGTTTCGGTTGTCGTAGGTCATCATCACTTTGGGCGTAAACACGATCTGATAGTTGATAGCAATTTTTGCCCAGGTAAAGTCATCTTCGCCACCCACCATGCCAACCGGGAAGCCTCCCACTTTCTCTATCACTGCTCTATGAACCACAACAGCTGAGGTGCGCATAATGTGATTTCTTGTTCTTTCCTCAAAGAAGTCTTTTATTATTCCTTCAGGCAGTCCATCGCATTTGATAGAGTTTCTGTTCTGGGTTATAACCCGGTAGGCACAGGTAAATACGGCGTATTCTTTATACTTTTTAATCAGCTTCTGCATTTCCCACAGATAGCCCGGATCCCAGATATCGTCTGCATCAAGAAAGGCAAGGTAACTACGCTTTGCTTTTCGAATGCCATAGTTTCTGGCCTGAGATACACCCAGATTTTGCTGAGAGTAGAGCTGTATCCGGTCATCTTTAAATGAGGAAGCAATTTCAAGGCTCTGATCTGTGGACCCATCATTGATGATGATAACTTCAAAATCCTGGAATGATTGGTTTAGAACAGATTCTATTGTGGTTGCTACCGTGACCTCTTTATTGAATAGGGGAATGATAACGCTGAACAATCGGGTGTTTTTGCTGACATTGTTATTACTTAAAACATGGTGCTCCAGAGTTTACCGGCTCTTTACGGCCTTGCTATCAGCTACAAACCCACCTCTACGGCGAGGGCTGTAAGCTGTTGAGGAGATGATTGATGTAGTGCATATTTTCATGGATGGGCTTTTCCCCATCTATTTTGGCTACAAAAACATTGCAGGCTCTGGCTTGTTCTACGAGAATGTGCTGCAGGTTCTGCCATTTGCCGATATCGACCAGGAGTTCGCCATCGTCCTTTCCTAAATGAGAAGCAATAACTTTTCTCCTGCTTTTGAGACGGTTGAAAATAGTATTCCGGTTTTCTGTGTCGATAATAAGGATAGCGCGGGGCAGTGGCAGCAGTGTCAGGTATGTCGAAATAACTTCTGATATATACACATCGTCATCGTTAATGAAGAAGGATTTTTGTAATAATCCCTCGTTTATAACACAAGGTGTGGTGCAATCGCTTTCCAAAACGGCCTGATACCGGCAGAAGTCACAGAAAAGATAGTAAGCAGATCTAAAACGTTTGTTTACTTCACCGTTGTTAAAAATCCTTTCATCCGATAGCAGCTTCCATAAGAAGCAGGCTAACTCAGGGTGGTTAGTAGCGAATCTTAATCCATATTCCGTTGGTAAACTCCTGGCAGTCTTCTTACGCAGAAATCTTCTGGCATAATATATTAAGAAGTTTCTGAACTCTATGATTGAAGGCTTCTCGGGTTCTAGAAGTACGTCTAGATAAGTCCAGTTACTACTAGGCTGCCATATATTACATAACGACTCATATATTGACGTTTTACCTATCCCCGGAGGACCTATAATTTCTATTATTTTCGGAGGCATTTAATTTTTAAAGCTTCTTGCTAAATAAGATGGTTGTTTAAGCAAAGCGGTTGCTTACTCGCAGGACACTTGTTTATACTTTAAATTATACTATTTGTTTTCGTTGTTATATTTTTTATTTAAATATTATCGCTCATTCGTAATGAAGCTTTGCCACAGGCTTCGTTTCACTTCCAGTAATACCTCGTTATAAGGGGCATCGGCATTGATATCAATAACAGTAGCAGCAGAGTAGCGGATCGCTTTTATACTTTCGCACTTCCGCTCGATATCTTTCAGGTTATGCTCCGGCTTCCGCTGGTGAGCAACCTGGGGCGAAACGTGCAGACGGAAAATTACGTCTGCACTGGTCTGCAGCGCCTGTTCGAAATATGTAATTTCCAGTTGAGCAAGTTGGCGCTGTTTAGAGTGCTGGAGTCTTGGGCCATCATTAAAACCGAAAACCTCCTTTTGAGGAAGTCGATCGCAAATGATAATGCTGCCTTGGTTACTGAAATGTCTGGCAAGTCGGAGCATTTGGGCCTTTTGTCGGATGATGATAAGGTGGTAAAAATCGCCCATCATTCTGCGGAGAAGTCTGGAAGTAAAACTCTGACCAGCCATCTGATCTGTCAAAGACAGCAGCCGTGTATTGTAGCTTTTGATAAAGGGCTGCTTGCCTAGATAGAAGTAATGTGTGTCGATTTTGTAGGTAAGCCAAGTGGTGATGTCCCGGCATAGCGTGCTTTTGCCAGACCCGTCACTGCCAACAAATGCGATGACCTTTCCTCCTGAAACGATGCGCTTCTTTAGCCTGACTGGGGCAATAAAGGGCTTGTAATACTTGAGCGTTTTAAGGTAATATTTATAATAAAGCGATTGGAATGAATGCCGGGAAGTGGCCTCTTTTATACTTGCCGGTAGCTGCTGGTAAAAGAACCCGGAAAGTGCGATGGCAGCCTTTAGGTTCTCGTGTTGCAAGAGGGACGCAATCCTGGCTTCCATATCCTCGGGCGCTTGTAGTCCTAATGCTTCGCAGCAATCTGCCAGCCTGCCCGCGTCGGTTCTTTTTAATAGCGCTAAAAGTTCGCTCATCTTTTCTTCATGCACCTGGCTCAGTTGATACTCGGTGCTGTTACCCTTTACCTGCAGCCGAATCAGCAGGATGAGCAGTTCCATTTCTGGCTCGGGAATGGGCCACCCTGTTACCTCATCGATGGTTAAGTGATTAAAAAACTGCTCCAGCCAAGGCAGGTGAGCGTACCGACCGTACGCGGTGGAGATAACCAGGCTATAATGCGTGTGCAAGTGCAGCAGCGAACCTGTCTCCTCATCAAACCCAAGCCAGTCCTCTACGTGCGGGTATCTGCTCCAGGATGGGCTCTCCGCCTGCTTAAAATGCAGCGCTTCCATTACCTCCTCAAAAGCGGCGCGATCTTCTGGTTTGATCAGCAGCTCAACGTCTGTTTTACCTGTGAGGGAATCAAGCAAATGCATGTTGCCCTTCCAATGGGCAAAATTAATTTTTCCTAGCCGGAGCGCCTCCAGTAGATCTGTACAGAGCTTTAACCCATGGGTGAGGTGCGGAGCCAGCATAATTCTCAGGGTTTACGGTGGTATTTAAATTATTTTGTTGCCTGCCAGTGATCAAGAGGCGATCAGGGCTGCCTCTTGCTCAGCTAATTCTTCATCAGGTTGCTGCTCCCTTCTGGCAAGCGGCAGTGCAAGTATAAGGTAGAGCATCATCATGGAGCCTACCTCCGTGTAGCGGCCTGTCAAAGTATAAGCTATAAATGAAATAGCGCAGAACAAGACGATAAACAGATCTGTGCGTGTTTCGGAAGCGCGCCAGGCACTTCTAAAGGCCGTGAATACCATTAAGAGATAGAGAAAAAGGCCAATCAGGCCACTGGAATGCGTAATACTTGTCAGGTCACCGTGAAGGCTTCTGTCTTCAAGAGCCCCTCTGCCGTAATTGCCCCAGCTGTTAAATGGCTCGAAGCCAATCAGGGCGCTGTAGTCATAATACACGAACATGTCTTTATAGAGCAGTTCGTACTCCAGATAGCGTGATTCTTCTTCCAGTTCCCGTTCATCTAATTTGCGGAGTTCGTAGCGCTCCTTAAAGCTATCCGCCAGGTCAGTGGCTGAGTATAACACGAACCCAATGGTACAAATGAGAATGCCTGTCAGGACAAACATTTTCGCTTTTTCGCGTGTCAGCAGCGTTAAGTAAGCAATGCCCACGCCCAAAAAGCTCATACCTATCACCGACCTTCTAAGGCTAAGTATCAAGAACGAAATAGCAATTACCAAAACAACCAAACTTACAATACTCCTCTGTTGTATGGTGCCTAAGGCGATGATGAAGATGGAAAAGGTTAAAATATTAAAGCCAGCGGCATATACGTTGCCATAAAGTATACCAGTGGTAATGCCATACATTTCAGCCGGTGAGAATCTATTGATAGTTGAGATTACAACATTAGCGATGAAGATTATTAGGATGAGGAGTACTGTGTTCCTTAAATTGTTAAATATAATTTCTCTAGGAAATTTTTGATAAATGGTGCTGATAAGCGGGATAAGAGTGAATAGCCAAAGTACAGAGAAAATGTAAGGACGAATGGCTTCAAGATCTGCTGATCTAGGCAGCAAAATAATAAAATATACAAACAGGAGAATTGCCGGTATATTCTGTTTTAAATAATTGGGGTTACGGAAAACAAGGTAAAACACCATGAATGTCATGGAAAAGTAGGAAAAAGTCGCAGGCAAAACTGGATTTATTACATCACGTGAGAAGAATATTACAGGTAAATAGATTATAGCTAATTCTCCCTTCTTTAAAAGTATATAAATCATAAACATATAGCTTGAAATTTCAAGCAACAGAAAAAAATGACTCATAACTTTGCGAATTAGTTTTTAGCTCTCTTAAAGTGATATATTATATCAACCATGATCTTAAAGATTTACCTCAATTCTTTCCGAATTGATTTCTTGAAAGTTCTCCTTGCAAGTACGGCTCCCTTTGTCTTGGTCACCTTCTTCATCTAGCGGTGAAAGCCCTTGATTCTCCTCTGAAGTATGAATCTGCTTTGACACCTTGTCCTTGCGCCGGTAGCTGGCTCGAAAATATATTTGATGGCTGTGCTCCTGCAACGTTTTGCAAGTTGGTACTAGATGGTGTGAAATCGTGGGCAACAAATAAGATCTTCATTCTTCCTTATTCAGCTTTAGAAACTTAATGGAGGACATTAACTCCAAAAGCTCATTCCTTTCTTCTTTTTGCATTCCTATCCAGTAGAAAATGCAAAGAGGCGCAACAAACGCGAGGGGTGCAAGCCCAGCCATTTGTACCAGGCTCAATGGTTTTAAGATCGTGGAGAGATAGGCCGCGATTGCTAGTAAGAGAAGCGAGACGATTAAGGAGCGTATTTTTACAATTCTGGTACCTGCCCGGGAGCCATAGCCCAGTTTTTGGTAGAGTATCTTTTGCTGGCCTAGATGAAGTATAAGCTTTCCGGCGATCATACTCAGACAGAGACCGGCTATCCCAAACCTATCAGCCATAAAGTAGCCTATCAGAATAAATATCACCCCGGAAAAGAGGGTTAACAGTACCTTATGCTTTAAATCCAGGGTGGCGCTGATGATATAAGCATCATGCTTGATGAAGGTGTCCTGCATAATCATCACCATGATCAATAAATTGGCAGTTGTGCCGGCAAACAAGCCATCGCCTACCCAGATTTTCAGGAAAGATTGGTTCAGTAGAATAATGGCAACACCGGAGGCAGTGGTTAGCAGAAAGGTCATGCTGTTAATGGTGCTCGTCACCTTTCGCACCTTGGCAAATTCCTCCAAACCCAGCAGCTTTCCTACGCCCGGTATAATGCCCATCACTACCCGGTTTATTAGTCCTTGAAAGGCAAAAGGAAGAAATTGCGTCAGCGTATAGTACGTCACCACAACTGGACTGGCCACTATACCCAGCAAGATTTTGTCGCTGTTACTAAGCAAAAGATTGGCACCGTTATCCGCCAGGTACCACCCGCTTACTTTACTAAAGCTTCTGATTTTGGAAAGACTGGTACGACCAAACCCAAACCAACTGATATGTTTCCGTACCACCAGGTAGTAGGAGATCCCGATAACGAGTGTGATCACCACCTGCACGGCCGACAAGCCGATCAGCCCGTATCCCAGGGTGAGCACCAACACTTTTAAGCCTCCGCCAAAGGCCACAATGCCCGCCCGCAGCCCCATCCGTTTAAAGGAAAGGTTCATGCCCCTCAAAACAGACTCATACAGATCGAAGAGCTTGGTGATAACCAGCGAGAGCATGAGCAGGGAGCAGGTTATTCGGATCAGGTTGTAGTATTGCGGCTCCGCCTTGGTGATCAGCGGGGCATACCAGGACACAATACCCCCGGCAATAAGAACAAGCGGAATAATGAACAGTGTGATGAAAAACGCGCTTGTCACATCGCTACGCAGTTCTTCTTCGTCTGCCACATCTTTCTTTTTTGCCACGGTCCATTTGAGTACCTGGGTGGCTCTGGTATCGGCAATTTTGGCATAGCCTGTCATTTGCCCGAGCATCTGCCAGACGCCATACATGGAACTGCCCAGGCTACTCACAATAAAAGGACTTACAATAAAACCTGTTACTTGCGTAACAGCAAAATCAAGTATACTAGTCAGCGAATTTAAGTATGCCCGCTGCTTAAGGTTCTCTCTCTTTTTAAGAGTAGGGGACGGTAAAACGTCTTTTTCCAAAGTATGAGGGGAAAGCTTGTGGTAAATTTTATTCAAGGATGGCTCGGATGAAGGGCCAATATACGGGCAAACTCATCATAGTTACCTGGCAGCTGTAACTGGTGTAGCCTGTACCGAGCTGTAGGTTTTGTACCAGTCGGTAAACTTCTTTAGCCCCGTCGTAAGGGTTGTGATCGGCTTGTAGTTAAAGTTTTGCACCAGTTCGTCAATATTGGCCCAGGTGGCTGTCACATCGCCGGCTTGCATCTCCTGCATCTCCATAATGGACTTTTTCCCCAGGCAGGTCTCTATTTCGCAGATAAACTGCATGAGCTCTACCGGTTGGTTGTTTCCTATGTTATAAATAGCGTAGGGGGCCGTAGAGTGGGAGGGGTCTGGTTGCTGTGGGTTCCAGTTTTGGTCTGGCTCAGCAGGCTTGTCCATAACATTTACTATGCCCTCCACAATATCATCAATGTAGGTGAAGTCGCGTTTCATTTTGCCGTTATTGAATACCTGAATGGGCTTGCCCTCACAGATGGCTTCGGTAAAGAGGAAGTAAGCCATGTCCGGGCGGCCCCAGGGCCCATAAACGGTGAAAAAGCGCAGGCCGGAAGTGGGGATTCCGTACAGGTGACTGTATGTATGGGCCATCAACTCGTTGGCTTTTTTGCTCGCAGCATACAAGGATACAGGATGATCCACGCAATGCTTTACCGAGAAAGGCATCGTACCGTTGAGACCATACACGCTGGAGGAACTGGCATACACCAAGTGTTTCACTTTAAAATGGCGCCCGGCTTCTAGCACGTTCAGAAAGCTGATCAGGTTGGATTGGGCATAAGCATCCGGGTTTGTGATAGAATACCGAACCCCTGCCTGGGCGGCAAGGTGCACAATTACATCAAAGCATTCCCGTTCACAGAGCGCCAGCAGGGAGGCTTTCTCCTCCAGGTTCATCCTGATAAAACGGTAGTTAACGTATTTAAAGCTTGTGAGCTCTTTATTCCAGGCAATAAGTTCTTCCTGTATACCGCTTTCCGAGAGTCTGGCATATTTAAGGCGGGGATCGTAGTAGTCGTTTATGTTATCGACGCCAACTACTTCATCTCCCCGGCGGAGAAGGGACTCCGCTAAATGAAATCCTATAAAACCTGCCGTTCCCGTAACAAGTACCTTCATACCAACATCAGCTTTAAGTGAGGGGAATTATACTTTACAATATGTTCAAGCTTCGATGCCAGTCACTTTGGCAACACCGGACTTATCTATTTCGGCAAACATAATGTAGTTAAGAGAAGGAAGGGCGACTTTAACGGTGCTGTTCTTGACAGCCACTACTACTCCCTCTTTATCCATCAGAAAGCCTGAAGTCATTTTTACTTTATCATTTATCCTGAACTGTACTTTCTCTAGTTGCACATTTTGGTGCTCAGCAAGAAACTGTCGGATAATCTCTATTTCCTCGTCCCGGATGATGGCCGGTTTGCCAAGCCAATGCACCAGGTTGATCACCCCATCCCCCTTTTTTACCTCTGCGATCTCCTTTTCTGTGATCCGGACAAAAACATAGGAGGTGAACAGGGGCGCGTGGATGATTTTTTTCCGATCGCTCCACTGCCGCACAACCCTGTTAATAGGACAGTAAGCTTGAATACTATGCTGTGTTAAGGTCTGCGCAACCTTCTTCTCCCAGCGAGGCTTTGTGTAAATGGCATACCAGTTTTGCGTCATCATCTTAAGGTTCAAAGGGATGTGAGAATCAGTTAATATAAGGCTTCGCCTTCCTCAGTCACAGGGGTGGCCGGGTACTAATGGAGTTGCGGAAAAGGCACCTGGCTGAAAGGCTCAGAAGCTGCCTAAGAATTGTGTAATATAAATGTGGCTTTGGGTAATAGATTACTCGGAAGCACTACGAGTTTACTGCTATACTTCTGGATTTATACGTTTTGTTGCCATACTTACTTTCATAGCCATACCCATACCCATAGCCATACTGCCCGTTAACAAAACCTCGCGGCTTCACCCCGTTGAACACAATGGCAACATTGTTTAATTGCCTGAGCTTGTTGTCTTGGGTAAAGCGCTGTACCAGGCTCTTAGGAGTATAGGCATGCCGGATAACGAGCAGCGTTATATCACAGTATTCTGATAGAAGGTAGGCATCGGATACAAGGTCTAGCGGGGGCGTGTCGATGATCACATAATCAAAAGAGTCCTCCAGAAACTTAAATAGTTCCTCCATTCTGCTATTAAGCAGCAATTCCGTATGATCCCCGATATTGATACCGGCAGGTATGATGCTTAAGTGCTCAAATGAGGACTCCTTTACAATTTCAGGAGCTTGGATCTTACCTGTTAAATACTCGATCAAGCCTGGCTCATTGGCTTTCTCAAAGAGCACAGACGTGTTTGGGTTGCGCAGATCAAAGTCTACGAGTGCTACCTTTTTAGAAGAAGAAGCAAGGCTGATGGCCAGGTTACTGCTGACAAAGCTTTTGCCCTCCCTCGGGATGCTGGAAGTTACCATGATCTTCTTTCTGGTAAAGGTTCTGCCATACAGCCCCATGGTCACCCGCATTTGCCGGAACTGCTCCACCTGTGCTACATTTTCTGAGTTTAAAAGCGTGTCTTTTCCTTTACGCTTCGAGATGGAAAGTTCTGCTACAATAGGGGAATTGGTATAGCTCTCTATCTCAGAGCGGAAGAGCACCTTGCTGTTAAGCAATTCTTTGCCGGTTACCAAAGCAATACCTGCTCCCAGCGCTAACACGACGGATGTCAGGTAAACGTACAGGGGGTTTGGACTTACAGGTTCCCGGGAAGCCTCAGCGTGATCTACAACTTTTACATCTTCAGCGGAAGGGGCATAAGAGAGTACTGTTTCCTCCCGTTTCTGCAGCAGGAAGCTGTAGGCATTGTTTTTGATGGCCTGCTGCCTGCTGATCTCCAGTAACTCCCGCTCTTTCTGCGGTATGCTCTGTAGCACCGAGCTGTATTGCGTGTTGGTAGAGGCTACCTTGTCGCGGCTGGCAACTAAGTTGCTGCGCTGGTTCTGTATATTTTCCAGCACACTTGGCCGCATGCTTTCGATCTCCTCGCGCAAGGACATGAGCAAGGGGTTGTTTTCCGCGGTTGTTTCCTTTAGTTGCTGGTATTGTATCTCTGCATTGTAAAGCTTCTGCAGCAGTTGGGATAGCACCTCATCGCTAACCCCTAAGGTAGAGGGCACAATGCCTGCATTATGCTCTTTGCCCATCACGTATTTTTCAACATTATCCAAAACGGCTATCTGGAGGTTGATCTCATTTAGCCTGCGGTCGTTGAAGTCTACACTTTGTAAGTATAACTTACCTTGCTCATTTAAATTTACAGCGCCGTTGGAAGACTTATACTTTACTATCTGTGCCTCCAATGCATTTAACTCTTTTTCCATAAGCTGGATGCGGTCCTCCACAAATGCCAGCGTCTGCGTTACCAGAGCATTTCTATCGACTAGTCCGGCCTGTAAATAAGCGTCTATCAATGCGTTGAGAATGTCTTCGCCTCTTTCCGGTACTTTGTCTTCAAGGTAGAGGTTTACAACACTCGATGCTTTGCCGGGCGACTCTACATAGACACTGCCGACTAGCTGCTTGGCAACGACTTTGGGATTGTTGATAGAGAAAAACAATGGGTTCTGAGCTGTTCCTTTTTGCCGCAGGTTCTTCTCAAATAGAATCTCTCCATATGGAGTCTTAACCCAGGTGTTGAGCGGGTATCCTTTTCCATCAATCGTTACTTTGTTGGTTTGCTCGTTAAACGTAAAGTATACTGCCGGATATTCTGTAGCTGTATCCGGTGACTTTAGTATGATAGCAATGGGTGAGGTCGTATAAGCGGGTATAGATTTGAATTTATCCTGCTCATAAACTGGCGCATAGAGCCTGAGTTTATGCACGACCTGCGTCATCAAGGCACTGGATCGTAAGACATTAAGCTCATTTTCCACTGTTTTGTTGGTGCTAAAGGCATCTATAGACTCCATTATCTTGGAGGCATTAACCCCTTTTTCCTCATCCTTTATGAGTAATGCAGCCGATACGGCATAGGATGGTATCGTATAATATTTAAGGTATGCCCAGGCGCCAGCCATTCCGATAGCCAACAGAAATAGGAATAGCGGCCAGAACGGTAAGAATTTATAGAGCAGTGCTACTGCCAGGTTTTCTTCTGAGTTTGTTTTGTTTTTATCCATACTCGTCGTGATTATCTTACTAAACGATCTATGCTGACTACAACTAGCGTGAGGGAACTTATGACAAGAGGCAGCCACTGTCTTGCAGCACTTGCAGAGGCAATTTTGGTTTTGTTAGGCTCTACATAAATGATGTCGTTTGACTGCAGGTAGTAGTAGGGGGAAGTAAATATTTCATCTGTTGTTAGATCCAACCTTACCAGTTTCTTTTGGCCTTCCTCCTCCCGTATTAAGAGCAGGTTATCACGGTTGGCATAAATGGTGAGGTCACCTGCTAGGCCGAGGGCCTCGAGCAGGGTCAGTTTCTCGTTTGGAACAGTAATAACAGAAGGGCGTGCCACCTCCCCCAGTACCGAAACCTTGTAATTGAGGTAGCGAATGTCCACGATAGGGTCCAGGAGCAACTTTCTGCTGAACAACTCCTGTTCAATCTTTTCCTTCAGCGCCTTCTTGGACACGCCAGCGGCTTTGATTTTGCCCAATAAGGGGAACTGTATGTACCCGTCCAAATCAACAAGGTAGCCAGACACAGGCGCTATGGTATTGGAAGCGCTTGCACTCCGTAGGTTTTCGGCGCTGTATACATTGAATATTTCGGTGGCCTGCGGGTTTAGGCTGCTGACAGAGATGTTCAGGAGATCATTCTTCTGGATAATGGGCTCCAGATTCTCGAAGTTGCTGTTGTACTCAGCCTTACCGGAGCCGCCGAAGTAGACGGCTTCCTTTGTGTTAGCACAGGCTGATAAAAGCGAGAAAATTATCAGGAAAAAGAAAATTCTAGATAAACGTTGCAATTCCATTCTCAAGTTAAGTTAGGGTGTACACATGCCGGTATATAGCATGACCGATACTTATATAAAATTAGATGCTGGTAAACTATAGTTATAATTATAAGCGAATAATTACAATACGCATGCGTTTTGCCTAAGTTGTTCAAATAGGATATGTATTTTTGATATTACTATAAAGAATATGTAATATTACTATATACGAAATCCGCAAAATACAGAAAGACAGCCTTATCCGTTTAGAGAGTGCAATCTGTGAGGAAAAGAAAGAGCCCCTGCTGATTTTATCAGCAGGGGCTCAAATTTAGGTTAGCTCCTATAGAAGCAGGAGGGGAGATGGGTTTGGCTTAGTTTATAGTATACTTGTGCAAGGGCTATTTCCTGAACCTGTCAGCCACTACCAACTCCTTAGTGCCGTGTGTCCAGGAGTAGAAGCCCTGGCCGGATTTAACGCCTCTGTGACCGGCCTGCACCATGTTTACCAGCAGCGGGCATGGGGCGTACTTGGGATTGCCAAAGCCATCATGCAGCACCTTCAGGATGGAAAGGCAAACGTCTAGACCGATAAAGTCGGCCAGTTGCAGTGGCCCCATCGGGTGCGCCATGCCCAGTTTCATAATGGCGTCGATCTCCTCCACGCCGGCCACGCCTTCATAAAGACTGTAGATCGCCTCGTTGATCATGGGCATCAGGATGCGGTTAGCCACAAAGCCCGGGTAGTCGTTTGCCTCGGCAGGTACCTTGCCCAGCTGCTTCGATAGCTCCATGATCTGCTGCGTCACCTCGTCGGAGGTGGAGTAACCGCGGATCACCTCCACCAGTTTCATCACCGGCACCGGGTTCATGAAGTGCATGCCTATCACCTTGTCAGGCCGGTTAGTAACGGAAGCAATCTTAGTGATAGAGATTGAGGAGGTGTTGGAGGCAAGTATGGCCTCTGGTTTGGCGAAACTGTCCAGGTCCCGGAAGATCTTCAGCTTCAGGTCCACGTTCTCCGTGGCAGCCTCCACCACCAGATCCGCGTCTTTCACGCCCTCCCGCGTATCGGTATAAGTGGTAATGTTAGTTAACGTCTGCTGCTTCTGCTCCTCGGTCAGGTTGCCTTTGGCTATGATGCGGTCCAGATTCTTGGCGATGGTGCCCAGTGCCCGCTGCAGCGCCTCGTCCGAAATGTCCACTAGCGAAACGGGGAAGCCGTTCTGCGCAAAAACGTGGGCGATGCCGTTGCCCATGGTGCCAGAGCCTATTACTGCTACTTTCTTCATAGGTATATCGTATGTCAGTTTTTAATCCTTACAAAGCTAATAGGTTTATACTTATACTTTGGTTAGAGGAGAGGTGATCTTTAAATAATTATACTTTAAATAATTTAAAGCAGGCGGCCATAGCTGTACTGTTAGAAGCCTGGCGATGCTGCGGATAATGCAGGCGAGCTATGCCGGATAGGTGTAAATAGTTGAGGTAAGAGGGGTTAGGCATTGTATTGCACGCTGGTATATAGAAACAATTACCTATTGCAATAGAAAATTATTGCATAATATACATCTTTTGGTCTAAAGCTCCGTAAAAGCTAAAAATTAAAAACACAAAACGCATGGGCGGTGGCTGATGTTAGTGATACCCTTACCTGCCCGGCGTTGCTAAAGACAAAACGAAAACTATGGGAAATTTACTTTATATCATCGCCGTAGTGCTGGTGATCTTCTGGCTGATTGGGTTTCTGGGATTCCCGGATGCCGTTGGCGGAATTATACATGTGCTGCTGGTTATAGCTGTGATTGCGGTGCTGTTGCGCCTCATCAGGAGCGCTTAACCCTCGGCATTGATTTACGTTAAAAAGAGAAAAATCAACTCAAACACTATAAATAGACAAAACTATGGGAAATTTATTGTATGTTATAGCTGTCGTACTCGTGATCATCTGGCTCATTGGTTTCCTCGGATTCCCTGATGCGGTTGGTGGTCTGATACACATTCTATTAGTAATCGCCATTATTGTAGTGCTGCTCCGCCTGATACGGGGCTGATAGAGCATTACTAAAAATAAAAGGGGCTGCCGAATACCGGCAGCCCCTTTTTTATAGGTATACTTTATACTTAGCGGCTGGTAAAAGGAACGTTAAAGCCCACGCGTATCACCGGGTTGCTGTAGGGGTTGATCGGGTCATCGTTTCCGTTGTAAAGCACGAGGATGTCGAAAGAGCCTTTATGCGAGATGCGCTGCCGGTAGCCCAGCCCCACCATAGGTATGGTCAGCGCTGTGCGGTCGGTATACCGCCTGCCGGTCGCGTCAAAGTACGGAACGCTTATACTTAGGGCCTCTGCCTCGGCATGCGCCAGCACGGCGCCGTCGCCAATGCTGAACATCTCCACCTGCAACAGCGCGCGCCCACCGTAGTGATGCAGGTTAAACCCATCGCCGCTCTGGTAGTGATAAACGCCGCCCACTCCTGCGAACAGCTTCGGCGTAAGGGCATAGCTTAACGTTGGCAGCAGGGCAATGTTGGTATAAGTGCCGAACTGCAGCCCGAAGCTTCCTCCAAAGTACAGCCTGTCAATAAACCGAAGCTGCTCCTCCTGTGGCTCGTCTTGCTCCTGTTGCCGCACCACCTCCGGCTGCTGTTGCTCCCGCACCCGTGGTTGCGGCTGCGGCCTTGGCTGCACTACCGGGGCCGGTGGGCCTGTGGGCAACTCCGGCTTGCGGTAGGTGGTGTCAGGTACCTGGGCCGCGGCGTTTGGGCTGGCAAGCAGCACAAGCAGAAGCGGCAATAATAGAGGCGTGAGGAGGCGCAAAGGCGTCAGCATGGGTTTACAGGTATGGCATTTATACTTATACTTTATACTACGGCCGTGGCATACATTTTCTTGCGCAGCTCCTTTATCGTCTCATCCGACAGGTACTCCTCATAGGTCATGCGCTTATCAATAATGCCGTTTGGCGTAAGCTCTATAATACGGTTGGCAATGGTGTCCACAAACTGCAAGTCATGCGACGAGAAGAGGATGGTGCCGTCAAAGTCGCGCAGCGAGTTGTTCAGCGCCTGAATCGACTCCAGGTCCAGGTGGTTGGTTGGCTCATCGAACACCAGCACGTTGCCGGACTGCAACATCATGCGGGAAAACATGCAGCGCACCTTCTCGCCTCCCGACAGCACGTTGGCCTTCTTCAGCGACTCCTCGCCCGAGAACAGCATGCGGCCCAGGAAGCCACGGATAAAGCTTTCGTCCTTCTCCACCGAGTACTGGCGCAGCCAGTCCACCAGGTTCAGGTCCGTGTTAAAGAACTCCTGGTTATCCTTCGGGAAGAAAGAGGAGGTGATGGTGGTGCCCCATTTAAACTCACCGCTGTCTGCCTTCTCCTCCTCAAAAAGAATTTTAAAGAAAGTAGAGGCGGCAATGTCGTTGCGTCCGATCACGGCAATCTTATCGCCCTTATCCACCATAAAGGTGATGTCGGTGAAGATCGGCTGACCGTCGACCGACTTGCTCAGGTTCTCCACGTTCAGGATCTGGTTACCCGCCTCACGCTCCGGCTTAAAGGCGATGTAGGGGTACTTGCGCGACGAAGGCTGAATGTCGTCCACAGTAAGCTTCTCCAGCAGCTTGGCACGCGAGGTGGCCTGCTTCGACTTGGAGGCGTTGGCGCTGAAGCGGCGAATAAACTCCTCCAGTTCCTTGCGCTTGTCCTCGGTCTTCTTGTTGGCATCGGAGCGCTGCTTCAGGGCCAGCTGGCTCGACTGGTACCAGAAACCATAGTTACCGGCGTACATCTTGATCTTGCCAAAGTCGATGTCGGCCACGTGCGTGCACACGGCGTCCAGGAAGTGGCGGTCGTGCGATACAACGATCACCGTGTTCTGGAAGTTATCCAGGAAGTTCTCCAGCCACATGATTGATTCGGCGTCCAGGTGGTTGGTAGGTTCGTCGAGCAGCAGGATATCGGGGTTACCGAACAGGGCCTGTGCCAGGAGCACGCGCACCTTCTCGCTACCGCTCAAGTCCTTCATCTGGGCGTGGTGCAGGTTTTCAGTGATGCCCAGGCCACTCAGGAGTTCGGCCGCCTCGTACTCTGCGTTCCAACCTTCCAGGTCGGCAAACTCACCCTCCAGCTCGGCGGCACGCAGGCCGTCCTCCTCGTTAAAATCAGGCTTGGCGTAAACGGCGTCCTTTTCCTCCATAATGCTCCAGAGGCGCTTGTGGCCCATGATCACGGTCTGCAGGGCAGGGTACTCATCGTACTCAAAGTGGTTCTGCTTCAGCACCGCCAGGCGGGCATTGGCCGGAATATCCACGGTGCCGGTGTTCGGGTCGATGTCACCGGACAATATTTTCAGGAAAGTTGACTTGCCGGCACCATTAGCCCCGATCAGGCCATAGCAGTTACCGGGTATAAACTTGATGGTTACATCTTCAAATAATGTGCGCTTGCCGTAAGACAGGCTGACATTGTTCGTACTAATCATAAAAGCTTAAGTATAAGTATGATGTTAGATTTGGCTGCAAAGCTACGAAATAAAAGCTGGTTTTTGGTGCCTCTTACGTTGGAGAGGAGTATAAAGTATAAACCCGGACCGGGCTGCATCTATTTAAGAACCAGTTGCTTTTGCGGCGGTTCACTAAAAAATCAGACGCAAACCACAACGTAGCCATGCAATCTATAGTATATAATTTCAATAATATTCTTGAGCATGCTGCCTGCAGGTGTAATCATGGTGCCCCAGGCTGCTTATTGTTTAACCAAAATTATGGTTAATCTGTTCATTTTAAAGGATTTGATGCAAAACACATATAACGTATATAAAATGGCTTCTGCTAAAGTTTCTTTTCAGAATATCGCTATTAAGTATGGCTTAATAGTAGGCGCAGCGCACATCATTTTTTTCCTGTTGATGCGGATGCTGGGCCTCACCGACATCGTAGAGCTCTCTTACCTGAGCGGCATCTTCCTGATCATAGGCATTGTAGTGGCCATCTCCAGGTTCAAGCGCCTGCGGGGCGGGGTGATCCGGTACTTCGACGGGTTGGGTGTCGGTCTTATCACTGCCTTTGTGTCATCGCTGATTCTGGCGCTGTTTCTGGTGTTCTACGTCACAGTGCTCGATAGGTCGTACCTGGAGATGATGCAGTCAAGCGCCCTGTTCCCGGAGGGGCTGTCGGTGCTGTCCATGTTCTGGATCACCATCGCCCACGGTACGTGGCCTGGGTTTATTGTTGGATTTATTGCCATGCAGTGGTTCAAGAGCGAGGAGCATACCATGCCGAACCGGGCGTAGCGTACACGCCTCCCTGCTTATACAAGTTTCCTCTTAAACTGAACCTGCTATGGAAAAGATTGGCCTGAAGTACGGGCTGCTTACGGCTGCGGCGCTTATCGTATACTTCTTCCTGATGCGGCTGCTGGGGCTCGTTCACATCATCGAGCTGCGCTTCCTCAACGGCCTGATCATGGCGGCGGGGGTGGTGCTGGCAATAAGGGCGTACAAAAAAGCGATGGAGGGTAACATCCCATACTTTAAGGGCTTGGGCACCGGCTTGATAACGGCGGTGGTGGGCACGGTGGTTTTCGCTGCCTTCATGGTGGTGTATGTGAAGACAGCAGGCCACTCGATGATAGAGATGCTGTCGGCGGAGCGGTACTTCGGGGAGCGGGTGGAGTCTACGCCGGGTGTGGTGATCTTCTCGGTGCTGCTGCTGGAGGGAGTGATCTCGGGCTTTATGTTTGCCTTCATTGCCATGCAGTGGTTTAAGCAGCGGCAACACAAGGTGCCCGGGGCGCCTTAGTAGCATCGGTTCTCTACTTTATGAGATGTTACCGGCATGCACGCAAAAGGGCCAGTTATAAAAGTATAACTGGCCTTTGCTTTTAAGATGCTGTCGAATTCTTACTTGACCACGCTGTCCGGCCGCTGTATGATCTGGACCACAACCTCGTGCAGGTCGCCTTCCTTATCCTCCAACTTAAAGATAACCATCGGGTTATCGGCGTCATGAATCGATTCTGTATTTATTACCCGCTCGCCTTCGTCCAATTTTGTTTCCAGCTGTTGCGTCAGGTCTTTCACGGCTCTGGCGAAACTCACCTCCAGTTTACTGGGATTGTAAAACCTTGTCCTCATGTTGCTTTAGTTAAATCGAAACCTTCTTTCATGTTTGAGTTTCGAGGTTATACTTTAAAAAAATCCTATTCAGGAATTCATATATAAAGTATACCGATATAAGGGGGGATGGTTACGCCATTAGAAGGTTATTTGGCGAAAGACATCAGTCTCTAGCTTAAATAAATAATAGTTTGCATGAGGTTGTGAGAAAATTATAAAAAATAATTAAAAAATATAATATTTAAATATTTTTCCTAACTTGCGCAAGAATTGTACGTTAAAGACAGCTAAAGGAACACTTAACTACTAACACGTTTTACTAATTCGAAATGAAAAAATCTTTACTTGTACTTGTGATGATGCTGATAGGATCAGCCAGCTACGCCCAGGGTTTACATCCCACAGACGAAGGGCTGGACCTGGTGGTGCTGTCGATGGAGTTGGATGGGGCAGCTATGGCAAGTATGGAAATGAAGCAGGAACTGAGCCTGACCGAAGAGCAGTTTGACCAGGTGGCGCAGCTAAACAACAGCCGTTACCAGCAATTGCAGCAAGCAGAGTCCAGCTTCACAAACGACTCCTTCTCACGCTCCAAAGAATTCAGAAGCATACAACTCGAAAACGACCGTAACCTTAAAAGCGTGCTTACCCCCAGGCAACTGCGCGAGTACCAGCGCCTGGAAGGTCGCCTGAACCTGCAACTGTTAACCGAGAACGAGGAATAAGGAAATTTAGCAACCTCTAAAAATATGGCGAAGCCCGGGTTTTTACTCGGGCTTCGCTGTTTCTTCGCTCACCGGCCTGTAATAGGTTATCTCCGAAACCTTGCCAAGTGAGTTGAGGCGCACCTGCACCCGGTTTGCCTCCGATAGCTGGGTGCGGCGTTCCTCACTTTGGCACTGCTCCCCGGGCTCAATGTAGTAAAAGTAAATGCGCTGGCTGCGTTCCATCAGTTCCTCGCTGTCGGGTCTGCCCAAAACGTTGCGCACCACATATTCCTTTTTGCCATACATCTCTTTCCTGATCAACTCAAACTCATCTACCAGCCCGGCGCGCTTGTTGTCGCAGCCAAAACGGTCGGCCTTCCAGGTGTCGCTGTCAAAATCCTTCAGAGAGTCCGGCGTGATGCAGGCGCCCAGCAGCAGGAGTCCCAAAAATTGTGTCGCTATAAATCGTTTTGCCATAGTCTTGCTTGTTGGCTTAAAGTTGCAGCAAGATCTTTTCCCAGACAAGGCAAACCGGGAAAATAGATTTATTTAAGTTATACTATATTTAATTGGATAGGATTAATAAGCTGTGTTTTATGGTGCTGTAACTGTTGCAGATACGGGAAAAGGTGCTTAAGTTAAGTATGAGAATGCAACAGGGGCTCGTGCCGCCACGGAACAATTTGCACTTCATTACATGTTACTTTAACCGAACCCATTTAACAGAAGCTTAAACAAGACTTATGGTAAGAGTGTTTCTAACTGCTATCACCCTCGGACTCCTTTCTTTTACATCTCCTGCACCTGAGCGCGCTGTTGCTACGCCGGCCACCATTGTGGCCGAGGCAAACGAAGTGCTTGAAGCCAATGCCGGGGGCGCTGCGGCTGCAAAAGAGGCGGCGTTTGATACTCATGTACAGGAGCTTTACAACGCAGGCAGGTTAAAGGAGAAGGGCCTCTCTTACGAGGTGTTTGAGAAAGCCCTGGTAGGTTTCCAGAACTTCAAGCGCCTGCAGATGGTGGCACCCGATAAGTCTATACTTTCTGTGGTGGACTTTACGAAGTCCAGCGCACAGAAGCGCCTGTGGATCATCGATCTCAAATCAAAGAAAGTGCTTTTTAACACGCTGGTGGCCCACGGCCGCAACACCGGTCAGGACAAAGCCACGCAGTTCTCCAACGAGTATGGTTCCTACATGAGCAGCCTCGGTTTCTATATAACGGATGCCACCTACCACGGCAAGCACGGCCTGTCGCTGCGCCTGCAGGGCATGGATGAGGGCTATAATTCCAATGCCATGGAGCGCGCCATCGTGGTGCACGGCGCCGACTACGCCACCGAGAAGTTCGTGAAGCAGTATGGCCGGCTGGGCCGCAGCCTCGGATGCCCGGCGGTGCCGCAGGAGGTTTCTAAAGATGTGATCGAAGCGATCAAAGACAAGTCAGTGCTATACATCCACGGAAACGATAAGGCTTACACCTCGCAGTTCCTGGACAACACGCAGGCGGTGGACTACTTTGCCGCACAGGCCGGTACGGATGTGATGAGCATCTGAGCGCTAGACTTCTAAGGAAATAAAGTATAAAAGCCACCTGCTATGGGAATAGCAGGTGGCTTTTTTTGTACGTATACTTTTACTGGTTAAGCTTCGTCTTTCGTGGTTTTAATCAGGTTGATTCCTGCAAAGAAGAAAATCAGCCCTACCACAAACGGAACGGCGGAAGTATACTTGCCTATCGCAGCCCCATCACCCCCCATCAGGAAGGCATAGGCGCCCCATATAATACCTGCAATACCGAGTACTGTAAGAATGGTGCCGAATGTTCGCTTCTGATTCATGGTTCTAACAATTGGTTTCACTTGTCTGCAGCTTCGTGCCGCAAGCAAGTTTCTGTACGAAAAGCAGCCCATAAAGTATACAATCCTCCTAATATATCTGCCCTGGTACCGCTTCCTGAGCCTCAGAATCGTACGTGAAAGTATGCCCCGCAAGTTTTTGGGTGCAGCGCAGGCAAAGTCCACAACCAGCGCGTCTGCTCGCACGTTTTCTCTGTACCATCGCCCAAGGGGCACGAGGTTTAGCTAATATTCAATGAAAGAATGAGAGGAATACTTAAGTTTATCGTAGCCCTGCTGATTGCGGCTGTGTCGCTGGTAACATACTGGTGCAGCTCTGAGACTAACGAGTTTACCGGGGAGGAACAGCGTGTGGACATGACCGTGGAGCAGGAGATAGCCCTGGGGCTGCAGGCGGCCCCGCAGATGGCGGAGCAGTATGGTGGCCTGCACCCGGACCAGGAGGCAGCCCGCGAGGTGAAGGCTATTGGCCAGAAGCTGGTGCAGAACACCCGGGCGCGCGACACACCTTACCAGTTTGATTTCCACCTGCTGGCCGATGAGCAGACGGTGAACGCCTTTGCCTTGCCGGGAGGGCAGATCTTTATCACCGCCGGTTTGCTGCGCAGGCTGGAGTCGGAGGGGCAGTTGGCGGGTGTGCTGAGTCACGAGATCGGGCACGTGGTGGCGCGCCACTCGGCGCAGCAGCTGGCAAAGGCCAAGCTTACGCAGGGCCTCACCGGCGCAGCCGCCATTGCCATGTATGACCCTGACAATCCTGCCAGTCGCTCCGGGGCCGCTGTGGCCGCCATGATCGGGCAGGTGGTGAACATGAGCTATGGGCGTGAGGATGAACTGGAGTCGGACGCGCTGGCCGTGCAGCTGACCGGTGCCGCCGGGTATGACCCACGGGCCATGAAGCGTGTGATGGAGATTCTGGAGGAGGCCAGCGGAGGCGCAAGTGGTGGCCCTGAGTTCATGCAGACGCACCCCAACCCGGGTAACCGCATGGCTCGAATTGAGGAGGCCATCCAGCAGGAGTACCCGCAGGGGGTGCCCGAGGGGCTTATCCAGTAAGTATATTTTATACTTTTTATACTTTCCAGCGCCTCTAACCGGGCTGCAAGCTGTGTAAAGTTGCGTATGAGGTACTAAAGGAAACAGGAAAAAGATGGATGTACAAAAGCACAGTAATATACTGTTCGTGCTGAACCCGATTGCCGGCGATATCGAGAAAGAGGATCTGAAAGAAGATATCGCCCTGATCTGCCGGGAGCATGGGATAACGTGTGAACTATACACCACCACCGGCCAGGACGATGAAGCGCAGCTGAAGGAAATGATCGGAGCAGGTGCCTACGACGCTGTGTACGCCGTCGGCGGGGATGGCACGGTTAGTCTGGTGGGCGGTTTGCTGATCGGTAGCAGCACGCCACTGGGCATCATCCCGCTGGGGTCCGGCAACGGACTCTCCAAAGACCTCGACATCCCGCAGGACACAGAGGAGGCACTGCAGCTCATCCACACGCATGTGGTGCGCAACATCGATACCATCACGCTCAATGGCATGCCTTCCATCCATCTCAGTGACCTTGGTTTTAACGCTTTGGTAGTGAAGCGCTTTTGTGAGGGCGACACGCGCGGACCCGGTTCCTATACCTGGATTGCCCTGCAGGAGTACCTGAGCTACGAGCCCAAAACTTACCGAATAGAGACCGATGCCGATACTTTCGAGGGCAAGGCCTTTATGGTGACGGTAGCCAACGCCAACGCCTGGGGCTCCAATGCCAGCATCAACCCGGATGGGATTCTGAATGACGGCAAATTTGAGATCTGCCTGATAGAGCCTTTCCCAAGGGCGGCAAGCGTTGGCATACTTTATAAACTCTACACCGACAGCATCGACACCAGCGTGTATACCCGCATCCTCAAGTGCAGGCGCGCCACCATCTACAACCCCGACCTGGAGGTGATGCACATAGACGGCGAACCTGTGGAGACAGCGGAGAAGATAGAGGTGGTGATGCACACCAAGAGCCTGAAAGTCATACTTCCCGCCGGAGAATGAGGATGGGCTACAGTAGCTTCCGGAAAGCAAGCTGGCCCTGCCCGGGAGTGGCGGAAACGGTGCGGCACTCCAGCCATACCTGCCCGTTGCTGTAGTAGTTGAGCACGAAGAAGCCCAGTTCCTCCAAGGCAAAGGTGGCCCGGCCGCCTTTCTTAACAAACGCCAGTTTGCTGCCCGAGCCGCTCACGATGTAGTGGTTGCCCTGTATTTCAAAATGCTGCAGGTTATGGTCGTGGCCGCCCACGTAGATCAGGTTGTTGTAGCGGTGGAAAATACGGAGCAGGCGCTTGCGCATCTTCTTATACTTGCGGTGCGACATGTCTTCATAGGCCCCGAACATTTTGCGGTAGAAGGGGTAAATTGAGCCGAAGAGGGGCAGCGGGATCAGGAAGCGCTTGTGCAGGGCAGTGAGCGGAAAAATGTGCTGCTTGATGGTGAATTTGCCGCCGTGCATGGCATTGCTGTAGAGCGGATGGTGCCCGGCTATCAGGATGCGCTGGTGGCTGTTGCGCTTCAGCAGCTTGTTCAGGCTGACAAAGAACTCCTCAATATCCGCGTAGGGGCAGCCATACTTACTGCCAAGTGGCTTAGTGCCGCGCTGCACAAACCATTGCGTGTTTATCACCACCAGCAGCAGCCCCTCGGCCAGCTGCAGGCAGGAGGGGCCGGGGCAGCCCTGCGGGGGCAGATAGCTGTTAGGCTGTTGCAGGTGCTCCAGCACGTAAGCTTCCTGCCGCAGCAGTTGCTCATATCCGCCCTCGCGGCCCTTCAGCCAATCATGGTTGCCTCCCAGAAAAATACCCCGCCCGGGGTAGCTTTTTATACTTTGGATGAGGGTGTTAAGCCGGGCCTCTGCCAAGTCGCGGTGGCGGTTGCCTGCCTCGGGCAAGCCGATAGGGTAGAGGTTATCCCCCAAAAAGATCATGGTGCCTTTCGCTCCTGCCTCCTGCTGCCACGCCTGCACCAGCTTCATCACAGGATCGGTGCCATCGGTGGCGATGGCGCCCACATCGCCCAACAGGGCCGCCGAGTGCACCAGCTCCGCCTCCGGGGGCGGTGCATGCCGCTGCCAGCCCACATCCGATAGCCTGTAGAAGGGCTTGCGCCTGTACTTGCGTTCCTGCCAGTAACTGAAGAAGAAAAAGGCAGACAGCAGTACCGGAACGACGATGAGAAAGTATACCAGCATAACGTATAAACAGCGCGGGACCTAAAAGTTCGGGGGCGTCAGGTTTTTGAAGTGGCCGTTCAGCTTCACCCGTTCCTTTAGTTTCTCGGTTTCGAGCAGCATGGGCAGGAGCTGCTGCAGGTGTAGTAAAATCACTTCCTGGCGTTCTTTCTCGCTCAGCAGTTGCAGCAGCGCATACTCCTGCTCTGTGTTCAGGCCCAGTTGGTGCGCAATATCGTAGCTTTTAAAGTCCTCCGGCAGCTCCAGGTATAGGTTGCCCAGGCCCAGTGTCTCGTAGAGCTGCTCCAGAAGCTCCTTTATCTTGATTTTGGTGATGATATCCTCTTCATAGTCGTTCTCCACCATTTCCACCTCCCCACCGGCATACAACCTTCCGGGCGCCATTTTATCGAACTGCTGGATCTTGAAAATTTTCAGGCCCTTGGTGCGGATGTCCATCTCGCCGTTATCATACTTCTTCTCGATGTTCAGGATCTCCACTTCTGTGCCGAAAAGCCCCACGCCATTCTGAATGTGGGTGGGTATGCCGAAGTTCTTGCCGGTCTCCACACAGTCCAGCACCAGCTGCTTGTAGCGCGGCTCAAAAATGTGCAGGTTCAGCTTCTCCTCCGGGAACACCACAATGCTCAGCGGAAACAGCGGCAGGTATTTTGTAGCGGGCATAGGTCGTTGGTTTTTGCTTCAATATAAGGGTTTATACGTTCTGTTTGCTTCTGTTTTAACCTACGCTTCCGGTGGGGCAAGCGTTGGCGGGCAGAAGTGGTGGCGTTAGGAAAATACCTCAAACTGCTTACCTTTGCGCCCGAATGAGAGGACACCGGAATGGCTAAAAAACGATTGGGGCTAAGGCAGCTGAGGCTGCTTTTCGTGAAGCTGCTACTTAGCCTTTTCCTGCTAAGCGTGGCGTGGGTGCTGGTGTACCGCTGGGTGGCGCCTCCGGCTACGCTGCACATGCTCAAGCGCCGGGCCGAGGCCGGGGCTGCCAACAAAGAAAACCCGGGAATAAAGTATAAATTCGTGACGCTGGAGGAGATGTCGGACCAATTGCCGCTGGCGGTGGTGGCCTCGGAGGACCAAAAGTTTTTGCAGCACAGCGGCTTTGACTTTGATGCCATATCCGATGCCTTTGAGCGCAACCAGAAGGGCGGCAACATCCGGGGCGGAAGCACGATTAGCCAGCAGGTGGCCAAAAACGTTTTCCTGTGGCACGGCCGCAGCTACCTGCGCAAGGCCGTGGAAGCCTACTTTACCGTGCTGATTGAGGTGCTGTGGGGCAAGCAGCGGATTCTGGAGGTGTACCTGAACATAGCGGAGTTCGGCGACGGTGTGTTTGGGGTGGAGGCGGCCTCGCAGGCGTACTTTAAGAAGCCGGCCAGCGAGGTGGGCAGGTGGCAGGCGTCGTTGCTGGCGGCCGTGCTGCCGAACCCGATCAGGTACGCTGCCAACAGGCCATCTGCTTACATCCTCAGCCGCCGCGTGCGCATAGCCCGGGCAATGGGCCGGTTGGGTGGTGCTATCTATATCAGGGAAATATTACCGGTAAGCGATGAAAAATAAATTATACTTCCTGTTGATCCTCGGGCTGTTCAGCATGAGTGCCTGTACAGGCAGCAAACCGCGGGCTGCCACAGTTGATGCCGCTGCTGCGGTGCGTCAGGTGCTGGAGGAGCAGGCACAGTGCTGGAGCCGCGGCGAACTGGTGTGTTACATGCAGGGCTACTGGAAATCAGATTCGCTTCTGTTTGTCGGCTCCCGCGGCCTGACCTACGGCTGGCAGCAAACCCTCGACAACTACAAGCGCGGCTACCCGGGCGTGTCGGCCATGGGCAAGCTTAACTTCGACCTGAAGGAGCTGCGTCCCTTATCCCCTGAAACCATGCTGGTGGTAGGCAAGTGGCACCTGCAGCGCGACGCTGACAAAGGCGACCTGGAGGGCCATTTCTCCGTTATCTTCAGGAAGTTTCCGGAAGGCTGGAAGATCATTGCGGATCATTCCAGCTAGGGTTTTCAGAGGGAATCATACTTCCTGGAGTAGCTCTAGCGCATGGCGGCGCAAGCGTCCGTCCTTTCGTGATTCATACTTTGCGCACAACCTCCTGAGGAGCAGAGCACCTGCGTGTGCCTTGGTTTCACCCCTCCCCAACCCTCCCGAGAGGGGAACCATACTTGTTGCTATACTTTACTGTCATCTCGAGCAGGGCGAGAGATCGATCTGGAATTCTAAAGAGATCTCTCCCGAAGGTCGAGATGACAAAAGCAGTAGCTATCGAGTTGATACCCAGCCTTTGGGTTGAGCGCCTATGCGAGTTTTTCCGGTGCCCGGAGGGCATTGCGACGCAGGAGCAAAGGAAAAGCTCCCAGCGCGATGCCCGAAGGCGAGCCCTCTCGGGCTTGAGAGCACCAAAGTCAGAAATGAAACGGTAGGTTTGTGGGAACTAGAGGATCAGCAGAAGCTAGAAAGTATAGCTTGTGTCAATTGGAGGGAAGCAGCGGCTAAGAAAGTATAGCCAAAGTATAAAAGAGGCACAAGCGGACGCTTGCGCCAGAGAAGCTATGAAGTATAGCCCAAGTATAAAGTATGACTTTTCAATCCAGTCGGGTTACAAACCCGACGCCATTGTTGGATACAAGTCTGAAGACTTGCACCATGAAAGGGATAAAGTATAAAAGTATAACCCAAGTATAAAATCCTGCTCATCGCTACATCCTGCTAATCCTGACTCAGACAAGTATAAATCAGTAAGTATAGACGTACGGTTTACGCAGACTTGGAAATCCGTAGTAGCTTTGGTTGCGGATAAGGATGTCCGGTACTACCGGAAGAAGAAGGGAATAAAGCGGCTAAAAGTATAAAAGAAAGCAAGCGAGACTCATGCAAAAGTGACAGAACACTACATCCCTTAGTATGAAATCCCTGTTACCTCCACCAGCTCCTCCGTTTTACCTAACTTCAAACTTACCATCTCGCCTGCTTTGGCCCCTACCACAGCCCTCGCGATGGGTGCCACAAAAGCCACCTTGCCCGCAGCCACATCTGCCTCATCCACACCCACAATCGTGAACGTGCGCTTCATGCCCGGCTTGGGGCCTTTCACGGTTTTCAGCGTTACGGTTGCCCCAAAGCGCACCTCATTGGGCTGCTGATTGGCTGGGTCGATTACGCGGGCGCTTGCCAGCCGCTCGTTCAGGGCGCTAAGGCGTGCATTCAGGATGGTAAGCTGGCGGGTGCGGTTAGCCTCGTCCTCGCGGTTGGCCTCCGCCCTGGACCTTTCTGCTTCGAGCTGGGTTAGCTCCGCGCGCAGTTGCTCCAGGCCAGTTGGCGTTACGTAGTTGGTCGTGCCGGGCGGAAGCGCTGCGCGTGGCGGTATGATAGGAGGCTCTCCCGCATCGTCTTCCTTTACAAATGCTCTGCTCATCGTGTCTGGCTTAGGTAGGGGTTTATACTTTGTAACTGCTTTTTCTGCTGAGTTTATACTTTGCTTCAGCCTTTTTGCAGGAGGTGGCTCAGGTCGCCGGCCCGGAACCAGCGGTAGCCGTAAGCTTCCAGGGTTATGTAGTGCCTGCCTTTTTCATCTGCCGTACTTTCCTCATTTTTCATCAGGTCAATCAGCCTGTGCTCCTCTTTCTCCTTCAGATTCAGCACTACCTCGTGGGCCCTTTCATCAAAATTATGGAAGATGAGCAGCGAACTGCCCTGCCAGCTATAGTGCATGCACAGCACGCACGGGTTCCCGCTCTCCAGGAGTTGCCAGTCGCCCCAGCCAATCTCGGTGCACTCCTGGCGCAGGCGTATCATGGTGGTCATCCAGTTCAGGAGCGAGTCGGGTTCGCGGCGCTGGGTCTCCACATTTACGTGCTTGTAGGCATAGGGGCCTTTGTCTATGACCGGGTGTATGAGCTTGTCGGCCTCCGAGAAGCCCGCCTGCTTCTCAGCAGACCACTGCATCGGGGTGCGCACCGCGTCGCGTTCGTTCAGGCTCAAGTCCTCGCCCATGCCAATCTCGTCGCCATAGCGGATAACGGGCGCACCCGGCAGCGAGAACATGAGGCTGTAGGCCAGTTCGGTTTGCTGGCGGTTGCCCAGCATGGGGGAGAGCCTCCGCCGGATGCCGCGGTCATAGAGCTGCATGTGCTTTTCCGGTCCGAAGCGGGCGAAAACCTTCTGCCGCTGCTCCTCCGTCAGGCGGCCCAGGTCCAACTCGTCGTGGTTGCGCAGAAAATGGGCCCACTGCGAGGTCGGGTGCGTCATCCGGGTAGACTCCAGCGCCTCTTTCAGCGGTTCTATCTCGCCGGAGGCCAGCGCGTAGAACAGGTGCTGGTTCACGTAGAAGTTAAACATCATGTGGATGCCCTCACCCTCCTCTCCAAAATACTTCTTGGTCTCTTCGGGCAGCACGTTCGCTTCGCCCAGGAAAATGGCATCGCCCTGCCGCCACTGCATGAAGCGACTCATCTGGCGCAGGTAGTCGAATTTCAGCTCGGGCTTGGCGGCCCCCGGAGCGGGTGTCTCTATCAGGAAAGGCACGGCATCTACCCGGAAACCCGCTACCCCCAGCTCCAGCCAGAAGCCTATGATCCGCATGATCTCCTCGCGCACCTCAGGGTTGTCGATGTTAAGGTCGGGCTGAAAGTTGTAGAAACGGTGGTAGTAGTAGGCCTTTGCTTTCTTATCGTAGGTCCAGGTGGCGTGCTGCACTCCCGGGAAGACCATGCCCTCATCCCAGTCCGAGGGTTTTTTCTCCGACCACACGTACCAGTCGCGGTGCTTGGCGTCCTTGCTGCTGCGCGCGTCCTGGAACCAAGGGTGCTGGTCGGAGGTATGGTTCACCACCAGATCGATGATGACCTTGATGCCGCGCTTTTTGGCCTGGTGCATGAACTCGACAAAGTTACCGCTGGAGCCGTGGCGCTGGTCTACCCCATAAAAATCCATGACGTCATAGCCGTTGTCCTTATTGGGCGTGGGCTGGAAAGGAGCCAGCCAGACCGTGTCGATGCCCATGGCATGCAGGTAATCCAGCCGGCGGGCCAGCCCCTGAAAGTCACCGACGCCATCGCCGTTGTAATCCATAAAAGTTTCCAGGTCCAGGCTGTAGATAACCGCATTCTTGTACCAGAGTTCTTCTGTCATGGCAGGGGTGTTTTTACAAAGTATAGGCTATGTATGATTTATGCCTTGTACGGATGCAGGCATGCGTATAGTTGGCCCGGCCTCGAGTTTATACGTTGTGCAAGAGGCAGAAAAGCCACGGCAGGCACAGGAAAACCTCCCGCGCCTGCCGTGGCTTCAACAGATCAATATGACTTATTCCGTGTCGTTCTCCTTATCCAGCTCCACCTCTTTCTCAACTTCTTTTACCTCTTCCACAAGTATAAACCCATGCTCCGCGGCGTGGGCAGCGGCAGCGGCCGTGTCCTTCACCAGCACCATTTCCACCTCACCGCTGGCCTTCAGCTCGTCAGCTATCCTGGTTACGGCCTGGGTGCGCTTGGCTACATTCACATCCCGTATGTAGATGGCCATGATGCGGCCCGGGTGGTTCTTCACCACTTCATGATAAATCGGTGCGTCCTGCTGGCCACTGTCTCCTATAAGTATAAAGTCGAGGTGCGGGTAGGTGATCAGGATGTTCTCGATCTCCTTATACTTGTGGCTCATGTGGTCGGAGTGGCCCAGCTTGCTCTCGTCTATGCCAAAGTCGCGGAGCAGGAGCGGGCCTTCCGGAATCTCGTTCAGCTCCAGGAAGTGGTACAGCAGGTCGTAGTTGTTCCAGGGACTGCTGCTCACGTAGAAGAAGGGGTTGTTGCGCTTGCCGTTGCGGCCAAGTTGCAGCGACTTGTAGAACTGCGACACCCCATGGAAGGGGATGCGGGTGTGGGCGTTGTTCAGCAGCACGTTGCGGCCCGTCTGCAGCAGGCTGGTGGCGCCGGTGCGCACAATGGTGTCGTCTATGTCGGAGATAATGCCGTACTCCGCGTCGGGTGGCGGCACCAGCACGTAAGCGGTCTCCTTTAGGCCCGGCTCAAAGTTGTGCACCGGGGCTTCTTTCAGTTCCAGCTCTATCGGGTGCCAGATATCAGCCAGGTGCAGGGGCTTTTCAGGCTTGAGGTTCAGCACAAAGTAGCCTTCCACATCGGTGGTGATTTCGTGCAGCTGGTTTTGCAGGCAGAGCTGTACGCGGGCGTTCGGGATCTCGTCGCTCTCAAAGCGGCGGTACATGTTCAGCAGGTTCTCCCAGGTGGTATCGTTCTCCTCGGAGTGCTGTATGCCTTTGTCTACCAGCACACGCCCTTTTACATAGAGGCGCTCGGGGGTGCCGTAGCTGCGGTAGGTTACGATCTGCAGCGGGCGGTTCAGTTTAAGCTTGTTCTTTAACTGGAAGGTGAGCAGGTCCAGTTTCTCCTCTCCCCGCAGAATAGCCTTGGTGACAGAGTTCTTTATTTTCTTCATAGTTCTGTAGTGCATAAGTACAAAGTGCCCGCCGGGTTGGGGCAGGCACTTTGTTATTCGTTAAATCCCGAGTGAGGTTTTCAAACCCTGAAAATCGGAGTCTGGGGCGGAGGCGGTGCTGCAGCCGCGCTCCTGCGCCAGTTGCTGTATGTGCTCGATACGGTTGCCCGGGCTGGGGTGTGTGCTCAGAAACTCGGGTGTCGCCCCTTGTTGCTCCTCCTGCTCCATCTTCACGAAAAAGCCAGCCGCCCCGTCGCAGGCGTAGTGGCGGGTGCCACTTAGGTAGGCCACAGAGGCCTCGTCTGCCTCTGTTTCGGCATCGCGGCTGAATTTAAGGCCGGCCAGCGTACCCGAGAGCTGCGCCGCGATCTGCTTCAGTGTGCCGGGGTTGTTGCCCAGCGCCACCGACAGCAACAGGGCAATACCATAGTCGCGCTGCAGCTGCTTTACGCTGTGGCGTTTGTCGGCGTGGGCAATCTCGTGGGCCAGCACCCCGGCAAAGTGGTCCTCGTCGTCCAGGTACTTGATCAAACCGGTGAACACGTAAATCTGGCCACCGGGAGAGGCGAAGGCGTTGAGCGTCTCATCGTCCTTAATAATTTTAACCGTCCAGGGGAATTCCTCCTGATACTTCACCTCGCCGGAGGTAAGCACGCGGTTTACGATGCGGTCCAGGTGCTGGTAGGCTTTCTGGGTGTTGGCGTTGGAGCTGTTGCGCTCCAGCAGCTTGCCTTGCGCGCGGTACGTGGAGTCTACCTCATGGGCAACCTGCTGGCCCAGGTTCACATCGTCCTGTATCGAGAAGATCACGCCGTCGTTGCTGTCGCAGCTGCTGAAGGAGAGCATGCCCGCTATGGCCAAAAGCCACACAGGCGTGTAGAGTAGTTTTTTCATGTTATGAGTAAAGCATTTAAGGGTGCAACGCAGTACCTCTGCATTATTATACAGCCCACGGCAAATATATGGCCAAAAGCTGTAGAAATGGGCATTGCAACCTGCTTTACGTGGGCAGGGGCCTTTCTTGTTACAGGGTAAACACCGTCAAATCAGTGCAGAACGGGAATAAAAAAAGCCCTCGGTAAAACCAAGGGCTCTCTTCGTGTAGTATGTGGTTTATTTTACGGATGAGCTGGCAATCGGGTTGCCGTCTGTGTCCAGTTCCACGATCTCGTAGTTCAGGGCCTCCAGTTTCGGAAGCACCGTCTTCTTATCGCCTACCACCACAATGTGCATGTTGGCTACCGGCAGGTGCCTGGCCGCCAGCGCGTCTATTTCCTGCTTCGTGATGCTGTTCAGGATGTCGGTTTGCTTCTTCACGAAGTCCTTGTTCAGGTCAAACCGCAGGATGCGGCCCAGGAAATTGGCTTTCTGGTAAGGCGTCTCGTACTGTCGGGCGTCAGCCTGGCCGATAGAGCTCTTCATGAACTGCAGCTCGTCCTCCTTAATGCCATTCTTTTGGAAGTCAGACAGCTCTTTCATGAACTCGGTAACCGACTCGGCGGTGGCATCGGCGCGCACGCCGGCAGAGGCCGTGAACGGACCTGCATACTTGCTGCCGCTGAAGTAGGAGCGGGCCCCGTAGGTATAGCCTTTGTCCTCGCGCAGGTTCAGGTTGATGCGGCTGTTGAAGGCGCCACCCAGGTTGTAGTTCATCAGGCCCAGCTTATAGTACTCGCCGGTGGCGTCGAATGGCATGGCCATGTAGCCGATCCTGATCTCCGACTGTGCCGCATCCGGCTTATCCACCAGGTAAATGCGCGTCTTCTCAATGGCCGGAGCCTTGGTTTCAGCAGGCAGCTGCACGTTTTTCTTCTTCCATTTCTTCAGGAAGTCGAGTTTGCCCATCAGCTCTTTCTCCGAGATGTCGCCCACCACAACCAGCTCCGTTACAGAAGGGGAGTAGTAGCTGTTGTAGAACTGCTTCACGTCGTCCAGGGTGATGTTCTCCACCGTTTCGGAAGTACCGGAGGTAGGGATGGACATGATGTGGTTGTTGCCATAAAGCAGTTTGTTATACACGCTGCTGGCGATGGCCGTAGGCTGTGTGGCCTGGTTGGCGATGCCTTCCAGTTGCTGTTTCTTGAGGCGCTCGAAATCATCCGGGTTAAACTTAGGCCTGAAGAGGCGCTCCTCCAGCAGGGCAAGTGTTTTATCCAGGTTCTTCTTCAGCGACTGCACGATAACGTAGGTATCGTCCTGGCCGGAGCCAACGCGGATGGAACTGCCCAGCTTGTCGAGCTCGTTGCTGAACTGCTCCGAAGTATAGTTCTGGGTATCCTCGTTCAGCATGTCGGCGGTCAGGGAGGCAATGCCAGCCTTAGCCGGGTTATTGGCTGCCAGGCGATGCCCGCCTTTTATACTTAGCTGCAGGGTAACGGTCGGGATCTCGTTGGTGTTGGTGCCGATCATCTTCAGGCCGTTCCTGAACTTGCCGGTGTAGTAGTTTGGCACCGCCACCACTGGGTTCTCGCCGGCACCCGGGCGCTTGGTGCGATCAAAGGTGTCTACAGCTTTGGTATACTTCAGGCCGCTGTACTCGTCTGCTCCGGCGGTATAGCCACTCTGGTCGACGGTGTAGTTATCCGCTTTTGCCAGCAGCTCAGCCTTGCCTTTTGGCACCACGCTAAGTATAACGGCGGGCTTACCTTTAATGTATTGGTTGTACACACGCTGCACATCCTCCTTCGTTACCGACTGGATGCGCTTGATCTCCTCCTGTAGGTAGTTCGGGTTGTTGCGGAAGGTCTCGTAATAGGCCAGCTGCGATACTTTGCCGCTCACGCTGGCCATGCGGTTGATCAGGCTCGACTCGGCCTGCGCCTTGAAGCGCTGCAGGTCCTCCTCGTTAATGCCGCGCGTCTCGAACTCGGCGATGGATTTACGGGCCAGCTCCTCGGTCTGCGCCAGCGGCGTGTTCGGGTACGCCATCACGGTAATGCCGAACTCGCCGGCCAGCTCCGAAGTAGAGTTAAACACGGAGGCCTGCATGGCTTTCTGCTCTTTCACAAAGTTCTTGTAGAAGATCGAGTTCTTGCCCTGGCCCAGGACCTCGGCCAGCACGTCCAGCGCCGGCTCGTCTTTGTGCCCCGACTCCGGCGACGGGAAGGTCATGCGCAGCATCGGGAAGCGGATGTTATCCTCGTAGCTCACGTAGCGGTCCTTGTCCAGCTTGGCAGGCTGTGGCTTCATGTCCTGCACGGCCGGGCCGGCAGGGATGGAGCCGAAGTATTTCTCCACCAGCTTCACTACTTCCTCCGGCTTCACGTCGCCGCCTACGGTAAGCGTGGCGTTGTTAGGGCCGTACCAGCGCAGGAAGAAGTTCTTCAGGTCGTTCACATTCACCCGGTTCAGGTCCTCGATGTAGCCGATGGTGGTCCAGGAGTAGGGGTGGCCGTAGGGGTAGAGGTTCTTGGAGGTCATCTCGTACACCAGGCCGTAAGGGCGGTTGTCGTAGTTCTGGCCGCGCTCGTTCTTCACCGTCTCGCGCTGCACCTCAAACTTTGGCTGCGTTACGGCGTCGAGCAGGAAGCCCATGCGGTCGGCCTCCAGCCACAGGGCCGTCTCCAACTGGTTGCTAGGTACGGTTTCGAAGTAGTTGGTGCGGTCGCGGTTGGTAGTGCCGTTCAACGTGCCACCGGATTCAGAAACGATCTTGAAGTGCTCCTCGTCGGCCACGTTGTCGGAGCCCTGGAACATCATGTGCTCAAAAAAGTGCGCGAAGCCCGACTTGCCCACCTCCTCGCGGCCGGAGCCGACGTGGTAGGTTACGTCCACGTGTACCACCGGGTCAGAGTTGTCCTCGTGCACGATCAGGGTGAGGCCGTTGGGGAGTTTATACTTGGTATAAGGGATCACCAGTTCGTCGCCTTGCCTGGTTACCTTTTCCACGAGTTTAGTCTGGGCCTCGGCTACGCTTACCACACTTGCGGTAAGCAGGATGCTCAGCACGGTTTTGTTCATCATGTGCGCTATTGTTTGGTGAATGTTTTCTCAAACAATATAGCAAAAAGCAAGGAGAATATTAAAATAATATAGACGAACCGCTATTTTGTCGCGCTCAACACCTGTCTGGCGAACATCACGGAAACCGTGAGGGTGAGCAGGGAGATAACCAGCATGGCTGTGGTGAGCAGGAAGGCCATACCGGCCGTTTCGGCGCTGTCCGGCCCCTGCGGCTGCTGCACCATGCCCAGCAGGCGCGTGAAATACGTGGCCGCCCGCCAGCCCAGCAGCAGCGTGAGCAGCCCCGCCTCGGCCGTGCCCAGCATAAAGCCCCAGCGCTTGCCCCGGTTCAGGAAGTGCCCGGCTGTCAGTCCGATCAAGCCCCCAGCGGCACCGGTAAAGAGTGCCGTGTTGGCCTGCTCGCCGGCTAAATCGACGGCCACCACGCCGCAACCCAGTAAAAAGAATCCGAAGAAGGCGTAGAGGTAGGATATGTTTTTATGCATGGCGCGGTTTGGGTGTGTATGGGTGGTAAAGATAAAGCAGAAAGATGAGAGTTGGAAAGGGAAGGTGTTGTTGCCGGGCGGCTGGCTTCAAAAGTTTATGCTTTATACTTTGGCTATACTTTTATACTTCTTCCTCTTCCTGGCGCAAGCGTCCGCTTGTGCCTCTCTTAGCCGCTGCTTCCTTCCACTTGACACAAGCTATACTTACTAGCTTCCGCTGATCCTCCAGACTTACATGCCTACCGTTGCATTTATACTTTGGCTCCCTCCAGGCCGGGAGGCCTCGCCTTCGGGCATCGCGCTGGGAGCTTTTCCTGCCCTCGTACCTCGGGCTGCCTCGCTTGCAGCTCGTCACCGGAAAAACTCGCATAGGCGCTCAACCCAAAGGCTGGAATCAGATTCGATAGCTGCTGCTAACGGAGCTTGAACCAAAGTCCCCCTTGGAAGGGGGCAGGGGGATGATCGTCTGCGGAGGAAAGGACTGGGTATCATTTCAATAGCTTCGGCTATCTTGTCATCTCGACCTTCGGGAGAGATCTCTTTAGAATTTCGGATAGATCTCTCGCCCTGCTCGAGATGACAGTAAAGTATAGCAAGTACTAAATTCCCCTCCTTGGAGGGGCTAGGGGTGGGTTTATACCTGTAGGGACAGGTCGCGACCTGTCCGCGCGAAGAACAGCAGCTCCGAAATTTATACTTTAGTAAGAGCAGTTACCGAACTCCCTCCCCTGTTTTTAGGGGAGGGTTGGGGTGGGGTGAAAGCTGGGCAGTTGGACCCACCACTGCAAAACTCCATCTCCTGTTCCTAAAGAAAGGCTGTGCAGAAGGATACACCGCAACAACTTTTGCCCTAAACTAAAGTATTACCCTCTGAGGCCGGAAGATGAAGAAGCCTCTGACTATGACGAAGCAAGAAATACACGAATTATATGCTGACGCGGGGAAATCGGCGGCCTGGGCTGGCTTACGCTATACTTCTGACGAGAAGCCGGGCTATACCCGCAAGAAAGCAGGGAAGGGCTTTTATTTTCTGGATGAAAAGGGGGAGAAGGTAAGCGATGAAAAGGTGCTGGCCAGGCTGCAGGCGCTGGTGATTCCGCCTGCCTGGACCGATGTATGGATCTGCAAATCTGCGAAAGGGCACCTGCAGGCTACCGGCCGCGATGCGAAGGGGCGCAAGCAGTATATTTACCACCCGCAGTGGCAGCAGGCCCGCAGCCTGACCAAGTTTGGGCGCATGATCGAGTTCGGGCACGCGCTGCCCAAACTGCGCGGGCAACTGCAGCAGGATATCGCCTCCCGCCACCTGGACCGCCGAAAAGTAACCGCGCTTGTCCTCACCCTGATGGATAACGCCCTGATCCGGATCGGCAACCGCAGCTATGCCAAGTCCAACGAGTCGTATGGGCTCACCACGCTGCGCGACAAGCATGTGAAGATCAACGGCAGTAGTATAAAGTTCTCGTTTGTGGGCAAAAAAGGCGTGGCCCAGGAGATAGACCTGAAGGATCGCCGCCTGGCCCGCCTTGTAAAGAAATGCAAGGACATACCCGGCTATGACCTGTTCCAGTATTTTGATGAGAGCGGGGAGCGGCAGACGCTGGAGTCGGGGGACGTGAACGAGTACCTGCGCGAGGCGACTGCCCATAACTTCTCAGCTAAGGATTTCCGTACCTGGGGCGGCACCGTGCGCATGGTGGAGTGCCTGGAGAATGTGCTGGATGAGGAGCCTGACCTGGATAAGGAAAAGGCCATTAAAGCGGCCGTGAAGGATGTGGCTAAAGGGCTGGGCAATACCCCGAGTGTGTGCAGCAAGTACTACATCCATCCGGAGGTGGTCAATCTGTTCCGGGAAGACAGGCTGATGAACTACCTGAAGCGCCACGATGCCAGCAAACCGAAATCAAAGTACCTGTCGGGCACAGAGGAACTGGTGCTGAAGATGCTGGAACGCGTGGCAAAGGAAAACGAGAAGAAAGCGGCAGCCTGATCTATACTTTAATACTTACCCACCCCTAACCCCTCCAAGGAGGGGAATCATATTAAAGTTGTTGGAATTCCCTTCATGGAGGGGGCCGTTAAGCTCTCATTTTTTGTCATCCTGAAAGGATCTTATTGGCCAGTAGCAACGGCTTCACCTACCGGCTACCAAGATTCTTAACAGAATGACAGAGTTTTTTAACAGCGGTGTAGCTAGAACTTAACGGCCCTACCTCCTTAAGGTTTAGGGGTGGGTTCATACCTTTACAAGGAGTAGTAAATCGCAATTTGAGTTTTATACTTGTCTGCAGTCTTAAGTATAAGTACTTGACTATATTACCTTTACATGCTGGCTCTTAAAGTATAAATCAGTAGCTGATCTCGAAGCGGGCGGTGTCATACTCCACCAGCGGAACAGTTGTACTTTTAGTTTCTATGGCGCCGGCTGCTGTCACTTCCCACTCCACCTTCACGTTGGAGGTGCGCTTGTAATAAAAACCACGAACGAACTTGTCAGTTGTGGTGGCGGCGTTAAAAATCATACTATCCCCGCCATACATTATCCCTTTTACAGGAGAGGCCGCTTCATTCAGTGGATAGGTGAGGGAAACCTTCAGGCTTTTGTCGGGGGAGGGAGCGGCGTTGGTCACGCTTACTTCCAGATAGGAGCCTTTGGCCAGGAACACATCCATATTGTTCGTCTGGTTGCGCTTTATCTCTTTGCCTAAACCATCCTTAACCTCCACATAGCCTTTTTTCTCCGAAGCCACCCAGTATACCGTTTGCCTGGCTTGCGGCGTATGGATAAACTCGTATTCTCCCTGGCTGTTGGTGGTGGAGGAGGAAGCTACAGGGGTGAAAAAAGTATACGTATCAGGCAGTCCATCGCTTAAAAACAGGTCTACCCTGGTGTCTGCAAAAGCCTGATTGGTATCCGGGTCGATCACCTTACCGGTAAATTTCGTGGTGCTGTCTTCGTTCTCGCAGCTGGTGAAAAGGGCGAGCAGCAGGAAGCTTCCAGCAAGTGTAGTCAGTTGTCGTGCGCGAAGCAGCATAGGATCAGCAGGTATATAGTTGCTACAAGGTATAAAAAATATCTACATACAACGGGGAGCCTTTCAGCTTTTAACCTGCCTTTTACTTCGGCATATTGTCCAGCGACTGCCAGAGGTATTTGCTGGCGATGGTGCGGTAGGGGCGCCAGTTCTCGGCGATCTGCTGCATTTGCAGGCGCAGGGCCTTGCCGGAGGCATCCAACCCATAGTGGCGCTTCATGGCGTTCTGAATCCCCAGGTCATCTACCGGAAAAACATCAGGGCGCTCCAGGGCAAACATCAGCAGCATTTCCACGGTCCAGCGGCCAACGCCTTTTATCTGCGTCAGGTGTTTAATTAACTCCTCGTCCTCCAGGGCAGCAATAGTGGCGTGCTGCAGGTTGCCGGCCGCGGCAAAGGTGGCTACATTGCGCACATACCCTATCTTCTGAAACGAGAGGCCTGCGCTGCGCAGCAGCTCATCCGGCGCCTCCAGCACCAGTTCCGGGTGGGGGTACTCCTCCGGAAACAGCTCCCGGAACCGCCTGAAGATGACCGCCGCCACCTTGGTGCTCAGCTGCTGCGACACAATCGAGCCGAGCAGTTTAAAGTATAGATCCTCGGAGCGGGACGATGCCAGCGGCTGCCCGTTTTGGATAATGCCGCAGATGACAGGATCTGTGGCGAAGGCTGCCATTACTTCGGGCGTAGGGTAGGAGGCGTTCATAATTTCGGTTAAGGTATTGAGGGTTAAACAACAGATGAAATGGGTGGCTGCAAGTAGCAATCTGCTTGAAGAAACTGTCCCCTTGAGGGGACAGTTATAGATCATGGTAGCAGATTACTACGCCTCCACCTGCTCCTGGTTCAGCGCCTGCAGTACCTGCAGCAGGTGTTGGTGCATTTCCTCCGTTAGGTCGAGGTGGGTCACGAAGCGGATCATTTGCGGGCCGAAGCTGGAGGCAAGTATGTTTTGGGCGGCCAGCGCCTGCACAAAGGCGGCATCGGCCATACTTTCGTTCAGTTTAAAGATCACGATGTTGGTTTCTACCGGCAGCACGCTTTCCACATAGCTGGCCTGCAGCAGCGCCTGCTCCAGTTCCTTCGCCCTGCGGTGGTCCTCCTGGAGCCGCGCCACGTGGTTGTCGAGGGCGTAGATGCCAGCCGCCGCCAGGTAACCAGCCTGGCGCATGCCGCCGCCCAGCACTTTGCGCACCCTTCTGGCCCTTTTTATGAATTCTTTGGAGCCGAGCAGCACAGAGCCAACCGGGGCACCCAAGCCCTTGGAGAGGCAAACCGAGATGCTGTCGAAGTATAAGCCGTAGTCCTGGGCGGCATCGCCGGAGGCAGCCAGGGCGTTGAATACGCGGGCGCCATCCAGGTGCAGGGCCAGGCGGTGTCGCTTGCATACTTCCGAAATAGCCGCGATCTCTTCCAGCGTATAAAACGAGCCGCCGCCCTTGTTGCAGCTGTTTTCCAGGGCCACCAGGCGGGTTTCGGGGAAGTGTATGTTGTCCAGCGGGCGGATACTGGCCTCTACCTGCCGGGGCGTCATTTTGCCGCGCTCGCCGTGCACCAGCGCCGTGGAAGCGGCCGAGTTAAAGGCAATACCACCGCCCTCGTACTGGTGGATGTGCGCCGTCACGTCGCAGATAACCTCGGTGAGCGGGGCCGTGTGCACTTTTATGGCGATTTGGTTTGTCATGGTGCCGGAAGGGCAGAAGAGGCCCGCCTCCATGCCGAACATGGCAGCTGTTTTCTGCTCCAGGGCGTTCACTGTGGGGTCCTCGCCGTACACATCATCACCCACGGGGGCGGCAAACATGGCCTGCAGCATTTCCGGCGTTGGCTTGGTTACGGTATCGGAGCGGAGATCTATCTTCTGTGTCATGAATATGCTTTCGGAAAAAATTTTACTTTGTAAAAATAATAACTTACTTTTGCCCTTCAAATTAAAATCATTGCAACGATGGGAGTTACTAGATTAAAAAGAAAAGATCGCAAAAATAAGGCTAGAGCAAACAACAGAGTAGCTAAGATTAAGCAGCTTCTGCTGACGCCGGTTATCAAGAATGTTGACATGGACGAGCTGCGCGCTCAGTTTGGTGAGGCTCCAAAAAACAAGCCTGCTGTAGAAGCCACCGCTGAGTAACCCTTATTTTCCGCGAAAGTAAGTCCATCTGCTGCCGCTGCTGTTTAGGCGAATGGCGGCGGCTTACTAAACAAGATTTCAAGTGTGTTTGCGCAAGCAGGCACACTTTTTTTATGCCCGCTTGCCCAGCTCCACCACCTGCAGGTCCAGCACCCTGCCCGCGCTTATACTGAATTTCACCATCGTCCGGACACTGTGGAAGCCGTGCCTGCCCGCCGCGCCCGGGTTTATGTGCAGCAGGTTGTGGAGGCTCTTGTCGGTCATCACCTTCAGGATGTGCGAGTGGCCGGTGATGTAGAGTTGGGGCGGGTTGAGTTTTATACTTTCGCGCACGTCGGGGTGGTACTTGCCGGGGTAGCCGCCAATGTGGGTCATCATCACGTCCAGCCCCTCGGCCACAAACCGGTTTACTTTGGGGTGCACCAGCCGGATCGCCGCGTCATCGATGTTGCCGTATACGCCCCGCAGCGGCGCCAGCTCTTGCAGCCTGTCCGAAACCTCCATGCTGCCAAAGTCGCCGGCATGCCATATCTCGTCGCGGTCGGAGAGGTGGCGCAGGATCTGGTCGTCGAGGTAGGAATGGGTGTCGGAGAGAAGGCCGATTTTGAGCATGTTGGGAAGTTAGAGAGTTAGAGGGTTTAGGAGTTAGAGGGTTTTACCTCGCTTTGGTGCTGCAAGTTACTGATTTTATCAGGATAGGTGGTGAAGGGTTGCGGCTGCCGGGTTAATCTGGAGATCTGGATTTATACTTTGGCATAGGAGCGACTTCCACGATGATGCTTGCCTCTTTGCTATTACGGGAAGGATTTACAGTACCGGGTCCAACCACCCCTACCCCTCCTTAGCCAAGGAGGGGAGTCTGTAGTTACTATGGCTGAAGTATAATTTTCATAGCAAAGGCTATCGCGCGGACAGGTCGCGACCTGTCCCTACAAGTATAAACTTACCGCTGCTGTTTCGGATTGCAAATCCGGAACAGCAGAAGAGCAGGCTGGAAACAGGTTCGATAGCTGCTGCTGACGGAGCCTCAGCCAAGTCTCCCTTCGAAGGGGGCAGGGGGATGTTAATCGTGTGCTGAACATTCCCCTCCTCGGAGGGGTGGGGGTGGGTTTATACTTCACCGGCTTTGAAAGGCACAAGCGGACGCTTGCGCCAGAGATTGCCGGAACTCCCTCTCCTGTTCTTAGGGGAGGGGTTTACAGCTAAAAAGCAGTGTTTCTACATCAAAAGCGGCAAAAAATGTTATCTTTGGATAAAAGCCGCCCTGTTGCGAGGAAGGTTTTTCATTTTTTTGCAAAACATCCTTCACGAAACAGGGTTCATTTGACTTATCTCAGAATTTTAACAAGAACATGAAGAAGCTATTTCTAGCACTGATCGCCTTTGCCTTTTTTACGTCCTGCGAACAAGCCCAGGGAAGACTGACCGACGTGGCCAAAGACATTGCGAAAGAGGAATTTAAGAACCACACCGGGTTCGACTTCGACTCCACCAAATCAAGAATAGACACCCTGAACGTTGAAGGTGAGCTGAAACGTGCAGCCAAAGACAGGCTCCGCGAAGAATTAGATGCGATGTAAGTCCGGCCATGTCCGGTGCCACCCGCTTTCAGCAGAGAATCGACTCTGGCAATTAGCTGGAGTCGCTTCTTTTTTGGGCTTTACCGGGTCCAACCACCCCTAACCCCTCCTTGTCCAAGGCGGGGAATTTTACTTGCTAAAGCTTCCGCTGATTTCCTGTAATACTGCTTCCAGGTGCTGGAAAATGTCTTTGTTCTCGAAGCGAAGCACCTTTATACCCATAGTAGCTAACATTTCATCTCGCTTATGATCTGCTTCTCCGGCAGCGGCGTGCAGATGCACCTGGCCATCTAGTTCTATCGCCAGTTTTTCGGAAGGGCAGTAAAAATCCAAAATGTAATTGCTTATACTATGCTGTCGTCTAAACTTCCGTCCCTCTAGTTGGCCTGACTTCAGGTATTTCCACAGTTCCCCCTCAGCCGGAGTAGAGCAGTTTCTCAGTGCCCTGCGGTTCTCCTTCAGGTACGATCTATTATGCAGCTTCATTATGGCGGATAGATTGATAAACCAAGTCTTTTGCTATCCAAGACAACACCAGCAACCTAAAAATTCCCCGCCTTAGACAAGGAGGGGTTAGGGGTGGTTGGACTCCACGCTGCAAATGGCGGATATAAATGCCCCAAACTCCTAACCCCCCAACCCTCTAACTCCTAAACCCCCCAACTCCCCAACTTTCTAACTCCCCAACTTTCTAACCTTCTAACTTTCTAACTTCCAAACTTCTCAACTTTCCCTATCTTGCTGTAGAAACAAACGCACCCCGTCCGCATGCTGCAGCACAACACCCTCCGCCCGAAACAGGCGCTTAACAAGGCGTACCTGAGACTGAAAACATCCCGCACCGAAATAGAACGCTTCAAACAGGCGCTGACGGCGCTGCTGGATAGTATAAACCTGCACGAAACGGAGGAGCATGCCAAAAATCACCTGCGCGATTTTCTGCGGTTGACTTTTTATGATAAGTACGGCGTGAACACCAAAGGCAAAACCGACCTGGTGATCCATACCGGGAACAATACCAAGAGCAATGCCGGGGTGCTGCTGGAGGTGAAGCGGCCCACCAACAAAGCCGACATGCCCACTACCGACAACCTCAACTACAAAGCCACCCACGAGCTGCTGCTCTACTACCTGCGCGAGCGCCTGGAGCATAACAACCACGACATGCGCCACCTGGTCGTGACGAGCGTGCACGAGTGGTTTGTGTTCGATGCCCTGGAGTTCGACCGCCTGTTTTTCCGGAATACGCAGCTCAAGAAGGACTTTACCGACTGGAGCGCCGGGCGCAAGGCCAGCGGCAGCACCGACTTTTTCTACAAAGAGATAGCCGCGCCATACTTAGAGAAGCTCTCCGAAAGTATAAGCTATACCTACTTTAACCTGAAGGACTACGAAAAGCCGCTGCGCAACCAGGACCCCAAAGACGATGTGAAGCTGGTGGCGCTCTACAAGCTGCTCTCGCCGGCGCACCTGCTCAAAGAGCCTTTCGCCAACGACGCCAACTCCCTGGACCGCGACTTTTACCTGGAGCTGCTGCACATCATCGGGCTGGAGGAAGTGAAGGAGGGAGGCCGCAAACTCATCCAACGGAAAGCCAACCCCAACCCCGGCTCGCTGCTGGAGGCGGCCTACCAGAAACTGCGCTCCGAAGACCTGATCTCGGGCCTCGACAAGCCCTACAGCTACGGCAGCACCCGCGAGGAGCAGCTCTTTAACGTGGCCCTGGAGCTGTGCATCACCTGGATGAACCGCATCCTGTTCCTCAAACTGCTGGAGGCGCAGCTCATCAGCTACCACCACGGCGATAAGAAGTATGGCTTTATGGGAACGGCCAATCTCAAAGAGTTCGACGACCTGAACGAGCTGTTCTTCGATGTGCTGGCCGAGCGGCCCGAAAACCGCAGTGCCAGCGTCAGGAGCAAGTATAACCACATCCCGTACCTCAACTCCTCGCTCTTCGAAACCACGGCGCTGGAGAAACGCACGCTGCGCATCTCTAACCTGAAAGACCGCAGCCTGCTGCCGCTCTACCCCCAAACGGTTTTCCGCCGCACGCAGGGCAAGGACTTTTTACAGAAACACCCGGAACTGCACACACTGGAGTACCTGCTGCGCTTTTTGGGCAGCTACGACTTCGGGGCCGAGGGCAAGGAGGAGATACAGGAGGAAAACAAAACGCTGATAACGGCCTCGGTGCTGGGGCTGATCTTTGAGAAAATAAACGGCTACCGCGACGGCTCTTTCTACACGCCGGGCTTTATTACCATGTACATGAGCCGCGAGGCCATCCGGCGGGCGGTGGTGCAGCGCTTCTCGGAAAAGTATGGCTGGAACATCGATACCAGTTTGTCCGGACCAGGGTTCGGAGACCTGCAGGTCCGCGTAAACCAGCACTATACTTTGCAAAGTATAAAGGAGTATAACCAGCTGCTCAACAGCCTGCGCATCTGCGACCCGGCCGTGGGCTCGGGGCATTACCTGGTGAGCGCCCTGAACGAGCTGATCGTGATAAAGCATGACCTCCGGATCTTAACCAACTGCCAGGGCAAACCGCTGCACTACGGAAGTATAGAAGTGCAGAACGACGAGCTGATCGTGACCGACCTTCATGGCGAGCCCTTCAGCTATACCGTAACCGAGCACCCCGACGGCCACCGAAGTATAAACCCGCAGGTGCAGGAGCTGCAGGAGGCCCTCTTCCACGAGAAGCAGACGATTATTGAGAACTGTTTGTTTGGCGTGGACATTAACCCGAACTCGGTGAAGATCTGCCGCCTGCGCCTCTGGATCGAGCTGCTCAAAAACGCCTACTACACTGCCCCCGAAAGTATAACCGATGAGCCAAGCAGCCCCGTTTGCTACGCCAATGCCAGCGGCCTGCGCGAGGGTTTTGAGACCGAGGAAACGCTGTCATCCGCTCCTCCCAAAAACGTACAAACGGGCAAGTATACGCGGCTGCAGACGCTGCCCAACATCGACATCAACATAAAACAGGGTAACTCGCTGCTGAGCCGCTACCCGCTCTCGGCCGACCTGAAAGAGGCTTTTGGCAAGAAGGGCCATAGTTTGCAGGCCTACCGCGAGGCCGTGGGCAAGTATAAACACACCAACTCCAAGAGCGATAAAAAGCAGCTGGAGGCTTTTCTGGAGGAGATAAAGCAGGGCTTTAAAACCACGCTGGCCAACAACGACCCGCTGCGTAAAAAAATGGCCGACCTGCGCGGGCAGATCTCGGTGATGCAGGACCCCGACCTGTTCGGAGCCAAAAAAGTAGACAAGAAGCAGCTGCAGCAAAAGCAGAAAACGCTGCAAAAACTGGAGGAAGAGCGCCAGGCCATCGAGGAAAATAAAGTATACGAAGGCGCTTTTGAGTGGCGTTTCGAGTTTCCGGAGGTGCTGGACGAGGACGGAACCTATAAAGGCTTCGACGTGGTGCTCGGTAACCCGCCATACATACGCCAGGAAGAACTGGGCAGCTTTAAAGTATACTTGCAGAAGCAATTTGAAACCTACGCCGGCACCGCCGACCTGTATGTATACTTTGTGGAGCGCGGTATAGAATTGCTGCGCGAAGGCGGGCAGTTCAGCTACATACTTCCGAACAAGTGGATGCGCGCCGGCTACGGACAGGCGCTTCGAAACTGGCTGCAAAAGTATAAACTGGAGCAGTTGCTGGACTTCGGCGATCTGCCTGTGTTTGAGGAAGCCACCACCTACCCGCTTATACTTGCCGTGGCAAAGTATAAACCCGAGGCTGGTTATACATTTGAAGCCGCAAGTATAAACACCCTGAAATTTGAGCAGGGACTGGAGGCTTACGTGCAGGAGCACAAGTATGAGGTACAGGCCGAACTGCTGCCCGATTCCGGCTGGACGCTCTCTAACAGCATCGCGCAGCAACTGCTACAGAAGCTGAAAAATACAGGTACGCCGCTGGGCGAGTATGTGGAAGGCAAAATTTATCGTGGCGTTCTCACTGGTTTAAATGAAGCTTTTGTGATTGATGAAGCCACTAAAGAACGGCTTATACTGGAAGACCCGCGAAGTGCAGAAATCATCAAACCGTTTCTGGCTGGCCGCGATGTGAAGCGGTATGGCTATGTTAAAGACAATGGTTTTCTTATTTTCTTTCCGAAAGGTTGGACTAAGAATAAGTATGGAGACTTATCAGAAAATGAAGCTTTTGAAAAATTAAGACAAGATTGTTCTTCAGTTTCTAATTATTTACTTCCATTTGCAGCTAAAGCGAAAGCAAGAACAGATAAAGGTGATTATTGGTGGGAAGTAAGAGCTTGTGGTTATTATAAAGCTTTTGATAAGCCTAAAATCATATATCAAAGGTTCCAGGTTAAACCTGTTTTTTCTTATGTGCCTGAGCCAGCCTTTTTCAATGACGCTATATACTTTATCTCTAAAGATGATGCTGTTTTATCAGCAATATTAAACTCTAAAATTGGTTGGCTTTTGATATCAACTTACTGTACTCAAATCCAGAATGGTTATCAACTACTAACAAAATATATAGAGAATATCCCCATCGCCACGCCTGACGAAGAAACGAAAGCAAGTATAACGCAGCTGGTCGAGCAGATCCTAAGTATAAAACAAGCCGATTCCGCCGCCGATACCTCGGCGCTGGAGGCGGAGGTGGATGTGCTGGTGTACCGCCTCTACCACCTCACCTACGCGGAAGTGCTGCTGGTGGAGCCCGGCTTTGCCTTGAGCGAGGAGGCCTATAACAGCGCGGTGCTGCAAAATACCTGATCACGCGAAACCACCCCGAAAACGATGCATAAATACGGACTCCACGGCAGCCTGACTGCCAGGCCCGGCGAGGGGCAACAACTCGCCGCTATACTTCTGGAGGCTTCCAGGCTTGTTTCCACGGCCAAAGGCTGCCACCTCTACCTCGTCAGCCAGTCGCCCGACGACGCAGAAACGGTGTGGGTAACCGAAGTTCGGGACAGCAAATCCGACCACGACAACTCGCTGCAGGTGCCCGGCGTGGGCGAGCTCATCGCCCGGGCCATGCCCATACTTGCCGGTCAGCCGCAAAAAGGGCAGGAGCTGGCTGTTTTAGGCGGAGCGGGGATAGGATAACAGGCCACGGCAGGGGCTGGCCGGCAGCGCCGCACCCATGCCTGCGTGTTTTCCGGTGCGGCTATTGTTGCGGTGTTGGCTGGTTTTCAGAAGGTTCCGGTGTGCTGCCTGCCCGTTTTCCGAAATTTTACGTGCGTTTTCATACTTCAAAAAAGGCAGTTCACATGACGGAAACATCCTTTAGTGTAAAATAAGTATAAAATATATAAAAATCATACTAAAAAGTAGATCATACCTATTCCCGGCTGCGTAGAATGCTAAAAGAGAAACGCTATGCCAACCAGCATACTCCAGGCCCGCCAACACTATACCGCTCTGCACGAGCAACACCTTACCATGCGCTACTACGATGCCGATAAGCTGCTGTTTAACGAGTGGCGCGGCGTAGTGCCCAGCGAGGTGCTGAAACTCTATACCCTTACGGTTTGCCATTTTGTGGTGGATTACGAGGTAGCCTACGTGCTCGCCGACTACAGCCGCATGACTGCGCCCAGCCTGGTAGACCAGTTGTGGGTCATCAACCATTCCGAGAACCTGCTGCGGCACAGCGTTCTCCTTCGCGTTGCTACCGTGCTCTCCCCCGAGCTGTTCCAGCCCCTGGAGGAGCCCGCCACCAATCCCCCGGCCATCGGCCTGAAACTGCCCTGCGACATGCGCGACTTCCCGCTAAAAGAGGAAGCGCTGCACTGGTTGCTCCCCATGTAAACTGCCCCGGCGGGACGGACAAACACCTACACTTCTGAGGGATTCTTCTCACTGGAGCAGGGGCGGAAAGTTCTAAAAAAACTGTCCTCAAGGGAAGAATCTTATCTACACTCTGTTCAGCTTTACTGCCATAAGTTTGCAGGCAAAGTTTGAGCTTAACGACCCTACCTCCCTGGAGGGGTTGCGCTCAGGACACAAGTATAAAAGCCATCTGCTCTTCGGGATTTGTAATCCCGAAGCCCCTACCAGGAGGATTTGTAAGCCGACTTTCTGCTTATAGCCGCAGCTTTACAGCCAGCAAAGTATAAATCCGGAGCTGCCGCCACAGGCCGCGATCTGCCCGCGCAGGACCATCAGCCAGGAAGCGAATACCTGCCCCAAACGCAGACTTCCGCCACCGGCAATGCTACAAGTATAAATTTCCGGCGGATCTTGCAAACATGAGCAAAAAAAGTATAAATTTGACTATATAGTATAAGTCTATACTATATCGCTTCCGGTGGAGGTGTTAACAGCAACGTATCAGTCAAAAACTAAAAATCACCTCTTATGGGAATGATGAAAGAATTTAAGGAGTTCGCCATGCGCGGCAACGTGATGGACCTGGCCATTGGTATTATCATCGGCGCTGCCTTCAGCGGGCTGGTAAACTCCGTGGTAAACGACCTGTTCATGCCGCTGGTAGGCAGGGCCATCGGCGACATGGATTTCTCGAACCTCTATGTGCCGCTGTCCGCGGAGGTGCCCACCGGCCTTGCCCTGGAGGAAGCCCGTAAGCTGGGCGCCGTGTTTGCCTGGGGTAACTTTATCACGGTGCTGCTCAACTTCCTCATCCTGGCGTTCATCATCTTTATGATCGTGAAGGGTATCAACAAGCTGCAGCGCAAGAAAGCCGCCTCCCCGGATGTGCCGCCGGCCCCAACTAAAGAAGAAGTGTTGCTAACCGAAATGCGCGACGCCCTCCGCCATATCGCGGCGAAGTAGAAGGTAGTATAAACGGGCAGAAGTATAAAAAAGCCGCCGGCTTCCTCACAGGAGCCGGCGGCTTTTGTTTTTACTTAGGCTATACTTCTATTTATACTTCTATACTTGGAGTTTATACTTCCTCTTCCTGGCGCAAGTCTTCAGACTTGTGTCCTACTATGGCGTCGTGTCTGTGACCCGACTGGCTTGAAAAGCCATACTTTATACTTGTTGGCTATACTTTTATACTTGCCGATTTACACTTTAATCATATGTGCGCTCTTTCGGATTTGCAATCCGGAAGTATAATAGCCGTGGATTTGTAATCCGCGTGAGCCATACTCCATACTTGCTGGCTTATGTTTTTTTAGCCGCTGCTTCCTTCCACTTGAACCAAGCTATACTTACTAGCTCCCGCTGATCCTGTAGTTCACAAAAACCTACCGTTGCATTTCATACTTTGGCTCCCTCCAGCCCGAGAGGGCTCCCCGAAATCCTTCGGGGTAAACTCTCTCGGGCATCGCGCTGGGAGCTTTTCCTTTGCTCCTGCGTCGCAATGCCTCACTATCGTTCGGCACCGGAAAAACTCGCATAGGCGCTCAACCCAAGGACTGGGATCAGACTCGATAGCTACTGCTGACGGAGCTTGAACCAGAGTCCCCCTTTGAAGGGGGTAGGGGGATGATGATCGTCTAAGGAGGAAAGGACTGGGATCAGAATCGATAGCCACTGCTATTTGTCATCCCGACCCTCGGGAGAGATCTCTTCAAAATTCCCGATAGATCTCTCATTTCATTCGAGATGACAATAAAGTGAATTATAGCAAGTATAAATTCCCCTCCCTGGAGGGGTAGGGGTGGGTTTTTATACTTCGTAGGGACAGGTCGCGACCTGTCCCTACGAAGACTGTAGCTATGAAATTTATACTTTGGCTAAAGTAATAACGGATTCCCCGCCTTAGACAAGGAGGGGCTAGGGGTGGTTGGATCCGGCACAGCCCCTAAACAAAGATGCCTGCCCCCTTACCGGAGCAGGCATCTCTGTTTAAAGTATAAAGCTGAAGCCTTAGTGATCTCTGTCTCTGTCTTTATCAATATCCCGATCATCGGCCTCGGCATCTATCGTTTTGGTTCTGGTGGTGGTGTCGTATTCCACTACCGTTTCGGTTACCTCATACTCTGTTGCCACGGAGTCGCGGTCTACCACTACTTTGTTATCTTCATCGGCCTCCAGACTGGTGGTTCGCTCGCTTCTTTCGCAGGCCGTTAAGCTCAGCGAAGCCACAACAACCACACCTGCCAAAAATATCCTTTTCATAGTTTTAATCATTCGTTTAACATAGATTAATACAATATCGGGCATATGCCCGCCGTATTCTATATATCCTTTTACGGGTTCTTACAGAGAAAAGGTGTGTTCTGTGATAAAAGTATAAACCTGACGGATCTGGAAATGTACAAAAAGGGTTTCGGCAGGCGCGCCCAGCCGGCCATTCCTACACCAGATGCCCGGACAACCTGCGCAGCAGCACGATTTGGCCGAGGTGGTAGGCGTTGTGCTCGGCCACCAGCATGGCCTCCCGCAGCAGTGTTTGCCCCTGGCCGTGGGCGAAGGGCTCGAAAAGGTCGTTGGCAGGATTCTGCACCAGTTGCACCATCTCCTCCAGGTCCAGCGCTATGGCTTTTAGCGTCTGCTCCAGCGCCTGCTGGCTTTCCGGTGCCTCCTGTTCTGGCCAGTAGTCGTCGGGCCACGCGGGCTCCTGGTAGGCTGCGTTGCGGCTAAAATCGAGGATATCGCGCTGGGCAAAGCGCAGGTGCTCGAGCAGCTGCCAGATGGTATAGGGCAGGCCTTGCGTTTTTTGCCCGGCCTCCTGCAGCGTGAGTCCCTCCAGCAGTTCCTCCTGCGTCCGGAAGGCCTGCCCGCCACGCAGCAGCTTTACCAGCTGCTCCCGCAGTTGTTCGTCCTGTGTCATGATGTTGGTGAGGTTAAAGTATAAGATACTGGCTGCGGGAAGGGTTAGTTGCCCGAGGTGGCGCAGGCAGTGCCGCTTTTTGGGCATCCTGGTAGCGATTAGCGTAGACTTGCCCTCCGAAGAGAAGGGACTCTCTATTGCTACGGCATACCTTATACGAAACCGCACTGGCCGGGCGTGCGGGTTGCAGCCAGGTAACCAGGGCAGCTAAAGGGGCTGCAGCGGATCGTGCTCCGGGGGGCAAAGCGCCAGCAGTTTCTGAGGCCTGCTCTTGCGCATAAGCCTCAGCATAAACTTAAACACATGGTAGCCCTCCTCTTGCCGCTGCGCCTCTTCCAGGTTCATACGGTAATCGAGCGTGCGCATAAAGTTATCGTAATCGTTGTAGAGCATGTACTCATACACGTTAAAGAAATACCTATGCGCAGACTTTCTGCTAAGGTTCAGGCCCATAACCTCCAGCACCGCCCTTTTCTGTCCCATACTTCACCTCCCTTACTCAGATGCGATTTTACATCTCTGCCTTGCCTGACAAGGCAAATTTAAACATACAGTAGAACGGTGAAATTACAGCTCTAGGATCGCCGGAAAAATGACCCAGGTTACCTTTTAAAATAAAAAGAGTTGATATTCAGCAGGATATGTGGCTAAGGGGTAGTGTTTGGGCGGGGGAATAGGCGGAACACGCCTGCACACTAAGCAAACCGCAGCCGGTGCACCAGCAGCACGGCCAGCGCAAACAGCGCCACCGCCACCACCTGGTGCAGCACCCCCAGGCTTACCGGCACGGCCAGCAGCAAGGTGGCAATGCCCAGCGCCACCTGCAGCAGGCAGGTAAACAGCAGCAGGCGGGTAAGGGTGCGGGCGGTCTGGGGCAGTTCAGCGTTGCGGGAGCGATGCCACAGCAGCCCCACGGCCAGCAGCACCAGCACGGCCACCCAGCGGTGTGTAAACTGCATCACGGCGCCGTTCTCTATGGCCTCCAGCCAGCCCAGGCCCTGCAGGTGCGACGGAAAGAACTCGCCCTCCATCAGCGGGTAGGTGTTATAGGAGAAACCGGCCTTCAGCCCGGCCACAAAGGCCCCAAGTATGATCTGCACCAGTATAACTGCCAGCACAGCTACAGCGAGTTTTTTAAAGTCCCCGGCCTGGTGATGCCGGTGCAGCCGCTTGCCGGAGGTCAGGTCGGCCACCGTCCAGAGGATAGCGCCAATCAGGGCCAGGGCCAGGCTCAGGTGCGCCGCCAGCCGGAAGTGGCTCACGTGCGGGTTGTCCACCAGGCCGCTTTTCACCATCAGCCAGCCCATCAGCCCCTGCGCCATACCCAGCGCCAGGATAAACAGCAGCCGCCGGAACAGCCAACCCGTCAGTTGCCGGGTAAACAGGAAATACAGGAACGGAAGTATAAACACCACCCCCATCACGCGCCCGAGCAGCCGGTGCAGGTACTCCCACCAGAAAATCTGTTGGAAGCCCGACAGCGTCATGCCGGTGTTCAGCTTCTGGTACTCCGGAAACTGCTTGTACTGCTCAAAAGCGGTAAGCCATTCCTGCTCATTCAGCGGCGGCAGCGTGCCCGATATCAGGTTCCACTCCACAATAGAGAGCCCCGAGCCGGTAAGCCGCGTAATGCCGCCAATAACGACCATGGCCAAAATCAGAAACGCCCCGCTCAGGAGCCAGTATATAATAGCCTTGTTATAGGATGATGTCTGCATAACCCGGCAAATATCTGCGAAAAAATATTGCTAAATACTGACATTCGTCATTGGAAGTATAAATTGCCGCTGGGATTGAAAAAAGGCAGGATTCACCGGCCCCGAGCCTGAAATAGCGGCGCGGCAATCTGCCGTGGGGGATGGGTTTCTAAAATTGGGAGAGGGGTATATTAAACTATCGCGGTTTTTGTTAGATTAGGGATTCTAAGGTTTTATAAACTGCACGTATGATCATACCAAACAAATTTATACAACTCGATTATAACCCAACCACGGATGTGCTGTTTATAGAGTGGCCCAACATGCACGACTACTCTTTACCCGAGATGAGGTTCATCATGGAGGAGGTCATTGCCTCCGTAAAGCATTACGATATAAAAAAGATACTGGCAGACTCGCGGCAGTCCACCATCACCCTGGACGATGAGACGTACGGACAGCTGATCAACGGCCTGGCGCTGCTGCTGCAGACCACACGCCTGGAGAAGTTCGCCCGCCTGACCACCGCGGAGCTGAACCGGGAGACCATCGCCAGCCACGCCGCCTCCCTCGTAAAGGACTCCATCCAGTACCAGAGTTTCGATGATGCTGGTGTGGCCATGGCCTGGCTCACAGCCTGAAGGATATACGATAAATTTACTCACTAAAAGCTAACACGCATGAGACCTTACATACTTGCCGAGACAAACTGGAAAGCCCTGAAAGAGCAGGAAGTGGAGCTGGCGGTGCTGCCCTGGGGCGCCACCGAGGCCCACAACTACCACCTGCCCTATGCCACCGACGTGCTGGAAGCCGATGCCATTGCCGCCGCCTCCGCCAAAATTGCCTGGGAGAACGGAACAAAGGTGATGGTGCTGCCCACCATCCCGTTTGGCGTAAACACCGGCCAGGCCGACATAAAGCTGGACATCAACCTGAACCCCAGCACGCAACTGGCCATCCTGGATGACATTGTGGCCGTGCTGAGCCGGCAGGGCATTAAGAAGCTGCTGGTGCTGAACAGCCACGGCGGCAACGACTTTAAACCGATGCTGCGCGAACTGGGCCTGCGCTACCCGGACATGTTCCTGGTGAGCTGTTTCTGGATACAGGCGGCCGACCGCAAGCAGTTCTTCGAGGTGCCCGGCGACCACGCCGATGAGATGGAGACCAGCCTGCTGCTGCACCTGCGCCCCGACCTGGTGCTGCCCCTGGAGGAGGCAGGAGAGGGCAAGGAGCGCAAATCGAGGGTGAAGGGCATACGCGAGGGCTGGGCCTGGGCCGAGCGGCAATGGTCTATGGTGACGGAGGATACCGGCATCGGGAATCCGAAGGCTGCCACGGCAGAAAAGGGAAAGGCCTTCTTAGAGGCCGCCGCCCAAAACATCGCCGGCCTGCTCGCCGAGCTTGCGCAGGTGGATGTGAACGACCGCTACGGCGACTAGCCTTTTAGCAGGCTGCTAAAAAGCAAAAAAGCCTTACACCGCGGTGTAAGGCTTTTTTAGCTTCAATGACATTGTATCGCTAAAACTAAGCGCGCTTAACGTTAACCGCGTTCAGTCCTTTTCTTCCCTCTTTCAACTCGAATGTTACGTCGTCATTTTCCCTGATTTCGTCGATCAACCCAGTAACGTGCACGAAGTACTCTTGATCTGTGTTCTCGTCCTTAATGAAGCCGAATCCCTTTTCTCCATTAAAGAATTTTACTTTTCCTCTGTTCATAATTTTTTTGTGATTGTAAAACTAAGACGTTTACAACCGTAAAAGTGTTCAAAAAAATTTACATAAAGCTAATTAATTTTCAATATTTACTTCAAAACTGTCTAAAAGGCCCTTTTTATAGGTAAAAACATTGCTTTTACAGCCAAAAACTTCCGGCGCCATGCGTAGCAAACTGCTGGCACCGGAAGTTTTGGTAGCATCGAAGGGTGCTAACCCGTATCTTCGTATACTTATTGCTGATGTGTATGAAGATAAAATTACTTGCTCCCTTGCTGGGCCTGCTGTTGCTCAGCGCCTGCAGCGCAGACGAGGAACCGGAGGTTAAACCAGCCCCGGAACCACAGAACCTGTGCTACCTGCAGGAGCAGACGATCGTTTCCGGTACATCCAATTCTACTATCCGCTATGCCTACAACGACCTGAACCAGGTAATCCGGACAGAGCGCTATGAGCAGCAGGAACTGACGGAGGTGCGCACCTATACTTATACTGCGGAGGGAAAACTGGCTGAGGAGCGCCTGCTGACGCCCGATGAGCAGGAGGAGATTTCGTTTACGGTGTACAGTTACAACCCGCAGGGCCGCTTGTCTAAGTATGAAGTGAAGCAGCGCGTGCCGGAACTGGAGGCAATACACCGCATTGCTTCCTTTAAGACAGCCTACGACCAGCTGAACCGGCTTACCACTGCCACCGATTACCGGTACCTGGACAACAGGGAGGTGGCTGTCGGCTCGGTGACACAGACCTACCCGCGCGACAAGCCTGTGGTGGCTACCGTGAAGGGGCTGGGAGGGGAGACGCTTTATGCGGCCTCCTTCGTGCTGGACTCCGCCCGCCGCACGCCGCTCTCGGCGGTGCCGGTGTTTATGTACCGCAAGCCGGGCGTGGGGTACCCTAATACGCAGAACATCATAGCCTTCAGGGCTACTACCGGCTCCGGGGAAACCTTAGCGGAAGTGAAAGACGTGGCTTATACGGCTGCCTATACTTACAACGACCAGGGGTACCCGTTAACGGCCAAGATTACCTATGCCGGTGAGGCCGGCCGTACAGAAGAAATTACCTATACCTACAACTGCCAGGATTAGGCATATACCATACTTCGGCAAATGAAAAGGCAGCCCCTAAGGTAACAGGAGCTGCCTTTTTTGTATCTATTAAGTTGCGATTAACCCACGCCAATCCCTCAGAGGTGGGGAATTTATACTTACTACTTCTCCTGTCATCTCGACCGTTAGGGAGAGATCTATCGGGAATTCTGAAGAGATCTCTCATTTCATTCGAGATGACAGCAAGAGCCGTAGCTATCGAATCTGATTCCAGTCTTTCCGTTGAGCGCCTTGTGAGATCCGGTGCCGCGAAGGCGGCAGCCGTAGCGCAGCGGAGGCAGGAGGGAACACAGCGCGATGCGGGAAGACAAGCCCTCTCGGGCTGGAGAGCACCAGAGTATGAGGTGCAAAGGTAGATTTATGGGAACTACAGGATCAGCGGTAGCTACTAAGTATAGCTTGGTTCAAATAGCAGGAAGGAGCGGCTAGGAAAGTATAAATCAGTAAGTATAAAGTTATGGTTCTGTGAACTAGTTGGGTTGGAAACCCAACGAATTGTAGGACACTGGCTGCAAGCTCGCGCTAGTAGAAGTATAAACTTGAAAGTATAAAGTATGGCTTACGCGGATCTGGAGATCCGCAGCAGAGAATTTCCGGACACGGATGTCCGGAACAGCGGAATAGCCAAAGTATAAAGTATATCGGCAGTACAAAGTATAGCTTTTCAAGCCAGTCAAGTCACAGACCCGAAGCCATGGTAGGATACAAGTCTGAAGACTTGCGCCAGCTTAATGGAATGGGAGGAGCCTGGCTTAAATTTATACTCCACAGACATCGCACTTACCTTATCCACTACTGACCTACAGCAACTTATACAACCTGTCTTTAAGCCCTGGAGAGGCCTCTACCAGCGGCAGCCTTACCTGCGCCGTGCATACGCCAAAGCGCTCCAGCACCGCCTTCACGCCCACCGGGTTGCTTTCCTCATACATCAGCGGGTTTACATCCGCGAAGCTCAGCAGCAGGGCAGAGGCTTCCTGGTAATTGCCGCCCAACGCGTGGCGCACCATGTTGCTGAATTTGCCCGGGAAGGCATTGGCCAGCACCGAGATAACGCCCTGTGCCCCAAAGGTGGTCATCGGCACGGCCAGCAGGTCGTCGCCGCTGATGAGCATGAAATCCTCGGGCTTGTGCTTGGCAATGTACATGCACTGCTCCAGGTTGCCAGAGGCTTCTTTTATGGCGATGATGTTGTCGTGCGAGGCAAGTTTCACGGTAGTCTCGCCGGACATGTTGCTGCCCGTGCGGCCCGGCACGTTGTAAAGTATAACCGGCACCGGCGAGGCGTTGGCCACCTGCACAAAGTGCTGGTAAATGCCCTGCTGCGACGGCTTGTTATAGTAGGGACTTACCGAAAGTATGGCCGTGATGCCCTCCAGGTTGGTTTCCGCGATGCTTATAAGCAGCTCCTGCGTGTTGTTGCCCCCCAGGCCGTAAACCAGCGGCACGCGCCCGCTCACGTGCTCCTTCACCTGCTGCAGCACCTTGGCCCTTTCCGCCGCCGTGGTGGTGGCAGATTCGGCCGTCGTGCCGTTGATCACGAGGTAATCCACGCCGCCATCCAACACAAAGTCCAGCAGCTTGCGCAGCGCATCGTAATCAACCGCATACTCCTTCGTAAAAGGCGTCACCAACGCCACACCCGTTCCTCTTAATTTATCCTGAATCATCTTATTGCCTAATAAAATACGAAGTTCTGATAATGATACCGATTCTGCAAATCTTCGCGTCAGCTATCTGTTTTACGGGGAGGGTAAGTATGAAAGCTAAATGCGCACAAAGCACCTTAAGCTGCCTGGCAAAAGTTAGCGTTCGATGTGGGAAAGTATAAAACTCAAGATACGGTTCACTAATCCAGTGCAGGTGTAAAACCCACCCCTAACCCCTCCAAGGAAGGGAATCAAAGTATAGATACCCACTCAAAGGAGCCTTACAAGCCCTCTAACTCTCTAACTCCAACTTTCTAACCTTCTAACTTTTTAACTTTCTAACTCCTCAACTCCCAAACTCTACTGTATATTATTCTCCTCCACCCATTTCAGGAAAGCATCCTTGTATACTTCGCCGATCGGGATTTCTTTGTTGCCGATGCGGATACGGCTTTTCTCGATGCTGTCGATCTTTTGCAGCGACACGATGAAGGAGCGGTGCACGCGCAGGAACTTGGAGTCCGGCAGCTTCTCCATCATCTTGTTCATTGAGAGCAGCGTGATGATCTTCTGGTCCTTTGTCTGGATGATGATGTAGTCCTTCAGTCCCTCGATCCAGAGAATGTCCCTGAAATCCACCCGGATGGTTTTGTAGTCGGCTTTCACGAACATGAAGTCCTGCTCCGCTGCGGTAGGTGGTGCGGCAGGGGCCTCGGCCGCTTTTCCGACTTTGCGCTGCAGCCTCTCCTGCGCCTTGGTCACGGCCTTCAAGAAGCGGTCGAAGGGGATGGGTTTGAGCAGGTAGTCCACGGCATCCTGGTTAAAGCCCTCCAATGCGTAGTCGGGGTAGGCGGTGGTGAAAATGATGAGCGGCTGGTGCTTGAGGATGTTGAGGAACTGTATGCCGGTTAGCTCGGGCATCTCAATGTCAAGGAACATCAGGTCGATCTGCTCCTCCTGCAGCACCTGCATGGCCTCAGTGGCGCTGGAGCAGGTTTTCACCAGTTTCAGGAAGGGCAGTTTGCTTACGTAGCTCTCGATGATGTCGAGGGCCAGGGGTTCGTCGTCAACGGCGAGGCAGCGGATGGTCATAGTTTTATCTGTTTGTAGGCTTAAAGTATAGTTTCAGGGTGGCGTAAAAAGTGCCTTCTTTTTCAGCGAAGGTTAGTTCGTGGCGCTTGTCGTAGAGCAGGTTCAGGCGGCGTTTCAGGTTCTCCAGCCCAATGCCCCCGAAGTCGCGCTTCTTGTGCTGGCTGGTGTTGTTGATGGTGCTGAAGAGCAGCGCGTCGTCGTGCACTACCAGGTTCAGGATGATGCCGATCTCGTTCTTGCTCACCAGGCCGTGCTTAAAGGCGTTCTCCACCAGCGTCATCAGCAGCATCGGCGCTATCTGCTTGCCCTCCAGGTTGCCATCTATGTTAAATTTTATACTTGTCTGCTCGCGCAGGCGCAGCTTCTGCAAAGCTATGAAATTCCGGATATGGTCCACCTCTTTCTCCAGGCTCACCAGGGCGTCGTTGCTCTCGTAAAGCATGTAGCGCATCAGCAGCGAGAGCTTCATGATGGCGTCGGGCGTTTCGGGATGCTGCTTGTAGGCCAGCGAGTAAATGTTGTTCAGGGTGTTGAACAGGAAATGCGGGTTCACCTGCGACTTCAGGAAAGCCAACTCTGCGGTAAGCTTCTGCGTCTCCAGCTCCTTGTTGCGGCGCTCGTTGCGGATGTAGTTGCCTGTTACCTTCAGGGCCGAGGAGATGAAGATGAGCACCAGCCCGCCCATGATGTACTGCAGAATGCGCTCGCTGCTGTAAAGCTGCGTCATCTCGCGGTTATACTCCCGGAAGAAGTAAAAGTCCAGCGGGGCCCGCAGCACGGCAATGGCAATCAGGGTGGTCAGTACGGCGGCGATGTAGAGGAAGATGCGGTTGCGCGCCAGGTACCTGGAGATGAGCACATACCAGTTAAAGTAAAAGATGAAGATGTTGATGAGCAGGCCCACCAGCACATCCATCACCTTCCCGAAAGAGAGCGCGCTGTTGCCGTAGAGGAAGTAAAACACCCAGGTGCCGAACAGCACCCACGCCGCCACGTGCAGGGCGACGGTGTACCTTTTCTTCACCGCCATCTCTGGCAGCACGATCATTGGCTTTGGCAAGGATTTCAGGCTCATGTAACAGCTTAGCGGCCTGCCGCAAAGTATAGGTTTATACCTGCAGCAGGCTTTTTATAGTATAAAGATAAGCAAAGTATGGCATTTTAGCGCTGCTGCCTCCCTTCTATATACCAAGCTGCACATCATGGCTACCAAAACAGCAATTTAAGGGATTAACCCGCTCAGGAGCACCTGTTTATACTTTGTCTAGGGTTTTGCGGTGTTGGTATAATCTATTTTTATGCTGTTGGATTTATGCTCTTTTTTGTAGCCACATACGCTGCTTACCACAAAACTATGAAACCATTTATCATCGAAACCCACGGCCTGAGCTACAGCTTCGGGAAGCGGCAGGTGCTGCAAAACCTGGAACTGCGCGTGCCGCAGGGAGCCATCTTCGGATTCCTGGGGCCAAACGGCGCCGGCAAGTCCACCACCATCCGGATTCTGCTGGGCCTGCTGCCGGTGCCCAAGGGACAGGTGCGGGTGCATGGGCATGACCTCCACAATAACCGCATCGAGATTCTGCGCCGCACCGGTTCGCTCATCGAAATGCCCACGCTGTACCGTCACCTCTCGGGCCACGACAACCTGGAAATGCACCGCCGTATGGTGCAGGCGCCTAAAAGCCGCATCAATGAGGTGCTGCAGATCGTGGGGCTCACGCAGGACGCGTACCGCAAAACAAAGGAGTACTCGTTGGGCATGAGCCAGCGGCTCGGCATCGCGCTCGCCCTGCTCGCGGACCCTGAACTATTGATTCTGGATGAGCCTACCAATGGCTTAGATCCCAGCGGGATACGGGAGGTGCGGGAGCTGATCATCCGGCTGAACCGGGAGTTCGGTAAAACCATCTTCCTCTCCAGCCACCTGCTCTCCGAGATAGAGAAATGCGCCACCGAACTGGCCATTATCGACAAGGGCGCCACCCTCTACCAGGGCAGCTTGCCGCAACTCTACCAGGGTGCTTTCCAAAGCAGCGTGCTGCAACTGGAGACGAGCAACGATGCTATTGCGCGTAAGCTCCTGACCGACCATCAATACGAGTTGCTGCCGCAGCAAGGCGACGTGCTGGCGGTACAGGTGCAGGACAGGCAGCAGGTGGCCCGGCTCAACCGCTTCCTGATCGTGAACGGCCTGGAGGTGTACCGTCTCAGTACCCATACCCATAACCTGGAGGAGCTGTTCCTGAACATCACCAAAGGAGAGGCCGAGCCCGCCGCCCTTCAAGAAACTATACTTGCCGGTAAAGTATGAGCGCCCTGACCTACTACCGCAGCAGCCTGAGCGCCGAGACGCTGAAGCTGAAGAACACCTTTGCCCTCTGGCTCTCCATACTGGCGCCGTGCGCGCTCCTAAGTATGAATGTGCTTGTGTTCTGGTCGAAAGGGCAGCATTTTGTGACGGAGGGGGTGAACCCCTGGCACAAATTTGCCATGCAGAACTTCAGTATTTACACCATCCTGCTGCTACCCCTTTTCATTGCGCTGCTCACCAGCCTGACCAACGGCATCGAGCATAAGTCCAATGGCTGGAAGCACCTCTACAGCCTGCCGCTGCCCAAGGCCACTATTTACACGGCCAAGGCAACCACGGTGCTGGGGCTGGTGCTGCTGAGCAACGTGGTGTTTGTGGTGGCATACCTGGCCGGTGGCTTGTTTCTGCTGCTGGTGCGCCCTGACCTGGGCTTTGAAAGTATGGAGGGCCTGGCGGTGGTGTTTGTTGCCGTGCTCAAGCTGTTTCTGGCTACTTTCGTGATCATTGCTCTGCAGTTTTGGCTGAGCATCAGGTGGAGCAGCTTTGCGCTAAGTATGGGCGTGGGCATTGTGGCCATCATCACCGTAATGGTGGCCATGCGCTGGGAGTATATCCATTACTACCCATTCGCTTATCCCTTCATGGCCATTAAAGGCTTTCCTAATGAGGCGGAGGTGTACAACCTGTTTAGCCAGGAGGTGCTGCTGAGCCTTGGCGGCGGCGCGCTCGTGTTTATACTTGGCTACCTCGATATTTCCCGCAGGCGGATTTCCTGAGAATAGTGTTTGTTGTTTGTTTGTTTAAAAGGGGGCACCTGGGTTCCAGTGCCGCCTTTTTTTGTGGCTGCCACGGGTATAACGCCTGGAGGAAGCTATCAAATGTAGTCTTGCTCCATTTCTTCTTTGCCTTCCCTGGTTTGGGCGCAGCGGGAACAGGTGGCTGGGTATTGTAGCCTGTTTGTAAAGGCGGAAGCATAGAGTTGGGATTACATGCCGGTTACAAACTGGCACCAAGGAAAGCCACAAGTTGCGCTGTCGCTAAACTTGCGGCATGGGGAGTAATCGGCTGCTGCAAATTCTCCTCCTCGGAGGCGTAGTTTATACTTGTAGGGACAGGCCGCGACCTGTCCGCACTATACCAGCGGCTATAAAACATATACTTCAGCTGAAGCAACAGCAGGCTCCCCTCCTTAGCCAAGGAGGGGTAGGGGTGGTTGGACCCGCTACAACCAGGCTCCCTCCCCTGTTTTTAGGGGAGGGTTGGGGTGGGGTTTATACTTAGTAGAAGCACTTGGCTGCCTTCAGGCTCTTTTACCCGATCATCGCCAGAAACTCCCCTTCTGAGAGCATGTTCACGCCCAGCTTCTCCGCCTTCTCCAGCTTGGATGGACCCATTTTGTCGCCGGCCACCAGGTAGGAGAGCTTCTTGGATATGGAGCTCACCACTTTGCCGCCGTGGCTGATGATCAGCTGCTGCAGCTCCTCGCGGCTTATGCTCTGGAACACGCCCGAAATCACAAACGTCATACCCTCCAAGCGGTCACTCTGCACGTCAGGAGTGGTTCTCTCGGATTTAAACTTGAGGCCGGCTGCCTTCAGGCGCTCCACCAACTGCACATGGTCCGGGTCCTGGAAGTATGCCAGGATGGATTGGGCGATGCGGTCGCCGATCTCGTTGATGGCGATAAGCTCTTCGTAGGTGGCACCGCGCAGGGCCTCCAGGTCGGGCAGTTCCTCGGCCAGCTTTTTAGCCACCGTGCTGCCCACAAAACGAATGCCCAGCGCAAATAAAACGCGGTCATAGGCCGTCCCTTTTGATTTCTCCAGGCTCTGGAGAATGTTGTTGGCCGATTTCTCTCCCATACGCTCCAGCGGCACCAGCTGCTCAAAGGTGAGGTCGTAAAGGTCCGCGGCATTGCGCACGTAGCCAGCCTTGTAGAGCTGCTCTAAGGTTTTGGGACCCAGCTCATCCACGTTCATGGCCTTGCGGGCGATAAAGTGCTCCAGCTTCGCCAGTATCTGGGGCTCGCAGCTTTTCTCGTTCGGGCAATAAAACTGGGCCTCGCCTTCAGAACGGACCAGCTCCGTGCCGCAGGCCGGGCAGTTGGTCGGGTAGAGAATAGGCTGGCTATCGGCAGGACGTTTTTCAAAGTCCACACCAGTTATTTTAGGAATGATCTCGCCGCCTTTTTCCACAAACACGGTGTCACCTAAGCGCAGGTCCAGCCGCTGCATCTCGTTGGCATTGTGCACCGAAGCGCGTTTTACCACGGTTCCTGCCAGCTGGACGGGTTCCAGTAAGGCTACCGGCGTAACAGCTCCCGTGCGGCCCACCTGGTATTGTATGCCGTGCAGCTGGGTAGCGACATTCTCGGCGGCATACTTGTAGGCAATGGCCCAGCGCGGGCTCTTGGCCGTAAAACCCAGCTCCTCCTGCAGGGCGTAGCTGTTCACCTTCACCACCACGCCATCGGTAGCAATGGGCAGCTCGTGACGGCGTTTCTCCCACTCGTTGATGTAGGCCAGCACCTCCTCCATGCTACCGCACTTGCGCCAGGTGTCCGACACTTTGAAGCCCCACTTCTGGATGGCCTGAAGGCTCTCCGAATGGGTGTCAAAAGCACTTTTGTCGGTGTGGAAGCTGTAAGAGAAGCAGCCCAGTTTGCGGCTGGCTACAATAGCGGAGTCCTGTTGCTTGAGGGTGCCGGAGGTGGCGTTGCGCGGGTTTGCCAGCAGCTGCTCGCCTGCTTCCTCGCGCTCGGCGTTGAGCTGCTCGAACACCTGCAGCGGCATGAACACTTCGCCGCGCACCTCAAACAGGTCCGGATAATTTTTGCCGTGCGCCTGCAGGGGCACATCGCGGATAGTGCGTACGTTGGCCGTGATGTTGTCGCCCCTGGTGCCGTCGCCACGGGTAGCGCCCTGCACAAACTTTCCGTTCTCGTAGGTCAGGCTGATGGCCACGCCGTCGAATTTTTGCTCGCAGACATACTCTACCTCATCGCCCACGGCTTTGCGCACACGCTTATCAAACTCACGCAGCTCCTCCTCGGAATAGGTATTGCTGAGCGAGAGCATGGGCCAGCGGTGGTAAACGGTCCCGAAGTTTTTGGTGATCGTGCCGCCCACCCGCAGAGTAGGGGAGTGCGGCTGGCGCAGCTCCGGATATTGGGCCTCCAACGCCTCCAGCCGCTTCAGCAGCTGATCGAACTCAAAGTCGGATACTTCCGAAACGCTGTTCTGGTAATACTGGTAATTCAGGTGATTTATTTTCTGCGTCAGCTCCTGTATCTCCAGGGCCGGGTCTTGTGTCGTTGCCATTCCTTGTGCTTTATACTTCCTGTAAAAATAGGGAATTTGTCTGAAAGCGGATTGGCTTGATGAGGGGATGAGGAGGATTTATCGTATAAGGAACTTCTGTGTTATGGCGTAAGCGTACGCTGATGCCTTTGCCATATCTATGACACAAGCCTTTCTCTGCTGGCGTAAGTTTGCAGCTCGTGCTTACTATAATGTTGGGTTTGCAACCCAGCTGACTTACAGAGCCATATTTATACTTTGGCCATAGTTTTTACTTTCCTAGCCCACCGCCCTTTTGGATTTGCAATCCGCGTGAGGCTACCTTATACTCTGGCCATACTTATACTTCCATAGCCTCGGCTTCCTTCAATCGGACACAAGCTATACTTTCTTGCTTCCGCTGATCCTCCAGCCCCACAAGCCTACTGTTGCATTTCTGACTTTGGTGCTCTCAAGCCCGAGAGGGCTCGCCTTTGGGCATCGCGCTGGGAGCTTTTCCTTTGCTCCTGACGTCGCAATGCCTCACTATCGTTCGGCACCGGAAAAACTCGCATAGGCGCCTCACAGAAAAACTGGGTTCAGTTCGATAGCCACAGCTTTTGTCATCTCGAATGAAATGAGAGATCTCTATAGAATTCCAGATAGATTTCTCGAGCTGCTCGAGATGACAATAAAGTAAATTATAGCAAGTACAGAATTCCCCTCCTTAGAGGGGAAAGGGGGTGGGTTCATACTTTGTAGGGACAGGTCGCGACCTGTCCACGCAAGAACAGCACCTATGCAACTTATACTTTGGCATGAGTAACAGCAGGCTCCCCTCCTTGGATAAGGAGGGGCAGGGGTGGTTGGACAACGGTAACTATGAAAACTATACTTTTCAAAGCCTCGGCTTCACCTCCCGTCCCACAAGAAGCAGGATGACAAAAAAAGAGATTGAAACGACACTTTCCTTGAGTGAACAATTCAACTAAGTTGGGAAAAGTAGTGGAGGAAAATTCGGCGAGCATATTTGCGCCATGAGAGCAGCTGGAAAGTATAAATGCTTACCAGAGAAAGTAAAACAAAACATCAACGATGAGCCTGTAAGCCGGGTTCTGTCGCTGGGCTTGCACCCAACGTCTTATCATTTATCTAGGCCTGCACTCGCGCACAGGCTCCATCGACCTACCCACCGACATCGGACGAGCAGCCCTTAGCCCCGCCGAAGCGAGACGCTGCCGGCCTATTTGGTCTTTCAACTCCTAAGGTTTACCCAGCCGGACTGGTCACCCAGCCGCTGGTGCGCTCTTACCGCACCTTTTCACCCTTACCGGACGAATCAATAATGATTAATTAATAATGAATAATTAGTCATTCATCATTCGACATTATAATTAGCCCGGCGGTTATTTTCTGTGGCACTGGCTGTATCCCACTTGCGCAGGACCCTTCCCGTTAGGAAGTAGGATGCTCTGTGTTGCCCGGACTTTCCTCTCCCCCAAAGGGGCAGCGATAAGACGGCTCACCGTTGATACTTTGTTCAATGCAAAGATAACACAATTAGCGAACCGGAGGTTCGCATTAGTTAGAAGGTTAAAAAGTTAGAAGGTTGGAAAGTTATAGATTCAGATAAGCACGCTCCAATTTCTAACTTTTTAACCTTCTAACTTTCTAACTCACTTCAGTCTCACCAATGTAGCGCCGTAGCCGAACTTCTCTTTGCGGGCGTCTTCGAAGTACTTGATGCCGGGTACGCGGCTCAGGATTTTCTGCAGCTCCTTGCGCAGCACGCCGTTTCCGGAGCCGTGGATGAACACGATCTCGTGCATGTTGGTAGCCATGGCCCGGTCCAGCGCATCCTGGAAACGCTCCAGCTGAATCTTTAGGATAGCACTGTTGCTCATGCCACTGTGGTCGTCTACCAGCTTTTCGATGTGCAGGTCTACCTCATGCTCCGGTGCCGTGAGCTTAAAATTCTCGCTTTTTTCTACGCCCTCCGCCAGTTGCTCCTTTATCTTGTCCGGGTTCACGGAAACAGGCTTCTGGTCGAGTTGGAACAGGTAGGCTTCCTTGTTGAGCACGGGCGCGGTGCGCTTGCTCTTGTAGAAGCTGCTGGCCTTAAATTGCACGCGCTTTACCACCGGCTCGAAGAGGGTAGGGCTGCCGTTGCGGTGCTGGATGAACTGAATCAGCAGGTTTGGCCACTTCTCGAACTCCTTCAGGTGGTAGTGCGTGATTACGCGGGTGGCCTTCGGGGCCAGCTTGTCGTTTTGCAGGCCACGGTAGTTTTTCTCGCGCTCCTCACCGCTGGTAAACAGCACGTCGTAATCCGAGTTGTTCACCACCGTTACCGCCAGCAGCTCATCCGACTGATGCACCAGCGCCAGGTAAACCCCCTGCGCGGCCAGTACCGGGGCAACAGGCTCTTTGCGCTTGGATGGCTGAATGGCAGTCTCGTCTTGGTGCATGTACTTTTGCTCCTCGGCAGCTATTACAACCACTTCACGCCTGGCCACAGGTATGGTGAAATCGTTGTCGATGGCTACCTCTACCAGGTTATTATCTAAAAGGCGCGTGATGATGCCCTCCTCGCGTCCGGACATCAGGCGCACACGGTCTCCTACGTTCATAGTTTCGTTGTTAGTTATTAGTTTTTCGTTGATCGCCTCCAAAGTATAGCGGGGCAATCACCCTGTAACAAAGATACGGGTTTTTGGACTGGGATGATGGGCCTTAGAAGTACAGCGGGTGCAGCTTCAGGCCATGTTTGCGGTTATACTCTAAGGTTGGCGCCGGTATTTTGATGATGCTGAGCACATAGAGGGCGGTGTTCCATACTTTGCTGCGGCCTTTGAAGTGCATCAGGTTGAGGTCGGGACTGAGGTAATATTGCCGGTACGCATCCAGCCCGGCGACGGCGTTGGACTCCGGGTCGTTAAAGACCATCTCCTGTGCGCCGTAGCCCACAGCGATGTTAAGCCACCTGGGGTACCTGCTTTCCTCTTTCAGAAAAGCGCCCACGTCCACCGACAGCCAGTACGTTTGCCCGTTGTAGTCTTTCAGGGCCTGCTCGCCGAGGCTGCTGCCCAGCACGTTGGGGCGCATATCGGCATAGCGCGTGGTGTGGAAAGAGTACTTCGGCATGACACGCACCTCCTGCCAGGCCAACTCCTGTGCCACCACGGCCGCTGAACCTACGGTGTTCGCAACCATATCGCCCACAGAGGCCCCGTAATCCGCCTGGTATCCATCAAAAACTTCAATGGGTGTTTGCAGCGCCACGCCTAATAATCCGCCGTAAAGTACGGCTTTCTTCTCCGGCACTCCCGCCCAACGCAGCATGTCGATCCCGGCGCGGCTCTGGTGGAACGCGCCCCAGAAGTGCCCCACCTTGTCCATCTGCTTCCACTGCCTGTTGTCGGTAAACCAATGGAAATCCGTTTTGTCTTCTTGGGAGTACCAGGCCTTGTTGAGGGAGAGCAGCAGCGAGGTATAGCCAACGGCAAACGTGGAGCCCAGCACCAGCAAACGCTTGTTGTTCACAGCTGTTGTATCAATCTCGGCCTGCGCCATACTTAGGCGTGGCAGGCAAAGCAGCAGGAGTAGCAAGTATAGGATGTATCGCTGGCGCATCAGGGGCAAAGATAGGGGATTTCAGGTTTTAATTAGTTGCTATACTTTTATACTTGGCTTCCTCCATGGTGCAAGTCTTCAGACTTGTATCCTATGATGGCGTCGGGTTTGCAACCCGATTGGCTTGAAAAGCCATACTTATACTTTGGCTATACTTTATACTTCTCTGGCTTGTGCCTCCCTAAGTCACCGGAAAAACTCGCATAGGCGCTCAACCCAAAGGCTGGGATCTGATTCGATAGCAGCGGCTGACGGAGCTCGAAGAACCAAAGTCCCCCTTCGAAGGGGGCAGGGGGATGATAATCGTTCCCGAATTCCCCTCTCGGGAGGGGTTGGGGTGGGTTTATACTTTGTAGGGACAGGTCGCGACCTGTCCGCACGGTAACAGCAACTATAGAATTTATACTTTGGTAGAAGCAAGTATAGCTCCCTCCCCTGTTTTTAGGGGAGGGTTGGGGAGGGGTGAAGCTGAGAACGAGCAGGGAATATCCCAACTGCACACCCTCTTCCCGGCAGGTCCAAAAACAACAGCGGCGAAGCATCTCTGCTCCGCCGCTGCGGGTATGTTCTAAAGCAATTTATACTTATGCTTTCTTGTACATTACTGATTTAACAGCCTCGATGGTACGTGCTACGTTTGGCAGCGACGCCTCGATCAGGGTTGGGGCGTAAGGAAGCGGCACGTCGCGGCACGTTACGCGTTTTACCGGCGCATCCATGTAGTCAAACGCGTTGCTCTGGATGTGGTACGCCAGTTCTGCAGAGATGGAAGCCAATGGCCAGGCCTCTTCTACCACCACCATGCGGTTTGTCTTCTTCACAGACTCCACCAGTGTTTTGTAGTCGATCGGGCGCACGGTGCGCAGGTCGATCACCTCGGCGTTAATGCCGTCTTTGGCCAGTTCCTCGGCAGCAGCCAGGGCCACCTTCATCATCTTACCGAAAGAAACGATGGTCACGTCAGAGCCTTCGCGCTTTATATCTGCTACGCCGATCGGGATCAGGTATTCCTCCTCTGGTACCTCGCCTTTGTCGCCGTACATTTGCTCCGACTCCATGAAGATCACCGGGTCGTTATCGCGGATGGCGGACTTTAGCAGGCCTTTGGCATCGTAGGGGTTAGAGGGCACGATCACTTTCAGACCTGGCGTGTTGGCATACCAGTTCTCGAAGTTCTGCGAGTGCTGGGATGACAGCATGCCGGCGCTACCTGTAGGGCCACGGAATACCATGGGGGCACCGTACTGGCCGCCAGACATGGACATCACCTTGGCAGCAGAGTTGATCACCTGGTCGATGGCCACCAACGAGAAGTTGAAGGTCATGAACTCAATGATAGGGCGCAGGCCGTTCATGGCAGCACCCACGCCGATACCGGCAAAGCCAAGCTCGGCGATCGGGGTATCGATCACACGCTCCGGTCCGAACTCGTCCAGCATGCCCTGGCTCACTTTATAGGCTCCGTTGTACTCGGCTACTTCTTCGCCCATCAGAAACACGCGCTCGTCGCGGCGCATTTCCTCCGACATTGCTTCGCGGAGGGCTTCTCTAAACTGTATACTTCGCATTTCAGATGTTATATTCTCGGTTCAGTCGGTAAAATTAAGATAACTCTATCAATTTACAAGGCATACCGGCCTTTTTGCCGCTCGTGCTACCGAATCAGTGCCTCTTTGTACGCCGGCTTGTCGCGGTAAGCCTCAAACTCCATGTCGCTGATGGCTTTTTGCGTATAATCGCTATCGGCGTTCACGGCGCGGCGCAGTCCCTGCTCCAGCATCTCCTCGTCCTGGGTGCGTGCGCCAATGATGGCAAGGCTGTAGTAGGCCAGCGCATCGTCCGGCTTTCGCTCCAGCGCCTTCAGGTAAAACTCCTCAGCCCCTTCATAGTTCTCCTTCAGCAGGTAGCTCAGGCCCAGGTTCATGTTGGTCTGGTAGCTGTCGCCGGCGTAGCGCAGGCTCGCAATGGCGTCATCATACCTGCCCGTCTCGATCTCCAGCGCTGCCTTATCTGCAAAAATGGACTGCAGCATCGCTTCCTCGCCCCCTAAGGTAACGGCATAGTTATAGTTCTCCAGGGCCTGCTCATACTTGCCCAACTGGTGATAGGCGCTGGCCAGGCTGTAGTATACTTTGGCGGTGGGGTTGCGGTAGCCGGCGAAGGTCAGGTTGTGGATGGCTTTCTCGAGCAAGGCCTTCCTGGCTTCCGGGCGGTAATCTTTCTGTGCCATGTTGGTGTACACCACGCCCAGGTTGTAATAAGCCGGCCACTTATCCGTGGTTTTAACGGCGGCCTCGTACAATTTGCGCTTCTCGGCCAGGATAGGGGTGAGGGTGGCGGCATGCTGCAGTTCCTCCTCGGTCAGCACGTCGGCGTCTGCCTCCCCGTTGGCGATGCGCTTTGCCAATACATAAATCTCGTAGTCGGGGCGGCGACTGCGGTTGTAGTCAAACTCCACCTGTGCTGTCTGCAGACTTGGGTACACATACTTTTGCAAGTATGCATAAGCCTCCGTCTGCTCCAGTGCCTGTAGTTTCTCCTGCTCGCTCTGCTCCCCCTGAAGTATGGCCAGCACCTCCTGCTTCTGCGCCTTTGGTAGGGCGGTTGTCTCCAACTTCTGCACCAGCACCGGCACAATGTTCTCCTGCACCTCGGTGGTTATCGCTACCTTCTTGTTGCTGTAGTCCAGGGCCTTTGCTTTCTGGCGGTAATGCTGCTCCAGCGTTTGGGCGCGCTTTTGTGCCAGGTTACTGTTTTTCTCGCCGGGGGCACGCATGCCCGTAATTTTTATGGTTTGGGATGGCACGTTATCCAGCGCATACTGGTTCAGCACCTTCAGCTTCTCGTCCGACAGGTCATCGAGCTTGTGCTGGTTCTGCTCAAAGTAGAAGACCAGCTTTCCGGTGCTGTCGGCTTCTTCGGCATACTTATCGGGCGTAAACGTGAAGTCGTTGTTGCGCACCAGCAGCAGCGGCGTGGTGTTCAGGCCTGTGGCCACCTGTTTTGGGTCGGTGTAAGCGATGTCGTTGTCCTTCTTGTCGATGGCGCGGCCCTGTACCATCAGGCGACCGGTTGCTTTCTCGGGGGCGTAGGGAAAGGAGAGTTGCCTGGTGATGGTCGGCTTCCTGTCCTCATACACGAACTCGCCAAACTCGAAATTGTAAGTGCCGATGTTCTCGCGCTTCTGGTCTCCGTACTCGTAGAACACGTCCAGTTTGTACACTTCTTTCTCCCGGATAAGTTTTTCGGGAACTTGTGCCCTCAGTTCAAAGTTTACACTCTCGCCGTTGGTTGCCAGCGGGGAGGGCTCCACCGTTACCTGCTGGTGTTTTTCGGCGGTTTTTACCATGCGCTGCAGGGTGCAGCCGGAGGTGCCCACGCCTATGCCGAGGGTGAGGAGAAGGAAGAGGTTACTACTTTTTTTGTACTGTTGCATGTCCTGTTTTTTTCGCTTGCCGTAAAGGTAGGGTACACCACCAAGTATGTTTTCACGTTATGGTTATACTTCCCGGGCTTCGCTTATTTTGATTTTTGGGGAACAAAGTATAATTTAGAACTTTAATCAGATGATCATGAAACGGCTTCAGTACTTTATCGAATCACAGGCTTTTGGCGTATGCGCGATGCTTGGAGAGAAGCTGGGCTTTGCCTCCAGTAGCATCCGCCTCACGTTCATCTACGTGTCTTTCCTTACCATGGGCTCGCCGGTTATCCTTTACCTGATGCTGGCCTTCTGGATGAATGTGCGCAAGCACCTCCGCCGCGAGCGCAGCACCGTCTGGGACCTATAGCTCCTGCACCGTCCGCTTCTGCCGGATAAAATACTGCCACACGATACTGCCTTTGTAAACGCCGCTGATGTACGGGAAATTGCCCTTGGGCTGCTGCTCCTTCCGCCGCCGCCGCCAGTAGGCATTGTGGCGCAACAGGTCGGCATGGGCATCCAGCACCGCCCTGGCATCTTTATGCTGACCAGCCACGAACATCCGCAGCGCGGCCACCCAGTCCAGGAGCACCCGCAGCAGCAGGGCCATTCCAAGTTCCCTGGAGGGGATGTTTTTGAAGAGCAGCGCCAGCCCGTTCCGGAAATTTAAATACGTTTTGCGTGGGTTAGACTTGTGCAGCGTGCCGCCTCCTACGTGGTACACGCGGCTGTGGCCATTATACATCACCTTATATCCCGCATTTTTAGCCCGCCAGCAGAAGTCTATTTCCTCCATATGGGCAAAAAAGGCCGGCTCCAGTCCCCCCAGCTGCTTAAAGACATCGGCACGGACAAACATACAGGCCCCGGTTGCCCAGAACACCTCCTGCACATCGTCGTACTGCCCCTTGTCCTCCTCCAGCGTCTCGAACAGGCGGCCACGGCAGTAGGGGTAGGCCAGCACATCCAGCATGCCGCCACCCGCGCCGGCATACTCAAAGTAGCCCGGGTGCTGCTGCGCCAGTATCTTGGGCTGGCACACGGCTATACTTGCGTCCTGCTCCATCAACTGGATGATCGGCTCGGTCCAGCCCGGAGGCACCTCCACATCGGAGTTCAGCAGCACGCAGTACGTGGCGTCTACCTGCGCCAGCGCCTTGTTATAGCCTTCGCAAAAGCCAAAGTTTTCAGACAGCAGGATGAGGCGCACCTGCGGGAAGTGCTCCTGCAGAAAAGGAATGGAGCCATCGGTGGAGGCGTTGTCAGCCACAATGATCTCAGCATGGCCGCTGTTGGCCACCACCGATGGCAGGAACTGTTGTAAATGCTTCAGGCCGTTCCAGTTAAGTATGACAACGGCCGTGTGCGGGTGTTTATAGTCCAAAGCTGCCGAGGTCTAGTCCGGGAATGTTCGGGATAAGGCCTTCGGTAGATTTACGCAACTCCTCCTGGGCGCGCTCACCGGCGGTCAGCATGGCGTTGTTCACTGCGGCTACGACTAGATCGTTCACCATCTCGCGGTCATCCGCATTCAGGATCGACTCATCGATCTCTATTTTCAGGAGCTGGCGCTGGCCGTTCACCGTGGCCTTCACCAGGCCCGCACCCGACTCTGCGGTTACGCTGATGTCCTTGAGTTTCTCCTGCGCCTCCTTCATTTTGGCCTGGGCTTCTTTGATTTTGCCCATCATGCCCATCATATCAAACATAGTTTCTTCTTTATAAGGTAGTGTTAGATAACGTTGCGTTAGCCTTTATACTTACAAATATACGCACTCTTTTTAAATGCCTTTTATACTTGCGTCACGAGGGGTTGTTACCGCAACAGGGTAATGGTGCCCGTTCTTTTTTTGGTCGTGCCGAAACTGGTTTGGAAGGAGATCTCGTAGGCGTAGGCGCCTGCCGGAATCTCACGCCCGTTTTGGGTGCCGTCCCAGGCGGCGTCTGCCTCGGAGCCCTCATATACCACGTTGCCGGAGCGGTTATAGACCCGCAAGGTATAGCCGCTGTAGAACTTCCCTTTGATCTCGAACACATCGTTCAGGCCATCCCCGTTGGGCGTGAAAGCACTCGGGATGTAGACGAGTGCCTGTTGCTCCACTTCCACTAAATTAGAGTACGACATGCCTGTGCCGTTTTGAGAAGTGGCCCTGATGCGGTAGCGGAGCACGGGCAGCTCCTTGCTCAGGGTCACGTCGGTGTAGCTGCGGCCGGTGGCAGGGTAGCTTGTCACCACGCTGCCGCTCTCGTCCAGCAACTCCACCGTATACTGTCCCATGCCATCCGGAAAGCCGCTGAAGGCAGACCAGGTAAGGTCTATGCTTCCGTCCGTTCGCTGCTCGGCTGCAAGTATAACCGGGCAGGTGACATTGCTTGTGGGGGAGGTGTTGCCGCAGAGGTTGGTGAAGGTGCTGCGGTAACAGACAGGCTGGCCGTTCATACTTTCATCCAGTACACTTGTCTGTTGCGTTTGGGTCTGTTGCCTGAAGGTGGCTCCGTTTATACTTTTCTCGATGCTTGCCATGCGCAGCTGTTCGCCCTCCGGCAATTGCAACGTGAGTTCTACCTGATTGTTCAGGTTAAAACTGGAGAGCAGGTAGGGCGCATCCGGTATAAGGGTGGAAGTAACCTCCGCAGCCAGGGTGGCGGACACGGAAGTATAGCGGTCGCCCTGCGGGTCTGTGCCCGTTCCTACCACATAATAGCTGTAGGTCTGGGCGCAGGTAACTTCGGTATCGGTGTAGGAAGTGGCGGAGCCGGGTAGGGTTTGCAATAAAGTACCGTTACGGTATACTTCAAAGGCCGTGAAATCGGGGGAGTACTCCCAGTTCAGATCAACCTGCTGCTCGTCTGGCTGTACATTAAGCGAGATGCCGCTGACCACGTTGGTATTCCGGAATACCGTGCCGCAGGCATCCACAGGGCGCACCAGGTACCAGGTGCCTTCGGAGGTGTTAACCCCGCTGATGGTTTGCGTGAGGGTGCCGCCGGTAACGTTCTGTATGAGGTAGATCTCCCGGTAAAGCTCTCTGAAATCGCCGGTGAACTGCTCCACTACGTAGGAGTACCCTGGCACCAGTTTGGACAGTTCCAGCTGTACACTTCCGTTTTCTCCCTGCTCCAGCACCGTCACCTTGTCTATCTGGGTGGGGTTGTCTTCGTCGAGCAGGGGGAGGGTGGAGGCGGTTTGGGTGCTGGTGTTGCTGCAGGAAACGCCCGCGTAGCTGCCGGTTAGCTTCACAGTGAAGTCTCCCTGGGAAGTATACGTATGGGTGATGGTGCTGCTGCCGTCTGCCTCCTCGGTTGTGCCATCCCCGAAATCAAAAGTATAACTATCGTAAACGGGGTCCGTGATGGTAAAGGAAACGGCGCCGCTGGCGCAGCTCCGGGAGGTAAAGACTGGCTCGGGTGCGGCCTTCACCTCAAATACTTTTGATATAGTATCGGTGGAGATGTTGCTGCCGTAGTTTGCTATCTGCAGAACTTTGTACCTGCCTGGTGCCGTGTAGGTGTGCTTTTTATTGGTTGTGGCAGGCGTGGGGATGGGCGACTCGCCTTTGTAGTCAAAGATATAGTACTCCTTGTCGTCATCAGCCTTGTCGTGGCAGTCCTTGAAGGTTACTTCTTGCCCCACGCAAAGCACGTCTATTTCCTCCCCCGCGGCATTAAGTGCAGCTATGCACCTATCGTCCTGCGCCCAGGCAGCATTGGCTAAAAGTATAAACCATATGGAAAGCAGGTATCTCAAGCGGATCTTTTTATTGCCTTTACGATCAAGCTAATAAAAGTACAGCATAAAAGTTTAGCAACCCCTAAAACAAAAGGCTTTGCCAGAACTATGGCAAAGCCTTTTTATACTTTAAAAGTATGATTTACAACGAATAATCCCTCAGGAAGTGGATGCTCTGCTTGATGTCGTGGTGCAGTACGCGGTCCGTGGAAACGAAGGGTACCTGCTCGCGGTAGGCCTTCACCAGTTGCTCCAGCGGCTCCGAGGATTGGAGCGGCCTGCGGAAGTCCAGCGCCTGGACGGCATTCATCAGCTCAATGGCCAGCACGCGCTCCGTGTTGTGCACCACCTGGTATGCCTTGGTGGCCGCGTTGGCGCCCATACTGACATGGTCCTCCTGGTTATGCGAGGAGGGGATGGTATCTACCGAAGCCGGTGTGCAAAGTTGCTTGCTCTGGCTCACGATGGAGGCGGCCGTGTACTGGCTGATCATGAACCCGGAATTAAGGCCCGGCTCCGCTACTAAAAACGCTGGCAGGCCCCGCTGCCCGGAGATGAGCTGGTAGGTTCTGCGCTCGGAGATGCTGCCCAGCTCGGCCACGGCAATGGCCATAAAGTCGAGCGCCAATGCCAGCGGCTGCCCATGAAAGTTGCCGCCCGAAATGATTTCATCCTCCTCCGGGAAGATGTTGGGGTTATCGGTTACGGAGTTGATCTCGGTCAGAAACACCTGCTCCACGTAATTCAAGGCATCTTTACTGGCTCCGTGTACCTGCGGAATGCAGCGGAAAGAGTAGGGGTCCTGCACGTGCTGCTTCTCCTGTTCTATCAATTGGCTGCCCGTTAACAACCCCCGCATCACCTCCGCCGTCTGCAGCTGCCCTCGGTGCGGCCGTACCTGGTGTATGAGTTGGTTGAATGGTTCTATGCGTCCGTCATAGGCATCCAATGATAAGGCACTCACAAGATCCGCCTGTCGCACAAGGCGCTTGGCCATCAGTAGGTTATACACCCCGTAGGCGCTCATGAACTGCGTGCCGTTCAGCAGGGCGAGGCCTTCTTTGGCTTTCAGGGCGATGGGATCCCAACTGAACATCTCCAGTACATGGCGGCTCTCCAGCTTCATCCCCTGGAAGTATACCTCGCCAAGGCCTAGCAGGGGCAGGCACAGGTGCGCTAGCGGAGCCAGGTCGCCGCTGGCTCCTAAAGAACCTTGCTGGTACACCACCGGGTATATTTCGCGGTTGTAGAAGTCGATCAGGCGCTTTACTGTTTTCAGCTGCACGCCGCTGTGCCCATAGGCCAGCGACTGCACTTTGAGCAGCAGCATCAGTTTTACTATTTCCTGCGGCACTTCCTCGCCCGTGCCGCAGGCATGCGACATCATCAGGTTTCGCTGCAGCTGCTCCAGGTCGGCAGGGGATATTTTTTTATCGTAGAGCGAGCCGAAGCCCGTGTTAATGCCGTAGATGCTGCGGTCCGATCCTGTGATTTTCTGCTGCAGATACGCGTGGCACCGTACAATGCGCTCCTCCGCTTCCTCCGACAGCGCCAAAGTATGGTTCTCCTTTAGGATGGTGCCAATGTGCTCCAGCGTCAGGTGCTGGCTGGAGATGTGGTGTACCTGGGCCATGGCTATTGCATAAGTTTTGAGATGATGTCCGCTACTGTGAGGTCCTGCTGCTCGCCCTGCTTCATGTCACGGAGCTTCAGCTTACCGGAGGCCATTTCCTCGGAGCCAATCAGGATCACGTAGGGGATATTTTTTTGATCAGCATACCCCATCTGCTTTTTCAACTTGGCTGGCTCCGGGTACAGTTCAGCACTGATGCCGGCGTCGCGCAGTTGCTGCAGCACCGGCAGCGCATACATTTCGGATGCCTTATCGAACTGCACTATCAGGGCTGTGGTGCTTTGCTGGCTGCTCTCGGGGAACAGTTGCAACTCCTCCAATACATCGTATATACGGTCTACCCCGAAGGAGAAGCCTACGCCCGACACGCCCGGCAAGCCGAACATGCCCGTCAGGTTATCATAACGGCCACCGCCGCTGATGCTGCCCATACTGACGTTGTTTACCTTCACCTCGAAAATGCAGCCGGTGTAGTAAGAGAGGCCACGGGCAAGTGTTACGTCCAGCATCAGGCGCGGCTCTCCGGATGGGTTCTCAGCCATGAGTGCTCTGCTCTGCAGCCCCTGTAGGTATTGCCATACTTGGTGGAGATCATTCAGGCCGCGTTCGCCCTCGGCCGTGGCGCCAAGTATGGTTTGCAGTTGCGCCAGCTTTTCCTCGTTTGTGCCGTTCAGGTCGTAGAGCGGCTCCAGTTTGCCAACGGCTGCCTCGGTAATGCCACGCTCCAGCAGCTCTTTGCGCACACCATCCCGGCCTATTTTGTCCAGCTTGTCGATGGCTACGCAGATATCTCCCTCGCGGCCTTTCTCACCGATGGCCTCCGCTATACCGGCCAGCACACCGCGGTGGTTTATTTTGATGGTGAAGTCCGTCAACCCCAGGTCCGTCAGCGCGCCGTCGATCATCTGCACGATTTCGGCCTCGCACAGCAGCGAGTTGGTGCCCACCACGTCGGCATCGCACTGGTAAAACTCACGGTAGCGGCCCTTCTGCGGACGGTCGGCACGCCACACGGGCTGTATCTGGTAGCGCTTGAACGGGAAGGTGATCTCGTTGCGGTTCATCACCACAAAGCGGGCGAAGGGCACGGTGAGGTCGTAGCGCAGTGCTTTCTCAGAGATTTTGCGCGTCAGGTGCTTATGTCCTTGCTCGATGTCCTCGGATTTGGTTTTGGCCAGGAAGTCGCCGGAGTTCAGAATCTTGAAGATCAGCTGATCTCCCTCGTCACCATACTTGCCCGTCAGCACCGACAGTTGCTCCATGGCAGGGGTTTCGAGTGGCAGGTAGCCATACTTCTCAAAAGTGCGCCTGATGACGCCGAAAATATAGTTACGCCGGGCCACCACGGCCGGGCCAAAATCTCGTGTTCCTTTCGGTATGGATGGTTTCTCTTTGCTCATGCTCTTGGGGGTTGCCGGCGAAGTTACTAAAAGTAGGGCAAATGTGGGAGGGAAGCCCCAACTAAGGTTACAGAAGTATGGAGACAGCTACGGCATGCTTCTAAAAAGCCGCCTTATCGCCTCTGACGACGTTGTAGACAGTATAGAATATAATTTTCATGTCCAGCCAGAACGACCAGTTCTCCAGGTAAAAGATGTCGAGCTTCACGCGGCCCCTGATCTGGTAAGAGTAGGTCGTGTCCCCACGGTACCCGCGCACCTGGGAAAGTCCGGTAATGCCGGGCTTGATGAAGTGGCGCACCATGTACTTATCCGCTACCTGTGCATATTCCTCCCCCAGCTTCAGCATATGCGGGCGCGGCCCGACGATGGACATCTGCCCAAGCAGCACGTTAAAGAACTGGGGCAGTTCGTCTATACTTGTTTTTCTGATGAAGGCGCCCACCCGGGTTATCCTGGAATCCCCTCTTTTTGCCAGCAGCTTATTTGCATCTTTGTTGATGTACATGCTGCGGAGCTTATAGCACTCGAAGTTCTTGTTGTCGATGCCAGATCGGATCTGCTTGAAGAAGACTGGCCCCCTTGAGTCTATTTTGATGGCTATGGCAATGATTGGCAGAAGCCAGGATAAGACGAAAATAATAACGAAGAGCGAGAAAAATAAATCAAAAGATCTCTTTATAAACTTGTTGACGACATCATCCAGGGGGATGTTGCGTACCATCATGACAGGCAGCACGTCGTAAAAATCGACCTTAAAGCGCTGGTAGATGTAACTGTTTGGCTCCGGCAGAAATTTCAGGCGTATCAGGTGGTCATCGGCAAAGTTCAGCAGTTGCTTTACCTCGTTCTTCTTCAACTCGTCCGGACAGCAGTATACTTCATCCACTTCATGCTCCAGCACAAACCCCTCAATATCAGCAATGGAGCCGATCACCCCTTCGTTCTTGGACTTTCCGTTGTTGCTAAAGAAACCCATAAACTTATAGCCGAACTCGGGGTGGCTGATGAAGAAATTGCGGAGCTCGTTGGCCATTTCGTTGTGGCCGGCTATCACTACTTTCCGGAGGTTATAGCCTTGCCTTCTATGAACCCTGAGCCAGGTGGTGACGGCAACCCGCCAGCACACTACCAGTCCGGCAAAAATGCCATAGTGGTACAGGAGTGCCTCGCGCGAGACTAGCTCCAGGCCCAGGATGTTGAGCCCCGCCTCAATCAGGATGACGTAGAGAAGTATGGCCTTGACTGCTGTGAGTACCACACGGAGTCGTCTGGCGACGCGGAAAATTCTATAAGTGCCAAGCAGGCTGGTGCAGATAAACCAGCCGGTAAGGGAAAAGAGGAGAGCGTACAGGTATAGGGACTGGTCGTAGGCTGCATCACTCAACTGAAAAGCGGCAAAAATGGATATGGCTGTTGCGGCTACATCGCCTACTGTATGTACAAGTTTTATGTATTTGGAATAGAAACTAGCCATTGACTTTCGCTATAGAATGGTGCGAATATAAGAAGTTACCGTGGAGGTCTCTATACCCACAGTAGAAGTATACTTTTAAAATCTATTAAAGAGCCAGACTTTCAGGGCTTTTACCTATGGAGCCCTGCTTTCCGAGGTCCCAGGTATGGCGCCTTATCTGGCATGCTCTCTTCCACAAAATCCTTCACCTTTTCCTTGAACACCCCAGCGCTGAACCTCTCCGCGTTTTTCCTGATAAGCAGCGGGTCAAAATCCGCTGCGTTACGCTCGAACAGGCTGATCGCTTCTGAGAGAGAGGCTATACTTTGTTCCTGGTACAAAACGCCTGTGCTGCCATGTGCTACTGTCTCGCAGGCGCCCCCTTTACCGAACGCTATAACGGGGGTGCCGCAGGCCTGTGCCTCTACAGGTATGATTCCGAAATCCTCCTCGGCAGCAAATACAAAGGCTTTGGCGCGTTGCATATGGTCTTTCAAAACATCGAAAGGCTGATAACCCATGAGTACAATATTGTTGGTAGCCTTTGCCTTAATCTTGTTGAAATCAGGGCCATCACCGATCACGATCAATTTCTTATCCGGTTGCTTGGCGAAAGTCTCCACGATAAGGTCAACTTTTTTATAGGGCACTAGCCTGGAAGCAGTCAGGTAAAAGTCCTCCTTCGCCGCTACCAAGCTGAAGCTTTCTACGTCTACCGGGGGATAAATAACGGCGGCCTCCCGGTTATACACTTTTTTTATCCGGCGGGCGATGTAAGCGGAATTGGCCACAAAAGCATCAGGCCTGTTAGCAGTCGTGTAGTCCCACATTCGTATGTAGTGCAATATGGACTTGGCGATGAAGCCTTTGAGCCCCTTGGCCAGCCCCGACTCCCGCAGGTACTGGTGATACAGGTCCCAAGCATAGCGGATAGGGGAGTGGCAATAGCAGATATGCACCTGTCCGGCATGCGTGATCACGCCCTTCGCCACGGCATGGCTGCTCGAAATAACAAGGTCGTAGGCGGAGACATCCAGCTGTTCAATGGCCAGGGGCATCAGCGCCAGGTAGTTTCTATAGTGCTTGCGGGCAAAGGGCAGTTTCTGAATAAACGTAGTGGTTGGCGACTTGTGGAGCATATGCGCTCTGAGGTGCTCTGGCATAAAGTCAATCACCGAGAAAAGGTCCGCGTCCGGGTATAGCTGCAGCAGCTGCTCCACCACTCGCTCTGAGCCTGCATACTCTACAAACCATTCGTGTACTATAGCGATTTTCAATGGGGTATTTGATTAAGATTAAGGGAGGAAAAATAGTATTAGCCGGAGTGGTAGCATTGCCGCGTGCTATGCATGGTTTCTTCACCCCTTTTGCCTTCCAGGCGGAGGCTGTTGAATGCAAAGACAGAATTGAAAAAAGCGTAGAACATTATACCTGCCTGCCTGGACAACACATTCTCCGTGATGCAACAAATGGCGAAAAGTGCCAAAAAGCCAAGGTAAGTATAATTTTCGTAGCGAAGACTCGGCACCAGGGGCACAGCTATACAAAGCAGGAGTATAAGAAGGCCGGGCACTCCGTTTCGCAGCGTTTCCTCCAGATACTCATTGTGTGCATTCATCTGGTTTTCATAGATCCACGGGTTCAAGTCCATGTAGCACTGGTTGAGCTTCTCCTGTGTGTTTCCGATCCCGAGGCCTGTTATCCAGTTGTTGTTCTTTTGCAGTACCTGTACGCTACAGCCCCAGTTAATGAATCGAATATTGATACTTGACACGAGGTGTATGTTGTACTCCTGGTAAGAGAAATCCTCGAAGCTGGTTATCTTTTTTAGGATTACTCTTGCCTGCTCATCCCTGCTGATGTACCAGGAGGCTGAGAGCAACAGCAGCACCCCCGCTGCCAGCACCGGAAGCTTCCCCAGCTTTTTAACTGCGCCCAAAAGAGCAAACATGACAACTAAGGCTATAAGGGCAATCACCGACATCTTGACATACAGGATGTAGATGAAGAAAAGGAAATAGAGTATGGCCAGAAGCAGGAAAACCCTTATAGCAAACGAGGAATGCGTTCTGAACATCCGGGAAAGCCCAATAATGGCAAAAACGCTGAACATACCGGCATAAGGCCTGTGCAGTAAAGTTAACCTCACCATAGTGGTCAGGTCATTGCGGTCCAGCAGCACGGCGATTCCCTCCCTGAAGGTGAAAAGGGAAATAAGGAACAAGCCCAGTGTAAACGCTACGATGAGGTGATCAACCTGCTTCCGGGAGAGCTTGGCGGAGGTGCCGATAACTAACGGAAACAGCAGCAAAGGAAGCTTTCTGACCAGCAGGTCGCCTGCCTCATCCACGTTGCCAAAGCGCAAAAGCCCAACCAGGTTAATCAGGAACAGGCCTGTAAAAAGCCACAACAGTCTGTTTGTTCTTAGCCTGTCAAACTTCTGCCTGTAGTTGCCGGACACGAGCCAGTGTGCAGACAAAAGTATGACGCTGAGGCTGGCAAGCTTTACGGGGAGCCCCTCGGCTGTAGGAATCAGAAACGCTACAAAAAGCAGCAGGAAGAAGTATACTTTTTCGTTTACTGCACTTACTTTTCTACCTAACATTGCTCTCCTTTTCTAATGATGAAGTATAAAGTCGCGCAACTCAGCGGCTGATTTCTCCCAGGTATACTGTTTTGCCAGCTCCAGCCCCTTCTTTGCCAGCGTTTCTCTTAAGCCTGCATCCTGTAGCACGCGGTCCAGCGTTTCCGCCATGTCATCCGGGTTTTCTCCATCAAAGTATAAACAGGCATCCTGGCAAACTTCGGGCATACTTGCAGCTTTCGAGACTACTGTCGGACAACCCGACGCCATGGCCTCCAGCGGGGGCAGGCCAAAGCCCTCGTAGAGGGAGGGGAAGACAAACACCGTGGCTAAAGTATAGATAACGGGTAGATGCGCATTGTCCACAAAGCCAGTGAACAGCACACGCGGGCCTAGGCCCAGTTTTTCGATCAAATCCGGCAGGCCCTTGTCTCCTGTAATAAATCCTTCCTTCTTTCCGACAATCACCAGTTTGAGGTCCGGAAACTGCGCTTTGTTCAGCTTGCTGAAGGCCAGCACCAGGTTTTTCAGGTTCTTGTGGGGTTTTACGTTGCCTACAAACAGGACGAATTCTGCCGGTAAAGTATATTTTTCCTGCACTTCTTTCACCACAGCAGCATCCTGCTTCCTGTGGTACCTGTTGTGGTCCACCCCCAGACTTATTTTATGCACCTGCTTGTTTCTTATCTTCAGGTACTTTTTCATCTCGGAGCGAGAAAACTCAGAGATGGTGATAATGGTGTCTGATAAACGGATGGAAGACTGAAGCAGCACCCGGGCATAGAGCCTGTGTATCGGGTTGATGGCAGTGGCAGCTAAATGATAGAGATCATGAATCAAAACCACCCGTTTGGCCGCCCTCACGGGCAGCATCGGAACGTTGAAGTGCGGCGAAAAGAAAAAGTCGCATGTGGGTACTACTAGCGGCAGCAGCACCTGCTCTGCTATAGAGTAAATAGGTTTATCAAACTTTATGATCTTCAGGCCAACCACCCAGGGGAATTGCATTAGCTCCTCCGGATCTCCCAGCAACGTAATCGCAAAGTTATTTTTCAGGTACGGGAGCAGGTTCTGTATATCTGTACCGATACCGGAAGCATTAACCATCCTGGCGTCAACAACAAGGATTTTATACGTTGGGCTCATCTACCTGTTCATCATCGTTTGGGGCAGCTAATGCTATACCTATAAAAAACCAAATGTATAAAAAATGCAGTTGCACACCTAACAGGCAGATCAACACAAAGGCTTTTATTGCCCTGTCTGATATGCGGGAAAAGGGAGCGTACCTTCTGTAGATGGAGTAAAGGAGCAGTAGAAACAGGAGTAAGCCCAGCAAGCCGTTTTCCACCAGCAAGGTCGCGAACACCCCCAGCCCAGGGGCATCCCACTCGCTGACGGGCGGCAGCATCCCCAAATATTCCGGGTTGTTCCTGACAAGGGCATAATTACCGAGTCCTACCCCTAGCAGCGGACTTTCCGACACCATGTTCGGCGTAATGAAAATAGCGGCAATACGGCCCATCACAAAGTTGTAGTCGTTTTTCCTTTCCTCCACGATGGCGCTGAAGTTGTTCATCGAGTAGATATAATCCGAGATAACCATCGTGAAGACAAGGTAAAAGAGCGGAATAAGCGCTGCCAGAATAATGTAACGGAACCAACTGGTATACCTGAATCGCTGGTAAAAAAGGTAAAAGTGCCAGGCCACCACCGCGACTATTCCCGCTTTGGACTGGGCGCAAAGTATAACCAATAGGAAAACCAGCCGAAGCACCCATTTCCGTCCTTGCATGAAGAAAGTAAGGATATAGAGGGCGCTGTAAAACAGTCCCAGCGGACCGCCTTCTACGTAGTAGCCCCTGAGCCTCGGGGTTGGGTCGCTTACAGCGTATGGCGTAGTGTCGTAGATGATCTGGGAGCCTGCCAGCGGCAGTATTTTCAGGTAGGTAAGTATAAACACCAGCAGGAAGAACAACGACACCAACATGTTGGCCATTAGAACCCTCCGAAGTATGGAACTGGTGGTAAGCCCCTTCTCTCTGTAGAACTGAACAGTTTTATATACGACCAGGGCGAAGGCGATGCAAGCGATCAGTTCTATAAACCTGGCGATGCTGATGAGATATGGACTCTTCAGCAGCGTAATCCCGTTTATTTCTAAAAAGAAGTCCCGGTTTAGGTTCGTGATAAAAGTCAGCAGGAGTAAAGCGACAAACAGGCCGATGAAGTAGAGCAAATACTTGTTCACACTCCTGATGCTGTAGAGCAGAAACGGAATGGTGAGCAGAGACACCAACTCATTCAGTTTAATGCTTGCTATCTTGGTTTCCGTGAAATGAAAGCACAGGATACAGTAAGCTATAAATAGCCAGAGGCCAACATGCGGCACAATCAGTTTTTCCGAGCTTCTCAAAGCGTACTCTTTTTGGAGGATTTAAGGGCTTTCAAAATTAGCGGAATTCTATCGAACTGCTTTCTTCGTACCCTGTTGGCCGCTACGGCCACCAAGCTTAAATATACAGGATATAGGAATCTGGGGTAAAACTTCTTGGTGATGATCAACCTGTTGCGGATACTGTAAAAGTCCGACAGCTCACTTTTGTTGTTGTTGTCTTTTATACTTCCGCCAATGGAGGCGCCCTCTTTGTGGTAAATGTTCGCTTCTAAGCAAACACCGATCGTGTAGTTTTTGGCCGCCCCTCTTTTTACCCAGTCTATTTCTTCAAAGTATAAAAAGTATTCCTCACACATGAAGCCGACTTCCTTCACGAAGTCGGCGGAGACAAACATGGAGGCCCCCACAACATAATCATCAGCTTCTATGCGCAGATCGTGGAAAGGGGTAGAAGCAGGCCTGTTCAGCCCGATGTGCGTGGTGCTGGCCGTGAGCGGTTTATACTTCCCCAAAATAGCCTGAACAAAGTTGGGGTTGTGGTAATACAAAAGTTTTGCACCCAGTATGCCGAGCCGCTGCCTGTTATACTTCGACTTCTCAAAGTGTGCCACCAGGTGGGTGAGGGATTCTTTCTCCACAACCGTATCATTGTTCAGGAGCCAGACGTAATCCGCCTGATGAGCAAGGGCAAGCCTGCAGCCCACGTTGTTGCCGCCGGCAAAGCCCAGGTTTTTCCTGGACTCTACCAGCAACAGTTTCTCATCGGCTAGGGCAGCGCCATTTATACTTTCTGAATCAAAGTGTAGGTAAGGGACAGGCTTGCTAATAGGGTAGGAAGCCACAGGCGTTGCCGCGTAAAACTGCTCGTTAAACAAAACAGGCGAGTCCCCCGCTGCCCAACTTCTTAGTTGCGCGAAGGAGCCGTTCTGAGAGTCGTTGTCTACCACTATAACCTTAAAGTTCTGGTAGTCGAGTTTAAAGAGGCTTTCCAGGCACTCTGCCGTGTCCTGCCAGTTCTTATAATTGACAAGTATGATATAAACTTTAGGGCAAGTCAACATGGTTTTGGTAGCCTTGTAAGTGAGTTAGATAAACACGCTTACAGCTTTATTAAATAGTATAGGTATAGGGGTAATATGTTAATTGCTGGTCAGTAACTCTCTGTCTTAGTTGTGCCTATACTTGCCGAATTTATTTCTTCGGAAATCCAAGTAGCCTTTGTAGACACTCTTTATCTTCTTTACCTTATTTTTTTCAAAAAGAATTATCTTGATGAACTCTCTTAAATTATTGGTACTCTCATTTCTGTAGTACTGTGGAAATTGGATTTTAAACTCTTTTAAAACAGCCAGTCGGTTTCGTGTAATATAATATCTTCTTAAAAAGTTATGGTGCGAAGCATTTACCTGATAGCCCAAAAAAGAATGGCTCTTGGAGTCTCCTAGCTTATGATAAAGCAGGACTTTGTTATTTATGACAATTTTATAATTGCTTAGCTTAAGGCGTAAACAATACTCATGATCCACATAGTCTATAAAGAAATCCTCACGGAAAGGGCCTACTTCTTTAAAAGCACAGAGGTTCAACAGATTACCTGAGGTAATAGCCACATCGACTTCCTGTAAATTGCTCTGTTCTGCATCCAAGGAATCAGTTTCTAGAATATACCTGGGTGCAATTATACCTACCTGCTCCTTTGGAATATTAGCGCTGACTTCCAGCAGCTTTGGTATCATGTCCTCACTGGCCTGGCTGTCCTGATCCATGGTGAGCAGCCAATCGAATCCTTCTTCTATTGCTCTTGAAGCGGCAATATTTAATGCTTTGGCAATGCCCTGGTTATTTGCCAGGTGGTGATATTCTGTATGGGGGAAGTTCTTACTTAGTTCTTGCAATACTTTCTCCGAGGGAACTTCAGAGTTGTCGACCACATAAAGTTTTTGTAAACTGTTATAGTAGGTTGAAACGTTGTCAATTATATCTTCCTCCGGATTATAAAGAACAACGACACCAGCGATATTTGATATCATGGTATAAATAGTGTTTTTATATTTCTACTCTTTATGTACTTGTTTCTGGACTTACACCTTAGTGCTCTTCATAAGCGGACTGTTTATAAAGAAAGTGTAATGAGGATACTTCCTATATAGGGCATAATACAGGAGGCCTGTTATAAAAATTTCCGTTAGCATGATGCTCAGGGCAGTGCCTACTGCCTGAAAATGAAAGGTTAAAATAAAATTTAAGGTCACATTAATGACGGCCCCAATCGTTAAGACAACAGTATATAGCTTATCCAGTTTGTAGGCCAGCATGGTCTGGCTCGCAGGAATATTTAGAGCAGCCATAAATGGTCCAAAGCATATAATTCTTAAGATCAAAGCCGCCTCACTTATGAACTCACCAGTTATAAGATATACGATGTAGTCTGCAAAAGCAAAGACTAAGAAAGAAAGTGGCAGGAATGCCACTAATATGACTCTGAAAAATTTGCGCAGGAACTTTGCCAGGACCTCAAAGGACTCCTGAGCAAGAATACATACTCTTGGATAAACCACCTGATACAGGATAGTTGCAAGGGTGCGCATGATCTGGAAGACCTTTTCTGCTATGCTATAGTAGCCTATAACAAGCGGATTAGCAAAAATACCAAGAATAAGAATATTAGTATTGTTAGATATTGAAACGGTTAATGTTGCAAAGAATATATTCCAGGAATCTACGAGCTGCTTCCTGATCTGAGAAAGGCTCGGGAAAGAGTATTGCAGCCCGAACTTGCTGAAAACAATAAACAGGCTAATCACTCCCCCAATTATCAGACTTATTCCATTTATCAGGTTTATGAAGAGGTAATCCTGAGGCTGACTGATGAGAATAAATATCCCGACAGCATATAATATCCTGTTCAGAATATTGATGTAGGTAATGTACTTCATCTTCTCTATTCCCTGGTAAAACCAAGTAGGTTGTAAGGCTTGGCCCAGTACAATCGTGAAACTGAAAATAGTTAGCGTCCAGTGCTCCCTGAAGTCCGGAACTAGTATAAAAGAGCAGGAGAGGATTATAAACGACAGGAGCAGCAGGACTAACTTCGTAGTCATTACTTCAGAGAAGATTCCGGAGATCCTGGTTTTGTCGTTTCTATTGGTGGAAATATCTTTGGTGGCGGATAAATTAAACCCGTAATCAGTTAGCACTACAAAGTAGAGCATGATGGTCTGCAAAAGGGTAATCACACCAAACCGCTCTACTCCTATAACTCTTACTATGTAAGGGAACGTTGCGATGGATAATAGGAAATTAGCTACTTGTATTAAACCGAGTGAAAGAAAGTTTGACACCAGGGGCTTATAATCGCTTTTAGCAAAGATGCTAAACTTGGATAATGTGTTTCTCAAAAAGCTCAATTAGTATTCCTGTTAACCGTGTATATTTTAAGTTATCATTTGTCTGATTTAGTAGGCTCCGATAGTATAGAGTTACTTACGAGCTCTTATCAGCCCTTTTCTTACGTAAGGAGGGGTTTGCTTGTCTTCCAGAAAGAACATATAGCCATCAGAGTACTCGATATTGAAGCCATGCTTTCTGAGCATATGAGCTAACTCTACTGCATCCTGCTGTTTGTGGTAGGTGCATATAGCCACCTTTAGCGCCTTATGTTTTTGCAAAGTCATCTCAGCACCTTCCAATATCTTGGCTTCGGCGCCTTCTGCGTCAATTTTTACAAAATCAACCTGAGGGTAATCTTTCAGAAACTCGTCGAGGGTAATGTTGTTTTCACCCACTACGTCAGATACATATTTGTTTAAGATATGCACTTTTTCCTTCCAAGGGGCAAATGTTGCTTGCAGCGCCTCTATCCATTCCGAGTCGGTTTCAAAGATGTATAGCTTACTAACCTTTTCCACTATCCCTAACGAGAAGTTTCCTTCCGCTGCGCCCACGTCTACGACTATATCTCCTTCTTCTACATTAAAAGCAGCGGTAAGGTACAGGTGCGGTGATGCGGGGTCCTGCTCAATAGACAGGAAATTATAGTTTTCCTTTATTGCGATTTCATCCCAGGTCCGTTTGTAATACAACCGTTTACCTTGGTGTTGCACGTAGGGCAAGTCCAGTTTCTCGTCTCGGTACAGTTTTACCTGTTCGGGGCTGTAGTTATATATATAAGGATACGGAAACGTAACGACGCCGTGTTTTTTTACAAAGCCCACAACGTCCTGTAGTTCACTGTTTAGCTTTTCAGGAGAGAGCTCCCCGTAATAATTCAAAAACTCGCTTCGCAAACGGCCTAACTCCGTGTTTCTGATTCTGTAGGTCCAGATCTTCCACCTAAGGTCCTCAGATACCATTTTTCTGTATAGGCTTCTTACTATTTGCATCTGCTGATTATGTTTGCTTTAGATCTTTAATGATAAAGGGATAGCGACTGTAATCATATACCTCACTCAACCTCATGAAAGATTTATGGTCTTTCAAATGTAGCGTAAATTATTCTTACCGCCCAAGAGAGGCGAATGCAAGACAATTCTTTTAACCTGCCGTCGCAATCATTCTAGTTGCTGCATTACCGAACGCCATGCTACATCATAAAAGAAAAAGAACGCAAATATAAGCAACTATGGTTATTCAACAGTAACGGAGCATTCAGGGTTAAATTGAATTATATAGATTTGCACTGTATAAATTAATCAGAAGCTATATACAGACCTGAAGATGGAAAAGGCCATCTAGATGATGTGATTGATTTGAGGGTGAGTGCTTTCTTCACTATCTGCAACAGAGCAAAAAAAGTGTTTTGATAAAAGCTACAAAAGCTTTGCAGCAACACCAATGCAACTATAAACGGCCCCACATTTTGCTCGAAAGCGGCATTTCCGAAAAAGACAAGCAACACACCTGCCAAAGCGAATAGAGGTAGGGCCAGGTAAGTATAGGCGCAGGTAATCTGTTGAATTATTTCTCTTTTACCCTTGGCGTCGAGGTGGAAGTACTCAATGAATACCACCTGGGACAGGCCAAAGGAAAACAGAATGCCAAGTACCGTGGCAATAGTTGTGAGTAACTCAAGTTTACCATAATCGCTTGGGGCAAGTAACGAGGTATAGAGGGGAATCAGGAAAAAGCCTATACCTTTCAGGAACAAAGCGCCTGAAGAGTAGATGAACAGGTTCTTTACGGAATTCGACTTAAATATTTTGTCTGTTAACCTGTTAAACAGGGGGGCTGCTATCTGCACTACACTAATTTAAATATTTCCTCAGGCCCTTAGAAGGCTGTAAAACGACAAAGATAGGTAAGTTATATAAGTTTATTTAGCGCCTACGAACAGGAAGTAGGCTACTACAAGTTTAACATGGTTCGGTACGAGGCATCCATCATTAACCTGCCAGACGCTACCCAGGTCAAAGTAGGCTGCAGCTGGTTTTAGAAGTATGATTGGTATCACGCATCTACTTTTTAGATATTTCGAGGGGCCGCACTGGTGTTTGTCCTCAAAAGAGAGGGGCATCCCTTTTCGCCGGCAGAGTAGTGGCCGTTGAGCCAGAAAATAGCGCGGTCTTGCAGCTGAGGAACGAGAGAATGAAGCACCTTACCACTAACGCCCTTTAGAATTGTTATGTGTGGGTAAGGCTTGAATTTTGACTTCGCGGCCTTTATAAAGCGGTTCGCTTAGTTGAACAGAATTTATGTCTTGGAATCGGGTACGCTGTGCTTCATTCATCTTGCCAAGGTAAGTACCGGTCCCCACTCATGTGTTTACTCCGGATTTTTCCTGATACTCCCTTATTTTGAGTTGCTTTACCAAATGAGGAGGAGGGGCTGGCTTGCCATCTCTTTCTCACTGCTTCAGCTCGTGGTAGCCTTGCCAGGCAAACACGAGATCCTTTCCACCAGGCTTCTTTAGGAATGGGGTACGGGAGTACCATAAAAACTAATTATAGGAACGCGTAGATAATTGTATATTTGGCCTTCGAAAGCATGGGTTTATGTACGAACACGAAGTGAAAGGCAGAAATAAAGGTGCAAGCTCTCAAGACGAGGTAGATATCTATTTTATATATACCAAGGTTGGGGATTTGCTCAGCGGTATGGGCAGGAGCATATCAGGTTTTTTCAGGGTGCTCTTACGCTATAAATGGGTCCTGTTGATTTTTACCTTGATGGGCTCAGGAATAGGATACTTGACTTACAAATCCACGAAGCCCTACTATACTTCCTCCATGACGCTGGTGCTGGCTGAAATCCGGAACCAGTTTGTTGAGAATCAGCTGCAAAGACTTTCTATTATGATTCAGGAGGATAATTATGAAGCCGTGGCACAGGACCTGGATATGAGTGTGGAGGCCGCAAAGCAGATAAAGGAAATGAACTTCTCAAACCTGGATCAGGAACTGATTGCAGAGGACAGTGTGCTGACCGGATCCCCTTTTGAGATAGAGCTTTCTGTATACAACAGTGAATACTTTAATTCTTTGGAGCCAGCTCTTGCCAATTACCTGGAGAGTAACAGGTATTTCTCTAAGCAGAAACTTATCAGGCAGCGAGAAATGGAGAGCATGATCAGCAAGCTCAAGGAAGATATAACCGCCATGGATAGTGTAAAAAAAGCCGTTGTATCTCCCCGCGGACCGGTAAATGGATTCGTTTACGGGCAGCCACTGGATCCGGCCGACCTTTTCCGTGAAAGTATAAACATGTATCAGCAGCAGGTGGAGCTAGAGGGAGACCTGGATCAGTTGGACAACATTCAGATTGTGAATGGCTTTGCTCCCCGCCTGAGACCTACAGGTCCTAATCTGCTAAAATACCTGGTTATAGGTGGTGCGATAGCTTTTTTCATTAGCATACCTGTTGCCTTAGGATTGGATAGCAGGAAAAAAAGAAAGCTGGCCTAAGTAATATTATGCAATAAACGAAAAGCCGCTGCTATACTTTCATAGCAGCGGCTTTTTTGTTTTAATAAGTTACTCATCCTTCCGCATCACCCAACTCAGGTTATACAGATCTCTGCGGCGGTCTTTCAGGTTGCGGACGCTTCCCGCGGTGTTCAGGTCCTTGAGCAAATCCAGGTCCAGGTCGGCAATTAGCGTCATCTCGGTGTTCGGAGTGGCCTCGGCTATCACGGCGTCGTGTGGGAAGGCAAAATCGGAAGGGGAGAAGACGGCGGACTGGGAATACTGGATGTCCATGTTCTCGACCTTCGGCAGGTTACCCACGCTTCCGGTGATGGCGACGTAGCACTCGTTCTCTATGGCCCTAGCCTGGGAGCAGAGGCGCACGCGCAGGTAGGCGTTCTTGGTGTCGGTCCAGAAAGGCACGAAGAGAATCTTCATGTCCATGTCGGAGAGCATGCGGGCCAGTTCCGGGAACTCCACGTCGTAGCAGATCAGGATGCCGACTTTACCTATGTCGGTGTCGAATATCTTGAGTTTATGGCCCCCGCGCATTCCCCAGTAGTGCGACTCGTCCGGGGTAACGTGGAGCTTGTACTGCGAGTCGTAAGTGCCGTCGCGGCGGCAGAGGTAGCTCACGTTGTAGAGCTTGTTGTCGTAGTACTCCGGCATACTTCCGGCAATGATGTTGATGTTGTACGACAGGGCCAGGTGGATCATCCGCTCGCGGATCTCTTCAGTATACTCGGCCATACTTCTAATCGCCTCAGATGGCGTATCCTCGTTTGATAAGGCCATGAGCGGCGCGTTGAAGAACTCCGGGAACATCACGATATCGGACTTGTACGAGCTTACGGTGTCCACAAAGAACTCAACCTGCTGCATAAAGTCGTCGATGTCCTTGATGGCGCGCATTTGCCACTGTACAATGCCGATACGCACCACGGTTTTCTTGCCCCCGATCAGCTTTTCCTTGTCCTCGTAGTACACGTTTATCCATTCCAGCAGCGTCGCATAGGCCTTGGAGTCGGTGTCGTCGGGGAGGTAGCCTTTCAGGATGCGACGGACGTGGAAGCCGTTGCTCAGTTGAAAAGAAAGCACCGGGTCGGAGAGCTCCTTGTTGCGCACCATCTCGATATACTTGGCAGGCGTAAGCTTGTTGGCGTAGTCCTTATAGCCGGGTATGCGGCCGCCGGCAATAATGCCACGCAGGTTCAGCTTCTCGCAGATCTCCTTGCGGGCATCGTAAAGGCGGCGGCCCAGGCGCAGGTTGCGGTACTCCGGGTGCACGAATACATCGATGCCATACAGCGTGTCGCCTTCCGGGTCGTGCGTTTTAAAGGAGCCTTTGTCAATGATCTGGTCGTAGGTGTGCTTGTCGCCATACTCGTCGTAGTCAATGATCAGGCTCAGGGCGGCAGCCACTACCTTGCCATTGTCCTCAATACAAATCTGGCCCTCCGAAAACTTCTTCAGCAGGTTAGAGAACTCCTTCCGGGTCCAGGCGCCGTCGATGCTGGAGTACACGGTTTCCATGATCTCCTTCACCTCTTTGTAATCTTTCAGCTCGAGCTGGCGCAGGAGCAATCTATGTTCAAAACTGGTTTCTTCTCGTTCACTCATTATGTGTTGGGAATTTTTATACTTGTAGCTATATACGTAGGCTTGCCATACTTTTGATATAGTATACCTCCAGCACCGGATAATGCAAGCGATACCATGCAAAAATAACGAAAGAAGCGCAGTTTGCGGCTGCGCTTCTAAGTATAGTTTCTCGTAAAGTGTACTTTATACTTGGATCTCGGGCACCTCGCCCTCCACAATCAAGTTGCCCGCCGTGGCGGCCCTGATGTCTTCTACCGTTACACCCGGCGCGCGCTCCAGTAATTTAAAGCCGCCCTCCACTACCTCCAGCACGGCCAGGTCGGTAACGATCTTTTTCACGCAGTTTAGGCCCGTGAGGGGGAGGGAACACTCTTTTAGCAGCTTGGACGAGCCATCGCGGGCGGTATGCTGCATGGCCACGATGATGTTCTTGGCGGCGGCCACCAGGTCCATGGCGCCCCCCATGCCTTTTACCATCTTACCGGGAATCTTCCAGTTGGCAATGTCGCCGTTTTCGGATACTTCCATGGCGCCAAGTATGGTCAGGTCCACGTGCTCGCCGCGAATCATGCCGAAGCTCTCAGCGGAACTGAAGATGGAGGACCCTGGAAGCGTGGTGATGGTTTGCTTGCCTGCGTTGATCAGGTCGGCGTCCACCGCATCCTCGGTAGGGAAGGGGCCCATGCCCAGCAAGCCGTTCTCCGACTGCAGCACCACCTCTACGCCCTTTGGGATGTAGTTGGCTACCAGCGTGGGTATGCCGATGCCCAGGTTCACGTACATGCCAATCTTTACTTCCTTGGCAATTCGTTTTGCTATACTGTGTTTATCTAAAGCCATGTCTCTCAATTAAGCAGTTCTTACCGTACGCTGTTCGATGCGCTTCTCATACTTGTCGCCCTGGAAAATGCGCTGCACATAGATGCCGGGGGTGTGGATCATGTTCGGGTCGAGCTCGCCGGCGGGCACCAGTTCCTCCACCTCGGCCACAGTGATTTTTCCGGCGGCCGCCATCATGGGGTTAAAGTTGCGAGCGGTGCCTTTGTAGACCAAGTTACCAGCGGTATCACCCTTCCAGGCCTTTACGAAAGAGAAATCTGCCTTCAGCCACGCTTCCATCAGGTACATTTTGCCGTTGAACTCGCGGCTCTCCTTGCCCTCACCCACCTCGGTGCCGTAGCCGGCAGGGGTGAAGAAGGCCGGAATGCCCGCGCCACCGGCCCGGATACGCTCTGCCAGCGTGCCCTGTGGAATCAGTTCCACTTCCAGCTCGCCGCTCAGCAGTTGGCGCTCAAACTCCGCGTTCTCGCCCACGTAACTGGCGATCATCTTCCTTACCTGCCGCTTTTGCAGCAGCAGCCCGATGCCGAAGTCGTCCACGCCAGCGTTGTTGGAGATGCAGGTCAGGTCTTTTACGCCCAGGCGCAGCAGCTCCTGAATTGAGTTTTCCGGGATGCCGCACAGGCCAAAGCCCCCCAGCATCAGCGTCATGCCGTCCTGAATGCCCTGTAGCGCCTCCTGTGCATTTTTAACAGTTTTATTGATCATAGTGGGTGGAATTGGGAATGTTTAGCTGCCGGTGCGCAAGTTTTCTGTGTTTGCCTTACCGGCTCTTTCTTACTGTAGGTAATTTAGATATAAAAATAGGCATATAAAAGTATGGCTATCCCTTTTTCGGGTGAAATGGGGGAAAGGTTAGGTGAAAAGTTTCTGATCTCAATTTTCGCGCATACCTCGGGGATCTATAGTTTGCCATACTCTCCCGATGCAGTTGGCTCTAAAGCCGAACGCCAGTCTGCATCTACAGGCTGGCGTTCGGCTTATACTTTAAAGCATGGGATTGGCAAAGTATGGAAGCGCGTTAGTGCAGGGCCAGAAGCTCTCTGGTAGCCTGCTTGTCTTTCTCCAGCTGTGCTTTCAGGGCATCCAGGCTCTCGAACTTGCGCTCCTTGCGGAGCTGCTCCATAAACTGCACCGTGATGGTTTTGCCGTAGAGGTCGCCGCTGAAATCGAGCAGGTGCACCTCCAGTGTCAGTTTTTTGCCTTCCACCGTTGGCCGGAAGCCGATGTTCATCATGGCCGGGTGGCGCTCATTCCCTATACTTGCCCACACGGCGTACACGCCATTACCGGGTATGAGCTTATGGGCAGGCGGAAGCGCTAGGTTAGCCGTCGGGAAGCCGATCGTGCGGCCGATTTTGTCACCCTCCTCTACCACGGAAGTTAAGCTGTAGGGGCGCCCGAGGTAACTGTTGGCCGTGTCGATGTCGCCGCTTTCCAGCGCCTTCCGGATCTTGGTAGAGCTCACGCCCACATCGTCCACATCCTGACGAGGAATTTCTTCCACCTCAAAACCATACTGTGCCGAGCGGGCCTTCAGATGCTCAAAGCTGCCCTCGCGGTTCTTGCCAAACCGGTGGTCGTAGCCGATGATTAATACCTTGGTGTTGATAGCCCGAACCAGTATATCAGCGATAAAGCTGCGGGAGGAGGTACGGGAGAACTCCTTAGTAAACGGGATGATGAGCAGGTAGTCGATGCCGAAGCTACGAAGTTGCTCGGTGCGTTCTTCAATTGTGGAGAGCAGCTTGAGGTCGTTGTCGTCCGGGAACAGCACCAGGCGCGGATGCGGCCAGTAGGTGATCACCACGCTTTGGCCGTTGCTCTGGCGCGCGCGCTCCATCACGCGGCGCAGGATCTTCTGGTGGCCCACATGCACCCCATCAAAGGTGCCGCTTGTCACCACGGCGTGGCTCAGCTCCGGAAAATCAGCTATGTCACGAATTACCTTCATCCGCTTCCTCCAGCTGTTTTTTTCTGATCGCGATGATATCGTCTATAGTAAGGGCATCCTCCAGTTTATATTCGCCGATGCGCGTGCGCTCCAGCTTGGAGAGGTGCGCCCCCACACCCAGTTTCTGCCCCAGGTCGTGGGCCAGGCTTCGGATGTAGGTACCTTTGCTGCACACTACCCTGAACGCTAATTCAGGACCGTTTATACTTGTTATGTCGAAAGCGTCGATGGTGACGGAGCGCGGCTTCAACTCTACCTCCTTGCCCTTGCGGGCCAGGTCATAGGCACGCTTGCCATCTACCTGCACGGCAGAGTAAATGGGCGGCACCTGCTCAATGGCACCAACAAAGCTCTGCGCAGCCTCTTTTATACTTTCCTCAGTCAGGTGACTGATGTCGCAGGTTTCGGTCACCTCGGTTTCGCGATCGTAGGAGGGGGTGGTTTCGCCCAGGCGGATGATGCCGGTGTACTCTTTCTCCTGCCCCTGTATCTCGTCGATGCGTTTGGTATACTTGCCCGTGCAAAGTATGAGCAAGCCGGTAGCCAATGGGTCCAGCGTGCCGGCATGGCCCACTTTCTTCACGCGGATGGTGTTGCGTACTTTCTTCACCACGTCGAAGGAGGTCCAGTCGAGCGGCTTGTTCAGGAGGAGTATTTCGCCGGCGGCAAAATCGTATTGCATCGTTATACTTTTAAGTCTACGCCCATGGCCAGCAGTGCCAACAATACCACGCCCACGGCAATTCTGTAGTAACCAAACATCTTGAAGCCATACTTGGTCAGGAAGCTGATGAAGAACTTAATCGCCGCCATCGCCACGAAAAAGGCCACCACGTTCCCGATCAGCAGCAGCTGCAGGTCCTCGGGGTGAATCACATCAAAACTGTTCTGAATTTTTACGAGGTCAAACCTTAAAAGGTCCGAAATCTCCAGCCCCAGCAAGTCCGTCAGGAGCTTATAGGTGCCAGCGGCCAGCATGGTGGGAACGGCCAGAAAGAAGGAGAACTCGGCGGCCGTTTTCCGGTCGATGCCCTGGGCCAGGCCCCCGATGATGGAGGCGGCAGACCTGGAAACACCCGGTATCATGGCCAGGCATTGCGCCAGCCCGATGAGGAAGGCGTTCTTGTAGCTGATCTCGGTACTAGTGGAGTGGCGGAACCACTTATCAACGAAGAGGAGCACCACACCGCCCAGCACCAGCATGAGGGCCGTTATCAGCACGCTTTCCAGCATGCTGTCGATCAGGTCGTTAAACGCGAAGCCCAGCAAGGCAGCAGGAATGAAGGCAATGAGCAGCTTAAAGTAAAAATCAAGCCCCTGCACAAAGCGCCGCCAGTACAGTACCACCACCGACAGTATGGCCCCGAACTGTATGTTCACTGTAAAGATCTTGGTGATCGGTAACTCGTTAATGCCCATCAGGCTAGAGGCGATGATCATGTGCCCCGTAGAGGAAATTGGTAAGAACTCGGTAAGCCCTTCAACAATGGCTAAAATGATAGCCTGCCAAATACTCATTTATTTTTTTGTTTTGTCCTTTGCCATGATGGCGAAAAATTCAATGGCGAAGCCCGCCAGTACGATCAGCGGCCCCAGTGTGATGCCCAGGAACCCGAGGCCGTACGGCTCGGTGTCCAGCGTCATGATAAAGAAGCCAAGGGCCAGCACGGCAATGCCAGCCAGCATCAGTACGTAGTTCTTCCTGCCGAAGGCAAGGTTGTTTTTGTTTTCCTCCATGGTGTTAGTATAGTTCGTCTAAAGACATGCCCAGGTATTTGCGCACGGCGCGGTAAGAGCTCATAAACCCGATGATCAGGCCCAGCACCACCAAAGCACCCATCAGGATGTAGGTCTGCTCGTCGTTGCGCAGCAGCTGCAGCTCCGAAATCTGGTTGTAGGTATACTGCATCAGGCCAAACAGCAGGGCAGAGGCCAGTACGCCGCTCACCACGCCCTGCCAGGCGGCACGGTTCAGGAATGGGCGCTGGATAAAGAACGAAGTAGCGCCCACTAATTGCATGCTGCGTATTAGAAATCGCTGCGAGTACAGGGCCAGCTTGATCGTGTTGTTTATCAGGATGATGACCACGAGCACCAGGATGGCGGCAAAGCCAATAAGTATGATGCTGAGCTTCTGGATGTTCTGGTTAATAGACTCAATGAGGCTCTCCACGTACTGCACCTCGTACACGCCGTCGACCTCCTCCAGGTCCAGTTTTATACTTTTGAGCATGGCCGAACTGGAGTGGTCGGCATCGATGCGGAGCACGTAGGCGTCGCGCAGCGGGTTGTCGCCCAGAAAGGTCATGAAGTCCTCGCCGGTCTCGTCTAAAAACGCCTTGGCGCCCTCTTCCTTGGAAACATAGCGTACCTGGGCCGAGTCGTTCTGGAAGGCGATGTATTCTTTGGCGGCGAAGGTTTTCTGCAGTCTTACCAGCTGCACCTCGGTCAGGTTGCGGTCCAGGTATACCTGCATTTCTATACTTTCCTTCACCTTCTCAGACAGTTTCTCGGCATGGATCAGCAATAGCCCGAACACCCCGATCACGAACAGCGCCAGCGTAATGCTGAACACCACCATCAGGTGCGGGTAATTGCCTAGTTTTTTCTTCTTAATGTGTTTTACTTTCGTCGCCATAGCTGTAGCCTTCCTCACAAAATTAGAAATATATTTCACAAAAGCGCAGGCGCAGGGCCCAAAGCCGCTAAAAAAGCCATTCCATACTTTATAGTTCCAGCCGTGGATCAGAATCAAGTATAATGCGGTCGCGCTCCTGCTCCAGACGCTGCTGCCGGCGGGCGCGCTTCTCGCTGCCGAAAAGCTCGTGCAGGTTATCGAAGCGCTTGGTGTGCAGCAGGCTTATACTTTGGCTCTGGGTAATGCGGCGTGTGTAAATGTTGGGAATCGAGTTATACTCCAGCCGTGCGCGGAGCTCTCCGGATTGTGAGATATAGTAGTCCAGGATCCAGTTGCCCACATAGCCGTCTCCGCCCGCATCCTCGCGGCTGCCGCCAAAACCGGTCTCGCTGGTTACGCGCAGGCGGCCCTGGAAGAACGTGTAGCTCAGACGCACCTGCAGCGCTGACAGCGCGTCCTGGCCAATGCTGCCCAACCCGATATCCACCTCCAGGTTGCTGTCGATGCTGTTGAAGAAGTTGTTGAGCTGGCTGGAGAGCAGGCTTCCCAAACTGCCGCCCACGGCCCCTGCGCCAACGCTGCTGTCGAACTGCAGGGTGCCCTGCGGGGAGAGGCGCTGCAGCACCAGCAAACTGAATACCTGACGGTTCAGCTCACTCTCGTCATTTTTAATGGAGTTGATCACCGAGTAGAGGTGTGTCTGTATTTCCTGGGGCAGTTGATCGAAGCTCAGGCCGAGCTGTATCTGTGGCGTGAGCAGCGGGCCGCGCAAGTCTATGATGGACGTGACAGGATAGCGGCCGGATATCTCAGAGACATCCGCTATTCCGCTAAAGGAAGCCATCTGGGTGTAGTTGGCGCGAATGTCCATCACACCGGCGGTAGGGTCGCCGTTCCAGGTGATGGTACCGCCGGGCACTACTTTAAACTCGCGTGTAACCAGCCCCTCCAGCAGGTTCAGGTTGTAGGCTCCCTGCAAAATCTCGAAGGTGCCATACATATTGAATTCGCCCCGCGTGTCAATGGTCATCTGGATGTCGCCGTTGCCGGAGCCCCGGATCACGTCGCCGGTGGTGCGGTCGATGATGATCTCGAAATAGGCGTCGTCGGTCACGTCCAGGTTAAAGTCCAGGTTGATGCCTGAAAGGTCAACCGTACGACTCTCAGCCTCCACTGCCACCCCTGTGGCTGCCTCCGGGTTGTTGTTCACAAAGCGGATAAAGTCTTTCCTGGAGACGTCGGTCTGGTAGTCGAGCGGCAGCACGATGCGGGTGTTGGCGTCGCTGCGGGCATCCACCTTTACCTGCAGGTTCTCGGTTGGCCCCAGCACGCTGGCAGAGCCCGTGGCAAAGGCCGTCCCGTAGAAGAGCTCGTTCTGCGCCTCGGTGGTGTTGAGCACCATAAAGTTGCGGAAGCGCGCCTCCATGTCGATCACCATGTCTTGGAAACCGTCGTGGGCGATACCCCCCGTTACCGTGGCCTTGTTGCCGAACAGGTCCTGCAGCTGCGCATTGCGGAAACTGATGCTGTTCGGACCAAAGTAAATACGGTCGGAGAAGCGATAAGTAGTGTTGAGGTAATCGAATGTGAACTGGCCACCCGATACCAGCACAGAGCCTTTCAGCACCGGGGCGTTCAGGTTGCCCAGCACCCGGATGCGCCCTTCCATGTTGCCGCCCAGGTCAGAGAACAGGCCGCGCAATACCGGCTCCACCAGCTTGAGGTTGGCCTGGTCCAGCACGGCGAGCAGGTCGAGTTGGTCTTCCTCCACCCGCGGGTTGTAGAAACCCGTGAGCGAGAGCACTTTTTTGTCGTTTCGCTGGATGCCCACATCCACCGTCGCGCGCTGGTTCGCCTTGGACCAGTCAGTGCTGCCCACCACATCACCAATAAAAACATCATCCAGGTAAAAGGAATCCACTTGCATGGCGGCGTTCAGCATGGCTTCGTTGTAAAGGTCCTGCGCCGTCAGCTTTGCCGTTACCTCTCCGGCTATCTTCATGGGCAGGATCGGGTTCAGGTTGCTCAGCTTAAAGTTCTCCACGTTCAGCAGCAGGCGGCTATCAGGGTCCCCGGACACTTCACCCTCGGCGCGAATCACCTGGTTCTGGTTCGTCAGGGCGAAGTTTTCAAATACCAGCCGTTTACCTGCCTCGCTTATATAAATGGTGTTGCCGGGAATAAAGGCCCATACGTTTTGCTGCAGCGTAATGTCCGACTCGTCGAAGATGATCTGAATCTGGTTCTGCAGAAAGTTCAGGTCGCCGGTGATGAGGGCGCGGTTTTTCTGCAGCGGCTGCCGCAGGCTGGTAGCGAACTGTATGGTCCGCTCGCTCCAAATCCCCTCCAGGAAAAAATCCTGCGTAGGCCCGGCCCCCGGCAGTTCCTGCTGGCGCGAGGTGAAGAGGGCGGCCGCCAGCACGTCCGGGTTGTCCAGCATTTTGGAGGTATTCAGTTCGATGTTGTTGCCATACAAAGTATAGCCGTCATACACAATCGTGTCGATGGCGGCATAAAGCTCCAGTATGGCGGTGGCATCGTGGCGGAAAGAGCCTTCCACCTTTGAGCTGTCGGATATAGTGAGCTCCGGCACAAGCAGCTCCAGGATAGGGTTGGCCTGCTTCAGGTTCATGGTATAGTTCACGGCATACTCGCTGGTCCTTTCCCGAGGCTTGCGGTTGTAGTAGGCCGCCGTTGCAACCGGATCGCTCTCAAAGTTGAGCTTGTACTCCTGAACCAGCGCCTTCAGGTCGGCAATCAGGGTGGTATAGTTGAAGTTGCCGTCCACGTGCAGGTCCAGCAGGTTCGAAGTAAGGTCGAGCGAACGCTGCCCGGCAGCTATCTCGGAGGCAACCATGACCGAGTCTAGCGAGAGACTGTTGCCCTGGTAGCTTACAAAGGCGCTGTCGAAGCGGGCGGTCCCCTCAAACTCATCGAGCCTTAGGCCCTGAAAGTTAAGGTTGGCCTCGGCGCTAAGTATAAACGGCTCCTTTGTTAGCTGTAGGGCCTGAAAGTCGATGCGCTCCAGGTCGGCTACCATGTTAAAGGCCTTTTTCTGTTCTGCCAGGTTTACCTCGCCGCTGGCGGTAAAGATCAGGTTCGGGTCGTTGATGGAGACATCGCCTGTAAACACCTGATTGCGCAGGATGCCGTCGGCCTTCAGGTTCTGGTAATTATAGCCCAGTAACTGCACCTGCCGGATATCCACGTTCGCCTTTACGTCGGCGGTGTTCAGCGTGAAGCCGGAGCCTTGCAGGCGCCCGCTCATGGAGATGGTGCGGATCTGCTCCTCCGCATCGAGCAGGCGGCCCAGGTTAAAGCCGTTGGTGGTCACAAAGCCGCTGTAGGACGAGGTGCGGGTGTCGTCGTCTATCTTTAGGTTGATGTCAGAGCGCAGGTTACCCAGGGCCGTGCCGAACTCGCCGTTGGCCACAAAGTCGTTATAAAAGCCCAAAAATCGCCCCTCCAGGCGCACCGTGCCCAGCCTGGCCGCCATCCGGTACGTCTCCTGGGGCAGAAATTTCCGGAGGTCCTCGGCGCTGATGGTGGAGGGCTGAAGTCTTAGGTTGGCGAAAGTCTCTTTAAAATTGGGCAGACCATCCGCATTGATGTTGCCCACGATATGCGTGTTGCGGCCATACTTCAGATCAACATCTGTAGCAGAGAAGTTCTTGACCAGCCCTTTCAGCTTAAGCGAGTTCACCTGCAGGTTCTCGTCATACTCCTGTAGCTGGGGTGCAAACACGGCAATATCCTGCGAGTATACTTTGCTGTTCTCCAAGTTGGCCGTCATCGTCACGCTGTCCATGAACTGGGAAAAATTGCCGAAGGTGCTGTAGTCGAAGCGGACGTGGTCTTGCAGGTTGCTGTTGTTGAGCTGCAGGTCCAGTTCCTCCCAGTCCCAGAAGGTGGAGGCGTAGGTCATGCGGGTGTCCAGGTTGTGCAGGCGCGTGTCGGAGTTCGTTTCCAGTGCCTTCAGGTCCGTGACCCGCACTTTCAAGGTGTCCGCCAGCTGTACCTCATCGAACCGGCCGCTCAGGTTGGTGAGGGCCAGGTGGCGGTAGTCCATGCCATACTTCGTGCGGGGAAAGTTAAAGTCGTCGTAGGTGAAGCTGCCGTTCTCAATGATCAGCTCGCCCAGCTCGAAGGTAAAGGGTTTGGAGGCCTTGGTCGTGTCTTTTACAAACAGCTCCTGCATGGCACTGATGAAGGAGCTGAGGTTGAGCGAGTCGGCTCCCTCATACTTTACCAGGTTAGCCCGCGGCTCCTGCAGCTCCAGGGTACTTATACTTAGGCTGTTCGGGTTGAAGATGGAGAAGGCGTCAATATCGGCTGTGGCCCGACCAACGTAGAAGAGCTCCTGCTGGCGGTTGTCCCTTACCTGCAGCCGCTCCAGCACCACCTTGCTGAAGAACGCAATGTCCACGCGGCCCACGCTCACCTCATGCCTGGTCGCTTCCGACAGGTAGGCAGCCACGCGCTGCGCCACCTCCGTCTGCACGCCCGGGAAGCGGATGGCGACAAAAACAGCCGCAAACAGCAGGAAAAGGAACAGGAACAGCCCTAAAACTATTTTTAGAATAGCTTTTCCTATAACTTTGAAGTAATTTGTTGACTGTTCTTTTTCCAAAGATGACCGAACCTACAATCTTAGCGATAGAATCTTCTTGCGACGAGACCTCCGCCGCGGTAATCCGTGGGGGCAAGGTTTTGTCTAACATCGTAAACACCCAGGCCGTGCACGAGCAATATGGCGGCGTAGTTCCTGAGCTGGCTTCCAGAGCCCACCAGCAGAATATCATACCGGTGGTAACGCAGGCCCTGCTTACGGCAAATGTAGCAAAAAGTGAGCTAAATGCTGTTGCCTTCACACGCGGGCCGGGCCTTTTAGGTGCGTTGCTCGTGGGCTGCTCCTTTGCCAAGTCGTTTGCGCTGGGCCTGGGCATTCCAATAATAGAGGTAAACCACATGCAGGCGCACATCCTGGCCCATTTTATCGATGATCCCAAACCGCAGTTCCCGTTCCTTTGTTTAACCGTGAGCGGCGGCCATACCCAGATCGTGCTCGTAAAAGATCACCTGGACATGGAGATCATCGGCCAAACCACCGATGATGCCGTGGGCGAGGCCTTCGATAAGACGGCCAAAATGCTGGGCCTGCCGTACCCGGGCGGACCGATGCTCGACAAGATGGCTACTCAGGGCAATCCGGACGCCTTCGCGTTTCCGGTGGGCAACATGCCGGCGTATGACTTCTCGTTCAGCGGCATCAAAACCTCGGTTTTATACTTCCTCAGGGATAAAACGAAGGAGAACCCGGACTTCGTGCAGAACAACCTGGCCGATATCTGCGCCAGCGTGCAGCAAACGTTGATCAAGACCTTGCTGAAAAAGCTGAAGCAGGCTTCAAGAGATCTGGGCATCCGTGAGATTGCCATAGCAGGAGGGGTGTCGGCCAACTCAGGCCTTCGGAAAACGCTGCAGGAGTACGCCGCCAGGTATAACTGGAATGTGTATATCCCTGCTTTCCAGTACTGCACCGACAATGCAGGCATGATTGCCATGGCCGCTCATTTCCAGTACCTGAAAGGCGACTTTGCCACGCAGTATGTGAGCCCGGAGCCGAGACTCCGTTTCTAGTTATTCGTAGCTGGTTATTCGTTATTCGATTATTGGCAAAATAAAAGTATAGTGATGAGAAGAAGTAGTATTCAAACTAAACATTCTGCTAATCCCTTTATCCTGTAAATCCTGAATTCTGACAACGGTTAACGAACAACGAATAACGATGATCAAACTCGGCGACACCCGAACGTATGTAAAGCACGTAACGGCAGCAGACTTTGCGCGTTTTGAGGATGGGCTGGTGCATGCCGTTTGCTCCACATTCTCGTTGGCCCAGGCGGCGGAGTGGGCGGGGCGTTTGTTTGTGCTGGAGATGAAAGCAGAAGATGAAGAGGGAATAGGTATCAGCTTAACTATCAATCATAAATCGCCTGCATTTGAGGGGGAAGATGTGGAGCTTGTGGCCACACTGAAAAAGCAGGAGGGCAACAAAGTGATCTGCAGCTTCACGGCAAAAGTAGGGGAGCGCCTGGTGGCCGAAGGAGAAACCGGACAGAAAATTTTGAAAAAAGAAAAACTGGCGAAAATATTGGCGCCGAAGAAAGTATAAATGGCGAAAGACAAAGACAGAATAAAGAAACACGTTAACATCGTTAACCGCAAGGCCTCTTTCGAGTTCCAGTTTCTGGATAAGTATACCGCCGGCGTGATGCTGATGGGAACGGAGATCAAGTCGATACGGGAGGGAAAGGTGAACATGCAGGACGGTTATTGCGTGTTTACCCGCAGTGAGCTGTGGCTGCACAACGTGCACATCTCCACCTATACCGAAGGCACCCACTACAATCACGAGCCGATGCGCGCCCGCAAGCTGCTGCTCAACAAGAGTGAATTGCGCAAACTGGAGCGGGGCGCCGAGGAGCAGGGGGTAACCATCATCCCTACCCGCATCTTCGTGAACGACCGTGGGTTTGCTAAAGTAGAGATTGCACTGGCGCGTGGTAAGAAGCTGTACGACAAGCGACAAGACATAAAAGAGAAAGACATGAAGCGCGAAATGCAGCGCAGCGGGCTTTAAGGATTTTGAATGAGTGATTGAGTGAATAGAAGTGTAGATTAATTTCTTGTAAGAGTAACAAGGAATAATTTTAAACTCCAGTTATACTTTGCACACTCCTTCTTTGATTGCCCATTTACTTAATTGCTCCTTAAAAATTCATTCAATCACTCATTCACTCAATCAAAATTAAAAAAGTGGACTACGGAATAGGGATGCTGAGCGTGGTGCCGATGCGCGCCGAGACATCTGACAAGGCTGAGATCGTAACGCAGCTGACCTTCGGCGAGTGCTACGAGGTGGTGGCGCGCGACGGAAACTGGCTGCAGCTGCAGCTGGCCGCCGACGGCTACCGGGGCTGGATCGACATGAAGCAACATACGCCCGTTTCGGCGGAATATTACTGGGAGTGGAGCCAGGCAAAGCACCCGCGCGCTCTGGATTTGGTGCAGGTGGTGCGCAATGCTGATGTTCGTATTCCGGTAGGGTTGGGCTGCTACCTGCCTTTTTTTGACGGGGCAAGTATACGTGTGAATGAGGAGCGCTACCAGTACGATGGCCGTGCCTCTGATCCTGCAGAGATAGCCACGCCAGCGCAGCTGCTACAGGTGGCAAACAGCTTTCTAAAGGCGCCGTACCTGTGGGGAGGCAAATCCATCTTTGGCATAGACTGTTCGGGCTTCACCCAGCTTGTCTTCGGGATATGCGGCTACCAGCTGCCCCGCGACGCCAACCAGCAGGTGAACCACGGCGAGGAAGTGCATTTTGTGGCGCAGGCCCAACCCGGCGACCTGGCCTACTTTTCTAACCCCGAGGGGCGCATCACGCATGTGGGGCTGGTGCTGGAGGGGCAGCAGATTATGCACGCCCACGGCGAGGTGCGCATCGACACCCTGGACCATAACGGCATCTACAACGCCGCCCGCAAGCGCTATTCGCATAACCTGCGCATCATCAAGCGCATCCACTTCTAAAGGCTGCTGATTTCTGTTGTCCGGCGCTACAGCTTTTCGGTGAATTCCGTAAAAGAGTAGGCGAAAGACCTGAAATCAGCCATGAAAGACAAAGTACTCATCCTGAACCAAGACTTCAGCGCCATCGCCGTCTGCTCTGTTCAAAGAGCTTTTCGATTGGTTTGCCTCGATAAGGCGGAGATGGTCTCCAAGTCTGATGGCGAAGTGCTGCGCACCGTCAGCACCGCCTATCCTGTGCCCTCCATCATCCGGTTGCAGCGCTATGTGCGTGTGCCCTACTACGGCATTGCCCTGAGCCGCCATAACGTGATGCGCCGCGACAACTACAGTTGCCAGTACTGCGGATCGGTAAAGCAGCTGACCCTGGACCACCTCCTGCCGCGCTGCCGGGGAGGGGAGACCAAGTGGCAGAACCTGGTGACAGCCTGCTCCCGCTGCAATGCCCGCAAAGGCGACCGCACGCCCGAGGAGGCCGGCCTCAAACTGCTCAGCAAGCCCACGCGCCCAACCCTACAAACCTTCCTGCAGTTGCACCTCAACCACCGCAATACCGACTGGAAAGTATACCTGGGGGTAGCGCATTAACTGCATTATAGCGTTGCTAATATATTTAGTTGTGTTGGTGTATTCCGCTGATAACCAGCAAGTATAAGCCTCTGAAGTATACTTTAGGTTTAAAGTGTAGAATTGCAACGTATACTTGCTTTGCCCTCTGCCTTTACAAGTATAAACCAGCCATACTTTGCAAAGCAGGCGGGGGTTCTGGCTCCATATTTATACTCATACTTTCTGCCTGTTTCTTCGCCAAAGGAACAGCGCTGCCAGCGGGTGTCCGCAAGTATGAATCTGGCTTTCCAAAGTATAAACCCGGCTCAACAAGTATAAAACAAACGCTTCGAACGCCTTGCTAACTTCTTTCGGGGCTCAACTCATTTCTTTAATACCCTCACCAAAAGCGCTTTATAATATCTGCCGGAACTGGTATCTGATGAATTTTTTATTTACTTTTGCGGTTCATTCGACTGGATGAGCCCGGGCAGGTGTCCGGGTATGTATAACTAAACCAAACCGGCTACATTGCTCTAAGCTGGTGGCTACCCAAGAGCAGTAAAACAATATGAGTAATTCTCCAGAAAATTTCGACTGGGACAAGTTTGAGACCCAGGGTTTCGGTGGCGGTTACAGCAAAGCTGAGAAAGCCGAAATGGAAAAAATGTATGACGACACCCTGACTACCGTACAGGAGCAGGAGGTTGTTACAGGAACCGTGGTTGGCGTTACAGATCGTGACGTGATCCTGAACATCGGTTTTAAATCTGATGGCCTTGTGTCTATCTCTGAGTTCAGGGATATGCCGGACCTAAAGCCAGGCGATCAGGTAGAAGTGTTTATCGAAGACCAGGAAGACCCGAACGGTCAGCTTATCTTGTCCCGCAAGAAAGCCAAAATCGTTTCTGCCTGGGCTAAGATCTACGACGCGCTTGAGAACGACAACGTTCTGGAGGGTGTGGTGAAGAGAAGAACCAAAGGTGGTCTTATCATGGATATCCATGGTGTGGAGGCCTTCTTGCCAGGATCTCAGATCGACGTGAAGCCGATCCGCGACTTCGACGTGTTCGTGGGCAAGAAAATGGAAGTGAAAGTTGTGAAAATCAACGCCGCTTTCGACAACGTGGTGGTTTCTCACAAAGTACTTATCGAGAAAGACCTGGAGCAGCAGCGTGCCGCTATCCTGAACAACCTGGAGCGTGGTCAGGTACTGGAAGGCGTTATCAAGAACATGACAAACTTCGGTGTGTTCATCGACCTTGGTGGCGTAGACGGTCTGCTTCACATTACAGATATTTCATGGGGCCGTATCAACCACCCAGAGGAAGTTCTGAACCTGGACCAGAAGGTGAACGTGGTAGTACTCGACTTCGACGACGACAAGAAGCGTATCTCTCTGGGCATGAAGCAGCTTACGCCGCACCCATGGGACGCTCTTCCTGCTGAGATTGAGGTTGGCTCAAAAGTTAAAGGCAGAATCGTTAACGTGGCTGACTACGGCGCGTTCCTGGAACTGATGCCAGGCGTAGAGGGTCTGATCCACGTTTCAGAAATGAGCTGGTCTCAGCACCTGCGTAACCCACAGGACTTCATCAAGCAAAACGACGAGGTAGAGGCAGTAGTGCTGACACTGGACCGCGAAGAGCGCAAGATGTCGTTGGGCATTAAGCAGCTGACCGAGGATCCTTGGACGAAAGAGGATGTGTTGACGAAATACGCTATCGGTACAAAACACACTGGTATCGTTCGCAACCTGACAAACTTCGGTCTGTTCCTGGAGCTGGAAGAAGGTGTTGACGGCCTGGTACACGTATCGGACCTGAGCTGGACGAAGAAGATCAAGCACCCATCTGAGTTCGTGAAAGTTGGTGAGAACCTGGACGTAGTTGTTCTGGAGCTGGACGTTCCGAACAGAAGACTTGCCCTGGGCCACAAGCAACTGGAGGAGAACCCTTGGGATACGTTTGAATCTGTGTTCAACATCGGTTCAGTACACAAGGCTACCGTACTTGAGAAGTCAGACAGAGGCGCTACACTGGAGCTGCCTTACGGCATCGAAGGTTTCTCTTTCCCTAAGGGTCTGACAAAAGAAGACGGCTCTCAGGTAGAGGCAGGCGAAACGCTTGACTTCAGAGTAACCGAGTTCTCAAAAGACGATCGCAAGATCATCCTGTCGCACACGGCTACTCACTCTGAGGTAGAGTCTTCCAGAGCTGCAAGAGCTACGAAGAAGGCTACCCCTGCTGCTGGCGGTGGTGAGAAGAAGGAGAAAGCTCCGAAGGTTCAGAAAGAAGTAGAGAACAAGTCTACCCTTGGTGACCTGGATGCCCTTTCTGCCCTGAAAGAGCAGATGCTGGAGAACGAGAAAGAGGCTGGCGTGAAGAAATTAGAGGCGGCTGCTGCTAAAAAAGCAAAAGACTCTAACGAAGACGAAGCTTCTGAGGAAGAGAACAACGCTTAATCAAACCTTAAGCTTGTTATACAACAGAAAGCCCCGGAGCAATCCGGGGCTTTTTTGTTTCCCACTTTAAAGTATAGCTTCTCAGTTATGGGTACGGCTAAGTATAAAAGCACCGGTGCGGGGCGTCATCGCAGAACCTAATGCTGTTAACCCAGTTTATACTTAAAAACCAAAGAAATTAGAAGATGAAGGCAATCTTACTACTCGGCACCTTAAAGAAAGAAGGCTTGTCCAATACAGAAGTCCTTTCAGAGTTCCTTGCGGGGGTGCTCAAAGGGCATGGCATAAGCTGCGATATTATAAAGCTTGTAGAGCATAACATACTTGCCGGCACCTATAGCAAGATGGGAGAAGGAGATGCGTGGCCAGGTATACTTGAGCAAGTGCTGGAGGCTGATATCATACTTTTAGCGACCCCGATCTGGTGGAACAACCAATCATCGGAAACACAGCGGGTGATTGAAAGGCTGGATGAACTACACGATGAGATTCTGGAAGGTAAGAAATCGAAATTGAGCGGCAAGGTAGGTGGTGTGGTGATTACCGGCGACTCAGACGGAGCACAACATGTTATTGCAAACATCAGCAACTTCTTTAATGCGGTTGGGGTGCTAATGCCACCGTTCTCCACGCTCTCGGTGCTATGGGAGAAGCAAAAGAAAGGCGCCGAAACAACACGTGACGAACTGATGGAGAAGTATAGGAAAGACTATCAGGAGACAGCCGAGAAAATGGCGCGGCAGTTAGTGAAGTACAGCCAGGCATAATGCATACTACATGCCAGGCTTCCGGAGAAAATCATTGCCCCAACAAACTGAGGCTCATAGTATAGTAAGGAAGGTGCCGCTTCCCTGCCTGAAGCAAAGCAAAGTAGCCAGTTGGTTACCTTACATACAGTGCTTTGTCATTCCTACTGAAAGCAGCATTTGCACACGCTACTAATTGAAATAGAGGCAGTAGCCAAGGTGTGGCTGGCACAAACCATGCAGGTCAAGGACATGGCGCTCCAAGCCAGGCTCTGGGAACAATGCTATCTGAAAAGCGATGGATATATTCTCTGTCCGCTTCACTTCGTAGAGAAGCTGTTCCTGCTGAATTACATCTGAGTACCATCCGCACCTACCACAGCCTGCTCCTGCGCTTTTTGAATGTGCACAAGGTAAAAGCCGGGGTGAAAGCGCCTGCCACGCCCCATACGCTGCGCCACTCCTTTGCCACGCACCTGCTCGAACAGGGAACAGACCTGCGCTACATCCAGGTGCTGCTGGGCCACCGAAATAGCAAGACCACCGAAATCTATACACACAACTACCCATGCCCTGGATAAAATCGTCAGCCCGTTAGATAATCTAGCATAGTCTGTTATATTAGCTTAACTATATGAACGCATGCATCACTCAATCACCAAAAGTAGATCCGGGCGGCAAACAGGTACAAAAACAGGACTTGGCAACTCCGCACATAGTGCAGATAAGCGTATGTTTTCGTTTATCCGGTAGTGCCTGTATTGACTTGGTCAATGTTTCGCTCATCATAACTTGAGCCGCCTGTTTAAGCCTAAAAGTTGGGGAAAG
>NZ_LVWA01000009.1 GCF_001907195.1 Pontibacter flavimaris
AAACGCGTAAGAAGGAGATCGTGACGGCGCGCCAGGTGGCCATGTACTTTGCCAAGGAGTTCACCAGCCACTCGCTCAAATCCATCGGCTACCACTTCGGCGGCCGCGACCACAGCACCGTGATCCACTCCGTGCAAACCGTGTCCGACCTGATCGACACCGATAAGAAATTCAAGGCCAGTATACAGGAACTTCAGAAGAAGTTTAAGTCCAAGGCTGGTTAAATTAAGTCTTTTATCTGTTAAACTGTGGAATGAAATAATCCTGCAAAAGGTTCTAAAATAGAAATTTTAATATATGATTAAAAATATAATCATTATTGGTGCTATGAAATGTGGAACTACATCACTGTATGACTATCTAATCAAGCATCCAGAGATATGTCCTTGTGTGATAAAAGAACCAGAGTATTTTTCAATTAGCATGGGGCACAAGAAATTTAAAAAAGGTCAATATTTAGAACTCTTTAATATTGATCAAGTGTCGCATAAATTTACTTTGGATGCATCCACAGGTTACACTAAATTTCCAACTGAAAACGGGGTGCCAAGGAGAATCAAAGAATATGGTTTGAGTCCCAAATTTATATATGTTATAAGAAATCCTTACGAGAGAATTCGATCACATTACAATTTTATGCGGAAAGACCTCTCATGGGAAGCTAAAATTGACTCCCCCCACCTAATAAACGTTTCAAAATACTATACACAATTACAAGAGTTCAGAAAATACTTTCCTTTAGAAAACTTTTTTATAGTAGATTTTGATGATTTAAAGAATAAACCTAATAAAGTGTGTAAAGATATTTTTAGATTTATTAGTGCTTCTAATTTCAATCCGGAAATAACTTATGAAGTAAAAAATAAAACAAAAGGTGTTAATAGAAACTTTTTAAAGTTAAAGCGTTATTTGAGTCCATTTGTAACGATGACGCCGAGTTATTTTAAAGACTATGTTAAAACTTTAGTAGCCGATTTATTTCCGCAGCCTGATCAAGTGCAGTTGACCGAAGAACAGAAAGAGAAAATATATGAATTATTGAAAGAGGACATGGTTAGCTTAAACCTTACTTATAATATAGATGTATCAAAGTGGGGGTTTTAAATAACTTTGGAAAACTAAAACCTTAAATATTTAGGATTGTGGTCTACAATGTATGATGGTTTCTGTAAAAGAATATTAGTTTCATTGCATAGTATTGGTTTTGATCTTTTTTAGAGAGGTAGGCTGTTTTTCGGTTAAGCCTTCTGTTCCTTGTTCTCAGGCACAGGTTCGCTCCTTCAATATGTTTGATGTAGGTTTTGCCAATGTTATTCCTTTCCGGAGGCAGCACTTTAGTGAAAGCTTGCCAAGCAGGCCCTGAAGCACATCATTGAGGACGTGGAGACGGAGGTGAACCTCGACTTCATCCAGAAAACCGTGGCGGAGTATTTCCAGGTAAGCCTGGACTCGCTGAAGGCCAAAACGCGTAAGAAGGAGATCGTGACGGCGCGCCAGGTGGCCATGTACTTTGCCAAGGAGTTCACCAGCCACTCGCTCAAATCCATCGGCTACCACTTCGGCGGCCGCGACCACAGCACCGTAATCCACTCCGTGCAAACCGTGTCCGACCTGATCGACACCGATAAGAAATTCAAGGCCAGCATACAGGAGCTTCAGAAGAAGTTCAAGTCCAAAGCCGGTTAAGAAGTATAAACCAGGCATAAAAATAGCGGCGGCCATACTTTGCAAAGTATGGCCGCCGCTATTTTTATACTTTAAAACTGCTAATGCGGTCGTTTACGCGTTGTTGCCCACGTTATCCGTCAGCTCAAACTGGTGCACTTCCGACAGGTCGCGGATGGTGTGCTTGATGCGGTTGAGGTCGCGCTTCTTGCGCACCTGCTTCAGGTCCAGGTATACTTGCTCGCCATCCTTCAGTGTCACGCGCAGCGCCAGGGGCGTAATGTGCACGGCGGCAATATCCGGGATCAGGATGATGTGCTTGGTGCGGAAAACCCCGAACTTCTGAACAATGTACTCCGGCGTAACCTCGATGTAAGACTGCACCCCGAAAATAGAGGTATTCTGCAGGATCACATAGAAAAAGAAAATGACCGCCAGCCCGAAGAAGGCGTAGTACAGGTAGCTCTGCTCATACGTGCGGTCGGCAGAGAAAAGGAGCATAACGGCCCAGGCCAACCAGAACAGTGTCAGTATAAGTTGCACTGTAAAAGAGAGTTTTGCGTTACGCGTGGGGCTTAGCTGCACAATCAACGTCGATCGGGCGCTACTACCAGATACTGCCATTCTTTAATTATTTCGTGAAACATCGTTGGCCAGGCACGGCCTCACCGCAATATAGCAAATTTATTCTTTAAGCGTGGCCTGCAGCGTTATTTCCGGCACCGCCTTTAGCGCCTTGGATACCGGGCAGCCTTCCTTGGCGTCCTGTGCTAGCCGCTGCAACTTCTCGTCGTCCAGGCCGTTGGCCTTGGCCTCGGTGGTCAGCTCTATTTTCAGGATGGTCGGCGCGCCGTCCTGTTCGCCCAGCGTTACCACGGCTTTTGTCTCGACATACTCCGGCGACAGGTTTTCTTTTTCCATCAGGGCACTCAGGAACATGGAGTAACAGCCGGCGTGGGCGGCCCCGATCAGCTCCTCCGGGGAGGTGCCGCTGTTGCTGTCGCCGAAGCGGGAGGCGAAGCTATACTTTGACTGAAAGGCCCCGGTAGCCGATTTTACTTCACCCTCGCCGTTTTTCAGGCCTTTGTTCCAGCGGGCTTCTGCTCTGTGTTTTCTCATAGTCGGTGTTTTTATAGTTTCAAAAGGTTATCTATAACTAATACTGTGTCCGTAGGTTTAGGTTGATGTTTGCTAAATTTAAACGGTTTTGCGCCTAACTTGCCTCCAGGTGTGGCATTGCGCCATTATCTGGTTATCTTTACTTGTTACTAGAACTGACTGTATGGGTGTAAGAGCGTTGTTGAGCAAGCCCTTTGCGGCCTATGTGCATCAGAAAAACCAGGGTTGGATAGAGCATCCGGCGGAGGCGCAGCAAGCTGTATTTAAAGAAATTATAGACAGGGCGGAGCACACCAGTTTTGGGCGCGACCACGGCTTTGGAAGTATAAAAACGCATGCAGATTACGTGCAGGCCGTGCCCGTGCGCGACTACGAGGCGCTGGCTCCATACTTTAACCGGGTAAAAGAGGGCGAGAAAGATGTGCTGTGGCCCGGAAAGCCGCTTTATTTGGCTAAAACCTCCGGCACCACCTCCGGCACGAAGTATATCCCCATCTCCTCCGATTCCATCTCCAACCACATCAACGGCGCCCGCGATGCGCTTTTGGCCTATGTGCACGAAACCGGCAAGTCCGCTTTCCTGGACGGCAAGATGATCTTCCTGTCGGGCAGCCCGGAGCTGGAGGAAGTGGGCGGGATCAAGACAGGAAGACTTTCCGGCATCGCCAACCACCACGTGCCGGGCTACCTGCGTACCAACCAGCTGCCCAGCTACCGCACCAACTGCATCGAGGACTGGGAAACCAAGCTCGACCAGATCATCGAGGAGACCATCGACCAGAACATGACGCTGATCTCGGGCATTCCACCCTGGGTGCAGATGTACTTCGACAAGCTGATACGGCAGACGGGCAAGCAGATACAGGACATCTTCCCGAATTTTGGCTTGTTTGTGTATGGTGGCGTGAATTTTGAGCCTTACCGCAAAAAACTGTTCGAGTCTGTTGGCCGGCAGGTGGATTCCATTGAGACGTTTCCGGCCTCGGAGGGATTTTTTGCCTACCAGAACAGCCAGAGCGACCCGGGGCTGCTCCTGCTCCTGAACTCGGGTATTTTCTACGAGTTTATACCTACGGAGGAGTACTTTAGCGAAAACCCGACCCGCCTCACCATCGGCCAGGTGGAGCCGGGGGTAAACTACGCCCTGGTGGTCAGCAGCAACGCCGGCCTCTGGAGTTATTCGATTGGCGATACCGTAAAGTTTGTGTCGGTGAAGCCTTACAAGCTGGTGGTGAGCGGGCGCATCAAGCACTTTATCTCAGCCTTTGGCGAGCACGTGATAGGCGAGGAGGTGGAGAAGGCCATGAAGCAGGCCATGCAGAAGTTTAAGGAAGTGGAACTGGTGGAGTTTACCGTGGCGCCTTTCGTGAGCCAGGACCAGGGATCTTCGTACCACGAGTGGCTGGTGGAGTTCTCAAAGAAGCCGCACAGCCCGGATGCCTTTGCCGAGGAACTGGACAAGCAGCTGCGCCAGCTAAACGCCTACTACGATGACCTGATCTCTGGTAACATTCTGCAGAAGCTGAAACTGACGCCACTGCCAAAAAGCGCTTTCCAAAAGTACATGAAGTCGCAGGGCAAGCTGGGCGGCCAGAATAAGGTGCCAAGGCTGAGCAATGACAGGAAGCTGGCGGATGGTTTGCTGGAGGTGAGCAAGCAGGGGTAAGGGCTTGGAATTAGGGGTACAGTACCGGGTATAGCCACCCCTGTCCCTCCTTATCTAAGGGAGCTCTTAGGAACGATTAACCCACCCCTAGCCCCTCCGAGGAGGGGAATTCTATACTTGTTCCATAGCAAAGGCCGAAGCTATCGAATCTGATCCCAGCCTTTGGGTTGAGCGCCTTGTGAGATCCGGTGCCACGATAGTGGCAGCGCCCTGGCGCAGGAGGGAACACAGCGCGATGCCCGAAGGCGAGCCCTCTCGGGCTTGAGAGCACCAAAGCCAGAGATGCAACGGTAGGTTTGTGGGAACTAGAGGATCAGCAGTAGCTAATAAGGATAGCTTGGTTCAAGCTGAAGGAAGCGGCGGCTAAGGAAGTATAAATCAAGTATAAAAAGTATGGCTGAAGTATAAAAAGGCACAAGCAGAGGCCCCGAAATGCTCCGGGACTTTCAGCTTGCGCCAGAGAAAGTATAAAGTATAACCATCGCGGACTAAGATATCCGCAGCAGAGGGGTTCCGGACAAGGATGTCTGGAACAGCAGGACATAATAAGCGAAGCAAAGTATAAAGCAGCTACTAGAGTTGCTCCATGCTAAAAACATAAAATGAAAAGAATAGCCATACTTGGCTCCACAGGCTCCATTGGCGTGCAGGCGTTGGACGTGATTCGGGCGAATCCGGAGAACTTTGAGCTGGAGGTAATCACCGCCCACAGCAATGCGGATCTGCTCATAGAGCAGGCGCTGGAGTTTAAACCCAACGTCGTCGTCATCGCCCGCGAAGACCTGTACGAGCAAGTGCAGCAGGCGCTGCAGCACGAGGATATGAAAGTATACGCCGGCAGCAAAGCGCTTTGCTCCGTGGTGGAGATGGGCACCGTGGACATGGTGCTCACAGCCATGGTCGGCTATGCCGGCCTGCTGCCCACCATACGTGCCATCGAAGCCGGCAAGCAGATCGCGCTGGCCAACAAGGAGACGCTGGTGGTGGCCGGGCAGCTTATTACCGATCTGGCCCGGGAGAAAGGAGTGAACATTTACCCGGTAGATTCGGAGCACAGCGCCATTTTCCAGTGCCTGGCCGGCGAATTCCACAACCCGATCGAGAAAATTATACTTACCGCTTCCGGTGGGCCGTTTAGAGGAAGAACCGCCGCAGACCTGGCCGGGGTGACGAAAGCGCAGGCCCTGAAGCACCCCAACTGGGACATGGGCGCCAAAATCACCATCGACTCGGCTTCGTTGATGAACAAGGGCCTGGAGGTGATCGAGGCCAAATGGCTTTTCGGGTTGAGGAATGAGCAGATAGAGGTGGTGGTGCATCCGCAGTCCATTATCCACTCGCTGGTGCAGTTCGAGGATGGCTCCATAAAAGCACAACTCGGCCTGCCCGATATGAAGCTGCCGATTCAGTACGCACTGGGCTACCCGCAGCGCCTCAAGTCCGATTTTCCGCGTTTCAGCTTCCTGGACTACCCGCAACTCACCTTTGAGCAGCCCGACCTGAAGACCTTCCGCAACCTGCAGCTGGCCTTTGAGGCCATGGAGCGCGGTGGCAACATGCCCTGCACCCTGAACGCGGCCAACGAGGTGGCTGTCAATGCCTTCCTGCGCGACGAGGTGGGTTTTCTGCAGATGTCTGATATCATAGAAAGCTGTATGGCAAAAGTTGCGTATATTGCGAATCCTTCTTATGAAGACTATGTTACCACAGATGAAGAGGCACGCAAATTGGCTGCAGAACTTATAAACAAATAAACTATACTTCCTGTTGCCTTCCGGCAGCGCCACAGAAACAGATTTTTTTAGATGGATATATTGATCATGGTGGGCCAGCTTATTCTAGGCCTCACAATTTTAGTTGGCTTGCACGAGTTGGGGCACATGCTGACGGCCAAATGGTTCGGGATGCGTGTAGAGAAGTATGCCATTGGCTTTCCTCCGAAGGTTTTCAGCAAGAAGTTCGGTGAAACAGAGTACATGCTGGGCCTGATCCCGTTGGGCGGTTTCGTGAAGATCTCCGGTATGGTGGACGAGTCGATGGACACGGAGGCCCTGAAGGAGGAGCCAAAGCCATGGGAGTTCCGCGCCAAGCCGGCCTGGCAGCGCCTGATCGTGATGATGGGCGGTATCATCGTGAACGTGATCACGGGCATCGTCATCTTCATCGCCCTTACCTATACTTATGGGGAGCAGTACATCCCGGCCAAGGAGGTAAAGTATGGCATTGTGGCCAATGAGTTAGGGCAGGAGATCGGTTTCCAGACAGGAGATAAGGTAGTGGCCGTGAACGGCAAGGAACTGGAGCGCTTTGAGGATATCCGCTCGATGGATGCGTTGCTGGGCAGCAACTCCTACTATACCGTGGAGCGCAACGGCCAGCTGGTGGACCTGAAGGTGCCGGTGGATCTAATGGATAAACTGGCCGACAACAAGAGCCAGGTGTTTTTTGTAGAGCCCCGCATGCCGTTTAAGGTAGGCCAGGTGGTAAAAGGCAGCGCCGCCTCCAAGGCAGGCCTGCAGGAAGGCGACTTCATCACAATGATAAACGGCGAGAGCGTGAAGTTCTTCCATGAGTTCCAGGAGGCCCTGAAAGCCAACGCGGGCAAAGCCATTACCATGACCGTGGAGCGCAACGACAAACTGGTGAAGCTAAAGGCAGAGGTAAGCGAGGACGGAACGATCGGTTTCCAGGCGGTGCCACTGCTGCAGACGGCTACCCGCGAGTATAGTTTGGCAGAGGCCATCCCGATGGGCACCGACCAGGCCTTCAGCGTGATCACAGCCAACCTGAAGGGTTTCGGAAAGATCTTCCGCGGCGAGGTATCGGCCTCCAAGTCACTGAGCGGTCCGATCGGCATTGCGCAGATCTTCGGCGACACGTTTAACTGGTACAAGTTCTGGAGCATCACCGGCATGCTCTCGATGGTGCTGGCCTTTATGAACTTCCTGCCGATCCCGGCGCTGGACGGCGGCCACGTAGTGTTCCTGACCTACGAGATGATCAGCGGTCGCAAGCCGTCCGACAACTTTTTGGAAAATGCCCAGAAAGTGGGCATGGTTTTATTGTTAGGCTTAATGGCATTTGCTATCTTTAACGATGTGTTTAAGATAATCTTCTAACAAAGATTTTCCCATGAATTCCATCGTAAGAGTAGCGTTTGCAAACTTAATCCTTCTTTTTGTTTTTGCATTTAACCAAGCTAAGGCTGCACCGGCACCCTGGCCTGAAAGTATAAACCTGGGCGCTGTCGCGGCACAAAGCGACAGCGTGTACCAGGTGCAGCAGGGCGATACCTATTACAGCCTGTCGCGCCGCTTTAACCTGCCCCTGGACTCGCTGCAGACCTGGAACGGGAACATTCTGCAGATCGGCCAGACGCTATACCTTACCAACCCTGCCCGTAGAAAGCAGGCCGCGGCCAGACCGGCAGCGGCGCCAGCGCCTTCCGCAAAACCGGCTGCTAAACCAACTCCAGTAGCACAGGCTGCACCTGTAGCAACCACTCCTCCGGCTCCAAAACCTGCCCCTGCCAAGGCCGCAGTTGCGAAAGCTGCCGAGAGTACATCGGCCTCTCCGGCGCCGGAGCCCAAGCCGGCAGCCTACAAAACCAAGAGCCGCATCCTGGTGGTGCCTTTCGACCCGCATCTATACTTCTCCGATGCTGATATGGAGATTGCGCGCCAGTCCAGGATACCGCTGCAGAACGTGCGCCACGTGTTCCGTGGCCGCCTGAACGCCATGATGGCGCCGGAAGGCTATGAGACAATCCACCTGCTGGGTGGCGTGTACCGCGATAGCGTGAGCGAGCTGAGCCGCCTGTACAAGTCGCTAAATTATGCCTACGCCGATAACAAGCAGAGCAGGTATAACCACCAACCTGCTGCCAGAGAGGAAAAAGGAGGAATGCTAAACTGGGTGAAGGACCAGAAAGGCAAACTGGGCATTAAGGGCCAGCCAGCCGTGCTGCCCGTGGCGCAGGACCCGGAGAAGCATTTCGGCGTAACGGTGAAGGACTCAAACTTCTTCAGCTACTTCAACAACCAATACGGCATCGACTACTACGTTTTCATCAACCAGTTTGAGGTGCAGACCATTTACGAAAACTGCCTCGACCGTGCCGCCCAGAACTACCAGCGCGATTTTACGGTGCACTACAGCATCTACGACAGCAAGGGTCAGCTGGTATCCGGCAACAAGGTGAAGGTGCCTTACGAGTCCAACATCAACGATGTGCAGCGCATTGTGAGCGACAGTATGCCGGGCATGGCCAGACGTGTGCTCTCCGATCTACCAACAGCCCGGAAATAAAGCATAGTTTTGAAGTATAAAGTATAAAAAGGCTGCGTTTCCGCTAAGGAGGCTCAGCCTTTTTTGATTGCCATCCTCTGCTGCAGCCAGGTCACGAAGCCAGACAGGAGAAGGGCAAGCAGCCACCCGCTGATCAGTGTCACGATCATGTGGCCCGGCTTTCGCTCCAGGTGCCTGCGCACCATCAGGTTAAACAGCAGGAACAGGTAGCCCGCCGTGGCGATAAGAAGCCAGAAACCAAGCCAGGGGTCGCTTTCCTGCCCTTTCGGCAGTGGCTTTGCCGGCAGCTGGTGCACATACCAAAGTATAAACGAGGCACCCACGGCGGTACTTACATGCTGCACAAGGCGGTGCAGCACGATCTCCTGGTCCAGCAAGGGTAGCGTGAGCGTATGGGACAAGGCCGGAAGCTGGTTTACAAAATACAGGCCTGAATGCGTAAAGCTATCCCAGAAAAGGTGTGAGAAGGCGCCCAGCACAACAGATACAGACACCACGAGCCAGCGCCGGCGCTGGTAGTGTAGCCAGTCTGCAGGGAAAGCAACTGCGAGCGCCCGCTGCCTGAAGTAGGGAGGCAGGTACTGCATGGCCTGGTCGCGCACCAGGGTATGGAAGAGCACGCACAGCAGCAGGGCCACCGGCAGGTTAAACAGGAAAAGGCCCGGCAGGGTATGGCTGATCTCGCTCTGAGTCTTTAGCCGCAGGAAATACTCAAAATCCGGAGCCATGCTGCCCATTATCAGGCCCGTGGCCGAAAGCCAGCGGCGGCGCAGCAAGGGAAGTATAATGGCAGGATGGGCAGCGGTGAAGGGCATAAGGCTTCCGTGAATCCTACTTACTAACGCAAATCTCCCTTAAGAGGCTCAGCCTTTTATACTTTAATAGAAATTTTCTGAGAGGAATAATGCGATGCGAAGTATAACAACCAAAGTAATCAAACCAATGATGTTGTTATAGATGGCATTATGGGTTTTCCTGGAAAACCGCCAGCCCTTTCTTCCATCGTAAAACTCGCTGTACTTTCGGCGCCTGCTGCCGGTCAGCCCGCTGTGTGCCAGGTAGTATAGCCAGCGCGTGGAGGCGCCCAGGTGCTCAAAAGCTAGCGAGCCTGTTAGTATACTTGCTATCACAGCTTGCTAAAAGTATAAATGCCGCCGCTTTTGCTGCAGCGGGCCATTAGTTTCTTGGCTTGATGATCTTGAACTCCACGCGGCGGTTAATGCGGCGGTCCTCCTCGGTCTGCTCCTCGCGGATGGGCACGCTGCTGCCGTAGCCAATGGCGTCGATGCGGTCGCCGCCGATGTTCACCTTGCGTTCGATGTACCGCTTGATGGCCTCGGCGCGGTCCTGCGAGAGGGTGAGGTTAAAGTCAGGGTCTCCGGCGCTGTCGGTATGGCCGGCAATCTCGAGGCGGTGCGTCGGGTGGTCGATCATGAAGTAAGCCACCTCATCCAGGATCGGCTCCATCTCCGGCGTAATATCCGACTGCATCGGGTCAAATTCAATGTTCTCGAACACGATCGGGATGCTGTAATCGATCACGGAGGTCATAAAGTCGATCGACGTGTCTCCCCTCAGCTCCAGCTCGCGCTCTATCGTGAAGAAGTCCGGGCTCTGGATCAGGATCATGTAACGGGTGTTGTCGATGAGGTTAAATTCAAAGGAGCCGTCCGGCCGCACATACTTGCTTGATATCTCGATGCCGTTGTCCATGTCGATGACGGAGACGACGGCGGAGAGCGGCTTCCGGGTCACGGAGTCGGTAAGGATGCCTTCTACTTTGGTGACGGCCAGTGGGTGCGCCTCCATGGGCAGCGGGAAGGAGTAGAGGTCCAGGTTCTGGATGTCGCTGGCCTCGGAGCGGGCATAGTACAGGTTCCTGGAGCCGGCATCGATGGTGAAGTAGTACTCGCTGCCGCGGCCGTTCACGAGCGGACCAATGTTGCGCGGCTCCTGCCAGTTCCCCTGCACCAGGTAGGTCTTGTAAATGTCAAAATCGCCGAAGTGGTTGAGCTGGCCGCGCGAGCTGAAGTATAACACCTGGAACTTCGGGTGCAGGAAAGGGCTCACCTCGCTCTCGCGGGTGTTCACCACGGGACCCAGGTTCTGTGCCGGCGCCCAGCCACCCGACTTGGTTTTGTGGGTGAAGTAGATGTCGGAGAGGCCAAATCCGCCCAGGCGGTCGGAGGCAAAATATAGCGTGTCCTCCTGCTTCGAGAGGGTTGGCTGTGAGTCCCAGCCACTGCTGTTCACGTTGGCGCCCAGGTTCTTGATCTCGCCCCAGCTGCCGTCCTCCTGGCGTGTGGCCATGTAAATATCGCAGTTGCCGTAACTGTCGGGCGCCTCGCAGCGGGCAAAGTATAGCGTGCTGCCGTCGCGGCTCAGGCAGGCCGAGCCCTCGTTAAAGATACTGTTGATCGGTTTGCCAAACGACTGCGCCTCCTCCCAAAAGCCATTATTCTGCTTGCTAAAGTATAAATCCTCATTGGTGCGGTTCCGCAGGCCGCCCACGTTGCGCTTGGACGTAAAGATGAGCAGCTCGTTCTCGTCGTTCAGCGTGGGGCCGTAGTCGGCGTAAGGCGAGTTGATAGGGTTGCCCATGTTCAGGTAAACGCCTTTGGGCGGCTTAAACGTAGCGATGGACTTGCGGTACTCCACCAACTCATAGTAATAGTCCAGCGGCACGTAATAGTCCTTGGTGTTCTGCTCCAGCGAGTCGTAGTAAGACATGATGTTGCGCACGTCGGAGCGGTGGTGCTTCAGTACCAGGCGGTACAGGGCCTTGGCTTTTTCCGGATTTCCCTGGCGCTCGTGCAGCTGGCCCAGACGCCAGAGAAGCTGTGTATCCTTATAAAAATTCTGGACCCCGAACCGGTGCACGTACTCCTCCAGCAGCGGAAGAACCTTGTTATATTGCTTACGTTTCTCCAGCCTGTGGATAAGAGATAGCTTCTTACGGTCGTGATAGTACGGGATTTTATTTAAATTGGGAAAATCGAGGTGCAGCTCCGGGGCTGGCTGCGATTTGCTGACCTGTAGGTTCGCCTCGGCCTTATCGTCGGGGTCAACGTGTTTTATTTGCTGTGCCTGCACCATGGCAGGTGCCAGGAACGCGAGCAGCAGGAATACCAACAGGAACAAGCGTTTCATCAGCGATACAATTTTGCCCAACGCCCAAAGATATTAATTTTGCGCTATATTATTGTAAACGTGCTTCCGGTTAGTGCTATTTTTTTGTGCGACTTTCGGGGCTCTCCCCGGAGCGGACAAATCTACAGGCTGCCAGCCTTGGCACAGGTCTTGAACACTAAAAGCAGTGCAGGAAAACCGGGGGAGAAACGGTGTTTTCCTGTCAAAATGGCACTAATCTAAAATATGAACCAAACATTCAAGCATTTTCTGCAAAACCTGCTGCTCAATAGCGCCTCCGACGACGACGGCATGGAACTGATACCCATTATAACAGCTGAAATAGAGGACGAAATGAAACCGGTGGACCTGCCTGACGAACTTCCGATTCTGGCGGTGCGCAACACGGTGCTGTTTCCGGGGGTGGTGTTGCCGATCACGGTAAGCCGCAAAAAGTCTGTTAAGCTGGTGCGCAAGTCGCACAGCGGCGGCGCCGTGATCGGCGTGGTGGCGCAGAAGAACACCCTTTCGGACGACCCGACGGCAGAAGACCTCTACAACGTGGGCACCATTGCCAAGATCCTGAAGATGCTGGTGCTGCCGGACGGTAATACCACCATCATTATACAGGGCCACAGCCGCTTTCAGATAGAGGAGGTAACGCAGGAGGACCCATACCTGGCTGCCAAGGTAAGCCTGTGCGAGGAAACCCCGATGGACAAGAAGAGCAAGGAAGTGAAGGCGCTGGTGCAGTCGCTCAAGGATGCGGCCGCCAAAATGCTGAAGCTGAACCCGGAGATCCCGCAGGAGGCCCAGGTGGCGCTCGACAACATCGACAGCCCCAGTTTCCTGACGCACTTCCTGTCTTCTAACCTGAACGTGGAAGTGGCCCAGAAGCAGGAGCTGCTGGAGGTGAACGACGGCAAGGAGCGCGGCACGCAACTGCTGGAACTGATGCTGCGCGAGATACAGCTGCTGGAGCTGAAGCAGGAGATCCATACCAAGGTACACACCGACCTGGACCAGCAGCAGCGCGACTACTTCCTGCGCCAGCAGATAAAGGTGCTGCAGGACGAGTTGGGCCAGGAGGGACCGGACCAGGAGATAGAGCGTTTCCGGGAGCGCGCCATGAAGAAGAAATGGCCGGAGCCGGTGGCGCTGCACTTCAAGAAGGAAATTGATAAGCTGGCCCGTCTCAACCCGCAGGCAGCCGAGTACCCGGTGGCGGTAAGCTACCTGGAGTTTTTGCTGGACCTGCCGTGGCGCGAGTACACCAAGGATAACTTTAACCTGAGGCGCACCAAGAAGATCCTGGACGCCGACCACTATGGCCTGGAGAAGGTGAAGGAGCGCATACTGGAGTACCTGGCCGTGCTCAAGCTCAAAAACGACATGAAGGCGCCTATCCTTTGCCTGTACGGGCCTCCGGGCGTGGGCAAAACCTCGCTGGGCCGCTCTGTTGCCAAGGCGCTGGGCCGTAACTACGTGCGCATGTCGCTGGGGGGGGTGCGTGATGAGGCGGAGATACGGGGCCACCGCCGTACCTACGTAGGCGCCATGCCGGGCAAGATCATCAGCCAGATCAAGAAAACGGGCTCCTCTAACCCGGTGATCATACTGGACGAGATCGATAAACTGGCCTCTGATTTCCGCGGCGACCCGTCTTCGGCCTTGCTGGAGGTGCTGGACCCGGAGCAGAACCATACCTTTATGGATAACTACCTGGATGTGGAGTATGATCTCTCGAGGGTGCTCTTCATTGCCACGGCCAACTCGCTGGAGACCATACAGCCCGCCCTGCGCGACCGTATGGAGATCATTGAGCTGACGGGTTATACTTTGGAGGAGAAAACCGAGATTGCCAAGCGCCATTTGGTGCCCAAGCAGGTGGCCGAGCACGGGCTGGAGCCGGAGGATGTGAAGATCCCGAAAGCCACTATTCATAAACTGATCGAAGATTATACCCGCGAGTCGGGCGTTCGGAACCTGGAGCGCAAGATTGGCCAGCTGGTGCGCAATACCGCCAAGCAAAAGGCCATGGAGGAGGAGTTTGCCAAGTCCATCAAACCGGAGGATGTGACCAGGATCATGGGCTCCGAGATCTTCGACAAGGAAATTTACCAGGACATCGATACGGCCGGCGTGGTAACAGGCCTGGCCTGGACCTCGGTGGGTGGTGATATTCTGTTCATCGAAAGTATATTGAGCCGCGGCAAAGGCAAACTCACGCTGTCAGGGCAGTTGGGGGATGTGATGAAGGAGTCGGCGATGACGGCCATCTCCTACTTAAAAGCCCATGCTGATTTGCTGGACATCGATTATCGTCTCTTCGACCAGTACGACCTGCACATCCACTTCCCGGAAGGCGCCGTGCCGAAAGACGGACCGTCGGCCGGTATCGCTATTTTTACGTCTATCGCCTCGGTGTTTACGCAGCGCAAAGTGAAGTCCAGGTTGGCCATGACTGGCGAGATCACGTTGCGTGGCAAGGTGCTTCCGGTAGGAGGTATCAAAGAGAAGATCCTGGCGGCCAAACGTGCTGGTATCACCGATATCATACTTAGCCAGAAGAACAAAAAGGACATCAACGAGATTCCGGGGCAGTACATCAAAGGCCTTACCATCCATTATGTAGACCGTGTGGATGACGTCGTGAAGATCGCTTTGCTCAAGGAGAAGGTGAAGCATCCGCTGAAGCTGGTGGTGCGGGAGGAAAAAGTTGAGAATGAATGAGTGAGTGAGCGAATGAGTGATTGAGTGAATTTTATACTTGGTACTCCCGTTTTGTCATCCTGAAAGGATTTTGGTGGCAGCCTGCAGCGGCCTCCGAATTTAGCCTAACGACAGGTTCCCGGCTTATTCAAATCTTCAAATTCATTCAATCACTCATTCGCTCACTCAAAACTAAGTATGAAAAAAGCCGCCTTTATACTTTGTACGCTGCTGGGCCTTTCGCTCACGGCGCAGGCGCAGGTGGGTGGCCAGCGGGGATTTCCGTTTCTGGAGCTTCCAGCCAGTGCCAAACAAGCGGCTTTGGGAGGGATAAACGTAACGGCAGGTGGCCACGACGTGAACATGGTAGCGGCCAATCCGGCACTTTTAAATACGGAAATGGACGGGCAACTGAACCTGAGCTATATGGGCTACCTGGCCGATATCAAACAGAGCCACGCCGCCTACGCCTTCAAATCAGAGAAGTATGGCCGTTGGGCGGCAAGTATAAATTACCTGAGTTACGGGGATTTTGTGCAGCGCGACGCCACCGGTATGGAAGTGGGCACCTTCAACGTGAATGATTATACTCTAAGTATAACCCATGCCCGCGAGATGGAGGCCTTCACCATTGGCGCTACCCTGAAAGCGGCCGTGTCAAGTATAGCCGGCGACCAGGCGGTTGGGGTTCTGGCTGATGCAGGCGCTACGTTTAACCATCCGGAGAAAGACTTTACTGTGGGGCTTGCGTTTAAGAATGTAGGCTATCAGGTAAAGCCGTTTGCTAACGCGGATCGGCAGCAGATGCCCTGGGATGCCCAGATGGGCGTAAGTTATAAACCGGAGCACATGCCCGTTCGGCTCTCGCTCACGGCGCACCGCCTGTATCAATTCGACATTGTGTACCTGGACCCAAACGCGCCGGGCAAGCTGGACGAGAACGGAAACGAGGTGAAGGAGGAGAAGAAGTTGGGGGACAAGATTGCCAGGCATTTTGTGGCGGGGGCCGAGTTTGTTTTTAGCAAGAACTTTCAGTTGCGGGCCGGCTACAACCACCTGCGCCGCAAAGAGCTGCGGCTGGACAGTGCATCTGGCGGGGCGGGTTTCTCGGTAGGGGCCATGCTGCGGGTGCGGAGCTTTGAACTGAACTATAGCAGCGCCTTTTTCCATCCGTCGGGTGCCACGCACTACGTCACCATCGCCACCAACACCGGCACGTTCCTCAAAAAGAAAAGTAGTTAAAAACCAAACGGCCCTGTGGCGTGTATTAGTTTAGGCCGGGTTTGATTTATAACCTTAAGAAGAAGACATGTTAGATAATATTGCATCGTTAACGCCAGCCCAGATTGTGGCGGAGCTGGATAAATACATCATCGGGCAGAAGGACGCCAAGCGCAACGTGGCCATTGCCCTGCGCAACCGCTGGCGCCGCATGAACGCCGACAAAAGTATACAGAGCGACATCGTTCCGAACAATATCCTGATGATCGGGGCAACAGGTGTGGGGAAGACGGAGATTGCGCGCCGCCTGGCCAAAATTGCTGATGCGCCTTTCACCAAAGTAGAAGCCTCCAAGTTTACCGAAGTGGGCTACGTGGGCCGCGACGTGGAAAGCATGGTGCGCGACCTGGTGGAGCAGTCGGTGAACATGGTGAAGCAGAAGAAAAAAGAGGAGGTGAAGCAGAAAGCCGCCGAGGTGGTGGAGGATATCATACTGGACGCCCTTATTCCGCCAATCCAGGGCCGCGCCACGCCGGGCTATTCCTCCACAAACGCTGACCCCAATGCCATGCCGGACAATGATTACGAGCTGAACGAGCGCACCCGCGAGAAATTCCGTGAGAAGATCCGCAACGGCGAGTTGGAAGACCGCAAGATTGAGATCAGGGTGCAGCAGAGCGCTATGCCGGGTATGGGCGTGATGGGCCCGGGCATGGACGAGGCCTCGATGATGAACATCCAGGAGATGATCAGCGGCATGATGCCCAAGAAAACCAAGAAGCGCAAGGTCACCATTGCCGAGGCACGCAAGATCCTGCTGGAGGAAGAGGCTTCTAAGCTCATCGACATGGACGAGGTGAAGGAGGAGGCCATCTTTAAGGCAGAAAACTCTGGCGTGATCTTTATCGATGAGATCGACAAGGTGGCCAGCTCCAGCAAAAAAGGCAGTGGCCCGGACGTGAGCCGCGAGGGCGTGCAGCGCGACCTGCTGCCGATTGTGGAGGGTTCCTCGGTGAATACCAAGTATGGCATTATCAACACGGATCATATTCTGTTCATTGCCGCTGGTGCCTTCCACGTAGCCAAGCCATCCGACCTGATCCCGGAATTGCAGGGCCGTTTCCCGATCCGCGTGGAGCTGGACAGCCTGACTAAAGACGACTTCTATCAGATCCTCAAGTTCCCGAAAAACGCACTGACCAAGCAGTATGAGGCGCTGCTTTCGGCAGAAAATGTGGAGCTGAGCTTTAACGACGAGTCGCTGGACGAGATCGCCTCCATTGCCTACGAGGTAAACTTAGAGGTGGAGAACATAGGCGCCCGCCGTCTGCACACCGTGATGAGCCGCCTGCTCAACGATATCCTCTTCGACGTGCCCGACAAGATCGGCGCCAACGCCCGCATCCTGGTTACCCGCGAAATGGTGCAGGAGAAGCTGTCGGGCATGGTGAAAAACCGCGACCTGAGCCAGTATATTCTCTAAGTTAGAGAGTTTGGGAGTTGAGGAGTTAGAGAGTTGTAGAGACGCAACATTTTGCGCCTCTGGAGTTAGAAAGTTAAAAAGTTAGAAGGTTAGAAAGTATAAGTAACTGGCGCGGAAGTCTCTTCCGTGCCCAGGTATAAAAGCGAATCTTAGATTCGCGTGCAAGTGTCACTGGCGCCGGTATCCAACCGGTGCCGCCCGATCGATGTGCCGCGAGTCTCCAGACTCACTTTGGAACAAGTTTATACTTTAGCTGTACTTTCAGAGCCAGCGTTTCTGCCAGGGCAGAGACGCTGGCTTTTTGTTTTGGCGGCTATTTTATACTTTGAGGAAGTATAAAGTTGAGCGCATGGACAAGAGAAGTATAGATGAAAGGCCTGCAATAGCAGCATTGGTGATACTGCTGCTATTTGCAACAGTATTGACTTACTGGATAGTAGATGAAAGATCTCATCCTTCTGATTGGAAGGAGGCAAGAAACTTTAATCTTGCTGTTAAAACCTGTGGTGAAGCTGAGAGGAGGGCTAAAGCAGACTTCGAAAGAGGAATAATCAGGATGTACTTTAGTAATGATGCTGTAGAGGAGCGTCCCAACGGATTCCCGTGCAACTTTTACAGGCGGCTTGAGGAGGACTTCGGTATAGATGTTATTTATACTGGAGATGTTTACTCATCATTTCATAAATGCTACAATCTTGAGATGGATGATCTGCTTGACGAAAAGCTTGGTGAGCGCACTATAGAGAACTTATTCAATGAACTTCGAGATGGAGATTACATACAACATTAGGGCATCCTCAGTCAAGCCTCCTCCGTACCTTAAAACTCCAACTTTCTAACTTTTTAACCTTCTAACTTTCTAATTTTGAATATTTACATCATCACCGGAGCCAGCAAGGGCATAGGCAAGGCGCTGGCCGAAGAGCTGCTGAAAGACGAGAACAACCGCGTGGTGGGCGTATCGCGCAGCTGCAGCATCAAGCACCCGAACTACCGCCACCAGCCCCTCGACTTCTCCGATATACCTGCCGTAGAGCATAACCTGCAGAAGATCTTTCTGCCTTACCCGGACGCCGGGAAACTGGTATTAATCAACAACGCCGGCGTGCTGGGCGATATCGGGTATGTAGGGGAGGGGATGCCCAACGAGCGCTTTCAGTTTGTGTTCGACGTGAACGTGATTGTGCCCGCCATGCTGATGAACACTTTTCTGGAAGTATACCAGGCGCAGCAGGCGCAGAAGGTCATTGTCAACATCAGCTCGGGCGCCGGCAGGTACCCCATCGATGGCTGGGCAAGCTACTGCGCCTCCAAGGCTGCCATCGACATGCTGTCACACACCGTGCAGCTGGAACAGGACAGGCGCGGCACCGGCGTGAAAGTATACGCGCTGTCGCCGGGCGTGGTGGATACGCAGATGCAAGGCCAGATACGCTCCAGCGACGCCGACCGCTTCAGCACCGTAGAGAAATTCCGTGAGTACAAAGCCAATAAGGAGCTGGCCTCTCCGGAAGAGGTTGCCGTGAAAATAGCAGACTTCCTTCGTAACTCAGGCAAGTATAACGACGTGCTGGTATCGGTGCGGGACATGTAATAAACCTACAGAAAAACCTTTTTTCAGGCTCTGCCACACGGCAGGGCTTTTTTTATGCTAATACCTGTCGTGGCTAAAGTGCAGAGGTTGAAGTATAAAAGCTTTTTCTTATATTTCAAATTCACTAAATTATTGCTGCTGTTAAAGTTGCCCATGCGCTGTTAACCCAAGCCCATCCTAAACAGGAGGCAGCTCGGTAGCGGCATTGATCAAGGGGAACCTGCAAAGTATAAATGAGCCTTAAAGCCGCCTCAACCTGAACACGCAAAACACCACCTATATACTTCTAACCGCTAAACAATGGAGAATAAAAGACAAAAGATGCAGGCCTACTGGAAACGCAACCTCCGCATATTGCTTTTCCTGCTCGGGGTCTGGTTTGCCGTATCGTTCGTGTTCGGGATCCTGTTGGTCGAGGAGCTGAACCAGTTTACGCTGGGCGGCTTTAAGCTGGGTTTCTGGTTTGCGCAGCAGGGGGCCATCTACTTTTTCGTCCTTATCATCTTTGCGTATGTCTGGCTGATGAACCGGCTCGACCGCGAGTTCGACGTGCACGAAGACTAACCACATCTCACCTTAACCTTATTTAGCATGAGCATTTTAGCCTGGACATACCTGATCGTGGGCCTCACCTTTGCCCTGTACATCGGCATTGCCATCTGGTCGCGTGCCGGATCTACCAAAGAGTTTTACGTGGCCGGAGGCGGGGTTAGCCCGCTGGCAAACGGCATGGCCACCGCCGCCGACTGGATGAGCGCGGCTTCCTTTATCTCTATGGCCGGCCTTATCTCGTTTATGGGCTACGACGGCTCGGTGTACCTGCTGGGCTGGACGGGCGGCTACGTGCTGCTGGCTCTGCTGCTGGCTCCCTACCTGCGCAAGTTTGGCAAGTTTACCGTGCCCGATTTTGTGGGCGAGCGGTACTATTCCAAAACCGCCCGCCTGGTGGCGGTGGTTTGTGCCATCTTTATTTCGTTTACCTATGTGGCAGGCCAGATGCGCGGCGTGGGCATCGTGTTCTCCCGCTTTCTGGAGGTACAGATCGAGACGGGCGTGATCATCGGGATGGTGATCGTGCTGTTTTACGCGGTGTTGGGCGGCATGAAAGGCATCACCTATACCCAGGTGGCGCAGTACTGCGTGCTGATTTTTGCCTACATGGTGCCGGCTATCTACATCTCCATCATGCTTACCGGGCACCCCATTCCGCAACTCGGCCTTGGGGGTACCCTGGAGGACGGTACGCCCTTGCTGCAGAAACTGGATGGCATGCTGGCCGAACTGGGCTTTGCTCCCTACACTGGCGGTACCAAATCTACGATTGATGTATTTTTTATCACGGCAGCGCTGATGGTGGGTACAGCCGGACTGCCCCACGTGATTGTCCGCTTTTTTACCGTGCCTAAGGTAAGGGATGCCAGGAAGTCTGCCGGGTATGCGCTGGTGTTTATCGCCATACTTTATACCACGGCTCCGGCAATTGGCGCTTTTGGCCTCTATAACATGCTCAACAACATCAGCAACCGCCCTGTGGCGGAAATGCCGCAGTGGGTGCAGAACTGGCAGAAAACCGGGCTCATCAGCATCGACGACAAGAACGGCGACGGCCATGTGCAGTATGTCAACCACCCGGATGCTAACGAGCTGATTATCGACAAAGACATCATGGTGCTGGCCAACCCTGAAATCGCAGGTCTGCCCAACTGGGTGATTGCCCTGGTGGCGGCTGGTGGCCTGGCGGCAGCGCTTTCCACGGCGGCCGGTCTGCTGCTGGTGATCTCCACTTCCATCTCCCACGACCTGCTCAAGAAATCCTTTATGCCGGGGATTTCGGAGAAGCGCGAGCTGGCGGCGGCACGGCTGGCTGCGATGATGGCAGTCGTGGTGGCCGGCTACTTCGGCATTAACCCACCGGGTTTTGTGGCCGAGGTGGTGGCCTTTGCCTTTGGCCTGGCGGCGGCCTCTTTTTTCCCGGTCATCATCATGGGCATCTTCTCTACGCGTATGAACAAGCAAGGGGCTATCTGGGGCATGGTAGTAGGGCTCATCTTTACCATCGCTTACATCTCCTACTTTAAGTTCATCAACCCCGAGGCAAACCTGCCGGAAAACTGGTGGCTTGGCATCTCGCCGGAAGGCATCGGTACACTGGGGATGCTGCTTAACTTCGCCGTGTCCTTTTTGATCTCGCGGATGACGCCGCCCCCACCGATGCATATTCAGGAGCTGATAGAAGACATCCGCGTGCCGAGAGGGGCAGGCGCTGCGGTGGCACACCATTGATTGCTGAGCGCTGCGCTGTTAATTTGTTGTATGGCTAAATGGCTGGTCCAGCTTTCGTAAAATCCATACTTCTAACACCCGGCAGCTAAGCCCCGGCCACAGGCCGCGAAAGTATAAACCAGCCTTAACCGGCAAATGAAGTATGATGTTTAGGCATTTATTGCTTATTTTTAGCTGAGGAGTACAGGCCGGGCCGGCGTAAACCAAGGAGGCAGGTAGGGGGAGGAGAGGACCGGCATCGGCTACAAATAATTTTATAAATACGTATATTGCATATAGCCCCATTGCTGAGCGGCTACACCGACCAGGTTACACGATCGCCTGAAGCGAAGGCGAATCGGGAATCCCTTTATAAACCTTAAAAACGCTATCTAACCAAGAATCAAACCTTACCATGACAAATTATCAACTTAAGTCCTACGAGGAGTACCAGGAGGCCTATCAGCGCAGCGTAGAAGATCCGGAAGGATTTTGGGGCGAAATAGCCGATACCTTTACCTGGCGCAAGAAGTGGGACAGGGTGCTGGAGTGGAACTTCGAGGAACCAAACGTGAAGTGGTTCCAGGGTGGTAAAATGAACATCACCGAGAACTGCCTGGACCGCCACCTGAAGACACGCGGCAACAAACTAGCCCTGATCTGGGAGCCAAACGACCCGAAAGAACGCTTTATCCGCTATACTTACCGCGAGCTGCACGAGAAAGTATGCCAGTTCGCCAACGTGCTCAAGAAGAACGGTGCCAAGAAAGGCGACCGCATTTGTATTTACATGCCGATGATTCCGGAGCTGGCTATTGCCGTGCTGGCCTGTGCCCGTATCGGTGCGGTTCACTCGGTGGTGTTCGCCGGTTTCTCGGCGTTAAGTATGGCCGACCGCATCAACGATGCCCAGTGCAACATGGTGCTTACCTCTGACGGCCTGAACCGCGGCGCCAAGCAGATTCCGGTGAAGCGCGTGGTGGACGAGGCCCTGGAGAACTGTCCGTCGGTGGAGCGCGTGATTGTGGTGGAGCGCCTGGGCTGGGCCGTGAATATGGTGGAAGGCCGCGATGTGTGGTTCCATGAGGAGGTAAAGGGCGTAAGCAAAGACTGCCCCGCCGAGGAGATGGATGCCGAGGACATGCTGTTCATACTTTATACTTCCGGCTCCACAGGCAAACCCAAGGGCGTGGTGCATACCTGCGGCGGCTACATGGTGTATGCCCAGTACAGTTTCCTGAACGTGTTCCAATACCAGGAAAGTGATATTTATTGGTGCACGGCCGACATTGGCTGGGTGACGGGTCATACCTACCTGCTCTACGGTCCGCTGCTGAGCGGCGCCACCACGCTGATGTTTGAGGGCGTGCCAACCTATCCGGACAACGGCCGCTTCTGGCAGGTGTGCGACAAGTTCGGCGTAACCATCTTCTACACGGCTCCAACGGCTATCCGCTCCCTGATGGCCGGCGATATTGACGACGTGCTCTCCTACAGCCTCGACTCCCTGAAGGTGCTCGGCTCGGTGGGCGAGCCGATAAACGAGGAGGCCTGGCACTGGTACCATACCCACGTTGGCAAGGAGCGCTGCCCGGTGGTGGACACCTGGTGGCAGACCGAAACCGGCGGCATCATGATTTCTACCATTGCCGGCGTAACCCCGATGAAACCGGGCCACGCCGCGCTGCCCTTGCCTGGCATTCAGCCCATACTGGTGGACAGCGAAGGCAACGAGATCACCGAGAATGGGGTGGAGGGCTACCTGTGCATGAAGTTTCCGTGGCCGGGCATGATCCGCACCACTTACGGCGACCACGAGCGCGCCCGCCTGAGTTACTTCTCTACCTATAAGGATTTATACTTTACCGGCGATGGCGCCAAGCGCGACGAGAACGGCCTGTACCGCATCATCGGCCGTGTAGACGACGTGATCAACGTGTCCGGCCACCGCTTTGGTACCGCCGAGATCGAGGAGGCCATCAACCACAACGAGCACGTGGTGGAGTCGGCGGTGGTAGGCTACCCGCATGATGTGAAAGGCCAGGGCATCTACGCCTTCGTGATCATCAAAGACAAGCCGGAGAAAGAAGAGTACCTGCGCGCCGAGATCATCGAGACGGTGGTGGAGAAGATCGGCAAGATCGCCAGACCGGACAAGATCCAGATCGTGAGCGGCCTGCCCAAGACACGTTCCGGCAAGATCATGCGCCGCATCCTGCGCAAAGTAGCCGAGGGCGACACGTCCAACCTGGGCGATACCTCTACCTTGCTCGACCCGGATGTGGTGGACGAGATCAAGGCCGGGGCTTTATAAGAGAAAGTATAACTACCCACTACCTCCTCCTGAAAACAGGAGGAGGTTTTTATTTTCTGGGAGTACTGATGGAGGAATTCGCTCTGTGGCAAAGTATGGAGGTTCTTCTCAGCAATGCTGTAGTCCAACCACCCCTGCCCCTCCTTAACTAAGGAGGGGAGCCTGCTTTTACTGTTTGTATAGTATAAATTGCATAGTCAAAGTATAAATACCCCTCTTGACCTATGGTCGCAAGTTTCGAGCTCCTGCTCTCACTTGTCCTCAAGGGGACAGTCTATACTTGCTCCGTAGAAAAGCCGCAGCTATCGAATCTGTTCCCAGTCCTTGGGTTGAGCGCCTTGTGAGATCCGGTGCCACGTTAGTGGCAGCGCCCTGGCGCAGGAGGGAACACAGCGCGATGCCCGAGGACGAGGCCTCCCGGCCTTGAGGGAGCCAAAGCAAGAGATGAAACGGTAGGTTTGTGGGAACTACAGGGTCAGCGGCGGCAAGAAAGGATAGCTTGTATCAATTGGAAGGAAGCAGCAGCCAGGAAAGTATAAGTCAAGTATGAGCAAGTATAGCCAAAGTATAAAGTATAAAAAGTATAAAAAGGCACAAGCGGACGCCCCGAAATGCTCCGGGACTTTCAGCTTGCGCCAGGAAAGTATAAAGTATAACAAAACTCAAAAAGAGATATCTCCTTAACTACCTTCCCAGACCCTCCTTACAAGTATCATACTTTACTAAAGCTGCAGGTGCCGCCAAAAAGCCGGGGGCAAAAATTGTGGGAAGTTGGTCATGTATAAATGAATGCCCAAACCTTTTGCGGTAATCAACGGAATTCAACAAAAAAGTGTATGTTTATTGCGTTTAGCCGCGCGTTAGCCATACTTAACACATACATAAGAAATATGCCCAGAAAAGCATTCACCGCCGAAGGCGCCGTAGCCGTAGGCCCCTACTCACATGCCGTGGAAGCCGGTGAACTGGTTTTCCTGTCCGGGCAAACGCCTATTGATGCCAGCACCGGAAAACTGGTGGAAGGCGATATTTCGGCCCAAACGGAGCAGTGTTTTAAAAACCTCTTCCAGGTGCTGACCGCAGCCGGGCTTACGCCGGAGCATGTGGTGAAAGTAAACGTGTTTTTAACCGACATGGCTAATTTCAGCGCCATGAACGAAGTATACAAGACCCGGTTCTCGGAGCCATACCCCGCCCGCACCACCATCGGTGTGGCCTCGCTTCCGTTAGGTGCGCAGGTAGAAATAGAGATGATCGCCCAAAAGGACTGATTTTATACTTATCCTGCTGCCCGCCTCCGCTGAATTCCCGGGTTTTCAGGTTTAGGCCCTGTAGGCGTTTTCACCAACAAGTATAACTCCCGTTCCATACTTCAAAACCCCTATCTTTGCAGCAGCAAAAGTATGAGCTATGATCGACGAGACACATAACCCCTGGACCACCCTTTCCACGAGAGAAGTTTACCACAACCCCTGGATCAAAGTGCGCGAAGACAAAGTGCTTAACCCGAACGGCGGCGAAGGCATCTATGGTGTGGTAAGTATGAAGAACAAAGCCATTGGCATTATCCCGATAGATAACGAAGGCTACACGTACCTGATCGGCCAGTACCGCTACCCGCTGCACGAGTACAGCTGGGAAATTCCGATGGGCGGCGGGCTGATAGAAAACGATATCCTGGAGTCGGCCAAACGCGAACTGCAGGAGGAGACCGGTTTTACGGCTGCCAAATGGACCAATATCTGCCGCCTGCATACCTCCAACTCGGTTACCGATGAGGAAGGCTTTGTTTTTCTGGCTGAGGAACTAACCGCCGGCGAAACTGCTTTTGAAGAAACGGAAGTGCTGCACATCAGGAAAGTGCCTTTTAAGGAGGCCGTGCGCATGGCCCTGAGCAACGAGATCACCGACGCCATCAGCGTGGCCGGCATCCTGAAGGCTGCTTTTCTGCTGCAGGAGCAGGGGAGGCTGTAGGAGAAAGTATAAAGTATAAACTCGGGGGCAGGAGCCGGGTTTTATCCGGAAACCGGCCATCCATACTTTCGCCAGAGTATAAAGTATGGCTGCGCGAAATTTCTGCGTTATACTGGCAGCCGGGGCAATGGCAAACCAAGGGATTATACTTACATTTGAAAGCATGAAGGCCATTAAATACATAGCACAGCGGATCTATACTACCTGGTGCGTCACCTGGTTCGTGCTGCCCTTTGCGGTCACGTATCCGCTGCAGGCGGTGCTGATGCGCCGTGAAAAGTGGTACAGGCACCTGCACGGTGTGAACAGGTTCTGGTCCAGCTCTGCCTTGCGCATGTTCCTGACGCCGCTGGAGGTGGAGTGGCGCATGAAGTATAAGCCAACGGACCGCTACGTTTTCGCCCCGAACCACAGCTCCTACCTCGATATCCCCGTGATGCTGCACGCCATCCCCGGATTTCTTAACTTTGTGGGCAAGGCCGACCTGTGCAAGGTGCCGCTCTGGGGCAAAGTATACGAGAAGTTATACATCTCCGTAGACCGCAGAAACCCCATTAGCAGTGCCAGGAGCTACATCAAGTCGGCCAGAACGCTGGAGGAGGGGCGCAGCCTGGTGATCTTCCCAGAGGGCACGATCCCCAAGACGGCCGGCGAGCAGCTGATGGCCTTCAAGGACGGGCCGTTTAAGCTGGCCATTGAGAAGCAGGTGCCGGTGGTGCCGGTCACCATGCCCTACAACCAACACTTTTTGCCCGACCTGGACGGTAAGCTGAGAGTGCGCTGGCACCCACTCAAGATCGTGATCCATGAGCCGATCGAGACGAAGGGGCTGACGCTGGAGGACCTGCCGCGGCTGAAGGAGCAGGTGTTCAACATCATACAAACAGAAATTACGAAACATACCAAAGTACATGTCAACAGATATTCAAACCATCCGCAAGATAGCGCACTTAGCAAGGCTGGAGTTTAACGAGGAGAAGGAGCAGGAGGTGTTGCAGGATTTGAACAAGATCCTGAACTGGGTGGACCAGTTGCGCCAGCTCGACACGGAGCACGTGGCCCCACTCATCCACATGTCGGAGGAGGTGAACGTGCTGCGCGAGGATGAGCCCCGCAACACCATCACCCACGAGCAGGCATTGCGGAACGCCCCCAAAAAAGACTCCGACTACTTCCGGGTGCCAAAGGTGCTGGAATAAGCCGCAGGCATAAGTAGAAAGACAAATCTTGCGTATTAGCCTTGGAATGTGCTTCTTACGTTCAGGCTAACTGGCAGCAAGTATAAATTAAATGTCTTGTGTCTTATGTCCTGATATGCGTGTCTCGAAAAATATATGAGTAAGATTAAGTTTTGGCAAGGATGGGATACGCACACCAGGTATCCCTATCTTTTTTTAATGCTGCTGGGTGTGCTGGCGCTGGCGCTGGGGGTATACTATTACTTCGCCGGCGAGGCGTCTGTTTTTGCCTGGGACAAGATAACCGACCTGCAGGTGGTGCCGGTGCCGGTGAGCGAGGTGCCGGGGCTGCTGGAGCGCTTCACCCTCTCGGCTGACGGCTACCTGCTGTTTGAGCAGTACGACGTGGCCCTGCCCGGCGTGAACACGGTGGCGGCAACCCTGCTGCTGCTCATCCTGGCCATTTGCCTGGCCTTTTACGCGGCGGCCATCAGCACCATGCGGCAGCTGCCATACTTTGCGGGCATGCTGCTGCTGATGCTGTTCCTGGCTACCTTCAACTTCGATCTGCTGGATATTTTCGGCGCGGCCGGACAAACCACGCTGCTGGTCAGCATCCTGCTTTTCGCGTTGTGCAGTTACGCGTTTCAGGCTTTCTTCCCCAACACGGTCTTCGGCCTGCGGGTTCTGGCGATGCTGGGTGTAGTGGCGGTGCTGGGCCTCCTGCTCTTTACCGAAGCCGATTTTACCGCCGAGCTGATAATACTGCACCTGGTAAGCTACAGTTCGCTGGGCCTGCTGGCAGCCACGGTGCTGTTCATGCTGTGGGTGAGCTACGAGAACGTGAACGCCCTGCTCTGGATCAACACGCAGGCCAAAATGCCGGAGCGACGCTTCAGCATGTGGCACTTCCTGCTCATCAGTGTGCTGTACGTGTCCAGCCTGCTGCTCATGTACCTGCGGCAGGTCGGCTACATTAGTGCGGAGGTGCTTCCGCTGAACGCTTACGTTATCCTGCTGCTGTCTACGGTGGCGGGCTTCTGGGGCATGCGCCAGCGTGAGGCCTACTACGGCAATCTGTTCCCGTTCCGACCCACCGGCGCAGTGCTGTACCTGGTGTTTGCCACCATGGCCTTCCTCAGCATTGGGTACGCCTTTGCCACCGCCAACGACTCGCTCACGCTGCTTTACCGCAACCTGATCATCTACACGCACCTGGCCTTTGGCTTTGGCTTTGTGGTGTACGTGATGATCAACTTCGGGCGCTTGCTGGAGCAGCGGCTGCCAGTGCACAAGGTGGTGTACGAGCCGAAGACGTTCTCGCTTTTCTCGTTCTTTATCATGAGCTTGGTGATCTGCGTGGTGCTGATCATGCGCACACATTACCGCTCCTACTTCCAGGCGCAGGCCGGCTACTACAGTTACATCGGCGACCTGTACCGCGCCTCCGACAACGACATCCTGGCCAAGCGCTTCTACGAGGAGAGTGATATTTATGACAACGGCAACGTAAAGGCCAACTATAGCCTGTCGGCCATGTACCGCCAGCAGGATGAACGCAACCGCGAGATCCTGCTGCTGAAAGACGCCCTGGAGCGCCGCCCGAACCCGAAACTGTACGTGCGCCTGGCCAACCTCTACGACGAGAAGCAGTATTTCTTCGAAAAGCTGTACGTGCTGCAGCAGGGGGCGGAGCAGTTCCCCGAGAGTGCCGAGATCTACAACAACCTGGCCTTGTTGTACACCCAGACCAGCGTGCAGGACAGCACCGAGTATTACTTTAACCTGGCGCAGCAATATGGCCCGGGCAACGAGGTGGTGCGCAGCAACCGCCTCGCCTACTATACCCGCCAGGCCATGTTGGAGCCTGCCAAAGCCGTGCTGGAGGAGTCCAGTAAAGGCAAGTATGAGGCGCTGCGCAGCAACCAGGCCGTGCTGCGCCAACTGCTGGGCATGGACCCGCGCGGGGACCGTTTCATGCCCGACTCACTGAAGCAGGTGGAGGACTTCACGCTGTTCTACAACCAGACCATTAGCAGCCTGAGCAAAGGCGACACCGCCTGCCTTAAGCCCATCGATAGTTACCTCAGCAGCCCGGGCAACCAGATATTTTATAGCGACCTGCTCTTCCTGAAGGGATTGGTGCACCATTACAACGGCTTGCCGCGCGAGGGCAGGCGCGTGGTAGAGAACCTGGCCCTGCAGATGGAGAGCCAGAGCGGCTACTACTATAATACCCTGGCGCTTTGGATGCTGGAGGAAAAGAACTACCGCGCCGCCGCGTCATACTTTAAACAGGCAAAAGATCGCGGCTACCCGCAGGCCTACCTCTCGCATGGCTACGCACTGGCCATTGCACACCAGCCAGTGGCAGCCGTAGAAGCCCTGCAGGAAGTAGCCTATACCGGGAATGAAGCGGCTATGGCCGTGGCGCAGGAGCTGGCCGCGTTGCTACAGCAAGACCTGGATACCGTGCTTGCGGAGGGAACGGACAAAGAAAAGCTACAGTACCTGCTCACCTACCTTCCCTCGCTAACGCAGGTGCAGGTGGACGCGCTGGTGAATGCTGTGCAGGAAAAGGACCTGAAACGCCATGCCGTGGTAACCCGCGTAGACTATCTGCTGGGCAAGCGGCGCTGGAAAGCCGCCTACGACGCCATCCAGAAGGCAAGTGCCTTGCAGCGCCCGGAGGGAGAACTGCGCTCTGCCCTCAACCTGCTGCAGCTAAAGCTCTGGCTCTACACTGAGAAGTATGATGTGTTGCTGAACCGGATGGACCGCCTCTACCTGACTGATCGCGACAGGCGCATGCAGCTGTACTTTAAAGCGCGTGTAGCTGAAGTAAGGGGCCGGAAGGAAGAGGCCGCCGCCCGCTATGAGCAAGCCGTGAAGATACTGGCATACGACGAGGAAACGCTGCTGGCAGCAGCCAATTTCTTCCGGAAGTATGACCCCGGCGGGGAAAAGGCCTACAACATACTTCTGAGCGGTATCACCTACAACCCTTTCGCCGCGGAGCTGCACAAAGCCTACGCGCTGGAGAGTATAGAGCAAGGCTTATATTCTTACGCGGATCAGGCCACAGAAACGCTGAAGGATTTGGTTCCTCCCTCCGAATATGCTACATTTATAAAGAAATTAGTACAAAAGCGCCAAGAAGTGGAGGCCCGTGCCGAAGACTGGCAACAATGACATAAGCCATATGAGCACCATCATCGAAACCCACGACATCTCCAAAGTATACCGCATGGGTACGGAGACCATCAATGCCCTTAAGTCGGTATCTATCAGCATCAATAGAGGCGAGTATGTGGCCTTTATGGGGCCGTCCGGCTCCGGGAAATCCACGTTCATGAACATCATCGGCTGCCTTGACACACCAACCGGCGGGACCTATATCCTGAACGGGCAGGACGTGAGCAACATGTCGGACAACGAGCTGGCGGAGGTGCGCAACAAGGAGATCGGCTTCGTGTTCCAGACCTTTAACCTGCTGCCGCGCCAGTCGTCGCTCGAGAACGTGGCCCTGCCGCTCATCTATGCGGGCTACAACAAAAGTCAGCGCGAGGAGCGGGCGCAGCGCGCGCTGGAGAGCGTGGGCCTGGGAACCCGAGGCAAGCACAAACCCAATGAGCTGTCGGGTGGCCAGCGGCAGCGTGTGGCCATTGCCCGCGCCCTGATCAACGACCCCAGCATCATACTTGCCGACGAACCAACGGGTAACCTCGACACCAAAACCTCTTACGAAATCATGGAGCTCTTCGAGAACCTGCACGCCAAAGGCAACACCATCATCATGGTAACCCACGAAGAGGACATCGCCCGGTACGCGCACCGCATTGTGCGCCTGCGTGACGGCCTGGTAGAGTCCGACACGCTAAACCCGGACATAACCACCGCTGCCCGCATGCAGTCAGAGCATCACTAAGTAGTTAGTTATTTGTTGTTGGTTATTAGTTATTAGAGTTTTAATGAGTGCATAGATGAGAAATCAACCTTCTAACTTTTTAACTTTCTAACTCCAGAGACGCAACGTATGGCGTCTCTACAACTCTCTAACTCCCAAACTCCTAAACTCTCTAACTCCTGAGTCTTACATGAAGATCTATACCAAAACAGGCGATAAGGGAACCACCGCGCTGATTGGTGGCACCCGGGTGCCGAAATCGGACCTGCGCATCGAAGTATACGGCACCGTGGATGAGCTCAACTCCTACATCGGGCTGGTGCGCGACCAGGAGGTGAACAAAGGCAGGTTGGAAGTACTCAAGGAGATCCAGGACCGGCTGTTCACGATCGGCTCTGTGCTGGCCACCGACCCGGAGAAAAACACCAGGATGGCCACGCCGGACCTGCACGAGGAGGACGTAGTGCTGCTGGAGCGGGAGATAGACAAGTATACTTCTGAAGTGCCGCCACTGCGCGCTTTTATACTTCCGGGCGGGCATCAGTCCGTCTCGTTCTGCCACGTGGCCCGCTGCGTGTGCCGCCGCGCCGAGCGTCTGGCCATTGGGTTGCAGGAGGTGTCGGAGGTGGATGACCTGGTGATTAAGTATTTAAACAGGCTCTCGGATTACCTCTTTGCGCTGTGCCGCGTAATGACACAGGAACTGGGCGCCGAGGAGATAACCTGGAAACCAAGAATGTAGCCTCCTGCACCCTACAGCCATAGCGGAAATAAAAACCAAACTTAAAATGTCCCCAGATATACGAACTATACCGGCGCAGCACGTGGCAGCCTCGCGCATCTCCGAGCTGGATTATAACAACATCGAGTTCGGCAAGATCTTCTCAGACCACATGCTGGTGGCTGACTACAAAGAAGGAGCCTGGCAGAACCCGCAGATACTGCCGTATGGGAACATGTCGCTGAGCCCGGCCACCTCGGCCCTGCACTACGGACAGTCTGTTTTCGAGGGGATGAAGGCGTACAGGGACGCTAACGGCGATATTCTGCTGTTCCGCCCACTGGATAACTTCCACCGCCTGAACATGTCTGCCGAGCGCATGTGCATGCCGGCTATCACGGCGGATATCTTCCTGCAGGGGCTGGAGCAACTGCTGCGTCTGGACGCCGCCTGGGTGCCGCCCACAAGCGGCTGCGCGCTGTACATTCGTCCGTTCATGTTCGCCACCGATGAGTTTATCGGCGTTCGCCCCTCCTCGAGCTACCGCTTCACAGTCTTCACCTGCCCGGTGGGGGCCTACTACGGGCAGCCGCTGAAAGTGGCCATTGAGCCGCACTATGTGCGCTCCGCAGAGGGAGGAGCCGGCTTTGCCAAGGCAGCCGGAAACTATGGCGCGGCCTTGCTGCCTGCACGCCAAATGCAGGAGCGCGGGTACCATCAACTCATCTGGACAGATGCCCGGGAACACAAGTATGTAGAGGAATCCGGCACGATGAACCTGGTGTTCGTGATCGACGGAAAGCTCATAACACCACCGGTCAGCACCACCATTCTGGCCGGCATTACCCGGGACAGCGTGCTGCAGGTGGCCAGGGACCTGGGTTATGAGGTGGAGGAGCGCAAGGTGGCGGTAGAGGAACTGGCAGAGGCTTATAAGGCAGGAAAGCTGCAGGAGGCGTTCGGAACAGGTACGGCAGCCACCATTGCGCAGATTGCCACCATCCATTTTAACGGCGAGGACATGGACCTACCGGCTATAGAAGGCCGTGAGATCTCGAACCGCGTAGCCACCGAGCTGGATAAGATCAAGACAGGCCAGGTACCGGATAGGCACAACTGGGTGCACCGCATCAGCCTGTAAAAGTATAACGTAAAGTATAAAATGCTGGAGTATAGGCGATGAGTTTATGCTTCAGCATTTTCCTGTTTAAATAGAAGTATAACCACAACACGCTAATGACAACTGAGCAAGTAAAAGAGTTGAGGGCCAGAGTAGAGGCCTTGAGGAGGTACCTTTGACTACGATGCCAAGAAGGAGCAGGTAAAGGAGACGGAGGTACAGACCACTGCCCCCAGCTTTTGGGATGACCCCAAAGAGGCCGAGAAAGTACTGAGAGATATAAAGTCCGTGAAAGTATGGACCGACCATTACGAGGAAGTGGCAAAGGCCGTGTCTGACTTCGAGGTGCTGTTCGACTTCTATAAGGAGGGCGATGTATCGGAAGAAGACATCGTGCAGGAGTATAAAAATGCGGAGGAGGCGGTAGAGGGGCTGGAGTTTAAACGCATGCTGAGCGGCGAGGAAGACCAGCTGAGCGCCATCCTGGAGATAAACCCCGGCGCGGGCGGCACCGAAAGCCAGGACTGGGCCGAGATGCTCATGCGTATGTACATCATGTGGGCCGAGTCGCACAACTTTGGCGTGAAGCAGATTAACTACCACGCAGGGGAAGGAGCCGGCATAAAGTCGGTCACGCTGGAGATAAGCGGAGACTTCGCCTACGGCTACCTGAAGGCGGAGATAGGGGTGCACCGCCTGGTGCGCATCTCTCCCTTCGACTCGGGTGGGCGGCGCCATACTTCCTTTGCCTCGGTGTTCGCCTATCCTGTGGTAGACGACACCATCCAGATAGAGGTAAACCCCAGCGACATTGAGTGGGATACTTTCCGCTCCGGCGGCGCCGGGGGCCAGAACGTGAACAAGGTGGAAACAGCCGTTCGCCTGAAGCATAAGCCAACGGGAATCGTGATCGAGTGCCAGATAGAGCGCTCGCAGCTCATGAACAAGGAGCACGCCATCCGCATGCTGAAGTCTAGGCTGTACCAGATAGAGCTGGACAAGCGCAATGCAGAACGGGACCGCATCGAGAGCACCAAAAAGCGCATAGATTTCGGCTCCCAAATCCGCAACTACGTGCTGCACCCCTACAAGCTTGTGAAGGATGTGCGTACGGGTGTTGAGCGCACCGACGTGCAAAATGTGCTGGACGGCGACCTGGATGAATACATCAAAGCCTTCCTGATGCAGGCATAAAAGTATAAAAACAAAAAAGGCACCTGCACAGGTGCCTTTTTTGTTTTTAGTAAAAATATTTTCTGTTCCATGCAGCCTTGTGCCCCGAAAGAGACCATAGTACAGGGCTTGTTGTTAAGACATTGATTGTAACATAATTAGCAAAAATGCCTTTATAGATGCTTTTGAGCCGTTTTTAGCCTGCTGCTACAGGTTTTTGCAGGAAAAGGTTGCGAGGAGAGGGGCAGTAATGAGTTAAATTCCAGTGTTTTAACATTGAATAAGATTGTGAACCTGCTATTGCATTTCAATTTATAAGTCCATATTATTGGGTCTGAATAGATGCCCATCCCAATATATAGCTGTTTAAAGGCCAGCAGCTAAGGGGGCGAGGGCGGCTACTTTCTAGTAGGCAGCAGGTGTATGTATAAAGCGCCGTGTCTAAAAAGTCAATACCTAACTTTTTCTTGGAACATCAAGGCGGCTTGCAAAAGGAAGCCCTGATACAGGTACATCCAAAATTCAAAATCATAGTGATATGAGCTTGGCGTAGCCTTGCCTATACCCTATAAGGTACGAGCAAATATAAGTACGAGTAAAAATTTAAAACCAACCAATTAATTCTATTCACCTTAATTCAAACTACAAATGAGAAAACTATTACTAATGAGTTTTGTAATGGTGCTGGCCCTGCTGCAGCAGGCGTACGCCCAGAGCAGAACTGTGACTGGTACGGTTATCGACCAGAGCACATCGCAAGCGCTGCCGGGGGTTGCAGTAATTGTGAAAGGGACCACAGTGGGTACCACCACTGGAGCTGACGGAACTTACTCCATCGCTGTGCCAGCAGAAGGGAACACGCTTGTGTTCCGTTTTATCGGTTACCAGACTTTAGAGAAGGCGATTGGTAATGCAAGCGTAATAAATGCAGGCCTTGCCACAGACCAGAAACTTCTGGATGAGGTTGTAGTGGTAGGCTACGGTACGCAGCTGAAGAAAGACGTTACCAGCTCTATTGCACAGGTAAAAGGAGAGGAGATTGCCAATTTAGCTACTCCAAGCTTTGACCAGCAGCTGGCAGGCCGTGCCTCAGGTGTGGTAGTACAGCAGCCTTCCGGTATCCTGGGTGCTCCTCCAGTTATCAGAATCCGCGGTACGAACTCCATCTCCGGTAGCAACTCACCGCTTGTTGTGATTGACGGTATCCCCGTGCTGACAGGCAACGTTGGTGCTTATGCATCTTCTAACGCTCTTGCCGACATCAACCCGAACGACATCGAGTCTTTTGAAATCCTGAAGGATGGTGCTGCTACAGCTATCTACGGCTCACGTGCCTCTAACGGTGTAATCTTGGTTACAACCAAAAAGGGCAAGCAAGGCCAGATGAAAGTAAACTATGATATGTATACAGGCTGGTCCAGCCCAATGGAGTTACATGACCTGCTGAATGCAGAGCAGTTTGTTGAGATCGCGAACGAGAAGTATACAAATGCTGGAAACGCGCCACAGGCATTTATGGACGCCGCTGGCACGAACACTGACTGGAACGACCATGTGTACAGAACCGCCTTCCAGCAGAGCCACACTATTTCAGCTTCGGCAGGAACGGAGAAGAGCAAGTACTACTTCTCCTTAGGTTATACAGATCAAGAAGGTATAGCAGTGGCCAACGATTTGAAACGCTATACCATGCGTGCTAACCTGGACCAGAAGATATCTAATCGTATCAACTTCGGTTTGAACACCGGCCTTTCGTATCAGCGAAACAATGGTGTGTCTACTGGCTCTAACAGCTTGAGCGGTAACACATTCGCTGTGATTCGTATGTTGCCAAACGTAGCGGTATATGATCCAAATGACCCTACAGGATATAACCTGGATGATGCTAACCCAGCTGCATTAGGCAGAGGAGCAAACCTTATCCACATAAACAACAACACGCCGAACATCATGTTCAGCTTGGATAACAACATCCGTAAATCCACAACCTACCGTGTAAACGGTAATACTTTCCTGGATTTCAAGCTTGTAACCGGTCTTAACTTCAGAACCTCCTTGGGTATTGACCTGTCGTTGCAGGATGACTATGGCTTTATGGATCCGCGCCACGGCGATGGCAGAGGCCTGAACGGTTACATAGACCAGATTTACTCTCCATACACGACCTGGAACTGGCAGAACATCCTGTCTTACAACAAGTCCTTCAACGAAGCACATAACCTGGATGTAACTGCTGTAGCGGAATACAATAAGACAAACACCTCCTGGTTCAACGCTTTTGGTTCCGGTATTTCGGATCTCCTCTTTAGAGAGAACCTTGTTTCTGGAACAATGGCAAACCAGGAAATTGCTGGTGGCATCGGTGGAAGCGGTCTTTCTTCCTACTTAGGACGCGTGAACTATAACTACAAAGGAAAATACTATGTAGGTGGCTCACTTAGAGCTGATGGTCTTTCTAAGCTTTCTCCTGATAACCGTTGGGGTTACTTCCCTGGCGTTTCTGCCGCATGGCGTGTTTCTGAAGAAGAATTCTTCAAGAACTCAAGTGCTTTGGGCTTCATCTCTGACTTCAGAATAAGAGGTAGCTATGCGGAAGTTGGTAACTCCAGCATCGTGGGCGGTGACTATCCTTACCTAGGTTCTTTTGCTCCACGTCCATACGGTGGCCTGAGTGGTATCGCGTTTAGCAACACTGGTAATGCAGACCTGAAGTGGGAAACACAGGAGATAATCGATTTTGGTGCTGATTTTGGCCTGTTCAATGGTCGTCTGAACGTAGAAGTTGCTTACTGGCAGAAAAATAACAAGGATATGGTGCTGGGTGCTCCAACACCTCCTTCAATTGGCTTACCAGGCAACCTGATCTACAGAAACATCGGTACGATGAAAAATGACGGTGTTGAGTTAGCGCTGAGCGGTGCAGTGATTGAGAAAAGCAACTTCTCCTGGAACGCTAACCTGAACTTCTCTACCCAGAACAACGAAATCACTGCACTTGTAGATGATCAGGATCAGATTTTTGACTATACTATCCACAGAGTAGGTGAGTCCTTTAACTCTCTCTATGGTTACATCTATGAAGGTGTGAACGTTGCAAACGGAAACCCAATCTACAGAAAAGCTGACGGAAGCTTGGTTCAGGCTAGCCTTCAGATAGGACAATCTGGCTATAAGGTTTACGACCCAGCTAACCCGGGCGACATCTCAAAGGCTTCGACGCTTGGTACTGCTGACAAAGTTGTGCTGGGAAGCGCCCTGCCTAAGTGGTTCGGTGGCTTTGACAACAACTTTAAGTATGGCAACTTCGACATGAACGTGTTCTTCCGCTTCTCTGGCGGCAACAAGATCATGAACCGTACACGCCAGGACCTGCTGAACCAGACATTTGAGAACAATGGCACTGAGATACTAGGAAGATGGCAGAGCCCGGAGAAGCCAGGTGATGGTGTAACTCCGAAGCTGTACCAGGGAAGAGGCGTTGCTGCAAACAACGACGGCCAGACATCCACCCGTTTTGTTGAGGATGGCGACTTCCTGAAACTGAGCAATATAGCCATCGGTTACACACTGCCTTCGTCTGTGAGTAGCAAAATCAATGTGCAGCGTGTAAGAATGTATGCTCAGCTTCAGAATGCATTCACCATTACCGGCTACGATGGCCTGGACCCAGAGGTGTTTACTTCTACTGGTGTTGACTTCAATGGTAACCCGCAGCAACGCGTTATCTCTGTTGGTCTGAACCTAGGATTTTAATTAATATTAAATTACGTATAAGATGGAAAATAGAAATTTTCTTAAAAATAGATTGAAGCTGGCACTGATGGCTCCTGCGCTTGCGCTGTCAGTTATGTTGACTTCTTGCGAGAAGGAAACAATAGAAACGCTTCCAAAAGACCGCATTACAGAAGAGAGTGCTTTCCAGGACCCGGAGAGAATTCACCTCGCTATGCTGGGTGTTTATGATGCTGCACAGACGGGCTTCTACTCTGGTGCTCAGCGTGGCTACCCTTTTGGTGCTGCATCTACAGCACAGGCAGACATGCGGGGAGAGGATATGCTTAACGTAGCGGCTTTCTACGCCTTTACGTATGAAGGCACCTTTAACGCCACCACTACGCTGAACAACGTGTACATGTGGGAGACTTTGTATGGCCTGATCAACAAAGCTAACATCATGATCGCCGGGGCACAGACTGCCGCAGAAGCAGGTGTTATCACACAGGAAGAGGCTAATTCTTACGAAGGAGAGGCAAGGTTCCTGCGGGCGCTGGCGCATCATGAACTGTTGGTAAACTTTGCAAGACCTTATAACGAGACAAGTGATGCTTCTCACATGGGGGTACCTTACCGCAGAACCGCTGTCAACGACCCTGCAAGTGTAGATGAAGCCAAAGCACAGGGAAGGCACACAGTGAAAGAAAGCTATGCTTTCCTGTTAGAAGACCTTGACTTCGCTGAGAATAACATAACCGCTACGGAACTCACCAGAGCCTCTAAAGGCGCGGCCATCGCCCTTAAAACAAGGGTGAAACTGCACATGAGAGACTGGGCTGGCGTTATACAGGAGGCTGATAAAATCGTTTCCGGTTCTGAGACATTCACTAGCCCGATTGGCAATTATGCCCTGACCGCTTCACCTGAAGGTCCATTTGTAGGTAACAAAGGAAATAGCGAATCCATCTTCTCTATCCTGAACTCCACAGATGATAACCCTGGAACAAACGCTGCTTTGCCAGTTATGTACGCAGGAGACGGCCGGGCGCTAGTTGCCATCAGCCCCATCATCTGGAACAAGTCTTTCTGGCCGGTAGATGACCTGAGAAGGACGAAGCTTACCGGAGACTTCTTTGATGGTGAGATATATACTACCAAGTATAGAGATACCGATAGCTGGTCTGATAACACACCTATCATTCGTTATGCGGAAGTGCTGCTGAACATGGCAGAGGCAATCGCAAGAACTGAAGGTGTTACGGATAAGGCACTGGCGCTGTTGAACAGTGTAAGAGGCAGAGCAACGTCTGAGGAGTACGTGACCTCAGGCGCATCCGCTGACTATCTGAACATCAGTGACGCAAATGATCTGCTTCAGGCTATCATGAATGAGCGCAGAATTGAATTCCTGGCCGAAGGTATGCGCTGGAAGGATATTCACAGAACCGCGAAGAACGGGGAGTTTGGTGTAAGTGGCGTGCCTGCTAAAGTAGCCTACGGCGCCGTTACTACCGAAGACTGGGAGGCAGGCAGCGATGAGCTAAGAGCTGATCTGTTTAAGAGCATTCCTGCTATTCCGTATGAGGATGACCGCTTCCTGTGGCCTATACCAACCTCTGAAACGACGACTAACCCAGTGCTGGCTGCTCAGCAAAACCCTGGTTACTAGTTTAAATTGAGATGAATATTAAAGCCCGCCGTCGTTTGACTGGCGGGCTTTTCTTTTTATACTTGCGGCTATACTTTACTCTTATGCTAGTACCAAACCACAGCGGTTATACCTTGGAGGCGGGCGTAGACGAGGTGGGCAGGGGCTGCCTGGCAGGTCCGGTGGTGGCTGCCGCTGTTATACTTCCCCCCGATTACCGGCACCCGCTCCTCAACGACTCCAAGAAGCTGACCAAAAGGCTGCGTGAACAGCTGCGGGAGCAGATTGCCCGGGATGCGCTGTGCTGGGCCATAGGGGAGGCCACGCCGGAGGAGATAGATGAGATCAACATACTTAATGCTACTTACCTGGCCATGCACCGGGCACTGGCGGCGCTGCCACAACAGCCGGAGTTCCTGCTGGTGGACGGCAATCGTTTTAAGCCCTACAGAGACGTGCCCTATACCTGTATGGTAAAGGGCGATGGGAGGTTCCTGTCTATAGCGGCGGCCTCTATACTTGCCAAGACCCACCGCGACGAACTGATGAGCCGGTTGGCTGAGGCGCACCCATACTATGGCTGGGAACAGAATGCAGGCTATCCCACTAAAGCGCACCGGGACGGCATCGCCCGCCATGGCGCCACTGTGCATCACAGGAGGTCGTTCGCGTTGCTGCCCCGCCAACCGGAGCTGCTGTAGCCATGCCTCAAAGTATGTTTCGCGATGTTCGTACGCCTGAAAGTATAAGTATAGCTTCAGGACGGAAAGCAAAGTATGCGCAAAGTATAAAACCCACGTTGCGATTTGCTCATGCAGTGCAGGTGTAATCCCACATCCAGCCCCTCCAAGGAGGGAAATTTGCAAAAAGAGTAGGTGGCTCCTCTTCTCGGGAGGGCAGGTTAATCGCAGCTTGAGGTAAAAGTATAAACCGGCCATGGGAAGGGCCTCAAAGTATAAAAGCCGCCGCACAGACTCTGTGCGGCGGCTTTTATACTTTATACGATTTGTCTGTTTTCTTACTTAAGCTTTATCAGGTCCAGGAAAAGGCTGAAACTGTCGAGGGAGGAATCGCTGCGCTCGAAGCTGTCGAAGGACAGGGGCTTTACGATGTAGCCTGATACATTGAGGCGCTGGGCAGCCAAACGGTCGGTCTCCTCGTTGGAGGTGGTCATGATGAACACCGGTATGTGGCTGAACTCCGGGTCACGGCGAAGCTCTGTCAGAAACTCCAGCCCGTTCATTTTAGGCATGTTGATGTCCAGAAGTATGACGCTTGGGGCGGGGGATATCTTGGGCGTGTCGTTACCACGCAGCATGTTCAGCGCTTCCTTCCCGTTACGTGCCTCAAAAATGGGGTGTGTAAGGCCAATTCTCTTCAACTCCCGCTCCACATTCATGGTATCCAGGTAATCATCCTCCACCAGCAGGATATTCACTACTTCTTTCTCGCTCATTATACTAAGTGCTTCTGATCGAATTAGACAAAGCTATAAAAATTTTTGATCTTTACCTTTCTGTTTTGGCCAGGTAAAGGTAAAAGTTGAGCCTGAACCAGGCTCTGAGTTCACCCAAATGGTGCCTCCCTGCAACTCCACTATCTTTTTCACGATGCTGAGACCCACGCCCGTGCTCTCCAGGGCGTCGCGCTCCTGCAAGGTCTGGAAAATTACGAAAATCCGTGAATGGTACTCCGCATCGATGCCCGGGCCATCGTCTTCCACCGAGAAAACGTGGAACTCATCGGTCTCGTGGTGGCGTATGCCAATATGCCCTTCCTTTTTATCGTGATACTTGATGGCGTTGCTTATCAGGTTGCTGAACACCTGCTGCAACTGTATACGAACGGTATGCAGGACGGGTAGGTTGTGCTGTACCTCCACGGTGAAGCCCGGAGGGGGCGAGAGCAGGTCCACTACCTCTGTCAGCAGCTCGTTCACGTCCACCTCCTCCTCGGCCTGGTTCGTGCGGCCAATGCGCGCCAGCGCAAGTATGCCGTTGATCAGGTTCTCCATCCGGTGCACCCGCACGCGCATCATCAGCAGGTACTCCTGCACGTTTGGCGGCAGCTGCGTGCCCATGTCCTCCTCTACCCAGCGCGAAGCCACCTCAATGCCACGCAGCGGCGCCTTCAGGTCGTGCGAGACCACGTAAGCGAACTGGTCCAGTTCCTTGTTCTTGAGATCCAGTTCGGTAAAGGTCTCATCAATGGTGGTAGACATGCGGTTTAGCGAGTGCGAGAGCCGGCTCAGTTCGTCATTGCTCGTGTCCACGATCTGCGTTTTGTACTCACCCCGGGAGATTTTCTCAGCCAGCGTCACCATTTTCATGATGCGGTTGGAGATGAGGCGTGTAATATAGTAGGCCCAGCCCAGGCCTATAATCACCGACAGGATGGTGAGAATGGTGGAGAGCTGGCGCGTGTTGTTTATACTTTTGTTGAGGCGCTCGCTGCGCTCCTCGCGCACTTTGTACTCAAAGGCATTAAAGGCACGGAAGGAGGTTCTGATCGAATCCATCACCTGCTGCTCCCCCAGCACCAGCGTCTCCAGCTTGGCATCCAGCTCACGGTCCGTCATGATGGTGTCCTGGTGGCCGCGCTTCATCTGGATGAGGGGCTCCGCGAACTCCTTCTCCAGGCGCCGCTGCAGGTTCACGATCTCATCCAGTTTCTTTTGCTGGTCCGGGGAGTTAGTCACGAAGTCACGGGTTTCCTGCATCAGCTCCGGCATCTGCTCCCGCGCCTGCCAGTAGGGCTTCAGGAAGGTTTCGTTGCCGTTGAGCAGGAAGCCGCGCAAACCGGTCTCCATGTCGATGATGTTTCGCTGCAGGGCCGCCGAGTTCCGTACAATGATCTGGGAGCGGCCCACCCACTGCGTGTTTTCGATCACCGCCTCCGACAGGCGGAAGTTTACGATGGCCACGGCAGTAAAGAGCACCGAGATCAGCAGGAACCCGATGAATAGTTTTACGGAAAGCTTCATGTATAAGGGTTGGGGCTATACGTTGGCCGCGGCTGTGGCACACAGGGCAGCCGCAGGCAGTGGCTACAGGTCCGGCGTATGGGTGCTTCGGGTTTGGGAAAGTATAAAGTCGTCCTGCGTTCGCGGGGCCGCCGCAGCGGTGCGAAGGTATAGAATGGGGGTAAGCATATATTTCCTTTGGCTATTGTTGTGGTGTTCGCTCATACGGAGTCCGGGTTTATTTGTTTCGCCTGCCTGCCGGAAAGGCCCAAGGGCGCTGGCGGCCGCAGCGGATAAATTTAGGATGAGCCCGAAATTTACTTAATTTTGCTTTAACTATTCATTACAGTTAACCTGATATGGAACTTAAGAAGATCGCTTTAAATGATGTGCACGAGGCGCTGGGCGCCAAGATGGTGCCTTTCGCCGGCTACAACATGCCTGTGCGCTACTCTTCGGATATAGAGGAACATAAAACCGTGCGCGAGGCTGTCGGTATTTTCGACGTGTCGCACATGGGCGAGTTTATGCTGCGCGGGCCCAAGGCCCTGGACTTGATCCAGCGCGTTACCACCAACGACGCCTCTAAACTGGAGAACAGCAAAATACAATACTCCTGCCTGCCAAACGAGGATGGCGGCATTGTGGATGACCTGCTGGTGTACCGCATAGCGGATGAGGAGTACCTGCTGGTGGTAAACGCCTCTAACATCGAGAAGGACTGGAACTGGATCAGCAAGTATAACACCGAGGGCGCGGAGATGGAGAACATCTCTGACAACATCTCGCTGTTTGCGGTGCAGGGCCCCAAAGCTGCCGAGGCGCTTGCTTCGCTCACGAAGGTGGACCTGGCCAGCATGGCCTACTATACTTTTGAGAAAGGGGAGTTTGCCGGTGCGCAGGACGTGATCGTGTCGGCTACGGGTTACACCGGTGCGGGCGGTTTCGAGATCTACGTGAAGAACGAGGACGCCAAAAAGGTGTTTGATGCCATTATGGAAGCCGGCGAGCCGTTCGGCATTAAGCCGATTGGACTGGGTGCCCGCGACACGCTGCGCCTGGAAATGGGCTTCTGCCTCTACGGCAACGACATCGACGACTCGACTTCCCCGCTGGAGGCCGGGCTGGGCTGGATCACAAAGTTTAACAAGGGCTTTGTGAACGCCGAGAACCTGAAGGCGCAGAAGGAGCAGGGCGTGAACCGCAAATTGATCGGTTTCGAGATGCTCGAGAAAGCCATTCCGCGCGCGCACTATGAGATCGTTAACGCGGAAGGAGAGAAGATTGGAGAGGTAACCTCCGGCACCATGTCGCCCTCGCTGGGCAAGGGCATCGGTCTGGGCTACGTAACCAACGACTACAACAAGGTCGGTACCGAAATCTTCATCCGCATCCGCAACAAAGACATGAAAGCGCAGGTCGTAAAGCCGCCTTTCGTTCAGAAATAGTTAATCGTTGATCGTTACTCGTTGTTCGGAAAACAGGAATCGAATAACGAGTAACGAACAACCAACAACAAAAAAGTATGCCAAGTATAGACGTGTGCTTCAGCCCGGAGCTGCTGCACCTGTATGATCTGGAGGGAAAGGCTGTGGTGGCGGTGGACATTCTGCGCGCTACCTCTACCATGGTAACGGCGTTTGCCGAGGGCGCTGTTCAGATATTTCCGGTGATGGAGCTGGAGGAGTGCCGTGGCTTTGCCGGCCAGGGGTGCCTGACCGCGGCGGAGCGGAACGGTATAAAAGCGGAGGGCTTCGATCTGGGCAACTCGCCCTTCGCATACATGGATGGCAGCGTGCAGGGCCGCGATATCGCCATCACCACCACCAACGGCACCCGCGCTATCCGCCTGTCGGAGGCGGCTGAGGAGATCGTGGTGGGCGCTTTTCTGAACCTACAGGCCGTGGCCGACCACCTGGTGGAGTTGGGTCTGGATGTGCTGGTGGTGTGCGCCGGCTGGAAAGGGCAGTTTAACCTGGAGGACACGCTGTTTGCCGGCGCCCTGGTGGAGCGGCTGCAGGAGAGTTTCTCGAAAGAAAACGACAGCGCCCTGGCTGCTTTATCCTTGTACCAGACTGCCAAAGCAGACTTGCCGGGTTTTCTGCGCCAATCCTCGCACGTGCGCCGGCTCGAGCACCTCGAGATCCATAAAGACATTGAGTTTTGCCTCCGCCACGACGTGTACAGCGTGCTGCCTGTGTGGCGCCACGACAGGCTGGTAGACCTGATGAGAGTTAAAGAGTTAGAGAGTTAGAGAATTTAGGAGTTAGAGAGTTAATTCTCTAAAGTATAAAATGAGAGCGGCTGGCAATTTAGTAGTGCCAGCCGCTCCCATTTTATACTTAATATTTTCCTGCCGCAAGTTTAGCGTAGCGCAACTTGTGGCTGTGCATGAGGCAAGTTTGTAACCTGCTTTCCACATCAGCAGGAAAGTATAGAGTAGCAGATACTTTATACTTTGATTGACCGTGGCTAAGGTATAGCCGGGCCTTTTTCCTCCATTTTGGTTATCACCAATTCATACTTTGGCGGACTTCCCGCCATTGTTGGTGTTATCACCAACGATTTATACTTCGAGAAGCTTTAAAGTATAGCTAAAGTATAAGCCTGTTCAAAAGCGAGTCCGGAGACTCGCAGCACACTGCGCGGCACCAGCTGGATACCGGCGCCAGTTGCGCCCCTCACGCAAATCTAAGATTCGTTTTTATACTTGGCACGGAAGAGACTTCCGCGCCAGTTACGTTTTATACTTTCTAACTCCCCAACTCTCTAACTCCTAAACTCCCAAACTCACTTTAGTTTCTCGTTCTGCTTGTGGCGGTCGCTGTCGCGGTTGGTTTTCTTCTCCAGGTTTTTCTCCAGGGCCTCGGTCAGGTTTACGCCGGTCTGGTTGGCCAGGCAGATCAGCACGAACAGTACATCCGCCAACTCATCGCCCAGTTGCTTGCCCTCGTCGCTCTTCTTAAACGACTGCTCGCCGTACTGGCGGGAGATGATGCGGGCCACTTCGCCCACCTCCTCGGTAAGTATGGCCATATTGGTGAGTTCGTTAAAGTAACGCACCCCATTCTCCTGGATCCACTTGTCTACCAGGGCTTGCGCTTCGGCTATAGTCATCGTTAAAAAAGGTCTTTTTGTTTCGTATCCATCACGATCGTAACGGGGCCGTCGTTCAGCAGCGACACTTGCATGTCCGCCCCGAACTCCCCCGTCTGCACCGGCTTGCCCAGCGCCTCTTCCATCAACTTTACAAAGCGCTCATACAAGGGTATGGAAACCACCGGTGGAGCAGCGTTGGTATAGGAGGGGCGGTTGCCTTTTTTGGTGCTGGCGTACAGGGTAAACTGGCTGATCACGAGGGCCTCGCCCTCCACATCCTTTATACTTAAATTCATCTTGCCCTCGGCATCGGAGAAAATACGCAAGGCGGCCACTTTGCCGGCCATCCACTTCAGATCCTCCTCGGTGTCGTCGTCGGTGAAGCCGGCCAGCAGCAGTAGCCCCGGACCGATCTTCCCTTTGGTGCTGCCCTCTATTTCCACAGCAGCCTGCGTCACCCGCTGAATCACAATTCGCATGGTATGCTATACTTTGGTTCGGGGCAAAGGTAGTGATTGGAGATTTTAGAATCTGGAAATTTAAGGATGTGAAAATAGAAGAAGGCTGTACCTAAGTATAAAACAGGTTCTCCGGCAGGATCAGCAACAATTTAACAATCCAGCCATTCAACTTTAATCCACATACCCCTCGTACAGGATACGGCTCACCTTGCCCTTCTCCAGGTAAAAGTGCAGGGTGGCAGGCGCGCCCTCCCGGGCCGAGGCAATGATCTCGGCAGGCGTTTGGGTGATCTTCAGGTCCTCCCCACCAGACTTAAGGCGGTTTAGCAGTTCGGCTTGGGTCATGCCCACGCGCAGGTTGTTGCGCAGCTTGATGTCGGTGCCTTGGATGTCGGCCATTTGCAGCAGCAGCTCGCCCGAGTGGGTAGGGGCGTAGAACTCCAGCGCAGAATTGCCGAAGCGGATCGTGTAAATGGTGTCGGTTATACTTGCCTTGTGGCGATTCTCAACGGCATCGGCATCCACGGTGAAATCGGTGCTGATGCGGTCGAAGTACGTGGTCAGGTTGTTGCTTTGCTGGCGGTTGGCCACAAAGGGGTTGCCCAGCAGGTCGAGGGTGCCGGGGGCGCGGACGCTGCTCACCGCCGTGGTGTCCGGCTCGGCGGTGCGGCGCTCCACGGGGGTGTCGGCCTCTTCCTCCGTGGGGTTATCGGTGCAGGCCGTGGCAAACGTGTGGATTAGCAGCAAGAGCAGGAGCAGCCGGGCTTTGAGGCTGCCATTGTAGCAGGTGCTGTAAGGGCGGAGAAGCATAGTGAACGATGTATAGGTATAAGCTGGTGCGGGTAAACTTTACTTGCATACGAGAATCTACCGCCCTAATGTTATAGCAAACACAGCCACCATTAGTTTGTTTAGGCCCGGGATAAAGTATAATTTGGCGGCAAAGATGATAAAAAATGAACACACCGCAAATAGCGCTCATCACATATAAAGATGCCGGAAAATATACAGGGGTTTCGGAGGAGGAGAATGGCCGTTTACATGAGTTCCTGACGCAGAAAGGGCTGCAGGTTACATCACAAATCTGGGACGACCCAACCGTGGACTGGAGCGGGTATGACCTGGTGCTGCTCAAGTCGCCGTGGGATTACTTCGATAAGATCGACGTGTTTTATGCCTGGCTAAACAAGCTGGAGGAGCTGCAGGTGCGGGTGCTGAACCCGATAGACATTGTGCGCTGGAACACTGACAAGCGCTACCTGGTGGAACTGCAGGAGAAAGGCGAGCAGGTGGTGCCGACGGTGTGGCTGGAGCAGGGCACGCAGCTGAACGTGGCCGATGCCTTTGCACAGCTGCGCTCGGAGAAGATCATCGTGAAGCCGGCCGTGAGCGGGGGCGCCAAGAACACCTTTGCCCTCACCCGGCAGGAGGCCGAGGCGCAGGCCGAAAGTATAAACGCGCTGCTGCAGGAGGAGAGTTTCCTGGCGCAGCCCTTCATTCCCGAGATCCAGACAAAGGGCGAGTGGTCGTTCTTGTTCTTTAACGGCATGTACAGCCACGCGGTGCTCAAAACCGCCAAGGCCGGCGACTTCAGGGTGCAGCATTTCTTCGGGGGAACGATACACACGCCGGAGCCGCCGGCAAAGCTGCTGGAGGACGCCCACAACCTGGTGGACAAGTATGCACCAGGCTGCCTCTACGCCCGCGTGGACGGGGTGGAGCTGGACGGTAAACTGGTGCTGATGGAGCTGGAGCTGATAGAGCCCTTCCTGTTCATGGCCACCAGCGAGGGCGCCGTAGAGCGGTACTATGAAGCGCTAATGGAGCAGCTGCAGCAGCCAGCTAAAGTATAAATTATACTTTCTCAGAACTGTGGAAGACCAGTAGCGGCACCTGCGCCTCCAGCACCAGCTTTTTGCTGAGGCTCGGCTTAAAGATGCTGCTGAACAGGGAGCGCTGGTGGTTGTTCACGGCCACCAGGCCTATCTGCTCCCGCGCCACGAGCTCCTGCAGCGCGTCGGCCACGTCATCCTCACTCGGAAGTATGGCAAACTGCAGGTTATGGTCGGGTAGGGCGGCGTAGAGCCGCGCCTGCAGCTGCTCCATCTTATGGCTGTCGTCGCGCTCGGAGTCTTCGGTGCCGATGTGGGCGCAGAGGATCTCGGAGTTGAATGGCTGGAGCAGGTGCATCAGGGCGGTTAAGGCCTCCGCGTCTGTCTTATCGAAATCGGTGGCGTAAAGCACACGACTCAGGCTGTGTTCCTTGTATTGCTCCGGCACCGTCAGCAGCGGCACTTTGGCGTCCTCCACCATCTTGGTGGTGATGGTGCCGAAAAGCGAGCGGGCGACATTGTCCTCCCCTTTGGTGCCCATCAGCAGCAGGTCTGGCTTAAAGCGGTTTATCTCGTCCGGAATGACATCCTCCGGCAGGCCGCTCAGGAAGGCGTGCTTCAGGTGGATGTGCTGCCCAAGCGCGCGGGCCTCAGCCTGCATTTCCTGGTAGAGGCTCTCCAGCTTCTCCTGCTCATCCAGCTGGTTGCGGTGCAGCACGCGGTCCGTTATAATCTCAGAGCCGGGGCTCAGCGAGCCAAGGCCTCCATCGTTCAGCGGGTCGTCCAGTTCGGGCTGCAGCAGGTAATCGCTGAAGCAGTGCAGCAGCAGGATCTCTGCCTGCGGCAGGGTGGCGCCCAGGTGCAGGGCGTAGCGGCAGGCGTTCGTGGCGCTTTCTGTGAAGTCAACGGGTATAAGTATTTTAAACATGTAGTCGGTTTTTATTTGTGTTCGGATGATGTATACGTGCAAGGCCCGGATTGTAGTTGTGCCGATGCTGCGCCGCGTGTATACTTAAAACCGGCCCGCCGGTGCAGTTCCGAAAATTCCCCTATTTTTGTAGTCCGTAAGCGCCCGACATGCCAAAACGCATTGTATTCCTCTTTATAGGCTTTGTTATACTTGCCTCCCTTGTTTTCTACGGCTTCAGCCGCTGGAAAGGCTCCCGGGAGAAGGTAGACCTTTGGGCGCTGGTACCAGATAATGCGGCGCTTGTGGTGGAGACCAACAACCACCAGGAGCTGGTGGAGCACCTGCGGGAGACGGAGCTGTGGCAAAGCCTTGCGGCACTGCCGGTGGCCAGCCACTTTCAGGAGAACATGGCCTACCTCGACAGCGTGTCGCCCGGCAACCAGCGCCTCGACCGTTTCCTCAACGAGAAAGACATACTTACCTCGGTGCACGTGGAGGGAAAATCGGATGTGACGTATGTGTTCTACGTGCCGGTAAGCTCCGTGGGCGAGCACCGCTTTCTGCGCACCCTTACCGAGAACATCAACAAGAGCGACGTGTTTGAGCAGAGCTCCCGCACCTACCAGGACCACCTGCTCACCGACATTTCCAACACCCGCAACGGCAGCAGCTTCACCTACTTCACCTTCCATAACAACATTATCCTGAGCGCCTCGCCTGTGCTGGTGGAGGAGATTGCGCGGCGCATCAACAGGGGGCAGCCCAGGTCTGTCGCAGCCGATTTCAGTAACGTGAACTTCCTGAGCCAGCCCGATGTGTCCGCCAACGTGTTTGTGAACTACCGCGTGCTGCCCGACCTGCTGGGGCTCTTCCTGAAGGAGGAGGTGATGCCGCAGGTACGCTACCTCTCCACCCTGTGCCAGAGCGCCATGCTGGAGCTCAAGCTGGAGCGCAACAGGCTCTTCCTGAACGGTTTCTCCCTGCCTGAGCGGCTCAACAACTCGCTGCACAACAACATGCAGCCGCAGAAGCCGCAGCCGCTGGGCGTGAGGGCATACCTGCCCAATCGCACGGCCATGATGCTGCACTTCGGCCTGCAGGGGGTTGCCCGCCTGCGCCAGCCCCAGAAACCTAACAAATCCAACTACGCCGCCACGGTGGATAGCCTGGCCGGCAGCTTTGGCCAGGAGGCCGCACTGGTCTACCTGGAGTCCCATAGTATAAACCAGAGTCCGGAGAAGGTGGTGTTTGTCCATACCGGCAGCCCTGCCCGCACAGGGCGCCTGCTCACCAAACTAAGTAACCAGCTGGCCGATGCCCGCCAGGAGGAACCATACGCCGAAAAGTATGGCAACCATACCATACAGCTGCTGAACGTGCCGCAGCTGCCGGAGCAGTTGCTGGGCCGCATGTTCAAGGGGTTCGAGCAGAGCTACATGGTGCAGGTGGATGACTACCTGCTGATGGCGGAAGAGATGGCTGCGCTCCGGCATCTCCTCGACGATATCGCCGAGGGGAGTGTGTGGGGTAAATCAGTGGCGCAGAAGGCGTTTATGGAGGAGACACTGCAGGAGGCGAACTTCAGCCTGTACCTGAACACGGTGAACGCGTGGTACATCCTGAACCGCTACACTTCTGAGGGGGAGCGGGAGGAACTGCTGCAGAATGCTTCCCTGATCAAGCGCTTTGCGCAGGTGGGGCTGCAGTTCTCCATGGTGGAGGGCCGTTACTACACCAGCCTCGTTGTCCGCCGGCCAGACCAGGGCAAGACAGGTACGCAGGACGGCTTTGAGGAGGAGGAAAGTATAACGCTGGATAACCGGCTGGATACCCAACCCTTCCCGGTACAGAACGCCGTGGACCGCAGCCGTGAACTGGTGGTGCAGGACTCCGCCAACGTGCTGCTCAATATTACGGCCATGGGCAGGCGCGGCTGGACCGACAGCCTTAATGCCTCGCTGCGCAGCGACATCAAGCAGGTAGAGTATGGGCCGGACAAAAAACTACGCTACCTCTTCATCACCGCCAACCGCATCCACGCCATCAACAACCAGGGCCAGCCGCTCGATAACTTTCCGTTTAACCTGCCCGACACGGTGGACCTGCAGCACCTGGCTGTATTCGATTACGAGAAGGATGGCAACTACCGCCTGCTGGTGGACGATGCACTGGGCAACCTGTACATGTATAACATGCGCGGCGCGGCCGTGCAGGGCTGGCAGCCGCGCCGCATGGATTACCGCCTGTCGGCAGAGCCGCAGCACCTGCGCGTGGGCGGCCGCGACGTGATTCTGGTGGCGCTCGAGAACGGCTACATCTACGCCCTTAACCGCAACGGCGACACCTATCCCGGCTTCCCGATCAACCTGAAGGTGCCGCTTACCTCGGGTGTAACGGCTAAAGTGGGGGCAGATCTGCGCCGCACGGAGGTGTCGGCCGTAACGAAGTATGGCAACGTGGTTACCTTCAGCCTGCAGGGGCGGGTGCTGCGGCAGGAGCAGCTGCTGCGCCCAAGCAAGCGCGCCATGTTCGAGCTGGTGCCCGAGAGCAGCAACGGCCGTTCCTACATCATCGTGCGGCAGGAGCAAGGCAGGGTCGCCATCCTGGACCAGGACCTGAAAGAGCTGTTTGAGAAGAACTACGTGACCTCGGCGCCCAAGATCGTGCAGTATTTCCGCTTCGGTGGCGATAACAAAGTATACGCCATCACCGAGACCGGCCCGGGCAAAACCTACCTCTACGACGCCAACGGCAGGCTCATCGGCGGACGCTCGCTGGAGAACAGCCATCCCGTCACTATCTTCCATAACGAAACCGCCAACGACTACACCTTATACTATACCTCCGGCAACCAGCTCAAAAAGCTGCGGTTCAGTGTGGGGGAGTAAAGCGTATCACGTATCACGACAAACGTAGCACGACTATTTTAAAGACAAGAGAATCAGGAGCAAGCGTTCTAAAATTCTTCGTCACACAATCTTTTGTCTTGATACTTGCTACTTGATACGAGATACAAACAGAGTCTTTTGTCTCATTATCAAAAAGTCGTGCTACTTGATACGTGCTACGGCGAGAAAATCAAAAGCTCCTGAACCAGCCTTTCCTGTAGAAAAAGTATAGCTGGAAAAGTATAAGTATGGCCATTAGCCCGAGCAGGATGGGGTAGGCGTATGGCTCATACAACTCGGGCATGCTGTAGCGGTAAACCTGCCCTGTTTCGGGGTTCTCGCGCGAGAAGTTCATCCCATACAAACCTACTATAAAGCTGAGCGGGATAAAGATGCTGGAGATGATGGTGAGCACTTTCATGATCTCGTTCATGCGGTTGCTCACCGTGGACATGTACAACTCAACCAGGCTGGAGGCCATCTCGCGGTGATTGTCTACCAGGTCTATCAGCTGCACGGCGTGGTCGTAGGCGTCGCGGAAGTATACTTTGAGGTTTGCGGGAATGGTGTTCTCGTCCATGCGTAGGAGCTCGTTCATCAGGTCGCGGGCAGGCCAGGTAATGCGGCGCAGCTTCACGAGCTCGTTCTTGAGGTCCAGCACAAGGGTGAGGGTGCCCTTGTTCGGCTCGCGCAGCACCTGTTGCTCCAGCTCCTCGATGTAGACGCTAATATCAGCCATCACGGGGAAGTAGTAATCCAGCACCACGTCGAGGATGGCGTAGGCGATGTATACGGCGGGCCGCTGCCGGATAATGCCCTTGCCGGCCCGGATGCGCTCGCGCAGCGGGTTCAGGCAGTCGCCGTAGTCGCTCTGCAGGCTGAGCACGTAGTTGGGGCCGGTAAAGAGCGAGAGCTGGATATCGTCCAGGGTCCTGAACTCGGGCGACCAGCGCAGCATCCGCGTGATCAGGAACAGGCGGTTGCCGCCGAACTCCTCCACCTTCGGCCGCTGGTAGTCGTTGAGCACGTCCTCCAGCTGCAGCGCGTGCAGCCCGAAATCCTGCAGCAGCATCTCCAGCACCGGCTGTTCGGCATAGCCCCGGATATCGATCCAGTGCCGCACGTCGGGCCGCGACCTTACCCTTTGCATCAGCTCCTGGTAGGTAGGCAACTCCTCCTCCTCAAACACGTCCTCACTAAACGACATCAGGAAAAAGCGCGGCGTAAAGGCCTCGGAGGGTATCAGCAGCGAGCCCGGCTTTATACCTGCCTTGCGCGCCAGAATCTTGTTATGGCGGTGTTGCCTGTTGCGTTTGGACATGGAGGAAGTTAGGAAGTTAAAAAGTTAGAAGGTAAGAAAGTTAAAAAGTTGCTTCAGGGAGAACCGATACTTCAACGCCTTCCATCTCCTGTAGTTTCATGGTGATCTCGTCTTGTAGCTTGCGGCGCACCTCCAGCGTGAGGCGGCAGTCGAGTTCGAACTGCTGGTCGCGCACGGGCAGGTCATACTCCTTTACCAGGCTCATCACGTCGTTCATCTGCGGGTAGGCGTAATGCGCCTGCAGCAGTACCGTTTCGTGCTTCTCTACGGTGGTGGCGCTGGCCAGGGCATCGGCCGTGGATGCTTTGTAGGCGTTTATCAGGCCGCTCACGCCCAGCTTGGTGCCGCCAAAGTAGCGCACCACCACCACCAGCACGTTGCTCAGGCCGGCGGAGCGTATCTGACCAAGTATAGGGTCGCCGGCCGAGTGGTTGGGCTCGCCGTCGTCGTTGGCGCGGTAGCGGCTCTGGTCGGCCCCCAGGATGTAGGCATAGCAGTGGTGGCGGGCGTCGTAGTACTTTTTCTTTAGCTCCGCGATGATCTCCTTCACTTCCTCCTCCGAGTATACCGGGTAGGCCAGCGCAATAAACTTGCTGCCCTTCTCCTTGTACAAGCCCTCGGCGGGCTGCGCTATGGTTCTGTAGGTGTCCTCCATGGTTGCGTCTGCTGCTGCAGTGTTGCAAGATAACCAAAGGCAGGCAACGGGAAAAATTATAGCGATCTCTCCTAAATCGTGTACCTTTAGGGCAGAACCAACGATTATACTTTTGCCAGCCACACCATACCTTATTCCGTTGCACCGCGTGGGCAGCCCCGACATTGGCTACATCACCAGCACGCAGTATGCCGAGAACATCCCGTTCCTGATAAAGCGGGTGTTCTGGACACAGGCGACGCCGCCCGGCGTGGAGCGCGGGCACCACGCCAACCTGGCTACCGAGGAGGTGCTGGTTGCCTTGAGCGGAAGTATAAACGTACTGACGGATACCGGCCGCGAAAAGCAGGCGTTTGAGCTGACAAATCCGCAGCAGGGGCTCTACATACCGGCCATGTGCTGGACCGAGCTGCACTTCTCGGAAGGCGCCACCGCCCTCTGCCTCACCTCCACTGACTTCAGCGAGGAAGACTACATCCGCGACTACAAGCGGTTCCGGCAGCTGGCGGCGCATATAGCGCTATAAAAGTATACTTGTTGATTGTCTGAATCAGGATTTGCAGGATGAAAGGATGCACAGGATTAAAAAATGCACAATCTGGACAGGTGTTGACCGGTCCCACAAAGCTGTAACTTCCAGACTCTCTAACTCCTAAACTCTCTAACTCCTAAACTCTCTAACTCCCAAACTTCCCTCATGCAGCCAGTACCATACTTTCAGTTCAGGGATTTTCCGGCGGGCCTGGAGGCGCAGGTGCAGCAGGCTTTGCTGGATACCGTGGCCGGCAGGCAGTACGTGCTGGGGCCGCAGGTGGAGGCTTTTGAGCGGGAGTTTGCCGCCTACTTAAGTGCAGGCGCTGCCGTGGGTGTGGGCAATGGTTACGATGCTTTGGTGATTGCGCTCAAAGCCTTGGGCGTGGGGGCCGGAGACGAAGTAGTGCTGCCGGTGCATACCTTTATCGCCACCGTTAATGCGGTGCTGCAGGTGGGTGCAACCCCCATACTCGCAGAGCCCGATAAGTATACCTACAACCTCACCGCCGAAACCGCCGCCCGCCATATAACCCCAAAGACCAAAGCCATACTTGCCGTGCACCTTTACGGGCAGGTGTGCCAGATGGAGGAGTTGCAGCGGCTGGCGCAGTCCCAACGTATAAAGCTGCTGGAGGATGCCGCCCAGGCCCATGGCGCAACGTATAAAAACAAGTACGCCGGAAGTATGGGCGATGCCGCCGCTTTTAGTTTCTACCCCACCAAAAACCTGGGTGCCTTAGGCGATGCCGGAGCCGTGGTAACCTTTGATGAAACACTAGAAGCCTTCGCCCGGAAGTATAGGAATTATGGTGAGAGCCAGAAGTATAACTCAGAGCAGGTAGGCATTAACTCGCGCCTGGACGAGCTACAGGCAGCGGCGCTGCGGGCTAAGCTGCAGCATCTGGAGGCGATGAACCGTGAGCGGCAGCGACTGGCGCAAGTATACTTGCAGGAGCTTCAAAATACCGGCGACCTGATCCTTCCCCAGACAGCGCCACACTGCGGACACGTTTACCATATCTTCAACATCCTGACAAAGTATAGAAACGAGCTGCAGGCTTACCTGCAGGAGCAGGGCGTAGGCACAGCCATCCATTATCCGGTGCCGGCGCACCTGCAGCCCGCTTATACTTTCCTGGGTCACAGAGCAGGTGATTTCCCGGTGGCCGAGGAACTGGCCCGCACCAGCCTCAGCCTGCCCCTCTTCCCTGGCTTAACGGAAGTCGAGCAGCAGCGGGTGGTGGAGAAGGTGAAGGCGTTTTTCGGGCGGTAGTGCTTCTGGGGCTACAGTACTGGGTCTAACCACTTCTAGCACCTCTGCTTCACCCCACCCCAACCCTCCCCTAAGAACAGGGGAGGGAGTTATACTTTCCACTTTCCCTGTCATCTCGAGCAGGGCGAGAGATCTATCTGGAATTCTAAACAGATCTCTCCCAAAGGTCGAGATGACAGTAAGGCCGTGGCTATCGAATCTGATCCCAGTTTTTCTGTGAGGCGCCTATGCGAGTTTTTCCGGTGCCGCAGGCAGCCCGAGGCACGAGGGCAGGAAAAGCTCCTAGCGCCGAGCGGGAAGGAGTTTACCCCGAAGCATTTCGGGGAGCCCTCTCGGGCTTGAGAGCACCAAAGTATGAAATGAAACGGTAGGCAAGTAAGACTGAGGATCAGCAGTAGCTAGCAAGTATAGCTTGTGTCAAGTCGTGAAAAGCGGCGACTAGGAAAGTATAATCTTAGTTCAAGTAACAGTAAGCAGGTGCTGAAGGCACAAGCGGACGCTTGCGCCAGACAAGTATAAAGTATAGCCAAAGTATAAGTATGGCTTTTCAAGCCAGCCGAGTCACAGACCCGACGCCATAATAGGTACAAGTTAAAAGACTTGCACCATGAAAAAAGCCAGGTATAAAAGTATAACCCAAGTATAAAATCCGGCTCATCCTCTCAATCTAAAAACCCCGTTGCAGATAAGTATAAAGTATGGCGTATGGCTCAGGTCTACAAGTATAACCAAAGTATAAACCAAGCTACAGCAACACGCAACAACCAGCAGCCAAAAATCCTTATCTTCGCCCATGCCCCAGCCGCTCGTCTCCATCATCTGCCTGTGCTATAACCACGAGCGCTTCCTGCGCGAGGCGCTGGACTCGGTGCTGGCGCAGACTTACCCCAGCCTGGAGATCCTCATCGTGGACGACTGCAGCACCGACAACAGCGTCCGCATTATCCGGGAGTACGTGCGGGCGCATCCGCAGATCAGGTTCATCAGCACGGGCAAAAACCTGGGCAACACCAAAGCCTTTAACATAGGCTGGCGCGCCAGCCAGGGCCAGTTTATACTTGACTTCGCCACCGACGACGTGCTGCTGCCCGGACGGGTGGCGCAGCAGGTGCAGCAGTTCCAAAAGCTTCCTCCGGACTTTGGCGTGGTGTATTCTGATGCTGCGTATATCTCAGACGAATCAGCTCATTTATACTTCCATAGCGAGAAGTATAAAGCTGCCCCCGATGGCGATGTGTTTGCCGAGGTGCTGGGCCGCTATTTCATCTGCCCGCCCACCATGCTCATCCGCCGCGAGGTGTTCGAGGAATTGCACGGTTACGACGAAGGATTGGCCTATGAGGACTTCGACTTCTGGGTACGCTCCGCGCGCAAGTATAAGTATGCCTACCTGCCAGAGATAACCACCCAGCGGCGGCTGCATCATAGCTCGCTTTCAAGTAGTTGGTACAGGAAAGGCAACCAATTGCTGGCTTCCACTGTTGTAGTGTGCAGGAGAGCCGCAGCATTGGTGCAGACGGAGCGGGAACGCGACGCGCTGGCCAGGCGGCTGAAGTATGAAGCGCGGCACGCCTACCTCACCGGAAACTTTACCGAGGCGGCTCAGTTGCTGCAGCTACTGGAACAAACCACAGGCACCCCTCTTTTATACCGGTTCATCCGGCAGCTAAACAGGCGCAGGATCGACCTCGGTTTCCTCCGCAGGCTCTATAACAGGCTGCGGTACCGGCAGTAAATAGCACTGTTTTGTTTACCTTCTCGCGCTTTATCCGTAAGCTAGAGTTAAACCGGCTTTTAGTGGAATAACTGGTAAGATGGGCCTTGAAATCTCCGGAATTAGGTGTTTCTGCAGCTAATTTGTCAGGATTACAAGCCACAATCAATATTTTAATAGCTATATTTGGCATTCAATTAAACAACAGCAACATGATTACATCAGCACTCGCCTCCCGTGCAGAAGTTATAAAATGGATGGAAGACTTCGTGGGAGAAAAGATCTCCGAGTTTCTTAAAACAGTAGAAGACAGCTGGCAACCAGCCGACCTTTTGCCGGACTCCACCGTGGATAGCTTCTTTGATGAAGTGAAGGAATTGCGCGAGCGTGCCCGCGACCTGAGCTACGACCTGCTGGCTGTGTTGGTGGGCGACACCATTACCGAGGAAGCATTGCCTACCTACGAAAGCTGGCTGATGACGATAGACGGCTTGCCGAAAGATCCGAATGGCCCGTGGATGAAGTGGAACCGCGCCTGGACGGCAGAGGAAAACCGCCATGGCGATGCCCTGAACCGCTACCTGTACCTGACCGGGCGTATCAACATGCGTGAGATGGAGGCCTCCACGCAGTACCTGATCGCTGACGGGTTCGACCTGCAAACCGATAATGACCCGTACCGCTCGTTTGTTTATACTTCGTTTCAGGAGACAGCCACTAACATTTCGCACCGCCGCGTGGCCCAGATTGCCAAAAAGCAGGGTGACAACCAGCTGGCAAAGCTCTGCGGCCACGTAGCCGCCGATGAAGCCCGCCACGCCAAGGCCTACAAGGCGTTTGTGAGCAAGATTTTCGAAGCCGACCCCAACGAGATGATGCTGGCCTTCGAAGACATGATGCGTAAGAAGATCGTGATGCCGGCCCACTATATGCGCGAGCTTGGTGTGGACTTGGGTAAAACCTTCGGTCACTTTACCGATGCCGCCCAGCGTATCAATGTTTATACTTCCGCCGACTACACCGACATCCTGGACGGCCTGATTGCTGAGTGGAAGATCGAAACGCTTTCTGGCCTGGATGAGGCCGGCGAGCGCGCACGCGATTACGTGATGGCCCTGCCAGCCCGCCTCAAGCGCGTGGCAGAACGCATGAAAATACCAGAGCTGGAGTATAAATTCCGCTGGATCGCGTAAGCAGCAGGAAAATAAAGTATAAGAAAGGGCAGGTTGCAGCAGCAGCCTGCCCTTTCTGTTTTCCTTCCTTATTTTACATGTCGGGATTACGCCGAGGGCACGTATAACAACAATTGTAGCCAGAACAATAGACAGGGCTGTGTTGTTGAAGTATAAACCGGATAATGTATGGCTTTAGGATATCGATTCTCAGATTATGTACCGCCGCAGGACGACAAGCCGGGCTTTGAGTCGCTGCTGAAGATTTTCATGCAGCTGGTGACCATTACCTCGGGTGATGTGGGGGAGGCGCTCAACTGGCTCAGTTCGCTGGACAAGCAGTATAACCTGACCGGCGACGAGTATGGCATCGGCGATTTTATCGAGGACCTGAAAAAGAAAGGCTACCTCGACGAGAACCCGCAGGAGAAGGGGGCTTTTCAGCTCACCGCCAAGAGTGAGCAAAGTATAAGAAGGAGCGCGCTGGAAGAGATTTTTGGCAAGCTGAAGAAAGGCACCAAAGGCAGCCACGCAACGCCGCACACCGGCATCGGCGACGAGGCCAGCACCGACCGCCGCGAGTACCGCTTCGGCGACGCGCTGGAGCAGATCTCCATGACCGAGTCACTGCGCAACGCCCAGATCAACCATGGCATCGGCGATCTGCGCCTGACCGAGCAGGACCTGGAAGTCACCGAAACCGAGCACAAAACGCAGGCTTCCACGGTGCTCATGATCGACATTTCGCACTCGATGATCCTGTACGGCGAAGATCGCATCACACCCGCCAAAAAAGTAGCTATGGCGCTGGCCGAACTTATCAAGCAGAAATACCCGAAGGACACGCTGGACATACTGGTGTTCGGAAACGATGCCTGGCAGATAGAGGTAAAGGATTTGCCATACCTGGAGGTGGGGCCCTATCATACCAACACCGTAGCAGGACTGGAACTGGCTATGGATATTCTGCGCAAGCGCAAAACGCCGAACAAGCAGATCTTCATGATCACCGACGGCAAACCTACCTGCCTGAAAGAGGGACTGCGCTACTATAAAAACAGCTTCGGGCTGGACCGGAAAGTGGTGAACAAAACGCTGAACCTGGCTGCCCAGTGCCGCCGCCTGAAGATCCCGATCACCACCTTCATGATCGCCTCAGACCCCTACCTGCAGCAATTTGTAGATGAGTTTACAAAGGTGAATAACGGGCAGGCCTACTATAGCTCCTTAAAAGGCTTAGGGCACCTGGTGTTCCGCGACTATGGAAGAAACAGGAAGAAGAGCTTTTAAAGATTATCCCCTTGAGGACAAACAAGAACGAGGGTTCGCCGTTTGCGAGCACCGCTCAATAGGGCTGTTTCATTTAATAAGGTGGAGAAAAAGAACCCTTGTCATGCTGTTAAGAAACTTGGTAGAAAGAGAGGGCCCCTTGCCCCGGGAGGTTAAGCTCAACCTACTAGCTACCAGGATCTTTCCAGGATGACAAAAAAGAAGTATGATTACACCCCTGTAGTCCCCTCAAGGGGACAGCTTTTAGAATAATACCGTCTCAACCAATAAACCGGTTGCTGCTAATTGTTAACTGATAATTGTGAAGAATGAACTACAAAGACATACCAGCCGATAAACTACAACAGATAAAAACACTGGGCCAGCTGAAGGCTGCTGGTTACGAGCCGGAGAGCGTAAGGCAGGAGTTGCGCCGCAACCTGATCAAAAGACTGCAAAATAAAGAGGAGGTTTTTCCCGGTATCTGGGGGTATGAGGAGACTGTCATTCCGGATATGCAGCGGGCCATACTTTCGATGCACCACATCAACCTGCTGGGCTTGCGCGGCCAGGCCAAAACCCGTATCGCGCGGCAAATGATCGACCTGCTGGATGAGTATATTCCCGTGGTGCAAGGATCTGAGCTGAACGACGACCCGTTGCACCCACTCTCACGCTACGCCAAAGACATGGTGCACGAGCACGGCGACGACACGCCCATCAGCTGGCTACACCGCTCTGACCGCTACACTGAAAAACTGGCCACACCCGATGTATCCGTAGCCGACCTGATCGGTGACGCCGACCCGATAAAAGCAGCTACCCTGAAACTGCCGTATTCCGATGAGCGCGTGATCCACTTCGGGCTGATACCGCGGTCGCACCGGGGCATTTTTGTGATCAACGAGCTGCCCGACCTGCAGGCGCGTATCCAGGTGGCATTATTCAATATCCTGCAGGAGGGCGATATTCAGATCCGCGGGTTCAAGGTGCGCATGCCGCTCGATATCCAGTTCGTGTTCACGGCCAACCCCGAGGATTATACCAACCGTGGCTCCATCGTAACACCGCTCAAAGACCGTATCGATTCCCAGATCATCACGCACTATCCTAAAACCATTGAAACCGGCAAGAAGATCACGCAGCAGGAGGCACGAGTGAAGGACGGGCAGGGCGAACTGGTGCAGACCAACGACATTATCGGCGATCTGATAGAGCAGGTGGCTTTTGAAGCCCGCGAAAGCGAGTATGTAGACCCGAAAAGCGGTGTATCGGCCCGACTGACGATCTCAGCTTTCGAGAACCTGCTGAGCGCTGCCGAACGTCGTGCGCTGCTGAACGGGGAGAGCGAAACCTACGTGCGCGTAGCCGATTTCCTGAATACCATACCATCGGTAACGGGCAAGGTGGAGTTGGTGTACGAGGGCGAGCAGGAGGGAGCCGGCCATGTGGCGCAGGTGCTCATGGGCAAGGCCATCCGCACGCAGTTTCTCAAATACTTTCCCGATCCCGACAAGGCCAAGAAAGCCAAAGCGGGCAACCCCTATAAGAAAATAACCGACTGGTTTGGCGACGGCCATACGATCGACATTCTGAACGATGCCCCTGCAGAGGAGTACAAAAAAGCGCTGCAAAGTATACCCGGCCTGGCCGAGCTGGTGGAAAAGCAGCAGCCCAAAGCCAAAGGCGAGGAGAAGCTGTTTATGATGGAGTTCGCCCTGCACGGTTTGGCCGAGCACAGCCAGCTCAGCAAAAACCGCCTCAGCACCGGCCTGCAGTTCAAGGACCTGCTCAGCGGCATGTTCACGATGCCCAGCTTCGGGGAAGAGGAGGATGAGGAAGACTTTTAGGAGTTAAAGCGTTAGAGAGTTTGGGAGTTAGAAAGTTATGCTCCATACTTGCAAAGAGCCGCAACCAGTTGCGGCTCTTCTCTTTTTTTTGGTAGTCTGGTTTATACTTCCTGCAGTAACGTGGCTGCTATACTTTCCCACTCCTCCTGAAGCGAAACGTTGGGTCTTTTGCGACCTGCACGGCTATACCAATAATCGGCGTTCCACGTGTCGCCCTCCTGGCGGTGCAGGTAAGCGTGTATCCAGGCGGCAGACTTATCGGGCAGGTCCTGTATCAATTCATGGGCCTTGTTCCAATCGCCTTTAGCCTCGTGCCACAGCGCCTGCAGGTATACATTGGCCTGTGGGGGAGGAGTGCTTGAGTTTATACTTTGCAGGAAGGTGGTGAGGTGCATGGGGAGGTTTTAACGGACTTGTATAAAAAGCGAACGAGGCGTAGCCGAAGCTTTGCCCATGTGCTTGGTTAGCATATGCTTTTATTCCTTATAGATCGCGAGCCTTATTTGTCTATATTCATTTTGGTTGTTCCCAAACATAAATAAGTATGCGTTGAGCCCGTTATTATTCAGCCATTTTATACCGTCTCTATAGTTCGGTTGTCCACTGTTTAAATTTATTTCAATTTGTGTTGGTTCACCTAATCTTTTGGTTAGCTCCTTTCTCAAGTACTCGAACTTTTTCTGAAATGCAGTATACATTTTATCCAGTTCCTTTTCAGACTTCTCTTCTAATAGATTCTGATTGCTATTAGTCTGTTGACTCCATTCATAAAGTATGACTTTCACCAAACTATCTTGAGGAACATAAAAATACTCCGCCTCCAAGTCAAAAACTTGTTTTTCTGTTCTTGTAAAGGTTACTGGAGTAGCTAACTCAAAGCCCTTTTTGTTAGGGTAAATGCTTTCTCTAACCTTGATTAAATGGTTAGGTGTTACATCTATTGAGCCTTTACCTTTTTCATATTCGATTGCCTCTGGCACCGTCAAATCTTCTAACTCATTAAATCTGTCAGACTTAAAAATCGTTCTACTCGGATTACAAGAAACAAGTAGACTGGCAAGGATTACAAAAGGTAGACTTTTTATCATCTAAATAAACGCTAACTAGCAGCTAAACGGCAGCCTATTCGGCTTAGCTACACTATGTACGGAGGTGCTCTGTATGTAGTGCAGCAATCTTGATTCTCTCCACGGAGCTAACTAACATGAATATAGTAAAAGTTAATGAGAGGAGTATACTTAGTGAGCGGTAGACTTGGATTACTCATTGATTGTGTTTTTAGCACTCCTCCTGCCATAACTTATCAGCAATAAACAAAGTAGCTAATGGGTATGGAACATCATGTCTCTATCTGGCCGGTGCTGGTGCTGGCTTTCATCCATTTCTTTGGTATACAGCTACGGTTTCTGGCGGGGGTGCCGCGCAGCGTGTGGCTTTCGGTGGCAGGGGGAGTATCGGTGGCGTACGTATTTCTGCACCTTTTTCCGGAACTCAGCGAGGGGCAGGAGCATGTGTCGCAGCTGAACTGGGCGGAGCAATTCCTGAGTCACCATGTGTACCTGATGTCGCTGGTCGGGCTGGCTGTTTTCTACGGGCTGGAGCGGGTTGTGGTAGAGGAAAAGTATAGGCAGAGGCAAGCGCCACGCAAAGAGCAACCCCACCAGCAGGGAATCTTCTGGCTGCACATCGGCTCATTTGCCATTTACAACGCGCTTATCGGGTACATCCTTTTTCAGCGGGAAGAGGGCACGCTGCAGAGTTTGCTACTGTTCTCCATTGCCATGGCCCTGCACTTTATCGTGAACGATTTCGGGCTGCAGGAGCATCATCATGATAGCTACCGCCGCATAGGCCGCTGGGTGTTGGTGGCTGCCCTGGTGGTGGGCTGGGGCGTAGGGTATGTGGTGGCGCTGCCCGAGGCGCTGGTTGTGCTGGTAATGGCCTTCGTGGGCGGAGGCGTGATCCTGAACGTGCTGAAGGAAGAGCTGCCCGAGGAGCGTGAAAGCCGCTATTGGGCCTTCATGCTCGGGGCAGGTTTATATGCTATCTTACTGTTATCTCTGTAGGCGGGTGCAGCTGGCCCTCGGTGCGGGCCACCATCATGGCCACCGTGGCATCGCCGGTAATATTTACCGTGGTGCGCAGCATGTCCAGCAGGCGGTCGGGGGCAAGTATAAGGGCAATGCCCTCGATTGGAATCCCGGCCTGCTGCAGCACGATCACCAGCATCACAATACCCGCACCCGGCACGGCGGCAGAGCCAATGGAAGCCAGCGTGGCGGTCATCACAATGCCCAGCTGCGCTGACAGGCTCAGGTCGATGCCGTAGGCCTGGGCTATAAAGACAGCCGCCACGGACTGGTACAGGCTGGTGCCGTCCATGTTCACGGTAGCGCCAAGCGGCAGCACAAAGCTGGTGATCTCCTTGTTAATGCCCAGGTTCTTCTCGGCGCACTCCATGGTGGCCGGCAGGGTGGCAGCACTGGAGGAGGTGGAAAAGGCCAGCATCTGGGCCGGAAATATGCCTTTCAGGAAATGGGTATACTTTGTTTTGCCTACCGTTACAACCAGAGCCGGGTACACCACAAAGATCATCAGGGCCAGCCCGATAATCACCACAATACAGTAGTAACCCAGCACCATCAGCAGTTCCCAGGCCGAGGCCGGGTCATCTCCGGCAAAGTCTACCACCAGCCCCGCCAGCAGGGCAAACACGCCATAGGGTGCGGTCATCATGATGATGTCCACAATCTTGAGGATGGCCATGTTCGCCCCCTCAAAGAAGTCGTTCACAGGCTGCGCCTTGTCAGGGGGGATCAGGATCAGGGCAATACCGAAGAGCAGGGCGAAGAAGATTACCTGCAGCATACTGCCGTTGCTGGTCATGGCCAGGAACAGGTTCTCGGGCACAATATCCACAAGTGGCTGCAAGGGCCCCTGTTGCTCCAGGGCGGCGGCATCGCTTGATTTATCTGAGGCGGTGCTGGCATACTGTTCTTTAAAATCCTCCCGTTTCTCGGGCGAGAAGGCCTTGCCAGGCTCAAAAATATTAACCAGGATCAGGCCCAGCACCACAGCCAGCACGGTGGTGGCCAGGTAAGTGCCGATGGTTTTGGTGCCGATGCGCGAGAGGCGGCTGATGTCGCTGAGGCTGGAAACACCCGTGATAAGCGACACGAGCACCAGCGGCACGGCGATCAGCTTAAGCATGTTGATGAAGATGGTGCCAAAGGGGCTGATCCAATCGGTGGTGAAGCTATTGAGGCCAAGGGAGCTGGACGACATGCCCCAGGCCACACCCAGTGCCATGCCAATCAGGATTTGCCAGTGTAGAGCGAGTTTCTTCATACGCAGTTGTGCAGGCGGAACTAGGGTTCTGAGGCCGCCGGTTTACTTAAGTATAATGGTTGCAAGAATGATGCTGCTGAAACGACACAACCCAAGCGGTGCAAGTATGATAAGTGCAGGTGCCGAACAGATGGTAGGTAAAACTAAGCATTTTCTGCAGGATTTCCGGTCTTTCCGCTAAAAAACAGCCTGAAATTAGGTGGGTTTATACTTTATGCTCATCTCCGAAACCACAGCAGAAGGCCCGGAAAAGCAAAAAAGCCAGCCCCGTGCATGCAGGGGCTGGCTTTATACTTTGGTGTTGATGATGAGGGTGTTACGCCTCGTTCACTACGATCTTCTCAATGCGGTCGTTGGCGCGGATCTGGTCGATCACGTCCAGGCCCTCCACCACTTTGCCGAAGCAGGTATGGTTGCGGTCGAGGTGGGCGGTGTTTTTGCGGCTGTGGCAAACAAAAAACTGAGAGCCGCCGGTGTTGCGGCCGGCATGGGCCATGCTCAGCACGCCGCGGTCGTGGTACTGGTTCTCGCCGGAGAGTTCGCAGTCGATTTTATAGCCCGGGCCACCGGTGCCAGGCACGCCTTTGGCGCCCTCGCGCGAGTTAGGGCAGCCGCCCTGTATCACGAAATCAGGAATAACGCGGTGGAACGTAAGGCCGTCGTAGAAGCCTTCTTTTGCCAGCTTCACAAAATTATCTACCGTTTTAGGAGCGTCTTTCTCATAAAACTCAACTTTCATTACACCCTTGCCTGTATGGATTTCTGCGGTCTTCATATATGGTTCTGTTTAGTTGAAACAATTGGTACAGATAACAAAAGTACGAAAATTATAGTTTAAGAGACCAATAAACCGGGCTTAACACACCGGGCACCAGCAACAAGTATAGGTTACGCGCAAGTATAAACCACACACTATGGAAACAATAACGAGAGCCGGGTATGCGCTGGCCCTGTGCTGCAGCATGCTTTTAGCAAGCTGCGGTGGCGGTACCAACGAGGAAAACGCCGGAAATGAGATGCAGCGCGTGGCTGGGACAAACCTGCGCGAGGAGCCGGAGTCCCCTGGCACTACCCCCGCCACCCCCGGCAAGCTGTCTGAAGAGGGTCAGCCGGACGCCGGTAAGACAGGCGCCAGGGTAGGAAGCAATGAGATGACACCCGGTCAGGAAATTTTAGAGAATATCACGGCAAACAAGGAACTGAGCGTGCTTACTGGTGCGCTGCGGCAGGCCGGGCTGGTGAACACGCTGAATGGTACTGGACCATATACGGTGTTCGCCCCGAAGAACAGTGCGTTTGAGGCCTTGCCAAATGACTCCCTGGAAGACCTGATGCAGTCCGGGAATAAGCAGCGCCTGACCGATTTGCTGCACAACCACGTGGTGGCCGGGAAACTGACCGCCGCCGACCTGACAGACGGGACCACGCTCAAAACCACCTCAGGCAGGCAACTCTCCGTTACGAAAAAGGGCAACGATGTGATGGTGAACGGAGCCAGGGTAGCACAGGCTGATGTGATGAGCAGCAACGGTGTGATCCATATTGTGGAGGGTGTGCTGGCAACGAAGGAATAAATCTCTGCAAACGAGCCGAAGGAGGCAGGCGCTTTAATGGTGCCTGCCTTTTTTATGCCCGCGCGATGGTTAGAATGGGTTGGTTGCCCACACGGTTAGCTCCGGAATAAAGCCGCGGTCGTCCATCTGCAGCGCGCTCTTGATGGCCCAGGCGATCTCTTCTGAGCGCAGTTTGTTAGTTTGGGGCCCGCGCTCCTGTCGGTCCGGCTGGCCAAAGGCGGTTGTTACCTCGCTAGGGTTTATCAGCATGACGCGCACGTTATACCTGCGCAGCTCGTTTTGCCAGGTCTGCGTCATACTTCTGAGCGCTGCTTTGGAGGAGGCATAAACCGAGCCGCCTTCATACCCCTTAAGTGCCGCCGTGGAGCCGATGTTGATGATGTTGCCGTGGTTCTGCTTCTTAAAGACCTCTGCCGCTTTTGACGCCATCATGGCCGCTCCGAACACGTTTACCCGGTATATGTTCTCAAAATCATCCAGCGTCAGCGCATCTATCGGTTTAGACAAGCCAATTCCGGCATTATTGATCAGCACATCCAGTCTGCCGTACTTTTCCATAAATGCCTGAAAGGTGCGCTTTACGTCATTTGGGTTGGCCACATCGGCAGTGATGGGCATGGCGCCGAGGTCACCGGCTGCCTGCATGGTTCGTTTCTCGTCGCGGCCGGTAATGGCTACGTTGGCTCCGCTCCCGATGAGTAGTTTGGCTGTAGCATACCCGATGCCCAGAGTACCGCCTGTTATCAGAATGTTCGCGTTTTCAAGTTCCATAGTAAGAGTTGTTGCGTTTCAGAAGTATAAGTTTCTGTAACGGGGCGGGTAGCGATTAGTTAGTGGTGCTGTGGTGGTTGGGCCCGGTATAGCACCACAGGCACAAGCGGACGCTTGCGCCATAGATCTGTAGCAAAAGAAAAGGCGCAACGAATTGCGCCTCTACAAGTATGACTTTCTAAATTTTAACCTTCTAACTTTCTAACTCCAAAACTCTCTACCTATTTCCGGTTGTCGCCGCCATGCAGCATGCTCAGGTAGCTTTCGTAGCGGGAGAGGGAAATATCGTTGTGGCGTACGGCCTCAATCACGGCGCAGCCGGGCTCGTTAAAGTGGGTGCAGTTGTTGAAGCGGCACTGGTTCAGGCGCTCCCGCATCTCCGGGAAAAAATGGCTCAGTTCCGCCGCCGGAATATCCACGATGCCTAGTTCCTTAATGCCGGGCGTATCGATGACATATGTTTCGGGGTCGATCTCGAACATCTCGGCAAAGGTGGTGGTGTGTACGCCCTTGTCGGAGAAGCCGGAGATCTCAGAGGTTTTCAGCTCCAGGTCGGGCACGATGAGGTTGATGAGCGAAGACTTGCCTACGCCGGAGTGCCCGGAGAGCAGCGTGGTTTTGCCGTGCAGCAGCGCCTTTACCTCGTCTATGCCTTCGTTGTTCATGGCCGATACCGCCAGGCTCGGATAACCGATTTTCTCATACATGTGGCTGATCTGGCGCTGGTACTCCATCACATCCTCGTCATACAGGTCGGTTTTGTTGAAGATGAGCATGGCCGGGATGTCATAGGCCTCGGCTGTAACCAGGAAACGGTCTATAAAGCCAAAGGAGGTACGCGGCGACACCAGCGTCACGATGAGCATGGCCAGATCGAGGTTGGCAGCGATGATGTGGGAGTAGGCTGTCTTGTGCGTGCTCTGGCGGATGATGTAGTTCTCGCGGTCCTCGATCTTGTGAATCACGGCGGTGTCTTCTCCTGTTGTCTCTACCTCAAACTCCACGCGGTCGCCTACGGCCAGTGGGTTGCTCACCTTCAGGCCCTTTATCTTAAACTTGCCGCGCAGGCGCGCCCGGTGCAAATTTCCTTCCGCGTCGCGCACCAGATACCACGATCCCGTCGATTTTACTACAATTCCTTTCATGTATTCTTTTTAAGCAGGGCGCTGATGTCGGCCATGATCCTAGCGGTGGCGCCGGCTTGCTCTTGTACGTATTCTTTTTCTTTGCCGGTTATACTTTGGCGGAGGCCCGGCGTGGTGTGCACTTGCTCAAATGCCTGCAGCAGTTCCCCGGCGTTTTGCACCGGAAAAGCGCAGCCCCGCGCCACCAAATCCTTCGCCTCCTGAAACTTGTCATACTTTGGGCCGAAGAACAGCGGCAGGCCAAACACAGCTGCCTCCAGCGTGTTGTGCAGGCCCTTGCCGAAGGCTCCGCCAATGTAGGCGTAGGTACCGTAGCTGTAAAGCGCCGAGAGCATCCCGATGTTATCGATCACCAGCACCTTATACTTTGGTGCATCTACTTCCGTAGCTTTGGAGAAGCGCACCGCATCCTCGCCCACGGCCTGCATCACGGCATTTATACTTGCCTCGTTCACCTCGTGCGGCGCGATGATGAATTTTATACTTGCTTTATAATTTTGAATCAGCGGCAGCAATGCCTCTATATCCGCGGGCCAGCTGCTGCCCACCATAAATACCTGCTGCCCGGCAGCGAAGGCCTCTACCAATGGAATCGGTTTTATACTTGCCGCCGTCTGCAGCACCCTATCAAAGCGCGTGTCGCCGGCTATACTTGCCTTGTTTATACTTATACTTTGCAGCAGCTCCAGCGAGCTTTGGTTCTGGGTATAGATATGCGTGAAGCGGCGCAGGATATTGCGGTAAAAATCGCCGTAAGGCTTAAAAAACACCTGCTCGGGCCGGAAAATAGCGGAGATGGAAAGTATAGGGATACTTCGCTCAGCCAGCTCCTGCAGGTAATAGTGCCAGAACTCATACTTCACGAACACGGCCAGCCTGGGCCGCGCAATGTCCAGAAAGCGTTTGGCGTTGGAGGCGCTATCCAGGGGCAGGTAGAAAATGTAGTCGGCACCCGGGTAGTTTTTGCGCACCTCGTAGCCCGAAGGGGAGAAGAAGGTGAGCAGCACTTTATACTTCGGAAACGCCTCCCGGAGCGCCTCCATGACCGGCCGCCCCTGCTCAAACTCGCCCAGCGAGGCACAGTGGAACCACACCAGCGGCGCCTGGTTCTGCCGTAGCGTCTCCTGCAGCCGCTCGAACTGCCGCTCGCGCCCCTGCCGCATCAGCTTCGCCTTCTCGTTAAAAGGGGCTGCCAGGGCAATGGCCGTACGGTAAGCCTTCAAGCCGATGTCGTAGAGTAGCTTCAAATTTTATACTTGCTTGCGAGTGTCTGGTTCTGTTGCAAATATAGCGCTTTGGGGAGGGATAGTTGGCAAGGGTGCCATACTTTGTGGGGAAGGGCTTTGATTCCCGGTAAAGTTACTGTTATCTGCTATATTTGGTGGGCTAAACGTAGGTGATTACTTTTAGCCACAAGTTGGCATACATTTAAATTGATAAGAAACCTTATATATGCAAAAAGGCTGTTTGATATCCATAGGAGTATTTTTGATTTTACTCTTTGGAATCATCTGGATATTACGAGACGCCTTTGAGCCTGAATATTACAATGTTGAGCTTGATCAACGAATTGGAGGAACATTGATTTGTGATGTAACTTATAATGCTGACCACCACTCTTGGTCCTATATGATAGCCTATAAATACAGAGATGTAAATGACTCCACACATAAAATTGGCTATGGCTCATATGATGGAAGAGAGTGGAAAAAGGATGAACAGTTAATCCAATATGGGAAATGGCTTATTCTAAAAACAGGTAACTATCACGGCTCTGATAAAATTTTTATAGGGGATTTAGAAGCCAATGAATGGAATGAGTTCGAATTTTCAGCGGCAAGTATCGAAAAAGACAGTATCTGGAATTTAGAAAATATTCATTCTTTGCCAGGATGGTTGCCTTCCGAAGCATTCGTAAATGAAATAAAGGACGGCAAGATTCATGTAATCTATGAATACAGGGTGGATAAAATAAACACGAAAGTCACCGAAAAAAGGGTAATTGAATATGAAATTCATGAAGAGACTGGTGCTCCTAAGATGAAAAGAATAAGTCTACTGCCTTGATAAAAAACGGTTGCCAACCCTATGTATACTTTATACTTCGGCTAAAGTCTTATACATAGTCTACACAAAACCGTTGTACTACATTTACAAGTATGAAAAACCTGATTATACTTATAGCCCTGCTTCTGACAACTGTCATAGCAACAGCACAGGTCGCTATTATTCAGGATAAGGACGGGTATACCAATGTTAGGGAGAAGCCGAACGGACAGTCACAGGTTATTCACAAACTATACAGCAACGAAGCCTTCTGGTATGACTATGAAGAGGGGCATGACACAAATGAATGGATTCCTGTCTTTATACCTAAAAATCTATTCTCTCTCAACTCCACAGAAGTTAGCTACATCGAAGGTTTCATACACAAGTCCAGATTACAAACACTCGACAAGTTACAGCCCTACAAGGGGACAGACTTTAAATTTGAGTATTTGATAGAGCCGTTTGCATTGAACAATAGAGTTGTTGACAAGTATAATGGCGCTGTAGCAGCTATAGCGGGCAGGCCTGTCTGGGGAACAGACGGAAACTTCCCAATTACACAAATAAACGGAGTTAACGCCATAGTTGAAGGAAAGAAAGTTGAAATAAACCCGCCTCTCTACAACGATATCTACGAATGCACAAATACTTTTAAGGTCTATAAAAACGGAGATTGTTACATCGTGTACCAATGGAATAGCGATGGGGCGGGTGCTTATCAGGTTGTTTGGGTATTTACCAAAGACGGACTGAAGCAAAGACTCGTAGGGTCAATGATATAAAGAAAAATAAGGGACCACCACGTGCATACTCAATGCTTCGGCAGCACCTCGCTCACCTCATATACGAATACCATTACCCCAAAACTCCATGCCCCTCACCATTCGCCCCATACAACCTGCCGACAACGAGCCATTGGCGTCGCTGATCCGTAGTGTTTTCCGGGAGTTTAAGATAGACAAGCCCGGCACGGTTTACACCGATCCTACCACCGATGCTTTAAACCAGCTGTTCGAGCATCCCGGCAGCGCGTACTTTGTTGCTGAGGAAGATGGCCTGATAGTAGGCGGCTGTGGCGTGTATCCTACCGAAGGCTTGCCCGAAGGCTGTGCGGAGCTGGTGAAGTTTTACCTTTCTGCCGAAGCCCGGGGCAAAGGCATTGGCAACAAACTGATGCAGCAAAGTATAAATGCGGCGCGGTAGCTTGGCTACAAGCAGTTATACTTAGAGTCGTTCCCCGAGCTGGCCAGAGCCGTATCAATGTATGAGAAAGCAGGTTTCAGGCCCTTGCCGCACGCACTGGGCAACTCCGGGCACAACGCCTGCACCATCTGGATGCTGAAAGAACTATGAGCATAGAAGAAGCCTACAACCGCTGGGCCACGCAATACGACACGAACAAGAACCGCACCCGCGACCTGGAGGCGGTGGCCCTGCGCGCCACGCTGGGAAGTATAAACTTTGAGCGATGCCTGGAGATCGGCTGCGGCACGGGCAAGAATACCGAGTGGCTGGTACGAAGGGCGCTGCACGTGACGGCTGTGGATTTGTCGGAGCAGATGTTGGAGCGGGCCAAGAAGAAAGTAAGCTCCAACAAAGCCGAGTTTATACTTGCCGACATCACCCAAAGCTGGAGCTTTGCAACGCAGCCATACGACCTGGTCAGCTTCAGCCTGGTGCTGGAGCACATTGCGGACCTGAATCATACTTTCAAGCAAACGGCTGCGGTGCTAAACCACGGCGGGCATGTATACATCGGCGAGCTGCACCCTTTTAAGCAATACAGCGGCACCAAAGCCCGCTTCGACACCGAGGAGGGAAGGCAGGAGGTGGAGTGCTACACCCACCATACTTCCGATTTTGTGCAGGCCGCCCGGCGGAACGGCCTCCGGCTGGTGGACGTCAACGAGTACTTCGACGATAACGACCGCGCCGGCCTACCGCGCATCCTGACCCTCCTGTTGCAGAAAGTATAGGGGAAAACGTCATACTATAAACTGATAGAAGGTTTTGGACCAGTTTATACTTTGGAGCTTCCATCTCAGGTCGCAAAGAACCGCGGGTAGTTGTGAATCTTTTAAAATAATCTATATTTGGCAAAGGCTATATCAGGCTCGCCTGAGTTTCCGGCTACAAAGTATACTTGGGTCCGTTATTCCTTTTAATTTATATTTACTAAAACGATAAATATGGCATCAATCAGCCCTTACCTAACGTTTGCGGGCAACTGCGAAGAAGCCTTCAGCTTTTACAAATCCGTATTCGGCGGCGATTTCCCGTACGTAGGCCGCTTTAAGGACATGCCCTCTGAGAACCCGGTCCCGGAGTCAGAAGGAAACAAGATCATGCACATTTCATTGCCGATCAGCAAAGAAACCACGTTGATGGGTTCTGATTCTTCAGAGGCCTTCGGACATGCCACCGTGATGGGCAATAACTTCTCCATCTCTATCAATGCGGAGAACGAAGAGGAAGCCAAGCGCTTGTTCGATGGATTATCGGAAGGTGGTAAGGTAACCATGCCGCTGGACAAGACTTTCTGGGGGGCGCTGTTCGGCATGTTCACCGATAAGTTCGGCATCCAGTGGATGGTGAACTACGATTACGAGCAGAAATACTAAGCGTCGGTTTATACTTTAAAGACAGGTGAAAATACTCTTAGCCGTTGGGGTAGGGAGCTTTATTGGGGGCGTGGCACGCTACCTCTTATCGGTGTTTATCCAGACGCGGGCTGCTGTTGGGTTTCCGTATGGCACATTGGGGGTAAATATACTGGGCTGCTTTCTGATCGGGCTCGTCGCGGCCCTTTTGTCCAGGGGAGGGCTGGCAGCGGAATGGCGCCCTTTCCTGATTACCGGCGTTCTGGGCGGGTTTACGACCTTCTCGGCCTTCTCGCTGGAGTCGGTGTACATGCTGCAGGCAGAGCAGTACGGGCAAGCGATGCTTTACATCCTGGCCAGCGTGGTGCTTGGCTTGCTGGCTACTTTTGCCGGTATGTGGCTGGTCAAGCTGGCCTAAGCCTTAGCTAAGAAAGCCTTCCATACTTCGGAACACCGTCACCATCGCCTGCCCTCTTTCCGACAACGTATACTCGATGTGCAGCGGTTTCTCCTGCACCACGGTCTTCACCAGGATGTCGGCTTCCTCCATCTCTTTCAGCGCCGTGGCCACCGACTGCTTGTTGGAACCCGGCAGCTGGCGCAGCAAAGCGTTAAAACGCACTGGCCCATCCAGCGCCAGCCGGAAAATCTGCGGCTTCCATTTCCCTGATAATTGCTTCAGAATGCCCTCTGCGGGGCAGCTTGGCTCGTCCGGTGAAAAATTGTTGGTAGTCATGTTTTTTTGACTAATTGACTCTCTTAAAGTATAGCCCGACCTTTGTAAAAGAAATCAAATACGGCCGGTTGGTTATTAGCTAACAGGCCCGCATTTACAAAGTTTAACGCAAAATAGAAGACCATGGAGACAAAACCAATAATGATGCACTGCGATATAGAGACCGGTGCTTGCGAAATACCGGTAGCACAGGCAACCACAGAAGACACCAACATTGCCGCAGCCAAGAAGCCGATCAAGCTGCTATACTTTACCGACCCGATCTGCTCCTCGTGCTGGGGCATCGATCCGCAACTGAAAAAACTGGCGTTGGAGTACGGGCCATACTTTGAAGTAGAGTACCGCATGGGCGGTCTGCTGTCGAGCTGGGATGCCTACGGCGGCCGTGACGTGAACGGACCAAAGAGCGTAGCCCAGCACTGGGAAGAGGCCGGCGCCTACTACGAGATGCCGATAGACGGCGACCTGTGGCTGGAAGACCCGCTGCCATCGTCTTACCCGCCTTCCATCGCCTTTAAGGCAGCCCAACTGCAGGGTGAAGAGAAAGCCGCAGCGTTCCTGAGAAGAATCAAGGAGATGATCTTCCTGGAGAAGAAAAACATTGCCCGCTGGGATAACCTGGCCCTGGCCGCCGAGCAAACCGGTCTGGATGTAGCACAACTGAAGTCCGACTTTGAAGGCAAAGCTGTGGAGTTATTCCAGAAAGATCTTGCGCTGGCACGTCAACTGGGTGTGCGTGGCTTCCCGACCATCTTTGTAACCGACGAAAACGATAAGCGCGTGCTGGTATACGGCTCCCGCCCGTACGAGCAGTATGAACAGGCGCTGCTGCAGTTGCACCCGGAGGCAAAAAAGCAGGAGTATGACACTACCTATACTTCACTTTTTGCCAAGTATAGCTCGCTTACCACCAAGGAGTTTGCGGTGCTTTCGGGGCTAGAAACCGGTGAGGCGGAAGCCTACTTGCAGGAGCTGCACGCAGAGGGCAAGATCGGGAAGTATGCTTCCAAGAACGGCGCCCTGTGGTTGAAGCAGTAAGCTGATCAGAACAAATTATAAAACAAAAAGCCCCGGCATTGCCGGGGCTTTTTGTTTTATAATTTGTTCTATTCTTATGGCGCGAGCGTCCACGCTCGTGACGGGCTATAGTTGGGCCTCCCCGGGACAGGTTGGCCTAGTAGATTACAAATCCTGACACGATAATAAGACACGGGTTGCGCTGTCCCGAAGCATTTCGGGGAGACCCGCGCCAGCCAATCAGGTGCCATTTAATTCCCCTCCTCGGAGGGGGTAGGGGTGGGTTTATACACTTTGCTCTTCGGGATTTGCAATCCCGAAGTTCCTGTTATGAGGATTTGCAATCCGACTCTTTTTGCTTTTAGCCCCTGTCCGACAGTTGGCAAAGTATAAAAACGGATTACAAATCCTGATCTTAACTTGCTTTCGGATTGCAAATCCGAAAGAGCGGAGTCCCTGTCTCTAGACTAGCTAATCGCAACCTGAAGTATAAAACAAAAAGCCCCGGCACACTTGCCGGGGCTTTTCTATCAATAAGTCACTTTATAATGCTTAGTGCTTTGCAAGGTAGTTAGAAACACCTTCTTTGGTAGCCTGCATCGCCTCTTTGCCTTCAGACCAGTTAGCCGGGCAAACTTCGCCTTTCTCCTCGAAATACTGCAGGGCGTCTACCATGCGCAGGGCCTCGTCGATAGAACGGCCAAGCGGCAGGTCGTTTACAACCTGGTGGCGTACCACGCCTTCTTTGTCGATCAGGAACAGACCGCGGTAAGCAACCGGCTCACCTACGAAAGTAACTTCACCTTCGTCGTTGTAGTCGTAGTGACCAGCCAGCACGTCGTAGTTCTGCGCGATTGTCTTAGACGCATCTGCTACAAGTGGGTAGTTTACACCCTCGATGCCACCCTGCTCGCGCGGAGTGCTCAGCCATGCGAAGTGAGAGAAGTGCGTGTCAGTAGAGCAGCCTACCACGGCTACGCCTTTGCGCTCAAACTCCTCCATTCTGTCCTGGAAGGCGATGATCTCTGTTGGGCACACAAACGTGAAGTCCATTGGATAGAAGTAGAAAACTACGTGCTTCTTGCCAATGTACTGCTCCAATGAAAAGTTCTCTACGAATTCGCCGTTTTCTACGGCTGTTGCTTTAAAGGAAGGTGCTTTTTTACCTACTAAAACTGCCATGTGTTATTTGTTTTTTTGGTTATTGAATAATCTATTTAGAAACTCGTGTAATGCGTATTTGTTTATCGGGCTCCACCTTATTTCCCGTCAGCTGCACCGAAAAACCCTTGATCTCGAAATTTTCCAGGTTGCGCTTGCTGAAGAAATCTGCTAAGAGTTGCTCCAGTTCTGCATCCTCAAAGTCTACGATTTCCCTGGTCTTGCTGCAGTAGATGTGGTTGTGCACGTGCGTGTTGGCGTCGTAGCGCTTGCCGCCTTCCTCCGAGAGCGCCCGTTTGATCAGGCCTGTCTCTACAAACGTGTCCAGGGTTTTGTAAACCGTGCCCAACGAGAGGGTAGGGTTGGCCGGCCGCAGGTGCTGGTATACCTCCTCGGGAGTGGGGTGGTGCCCATGCAGGTCCATCACCGCCTCGAACACCACAATGCGCTGGTGCGTGGCTTTGAGGCCACCTTCCAACAGGCGTTGTCGCAATTCGTCTCGGGTCAGGTTGTGCTGCATACTAGATAAGAATGTTTCTTACTTAGGAAAAGTTCCTGCAAAGATAAGGTGTATAGTTAAGAGTTAAAAGTTAGGAGTTAATAAAGTTAGAGAGTTTAGGAGTTAGAGAGTTGGAAGTTAGAAAGTTAGAAAGTGGGTAGTGCTTTCTGGGTTTATACTTTCTGCCGCAAGTTTAGCGAAGTATAAATGTGGCTGTGCATGGTGCAAGTTTGCAACTTGCTTTCTGCGGAGCAGAAAGGTATACATCAGCAGATACTTTATACTTCGACTGGCTTCAGGGACGAAGTATGAAAGCTGTTTAATCAAAGTATAAAGTATAGCAATAGCACTACTTGTGGTATGAAACCTATACCCTTGGAGCTCCGGATCCAACCACCCCTACCCCTCCTTGTCTAAGGCGGGGAGCCTGGTACTACTCCTGCAAACGTTTAAGCGCTGTAGCTTCTGTTTCACCTCCCTTAATTCAGGAACTTCCGGAAAAGTCCCGGATGTGACCCTTTCAGGATGACAAAAGTATAAACTGTGGCTATTAAGTTGACAGGAGAAGCAGTAAGTATAAGCTCCCCTCCTTGGATAAGGAGGGGTTGGGGTGGTTGGATAACTTTCTAACCTTCTAACTTTTTAACTCTCTAACTCCCCAACTCCCCAACTCTCTAACTCCAATTACCTTCCCTTAAACTCCGGCCTGCGTTTCTCCACAAAGGCGTTCATGCCCTCTTTCTGGTCCTCGGAGGCGAAGCAGAGGTAGAAGTTCTTGCGCTCAAAGTATAAACCTTCGTCCAGGTTGGTTTCGAAAGAGCGGTTCACGGCTTCCTTGGCCAGTTTGGCCGCCACCGGCGACATCTGGGCAATCTCTGCGGCCAGTTTAAAGGCTTCTTCCAGGTATAGCTCTACCGGTACCACGCGGTTAATCAGGCCATGCTTTTCAGCCTCAAGCGCGCTCATGAACTTACCGGTCAGTACCATTTCCATGGCTTTGGCTTTGCCGATGGCTTTGGTCAGGCGCTGCGTGCCACCGGCACCGGGCATCACCCCGATCTTGATCTCCGGCTGGCCGAACTGCGCCGCTTCTGAGGCCACGATCATGTCGCAGGTCATGGCCAGTTCGCAGCCGCCACCCAGGGCAAAGCCCGACACGGCGGCAATGATCGGCTTCTTGGTCTTGCGAATCTGATCCCAGGTGGAGAACTGGTCGATGTTGAGCATGTCGATGGCGGTTTTGCCGGCCATTTGCTTGATATCGGCGCCGGCGGCGAAGGCGCGCTCGTTGCCTGTGATGATGATCACGCGCACGGCATCATCCTCGTCCAGCGCTTTGAGAGCATCGCGCAGCTCGCCCATCAGCTGCAGGTTCAGAGCATTGAGTTCTTTGGGGCGATTGAGTTGTATGAGCGCCACGTGCGGCTGCGACTGGGGTGTAACAAGTATAAATTCCATAGTTATCGATAGGTTTCGAGTATGAAGTTAGCTTTTTGCGGCAAGTATAGAAACCGGCATAGTATAAGTTACCGGCACACGATCTGAAACGTGGTGCGCGTGCGCTGCTCCAGCAATACTTCCTTGCCTTCCTGTATGCGTTTTATACTTTCAGGGTTATAATTCTTAACCGTGTAGAGCTGCAGGTTGGTGTTGTAATGGATCAGGAACTGGTCCTGCAAAGTCTGCATCAGCCGCTCCAGGCGCTCGGGGTTGTAGTCGGTGCAGATGGAGAAGGAAATGGCCGAGTTCTGCATCAGGTTGATCTTTATCCGCAGCTCCGAGAGTGCGTTGAAGATCGTGCCCAGGTTCTTTTCGGAGATAAACGTAAAGTCCTTCACCCCGAACGACACCAGGCACTGGTTCTCCTTGATGATATAGGCCGGTGCTACGACCTCAAAACGGCAGTCGCAGATCTTGGTGCCCTCGCCCTCCGGGTCCAGAAACGACTTCACGTAGAGCGGTATCTTTTTGTTGGCCAGCGGCTTGATAGTTTTGGGGTGGATGACCGAGGCGCCGTAATAGGCCATCTCCACCGTTTCCTGGTAGGAGATCTCGGGGTAACGCACCGTATCGGGGAAGTGCTTAGGATCGGCGTTTAGCAGGCCGGCCACGTCTTTCCATATCACCATTTCCGAGGCATCGAGGCAGAAGGCGAAGATGGCGGCGCTGAAGTCGGAGCCCTCGCGGCCCAGGGTGGTGGTGAGGCCGTTGTTGGTGCCGCCCAGAAAACCCTGCGTTACCACCAACCCTTGTTGCAGCAGTTGCGGCACGTCGCGGCGGAGCAGGCGCTCGGTCCAGGCCCAGTCTACTTTCCCTTCACGCCAGTTGCTGTCGGTTTGGATATACTTGCGGCTGTCTATCAGCGTGTTGTGAATACCCTGCTCCGCCAGAAAATAATGCAGGATGGCAGACGAAAAAAGTTCGCCAAAACTTACGGTTTGATCGTATACCTTATCAAAATTATCGTTCGGAGTGATTTCCTTTAGCTGATTGTGCAGTAGCTCGAACAAATGCTCCAGCCGCCGAAAGGCGCGGTGCTCCTGATCTGCCAGCAGCTCGCGCAGCACCTGCAGGTGGTAATCCTTCAGGTTTGCAAACTCAGAAGAGAAATCTTGTTGCTGGTACGCCAGGTGCAGCAGCGCCTCCAGGGCATTGGTGGTTTTGCCCATCGCCGACACCACCACCAGCAGCTGACCCTCTTTGCCCTGCGTTTTAAGGATGCGGGTCAGGTTATGGAACGATCCGGCGCTTCTGACAGAGGCGCCGCCAAACTTATATACTGTAATCCTTTCTGTACTCATACACGGTAAAATTAGGCAACGTTCGGAATATAGCCTAAAAATGATATTTTTGTAATAAAATTAAAGCTATAGGATAAAATCATCTTTATGAATGACAAACTCGGACTGCCTGTAGGCACAACGCTAGACAGGTTTATCATGCGGAAGCAAGAGGACTTCCCGTTCGCCACCGGGGAGCTGTCTCAATTGCTTCGTGACATTGCCCTGGCGGCCAAGATCGTGAACCGCGAAATTAACCGGGCCGGCCTGCTGGATGTCACCGGCGCCTATGGCCAGCAGAACGTGCAGGGCGAGGACCAGCAGAAGCTGGACGTGATCGCAAACATCCGCTTTATACGCGCCCTGCGCAATGGCGGCGAGGTGTGCACCATCATTTCGGAGGAGGAAGACGACGCGATCCAGACGGGCAACACCCGCGGCAAGTACATCGTGGCCATCGACCCGCTGGACGGCTCCTCCAACATCGATGTGAACGTGTCCATCGGCACGATCTTCTCGATCTACCGGCGCACTTCCGAGCAGGGCTGCGACGGCACCATGGCCGACTGCCTGCAGCCGGGCGTGAACCAGGTAGGCGCGGGCTACATCATCTATGGCTCCTCCACCATGCTGGTGTACACCACGGGCAACGGCGTAAACGGCTTCACCTACGACCCCACGCTGGGCGAGTTTTTCCTGTCGCACCCAAACATCTGCACGCCGAAAACGGGCAAGATCTACTCCATCAACGAGGGTACCTACAACTTCTTCCCGGAAGGCGTGAAGCAGTACGTGCAGTATTGCAAGGACAACGAGTACTCGGCGCGCTATATTGGCTCGCTGGTGGGCGATTTTCACCGGAACCTGCTTAAGGGCGGCATTTACATCTACCCCTCCACCTCTAAAGTGCCCAAGGGCAAGCTGCGCCTGATGTATGAGTGCAACGCGCTGGCATTTATCGTGGAGCAGGCCGGCGGAAAGGCCACCAACGGCTCTGAGCGTATTATGGAGCTGGTGCCGACAGAGCTGCACCAACGCTGCCCGCTGTTTATCGGCTCTCCGGAGATGGTAGACAAGGCAGAGGAATTCCTGAAGGCCGAAGTGGCCGTAAATTAACCCAACCCATCTGGAATTAGTAATCAACAACAGCATCACAAAGGCAGGGGGCGAAAAGCTCTCTGCCTTTTTTGCTTTTAGCGGCCGCTATACCTCAAGCGAATCTCGGCTTTCTGTATTTCCCGTTTAAGTATAAGCCGGGCAATGCGGGTGGCGATGATCTCCTCGTCGGCGTCCACCATGGCCTGTTTTACCTTTTGCTCGTCCACGTCGATACGGTAGAGGATGTGCAGCAGGCGGCTGAAATCGTTGCGCAGGAGCTGCTGCACGAGGTGCGCCAGCTTAAACTCCAGCGCCTCCAGGTTAGTAGCCGGCAGATTATCCACCTCAAAGATGCGCTGCAGGTGGTTGGTGGTGCCCGTAAGTATGGCAGGTGAGTAAGACATCAGGCAAAGGTACGTATACTTTAGAAAATGCTGCTGGAAGTATAAATAGCCGAAAGCGGCCATGGTTATACTTTATACTTTGATCAGGGTATAAAGTATACTTTTCTACTTCCCCCATTTATACTTTATAGCCCAAGTTGCGATTACCCCGTCCGCATCCCGAAAGTATAAAACCACTTATACTTCATGTTTATACTTGTGACATCGCCAAAGCAGCGGCTATCGAACTTGATCCCAGTTCTTGGGTTGAGCGCCTTGTGAGATCCGGTGCCCGTTAAGGGCATGCCGAGCGCAAGCGAGGCAAGGAGGGAACACAGCGCGATGCCCGAGGACGAGCCCTCTCGGGCTGGAGAGCACCAAAGTATGAAATGGAACTGTAGCTTATGTAAGTCTGGAGGATGAACGGAAGCTCGCAAGGATAGCTTGTGTCAAGTAGAAGGAAATGGTAGCTATGAAAGTATAGCTTGTATCAAGTTGCGGGAAGCGGCAGCTAAAAGAGGCACAAGCGGACGCTTGCGCCAGAGAAGTATAAAAGATAGCCCAAGAATAAAGCATGGCTCTACTGTACGTCCATACTTTACGCCACGGGTATGCTTATACTTCGCCCAAAGTATAAAAGCAGAGCGAGTAAAGTATAAGACGGCTGAAACAAAAAGCCCTCCGCTGGGGGAGGGCTTTTTATACTTATGCTTCCTTTTCGGTTTTCTTCTTGGAAGGCTTTTTCTCGGCCGGTGCCTTTTCCTCGGCCTCTGGTTTCTCTTTCGCCTTTTTTGATTCAGGTTTAGCTGCCTCGGTAAAGCCGACGTGCTGTCTTACGATGGCGTACCAGGTCGCCAGCTTTTTCATGTCCGACACGTACACGCGGTCCTCGTCGAAGGTTGGCAGCACGCTGGCCATAAACTCCTTGTAGTCCTCGTTTCCGGGCTTGTCGCCCAGCGGCAGGCTCTCGCCATACTTCTCGTTTACGCGATCAAACACCTCGGCCAGCGGCACGGTGCCCTCCCCGTCAGTAGTGTAGATCGAGATCTCGTCGAGCAGCGACATGCGGTGGCGCGCCTGCGCTACCATGGTCTTCGGGTTCTCCTCCAGGCTCTCCAAAATCACGCCGGTGCGCGTAGGCTTCACGACACGGTAAAGGCCGCTCTGGCCAGATACTGCTGCAACTTGTCTTAAATCAATAGGCATAGGTAGTATGTGTGTTTTGTTTATAATTTAAATACGATCGGGATGCTGGCATCCACGCCAAAGCCGGGCGCCTTGAACTTCAGCAGCCTGGCCACGCGCAGCGCCTCCTCGCCGGTGCCCGCACCGGCATTGCGCAATACCTTAAAGTTAGACGTAGACCCATCCGGGTTCACGGTGAAGCTGATGATGCAGTCGCCCTGCACGCGGTTGCGCTTGGCCAGCATCGGGTACTGCAGCTCCTTATAGATGGCTTTATACATGGCTTCCTGGCCTCCCTCGTAGAAGTCTGCCACGGGGATGGGCTTGTCAGGCATCCAAACGTTTTCCTCTTTAGAGGCCTGGGCCGTTGCCTTGCTGCCGCTCTGGGCGCTTGCCGTAACGGCCATCATGGCAAATAAAATAAACAAAAATGAAATTCTGGTTCTCATAAGGGTAAACATTTAAAATTTTCTACATCACGGGTCCTGCCGCCTCTCCAGTTAAATGTCCCCTTGGCTCGCTCAGTGCTGATCCTGCACCTGCGCGTTCACCTCGTCTATAAAGGAGAGGATCTCGTCGCGGCCAAGCTGCTTTTCTGAGGAGGTGCGGAACATCTGGGGCAGTTCTTCCCATGTTTCACGCAGTTTACGCTTCCACGCGGCTATGGTTGAGTCTGTCTTGATGGACGACTGCTTGTCGAGCTTGGTGAACACGACCACGAAGGGCACGCCCTTGTTGCCGAGCTGGTGGATGAACTCCAGGTCCTGGGCCATGGGGTCGTGGCGGCTGTCTATCAGCACAAACACGCAGGTCAGGTTCTCCCGCTTCTGCAGGTAGTAGTTTATCATGCGGCGCCATTCCTCGCGCGAGCTCTTGCTCACCTTGGCGTAGCCATAGCCCGGCAAATCCACCAAGTACCACTCATCATTGATGAGAAAGTGGTTGATAAGTTGGGTCTTGCCCGGCTGCCCCGATGTTTTGGCCAGCTTCTTCTGTTCGGTAAGCATGTTGATGAGCGAGGATTTGCCTACGTTGGAGCGCCCGATAAAGGCATACTCCGGCTTGTCGGGGGTAGGGCAGGCCTCCACCTTCGTGTTACTCATCAAGAATTTAGCTTCCTTAATAACCATGCTATTGCGTTTTGTGGTTCTGGTAAGCGGGTTCCCCGGCTGTTTTCCAGGCAGGGGAGGCGCCCGTGTGGCCTCTGTTTCTAAGAAAGGCTAAGATATAAACCCCAAAGGTAGCAAATAAATTCTCCACGGCCGGCGGCGTTAAGGGCCGCCTGTACTTATAACGCAGAAACCGGCGGAACATTTTACCCGCCCCGCTCCAGCCTGGCTCATACTTCTATAGAAACTACCCTGCTTTAAGTTGTCTGATTTGTGGAAAAAATATCGCTTGTTAATATAATATATTGCATATATTTGCTGTTGATTCAATTTCGTGTGAGTAACTTTATACCTGCGCCTCCTTCACTGGCAGGCACTCCGGAAAGCCCGCTTACGCTTTTCGGATGACCAATGCGTACATGGGTCAAAAAGTTTTATAGGGATATATGTGTTTAACATATACTAAATTTTATATATCTCGTATAGATGCTGGATTAGCTGTGCCGACCCCAAGGCCGCATGGTGATCCGAAAGTTTTTACCATCACCCAAACATTTAGGAAAGTATAACAAACCCTTTATCACATGAATTATTTAGCCAAATCGTTCTCGCGGGTTTCTCTGCTGCTTGCCATGGTGTGCCTTTTGGCTGCCACCGCATCGGCACAAAGCACCAGGAAACAAATGCGAACTGCCAACAAGTTCTTTAAAAAGGAAAATTACCGTGCGGCCCTGCCTTACTATGACCAGGTGCTGGCCGCGGACCCCAACAACGCCAAGGCCCTGTACTTTGCAGGCATCAGCTACCTGACCTTCGACAAGGAGAAGTCTGCTGATTACCTGTACCGCGCGCAGGAGCTGAACCCGAAGGTGGACAAGGAGATGGAGTACTGGCTGGGCCGTACCGACCACATCAACTACCGTTTCGACAGCGCCATTGAGCACTTCCAGAACTACCAGAAAACCATTAAGCAGCGCAACGTGGAGCGCAAGGAGGAAGTGGCGCAGCTGATCCAGTACGCCAAGAACGCCAAGCGCGAGGTGGCAAACCCGAAGGACGTGTTTGTGAAGAACCTGGGTGGTGACGTGAACACTGCCTTCTCGGAGCACAGCCCGGTTATCTCATCCGACTACAACTACCTGCTGTTCACCTCCCGCGCAGAGGGAGCTACCGGCGGTAAGGCCGCTGAGGATGGTGAGTACTTCGAGGATATCTTCGAGACCAACCGCACCGGCGTGGACTCCTGGGAGAAGCCGCGCATAGTGCCGGGTTCCCTGAACAGCGCCGGCCACGATGCCTCTATCCAGCTGTTCGACAACGACACCAAGCTGCTGCTCTACCAATCCGTGAACAACGGCGACATTATGGTGGCTGAGCGCCAGGCAGACGGAAGCTGGGGCGCGCCGAAGAGTATCAGCGACAAGGTGAACACCCGCGATTTCGAATCGGATGCCTACATCACGCCGGACGGAACCACCATGTTCTTCTCTACGAGCCACTTCTCTGAGAACGGCGACCTGGACCTTTACATGGTACAGCGCACCAATGGCGGCGATTGGGGTAACCCGAAGAGCCTGGGCAGAACCATTAACTCCCGCTTCGACGAGGATAGCCCCTACCTGTCGGCCGACGGCACGCTTTTCTTCGCCTCCCGCGGACACAACAGCATGGGTGGTTACGACATCTTCGCCTCCAAGTATGACTCGGTGGCGCGCCGCTGGGCACGTCCGGAGAACCTGGGCTCCCCGATCAATACGCCGGATGATGACACATACTACCGCCTGGCTCCGGACGGAAGCTATGCTTACCTGTCGTCTTACCGCATCGGTGGCTACGGCGAGAAGGATATCTACACCATCAACTACATCAAGAACGCCGACGTGAAAGGCCGCGTGCTGGTGCAGGGCGACAGTACCCTGACACTGCCAGGCGTGGAGCTGATCTTCAACGGCCAGCAGGCGGATAACCGCCCGATCTCTTACCGCGACGTGAGCAAGCCGGACTCCGCTACCTATAACGTGAACGTGCTTTCAGGCCGTAAGTACCAGGTGCAGCTTTCTTTGGACGGCGAGGTGCTGGAGACGCAGGAGTTTGAGGTGCCGGTGGTGCTAGACGACACGACCACGATCAGAAAAGACTTCTTCGTGACCCTGGACGACACCACGGCTGCCCGTATCGCACGCCTTGCCCCGGACGCTGCTGTAGGAGAATACAAGTTCGAGAACATCTACTTTGCTACCGACAAGTATGACCTGCGCCCTGAGGCTGTTGAGGAACTGGACAGAATTGTGGAGATCATGAAGGCCAACCCGACGCTGAACATCAGCATCGAGGGCCACACCGACTCCCGCGCCAGCGACTCTTACAACATGACGCTTGGCCAGAACCGTGCTGACGCTGCCTACGATTACCTGGTAAGCAAGGGCATTTCTGACAAGCGCATGACAACGGTAAGCTACGGCGAGAGCAGACCAGCCGTGCCGAACTCATCAGTGGACAACATGCAGCTGAACCGCAGAACGATCTTCCGTGTGCTGAAGCGCGATGAGATTCAGCAGGGCCAGGAGATACAATAACAAGTTAGTATGGCCTGAGCGCCAACTGAACCATACCCCAGAAGCAGGCCGGCACATGCCCGGCCTGCTTTTTTTATATTTCGGAACATATTCTGCGGAATATAGTTTTAGGTACAGTATTTTTGCCCTGTTACAATCATTTTATCCCAACCCATGGCGGTAGTACCTTACAAAGACCAGAACGAGAACAAGAAGTCGCAGGTGGCCACGATGTTCAACAACATTGCCGGCAAGTATGATTTCCTGAACCACTTTTTGAGCGCTGGCATCGACATCATCTGGAGGAAGAAGGCTGTAAGCCTGCTGGCTCCCGAGAAACCAAAGCAAGTGCTGGACATTGCTACCGGTACCGCCGACTTTGCCATTGAGACCCTGCGCCTGAACCCGGACAAGATCACGGGCGTGGACATCTCGGAGGGCATGCTGGCCGTGGGGCGGGAGAAGCTGGCCAAACGCGGCCTCACCAATAAGATCGAGCTCAAGTATGGCGATTCGGAGAACCTGCCGTTTGCCGATAATACCTTCGATGCCATAACCGTGGCTTTTGGCGTGCGCAACTTCGAGAATCTGGAGAAGGGCCTGGCCGAGATGCACCGCGTGCTGAAGCCGGGCGGAATGGCCGTGGTGCTGGAGTTTTCGATGCCGCGTGCCTTCCCGATGAAGCAGCTCTATCAATTTTATTTCAAGAATATACTACCAGCGGTAGGTAAACTCGTTTCTAAGGATAATGCTGCCTATACGTACCTGCCCGAGTCGGTGCAGGCGTTCCCGGACGGGCAGAATTTCCTGAAAATATTTCAAAAAGTAGGCTTTAAGACCACGAAATGGCATTCACTCACATTTGGCATAAGCTCCATTTACACAGGCAAAAAATAACCCTTAGCAGCCTGATCATACTTGCGCTGCTGCTATGCGGCACGGCCCAGGCCCAGCAAAAGGTAAACGCCCTGAACAAGCCCGGCTACGACCAGCGGCCCGTGCATTACGGTTTTTACCTGTCTCTGCCGCTCACCAAGTATAATGTGCATCACTCGCAGGAGTATGTAGATCGGTTAAGGAATGGCAGCGACGAGGCCATCAATCCTAAGAATGACATCGGCTTTTATACCGGCCTGGTGCTCAACGTACGACTGGCCGAGTACCTGGATGCCCGCTTTGTGCCCGGAGTGGGCTTTTACAGCCGCACCATTGAGTTCAAGAACGTAGCTGTAAATAGAGAGACAGAAGACGTGATGTTTGAGACCATTAATAATACTATGATAGAGCTACCAGTGCTGCTAAAGTATAAAGCCAAGCGCCGTTCTAACTACAGACCTTATATAGTGGCAGGTGTAAAGCCAGGTATCGACTTAGGGAAGGCCAATAATGGAACGGGGGGGGATTTAGAGTTACAGGTAGAGAAGTTCGACCTGGCGCTGGAGTATGGCATCGGCGTTGATATATTTTACCCCTACTTTAAGTTTGCGCCGGAACTGCGTTTCTCACACGGCCTGATGAACCAGCACAAGCTTTTGTCGAATAGCACCTATAGCCGCTCTATCGATAAGCTAACCCACCACAACGTTTCACTTATTTTCTTCTTTGAATAAGAAATGACCAAAATTGCATTTGTTACCGGAGCCACCTCAGGCATCGGGCTGGCCACGGCTGTAGACTTGGCGAAACACGGTTTTAAGATAATTGCCACCGGCCGCCGCCGCGAGCGCCTGCAGGAGTTGCAGCAGAAACTGGGAGAGGCCAATGTATACCCCCTGGTGTTTGATGTGCGCGATAATGTGGCGGTGATAGAGGCGGTGGCCACGCTGCCTGATGCCTGGCGCAAGGTAGATGTGCTGGTGAACAATGCCGGCAATGCCCACGGGCTGTCGCCGATACAGGATGGATCGGTGGAGGATTGGGATGCCATGATCGATATAAACGTGAAGGGCCTGCTGTATGTGACCAAGGCGGTGCTGCCGCTGCTGCAGAAGCAGGGCGGAGGCCACATCGTGAACATCGGCTCCATAGCAGGCAAGGAAGTATACCCCAACGGTAACGTGTACTGCGCCTCCAAGCACGCCGTGGACGCCCTCTCCAAAGCCATGCGCATGGACCTGGTGCAGTTCGGGATTAAGGTATCGGAGGTGAACCCGGGCGCGGTGGAGACCGAGTTCTCCGAGGTGCGCTTTAAAGGCGACAAGGAGCGCGCTGCCTCGGTGTACAAAGGTTTTCAGCCGCTGCAGGCCCAGGACATTGCCGAGTTGATCAGTTTTATCGTAACGCGCCCCGCCCACGTAAACCTGGCCGAAGTGCTGGTGCTGCCAACGGCGCAGGCTTCGTCCACCATCATAGTAAAAGAACAGTAGAACGCTAAAGTATAAAGTATAAATCCCCGCCTCCGGAAGCATAGACCAGGGGCGGGGATATGTTTTTAGGGCAGCGTAGAAAGTATAAATCTTCTCCTAATCCAAGGCCATCTGCAGCAGCCGCATCAAAGTATAACCCTAAACAAAGTATAGCGCAGCATCAAAATCCTTCCCTATCGAAGGCGTGGACACGGACGTCGCTGGTGCGCTTGTCCTTTGTGTCAGGGCCAGCCTCCAGCTCCGTGCCTCGTTTCGTGTCGTATACTTTGGTCTTTTTCCCCCAGCCGCTCACTTTCGACTCATCTGTGATCTCATCCTCGCCGCGGCCACCCACAATCTTTATGGTAATTCCCTTCTTTACCTCGCCGGTCAGACTGAACTCATCATCCTCGGCCAACCCGTGCAGCGTGATCAGCCTGGTTTCGGAGCGCTTAAAGATGCGGTGGAACGTGACCAGTCCATCAGACTTGCGGCGCAGGGTTACCTCCGTTTCCGCATCGCTCAGGCGTTTTACCTCGAACTGATCCTCCTCGTCGGTGCCCACCACCAGCACCTCTTTCGCCATTATCTCATAAAACTCCGCGGCGGCCTCGCGCAGCTGGTTGCGCCGGCTGATGAGCTTCTGTCTGGTGCTTTCCCCCTCCAGCTCGTAGATCGCCTCCGGGTACTGCCGCACCGCCTGCGCTATCACCTCATCGGTTATACTTTGCTGCAGCCCCACGGCCAGCGAGTCGAACTGCGCGCGGGTGACCTGCGCCAGCGCCCGCTGGTCTATGAATTTCGAGTTGATGGTGAGGGCATAAACATCGTTGAAGTCTTCGTCAAACGACTCGAACTTGCGGATGGCCCAGTTGCGGCTGAAGATCCAGGGAATGAGGCCATCCTGAAAGCGGTAGAAGGCATTATCGCGGTCTTTGGGGATAGGGCGGTAGTGGTGGTTGCCGCTGCGCTCGAACGCTGCCCATTCCCATTGCCCCTCGTGGCGGTCCCAGTCACCGATGAGCAGGTCGAAGAGGCGTGCTTTGGCAAAGGCCACCTGGTCTATAAAATGATCGTCTTCTTCAAACCGTTTGTTCAGCATCTTCTCGCTGCCCACTATGTCGCTGGGGTTGCCCGTCACCTCATCCACCATGCGCTCGTCGGTGTACTTCTCTTCCAGCAGGTATACTTTGTTGCTGGCCACCTCCTCATGCTCGCCAAAGTCGGCATCGTTTGGCCGCACATACACCAGTTGCGGAGAGGCGTACGGGATTCCTGCCGCCTCGGCCATGGGCGGAAGTATGAGCGCGCCGTAGGGATTAATGGCTGAGATCTGGTCGCGGAGGATGTTTACCACAAAAGTCTTGCGCCATACTTTGGGCAGCACCTCAGAGGGCTCCTTGTCGAGGGAGCGGAGGGCATAGGTGTTGTCGTTGGGGCCAACCAGGGTAAAGCTGGTAGTCTGGAAGCCGCCGCCGATCTTCTCTATCTTCAGGCCGCCCCAGGTGGTGTCCATCTCGAACACCGGCACGGTTACCGGGGCATTCCAGAGCGGGCGATGGTGTTTCCCCCAGAACAGGCGGTGCAGGAAACCGCGCTTGTAGTGGGCGCCTGCTTTAATCGTCACGCTGTCTGCGGCCTTCGGGTTGGTTTTCAGGTGTTGGTATACTTCAGCATCTGCCACCGGAGTGGGGGCGTAGAAGTTTTTCCTGGCACAGCCAGCCGAAGTGATCAAGAATAGGGCAAGTATAACCTGCCTCCAATGTGGTTTCATACAGATGCAAATCCTGTTAACAAGCTTATTTAACGTAAAACGGCTGTAATGTTTTCAAGTGAACGGCAAGTATACTTTAGTCAAGCAGTAGTTCGGGGTAGTGAAAGAAGAGGTATGTGCAGAGCTATACGTTTATACTTTTCAAGTTGATGCAGCGGGATTCAGGCTGGGCTTAAGGCAGGAAACCGGGTACGGAATCAGCGCTTTGCTCTGATTGTTGTCTAAACAAATAATGTGAAATAGTGGAGAAATCCTCCTACCTTTGCACGCTTCTAAAAGTATAGCTTTGCAAAGATATTTTGTATTATCCCTGCTACTGCTCGCCTCGCTGGTGAGCCACGCGCAGACCCGCATCTCGGGGCAGGCAACGGATGCCGCCACGGGCGAGGCCCTTCCTTTCGTGGGCATCTTTATCAAGAACTCCTCCATTGGCACCTCCACCGATGTGGAAGGCAAGTATAACATCCGCCTCTCCGCCACCCCCGACTCGCTGACGGCCGCCTTTGTGGGCTACCTGCCGCTCACGCTGCCGGTGCAGCGGGGCGTGGCCGTGCAAACCCTGGACTTTAAGCTGCGCACCAACGCGCAGCAGCTGCAGGAGGTGGTGATACGCCCCGGCGAGAACCCGGCCTGGCCTATTATGCGGCGCGTAATAGCGCAAAAGAACGTTAATGACAAGCGCAGGCTTACCGCCTACCAGTACGAGGCCTACACCAAAATGCAGTTCGACGTGGACAACGTGGGGCGGCAGAAAGGCAAGGGCGTGGTCGGAAAAGCCATCACTTCGCTGGTAGACTCGCAGCTTTACCTGGCTGGCGAGGATGGTAAAAAGCTGCTGCCGTTCTTTATTTCCGAGTCGCTCTCTGACTTTTACTACACCCGCGATCCCAAGCGCAGCAAGGAAATTATAAAAGCTACCAAGGTAACTGGCATCGGCCTGCAGGACGGCACGCTGGTGTCGCAGGTGATCGGCAGCAACTACCAGGATTATAACTTTTACCAGAACTGGGTGAGCGTGCTGCAGAAGAACTTCATCAGCCCGATGGCCGACAGCTGGAAAGGCTACTATACCTATGAACTGGAGGACAGCACCTACATCGGCGACGACTGGTGCTACGAACTCTCCTTTAAGCAGAAGCGCCCGCAGGACCTGGCTTTTAACGGCCGTATGTGGATCACGGCGGATGGCTATGCGCTGCGCAAGCTGGACGCCACGGTAAGCAAATCAGCCAACATCAACTTTGTGGAGGGCATCGCCCTGAAGCAGGAGCTGCAGCAGGTAGGGGAGCAGGCCTGGATGCCGCTGGGCACGGAGGTGAAGATCAGAATCGTGGGCCTCACGCCGAAACGCCCGGGTGTTCTGGCGAAAGTTTATACTTCGTACCGGGATGTGGTGGTGAACCAGCCGGAAAAACCCGGTTTCTTCGATAAGCCGGTTGAACTGCTGACCGGGGCCGGCAGGCAGGCGGAGAGCTTTTGGGAGCAGCGCCGCCACGACACCCTCAGCGTAGCCGACCGGCAAGTATACGCCACCATCAATGCCATCCGCGAAACGCCCAAAGTGAAGCGCTTTACCGATATGGCCACCGTGCTGGGCACCGGTTACAAGAGCTTCGGCAAGGTAAGCTGGGGACCATGGCCGTATACGTACGCTTACAACGACGTGGAGGGGCACTGTTTTCAGCTGGGCGGCAAGACCAACATCAACTTCAGTGACAAGCTGGAGCTGCGCGGCTACGCGGCCTATGGCACCGACGACCAGAAGTATAAGTATAGCCTGAGCGGGCGCTACATCCTCAGCCGCAAGCGCTGGAGCGAGGTGGGATTTACCCATCAGGAGGACCTGCAGCAGGTGGGGCTGATGTCGGATAAACTGGCGTCTAGTCCGTTTTTCCTGGGCTTCTCCCGGTTTGGTGAGCTGCGCCGTCCGATGATGGTGCGCGAGACGAATTTATACTTGCAGCGCGACGTGCTGCGCGGCGTAACCGAGCGCATCAGCCTGCGCAAGCGCCACTTCGACCCGCACTACGATTTTGCCTACTACAGGAATGGAGCAGACCAACCGGATGAACTGGCGAGCAGCTTTACTTCCACCGAAGTGAGCTTCCTGACCCGCTATGCCAGGGATGAAGTATACGTGGAGAACGATAATGACCGCATCAGCCTGGGCAGCGGCAGTTACCCAGTGCTGAGCCTGAAGTATACCCTGGGCCTGAACAACGCCCTAGGCGCTACGGTGGATTACCAGCGCGTGGACCTGGGGGTGGAGCAGGAGTTTGTGATGGGCCGCCTGGGCAACGCGCTCTACAGGCTGGAGGCTGGCAGGATCTTCTCGCCGGTGCCGTACCCGCTGCTGGAGGTGCACACCGGCAACGAGACGCCCTTCTATTACGACGCCACCTACAACCTGATGGACTACTTCGAATTCGCCAGCGATACCTATGCCTCCCTGCACTACGAGCAGTATTTCGAGGGATTGCTGTTCAACCGCCTGCCGCTCATCAAGAAACTGAAGTGGCGCGTGCTGGGCTCAGCCAACATCCTCTACGGCAGCCTCAGCCAAAGTAACCTGAACCTGATGCCGGAGCTAACGCCCGCAGGTAATCGGCAGGAGTCGTTCAAGGAACTGGGGCACGCGCCCTATGTGGAGTTGGGCTATGGGATTGAAAACATCTTCAAGATCCTCCGCGTGGATGCTTTCCACCGCCTCACCCACCTGGACGAAGGCACCCGGAAGTTCGGGCTCAAGTTCTCGGTGCAGTTTAAGCTGTAAGCAAGTATAAAAGTATAAAAGAGCCGGAGCTGTAAGTTTATACTTATGGCTCCGGCTCTTTTTGTGTTCCGCTCCTTGGAGGAAATTACGCTTAGGAAATATCATCATACCTGCTTCAAGTTTTCAACTGGCTTGCTCCGCCCTGTCTAGATCGCCAGTTGAAAACTGGCCTCATGAAATCCACAAGATGCAATCTTGCGGCAGGCAATAAGTTAGGACCAAAGTATAGCATTGGGGGAGGTTAACTATTTGCTATCCCTACCGCACCACCTTCACTGCTTTTTTTTTCACCGGCTTTGCTTCCTGCTGCGGCTGCTGTCGGCAATACCAGATCGCGAAGCCGGAGATGGAAAGTATACCTGGCATCAAACCAAAGAAAGCATAAAGCAGCTGAACGAAAAGTCCGGCAAAATCACCGAAGTGGACGGGATGCAGTGAGGTAAGGAAGCGGTCGAGCAGCGGTTGGTCCCGCACAAAGTATGGTGCGCCCAGTTCGCCGGTGGTATAGTCTGCCTGCAGTTTGCTATAGAACTTGCCGTAGTAGGAGGGGTCTGAGGTAAGGCGGCCAAGCAGTTGGATCTTGCCTTCTTCGTTTAATGGAAAGCGCAGGTAGGTGATCTCAAAGTCGGGATAAGCCGCTCTCGCTTCGGCCATGGCGGCGTCTACGGGGGTGGTAATCTGTGGCACGGCAACTTCTTTTGGGCCACCCTTTAAAGCTGTATTTACTACGGTTATGGCCAGGGACAAGCCCGTAACACACATGAGCAGGTTAAACGCCAGCGCCCACACGCCTACCACCCGGTGCAGGCTGGAGAACATACTTCTGCGGCTGTTAAAACTGACCTTCTGCCGGAAAGTGAGGACCTTGATGATAGACCGGCGGTAAAGTATAAATCCGGTGATGGTGAGCAGGAGCAGCGACACGCCCACCAGCAGCACCACAATTTTACCGGGCGTACCCGAGAGCAGGTTGTAGTGAATGTTGAGCACTACGTACGAGAAGCGGTTGTGCGCCTGCCCCACAGTAGACAGTTTCTCGCCGGTTTCGGGGTGCACGAACAGCCACCGGCGCAGCTGCCCCTGCCGCAACTCATACAGCAGCGCCTCGTCTGGCGAGACCGGTAGGGCGGGTACCCGTATGTCCCAGCCCGGGTTCTCGGCCCGCACCCAGCCAATCGATTTGTCAATATGCAGCGCGTGGGCAGGCACCTCCAGGCGCGCGTGGCTGGCGAACAGGGCATCGTCGATGTCATCATCAAAAACAAGTATAACGCCAGAAAGGCTGATAACCAGGATGAACATCCCGGCTATCAGCCCGCACCAATGGTGAAGGGAAAAGGTTCGTTTTACGCGTTTCTTCAAGTTATTACCACTTATAGGCAGCCCCCAACTGGAACCTGGCGCCGTTGGCTCTTGTAAAGTTATCGTTGCGGCCATACCAGTAGGCCTGCGGCAGGTAGTAAGCCTTATCGAGCAGGTTCTCCACGCCCAGGTTGAGGCTCAGCTTCTCGGTTGCCTGGTAAGAGGCCGCCAGGTTAAACACATCAAATGCCTCTACAGGACCCTGGCCAGAAGTATAGCCTCCCTTGGCGTTCGGCTCAAAACGGTCGCGCGCGCCGGAGTACACCCACTGCAGGTTCAGGCTTAGATTGCTTACCGGGTTCAGGTTGAGGTAGGATGTGAACTTGAACGGCGCGATACGCAGGCTGGACAGGTATTTGTCCTCGGAGTCGTTATAATCGTCGTTGTTGTTGATATCAGCCTTGCCCTCGCTGTAAGAGGCATTGGCGCCCAGGGTGACCTTATCAGAGAGGAACAAATCTACCAAAGCTTCAAAGCCCTCCACGCGCTCCGGCGCACGCTCGATCTCGTAGGCGCCGGCCTCGTTGGCAATCAGGTTGGCGCCCAGCTTGGAGGTGCTGATGAAGTAGGCGCCGCTGAAGGAGGCGATCCCGACTTGGCTGTGAAAGCCCGCTTCGTAGTTGTTCACGATCACCGGCTCCAGGTCCATTTGCGAGATAAAATCCTCCTTGGCGCTGCGCACATAACGGCCCACGTCGATCATGGAGAAGCCTTGTGAGTAGCTCACAAAGGGCTTAAAGTACTCCAGCGCAGTGTAGCGCAGGCCGGCGTTAAAGGTGCTGGCGTTAAACTTCAGCTTGCCGCCCTGCACGTAATCGCCACCGGCGCCGCTTGCCAGCACCAACTGTTGAAAATCGTCCACGTTTACAGACACGTTATCGAAGCGGTAACCGGCCTTAAAGTTCAGGTGCTGCAGGATGTTGAGCTGCAACTGCGCGTAAGGCGCCAGGTTCTTCAGGTCCATTTCCGGTACCCAGGTGCGGCCATCCACCAGCGGCTGCGACGTCTCGTCGTTCAGGTAATCGGCACCATATACCACGCTGCCTGTTAGATCACTGCTGATGCTGAAAGGAGTATTCAAGTTCAAGCGCACGCCGTTCTTGGCGGATTTGATGGTGGACTGCCCGCCGCCCTCAAAGTATGGCGTGTAGCCATACACAGTGTAAAAGCTCTGCAGGTAGGTGCTCAGTTCCAGATCGGTGTTGAGGAACAGGTTTTTGCCGATGTAGCGCAGCTGGGCGTTGTGGTTATACTTGGTGCCCTCCGGCTCGCCCTGTACTTCACCCTTCACGCCGATGGAAGGCGATACGCCATAAACGCCCTCCTGTATCACATAATCAGAACTCTGGCGGCTGCCGAAGTAGTTATACATGGCCTCCACACGGTGATCGGAGCTGAAGTTATAGCCAGCCTTGGCAAAGCCGTTGTACATGTTGGTTTCGCCCAGGCCATATACCGGGGAGATCACCTCACCGTCGCCGTCGCGCATTACCCCCGTTTTTTCGTAGGTGCCGCTGGCCACGTAGTCGAAGTCTTTTATTTTGCCGGTGAACTGCTGCGACACACGGCCACCGAGGGTTTCATCAGCATGGAAAAGGTTGCCTGTGCCCGTGATGGAAGTATAAGCGCTGAAGGGTTTGCTGGTATTTGGCTGCTTTGTGATGTAGTTGATCAGGCCGCCGTCGGCACCGTTGCCATACACGGCAGTGGCTCCTTTAACCACCTCCACGCGTTCAATGGCAGCTGGGTCGATGGTGCGCACGTCGCGACTGCCGTTGCGCAGCGGGGTAGACTGTGGAATGCCGTCTACCATCACCAGCGCGTTACGGCCGCGCAGGGTCTGGCCCACATTGCTGGTGGTGTTACTGTTAATCGCCAGGCCAGGAACGGTGTTGGCCAGGATGTTTGACAGATCGGAGCTTATCTGCGATTGCACCTGGAGCGTACGGGAATCCAGCACGTGCACCGAAGCCGGGGTTTCATCCAGCGTTTCTACGGAGCGGCTCGCCGACACCACCACCTCATCCAGGGAACTGGTGCTAGGGTCCACCGTAAAGCGCAGGTTCAGGTTATCTCCGGCGTTTAATGTCACCGGCTGGCGGACAGCTTTATACCCTATTCCCCCCACACGCAAAGTATAGCTGCCTGGTTTTATGTTATTGATGGTGAACTCACCGGCTGCGTTGGTGTTGGTGCCGAGCACTGTGCCCTCCAGGGCCACTGTCAGCAGCTCCAGGGTTTGCCCGTTCGGCGAGGTTACTTTGCCACTGATGCTGGCGTTCTGGCTTTGCGCCTGCCCAGCAGACAGAGCAAAAAGCCAAAGAATCAGGAGTAGATACTTCTGCATGTATGATAATTTTATTTAGACTAATTATATATAAGGCAAAAGTATAAGCTAGGAGTATAACAGGCAAGATTTGTTTAAAATAAATCTAAATAAAATAGGCTGTTGTAACAACGTTCTCCTGAAACCGAAAAGCCTGTTACAGTAAGTAACAGGCTTGATAAAAGGATACTAAAAGAATATTGGGGTGGCAGAACCCGGGCGGGTGCTGCCATTGTGATTACAGTTTTACAAACTCCACCCGCCGGTTATTCGATTTGGCCTCGGAAGTGCTCGCCCTTCATCAGCGCTTTTATAGTCGTGCCGCTCTCCACCAGGTTGATCGCCTTATCATCGCCAAGCATCGCCACCTCCGCATTGCCGTGGTTCAGGTCCCAGCGCGACGGGAACTCACCGATCTCCTCGCCAGCCAGGTTATCGGAGCACATCACTTTGTCGCCCGGAACAAAGTCATACTTGGTCCAGGCTTTCATGCTGCCTTCCGAGCTTTTATTTGCAGCACTACTGTTAGCCCCGATGTCGAACTGGGCATGGGCAGGGAGAGCGAAAACAGTCAGCAGAAAGGCGCAGGAAGTTCGTACTACGCTATAAGCATGTAAAAAGGCGTCCACCAGCTAGTTTGCTGATGAACGCCTTTTGGTAAAGTATAAGAAGCCGCTATGCCTTTTCAGTATAGGTGGAGGCTTCCTGCAACTGCTGCATGTCTGCTTCGCTCAGTGCTACCTGGGTGGCTTCGGTAAAGGCCTGTACGTGCTTGCTTTTGGTGGCGCTGGCAATAGGGGCCGTAACCAAGGGATTGTGCAGAAGCCAGGCCAGGGCAATACCGGCCTGCGAGGCTTTGTGCTTCCCGGCCAGTGCATCCAGGGCAGCCAGAATGCGCCTACCCCGCTCATCCAGGTACTTCTTCACGCCTCCTCCGCGCACGCTTTTATCCAGGTCGTCTGCACTGCGGTACTTGCCGGACAGAAAGCCGCTCGCCAGCGAGGAATACGTGATCACCCCCAGGCCCTCTTCTTGGCAGATAGGGGCAACTCCTTGCTCATACTCCTGGCGGTCGTACAGGTTATAGCCCGGCTGAAACACCTCGTAGCGCGGCAGGCCCTGCGCCCTGCTGGCTTCAAGCGAGGCCCGCAGCCGCTCCGGCGAGAGGTTGGAGGCACCAATGTACCGTACTTTCCCGGCTTCTATCAGCTTCTGATACGCACGAAGGGTTTCCTCCACCGGAGTCTTGTCATCGTCCCAGTGGGTAAAGTATAAGTCAATGTGGTCTGTCTGCAGTCTTCTCAGCGAGTCTTCGGCTGCTTTCAGGATATGCTTCTCCGAGATATCCTTATGGCCCTGGCCCATATCCGAGCCGACCTTCGTGATCAGCACGACCTTGTCCCGGTTGCCGCGCTCCTTCATCCAATTGCCGATAATGGCCTCAGACTCGCCTCCCTTATTGCCTTCGGCCCAGCGCGAGTAGACATCGGCCGTGTCGATGGTGTTAAAACCAGCCTCCAGCACTTCGTCCAAAATGCCGTGAGACGCTCGTTCGTTCAGTGTCCAACCGAAAACGTTGGCTCCTACTACAATCGGCGATGTGTTTAGATCGGTGTTTCCTAGCTTTCTTTTATCCATGGTGCTTTTGTTTGATGTGTGATTTGGTGCTCTGGTATAAAAGCTGCTCAGGTGGTAAATGTTTACTACCGCCGGCGGATTCTTGTCTTTTGCGCGAGGGGAGCCTGCTTTTACTTCTTCCAAAGTATAATTCCATAGCTGCTGTTCTTGCGCGGACAGGTCGCGACCTGTCCCGACAAGTATAAACCCACTCCTGCCACCTGAGAGGAGAATCATACGCCCTTCTTCCCTGTCATCTCGAATTCTAAAGAGATCTCTCACTACGTTCGAGATGACAGCAAGGCTGTAGCTATCAAACTAATACCCAGTCCTTGGGTTCAGCGCCTTGTGAGATCCGGTGCCCTGCAAGGGCAGCGCCCTGGCGCAGGAGGGAACACAGCGCGATGCCTGAGAGAGTTTACCCCGAAGCATTTCGGGGAGCCCTCTCGGGCTTGAGAGTACCAATGTCAGAAATGAAACGGTAGGCTTATGTGAACTAGAGGATCAGCGGTGTTTTGAAAGTATAGCTTGGTTTAGGTTGAAGGAAGCGGAGGCTAAAAAAGTATAAAGTATAGCAAGTATAAAGTATAGCCAAAGTATAAAAAGGCACAAGCGGACGCCCCCAAATGCTCTGGGCCTTTCAGCTTGCGCCAGCAGAAGTATGGCAAAGTATAAATCGACAAGTATAAAAGTATAGCTGAAGTATAAAAGTAGGCTCAGCGGTCCAGCCGGGTTGCAACCCCGACGCCATCGCAGGATACAAGTTTGGTAGCTTGTTCTATAGAAAAATGCAGGTATAAGTTAACACTTCCACATACATCGCAACTTAGGTTCTATACTATGCAACCTTGCCGCTTGCCTCTCTCGTGGCTACGCTGCCGCAGCCGGAGGCTCAGGACAAAAAAATATCCCCCTGCAACCAGAGGCTGCAGGGGGATAAGTATAATTATTTATACTTGCTAAAGGCTACGAATCCACTCTGGCCATGCGGTTACGCTCGTTCTCGTCGAGGTAGATCTTGCGCATGCGCAGGCTCTTGGGCGTCACCTCCAGGTACTCATCCTTCTGAATGTACTCCATGGCCTCCTCCAGCGAGAAGTTCTTGGCCGGGGCGATCTTGGCGTTGTCATCTGAGCCGGAAGCCCGCATGTTGGTCAGCTTCTTGCCTTTCTGGATGTTCACCGTGATATCGTTCTGGCGGTTGTGCTCGCCAATTACCTGGCCCATGTATACATCCACGCCCGGATCAACGAAGAACACGCCTCTATCCTGCAGCTTGTCGATAGAATAAGCCGTACCAGGGCCGGTTTCCATAGAGATGATGGAGCCGTTGTTACGACCCGGGATAGGGCCTTTGAACGGCTCATAGCTCTGGAAGCGGTGGTTCATGATCGCCTCACCAGCCGTGGCTGTGAGCACGTTGTTACGAAGGCCGATCAGACCGCGCGCCGGAATGTTGAACTCCAGGTGCTGCAGGTCTCCCTTTGGCTCCATAATAGAAAGCTCACCCTTGCGCATCGACACCAGCTCGATAACTTTACCGGCCGTTTCCTCCGGAACGTCTACCACCAGGTGCTCGATTGGCTCGTGGCGTACGCCGTCTATTTCTTTAAAGATTACCTGCGGCTGACCAACCTGAAGCTCATAGCCCTCGCGGCGCATGGTTTCGATCAGTACAGACAAGTGCAGGATACCACGGCCGAATACCAGGAAGGAGTCCTCGCGGTCGGTTTCCTGTACGCGCAGGGCCAGGTTTTTCTCCGTTTCCTTGAACAGACGGTCGCGCAGGTGGCGCGAAGTCACGAACTTGCCCTCTTTGCCGAAGAAAGGAGAGTTGTTGATCGTGAACAGCATGTTCATCGTCGGCTCGTCGATAGCGATACGGGTAAGCGGCTCGGGGTTCTCCGCGTCAGCGATCGTGTCGCCAATGTCGAAGCCCTCGATACCTGTCACGGCGCAGATCTCGCCGGCAGACACTTCCTGAACGGATTTCTTGCCCAGGCCTTCGAATACCTGAAGCTCCTTGATACGGCCTTTCTTGATGGAGCCGTCTGCTTTGCAAAGGGAGATCGGCATGCCCTCCTTCAGTGTTCCGCGGTGCACGCGGCCCACCGCGATACGACCCACGAAAGAAGAGTAGTCCAGGGACGTGATCTGCATCTGCGGCGTACCTTCGCGGTAAGGCGCAGGCGGGATCACATCAATGATGGCGTCCAGCAGCGGCGTGATGTCGGTGGTTGGCTTTGTCCAGTCGGTGCTCATCCAGCCCTGCTTCGAGGAGCCGTACAGCGTGGTGAAGTCCAGCTGGTCTTCTGAGGCGTCCAGGTTGAACATCAGGTCGAACACCTGCTCGTGCACCTCGTCGGGGCGGCAGTTTTCCTTGTCCACTTTATTTACCACCACAATCGGCTTCAGGCCCAGCTGTATCGCCTTGCCCAGCACGAAGCGGGTCTGCGGCATGGCGCCCTCAAAGGCGTCCACCAGCAGCAGTACCCCGTCGGCCATTTTCAGCACGCGCTCCACCTCGCCACCGAAGTCGGCGTGACCAGGCGTGTCAATTACATTGATCTTAACACCCTTATAGCGAACCGACACGTTCTTAGAAACGATCGTGATACCACGCTCGCGCTCCAGGTCGTTGTTGTCCAGAATAAGGTCGTCAAACTGCTGGTGCTCAGAGAATAGCTTGGAAGCATGGATGATCTTGTCCACAAGCGTCGTCTTGCCGTGGTCTACGTGTGCGATGATCGCAATATTTCGAATATTTTGCATTGAATAGGTTTTTCGAGCCGCAAAAGTACTAAAAAGGCTTCAGACTTTCACTAGGTACCTCGAAATAAACAGGTTATAGTTGTATTAAATTTATTCTGCGGTGGCCGGAGCTGCTACAGGCTATGGGGCAAACATTTTCTTGTTATACTTTGTTTCCTAGAGAGTTAGGAAATTTTTAACGTATACAGGAGAGGGGCAAGCTTTTTGCCTGCCGAAACAAGTATGAAAATGATCCCGATATTTTTTTTGATCACCCTGCTGCACCTGTCGGCCTGCAACCAGCAGGAACCCGGTGCGGCGTTTATGCTGGCCGGCGATGAGCCGCTGGATAAAGCGCTAAAGGCCGAGCTGGCGGACCCGGCCCTGCAGGACACCGTGGTGAAAACGGAGGCGGAGTGGCGCAAGCAGCTCACGCCGGAGCAGTATTACGTGCTGCGGCAGGAGGGAACCGAGCGCGCCTTTGACAACAAGTATAACAGCAACAAGAAGAAGGGCGTTTACTACTGCGCCGCCTGCGGCAATCCCCTGTTCAGCTCCGGCACCAAGTTCGAGTCGGGCACCGGCTGGCCCAGCTTTTACGCGCCCATTGCCCGAAAGCAGGTGAAAGAGGTGGAGGACAGGTCGTTTCCGGGGGAGGTGCGCACCGAGGTGGAATGCGCCCGCTGCGGCTCCCACATCGGCCACGTGTTTGAGGACGGACCCAAACCCACCGGCCTGCGCTACTGCCTCAACTCGGCGGCGCTCAGTTTCAGGGAGAAGAAGTGAGGTTGATATATCGTTATTCGTTTTTTGTTGATCGTTGTTCGATATCGTCCGAAGTAAGGTTTGCACAGTAGGGTTTATTCGGGGATGCTATCATGCTAGCGAATTACAAACCATTATCCAGCCTCCCATTAACGAACAACGAATAACGATCAGCTATCCTCTGCCGTACTCTAACTCTGAACCAAACAAAACAGAACGATGGAAGAGCTACATTCAGAAGCTGAAAATATAGAGAACACCGCACAGTGCATCATCGACGCCTTTAAGCAGTTTGAGGTGCGCGAAGGCAGCGTACTGCCCTACCAGCAGCTGTATCCCTACCTGCAGGAACGCTACCCGCACTACAAGGATGTGCAGAAGGAGGCGGAGCATCACCTGGCAAAGGAAGGCTACATCAATCCCGCCCCGGAGGGCCTGATGCTGACGCAGGTGGGGCATGAGCACGTATGGGGCGAAAACAACCAGTAAGCACTTAAGCCATTTACCAGAAGTAAAGTATAAAAGCCGCGCCCAAAGTATAACGCATACTTTGAGCGCGGCTTCTCTTTTGCGGATACGGAATCCATACTTCAGCAGAAGGACAGGCCGTTCAATTTTAGGGAACTTGCGCTGCGTTTCCGGTTTGGCGCGTATACTTTAAGTATAAACCACAGCCGCTGAACAGATGCACAAGTATAAACTATATGGACTAAGTATGGCCCTGGCAAGTATGGCGGCCTGCACCTCGCTGAGCGAGGGACAGGAGAGCCTGCCGCCGGGCCCCTCAAACGAGCGGGTGACGCTCCGCCATAATCCGGCGCAAACGCTGCGCGACCGCATGGACAACCAGGCCAGCGAGATCAACCGGAAACGCAACATAGAGCAGTTCGACAGCAACAGCCCGGCCATGACGCCAAACACCCTGCGTCCGCAGCAGCTGCCCCACGCCCCCGTTGATTCCTCGCGGCACAACATCTATTGGCCATTGCCGCCGGCGCAGCCGCTGCCTCCCGTTATCGATCAGTAAAAAAGGCCCGGCTATACTTGTAGCGGGGCCTTTTTTGCAGTTGAGGGAGCAGGGCGTTACTTTTTCTTCTTGCCCCGGCTCACATCCTCCGGCTTCTGGTCATCGCCCAGGTGCAGGTCGTCCGGCTCCAGGTCCACGTACACTTCATTCTCCGGCGGCGTGTTCTCCGATTCCCGGTCTGTTCCCCTGGGCGAGGGGTTTTTGGTTACCTTGTTCTCATGGTCCCGCTTCCCCAGGTTCTCCCCGTCGTCTCTCCTCGATTTTTCGCTATCGTTATGCTTCATAAACAAGTATAGGTTAAGGTGATGCTTTATACTTACGGAAAAATGAAGCGTAAGTCATAGCAGGAAGCTGATTTTGCCAATTGCCGGGGAGGCGCGGCGCAATCGCGCCGGATTCGTATATTTGCACCTATAAGACGAAACATGACCACTACACCAAAACGCTATACTGTTACGGCAGCCTTGCCGTACGCCAACGGACCTGTTCACATCGGGCACCTGGCCGGGGTATACCTGCCAGCCGATATCTATGTGCGCTACCTGCGCCTGCAGGGCCGCGACGTGAAGTTTATCTGCGGCTCCGATGAACACGGCGTGCCGATCACGATACGCGCTAAAAAAGAAGGCATTACCCCGCAGCAGGCCGTGGATAAGTACCACGAGCTGATCAAGCAATCGTTTGCTGATTTCAATGTCTCCTTTGATATCTACGACCGCACCTCCTCTAAAATTCACGCTGAAACAGCAGGCGGCTTTTTCAAGAAGCTCTACAACGATGGAAAGTTCATTGAGCAGACCACGCAGCAGTACTACGACGAAAAGGCACAGCAATTCCTGGCCGACCGCTACATCGTGGGCACCTGCCCCAAGTGCGGCAACGAGAACGCCTACGGCGACCAGTGCGAGAACTGCGGCACCTCACTGAACGCCACTGACCTGATCAACCCGAAAAGCACGCTGAGCGGCGCGGTGCCGGTGATGCGCGAGACAAAGCACTGGTACCTGCCCCTGAACGAATATGAGGCCTGGCTACGCGAGTGGATTGTGGAAGGCCACAAAGGTGACTGGAAGCCAAATGTGTACGGGCAATGCAAATCGTGGATAGACCAGGGCCTGCAGCCGCGCGCCGTAACCCGCGACCTGGACTGGGGCGTGCCGGTGCCGGTGGAGGGGGCCGAAGGCAAAGTGCTGTACGTGTGGTTTGATGCGCCGATCGGCTATATTTCGGCCACCAAAGCGCTTACGGATGATTGGGAGAAGTACTGGAAAGATGCGGATACCAAGCTGGTGCACTTTATCGGCAAGGATAACATCGTGTTCCACTGCATCATCTTCCCGGCCATGCTCAAGGCGCACGGCGATTTTATACTTCCGGATAACGTGCCGGCCAATGAGTTTTTGAATCTGGAGGGCGATAAGATCTCCACCTCGCGCAACTGGGCCGTGTGGCTGCACGAGTACCTGCAGGACTTCCCGGGCAAGGGCGACGTGCTGCGGTATACCTTGTGCGCCAACGCGCCCGAGACCAAAGACAACGACTTCACCTGGAAGGACTACCAGGCCCGCAACAACAACGAGCTGCTGGCTATACTCGGTAACTTCATTAACCGCGCGGTGGTGCTTACCCAGAAATACTACGAGGGTGCCGTGCCTGCCCGTGGCGAACTGACGGACTACGATAAAACGGTGCTGGAGGACCTGGAGGGCATGCCGATGGTAATCGCTACCTACATTGAGCGCTACCGCTTCCGGGATGCGCTGGGTGAACTGATGAACCTGGCCCGCCTGGGCAACAAGTACCTGGCCGACACCGAGCCCTGGAAGCTGATCAAGACAGACCAGGAGCGTGTGAAAACCATCATGAACATCGCGCTGCAGATTTCCGCCAGCCTGGCTATCCTGATGGAGCCTTTCCTGCCTGAGTCTGCCGAAAAGCTGCGCACGATGCTGAACATGGCGGCGGGCAACAGCTGGTCTGCCGCCGGTGCCGCCGATCTGCTGAAAGAAGGCCACGTGATCGGTAAACCGGAGCTGCTGTTCGAGAAAGTGGAGGATGCCGCCGTGGAAGCGCAGGTGCAGAAGCTGCTGGACACGAAAAAAGCAAACGAGGCAGCCAATGCCGTGGTAGCTCCTGCCAAGGAGGACATTACGTTTGATGAGTTCTCCAGAATGGACATCCGCATCGGAACCATACTTACCGCCGAGAAAGTAGCCAAAACCAAAAAGCTCCTGAAACTCACCATCGACACGGGCCTGGACCAGCGCACGGTGGTAAGCGGTATCGCCGAGTTCTTTAGCCCGGAGCAGATTATCGGACAGCAGGTAAGCATTCTGGTGAACCTGGCTCCGCGCGAGATCAAGGGCATCACCAGCCAGGGCATGATCCTGATGGCTGAGAACGCTGATGGCTCCCTGGCCTTTGTGCAGCCAAGCAAAGAGATCCGGAACGGCGGAACGATTAGCTAGAAGTATAATCCCCCGAGTATAAACTGCCGCTAAAGTATAAATAGCCGTTAAAAGTAAAAACCTCACCTGCCTGTAAAGCGGGTGAGGTTTTTTTATTTTAATGCTGGAGGTGGAGAAGGGACTTCGGGAAGTCGTTTCAGCTATCGCTAAAGAACAGCCATGCCAGCACGTAGCTGATGAGTACGAGCGCTATGCCGAGCGCAAAAACGGTATAGGCGAGCTTGAGCAGGCGGTATTTCCTGGACAGCACTTTCCCCTGCAGGTAAATGTTGTCGGCCATGCTGTTGTAGAGTAGGTTGTGGTCGCGCATGATGTTGCGGATGCCATCCCGGTACGTGCCCGGGTCCAGCTGCACGAAATCTCCGAAGAAGAGAAAGTCGATCTTGTTGTCGGGCATCACGGTGTTCTTGATGTTGGGGCGGGTGGAGCGTATGGCCAGGATAACGGTGACCAGGCAAACTACCGTGAGCAGGATGGAGGGGAGCAGCAGGTGCGGCACGTCCTGGAACTTGCTGAAGAAGGACGATATCATGATGGAGGCGATGATGGCATTCACCGAAATGAGCATGTTGGCCTTGTTGTCGGCAATCACGCTCAGCTGCAGGTGGCTGGCCATGGTGGTCCGGAACATGGTCTCTATCCCTTTGCTCACTTTCTGCTCCTTCTCCTTGCGCAGGTCCTTCTTCAGGCTTTTGTTTTCCTCCCACAAAGTCTCCAGCTCGGCATTTTCTTTACTCAGTTCCTTTCGCTTCTTCTTCAGGAGCTTCAGGTTGCCCTCCTTGCCGCCCGAGAAAGCACGTTTCGCGTACCTGGTAAAGTAATAATGCTTTTTCAGGAGGGTGCTGTGCCTGTCTATCCAATCATACTGGTCAAGCTTCGAGCCCGGATCCGCCGCTTTCTTCTCGGCCTTGGGCACATAGTCTTCCGCCGCCAGGAAACTGGCAACGGCATCGCAGAGCGCCTCCTCCAGCAGGTCCCGTGGCTGCTGGGGATAGCGGGTGGCGGCTATACTTTGCGAGATCCGCAATATCTCGGCTTTGGACAAACCACAACTCACCAGGAACTCGGTAACGGGCAGGATCTTTTGCTCCTCCAGCAGCTCCCCCTCCTCGTCGCAGTACAGGTCGTGGAGCCATGCCGCCAGCATCAGCAGCCTGTTGTCGCGCTCATCGAAGTCACAGAACCTGCTGATGGACTCTGCCACGGCAACCAGGCTTTTGGTGTGCTGCAGGTCAAACCCCACCGATTCGTTGGTGCCCTCTATCGGAAGGTGGTGCCCCACAAAGACATTCGCCCTATCCAGAATATCATCCTCTATCATGGTCGCACGGCATTAGGTTAGTACTTGTTCAAAATTACTCCAGGGTCCACAACTGCAACTATAAGTATAGCGATAAGTAAAGTATAAATTATTGTTAACTAAGTTATGTATACGTTTCCTTTGATCATAGGTCTGTTCCTGTACACTTAGCCAGTGGCAAGGTATTTTTAGTGTACCGATGCTTTTCTTCGCACCCACCTCCAGGCCGGTAGGATGTAGGCTTCAAGTGGGCCTTCTATCGGACAGACAGGTTGTTTTTCGGCTATTTCACGGCAAGCCGGCGCAGCAGGAAGCCCCGTGCAGAATTATAGACAATGTATTATCCGGCAGCATTCATTTTATCGCTGTTGACGTAAATATGAAGTATAAAATATAAATCTGAATTATACCAGTAGCATGTAATTGCCTTACACATGAGCCGAAACAGACAACTTGCCGCTATTATGTTTACCGATATCGAAGGGTACACCGCTATCATGCAGCAGAATGAGCAGCAGGCATTGGCTCTTAAGAACCGGCACCGCGACGTGCTGCAGCGCTATCACCAGCAGTACCATGGCCGCATTGTCCAGTACTATGGCGATGGAGCGCTAAGTATGTTTCAGAGCGCGGTGAATGCGGTGGAGTGCGCCCTGGCCATGCAACTGGCATACCGGCAGGCGCCGCTGGTTCCGGTGCGGATAGGCCTGCACATGGGTGATGTGGTTTTAGATGAGGAGCAGCTCTTTGGGGATGGGGTGAACCTGGCTTCCCGCGTGGAGTCTTTGGGGGTGGCCGGCAGCGTGCTGATCTCGGACAAGATTCGGGACGAAGTCCTGAACCACCCGAATGTCAGGACCTACTCTGTCGGGGCCTATCAGTTTAAGAACGTGGAGCGTAAAGTGGAGGTGTTCGCCCTGGACCACGAGGGCCTGGTGAAGCCCGCGCCTAACTCCCTGAGCGGGAAAACGGAGGAAAAGAAGAAGCCAGACCTGAGAACCGCGAAACGACCGCCTCCCAAAAGTATAGCCGTGCTCCCCCTGGTAAATATGAGCAACGACCCGGAACAGCAGTATTTCAGCGATGGGATTGCCGAGGAGATCATCAATTCCCTGTCTAACCTGAAGGATCTGAAAGTGGCTGGCCGTGCCTCCTCCCTTAGGTTTGACAGAAGGAACGTGGACCTGCGGGAGGTGGGGGAGAAACTGGGCGTGAGCACGGTGCTGGAGGGAAGCGTGCGCAAGCAGGGCGAGCGCTTTCGCATCACCGTTCAGCTGACCAAGGTAGAGGACGGGTTTCATATCTGGTCGGAGCGGTACGACGGGGATATGCACGACATCTTTGCGGTGCAGGACCAGATCGCGACGGAAATAACAGAGAAAATGAAAGTGACCCTGCTGGGCAAAGGCCGCAGCAAGATACGCAAAACCTCTACCCATAACGCGGAGGCCTATGAGCTATACCTGAAAGGCAGGTTTTACCTCAACAGGCGGGGCACGTATATCATCACAGGGATCAAATTCCTGGAGCAGGCCATCAAACTGGACCCTGACTTTGCCCTGGCGCATGCCGAGTACGCTGACGCCAACCTGATGGCCGGCCTCTACGGGCTGGTACCACCCAACAAGGTGATGCTCAAAGCCAAGCAATCGGCCGAAAAGGCCCTTAAGCTGAACCCGATGCTCTGCGAGACCTACTGCGCGCTCGGGTCTTACTATTGCTATGTCTGGGACCTGCCCGAGGCGGAAAGGCATTTCCTCAAGTCGTTGGAGCTCAACCCAAGCTACGCGCCGGCGCACGTCCGCTACGGGCTGAATTACCTGGCCTGGATGAAAGGAAACTTCGCCAAGGCAGAGGAGCATGGCCGGAAGGCTATCAAGCTGGAGCCGCTGAGCGCTATTTGCTTCGGCATCTATGCCCAGATTCTGCACACGGCCGGCAAGTTCGGAGAGGCCCTCGAAGCCTGTAAAACGGGGCTGGAGCTGGATAGCAATTCCTTCCTGTGCCTGCTCTATGAAGGCTACTCCTACCTGTTCATGAAGCAGTATGAGAAGGCGCTGGCCTGTTTTGAGCGGTTGATGGTGCTCTCGGGCAGGCATAATTTCGTGCACGGTGCCCTGATTATGACCCTCAGCAAGATGGGGGACCTGGAACGGGCGCGCCTGGAGCTAAGCAACCTGAAAGAGCGGGCCGAAAGGGAGTACATCGTGTGCACGGTGATAGGCATCGCGGCCGGCTGGGTGAATGACAGCCTGGATGAGGCTTTCCATTACTTTGAAAGAGGCTACCGGGAGCACGACCCCCTGCTGGTTTCGCTCAAGCACGAGCACTGGGTCTCTGATGCCGTCCGGGCGGACCCGCGCTACCAGAAGCTGCTGGAGAAAATGAACTCCCCTAACCTGCTGCGGTCGCAGCGCAAGTAGTGAGTGGCGCTGCTTTCTGCATAAGTATGGCGGTACGAAGTGCAGGCTCAGCCCATCATCACGCCCGCCTCGCTCGTTGCTTCTTTGGCCTTCCCGTTTAGCCGCTCCCGCTCTATGTGCTGTACCACAAAGTATAAACCGGTGCTTACCACGATGGCAAATACACTCAGCACCCACCAAAGCGTGTCGAAACTATACCTGGAGGCAATGGTGGTACCCATAAACGGGGCCACCACGTGCGCGGCTGCATATGAGATAGTATAAAGACCCAGGTAAGCACCACGGTTCCGGTCGTTGGAGCGCTCCACGGAAATAGTGGCCATAAAAGGCATCACCAGTATCTCCGAGAAGCTGAGCAGCACCATGGCCAGGTAGAGCAGGCTGGTGTGGTGCCCCAGGTTCAGGACCACAAAAGACGAGCCCAGCACCAGCACCCCCGCCGGTATGAGCCACGACTTCTTTATCTTATCGCCGATCAGGTAGACCAGGATCATCTCGCACAGGAAAACAACGAACCCGTTCAGGGCCAGCAGCGTGCCGATACGCCCCTCCGGCAGCGCGTACACCTGGCGGTAGTAGAGCGGCAGCGTGGAAAGTAGCTGGAAAAACAGGATCGCGAAGCCACAGTTTAGAAGTATAAACACCAGGTACATGCCATCGGCGTAAGGGGAGCGCACCTTTTCCATACTTACCGCGGCAGTAGCCGTTCTCTTCTGCGGTTTGTGCCCCTGCCGCTTTCGGAAGTAGATGAAGAAGAAAAGCCCCGCCATGATGGAGGCAACCCCATCGCCGATAAACAGAAACTTGTAGGAGATGGCCGCCACCAGGCCCCCGATAACCGGTCCGATAGAGAAGCCCAGGTTCAGGGCCATCCGGTTCAGGGAGAAAGCCCGCGTTACGTTCTCGGGCCGGGCATAGTGCGCAATGGAGGCCGAGTTAGCAGGGCGGAGCATGTCGTTTACCAGGCTAAGTATAAAAACACCCGCCGCAATGAACTGGAACTGCTCCAGAAACAGGAACATAAAGTATAAACTGCCGCCGACGGTGAGGCTAAACAGCTGCACCTTAAAATGCCCGACCCTGTCGGTGAGCCAGCCGCCCAGAAACGAGCCGCACACGGCACCCAGGCCATAGATGCTAAGTATGATGCCGGCCTCTCTCAACGTATACCCAAGCGACTCCGTCAGGTAAACTCCCAGGAAAGGGATCACCATGGCGCCGCTCCGGTTGATGAACATGATCAGCGAGAGCATCCAGGCGGGGCGGGAGAGTCCTCCGAAAGCGTTGCGGTAGAGTAGGAGAATTCGTTTCATAGCAGTGGCCCCAACGGATGGAGCGAAGGCAAATGTATACTTTCGGGAGGAGATTTCTGCGGCTGCTCACTAAAAGTATAAGCCCCTCACAAGTATAAACTCAGAGGGGCTTCTGGCATTTTTATACTTACTTTATACTTAGCCTACTTCGTGTTAAACTGATTCATGGTGCGCTCCAGCCCAATGGTGCCGAAGGCGATGGCGGAGTCGGCGGCCTTCTCGATCAGCGACTGCAGCTCGATGTTCTCATCTTCGCTGAACTTGCTCAGCACATAATCTACCTGCTTGCCTTTATGGAACGAGTCGCCGACACCAAAGCGCAGGCGCGGGTAGTTGTTGTGCCCCAATGTCTGCTCAATGTGCTTGAGACCGTTGTGGCCGCCGGCGCTGCCCTTGGCGCGTATCCGCAGCTTGCCAAAAGGCAGGGCAATGTCATCGGTGATCACCAGCATCTGGTCGGGCGTTAGCTTCAGGGAGTTCAAATAATGGCCCACGGCTTTGCCGCTCAGGTTCATGTAGGTGGTGGGCTTTACCAGCACAAAGGTGCGGCCCTTGGTCTTGATCTCGGTCACGAAGGCGTGGCGGCTCACGTCAAAGCTGCCCTCATACTTGCTTGCCAGGTAATCCAGCACCATAAAACCGATGTTGTGGCGTGTCTCAGCATATTCGGGGCCAATGTTGCCCAGGCCCACAATCAGGTATTTCATATGTGTGTCTTCGGTAGCGGCGGCCGGGGCAGCGGAGAGGCCCAGCCACTTTTTTATACTTTGAATTGTTGAATTGCTCAAGGTCTTACTTGCTGGTTGTTTATTGTTTGGGAGTCAAATAAAAAGTGCGCTGCTGTACAGATTCGTTGCTTTAAGAGCAACTATAGTCATATTACAAGCAGCAACTAACAATTAAAACAGCAATTTAGCCATTCATCCATTTAATTGGTAAACAAAAAATCCTGCCCCGCTCAGCGCAGGACAGGACTTTTGAGAATATTCTGAGCTGTGGCTCAAAAGATTACTTTTTACCACGAGCCTCTTCCATCTGTGCACTCTTAAGGGCACGCGGAATAGTTACTGTAGCGATTGGAGCGCTTGGGTTTGTCAGGATTTCGTAGTTGTCCGGCTGGATTTTAGAAACCTTGATAGACTTGCCAAGTTCCAGGTCAGAGATGTTTACCTCTACGTAGTCTGGCAGGTTAGCAGGAAGCGCCTTGATCTTGATAGAACGTAGCTTGGTTACCAGCTTACCACCGGCCAATACACCAGGAGAAACACCAACAAACTTAACCGGAACGTCAATTTTCACTGGCTTATCGTCCTGCAGCTCCAGGAAGTCAACGTGCAGCAGCATCTCGTTTACCGGGTGGAACTGAGAGTCCTGAAGGATGGCGCGGTAATGCGTACCTTCAATGTTCAGGTCTACCTCGTGTACTTCCGGCGTGTAAATCAGGTCGCGGAAAAGGATAGCTGGAGCATAGAAGTGAACCTGCTCCTGGCCACCGTACAGTACGCCCGGTATTAAAGACTCATTGCGCAGCTCTTTCGACTGCTGCTTGCCGAGATTTGCTCTTTTAAACCCTATAATCTCTAACGTTTTCATAAAAATGTTTTGTTAAAATATATCGCTACAAAAGTATAGCCGTTTTCGTTAATAGTTGTTGGTTAATCGTTGATCGTATTCTGAAGTCGAATAACGGATAACGAACAACTAGATAAATAGCGAGCTGATCGACTCGTGCGTTACCACGTTGTTGATCGCCCGGGCGAACAGGTCTGCAAACGACAGCACCTTGATCTTAGAACTCTGCTGCCGCAGCGGAATCGTGTCCGACACCACCAGCTCCTCCAGCACCGAATTCTGGATACGCTCGTAGGCTGGGCCTGAGAGAATCGGGTGCGTGGCGATGGCGCGAACCGTTTTCGCCCCTTTTGCCTTCAGCAGCTCGGCGGCTTTGGTTATTGTACCGGCCGTATCCACCATGTCATCCACCAGCACCACGTCCATACCTTCCACATCGCCGATTACCTGCATCGAGGCGATCTCGTTGGCGCGTTTGCGGTGTTTGTCGCAAACAACCATTTCGGCGCCAAAGTTCTTGGCAAAGGATCTTGTTCTCACCACACCCCCCACGTCAGGCGATGCGAAGATCAGGTCCTCGCCCAGGTTCAGGCTGCGCAGGTAAGGCACAAAAATGGCTGAACCATCCAGGTGATCCACCGGGATGTCGAAGAAGCCCTGGATCTGGCCCGCGTGCAGGTCGCAGGTCATCAGGCGGTCAGCGCCTACCGATTGGATGGCGTTGGCCACCACCTTAGCGCCTATCGCTACCCGCGGCTGGTCTTTTCTGTCCTGGCGCGCGTAGCCATAGTATGGCATCACCACGATCACCTTGTGGGCCGAGGCACGCTTGGCGGCATCCACCAGCAGCATCAGCTCCATCAGGTTGTCGGCAGGCGGAAACGTGGAAAGTACGATAAACACCTCCGCGCCACGAACTGACTCATTGTAATGTACGCCTATCTCGCCGTCGCTGAAACGGGAGATGGTAAGGTCGCCGAGCTTAGTGCCATAAGCGGCAGCTATTTTCTCAGCCAGGTAACGGGATGCTGAACCAGAGAAGATCTTAACTTGGGGCATAATGGTGCTAAAACTAAATAACGGTTGATTTGTGTTTAGTTGATTATGCTCGCAAAGCTACCAAAAATACTGATGGCAGGCATGAAATATTTCTGATTTTTAACCAGTTACAGTTGCCGTAGCAGCAAAAAAAAGAACAACACCCGTTGGAGTGTTGTTCTTTTTAAGTTGTCCGACCAGGGCTCGAACCTGGACTCTTCTGAACCAAAATCAGACGTGTTGCCAGTTACACCATCGGACAATCTCCCTACTAAACTTCAGGACTTTCGCCCCTGTGTCGTTTGGTGATGCAAAGATAGAGAGACGATTTTAAACTGCAAACAATTGCGCTAATATTTTTCGAAAAATGTTAGTCTAAAATCTGCTCCAGGGCCGTGTCATAGTGTTTTTTGGCCACCGTGATGCCCCCGAAAAGCTCGCCGTCTATATGGCAGTCATGGGCTGTTACGGTGCCTAATTTCGTGAAATTCACGCCTTTATTTTGAAGGGCGCTTTCGAAAGCCGCCTGCTGCTCTGCGGAAACAGAAACCACTACGCGGCTCTGGCTCTCTCCGAACAGGTACGCATCTTTTCTGAAATTCTTGTCTGTCTGGATGTCGAAGCCCAGTTCTTTTGGCATGGCAGACTCCAGCAGCGCGATGTATAAACCTCCATCTGCCACATCGTGCGCCGACTTCACCAGCTTCTGCGCGATCACCTCTTTAAGGACGTCCTGCAGCTTCAGTTCCTCGTCCATGTTAAAGTATGGGGCAGGGGTGAGCTTCACGTTATGGTAGGAGTACAGGTACTCGGAAGAGGCAATGTCGTTCTGCGCATCACCGATCATGTAAACAAGGTCGCCGGCGTTCTGGAAGGCCAGCGTCATGGCGTTGTTCTTGTCCTCCAGGATGCCCAGCATGCCAATCGTCGGTGTTGGGAATACCGGGCCCTCGTCGGATGACTGGTTGTAGAAGCTCACGTTGCCTCCCGTTACCGGCGTGCCGAAGGCGGTGCAGGCTTTGCTCATCCCTTTGATGGCGCCCACAAAGTGCCAGTATACTTCCGGCACATACGGGTTACCGAAGTTGAGGCAGTTGGTGATGGCCACCGGCTCGGCACCCGAGCACACGATGTTGCGGGCGGCCTCGGCTACGGCGATGGCTGTTCCTTCCTCCGGGTCGGCGTACACGTAGCGGCTGTTGCAATCCACCACCACCGCAATGGATTTGTTCGTGCCTTTCACCTTCACCAGCGCGGCGTCAGAAGGGGCATTGGTCGTCATGGTGGCGGTGCCTACCATGGAGTCGTACTGGCGGTATACCCAGCGCTTGGAGGCGATGTTCGGGTGCGTGGTCAGGAACTCGGCCACGGCCTGGTAATCTTCCGGCTCGGCTACCTGGTCGATGTTGAATTTCTTGCTCTCGGCAAAGTAGGCCGGCTCACGGTACTCGCGGTGGTACACCGGAGCGCCTCCGCCCAGCACCAGGTCGTCGGCAGGTACCTCGGCAGCCAGCTCACCGTTCATGTAGTAGCGCAGCGTGCCGCCTTCCGTTACCACCCCGATCTGCTCACAGTAGAGGTCCCACTTATCGCAGATGTCCTTGATGGTCTGCTCGTAGCCTTTCTTCATCACGATGAGCATGCGCTCCTGGCTTTCAGAGAGCAGTATCTCGAACGGCACCATGTTGGCCTGGCGCATCGGCACCTTCTCCAGCCAGATGTCCATGCCATGCTCGCCTTTGGCGCTCATCTCGGAAGTAGAGCAGGTGATGCCGGCAGCGCCCATGTCCTGCATGCCGATCACGTGGCCCGACTGGATGATCTCCAGCGTCGCCTCCAGCAGCAATTTCTCCTGGAACGGGTCACCCACCTGAACCGATGGAAGGTCTTTGGCGGAGTCTTCGGTAATGTCTTTAGAGGCGAAAGCGGCGCCGTGTATACCATCCTTGCCGGTGGCAGAACCTACGATGAACACCGGGTTGCCCACGCCATAGGACGTAGCAGAGGCGGTTTCGCCCACTTTCACGATGCCAGCCGAGAAGGCGTTTACCAGTGGGTTGATGTTGTAGCACTCGTCGAAGAATAGCTCGCCGCCCACGGTAGGGATGCCAAAGGCGTTGCCGTAATCGCCAATGCCTTTCACCACGCCGCGCAGCAGGCGCTGTGTTTTCTCTGATTTCGGGTTGCCGAAGCGGAGCGAGTTCAGCTGCGCGATCGGGCGGGCACCCATCGTGAAAATATCTCTGTTGATACCGCCCACACCGGTGGCAGCGCCCTGGTAAGGCTCAATGGCGGAGGGGTGGTTATGCGATTCTATCTTAAAGCTGCAGGCGTAGCCGTCGCCGATGTCCACCAGCCCGGCGTTCTCCTCGCCGGCCTCGGCCAGCATGCGCGGCGATGTCTTTGGCAGCGTTTTAAGCCAGACAATGGAGTTCTTGTAAGAGCAGTGCTCCGACCACATTACGGAGAAGATACTGAGCTCGGTGAAGTTCGGGGTACGTCCCAGGATCTGTTTGATACGTTCAAACTCCTCCTCCAGAAGGCCAAGCTTCTGGGCGGTTTCTACGGTAGTGAGTTGTTGTTCCACTTTATATGCTGACTTATGTAACGGTTTAGCAAAAATAGCAACTTAAACCCTAAGAGCACAACTATAAAGCTAGCCTTTTTGCCGGCAACCGAATTCTAGGGCTGAATCATACCCTTGCCTGCATTAAAGTATGGGGCGATTGCATTGATCTCAGGTAAATAAAATATCTCCTTTTTTCTGTATATAAACCGATACCCTATGGAGGCTTATCCGTAAAGAATCCTGCAACTCCTTATTATTTAATCTATGACCCAGTTTATGACTATCGTGAATCCTGATGTGATTACAACCACCTGCGGACGCGTGTTAGACCTGAGCAACACCGAGTTGGTGATTGAGCGCTCTAACAGCCTCTTCAGCTACAACATCCATAAGCTGAAGTCGGGAGAGTACATCATCGCCGAGAAATTCTACGCCAACCCCTTCAACAACCGCTACATTCTGCTGAACGACGAGCAGATAGAGTTACTGAAGAATTTGTAGGTGAGTGTGCCGTGATTCTGAGGCTAGGGCTTTAGAGTCAGCTTGTTAAACCGTACCTTGTTGCGTTTTGACCAAGCAGCCATGGTACACTTATTCCTACTTCTGATTAGCATGTGTTGGGGTTCCGGCACGGTTGCCGCCACCTGCAACACAGCCCCGGTTTCTGAGCCGGCGGTGGCGCAGGGGCAAACCTCGGGCTCGCGCCAGCATGACGCTGCAAAAGAGCGGCGAAAGAAGATCAAGCCAAAGAACGAGCGTACGCCGGCCGCGGCCGCCGTTACCAGCTCGCGCAATATAACAAGGGCCTCCGTATCGAAGCGGAGCGACGAGGGATACTATGCCGAACTGGTGATCATGGACAGCGGCCTGCCCCTGCGCAACCCGCAGGACCTGCAGATGACAGGAAGCAGCGGTAGCCAGGTGAGCGATGGTTCCCATATACTGTTTGAGAACTTTGGGCTGCCTTTTGAGGGAACTGTGCGCTTCAAGTCTCCCAACAAGATGAATACCGTGATCTATGAGCGGGTGATCAGCTTTAAGATAAACGAGGCTGGCCGGTGGGTGGTGCGCGTTGATATCTGACAGGGGTTCTGCTTAATCCTACTTAGATTCTGCTTATACTATACTTGTTTCATGTAGCTTGCATGGCAGAGGTGCCGTGCCTGTTTTTCCGTTGCCTGCCGCGAAGGCCTATCCCTATGGCGCAAAACTTTTTAAACCCTTGCATGGATATGAGAGATTTATACCTTAGTTTTGCACCCTGAAATAACTCCGTTATACTAGTTAATCAATATAAAAAGTCAAATGGCAAATATTGGCAGAATTACCCAGGTTATCGGTCCGGTGGTGGACGTTAGCTTTGCGGGTGAAAACTCTAAGCTACCAAATATTCTGGATGCCCTTCAGGTGACGAAAGACAACGGCCAGGTAGTAGTGCTGGAGGTTCAGAATCACCTGGGCGAAGACCGTGTACGTACCATTGCGATGGACTCTACAGAAGGCCTTACCCGTGGCGCTGAAGTGGTTGACCTGGAAGGCCCAATCAAAATGCCGACAGGCGAAGGCATCAAGGGGCGTCTTTTCAACGTGATCGGCGAGGCCATTGACGGTATTCCGCAGCCAGTGAGCACAGGTGGTCTGCCAATTCACAGAGCTGTCCCTCGCTTCGAGGACCTTGCCACTTCTTCTGAGATACTTTACACAGGAATTAAGGTAATCGACCTGATCGAGCCCTACGCAAAAGGCGGTAAGATCGGTTTGTTCGGTGGTGCCGGTGTTGGTAAAACTGTATTGATCCAGGAGCTGATCAACAACATTGCGAAAGCACACGGTGGCCTTTCCGTATTTGCCGGTGTAGGTGAGCGTACCCGTGAGGGGAACGACCTGCTGCGCGAGATGATCGAGGCTGGCATCGTGCGTTACGGCAAGGAGTTCCTGGAGTCGCTGGAGCACGGCGGCTGGGATCTTTCCAAAGTAGATACCGAAGAACTGAAGGAGTCTAAGGCGACCTTCGTGTTCGGACAGATGAACGAGCCCCCTGGGGCGCGTGCCCGTGTGGCGCTTTCCGGTTTGACGATGGCGGAGTACTACCGCGATGGTGAGCCAGGATCAAGCGACGCCGGCCGTGACATCCTGTTCTTCGTAGACAATATCTTCCGCTTCACGCAGGCGGGTTCTGAGGTATCGGCCCTGCTGGGTCGTATGCCATCTGCGGTAGGTTACCAGCCAACGCTGGCCACCGAGATGGGTGCCATGCAGGAGCGCATTACCTCAACCAAGCGCGGTTCCATTACATCGGTACAGGCCGTTTACGTACCTGCCGATGACTTGACTGACCCGGCTCCGGCAACAACGTTTGCCCACCTGGACGCAACCACGGTACTTTCCCGTAAGATCTCCGAGCTTGGTATCTACCCTGCGGTAGACCCGCTGGACTCTACGTCACGTATCCTGACGCCGGACGTTGTGGGCGACGAGCACTACAACACCGCGCAGCGCGTGAAGGAGATCCTGCAGCGCTACAAGGAGCTTCAGGACATCATCGCCATCCTGGGTATGGACGAGCTTTCTGACGAGGATAAACTGGTGGTGCACAGAGCGCGCCGCGTGCAGCGCTTCCTGTCTCAGCCGTTCCACGTGGCCGAGCAGTTCACAGGCCTGAAAGGGGTGCTGGTAGACATCAAGGACACCATCCGTGGCTTTAACGAGATCATGGACGGCAAGCACGACCACCTGCCTGAGTCAGCCTTTAACCTGGTTGGTACCATTGAAGACGCAATGGCCAAAGGCGAGAAGATGCTGGCTGAAGCAAAATAGGTTTTATAGTTAAAAGTTAAGAGTTAGGAGTTAAAAGTTGGTTCTGCCACAATAACTCATAACTCTTAACTCTAAACTCTTAACTAATAAAGATGTATTTAGAGATAATCACACCTGACAAGAAGGTTTATGCCGGCGAGGTAGAGGCCGCTCAGTTTCCGGGAGCCAACGGCTCTTTCGAGGTGCTGGACATGCACGCCCCGCTCATCAGCACCCTTGAAAAAGGAAGCATCCGTATCACTACCAGCAAAGGGCAGGAGTTCTTTACCGTGGACGGTGGTGTGGTAGAAGTACTCAATAACAAGATCATCGTTCTGGCTGAGTCTGTATCAGCATAACAGCCGGTAACAAAGTATAAACAAGGCCTCCTGTTCTTCGTGAGCAGGAGGCCTTGTTGCTTTGGGGAAGTATGAATACCTGGGGAAGTATAAGTATGGATCAGGGCAGCCCCATGTTCGTGGCAGGCAACCTATAACCCAATATACGCACAGCCAGGAGCTGAGCCCCGCAGGAAAGTCAAGACGCAAGTATAAGTATAAACTCAGGTGTTCCCGGAGGGGGTGCTATGCCGTGGCGGTGGTGCTGGCGGCGGCAGCGCCCGAGAGGCCCAGGTTCTTCAGAGTGAGCATCAGGGCATCGCGGTCGTCTGTAATGATGAGGAGCTTGTCGTTGATGAACAGCTCGGTCTTGCCGGTGGGCACAAAGTATTTGCCGTCGCGCTTTACCAGCACGGCAAGCGTTTTTTCAGGCAAGGGTAGATCCATGAGCTTGTTGCCGCTCTTCAGCGCGGGCTCCGTTATGTTCAGCTCCGTCATCACAGACTTGATCTCATCTGAGAACTCCACATCAAAATCCTCGGGTTTCTTCAAGTCGTCGGGTTGCTCGGCCAGGCCCAGCCAGATGGCCATTTTGGAGAGGGAGGTGCCCTGTATAACCAGCGATACCAGGGTGCAGAAGAACACAATGTTGAAGATGAGCCGGGCATGGGGAACGTCGGCGGCCAGCGGAAGTATGGCAAAGATGATAGGGACAGCACCGCGCAAGCCAACCCAGGAAACAAAGACCTTACCCTTGAAGGACATTTTACGGAAGGGCAGTAGGCACAGGAAAACGCTTAATGGCCTGGTGATAAAGATCATCAGGAAGCTGATGATGAGGCCAGGTATAATGACCGGGACAAGCTCGCGCGGGTTAACGAGCAGGCCCAGGGTGAGGAACATGATCAACTGGCTCATCCAGGCCATGCCATCGAAAAAGTTCAGGGCGGAGCGTTTGTGCACAAACCGAGAGTTGCCGATAACCAGGCCTGCGATGTAGACGGCCAGGTAGCCGTTGCCCTTGATAAAGTAGGTGGCGGAGAAAATGAAAATACAGCAGGTAAACACCAGGATAGGGTACAGCGAGCTGTTATCGATCTTCACGCTGTTGATGATCCGGACCGACAGCCTCCCCAGCAGGTAACCTGCCACCGCCCCGATCAGGAGCTGCATCAAAAGCATGCCCGCCGCCGCCAGGTAGTTCGGGGACGCATCCATCATCACGATCTCTATCAGCGTGATTGTGAGAATGTAGGCCATCGGGTCGTTACTGCCGCTTTCCAACTCCAGCATGGGGCGCAGGTTATTCTTCAGGTGCAGCCCTCTGGAGCGGAGAATGGAGAAGACCGAAGCCGAATCCGTTGAGGACATGGTGGCCGCCAGCAGCAGGGCCGTGGTTAAGCCTATCGCGGCCGACTCCATGGTCATGCCGAGGATCCACCAGCAAAGCACTCCGGTGAGCACAGCCGTGAGCAGCACGCCGAAGGTAGCCAGGATGACGCCCTGGGCCAACACCGGCTTAATGTCTTTGAACTTGGTATCCATACCGCCCGAGAACAGGATGATGCACAGGGCCACCGTGCCGATGGTCTGGGCTACCTGGATGTTCTCGAACTCAATGCCCAGGCCATCGGTGCCGCATAGCATCCCTACCGAGAGGAAGAGCAGGAGGGCCGGCACCCCGAATTTATGCCCTGCTTTGCCGGCCAGAATGCTCAGGAAAAAAAGTATGGCCATGCCAAAAAGTGCCAGTTCGACGGTTATACCCATAATTGTTTAAGCTGATTTAGAAGTAATCTATATTTTATACTTCGGTTTGAAATTAGACTTTACCTGAAAACTGAATAACCCAAACAAGCAAATTGCTTTCAGGTTTATAAATTGGCGCAGCCTTTTACAATATAAGAAATCCTCCTTAAATTAAGCCAGAATTTTACTTACACATCATGCCCGATATCCACCCAAAAACCACTCCCATTTACCAAACCTCGGTGTTTGCCTTCGACGACCTGGATGCCCTGGAGCTATACTTTGAGCAGCCGGGGCAGAATTACATGTACACCCGCTACGGCAACCCGAACACCGATGAGCTGGCCCGCGAGGTAAACAAGCTGGAGGGCGGGGCAGGAGGGGTGGTCACCTCGTCGGGTATGTCGGCCATACTGGCGGCGGTGCTGGCCGTTTGCAAAGCCGGCGACCACGTGCTCTGCGCAGAGGAGATTTACGGCGGCTCTGCCGCGCTGCTAAGCCAGGAACTGACGCGCATCGGCATGGAGGTGACGTATGTGCCAACCGCTGATACCTATAATTTGCAGCAATACACCAGGCCCAACACGCGCCTGATGCTGGCAGAAACCATGAGCAACCCCCTGCTGCAGGTGCTGGACATTGCCAAACTGGCTAAGGAAACCAGGAAGCAAAGTATAAAACTGGTGATCGATAACACCTTCGCTACTCCCATACTTACCAAGCCGCTGGCGCTGGGCGCTGACATTGTCATCCACAGCGTTACCAAGTACCTGTCGGGCCACAGCGACGTGACAGCGGGCGTGGTGGTGTGCCGGGAACAGGAGGACCTGCAGCGCGTGCAAACGGTGATGAAGGTATATGGGCTGAACCTGAGCCCTTTTGAAGGCTGGCTGGCGGCGCGCGGCCTGAAGACGCTGCGCCTGCGTATGAAGCAACACAGCAGCAACGGCCTGCAACTAGCGCAATACCTGCAGCAGCACCCCAAGGTGGAGAAAGTATGGTACCCGGGTCTGGCGGAGCATCCGCAGCACGAATTGGCAAAGGAGCAGGGACAAGGGCTGTTCGGTGGCATGCTTAGCTTCAGGGTGAAAGATGACACGGCGGCCGTAAACCGCTTTATGCGTGCCTTGCCAAGCATTCCGTTTGCGCCGTCTTTGGCGGGGGTGAATACTTCTATCTCTCACCCGCTCGGCACCTCGCACCGCTCCCTCTCGGCAGAGCAGCAGCAGAAACTGGGTATAACGGTGGGGGTGATTCGTTTCTCGGTAGGGATCGAGGAGCCGGAGGAACTGATCGCAGAGTTGGAGACGGCGCTGGCGGCGGTGTAGCAGGGCGCTTATACTTTGTTCACTCTCTGGCGCGAGTCTCCGACTTGTGTCTACTGTGGTGTCGGTCCTGTGGCTTTGGTGGCTTGAAGAGCCATACTTTATACTTGTCTGAATCAGAATTTTCAGGATGAAGGGATGAGCAGGGCTTTATACTTTGGCTATACTTCAGATTATCTCTGGCGCAAGCGTCCGCTTGTGCCTTCTTATACTTTGGCTGATTTGCTGTTCCGGACATCCTTGTCTGGAACCAAAGCTGCTGCGGATTTCCTAATCCGCTTAGTGCGCACTACTATACTTCTCTTTATACTTGCTCATACTTGCTGATTTATACTTTCCTGGCCGCTGCTTCCTGCAACTGGAACTAAGCTATACTTTGTAGCTGCCGTTCATCCTATAGACTTACATACCTACCGTTTCATTTCATACTTTGGTGCTCTCAAGCCCGAGAGGGCTCGTTTTCCCGCTCGGCGCTGGGAGCTTTTCCTTTGCTCCTGACGTCGCAATGCCCTCCGGGCACCAGAAAAACTCGCATAGGCGCCTCACAGAAAAACTGGGTTCTAATTCGATAGCTTCTGCCCTAACTGTCATCTCGACCTTTAGGAGAGATCTCTTTAGAATTCCCGATAGATCTCTCGCCCTGCTCGAGATGACAGGAAAGGGAGCAAGTATAACTCCCCTCCTCGGAGGGGTTGGGGTGGGTTTATACTTTGTAGGGACAGGTCGAGACCTGTACGCGCGAGAACAGCAACTATGAAACTTATACTTCAGCCAAAGCTATTACAAATTCCCCTCCTTGGATAAGTCTCGGATCCCGGACTTGTTCCGGGGGAGGGGCAGGGGTGGTTGGATACGGCACTGCGAAAGACCGTGCTCTTATGGGGTGGGGTGACCCTTAGAAAGAGTAACGGCTACACCACCTCCAGCAGGCGCCTCAGGTGCTTCACCACCTTTGCCAGATCTTCCTCCGTCATACTGCTGCTGCTGGGCAGGCAGAGGCCACGGGCAAAAAGCCTGCCGCTGAGGTTGTTGCCCACGTAAGGGTGCTGCGCAAAGAGTGGTTGCAGGTGCATGGGCTTCCAGAGGGCGCGGGTCTCGATGTTCTCCTCCTCCAGGGCCAGGCGTATACTTTCCGGCGTATGCGGCTCCGGTAAAAGCACGGTGGTGAGCCAGCGGTTAGAGAAGCAGGTCTTCGGTTCCGTGACAAACTCCAGTCCCTCTATATGGCCGAGTTGCTGCCTGTAAAACTGGAAGATCTCCTTACGTTGCTTAATGCGCTTCTCCAGCATCTCCATCTGCCCTCGTCCAATACCGGCGCTGATGTTGCTCATCCGGTAATTATAGCCCATCTGCGAGTGCTCGTAGTACGGGGCCGGGTCTTTGGCCTGTGTGGAGAGGAAGCGGGCCTGCTCCACCAACTGCCCATCCTCCGAGATAAGCGCGCCGCCCCCCGACGTGGTAATGATCTTGTTGCCGTTGAAGGAGAAGACACCCACGCGCCCGAACGTGCCCACCTGGTGGCCGCTGTAGCGCGAGCCCAGCGCCTCCGCTGCATCCTCTACCACCGGGATTCCAAACTCATCCGCAATGCTCATGATCTCCTTTAGCTTGGCGGGCATGCCATATAGGTGCACCAGCATGATGGCGGCCGGGCGTTTGCCCAGGCGCAGACGGTCGGCAATGGCTTCGTGCAGGGCCTCCGGGCTCATGTTCCACGTTTCAGGCTCACTCTCCACGAATACGGGCCGGGCGCCTAAGTATAAAATAGGGTTAGCCGAGGCCACAAAGGTAAAAGTAGAGCAAAGCACCTCATCGCCGGGCCTTACGCCTACCACCTGCAGGGCCAGATGCAGGGCAGCGGTGCCAGAGCTAAGGGCCACGGCATGGCGGGCGTTGGTGTGCTGGCAGATGTCGTGCTCAAAGCCCGTCAGGTTTGGCCCGGCAGTGGTCACCCAATTGTCCTCTATTGCTTTTAAAGCATAGTTCTTCTCATGCCCGCCCATGTGCGGCACCGAAAGGAAAATACGTCCTGGCCTGTAAATCATAGTAGTGTAATGTGAGGTAGGGCTTCTGCGGCTGCGACGCCTCGGATTCAGATGCTATCATACGGCGTCGTCGTCAGTTTGGCTGCCCGGTTCAGGTAAAGATGCGGTGCAAATGCTCTTTAATATACCATTTTCCCGCAAAGTATAATAGTTTAGTCCTATACTTTTTTAGGAAGAGCTGGGCCATGGCCGCGTTTTCAGCGTAAATTCATAGCTTGCGATCTCTAAACCCAACTACGCAGACGATGCTCGATTTCCCGAACGCCAAGATAAACCTGGGCTTGTACATCACCGAGAAGCGCCCCGACGGTTTCCACAACCTGCAGTCGTGCTTTTACCCGGTGCGCTGGTGCGATGCGTTGGAGCTACTGCCTGCGGAGGAGTTGCGGTTTGATATGACGGGCCTGCCGGTGCCCGGAAACCCGGAGACGAACCTGTGCCTGAAAGCCTACAAGCTGCTGCAGCAGGATTACAACTTGCCGCCGGTGCACCTGCACCTGCACAAGGTGATACCCATGGGAGCGGGCCTGGGAGGCGGCTCTGCGGACGCGGCTTTTACCCTGCGCCTGCTTAACCAGCAGTTTGCGTTAAATCTAAGCGATGAGGTACTGGAGAACTACGCCCGCCAACTGGGCTCCGACTGCGCTTTCTTCGTGCAGAACAAGCCCGTTATCGCCACGGAACGCGGGGATGTGTTTACGCCGGTCGCCCTGGACCTGAGCGGCTATACATGTGTGGTGGTTTACCCGGGCATCCACATCACCACGGCAGAGGCTTACGGAAGTATAAAACCGCAGCAACCTTCCTGCTCTATGGAGATGCTCCTGAAGCAGGACGTGAAAGTATGGAAAGAGGTGCTGAAGAACGACTTTGAGGAAGCCCTATTCCCGAAGTACCCGGAGCTGCCACAGCTAAAGGAGCAGCTCTATGAGGCTGGCGCCACCTATGCCGCCATGACGGGCTCGGGCTCCGCCGTGTACGGCCTGTTTAAGGAGACGCCCCCTAACTTAGTCTTTCCCGCTCACTACGCTGTCTGGCAGGGGCTGCTGTAGTTTCCTTTTACGGCGCTTTTCCAGCGTGTCCAGCACAGGGTAAATAAACACACTCAGCAGGATAACCCCGGCGCCTATGTAAAAGCCCTGCGATAGCTGGTCGCCCTCGTTAAAGATAAACCAGGCAAGTATAATCCCATACACCGGCTCCAGGTTCACGGTCAGGTTCACAGTATAGGCTGAGATGCGCTGCATCAGGCGAACGGAAGCGGTGTAGGCATACACCGTGCAGGCCAGCGCCAGCACCAGCAGGTATATCCAATCCATTCCGGTAAGGCCGAAGTTCAGGCTGCCCTCTGCAAAGTATAACGTATAAACCGGGAAGAAGAGCACCGTGCCCACAAACGCCCCGGCCATCTCATACATGGTAATGGTGGTGGAGGGTATCGTCTTGACCAGGTTGGCGTTGATGATGGTGAAGATAGAGCCAAGCAGTGCCGCGCCTATGGCCATGCTGATGCCCAGCACACTATCGAAACTGGTTTCGTGCTGGAAGATGATGTAGAGACCCATGATCACGAGCAGGGCCAGGAAAATCTCGTGTGGCTTTACCTTGCCCTTGTTGAAGAGCGGCTCCAGAAAGGCTGTCCAGAGGCTGCTGGTGGAGAGGCCCACCAAACTGATGGACACCGAAGACACCCGCGCCGCCGCAAAGAACAGAATCCAGTGGGCAGCAATGACTACACCTACCAGCATGATCCGGATAACCATGGCGCGCCCTATCCCAAAAGGCGTGCCGTTCCTATACATGATGGCTCCCAGCGCCAGCGCCGTGATGAGGGTGCGCATGGCCACCAGCTCCACGGCAGGTATGGTGATCAGCTTACCAAGTATGGCCGTGAAGCCCCACAGGAAGATAACAAAGTGGAGCTCGATAAAATCTTTGAGACGTGGCATTTAGCGCGGAACGTAACGGTATAATAAAAAGCCGATGCCTGTAAACACGATGGTCGGGATCCAGGCGGCGATCTGCGGCGCAATATCGCCCACCTGCGCCAGGCTTCGGCTCGTGATCACGAAAATGATGAAGATGAAGGCCAGCAAAAAGCCCAGCGCAATCTGGAAGCCCACGCCACCCCGCGCCTTGCGCGCACTCACGATCACCCCGATCACGGTAAGTATGATGATGGCGAAGGGGTAGCTGAAGCGCTCATACTTTTCGATGAGGTACGTCTCGATGTCGTCGGCGCCACGTGCTATCTTCTCGTTGATGTAGTCGTTCAGCTGCGTCAGCGTCAGGGTCTGCTCCAGCTTGTAGGTGCTCTCAAAGTCCTTGGGCCACATATTTAGGGTGGTATCCAGGTTGCTGCCTTTGTAAATGGTTTCGTTCTCGCCATCAAAGGTGCGCAGCGTGTACTGGTTGATGTGCCACTTCTCTTTCTCGGCGTTCCAGGAGATGCTGCTGGCGCTGAGCTTCTGGTGCAGGTCAGTGCCCTTTATGGTTTCCATGGCAAAGTTGTAGCCAATGTGGGCCGCGTTGTTGTAACTCTCCATGTACACGTAAGCATCCGGCCCGATTTTGATGTGGATGTTGCGGCTGTCGTAGGTAAAGGGGCTCTTGATGTACTTCACCTCAAAAGCTACCCGCTCTTTGTTCGCGATGGGGATCACCCAGCCGATCAGCACGAAGATAGTGGCCCCGATGATCGAGGCACCTATCAGGTAAGGCACCAGCAGGCGCCTGAAACTCACGCCGCTGCTCAGGATGGCCACAATCTCGGTATGCGAGGCCAGCTTGGCCGTAACGAAAACCGTGGCGATGAACACCGTGATCGGACTGAGCATGTTGGCGTAAAACGGCACCAGGTTCAGAAAATAATCGAACAGGATCTCGTGCGCACTTGGGTTCGTCTTGATGAAGTCGTCATTCTTCTCGGTGAATTCAATCACCAGAATAACGGCCACTAAAATCAGCACCGTAAACACGTAGGCGCTCAGGAACTTCTTTAGTATGTACTTGTCGAGGAGCTTCAACTTAAGTTAGAAAGTTTAAAGTTAGAAAGTTAGAAAGTGGGAGAATTAGCAAGTATAACTTTTTAACTTTCTAACTCTCTAACTTTCTAACTACAAACGTGTCATCAATTTCTTTACCATCACATCTTTCCAGTCGCGGAAAGTTCCGTTCAGGATGTGCTGGCGGGCCTGCTTTACCAACCACAGGAAAAACGTGAGGTTGTGCACGCTGGCAATCTGGCCTGCCAGGTACTCAGTGCTGTGGATGAGGTGGCGCAGGTAGGCCTTGGTGTAAAACGTGCTTACGTAGCCACCCAGCTCCGCGTCTATCGGGCTGAAGTCATCGGCCCACTTCTTGTTCCGGATGTTGATGATGCCCTGCGTGGTGAACAGCATGCCGTTGCGGGCGTTGCGTGTGGGCAGCACGCAATCGAACATGTCCACGCCCAGGGCAATGTTCTCCAGGATGTTGGCTGGCGTGCCCACACCCATCAGGTAACGCGGCTTGTCTTTTGGCAGTATGTCACACACCACCTCGGTCATTTCATACATCATCTCGGCCGGCTCGCCTACCGATAAACCGCCAATGGCATTTCCCTCACGGCCGAAGCTAGCGATGGTCTCGGCCGACTGCACACGCAGGTCTTTGTAGGTGCTGCCCTGCACGATCGGGAAGAGCGTTTGGTTGTAGCCATACTTGGGCTCGGTGCTGTCGAAGCGGTCTACGCAGCGCTGCAGCCAGCGGTGCGTGCGCTCCATCGAGTGCTTGGCGTACGTATAATCGCAAGGGTAGGGGGTGCACTCGTCGAAGGCCATGATGATGTCGGCGCCGATGGTGCGCTGTGTATCCATCACGTTCTCCGGCGTAAAGTTGAGCGTGGAGCCGTCGATGTGCGACTTGAACTTTACGCCTTCCTCCTTGATCTTGCGCGTACCGGCCAGCGAGAACACCTGGTAGCCGCCGCTGTCAGTCAGCATGGGGCGGTCCCAGCCGTTGAATTTGTGCAGGCCGCCTGCCTTCTCCAGAATTTCCAGGCCCGGGCGCAAGTATAAATGGTAGGTGTTGCCAAGTATGATCTCGGCCTTGATATCTTCCTTTAGCTCGCGCTGGTGCACCGCCTTTACCGTGCCGGCTGTGCCCACCGGCATAAAGATAGGCGTTTCGATGGCGCCATGGTCGGTTTGCACCACCCCGGCGCGGGCTTTGGACTGTGGGTCTGTTGCTACTAAATTAAACTGCATGGTTGTATGGTTGCCGGCGCATCATCTTACAAAAACAACACCAAAAGCCGGATTTGCCGCAAGGGCTTCTATTCCTTTAAGTTCCGTCAAAAATTAATCAACCGGCAAAGATACGAACTGCGCCAGCACAAACCATGCATTAGTGCCTGCGTAAGGCTAAAAATCATACTTGGCAGTGCAATTTATACCTTGATAAAATCAGCAGGCCCTATTTATTGAAAAAACCGGATATTATCGCGCCTTAATAGCCGCACTTGCTTCGTAAATGGTTATACTTTGCCTATTTTTGAAAAGGGAAACCCCAGGCAGCCCGGCTGCACAACTATTTTGCATTCCAAAAAATCAGTAATCTAATTTGGTGACACTTATACTTCTGGGTGTGCTGGCTGTTTGCGTGCTGGTGCAGTTATACTTTGCCTTTTTCAGGTTTATGCCCCTTACCCGGCACCAGGACCCGGAGCCCGATGCGCGGCGGCCGGTATCGGTGGTGGTGGCCGCGCACAACGAGCTGGAGAACCTGATGGTGCTGCTGCCCGCGCTGCTGGACCAGAACTACCCCGAGTTTGAGGTGCTGCTGGTAAACGACCGCTCCGACGACGACACCGAGTTTTATACGTATGAGCTGGAGCGCCTCTACCCGAACTTCCGGGTGGTGACCGTTAAAAAGACGCCGGAGTACCTGAACTCGAAGAAGTATGCGCTGGCGCTGGGCATACGCGCCGCCAGGTATGAGCACCTGCTCTTCACCGACGCCGACTGCCGCCCCTGCAGCCCAAACTGGATAAGAAAAATGCAGGCAGGCTACGATAAGGGGGCAGATGTGGTACTTGGCTATTCTCCGTATGTACAATTAAAAGGATTTTTGAATCAGCTCATCCGCTATGAAACCTTACTGACCGGAATCCAGTATTTGTCTCAAGCAAACGCTGGTCGCGCATATATGGGCGTTGGCCGAAACTTATCTTATACGAAGTCTTGTTTCTTTAAAAACAAGGGGTTTGCATCTCATATCAAGTTAACGGGCGGCGACGATGATCTTTTTGTCCGCGATGCCGCCAACAATAGTAAGGTTAGTATTGTTATCGACAAGGAGGCGCAGACTGCCAGCATTCCCAAAAAGACGTTTCGGGAGTGGGTCGTTCAGAAAAGAAGGCATTTGTCGGTCGGGGGGCGCTATAAAGCAACAGACAGGAGAAGGATAGGGGCTTTTGTAGGATCGAATATACTTTTTTACATACTTTTCTTGGTTCTTCTTGTTCTAAATAGCCATTTAGCTATCTTGGGAGCGCTGGTAGGCGTTCGTTACCTCGCGGTATTTCCCGTTTACTTGGCGGCGTCCCGAAGACTCGACGATAGAATATCCTTGTTGCTGATGCCTGTGCTGGACCTGGTTTACTTTGTAAACTACCTGTTCCTTGGGATATCTGTTGTACTGTATAAACAATTCAGATGGAAGTAAACAAACAATTCTCTGCGAAAGCAAAGCACGATTTTAAGCTAATACAGGCGGCAGTAGAAGAGAAGGATGAGAAGGCTTACGCCGAGCTCATGAGCATCTACAAGAAGCCGGTATACCACGTGGTGCTGAAGATGGTGCGCAACGCCGACGATGCGGAGGACCTGACGATAGAGGCTTTTGCCAAGGCCTTCAAGAACCTGCATAAGTTCAACCCGGAGTATGCCTTCAGTACCTGGCTGTTCCGCATTGCCACCAACAACTGCATCGACTTCATCCGCAAGAACAGGATCAAGACCATGTCGATCGACTCGGCCATTAAGATCGACAACGGCGACGAGATCACGATCGACTTTAAGGACAAGAACCTGAACCCGCAGGAGGAGGCTATCAAGAACCAGAAGATCGAGATCATGCAGTACGTGGTGGCCAAGCTGCCCGAGAAGTACCAGCGCCTGGTTACGCTGCGCTACTTTAACGAGCTGAGCTACGAGGAGATCGCCACCGAGCTGAACGCCCCGCTGGGCACCGTAAAGGCACAGCTGCACCGCGCCCGCGAGCTACTCTACGACATGGTGAAGAACAAGAAGCACCTGATTTAATTGCTGAATTGCTGCTCGTTAAAGTGTTGTTTGCGGCATTGCTGATTTGCAAGCCTGCAACCCAACGATCAGCAACTGACAACAAACATTCTTTAGATTAAGGTTAATACATTGATTGATTACGTTAGAAGCCCCCGTTGCCCGTAAGCAGCAGGGGTTTCATACTTATATGGATATCCCGGACTTATTTTATACTTTTGCAACTGATACGATACACACATGATGAATGCAACTTTAGGAAACAGACTATTGGCAAAGGCAGGCAAACTATACCTGTACCTGCGCTTGCGTGCACCCGGGAAGATTAGGCGTGAGCTGAGCGTAAAGTATGAGGGGCAGTACCGTAACGCCGGACTCATGCTGCTGTTCGACTTCCTGATGGGGCTGGGCGTGGCGGCCTTTGCCTTTGTGGGCACGGCTATTTTATACTTTACCATCGCCTAATAAATTTAACGCCCAACCCTCTGGTTCTATAACAGAGCAGCTCTACCTACGCGAAGTATACTAGAGATAACTCCCAAACTCTCTAACTCTTAAACTCCCTAACGCAACATATGCCCCATTCTACCGCCATCCGTACCCTGCTTTCCGGTTACTTCCCGGAGCTTACCGAAGACCAGTTGCAGAAGTATGAACACATGGGCGAATTGTACCAGGAGTGGAACCAGAAGATAAACGTGATTTCCCGCAAGGACATGGACATGCTGGGGGTGCACCACATTCTGCACTCGCTGGGCATTGCCAGGGTGGTTCAGTTTCCCGGCCATACTTCCGTGATGGACGTAGGCACCGGGGGCGGCCTGCCGGGCCTGCCGCTGGCGGTGATGTTCCCGGAGGTCAGGTTCCACCTGGTGGACTCCATCGGCAAGAAGATACACGTGGTGAACGAGATAGCCCGCGAGCTGCACCTGCACAACGTGACGGCCAGCCACACCCGCGCCGAACAGGTGCGCGACAAGTATGATTTCATTGTGAGCCGCGCCGTTACCCGCCTCGCCAACTTCTGGCCCTGGGTGATGAACAGCTTCAAGAAAACCGGTCTGGAGAGTGAAGGCCTGTACTACCTGAAAGGCGGCGATTTGCAGGAGGAGCTGACCGAGTCCGGCCTTATTACCCGCACCTTCGAGCTGAAGGATTACTTCCAGGAGGAGTTCTTCGAGACAAAGAAGGTGGTGTACGTGCCGCTGAAGAAGTAAACCTCCCCTTGCTTTTCCTGCAGACGGCCGGGCTAAAGCAGCAGTCGCCCATCAGCAATTATCAATTACTTTCCCTCAAGTATAAACCTTAAAGCCCGCTCCTCCGAGTAATAGCGGTTTTTCCGGAAGTCCTCGGCAAAGCCCACGTGGCCGCCCTCCTCGGGCACCTCCAGGTAAAAGTATGGGTTTTGCTCCGCTTCCTGCATCGGGAAGCACTCCACCGACAGGAAAGGGTCGTTTTTGGCGTTTACCAGCAGCGTCGGCACCTGTATGTCCCTCAGGAACTGCCTGGCGCTGACGCGGGCGTAGTACTCCTCCGCATTCTTAAACCCGTGGATGGGAGCGGTGTAGCGGTCGTCGAACTCCGGGAAGCTCCAGAGCAGGCTGTAGTCTGTCAGGTCCAGGTCGTTGGGGTACATCTGCCGCTTTTGCTCCAGTTTCTCACCCAGCGTCTTCAGGAAGCGCTGGGTGTATACTTTGGATATCCGCTGCGCCGATCCCTTCAGGTCTACGGGTGTGGAGAACACGGTGGCGCGCTTTACCTGTTCCGGCACTTGCTCCGGGGCCTCGCCCAGGTACTTGAGCGTGATGTTGCCACCAGCGCTGAACCCCACTAAGTAAACATTTTTATACTTGCCCGATGCCAGGGCGTGCCGCAGCACGAAGTCCAGGTCGTCGGAGGCGCCCAGGTGGTAGGAGCGGAGCAGCTTGTTGGGCTCGCCGCTGCAGCTGCGGTAGTTCCAGGCCAGGGCATCCACGCCCTCGGCGTTAAACGCCTTGACCATGCCCGTGATGTAGGGCCTGTGGGAGTCGCCCTCCAGCCCGTGCGAGAGCACCAGCAGCGCGTCAGATCCCACCCTCGACCAGTCCACATCGATAAAATCATCGTCAGGCGTTGGCAGGCGCTCGCGCTCGTACTGCACGCCCTCCACCTGCCTGAATAAACTCGGGATGATGGTTTGCAGATGCCCGTTAAAAAGGTAAAAGGGCGCCCGGTGCTTCGATAAGAGTAATGGCATAGTGGTAAAGAACTTATACTTGACTACTTGTAAATACGAAAAATCAGGGAAAAATGTCTACACCTAGCGTGTTATATATCAATATTCTGTTCTTCTCCGTATAAACCCCAAAACTATCATTAACAATACAACTATGGAAATTACATCGAAGATTAAAACAATAGGATTTGCGTTTGCCCTGGGTTCGTTTATGTTTGCCTGTAGCCAGGAGACGCAGAACGAAACCAACGCGGAGGTAAACGAGGCACAGGCCGAAATGAGCGAAGAGAACATGGAGGCAAGATCCTCTTATGATGACTTTGAGGCCTGGGTGGACACCAACACCGACCGTGCCGAGACGGTAACCGAGGATGAGTACCGCGAGATGCGCACCGAGTACAAGCGCCGCGAAGCCGAGGTGGAGGCGGAGGCCTCTACCTGGGACGAGGAAACCCGCCAGGCCTGGGAGAAAACCAAAACCGAGTGGAACGAGTTCGAAAACAAGGTGCAGCAGCGTTTAGGTGATATTGACGACATAGACGTGGATGTGGACGTAAACCGTGACAATAACTAAGCGCAACCTGATTAAAGTATAAAAGAAGTATAGAATCCGCTGCGGGAACTTCCCGTAGCGGATTTTTTTATAACCCCAGCCCCATTTTATACTTCAGGGCAGCACTTTCATCAGCCCTGTCAGGATAGCCGGGAGCGCAGAAAGTATAAAGTATAGGAATCCGGCCCGGCTGCCACCGTTCTTTTGGCGGGAGCCGGGAAGCCTTAAAAATGCATCAGCAGCGAGGTAGTTTTGGTGCGGATGATAGGTTAAGCCCGCTGTTTGTGTTATATTTGTAACCGAGTACCGCACTGAAATTTTTTGAGTGGGGTGTTTTGGAAATTAATACCAAAGGGTTTACCTTTGCAGACTCATTCAGAAAAGCATCAGACAGAAATAATATATTAGAATAACATGGCTAACCATAAGTCGGCACTAAAGAGAATCAGAGCGAACAACGCTAAACGTCTTCGTAACAGATACCAGGCGAAAACTACTCGTACTTTCATCAAGAAGCTGAGAAACACAACTGACAAGGCCGAGGCGCAGGAGCTGTACAAGACAGTTTCTTCCATGCTTGACCGTCTGGCTAAGAAAAACATCATCCACAAAAACAAGGCAGCGAACAACAAGTCTAAACTGGCTAAGTTCGTGAACAGCATCGCTGCGTAGTTTCTGACGGAACCATACTTTGCAAAAGCCCTGCACTCCCCGTGCAGGGCTTTTGTGTTTGTGCCTGCCCCAACTGAATAAGCCTTTGCCAGTTGGTAGGTGAAAGTATGATAGGATGACGTTGATCAGAGCTTACCGCCTCAGGCAAGCGTGCAGGAAAGCCGCCCTGCGCAAGTATACACCTGCGGAAATTTCCCGCCCTGTACTTTATACTTTAGAGCCTGCCGCACACGTATAGCCAGCCACAAAAAAAGCGCCCGGGACCGAAGTCACGGGCGCTTTTTATACTTGCCAAGTATAACTGTTAGGCGATGCTCAGCTTGATCATGTTGGTGCGCTTCTGCTCATTTATCGGCATGCTGGCCGTGTTGATGAACACGTCGCCCTTCTGGATGTGCCCCTCTTTAAGCAGCGTTTCCTTGATGTCGGCAATCGTGTTGTCGGTAGAATCGAACTTGTCGTAGTAGAAGCCGCGCACGCCCCACACCAGGTTCAGGGTGTTCAGCAGGCGGTGGTTCTCCGTAAAGACGAAGATGTGCGCCTGCGGACGGTACTTGGCCAACTGGAAAGCCGTGTAGCCGGACTTGGTCATGCCGATAATGGCTTTGGCATTCGTGTCGCGGGCCAGGTTGCAGGCGTTGGCTACCAGGATGTCGCTCAGGAATGTTTCAGAGTTCGGATTTGGCGAGTATACTTTATGAAATCCCTCCTGGTGCTCCTCCACCGTGCGGATGGTGAGCACCATGCTCTCGATGGTCTCGATCGGGTAGGCTCCCACGGCAGTCTCTGCGCTCAGCATCAGGCAGTGGGCGCCGTCAATCACAGCGTTGGCTACGTCGTTTGTCTCGGCACGGGTAGGGCGCGGGTTCACGATCATACTTTCCATCATCTGCGTGGCCACAATCACGGGCTTGGCTGCCATGTTACACTTGTCGATCAGCATTTTCTGGATCATCGGCACTCTTTCCATACCTACTTCCACGCCCAGGTCACCGCGCGCCACCATAATAGCGTCTGTTGCCGCAATGATCTCGTCGATGTTCTCGATGGCCTCCGGCTTCTCAATCTTCGCGATCACGCGGGTATCCTTGCCGCGCTCTCTGATAATACGCTTGATCTCGTGGATGTCCTCCACCTTGCGCACAAACGAAAGGGCCACCCACTCCACGTCATTGTCCAGTCCGAAGTGTAGGTCCTCTACGTCTTTCTCTGTTAGAGATGGGGCTGAAACCCTGGAGTTGGGCAGGTTGATGCCTTTGCGGGGCTTCACGATGCCGCCGTAAATCACCTCCGTCTCTACCTCCAGCTCCTCGTCTGTGGAAATTACCTTTAGTTCAAGTTTGCCGTCATCCAGCAGGATTGCATCACCTTCTTTCACGTCTTTTGCTAGGCCGGTATAAATAGTTGAGAGCCTGTTTGCGGTGCTCACAGAGCCATCGCAAACCAGCTTTACGCGCTGCCCCTCTACGATCTCCACGCTGCCGTTCTCCACTTCTCCCAGTCGGATCTTAGGGCCCTGCAGGTCCTGCACCAGGCAAATGTTAGTATTGTGCTGGCGGTTGATCTCACGCACGTGCTTAATCACCTGCTGGTGCGCCTCATAGGCGCCGTGGGAGAAATTGAGGCGAAACGCGTTCACGCCCGTATGCACGAGCGAGAGCAGGCGCTCATACGAATCACTGGCTGGCCCTACGGTGGCCAGAACTTTAGTCTTATTAAATGTAACTTCCATACTTAGAAAATCAGGTTCTCTTTAAATTTTAAAGTGAGCGGGTCAAACTGTTTCACATACTGCACCAGCGGAGCCTGCAGCAGTTTCCTGACAAGCTCTTGCGGGTGCAGCTGCTGCATGGCCCCGGTTATTTGCAGCACATAATCATACTCTTTAATGTCTGGCAGTAAAAATGGTTTCCTCAGGGCGGAGCTGCCAAGCGCCCTGTTGCGGAAAAGCCGCACCTGGTTATGCGCTGTGATACACTGGTAGTTAGCAATCAGCAGGCGCTCCTTCTCCGGCAGGTCGTAACACAGGTCCTTTTGCTTTTTCAGGCGCAGGTCCAGCAGCCTGTTGAGCGCCCAGGCTAACTTATAGTCTTTTACTGACGTAACCAAGCCGTATAAGTCAAAGCTATAGTCATACTCTATCTGCAGGCGGTGCGTTTTCATGCTTTCTGATCGAAACGCTAAAATAAGAACCTCTGCCTGGAAAAGGGAGCGTAAGGTATAAAACTTTTGTTACGCTGCGAATAGAGTAATTTTTTTTGACATTGTCTGTTAAAAGCTATTTCTTTGCACAGTGTTTTAATTAACTATAAGAAAAATGTCAGAAATCGCAGAAAAAGTAAAAGCTATCATCATCGATAAGCTTGGTGTTGAAGAGTCAGAGGTTACTCCGGAGGCTAGCTTCACTAACGACCTTGGCGCCGACTCACTGGATACCGTTGAGCTTATCATGGAATTCGAGAAAGAGTTCAACGTATCCATCCCGGATGATCAGGCTGAGAACATCGCTACTGTAGGGCAGGCTGTAAGCTACCTGGAAGAGCACGCGAAGTAATATACCTCCCCTTAGTTTATCAAGAATTTCTACTATCTATCCCTCTACTAACAGCTTATGGAGCTTAAGAGAGTCGTAGTTACTGGGCTAGGCGCACTCACGCCACTTGGCAGCACCGTTCCGGAGTACTGGAACGGGCTGATCAATGGCGTGAGTGGCGCTGCACCTATCACACGCTTTGATGCGAGTAAGTTTAAGACCCAGTTTGCCTGTGAGGTAAAAGGATACGACCCGGAAAATTACTTTGACCGGAAAGAGGCCCGCAAAATGGACCTGTTTTCCCAGTTTGCCGTTGTGGCGGCCGACCAGGCCGTGGCTGACGCAAACCTGGTTGAGGGAACCTATGATCCTGACCGTGTGGGAGTGATCTGGGGCTCCGGCATCGGGGGCTTGCGCACCTTCCAGGAGGAGTGCGTGAACTTTGCCAACGGTGACGGCACGCCGCGCTTCAACCCATTCTTCATCCCGAAGATGATCGCCGACATCAGTGCCGGCCACATCTCCATCAAGCATGGCTTCCGCGGGCCTAACTTCGTTACCGTTTCTGCCTGCGCCTCCGCCACAAACGCCATCATCGACTCGTTCAACTATATCCGCCTGGGTATGGCCGACGCGATCGTGACGGGTGGTTCTGAGGCCGCCGTAACAGAGGCTGGTATCGGTGGTTTTAACGCCCTGAAAGCGCTTTCTGAGCGCAACGACTCCCCGGAGACCGCTTCGCGCCCCTTTGACAAAGACCGCGATGGCTTTGTGCTGGGCGAGGGTGCCGGTGCCCTGATTCTGGAGGAGTACGAGCACGCCAAAGCGCGTGGCGCCAAAATCTACGCCGAGGTAATCGGTGGCGGCATGTCTGCCGACGCCTACCACATCACGGCTCCTCACCCGGAGGGCCTGGGCGCACTCAACGTGATGAAAAACGTGTTGCGCGACGCCAACATCAAGCCGGAGGAAGTGGATTACATTAACGTGCACGGTACCTCCACGCCACTTGGCGACATCAGCGAGGTGAAGGCGATCCAGACGGTATTCGGCGACCACGCCTATAACCTGAACATCAGCTCCACCAAGTCCATGACGGGCCACCTGTTGGGCGCTGCCGGTGCCATTGAGGCCATCGCCTCGATCATGGCTGTTCGTCACAACATCGTGCCACCGACCATCAACCACTTCACCGATGACGACAGCTTCGATGCCCGCCTGAACTTTACGTTCAACAAGGCGCAGGAGCGTGAGGTGAAGGTGGCCATGAGCAATACCTTTGGTTTCGGTGGACATAATACCTCTGTTATATTCCGTCAATACAACGATTAGTGTTTGGGCCTTTTAAACCAGTTCGGCGCGCTTACCACAGGTTTTTTAATAGTGATAAGGGATTAGTACGCTCGCTCGCTGGTATTATTGGCAGTACACCCGATAACCTGCGGCTCTATAAGCTTGCCCTGACCCACACGTCCTTTGCCCGCCAGACCTCGGCCGGCAAGCACGAAACCAACGAGCGCCTGGAGTTCCTGGGCGATGCGGTGCTGGGTGCCGTGGTGGCCGAGCTGCTGTTCAAGAAGTTTCCGTACGAGGACGAGGGTTTTCTGACGGAGATACGCTCGCGCATCGTAAACCGGGAGTCGCTGAACCACATTGCCCTCAAGATCGGCTTGAACCTGCTGGTAAAGGTGGATAACTCCGGCCACAGCATGCGCCACAAGTCGGTGAACGGAAATGCGCTGGAGGCGCTGGTAGGCGCTATCTACCTGGACAAGGGCTATAACACCACCCGCCAGTTTATACTTGCCAAGCTGGTGAAGCCGCACGTAGACCTGCACCAGCTGGTGAACACCACGGCCAACTTCAAGAGCAAGCTGATCGAGTGGGCGCAGAGCCAGAACCTGGAGATCCGTTTCGACATCATCAAGCGCAAGCAGCAGGGCAACACCACCGAGTTCACCTCCGAAGTATACATCGACGAAAAGCCGATCGCCATTGGCGTAGGCCTCTCCAAGAAAAAAGCTGACCAGGCCGCTGCCGAGAAAGGCCTGGATTTCCTCAACATCACGTAATCATACTTGTAGGATTGTAACCAGTGGGCCGGGAAGTATACTTCGCGGCCTTTTTGCTTTGTGCCTCTACTTGTTTTTCACGCAGGTTTCCCGGCGAGCAGCCATTTAACAATACAGCAATTAAACTTAACTTGCCTCCATATACATGCGTTATAATCACCTATGGAAGAAACAAGACTAAGGCTGGCAGCGGCCGCCCTGAACCAGACCCCTATGGATTGGGAAGGCAACCTGCAGCACATAAGAACCGCCATTGCGGAGGCAAAACAAAACAACACCCACATCCTGCTGTTGCCTGAGCTGTGCATTACCGGCTACGGCTGCGAAGACCTGTTCCTGAGTCCCTGGGTAGCAGAAGAGGCCTTCGGAAAGCTACTGGAGGTAAAGGAGTGGTGCGATGGGATAACCGTGGCAGTTGGCTTGCCGATCTTTCTGAACAAGCAAGTATATAACACGGCCTGCGTCATCAAAAACAGGGAGATCGTTGGGTTTACGGCCAAGCAGTTTCTGGCCAACGATGGCGTGCACTACGAGCCGCGCTGGTTCACCCCCTGGCCCGCCAACGAGGTGCAGGAGTTCGAGATGCAGGGGCAGAAGTATAAAATAGGCGATATCATCTATGAGGAGCAGGGCGTAAAGTATGCCTTCGAGATCTGTGAGGATGCCTGGCGGCCGAACCGTCCGGCGGAACGCCACATGCCCAAGGGGGTGCAGCTTATACTTAACCCGAGCGCCAGCCACTTTGCCCTGAGCAAGACCGATGTGCGCCACAGGCTGGTGGTGGATGCCTCCAAGAAGTACCGGTGCGCCTATGTGTACGCCAACCTGCTGGGCAACGAGTCGGGGAAGATGATCTATGATGGCGAGGTGCTGATCGCGCAGAACGGCAAGCTGATCCGCCGCAATGATTTGCTCTGCTTCAAGGATGTGGACCTGGAGATTGCCGAAGTATGCTTCTCTGATAAACCGGCTATCACGGAGGTGATCGAGTACCTGCCGCCCATCGATGAGAACAAGGAACTGATCGCTGCGCTGAGCCTGGCCCTGTTCGACTACATGCGCAAGAGCCGCAGCCGTGGCTTTGTGCTGTCGCTGAGCGGCGGGGCGGATTCCTCTTTATGTGCCGTGGCGGTGGCCGAGATGGTGCGCCGCGGGGTGGAAAGCATCGGCCTGGAGGCGTTTGTGGAGAAGGCGCTGCTTTTCTCGGGAGAGGACAAGGCCCGGTTCCGGCAGCTGCCGCAGGAGGAGGCCCGCAAGGCCATTGTGGGCAAACTGCTGACCTGCGCCTACCAGGGCACCATCAACTCCTCCGACGACACTTATACTTCCGCCAAAGAGCTGGCCGACTCCATTGGGGCTACGTTCTATAACTGGACGATCGATGAGGAGGTGCAGGGTTATACTTCCAAGGTGGAGCAGGCGCTGGGCCGCCCGCTTACCTGGCAGCAGGACGACGTGACGCTGCAGAACATACAGGCCCGGGTGCGCGCCCCCGCCATCTGGATGCTGGCCAACATAAAGTATGCGCTGCTGATGGCCACCTCCAACCGCAGCGAGGCCTCGGTGGGTTACGCCACCATGGATGGCGACACGGCCGGCAGCATCTCCCCGATCGCGGGCATCGACAAGTCCTTCATCCGGCAGTTTCTGGTGTGGGCGCAGCTGGAACTGGGCTATATCGGTTTGCAGTACGTGAACAACCTGCAGCCAAGCGCGGAGCTGCGGCCACAGGAGCAGGTGCAGACCGACGAGAAGGACCTGATGCCCTACGAGGTGCTGAACATGATCGAGCGCCTGGCCTTCTACGACCGCTGCTCGCCGGAGCAGGTATACGACATCCTGCTGGAGCGGCAGGTGGGCGCACCGGAGCAGCTGAAGGCCTGGATCACGAAGTTCTACAGCCTCTGGAGCCGCAACCAGTGGAAGCGCGAACGCTACGCCCCGGCCTTCCACCTCGACGATTACAACGTGGACCCCCGCAGCTGGCTGCGCTTCCCGATCCTGAGCGGCGGCTTTAAAGAGGAGCTGCAGCGGGTGCAGGGGAAATGAAGTATAAAATGCATGGATAAAGACAGAAGGCGTTGCCACACCAGGCAGCGCCTTTTTTATACTTCACCTGTAGCTCGTCTGCCTGGCGCAGGCAAGATGCGTGGCGCGTTCCGTTTTGTCGGTGGCTGATTTATTCTAACTTTGTAGGATAACACCACCCTTATGAGCTTACTGAACTACATAACCTGGAACGTTGACCCGGAGATCTTCCACATAGGCCCCCTGAGCATCCGTTGGTACGGCCTGCTGTTCGCGCTGGGCTTTATCATCGGGCAACGCATCCTGACCAAAATATACGTGGCTGAGGGCCGCACCGAGGGCGATGTGGACGTGATCACCATTTACATGATCATCGGAACCGTAGTGGGCGCGCGCCTGGGCCATACTTTGTTTTACTCCCCGGAGTATTACCTGAGCAACCCCATTGAGATCCTGAAGATCTGGGAAGGTGGGCTGGCCAGCCACGGTGCCACCATTGGTATCCTGTTGGCCCTTTGGCTGTTCAGCCGCAAGTATAAATTCGACTACATGTGGGTGCTGGACCGCATCGTGATCGTGGTGGCGCTGGGCGGTGCCCTCATCCGACTGGGCAACCTGATGAACTCGGAGATCTTCGGCCACCCGACCAACCTGCCGTGGGGCTTCATTTTCCTGCGGCAAAACGAGTACTCGCATGTGCCGCGCCACCCCACGCAGCTGTATGAGTCGCTGAGCGTGTTCCTGCTGTTTGTGCTGCTTTACTGGCTCTGGAAGAAGTATAAAGAAGCGCTGCCAAAGGGCCTGCTGTTCGGCATTTTCGTGACGGCACTGTTCACTTTCCGCTTCCTGGTAGAGTTCCTGAAGGAGAACCAGGTGGAGAAAGAGGCAAGCATGGCTCTGAACATCGGCCAGCTGCTGAGCATCCCGCTGATCATCATTGGCTTGTTTATACTTTTTAAAGTATGGCAGAACCCCAAACCAGCCCTGCCCGGTGGCAGGCTGAAGGAAGGCCACAAAGTATAGTTAAGTATAAAACGCATCAAGAGAAAACCTCCCCGCAGGCTAAGCACAAGCGGGGAGGTTTTTTTGTGGCCAGGTTACAAAGTATAACGGTACAAATCGCCGCCCTCGCTGGTGATGATCAGCACTCCCTCGTCCTCAAAGGCCACGGCTTCCGTCTGCCCCGTGCCTTTCAGCGGCCGTTTTTCATACTTCCCTTCATAGAATTTCTCTACGCTGCCAAAGTCGCTGAAAAGGTGCAGTTCCCCCTCGCTTAGCAGTGCCACAGTTTCCTGGTCTGGGCTGATGGCGGCTCCTGTAACCTGTGCTTTTAACGGATGGCTGCCGATGAGCCGGGCCTGGTAGGTGCCTTCTTCGTCGGGGAGTTGGTATACTTTGGCGGTCTGCCCGCGGCCGCGGTCCTTGGAGATGATGTAGAGGTTGCCGTCGCTCCAGAAAAGGGCCTCGGAGTCGAAGTTGCGGTCTTTTTTCGGGGGCGGAAACTCCTTCTGGTCCTCATACTTGAAGCGGATGGCCTGCACCTGCCCCGGCTGCTCCGGATTTACCCGGTACACGGCCAGCTCGCGGCGCTTGTTGCTGTTGTTGCCCGTGTCGGCTATGTAGATGTTGCCCTCCGGGTCCTGCGCCAGGTCCTCCCAGTCCACGTTCGGGAGCTCTAGCCGGATGGTTTCCTGCAGCTTGCCCTGCGCGTCGATCCGGTACAGGTTGGGGCTGTTGCCGGCGTCATTGTGGGTCAGGTACTCCCCTTTAGCCAGCACCGCCAGACCCGAGCTCTCGCTTACCTCTGCGGGCAGCGAGGCCAGGTGCTGCAGGCCGGTGGGCGCTGCGGGCGCCTCCCCCGAAAAAGTATCCCGGAAAAAATATGCCCCCAGCCCAATGATCGCCAGGAAAATCGCCGTAATCAGAATCAGTAGCTTCATGTAGTGTAGTATAGTGCTAGTATAAACGAGAAGCGCCGGAACGCGTTAAGCCTAAAAAGTATAAAAGCGACGGTATTTTGCTGCCGCTGTTTATACTTGCCCTTTACGTTAGCAGAAAAAGATGGACATCAAGAAGATAAAGGAGACCTGCCTGTACGTGCGGGACCTGGCGGCGAGCAAAGACTTTTACCACCACCGGCTCGGCTTCCCGGTGATAGGCGAGGTGGCGGGGCGGCACGTGTTTTTCCGGGTGGGGGAGTCGGTGCTGCTGTGCTTTAACCCGGAGGCCTCTAAGGTAAGCAAGAAACTGCCGCCGCACTTTGGCTCCGGCCAGCTGCACCTGGCCTTTGAGGTGGAGAAGGAGCAGTATGACGCATGGAAACAGCAGGTGCAGGACCTCGGCATCGCCATCGAGCAGGAGTATGACTGGGGCGGCGGCTTCCTGTCGTTCTACTTCCGCGACCCGGACGAGCACCTGCTGGAGGTGGTGATGACGGGGATGTGGGAGCGGGGCGGGTGAGGCCCTGGTCGTTCCGTGTTGGAACGGAGAGTGTATATTGGGTGTTTTTCCTTTAGATTTTTTTAGCTAATTTAGTGATGTCCAATCTCCCCCAACAAACAGTTTCATCCTTAATGATTGATAGCCACGATGCATTACATAAAGACCTGGAAGCGGTAAGGCAAATCCTGGTTGTACCCACCATACTCAACGTGATTTGCGAGACCACAGGCATGGGTTTCGCGGCCGTGGCGCGCGTAACCCACGACAGGTGGCTGGCCTGCAGCGTGCGGGACGACGTGCAGTTTGGTCTGGAGGCCGGCGGAGAGCTGCAGGTCGAGACCACGCTCTGCAACGAGATACGAGACCACCGCAACCCGATCGTGATTGATTGTGTGGCAGAAGACCCGCTGTACAAAGATCACCACACACCCCGGATATACGGCCTGCAAAGCTACATCTCTATTCCCATCATCCTTAAAAACGGGGCTTTCTTCGGGACACTGTGCGCGATAGATACCAAGCCGGCTAAACTGAACAATGACAAGGTGATCGGCATGTTTACCATGTTCGCGGAGCTGCTGGCCTTTCACCTGCAGAGCCTCGAACTACTGGAGCGCAGCCAGGTGGCCGCCTTTGAGCTACAGCATGAGAACAAGGCCCTGACACAGGAGAACTTCGACCTGGAGAGTTTTGTCTACACCGCCTCCCACGACCTGAAGTCCCCTGTCTCCAACATCGAGGGCCTGCTCAACGAGTTATCCGAGGTCATTGCCAGAGAGCACCTGGACAAAGCGGATGTACGGCAGCTTATACATATGATGCGGCACTCGCTTAAGCGCTTCGCCGTGACGATAAAGGACCTGACAACCATTGTGGAGGTGGATAAGAACAGTGACAGCGCGGACACAGAGGAAATAAACCTGCAAGAGGTAGTGGAGCACGTAAAGTATGACCTGGTAAGTATGATCGCCTCGTCCGGTGCTAAAATAGAAGTGGACTGCGAGGAGGGGCTTGTACTTTACTTCTCTAAAAAGAACTTCCGCAGCATTATCTACAACCTCCTGAGCAACGCCATAAAGTATAGATCGCCGGACAGGACTCCGGAGGTGCTGCTAAAAATGGGCATGGTGGATGGAAAGGTCCAATTGTCGGTTACGGACAACGGCATGGGCATTCCGGTTGAAAAGCAGGACAAGGTCTTCACCATGTTCAGGCGCTTCCATGACCACGTGGAAGGAAGCGGCCTCGGCTTATACATCGTAAAAAGGATTCTGGATAACAGCAGGAAGCAAATCCGGTTTCGTAGCAGCGCAGCGGAAGGCACCACCTTTACGATCACCTTCTAAAGCCAGCTTCATAGCTCCCTATTCACCAGCGCCAGCGTTTCGGGGTGCAAAGTATGGCCGCCCCCGAAAGTATAAACCTGCGGTCTGATGCCTAATTCCTGCATCAGCTGTTGCTTACGCTGCAGGGTTTCCGGAGTGATAAATTCATCCTGGGTACCATAAACCAGGGCCACGGGTAGGTTAGAGAAAGCGGCTTTTCCGTTGGCAAAGTCGATATCCTCGGGGAATGAGGCGGCCCAAAGTATGAGCCGGTGCACGGGTACGTTTCGCGTGGCCAGCCAACGGCTAACGGTAGCCCCGCCCTGGGAGAAGCCCAGCACTGTTACGCGCACATTCTGCGGCAACTGGCGCAGCTGCTCCTGCAAGAGCAGGTTCAGGTAGCTGGCCTGGTCCTCAATCTCAGAAAGCCGGTCTTCCTTGGTCATCCAGGTGGCGCCTACACGGCCCGAGAACCGCTCCAGGTAAAACCGTGATAGTGCCTCCGGGGCTACCACCAGCGTCTGCCCGTCGTCCAGCACGCTGAAGTGCCGCAGGAAGAAGCGCGCCAGCTGCCCATAGCCGTGGCACACGATCCAGAGGTCCGTTATACTTTCAGAAGGCGTGCCCAAAGTATAGTAGCGGGCCGTGCGGGGCACGGTAAGGCTGTATTCATTCATGATCTAAAGATAGGCGCATTTGGGATTTATACTTCCATTACCCTTATCCAGGTGGATTACCAAGTATAACGTATACCTGGACACAGGGCCAATCAAGCTCAACTTTCTAACTTCCCAACCTTCTAACTTCCCAACCTTCTAACCTTCTAACTTCCCAACCTTCTAACCTTCTAACTCCCAAACTCCCAAACTCCCAAACTCTCTAACTCTCTACAGGTGGTCTGGTGTGAACTGGAAGGGCAGCAGGTCGGCTACGCACTCAAAGCGGTAGAAACGGCCGTTGGGAGCCTGCAACAGGACGGGTATGGGCTCCTGCTGGCGGAACTCGTACTCCGCCATTACCTGGCGACAAGCCCCGCAGGGCATAGCTGGCACAAACTGCTGCTCGTGGCGGCGGCGTGCGGTTACGGCCAGCAGCTTTATCCTGGCTTTGGGGTGATGCGCGCTCAGGGCAAACAGGGCGGTGCGCTCTGCGCAGAGGCCCGACGGGTATGCCGCATTCTCCTGGTTGCTGCCTTTAAACAGCGTGCCGTCCTCCAGCAGCAGGGCCGCCCCCACCAGAAAATTGGAATAGGGAGCGTAAGCGTCGTTGGCGGCCTCCCGGGCAAGCTGCATGGCCTGCTCCTCCTCCGGCGACAGCTCCTGCGGCTCCAGCACATCCACACTTATTTCAATATTCAGTTTACTTGCCATTTCGTATCAGGTCGGTTCAAAAATCAGAAAAGGGCTATAAATTTAAGCTTATATTCTGATAAAACCATACTTAACCTTTGCCTTGCACCATGTAATTTCTAACTTATGGGCAAACACCACAACCTCACTATGAAGAAGATCCTGCTTCTGGGAGCCGGCCGCTCGGCTTCGTCGCTAATAAAATATTTATTTGATAACGCCACCGCCGAGAACTGGCACATCACCATTGGCGATATAAGTATAACGCACCTGCAACCGCTCGTGGAACCCATTTCTTTTGCTCAGGCAATTACCTTTAACGTGCACGATGCCAAGCAACGGGCTGCGGAGGTAGGCAAGGCCGACCTGGTGATCTCGCTGCTGCCGGCCATTTTTCATATCGAGGTGGCGCGGGAGTGCCTCAAGCAAGAGAAGCACCTGATCACGGCCAGCTACGTGTCGCCGGACTTTCTGGCGCTGCACGCCGAGGCCCAGCAGAAGAACCTGACGATCCTGATGGAATCCGGCCTGGACCCGGGCATCGACCACATGTCGGCCATGCGCGTGATCAAAAGTATAAAAGATGCGGGTGGCAAGCTCACCTCGTTTAAGTCGTATACTGGCGGCCTGGTCGCACCGGAGTCGGATAACAACCCGTGGAACTATAAGTTTACCTGGAACCCGCGCAACGTGGTGCTGGCGGGGCAGGGCACGGCCAAGTATATCAAAGAAGGGCAGTACAAGTATATTCCGTACCATAAGCTGTTTCAGCGTACCGATGAATTCTACGTGGAGGGCTACGGCCATTTCGAGGGCTACGCCAACCGCGACTCCCTGAGCTACCGCGAACCCTACGGCCTGCTCGACATCCCCACCATGCTGCGGGGCACCCTGCGCCGCAAAGGCTATTGCAAGGCCTGGGACGCATTCGTGCAGCTCGGCCTTACCGACGACAGCTATACCCTGGATGGCTCAGAACGCATGACCTACCGCACCTTTGTGGAGTCTTTCCTGCCGCCTGCCGCCTCGCCCGAGCAAAGTATGGCAGAGCGCTTGAGTCTATACTTAGGTATCCCTGCGGAAGGTGAGGTGATGCAGAAACTGGAGTGGTTGGGGCTGTTTGAAGATACACCTGTAAGTATGGAAGCTGCTACGCCGGCACAAATCCTCGAAAAGATCCTGAAAGAAAAGCTAAGCCTTACGCCGGGCGACAAGGACATGATCGTGATGCAGCACCAGTTCGGGTATGAGCTGAACGGTGAGCTGCGCGAGGTAACCTCCACGTTGGTGGCATTGGGCGAGGACGAGGTACAGACCGCCATGGCGAAAACCGTCGGTTTGCCGGTAGGCATACTGGCCAGGCTGCTGTTGCAGGGCAAAATCACGCACCGTGGCGTGGTGATTCCGATCTACCCGGAGCTGTACGAGCCGGTGCTGGCGGAGCTGGAGGAGTATGGAATTACCTTTGTGGAAACCGAGAGGGTGGTGGAGCGAAGTATATAAAGTATGCTAGGTAAGACAAGTGAGTCTCAGAGCCTCTCCTATACTTTTTAAAATTGATTTATGGATATGGAAGAACAACAGCGGCAGGTAATAGAGCATTACATTAGTGCTTACAACTCGTTTGACGTGGCCGGAATGGTACAGGACCTGCATCCGGACATCGTTTTTGAGAATATTTCTGATGGTGCCACCAACCTTAAGATTCAGGGTATTTCCGGTTTCCGGCAGCATGCGGAGAATGCGGCGCAGTACTTCCGGGAGCGGGAACAGCGGGTGAAAAGCATCAGCTTTCAGGATGGCATAGCCGAGGTGGCCATTGATTACGAAGGCACGGTGGCCGTGGACCTGCCCAACGGCATGCAGGCGGGAGAAAAAGTAAGTATGGAAGGAAAGTCTATCTTCTACTTCTCCGGCCATAAGATCATCCGGCTGCAGGATATCAGTTGAAGCCGCAGGTTATACTTTCAAAGGTATAGATAGTATGGCTGCAACAGCTGCCTGAACTCGGAAGTATAGGTTACCTTATCCTCCTCCCGGATAAAGAAGTCTTTCAAAACAGGCGCTGTTTCCGGAGCAAAAGTATACGTCTGGATGTGGCGGATGCACTTGCCGCCATGATAGGTAAACACCTGCAGCGCCTCCTGCAAGTATAAATCAGAGGCTTTGGCCAGCCCGGCAAAGTATAAAGCTTCGGCGGGAGGCAGCAGCAAGTATAACCTCCCCTGCTCGGTCAGGTGCTGCTGGGCGAAGAATAAGATGTCCTCAAAAAGCAGTTCTCCGGTGTGCTTGGCGGTGTTCCTGGCTGCGTCCGGTGATTTGAGCGAGCTCAGGAAGAAAGGCGGGTTGGAAAGTATAAGGTCATACTTCGGGCGCTCCTGCCTGGCAAACTCCTGCAGGCTTTGTTGGTGCAAGTGCAGCCGCTCAGACCAGGGGCTGGCGGCAAAGTTCTCCTGCGCCTGTTGCTGTGCCTCCGGGTTGATCTCCACGGCATCTATACTTGCCCCGCTGCGCTGCGCCACCATCAGCGAGAGCAGCCCCGTGCCCGTGCCAATATCCAGTATCCGCTGCGCCTCCCCAACCTCCACATAGGCCCCGAACACGCAGGAATCGGTGCATACCTTCATGGCGCACCTGTCCTGCTCCACCCGGAACTGCTTGAACTGAAAGTATGAATTGGGCACGGGGAGGTCGTTATTGGTTAATCGTTGTTCGTTATTAGTTATGAGTGTGGGGCTGAAGCGAGGAAAAATGTTGTGCCTCTCGTGTGCAGCTTTGGCTGTTCGTAAAAGAATTTGACGCTTATACATGCTCGAATAACGAACAACTAATAACGAATAACCAAGCTATCAACTCGGCTGGCACGCCCCGGACTCGAAGCCCTGGTCGATGAGAAGGTTAGGGGAGAGGGCGCTGTTTACCGCCAGCACGTCGCAGCGCTCATTTTCGGGATGGCCGGCGTGGCCGCGTATCCATACAAATTTTACCTTATGCTTAGGGTACACGCGCAGGAAACGGGACCACAGGTCGGCGTTGGCTTTGCCTTTAAAGCCTTTCTTCTGCCAGCCAAACACCCAGCCCTTTTCCACGGCATCCACCACATACTTGGAGTCGGAGTAAACGGTAACCGGCATGCCGGGCTTTGTAATCGCCTCCAGCCCCTTGATCACGGCCAGCAGCTCCATGCGGTTGTTGGTTGTTTTACGGAATCCCTCTGTCAGTTCTTTCTCGTGCTGCTTCCAGCGCAGAATGGTGCCGTAGCCCCCCGGTCCCGGGTTGCCGCGCGAGGCTCCGTCAGTGAATAATTCGATCATGTACTTAAATGAGTGAATGAGTGAATGGGTGCATGAGCGAATGCTTAAAATTCACTCAGTCGCTCATTCACTCATTCAAAATTACAAATTCGTTTTAAACAGTTTGATAGCGATGGCGAGCAGGATGACACCGAAGACCTTGCGCAGCACGTCGGCCCCGCCCTTGCCCAGTTTAGCCTCAATCCAGCTGCTCGATTTGAGCACGATGTACACGAACACCAGGTTGATCACAATGCCTACCAACACGTTGGGCAGCGAGTAAGCAGCCCGTAGCGAGAGCAGCGTGGTCATGGTGCCGGCCCCCACGATAAGCGGAAAGGCCAGCGGCACAATGGAGCCGCTTTTGGTATCCGGATCGGTATGGAAGAAGTCCTTGCCCAGGATCATCTCCAGGCCGATCAGGAAGATGATAATGGCACCGGCCATGGCGAACGACTCAAAGTCGATGCCGAAGAGCTTCAGGATGGACTGCCCCAGAAACAGAAATGCGATCATCAGGATACCCGAGATAATGGTGGCCTTCTCCGACTCGATCCTGCCTTCGCGCTTGCGCAGGTTGATGATGATCGGGATGGAGCCGATGATATCGATCACGGCGAACAGCGTGAGCGTAACAGAGGCTATCTCTTTGATGCTAAACATAGACAGTTAGAGAGTTAAAGATTTAGAGAGTTAGAGAGTCAGGCAAAATTGGAAAATCAGCAGTTCTAGGATGCAAAAGAACTCCTAATCGCTCTAACTCCCAAACTCTTTAACTCTGCTTAGGCGTAATAATGCAGGAAAAAGCGCTTCAGCTCCTCGTATTCCTCATCCTCTATGGCCGGGAAGTTGGCGATGCGGAACGTGGTGCGTGCCCAGGGGCCGTAGCCGTTGCCCAGGCGGATGTTGTGGTGCAGGGCGCGCTTCTTGGCATCTTCTATTAATTTGTCGTTACCTGCCAGCGTAATCACCGTTTTGGAACGTACTTCCTCGTTTTCCACCAGCGGCTTAAAGTCGTCGAACTGCTCAAAGAAAGTATACAGGTCCTGGGCGCGGTCGGTCAGGTGCTGGTCTATGCCTTTGATAAAGGGCCGGTCCTCGAGCATGCGCTTGAGCAGGTAAATGTTGAGCTCGTTGGGCGTATGCGTGGTCTGGTAGTTCAGCATTTTCTCATAGATGGGCACCAGGCTGTTGTAATGGTTGCGCTCGGCCATCTTCTTCGCCCTGAAAATAGAGCGCGGCGAGCAGGCTATCACCGCCAGGCCCGGCGGCAGGCCAAAGCACTTCTGCACCGAGGCAAACCAGATGTCGGCCTTGATCAGTTTCAGGTTCAGTCCGGCCATGGAGGAGGTCGCGTCCACGGCAATCAGGGTGTCGCGGAAGCGGTTGTGCAGGTTCAGGATAGTGGTGGGGCTTACCTGCGTGCCGTTGGAGGTTTCGTTCTGCGTAAAGCAGATCAGCTCGGTGTCGGCGCTTATTTGCAGCTCGCTCACCGGCATCGGCTCATTAAAATCGAACTGGAGCCCCTCTGCGGCGGGGCGCAGCTTTTTGGCGTATTCAAACCACTTCTGCCCAAACGAGCCATTGTAAATGTGGTAGCTCTTGTGCTTGGTAAGGCTCTGAATCAGGATCTCCCAGCACTCAGTGGCCGATGAGGTGAAGAAAATATAGTAATCCTGCGGGATGTTGAGCTTGCGCTTGATGGAGCCAACCACTGCCCGCGACACCTGCACAAACTGCTCGCCCCGGTGTGGGGTGCTCAGAATACCCTCATCGTAGGCATCTACAAGGTAGGTGCGCACTTCAGGGTATACTTTGGAGGGGCCGGGATAGAAGTTGAGCATGAGGCGGTAATTTATATAGTTTTCACACTATATTATAGAAATTGTATTTAATGAACCTATAACGATGCAGGTTGCCAAAATCATACATTAAAGCCGATCTGTTTTGGCTTCAGGCGCTCAAAATACTGCAGCGCAAGCCGGTAGCTCTCCAGCCCGAAGCCGCTGATGCTGCCTTTGCAGTAAGGCGCGATCATACTTTTCTGCCGCCAGGCCTCCCGGGCATGAACATTGGAAATATGCACTTCCACCACCGGCGTGTCGATGGCCCTGATGGCATCCGAAAGCGCCACCGACGTATGGGTGTAGGCACCGGCGTTAAACACGATGCCCTTGTGGCTAAAGCCCACCTCGTGCAGCTTGTCGATCAATACGCCTTCCGTGTTCGACTGGAAATACGAGAGCTCCAGCACCGGAAACGCCGCTTTCAGCTCCTCAAAATAATCTTCGAAGGAGCGGCTGCCGTATACTGATTTCTCGCGCACCCCCAGCAGGTTCAGGTTCGGGCCGTTCAGGATGAGTATCTTCATAGTTAAAGTATGCAAACTTCCAAAGCTACAAAGGTAAGGATTAACTATCTTTGCGTGATAAAAATTGTTTAATTGTTGGCCGGTTAAATTGGTAAATGTTTGGGCAGAGGGTACGAAAAGTATACTTCCCCGACTTTCTAACTTTTTAACTTTCTAACTTTCTAACTCCCAACCGTGAACTGGCGCATCTGCATCAAGCAATTCGAGGAATACCTGAAACTGGAGAAGTCGCTCTCGCGCCACTCGGTAGAGGCTTACGGGCGCGATGTGCGCAAACTGGTCGAGTTCCTGGATGCGCGCGGGCTGCAGGTAGCGCCCGAGGAGATGGCGCCGGCCATACTTCGTGATTTCCTGGAGTGGATAAACGAACTGGGCATGACGCCGCACTCGCAGGCCCGCACCCTCTCCGGCATCCGCGCCTTCTACAAGTTTCTCATCATGGAGGACATGATGCAGACCGACCCCACCGATACCATCGAGGCGCCGAAACTGAGTCGCAAACTGCCCGATACCCTCGCCTTCCATGAGATAGAGGAGCTGCTGGCCGCCATCGACCTCTCCACGCCCGAGGGCACCCGCAACCGCGCCATGCTGGAGACGCTCTACAGCTCCGGCCTCCGCGTGTCTGAGCTGCTGGAACTGCGCATCAGCAACTTGTATGAAGATGCCGGGTTCCTGAAGATCTCCGGTAAGGGCGAGAAAGAGCGCCTGGTGCCGATCGGGCGCGACGCGCTGAAGCACATTAAGCTCTACCGCGAAGGCATCCGCTGCCACCTCAACATCAAGAAAGGGCACGAGGATATCCTCTTCCTGAACCGCCGCGGCGCTAAACTGACGCGCGTGATGGTGTTCACGATCATCAAAGACCTGGCCGCCAAAGCCGGTATCCAGAAAACGGTGAGCCCCCACACGTTCCGCCACTCCTTTGCCACGCACCTGATTGAGGGCGGCGCCGACCTGCGTGCCGTGCAGGAGATGCTGGGCCATGAGTCCATCACTACCACCGAGATCTACACACACCTGGACCGCGACTACCTGAAGCAGGTGATCAAGGATTTTCACCCGCGAAGCTGATAAAAGTATAAGCCTCTAAACCCAACCACTATGTCAGAGCCACACGCAACAAACGGATCCGGTTTTAGGGAGTTTCTGCCCGAGTTTGTGTACGGCGGCATAGACGGTGCCATTACTACTTTTGCCGTGGTGGCCGGCGCCACGGGCGCCGGTTTTGAGATTCCGGTAATTATCATACTTGGTTTTGCCAACCTTATCGCGGACGGCTTCTCTATGTCGGTGGGTAATTTCTTTTCCTCCAAGGCAAACGTGGATGCCTACGACAAGCATAAAGCCACCGAGTACTGGGAGATCGAAAACCTGCGGGAGACGGAGGTGGAGGAGATCCGCGACATCTACCGGAAAAAAGGCTTTGAGGGGGAACTGCTGGAGCAGGTAGTGGGGGTGATCACCTCTAACAAGGATGTATGGGTGGACACCATGATGAAGGAGGAACTGGAGCTATCCAAAGACCGCAAATCCCCCTACCAGACAGCCGGCATGACCTTCTTCTCCTTTCTGCTGATCGGGTTTATACCTTTGGCAGCCTATGTATTTGCCCTGCTCTTTAACACCAGCCAGGATAACCTATTTCTCTACGCCTGCCTGCTTACGGGGGTGGCGCTAAGTATAATCGGGGTGCTGAAGAGCACGTTGAATGATAAAAACGTGCTGCAAGGCTTGGCCGAAACGCTGTTTCTGGGTGGCATTGCCGCTATACTGGCCTACTTCGCCGGCGATTTCCTGGAGAACCTATTCAGGTGATATGACTGCAGCTGTACTTTTATACTTGCTTTAAGTTTTCTGAACCAGCTGACCAACTAATCAGGTTGCAATATCTTTGCCTTAAAGCAGTTATTCACGTTAGTGCCGGACACATGGCAATCTTTATACTTACCACACCCTGATATTCCAAATGAAGCAATCTCTTTGCAGCCTTACGCTTATTTTATTTCTCTTTATTCCCTTTCTCGCACTACCCCAATCTGTAAGCGACATTACGCCTACGCCTGTGCAGGTTAACCAGAAGCGGCGAGGGCATGTTGCCATTAACCGGGAAGCACAGATTGTGTATGATGCGCAGTTTGCGGACCAGGCCGCTTATCTGGAAGAGATGCTGGCTGCCCAGACCGGGCTGCGCCTGGCGCTACAGCCGAACAACCGGCAGAAAAACACTGCCGGCAACCGCATACGCCTGCTGTTTGGTGGGCGGGCTATCACAAAGGCGGAAATGTATACTTTAACGGTTTCGGGTAAAGATGTCATCATCAGGGCCAAAGACACAGGCGGTATGGTATATGGCATCCAGACGCTGCTGCAGCTTTTCCCGCTGGAGCAGGTAGCAGAAGTGGAAATTCCAAACGTGGAAATAAAGGACTATCCGCGCTTTTCCTACCGGGGCATGCACCTGGACGTGGTGCGGCATATGTTCCCGCTTGAGTTCATCAAAAAGTATATCGACTACCTGGCTTTCCATAAATTCAACACCTTCCACTGGCACCTGACCGACGACCAGGGCTGGCGCATTGAAATAGAGTCTTACCCCAAACTTAACACCATCGGCTCCTGGCGTGAGGCAACCCTGATCGGCCACTTTAAAGACCAGCCCGCCCGCTACGACTCGACCCGCTACGGCGGCTATTATACCAAGGATGAGGTGCGCGAGGTGATTCGCTATGCCGCGGTCCGGGGGATCAGCATCATTCCTGAAATAGACATACCCGGCCATAGCCGCGCCACCATAGCGGCCTATCCGGAATTTAGCACCCGCCCCGACACTACCTGGAATGTGGCGACCACCTGGGGCATGTATAACCGCCAGAACAACGTACTGCAGCCAAATCCCGCTACCTTTAAGTTCCTGGAGAAGGTTTTTCAGGAGGTGGCAGAGCTGTTTCCGGCCCCGTACTTCCACCTGGGTGGGGATGAGTGCAGCAAAATGTGGTGGAAAGCCGACCCGGTGTCGCAGCAGTTTATCCAGGACCACAACCTGAAGGATGAGAAGGGGCTGCAGACCTACTTTGTGGAGCAGGTGGCTGGCTACCTGGCTGCGAAGGGAAAGAAAGTGATCGGCTGGCACGAGATTCTGGAAGGGGACCTGGACACCTCTACCCTGATCATGAACTGGGGCGGGGAGAAGGAAGGCATTGCCGCTGCCATGCGCGGGCACCAGGTCATAATGGCACCGGGCAAGCCGTTATACTTTGACCATTACCAGTCGAAAGACCCGCTGGACAGCCTCGCCATCCATGGTTATAACCCTCTAGATGCTGTCTATGCCTTCGAGCCCGTGCCTGACACCTTACGTAAGCTAAACCTGGATCGCTTTATTGTGGGGGCGCAGGCCAACGTGTGGACAGAGTACATCGGCAGTCCGGCTAAGGTAGAGTACATGGTCTTCCCGAGGATGACGGCACTGAGCGAGGTGCTTTGGTCCCCACGCCACAAGAGAGATTACCAGGACTTCAAAAGGAGGCTTGAGCAAGCCATCATCCCACGGTATGAATATTGGGGAGCTGCCTATTTCCGTAATTTTGAGCAATGGACGGCGGAGAAGTAAAGAGGGGCGACACAAACTGTTTCTGAATCAGGGCAGCTTTGCTAGCGCAGGCAAGGGGGGTATTCTGATGCTGGCTCAGGGTGTGACAGGAGACAAAATGGCCTTCTCAGGGCTTGTTGTAGCTCGCTTTTCTAAAAGATCCACTTCCTTCAGCAATCATTAAAACCTAATCCTATCTTTGCAGGCAAGTATAACCTAACCCGATACGCCGTGTATAAGAGCCTCCTGCGCCCGCTGCTTTTCCAGCTTGATCCCGAGAAAGTGCATTACCTCACTACCGATGCCCTGCGTGCCTCGCTGAGACTGCCTTTCGCCAAAAGCATTACCGAAAGTATGTTTAAGTTGGAGGATGCGAGGCTGGAGCGCGAGCTGTTCGGACTGAGGTTCCCAAACCCGGTGGGGCTGGCCGCAGGCTTTGATAAGGACGCGATGCTGGTGGACGAACTGGCCGAGCTGGGCTTTGGCTTTGTGGAGATCGGCACCCTGACGCCCAAGCCGCAGCCGGGCAATGACAAGCCGCGCCTGTTCCGTTTGCCGCAGGACCAGGCCATCATCAACCGCATGGGCTTTAACAACCTGGGGGTGGATGCGGCTGTGCGGAGGCTGGAGCAGCGCAAAAGCAACATCCTTGTGGGCGGCAACATCGGCAAGAACAAGGTAACACCGAACGAGGAGGCGCTCCGCGATTACTTATACTGCTTCAGGGCGTTGTTCCACGTGGTGGATTACTTTGTGGTGAACGTGAGCTCGCCCAACACGCCGGATTTGCGCGCGCTGCAGGACAAGGAGCCGCTGCAGAAGCTGCTGGTTTCGCTGCAGGAGGAGAACCAGAAAATGGGCACGCCCAAGCCGCTGCTGCTCAAAATAGCCCCGGACCTGAACCTGGACCAGCTCAACGACATCATCGAAATTGCTCAGGAGGCCAAACTCAGCGGCATCATCGCCACGAACACCACCGTCAGCCGCCAGGGCCTGCAAACGACAGGGGCGCGGGTACAGGAAATCGGAATGGGCGGCCTGAGCGGAAAACCGCTGACCATCCCTTCTACCCAAATTATACAGCACCTGCGCACGTTTCTGCCCCCTGCTATCCGTTTGATCGGGGTGGGCGGCATCATGACGGCCCAGGACGCGGTAGACAAAATGAACGCCGGTGCCGACCTGGTGCAACTCTACACCGGCTTCATCTATGAAGGGCCATCCCTGATAAGCCAGATCAATAAAAAATTACTTTCCAGATAAGCCACATTCGGACAGGCGGGCTGAGGCATTGCCACGAAAAAGTGTAAATTTGGGATTCTAACGATAGCTGAGGGTATGGCCAAGAACACTTACAGAGACGACACGCTGCAAGCAGGGCGGAAGAACGAGGTGCGCGGTAAGAATGAGCCGCGTGGAGCAAATGTGCCGAAGGGGCAGAAACCGAAGAAAGAAAAGAAAAAATGGGCCTTCCGGATTCCAAGACCCCGGATTAATCTAAGAATCGGGTTTCTGCACGACCGCCGCTTTAAGCTGTCGGCCGGCTTCACGTTCCTGCTTATCTCCTTCTTCCTCACCATTGCGTTTGTGTCCTACCTCTTCACCGGCAACGCCGACCAAAGCGTGGTAGAAACCGTGAGCGGCTCCGGCCTGAAAGAGTCGGGGAAGGAGGCGGAGAACTGGTTAGGCCTGGTGGGTGCCTGGATCTCGCACTTCTTCATCAACGATTTAGTGGGCATCGGTGCCTTCTTCCTGATACCGGTGCTGTTCTTCACCGGCTCAAAGATTGTTTTTAAGCGCGTAAACGTGTCGCTGAGCTATGTGCTGGGCCTCTGCAGCTTCGGCATGCTGTGGCTGAGTCTGATGATGGGCTACATTGTGTTCACGTTGGATGCCATTGGGCCGTACGGCTTTCTGGGTGGTGCCGTGGGTATTGAGGCGGCCCTCTGGCTCAACAGCCTGATTGGCTGGGGCTCGTGGCTGCTGCTGGGCTTCCTGCTGCTGGTATTTGTGGTGAGTTTCTTCAACGTTACAAGTATAAACTGGGGCAGCGCCAAGCCTGCCCTGGCTACGGAAGGCGCCGGCGCCGAGAAAAACTATGCCGAGAGCCTGGGCGATGTGCTGGGCGCCAAAACAAGCCACATCAACCACAACGCCGACCCTACGGCCTCGCTGGAGTATGAAGAAGAGGAGGATGAGGTACCGTTCGACGAGGACGATGAGGAAATAAACCGTGCGCTGGAGATGGAGCTGCACGCGCTGCAGCAACAGAAAAAGCCGGAGCCGCCCGCCGCCCCGGCAAAGTATGACTCCCCATCGCTGGAACTGGACATAGACCTGCCGGAAGACCTGGAACTGGAGGAGGAACCGGAAGAGGAGTCGGAAATGGCGCTGCAAATAGAGGAGACGCCGGAGGAGGAAAGGGCCATCGGGGATATGGAGAACTACGACCCGACGCTGGACCTGGCCCGCTACCAGTACCCGAACATCGAGCTGCTGAACGACTATGGTGCCAACAAGATACAGGTAACCAAGGAAGAGCTGGAGGAAAACAAGGACAAGATCGTGGCCACGCTAGGCCATTATAACATCGGCATCGCCAGCATTAAAGCCACCATCGGCCCTACGGTGACGCTATACGAGATCGTGCCGGACGCCGGGGTGCGTATCTCCAAGATCAAGAACCTGGAGGACGACATTGCCCTGAGCTTAGCGGCTCTGGGAATCCGTATCATCGCGCCGATCCCGGGCAAGGGTACCATCGGTATCGAGGTGCCTAACACGAAAAAGGAGATGGTTTCCATCCGCTCCATACTTTCCACGGAGAAGTTCATGAAGAGCGACATGGACCTGCCGATCGCCTTCGGTAAGACCATCACCAACGAGGTGTTCATCACCGATTTGGCCAAGATGCCACACTTGCTCATGGCGGGTGCCACAGGACAGGGTAAGTCCGTAGGCCTGAACACCATCCTGACCTCGCTGCTCTACAAGCGCCACCCTTCGCAGCTCAAGTTCGTACTCGTGGACCCGAAGAAGGTGGAACTCTCGCTGTTTAACAAGATCGAGCGCCACTTCCTGGCCAAACTGCCTGACACCGACGAGGCCATCATCACCGACACGAAAAAGGTAGTGAACACGCTCAACTCGCTGTGTATGGAGATGGATATGCGCTACGATCTGCTCAAGGATGCCGGCTGCCGTAACCTGAAAGAGTATAACCGCAAGTTTGTGGAGCGCAAGCTGAACCCGCAGAAAGGCCACCGCTTTATGCCCTACATCGTGCTGGTGATTGACGAACTCGCCGACCTGATGATGACAGCCGGCAAGGAGGTGGAAACGCCGATTGCCCGCCTCGCGCAGTTGGCCCGAGCCATCGGCATTCACCTGGTGGTAGCCACGCAGCGCCCGTCGGTGAACGTAATCACGGGTATCATCAAGGCTAACTTCCCGGCACGTATTTCCTTCAAAGTAACTTCCAAGATCGACTCCCGCACTATTCTGGATGCCGGTGGTGCCGATCAGCTGATCGGGCAGGGAGATATGCTTTTCTCCATCGGCTCGGATATGATCCGTATCCAGTGTGCTTTTGTGGACACGCCGGAGGTGGACCGCATCTGCGACCACATTGGCGGGCAGCAGGGCTACAGCGATGCCTACCTTCTGCCGGAGTTTGTGGGCGATGAGGGCGGAAATGACAAGGCCGACTTCGACCCGAGCAACCGCGACCCTTTGTTTGAAGAAGCTGCCCGCGTAATTGTGCAGCACCAGCAGGGAAGCACCTCGCTGCTGCAGCGCCGCCTGAAACTGGGCTACAACCGTGCAGGCCGTTTGATTGACCAACTGGAGAGCGCCGGGGTGGTGGGTCCGTTTGAGGGGAGCAAGGCCCGCGAAGTTTTAATTACCGATGAGTACAGTTTGGAACAGTTATTGAATACACTCGGGTAGAAACCTGAAAAGTACTTTATACACGACATGAAAAAAATACTCTCTTTACTGCTGCTTGTGCTGATGTTTGTATCGGTGGCCCAGGCCCAGCAAGATCCTGAAGCGACCAAGATCCTGAATGCCATGAGCCAGAAGTACCGCTCCATGAAGGCCTTTAAGGCTGATTTTGCCCAGACGTTGGAAAACCCGTCGTCCAAGGTGAAGGAAACCATGAACGGCAGCATTACTGTGAGCGGCGAAAAGTATAGGCTGGGGGTGAGCGGCCAGGAGATCATCAGCGATGGCAAGACCTTGTATACTTTTCTGAAGGACGCCAACGAGGTAACTATTACCGAGACAGACGAAGAAGCGGAGGCCATGGCGCCAGGCAAGATTTTCGACATGTATAAGAAGGGCTACAAGTATGCCTACGCCGGCACCGAGACGGTGGGAGGCGTGAAGCACGATGTGGTGGAGCTCGCACCGGAAGACCGCAAGAACCCGATCTACAAAGTGCGCCTGTACATCAGCCAGAAAGACAAGACGCTGAAGAGCTGGGAAATGTTCCGTAACAACGGCAACCGCTATACTTATACTATCAGCAATTTCCAGGCAAACCCAACGCTGGCCACCGACGCCTTTACGTTTAACAAGGCCAAGTATAAGGGCGTGAACGTGGTAGACTTAAGATAATCCAACCAATTTATGATACTGAAAAAGGCTGCTCCTGTTTGGGGCAGCCTTTTTGCTTTTTATACTTTGGGGCCGTTTTTTGGAGCTGTGCAAACAATCCTGCCGCGAGTTTTCACCCTTATCTTGTTCCACATTTTTTCTGGCAATGCGTCTTTTCAAGAACAATTGTCCCCTTGAGGGGACAACAGGGGTGTAGAGCTACGGAGCGTATACTTTTGCTGGTGAATCTGCAGGTGTAAACACCCCTATGGTCCCCTCAAGGGGACAATGTTACACTACTGTTGTTGCTGTTGATTCTATAGGGCCGAATCTAAAAAGATAAGGAGGCACGTGTTACAAATCCGCGCCAGCAAAGAAGAAAATTTTTGTAAGAACTACCGGTTATACTTTTAAACGCGGACTTTCTCATACTTTTCCACCAACTGCATACCCTGCGTATTACCAGTTAATAAACTGCGTAATCGAGGCGCAGGTTGAAACTAACTACCATATCCTCCTCCACACGCACCGGGTTTATACCGCCCTGCCCGTCAAGACCATTGGCATAGAGCTTCCCGTTTTCCTGGATGAAGACAGAGTAGGTGCCGGGAGTCAGTTTGGCCTGGTAAAAGCCCTCAGCGTCGCTCTCCACCGTTACAACAGGTTTAGCATCAAGCGTATAGTATAGAAAGTCGTGCCGGTTGGCCTCCTGCAGGGTGGTGTAGGGGTAGATAACGATCTTCCGCTTAATAGGGTACTCTTTGCAGGTGCTGTTCGGCCCGATGATGGGCATGCAGTTGCCTTCTATCAGGGTGAGCGTGCCGGTAATGCCCTGGGTAATAGAGACCTTCTTCTTATTCTGTTGCGTGAGTTCTTCCGTGTTATTCACCCATTGGTTCGGGGCTGCTTCATCCTCTTCTTTGTTGCACCCGGTTAAAAGGAGCACATGGAAAAGAAGAGCAAGTATGGAGGAGGCTGCTTTCATGGCTTTCAATTTAATTTTAAGACCCTTTTACAGGATGATAGGTTGCAATTACAGGAAAGGAACCGGAAAGTTTCGACCTCTGAAGCAAATTCATACTTTTGTAGAAATCAACTATCCCCCGCAAGCCATGACTAGAGAGCAGCTTTTCGAGCAGATCCTGACCAAGAAATCATACTTGTGTATCGGCCTCGATACCGACCCGCTGAAACTCCCGCAGCACCTGCTGGAGCTGGAGGACCCAGTTTTCGAGTTTAACCGCCAGATCATAGAGGCCACCGCCGACCTTTGTGTGGCTTACAAACCCAACATTGCCTTTTATGAGGCGCAGGGGCCGCAGGGTTGGATAAGCTTGCAAAAGACGCTGGAGGTAATTCCGCAGAATATTTTTACCATTGCCGATGCCAAGCGCGGCGATATTGGCAACACCTCGGAGCTTTACGCCCGTGCCTTTTTCGACAACATGGATTTTGACTCCATTACGGTGGCGCCCTACATGGGAGCGGACTCGGTGAAGCCGTTCCTGACGCAGGCCGGCAAGTGGGTTATACTTTTAGCCCTGACTTCTAACGCCGGCAGCCAGGATTTTCAGATGCTGCGCCTGGAGGACGGCAACGAAGAATACCTGTTTGAGCAGGTGCTGAGAACCAGCCAGGAGTGGGGCAATCCGGACCAGTTGATGTACGTGGTAGGGGCCACGCAGGCCGAGTATGTGCAGCGCGTGCGCCAGGTAGCACCGGATAACTTCCTGCTGGTGCCGGGCGTGGGTGCGCAGGGCGGTAGCCTGGAAGAAATCTCCCGCCTCGGCATGAACCGCCAGTGCGGCTTGCTGGTAAACTCGTCGCGCGCCATCATCTACGCCTCCTCGGGCTACGATTTTGCCGAAAGAGCGAGAGAAGCCGCCTTTGCCGTGCAGCGCGAAATGGAGGTACTGTTGGAGGAGTTGTTGGTGGGGTAAAATTGGGGGTTGCTGATACTTTCTAATGGCTTTTGTGTATAGTATAAACGACAACATACGGTTATCTGTCAAAAACGACAATAAACAGTATGTTGTCGTTTATACTAACCGTTGTGAAATATAAAAATCATGAAAAAAGGTCTTCTTGCGATTCTTCTGGTTTCAATGATAGTAGGAACCTCTTACAGCCAGTCGAAGAGAAAGAAGAACCAGTTCTCTCTAATTATTGGTAGCTGCTTTAAATCCGATACTGTAGATATAAGTATAAATGGGCGGGGGCTTGTAAGAAATGAAGTTGTTGAATCCAATTTTTCAACTGGCATAACACAGTTATCTATCTACCAAGATGATAATGGGCTTTGGGTTTTAAATAAAAATGAAAGAACTAACTATGGCATATTGGACGTGAATAAGACTCTTACTGTTGACATCAGAATAAATGGGGTGAATACGTCTAAAAGTGTAAATTTAAGAAAAGGGTGGGTCCTTATTCTCGATAACTGCTATACTGAATCTAAGCAAGGTAAGCCAGAGAGAACGGTAACCGTGCAGCATAATAGAACAGTAGTGCTTGAATAAAATTACATTTCACAACACTGCACATAAGTCAAGCTTTGGCTTCGCCTCGCTCGCATTATGTACTTAACGTTGAATTGAATAAGATTTAAAACATGAAGAAACTATTACTCCTGCTTTTAGCTGTACTTGTCACTTTTACTAAACTTGCAGCTCAAGACTCCGAACAGGCTGATAGAATTTATTCACAAGCATTAGAGCTTTACAAACAGCAACAGCTCACAGCTGCAGCCGCTGAATTTGAAAAGGTGCTTACTCTAAATCCTCGGCATAAAGATGCTTTGTACAATCTAGCTGTACTTAATTATCAATTCGGAAGTAAAGACAAGGCGATAGAACTATTGCAGGCCTGTGTCAGGCTAGGTGACAAAGAGGCTGCTCAGATGCTGAAGGAGCAGTTACATCAAAAGATTGCCTATGCGGATACTATGCACTATGACGTTGTGGATGTAGCGCCCAAGGTTCTGGTAAACGCTGTAGAAGAAGAGGCTTTAGTAGAGGGAGGTCTAAATAAAGTTATCGAAAAGTCACTGGTTGCGGAGCTGAAAAAGTCAAAGCTACTTCGAAAGCAGGTTGGTCAAGGAAGATTACTTGCCCTTTCTCTGTATTTCAGCAAAGATGGGAGCTTGAATGCAATTATCGTGACACCTAATAAGACTGACGCTGCTCAACAAGAACTAACATCTGTATTGCAGAGAGTAGTGCGAACGATTCCTGGAAAGCATAACGGAAAAGAAGTTGTTGTAGGTGGATTGACCCTACCGGTCATGATGTAGAATATTACTCCATTCAACACCGCACAGGCTCTATACTTCAGCTACGCCTCGCCCATCAGCTGCACTAGCACGTTGCAAACGATCAAAAAGAAAACATCAAAATTAAATAGTACCATGTCAGAAGAAATGAAAAAATGCCCGAAATGCAATTCGCCTTATGGCTATGCAATGGGGGAGGAGACCTACGCTTGCCCGGAGTGCGGCAATGAGTGGAACCCGAGTGAAGTGGAAGAAGAGGCAGGACTGAAAGTAGTGGATGCCAACGGCAACGTCCTGCAGGACGGCGATACGGTTGTCGTAATTAAAGACTTACCGGTAAAAGGCGCTCCAAAGCCAGTAAAAGCTGGCACAAAGGTAAAAAACATCCGCCTGACGGACGGAGACCATAACATCGACTGCAAAATTGACGGCTTCGGCTCGATGGGGCTTAAATCTGAATTCGTGAGGAAGGCGTAATCCATCCTTTTTCTTAAAAGCGCGCTATACTTCTATGCAAAAAACAACCACCTACCTGCTGTTCGTAGGCGAGCAAAGCGGAAAAGCCGAGGAAGCCATAAACCTTTATACTTCGCTTTTCAGGGAGTCCGAAATAAAGCATCTGGAGTACTTCAAGGCAGGAGAGCCCGGTGGCGAAGAAGGCACCGTGAAGCAGGCCATCTTTACACTGGCAGGGCAGGAGTACAGGGCCATGGATGGGGGAGTTGGGCACCAGTTCAGCTTTACACCGGCCATCTCCATCTTTGTCAACTGCGAGAGCGAAGAGGAAATAGACATGCTTTATGGCAAACTTTCTGAGGCAGGAAGCGCCCTGATGCCTTTGGGCAACTATGGCTTCAGTAAGAAGTTTGGCTGGCTAAACGACAAGTATGGCGTGTCGTGGCAGCTTAACCTGGACGTATAAACACAAATCTGCCAGAACAAAAGACCTCATCACATACAATTAGAATGACCAAGAACGACATATTACGCCGCATCCGCTATACATTTGACTACAGCGACGCGAAAATGATCGAGCTGTTTGGCTCAGGAGGGAAGCAGGTGACGCGCGCCGAGGTAAGCGATTGGCTGAAGAAAGAAGAAGACCCGGAGCACAAGGAGCTGGACGACGAGCAGCTGGCGGCTTTCCTCAACGGCTTTATCAACGAGAAGCGCGGCAAAAAGGAGGGGCCGCAGCCCGAGCCGGAGCAGCGCCTGAACAACAACACCATCCTGCGCAAGCTCAAGATCGCCCTGAACCTGAGGGACGAGGACATGCTGGACATTCTGGCCCTGGCGGATTTCAAGCTGGGCAAGCATGAACTGAGCGCCTTCTTCCGCAACCCCAACCAGAGCCAGTACCGCCCGCTGAAGGACCAGATCCTGCGCAACTTCCTGCACGGCATGCAGCTAAAGTACAGGGGCAGGGAAGATTAAGTACAGCCCACTCAACGTATAAACGCCTGTTCCCAAACCGGGGCAGGCGTTACTTTTTCACTTGGTTTTATACTATACTTTCCGCATCTTGAGGTATAAACCCATCCCATGAAAGAGGATTTCCTGCACTACATCTGGCAGCATCAGTACTTTGGCAAAACCGCGCTGGCCACCACCGATGGTGCGCCACTTGAGGTGCTGCGGACGGGCTTCTACAACACCGATGCCGGCCCGGATTTCAGGGAAGCCATACTTCGGGTGGGGGAGGTGGAGTGGTCGGGGAGCGTGGAGGTGCACCTCAGGGCCTCCGACTGGCACCGCCACAACCATCAGCACGACCCCAAGTATGACCAGGTGGTGCTGCACGTGGTATGGCAGGCCGATGTGCCGGTAGCACGAACCGATGGCACGTTGGTGCCGGTGCTGGAGCTGCAAAACCGCGTGGACCTGCGTCTGCTGCAGACCTATGAGCAGCTGCAAAGGGCGAGGCATCCCATTCCCTGCGCCCCCTTTTGGCGGGATGTGCCGGAGATCACTAAAATGCTGATGCTGGAGCGGGCGCTGGTAGAGCGGTTGGAGGAGAAAGGGCAGGAAGTGCTGCAGGTATACTGTGGTTATGGGAACGATTGGGAGCAGACTACCTATTATTCTTTGCTGCGCGGCTTCGGCTTCAAGGTAAACCAGCAGCCGTTCGAGCAGCTGGCCAAATCACTTCCGTTCCACGTGGTTCGGCGCCATCAGCATAACCTGTTGCAGCTGGAGGCGCTGCTGCTGGGGCAGGCAGGTTTTTTAGCCGATGCCGAGGAAGCGTACGCACAGCTGCTGCAGCGGGAGTATACTTTCCTGCAGCACAAGTATAATCTACAGCCTTTGCCGCGCCACCACTGGAATTTCCTGCGCATGCGCCCCGCCAACTTTCCCACAGTGCGACTCGCGCAACTAGCGGCATTACTGCACCAGCACCCTTCACTTTTTACCAGAATACTGGAGGCCGATGCCGTTAAAAAGTATGAACAACTGTTTCAGGCGCCGGTTTCTGGTTACTGGCAAAAGCACTACCTGTTTGGCCGCGCGAGCAAGGCTGCCTCGAAAGGGATGGGCAAAAGCAGCGCACAGAATTTGGTGATTAACGTGGCCGTGCCTATACTTGCCGCCTACGCCACCAACACCGGCGACCGTGCCTACCTGGAGAAAGCCATTACCCTGCTGGAGCAGCTGAAGGAGGAGAGCAACAAGTATACGCGGCTCTACGGGGAACTGGGTTGGCAGGCAAAATCTGCGGCGGATAACCAGGCGGCGCTGGGGCTTTACAAACGCTACTGCCACCTCATAAACTGCATGCGCTGCGCCGTAGGCAACAAGATCATGAAAAAGAACAGCCCAGCTAAGTGAGTATAGTCTTCGTTTACCTCCTCAACCTGCTTTTACTGGGTGGCCTTGTCTGGTGGCTGTGCCGGCAGGCGTGGGCGCAGGAAATAAAGCCATACTTCTGGCCGGCGCTGGGATTGAAGGTGCTCTTTGCCCTGGCTTTTGCCGTATTTCGCTACAGTTATGCCGCCTCCAGCGATACCCATGTCTACCAAGCCGCCAGTGTGCAACTGCTGGAGTATGCGCAACAGAATCCGGTAGGCTACCTAAAGTTTCTGCTCACAAACCAGTTCGAAAGTGAAGCTTTGCAGGCCTCGCTGCCCTTTACCGAATATCCGGACTTTACTAATTCCTTTTTCTTTATAAAGCTGCTGAGTGTGCTCAACCTGGCCACTGCCGGCCAATACTACCTCAACAACCTGTACCTGGCGCTCTTTAGTTTCTGGGGGAGTGTATACCTGGTGTCGGGGCTGGCGCGGGTGCTGCCGAAGTATAAGCTGGCGGCAGTAATGGCTTTCTTGTTCTTTCCCTCGGTGGTTTTCTGGAGCGTGGGCGTGATGAAGGAGCCGGTGATGTTTGGCAGTATGTGCTGGCTCATTGGAGTGGCCTTGGCATTTGCGCACGGGCACAGGCTAAGTGTCTGGGGTTGGCTGTTGCTGCCCCTGCAGCTGTACCTGTTCATCAAAATAAAGCTGTTTTATGCCGCCCTGCTGCTGCCGCTGCTCCTGGCCTACGTGCTGGTGCAAAGGCTGAAGGTATACTTTAAACCGCTACAGTTGCTGAGGACACAGCTGCTGCTGTTGCTGGTGCTGGCAGGTATGGCCGTGTTGGTGGTGATGTGGCAGCGGAGCGTTTTCAATCCTGATTTTATACTTTGGAACCTGGAGAACAATTACTCATCGCTGCTACACCGATCGCAGCACGCCCCGCATATTGACCTGGGCAACCTGGAGCCAACTTTGTCCAGTATGCTTCTGAGCTACCCCGAAGCCGCCCTCAGCTCCATCTACCGCCCCTTCATCGGCGAATCGTGGAAGCCTTTATACTTGCTTAGTGCCTTAGAGAACCTGCTGCTTCTGCTGCTCACAGGTATGGCCATGGCATCAGCTTTTCGGAAAGAGGCAGGTATCAAAATAGAGTTGCTGCATGTGGTGCTGCTGGTGTTTATACTTGTGATGGCCGGCGTTACCGGGCTCTCTACCCCTAACTTCGGCACCCTGAGCCGTTACCGCCTGGTGTACCTGCCCTTCCTGGTGTACCTGCTGCTGCAGAATGTGTATGCACAGCGCCTGCTGCAGCGCTTGCGACTGCCTTAGCGCCATACTTTCAAACTCGCCCGTTTTTTCGTACCTTTGCGCCCTATTTAAGACTGAGTTTATGCAAAATCCGGTAATCATATTGGGTGCCCAGCGATTGGGAACCACGGCATTGGATATCTTTAACAGCAACAACGTGATCGTGTACTGCTTCCTGGATGATGACCAGAAACTGCAGCAGGAGGAGGTGAACAACGTGGCGGTGATGAGCAATACAGAGGACAACGAGTTTCTGAAGCTGGCGGGTAAAACCTGCGACGTGTTTGTGGCCGTAGAGGACTCCGCCGCGCGCAAAGGCCTGATCAAAATGCTGAAGGAAGAACACAAGGTAGTGCCGGTAAACGCGATCCACCGTTTCAGCGCGGTTTCGGAGAATGCCTGGCTGGGCCACGGTAACCTGGTAGGCGCTGGCGCCATCATCAGCAACAACGCCAAAGTAGGCGATAACAACATCATTCACGCCCGCGCCCTGGTGGATACAAAGGCAGAGGTAGGGGATTTTGTGGAGATCGGGGCAGGAGCCATTATTAACGCAGAGGCGGTGGTAGAGGATGGGGCCTTTATCGGCACTGGCGCGGTGATCATATCGGGCGTAAAGATCGGCAAGAAAGCCCGCGTTGGCGCCGGTTCTGTGGTGGTGGCCAATGTGCCTGCCAAAGCCACGGTGTTCGGCAACCCGGCCGCCCCGGTTAAGTAAACTTTTATACTTGCCCAAGCTGTTACAGAACTGACAAATGTCATTTTACGGCATAACGGCAGTTTATACTTTTGTGGCGGAATTTTGAATGCGTGATGGAGTGAATGAATGATTGTGAATGGATTGAAATCTGATTATTATCCTGTCATCCACTAATCCTGAAAATCCTGATTCAGACAAAAAAGTATAACCATAGCTCCGAAGGAGCAAACATTTAAACAATCAACTTTAACACTAAGCCGAAACTTAGCAGTTATGAATAAACCCTACAGCATACTCCTATACTATTGCTACACGCCGATCGAGGATCCGGAGGCGTTTCGGGAGCAACACCACCTTCTCTGTCTGGAGCTGAACCTGCTCGGGCGTATCATCATTTCTAAAGAAGGCCTGAACGGCACCGTTTCCGGCCTGAAGGAAGATTGCGACAAGTACATGGCCGCGATGCACGCCGATCCGCGCTTCGCCAAGATCGACTTTAAGGTGGATGAATCGGATAAGCATGCGTTTGCCAAACTGCATGTGCGCACCAAAGCCGAGATCGTCCATTCCGGCCTGCTGCACATCGACCCGAACGTGCGCACCGGCAAGCACCTGGCGCCGAAGGAGTTTAAGGAGATGAAGGACCGCGAGGACGTGGTAATAGTGGATATGCGCTCCGACTACGAGTATACCGTGGGCCGCTTCAAAAATGCCGTGACGCTGGATATCGAGAACTTCCGCGAGTTTCCGGAAAAGGTAGAGGAGCTGAAGGAGAAGTTCAGGGACAAGAAAATCCTGACTTACTGCACCGGCGGCATCAAGTGCGAGAAGGCCAGTGCCTTTTTGCTGGAGCAGGGTTTTGAGGACGTGTACCAGCTGCACGGCGGTATCATCAAGTATGGCAAAGAGGCTGGCGGCGAAGACTTCGAGGGCAAGTGCTATGTGTTTGATAACCGCGTGGCTGTAGACGTAAATAGCGTTAACCCGAAAGTTATCTCTACCTGCCACGTGTGCGGCACCCCGGACGACCGCATGGTGAATTGCGCCAACCCGGTTTGTAACCTCCACGTGGCTATCTGCGAGAAGTGCGGTTGGGAACTGGACGGCGCCTGCTCTACAGCGTGCAAGGAGCACCCGGAAAAGCGTCCTTACGACGGCACCGGCTACTACCAGAAAGAACTCAATGGCTATAATCCACTCAAAGGATTCAACCGAAAGAAGAAATCCGACGTAAAAGTATAAGTATTCTCTAAAGCTCAGAAAAGCGTGCGCCCAAACGGCCACGCTTTTCGTGTTTAACTAACCCCGTATCACGTACCACGACACAAGTAGCACGACTTTTTACAAAAGACTTTCAGACCTTCTTTAAAGCTTCCTGAATCCTTTGTTAAAAGGCCTTTTGTCACATTGTAAAAGAATCCAGTCGTGCTACGTGATACATGCTACATGATACGAAAAGTAAGAAAATGGCCTACATTCCTGAATCAGAACTAATCATCAACCCCAACGGCACGGTATATCACCTCAACCTGCTGCCCGAGCATATTTCAGATACCATCATTACCCTAGGCGACCCGGAGCGGGTGGCCAAAGTGAGCAGGTATTTTGATGAAATAGAGGTAGAGGTAGCCAAGCGCGAGTTTATCACCCACACCGGTTACTACAAGGGCAAGCGCCTGACGGTAATCTCCACGGGTATTGGCACCGATAACATCGACATCCTGATGAACGAGTTGGACGCGCTGGTGAACATCGACTTCCGTAGCCGCGAGGTAAATGAGGAGAAGATCAAGCTAAGCATCGTGCGCATCGGCACCTCCGGCTCGCTGCAGGAAACAGTGCCGCTGGGCAGCCACCTGGCCTCGCACACAAGTATAGGCCTGGACACACTGATGGCGTTTTACCCGCTGGAGCAGACGGGGGAGGAACAAAGTATAACTGCCAAGCTGCAGCAGGAACTGGCGCTGGGTTTCCGGCCATACTGCGTTTCCGGTTCGCAAAGCCTTATCCAAAAAATTGCTTTTGACATGGTGCCGGGGAACACGCTGACCTGCCCGGGCTTTTACGCGCCGCAAGGCCGCGTGCTGCGCGGCGGCTTGCGGAACGAGCAGTTGCTGCAGACCTACCACAACTTCCGCCACAACGGTTACATGCTCACCAACTTTGAAATGGAAACAGCGGGATACTACAGCATGGGGCGCATTCTGGGCCACGAGATGCTGTCGCTGAACGCCATTGTGGCCAACCGCATCACGCAGCAATTTGCCGATAACGCCGAGCAGGTAATTGATGACCTGATCGTGAAGGTGCTGGATCGTATCTAAATCCAGCATCCGCCTAAAGCAAAAACAGCTTGCTCAGGTTCGCTGGGCAAGCTGTTATACTTTATACTTACAGGAAAGTATAAAGGGCGACGGTTTGGGTCTCATGGCTTAGCAGTAATTAATCTCCAGAATAGAACGCAGCGGCAGAAACATTCCTGACTTCAGCAGGACAAAGTCCTTGTCCAGGCCCCATAGCGCGGCCTCCACGCGCTTTACCTCACCGGAGGCAGTCTTGAACGTGATCATGGACTTGTTGCGGAACGTGTTGCTCAGGATGGTGGCACGGTTGGCGGCGTAATAGCGGCGGCTTTTCGCATCCGGGTCCTGCAGCACATCGCGCTTGCCGAAGGTAAGGTTGGGAATTCTCTCTTTGCTGATAAGTTGTGTGTCTTTCTTTTGATCTTGCATAGTATACTTAGTTGGTTCGGCATATATAGTGCAGATACCGTGCCGGAATATTGTTTAAACACTATTATGGGCCGGCTATAAAAAAAGCAAGTATGAATCATACTTGCCTGGTGTAATAGGGGAGCGGGTAGTCTAGAAGAACTCTATGCCAACAATAGAGGTAACCGGGATAGCGCATCCGGCCTTTAGGGTCATAAACCTGTCGTCCACGGCCCAAACGGTGGTGTCCACGCGGTGCAGCTCTCCATCGTCTGTCTGGAAGGTGATCTCGACCTTGCCCCGGTACACATTACCAAGGGAGGTGGCGCGGTTCAGGTCCCACATGCGCTTCTTGCGGTTCTCGGGGTCTGTAAGTACGTCATTGCGCCCGAAACGGAGGGAGGGAATCTGCTCCTTCTCTAGCATCGGGATGGTGTTTACATAAGTTTCCATGGTGCGGTTAGGTTACGTTAGGATAACCAATATAGGAAACCGCTATGTAAAAAGCAATGTCTTAACGCTGGTTTTAAGGGAGCTACAGGTGCTGCAGAAAAGCCAGCGTGTCCACGCCATCGGCATAATCCCAGACCATGGGACGCTGCGCCTCACCAAACGGGATGCTGCCCTCCATCCAGCCGTGCGCCGTTACCACCACCTGTGTTTTACCCTTCACCTCGTGCAGCTGGTGGCGCAGGTCCGAAAGGGAGCTGAACGTGTCGTAAAACAGCACCGAGATGGGGGATACTAGGTTCTTGCTCTGCTGCACCAGCATAAAGCCATTGTCGAAGTGGTGCACGCGGTTCACCAAAAGTATGGATTTGTTGTAGTCGTAGTTGTTCTGGTACTTGTGGTGGTCCAGGATGTTGGCGCGGTGCTGGTTGGCCTCAAAAAACTTATCAAAAGTATAGCCCTCCGGCACAAACACCTTGGATACGTTACGGCAGCCCAGGCCGTAGTAGCGGAAAATATCCTCGCCCAACGCTTTCAGGTCGTCAGGCTCCTCGTGGCCGGTCAGCACGCCGATGCTCGTGCGGTTCTTGCGGATGATGTGCGGGCGTTTGGCGAAGTAGTACTCGAAGTAGCGGGCCGTGTTGTCGGAACCGGTGGCGATGATGGCGTCCGCCTCCTTTAGCAAATCCACGAACTCGATGCGGTTGCCGAAGGCTGGCTCGATGGCGATGAGCATGGCGGCGATGCGCTTCATCAGCATGTCGTCGCTGGAGCTGAGCTTGCCCAGCAGGAAGTGCCCGCTGATGAGTACCGACAGGAAATCGTGGAAACCGACCATGGGGATATTGCCCGCCATCACCACGCCAACCTTTTTGGGTGTAACCTGTTTGAGGTGGTAAGGGTAAAGCCACTCACGCAGGTATTGCTCCTGCAGCATGGTGATAACGCCATTCAGAGCGCTGGATACGTTCTCTTCCGTAAACCAGGTGTTACGCGAGGCCGCCGCGAAGGCCCAGGCCTGGCGCTCTTCCGGGGTTAGGTTCTGCAGCTGCTTCCCCAGTTCTACAAAGGCTTCTATCCTGTGCTCTAATGTCATGGCAAATTGCGTGGCTTGTAAAAAATAACTTGATAGGGATACTGTTTGTTCCTAATTTTGTTCGTTAAAAGAAACAGAAGTACAAAAGTATAAAAAATATACAGGAGATACGACTATGGCTATAATGATAACCGATGAGTGTATAAACTGCGGAGCCTGCGAACCGGAGTGCCCGAACACCGCCATTTACGAAGGCGGTGCGGAGTGGACCTGGGGTGGCGGCACGGCGCTGAAGGAAGTGGAGATAGACGGAGGCGAGGTTGTGCCTGGCGATGCCCCGCAAACACCGATTTCAGATGAGTTTTACTACATCGTTTCTGATAAGTGCACCGAGTGCATGGGCTTCCACGAAGAGCCGCAGTGCGCCGCCGTTTGCCCCGTGGATTGCTGCGTAGACGACCCGGACTACCGCGAAACAGACGAAGAACTGCTGGCCAAAAAGAGCTGGCTGCACCAGGAGGCGTAAGTATACAGCATCAGCAAAGTATAAAACCTGTCTGTAAAGGGCAGGTTTTTTTGTTTAAGCCGGCAACAAAGTATAAACCTATGGAAGGAGCGACACACGAAGGCAAGACCTTTGACAAGGTCATTTACCCCAACAAGCCCATCAGGAACCGGGAGTTTGAGCGGTGCACGTTCCGCAACTGTGACTTCTCGGGCAGCGATTTCTCGCAGAACCGCTTTACCGACTGCACCTTTATCGGCTGCAACCTGGCCCTGCTCAAACTAAACAGCTGCACGCTCAACAACGTGGTTTTCAGGGAGTGCAAGCTGACAGGCGTGAACTTCAGCGCGTGCGAGGAAGTGCTGTTCACGGTGCAGTTTGAGCGTTGCCTGCTCGATTACGCCTCCTTTGTGAACCGCAAAATGCCCAGGACGCAGTTCATCCATACTTCCCTGAAAGGGGCGGACCTTTCCAACGCCAACTTATCCAGCGCTGTTTTCAGTGATGCCGACCTGGAGAGAGCCGTCTTCAGCTACACCAATCTCACCGGAGCCGACTTCTCCACGGCCTTTAACTTTGAGATAGACCCGGAGCTGAACACGATCAAAAAGGCGAAGTTCTCCAGCTATGGACTGCAAGGGCTGCTCACCAAGTATAAACTGCAGATCGTGTGACGCCAGGTTATACTTGCCTCAGGTTTTTCCGGCCTGGCCTGTTCCCATGGTAACAATCAGCCACCAACCCTCAACAATTAAAGGGAAATTCCCTAATTTTGCCTATTAGCCTAAACAGCAGCCAAACAAAGTATACGATGTCGATTTCAACGAAATATAACCCCAGGGAAGTAGAGAAGAAGTGGTACGACAGCTGGATGGAGCGCGGCTTCTTCCACTCCGAGCCAAACCCCCACAAGGAGCCTTACACCATCGTGATCCCACCGCCAAACGTAACCGGCGTGCTGCACATGGGCCACATGCTCAATAACACGATTCAGGATGTGCTCATTCGCCGGGCGCGCATGCAGGGCAAAGAGGCTTGCTGGGTGCCGGGCACTGACCATGCTTCCATTGCCACGGAGGCAAAAGTAGTGGCCATGCTCAAGGAAAAAGGCATCAACAAGAGCGACCTGACGCGTGAGGAGTTTCTGACCTATGCCTGGGAGTGGAAAGAGAAGTATGGCGGCATCATCCTGGAGCAGCTCAAGAAACTGGGCGCCTCCTGCGACTGGGACCGTACCCGCTTCACGATGGAAGAAGACCTTTCTGCTGCCGTGATCGAAGTGTTTGTGGACCTGTACCGCAAAGGCCAGATTTACCGCGGCGTGCGCATGGTCAACTGGGACCCGCAGGGCCAGACCGCCCTCTCCGACGAAGAGGTGATCCCGAAAGATACGATGGCCAAAATGTACCACCTCAAGTATGAGGTAGTATCAGACAAGGCCGAAAAAACATACCTGACCGTGGCGACCTCAAGGCCGGAGACCATCATGGCCGACGTGGCCGTGGCCGTGAACCCGAACGACGAGCGCTACACCCACCTACACGGCAAGAGCGTGCGCATTCCGTTGCTGGGCAAGGTGATTCCGGTGATCCTGGATGAATACGTAAGTATAGAATTCGGTACGGGCGCGCTGAAAGTAACGCCCGCCCACGACCTGAACGACTACGAACTGGGCCAGAAGCACCGCCTGCCCACCATCGACATCCTCCACAACGACGGCACTCTGAACGAGCAGGCGCAGCTGTACGTAGGTCAGGATCGTTTTGCTGCCCGCCGCAACATCGTAAAAGATCTGCAGGAAGCCGGCTTGCTGGTGAAAATCGAAGAGTATGCCTCTGTACTGCAGACATCCGAGCGTACGGGTGCCGTGATTGAGCCGCGCCTGTCGATGCAGTGGTGGTGCAAGATGGACAAGATGGCCCAGCCCGCACTGGAGGCCGTGATGAACGATGAGATCCGCCTGCACCCGCCCAAGTTCAAGAACATGTACCGCTCCTGGATGGAGAACGTGCACGACTGGTGCATTTCGCGCCAGCTGTGGTGGGGGCAGCAGATCCCGGCCTACTACCTGCCAGACGGTTCTTTTGTAGTGGCTACCACCGCCGAAGAAGCACTGAAACTGGCCCGCAAAGAGAGCGGCAACGATAACCTGCAGCTAGCAGACCTGCGCCAGGACGAAGACGTGCTGGATACCTGGTTCTCTTCCTGGCTGTGGCCGATCTCGGTGTTCGATGGCTTCAAAGACCCGGACAACAAAGACATCCTGTACTATTACCCGACCAACGATTTGGTAACGGCCCCGGAGATTTTGTTCTTCTGGGTGGCCCGCATGATCATGGCAGGCTACGAATTCCGCAACGAGCTGCCGTTCCGCAACGTGTACCTGACCGGCATCGTGCGTGATGCACAGGGCCGCAAGATGTCCAAATCGCTGGGTAACTCCCCGGATCCGCTCGACCTGATCGACCAGTACGGTGCCGACGGTGTGCGCGCCGGTATGCTGTTCAGCTCGCCGGCTGGCAACGATTTGCTCTTCGACGAGAAACTGGTGGAGCAGGGCCGTAACTTCTCGAACAAGATCTGGAACGCCTTCCGCCTGATAAAAGGATGGGAAGTGGACGAGAGCCTGCCGTTCCCGAATGAGGTGGCCGTGAAGTGGTTTGAGTCGCGCTTTAACGAGGCCTTTGTGCAGATCGAGGACCACTTCAGCAAGTTCCGTATCTCGGATGCGTTGCTGGCGGTGTACAAACTGGTATGGGATGATTTCTGCTCCAACTACCTGGAGATGATCAAGCCGGCCTACCAGCAGCCGATCGATAAGCAGACGCTGGAGGCGACAACGGCCATCCTGGAGAAAGTACTGAAGGTGCTGCATCCGTTTATGCCATTCATCACCGAGGAGATCTGGCACGAGCTGCGGGAGCGCAAGCCGAAGGAATACCTGATCGTGGCACCCTGGCCGAAAAAGGAGAAGTTCGATAAGGGCATCATCGAGAAAATGGAGAACGTGCTGAACGTGATCGGGTCTGTCCGCAACATCCGCAACTCCAAAAACATCGCCAATACCAAGCAGCTCGACCTGTACATCAAGGTGATGAACAGTGATAACTATGAGCCGTTCTACAGCATCTTAAGCAAATTGGCCAACCTCGGCGAGATCAAGTTTGTGCAGGAAAATGTAGAAGGGGCCATCAGCTTTATCGTGGCTGGCGATGAGTTCTTCATCCCGATGGAAGGCAACATTGATGTGGAGGCCGAGCGCGAGCGCCTGACCAAGGAGCTGGAGTATACCAAAGGCTTCCTGACATCGGTGGATAAAAAGCTGAGCAACGAGCGTTTCGTGAGCGGGGCTCCGGAGGCAGTCATTGCCAACGAGCGCAAGAAAAAGGCCGACGCGGAGGCCAAGATCCATGCTATTGAGCAGAGCCTGGCGGCGCTGTAACCAGCTCAAAGTATAAAAGCGGCTGCTCCTCAGAAGGGGCAGCCGCTTTTTGCTTAAGCCAAAGTATAAGTGTGCTGTTACTGAACTGGCCCGGCAGAGATCACCCCTTGTGCTGCTCTTGGTGCTGGCTTGCGTGCTGTTTTCTTGTAGCTTTCCTCCAGTTCTGAGAAAATGGCCGTCAGGTGCTTTTCAAACCTCTTGGCGTGGCGCAGGCGCTGCCGCTCATCGGAGCCGAACATGCCGCCGCTGGTGTATACCCTGTTTACTGCCCCCAGGGAAGGGTGCCCGATGTCGTTGCTCAGGGCCAGGGTAGCCTGTGTTTGGTTGGTTGGGAAATACCAGAAAGCGAGATAAAAAGGCAGCCCGGCCGAGACCATGGCCACCGGCACCCCGATCAACCCGGCAGCGCTCACGGCCGCACCTGCAGCACGCTGGCCGGCGTCGGTGTACTGCACATGTTCGATTCGAAGCAGCATGGCATTCTCGTCCTGGCACTCGGTGAGCTTAAAAGCGTGTGGCTGGCTGTTATACCTGCTCATGTACTCCTCCAGTGTGGTTTCGAACTGCTCCTGAAACTGGGGTGGCACATCCTCTGCAAATACAAGGCAAACGCCCAACGCGTCAATTTTTTTACCGTCCTGCAAAGAGAGCCGGGTAGAAGTGCACTGCGCAAAAAGCAGCAGGCAAAGTGGTAGAAGTACGTGCCAGCGCGGCCCGCCTGTTTTTCTGTAAAGTTGTTTCATAAAAAGGTAGATTTATCGGCGCAAGATAATGATGTAAACCAATAAAATTATATTAGTTGCGTGATACTTTTTGCGTTCCGTGCCTGGTGCAAAGAGGCATGGAGTGGTGGGGTATATTGCTGGAGGCGGTAAACTGTGCAGGCCCAATACAAAAGTATGGTGGCGTGGCTGCTGGCAGGCTATAAAAAAACATGCAGCCACCCGGGACGGATGGCTGCATGTTTTGTAGTGATAGCTCTTTTATTGTACCAGTATCATCCTATTAGAAGAGACTTTACCGGCAGCATTAACACGGTAGATGTACGTGCCGGATGGCAGACCACTTCCGTCGAACTTCAGACTGTGGTTGCCCGCAGATTTATCCTCAGTTAGTAGAGTCTGTACTTTGTTGCCGAGGACGTCGAACACCTCCACTGTCACATAACCATCTTTCTCCACTGCATAATTAATGGTGGTGGCATGCGTGAAGGGGTTCGGGTAGGAAAAGCTCTTTTCCCAGAGTGCCTGCTCTGCCTGCAGTGCCGATGTAGCCGAAGTAGAAGCTATGGGCTGTGTGACAGCCTCCCAATTAGTGTGCGTTCTGGTGACAATCACGGCAAATTCTGCGCGGGTAACGGGCTGTTGCGGCTTAAAGGTGGCGTGCAGTTGCGGCAGCAGATCAAACGGCCCTTGCGTTACCGAATAAAAGGCATTGATCAGGCCCATGTCCAGGGCTACACTCACGTAGCCTTCCAGGCCGGCAGGAATATCTTTGGCATCCTCAACCGGAATGGTCTTCCCGTCTACCGTTACACTAACCTTTTTACCGTTGCGCTTTAAGGCTTCCTCCTGCAGGCCCAGGCTTTGCACCAGCGAGTAGGCTAGCTCCGCACGGTTTACGTTCCCTTTGGGGTTGAACTTGCCGGAGACAGCTGGCCGCATAACGCCATTATAGCTTTGCATGCGGTCACGCAGGGCGGCTCCTTTGGCGGTGACAGATTCGGCCAGGAGCAGGTCGTTGCTGCTTACATCCTGAAAGGAGACAGCGCCGTTGGTCGGGAAGTACTGGCGCACTGCCTGCCCCATCAGCAGGTAATCAGCCAGCTGAATTCTCTTAAGGGTTTCATCCGGCTTATAGCCATTTCCTAAACCATCTGCCAGGCGTGCACTCACTGCCATTTTGATGGAGGCCTCTGCCGGGTGGCCCACAATATCATTAAGGCCGGTGGTGCCGGTTAGCTGCATACTGGTGATGGAACCCGTGATCGTTTCAGGTAAGGCGATGCCCTGCAGGCCCTCGATCTTCAGGGTCCAGGTGCCCGGCATGGGGGAAGCTACCGCCATCCCTCTGTCGAAGGTTTGGGCAAAGAGCACCGGAATGCCGGAGCGGTATTCCTGCCCGTCAGGAGAGAGGAGGATCAGGTTGACCGGGTTGCCCGTTAAACCGGCCACCCCACCCGAGGTTATCTTGGCTTCGAAGCCCGTAGTACCTTCTGCCACTGAAAACTGCAGCTGGTTGTTTGCCGTCAGCAAGGGGTTGTAGGCGATGGTGAAGTTCTGTACCTCTTTAGAAGTGTTGATGCTGCTGTTGAACTTCCGGTTCAGGTTCAGGGCGGTGCCGAAAGGAGTGTTTCTGAAAATATGGTCTACGGCGGCATACGCGTTCACATACCCGGCGCCCACTTCCCAGGACTCGCGGTTTGGCATGTTGGTGGCCGTTTTTCGGAGGATATCCTTTACCTGCGCAGGCGAAAGCGAAGGGTTGGCTTCCAGCATCAGGGCCACAATGCCTGCCACGTGCGGGGTAGCCATCGAGGTGCCGCTCATGTGGGTGTAGAAGGGCACGTGCGCCGGCTCCAGGTTCTCAATATCCTGCTGTGCAGCCAGAGAGGCCACGGGGCCCAGTACGCGGGTCGAAACGATGTCTACGCCAGGGGCTACAATAGTGGGTCGGTTCTCGAAGGTCCAGGTTTCGCCGTCTATACTAAAAACGCCCCCTTCTCCCTTCACGCCTCTGGAGGAGAACTCCGCCAGGCGGCCATACTTGTCGCCGGCGCCCACAGAGATCACCCAGGGGGCAATAGCGTATGGGTTGTGCGTGTCAGAACCGGGGCCTTCGTTGCCGGCGGCAAACACGGAGACGATGCCGCGGTCATAGGCTTTCTTGGAGGCAATGTTTACCGGGTTGCTTGGATCAAAGTCGCCGGAGGTGCCCCAGGAGTTGCTGATCACCCGGATGCCGTATTCGTACTGGTGCGTCAGGGCATAGTCGTACCCACCAATCGCATCCAATATAAACAAAGCGGCGCCCGAGCCATAGCCAATCAGGTGGGCACCCGGCGCAGCACCCTCGTACATGCCGCCGGACTTTGAACCGTTGCCGCCCACGCTACCGGCGCAGTGTGTACCGTGGCCGGAGTTGGTGTCGGTGTTGGGCACGTTTTCCAGCCATGTTACCGGAAGCATGCTATCCAGGCCATTCAGGTTGGTGGAGCCCATCACGTTCTGTACCAGGTGTGTCCCAAGTTTGATGTCGTCGTGTGTGCCATCCACGCCGCTGTCGTTGATCATCACACCCACACCCTTGCCCGATACAGGCATGCCGTTGTTACGGGATGTCATGAGTTTATCGCCTCTTAACCTCTGCACCCCTGTCAGGTTGGTGCCATTGTAGTTGAAGTAGGTGAGCTTTTTATTGAGGTAAACTGATTTCACAGCCGGGTTGCTGGCCAGAACTTCTATCTGTGACGCGGTAGCAAGTACACCGGCTATCGGTAATGATTTAAAAGTAACTCCTTTGGTGATACCTAAAGAGGTTAACAGGGAGATGTTGGCAGGAGTAGGGGCTGCATTGCCCTGAAAGGTGACCACCACCCCCAGCGAGCCAGTAGTTGTTTGCAGCAGCTGTTGAAGCTCCTTGTCTAGTGTTGCCTGTGCCGATGCAGAACCCGCCAATAGGACGAGGGCTACAACGAAGGTAATCAGTTGTTTCATGGTGAGATGTTTAGATGTGTTACATATAATAATTGTGCTTAATAGGGTATTCTAAAAATCAGGAATTGCACCGGCTAATGGCAGCGGGCGCTGAAATAACTGTAAGTATAGTCTGGGTGTAAAATTGTGGTAGCAGGAATAATTGGATTATACTTGAGGGCGTGTGGTTTGGTTGTTCAAAATCAGTGTTTTTGGCGCTGTTATTTAGGATGTTATAACATTTGTACGAGTGAGGGAGTCTCCTCAGAGGAGGAAGATAATTGCAGACATTATGTAATTATATTTTTTATAATCATGTATTAAATTGCATTATAAAAGTATTATCCATCCGGACGGTATACGCAGGTAGTACTCAGGTTTATACCAGCTATTATTTATAAAAGCCTCTTTCATATGTAGCGGCTATATAGTATACTTATAAAGTATAACCAGCTGATCAGCCATGAAAAACAGACCCCTACTTTACACTTTGCTGTTGCTGCTGACTTGCGGCGCCTTCTCCTGTTCCTCGGAAGCGTCTGAGCAGGCAGCTGCGGAAGTAGACGCTCAGCAGAAAAAGATTCTCGTGTTCTCCAAAACCGCGGGCTTCCGGCATAAATCTATCCCGGCGGGTAAGGCCGCGCTCCAGCAACTGGGCAAGGCGCATAGCGTGGCGGTGGACACCACCGAGAACGCTGCCGTTTTCACGGCCGACTCGCTGCAGCAATATGCCGCCGTGGTCTTCCTGAACACGACCGGGGATGTATTGAACGCAGCGCAGCAGGCCGCTTTTGAGAAGTATATCCAGTCGGGCGGAGGCTTTGCGGGCGTGCATGCGGCGACCGATACGGAGTTCGACTGGCCCTGGTACAACAAACTGGCAGGCGCCTATTTTGCCAGCCACCCTGAGATTCAGGAAGCAGCGATTGACGTGCTAAACAAAGAGCATCCCTCCACCAACCACCTGCCCGACCGCTGGGAGCGCACCGATGAGTGGTACAATTTTAAAAGTATGAATCCGGATGTGCGCGTGCTGGCCAACTTGGACGAGAGCACCTACAAAGGCGGCGAAAACGGCGCCAGGCACCCTATTGCCTGGTACCACGCGTATGATGGCGGCCGCGCGTTTTACACGGCCATGGGCCACACCGAGGCAAGCTACAGCGACGAACTTTTCCTGGAGCACGTGTGGGGCGGAATCACGTATGCGATGGGGGAGTAAGCTTTATCAAAGTATGAAAGTATAGATACCCTGCAGCAGCAGGGGCAGCGCGCCTGGAGCCATACTTCCGGGCGCGCTTTTTTATAGCAGGACCGGGAAGTATAAATCGCTGTACCGATGCAACCCTTGGCCGGGTTTTAGGCTCTTGCAAGTATACACCTGACCCTGCTAAACGATGGCTAACTACCTGCTTTCCCTGCTCATGATACTGCTGCTGATGACCCAATGCCAGCGCGATGAGGTGCTGCCACAGGAGGCAGAACCAGGCAAGGCCTTTTTGCTGAAGCAAGGCGAACGGCTGCAGCTAACCGGCCACGAAAACACGCGGCTGGGGCTGCAGGTAGAGGAGGTGAGCGACTCGCGCTGCCCCGAGGACGTGGTGTGCGTGTGGTACGGCAATGCGGTGGTGAAGCTGAAAGTATACAGCAGCAGCGGGAAAAGCCAGGTACTCACCTTCTGCATCGGCGACTGCAGGCCCGAGCCAACGCGGGGCAAGCATACGGTAACTGCCGAAGTTGGCGGGCAGGCGTACGAGATCACGCTGCTGGAAGTGCTGCCATACCCGAACGCTACGGACCAACAACCTGCCAAGCAGGTGAAACTGCTGGTGAACAGGGCCGGCTAAACCGTAGCGCATGAGCTACCGGCTGCTTATGCTTTAATTTATACTTTACAACTCAAGTTGCGATTACCCACTCCTATCCCGAAGGGAGCTATTAGGGATTCCGTACGAAAGGATATCTGCCAAAGCACAATGTATAAACTACTTATATTTTTCATGCTTATACTGGTGGCATCGCTAAAGCTGAAGCTATCGAACTGATACCCAGTCCTTGGGTGGGGGTAGGGGCCCTCGACAAAGAGCGCCTTGTGAGATTCCGGTGCCGCCTTAGCGGCATTGCGACGAAGGAGCAAAGGAAGGGAACACAGCGCGATGCGGGAAGAAGAGCCCTCTCGGGCTTGAGAGCACCAAAGTAGGAAGTGCAACTGTAGGTATGTAAGTCTGGAGGATGAACAGCAGCTAGAAAGGATAGCTTGGTTCAAGTGGAAGGAAGCAGCGGCTATGAAAGTATAAATCAAGTATGAGCCGGTTGGTTGGGTGCAAAGTATAAATTCGTGCTGCAGACGCTGCCAGACCTCCAGGATAAAGGCTCTTGCCAGTGCCAACTGCAGTTGAAAGTATACCCTAACCTGTCACCTATGAAACATGCATTTACCTTGCTTTTGCTCCTGATAGCCATTGGTTCGGAAGCGCAAAGTATCCGGCTGTGGGGCGCGGTGCTGTCCGCTAATACCGGCCAGCCGCTGCCTTATGTCAACATCGGCATCCGGAACAAAAACATTGGCACCGCTTCCGACGGGCAGGGGCAGTTTATACTTTCGCTGCCGCCCGCGCACGCGCAGGATACGGTTACGTTTTCGGCTGTGGGGTACCAGGAACAGGCGGTGCCGGTGCGGGAGCTGGCAAGTATAAAACCACTGGAGGTGAGGCTACAGGAGAAAGCGACATCCTTGCAGGAGGTGGTGGTGCAGCCCCGCCAACTGAAAATCAGAAAACTGGGCGTTACGGGCCGGCTGCCGGTGGTGTGGGGAAACCCGGACCAGAGGGAAGGCCGCGACATTTACGAGTTTGCCAACTTCATCCAAGTCAAAGATAAACCTGCCAAGCTACTGTCAGCACATTTCTATCTTTCCAGCGCTAAATTAGACTCCGCCATGTTCCGCATCAACCTCTACAAAAGCCACAACGGACTGCCCGGAAAGCGGCTGGTGGAGCAAAGCATCGTGCAGCGCTTACCAGCTACGGAGGGGTGGGTACATGTAGATTTAAAGGCTCTGGCTATTTATGTGGAGGAGGATTTTTACCTGGGCATCGAGTACCTGCCCGCTGCGGGCGCAGACCGTATGGCGATCATACTGGGAGGCAAACTGGGGGGCTCCAGCTACTCCCGCAAGGCAAGCCTGGGCAGTTGGGAGAAATTTGTCGGGGCCAGCCTGAGCGGCTATGTAACCGTGCTGCAGTAAGAGAGATTGGTTTACAGGTAGTTGCCGCCGCTGTGCGGGATTTTTATACTTGGCGGTAAAAATATCCGTCCCCGCATGTATTGCATATTTAAATCCACTTAGTATATTTGCAATACAAATCCTTAACCGCGGTTAGGGAACAGAATGCGCAAGTGGCGAAATTGGTAGACGCGCTGTCTTCAGGCGGCAGTTCCGCAAGGTGTGAAGGTTCGAGTCCTTTCTTGCGCACACAAACAGGCTAATCGGAAACGGTTAGCCTGTTTTGTTTTATCCCCTCCCCAACCTGTAACCGGTGCGTGGCAGAAGCAAAGCCTTGGAAAGCCGGTGCTGCCTGCCAAAACATTTTTCAATCTCCGGGAGTATGGCAAGCAAAGGGCCGTGTATATATTTTTGACTATATCTGCGGCAAAAAGTGGCTAAAACGGGATAAAAGGTGCAATTTGAGCAAGCACATCACTTCATACCCTGTACTTTATGTTAAAATGGCACATAGAGGTGCTGCACCTCAAGCTAAAGCATACATCCTCTTTTGTCCCCGGCACGCAAGCCACCCGGGTCAATTTCCTGGTGCAGGTGTCGGATGGGGAGTTCAGCGGCTTTGGCGAGGCGGCCCCCGATGCGCGCTACGGAGAGACTCCGGAGCTGCTGCTGCAGCAGTACAAGGTGCTGCTGATGGGCGGCATGCCGCAGATGCAAAGTATGGAGGAGCTGCTGCAACTGCTGGAGCAGCTCGCGCCCATTAACGCGCTGCGCTTTGCCATAGAGGGCGCCTACCTGCACTACTTTTGCCAGCACAAGGGGGTTCCGGTGCACCAGCTGCTGGGCCAGCCGGTACCGCAGCCGCAGATAACCTGCTTCACGCTGCCCGCCCTGCAGCCCGGAGAGGTAGCGCATTACCTGCACAAGTATAACCTGGGCCGGTTCCGCTACCTCAAGCTGCGGGTAGACCCGGAGCAGGGGCCGGAGCTGGTGCAGGAGGTGCTGCGCGCTACGGAGCAGCCGCTGGTGCTGGATGGCCACGAGAGCTGGCTGGACGCCGGGGAGCTGCTGGACTTCCTGAACGCGCTGGAGCGTGGCCGCATCCTTTTTATGGAGCAACCCATGCCGGCCTCCAAAGCGGCGGCCTACGCCCAGATCAAAAACATTAGCCCCGTTCCGCTTGTTGCCGATGAATCGGTGACGGACTTGGCGGACCTGGAGCTGCTGCGCACGCAGTTCCACGGCATAAGCATTACCCCGATGCGTGCCGGCGGCTACCTGAATACGGTGCGGCTGCTGCAGGAGGCGAAAAAGTATGGCCTGATGACCGTGCTGGGCTCGGGGATAGAGACCACGCTGGGCGCCTGGAGCTCCATGCAGCTGAGCAGTGCCTTTAACTTCGTGGACCTGGACGGCTTCCTGATGCTGGAGGAGGAGCCCTTCGGGCTGGTGCACGAGCAGGAGGGAGTACTGTACCTGAAATAATCCTAGAAGACCAGCGTAAGGCCTAGCTGTAGCGAATTTTCATAAAAACGCCGCATCCCGGAAACTTTTTTAAATTTTTTCTGTTGATATGTTTGTACATTAAATGTATGTACATATATTTGCATGGAAATCCGGGAGTTGAAGCTGCACATGAAGATAGAAGATGAGATTAAGCAAAGCGCGTTCAGGAGCGAGTACCATAAGGCCTACATCAACCTTGTGTATACATCGGGCTACCTGGAGCAGGCGCAGGCGGCGCTGTTCAAGCCTTTTGGCATTACGCTGCCGCAGTATAACATCCTTCGCATCCTGCGCGGCCAGCACCCGAAGCCGGCCACCATTAGCCTGCTGATAGAGCGCATGCTTGACAAAACATCCAATGCCTCGCGCATTGTGGATAAGCTGGAGGCAAAGGAGCTGGTCACGCGCAAGCAGTGCCCCTCCGACCGCCGCACGGTGGATGTACTGATAACCGAGAAAGGACTGGAACTGCTCCGGCAGATGGACGGACTGGAGGGAGGCAAAGGCACCGGCATCACCAACCTGACAGATCAGGAGGCGGTGCAGCTGAATGCTTTGCTGGACAAGATACGAGACTAAATAAACAACTATACTCCAACCAAAACCGATGAAAAAGTACGTAATTCTTGCCTCCCTTGCTGGCGCGCTGTGCTTCACCGCCCATGCCGGCAACACAAACAAAGTGGCCGAGGCCACAGAGGTAGCCGCTCCTGCCAAGGCTCGTGCTTACAAAGTGGACGTGGCCAGCAGTAACCTGAAATGGCACGCCAAGAAAGTAACCGGCGAGCATCTGGGTAGCATTGGCCTGCAAAGCGGCGAAATGACGGTGAACGGCAGCAAGATAGTAGGGGGCACCTTCGTGATCGACATGGGTTCCATCACCTGCTCCGACATCAAGGACGACCAGTACAACGCCAAGCTGGTAGGACACCTGAAGTCCGACGACTTTTTCAGCGTAGAGAAGCACCCTACCGCCACCTTCAAGATCAGCAGCGTGAAGCCTGTGGCCAAGGCGGAGGCCGGCAAGCCAAACGCCACCATCACCGGCGACCTCACGATCAAAGGCATCACCAACCAGGTGACCTTCCCGGCCACGGTGTCGGTGAAGAACGGCGTGGCCTCTGCCAAAGCCGATGTAACCATAGACCGCACCAAGTACGATGTGCGCTACCGCTCCAACAGCTTCTTCGATAACCTGGGCGACAAGGCGATCTACGACGACTTTGTGGTAAGCCTGGACGTAACCGCCAAGCAGTAAAACCATACTTTACAGAGAAAAATCAACCCAACCATACTTAATTAAACCGTAATGAAGAGAGTATCCATTTATGCATCGTTTGCAGCTGCCCTGCTTTTTACTGCCTGCAGCTCAGAGGCTGAGAACACAACAGCAGAAACAACGGCCGTAGCCGCTGAGGCGCCTGCCGCAGCCGCCGAGGGCGAAACATACCAGATTGCCCAGGACCAGAGCTCCGTGAAGTGGCATGGCACCAAAGTAGGTGGCGAGCACACGGGCGAAATTAAAGTGCAGAGCGGCGAGCTGGCTGTTGCCGGTGACCAGCTGACTGGCGGTACCATCGTGATCGACATGAACACCATCACCAACACTGACCTGGAGGATGCTGAGTACAATGGCAAACTGGTAGGCCACCTGAAGTCTGACGACTTCTTCGGCGTAGAGAAACACCCAACAGCCACGTTCGAGATCACAAGCGCTTCCCCGATTGCTGATGCCGCTGCCGGCCAGCCAAACTACAACGTAGAGGGCAACCTGACGATAAAGGAAACGACTGAGAAAGTAAGCTTCCCGGCCACTGTTTCGGTAGAAAACGGCGCTGTGAAGGCCAAGGCTGACGTGAAGGTAGACCGCTCGAAGTATGACGTGCGCTACGGCTCTGAGACCCTGCTGGGCGAGCTTGGCGACAAGGCCATCTCTGATGAGTTCACCATCACATTCGACGTGACCGCAGCGAAATAATAAAAGTCCTGCATAATTCCCAAACCGCCCCGGCCGCTGTGGCCGGGGCGGTTTTCTTTTTATACTTGCCGTTGATCTTTACCTTTGCCAAAGTACAAACCTATAGTTGATTACCCTGATGACAAAGTATACTTTTAGCTGGCTGCTGCTGGGCATGCTGCTGCTTTTTACGGCCTGCTCCGGAAACCAGACCCAGCGCTCCGAGGCGCAGGCTGTTGTGGATGCCGCCCTGGAAGCTCACGGCTCCCCAAAGCTTAACAAGAGCGTGGTTACCTTTAAGCTGCGCGATATCCAGTACCGGGCCCTGCGCGACAACGGCGCCTACGTGTACAGCCGCACCTTTACCGACTCCACCGGCCAGCGCATACACGATGTGCTGAGCAACAGCGGCTTCAAGCGCACCGTGGACGATGTGGAGGCCAAACTGCCGGAGGAGAAAGCGCAGGCGTACAGCAACTCGGTAAACGCGGTAATATACTTTGCGCTGCTGCCCTACTTCCTCAACGATGCTGCCGTGCAGAAGTCATACTTAGGAGAGGTACAGGTAAAAGGGGAGCCCTACCACAAAGTTAAAGTAACCTTTGCCCAGGAGGGCGGCGGAGAGGGTTTCCAGGACCAATACATCTACTGGTTCCACAAGGACCGCCACACCATGGACTACCTGGCCTACGACTTTCAGGAGAATGGCGGCGGCTCCCGCTTCCGCGAGGTGTCGAACGTGCAGGAGGTAGGAGGCATCCGTTTCCAGGATTACCATAACTACAAGGCCGCAGACAAGGATTTCCCGATCGAGAACTACGACAGGGCCTTCGAGGCGGGCAAGCTGGAGAAAGTATCGGAGATAAACCTGGACGAGGTGCAGGTAAGGGAGCTGGAGTAATATACTTTAACTGACTTCCCGGAATTCATACTTGTAGAGGCTGCTCAGAATTTGCGCCTCTTTTTGTTCGTGATCAGTGCCAGTACCTTTCCCCCTCGCTCGCCTCCGGCGAGTATGAGCTATCCCACAGCCTCTGGCCGCTTGAGTTTATACTTTATACTTCAGCCTTAACTTTGTACTTGGTGTGTAACACGGTGTGGAGCCACCAGAAACCGCTTATCCCGAAAGCATTCGGGACGAAGGCAGGTTGAATTATCCATTCACTCAATCACTCCTTAACTCATTCAAAATTAAAACCTACTCCATCTCAAACTCCTTCGGCAGGGGCACGGTCAGGTGCTTGGGGCGGCTGTGGAGCTGCTGCAGAAACTCGTCGATCTCGGCTTTGTATTCCAGGTGGTAGTCCTCATGCAGGTTTTTGCGGATGAGCTGGATGGTGCGCAGCAGCAGGCGCGCCGTGGCCGTGTAGAAGCCCTTGTAGTAGCTGTCGAACTGACCGGTGAAGTTATCAAAGATGAGGCGCAACGTATAAAGATGCAGGTCTGCCTCCGCCTTCGGATCCTTGGTGATGCGCTTGAGGCGGGCAATTTCTTTTATAGCCTTGCGGAGGGCCTTGGTTAAGGCTTTGGCGAGGCTGCGGCCGCTGGCATTGATGAGCAGCTCGTTGATCTTGTCGGCTGCCTCCTCATACACTTCCTCCAGCGTTACCTCCTCCAGCAACTCATACTTCAGAATATCATACAACTCGGCATCGCGGCGGGCGGCACGAAGTATAATGGCTTCCTTTTCTTTATCGCTCAGTTGCTTGACGGCCTGGCGAAAGGCGGGTGATACGGCTGGCATAGGGTAAAGGTAAAGTATAAATCTGCTGCAAAGGTACGCAATTCAGGGGTTTAGGGGAAAGTATACTTCCTGCCACGCATTAGCACTAAACGCCCTCGTCCCGATTGCTTTCGGGATGTGCGGTATAGCGCGGCCTCTGGCCGTTTTAAGTATAAGTATAAGTGGCGGGACGCCATCAGATAGCGCACACTCGCTGGAGGCGAGCGAGGGCACCGGTACTTTTAAAGTCTTTTGTCCTTTGTCTAAAGGTCTATTATCTGGAAATCCTTTGTCCTAAGTATAAAATGAGAACGGCGCCGATATGCTCAGAGCCGTTCTCATTTTATACTTTAGAGGTTATCGTCAAAGTACTGCGTCACCTTGCGCATCAGGTGCACACGGTCCTTGCCCCGCACGTTGTGCGGGTGGCCCGGGTACACGAAGTAGTCGAGCAGGATGCCCTCGTCTACAGCCTTTTTAAGGAAGGACAGGCTGTGCTGCCACACCACCACGTCGTCCACCGTGCCGTGGATCATGAGCAGCTTGCCCTGCAGGTTTTTTACGTGGTTGAGCAGGTTGGCATCTTCGTAGCCTTTCGGGTTCTGCTCCGGCGAGTCCATGTAGCGCTCAGTGTACATCACCTCGTAATATTTCCAGTCGATGACCGGGCCGCCGGCCACACCCACCTTGAACACGCCCGGGTGGCGTGTCATGAGCGAGGTGGTCATAAAGCCGCCGTAGCTCCAGCCATGCACGCCCAGGCGCGCGCCATCCACATAAGGCAGCGATTTGAGGTACTCCACGCCACGCAGCTGGTCCTGCATCTCCACAATGCCCAACTGGCGGAAGGTGGCCTGTTCAAAGGCCAGGCCCCTGTCGCCGGAGCCGCGCGAGTCGAGGGTGAAGACGATGTAGCCTTTCTGCGCCATCAGGTGCATCCAAAGGTTGGCGCCACCCAGCCAGCTGTTGGTCACCAGCTGCACGTGCGGACCGCCGTACACATACACCACCACCGGGTATTTCTTGCTCTTGTCCATGTTCGGGGGCGTGATCATGCGGGCGTACAGTTCGGTGCCGTCCTCGGCCTTAATCGGGAAAATAGTAGTCTCGCCCAGCTTGTAAGCGGTAAGCGGGTTGGTGGCCGTCAGCAGCGTTTGCTCTACTTTGCCATGCGTATTCAGGATCTGAATCTTGCGCGGTACTTCCTGGCTGCTGTAGTTGTCGATGATATACCTGGCGTCGGGGCTGAGCTGGGCGCTGTGCACGCCGCTGCCCTGCGACAGGCGGCGGCTTTTGCCGTTGCGCAGGCTCACCGCGTAGATATGGCGCTCCAGTGGGCTTTCGGCCGTTGAAGTATAGTATAGCTCATCGCCCTTCTTGCTGAAACCGTGGATGTTGGTTACCATCCAATCGCCCTTGGTAAGTTGGCGCAGCTGCTTTCCGCTGGTGTTGTACAAGTATAAATGGTCGAAACCGGTGCGCTCGCTCACCCGCACAAACTGGTCGGGTTTGCCTGGTACAAAGTATAAGCCGTGCTCCGGCTCCACATACTTCTCGTGTTTCTCCTCCAGCAGCGTTTTCTCAAATGCGCCGGTCTGGGCGTTGTAGCGGTTGAGCTTCAGGTGGTTTTGGTTGCGGTTGAGCACAGCGATGTAAATGTGCTTCTCGTCGGGGCTCCAGGTGATGTTGGTCAGGTACTGCTCGGCCGGCTCGCCGGTCTGTAGGTAAATGGTTTTGCCGGACGCCACATCGTACACCCCCACCGTCACGTGGTGGCTCTTGCCGCCCGCCATGGGATATTTGATATTGTTGAGCTGCGCCGGCAGCGGGGCCACATCCACCAGCGGGTAATCGGTTACCATACTTTGGTCCATGCGGTAAAAGGCCAGCTTGCTACCCGCCGGCGACCAGAAGGTGCCTTTGCTGATACCAAACTCAGAGCGGTGCGCCGCCTGTCCGTTCACAATGCCTGCGTTCTCCTCTTTGGTTATCGCCATATCCTCCTTGCCCGGTGCCGACAAGTATAAATTATTGCCTTTGGTGTAAGCCAGGCGCTGCATGGTCGGGTCCAGCTCTTTGTTCTCGGCCTCTTTGGCATAAGTAATGGTGACGCGCGCCTTGCCGGATTTGAGGTCATAGCCGATGATTCGGTTCTGCACGTCCATCAAAAAGTTGCTGCCATCGCGCCAGTACAGTGTCGGGAAGCTGTTGAGCTTGTCTACGCCTACGGCCATTACGGCGGCGTTCAGCTGCTCCAGCGTCAGGATGTCCTGCTGTTTGGTGGAGGTGGCGTTGCCGCGCACGAGCGCCTGGTTGCCGTTGCCTGCCTTGATGTAGGTGAAGTCGCTGGTGTTGGCCACCCAGCCAAGCTGGCGCAGGTTCTGGGGCTGCAGGGCCGGGTTGATCACGGCGTCCTCCATGGTCAGCACCTTGTCCTGGGCCTGTAGCGGCACGGTGGCTACCACAAGCAGCAGGAGCAGGCACAGCCGCTTTTGCAAGTATGAAATAAGCATCATCTATAAGTATAAACTATGTAAAAATGAGGATGCAAGAAACACTTAATCTGCCTTTTTTACAAAAAACGAACGCCCGTAGCTGCCAAAGTATAACCGCAAAACGGGAATCATACCAGGCTCCCGTTTGTTAAAAACCATAGCCCCGGCAAGTATAAAACATCCTTTAACATGGTGTTATACTTAGGCGCCGAACTTCTTTTAATGGGTAGAATTTAGTAATTTTGCAGTATGAATTGGGATACAGATATTTTTCATAAAGAGGAATTTGACGTCGCGGTGCTCGAGGAGACCACCGACCTGCGCAACCTGGTGGTCTACAACGACGACGTGAACACGTTCGATCATGTCATCGACACGCTCATCAAAGTATGCGGCCACACAGCAGAGCAGGCGGAGCAGTGCACCATGCTGATCCACTACAAGGGCAAGTGCACCGTAAAAGTAGGTTCGTTTGAAGAGCTGAAGGGCATGTGCACCGCCCTGCACGACAAGGACCTTTCGGCGGACATAGAGTAGAGGAGGAGCTACGTTTAGATGAATTTTCCTTCTAAGTTAATTGAGAACGCCGTAGAGGAGCTGGCCAAGCTGCCCGGTGTAGGCCGCAAAACGGCACTCCGCCTGGCCCTGCACCTGCTCAAGCATGAGTCGGAGGACACGCTCTCGCTGGCCGAGGCGCTCGTGAAAATGCGCACCGAGGTGAAGCACTGCAAGGAGTGCCACAACATCTCCGATACCGAGGTTTGCTCGATCTGCGCCAACCCGCTCCGCGACCGCAGCCTGCTGTGCGTGGTCAGCGACATCCGCGATGTGATTGCCATTGAGAACACCTCCCAATATAAAGGACTGTACCACGTGCTGGGCGGCGTCATCTCCCCCATCGAGGGCATTGGTCCCTCAGACCTGTACATCGACTCGCTGCTGGAGCGCCTGCCTGCCTCCGAAGTGAGGGAGATTCTGCTGGCCATCAGCCCCACCATGGAAGGCGACACCACGGCCTTTTACCTCACCCGCAAGCTCCGCGACTTCGACCTGCGCATTACCACCATTGCCCGTGGGGTGCCGGTGGGCGGTGAACTGGAGTATACCGACGAGATTACGCTTGGCAGAAGTATAGTGGAGCGTACGGCTTACGGCAAAGTATAAAAAGTATCCAACTTACAGGAAAGGCTGCAGAAACCCTCTGCAGCCTTTTTTGTGTTCTTTCATGTGTTTCTCCGCATCCTTAAATTAACATATACATATTTTATAATTAGTTTTTTAGCCGGATATTTTATTTATAAATAATGTTTGATTGGAACCTAATGTAAGGTAAATAAGTATGTATAGGACGTAATCTATAGTATAGCCATTGGTGCCTATGAAAGCATCACCTTTACCTGTTTTAAGAGCCGGATTCAGGTATCCGCTGCTTTTGCCTGTTGTTTTGTTTCTGATCCTTGGTTTCTGCACATTCTCTGCCCGTGCTGGCGTAGCAGGAGTGATGCCGCGTGCCCTGGAGGTTACCCCCTGCTCGACAGCTGTAAAGCCAAAGATCACACTGAACGGCCCTCCCACAATTTGCGCCGGGGGTAGCGTGCTGCTCACGGCAAGCGCAGGCAAGAGCTACAAGTGGAGCAACGGCGCCACCTCCAGGTCCATCACCGTTACCCAAACGGGGGCTTATTTTGTGGAAGTGGTAGATGAGAATGACTGCCTCGGAAAATCAGACACGCTGGAGGTAGTGGTGTCTGCCAGGCTGAAAGCACCCAAAATTGAGTACACCGAACCGCTGGTGGTCTGCGCGAAAGGAAGTATAGCCATGCGGGTGGAGGAGCAGGAAGGGGCGGCCTACATCTGGAAAAAGGACGGGGTGCTAGTGTATGATAAATCGAATGAGTTTACGGCGACAGAGGCTGGCGTGTATACCGTGGAGCTTTCCAACTTCTGCGGCTACGTGCGCAGCTCCAATAAGGTAGAGTTCGTGATCCAGCAGCCCCTGCCTGCCTTTGGAGTGCAGGCTGCCGGCAAGCTCGTGTTCTGCAGGGGAGGCAGTGTAAAGCTGTCGGTGCCGGAGGTAAAAAACGTGACCTACGCCTGGTTCCGGGATGGCAAAGCCATTAGCGGCGGCGACAGCCATACGCTGCAGGCGACCGAGGCCGGCACTTATACCGCCGAGATCACCAGCCAGTGCGGCACTTTCCGGAGCAGCAACAGCCTGCAGGTGGAGTTGCTTGGCTTGCCCGAGGCTCCCGCTGCCGAGAAGGTGGTGGGCTGCACCAAATCCTCCCTTACCTTGAGTGCCTCCGGCGGCAAGAACGGCATGTACCGGTGGTATACTTCCGCGAAGGGCGGCGTGGCCATCGCAGGCGCTAACGGACCTTCCTTCACCACACCTCTGCTCTCCAGTTCCACGACCTACTATGTCGCCGTTACCAACGGGCAGTGCGAAAGCGAGCGCGTGCCGGTGGAGGCCATCATCAACACAAAGCCTGAGGTGGCCGCCATAGAGGCCAAAGGGCCGCTGGAGTTTTGCCAGGGAGGTGCCGTGGAAATATCCGGTGTGACTGCCTATAAAGGCGTAACCTACGTGTGGCTGCGCGATGGGAAGGAAGTAGAAAGCGGCTCCTCTACTCTGCAGGCAACTACAAAAGGTGTGTATACATTGAAACTTGAGAATGAGTGCGGCTCCACCGTGTCCTCCAATAGTATAAAAGTAACGGTATGGCCTGCACCTGAAACCCCGGTGGCGCACGATGGCGTGTCCTGCGGGCCTGGCAAGGTGCTGCTCTCGGCCATAGGCGGCGCCAACGGGGAGTTTCGCTGGTATGAAGACACCCATTCTGCCACAGCCATAGCGGGAGCCACCGCAGCCGAGTTCGAAACGCCTTCGCTGCAAAAGTCACGGACTTACTACGTGTCGGTGGTGCGGAACGGCTGCGAAACAGAGCGGGTGCCGGTACAAGCGTTCGTGTACCCACGGCCGGTGGCCTCGGCCAGTGTGCAGGATTTGGAGATTGAAGCCGGCGATAGCACCCGCCTGCTGGGCAGCGGCGGCGCGAGCTTTACCTGGAGCCCCGCCGCGGGATTGGATGATCCCGCCAGTGCCACCCCAGTCGCCAAGCCCGACAAGACCACCCGCTATACCTTAACCGTACGCAACGAGGAAGGCTGCGAAGATACCACAAGCGTGGTGGTGAACGTGCGGCAGCTGCTCGAGATTCCCAATGCGTTCTCGCCCAACGGGGATGGAGTGAACGATACCTGGGAGATCCGCAATATTGAGTTTTACCCGCAGGCCAAAATAGAGGTCTACAACCGCTGGGGGAGCCTGGTCTACGAGCGCTCCGACTACCGAAACGAGTGGACGGGCACCTACAGGGGCGCCGCCCTGCCCGTCAGCACCTACTTCTACGTGGTGACCGTTCCGGGCAAGGCCAAATTTACCGGCTACCTCAACATCGTGAACTAAGAGTTTATTCTCCTGCCTATGAAACGACTTCTACCGCTTCTCCTTTTTTGCCTCTTGCCTTTTCTGCTGCTGGCGCAGCAGAAGCCGCAGTACAGCCAGTACACGATCAATAACTACCTGCTGAACCCTGCCATTGCGGGCATAGAGGAGTATGCCGATGTGAAGGTGGGCAGCCGTTCGGCCATGTCCGGGGTGGAGGGGGAGCCTACCACCTATTACCTCAGTGCCCACGCGCCGATCGGCTATACTTCCAGGGGAGGACGGAAAGGCTCGGGCCGCCGGGCCCCCTCGTTTGGAGGCAAGAACAACGGCGGGCGCATCAGCGAACAGTTCAGGGCACACCATGGCATTGGCATACTGGCCGTGCACGACAAGTTGGGCGCTTTCCATCGCACGGAGGCAAGTATGGCGTATGCCTATCATCTGGCTCTTTCCCGGGATGTGCGGCTCTCCGGAGGCATAGGCGCCGGCCTGATACAGCAGCGGCAGCGCGCCGATGAGCTTCACTTCGCCAACCCAGGAGATGCGGCAAAAGCAGACTGGAACATGGTAAAGCCGAACCTCTCGGCGGGGCTGTGGCTCTACGGCAGCAACTTCTACATCGGCACCTCAGGGGCGCAGCTGCTGGGCAACTCGGTTAACTTTGATAACGCTGTAGACGACCGCAACCTGCTGTACGAGCACTATTTCCTGACCGGGGCTTACCGCTTTAGCGTGACGGAGGAGATCAGCCTGGTGCCATCCATTATGCTGATGTGGCTGCAACCCTTGCCCGGAGCCGTAGACTTTAACCTGCGCGCCGTGTACCAGGACCGGCTGTGGGTGGGTGGCTCCTACCGGCAGAACGGGAACTACGCGGTGCTGGCGGGGGTTACCATCAACCACATTTTTGACCTGGGTTATGCTTACGACAGGGGCGTGCCTGCCAACTTCGGTATGGGCAATGGTAACCATGAGGTCGTGCTAGGTATGCGCATTTTCAACAAGGCCAGGGTGCTTTGTCCGCAGAATTTGTGGTGATGTCCTAACACCGCTCATACTACGCAAACGCTTGTTTTTTATACTTTATACATCCCTTTCATCATCTGAGAATCATTCAGGTTGATATTCCCTTCTGTTACTGGAAAGTCTGTTGCTTTATGAGTAAATTGCCTGCTTAACTCGAAGCATATGCAAGAAACAGCAGAAGCGAAAGCCGTCCTTTCTGATAGAATAATGTCCCTGGCTGAGTCTCAGACCATCGCCATGGCCAAAAAAGCCCGCGAGCTGGCCTCCAAGGGTTACGATGTGATCAACCTGAGCTTTGGAGAGCCCGATTTCCAGACGCCCCAGTACATAAAAGACGCCGCCAAGCAGGCCATTGATGATGGGTTTACCTTCTACACCCCGGTGCCCGGCTACCTGGAGCTGCGCGAGGAAATCTCCAAAAAGTTTAAGCGCGACAACAACCTGGACTATGCCCCGGACCAGATCGTGGTATCCACGGGAGCCAAGCAAAGTATAGCCAACGCGGTGCTGTGCCTGGTAAATCCGGGCGATGAGGTGGTGATCTTCTCGCCGTACTGGGTGTCTTACGAGGAGATCGTGAAACTGGCGGAGGGAGTGCCGGTGCCGGTAATGGGCCGCCTCGAGAACGACTACAAGGTTACTGCCGAGCAACTGGAGAAGGCCATCACGAGCAACACCAAGCTGGTGATGTACTCCTCGCCGTGCAACCCTACCGGCGCCGTGTTCGAAGAGGAGGAGCTTCGGGCCATTGCCCGCGTGCTGGAGAAGTATCCGCAGGTGCACGTCATTGCCGATGAGATCTACGAGTACATCAACTTTGGCGGCAAACACTTCAGTATGGCCCGCATCGAGTCTATCCGCGACCGCGTGGTGACGGTGAACGGCTTCTCAAAAGGCTACGCCATGACAGGCTGGCGCGTTGGCTACCTGGCCGCCACCCGCGAGATTGCCTCTGCCTGCGATAAGATGCAGAGCCAGATCACCTCCGGCACCTGCTCCATCGCCCAGAAAGCCGCCGCTGCTGCCCTGAAAGGCGGCAACGCCAGCGCCCTGGAGATGGCTGAGGCCTACCGCCGCCGCCGCGACCTGGTGCTGGACCTGATGAACGGCATCCCCGGGTTTAAGACCTATTTGCCAAACGGCGCCTTTTACATCTTCCCGGACGTCAGCGCATACTTTGGCAAGCGGTTCGAGGATAAGGTGATGGAAAATGCCGAAGACCTGAGCATGTTTATACTTAGCGATGCGCATGTGGCCGTGGTAAGCGGCGAGGCATTCGGGGCGCCGCAGTGCATCCGCTTCTCTTTCGCCGCCTCCGACGAGAAACTGACGGAGGCGATGCGCCGCATCAAGGACAGCCTCGCAAAACTGCAGTAATGAACCAATTTAATAGCTTAGAAGATATTTTTGAGGCCTTTGACCGCCTGAAGGTGCTGGTGGTGGGCGATGTGATGATCGACTCCTACCTGTGGGGCAAAACCTCGCGCATCTCGCCGGAGGCACCGGTGCCGATCGTGAACGTGGTGAAGCGGGAGAAGCGACTGGGCGGTGCCGCCAACGTGGCACTGAACGTACAGGCCATGGGCGCCCTGCCGCTGCTCTGCTCCGTTATAGGCGATGACAAGGACGGGGCCGATTACCTGCGCCTGATGGAGGAGAAAGGCTTGCCCACAGAGGGCATTGTGCAGAGCCCGGAGCGGGTAACCACCATTAAGCACCGCATTATTGCCGGCGGACAGCAACTGCTGCGCGTAGATGCCGAGATCGAGCACAACCTGATCGATTACGAGGAGCGCCACCTGGAGGAGCGTTTTCTGCAGCTGCTCGGGCAGGCCGATGTGGTGATCTTCGAGGACTACGACAAGGGCGTTTTCTCGGAGCAGAACATCAGGCGCTTCCTGGAGCTGGCAAACCAGCACGGGGTGCCGAGCGTGATCGACCCGAAGAAGAAGAACTTCCTGAGCTATGTGGGCTGCACGCTTTTCAAACCGAACCTGAAGGAGCTGAAGGAAGGCCTGAAAGCCGAGTTTGCCGATGAGAACCTGCCCGCCTTTGAGGATGCGGTAGAAGAGCTGCAGCAGCGCCTGCAGGTAAAGCAGGTACTGGTAACCTTATCGGAGCGGGGCGTGTTCGTGGCTGATGGGGCCGAGAAAACCTACATCGGGGCGCACCGCCGCTCCATATCCGACGTGTCCGGTGCCGGAGACACCGTGATAAGTATAGCCGCGCTGTGTATGGCGCTTAAAACCTCCCTGCCCTTTATGGCTGGCCTTAGCAACCTGGGCGGTGGCCTTGTATGCGAACAAGTTGGCGTGGTGCCTGTAGACAGGCAGCGACTGTTTGAGGAGGCACTGCGTATAGGGCTGTTTAAGACGCATGAACACCGAGTCGCTTAACAGGTTTCTTTACGGCAGCAAGCTAAAGGTGTATGCCCTGATGCGGTATACCACCTATATACTCACCATACTTGCGGTGGGTATTCTACTGTATGCCCATGGCGTAGTAAAGGATCCTGCCATACTCCAGAAGTTGTTCTATGCCATCGACGGCATTCTGGCGGTGTTCGTGGCGATCTATCTGCTGCGTATCCTGTATGCCTTTGAGCGGGAGAAATTCCTGCGGCGCACCTGGTTCGAGGGGCTGTTGATGCTGGTAGTCTTTATCAACGAGTTCAGCACCTATGTGCTCGGCATTCCCGTCATTTACAACATCTTCGACAGCATAGGTATTCCCTTGTCGGTGGAGCTGTACCGGGCAAGCGTGTCGCTGTACATGCTGTTGCTGCTGCTCATAGAGCTGCTGGAAACCAGGGTGCACCTGAAAACGCTGCAGCTAAAGCCCGGCATTACCTTCCTGCTCAGCTTTATCACCCTTATCAGTATAGGCACCGGGCTGTTTATGCTGCCCAAGATGACTACCACACCGGACGGCATGCGTTTTATCGATGCCCTGTTTATGGCCACCAGCGCCTCCTGCATTACCGGGCTGGTGGTGGTCGACCCGGGTACTTATTTCACGCTGTCGGGCCAGGTGCTGCTGCTGGTGCTGGTGCAGTTGGGCGGGTTGGGCGTGATGACCTTCGCCACGTTCTTCGCCTCGCTCATGCGGCAAGGGATGGGGATAAAGCAGCACGTAGCCTTGCACCAGATCATGGATAGCGAGTCGCTGCTGTCGGCCAAAGGTCTACTGAGCAAGCTTATCACCCTCACGCTTACCATTGAGGCGATCGGGGCTGTCATTATCTTTGCCACCTGGAGCCCGGAGGTACAGTTCTCGAACCTGGGCAGTAAGATCTTCTACTCTGTTTTCCATTCCGTAAACGGGTTCTGCAACGCCGGCTTCTCGCTTTTCCCGGAGGGGCTTTACACCCAGCCGCTGCGCATCGGCTACGTGATGCACCTGACCATCGCCGCTCTGATCATACTTGGGGGGCTCGGTTTCCCGACCATGCTCGATATATTCTCGCCCTCGTCGATGCGCAGGCGAATGGCGGCCCCGTGGCGTAACTGGAAGCTGCTCACGCGTGTTACCCTTTATACTTCTGCGGCGCTACTCACGCTGGGTACGGTCGCTTTCTTCCTGCTGGAGTATTACAACACGCTGGCCAGCCTCAGCTTTCCGGAGGCGCTCGTTACGTCTTTCTTCCAGTCCGTTACCACGCGTTCCGGCGGCTATCATACGGTGGATATCTCGCTGCTCAACACGCCCACTATCCTGCTGTTCCTGTTCCTGATGTTTATCGGCGCGTCGCCGGGCTCCATGGGCGGAGGCATTAAAACCACCACGTTTGCCGTCATCATACTGTCAGTGGCCACTACCATCAGGGGCCGTGAGAACCTGGAGATCGGCCACCGCACCATTCCCCACTCCATCTCTTATAAGGCCTTCTCGGTCTTTACCTTTGCCGCGGTAATCAACCTGCTCTGCATATTTCTTCTCTCCATCACCGATGCGCAGTTCGAAATCCTCCAGTTGGTTTTTGAGCAGGTATCGGCGTTTGGCACGGTGGGCCTGAGCACAGGTATAACAGCCGGCCTTTCTGACGCAGGGAAGCTTATCATACTGCTGTCGATGTACGTAGGCAGGGTAGGTACGCTCACGCTGGCGCTGGCGCTGAGCACGCGGGCCAGCATTAAGGGCTATAAGTATCCGGAGGCGCACCTGGCGGTTGGATAAGGCTGCTGAAACTACCGCTGGCAAGCCAGGCCGCTGCATTTTTTCGGAAGATTTATTGCTGAAATTTAAGGGCTTTGTAAATCATGTTATAGATTTGTCGGTTCCTTCCGCAGCCAGGCAAGTATAAACCAGCTGCAGAGAGGTAATTACGAGGTATGAATACAGAGTCGCTAAACAGGGCATTGTATGGGAGTAAGCTCACGGCGTATAAAATTATGCGCCGGATAACGTACACCCTGACCATACTGGCCATCGGACTGCTTGTTCTGGCGCACGGCGTGGTGGAGGACCAGGCACAGCTCAGCCTGCTTTACCGCGCCATCGATGGTATCCTGGTCACTTTTGTCATCCTCTACCTGCTGCGGATACTTTATACTTTTGAGCGTAGAAAGTTTCTCAGGCGCACCTGGTTTGAGGGAATATTGATGGGAATCGTGTTCCTGAACGAGCTCCTGACCTACGGCTTTGGGATTCCGCTGATCTACAGCGTGTTTGGAAGTATGGGCATTCCGCTTTCGGTGGAGTGGTACCGCGTGAGCATCTCCATGTACATGCTGGTGTTCCTGCTCGTGGAACTGCTGGAGACCAGGGTACACCTGAAAACAATGCAGCTCAAGCCATCGCTCACCTTCCTGCTCAGCTTTATCCTCCTGATCCTGCTGGGAACCGGGCTGCTGATGTTGCCCAAGATGACCACCACCCCGGAAGGGATAGGTTTTATGGATGCCCTGTTCATGGCCACCAGCGCCTCCTGCGTTACCGGGCTTGCGGTGGTCGACCCCGGCTCCTACTTTACCTTTGCCGGGCAGGTGGTGCTGCTGTTGCTCATACAGATGGGCGGCCTGGGTATACTCACCTTCGCCACATTCTTCGCCTCGCTTATGCGCCAGGGCGTGGGTGTGAAGCAGCACGTGGCCATGCATGAATTACTGGAGAGCGAATCCCTTTTCTCTACCAAGAATCTTTTACGAAAGCTTATTTACCTGACGCTCACCATAGAGGGTTTGGGTGCCGTAATGATCTTTATGACGTGGGGGAGTGAGGTGCAGTTCACCGACCTGGGCAGTAAGATCTTTTTCTCTGTTTTCCACGCGGTGTCCGCCTTCTGTAACGCTGGCTTCTCGTTGTTTCCGCAGGGGCTCTACACGGAGCCGGTGCGCTTCTCCTATATCATGCACCTGGTGGTGGCGCTGCTGATCATCTTTGGGGGGCTGGGCTTCCCGGCCATCATCGATATCTTCTCGCCCCAGGCTATGCGTGAGCGGATGGCCTCCCCCTGGCGGAACTGGAAGCTGCTGACCCGCATGATCGTCTATACCACATCGGCTTTGCTGGCGCTGGGCACCATTGGCTTCTTTCTGCTGGAATACTACAATACGCTCGCAGACATGACGTTTGCGGAGGCGCTGATCGCCTCTTTCTTTCAATCGGCCACCACGCGCACGGCTGGGTTTAATACGGTAGACATGTCTGCCCTCTCGGTGCCCACGCTGATGATGTTCCTGGTGTTGATGTTTATCGGGGCCTCGCCGGGCTCTACCGGCGGTGGTATCAAAACCACCACTTTTGCGGTGATCCTGTTTGCGGTGGTGGCTACGGTGCGCAACAAGCGCAACCTGGAGATCGGGCGCCGCACCATTCCGCACTCGGTGGCTTACAAAGCCTTTACGGTATTTACGTTCGCGGCCATTTTTAACATCTTCTTCATCTTCGTGCTCACTATCTCCGATCCGCAGTACGACCTTATTGCCCTGGCCATAGAACAGGTGTCGGCCTTTGCCACGGTGGGGCTGAGCACGGGCATTACGGCGGGCCTATCGGATGTGGGCAAGAGCATCATGATCTTCTCCATGTACGTGGGGCGGGTGGGCACCCTGACGCTGGCCCTGGCGCTGAGCACCAGGGCTACTGCCACCGACTATAAGTACCCTTCAGCGCACCTGCCGGTAGGATAGAGTTTGGGAGTTTAGGAGTTAAAGAGTTTAGGAGGTAAGAGGTAGGGAAAGGGAAACAGATTTAGGATTACTCCAAAAAAGAGGTCCAGTTGTTATTCACAACCGGACCTCTCTGTTATATGTGAAAGTATAAGATTTAGAAGTTACACTCTCTAACTCCCAAACTCCTAAACTCTTTAACTCTCAATAATTGGGCTGAACTCCTTTACGGTCTGCACGAAGCACTTCACTTTCTCGGGGTCTGTGTCGGGGTACACGCCGTGGCCCAGGTTGGCGATGTGGCGCTGCGGCCCGAACTCCTTCAGCATCTTGATAGTCTCTTCCTGTATCGTGTCGAAAGAGCTGTAGAGCAGGCAGGGGTCAATATTGCCCTGTAGTGTTTTGTTGGGTCCCACCTGCTGGCGGGCCTTGCCGATCTCCATGTTCCAGTCCAGGCCGATGGTTTCGCAGTTCAGCTTGCTAAAATCCTCCATGGCAAAGAAGGCACCCTTGGCAAATACCGTTACCGGCACGTTGCGGATGGCGTTGCAGATCTCGGTGATGTAGGGCAGGGCGAAATGGCGATAGTGCGCCGGCGAAAGGATGCCTGCCCATGAGTCGAAAACCTGGATGAGGTTGGCACCCGCCTCCACCTGCGCCTTCAGGTAGGCGATGGTCGTGTCGGTGATCATGCGGAGCAGCTCGTGCGCCAGCTTAGGGTTGGTGTAGAGCATGCCGCGCGCGTGGGAGAACGTCTTGGAGCCGCTGCCTTCCACCATGTAGGCCAGGATCGTCCAGGGGGCGCCGGCAAAACCAATGAGCGGCACGCGGCCGTTCAATGCTCTTTTGGTTACCTTAATGGCGTCCAGCACATAGTGCAGGTGCTCGTGCGGGTCGGCCACGCGCAGTTTCCGCACGTCCTGCTCGGTGCGCACCGTGTTCGGGAAGATCGGCCCGCGCTTTTCAATCATCTCGTAAGTACAGCCCATCGCCTCTGGCACCACCAGTATATCCGAGAAAATGATGGCAGCGTCTACGTCCAGGATGTCCACGGGCTGTATGGTTACCTCGGCGGCCAGCTCGGGCGTTTCCACCAGCTCTTTAAAGCCGCTCAGGCTCTCGCGCACAGCACGGTACTCAGGTAAAATACGGCCAGCCTGGCGCATCAGCCAAACTGGGGTGCGCTCCACGGCCTCACCACGGGCAGCTCTCAAAAGCAGATCATTCTTCAGTTGCATGGCACAAAGATACGGATTTTAGCATGCGAATGTTAGTTGGTGGCTAAAGCATTGCGGCTATCGGCTTAGTAAGGCAAGCAGGCCGGTGCTGACAAAGTTTACCCCAATGGACAGCACGATAAAGCCCATGATGCGGGACAGCGCCGACAGGCCGGCCTTGCCCAGGTAACCAACCAACTGATGCGAAAAGACAAGGATGACAAAGGTAACCGCGGCAACCAGCGTAATGGCGGTAAGTATGAGGCTGATGTCGGCGTAGGAGAGGGCTGAGGTGAACATGCCGATGCTCACGGTAATGGCACCCGGCCCGGAGAGCATCGGCATGGCCAGCGGCGGAAAGGAAATGTCGTCCTTCTCCAGCCCCTCCTGCAGCACGCCCTTCGATACTTTTTTGCCCCGGTGCGCCTTGCTGATTAGCAGCCCGAAGCCCGCCCGCATGATCATCAGTCCGCCTGCTATGCGGATATCTGTCATCTCGATTCCGAAGAAGTTGAGCACATACTGCCCTGCCAGGAAGAACACCGAAAGTATAAGCGCCATGTAGAGGCAGGCGCGCAGGGCCTGCTGGTTGCGGTTGCCGGCAGTGTCGTCCTGGGTGAGGGTGATAAAGACGGGCATCGCCCCAAACGGGTTCACGACGGTGAAAAGGGCGGTAAAGGTGGCCAACACTAATTCCATGGTTTGCTGTAGTATGGCCACAAAAGTATAGGACAAAGATTACCGCAGCATTACAGGTGTGTTGTGAGATGGTTAAGGCAAAAAAAGTATAGCCCGAAGTATGAATGCATACCTCGGGCTATACTTTTATACTTTGCTTTGGGGCTTATTTCTTCTCGGCTGCTGACTCGGCGGCTTTTTTGCGGGCAGGGCGACGGGGGCTTTCCTTGCGCTTCACATACACAGCGGAGCGGCCCTTGTCATCCTCCTTGCGGATGGTGAAGATGTCCTTGTAGGCGTCTATGAGTTGCAGCAGCTGGCCGTAGCCGAAGGTGCGCGGATCAAAGCTGGGGTCGAGCTGGCGCAGGTTGGTGCCCATCATGCCCAGGTGCGCCCAGCCATCCTCGTCCGACGACATCTCAAAGGCCTCCTTCAGGAGCGGCACCGGGTTGGGGCGCTGCTGATTTCCCGCGCTGTCGCTTGCCTTTTCCGCCTGTTCCACTTTCTCCTCAATGTTATCGACCAGGTTCTCGGTGAAGATGAACACGTTGCAGGCGTTCACAAAAGGCTTCGGAGTTTTGCGCTGGCCAATGCCCATCACAAAAATGCCCTCCTCCCGGATGCGGGTGGCCAGGCGGGTATAGTCGCTGTCGGAGGAGACGATGCAGAAGCCGTCCACCAGGCCGGAGTGCAGCAGGTCCATGGCATCGATGATGAGGGCGCTGTCGGTGGCGTTCTTACCCACGGTGTAGCGGAACTGCTGGATGGGCTGGATGGCGTGGTTGTTCAGGCAATCTTTCCACCCGTTCATCTGCGGGGTGGTCCAGTCGCCGTAAATACGCCGGATGGTGGGGGCGCCATACTTGCCGGCTTCGGCCAGCAGCTTGGCTACCAGGCTGGGTTGGGCGTTGTCGCCGTCAATCAGCATCGCCATCTTGTCACTCTTATTGTTTTTTGATATGTTTTTCATCTACTAAGGGTTATGGGGCGGAGCAAAGTGCATCCGGCCCTGGCTGGAAATCGCCATACATAGTTATACTGCTATTCTTGATGGAGGTTGTAGCAGCAGAAAAGCGGGCGGGGCTAAGTATAAAAGTCTATATTTGTTATAGGCTGCTATACAGCTGGCTATAAATGTAAGTATAATTTAGCTGCCGGAAGTAAGTTTTTAATTTGCGCCCCCCACGCGTAGCCGCAGCACCACTTTGCTATAACACGTATACATCATCCATATGAAAAAGTATAAAACCACACTTTTAGCGATGGGAGTATCCTTATTGGCCTCGCTGGGCACGGCGAAGGCGCAGGTTTTCAAGGCCGAGGAGCCACTGGCGCATACCTATTCCATAGTGGCCCGCGACCCGAAGACCGGCGAGATGGCCGTGGGCGTGCAGAGCCACTGGTTCTCGGTGGGAACGGTCGTTCCGTGGGCGGAGGCCGGCGTGGGTGCGGTGGCTACGCAGTCGTTCACGAATAAGTCGTTCGGCCCCCGGGGCCTGGCGCTCCTGAGAGAAGGAAAAACACCGGAGGAGGCGCTTGCCATACTTCTGGCCGATGATGAGGCCCGCGAGGTGCGGCAGGTGGCTATAATGGATGCGAAGGGAAACGTGGCCACGCATACCGGTAAGCAGTGCATCCGCTACGCCGGGCATATCTCGGGCAAGAATTTCTCGGTGCAGGCCAACATGATGCTCACCGACAAAGTATGGCCGGCCATGGCCAAGGCCTTCGAGCGGAGCGAGGGGCAGCCGCTGGCTGAGCGGGTGCTGCTGGCCATGCAGGCGGCCGAGCGCGAGGGAGGCGACATACGCGGCAGGCAGTCGGCGGCGCTGGTGGTGGTAAAAGGCCAGAAAAGCAACCAACCCTGGGACGACAAAACAATAGACCTGCGCGTAGACGACCATGCACAGCCGCTGGAGGAGTTGGGACGGCTGCTGAAAGTATACCGCGCCTACGAGTACATGAACGCCGGCGACCTGGCCATCGAGAAAGGGCAGACGCAGAAAGCCATGGAGGCGTATGGCAAGGCGCAAGCCATGTTCCCCAACAACCTGGAGATGAAGTACTGGCACGCGATAGGCCTGGCCAACAACGGCCAGGTAGAGGAGGCTGCCAGGATTCTCCGTGAAGTATACAAAAAGGACGACAACTGGCGTGAACTGACCACCCGCCTGCCGGAAGTTGGCCTGCTGGATGTAAGCCGGGCGCAGATGGAGAAGCTGCTGAAGTAGAGTCTCTTCACCACTCAAATTAAGTTTGATGTCTGAAATTTTGCGGCTAAAGCACTGGCAGGTTTTTCTTATTCTGTTGTTCATCCAGCTTCTGAATAACTTTTCGTACACGGATAACCATGCCGTGACGCAGGTATGTGTGACAGCAGGATATCTGCTGTTTTTATCGATGCTGCTTATCTATGGCCACCGTCTTTATGATTACCTCCCTCGGAAAGTAGAATTAAGTTATACTCTGTTTGTGCTTAACTGCTTCTTGTTGGCCGCGGTTGCTTTGGTTGCCCTGTTGTTAACAGGTAAGCCGGATGTTCAATTTACAGGGATTTACGCGTTGCCAGCCTTATACTTATTGTATGCGATGATACACGTTGTCGCTTTCCCTGCTAAGGTGCTGTGCTCCGCTGAGCTAAAAAGAGAGGCAAAAGCTGGAGAATACGCCGGCACCTTCTTTATGATTATTTTTTGGCCGTTCTGTATCTGGTTTGTTCAGCCAAGAGTTAATAATTTAATTAGGTACTACAAACCGGGGCTTGAGTAAGTTTAGGCGACATAAAGACGTTGAAGAAGTAAAGTTTTTAAAGTATAAAGTAGAAGGAGTAACGGCAGAAAAGCTGTTGCTCCTTTTTATGGTAAATTCTCTGTCGCGAGTTTTCAATTCGTGGTCATAAATGCCTGCAAGCTTTTAGCCTGCGTGAACAAGCGGTATACCTTTGCCAGTTAAAAATCGGCCTCATAAAGGGCCACGAGCTAAAAGCCGTATGTTGTCACAAGTCTTTTTTCAGAATAGACTCTTGTGTGAACAAGTATGACCAAGTAAGACAAACTATCCCCTTGAGGGGCTTTTAGGGAATAGTTTGCACTTACATTTTCACCGGTTCTTGCGCATACAAGCAGCCTGCTTTGTAGCGGAACACCCCTGTAGTCCCCTCAAGGGGGCAATTCTTCAGGATCAGGCTAAAAATCCGCGGCAGCAGGTTTACTGTGTCGTGATCAACCCCTCTCTAACTCCCAAACTCTTTAACTCTCTAACTCTCTAACTCCCTGAGAGCATCTGTAAAATAAAATTCCTAACTTAAAGCCCTCTAACCAAACACTACTTCACCTTATTACGCAAATGCTGAACAAAACCAACCTACGCTGCCTGCTGGCGGCGGCTGCCGTCACGGTGTTTACCCTGCCGGCTATGGCGCAAAACTATGCCCAGGACTCCGCTACGATCAAGAAAATCTATGATAACGCCCTTACCAGCTACGAGAGTCATGATAACCTGCGCTTCCTGACCAAAAACATCGGTGCCCGCCTGAGTGGCTCGCCACAGGCTGCCGCCGCCGTGGAGTGGAGCCGCCAGGTGATGGAGAAGATGGACCTCGACACGGTGTACCTGCAGGAGGTGATGGTGCCGCATTGGGTGCGGGGCGAGAAGGAGATCGGCCGTGTGATCAACTCGAAACTGGTAGGCACCGTGGACATGAACATTCTGGCGCTGGGTGCATCAGTGGGTACAGGCAAGCAAGGGCTGAGCGCCGAGGTGGTGGAAGTGAAGAATTTTGAGGAGCTGGAAAAGCTCGGGAAGAAGAAGGTGAAGGGCAAGATCGTGTTTTTCAACCGTCCTTTCGACAATACCCACATCCATACGGGTTCAGCTTACGGAGCTGCGGTAGACCAGCGCGGCGGCGGACCTGTGGCAGCGGCAAAGCTCGGTGCGGTGGGTGTGCTGGTTCGCTCCATGACGAATGATATAAACGATGTGCCCCACACCGGCAGCACCCGCTACGAGGAGGGCGTGGAGAAGATTCCGGCGGCGGCCATCAGCACCAAACATGCCGAGCAGCTGAGCAGCTTGCTGAAGGACGACCCGAACCTGAGGTTTTACATGCGCATGACTTCTGAAACGCTGCCGGATGTGTTGTCTTATAACGTTATCGGGGAGATAAAAGGCACGGAGAAACCGGATGAGATCGTTCTGGTTGGCGGTCACCTGGACTCCTGGGATGTGGGCGAGGGCGCGCACGACGATGGTACGGGCTGTATGCAGTCGATAGAGGTGCTGCGCCTGTTCAATGAGCTGGGCATCAAGCCGAAGCGCACCATTCGGGCGGTGCTGTTCATGAACGAGGAGAACGGCCTGCGCGGCGGCGTGAAGTATGCCGAGGTAGCCAAGGCGAAAGGCGAGAAGCATGTGGCGGCCATTGAGTCGGATGCCGGCGGCTTTACGCCGCGCGGTTTCGGGCTGGATGGCTCAAAAGAGCAGCTGCAGGCAGTGCTGGCCTGGAAGCCGCTGCTGGCGCCTTACGGCCTGCACGACATTGCCCCGGGATACGGCGGCGCTGACATCGGCCCGCTAAAAGGGCAGGGCGCTGTAGCCTTGATCGGCTTTAAGCCGGATTCGCAACGTTACTTTGATTACCACCACACCGAGATTGACACCTTTGAGCAAGTGAACCGCCGCGAGATGCAACTGGGTGCCGCTTCCATGGCCTCGCTGGCATACCTGCTTTCGGAGTATGGCCTGAACACTGGCACGGCGAAGGTGCAGAAGTAGGTTTGAGGCGTGGAAGTATAAATTAGCTAGGGCCGCTCATTCGAGCGGCCCTTTGCGTTTTCGGTTCTGGCAGCTAGCTTTCCTGGCGCAAGTCTTCAGACTTATTTCCAGGTGGTGATGCCGAGTCTCTGACTTGACTGGCTTGGAAAGGCATACTTATCTTGGGCCATACTTTCCTTGGCGCAAGCCTTACTTTATACTTCTCTGGCGCAAGCGTCCGCTTGTGCCTCTCTTTAGCCCCTGCTTCCTTCCGCTTGAACTAAGCTATACTTACTAGCCGCTGCTGACCCTCTAGTTTCCACAAGCCTACTGTTGCATCTCATACTTTGGTTCCCTCAAGCCCGAGAGGGCTCGTCCTTTGGCATCGCGCTGTGTTCCCTCCTGCCTCCGCTGCGCTACGGCTGCCCTTGACGGGCACCGGATCTCACAAGGCGCTCAACCCAAGGACTGGGCTCAGTTCGATAGCCACCTTTTTGTCATCTCGACCTTTGGGAGAGATCTCTGTAGAATTCCCAATAGATCTCTCGCTGCTCGAGATGACAGGGAAAGGAGTAAGTATGGCTCCCCTCCTTAGACTATCGAGAACGCGAGTTCGAAGGTAGCGAGCATAGCTCTGAGGGGTAGGGGTGGTTGGATTTCGTAGCCAGTAGCCTCAGCTTCCCCTCCCTTCCCACAGGATCCTTTCAGGATGACAGAAAAGTGATGACAGAAAAAGTAGCAAGTATGATTCCTTTCCTCAGACTCCCCAGAACGAGAGTTCGAAGCTAGTAAGCGTAGGCGCTGAGGGGCAGGGGTGGTTGGACGCGGCACTAAGGTCCTATACATTCAGGAACCATGCAAATCCTGATGCAGACAAGCATCAAAGAAGAGCCAGCGGACAAAGTATAACCCCGCATCAACCTGAAATCCAGTTCCTACGGCAGCAGCAAGGAGCTATCTCCGTAGCTCAGGAAGCGGTAATCATGTGCCAGGGCGTGCCGGTATACGTTGCGCCAGTTCTCCCCGATCAGGGCCGACACGAGTAAAAGCAGCGTGCTCTCCGGCTGGTGGAAGTTCGTTACCAATCCCTGGCACATCCTGAACGTGTAACCCGGTGCAATGATGATCTGGGTGCTGGCGTGCAAATGGTCAACACGCTGGCGATCCATGTAATCAAGCAGGGCCTGCAGGGCTTCTGTGGCAGACGGCGGATTTATACTTTCGTAGGCCTGCCACTGGCTTACGTGCAGCTCCTGCGGCGGCAGTTCAGGTTGCTGCAGCACCTTGGCGCCCAGCCAAAATATACTTTCCAGGCTACGCATGCTGGTGGTGCCCACCGGAATAACAGGCTTGCCCTGCTGCTGCAGAAGCCGTTCAAGTATACGTTTGCTGATGTATAACTGCTCGGCGTGCATCTCGTGCGTTTCCATCGTGTCAGACTTAACCGGCTTAAAGGTTCCCGCGCCCACGTGCAGCGTCAGGTAGGCGGTGGCTATACTTTGGGATGCCAGCGCGGCCAGCACGCGGTCCGTAAAGTGCAGGCCGGCGGTTGGGGCGGCCACGGCGCCTTTCTGGTTGGCGTAGATGGTCTGGTAACGGGTATGGTCGTCGGGGGTGAGGTCGCGGTTGAGGTAAGGGGGCAGGGGCAGCCGGCCGCAGCGCTCCAGCACCTCGGCAAAGGTAAGTTCAGCGGGCTCCCACGTGAAACGAATCAGAAAATGGCCTTCCTGCTGCGCCTCGCGCTCCGCCTGCAGCATGCCGCCTTCAAAGTATAAACGCACGGGGCCGCTCTTCCAGCGCTTGTTGTTGCCCACCAGGCACTTCCAGGTGCTGTGGCCGGTTTGCTGCATGGCCAGTTGCACCTCGCGGTGCGGCGCCACGGGCTCCAGGCAGAAAATCTCCACCAAGCCGCCGGTTTCTTTCTGCAGCAGCAGCCTGGCCTGCACCACCCGGGTATCGTTAAACACCAGCAGCGTGTGCGGCGGCAGCAGGGCAGGCAGGTCGGTAAAAGTATGATCTGTGATTTGGCCCTTCTGGTAGAGCAGCAGCCTGGACTGGTCGCGCTCCGGCAGCGGAAATTTGGCGATGCGCTCCTCTGGCAGCTCGTACACAAAATCCTTTATCGCCAGTTTCTTCGGGTCGGCCATGTAGTCAGTTAAGAGTTAAGAGTTAAGAGTTAAGAGTGATGAGTGAAGAGTGATGAGTTAGAGGCAAATTTGGTTTAAAGTATAGATATAGATAAAGAATTGGCGCCTGTAAATCGTTTGATTGTAATTGATTTACGGTTCAGTACAGGAACATTTATTGTCCCGGCACTTGCAACTCTTAACTCATCACTCTTAACTCAAATAGTTTATTCCTGAACTGTTTCCTGCAGGTCGTTCAACTCCAGCTCCAGCGCCTTCACCGAGATCTGTATTTCGCGGATGGCCAGCGCCAGGGAGATCAGCATCATCAGCAGGCTGAAAGCAAAAACATACTTACCCGCCACTACATAATCAGCAAAAAGCAGAAACATGCAGAGCACGCAGCCAAACATGCTCAGGCTGCCAAAGGTGCATGTTCCGGATCAGGAGCAGGCGCTCGCGCAGGTTCTCTATCTGGCCGTATACCTGCTGGTTGCGGGAGGTGGCGTAGCGGTCCTTCAGGCTGCGGATAAGCGCGGCCAGCCCCAGAAAGCGGTTGGTAAAGGCCAGCAGCAGCAACGAGAGCGCCGGGAACAGCAGGGCGGGTGTGGTCAGGCTTATTTCCATGGGTTATACTTTTGTCATAGGCTTTTAAGGAAGTCCTCGTCCAGCGGCTCTGCGTCGTCGTCATCCTCGGTGTTGTGCGGGGCGTCCCAGTCCACTTCATTTAAAAGCTCCAGCCCTTCCATAATCAGCTCGTCCAGTTCCTCCTTGGTGCCCGCGTCCAGGGTGAGCTCGAACAAGTGCAGGATCTCTTCACGCTGCGGGTTCACAAAGATCTCATGGTACAGGTTATCGAACGAGGCGATACGTTTCTGCACGATCTTGTCAATCTCGCGGGTGTTTTTGGCCTTTACCGCCTCCTGCAGCACCTCCAGCACTTCTTTGCTCTTTTCGTTCTCGGCCAGGCGCAGAAACGCCTTCACAAACGCGATGGCCACGCCCAGGCGCAGGCGCTCGAATCGGTAGCTCAACTGCTCCCTGCTGCTGCCCGCGGAGAACTTGGCCTCCCGCAGGGTGCGTTCCAGCTCGGTGTACACGGTGGCGGCTCCTTCCTCAAACACAGGAGGGTTGGGGCTGTCGAAGGCGGTTTCTAGTAGCAGTTCAAAGCTTCTGGCGCTCATGGCAGGTATGGGTTAGCATCTGAAAATAAGACTGCAAAGGTAACAGTTTATACTTTCTTTCACCATGCCTTGTTCGCTACCGGCAACAAACCCGACATCTCCGCTTTTTAGTACTCAATTTTCCAGGGTAAGGCCCGTGCAACACTTACTGTGTATTGTATTTTGTTTAGTATGATTTGACCAAGTTTGAACGTGAGGCCGGATTTTTATCTTAACGATAGCACTGGGACGTGCCACCTGTATTAGGAAGATGTTGATAAGTGGGCTTTGGTCGTGCTATGTTATACTTTAAATTATTTGAAAGTATAGTTATAGTTACGTTTCACAAGGTTTATTGATTTTTATATATATTGATATTGTATTGCTTGCGATACGTGTAATAGCTTTATTTGTTCTGTAGTTTGCTGAAAATGTTTTAGACTGCGTGATCTGCAGGTTTGTGCGCCGGAGTCGTTGCGCATGGTTTGCACAGAATTGATGGACGCTTCCGGAATAGGAGCCGGGCGCAGGTAGCGCCGACGGACGCAGAGAGGATTCAGAAAGTGCAACAGTGGCTGTAGTGGGACAGGGAATGTTGCGCAAGGCCAGGATTGGACATTGACGGCAGGAGGGAAGTGGATGAGTGGCAACGCATACTTCTATTCGGGAGGATTATAGCTGGAATATAATATAATTATGCCAGTACTGTATCGAAACGAAGGTGCAGAATAAATAGCACAGGTTTACAGCTACAGCGTGTCAGATCCGGCAGTAAGCTGAGTACACCTTAAATCAACAAAGTATCCAAAGTATAAAAATGCTATAGTTTAAACAGAGCTTATGATAACAACCTCTACTCAAAGACGTTCCTTCTTGTTTGCCATTTGCCTGCTAGGGGTGTTGCAGCTTGCAACGTCCCTTGGTGCGTTTGCGCAAGGAAAGAATGATGTGCCGACCTTTACAGTAGACCTGCGGGGGAAGCCAAATGGTGTCTGGAATTCGGGTGAAGTAGCCAGGAACGGGCAGCTCTGTGGCGTTCCCAATAATGAGAACTGTATTCAGTTTGAGATCATCCTGGATAAGAACGCCGAACAAATGGAGTTCGACATTGTGGGAGGTCCGGTGCCTTCCGGATCCATGTATTACCAGATTGGTTGTGGAACAAGTTATGCCGTTGGCGAACCGATCTGCGTGAATGTTTCCGAAACGATCGTCCTGACGCTGTGTATGCCCGGAAATGCCAAGGGTATTTTTGAGATCAGGTCTCTTGCCTCTTTTGTGCCGCAGGCCGATGTCTCGGTTACGGCGGGTTGCTCGGCTACCCTGATAGCGCCATTGTCTTTCGAGCCGGGAACCATTAAATGGAGAGACATCACCTATAACGGCACCTATGACAAGTACCTGAGTTTCCCGAACGGCGACACCAAGCCGCTTGTAACACCGGACGCGAGCGCCCCGGCCTATGTAGACTATGAGGTGACCGGCACAACGGTAGCGACAAAATGCCCGGGCAGGTTTGCTTCCGACGTGGTGCGTGTATACTTCTACCCGCCACCAACCATCACCGTTGGCCCAACCCCTGCCATCATCTGTCCCGGTAGCAGTGGCGTTGCGCTGACGGGCGCGGTAACCGGCGGCGACGGCAACTGGGAGTATATCTGGACAGACCCTGCCGGAAACGTAGTAGGCAACCAGATGAACTACACGGCCACTACCGTAGGAACCTACAAGTTCGAAGTAAGAAATATAAACTACCCGAACTGCCGCGAGTTCTCGGCCACGGTGGATGTGGTATCCGACCTGGCGGCAAACGCCGGGCCGGACCAGTTGGTGTGTTCGCAGAGTCCGGTGCAACTGGCCGGAACGATTACAGCGGCCACCGGCGGCATCTGGAGTGGGGGCGGCGGCACCTTTAGCCCGAGCAACACCGCCCTGAACGCGGTCTATACTCCAACGGCAGCTGAAATTGCGGCTGGGTCTGTTAAACTGACGCTTACCTCCACGGGCAACGGCTCCTGTACGGCCGTGAAAGATGACGTGCTGATCACGTTCTACCCGATCGACGTGGCGCTGACGGGCACGCCGGTTATCTGTAACGGCACCCTCGGCACGATCACGGCTAAGGTAACGGGCGGCAGCGGCACTATTGCGTACAAGTGGAGCTCCGGGCAAACCACCGCCACCATTACGGGCGTGGCTGCCGGCACTTACACCGTTACCGTTACGGACGGGAAGAGCTGCGCCATCACTAAGTCATTTACTGTAACCCAGGTAAATGGCCCGACCGGCTTCACCATAAATGCCACCCAGGAAACCTGCGGAAGCAGCAACGGCAGCGTAACGGTAAGCGGCGTGACAGGCGGAACATCCCCTTACAAGTATAGCGCAGACGGCAAAACCTACCAGACAGGCACAACGCTTGCTGGCCTGGCTGCCGGCAACTATACCATTTATGTGATGGATGCCAATGGCTGTACAACTACCAAAAGCGTTACGATCTCCAACGTAGCCGGACCAACGGCGGTAACTGCTGCCACTGCTCCGGCCTCCTGCGCCAACAACGACGGCAGCATTACAGTGGGTAATGCAACTGGCGGCACGGCTCCTTATAAGTATAGTATAAACGGAAGTACCTTCCAGACATCTACCAGCTTTACAGGCTTGGCGGCTGGTACTTATACTGTCACGGCACAGGATGCAAACCTGTGTACAGTCACAACAACCGTCACTGTAGCGAAAGTAACCCTGACAGCCTTTACGGCTACTCCTGCTTCTTCTACCTGCGGCGAGAGCAATGCAAGTATAACTGTGAGCAATGTTAAGGGCGGCATCGCCCCCTTATACTATAGCATTGACGGAAAGAACTTCCAGACAAACGCCACGCTTTCAGGGCTGGCAGCGGGTAACTACACCGTTACTGTGCGGGACTCGAGAGGCTGTATCCTGACCAAAGCGGTAACGGTTGGCAACATTGCCGGACCGACAGACCTGACGGCGACTGCCAAGGCCTCTACCTGCGGCAACAGCAACGCCGAGATCACGGTAACAGGCGTAACGGGCGGCACCGGCACGTATACCTATAGTATAGACGGTGCCACCTTTAAGACCGCATCGAGCTTCACAGGCTTGGCGGCCGGCAACTATATCGTTTATGTAAAAGACGGAAACGGCTGTATCTACTCAGAGGCAGTGGCCCTGACCGACATTGCCGGTCCGGCGTTTACAGCAACTGCCACCTCTTCTACCTGCGGCGCCAGCAACGGCCGTATCAGCATCAGTGGCGTAACGGGCGGAACCGCTCCTTATACCTATAGCAAGGATGGATCAACCTTTCAGGATGCAGCTTCCTTCACGGGCTTAGCGGCCGGTACCTACAACATCACTGTTAAGGATGCCAATGGTTGCTCCCTGGTGAAGGCTGTAACGGTAACCGACGTTGCCGGACCAAGCGATTTCGCGTTGGCAGCTAAGTCCTCTACCTGCGGCGCCAGCAACGGCAGCATTACCGTAGGTACCGTAACCGGCGGAACATCGACTTATACTTATAGCATAGATGGCAAGACTTTTCAGACCTCGGCTACCTTCGGGAGCCTGCGCGCCGGCGAGTATACCATCACGGTGAGGGATCGTAACCTGTGCGTGATCGCTAAGAAAATAACGGTGACGGATGTGGCTGGCCCAACCAACCTGGCGGCTTCTTCCAAGTCGTCTACCTGCGGCAGTAGCAACGGCGAACTGACCGTAACCGGCGTAACCGGCGGCACGGCGCCTTATACTTACAGTAAGGATGGCGTGAACTTCCAGGCCTCTGCTACACTCACTGGATTTTTAGCGGGTACGCACACGATCTACGCCAGGGATGCCAACGGATGCGTGGTGTCAGGTTCCTTTACTGTTGCCAACATCGCCGGTCCTACGGCGGTGGCGGCCACCTCGCTGCCTGCCGGTTGCGCCAACAACGACGGTAGCATTACCGTGGGCACCGTAACCGGGGGCACGGCAACGTATACGTACTCTATCAACGGCACCAGTTTCCAGAGCGCAAAGACCTTCACGGGGCTGGCTTCCGGAACCTACACCGTTACGGCGAAAGATGCCAACGGCTGTATCGTGACCAGATCTGTTTCGGTAGGAAAGACGGCCCCAACCAACTTTGCGGCTACAACGCAGCCATCCACCTGCGGAAGCAACAACGGCTCCATCACCATGGGCGCAGTTACGGGTGGCGTGTCTCCTTATACGTATAGCAAGGATGGCGCAAACTTCCAGGCATCTGCTACGCTCACTGGCTTTGTGGCTGGCTCACACACCATCACGGTGAAAGATGCCAAAGGCTGTACCTTCTCCAAGGCGATCACGGTTACGGATGTAGCGGGTCCTTCGGATCTGGCTACTGCCGCCACGGCTTCTACCTGCGGCAACAGCAACGGGCAGTTTACCGTGAGTGGCGTAACGGGCGGTATCGCTCCGTACAAGTATAGTATAGATGGCGCCAACTTTCAGGACTCCAATACATTTACAGCGCTGGCTGAAGGCACTTACACGGTAACCGTAAAAGACGCTAACGGCTGTACGTACGCTGAAACAGTGGCGGTAAGCAACATCGAAGGCCCCTCGTTCACACTTTCTGCCAAAGCCTCCACCTGCGGGGCCAGCAACGGAACGGTAACCGTAAACAGCCCGACCGGCGGCACGGCACCTTATACCTACAGCAAGAACGGCACGACTTTCCAGACTTCAGCCACCTTCTCGGGGCTGGCAGCCGGCAAGTATACCATCACGGTGAAAGATGCCAACGGTTGCCTACTGCCTCAAACGATAGAAGTGACAGACATACCGGGCCCAAGCGACCTGGCCATGATGAGCAAGGCTTCCACCTGCGGCGACCCGAATGGTGTGATCAGCATCAGCGGCGTAACCGGTGGCACGGCGCCTTATACGTATAGCATCGATGGCACGAACTTCCAGGCTTCCCAGACCTTTGCCTCCGTTTTGGCGGGTGAGCATACGGTAACGGTGAAAGATGCCAACGGCTGTATCATCAGCAAAGCGATCGTGGTAGGCAACGTGGCCGGCCCGACCGGTATCACAGCAAGCACCTCCTCCTCCACCTGCGGCAGCAACAACGGCGAAATAACCGTAACGGGCGTAACGGGCGGTGCAGGTGCTTATACGTACAGCAAGGATGGCGTGAACTTCCAGGCCTCCGCCACGCTCACTGGCTTTGTGGCCGGCACGCACACGATCTACGCCAAAGATGCGAACGGCTGTACAGTGGCCAAGGCCTTCACGGTCTCAGACATTGCAGGACCTTCTGCGGTGGCGGCTACCTCGCAGCCGGCCAGCTGTAACGACAACGACGGAAGCATCACAGTCGGCAACGTGACTGGCGGAACATCCGACTATACGTACTCCATCAACGGCACTACGTTCCAGAGCTCCACCAGCTTCACAGGTTTGGCCTCCGGCACCTACACCGTAACGGCCAAAGACAAAAACGGCTGTATCATCACCACAAGTATAAAAGTTAACCTGAACGTACCCACCGCTTTTGCCAGCACTTCGGTAGCCGCCACCTGCGGTCGTCCGGATGGGCAGCTGACGATAGGGGCGGTAACCGGCGGCACGGCTCCTTATACCTATAGTATAAACGGGGGCAGCTTCCAGGCATCCGCTACCTTCACCAACTTGGTGGCCGGGGCTTACAAGATCACAGTTCGGGATGCCAAGGGTTGTACGTTTACCAATGAGGTAGGCGTGCGCAACCTGGAGGGACCAACCTTCAGCACGGCTGCCACGGCTACCACCTGCGGCGCAGCAAACGGAAGTATAAAAGTAAGCAACACAACCGGAGGGGTAGGGCCTTATACTTATAGTATAGATGGTGCGAACTTCCAGACAGCTACAACTTTCGCAAACCTGCTGGCCGGAACATACACCATCACAGTGAAAGACTCGAAAGGTTGTGTGGGCACGAGCCAGGTAATAGTGAAAGACATTGCCGGCCCGAGCGATTTCGTGCTGGCCGGTGCATCCTCCACCTGCGGTGGCAGCAATGCTGCGATCACGGTAAGCGGTGTAGAGGGCGGCACGGCTCCTTATACATACAGCCAGGATGGATCTACCTTCCAGGAATCAGCGACCTTTGCCAACCTGGCCGCCGGCAAGTATACCATCACCGTGAAAGATGCCAACGGCTGTATCATCAGCAAAGCGATTGAACTGAGTGACATCCCTGGCCCAAGCGAGCTAACACTAGCCTCTACTGCCTCTACCTGCGGCGACGCCAATGGTAAGATAGAGGTAGGTGGTGTAACGGGCGGCACGGCTCCTTATACTTTCTCCATCGATGGCAAAGCTTTCCAGCCGGGCGCTACTTTTGGCTCTGTGCTGGCAGGCACCTATACCGTAACGGTGAAGGATGCCAACGGCTGTACGTTGTCTGAGGAGATTGTGGTAGATAACGTTGGCGGCCCGGCAGGGCTTACAGCCAGCGCCACTTCTTCTACCTGCGGCGCTGCTAACGGCAAACTCACCGTTACGGCAGCAACCGGTGGTGTGGCTCCTTATACTTACTCACTGGATGGCGTGAATTTCCAGGCAGGCCTGGAGTTCGGCAACCTGCTGGCCGGCTCGCACACCATCACCGTAAAAGACGCCAACGGCTGTACGTTCGCCAAAGCCTTCACGGTTGCTGACATTGCCGGCCCATCGGCGGTAGCGGCCACCTCTCAGTCAGCCAGCTGCCAGAACAACGACGGTAGCATTGCGGTAGGCAAAGTAACGGGCGGAACATCAGCTTATACGTACTCCATCGATGGTAAAAACTTCCAGAGCGCAACCAGCTTTACAGGCCTGGCTTCCGGAGACTATACCATCACGGTGAGAGACAAAAATGGCTGCACGGTTACCACAAGTATAAAAGTTAACCAGAACGTACCCACTGACTTTGCCAGCACCACGGTAGCCTCTACCTGCGGCGCGAGCAATGCAAGTATAACGATAGGTTCGGTAACGGGCGGCACAGCGCCTTATACGTATAGCACCGACGGCAAAAGCTTCCAGGCAGCAGCCACACTTGATAACCTGGTGGCCGGAAACTATACCATCACGGTAAAAGATGCCAAAGGCTGTACGTTCAGTAAAGAGGTAACAGTAGAAGATATCGCCGGACCATCGGCACTTGCTTTAGCTGGCAAAGCCTCTACCTGCGGCAGCACCAACGCCACCATCACGGTAAGCGGTGTAACCGGCGGAACCGCTCCTTATACCTTCAGCATTGACGGCACCACCTTCCAGAGCGGTACCAGCTTCGGTTCGTTGTTGGCCGGAAAGTATGAGATAACAGTGAAGGATGCCAATGGCTGTACCTTCGCACAGGAGATTACACTGCAAGACATCCCTGGTCCATCTGCCTTCACTGCCACAGCCACAGCCTCCAGCTGCGGTCGCGCAAACGGAAGTATAACCGTGGCTGCCGTAACGGGCGGAACCGCACCGTATGCCTATAGCGCAGACGGTACGAATTTCCATGAAGCAACTAAGCTGACTGGCCTGCTGGCTGGCGCGCACACCATCACGGTGAAGGATGCCAACGGCTGTATCGTGACAATGAACGTGACGATTGAAGACGTGGCAGGTCCAGCAGGGCTGGAGCTGGCAAGCACAGCCTCTACCTGCGGCGCCAGCAACGGCAGCATCACGGTGAGCAAGGTAACGGGTGGCACGGCTCCTTATTCGTATAGTATAGATGGATCAGCTTTCCAGAGCGGACCTACCTTTAGCGAGGTGCTGGCCGGAGCGTACACGGTAACGGTGAAGGATGCCAACGGCTGTACTTTCTCTGCCAAGATCACGGTAGAAGACATTGCCGGACCAGCAAACCTGACTGCTGCTACTACTGCTACTACCTGTGGAGCCAGCAACGGCGCGATACGTATAACCGGTGTAACCGGCGGAACAGCGCCTTATGCTTATAGTATAGACGGCACGAACTTCCAGGCTACTGCTGCCTTTGCAGAGCTAGCTGCCGGTACGCACACCATCACGGTAAAAGACGCCAACGGCTGTACTTTTGCCAAAGCCATCGAGGTAACGAACCTGGAAGGACCGAGTGCTATAGCAGCTACCACCAAAGCGGCCAGCTGCGCCGACAACGACGGCAGCATTTCGGTAGGCAACATCACCGGTGGCACGGCTCCTTATACGTACGCCATCAACAGGAAAGATTTCCAGAGCAGCACCAGCTTTACAGGTCTGGCCTCCGGAGCGTATACCATCACAGTAAAAGATGCCAATGGTTGCGAAACCACGGAATCCGTGAAGGTGAGCAAGGATGGTCCGGCAAGCTTTGCCAGCACCACCAGTGCCTCTACCTGCGGTGCCGAGAACGGACGCATTTCGGTTGTGTCGGTGGAGGGTGGCGCGCTGCCTTATACTTATAGTATAAACGGTGGCAGCTTCCAGGGTTCCGCTAGCTTCACATCACTACTGGCCGGTACTTACAGCGTTACCGTGAAAGATGCCAACGGCTGTACGTATACCCAGGAAGTCGAACTGACAAATATCGAAGGTCCATCTGACCTGACAGCCGCTGCTACTACCGCTACCTGTGGCAACAGCAACGGCCAGATCAATGTGTCGGCGGTAACAGGCGGCACGGCTCCTTATACTTATAGCGTGGATGGCGTGAAGTTCCAGGCCTCTGCCACACTTTCTGGTCTTGCCGCTGGCGAGTACCAGGTAACGGTGAAGGATGCCAATGGCTGTACGGTAGTGAAAGCGGTAACAGTGGCCAACGCCTCCGGTCCGGAAGGATTTACGGTGGCCGGCAAAGCCGCTACCTGCGGCGCTGCCAACGGCCAGGCTACGGTGAGTGCCGTGGTGGGGGGTAAGGCGCCTTATACCTACAGCAAGGACGGTACGAACTTCCAGCCGGAAACCACGATGACAGGATTAGCCGCCGGCACGCATATCATCACCATAAAAGACGCCAACGGCTGTACCTTCACCAAGCAAATAATCATTGAGAACATCGCCGGACCAGCCAACTACGAACTGGCTACTGTTTCCACTACCTGCGGCGCTGCCAACGGTTCTATCACGGTAAGCAACATAGCGGGCGGCACGGTACCTTATACTTACGCCCTGAACGAAGGCGCTTTCCAGGCTTCAGCCACTTTTGCAGAAGTAGCCGCCGGCTCTCACACCATCACGGTGAAAGATGGCAACGGCTGTACGTTGGTGAAGCAGGTAAGGGTAACGGATGTCGCTGGTCCTGCTGAGATTGCGGCGGCTACCACGCCAACTGCCTGCACGGCCAACAACGGTACCATTACCGTGAGCGGCGTGATGGGTGGCCAGGCTCCTTATACTTATTCGCTGGATGGTACCAAGTACCAGGCGGCGGCCAACTTCGGCGCGCTGGCGGCAGGGGAGTATGAAGTATACGTGAAGGATGCCAACGGCTGCAGCACCTCCGCTAAAGTAACAGTAGGCGTGAAAGGTCCGAAGGAGGCTGAGGTTACGGCTGCCAACGCCACCTGCGGCGAAGAGAACGGCTCCATCACCATCGCAACGGTAACGGATGGCACCAAGCCACTTGCCTATAGTATAAACGGCGGCAGCTTCCAGGCCTCGGCTACGTTTGCCAACCTGGCGGCAGGTGTGTATACCATCCTTATTAAAGATGCCGAAGGATGTACGCTGGAAGTAACCCAGAGTGTGAGCAACAACAACGCGCCAACCTTTACCGCAACCGGCACCGATGCCAGCTGCGGCGCCGGGAACGGCCGCATCGTGATCAGCGATGTGAGTGGCGTGAGCCCTTATACTTACAGCGTGGACGGAACTACTTTCCAGGACGCGCCGGAGTTTACCGGTCTGGCCGAAGGAGAGTACCAGGTAACGGTGAAGGATGCCAACGGCTGTGTAAACTTCCAGACGGTAACCATCGGCAACACGCCACCCATCACCGACCTGAGAGCCACCGTTGCAGCCCCAAGCTGCGACCAGCCGAGCGGCCAGATTAAGGTTGATGAAGTAGTGGGCGGTACGGCTCCTTATACTTATAGTATAGATGGCACTACCTTCACGGCTTCTGCCACGCTTGCGGATGTGGCGCCGGGCAGCTATACCTTAACAGTGAAAGACGCAACCGGCTGTACTTACAGTATAGACGTGCAGGTGGAAGAGGGCGTAAGCAGCAGCCTGGAGTATGTGCACGACCTGGCCTGCTCCGGCGGGAACACGGGCGAGATTGCCTTTGCCTCCACCGGCGCTACCGACCAGACGCAGTACAGCATCGATGGTGGCAAGACTTTCCAGAAATCCCCTGTATTCAAAAACCTGGCAAAAGGAGCCTATCAGCTGATCGCCAAATTCTCCGAGTCCTGCTCCATTAGCGTGGGCACGGTAGAGGTGAAGGAGGCCGGGGAGATAGAGGTGGAGGTAACGCCACTGACCAAAGCCGTTGGTTTCGAGAAATCAGGCAGCGCAGCCGTGACGAGGATCAGCGGTGGCGTAGGGCCTTATACGTACTCGCTGGATGGCGGAAGCTTCACTTCTGATTCGGTGTTTACGAACCTGAGCGGGCGTGAGTATACCCTGACCGTGAAAGACAGCAGAGGCTGTATCGCCACCACAACCTTTGTGATCGAGGGCCTGGGCGACATCGACATCCCGAACGGCTTCACGCCAAACGGCGACGGCACGAACGATACGTGGGTACTGAAGAACCTGCCGAATCTGTACCCGAACAACCAGGTGACGGTGTACAACCGCTGGGGCAGCGAGGTGTTCTCGTCCAAAGGGTATCAGCGCCCATGGGATGGCACCTTCAAAGGCAAGCGCCTGCCCGACGGTACTTACTACTGCATCATCGAGTTCGGCGACGGCACGGCTCCAATCAAAACATCCGTGACCATTATGCGCTAATTGCCCATTTACCAAACAAGACGTGTTATGAAAAATTACATTCTCCTATTTTGCTTTCTGCTCGTTGGTTCGGTAGCTGTGGCGCAGCAGAAGGCGCTGTATAGCCAGTACATGACCAATTACTTTCTCCTGAACCCGGCCGTGGCCGGGGTGGAGAAAGACTGGAACATAAAAGCCGGCTACCGCAACCAGTGGACCGGCTTTGACGGGGCGCCCCAGACCTACTACCTGAGCGCCGAGACAGCCTTGTTTAAGCGCAGCATCGGCCGCAGGGCCAAGCCTTACCACGGGGCCGGCGGCTATGTGTATACTGATAAGACAGGGCCCATCTCGCAGACCGGCTTGCTGCTATCGTATGCCTACCATGTGCCGCTTAACAGGACGTTATTCTTGTCTTCGGGTGTGTTTGCCGGCGTGCAGCAGTATAAATTCGATGAGAACAAGATTCACCTGGCGGATGGCTCCAACGAGCGCGACCCGGTAACGCAGCAGGGAAGTATAAATGCCTTTATGCCGGACCTGAGTGTGGGCACGTACCTGCACTCGGAGGAGTTCTTTGTGGGCGCTTCGCTGTTCCAGGTGCTGGGCAACAAGATCAACAAGAACAAGGAGATCGAGGACCCGGCCCGCCTCTCGCGCCACCTGTTTGTGTCGGGTGGGTATAACTTTGATGTGAACCGCAACATCACGGTGACACCCTCGGTGCTGCTCAAGTACGTTTCCCCCGCCCCCATACAGGCGGATATTAATGTAAGAGGCGAGTACCACTTCACCAAGCGCCGCAAAACCGTTTACGACGACATGGTGTGGGCTGGCATTTCCTACAGAACCCAGGACGCTGTGGTAGGATTGATTGGCGTGCAGTTTAAAGAGCAGTACCGCCTGAGCTATACCTATGACATCACCGTATCGCCCATGCGCCACCACAGTGCCGGCTCGCACGAGATTGTGCTAGGGTTCAGGATGCCGTAGCAGTAGCTTTAAAGTGTAAACAAGTATGGCCGGGGCGTTTGCTCCGGCCATACTTGTTTTGGTGGTGTTATACTTGCGCTGGCTATACTTTTACACTTCCCCTGGCGCAAGCGTCCGCTTGTGCCTCCACCTGCTCCATAGTCCTGTCTATACTTCGCTATACTTGCCAGAGCTATACTTTGGCTATACTTGTATACTTGCCGGTTATACTTTCATAGCCGCTGCTTCCTTCCGCTTGATACAAGCTATTCTTACTAGCTTCTGCTGATCCTGTAGTTCCCATAAACCTACAGTTTCATTTCATAGTTTGGTGCTCTCAAGCCCGAGGGGGCTCGTCCTTTGGCATCGCGCTGTGTTCCCTTCCTTTGCTACCCTTCGGTCGCAATGCCCTTGCAGGGCACCGGAATCTCACAAGGCGCTCAACCTAAGGACTGGGATCAGTTCGATAGCTACGGCCTTACTGTCATCTCGATCTTTGGGAGGGATCTCTCTAGAACTCCCGATAGATCTCTCATTACATTCGAGATGACAATAAAGTTTAGCAAGTACTAAATTCCCCTCCTTGGAGGGGTAGGGGTGGGTTTATACTTTGTGGGGAAAGATTGCAACCTGTCCGTGTATGAACAGCAGCTACAAAACTTATACTTTGGTTTTAGCAGTTACAGAGTTCCCCTCCTTGGATAAGGAGGGGTAGGGGTGGTTGGACCAGGCACTGCAGAAACGCGGACACGGATGTCCGCAGCAGAAGAGGTTCCTGACAAAGATGTCCGGAGCAGCAGAAGTTTACAGAAACAGCAGGGCATCTGAATGGAAACCCCAAAACAAAACTCCCCCTCTCCTAAAAAAGAAGAGGGGGAGTTTTTAGCTTGCTATACTTTTCTTAATGTGCTGCTTCCTCAGCGCGGGCGGAGTTGCCGCTGATAATCTGACCGAAGAAGATGCTGTTGAGGAACAGTTTATTGGTGCCATACCAGAAGGCGCGGAAATTCGGGTTGTCCGGCATCGCGATGACCTTACCAGCACCTACCGCCGATACATCCACCGCCGCGGTATTTTTTACCCTTTGCAGGTTCGGCTTGGAGATGTAACCTGCCAGCAGCGGCTCCGAAGTATACATCACGGGGTTGGCGTACGGGCTCTTGGAGCGTTCCATAAACAGCGTGTTGCTGCGGAAGATCGGCAGCTTTTCATCGGTGTAGCCATAGGCCAGCGGGTGCGTCAGGTCCAGCTTCGTTTCAAAAATAGCCCCGCCAATCACCTGTGCTCCCTCTGAGTCGGCCATCTCGGCGTAGGCTTTCTGTGCCATTGTGTCTGGCTCAACTTTCTTGAAGGTGATGTTGCCGATGCCGTTATCCGCCAGCCACTTGGCCGCGCCGCCCATGCCTATCACGGTGCCGCCCCGTTGTACCCAGCTGCGCAGCTTGTCTTTGGAAATGTTGCTGTACGAGCCCTCTGCCATCACCAGCACGTTATACTTGTCTATGGATGCACGGTTAAAATCGTCGGTTTTAATGAGCACCGGTCGCATGCCGAAGCGCTCGTCCATCAGGTGCCACGCTTCGCCGGCATCGTAGCTGTTCACCCCATCACCCATCAGCATCATGATGTTGGGTTGCTCCAGGCTGCGCATCATCGGGCTGCCCAGTTTTATACCTTGCGGCGTGAAGCCGGTGTTCATGGCGTATACCTGCAGAGCGTTTTGCTGCGCTACTTCCTGCAGCACCTGGTGCAGCTCATCGGCATTGATATGCTGGCCAGCCACAGGTATCAGGATGGTGCCGTAGTCATACTGCTTGCCGTCGGCGGTGCTGAACTTGTCGGTAGCCACTCTGGTGTTAATGCCACGGTCCATGAGTTGGTTCAGGGCGCGCGGGGCGTAGTAGCCGTGCCACTCAAAAGTATAGGCGTAGTCGCTTTTGCCGCCCACTACCTCACCGGCCGGAAAAGCCAGGCTATCCACCTTTTGCCCCAGTTGGTTGCTCTTAAAGTTTCGGGAGGACAATGCCGCGTGCTCTAAATCGAAGGCCAGTGGGAAAGTCCAGGCGGAGATATCGTAGAAAAGGCTGTCCTGGAAAGTGGTGCGCTTCTCGAACATCGCCTCAATCAGCCTGTGCTGCGGCTGCCCTGTCGGGATGATGTAGGCATTCTCCGGCGTATAGGTAACATTGTCTATTTTAAAACTCTCCTTCGGACGGTATACTTCTATCTGGTGCTGTTTGATGATCTCGGCCAGGTGGTAAGCCCGCGCCTTGTCCATCTCAGAGCCAAACACATAGGCCTTCGTCTTCGCCTTCTTCGCCTCATCCAGGGCGTTTTTGTAGAAATCACGCTGATGCGCCAGCAACTCCTCGCGCATGGCCTGCGCCGCCTCCAGCGTGGATAGGGTAGTGGTAAACTGGTTGCGGATGGTGAACGGGAACGTCAGCACCCCGTTCACGCTTTCCTGCGCATGCCCGCGCGAGCTGGCTTGCTCGAAAAGTATACCCACGGCGCCGTTCACGTCCGGGTATGTGGAGCCTTTGCCGTAGTAAAAGTCGTCGTAGCTCTCCTCTGTATAGTAAAACGAGCCGATCTTATCCAGTGCCTTGGCGTGGTAGGTGCCGATCTTCTGCGTCAGTTTAAAGTTGCTCTCCGGCGTGAGCGGGTTGTTGCGGCTCGGGATGCCCGGCTGGAAGAAGAACGTGGCGTTGGTGCCCATCTCGTGGTGGTCCGTCAGCACGTTCGGCTTCCACTCGTGGAACTTGGCCAGCCTGCCCTGCGACTCCGGGTGCTGCAGCGGAAGCCAGTCGCGGTTCAGGTCGAACCAGTAGTGGTTGGTGCGGCCGCGCGGCCATACTTCATCAAACTCGGCGCTGTTAGGGTCGGTAACCAGGTTTTTGCTGCGGTGCGAGTTCACCCAGCTGGCAAAGCGGTTCATGCCGTCGGGGTTGATGGAGGGGTCTATAAGTATGATCGTCTCATCCAGTAGCTTCTCTATCTCCGGCCCCTGCGCGGCGGCCAGGTGGTACACGGCCAGCAGGGAAGCGTTGCTGCCGCTGGGTTCGTTACCGTGCACGCTGTAGCCCATCCACACCACGGCCGGCATATCATTTATGCGTAGGCTACCCGACTTTTCCGGGTCTGTGAGCTGGCGGTGCTGCTCCTTTATCTGCTCAATGTTCTGGTGGTTTTCAGGCGAGGTGATGGTGAGCAAATACAGCGGGCGGTTCTCGTGGGTGCGGCCATACTCTACCATGCTGATCCGGTCTGATACAACGGCCATCTGGCGCATGAACATCACCAACTGGTCGTGGCTGGCGTGCCACTCGCCCACATTATAGCCCAGGATATCTTTAGGCGTGGGGATGTTGTTGTTATAGCTGATCTCGGCAGGCAGGTAGTAGGAGAGCGGCGTCTCGGGTTGCTGCGCCACCACGGCAGGGCTAAGGCCCAGCATAGCCGCCACAGCAAGTACGCGTAGGTTTTTCATGAGTAAGGGTGAAGTATAAGGTTAGATATTTGGTTGCTCCTGCAATTTCCTGTTTTGCCGAGGCTTTTGCAAGTATAAATTACCATGATGTGGTACAGCAAATTTAGCTTTGTGGCTCCACAAACAGTACAAGTCTTTGTGGCGCTGCAGATGCTGGCCTAGTTATACTTTGTTCGCTTATGCGGCTGGTTATCAGGGATCAGCAGAACCTGAGCTTTTCCTGTTTGCCCTTTCTATACTTTCCTTCACCCTTCTGTGCAGTGGCTATACTCCCGATAGTTGTTGCTGCCAAAGTATAAAACTACTGCTTGCCCAGGCTACAGGAACTATAAAACCATGCTTTAAAGTGCTGGGATTAAAAAAATAAATATTTATAAGGATCAATAATTCAGTGCAATTACAGGATAGGCACGTGGTGAGAAACTAGGCTGGAATGTATGTAATTCCTTATGCGACTAAACTACAGGAGTTTATAGCAGAATAAAGGTGTGCAATTCTGATACTTTATATATAATTTTTGTAATAAATAGTAGGCGGAAGACGAAACAAAATATAGCCGCAAGGGTATAAGTTCTTTAAATAGTAAAATAAACTATAGAAATAGGACATGTATGACTGTTTACGCAGCCTTTCACTGCAAGCGCGGCGCTCCATAAGGCCCAGCTGACGTGAAGTAGCCCTTAGAAACTCTCTTTTTACGCGCTCCTTCAGCCTTACAATACTGGTTAATATAATTTAGCCAATCTGCAATAGGGTTTAAGCTGTTAAAAAAGGCTGGTAAACCTATTGCCCAGCCATGTTTTGCCCTACTGTAAAGTATTTAAGCTTTCAATCCACCTGACCTTTTTATCAACCAAGGCCAAAGCGACACAGCCTTAAACCCACGCATTATCCCCTAAATTTATGAAACAACGTTTTACTCAGTTGATTGCCAAAGCCATCAGCGCCCGCCTTGGCAAAGTTTACTTAACCAGTTGGCTGCTCCTGCTTTTCCTGATGATGGGGAATGTGGCGTGGGGGCAGAATATTACATCTGTTACTCCTCCGTGCTTCACAGCTGGTACTGCTACTCAAATCACGATAGTTGGGAGCCTAAATAATAGACCAGGTACTGTATTCCTTCAACTCTCATATGATAATACGTTTCCTGCTGGATTTACTGAGTTGACTCCTATAAGTAACACTAACTCAACCGCTACTTTCAACGTCCCAGCAAACGCACTTACACAGCAAAGTACTTTATATGTAAGAGCAAGAGTTAGCTCAGGTAATAGCGGTAATTTTAGTACAGGTAACATTCTCAGTATAAATCCAACTCCTACTCTGAGCAGTACGCTGACACCGGCTGCTATCTGCAGTGGAGCAACCTTTACTTATAACCCTACCAGTGCTGTAACAGGAACAACTTTTAATTGGACGCGTAATTCCCCGGCGGGTATATCGGGCGGGGCAACAAACGGCTCGGGTGATATTAGTCAAGCATTAATAAACACAACCGCTAACCCTATAGACGTTACTTTTACTTATACATTAGCAGCAAATGATTGTAATAATACCCAAAATGTGGTAGTTAGAGTCAATCCTACTCCGTCTGCACCAACAAATGCCACAGCAAGTCCATCAACTCATTGTGGGGCCGGGTCATCCACATTGATTGCTACACCGGGAGCAAACAGTAACACTATCCGCTGGTACAATGCACTTACTGGTGGCACCCTGTTAGCAACCGGTAATAGTTACTCAACCGGCAACCTTACAACCACTACAACTTTCTATGCAACAAGCTTCAATACCGCTACCGGCTGTGAAAGTACCACAAGAACGGCTGTAACGGTTACAGTAAACCCTTTACCAGCTACTCCTACCAATGTAGCTGCCAACCCAACAACACTTTGTGGTCCTGGAACCGTGACTCTGAGCGCCGCCACTGGCACTAACGGCACGAACGTGCGATGGTACACTGTATCAAGTGGGGGCACGGCGTTTGCCACTGGCACAAGCATAAGTCGTTCTGTTAGCGCCACCACAGCCTTCTACGCAGCCAGCTACAATACAACAACACAGTGCGAAAGCACAAGAGTGCCGGTAACGGTAACAGTTAGCCCTGTACCTGGAACGCCTACAGTGCAGGCCCCAGCTCCAATTTGCGGCCCTGGCAGCGTAACGCTTTCTGCCACATTGGGAGCAAACAGTACAACAGCTCGATGGTACGATGCCCCATCAGGCGGAACTCTTTTGGCTACTGCAACCTCCTTTTCACCTTCCGTTACAGGAACTACTACATTTTATGTTTCCAGTTACAATGCCTCTACTACATGTGAGAGTGGCAGAGTGCCTGTACAAGTCAGGGTTAACCCGGTTCCAGCAGCGCCTACTGTTACCGGAGATGCAATTTGCGATGGAGGAGAAGTAACCCTAAGTGCTACAGTTGGCTCTAACGGCAACCAGGTAAGGTGGTATACTGCTTCTAGCGGCGGCGCAGCATTTACAACGGGTAGTTCTTATACAACAACTGTTTCTGAAACAACTACTTTTTATGTAAGCAGCTACAACACTGCTACTGGTTGCGAGAGTGCCAGAGTGCAAGTTATAGCTACTGTAATTGAAACACCAGTCGCTACGGTTATACCTGAAGGTCCGTTGGCTATTTGTAGTGGCACTACTACTGTGCTTGCTGCAGATGTAGCGCCAGCCGGTGTTGTTTATACTTACCAATGGAGTGATGAAAATGGTGTATTGATAGGAGAAACTGACCAAACTTTAACTGTTTCGGAGGCAGGTACTTACTCTGTCGTGATTACGAGCGAAGGCTTGTGTGTGAGTGAGCCATCGAATGCTGTGGTGGTAACCATACTTCCATTACCGGATGCACCAATTGCTGAACCTGTTTCACGATGCGGACCTGGACCTGTTACTCTTACAGCTTCAGGTGCGCCAGAAGGTGGTACTTACAGGTGGTACACCGTTGCCGCAGGAGGTTCTCCTATAGCAACAGGGGCTACTTACAACACACCTGATCTTGAATTATCAAGACTGTATTATGTTGCAGCAGTAGGAGCTGGTGACGGATGTGAAAGTCTTCGTACTCAGGTAGAGGTAACTATTAAACCTTTGCCTGTGGCAAGCATTGCTGCCGAAACGCCAAGATGCCAGGATCCTAGTGGTACTACAACTTTCCTTCTAAACGGATTTGCAGAAAACGGGACTTTCTTGAGCTGGGAAATTGTTGGAGGTACTGCCACGGCAGTTATAATCGAAAATGCAGACAACGATTTCACACCGCAGGTTAATGTGACGGGTTCAGGAACAGTGCGAGTGCAGCTAACTGTAAATAGTGACAATGATTGTGGAGCTGACACTGATGTAATAGTATTAGAAGCCTATCCTCTACCACCTACTGTTGCTGTTAATGTGGCGCCAGTTGACCGTTGCGGGCCAGGCGAAGTAACACTAAATATTTCTAATGCCTCTACTACTTTTACTTATAATTGGTACAACGCAGCCAATGAACTTGTATTTACAGGCACAAGTTACACAACAAGTATAAATCAGACTACCCCATTCTTTATAGCTGTTACAGGAACAGGGAACTGCGAGAACCCTCAGCGCACTGAAGTTGTAGCTACAGTAAATCCGATTCCAGATACTCCCACTAATGTGATGGCAAGTGCTACTTCGGTTTGCGGCTCAGAGACAGTTACATTGAGTGCTACCGCCGGCACAAATGGCACTACAATTAGGTGGTGGAGCGCGGCAGCTGGAGGTACCCCGCTGGCGACAGGTACTAGCTATTCTCCAACAGTAAGCGCCACCACCACGTTCTATGCTTCCAGCTACAACACAGTAACACAGTGCGAGAGCGGTAGGGTACCAGTGACCGTTACGGTTAATGCTGTGCCTGCAGCACCAACAGTCTCTGCGCCTGCGCCTTTATGTGGGGGCGGTAGCGTGAGTCTGACAGCTGTGCTAGGCGCTAATAGCACAACCGCTCGTTGGTACAGTGCAGCCACAGACGGTGTGCTTCTCGCCACAGGCACAAGTTATAACCCAATAGTTAGTTCTACTACCACCTACTTTGTCTCTGGTTACAACGCCACCACGGGCTGCGAGAGCGGCTCCAGGGTCGCAGTGACCGTGACGGTGAATCCAGTTCCGGCTGCAGCCACCAACGTTACGGCTAGCCCTTCTGCTCTTTGTGGCTCCGGAACCTCAACCCTGAGCGCCACGCCAGGCGCCAACGGCACTACAATTAGGTGGTACAGCGCGGCAACTGGAGGCACCTTGCTGGAAACGGGTCTGAGCGTGAGCCGCTCAGTGAGCGCGAACACGACTTTCTACGCGGCCAGCTACAACGCCACCACGGGCTGCGAGAGCGGCTCCAGGGTCGCAGTGACCGTGACGGTGAATCCAGTTCCGGCTGCAGCCACCAACGTTACGGCTAGCCCTTCTGCTCTTTGTGGCTCCGGAACCTCAACCCTGAGCGCCACGCCAGGCGCCAACGGCACTACAATTAGGTGGTACAGCGCGGCAACTGGAGGCACCTTGCTGGAAACGGGTCTGAGCGTGAGCCGCTCAGTGAGCGCGAACACGACTTTCTACGCGGCCAGCTACAACGCCACCACGGGCTGCGAGAGCGGCTCCAGGGTCGCAGTGACCGTAACTGTTAACCCGCTGACAACAGTTAGCTTCACAGGACTCACAGCTGGTCAGATATTATATACCGGGGAAAATAGCGTGACGCTGAGGGGTTCACCTGCTGGAGGAACCTTCACGTCATCAACCGGACGTGGTATTACTTTAACTAATGGGGTTTATTCCTTCTCTCCTTGCGCGGCAGGGGCTGGACAGCATACTATCACCTACAGCTTCACTAATAGTAGTGGTTGCACAAGTTCTGTATCTAGAACAGTTACCGTACGTGAGTCTCAGTATAGGGTGCTGGTAATGTCTACCCCGAAACCATTCTGCCAAGGCGATAATGTGTCGCATGAAGCTTATGTAGTTAGAGATGCAGAGTCTATTATTTACCCATACTTAACTGATGCGAATGGTAATCCAGTAGACGAGAATAATAACCCTATTGGTCCGCAGCAGTTACCTGTTGCTAACCTTAATTACCCTTTCCCTCCAAATACACCTGAAATTATTAAGCAGAATGCATATAGGTATTTTAACCCTATAATTAATAGTGGGGTAAGGGTAAACGATGCTAACTCACCAATTGCATTCACCTATCAGTGGACTAAGAATCAGGATAATATAATAGGTCCTGGTCGGGTTATCTTCGATAACGCAGGTTTATCTTCCCTAGATTACTATGCTGTATATGTTACTTCTTCAGGTACGTGTCCAAGTATGAGCTCTGTTCTATCTAGCAGAACCTATACTTCTCAACTGAATGGTTATGAGATAACACTGAACGCCAGTAAAAATCCGATTTGCCCTGGCGAGGAGGTAACCTTTACAGCAACGTTAGGAGCATTTCCTTCCTGGAGTACCATCAACCTTGTGCTGGAGTGGCAAGTGAATGGGTTTACACAAGCCACCACTAGCTATTCTGGTAACGCAGATGCATTGTCTTGGACAACAGCTGGTCCAAATGGAGGATTTGTACAGGGCGATGTGGTGACTATTGTTTTTAAGTCTGACGTTGATAGTCAGGACCGAGCAAATAGTAAATGTGCGGGAGGGACAAACTCCTCTGCTGTCACAATGAACGTGAACGTTGTGCCATCTATAAGTAGTGTCTCCGTAAGTCCAACTTGCGTAGGCAGTACAGCTACGCTATCCGTAAACGCAGCGGGTACAGGTCTTACTTACCAGTGGTACAAGCGCGCCAGCGATAGTTCAAACAGTTCGGGAAGCCCATTAACTAATGGCGATAGGATTTCTGGTGCCAACGCTGCTACGCTTAACATTGCTAATGCTACCGCTTCTGATGCAGGCTTATACTATGTGGTTGTAACAGGTACCTGTCCACCTGTGCTTACATCTGATGATCTACAGCTAAATGTTACTCCTGCTCCTTTAACACAGACTGTAACGGGAGGCGGAGAGCGATGTGCTAATAGCCCAGGTGTAGCAATTGGCTTATCAGGCTCACAGACTGGAGTAAGCTACCAGTTGTTACGTGGCACAACTGCCGTAGGTCCTGCCGTAGCAGGTACTGGCGCTGCCATTAGCTTTGCTAACCAAACGCAGGCAGGAACTTACACTGTAGTAGCTACCACTGTAGCAAACGCAACAACAGCGGCATGTCCTCAGACTATGAGTGGCAGCGCTACCGTAAGTATCCTTTCAGTGCCAACTGTAACTGTTGATAATCCAACTGTTTGCGAAGGCACATTAGCCACAGTAACGGCAGTGCCAAGCGGAGGATCCGGCACCTACACGTCCTATATCTGGACGGTACCTTCAGGTTGGACTGATGAATTGCCAACTACAGCCAGTTTCCAAACAACAGTGCCTGGTATTTACACTGTTAAGGTTACCGACAGCAGGTCCTGCACTAGCAGTGCAGCAGCAACAAGTACAGTAACCATCAATCCTTTTGTTGATCCTACTGCTGAGGAGTTGCTGGTCGTAAACAATAATGGACCTATTTCTGCATCAAATCCAATCATGCCAGGAGAGTCTATTACTGTAATTGCTAATTCACAGATTAGTGATCTTGGCTTGAGTGCTGAGTATATCTGGGAAATTGGAAACGAAGAGACAAATGAGTGGGGAGAGCCAATTTCAACCAATGACAATTCACTTACCATTAGAGAGGTAGAGCCAGGAGAATTTGATGTAAGGGTGACCATCAACCCAATCAGTAACGGTGAATTCTGCTTTAATCAGTTAGTTCTTGTGACAGCTGCCCCTCTAGTTCCCCTCCCAGTAGAGATCATCTACTTCACGGCGGCTAAACAAGGGCACAATGTGCTGCTGGAGTGGGCCACAGCCTCTGAGGAGAACAACACCGGCTTCGAGGTGCAGGTGTCGCAAGACGGGTTCAACTTCCGTAAGCTGGATTTCGTGCCGACAAAGAACGGCAACACGGTCATCAAGCAGCTGTACCAGTATACTGACAAGGAGAATGGCAAGCGCGGCACCCGCTACTACCGCCTGAAGCAGGTTGATGAGGATGGCAGGTTCGAGTACTTCACTACCAAGGCCGTAACCTTTACGGAGGTGGCCAGCAAGGTGAAAGCCTTCCCGAACCCCTTCACCACCAAGGTAACGCTGGACATAGCAGCCGAGAACAGCGGACAGGTGCAGGTAACCATGTGGAATGCCGTGGGTCGCCAGCTAATGGAGCGCACCGTGGAGGTGGAAGAGGGATTCAACACCGTAAGCCTCGACATGAACGGGAACCTGCCGCACGGGGTATACTTCCTCCGGGTGTACCTGGACGGCAAGATGCACCAGCTCAAGATGCTGAAAGAGTAACACAGAAATTAATAGGGTTTAAAGCTGAAAGAGCCGGGTATTTTACCCGGCTCTTTTGCATTTATTTTAAAATATTTTGGTGCAATATAACACAAGATGTTAATAAGTATGGATATAGGTATATATTATATAGAGTATATCGAATTAAGTATTAAATGAATGGAATATTCATATTGATGATATACTTGTTAAATTTTGATTATTATTAAATTTAAGTGCAATTAATGATTTGTTTAGTCTAAAATTTTAATGCTTATATATATAGCCTATCACTTTTTTGCTTTATACTTGTCTTGTCGAATAGACCATTTCTGTAATTAATAGGTAAAATTTTAAGGCAGTTAGGCACTGCCAGCAGTAGCAAACTGGTGCAATAAGAGGGAGAGCCCACTACTAAGGTTCTCCTAGCCAGGAAGCTTCTAAAGCTGGTAATATCCTGATTTAAAATAGCACGCTCAAAAGCGTGGGTAGCTTTCTATTGCCTAAAGAGTACGGAAGCAGAAGCGCAAAGTATAACCGAACCAATTTATCCAAACCCTTTAAACCCCTTTTTATGAAACGAATTTTTACTCATTCTGCCCGTTTGTTCTGGGCGTTGTTGCTGTTTGCTTTTTTTAGTAGTGCTTATGCGGTTGGACAGGATGCAACACTCATTGATGTTAATCAATTTAATTACACTTTTACCACAGATATAAATTCTGTCACCGTCGGGCATAATATTATTTATGACAATCAAGGAAGAATTGAATACGTGAGGGGTACAACTACGCCTGTTAAAAAAGGAGTTGCTGAGTTCAATAGTGGCCGCTTATTATTAGACGGAGAACAAGGGAATCCCAGGGGGCTAGATATGTATATAACAACCACATCTCAGATAAATTTGTACCCAAGTAGCAAATACACCCTTAACTACGACGAGATTTACACTATTGCGGGAAATCATACTATAAATGTTTCAGTAAGTTATTTATATACCATAGATGGTGTAGAGAGAGAAGAGGTTGTGGAAAGCAGGGACTTTAGTCCCCATACAAATGTTGTGTCTAGAGTGTTCCTATTGCCGGATGTAGATGAGGTACGAAGTAATGCCAAGTTTAAAGTTAATGTGCGAACCTCGAATAATAATGGCTTATACTACATTGATAATTTAAGGCTTGTAAGATCATGTACAAGTCAAGAATCATCAACAACATCCTCAATTTCTGCTTCTGATGATGAAAAAACCTTTACAGCTAATGTAACTAACATGGGAGATAACCCCACATTTAAGTGGGAAATTATGGAATTCGGTAAAACAGTTTGGGAGGAAGATCTAATTCAAGTTGGTCCTGTTTATAGAGTTAGTGATGCCAAGCCGATAACAGATATAAGGTTCACGGCTACAGCTTCTCCGTCTTCTTTATGTCTGCCTGATGGGTATTCCAGAACGGAATCATATAAAATTACCCCCCTCCCAGTAGAAATCATCTACTTCACGGCGGCCAAGCAGGGCAACAACGTGCTGCTGGAGTGGGCCACGGCCTCTGAGCAGAACAACACCGGCTTCGAGGTGCAGGTGTCGCAGGACGGGTTCAACTTCCGCAAGCTGGACTTTGTGCCGACTAAGAACGGCAACACGGTTATCAAACAGGTTTATACTTTTAAAGACACTGAGAATGGCAAGTATGGCACACGCTACTACCGCCTGAAACAGATAGACATGGATGGCAAATTCGAGTATTTCACCACCAAGGCCGTGAGTTTTGGTGAGGTGAGCAGCTACAGCCTGAAGGCTTCCCCGAACCCGTTTGAGAGCGAGGTGACGCTGGAACTGAACGCCGACGAGGCCGGCAAACTGAACGTGCAGGTGCTGGATGCTATGGGCAGATCGGTGCTGACAAAGCAAATCGAAGTGAGCAAAGGTCGCTCGGTAGAGAAACTAACATTATGGCAGTCGCTGCCGAAAGGTATCTATTTCGTCCGCACCGAAATGAATGGCATCGCCAACAATTTCAAGCTATTGAAGAAATAGAGTAATAGGGTTTAAAGAAAAAGAGCCGGGTTATTAGCCCGGCTTTTTGCATTTGTAAGGGTAGGGGGTTTGTAGGGATAGGTCTTGACCTGTCCGAGCGACTGGCTGAAACAAAATTAGCCCTGGTCTATACGCAAAGCTGATTCGGACATCCTTGTCCGGATCTTTTACTGCCGCGGACATCCTTGTCCGCGTTTCTGAAGTACCGGGTCCAACCACCCCTGCCCCTCCTTAGCCAAGGAGGGGCAGGGGTGGTTGCTTTGGCTAAAGTATAAATTCCATAGCTGCTGTTCTTGCGCGGACAGGTCGGGACCTGTCCGCACAAGTTAATCCTACAAAATAGATGAGCCCGCTGCATTTTAATGCAGCGGGCTCATACTTTATACTTCCTCAAGTATACTTTACAGCACTTTTACCTTCAGGCTGGTGGGTTGCTGCGGCGAGTGGTATACTTTGTGGGTAGCCTTGATGAAATCCTCCTCGTTGGCTTCAAAGATGTTATCCACGTACTTCTGCGGGTTGCGGTCTATGAGCGGGAACCAGGTGCTCTGGATCTGTACCATTACACGGTGGCCTTTCTTGAAAGTATAGAGGACATCCTGCAGTTCCACGTTTACCGCCGTTACCTGGTTTGGCGTGAACGGCTCTGGCTTCTCGAAGCTGTTGCGGAAACGGCCGCGAAACACCTCGCTGCGCACCATGGCCTGGTAGCCGCCCATGGCCTTCTTCGGCTGGTGCGGGTTTGCCTGCGCTGTATCAGGGTACACATCGATCAGCTTCACTACCCAGTCGGCGTCGGAGCCGGTGGTAGCCACTTTCAGTTGGGCCAGAATCTCGCCTGCCAAGGTCAGGTCCTCGGTCAGCACATCCGTCTGGAAGGTTAGTACATCGGGGCGGCGGCTGGCGAAGCGCTGGTCGTCGGTCATGTACTCGCGCGTCATGCCAACGGTTGTGGCCTCTGTAAAAGGAACCGGTTTGGCCGGGTCGGAGATAAACTCGCTGGCTTCTGTTTCTCCTGCTGCCGGAGTCTCAAAGCTGAGCTTGCCGTTGGCGTGCAAGTATAAGGCGCGCTCCTGCGCCTGCTTGGGCGGCCATACTTCAAACTCGCGCCAGGTGTTGTTGCCACCTTCAAACATAATAGCTTCTGGTAGTTTCACAGGTTGCCTGGCGTTGTTTTTCAGGTAGTGGTTGAAGAATTTGGCTTCTACTTCCTTCAGGTACCAATCGGAGTTGCCCTGCCCAAAGTATACATTGCCGATGTTGGAGCCGTCGGTGCGGGCCCAGCCGCCATGTACCCAGGGGCCCATCACCAGCATGTTCGTCAGCTTCGGGTTGTTCTTTTCGATGGTCTGGTAAATCTTGAGTGGTCCATACAGGTCCTCGGCGTCGTACCAGCCGCCCACCGTCATCACGGCAGGGCCTTTTATGTTTTTGAGGTGCGGGAGGATGTTGCGTGCCTGCCAGAAGTCATCATAATTGGGGTGCGCTACGATATCGTTCCAGAACGCCACATTGCCTTTCAGGTACTTCTCGTTCGCGTTCTTGAGCGGGCCCATCCGCATAAAGAATTCGTAGCCATCCGGAGTACCGTGGTCGAAACGCGGGTTGCGCTGCGTGGTGGGCTCGGGGCGTGGCAGCCCGAAGCTGGCCAGAAAGTTAAAGGCGTGCGGCAGGAATAAGGCGCCGTTGTGGTGAAAATCGTCCCAGAACCAGTCGGCAATGGGTGCCTGCGGCGACACGGCCTTCAGGGCGGGGTGGTTGCTCATGAGCCCGGCGGCGGCATAGAAGCCGGGGTAGGAGATGCCCCACTGGCCCACGCGGCCGTTGTCGCTATCGAGCTTTTTCACCAGCCAGTCCACCGTGTCGTAGGTATCGGTGCTCTCGTCTTCATCCTTTTTGCCTTTCTTTTTGGTCAGGTGCGGCGTCATGTTCACAAACGCACCTTCCGACATGTAGGTGCCGCGCACATCCTGGTACACAAAAATGTAGCCTTCACGCAGCAGGTTAGGGCTGGGGCCGAGGCTGGTCTTGTAGCTTTCACCGTAGGGGCCCACCGAGTAAGGCGTGCGGTTCATCAGGATCGGGTACTTCTTGCTCTTGTCCTTCGGCGCGTATACCACCGTGAACAGCTTTTTGCCGTCGCGCATCGGGATCTGGTACTCGGCCTTTTCGTAATGCTGGCGGATGTAGAGCGAATCTTCATTTACCCGCTGGGCCATACTTTGCAGCGCACATAGGCACAGGGCCAGCAGCAGCGCAAAGGGCCGAAGCAGATCTTTTGTTTTGGTCATAGGTGAGATATAAGGGTGATGAAGTATGGATTAAGCTCTGAAGGTAAACAATCTAAGCTTTAAATGGTATGGCTGCGGCAGCAAGTATAAACGCAAGTATAAAACTGTGTTTATATAGTATAACCTATATATATTTTATGTTGATTTTATTATATTGTGGAATGCTAAACTTATAAGGTAATCATCTGTGAAAACAAAGAAAAGAACGAACATGCGCTACCTGCTGCCGTGGCAATTGCTGTATATATTATTTCCGGTTGGGATGATGTGGTGAGAGGCTTTGAAGATGCACAAGACGGCAAGCCCCATAAGTATGAACAGGCCAAGTAAAGTATAAATCCTGATCCGGTGTAAGTCGTGCTAACTTAGGTTTATACTTCCGCGTTTAACCAAAGCATACCAAGCATGAAGACAAATGGAACAGGAACAAACCACTTTACTAAAGGATTACCCGATACAGGAAAAGGGAGCTTACTTCTGCGCACTGGCCACCATGGCCTCTGCCGACGGACACGCCTCTGACGAGGAACTGGAGTTTCTGGACATGATGGGGGAGGCGGCAGAGCTGCCTGAGAACCTGCGTCAGGAGGTGGAGCAGGTGGCGAAGAACCCCTCGCAGGTGAGCCTGCAAAAGTGCCTGGATACGCTGAAAAGCAGTCCGCTTCGGTTCTCGCTCATCACCGACATCATCAGTTTTGCCAAGTCGGACGGACAGTATACCCAGGAGGAGCAGCAGCGCATCGAGGAAATGGCCACCTATTTGGGCGTGGACCACAAGCAGTACAGCCTGCTGGAGCAGTACGTGGAAAAGGCAGGCGAGGCGCAGCAGCAGGGTGTGGACCCGACTTCGCAGAGCTTCCTGAACAAGAACGGCTTTGGTGATATGTTCAAGAATGCCGGCATCTCGCCGCAGATGGTTAAAGGCATGCTCGGCATTCTGGCCCCGATTGTTATCGCTAAAATGATGGGTGGCCGGCGGAGCAAGCGCTATGGGGGTGGCATGATGGGCGGTCTATTGGGCGGCTTGCTTGGCGGAGGCATGATGGGCAGAAGATCCGGAGGCATGGGCTCTATGGCATCTATACTTAGCGGGCTGAACGGCCGCAAAGGCTACAGCAGCATGGGCTCCGGTGGTCTGGGCGGGCTGCTGGGAGGAATTCTGGGCGGAGGCAAACGCCGCGGCGGCTGGTAAGCTTCAGAGATAAAGAGCCACAAGTATAAAAGGTATGGGTTTTGAATAGCTTATACCTTTTATACTTTATACTTACTGTAGCTCCACCTGTATCAGCCGGCGCAGGTACTCTTCCTGCAGCAGCGCCCGCTCCAGCACTCCTCCCAAAAAATAGAGAAGGTACACGTAATCTAAGTATCCCTGTAGCATTACTTGATCTTTTCAGGACCCCAATAAGCCGCTTATATTTCCTGTTTAATCGTTAGACAGGAAATTTTAGTAGCTTGTGAGGTAAATCGGTTGCTGGCAGCGGCAAAGAGAAAGGCAGGAAGGTTTCTGGAGCGAATACAATCGGTTATAAGCAATCAAAGGTTATTAGGATGGAGGTTAAGGATAGCATAGTTTTCCTGGCAATGGGCGAAGTATATGCCCGCCAAGCAGTATACGCTATTTTATCCCTGCTGAAAGTATACCGCATGCGTTTGCCGGAATCGCTACGTATTATTATCTATACTAACGCTCCTGAGTACTTTTCAAGCTTAGAGGATATTAGTTGCCTGGATGTGGTTTACCTGAATGAGGAAAAATTTTGTGCCTGGAAGGGGGCAGGGAATCAGTTATTCAGAACTAAGATTAAGTTGCTACAAGAAGTAAGGGAGACTGTGGAAGGCAACATTCTTTATGCCGATACGGATATTGTTTTCTTTAAAAGAATCGACCACCTCTTTCATTTATTAAATCAGGGTAACTGCATCCTTCACACAAAGGAAGCCGCACTCTCTACAGCGGGTTTCGATGCATACCGCACCAGCTTTTGTGGCAGGCATTTGACCCTGACATCCGGATGGAGTATCTATATTAGCGACAGGCATTACATGTGGAATGCCGGAGTGATTGGGCTGAGCCCTGAGAAGTATAAGCTGGTAGATGATGTATTAGAGCTTAATGACCGTTTGCTCTTAGTAAATAACCTGAGGTTAGTGGAGCAACTGGCCTTCTCTGTAGTCCTGGCCGAAACTTGCGATGTAATGGAATGTCACAACAGGATTTTTCACTATTGCTGGAATGATGGGAAAGACAAAATGGATGAGCAGATCAAGCGGCTCTTGAAAGACACTGAGGGTGAAAGGATAGAAAGGAAAGTTCTTAGAATGAATCAATACAGAATATATTACCCCTCAACTAAAGACAAGCTGCTATACTTCTCTAGACCCAGAAACCTATTAGCCATGCTGAAGAGGAAGTTTTTGCTGCTACAGAACAATCACTGAAGTCCAGCTGCTGACAGGAGCTTGAAAATTGGAAGACAGTAAAAGCAAAAAGCGGCTGCCCCATCCGGAGCAGCCGCTTTTTTATACTTTATACTTTAATGCTTAATGGCGGCAAGTGCAGTGTTCACCGGCGATGCCCTCAAAGCGGGTGTTGGTGCCCTCATGCCAGTCGAAAGCAGTGGCATACTTGTCGCTTTCCCACCAGAACTTGCCCGGCTGCTTCGTTGTGTTGCCGATCTCAGCCATCGTGGCGGCGTCATACAGGCGGCCGTTCACCATCGTGTACTTCACGTGTTCCGAGTTCCGGATGTTCTCCAGCGGGTTCTGGTCCAGCACGATCAGGTCAGCCAGCTTACCGGTTTCCACCGAGCCCAGGTCGTGGCCCATGCCAATGTACTCAGCGCCGTTCAGCGTGGCAGCGCGAAGGGCCTCATGGTTGGTCATGCCGCCTTGCTGCAGCATCCACAGTTCCCAGTGCGCGCCCAAGCCCTGCAACTGGCCGTGCGCTCCCAGGTTTACCTTCACACCGTTATCCGACAGGGCTTTGGCCGCTCTGGAGGTGGCCATAAAGCCATTTTCATACTCCTCGTCCGGCACCTGTGTTACAAAGCGGGAACGACCATCGATGATAGAGCGCGGCGTGAACTTGAGCAGGCGGTCTTTCTCCCATACATTGGTTTTCTGGTACCAGTAGTACTCGCCGTTGGTGGCACCGTAATTCACGATCAGGGTAGGCGTGTAACCCACGTTAGAGGCTTTCCATACTTCCAGCACATCCTTGTAAAGCGGTGCAACCGGAATGTTGTGCTCCACGCCCGTGTGGCCGTCCAGGATCATGGTCATGTTGTGGAAGAAGGTAGAACCGCCCTCCGGGTACACGCTCATGTCCAGTTCGCGCGCTGCCTGAATAACCTGCTGGCGCTGTTCCCGGCGCGGCTGGTTGTAGCTCTTCACCGAGAAGCCACCCACAGCCTTAATGCGGCGCAGGTGCGAGCGGGCATCGTCCAGGCTGTTGATCACGGCCTTGAAGTTGCCATCGGCACCGTAGAGGATGGTACCCGTAGAGTAAATGCGCGGACCAACCATAGCGCCCGACTTCACCGCCTCCGACTGGCTGAACACCATCTCGGTCGTGGAAGAAGGGTCGTGGGTGGTGGTAACGCCGTAGGCCAGGTTGGCGAAGTAGGACCACTGCTTCTGCGGGCTCATGCCCAGGCGGAAGGTGCCCAGGTGCGCATGCACGTCCACAATGCCCGGCATAATGGTTTTACCGGCAGCGTCGATCACTTTCGCATCGTTTGGCACGCTGATACCTTTGCCCACCGCCACAATGCGGTTGCCGTCCACTACAATCTTACCGCCCTCAATCACTTCATCGCCTTTCATGGTGATGATGCGGGCGTTTGTGAAGGCAACTTTGCCCTGTGGGATATCCGTTTTCAGCTCCAGGCCGATCTTGGTGCCTGTGGTATCGATGGCTGGCAGTTCTTCCGGTGCACCGGCCACAAAGTTAAAGCGGTTTTTCAGGTCGTTAGAGAAATACTCATCGCCCAGCACCCAGTTGATCTTCTTGCTGTCTGCGGACCAGTGGATGCTCGTGCCGGCGTCGCGGGTGAAGCGGGCCACCGGAACAGCCTTGGTATCAGCACTCAAATCGAGGCCGGAACCGTTAGCGGTAAATGGTGCGATGTAACCGTTAAAGAGCTCCACAAAGCCGATCCACTTGTTGTCCGGGCTAGGATAGAACTGGTCGGTATACTTGGAAGTATAATGCGTCTGCTCGTTCTTACCACTCAGGTCCACGCTCTTGAACGCAAACTTGTCGCCCTCGCGGCCGGTGAAGAATATGCGGTTGGATGTGGCGTTGAATTGCGGGTTAGCGCCGCGCTCCTGTACCAACGTGGCTTTCCCGCCATCGGCTGGCATGTAGAAAATGCCTTTCTCCTTGCCATGCGCGTAGCCCATGTGGCTGTTTCCGCCCTCTTTGCTGTAAAGTATAAACTTACCGTTCGGCGAGAACTGTGGCGAAGTATAGAAGCCTTTCTCTGTGGTTAGTCTGGTTGGCTTGCCGTTTTTCCTGCGGATGTCGAGCTTGTAGAGGCCTCCGAAGTTATCATCATTCCAAGTGGCGTACACCAGGTGCTTGCCATCGGGGGAGAAGGAGGGGTAGAACTCGAAATCCTGGCCCTTGGTAATGCGCTCCGGCTTGCCGTTTGGCAGCTCTTTCTTATAGATATAACCCGCCGCGTTAAATACCAGCGTTTTGCCGTCCGGCGAGGTTACGGCATGGCGGATAGCCTTGGCTGTAAACTTATCAGGTGACACGCCGCCGTTCTTGCTGTGGTCGTGGCGCACGGCATCGGCAAGGTAGTGTGTGGCAGTGGCTTCAAACGGAATGTTCGCCACCTGCTTCGTCGCCACATCCACTTTGTTGACCTTGCCATCAGCCCAGAACACGATGGATTTGTTGTCCGGCGTCCAGGAAAAGTATGGATACACGCCGAAAATGGCCCAGGCTTCCTGCTGGTCGTGGCTCAGCTGATCGTAGATCGGCCACTCTTCGCCGGTTTTCAGGTCGTGCACAAACAGCACCGACTTGGTACGCACGCGGCGCACAAAGGCCACCTGCTTGCCATCCCTGGAAACCACCGGACGCACCGCGCCGCCGTTGCCGGATACCACGTTCTCGATCTCACCGGTGTGGCGGTCCACCCGGCGGATCACGTAGATCTGGCCGTTCGGGTCTTTGTTGTACTCAAAGTTAGAGCCGCCGCTCATGTCCTCCGAGAAGTATACATACTTGCCGTCCGGCGAGGCAAAGGGCTCTCCGGCATCCTGCTGGTCGTTTTTGCGCTTAGTTAGCTGGATGCCTGTGCCGCCTGTGCGGTGGTACATCCACATCTCGCCGGCCCCCAAAGAGCGGGTATTGGTGAAGTGCTTACGCGCGATGATGTACTCTCCGTCCGGGGTCCAGACAGCGTTGTTGAGCAGACGGAAACTTTCGTTGGTGATCTGTTTGGCCTCAGAGCCATCACGTTTCATGATCCAGATGTTATCGCCGCCACCTGCATCCGAGGTGAAGGAAATATACGTGCCGTCGGGGCTGAAGCGCGGCTGCACCTCGTAGGGGCGACCGGTTCTCAGGAGTTTGGCTTTGCCGCCGGAGATAGGCATGAGGTAAATATCGCCGAGCATGTCGAAAACGATCTCTTTGCCATCCGGGCTTACGTCAACGCTCATCCAGGTGCCTTCGTTGGTGGTGAAGGAGACCTCTTTCTGAGGACCGTGTTCGGCATCCACCTGCCATTTAGCGTCTTCTTTCTTTTTTTCCTGAGCATGTGCCGCGCCGAAAGGGAGAGCAAGCGCCGCAGCCAGTACCACGCTCAGATAGGTACGTTTCGTCATCAGTAGATTGGAGATTAGTTAGTTTGAGCCTCTAAATTACACATTTGCGGGCACAGACAAAATTACCTGAGACGAAGTAACAACAGATATAGGTAAGGAAGGAGTGATTCAGGACAAAACGACATTTGCGGTCATCTCCTGAACCCGGGTTTTTAGGATTGGTGGTTTTATACTTTCAGGGCATGCCAACCTTAGCTTGTCACCCGCGCCAGCCGCCCTTAAAGTATAATGCCTGGTTACAAGGAAGGAAACTTGGGTTGTTGCTCTGCACCCTTCAGCTGCTTCAGTGCCTCGGCGGCGGTATGCACCGGCAGCTGGCAGGTTTTGTTATAGCACACATACACGGTGGTTTTCCCGTTAATTGCTACTCTGTCCTCCAGCAATGGCAACTTGCTGTTGCTGGCTTCGGTGGCGCCTGCAAGTATAACGTTAGGCAGATAAAAGGAGGTGAGTTCAGCGCGCATTTCCGGTGCCTCTGGGCCTACAATGGCGATCTCGGCCGTGGGCGTGAGCTTGTGAAAGTATAAAGAGGCCCAGTTGCCCAGGTGCGAAGGCTCCTTCAGCAGCAGGTCTTTTACACGCGCCAGCATCTCGTCGGAGAGGGAAGTATGGCGTTCGTCATCAAAGTATAAACCCAGGAAGTGCAGGTTAGTGGCCATCACAGAGTTGGGGGAGGGAACGACGTTATCGAAAATTTCCTTTTTGCGGGCGATGAGCTGCTCTGCGTTTCTGTCAGTGTAGAAGAACAGGCTCTCCTTTTCATCAAAGAAGTTCTCTAAAGTATAATCTGTTAAGTTTTTTGCCTCCAGCAGCCACTGCTCGTCGAAGGTTACTTCATACAGGCGGATCAGGGCGCGGATCAGCAGGGCATAATCGTCCAGGAAACCATCGATAGTGGCTTTGCCTGCCTTATAGTTATGGTAGAGTCTGTCACCGTTCTTCAGGTTGTCAAGTATAAACCGGGCGTTCTTCAGGGCCAGCTCCAGGAAATGCTTATTCCCGAACGTGTAGTAGGCGTCGGCCAGACCTTTCAGCATCAGCGCGTTCCAGGAGGTCAGGATCTTGTCGTCCAGCGCCGGACGAATGCGGCTGGCGCGCACCTTCATCAGCTTCTGTTTCCAGTTCTGCACCATCTCCTCCAGCACGTCCATCTCCAGCTCATTCTCCTTTGCAAACTTCTCGTCCGGGATGCGGCGGTGCAGGATGTTGCGGCCGTGCTCGAAGTTTCCGGAGGCGGTGGCGTGGTAATACTTCGAGAAGATCGGTTCCTCGTCGCCCAGGATATCCTGCAGCTCCTGCTTCGTGAAAGTATAAAACCGGCCTTCCTCGCCCTCACTGTCGGCATCCAGCGAAGAGTAAAAGCCACCCTCCGGGCTCATCAGCTCCCGCTCCACAAACGCGATTGTCTCATACACCACATCATGGTACAGCGATTCGTGCGTGGCCTGGTACGCCTCGGCGTACAGGCTTATAAGCTGGCCGTTGTCGTAGAGCATCTTCTCGAAGTGCGGCACCAGCCATTCGGCATCCACGGAGTAGCGCGCAAAGCCGCCGCCAAGCTGGTCGTAGATGCCGCCGTAGGCCATTTCGCGGAGCGTCAGGTGCAGGTGGTTCAGGATGGTCTGGTCGCTGGTGTGGTGGTGGTAGCGGAGCAGAAAGAGGAGATTTCCCGGCATCGGAAATTTCGGAGCATCGCCCATGCCACCGTTCTTTTTATCGAACTGCCTGCTCAGGTTATGCCCAATCAGCTTGAAATCATCCTCCCGCACGTGGTAGTTCTGCTGCTCCAGGCCATACTTCTCCAGCTCGTTGCGGTTCAGGTGCCGGGCAAATTGCTCCGCCGACTCGTTCAGTTCATCGCGGTTCGTCGCATAAGCCTCGGCTATGTTGGCAAGCAATGCCTTCCATCGTTTGGGCGGGAAATAAGTGCCGCCGTAAAACGGCTTTGCCTCAGCGTTGAGGAACACGTTCATCGGCCACCCGCCCTGCAAACCCATGGCGTGCAGCGCATCCATGTATACTGCGTCCACATCGGGGCGCTCCTCCCGGTCCACTTTAATACACACAAAGTGTGTGTTCATCACCTCAGCTATACTTTTCTGCTCAAAGGCCTCCCGCTCCATCACGTGGCACCAGTGGCAGGCGGCATAGCCAACGCTCACCAGGATCGGCTTGTCCTCCTGCTTTGCCTTTTGCAGCGCTTCCTCTCCCCAAGGATACCAATCCACCGGGTTGTAGGCGTGCTGCAAGAGGTACGGGCTGCTCTCGTGTATGAGTCTGTTGGGTTTCTTATCTACTGCCATAGTTTATTTTTGGACACAAGTAGCAGGACACAAGACACAAGACGTTACATGAATGAAAGTTTATATGTTAGTCGAGCTACTTGATACCTGCTACGTGTGTCGCTTAAAGTCTCGAAGCTATTTCTACGGCTGATACAGGCAAAAGTGTATTACGGGCTGGTATGGCTAAGGCAGGAGCTGTTTCCGGAGGGTTTTGGCTTCGCTGCTGACGTCGATCTTATACTTCTGGCCTAGTTCCTGCAGCTGTTGCAACGTGTTTTGCAAAAATTTCTGGTGCGCCTCAGATTGTGGCTGGAACGGCCGGTGCGCCACCGCCCGCTGTATCTTCTCCCATTGGTCCATAAACTGCCGGAAGTCAGCAGTATAATACGCGTCCACGAACCTCTGCCAGATGTAGTCCTCCGCCAGCGGAGTGGGGTGCAGCATGTCCTCTTTGTAAAAGCGGTAGTCGCGCAGGTCATCCATCATGATCTCGTAGGCCGGGAAGTATAAAACCTCCTGGTGCGCCTCCTGCAACTGGTGGCACAGCAAACGCAGGCTGGCCTTGCTCACGCTGTTCAGCTCTATTGTTTCCTTTAGATGGCGCACCGGGCTCACCGTCAGGAGCACCTTCATAGCTGGGTTCACTTGCTTCAGCTGCGCGAGCATCTGTTCAAAGGCAGTTCGCATTTCCTCCACCGTCAGTAGCTCCCGGGTAAAGTTTCTGGCAGGCAGCTTGTGGCAATTGGCCACCAGCTTGCCGCTTTCCTGCAGGCGGTAAGCCATGGCCGTGCCCAGCGTTATGATGAGGAGAGAGGCGTTCTGCAGTTGCTGGCCCGTCTGGCGCAGCCGCTCCTGTATGGTTTGCAGTAGCTCTTCTTTATTGGCGCTGGCGAGGGAGGAGTGAAGGTCGTAGGCGTACCAGATGCCGTTTTGCTGCACCAGGTGCTCCTCAAAAGTATAAGCCTGCCCTGTGGCGGCACGCAGCAACAGGCTCACTGAGATAGGGTTGAAGATGGTGCCGAAGGGATTGACCACTACATCCACCTTGTGTTGCTGCAGCTTGCTGCCGATTACCTCGGCGAAGCAGGAGCCGATGGTGAGCACCGGGTGCTGCAAGTCAAGGCTAAGGCCAGCGCGGGGTACCTGTACTTCGGTCCGGAACATCTCTTATACTTTGCTTGAGTTATACGTGCAATATGGCAAAAAAAAGCGTCCTGCCGGTGGGGCAGGACGCTTTCAAATAAGTATTTTCAGGTAGGCTTATTCAGCAACTACGTTGAATTTAACCTGGTGCTTCACCTCTTTGTGCAAGCTCAGCGTAGCAGTGTACTCGCCGGCAGTTTTCACGTCCTGGTCAAAAGAGATACGCTTGCGGTCCACATCATACCCTTTCGCCTTCAGGGCCTCTGAAAGCTGGTTGGTAGTCACGGAACCGAAGATCTTGCCGGTCTCACCCACTTTGGCAGGAAGCTCGATAGTGATGTCACCGATGCTGTTGGCCAGCTCCTGAGCATCATTCTGAATCTTCTCAGCCTTGTGCGCCGCCTGGCGGATGTTCTCAGCTACTACTTTTCTGCTTGATTTGTCAGCGATAACTGCCAGACCCTGCGGGATAAGGTAGTTACGGCCGTATCCTGGCTTTACTTCAACAATGTCGTTCTTGTAGCCGAGGCCTTTAACGTCGTCTTTAAGTATTACTTCCATCGTTCGACCTCCTTATTTTAAAGAATCCGTTACATAAGGTAAAATGGCAAGGTGTCTTGCACGGGCAACAGCCTGAGACACTTTGCGCTGGAACTTCAGGCTGGTGCCTGTCAGTCTTCTTGGGAGGATCTTGCCCTGCTCGTTCACGAACTTCAGCAGGAAGTTGCCATCCTTGTAATCGATGTACTTAATACCGCTCTTCTTGAAACGGCAGTACTTCTCACGATTCTCTTGTTTGTGTACTCTTTCGTTAACTAAGCTCATTATCCTTTAACCTCCTCTTTTTTAGCTTGTGATTTGAACTCGCCGTTTCTTCTGCGCTCGTTGTAAGCCACAGCGTGCTTATCAAGGGCGGTTGTCAGGAAACGAACTACTTTTTCATCACGGCGATAAGCCAGTTCAAGCATGTCCACCACGTTAGTTGGCGCTTTAAACTCGATCAGGTGATAGAAACCTGTAGACTTCTTCTGGATAGGATAAGCCAGTTTGCGAAGACCCCAGTTTTCTTCGTGGATAACGTCGGCGCCATTTTCCTTTAGCACCTCTCTGAACTTCTCGACCGTTTCCTGCATCTGAGTCTCGTTAAGCAACGGAGTCAGGATGAAGACAGTTTCGTAATTTCTCAATTCCATCGGTTCGATATATGGTTATAAATTTAGCCTGCAAAGGTAAGGCGCTAAAGTATAAATAGCAATAGGTGCTGCTATAAATAAGTAAGGCACAGCCTCTAGGGGGTGAGCATGGGAATGGGATAGGCGGCGGGTACATCTCTTATATATTAAGGTGTGAATGTATTCCCGGGATGTGCCGTGCAGGGGAGGGGCTGCAGATGCTGCGGAAAAATAAAGTCAATTTATACTTTGGTAAACACAAAACATAATTGAACAAAATAGTACAATCGTCGTTGGTGTTTAATACCGAAAATTTAGGAATATTTTGAAGGACGGAGAGACAGGGGAGGCCGGAGTTATTTAGATTGATTATAAATAAAAAGGCTTAAAAAGCATCAAAAAAACGGTTTTTGGTTGCAAGTGTGGTGGTACTGAGGAGGTGGTGACACGCAGGCCAAATAATAAACCTATTATGTTTGATTAATGGAATTCGCATAGTAGATTTGTGCCCATAAAGTAAATTCACCATATCATATACTAAACACAAGTGATCTTGGCTATGGTTAGCTGTATACTTAAAACTCAATCTAAAATTTTGTACACCTTCCTGTTAGCTCTGGTGGTTTCATTCAGTGCTTTTGCGCAGGAGAGCGAGCAGGCAGAGGTAGCCCAAAAAGGTGTTGAGCCTGGCGCTACTGCAGGTGCGGAAGTGTCTACCGGGGATCCAGCGATTATATCGGCGGGAGAGGCCTTGTTTAAAAACAACTGTGCTGTGTGTCACTCCGCCGGCAGCGACGTAATTGTAGGTCCCGGCCTGCAGGGTGTTACGGAAAAACGCAGCGAGTCATGGCTGATCAGTTGGACAAAGAACTCCCAGGCGCTTATCCAGTCAGGCGATGCGGATGCGATTGCCATTTACAACCAGTTTAACAAGCAGGCAATGCCTTCTTTCGCTTTCTCTGATGATGAGGTGAAGTCGATATTTGCCTACATCGCGTCTGGGCAGGGTGTTGCTTCGGCACCAGCTGCCGGTCCTGAGGGCGCTACTGCCGGTGAGAACGTGGGTACTGACGCGGTTGGTTCCGCCGGAGCCATCGGAGGTTACCTGGATATCGTGCTGGTGGTCCTGATCGTCGTGCTGATTGTGCTGGTGGTGACACTGTTGCTGATCACGTCGCTGCTGAAGAACTACCTGAACAAGAACCGTAAGCTGAATGAGTATGACGCTGAGGTTGTTAACCAGCGCTTCGACTTCTCCAAGATATATAAGTCCAAGGCCGTTCGCACACTGGTGGTGCTCATCTTCGTGGTGGTGCTGCTGGACCTGACGATAGATAAGGTGATGGGAATCGGCATCCAGCAGGGTTACGCGCCGAAGCAGCCGATTGCTTTCTCGCACAAACTGCACGCTGGCCAGCACCAGATCAACTGTAACTACTGCCACACAACGGTTTACGAAAGCAAAAGCGCCAGCATTCCATCTGCGAACATCTGTATGAACTGCCACAGCCAGATCAAGACAGAGTCTGCAGAGATTCAGAAGATATACAAAGCCATTGAGCGCAATGAGCCGATCCAGTGGGTGCGTATCCACAACCTGCCGGACCTGGCCTACTTTAACCACTCACAGCACACGCAGGTGGGTGGCGTAGAGTGCCAGACCTGCCACGGCCCAATCCAGGAAATGGATGTGGTTTACCAGTATTCTCCACTTACCATGGGCTGGTGTATAGAGTGCCACCGCGAAACACCACTGAACACAGAGGGTAACGGCTACTACGACAAGCTGGTAGAACTGCACGAGGCTTCTTCGAAGGGTGCCTTCACAGTGACCTCGAACGGTGGTGCAGAGTGCTCTAAGTGTCACTATTAATCAATCTCTATTTCAATTAAGTATTCGAGTTTTCTAAATATAATATGCAAGACAGAATAAAATACTGGAAAGGAATTGAGGAGCTGGAAAATGCTTCGGAATTCGAGAAGCATGCTCATAACGAGTTTCCAGAATTCCTGCCGATCAACGAAGTGGAAGGGGGAGAGTCTGTTTCAAACGGCAAAACACGCCGCCGCGACTTCCTGAAGCTGTTGGGCTTTAGTATGGCAGCCGTGTCGCTGGCCTCCTGCGAGGCGCCGGTGCGCAAGGCTATTCCATACCTGAACAAACCGGTAGACGTGGAGCCAGGAATAGCGAACTGGTACGCCTCTACCTTTTACCTGAACGGGGATTACAACAGCATACTTGTAAAGACCCGCGAAGGCCGTCCTATCAAGATTGAGCCAAACCCAAGCTCCGGACTGACGCCACTGGGCACTAGCCCGAAGGCACAAGGCTCCCTGCTGGGCTTGTACGATACAAACCGTCTGCGCTACCCGCTGAAAGCTGGTAAAGAGGCGAAGTGGGAAGATGTAGACAAGGAGATCCGCTCGCGCCTTTCCAATGTAAGTGGCAAAGTGGCTTTCGTGTCATCCACCATCATCAGCCCATCCACTCAGAAGCTTATCAAAGAGTTCGGCTCGCGCTTCGGCAACTTCGAGCACGTTACCTATGACGTGAACTCTGCCTCTGGCCTGCTCCAGGCTAACGGCGGTGTTATCCCAGGGTATGACTTCAGCAAAGCGAACATCATTGTAAGTATAAATGCTGATTTCCTGGGTACATGGGTGGCCCCTGTGCCTTTCGCCAAGCAGTATATCCAAAACAGAAAGCTGAACCCGGATAACCCAACAATGTCGCGCCACTACCAGTTTGAGACGATCCTGTCGCTGACTGGTTCTAACGCAGACGTGCGCGTGCCTATCAAGCCTTCTGATGAGGCTGCTGTGGTTACTGCGCTGCATAACGCTATTACCGGTCGGGGTGCCTCCAGCACAGCGGTAGACGCCAAGATCATGGCAGCTGCTGTGAAAGACCTGCAGGCAAACAGCGGCAGGGCGCTGGTGGTATCCGGTTCTAACGATCCGGGCGTACAGGCCATGGTGAAAGCCATCAACACGGCCTTAGGCGCTGACGGTACCACTATCGATACGGCTGCTCCATACTATGTGAAGCAGGGTAACGATGCGGCTATGATCCGCCTGATCGAAGAAATGAATGCCGGCTCTGTAGGTGCCGTGTTCTTCTATAACGCCAACCCGGCGTACAACCACCCGCTTGCTGCCAGAGTGGCTGCCGGTCTGAAAAAAGTAGGGCTGAAGGTTTCGTTCGCTGACAGAGTGGAGGAGACTGCCAAGCTTGCTGATTTCGTTACGCCGGATCACCACTACCTGGAGTCCTGGAACGATTTCGAGCCGAAAAAAGGCTTCCTGAGTCTTTCCCAGCCGGTTATCAGCCCAATTTTCACTACCCGCCAGATGCAGGACAGCCTGTTGGCCTGGAGCGAGCAGAAGACTGAGTTCTATGAGTACCTGCGCAACAACTGGAGAACCGTAGCTACAGGTAAGTTTGACGAGGCCTGGGAGAAGGTGGTACATGACGGCGTACTGGAGAACGGTTCAAGCCTGATGAATATAACTCCTTCAACTGCCGCCGCTTCCACTTCGGTAAGAAAGGTGCAGCCAGCCGCGATTGAGGCAGTACTGTACGAGAAAGTAAGCGTAGGTTGTGGCGAGTTGATCAACAACCCATGGCTGCAGGAGCTTCCTGACCCCGTATCGAAAGCTACCTGGGGTAACTACGTGGCCATGCCGCGCCTGATGGCGGAGGAAATGGGCATCGTGCAGGGCGACGTGCTGAAGGTAACCTTCGCGAACAACGAGAGCATTGAGCTGCCGGCGCTGGTTCAGCCTGGTCAGGCTAACGGAACTGTGGCCATTGCTATGGGTTATGGCCGTGACCTGGAGTCGATGCCTGTTGCCAAGGGACTAGGCGCGAACGCTTTCCCTATAGCAACGGTAAACGACAATGCCGTATTGTATACAAGTGGCGTAAAGCTCGAGAAAACAAATGCTACTTCTCCTATCGCACAAACGCAGACGCACCATACCATTATGGACCGCATCGTGGTGCAGGAGAACACGTTTGCCAAGTATAAAGAAAATCCGAAAGAAGTGACGGAGTATATCCGTATCGCCACACACAGCGGCCCGGCCAAACCGGCTGCCATCTCTCTTTGGGATGATTATGAGTACAAGAACCACCACTGGGGCATGGTTATCGACCTAAACTCCTGTATTGGTTGTGGTGCCTGTACCATGAGCTGTAACGTGGAGAACAACATTCCGGTGGTAGGAAAAGCCGAAGTGCTGATGCGCCGCGAAATGCACTGGATGCGTATAGACAGATACTACAGTGCCAAGGAGCATGAGCCGAAGGATTACGCTGAAATGGAGCACCCTGCAGATAACCCTTCAGTTATCTTCCAGCCAATGCTTTGCCAGCACTGTAACCACGCACCGTGCGAGACAGTGTGTCCGGTGGCGGCCACCATGCACAGCTCGGAAGGTATCAACCAGATGGCCTACAACCGTTGCGTTGGTACACGTTACTGCGCCAACAACTGCCCTTATAAAGTTCGTCGCTTCAACTGGTTTGCCTACGCGAACAACGACAAGTTCGGATTTAACGAGCCGATGAACAACGACCTTGGCAAGATGGTGCTGAACCCGGACGTGACAGTACGTGGCAGAGGTGTGATGGAGAAATGCTCTTTCTGCGTACAGCGTGTGCAGTTAGGTAAACTCGAAGCCAAGCGCGAGAACAGAAGACCGAAAGACGGTGAGATCGTGACAGCCTGTGCACAGTCTTGCCCTACGGAGGCCATCGTTTTCGGCGACATGAAAGATCCGGAGAGCCGCATCTCCAAAATCCTTTCCCGTCAGCAGGGCGAGCGTGCGTTCCACGTACTGGAGGAGCTTAACGTGCAGCCTAACGTGACGTACCTGACTAAAATTAGAAACTTAGCTTAACTTTAAATACTGAGAGCTTTATGCAGCATGTATCTCCGATAAGAGAGCCTCTGGTAACGGGGGGGAAAACATACCACGACATCACCCAGGATGTCTGCAGACAAGTGGAGGCGAAGCCCAACGTGCGTTGGGCCGCTGCCCTTGCCGTAGCATTGGTTGGCTTAGCTATATTTATCTACTCTGTATACCGCACACTATGGTACGGTATCGGCGAATGGGGACTTAACAAAACAGTTGGTTGGGCATGGGACATCACCAACTTCGTATGGTGGGTAGGTATCGGCCACGCCGGTACGCTGATCTCAGCCATTCTCCTCCTGTTCCGTCAGAAGTGGAGAACTTCCATCAACCGTGCAGCGGAGGCGATGACAATCTTCGCCGTAATCTGCGCCGCCATGTTCCCGGTTCTGCACATGGGCCGTCCGTGGCTGGCCTACTGGGTGCTTCCACTGCCAAACACATTCGGATCGCTTTGGGTTAACTTCAACTCACCGCTTCTTTGGGACGTGTTCGCGATCTCCACTTACTTCTCCGTATCACTCGTTTTCTGGTACATCGGCCTGATTCCTGACTTTGCCACTATCCGCGACAGGGCTACCGGTCCTATTGCCAGAAGGGCTTATGCCGCTTTATCAATGGGCTGGACAGGTTCAGCAAAGGCATGGTCCCGGTACGAGACCGTATCCCTTATCCTGGCTGGTTTGGCTACACCACTGGTACTTTCGGTACACACGATCGTATCCATGGACTTTGCAACCTCTGTAATCCCGGGCTGGCACACGACCATCTTCCCTCCATACTTCGTGGCAGGTGCGATCTTCTCAGGCTTCGCCATGGTGCTTACCCTGATGATCATTACCCGAAAGGTATTCTTCCTGGAAGACTATATCACCCTGGAGCACGTGGAGTCGATGAACAAGGTGATCATCCTGACGGGCTCTATCGTAGGTATCGCTTATACTACAGAGTTCTTTATCGCCTGGTACTCAGGTGTGGAGTATGAGCAGTATGCCTTCATTAACCGTGCTTTCGGTCCTTACTGGTGGGCCTACTGGTCGATGATGACCTGTAACGTGATCACACCGCAGCTTTTCTGGTTCAGAAAGATCAGAAGAAGCCTGACCGCTACCTTTATCATCTCGATCTTTGTGAACATCGGTATGTGGTTCGAGCGTTTCGTGATCATCGTAACCTCATTGCACAGAGACTACCTGCCATCATCCTGGGCTATGTTCTCTCCAACCATCATCGATATAGGTGTATACGTTGGTACGATAGGCCTATTCTTTACACTGTTCCTGCTGTTTGCAAAGTTTTTCCCGGTGGTGAACATGGCCGAGGTGAAAGCGATCCTGAAGTCTTCTTCAGAAGTGACACACAGTCATGGCAGAGGTGCTACCATGCATGCTACTGATAAGGATTCGAACTCTAATACACATCACAATGAATAAGAAGTTTGTTCTAGGTATTTATGATGATGAAGATGTGCTGTTGGCAGCCATCGAGAATATCCGCGCCGCCGGAACCAAGATTTATGACGTGTTTTCCCCCTATCCGGTACACGGTATTGACGACGTGTTAGGCATTAAGCGCTCAAGACTCCCAATCGTGGCCTTTTTCGGGGGACTAGCCGGGATGTCGTTCGCACTGTGGATGCAGATATGGATGATGGGCTTCGACTGGCCGATGATCATTGGTGGTAAGCCGCACATCGCGCTTCCTTCCTTTATCCCGGTTACGTTTGAGCTAACGGTACTCTTCAGTGCCTTTAGCATGGTGATCGTGTTCTTTATCGTGTCTAACATGAAGCCGTCGCTGAAGGTGAACGTGTTCGACAAGCGCTCTACAGACGACAAATTTGTGATGGCTATAGAAGTGAAAGAAGGAGCAACCGACATGGAGGCTCTCAACAATCTTCTTCGCTCTAACGGTGCTATTGAAGTTAATGAGAAGGAGGTAGTAAAATAATGAAGAGGATGATAAAAACAGGCTTTACAGCCTCAGCTATACTTTTCTCTGCTGCAGTTCTCTTTTCCTGCAGCAATGAACAAGACCCAGGGGTCGAGTTTGCCCCGGACATGTACCACTCTGTTCCTCTTGACCCTTATTCTCAGATAAAAGAGAACAAGTTTAACCCTGCCGGTATGAACATGCGTGAGCCGGTTAAAGGTACGGTAGCACGTGGCAAGCAGGGGTATAACGTTTATCTGTCCGAAGATAACGCCGAGACAGCAGGTGCAGAGCTTAAAAACCCACTTGCCAGAAACACAGCGAACCTGGAAGAGGGAAAGGTGCTGTATGCCCGCTTTTGCTCGCCATGCCACGGTGCTGAAGGCGACGGGCAGGGACTGGTAGGCCAGAAGTTCAAGGGGGTGCCATCGTATACGGCTGGCCGTGTGGCGGAACTCCCAGGAGGCCATATTTACCACGTTATCACTTACGGCAGAGGACGTATGTTGCCTCACGGTTCACAAGTAAACCCGGAGGAGCGCTGGAAGATAGTTATGTATGTACAGCAGCTACAGAAAGGGGAGACAGGCACTGCGGTTTCTGATGACGCTTCGGAAGAGGCCGCGCAGGAAGCTGATGAGGCCGGAACCAAGAATCCTGTAACCGGAACCCCTAATAACTAAGACTAAGGCATAAAATAAAGGGATAATGACAGAAGAAAGACTCATCATTTCCAGAAAAACGAACAATAAGTTTTTCTTAATGATAGCTGTAGGTGTAATTCTACTTATAGCAGGCATCATTTTTATGGCCGCAGGCGGAGGAGCAGATCACGGTGAGGGACACGGTGAGGCTGCTGCAGCAGGTCATGAAGCCGCTTCATGGACAAAGCGTTTATTCGTGAACCTTTGGCTGAACAACGTATACTTTACAGGGATTGCCCTGATCGGCACCTTCTTCGTGGCAGTACAATATGTATCTTACGCCGGCTGGTCCGTTCTGGTTAACAGGGTTGCTTTAGCGCTTAGCTACTTCCTGCCAATAGGGGGAGTGGTTATGCTGCTGGTTTTCCTTTTTGGTGGACACGACATCTTCCACTGGACACACGATTATCTGTATGATCTTAACGATGAGCGGTATGATCCGATCATCGCTGGCAAGTCGCCTTACCTGAACACGGCGTTTTTCCTTATCCGTATGGTGCTATACTTTGCCCTTTGGATCTGGTTTTCCATGTGGTTGAGGAAAGAGTCTATGAATGAGGACCTGAACGGCAGTACGAACTACTACCATAAGAGCATCCGTATTTCAGCCGTCTTCCTGGTAATCTTCGGTATCACTTCTTCTACTGCTGCCTGGGATTGGGTACTCTCCATCGATACGCACTGGTTCTCCACCATGTTCGGATGGTATGTATTTGCCAGCTGGTGGGTATCCGGCCTTGCCGCCATTACCCTTACGGTGATCATCCTGAAGCAGAACGGTTACCTGAAGATGGTAAACGCTAACCACCTGCATGACCTGGGTAAGTTTGTGTTTGCCTTCTCTATCTTCTGGACCTATATCTGGTTCTCTCAGTTCCTGCTCTACTGGTATGCGAACATGCCGGAGGAAGCAATCTACTTCATTGAAAGGCTGGGCGGTAACGGAGGCCATTATAAGTGGATCTTCTTCTTCAACCTGATCATAAACTTTGTGCTGCCATTCCTTGTTCTGATGACCAGGGATTCAAAGCGCCAGATGATCATGCTCAAGATTGTTATGATCGCCATCCTGATCGGGCATTGGTTTGACTTCTACCTGATGATGATGCCTGGTACACTGCGTACAGACGCCGGTATAGGCTTCATTGAAATCGGTACTGCCCTTATCTTCTTAGGAGTGTTTCTGCTAGCCTTTACGAAGGGACTTTCAAAAGCATCCCTGGTGCCGGTAAACCACCCATTCCTGGAGGAGAGTGTACACCATCATGTTTAGAGACTATACTAAAAGCGCTATATAATGATTACTATCGCCATTGGTTTATCCATTCTTTTATTACTGATCATTCTCTTCCTGCTTTTCAGGATCGGAACGCTGACGTCAATCTTCCGGGGTTCAACGGAGCGTGCGGCCGGTACAACCAAAGTAAGCAACCGTGTAAACGGAACGCTGCTACTGCTCTTCCTGGTATTGGGTGGAGTGGCTTTTGCCTGGTCCTTTGCGGATGCATGGGATGATATGAACCTGCCGCTTGGCTCATTGCACGGGGAGTGGACGGACAACCTGTTCTGGACAACCATGATCATCATCGGAATCGTGTTTGTGATCACGCAGGTGTTGCTGTTTCTCTACTCATACAAGTACCAGCACAAGGACGATAAGCGTGCCTACTATTACCCGCACAACAACAAACTGGAGATCGTTTGGACGATGATTCCTGCTGTTGTGATGGCGATACTGGTATTTGGTGGCTGGCAAACCTGGACGAAGATCACCAGTGCAGCTCCTGAGGACGCTGTCGTGGTGGAGATCGTAGGCAAGCAGTTTAACTGGATGGTGCGTTACCCGGGTGCTGATGGCAAGCTGGGTGTTGCCAAAACAACGCTCATAGATGCTACAAATGAAATTGGGGTAGACTTCAGCGATCCAAACGCGCAGGACGATATCATCAATCCGCTTCAGATACATGTGCCCAAAGGCAAGCCGGTGCTATTGAAAATCAGATCGCGAGATGTGATCCACAGTGTGTTCATGCCGCACTTCCGCCTGAAGATGGATGCTGTTCCTGGTATGCCTACCAAGTTCTGGTTTGTACCGACGAAGACGACAAACGAAATGGCTAGCGAGACCGGAAATCCGGACTTCAAGTATGAATTGGCTTGTGCAGAGATCTGCGGAAGAGGCCACTTCGCCATGCGTTTTGTAATTGTGGTAGATGAGCCGGAAGAGTATGAGGCTTGGTTAGCGAGCCAAACTCCGTTCGTTGAGCAGAACCCTCAGGTGCTGGCAAAATTCCAGAAGGAAGGCGCTACTGAACTTGTAGCTGAGGCTAAGGAAGAAGTAGAATAAACTGATTTGTCGCATTTTAATTCCTAAATAAGAATGTCTAGTACAGATATAACGATTAACAGGGATGTACATCACGCCCATGAGGAGCATGATCATCATCACGATCAGAACTTTTTCGAAAAGTATATCTTTAGCCTCGACCATAAGGTAATTGCCAAGCAGTACCTGTTCATGGGTATTATATGGGCATTTATCGGTGGCTTTTTGTCTATCTTATTCCGTTTGCAACTGGGCTGGCCTGAGGCCACGTTCACGTTCCTGGAGCCTATACTTGGCGGCTGGGTGGAAAATGGCAAGCTGAACCCTGAGTTCTACCTGGCCCTGGTGACGATGCACGGTACCATCATGGTATTCTTCGTGCTAACGGCCGGCCTTAGCGGTACGTTCAGTAACTTCCTCATTCCGCTGCAGGTTGGAGCACGTGACATGGCGTCGGGTTTCATGAATATGCTCTCTTTCTGGATCTTCTTCATCGCCAGTGTGATCATGTTCTGGTCGCTCTTCCTCGAGACAGGCCCAGCTGGTGGCGGGTGGACGGTTTATCCGCCGCTGAGCGCGCTGCCAGAGGCCATCCAGGGGTCCGGCGACGGTATGACGATGTGGCTGATCTCTATGGCACTGTTTATCGTATCGCAGCTGCTAGGAGGTGTAAACTACATCACAACGGTGATTAACCTGCGTACAAGAGGCATGTCTATGACGAAGCTTCCGCTGACGATATGGGCATTCGTGCTTACTGCAGTTCTGGGTCTTCTGGCTTTCCCTGTATTATTATCAGCGGCTCTGCTGCTCATCTTCGACCGCAGCTTCGGCACCAGCTTCTTCCTTTCCGATATCTACATTGCCGGACAGGCACTAACCAACACGGGTGGCAGCGCTATACTTTTCCAGCACCTGTTCTGGTTCCTGGGGCATCCGGAAGTATACATCGTGATCCTGCCTGCGATGGGTCTGGTATCAGAGGTTATTGCCACTAATGCACGCAAGCCTATCTTCGGCTACCGCGCCATGATTGGCTCGCTGGTCGGTATCGCCGTACTTTCTTTCGTAGTATGGGCGCACCACATGTTCGTGACGGGTATGAACCCGTTCCTGGGCTCGGTGTTCATGTTCCTCACGCTGATCATTGCCGTACCATCGGCGGTGAAGGTGTTTAACTGGATCGCCACGCTTTGGAGAGGAAATATCCGCTTTACTAGCGCTATGATGTTTGCCATCGGATTCGTGTCGCTCTTTATCTCCGGTGGTCTGACGGGTATTATACTTGGTAACTCCGCCCTGGACATACAGCTGCATGATACTTACTTTGTAGTGGCGCACTTCCACCTGGTAATGGGTGCCGCAGCCTTCTTTGGTATGTTCTGCGGGGTATACCACTGGTTCCCGAAGATGTTTGGCCGTATGATGGATGAGAAGCTGGGCTTTGTTCACTTCTGGTTCACGTTCATCTCTGTTTACCTGGTGTTCATGCCAATGCACTACATCGGTATAGCGGGTTTCCCAAGAAGATACTATAACTGGACAGGCTTTGAGACCTTCAATATCTTCACAGATATGAACACCTTCATCAGTATCGCCGCTATACTTGGCTTTACTGCGCAGTTCATCTTCCTGTTCAACTTCGTCTACAGCATCTTCCGCGGAAGAAGAGCTACTGAGAACCCGTGGCACTCCAACACGCTCGAGTGGACTACGCCGGTTCTTCCAGGCCACGGCAACTGGCCAGGTGAAATTCCAGCTGTTTACAGATGGCCTTATGACTACAGCAAGCCAGGTGCTGCTGAAGATTACATTCCACAGACAGTACCTTTCTCGCAAACGCAGTCGTCTAACCTGCCCAACGAGAAGGATTTCGAATAAAGCGTATTAATGGCTATCAAATCTTTTCAATATAAAAGATTTAGAAATATCGGGGTACTGACGGTTTTTGCTGTCTACTTCCTGATATTGGTCGGGGGGATCGTTCGCAGCACAGGTTCAGGCATGGGATGTCCGGACTGGCCAAAGTGCTTCGGCAGCTGGGTTCCTCCGACCGATGTTAGCCAACTTCCGGATGATTACCTGGAAGTATACAAGCAACAGCGGATAGAGAAGAACCAGAAACTGGCCGGATACCTGGACGGACTGGGGTTTGAGAAAATCTCTGCCACCATCTTCTCCCACCCAAGCCAGTACATCGAGACGGAGTTCAATGTCACGAAGACCTGGATTGAGTACATAAACCGTCTGGTAGGGGCACTGATAGGCATCTTTATTTTTCTGACGGTGGTGTACGCCATACCTTACCTGAAGGAAGACAAGGCAGTGTTTTACCTGTCCCTGATCAGCTTGCTGCTGGTGGGCTTTCAGGGCTGGCTGGGCTCCATCGTGGTCTCTACCAACCTATTGCCTGTTACCATTACCATACACATGGCGCTGGCGCTGGTACTTGTAGCGTTGCTGCAGTATGCGGTTGCCCGTGCAAATAAAGATAAGGTACTAACCGGGTACCAATTCTCGCCAAAGCTAAATCTGCTGTTGTGGACCCTGGCGCTTCTGACCTTCGGGCAGATTCTGATAGGTACGCAGGTGCGGGAGGAAGTGGACCTGATATCCTTTACAATGGGTGGAGCGGAGAGAGCTTCCTGGGTGGATAACTTGGGAATGAGTTTCTACATCCACCGGTCGTTCTCTATACTTTTGGCGGCCTTGCATATTTACGTGGCCCTGCTGCTTTACAGGTTACAAAACCGTCAGATCACGGTATTGACGCATGTAATGCTGGCGCTAGTCGGGGCAGAGATAGTCATCGGAGTCATCATGGCCTATTTTGCCATTCCTCCGGTGCTTCAACCACTGCATCTTACGTTTGCGGCCCTGCTATTCGGGGTGCAGTTTCAGCTTTTGATCGTTTATTACTACGCCTCTCGCAAGGCGAAAACTCTGCAAGTAGTTGTTCATAACTAATGTACACGAGCAATACAAAGACGCTACTGCAAGCTTCAACCATGGCTAACAAAGCAACGGCATATTTTCAGTTATTGAAGTTTCGCTTAAGTTTAACTGTTACCTTCTCTAGTGCCATCGGTTTTATACTTGGGAATCCTAACGCCAGGTGGTATGACATCGCCCTGGTGATGCTGGGAGGGATGCTGGTAACCGGTGCTGCCAATATTATAAACCAGATCCTGGAGAAGGACCTGGATAAGCTGATGAAGCGCACAGCTAAACGGCCGCTCCCTACCGGCGTATTAACTGTAAAGGAGGCTGCCGTATATTGCTTTCTTCTGGCACTGGCAGGAACGTTGCTGTTGGGTATATACTTTAATCCGCTGGCTGCTGCGTTATCGCTTTTGTCGCTGGTGCTTTACGGGTTTTTCTATACGCCACTGAAGCGCATCAGCCCGATATGCGTGTTTGTAGGGGCCATACCTGGGGCTATGCCTCCGCTGATTGGCTGGGTGGCGGCAACAGGGGCCATCGAGGCGGAAGCGATCATACTTTTTGGCATTCAGTTTTTCTGGCAGTTCCCGCACTTCTGGGCCATTGCCTGGGTGCTGGATGATGACTATAAGAAAGCTGGCTTCAAGATGCTGCCTATGGAAGGCGGCAAGAACCTGAAGACCGCGATCCAGATTATGAGCTACACGCTGGTGCTGATTCCGTTGAGCCTGCTGCCGCTGCAGTTCGGCATGACTGGGGTTACCTCCGCGATGATTGCCGTGGTATGCGGCGTATTATTTCTTGCCCAGACATTTTACCTGATGCGCACCTGCTCTAAAAAAGCTGCCATGAGCATTATGTTTGGTTCGTTTTTATATCTGCCTATTGTGCAGATAGCCTTTGTATTAGATAAAATTTAGATTATGGCAATGGCTAATTTTCCAGTAGATGAGCATAACAGCCGTGGTGGGGTGCATCCTTTAAAATTCTCGCTGTGGTTGATTATTATAAGTATTATCATGATGTTTGCAGCTTTTACGAGCGCTTACATCGTAAGAAGGGAGGAAGGAAACTGGCTGGAGTTCGATCTGCCAAACATCCTGCTGGTCAACACGATTTTGATCCTGCTGAGTTCAGTTACGATGCAATTTGCGTATAACTCGGCTACGCAGGATAACATCGGCAGGGTGAAGCTGCTGCTGCTGCTGACCCTGGGCCTGGGGGTCGCTTTCCTGATAGGGCAGTGGTATGCCTGGGCTGACCTGGTACAGAATAACATATACTTTGGAGGCACGGGAAGTAACCCTTCCGGCTCTTTTCTGTATGTGCTTACAGGGGTTCACGGGTTCCACCTGATCACGGGGCTGATCTTTGTGCTGATCGTGTTCCTGAGCAGCCTGAAGTATAAGGTTCACTCCAAGCGCCTGCTGCGTATACAATTGTGCACGGTGTATTGGCACTTTTTAGGAGGGCTTTGGCTATATTTGTATATATTCTTAAGAATAAATCACTAAACACGTTTTTCAATACATAAACTATGTCTACTTCAACTACGCTGGAAGCACCTAATACGGGTACATGGGACGGTGGTAACGAACCAATGAAAGCGAGCTATGGTAAACTCATGATGTGGTTTTTCCTGCTCTCAGATGCGTTTACTTTTGGTGCCTTTCTTATTGTTTACGGACTTGCCCGCCACGCGCACACGCCTTACACAGGTGAGGCGGAGGCTTTCACTTTCTCTACGGAGTGGTGGCCGATACCTGAGAAGGTGTTCAATGCCTTCCCTGGCTTTCATGGGGTAGATCTGCCGCTGGCATTCGTGGCCTTGATGACGATGATCCTGATCCTTAGCTCGGTTACGATGGTGCTGGCTGTAGAGGCGGGCCATCGCATGGACAAGAAAGATGTGGAGAAGTGGCTGCTTTGGACCATTCTGTTTGGTGCTACCTTCCTGGGATGCCAGGCATGGGAGTGGACCCACTTTATCGTGGGAACTGACGAAGGCATGCTGCTGGCGGATGGTACCCGCGTGTATGGCGCCAACATGACCGTAAACCAGTATGGGCCGCCCTTGTTTGCCGACCTGTTCTTCTTTATCACAGGTTTTCACGGCTTCCACGTAACCATAGGATGGGTACTGTTGGTAATTGCCTTTATCAGTACCGTTAACGGCGTCTACCACAAGCGGGGCCACTACGAAATGGTGGAGAAGATTGGTTTGTACTGGCACTTTGTGGACCTTGTTTGGGTATTCGTGTTCACCTTCTTCTATCTGATCTAATAGTTAAGCAATAACATAGGGGCACTGTAAGGCTAAAGCAAGCAGCGCTCCCGGACAAAACATATCACTGGATTATGGCACAGCATACAGAGACCGATTTTTACCAAACAGACGACATTCCTAAGCCGCAGACAAAGGCTATCTGGAGAACGTTCATCATACTTGTAGGGCTTACGGCGCTTGAGTTCATCTTTGCCTTCAGCATGGATGCAGGCACGGCCAGGAACGCTATCTTCATCATCCTGACGATCTTTAAGGCGTTCTACATTGTGGCGGAGTTCATGCACCTGAAGCACGAAACCAAGTCGCTGATCTGGTCCATCGTTATTCCGTTGGCCCTCGTTATCTGGCTGATGGTGGCATTACTGGCAGAGGGAAGTTACTACTACGAGTCCATCACCAATTACTTTAAATAAGTATACTTTCTTGATGAATCCATTCAAGGCACTAATATTAGGACTCCTACTATTAGTGCCTATTCTTATTTTTATATTTATCAGTGTCTTTGGCACGCACCATTTTTCGCTAAAGACCTATTACCCCAAGCGCGATGACGGTGGCAGGGTGGTCTACGATGCCGCCGGTGATACCATCTTTCAGCAAGTACCATACTTTAAGCTGCATACCCTTACGGGCGACAGCCTATCGCAGGAAGACCTGGATGAGAGCATTTACGTGGCTGGCTTCTTTCGCCTTCCCTGCGCGGACTCCTGCCAGAAGGTTTTCTCGCAGCTGGTGCGCGTGCAGGAGGCATTTGCAAACAATCCGCAGCTGAAGCTTGTTTCCTTTGCAGTCAATGCCGCCTCGGATACGACGATGTCCCTGCAAAGTATCACCAGGGAGTATAAGGTGCAGGAGGATAAATGGTACCTTTTGGCTGCCGACGAGGCGCTTGTAGGATCATTGACGAAGGGCTTTCACGAGCCGGCTGAGCAGCAGGGCGAAGCGCCCATGACCGGCGGCCGCCTGTTGCTGATAGACAAAGAGAAGAAGGTCAGAGGCGTTTACGAAGGCACAGCGCCCGAGGACGTAGACCGACTTATACTTGAAATTAACGTATTGCTGGATGAGTACAGTAAAAGAAAGTAACCTGACAAGTGCGCATGACCGCAAGTTCCTGACCCTGATTGCCGTGCTTTCCGTGGCCATACCGGTCACGATAGCCCTGCTTTTCTTTATGCCGGAGTCAGGCGCAGCGGATGTGGATGTGTCATACTTGCCTGGCTTTCACGCCACCCTCAACTCCCTTACGGCCATTACGCTTGTGATAGGCTATGTGAACGTGAAGCGCGGAAACACCAGGGCCCATCGGACGGCAATGCTGGTAGCTTTCAGCCTGTCGGCTATTTTCCTGGTTTCGTACGTGACGTACCATTTCCTGGGGCAGCGCACCGTGTATGGCGGGGAGGGGCTTTTGAAGTATATTTACTACTTTATTCTCCTGACGCACATCGTGCTGGCGGTGGTGATTGTGCCGCTGGTGCTGCTTTCCGTATACTTTGGCATCACGAATCAACTGAAGCGCCACCGACGTATCTCTAAATGGACGTTTCCGGTCTGGCTGTACGTAGCCATAACGGGAGTGCTGGTATACTTGCTGATATCGCCCTACTACGCATAACTAACTGATTACTTTTTTACAACCTGGAGTGATGAGACAGAAACTGAACAGAATCGTAACGGCAGTGGCACTTGCCTTTATACTTATGTTTGCCACCACGGATGCCTACAGCCAGTGCGCCATGTGCCGCGCCACCGTGGAGTCTAACGTTGGGACGGGCAGCGACGCCTCCGGCAACGAGGTGGGGAGCGGCCTGAACATGGGAATTCTTTACCTGATGGTGGTGCCCTACCTGCTGATAGGAACCGTTGGATTCCTGTGGTACAAGAACAGCCGCAAGAACGCCAATAAAGCGTAAGGAGAATTCCTCCTGGAGTATAAATGCCTTTGCACCGCTGCCATAGCCGCTGTGCAAAGGCATTTTGCGTTACGGCCATGCGCTTTAGGCATCAGCTCATACTTCAGGCAATTCTGCTGCCATCAGAACAGATGCCGAGCAGCACGTAAAAAACGTTAGCACGGTTCTTGAGGCGTTGGCGGTTATCCTTCGTTTTGCTTACATTCGTAGATAAACTGCTTAACTTTGAACCGGAAGTTTACCCTGCTTTTCTTTTTGCTCGCCTCGGCGCTGTGCTTTCTGGGCATGGCGGCATTGCACTTCGATGTGCTCTCCTCCCAAAGGCAGGACCAACAGCAGGGTGCAGCGGAAATCACCAGGCGCGTACAGCATTGCCTTGAAGAAGCCGACAGGCAAGCCGACACCCTGGCCGCCAGAATAGGCGATAACACCGTTTCCTTCTCCAGCCTGCTGCAAAGCACGAAGTACCCCGTGTTCATCTACAGGTCCGGAAAGCTGGTGTTCTGGTCGGACCACACGATTGCGCCGCAGCCCGATATCCCGGTGGGGCGCGACGCGACCCTTGCCATAGAGAACGAGTACGGCCGGTTTCTGGTGGTGCGGCAGCAAAGGCAGCGCTATACCATTGATGTCTACATTCCCCTTCAGGTAGATTACCACGTCAAAGACCCACGCCTGGCACCCAAGCTTGATGAGGATGTTTTTCAGCAGGCGAACCTGCAGCTTATACTTCAACCGGAGGCCTCCCTGCCACAGGTCTACACCAGCGACGGCCAGTTCCTGTTTTCACTGAACTTTGAGCAAACCCATAAGACAGCCGGCTATGTACGGGTACAGCTGGCCCTGTTTATACTTGGCTTGCTGTTTTTCATACTTTTTGCGGCGGGTGCCAGCCGAATTCTGATACAAAGGCGCGCCTACAGCCAGGGCATATTGCTGCTGTTGCTGCTGTTGGGCGGCATGCGCGTGGCGCTCCTGCTCCTCAACCTGCCCTTTGCCGTTATCGAGGTGGAACTGTTCGATCCAAGGCTATACGCGGCCTCCTTCTGGTCTCCGTCTGTGGGCGATTTGTTGCTGAATGTGCTGCTGCTGGCTACTGTGGCAGGGGCTGGCATCTACCTGTTCCGCAGGAACCGCGTGGCGACGCAACTGCTGGCGTTGCCGCAGGAGAAAGGCCGCACGCTGCTGATCATCAGTTGGCTGATCTTCTTTTTTCTGCTCTTACTGCTTTTCAGGTTCTACTACAGCATCTACCATAACTCTCCGCTGGTGCTGGATGTAACGCAGTCGCTTAGCTTCACCAAGTATAAAATGGTGCTGTACGGCATTATGCTGGTGCACACGGTGGCGCTGTGTATGTTCACCTATATACTGGTTACGGTGGTGTCGGTGCTGGTGCCGAAGGAGCAGCGGTCGTGGCCCTATAAAACGCTGCTGGTGGTGGCAGCCCTGCTGCTGCTGTTTACCGCCGTGTTTGTGGCGGAGCTCTTTGCGGTGGTGTTCCTGGGGCTTATCTTCTGGGCCATCATCATACTTGCGGCGCAGCACCACCACGCCGTGAGCCTGGCCTACCGCACCTATCTTCTCTTTTTCCTGGTAGTGATTGTAAGCGCCCTGACCGGGGCCGTGGCGCAATACGCTCATTACCACAACGACCTGAAGACCTACAAGCAGAACCTGGCCTTCAACATCCTGCAGGATAATGACGTGCTCGGCGAGTACCAGCTCAACCAGGTGGCGGCGCAGATTGCCTCCGATGAGCTTATAAAGATGAAGATGATGGGCCCTTATGTGGATGCTTCCTTCATCAAGCGCAAGATTACCCGCCAGTACCTCAGCGACTATTTCGACAAGTATGAAATAAGCATATTGCTCTTTGACGGGCAGGGCCGGACACTGGAGACCATGGACACGACCGTAGCCACGCTGCAGGAGCTGCGGCGGCGGTATGATCAGCCGCAGACGCGCACCGAACACAAGGAGCTCTTCCTTTTAAAGGACCCGGCACGCTATAACGCCCGCACCTACCTCAAACTGATACAGGTTCCGATCAGCAGCGTGCTGCAAGGTACCATTGCCTTGCAGCTTACCCTGAAGCGGCTGCTACCGAACAGCGTGGTACCCGAGCTGCTGGTGGAGCAGAAGCAGAACCAGCCCTTTCGGCTCGATATGCTGAGCTATGCCATCTACAGCGGCAACAAACTGCGCTACAGTGAAGGAGCGTACGACTACGCCACCAATTTTGACACCAGCCTGCTCAGGCGCCCGGAATTATACCGGCAGGGCCTGCCCCAGGACGACTCGCATCACTACGGGGTGCAGGGCGGCAACGGCCAGACGCTGATCATCACCACGGACAAGTATGGCGGGCGCGAGGTCCTGTCTAATTTCTCGTTTCTGTTCCTGGTCTTTATTGCCGGCCTGCTCTTCTGCGGCTTGCTTTACCTGTTGCTGCAGCGCCATCGGCTGCGCGAGTTCAGCCCTAACTTCAGTACCAAGATACAGTTGTTCCTGAACTTCGGTATACTTTTGCCGATGCTGCTGGTAAGTATAGCCACCGCCGGTTTAGTGACGGGTTCCTACAAAAAAGACCTGATGGTCCGCTACGAGCAGCGGGGCAAAGCCATACAGGAGCACCTGTCCCAGCAACTGAGCAGAAGGCTGCTGCAGCGGCAGCGACAACTGCAGCGAAGTATAAACGAGATAGCCGCCATCGCCGAGGCAGACGTGAATATCTACGACCGCAACGGGCAACTGCTGGTAACCAGCCAGCCGCTGGTCTTCGAGACGGGGCTGCTCTCCAAACTGGTGAACCCGGAGGCGTTTGCGGCTATTTCGGAGCGGCAGGCGCTGCGGGTGCTGCTGCAGGAGCAGGCCGGTAACCTGAGTTTCAACTCCATCTACCTGCCCCTGCGCGACGAGGACCACCCGGCAGAGCTGGCGGGCTTTATCGGCATCCCGTTCTTCGACTCCGAGAGTGAGCTGGACCAGAAGCTGATCGAACTGATCACCACGACCATGAATATCTTCTCGGTGATGTTCATTACGTTCATGGTCCTTACCTTCTTTGCCTCCCGCGCCCTTACCGTGCCGCTGCGCATGCTGGCCGACAAATTGAAGCGCACTTCCCTGACCGGTAAGAATGAGATGCTGGCTTATGAGGGGGCCGACGAAATAGGCATGCTGGTGAACGAGTATAACCGCATGCTGCTGACGCTGGAGCAGAACAAGCAGGAGTTGGCGATGCAGGAGAAAGAGGCGGCCTGGCGCGAGATGGCAAGGCAGGTGGCCCACGAGATCAAGAACCCGCTCACGCCGATGAAGCTTTCGCTGCAGTACCTGCAAAAGGCCATTGCCGAGAAACGCCCGAACACCGAGCAGCTCATCGATAAGATCTCGCATACACTTATCACGCAGATCAACATCCTTAACGACATCGCGTCCTCCTTCTCCAGCTTTACGTCCATGCCCGAGCCGAAGGCGGAGCCCATGGATGTGGCTGCCTCCCTACGAAAAGCCGCTGATCTCCACAGCGACCCGGCCACGGCCATACTTACCACGCAGATTCCAGAGGGCGAGGTGATCGTGAAAGCGGATGAGAGCCTGATGGTGCGCACCTTCAATAACCTATTGTTGAATTCCATTCAGGCAGTGCCCACGAGCCGGCGGCCACAGATACGGGTAAAGTTGGAACTGCAGGACAACCGGCAGGTGTTGATCTCGATCAGAGACAATGGCAGCGGCATTCCGAAAGAGATCCAGGGCAAGGTGTTTATCCCGAACTTCAGTACAAAGTATACTGGCTCGGGCATCGGGCTTGCCGTGGCCAAGCGCGGCATCGAGAACGCCGGGGGCAAAATCTGGTTCGAGACGCAGGAGGGGCAGGGCACCACGTTCTTTATACAGTTACCGCTGGCGGATGAGTAGCAGGGGGCTGCGCATAGGGCTGTTGCTCTGGCTGCTGAGCCTGCCGCTGCTTGCCCAGGTGCCCCTCAGCAACAAACGCTGCAAGTGGATACCCGTTACCGGCATGCCGCAGCAGCTCGACACGCTCACGCTCTTGCCCAGCTCCATCACGCTGCAGCACCCTAAAAAAGAGCAGTTCCGCTACGACTACAACTATACTTCCAACGAGTTTACGCTCACCGGTTTTCCCGCTCCGGACTCGGTGGCCTTGGATACCTTAGGCACCATGCAGGCTGTGCCGGACTCGGTGCTGATTTGTTTTAGGGTGATGCCCCTGAACCTGACCCAGCCCGCCTTTAAGCGCGACATAGCCAAGCTGGAGCTGAAATCGTCCCGGGACGGTTATTACCAGGAGGACATCAGCACCAAGGAAGAGATTTTCCGGACGCCGGGACTGAACAAGACAGGGAGTATCTCCAGGGGCGTTTCATTTGGCAACACCCAAAACGTGTTCGTCAACTCTGCCCTCAACCTGCAGCTCGACGGCAAACTGACCGACGACATTAGTATAACCGCGGCCATCACCGACCAGAACATTCCCTTTCAGCCGGAGGGCAACACGCAGCAGCTGCAGGAGTTCGATAAAGTATACATTACGCTGCAGCACCGGCTTTGGCAGCTGACGGCGGGCGATGTGGTGCTCAGGAGCAAGCCGTCCTACTTTATGCAGTTCTACAAAAATGTGCAGGGTGGCGCCTTCAGTTATATCACCGGCAAGAGCCCGGAGCGGCAGGGCGTCACCACGGTGGCCGCCTCGGTGTCTAAGGGAAAGTTTGCCTCCCAGGCCATCACGCCACAGGAGGGCGTGCTGGGGCCGTACCGCCTGCGTGGCCCTAACAACGAGCTGTTTATTATTGTGCTGGCCAACTCGGAGCGGGTGTTTCTGGATGGGGTGCTGCTGCAGCGGGGGTACGACTACGACTATGTGATCGACTACAACCAGGCAGAGATCACCTTCACCACGCGCCACGTCATCACCAAAAACTCAAGACTACGGGTGGACTTCGAGTACTCGGACCAAAATTACAGCCGGGGCATCTACCACCTCAACCACTACCAGAACCTGGGCAAACTGAAAGTATACGGCAACTACTACAACGAGAGCGATAACCCAAACAGCCTGCTCAACCTGAACCTGAACACGGAACAAAAACGCCTGCTGGCAAGTATAGGCGACAGCCTGAGCCAGGCCATCTCGTCCGGTGCCGACAGTGTGGCTTATGATCCGGGGCAAGTGCTTTACGCCCGCCGCGACACCTCCTATAACAACGGGCAAAGCCTGGACCGCATCTATGTGTACTCCACCGATCCTGATTCGGCCCATTATAGCGTGAGCTTTACCAACGTGGGCCCCGGCAACGGCGACTATGTAGCGGTGACCGGCGCTGTGAACGGGCGTGCTTACCGGTGGGTGGCGCCGGTAAACGGCGTGCGGCAGGGAAGCTACGCCCCGGTGCGCGTGCTGCCCACGCCGCGCAAGAAACAACTCGTAACCTTCGGCGGTAACTATGAGCTGCAGAAAGGCGTCAGCTTTTTCGCCGAGGGCGCCGCCTCACAACATGACCTGAACCGCTTCTCGGACAAAGATGCCGGAGATGATAACGGCAAAGGCCTGCGGGTGGGCTATGTGGTGCAGGACAGGCCGGTATCGTTCCTGGGCAAGTATAAACTCAACAGCACGCTGAACTATGAGTATACCGATGAGTACTTCGAGCCGATTGACCGCTACCGTCCCATCGAGTTTGACCGCGACTGGAGTTTGACCAATACTAGGAAGGCGGAGGACCATATCTTCAACTTCTCGGTGGGCGCGGCACAGGATGCGGCTAACCTGATTAATTACCGCATCAGCCGCCGCCACCGCGAGGAGCAGCTGGACGGGGTGCAGCACCACCTGGACGTGATGAAAAAGTTCGGGAAGCTGGTGCTGCGCAACCGCTTTTTTATACTTAATAGTAAAGAGGCGCTGCGCGAGTCGCAGTGGTACCGGGGCGATGTGAACGTGGAGTATAAACTCGGGAAGATCTCGCCAGGGTATACGTACAGCTTCGATAAGAACCGCCTCACGGCCCTGGACTCAGACTCCGTGGTAGGCTCGGCGCAGTATTTTGAGCAGCACATGTTCTACCTCGAAAGCGGCGACACCACCAAAACTAAATTCCGACTGGATTATGCCCACCGACGCGACCGCTTTGCAACGGGGGGCGGTACCATGGGCAACCTGGAGGTAGGGCAGACTTACAATGCCATACTTGAGAAAAAGATAAACCAGGACCAAACACTGGCGGTGCAGGCCACCTACCGCAAGCTGAACGTGAAGAAAGGAAAGAATGAGGAGACCATACAATCACGGGTAGACTATAACGGCAGCTTTGTGGACGGGGCTTTCCGGTCGGAGCTAAGCTATGCCACCGGCACGGGCCGCGAGCTGAAGCGCATCTACATTTTCCAGGAGACGCTGCCGGGGCAGGGCACCCACTACCTGCGCGACGGCGGCGACCCCAATAACCTGAACGATTACCTGGAGGCGCAGACGGTGGACCAACGCCGCTACATCAAAATCTACCTGCCCACGGATGAGTACGTGAACGCCTACACCAACACCTTTACCTACCGCCTCACCACCGCTACGCCACGCAGCTGGCGCAACGAGCCGGGTATAAAAGCCACGCTCTCCAACTTCTCGATGCTCAGCTTTGTGAGCATCAACAAAAAAACGACCGATAATGACCTGGAGCAGCGGTTCAACCCTTTTAGCGAGGACGTGGAGGATGCCTTTCTGATCTCGCTGATCAAGCAATTGCGCCACACGGTATACTTTAACCGCAGTAGCCCCAAGTATGGCATGGAGTATACGGTGCAGCAAAACGAGCAGAAGCAGCTGCTGACCAACGGCACCGAGACCCGCAATGTGCTAAGTCATGTGCTGATTGGCCGGATGAACCTGAACGAAGTGCTGAGTTCGCAGATGACCCTGGGCTATAACGTGCGCGAGAACCAGTCGAATTTCCTGAGCTCAAAGAACTTTAAGATTCAGGCACGGGAGCTGTCGCCGGAGCTGGCTTACCAGCCAAACGCCAAACTACGCTTTACCGGCAAGTACCAGTTGTCGCTGAAAGAGGATGTGCTGGAGGTATCGGAGACGGAGCAGGAGGGACGCTTCCATGAGCTGGGGCTGGAGACGAAGCTAAGCCAGGTGGGCAAGCGCACGATCACAGGCAACATCAAGTATGTCAACATCGACTTTACAGGAAGTGAAACCTCCAGCGTGGGATATGAGATTTTGAACGCCCTGCGCCCCGGCAACAACATGACCTGGTCGCTGGTAATGCAGCAGCGCCTGAGCAATGGGCTTAACATCTCCCTCAACTATGATGGCCGCAAGGCTAACGGGGTAGGGGCCGTGCATACCGGCAGGACGCAGGTGTCGGTGCTCTTCTAAGTATAGCTATCTTATATTAGTATATTTTAATTCTAATATAATATTTTCTATCTTGTTAAGGGACAGCATATTTTGCATTGCTGTCATACTTAAACTCTAATCCCTTACCTGCTATGAGACACTTCTTGCTAAGCTTCTTCATCCCGTTGCTGCTCGTTTCCTGCAACAAAAAAGAACTGGAGGAAATCGAACCGGCTCCTCCTGTTATCTGGGAAGTACATGATTATTTTTTACACAACCAGCGCTATATCTCAAACCTATACAGTAGTGATGATAAACTACAGGTAATGGGGATGCATCTTTTCTCTACTATCTCGCTGGAAGGAGGGAAGGAGGATGTAAAGCATTATGTGCATCCATTCCAAAACGTTTCTCATCATAAGCACCCGATGAATTCTAAGGTGTTTGGCGGAACAGATGGTGATTACCTGCGCTTCAAAACCGTTAGCGACCCTGTGCTGAGTGGGTCTGGCCTTCTGATAGAGGTAGCTACCCTTGACCCGCTATTTAGAGAGTTCAGCCTGATTATGTCATACTCAAATGAGAGTTTCGCCATTTCGGAGAACAATGTGGCGCTGGTGCCCTACAATTTCTATAATGAGGAAACAGGACGACACAGTTTGCGGTATCTTCTGGTGAAGCTGGCAGTTGAGAAAGACGTCCATAACAATGACAAGCTTGTACTGGAGGAGACACGCATTTTGACTCCAGCTGAACAAGGGGGAGTTGTGCGACACATGCGATCTCACCAAGACAACTTTTACGTTGCCACCGACTGGGGCTTTTATAAGTTTTCAAAAGAAGGTGAGATCAGCTTCCAGATGCCGCACCAAATAGCCTATACTTCATTTGATCATAAAGGAGAGATTTACGCCTTCGCCAGGCATGGAACGAGGCAAACGCATGGCTTGTTTCGGTATGGATCGGGGCAAAGCTGGTCAATGGATGCACAAATTGGTAATTCAGCAGAGATGCTCGCTTATCACGCAATCAGTGATGAGTTATTATTAGCGAGTTATAACAGTCAAATTTTCGAAGTGGAGCTAGGTGTAGACAAGCTAATAGTGAGGGAGCTAGATAACACTGGTTTGGAAGGACACTACATCACTTCGATCGCCATGGTAAAAGATAAGGTGTACATCGGTACGCACTCAGGTTTATTTAGTAAGGCGGCAGAACACCTGCTGACTTATAAGGAAGAAGAAAAGTAAACAATAAATACTCAGCACTAATTAAGAAGCCCCATCTGCCTTCAATTGGCAGATGGGGCTTTGAGTATAAGGTAGTAGCCAAAGTATAAATACTATGGTTTCTGCTGCTCAATTCTACTGTGCGCTTCCAGGTATACCGGTAGCGCAGCGGATCCATACCACAGGTACAGCTCCACCTCAAAAACCTTCGCCTTAATAGCCGGGTCCGTCTCTACCAGTTTTTGGGCTTCTTCTACCGTCTTCACGTCAAGTATAAAAATGCCGCGGTAGTTTTTGTCGTTCTTGCCCAGCGGGCCGGCTACCACCAGTTTTCCTTCTTTGGCGAGTCTGCCGATGTTTTCCATGTGCCCTCGGAAATAGTCATTCAGCTTTTCTTTGTCGGTAGTGGTGTTCGGGCCGGTTTTAAGTATAGCCAGCACATACGGCTTCATGCCATACGCATCAGCGCCCAGCGAGTCGGCCAGGGCTTTATCATAGTTGGGGTTTTGTGTTTGGGCGCTTGCTGTAAAACCTAGGCAGCAAAGTATGGCAAGGGCTAGAAAGTGTTTCATAAGTATAAACTTGGTCTCCTGAAGTATAAAGAGTCCCAAGATACAGCATCAAAGCAAAAGGGCAAGTATAGATCAACACCTATACTTGCCCTCGAAAAAATATATTATATCACGGTAATCAGAGTAATCCCAGTGATTGCCGGTCTAGTAATATTTCCCCTCCATCAGGTAATTCTGCACATAATCCTTCACACCTTCCTCCAAGGTATAAAAAGGCTTGTCGTAGCCGATGGAGCGCAGCTTGCTCATGTTAGCTTCCGTGAAGTACTGGTAGTTGGCGCGCAGGTTCTCGGGGGTATCCATAAAGTCGATGTTCGGCTCTACACCCATACTTTCAAATGTATTCAGGGCAAGCGCCATAAAGGTGCGGGCTTGGCCGGAACCCAGGTTATAGATGCCGGAGTTCTTGCGGTGGTGCATCAGGAACATGCACACGTCCACTACATCCTTTACATACACAAAGTCGCGCATCTGCTCGCCGTCGGCATACTCGGGGTTATGTGAACGGAACAGCTTCATACTTCCGCGCTCCTTTACCTGGTGGTAGGCGTGGAAAATTACCGAGGCCATCTTGCCTTTGTGGTACTCGTTGGGACCATAGACGTTAAAGAACTTTAGGCCGGCCCAGAAGAAAGGCTTGGCTGTTTGTTGCAGCGCCCAGATATCAAAGTCATTCTTCGACTCGCCGTACGGGTTCAGGGGTTTCAGTAGCGGGATGGTCGCTTCATTATCGTCGTAGCCCAGGGTGCCGGAGCCGTAGGTGGCCGCTGAGGAGGCGTACACCAGCGGAATCTGATACTCGGCGCAGGCATTCCACATTTGCTTGGAGTAGTTCAGGTTCAGCAGGTCGAACACGTCCTTGTTAAACTCGGTGGTGTCGGTGCGGGCACCCAGGTGAAAGATGAACTCCACGTCCTCGTAATGCTCGTCGAGCCACTCAAAGAAGTTCTCGCGGTCAACGTACTCCTTAATCTTCTTGCCCTTCAGGTTATCTTCTTTCTTGGCGACAGAAAAGTTGTCCACCATCACGATATCGTTGAAATTGTCCTGGTTCAGCCTGCTGACGAGGCAGCTGGCAATGAAACCTGCGGCGCCTGTTACTACTATCATATTTCTTTGTTAAGCCTGTATCTAAAATTGCGTTAAATTTACGAAAATAAACCGAGCCGCCTGCGCCATCTATACGTTGAGACCAGCCAGATTTATACTTCATACCATACTTTGTTTGCTGCTGTTATCGTGCGGCCCGCAGGAGAAGCAGGCGCAGGAAGCGCTGGTGCTTACAGACGACCTGGGCCGTGAACTGACGCTCCAAAAAAAGCCGGAACGGGTGTTCGCCTTTGCCTCCTCCATCACCGAGATGCTCTACGCCGTGCTCGACACCAGCACCATCGTTGCCCGCACGCCCTCCGACGATTACCCGGAAGCTGTGTACCAGAAACCGCTGGTGAGCAACTACCCCGTGGATTACGAGCAGGTGCTGGCCCTGAAGCCGGACCTGATTTTCACCGTAGAGGGTATCACTCCGCTGGAAGTGGCTGAGCGCCTGCAGCAGCTGGGCGTGCCGGTATACTACCAGAAGTATAGAACGGTGGAGGACATCTTTACCGGGATAGAGGACATTGGCCGTATCATGGGGCGGGAGCAGCAGGCGCGGCACCTGACGGATTCGCTGCGACAGGAGGTAGAGCAGTTGCATCAAAAGTATAAACACCGCGAAGATCCGCTAAAGGTGCTGGCCATTACCTGGTCTGACCCGATTTATGTGTACGGGCAAAATACCATTTTTACCGATAAGCTGCGCATATTGGGGGCCGAGAATGCGGTGCAGGAAGTTTTCGAGCAGCCCTACCCGGCGCTCACGCGCGAGTATGTGTTGAAGCTGAACCCGGATGTGCTGCTGGGTGGCACCAAGAAAGAACTGGAGGAAAAATTCTTTCACCTGTACCCGGAGCTGCGCCGCATCAAGGCATACCAACATAACCGCCTCTATAAACCGGACGATAACCTGATGTCGCGGCCCAGCCCGCGGGTGGTGGAGTCGCTGCGGGAGCTGGAGGGCTTCCTGTATCCATGAGGCGGCGCGGTTTATACTTTATACTTGCCCTGCTGCTCATTCTGGTAGTGATGCTGCTGGGGCTGCAGGTTGGCTCCTTTGACACCGACGTGGCCACTATCTTCAGCGCCCTCTTCCATTACAATCCCGACGATACCACCCACTTTGCCATACTTCATCTGCGCCTGCCGCGGCTTATACTTGCCCTGGTGGTGGGCGCCTCGCTTGCCTTCTGCGGCTACCTGATGCAGGCCATGGTGAATAACGGGCTGGCTGATCCATACTTGCTGGGCACGGCTTCAGGCGCATCGCTGGGTGCTGTCATCGTGTTCTTTGGCTTTGTGCCGATGACGGTGGCCGGTTTATACTTGCCGCCGGTGTTTGCCCTGGCCGGCGCTTTTGTGGTGACGCTGGTCGTGGTGATGCTCGGATACCGCAAGCGGCAGATCATTCCGGCGCAGCTGCTGCTGGCGGGCATTGCGCTGAGTTCTTTGGTAACGGCCATGGTGGGGCTACTCACATTCCTATCGGATTCCGAAGGGAAGCTGCGCTCGGTGGTGTTCTGGTCGATGGGCAGTTTTGAGCGGGCCAGTTGGGAGATGGTGCCTTACCCGGCGGCGGCGCTAAGTATCGCCTTGCTGCTGTTTGCTTTTTATCAGAAACAACTCAACATACTTTTGCTGGGAGAGGAGCGGGCGCAAGCGTTGGGCATCCGGGTGGCGCAAACGCGCTGGGTGATCCTGGCCACCGTATCGGTGGTAACGGGCTTTGCCGTGGCCACCTCCGGGCCGATCGGGTTTGTGGGATTGATCATCCCGCACGTCACGCGCGGGCTGTTGGGCGCGACGGGCAGGGGCAACCTGCTGCTATGCGCTTTTATCGGCGGCTTGTTCATGTTGCTCTGCGATTTACTCTCCCGCATAATTTATCCGCCCGCAGGGCTGCCCATCGGAATTATTACTTCGTTCTTTGGTGTTCCTTTCTTTGTATATTTGCTGTTCAGAAAGAATTACAATTTTAGAGGATAAATGATTTACGTTAGCAGGTTAGAGCACTTTAACGCAGCTCATAAGCTATTCAACCCGAACTGGTCGTTGGCTAAGAATAAGGAGGTTTTCGGGCCATGCGCCAACACCAACTGGCATGGGCACAACTATGAGCTGATCGTGACCGTGAAGGGCAAGCCCGACCCGGACACCGGCTTTGTGATCGACCTGAAAAAGCTCAGCACCCTCATCCGCTCCCACATCATCGAGAAAGTAGACCACAAGAACCTGAACCTGGACGTGGCCTTTATGGAGGATAAGCTGGCCAGCACCGAGAACCTGGTGGTGGAGTTCTGGAAAATACTGGAGCCCCGCGTGCAGGAAATCTCGAATAATAACGCCACGCTGCATAGCCTGAAACTTTACGAAACCCCACGCAACTACGTAGAGTACTTTGGAGAATAATTTAGCCAGCGGTTTATACTTCTCCGCTGCTATGCTTATTTTACTAGCTCCTAAAGACACCCTACCCCATGAAATATTACATCATAGCCGGCGAGCGCTCTGGCGATCTGCACGCATCCAACCTGATCAAACAACTCCGACTGCAAGACCCGGAGGCGCAGATCAGGGGCTGGGGCGGCGACATGATGCAGGCGGCCGGCATGGACCTGGTGCGCCACTACCAGGAAATGGCCTTTATGGGCTTTGCCGAGGTATTCAGGAGCCTGCGCAAGATCCTTGGCTTTCTTAGTGACGCAAAGGCAGATATTAAGCAGTACCAGCCCGATGTGGTTATACTTGTGGACTATGCGGGCTTTAACATGCGCATCGCCAAATTTGCCAAGAAGCAGGGGCTAAAGGTGTTCTACTACATCTCGCCAAAGATATGGGCCTGGAACCAGGGACGCGTGCACGGCATCAAAAAAGTGGTGGACCGCATGTTTGTGATCATGCCCTTTGAGGAGGACTTCTACGGCCGCTTCGATTACAAGGTAGATTATGTGGGCAACCCCGTGAACGACTCTGTTTCAGACCACGTGCCTACGGATGATTTCAGGGCCAGGAACAGGCTCTACAACAACAAACCCATCATTGCCATACTTCCGGGCAGCCGCCGGCAGGAGATCGAGAACATGCTGCACGTGATGCTGAGCGTGCTGCCCAACTTCCGCGATTTTCAGTTCGTGGTGGCGGGCGTGAGTAATTTCTCCAAGGAATATTACGAGCAGTATAACAAGGACCCCAACATCAAAATCGTCTACGACCAGACCTATGATTTGCTCGCGCATGCCAAGGCGGCGCTGGTCACGTCGGGTACGGCTACGCTGGAGACTGCCTTGTTCGGCGTGCCGCAGGTGGTATGCTACAAGACAAGCACTATCTCGTATTCTATCGGGAAGATGGTGATCAAGGTGCCCTACATCTCGCTGGTGAACCTGATTGCCGGCAAACCCGTGGTAACGGAGCTTATCCAGGATGATTTTACGGCGAAGCAGATCGTGGCCGAGCTGAAGCGGGTGCTGTTCGATAACCACTTTATGCAGAAGCAACAGGAGGGGTACGCGCTGGTGCGCAGCAAGATCGGCAGTTTCAGGACCGCCGAGCGCGCTGCCGAGCTGATGGTAGGCTACCTGAGGGCGGAGAAAGTATAAAGTATAAACCTGCCTGCAGGGTGTGCCCGTATAGAGAAAGGCCTGCCGCGCCGGCAGGGAAAATCGCTGTACAACCCCTAAAACCCCGAAACTATGAAACCTATTTTGATCGCCTTAGGCCTGACAGGTTTGCTAATATCCGTGCTGCTGATGCGGGCAACCTCCACAGATTCTCTACTGGAAGAGGAATGGGGAGACGATTACCTGGAAGTATAAAGGCCGCAAAAGTATGGACACAAAAAAGGCGGGGCTCACCACAACTGGTGAGCCCCGCCTTTTTTAGCTATTTTATACTTGCCCTAGGCTACCTTCAGCTGCTTCAGGGTTGATTTTTCGAATTTTTCGCGGGCATAGTCGCCGGTGATAACCAGTTCCTTGGTGCCTTCCTCGGATGGCAGCTCAAACATGGCGTCCGTCATGATGCCCTCGCAGATAGAGCGCAGGCCACGGGCTCCCAGTTTATACTCTGCCGCCTTCTCCACAATGTACGCCAGCGCGCCCTCATCAAAGGAAAGGCTGATGTTTTCCATCTCGAACAGGCGCTTGTACTGCTTCACGATAGAGTTCTTGGGCTCGAGCAGGATCAGGCGCAGGGTTTCCTTGTCCAGCGGGTTCAGGTGCGTGAGCACTGGCAGGCGGCCGATCAGTTCCGGAATCAGGCCGAAGTTCTTCAGGTCCTGGGCCGTCATGTACCTCAGGAAGTTCTCTTTCTCCTCCATCTCATCCATCTTCGACTTCGAGAAGCCGATAGGGCGGGTGTTCAGGCGGTTTTTGATCAAACGGTCGATGCCCACAAAGGCGCCGCCGCAGATAAACAGGATGTTCTCGGTGTTCACGGTGATCATCTTCTGCTCCGGGTGCTTGCGCCCGCCTTGCGGTGGCACGTTCACGGTGGTGCCTTCCAGCAGTTTCAGCAGGGCCTGCTGTACGCCTTCGCCGCTCACGTCGCGGGTGATGGAGGGGTTATCGCTCTTACGGGCAATCTTGTCAATCTCGTCGATGTAGACAATGCCGCGCTCGGCCGCCTCCACATTATAATCGGCGGCCTGCAACAGGCGCGTAAGTATACTTTCCACGTCCTCGCCCACGTAGCCGGCCTCAGTCAGTACGGTAGCGTCGGCAATGCAAAAAGGCACCTGCAGGATGCCGGCCATCATGCGGGCCAGGTACGTTTTGCCGGTACCCGTCTCGCCCACCATGATGATGTTCGACTTCTCGATCACCACGTCGTCATCGGCAGGCTGCTGCATCAGGCGCTTGTAATGGTTGTAAACCGCCACCGACATCACCTTCTTGGCCTCATCCTGCCCCACCACGAACTGGTCGAGGTAGGTTTTCATCTCCTTCGGCTTCATCAGGTTAAACTTCGGAGTACGGCTGCTTGCGCGAATCTTGTTCTCCTCGTTCAATATCTGCTGCGCCTGCCCGATGCAACGGTCACAGATGTGCGCGTTGATGCCGGAGATCATCACCGATACATCCTTTTTATTTTTGCCGCAAAATGAGCACGTAATTTCTGCCATAAGAAACGATTGATCCAGAGTAGTTTACGCGTCTTTTTAAAACACGTAAAGCAAAGGTACAAAATTGAATACTTATACAAGTAGAAAAATTTCAATACAAACTCTTGAGCGCTGTTGAAACAGGAATATAAATTCTAAGATAAGTATTTTACTATTTTTATGTAAGGCATTTATTCCCAGTTGGTTAATTGGGACAGATGTTAACATCCGCCTGTGGAAAACTTTTTTGCCCTGACGCTGTTCTGCGACTCTCTGCTAACACCAACAGGTCTTTTATTAGTGCAAAACGTGCAAAATAAAAACCCGTAACAGTTTTGCTACGGGTTTTTATACAATATAAGTTATACTTTATACTTAGGACGTCTTGCGGGTAAGCACCTCGTCGATCAGGCCGTACTCCTTTGCTTCTTCGGCACGCATCCAGTAGTCGCGGTCCGAGTTGTCGTATACTTCCTGGTACGATTTGCCGGAGTGGTCAGCCAGGATCTCGTAGAGTTCCTTTTTCAGCTTCAGAATCTCGCGGGCCGTGATCTCGATGTCGGAGGCCTGGCCTTGGGCGCCGCCCATCGGCTGGTGGATCATGATGCGGGCATGCGGCAGGGCAGAGCGCTTGTTCTTGGCGCCGCCGGCCAGCAACACGGCACCCATCGAGGCTGCCAGACCAGTGCAGATCGTGGCCACATCCGGGCTTACGTACTGCATGGTATCGTAAATTCCCAGGCCTGCATACACGGAGCCGCCCGGGCTGTTGATGTAGAGCAGGATGTCTTTCTTGGCATCAGCCGACTCGAGGAACAGCAGCTGGGCCGTGATGATATTGGCGATGAAGTCATCCACCTGCGTGCCCAGGAAAATAATGCGGTCCATGATCAGGCGCGAGAACACATCGATCTCACGGAAGTTGGTAGGGCGTTCCTCAATCACGGAGCGGGTCATACTTTCGATGGTGTGCATGGCCCTGCCTTCCACGTGGTGAATATATTGGTCTACGCCAAGGCTGCTCATGCCCTGGCCTTTTACGGCAAACTTGCGGAACTCGTCTTTGTTAAACATCATGTTGTTTAGATTTACGGTTTTCTCAAAAATAAAAAAGTCCTTCTAATTCCGAAGGACTTTTTTATAAAGTTATGTATGTGCGCTTCCGGTTAGAGCGACATATTTCTGAAGTCCTCTGATGAGATGGTTTTCTCAACAACAGTCATCTTCTCTTTTAGTTTAGCGAGCACCTTCTCGGCCAGCAGTTGCTCGTACTCGTTAATGTAGTTACGGCCATTGTCCTGCTGCAGATACTGCTGGGCATAGTTGTTCATGCTTTCCATCAGTTCCTCAGGTATCTCCGGCATGTTAAACTGGGCCAGCATCTTCTCCTTGGTGGCGTCTACTACCTCCTCGTTCGATACCTTCAGCTCGTTCTCCTCTACCACCTTGTTCTTGATCATCGACCACTTCAGCTCGCGGGTATACTTGTCGAAGTTCTCCTCGATCTGCTCTGGGGTGATTTTGCCGTCGTTGGTCACCTCGATCCAGCGCTTGAAGAACGCTGTTGGCAGTTCTACCTCCACGTTATCGATCAGGGTGTCCATGATGTTGCGGTACAGCAGGTTGTCCGCCTCACGCTCATAGTTCTCCAGGATGGTCTCACGGATCTTGGCGTCGAACTCCTCTTCTGTCTTCACTTCGTCCTTACCGAAAAGCTTGTCGAAAAGCTCCTGGTTCAGCTCAGCGGACTCGGTGCGGTTGATCTTCTCCACGATGAACTCGAACTCACCGTTCAGGTCAGCCACCACGTCTTTGTCCAGGCCTGTTACGTGCGCCAGGGCAGCGTTGTCGTCGCCAAAAGTCTTGCGGATGTCGAAGCGGATCACGTCATCGGCCTTCACGCCCACAAACTTGTCCTGGCCCTCCACCACACGGCTTGTCGGGATCAGGGTCTTGGACTGGAAATCGCCGTCCACCTGCTTCAACTCGCCGGAGATAAAGTCGCCCTGCTCAGACGTCTCAGGGTTCACAGTCTTGCCAAACTGGCGCTTCAGGTTCTCGTACGCCTCGTCAATGGTTTTCTGGTCCAGCTCAACTTTGTAGCCCTCTACGCTTTTATCCAGCGGAAGGTTGAAGTCCGGCAGCAGGCCAACTTCATAGTTGAATTCAAACGTTTTCTGGTTGTCCCAGTCGATCTCCGGCTGGTTTGGCTCCGGCAGGGGCTCGCCCAGCAGCTTCACGTCGTTCTCACGGATATACTTGGAGATCTCCTCCTGCAGCGTTTTGTTGATCTGCTCCACCAGAATGCTCTTGCCGTACATCTTCTTTACAAGCCCCGCAGGCACTTTGCCAGGTCTGAAGCCTTTGATCTGGGCTTTTTTGCTGTATTCTTTTACCTGCTGGTCTACTTTCGGTGCGTAGTCCGCCTCTTCCAGTACCACCTTCAGTTGCGCATTGGTGCTGTCGGTTTGGTTTAATGTAATATTCAAGGCTTATAAAAATTTAAGATTTTAGAGATACCTATTAAAAACAAACCCCCAACAGGGCATGTTGAGGGTTCGTCGTGTTGTGTTTGTGCGGATGGAGGGACTCGAACCCCCATGCCTCGCAGCGCTAGATCCTAAGTCTAGTGCGTCTACCAATTTCGCCACATCCGCTTGATCGTGCTCGTTTTAGTGATGCAAAGGTAAGCAACGATTTTTTAAATGCAATACGGCGCTTTAATTTTTGTCGAATATTTTTTATCCTGCATATAGGGCCAAAGTACCAGCGGATTCGCCCGGGGCGTATTGGTTGCATCTTATAAACACTTATATTTGAAACTTATAAGGCCGCCAGCTTATTTATACTTATAGCATGCGCCGCCACCGACGGCCGCAGCCTACAGCACAGTTGCACAACATGATTGATTTAGAAGCAGAACGCAAAGAAATTCTCAGGTACTACAGGAGGTTGCTTCGGCACGCCAAGCCTTTCTTAAAGGACAACGACGCCAAGATCATCAAGAAAGCCTTTAACACCTCGCTGGAAGCGCACCGGGATATGCGCCGCAAGTCCGGAGAACCCTACATTCTGCACCCGCTGGCTGTGGCTCAGATCGCTGTGGAGGAGATCGGGCTGGGCACTACCTCCATCGTGGCCGCCCTGCTGCACGACGTGGTGGAGGACACCGACCTGGAGGTATCGGATATTGAGCGCGAGTTCGGGCCAAGCGTAGCCAAAATTATTGAAGGGCTCACAAAGATATCCGGCGTGTTTGACTACGGCACCTCGCAGCAGGCCGAGAACTTCCGCAAGATGCTGCTCACGCTGAGCGACGACGTGCGCGTTATACTTATAAAGCTGGCCGACCGCCTGCACAACATGCGCACGCTGGGCAGCATGCCGCGCCACAAGCAGCTCAAGATCGCCTCCGAGACCATGTACCTGTACGCCCCGCTCGCGCACCGCCTGGGCTTGTATACTATAAAGTCGGAGCTGGAGGATCTGTACTTAAAGTATACCGACACCGATACCTACAAGGAGATCTCCAGGAAGGTACAGCAGACGCGCAGCGCCCGCAACAAGTTCATCAAGGATTTCATAAACCCGATAGAGGAGGAGCTGGGCAAGTATGGCTTTACGTTCAACATCAAAGGCCGGCCCAAGTCGATCTACTCCATCCTTAAAAAGATAAAGAAGCAGAACATCACCTTCGACGAGATCTACGACCTGTTTGCGGTCCGGATTATACTGGACGTGCCGCTGGAGAACGAGAAGGCCGCCTGCTGGCAGGTATACTCTATTATAACGGACTTCTACCAGCCAAACCCTGACCGCCTCCGCGATTGGGTGAACACGCCCAAGGCCAACGGCTACGAGTCGTTGCACACCACCGTGATGAGCAAGTCGGGGCAGTGGGTGGAGGTGCAGATACGCACCCGGCGCATGGATGAGATTGCCGAGCGCGGGTACGCCGCCCACTGGAAGTATAAAACAGAGGGCGGGGGCTCTGCCGAGGGCCTGGAGCAGTGGATCAACAAGGTGCGCGACATGCTGGAGAACAACACGGCCAACGCCCTTGAGTTCATGGATGAGTTCCGCAAGAACCTGTTTGTGGAGGAGGTGTTCGTGTTCACGCCGAAGGGCGAACTCATTATACTTCCGGATAAGTCCACCGCGCTCGACTTTGCCTTTGAGATCCACTCCCAGATAGGCCTGCACTGCCTGGGTGCCAAGGTGAACCAGAAACTGGTGCCGCTCAGCTACAAGCTCAAGAACGGCGACCAGGTGGAGATCCTGACCTCCCAGAAGCAGAAGCCGAACGAGGAGTGGCTGCAGTATGTGGTTACCTCCAGGGCGCGTACCCGCATCAAGGACGCCCTGCGCGAGGAGCGGAAGAACAAGACGGAGCAGGGCAAGGCCATGCTGGATGCTAGGCTGGACTACCTGGGTGTGGTTGATAATCAGCAAAACATGAACAGGCTGCAGGCCTTCTTTAACGTGGCCACGCTCCAGGATTTATACTATAGAGTCGCTACCGGGCATATCGATATCAAGAACATCAAGGAAGTTATCTTCACCGCCACGTCCGACAAGAGCGTATCCATGCTCGACCTGAATACCTTCGACAGGGAGGTGCAGAAGATCAGGGGCGTGAACTCGGATATGCTGGTGATAGGGGAGACCACCTCCAACTGGGATTACCGCATGTCGAAGTGCTGCAATCCCATTCCGGGCGATGATGTGTTCGGCTTCCAGACTGAGGACGATGGGATAGAGATCCACCGCACCAACTGCAAGCGCGCCGTGGAGCTGATGTCGAACTACGGCAACCGCATCATCAAAACCAAGTGGACGGAGCAGAAGGAGCTCGCCTTCCTGGTAGGTATCCGCATCAAGGGCACCGACCGCGTGGGCCTGGTCAACGACCTGACCAAGGTGATCTCCACCAGCTTAAAAGTAAACATGCGCTCCATCACCATCGACTCCAACGACGGTATCTTTGAAGGCAACATCATGGTGTTCGTGAACGACACGAGCCACCTCGATAAGCTGATACAGCGCATGAGCAAGGTAAACGGTATACTTACCGTAGAGCGTTTTGATTAAGGGCAGGCCTTATTTATACTTAAAGGCGTGTCTTATATACTATAGAAGAAGAAAATGGCATTAGATACAAGGAAGTTCGAAGAAGTAAAAAAGATCTTCACGGCATACTTAGAAAGCAAGGGCTTGCGTAAAACACCTGAGCGCTATGCCATCCTGGAAGAGATTTACTCCAGCGACGGACACTTTGATGTGGAATCGCTCTACATTAACATGAAAAACAAGAACTACCGCGTGAGCCGGGCCACCGTGTACAACACCCTGGACCTGCTGGTGGAGAACGACCTGGTGAGCAAGCATCAGTTCGGCCGGAACCTGGCGCAGTATGAGAAGTCGTACGGGTATCGCCAGCACGACCACGTGATCTGTACCGAGTGCCACAAAGTGGTGGAGTTTTGCGATCCGCGCGTGCATCAGATCCAAAGTTTGGTGGGTGAACTATTAAATTTTCATATCTTGCACCACTCCCTGAACCTATACGGTGTTTGCGGCGATTGCCGCGCTAGAAAAGCGACAGAGGAACAAAAGCATGAAGTATCAGACAGAACTGAAGGGTGATATCCTGTTTATCCGGCTGGAGGGAGACCTGATAGCAGGCACAGACACGCAGCAGATGATCGATAGCGTGGATGGGCTGCAGGAGGGGAAGGTGCTGCTCTGCGCCGTGGACATGTCTAACGTACGGTTCATGGACAGCAGCGGCATGGGCGTGTTAGTATCGCTGCTCACGAAGTTCCGCAACCGGAGCGGTGAGCTGGTGCTGATCAAACCATCCGACCACATCCGCAAGCTGCTTATAGTTACCAAGCTGAATGCGATATTTACGATAGCTGAGAACGATGACTTCGCAGCGCAATTCTTAAAGGAATCAACATACTAAATACTTAAATGGCAGTTGACATTTTAATAGGTCTGCAGTGGGGCGACGAAGGCAAAGGAAAGATTGTAGACGTTCTTGCCCCGACCTATGACATTGTAGCCCGTTTCCAGGGAGGCCCTAACGCTGGGCATACATTAGAGTTTGAAGGCACCAAGCACGTGCTGCACCAGATACCGTCCGGTATTTTCCACCCGGAGATCAAAAACATCATCGGCAACGGCGTGGTGCTGGATCCCATCGTTTTCCGCACGGAGATGCAGAAGCTGCAGGACCGCGGGGTAGACGCTTCCCAAAACCTGTTCGTCTCCAAAAAGGCATCGCTTATACTTCCATCGCACAAGGTGCTGGACCGCGTGTCGGAAGAGGCGTTGGGCAGCGGTAAGATCGGCTCAACCCTAAAGGGCATCGGACCAACTTACCAGGATAAGATCGGGCGTGTGGGGCTCAGGGTTGGTGATATACTGGCCGCTGACTTTAAGGAGCAATACAACAAACTGGTGGAGCGCCACCGCAAGACGGTGGAGTTCTATGGGCAGACGCTGGAACTGGGCGAGCAGGAGCAGAACTTCTTTGAAGCCGTGGATTACCTGCGCACGCTGCAGCTGGTCGACTCGGAGTACATGATCAACGAGGCGCTGCAGAGTGGGCAGCGTATACTTGCAGAAGGAGCACAGGGTGCATTGCTGGATGTCGATTTCGGAACATATCCTTTCGTTACTTCCTCCAGCACGATCGTGGCTGGCGCGTGTACAGGACTGGGTGTGGCGCCAAAGCACATCGGCGAAGTATACGGTATCTTTAAAGCATACTGCACCCGCGTAGGCAGCGGTCCCTTCCCGACCGAGCTGCTGGATGAGGTGGGGGAGAATATTCGCCAGGCCGGCCGCGAGTTCGGCTCCACTACCGGTCGCCCGCGCCGCTGCGGTTGGGTAGACCTGCCAAGCCTAAAGTATAGCATCATGCTGAACGGCGTTACGCAGCTGAACATGATGAAAGCAGATGTGCTGACGGAGTTCGACACTATACAAGTGTGCACGCACTATAAATTACCATCAGGCGAGATAACAGATAAGGTGCCCCACTCGATGGAGTCAGATGAACTGCAGCCGGTGTATGAAACCCTCCCTGGCTGGAAGGTAGACCTGAACAAGATAGAAAAGGTGGACGAGTTACCAGCGGCATTCAATAATTACCTAGCTTTCCTGGAGAAGCACCTGCAGGTTCCTATCACTATAGTATCCGTGGGGCCAGATAGAAAGAGTACACTGAGAAGAGAAGCGGTGAACGCATAAGGAGTAGAAGTAGGTGTAATGTCTACTATTATAGTATAGCAAAAGCCCCGGGCGCAGGTCCGGGGCTTTTTTGTTTTCGGGGCGAGGTGGCGGGCGTCAGAAACTTTTCCTGCTCGTATTCAGGAACATCCGGTGTGGCAACATCTTTTTTCAGCGGCAGGTGTTGGAAGTTGGTATGTTGTTGCTACTTTTGCATCCCGTTCAGCAGGAGCGGGAGTACAGAGAAGGCGGAGTGGAAGGGGGAAACCCCGGGAAGCGCCCCCTGGAAAAAAAAGTTCTGGCCAGGCCTTGCGGCTTCGAAAAGCTTTCTTACCTTTGCATCCCGTTTCGGCAGGAGGCGGTCAGTGGGAAGGCTTGCTAACACAGGGCTGAGGCCCGGTGCGGCGGGGAGGGAAAAGCGGAAAAAATCTTTCAGAGATTCGCTTGGAAATCGAAAAAGGCTGCTTACCTTTGCCTCCGCTTCCAAAAGGAAGCTTCCTCAGGCCGGCAGGGCTAAAGAAAAAAGAGTGAAGATTTGCTTGGGATTTTAGAAAGAGTTCTTACCTTTGCAACCCGCTTCGAAAGGAAGCGCCGCCGCCGGCAGGGCAGCGGAAAGAGAGAGAAAAAAAACACCGCAAGGTAGTTGGGAATTGAGAAAAGATTTCCGACCTTTGCACCCC
>NZ_LVWA01000010.1 GCF_001907195.1 Pontibacter flavimaris
GGAGAAATCCCGCTGCCCCTTTTTCTTTTTATACCCCACCCCCCAAAGGCCCCGGCCACAGACGCCAAAGCAAAGGCCCCAACCTAAAAGGATGGGGCCTCAAGTATGGTAACATGAAATGCTGGAAAACTCAGCTGTTGATGAACCGCGGGTTGATCAGGTTCTCCAGCGAGAAAATCTCCTCCCACTTTTCCTGTGTAATTCTTTTACGCTCTACAACAGTGATAACGTGAATAGACTTACCGGTGGCTAATGCCTCTTTTGCAATAGAAGCAGACTCCTCATAGCCAAGAATAGGGTTAAGCGCTGTTACTATTCCAACGCTGTTCATCACCATATTGGCACAGATCTCCTCATTGGCGGTAATTCCATTTACACACTTATTGGTGAGGGTGTAGCAGGCATTCTCCATATAAGTGAGAGAACTGAATAAACTGTAGGCAATTACCGGCTCCATCACGTTCAGTTGCAGTTGCCCAGCTTCAGCGGCCATAGTTACAGTAATATCAGTTCCTATTACATAATAAGCTGTCTGGTTCACAACCTCAGGTATAACAGGGTTTACCTTGCCCGGCATGATAGAAGAACCCGGCTGCATGCGCGGCAGGTTGATCTCGTTTATACCGGTTCTTGGTCCGGAAGATAACAGACGCAGGTCGTTACAGATCTTAGATACCTTTATAGCAATTCTTTTCAGCACTCCGGATACCTGCACGTAGGCACCTGTATCGCAAGTAGCCTCAATAAGGTCTTCAGCAAGTACAACGGGTATGCCTGTCAGGTTGCGAATGTGCTCTGTTACTATTTGCGGATATCCCTCAGGAGCGTTGATGGAGGTGCCAATTGCAGTAGCTCCCATGTTGATCTCACAGATAAGCATTTTGGCTTCGTTCAGGCGCTGGATATCCTCCTTAATGGTGGTAGAGAATCCATTAAATTCTGCTCCCAAAGTCATTGGCACGGCATCCTGCAACTGTGTGCGTCCCATCTTCAGTACCCCCTTAAATACTTCTCCCTTACGGGCAAAGGATTCCTGTAGTGCCTGCAGGCTTTCTATAAAACTTTCGATCTTACGATACAAGGCCAGCCGGAAGGCAGTAGGATAGGCGTCGTTAGTGGATTGCGAGAAGTTAACATGGTTGTTGGGGTGCACAATGTCGTAATCCCCCTTTTTATGGCCGAGTATTTCTAAAGCCAGGTTTGCCACCACCTCATTCACGTTCATATTAACAGACGTGCCGGCGCCGCCTTGTATCATATCAGTTACAAACTGATCCAGGTATTCACCGGCAATAAGTTTGTCGCAGGCTTTGCAAATAGCCTCCGCAATCTCTGGCTTGATCACGCCACAATCGCGGTTAGCCAAGGCTGCCGCTTTTTTCACGTAACCGAAAGCCTGGATGAAGAGTGGCTCCCTGGAAATAGGAAGGCCTGTGATATTGAAGTTATCTAAAGCACGGGTCGTCTGGATGCCATAGTAGGCGGAGTTGGGTATCTCCATTTCTCCCAGAAAGTCATGCTCCGTTCTGAACTCGCTCATGATGTAAGGTGATTGGTGAAATGATTTGATTTAGTCAGTTATCAGGTACATCTTTTTGTACAGGGGCGGGTAGAGTTATACCTAGCTCCTGCGCCGTAGACATAACGATGGCAGCAGCGTATTGTTTGGTGCATCGTAGCTCGCCGGTAAAGCAGTAATCGTTTATAACGCTCTGGGTAATAATAAGGCGTGCAGCATACTCTCCATACTTCTCAACTATCTGTTTCTGCACCCTTGTTAGCTCCTCCTTGCGCTGCTCCGTTTCCGGAGTGCGAAGTGGTCGCTGCCAGCGGCTTTCAGGGTAATCATGGCTGATGTTGTTTTCTTTGGCGGCAATTTTAGCGTCGCGGATAGCATCCTTCAGCAGATTCTCGTTTCTGGAGCGCTTAAGGCCTCCGTGTATGCCGCGTGTGTGGTTCAGCCACTCATGAATATCCGTGTTAGGGTTGTTGGCTAACTCCACAAGGGCATCGTTGGGGATAATATAAGGGGCAGGCTTGTTAAACAGCTTTCCCATCTGTTCACGAAAGGCAAACAGATCCCTCAGAATGTACTGCTGGTAGTAATTAAGCTTGTAGGCGTTGCGCAGTTTCAGGTGCGGGTTAGTGGGCTCGGAGTATGTGAGCGATTCGAGCAGCTGGTTTTCCTCCTCCAGCCAGTGCAGGCGACCCAGTTGCTCCACTTCAGTCAAAAGCTTGGCCTTAACGCGGTGCAGGTACATCACATCTATGGCTGCGTACTGCAGCTGTGCCTCTGTCAGGGGGCGCTTGTTCCAGTTGCTTGACTGCTGGGATTTGTCTATCTCGATGTTAAACTCCTCCTTGAGCACCGTCGCCAGCGAGGAGCGCTCATAGTTGAGCACCTTGGCCGCCACGTCCGTATCCATCACCCCTTTAATATGGCAGCCCATCTTGCTGAGCAGGAGGATATCATTGTTGGAGTGATGAATGATCTTGGTGACCGCAGGGTTAGCGAACAGGTCGAAGAGGGACTGCAGATCGGGGATGGCAAAAGGATCTATAATGTAGCAAACGCCGCTCTCATCGGCAATCTGCACCAGGCAAAGGTTAAAACCATACGTAAAGCGGTTCTGGTCAAACTCCAGGTCAAGGCCTAGTTCCTTGCTTTGATTCAGAAGTATGACCAACTCCTGCAACTGCTCCTGCCGCTCCACTAATTTTATCGTTACGCCATCATGTATCAGCGTTGTATTTTCCATTCCTAAATATAAAAATGTTTTAAGGCATATGCTGCTTTCCGGCGCCTTCTTTTTGCGTCCGGCCGTACCATCACCGGACATAAAAAAAGTCCCTGCCTAAACGGGCAGGGACTTTCTGAATGAAAGTTTGTGTCTGTTATTGTACAGGAGGCTGTTCTTCCTTAATCTCATCGGCAACACCATCATCCACGGTAGTGTCTTCTACCACAATCGTAGTGTCTTCATCCAGTTCCATATCCATATCTGTTTCTACCTCATCAGTGGTTTCCATAGTGTCTGACTCGGTAGTTGTATTATTATCGGTGCCGCAAGCCGTAAAAGCGAAGGCTGCAAAAGCGGCGAAGGCGAATTTCCAAATCTTTTTCATAATCTTGTATAAATTGATTTTGTACTTATTTATACGGTGGCCCCCAAGAAGTAACCCCATGGATAGAATAAAGTAGACTATTTTAAAGTGAAGAGGTGATTCTCAACAGTGAGCCGGCAGTATCTCGGTGCGAGTGAATAAAATGCAGAAGTAGCGATGAAAGACAGAGTATAACTTTACTTGTATAGAGTTTGATTTGATCTGAATCAATCGGCTATACTTTAAAAAAGGTGCTACATCAGAAGGGCAGTATCAGAAGTATGACAAGGCTACAGTACGCTGAATAGAGAAAGGCCTGCCACGCTAAGCGACAGGCCTCTCAACAGCAACTTTATACGTGGTTATACTTTATACTTTAGTTGGAGGGCGCTGCGCGGGATAAGGTCTCCTCTCGCTTGGCCCTGAACTCAGTGCCCTCTTTCCATTCCGGGAATTTCTCTGTGTTGGCAACCCTGTAGCCAACGCGCAGGAACAACTGCAGGTCTTCTACAGCGCCTTCCAGGTTCCAGTCATCGCGCACCTCGTCCGATAGCTTGTGGTAGTCGTTGGCGGTGTAGCGTTCTTTCCACTGCTTCACATAATCGGCTGGCTGGTTGCGGGCAACCACGCCCGAGCCGGCGTAGAGCGCCGGCACGCCCTGCTTGGCAAACTCGAAATGGTCGGAGCGATAGAAGGAGCCGGTCTCTGGCGTGGCCTCCGGTACGATGCGGCGGTTCTGCGATTTTGCCTCCTGCGCCAGCACATCCTCCAGCGTAGAGTTACCGTAGCCAACCACTACCACGTCCTCGGTAGGGCCATAGGCGTTCAGCACGTCCATGTTGATAACGGCCACGGTTTTCTCGAGTGGGTAGAGCGGGCTGCTGGCGTAGTATTTAGAACCCAGCAGGCCTTTCTCCTCGGCAGTAACCGCCAGGAAAAGTATGGAGCGCTTCGGCTTGGTCTCCATCTGGCTAAAGGCTCGTGCCAGTTCTATCAGGCCGGCGGTACCGGTGGCGTTATCCAAGGCGCCGTTGTAGATCTGGTCGCCCTGCAGGCTTGGGTCCTTGCCCAGGTGGTCCCAGTGCGCCGTATAGATCACATACTCGTCCTTCAGCTCCTCGTCAGAGCCCTCCAGCTTGGCAATCACGTTCTGCGACTGTACTTCGCGCAGCTCATTTTTGATGTTGAAGCTGGCCGTGGCCTTCAGCGGAACAGGCTTGAAATCCTTCTTTTTGGCGGCCTCCTTCAACTCATCGAAGTTACGGCCGAGGGCGGTGAACAGCTCGCGCGCCTTGGGCTCCGTGATCCAAGCCTCCACCTCAGAGCGGTTCATGTTTTTATCCGGGGTGATGATCTCGAACCCTTCGCGGCTGTGGCTACCAGAGATTACTTCATAAGGATAGCCGGCCGGGCCGGTTTCGTGGATGATAATAGCGGCAGCCGCGCCTTTCTCAGCGGCGATCTCATACTTGTAGGTCCAGCGGCCATAGTAGGTCATGGCTTTGCCACCAAATATGGTGCTGTCCAGCTGCTCGGGGTTCTGAGGGTCCGGCACCGGCGGGTCGCTAACCAGCATCACGATCGTTTTGCCTTTCACGTCCACGCCTTTATAATCGTCCCAGCCAAATTCGGGCGCCACCACGCCATAGCCTACAAACACCAGATCGGAGTTGTTTACTTCAACCCCCTCAACATAGCGGCGGGTAAGGGCCACGTAATCATCCGGAAAGCTGAGCGGTATGTTTTTGCCGTTGGCGGTGAGGGTAGCCTTTGGCGTTGGCGTGTAGCCGAACATCGGCACCTTTTGCACGAAGCTGCCGTCCGGGTTGCCCGGCTGCAGGCCCAGCTGCTTAAAGTGACGGGTGAGGTAGGCCACCGTGGAGTCTTCCCCAACAGAGCCAGGGGCGCGGCCCTCAAATTCGTCGGAGGCAAGGGTGGTAACGTGGGCCAGCAGGCTATCGGCCGAAATGCTTTGCAGGGCAGGCTGCAGGTTGGTGCTGTCGGCGGTGGCAGAGGAGGTCTCTCTTTCGGCCTCGCTTACCTGTCGGGAGTTCTCGTTGCAGCCCATGGCCAGCAGCCCGAGCAGGCCCAGCAGCGGAATGTGTTTCTTCATAGAGTAAAGTATCGCTTAGTGTCCCCTCAAGATAGTGAAAAATCCATACTTTATACGTATGTAGTTCTCAAGCTGCTACTTCCCAGCTCTCGGGCACGCCGCTGTGCAGTTCGCGGATAAGGGAAACTATACTTTGCTGGCCTTGTTTTAGCTGGCACTCCCACACCACCAGGCGCTGCCAGCCCGCCTCGCGGTACATGCGCCTATACTTTGCGTCGCGCTTCACGTTGGCCTCTAACTTGTGTTGCCAGAAGGCGGCGTTTGTTTTAGGAAGCGCAGGTTGGCAGTAGGGGCAGCGGTGCCAGAAGCAACCATGCACAAACACGGCCAGGCGGCGCGCAGGATCGCAGATGTCGGGCTTGCCGGGGGCTTTAGGCCAGTGCACGCGGTAGCCGCGCAGCCCCGCCTGCCACAGCGCCCTTCGCAGCTTAAGCTCAGGCTGCGTGTCTTTGGCTTTGTTGCCGCGCATGCAGCGGCTCACCTTTTCCTGCGCCGTCAGCGGGGGCTGCGGCCTTTTATACTTTCTCTTCTTCGGCAATGCTGTGTTATACTTCTAGCGCAAGTACAACACAAAGCAGCAAGGTATAGTTTATACTTGCCGTTGGCCTGTTTTGCCCGGCTGCAGGCGTTCTTCATAACTTGGAGAGGCGTACGCGAAGTATAAAAAAGTCCGTTCTCAGATGCGGTAGTAAATTCGGGACATGGAATTGTCGTAAGGGTCGTAGCCGGGGCGCTTTTTGCTGAACCGCTCGTCCGTGAGCCTGGTGTTTTGCATACGGCTCAGCAGGAAACACTGCCACCCCTGCTTTTGCCCGTTTTTGGCCGTGCGCCAGGCGAGCAGGCAGGACTCGTGTTGCTTATTTTGCCCCAGCAGGTGCGGCTCCACCACAAGGCTTTCGTTCTCATACTCGAAGCTAACCAAGAGCCTGGCCCCAATTGCTTTCGATAGTTCTTCCAGCAGATAGCTATACATAGTTTCCTATAGTTTAGGACCAATAATGTCTGCATTGCTGCTCCCTAGCAGCCTCACGTTTCTAGCTCATAAAACCGAACTACCTTCCCTCGTATAAAGGTGATCATACATTTGATGGTATAACAGGAAATAACATGGGCTAAAGTAACTATAGTTTTTACGTTTAAATATTTAAATATTCTTTGAGGATTATGGCTGCAGCAGGAGCCAAAGCCTATGTCTACGGAAAACATAACTCCCGGTAAGCTCCGGTTTTGCTTCCAGCTGCTCCTAAAGTGCCGGGACAGGCCTGCTGCATGAACTCTGGGGAGCCTTAGCGCCAGGATAATAGTATAGAATCCTCCCGTTGCTGCATCTTTCGAACATTACGCTCCTTTAGAGGTTTAGATGCATAAAATGCAACTGTTACAGGCGATATAGGGTAAGATAATAGTACATTTGTGCTTGATTATAAGTGATATTTGCTCATGCGAATATGAGTAATTTGAAATTTCAATAATACCTCTAACTTTGCCTCCATCACATGCAGTAGTTTATACTATGGATAAATATACCTACATCGCCAATGCGCATGGCGATTACATCGACGGGCTGTACAAAGCCTACCAGCAGGACCCGGAATCAGTAGATGCCGGGTGGCGTAAGTTTTTTGAAGGGTTCGAGTTTGCCACAACCTACGGCGAGAACGGCCACGAGGCTGCCGAAGGCGCAGCGGCTGCTCCTGCTAAAGAGGTAGTGGTAGCCGGCGAGTCTGAGAAAGAGGTTGCCGTGCGCAACCTGATCCACGCTTACCGCACGCGCGGCCACCTGCGCTCCAAAACCAACCCGGTGCGCGAGCGCAAAGACCGCAAGGCACGGCTGGACCTCTCCGACTTCGGTTTGACGGGGACCGACCTTGACACGGTGTTCAAGGTAGGGGAAATCATCGGTATCGGGCCGGCTACGCTGCGCGACATCGAGGCGGCCCTGAAAAAGATCTACGCCGGACCCATCGGCTTTGAATACATGTACATCCGCGACCCGGAGGTGCTGGAGTGGTTCAAAAAGAAAGTAGAGCAGGATTCCCTGAGTTTTAACCCGGGCATTGAGTATAAAAAACGCATTCTCTCCAAGCTGAACGAGGCGGTGGTGTTTGAGAACTTCCTGCACACGAAGTTCCTGGGCCAAAAGCGCTTCTCTTTGGAAGGCGGCGAGACAACCATCCCGGCCCTGGATGCCGCTATCGACAAGGCCTCTGAACTGGGCGTGGAGGAAGTGGTGATTGGCATGGCGCACCGTGGCCGCCTCAACGTGCTGGCCAATATCATGGGTAAAACCTACGAGCAGATCTTCTCCGAGTTTGAGGGCACGGCCGTGCCGGACCTGACCATGGGCGATGGTGACGTGAAGTACCACATGGGCTTCTCCTCAGAGGTGGTAACGCCATCCGGCAAAAAGGTTAACCTGAAGCTGGCCCCGAACCCCTCGCACCTGGAGGCGGTGAACCCGGTGGTAGAAGGCTTTGTGCGTGCCAAGATTGACTGCATGTATGACAAAGACATAGACAAGGTACTGCCAATACTGATACACGGCGACGCGGCCCTGGCGGGTCAGGGCATTGTGTACGAGGTAACGCAGATGGCTAACCTGGAGGGCTACAACACCGGCGGCACCATCCACTTTGTGATCAACAATCAGGTTGGTTTTACCACCGATTTCGAGGATGCCCGTTCCTCTATCTACTCTACGGATGTTGCCAAAGTAATTGACGCGCCGGTACTGCACGTGAACGGCGACGACCCGGAGGCAGTGGTGTTTGCGATGCGCATGGCCATGGAGTACCGCCAGCGCTACAACAACGACATCTTTATTGACATGGTGTGCTACCGCCGCCATGGCCACAACGAGTCGGATGAGCCGAAGTTCACGCAGCCACAGCTGTACAACATCATCTCGAAGCACCCGAACCCGCGCGAGGTATACAACAAAGAACTGATCAGCCATGGGGAGATTGACGCTGAACTGGCGAAAAGTATGGACAAGGAGTTCCGCAACCTGTTGCAGGACCGCCTGGACATGGTGAAGCAGAAGCCGTTGCCGTACAACTACCAGGTGCTGGAGAAGGAGTGGCAGTCGCTGCGCCGTTCCACGCCGGAAGATTTTAACCAGTCTCCTGAAACAGGCATTACCGCAGAAGCCATCGAGACAGTAGGGAAGGCCCTCACTACCCTGCCACAGGGCTTTAAGCCGCTGAAGCAGATCGAAAAGCTGCTAAAGGAACGCAAAGAAATGTTCTTTGAGACAAAGCAGCTGAACTGGGCCGCCGCCGAGTTGCTGGCTTACGGTTCGGTGTTGCTGGATGGCAGGATAGTTCGCTTCTCCGGTCAGGATGTGCAGCGGGGCACGTTCTCGCATCGCCATGCGGTGTTACACGACGCCGTAACAAGCGCCGCCTACAACAACCTGAACCACATGACGGAGAACCAGGGCTCGTTTGAGATCTATAACTCGTTGCTTTCAGAGTATGGCGTGCTGGGTTTTGAGTTTGGCTATGCCATGGCTAACCCGAATGCGCTCGTAATCTGGGAAGCCCAGTTCGGTGACTTTGCCAACGGCGCCCAAGTGATGATCGATCAGTTCATCTCTTCCACGGAGTCTAAGTGGCAGCGCATGAACGGACTGGTGATGCTGTTGCCGCACGGCTACGAAGGCCAGGGACCTGAGCACTCCAACGCGCGCCCCGAGCGCTTCCTGCAGCTGGCCGCTGAGAACAACATCTTCGTTACCAACATCACTACGCCTGCTAACCTGTTCCACTTCATGCGTCGCCAGCTGGCATTGCCATTCCGCAAGCCGGCCATCAACATGTCGCCAAAGTCGCTGCTGCGCCATCCGGCCGTGGTTTCTCCTGTGGAGGACTTTACAACGGGCGGCTTCAGAGAAGTGATCGGCGATACGTATGCATCGGCTAAAGCAGTGAAGAAAGTGTTGCTGTGCTCCGGCAAAGTATACTTTGATTTGCTGGAAGAGCAGCAGAAGAACAACCGCAAGGATGTAGCCATTATCCGTATGGAGCAGCTGGCGCCGTTCCCGAAAGTGCAGCTGGAGGCTGAGCTTGGCAAGTATAAAAACGCCAAAGTGTACTGGGTACAGGAAGAGCCGGAGAACATGGGCGCCTGGATGTACATCCTGCGCATCATGCGCAACGGCGTGGAGGACGTGGTGGCCCGTAAAGCCAGCGCCTCACCGGCAACCGGCTACCTGAAAGTGCACGCCAAGGAGCAACAGGAGCTGATCGCCCGCGCGTTCGCTATTTAATGTATAAGTAATGATGAGTAATGATTAATTGATCCGATATTAGTCATTACTCATCATTCGTTCGTAATTATTAAATCGTAATTCATAATTGATAAAATATGAGCTTAGAAGTTAAAGTGCCTGTCGTAGGTGAGTCGATCACTGAGGTAACGATAGCCCAGTGGCTGAAGAAAGACGGCGACCGTGTGGAGATGGATGAGGTGATCGCAGAGCTGGAATCTGACAAGGCCACATTCGAACTGCCAGCCGAAGCCGCAGGCATTTTACGCATTGTAGCGCAGGAAGGCGACACGATAAATGTCGGTGCTGTGATCTGCAGAATAGACCAGGATGGCGCTGCAACTCCAGCAGCCCCTGCTGCAAATCAAGAAGCCGCTCCGGCGCAGGCAACAGCCCCGGCACAAGCCGCTGCTCAGCCAGCAGCGGGCGCTACTGCCGGTGCCGGCGAGGCCGTGGAAATGAAAGTGCCAACCGTAGGCGAGTCTATCACAGAGGTTACCATTGCCAGCTGGCTGAAGAAAGATGGTGATCATGTGGAGATGGATGAGGTGATCGCGGAGCTGGAGTCTGACAAAGCAACGTTCGAACTGCCAGCCGAGGCCGCAGGTACATTGGAGATTGTGGCGCAGCAAGGTGACACCGTAGAGATAGGCGGGCTGCTTTGCAGGATCGTGCCGGGTGCCGGAAATGTTAAGGCCAACGCGCAGGCCGCAGCCAAGCAGGAAGAGGCAACGCAACAGGTGGCCGCCAAGGCTGATGCTCCCTCCGGCGCACAAACCTATGCTTCGGGCACGCCGTCTCCGGCTGCCGGGAAAATCCTGGCTGAGAAAGGTATAAACGCCGCTGATGTGCAGGGCTCCGGCCGTGATGGCCGCATCACGAAGGAGGACGCGATGGGCGCACAGAAAACCGCTGCCAAACCAGCCGCTGCCGCTGCTCCTAAGCAGGAGGCTGCCGCTGAGGCTCCTGCCGCCACTGGCGAGAGAAACCAGCGCCGCGAGAAAATGAGCTCGCTGCGCAAAACAGTTGCCCGCCGCCTGGTAACGGTTAAAAACGAAACGGCCATGCTCACCACCTTCAATGAGGTAGACATGAAGCCGATCATGGACATCCGCGCCAAGTATAAAGACAAGTTCAAGGAGGTGCACGAAGTAGGCCTGGGTTTCATGTCGTTCTTCACGAAGGCTTGTACCGTTGCCCTGAAGGAGTGGCCTTCGGTAAATGCGCAGATCGATGGCAACGACATGATCTTTAATGACTTCGTAGATGTTTCGATCGCTGTTTCCTCACCGAAAGGCCTGGTGGTGCCGGTTATCCGCAACGCAGAAAGCCTGACGCTGGATGGCATCGAGAAAGAAGTAGTGCGCCTAGCCAAGAAGGCTCGCGACGGGAAACTTTCTATCGAGGAGATGACAGGTGGTACCTTCACGATCACCAACGGTGGTGTGTTCGGATCCATGATGTCTACGCCGATCATCAACGCGCCGCAGTCAGCTATACTGGGCATGCACAACATCATACAGCGCCCGGTTGCCATCAATGGCCAGGTGGAGATCCGCCCGATGATGTACCTGGCGCTTTCTTACGACCACCGCAGCATCGATGGCCGCGAGTCGGTAAGCTTCCTGGTACGCGTGAAGGAGCTCTTAGAAGATCCGATGAGATTACTTCTCGGGGTATAATTTATTGAGATAGGGAAGGAGGGGTAAGCGCATAAGTTTGCTCCTCCTTTTTTACTGTCCCCTTGAGGGGACCATAGAGGTGTTTGCCTGCAGATGTAAATCATCCCCCTACCCCCTTCAAAGGGGGACTTTTCTGAAAGTGTAATTTGAAGTATACTTTCGGAAGTTACATCTGCGAGTGTCCCCCTTTGAAGGGGGTAGGGGGATGACAATCGTTCCTCTTATTTCCAAAGTAGCTGTAGACTATACAGACAATTAAGTATAAAAAACGAGAGTATAACTCTCCTCAAAGTATAAAACACATGAAATACGATGTAACCGTAATCGGTTCTGGTCCTGGGGGCTATGTGGCAGCGATCCGTTGTGCGCAGCTGGGCCTGAAAACCGCGATCATAGAAAAGTATAATGTGCTGGGTGGTACCTGTCTGAATGTGGGCTGTATCCCTTCCAAGGCGCTGCTCGATTCATCAGAGCACTACCACAATGCCGCGCATACGTTCAAAACGCATGGTATCGAGCTGAACGACCTGCAAGTGAACATCGAGCAGATGATCAAGCGCAAGGCGGAGGTGGTGAAGTCGAACAACGACGGCATTGCGTACCTGATGAAGAAGCACAAGATCGATACCTACTACGGCCTGGGCTCGTTCGTGAACAAGAACACGATCAAAATATCAGACGCAGAAGGTAAAGAGCAGCAGATCGAAACAGACAAGACCATCATCGCGACAGGCTCTAAGCCGGTGGCGTTACCCTTCCTGCCCATCGACAAGCAGCGTATCATCACCTCAACAGAGGCCTTAACACTGACCGAGGTTCCTAAGAATCTGATCGTGATCGGTGGCGGTGTGATCGGCCTGGAGCTCGGTTCGGTGTACGCGCGCCTGGGTGCCAAAGTGCAGGTAGTGGAGTACGTGGATGCTATTATCCCGACGATGGACCGTGCATTGGGCAAAGAGCTGCAGCGCGTGCTCAAGAAAACACTTGGCTTCGAGTTCTTCTTTAACCACAAAGTAACCGGCGCTACCAACGAGGGCGATATGGTAAAAGTAACGGCTGAGAACCCAAAAGGCGAAACGGTAACCTTCGAAGGCGATTACGTGCTGGTTTCGGTGGGCCGTAAGGCGTACACGGAAGGCTTGGGTCTGGAGAGCGCCGGCGTACAAGTGGGCGAGCGCGGTATGATTGCCGTAAACGACCACCTGGAAACCAATGTGCCGGGCATCTACGCCATTGGCGACGTGGTGCGTGGTGCGATGCTGGCCCACAAAGCCGAGGAAGAAGGCGTGCTGGTAGCAGAGCAGATCGTTGGTCAGAAGCCGCACATCAACTACAACCTGATACCGGGCGTGGTATATACCTGGCCGGAAGTAGCGGGCGTAGGCTTTACTGAAGAGCAACTGAAAGAGCAGGGCCGTGCTTTCAAGTCCGGTTCGTTCCCGTTCAAAGCGTCTGGTCGTGCCAAGGCCTCAATGGATACGGATGGCTTTGTGAAGGTGCTGGCTGATAAGGATACGGATGAGATCCTGGGCGTGCACATGATCGGGCCACGCGCTGCCGATATGATCGCGGAGGCAGTGGTAGCGATGGAGTTCCGTGCCTCGGCAGAAGATATTGCCCGCATGAGCCACGCACACCCAACCTATACCGAAGCCATGAAGGAAGCCTGCCTGGCAGCTACCGACAACCGTGCGCTGCACATCTAAGCAAGTATAGAAGTATAAAGTATAAAAGCGTCACTCTGCAAAGGGTGGCGCTTTTTTTGTTTTTCAGGGAAATTTTTATCTTAGCCAGGCAACCATCCCCGTACTCTCTTCATCTATAAGGACAGAGTAAAAAAGAAGTATACCATCCACTAACCAAAAATCACGATGAACAAACAAGTACACCTGTTGCTCGCGCTGTTGCTGTTGCCTTTGCTGAGTATGGCGCAAACCAAAGTAAACGCCTCCGAAATCCTTGCTAAGATTAACCGCGGTGAGGCTGTGAGCTACCAGAATGCCGAGATCACGGGCGATCTGGACATGACGAAACTGCAGAATATGAAACTGGTGAAGGGAGGCGATAACAAGTATAACACGAAAGAATATGTAAGCACGGTTACGGTGCCGCTCAGCTTTGTCAACTGCACTTTCTCAGGCAATGTGCTGGGCTACTTTAACCCGGACAACGCAGTGAATCTGAAGAACTCAAAGAATGAAGTATACAACACCCATTTTGAGAAGGATGTAGTGTTTGAGAACTGCCAGTTTCAGCAGCAGGCAGCTTTTAAGTATAGCGAGTTCGAGGGCGATGTTTCGTTTATGAGCAGCCGCTTTGCAGAGGAGGCCAACTTCAAGTATGCCGAGTTTGATAGGAGCGTGAACTTCAGCAACGTGCGCTTTGGCGGGGAAGCTAACTTTAAGTATGTAGAGTTTCCGGCACGGACCAGCTTTGCCGGGGCCACCTACAAGGGCGAGGCAAACTACAAGTATGCGAAGTTTGCCCGCAGCGCCAATTTCGAGAAGGCCTTGTTCGATGGTATGGCCAATTTTAAATACACGAAGGTATCCGGCGACTTCAACATAAAAGGGGCCAGCTTCCGGGGAGGCAACGATTTTAAGTATACCGAATTGAACAACCAGAAAGTAACGCTGGCCTCACTGCAAAGTATGAGCCGGTAAGAAAACCATACTTGTGCGGGCAGCGCCACCTCCTCTGGGGGTGGCGCTGTTCGTTTACGCGTTGCCCGGCACCAGGTCCAGCACCTTGCCCAGGCCCTCCGCTGAAGTATAACCGGTTACCGGCGGCAGCTCCAGCCACTCGGCCCGCACCTGGTTTAGCAGCTGCAGGCTGATAGGCTGATTATACTTTATACTTGCTATAGTCACAGCAAGGGCAGTCTTGAGGTGGTTTGCCTTGATGCGCAGCGTATGCAGCGAGTAGCGGCCAGGATGCAGGTGCACGTGCCGCCCTGTGTGCAGGCCCCAGCGCAGCGCCCAGGCGGAGCCGTCGGAGAGGGTGCAGAGGCGGTAGCCGACGGGGACAAGGTGCTGGCGGTATGGCTCTGGCGTGAGCAGGTGGCGCTGCTGCAAGTATAAAATCACTTCCTCTGCGATCTGTAGCGACGGGAGCGGCCCGATGTACAGATCCAGTTGGGAGCCGCCTATCCGCTGAAACGCCTTTCGCAGCTCCGGTTCCGGCCACGTTATACTTTGGGCGGCAAAATCCCTCAGATAGCCCAGGTGGTGCTTGAGCGGGTGAAACAAAATAGGGTTAGGCAACGGCTGCTCCATCATACTTGTAAATGCCCGCATACTTTGGATGATAGTACTTACGCAGCCGGAGATTTTGATATTATATTTATAAATTATATATTCATTAAACTAATCCCTGAAACTATGGCAAACTTTCTTTTTATCGGTGGTCTCGGACTAATGGAATTGCTCATACTGCTAATCCCTCTTGCAATCTGGGGCTACGCTGTGCTGGAAATCATCACAGGCACTTTCAAGGATAGCATCGACAAGGTGGTGTGGCTGCTGGTGGTGCTGCTGGTGCCGTTTTTTGGTCTGCTCCTCTACTACCTTATTGGCCGCAGAAAACTGGCGAATTAAGGTCAGTATAACCTATACCGGGAGCCCCTTAGCTAATACCTGAGGGGCTTTTCTATTTTAATTTCGTCCCTCAGGCAACTATGGCGCCCGCCACTGCATCTATACTTCACAAAGCCACCTTATTTTTTCCGGCTTTTTGCCCGCTCTATACTTAGCACCCTTGCCTGCTTACTAAAATGCTGCTGCTGTTAACCTTGTTGGTAGATGCGGATGTATGTTAAGTCGATAGAAAAGCGTTGTAAGTATAAATTAAGCAATAAAATATTTAACCTATCGGTACCTTGTATAGCATACTACCGTAAAATAAAGGAAGAAGCGCTTTGCCTATGATACAGCTCCAGGACATCCACAAGTACTACGCCGTTGGGCAAAACAAGCTGCACGTGCTCAAGGGCATCGATATGCAGATTCAGGAAGGGGAGTTTGTATCGATCATGGGCGCTTCGGGCTCGGGTAAGTCCACGCTGCTCAACATCCTGGGCATCCTCGACGATTACGACCGGGGCAACTATACCTTGGCCGGCACGGCTATCAAAAACCTAAGCGCGGCAAAGGCGGCGTATTACCGCAACCGCTTCCTGGGTTTTGTGTTTCAGTCGTTTAACCTGCTTTCTTTTAAAAATGCGATGGAGAATGTGGCCCTGCCGCTCTATTACCAGCAGGTAGGCCGCCGGGAGCGCAACAGACTGGCGCTGCAGTACCTGGAGATGGTGGGCCTGAAGGAGTGGGCCGATCACTCGCCCAACGAACTATCGGGTGGGCAGCGGCAGCGGGTGGCCATCGCGCGGGCGCTTATCTCGCAGCCCAAGCTTATACTTGCCGACGAACCGACCGGCGCCCTGGACTCCCAAACTTCCTCCGAGGTAATGGACATCTTCAAGGACGTGAACCGCAAGGGTATGACCGTGGTGATCGTGACGCACGAGAACGACATTGCCGCCCAGACACAGCGCATCATCCGGTTAAAGGACGGCCTGATCGTGAACGACGACCACGGCGTGCTGGAAACTGCTGCTGTAGAGCATGGAATTTTGAATGAGCGACTGAGCGAATGAGTGAATTTATACTTCGTGTATTAAGGCTTTCACTCCAGAAGCATCCAGAAAGTATAAAAGGCCCAACAATCAGCAATTAAGTCATTTAATCATTCAACCATAAACCATTCACTCACCCGCTCATCCGCTCATTCAAAATTTAAAAAGCATGTTCGACATCGATAAATGGCAGGAGATACTGGGCACGATGCGCAAAAACAAGCTGCGCACCTTCCTCACAGCTTTTGGCGTGTTCTGGGGCATCTTCATGCTGGTGCTGCTGCTGGGCGTGGGGAAGGGACTGGAGAAGGGCGTGGTGAACCGCTTCGGCGACGGGGCCAAGAACAGCATTTTTGTGTGGAGCGGCAAAACAGCCGTGGCGCACAAAGGCATGAAGCCCGGGCGTGAGATCAAGTTCACCAACCAGGATTTGGATGCCATCAAGCGCGAACTACTAGAGCTAAACCTGATGGCGCCGCGCAACCGCATCTGGGGCGAGTACACGATCAACTACAAAGACCAGAACGGCTCTTACCAGGTGTTTGGCGCCGCGCCGGATTTTATGGAGATAAATGGGGAGCGCGCTTTCCGGGGCCGCATCCTCAACGAGCTCGACGAGCGCGAGAAGCGCAAGGTGATCGTGCTGGGAGAGCAGGTGGCGCAGGTGCTTTTTAAAGAGCAGAACCCCGTTGGCGAGTACGTGAACATCCGGGGCATCCATTTTAAGGTGGTGGGCACTTTTAAAGTGCGCGGTAACAACAGCGGCCGCCGCGAAGAGCGCGCCTACATTCCGTTCTCCACGCTGCAAACGGCCTTTAACCAACCCAACCAGGTGCAGCTGATGCTGCTGACGGCTCAGGACGGCGTGCCGGCCAAGGAAATGGAAGACAAACTGCGCACCCTGCTGGCCCAGCGCCACAAGTTTGCCGAAACCGACGACATGGCCATCGGGGTGGAGAATACGGAGGCAGAATACCTGAAAGTGCAGGGCCTGTTCAACGGCATCCGCGTCTTCGTCTGGATTGTGGGCATTGGTACCCTGATCGCCGGCATTGTGGGCGTGAGCAACATTATGCTGATCATCGTGAAGGAGCGTACCCGCGAGATTGGGGTTCGCAAGGCGCTGGGGGCCACGCCGCTTTCCATCGTGAGCCTTATCCTGCAGGAGTCGGTGGTGATCACGGCTTTTTCCGGCTACCTGGGGCTGCTGTTTGGCACCATGATCCTGGCCGTGATAGAGCATCTGCTGGTGTCGTCGGGGGCGGAGCTGCCGTTCTTTGCCAGCCCGGAGGTAGACCTGCGGGTGGCGCTGTCGGCCACGGTGGTGCTGGTAATATCAGGGGCCATCGCCGGACTGATGCCGGCCCTGCGAGCCGCCCACATCAAACCCATCGAGGCGCTGAGGGCAGATTAGGAATTTTGAATGAGTGATTGAGTGATTGAGTGAATTTATACTTCGTGTACCAAGACTTCTAATCCAGGATAACTCTGAAAGTATAAAAGCAACAATCAACAACTAACAATTAGCCATTTAACAATAAAACATTCACTCAGTCACTCATTCAAAATTAGATACCATTCACTCAATCACTCATTCGCTCATTCAAAATTAAAAGTATGATCGACATCGATAAATGGACCGAGATATACAACACCGTCAAGAAGCACAAGCTGCGCACGGCACTGACGGCTTTTGGCGTGTTCTGGGGCATTTTTATGCTGGTGGTATTGCTGGGCGCGGGCAAAGGACTGGAGAACGGCATCACCAGCGAGTTTAACATCGCCAAAAACGCCGTGTTTATCTGGACGCAACGCACCAGCGTGCCTTATATGGGCATGAACGCCGGCCGCACCATCCAGCTGACGAACGACGATGTGGATGCCATCCGGGCAAGTATACCGGAGGTGGGCGTGGTGGCTCCCAGCAGCCAACTCTGGGGCGATTTTTCGGTGAACTACAAAGACAAGAGCTCGGCCTTCACAGTAAATGGCGAAACGCCCGACATGCTTTCTGTAAAGCCGATGAAGGTGAAAACCGGTCGTTTCGTGAACGAGATCGACATGCAGGAGAAGCGCAAAATAGCCGTGGTGGGGCCCCGCGTGCTGGAGGTGCTCTTCCCCAACGAGAAACACCCGATAGGCAAGTATATCAGTATCAAGGGCAGCTACTTTCAGGTAGTGGGCACTTTTGAGCCCGTGGGCAAGGGCGAGGACGTGGTGGAGGACGCCAAGGTGATCTACATCCCGCTCACGGCCCTGCAGCAAACCTATAACCAGGTAAACAAAGTGGGCTTTATGGCCATGGTGCCCAAGCCGGGCGTGCCTGCTGCCCTGATAGAGGAGAAAACCAAAGCCCTGCTGATGCAGCGCCACCGCGTAGCCCCCACCGATTTGAAAGCCTTTGGCTCGGCCAACGTGGAGAAGGAGTTCCAGGAAGTACAAGGACTGTTTGCCGGCATTGCCGGTTTTAGCTGGCTGGTAAGTATAGGCACCATCGTGGCGGGCATCATCGGGGTGGGCAATATCATGTTGATCGTGGTTAAGGAGCGCACCAAGGAGATCGGTATCCGCAAGGCGCTTGGGGCCACGCCGCTCTCCATCATCAGCCTGATCATCCAGGAATCGATCGTGATAACCGGGCTGGCAGGTTATGTGGGCTTGCTGGCCGGCACCGGCATTATCGCCCTCATCGAATATGTGATGCGGGAAAACGACGTGCAGGCGGGCTTCTTCGGCATCCCGGAGGTAAACCCGGGCATTGCCCTGACAGCTACCGTGCTGCTGGTGGTAACCGGCGCGTTGGCAGGCCTGATTCCGGCCACCAAAGCCGCCCGGGTAAACCCGGTAGTGGCGCTCAAAGACGAGTAATTTCAGTTAACAATGATCATTTAACGATTAACAATCATAATGCACATGAAGGAGAATGTACTTTACAACAAAGCATATGCTTTTGCAATCAGGGTGGTAAGAGCTTACCAGTACCTGGGGCAGGAAAAACGGGAGTTTATACTTGCCAAGCAGCTGCTGCGTAGCGGTACATCCATCGGCGCGAATGTGGCAGAGGCCAACGGCGCGATCTCAGATGCGGAGTTCTCCTCCAAACTTTCCATTGCTTATAAGGAATGTCTGGAGACGAAATACTGGACTGACCTGCTAAAGGATACAGGGTATATTGACGAGAAGCAGCACCGAAGCTTGTTTACGGATGCTGATGAATTAGGCAAAATGCTCTTCTCAAGTATAAGAACCACGAGAGGCATCAAAACTGATAAATGATAACTGGTAATTGATAATTGACGACGCTATGAAAAAGGTATTGTTAGGCGTATTCATCCTGATTTTCCTGGGCCTTTCGGGCTGGCTGGGCTATTACTTCTACAACAAGGCCAACACCGATCCTGTGGTGTATAAAACCGAGGCACCCTTTGAGACCGAGATCGTGAAGAAGACGGTGGCCACGGGCGCGATCGTGCCGCGCAAGGAAGTGGAGATAAAGTCGCAGGTGTCGGGTATTGTGGAGGAGCTGTACGTGGAGGCCGGCGAGCTGGTGAAAAAGGGGCAGCTGCTGGCCAAGATCCGCATCGTGCCCAACATGGTAAGCGTGAACAATGCCGAAACGCAGCTGCAGACGGCCAGGCTGAACTTTGAGGAAGCCGGGCGGGAGCTGAAGCGGTATGAGCAGCTGTATGCCGACAGGGTGATTCCGGAGCAGGAGTTTAGAAAGTATAAAGCCGACTTCAACCTGAAGCGGGAGGCGCTCTCTGCCGCCGAAAGCAACCTGCAACTGGTGCGCGAAGGCTCCTCGCGCAAGCGCGGGCAGCAGCAATCCAACCAGGTATACTCCACCATCGATGGCATGCTGCTGGATGTGCCCGTGAAAGTGGGTACTTCCATCATCGAGCGCAACAACTTTAACGAGGGCACCACCATCGCCTCGGTGGCCGACATGCGCAGCCTCATCTTTGAGGGCAAGATCGATGAGTCGGAGGTGGGCAAACTGAAAGAGAATATGGACCTGCTGCTGACCATCGGAGCCATCGAAGGCCGGGTGTTTAACGCCAAGCTGGAGTTCATCGCCCCGAAAGGTGTGGATGAGGAGGGCTCCATCAAGTTCCCGATACGGGCGCGGGTGCTGCTGGATGAGAAGGATTTTATCCGGGCCGGCTACAGCGCCAACGCCGACATTGTGCTCGACAAGCGCGATAAGGCCCTGGCCATTAAGGAAAGTATGCTCAAGTTTGAAAAAGAGCAGCCGTACGTGGAGGTGGAGACGGCGCCGCAGCGGTTCGAGAAACGCAAGATCAAAACCGGCATCTCCGACGGCATCAACATAGAGGTGGTATCGGGGCTGCAGAAGAACGAAAAAGTGAAAGTGCCGGAAGCCGGCACGGTGCAGATCTAAGCTCTAAAAATGTGTTTGTTGTTTGTTTAAAGGGAGAGAGCGGGCTTTATGAGCCCGCTTTTTCTGTTTCCGGCCCAGTTCCCACACTACCAGAAACCTGCTGTTGGTAGCATACTTTAAATATCCTACGGAATAAGTGACAGGCAGGCACCCCAACTATTAAATGAATGGGTAAAATAAGTATAAAGTGATGTTGGATATTTATCGTAAGATTATGAAAATGAGAAGCATGAATATGTTGAAGCTGCCGGCCCTGTGCCTGGTGGTGGTGCTGAGCGGGCTGCTGGCAGCCTGCGACGATGATGACGATGACGACAACAGCCTGGATGATGAGATTGAGTTCAACAACGTGGCGCTGACCGGGGCCAACGAGCGGCCGGTTATTGCTACGGAGGGCGCAGGAGAGATGGATGTGGTATACGACGACGTGAATAACACGCTGCGCTACACCATCACCTGGCAGCTGGGCAACCCGGACGATGCCACCACTGCCATGCACTTTCACGGCCCTGCGGACCCCGAATCCAGCGCCCCACCTGTTATTGACATTGAGGAAGGCTTTAACCAGGGCTCCAGCGGCACCATCACTGGCAGCACCCGCCAACTAACCGAGGCCGAGGAGGACGACCTGGAGGCAGGTTTATGGTACGTGAATATCCACAGCACCACCTACCCCGCCGGGGAGATCAGGGGCAACTTGATTCCGTAGAAGGGCAGTTTATACTTCGGAGGTTCAGGTAAAGAGCCACTGCAGCAGCAAGTGGGAGGGAAGAAATACGCCTACGGGGAAGATGAGCATCACGATGGCAAAGTATAGCTTGGCGGGAATTGTATGTTGTGGCTTTTTGCCCGGACCAAACACCCAATTGATGTTCTCCTGTGGGTCTGTGAGGAGGAAGGTGAGCACCAGCACAAAGGCAGTGTAAGCCAGTTGCAGCCAGAGCGGTATCATGCTTAGGTTAGCGTCCATACTTTGTGGGGAGGATGCGGCAGCATAGTATACTGCCATCGGAAGTATAAAGTATAAACTGGGCCAGTTGGAGCCAATTTTTTACCTTTGCGGTACTTATACTTACAGCAACCATGGCACAGCATTATAATACGCCTTCCGCAATACAGATTGTTGATTTCAATATTTTCTACGCGCAGGCCTTCTACGACCTCAACCACGAGTGGATCTCTACGCACTTTGTGATGGAGGAGGCCGACAACCAATCCCTCAGCGATCCGCAGGGCTATATTATCAACAAAGGCGGGCATATCCTGATGGCGCTCTTCAACGGGGAGCCGGTTGGTACCTGTGCGCTGCTGAATGAAGGTGATGGCGTGTTTGAGCTGGCTAAAATGGCCGTGGCCCCTAAAATGCAGGGCATGAAGATCGGGAAGATGCTGGGTGAGGCCGCCATTGACCGAGCCCGCCGCGTGGGTGCCCGCAAAGTATACCTGGTCTCAAACCGCAGCCTGCTGCCCGCCCTGAACCTCTACCAGCGCCTGGGCTTTGTGGAAGTGCCAATGCCGCCAAGCATTTACGAGCGGGCAGATATTAAAATGGAGCTAGAGTTGAAGGAGGAAGTATAGTTATTCTTTTCTGGCGCAAGCGTCCGCTCGTGCTTATACTTGCCATTACCTCTTTCCTGGCGCGAGTTTGCAACTCGTGCCTACTATGATGTTGGGCTTGCAGCCCAGTTGGCTTGAAAAGCTATACTTAATTCAGCTATACTTTTATACTTGCTAACTTATACTTTATACTTGCCGGTCTATACTTTCATAGCCACTGCTTTCTGCTATTTGATACAAGCTATACTTATTAGCTACTGCTGATCCTCTAGTTCCCACATACCTATCGTTGCATTTCTGACTTTGGCTCCCTCAAGGCCGGGAGGCCTCGCCTTGGGGGTAGGGGCCCTCGATAAGGGCATCGCGCTGGGAGCTTTTCCTGCCCTCGTTCCTCGGGCTGCCTCGCTATCGCTCAGCACCAGAAAAACTCGCATAGGCGCTCTTTGTCGAGGGCCCCTACCCCCACCCAAAGGCTGGAATCAGATTCGTTAGCTGCTGCTATGCAACTTGAACCAAAGTCCCCCTTTGAAGGGGGTAGGGGGATGATAATCGTGTGCTGAACATTCCCCGCCTTGGCCAAGAAGGGGTTAGGGGTGGTTGGACCCGCCGGTGTCTAAAACTCCTCCTCTTCCCCACCGCCATTCTGCTCGCGTTGCTCATTCTGGCGGTTACGGCGGTCGCTGTCGTCGCTATTGAGGCGGTAGGTGAAGCCCAGGTACACAATGCGGCTCTGGCGGCGGTTTTGGATATCGGAGCGGAACGTGGGCCCGTAGCTTAGGAAGTCGAAGCGGCGCGTGTTAAACAAATCCGACACGCGGAGCGAAACAGTGCCCTTCTTCTTGAGTACATCCTTTTTCATGCCCAGGTCGGCGCTGAACATCTGCTCCATACGCCCCTGAATGTCGTTGGAGGGGGCACGGTAGAAGCCGGAGAGCTGTATGTCCAGGTCTTTCCACACGGTCATGTTGGAGTTGAGCTTGGCATTCCAGCTCAGTTGGGAGTTGCTCAATTCGGTGTCGTCTTGCGTAGTACTTAGCTCGGTTCGAAAGCCAGACCAGCTTGCATTCAGGCGCCACCACTTGGTGATAGGGTAATTGGTGCCCAGCTCCAGGCCATAGGATCTGTTATCCGACAGGTTGATGAAGGTTGTTTCTGTGCCCGGTTCCCCAGTCGCTCTCACAACAGTGGGGGAGGGCATCCGGAAGCGCTCAATCTCGTCGGTAGTGTGGCGGTAAAACACAGTGGCGTTAAACGAGGCCTGCCCCCAGTAGCGCAGGTAGCCCAGCTCCAGCGAGTTCACGAACTCCGGGTCGAGTTTGGGGTTGCCGTAGGAGAGGTTGTACCTGTCGGATTGGTCTACAAACGGGTTCAGGAAGCGGCTGCGCGGCCTGTTGATGCGGCGGCTGTAGCTGAACTGCAGTTTGTTATCCTCATCAAAATCGTTGGTGATGAAGAACGTGGGGAAGAGGCTGAAATAGTTGTTCTGGTAGGTGTCGTCGGTGTTGCGCAGGTCCGATTTAGTGATCGTATGTTCGGCCCGCACGCCTACCTGGTAAGTTATACTTTTATACTTGTTGCTGTAGTTGGTGTAGAGGGAGTATACCTGCTGGTCATACACAAAATGGTTGCTTTGGGTGGTGTCGTATTCCATCTGGCTGGTTTCCATGTTCTGGTTAAAGAAGCGGGAGTCCTCATCCAACTGCTCGTAGGATGTTCTGAGTCCCGCCTCCAGCCGGCTGTTCTCCGAGAAGGGGTGCACGTAGTCGGCCTTGGTCACCAACTCATAGTTCTTGTCATCTACCAGTGTTTTCTGTAGTTCAGCCAAGGGAGAGGGGCCAATTTCTCTTTCATCAAACAGGGCTACCTCATCGTCCACGTTGGCGTTGTAGACCACGTCAGCCGTCAGCTCCTGGCCTTTGCGGTCGAAGGTCTGGCGGTAGCCCAATGTCAGGTCCAGGGCGCGCTCGTCCTCCACCTCGCGGGCATCGCGGGTGCGGGTGCTCTGCAGCAGGCGGTTCTCGTCCAGGAAGCGGTAGCGGATGTTGTTAGAGCTCTCGTCCTCTCCAAAACGGTACAGCGCCGAGGCCGACAAAGTATGCTTGGGCGTGAGGTAATAATCGGCACCCAGCCGGAAATTGTGGGAAAGGTCGGTGCTGTTGCGCTCGCCTTCCTGCAGGCGGTAGCTGGTGCTGTCTAGCTGTCCGGCATCGTTTAGGTAAAAGTTGGTGGTGTTGTTCTGCTGCGTACCGGGCCGGGTGCGCTGTCGGAAATCATACCCGCCAAACAGCGACCATTTGTTGTAGCGGTAGTTCAGGTTAAGCGCGGTGTTGTAGTTGTCGTAGGTGCCGGCCGTGATGGAGGCCGAGCCGTTAAAACCAGGCTTCTTCTCCTTTTTCAGCACCAGGTTGATAATGCCCGAGGTGCCCTCCGGGTTATACTTGGACGATGGGTTGGTGATGAGCTCAATGCTCTCGATCATATTGGCCGGAATCTGGTCCAGCGGGATTTCGGAAAGGGCCGAGCGTTTGCCGTCTATCAGGATGGTCACGTTGGCGCTGCCGCGCATGCTTACGTTGCCGTCTATGTCCACGTCCACAGAAGGCAGGTTCTGCATCACCTCGGCCACCGTGCCACTCTGCGCGTTCAGGTCCTGGCTTACGTTTACCACGCGCTTGTCCAGCTCAAAGTCCACCAGCTGCCGCTGCGCCACCACCTCCACCTCGCCCAACTGGGTGGCAGTGGCCTTCAGGGTGATATTACCCAAGGCTGCCTCCGGCTTGTCAGGGCTAATGCTGATGTTCGGAACAAACTTATTTGGATAGCCCACCATGGAGGCCCGCAGCACGAAGCGGCCGGAGGGGACACTTTCAAGTATAAACACGCCTTCCATGTCGGTGGTGGCGCCGGTTACCAGGCTGGAATCGGGTAGGGTAAGCAGCACCACGTTGGCAAAGCCGAGGGGTTTTTTGCTGCCAGCATCCAGGAGCTTGCCGCTCACCTTGCCAGTAGCCTGGTTCTGTGCTGAAAGCATCGCCGGCGAAAGTATAAACAGGGAGCAAAGTATAAACCGAAAGTAAGTCTTCATCATAGTTCTTATAAAATCCGCAAAAGTATAAAAGGCAGCCAGCGGAGCGGCGGGTGAAGGCTCCGTTTGTATATAGTGCGACAAGCGGGAAGGGTGAAAGTTTAAAGCTGGTGCAAATTTTTCGGCGAAAAAACGTGCATGGCTTCGGGAGCAGGGCGACCGCTGCGGATGGCAAGGCAAAAAATGGAGCACCAGCCGTGACCAGTGCTCCGGTGTTTATACTTTACGGCAGTTTTATACTTGCCGTGGCAGCGTTTTGCTCAGAAAATCCCACACCACCACGCCGGTGGCCACCGAGATGTTGAGCGAGTGCTTGGTGCCGAACTGCGGAATCTCCAGCACAAAATCAGACTGGTTGATGACCTCCTGCTCCACGCCGAATACCTCATTGCCCAGCACCAGCGCATACTTTTGCCCGGGCTCCGGCGCAAATTCATTTAATTTTATACTTCTCTCGGCCTGCTCCACCGAACCAATTTTATACCCCTGCGCCTTCAGCTCCTTTACCAATTCCAGCGTGTCGGGCACGTGCTCCCATTCCACCGACTCGGTAGCGCCCAGGGCGGTTTTCTCAATGTCGCGGTGCGGGGGCTTGCCTGTGATGCCGCAGAGGTATACTTTTTCGGCCATAAAGGCATCGGCCGTGCGGAAAACGGACCCCACGTTGTTGAGGCTGCGCACATTATCCAGCACCAAGACTAACGGTATTTTTTTCTTATTTTTGAATTCTTCAACCGAGTCGCGGTTGAGGTCGTCCATCGAGAGTTTGCGCATGTTTTGTTGACAAAGGACTGTTTGACAAAGGACAAAGGACTCAGCGTACTTTGCCGCTGCAAAGGTCCGGCGAAGATGGCAGAAATCAAACCGCAGCAAAACTGTTCCATGGCTGCATGGTTAGATTAATGGGGAAGTATAAAGTATAAATGCTTCCTATCTAGGCCAACTCGCTCTTTCGGATTTGCAATCCGAAAGTATAATACCTGCGGATTTGTAATCCGCAATAGTAAAGGCAGCGGCTATGGACAGGAAAGCGGATTGCAAATCCGCAGGTAGCAAAGTTCCGGATTGCAAATCCGGAACAGCATGTGCCAACAAAGTATAAATTCCCCTCTGGGGGTAGGGGCCCTCTTTTAAGGGAGGGATAGGGGTGGGTTAAGTCCATTCCCAAGCATCATTTACGAAGTATAAATCGCGATGCACCAGCATCCGCCAAAGTATAAAACAAGGTATGAAAGGAGGAGACAAAGGCACGGTAACGCCGCTGATGAAGCAATACAACGCCATTAAGGCGAAGCATCCGGGGGCGCTGCTGCTGTTCAGGGTAGGCGACTTTTACGAAACCTTCGGCGAAGACGCCATCAAGGCAAGTAAAATTCTGGACATCGTACTGACCAAACGCGGCAACGGCTCGGCCTCCGAAACGGCCCTGGCCGGTTTTCCGCATCACTCTTTAGACACCTACCTGCCCAAGCTGGTGCGTGCCGGCGAGCGCGTGGCCATCTGCGACCAGCTCGAAGACCCGAAAACAGTAAAGGGTATCGTAAAGCGCGGCGTAACCGAGCTGGTAACGCCGGGCGTATCGTTTAACGACCAGGTGCTTGAGCGCCGCAGCAACAACTACCTGGCCGCCGTGCACTTCGGCAAAACCGAGACGGGCATCTCCTTTCTGGATATTTCTACCGGTGAGTTCATCACCGCGCAGGGCGATAAAAGCTACATTGGCAAGCTGCTGCAGAGCCTGGCCCCGGCCGAGGTGCTCTTCTGCAAACGCGAGAAAGAGACCTTTACCGAACGCTACGGCCCCGACTTCCGCTACTATGCCCTGGACGAGTGGGTGTTCAAGTATGATTACGCCTACGATGGCCTGACGCGGCAGTTTGGCACCGCTTCCCTGAAAGGCTTTGGCATCGAGGGCATGCAGGAGGCTATCATTTCGGCCGGCGCTATCCTGCATTACCTCTCCGAAACGCAGCACCACGAGATCAGCCACATCGCCACCATCTCCCGCCTGGAGGAGGACAAGTATGTATGGCTCGACCGCTTTACGGTGCGCAACCTGGAGCTGCTCTACCCGCAGCACCCCGAGGGCGTGCCGCTGATTCAGGTGCTCGATCAAACCGTAACCCCGATGGGCGCCCGCCTGCTTAAAAAGTGGGTAGTGCTGCCGCTCAAGGATGTGGCCCAGATCCGTCGTCGCCTGGATACGGTAGAGGCCCTGACCAAGCACCACGAGCTGCTGGATGAGCTAATAGTGCACCTGAAAAGTATAAACGACCTGGAGCGCCTCATCTCGAAAGTGGCCGTGCGCCGCGTGAACCCGCGCGAGTTGGTGCAACTGGCCAAGGCGCTGGAGGCCATCCTCCCGATCCAAAAAATACTGGCACTAAGTGATATTCCGGCTCTGCAAAAGCTAGCGGCGCAGCTGGCGCCCTGCGACGGGCTGCGTGAGGAAATCCGCAACATCCTCAAGCCCGAGCCACCCATGCTCACCAACCAGGGCAACATGATCAACGAGGGCGTGAATGCCGAACTCGACGAGCTGCGTGCCATCGCTTTCTCGGGCAAGGACTACCTGGCACAGGTGCAGCAGCGCGAAATCAAGAACACGGGCATCAGCTCGCTTAAAATTGCCTACAACAAGGTGTTTGGCTACTACCTGGAGGTAAGCAATGCGCATAAGGACAAGGTGCCAAGCTCCTGGATCCGCAAGCAGACACTGGTGAACGCCGAGCGCTACATCACCGAAGAGCTGAAAACCTACGAGGAGAAGATCCTGAACGCCGAGGAGCGCATCTATACGATAGAGTTTGGCCTGTATAATGAACTGGTGCTATATGCGCTGGACTATGTGGCGCAGGTGCAGCAGAACGCCAGGGTGATCGGCGTGATCGACTGCCTGAGTGCCTTTGCCAGTATAGCGCTGGCCAGTAACTATGTGAAGCCGGAGGTGAGCGACAGCCACGTGCTCGACATCAAAAAGGGCCGTCACCCGGTTATCGAGAAGCAACTACCGCTAGGCGAGACTTATGTGCCGAACGACATCTTCCTGGACAATGAGGAGCAGCAGGTGATCATCATTACGGGTCCGAACATGGCCGGTAAAAGCGCGCTGCTGCGCCAGACGGCCCTGATCGTGCTGATGGCGCAGATCGGCGCTTTTGTGCCTGCAGAGGCTGCTCAAATCGGCATCATCGACAAGATCTTCACCCGTGTGGGCGCCTCGGATAATTTGTCGAAGGGCGAGTCTACGTTTATGGTGGAGATGACCGAGACGGCCAGCATCCTTAACAACCTCTCAGACCGCAGCTTGGTGCTGATGGACGAGATTGGCCGTGGCACGAGCACCTACGACGGTATTTCTATTGCCTGGGCCATTGTAGAGCATTTGCACAACCATCCCAAGTATAAGGCCAAGACCCTTTTTGCCACGCACTACCACGAGCTCAACCAACTGGCCGAAGAACTGCCGCGCGTGAAGAATTACAACGTGTCGGTACGCGAGGCCGGTGGCAAGATTTTGTTCATGCGCAAACTGGTGCCGGGCGGCAGCGAGCACAGCTTCGGCATCCATGTGGCGCAGATGGCGGGCATGCCCAACAGCGTGGTGCTGCGTGCCGACGAGATCATGCATCACCTGGAAAAGGAGAAGGTATCAGAACAAGCCCCGCAGCAGAAGATGAAGTCTGCCCCCAAGAGCAATTACCAGCTCAGCATGTTCGAGCTGCAGGACCCTGCTTTGGCGCGCGTAAAAGAACTGATGGAGCAGCTGGACATTAACACCATTACGCCTGTGGAGGCGCTGCTGAAACTGAACGAACTGAAGTTAATGCTGGAAGACAGGCAACAGGCGGGGGTGCGGTAGGAGGAAAAGCTCTCCTGAGAAGGTAGGGCGTTTCATTTTAGAAAATGTAGCTATAAATTCCCTGTCATTCTGTTAAGAATCTTGGTGGAAGTAGAGGGCCCCTTCCCCGGGAGGTTGAGCTATCGTTACTGGTCCACAAGATCCCCCGAAACAAGTTCGGGATCCGAGACTTGCAGAATGACAAAAAGGAAGTTTTGTCTTTTGCCTTTGAGGCGGGAGCATGAGCTATACTTTCGAAAAACTCATACTCGCCGTCGCAGCCAGAAGTATACTTTCAAAGTATAAACCTACCTGTTTTTCGCCCCGGGGAGTATAAGTTTGCTGGTGCGGGCAAGTAGAACGGGCGGGGCTGCATGAACGATATAAGGAGTATGAAATTTTCTGCCTGATTATCAGCAGGAAGTATAAACAGGCTGTTTTTTTTTACAGCAACTATTGACAAGTCAGATTTTGTCTCTATCTTTGCATCACTAAATCACTACGGCGGTTTAGTGAAAACAAAAGCGGGAGTAGCTCAGTTGGTAGAGCGCGACCTTGCCAAGGTCGAGGCCGCGGGTTCGAATCCCGTCTCCCGCTCACGAAAAGCAAGACAGAAGACGTTGTGGTGAACAACGTCTTTGTTTTTTACACTCATTTCTCCGGGATCAGCCCGGAGGTTGCCGGGATGGTGGAATTGGTAGACACGCAAGACTTAAAATCTTGTGGCCGCAAGGCCGTGCGGGTTCGATTCCCGCTCCTGGTACTCAATTTGCTATATTCAGCATAGCAGATACCTATGAAAACCCGCTTAAACACTGTCTTAAGCGGGTTTTGCTTTTATAACTCTTCCCTGATATACCCCGCTTTTATCCCCTAGTTTTGATGTTATTTGTAACTAGTCTGTAACTCCATTCAGTAGGAGCAAAGTTCCTGCACCGTGAATCCTTTGCAGGCTGCCTGTATGAAAGACAGACCTACAGCCAGAAGAACAGGCAACTGCTCAGGATGTAGGAGAAAGCCTTTGGCTCAGATGGGCTGTATGAGTAGAAAGCATTTCGGAAGGACCTATGCAGGCAAGCCTACTAAGCGGTTTAGCAGGTTAATGCAGCAGATCAGGGAGAGTGAGCGGATGAGTTATTTAAATAGGGAGTGTGGGTAGGACAGCTTAATATTATAATCTTTGTTGAATGTATTATTCCTTCTGCCTTGGCTACTTGGTAATCATCGCTACATATTCGGCCAAAGTGTTATCTGGAATAGCCTCTAAGCAAATATCCTGCTTATATATAAACCACTTACTTTTCAACAAAGCGTAAGGATAGTATCCACAGCTTTTACAGCCTCTCAGAGAGGCTGCATTATCAGTTTGAACAAAGGTGATTGTCTCACTTGCGCCAATGTCTTTAGCCTTCTCAGATATCTGGCACATTGCATCAGGCATTACACCTAGTCCACGGAAAGATGGGTGCATGTATGCACCCTCAAGAAGGGCCTCATGCGCTTTCAACTCAGGGAATAGTCCTCTGAAGAATTTAAGGATGTTTTCATTTTCTGCAGGGCCAATTAACCACTGCATGTAACATGGGGTATCATCAGCCGTGACAGCTACATAGCAATATTGAAAGTTGGCATCCAGTAACTTGTGCCGCCAACCAACAATCTTGGCCTCTTCTGCAGTCATACCATCAGTGCTTAGAAGATAACTAAGGTCACGCTCTTCAATCAGTCGGACCGATATATCTATCTTAGCTTTAGGTTGCTGAAACACCTCTCCTAAGTTTCTTCTCATCCCAAACCAAGTATCCTCAGAATATAGTTTTTTTTGGGCAGCCTCCCAAACCTTTGAAAGTTGTCCATCTGACAGTAAATTGGCCGCCCTGTTCAGCCTAATGGAAAGGCTATTATCCCTAATTTGTGATGAATTCATCTCCCTGTATTTATATCCTATGATATTACGATAAATAGATTTTAAGTGTTATTTTTTTATATTATTTTATATAAAGTATAGTATGTGCCAAGCATATTTATCCTACTATGTTTCCGCTTGGCGGTAGAACACACTTGATGGCTTTAGGGAAGAATTTGCGGATGCTTTTGCTGGTCTTGTAACCAGCTTGTAACTCAATAACTTTTATTTCAGGTTAAGCGATTGATTATAAGTGGTTTGTTGGATGGGTTAAATATAGGCTCCTGGTGCTGCATGCATTAAAAACGAAAGGCTGCTGACTAATAACTAGCAGCCTTTTCTGTTTTACGGCAACAATCAGGCAATTACCGCCCCTAGTTATACTTGTGCTCCAAACAAAAACGCCTCCCATACTTTAAAGTATAAGAGGCGTTCCGCAAGTATAAAATCAATTCTACCGCGCCAGATCCTTCGCCCTGTTCGCGTCTATGGCGATAAGTATAAAAAGCAGGATCGTGAACGACCACAGTGAGGAGCCGCCGTAGCTGAAGAAGGGCAGCGGGATGCCCACCACCGGCGCCAGGCCTATCGTCATGCCCACGTTCACCAGGAAGTGGAAGAAGATGATGGAGGCCACGCAATAGCCGTAGGTTCTGGCGAAAACCGACTTCTGCCGCTCCGCTATGTTCACGATCCGGATGAGGAGCAAAAGGAAGAGAGCAATTAAAATGGTACTGCCTACCCAGCCGTGCTCCTCGCCGATGGTGCAGAAGATAAAGTCGGTGCTTTGCTCGGGCACGAAGTCGAACTTGGTTTGAGTGCCCTCCAGGAAGCCCTTGCCCCAGAAGCCGCCGGAGCCGATCGCGATCTTCGACTGGGTAACGTTCCAGCCGTAGCCCAGCGGGTCCGCCTCGGGGTTAATTAGGGCCTTTATACGGTTCTGCTGGTGCGGCTGCAGCACATCGTTCACAAAGAAATCCACGCTGAAGATCATGCCCACCACTACCATCCAGAGCCCGATCATTATTTTAAAACGGCGCAGCAGGCGGTAGTCCAGCCAGGTGGCCAGGGCCATGAGTATGGTGACACCGGCAATCAGGTAGAGCTTGGGCACCAGCAGCGTAAGTATGAATATGGCCGCCGCGGAGCCGCCAACTATAAGTATAAGCGGCGACATGCCCTCGCGGAAGTAAGCAAGTATAAACGCGGCAAACACCAGCGCGGAGCCCGTCTCGTTCTGCAGTACAATGATTACAGGAGGAACAAAGGTAATGGCAGCCAGGATCATCTGGTCCTTGAAGTTCTGCTGGCGCAGGTTCGTGCTCCCCAGGAACCTGGAGGCAGCCAGCGCCGTGGCGAATTTGGCTAGCTCGGCAGGCTGCAGGCGTATCCCGGCTCCCAGGTCGAGCCAGGATCGGGAGCCGGCAATGGGCTTGGCCACCACCAACGTTACCAGCAGCAGCAGGATAATAAAGCCGTAAATCGGGTAGGCCAGGTGCTCATACACTTTGTAATCCACCACCAGCAGCACGAGGATCAGCAGGAAGGAGGCGCCGATCCAGGCCAGCTGCTTGCCTGAGTTAATGTCGAAGCTCAGGATGTTCACCACGTTGTCGGGGCTGTAAACGGCAGCGTAGATATTCATCCAGCCCAGGGACACCAGCAGGAAGTACAATAGGATGGTTACCCAGTCCAGGTGCGGGGCAATAAAGCCGGAGCTGCGGCGGCTGCGAGGTGCGGTGCTTGCAAGTCTTTGTCCGATTACTTTCTCCATACTTTATTTTGATCTGATGTTGAGGTACTCGCGGCTGAGCACCCATTTCTCCTGCACCTTCATGGTAACCGTGTCGGTCAGGTATTGCTCTATCATCAGGCCGGCAATAGGGGCCGCCGACTGGCCTCCCCACTTCCCGTGCTCCACGTACACAGCGATAGCGATCTTGGGATTGACCTTGGGCGCAAAGGCTATAAACACAGCGTGGTCCGGGCCCTGGGGGTTTTGGGCCGTGCTAGTCTTGCCCGCGACCTCTATACCCACCTTTGCCAGGTTGGCCTTGCGGCCTGTACCAGCCCGCACCACCTCTGCCATCCCTTCCACGATCGGGTCAAAGTTCTTTGAGTCTACCGACGTACGGTGCTTTTCCCGGTACTCCTTCAGGGGCTTGCCTTCTTCACCAACCGAGCGGATGATGTGTGGCGTGATATAATAGCCCCTGTTAGCGATAATGGCCGCAAAGTTAGCCATTTGCAGCGGCGTGACGCCTAGTTCTCCCTGGCCTATACTTAAGGAGTAGATAGTAGAGTACTTCCAGCGGTTTTTGCCATACACGCGGTCGTAGAGGTCGGTGGAGGCGACGATGCCTTTCTTCTCGCCCGGTATATCGATGCCCAGCTGCTTGCCAAAACCGAAGGAGAGCACCTGCTCCCGCCACTCCTTCAGGCCGATAGCCGTGTCCGTGAAGGTGTTTTTCGATTTACCCTGGTTAATCAGCAGGCGGTAAGCCTGGTAAAACCAGGGGTTGCAGGAGTGCTGCACTGCCCCGTACAGGTTAAGCGGGGAAGGGTGATTATGGCAATTTACCAACGATCGGTTACAGGCGAACGTCGTGTTGGGCGAAATAACCCCTTCCTGCAGCGCGATCAGGGCCTGCGTCAGCTTAAAGACAGAGCCGGGCGGGTTCTGGTCGGCCATGATCGGGCGGTTGAACATGGTCTTGTTCGAGTCCTGCAGCAGTTCCATGTAGTTCTTGCCGTAGTCTTTGCCGGTAAACAGGTTCGGGTCGTAGAACGGCGCCGACACGTAGGCCAGGACCTCGCCAGTAGCGGGTTCTATGGCCACGATACTTCCCTTGGCTCCGTCCATCAGGTACTCGCCGTAGGCCTGCAGGTCCAAATCGATGGTACTCACCAGGTTCTCGCCGGCAACCGCCAGCGTATCAAAGGCGCCCTCGCGGAAGGAGCCTTTCTCCACGCCGCGCACGTTCACCATTTTATACTTTACGCCGCGCTGGCCCATCAGGTATTTCTCGTACTCCAGCTCTATGCCCGCTTTGCCGATATAATCGCCGGGGCGATAGCCGTTGTAGGCGCTGTCCTCCAGCTGCCGCGGGCTGATCTCGGCAATATAGCCCAAGGCGTGCCCCAGGCTCTGGTGTGGGTAGCCACGGGCCGTGCGGGCGTTAATATGGAAGCCGGGAAAATCGATGAGGTTGTTCTGGATGTAGGCAAACTCCTGCGTACTCAGCTTTTGGTAGAAAGGGGAGGGCTGCACGTAGGAGAAGGAGCGGGCTTTCTTCAGGCGCTCCCGCACGTGTTCCAGCGGCAGCTTCACGAGCTCTGCCAGCCGTAGCGTGTCCAGGTTCTTCACATCCTTGGGCACCACCATCAGGTCGTACACGGGCGTGTTCTGCACCAGCAGCTTGCCGTTTCGGTCGTAGATCAGGCCCCGGAAAGGATATTGGATGATGGGTTTGATGGCATTGGTCTCGGCAGCCTGCTTGTAGCTGCTGTCCACTACCTGAATGTAGAAAAGCCTGGTGGCGAAAACGATCCCCACCACCAGGAAGATGCCCTGTATTATGTATTTTCTTGTTTCTAAGTACTTCATCGGTAATCTACCCGCTCTCGCTTCGGTGAGAAGAACAGAAGTTGAATGATAACCACAACGATACCCGTAAACAGCGTGCTGAGCAGCGTCTTCGCCAACGTATAGAGTGCCGTCTGGAAGTTGATGGTTTCCAGGAAGAACACAGCCGCATGGTGAAGCAGGATCAGCGTGAAGGCGTAGGTCAGAAACCAGCGTGTGCCCATCACATGTATGTTTACCGCATCGCTGCTGTCGTAACCATCGCGCGGTGTGAGAAGGTTCAATACGTGCGGCCTTAAAAAGGCAAGTAAAACGCTTGCTGCCGCGTGTATGCCCATGGTATCATAGAATACATCCACCGAAAAACCAACCAGGAAACCCAGCAGCAGCAGCCATACCCTGTTGATAGTCAGGGGTAAGAATAACAGGAAGGCAACATAGATAAAGCAGAAGCCCATACTGTAGAGCACCAGGTTATCCATGAGCAGCACCTGCAGCGCCACCAGTAAAAAAAACTGGATGATATGATTTATGCCAAAGCTATTGTTCATCTGTAATGATGCCTGCGTTCTGTTCCAGCGTGTCGCGTTCCTGCCTGTAGGTGTTCTCCACCACGTACACATAGGAAAGCTGGGCGAAGTCCACGCTTAGCCGCACGCCGATCGTGTAAAAGCTCTTATCCGACTCCTGCTCTACCGAACTGATGGTGCCTATCATGATGCCTTCCGGGAACACGGTGTTAAAGCCGCTCGTTACCACTGTGTCGCCTTCCTCAGGCTTCACGTGCAGCGGGATGTAGTCGAGCAGGGCGGTGCGATAATCGCCTCCCTGCCACTTAATGGTGCCGAAGGTCTCATCCTTCGTGAGCTTGGCCGAGATGAGCATCTGCGAGTGCAGCAGCGAGGTAACCGTGGCATAGTGCTCCGACACCGTTTTAACGCGACCCACCACGCCCTCAGGGGCTACTACGCCCATACCCGGCTGCACCCCGTCGGCGGTGCCTTTCGAGATGGTCAGGTAGTTGTTCATGCGGCGCACCGAGTTGTTGATCACGCGGCCGGCCATCAGGTGATACGGGTAAGCCACGCTGCTGTCGGTGGGGGCAAAGTAGGTGGTGTCCAGCGCTGCGGTGCTATCCGTCAAGGCCGCCAAACGGTACTGCATCAGTTCCTGGCGCAGGGCTGCGTTCTCGCTAGCCAGCGTCTGGTTAATGCCTGTCAGGCGGAAATAGTCGGTTACGCCACTCTGGAACTCCAGTACCTGCCCCACATACCTGCTTGCCGAGTTAAAAAAGGCCGCTCCCTGGTACGTGTTATAGCGCACGATCAGGAATACGCACAGTGCCTCCAGCAGCAGGAACACGAGGAACGCACGGAACCGGTAAATAAATGCAAATAGATTCCGCATGCGGCCCTGTTATGTTAGCAGGACGTTCTTGAATCCTTCAATGTTTTTGATGGCTGCACCCGTGCCACGCACCACCGCCCGGAGCGGATCCTCGGCGATGTGGATTGGGAGCTTGGTTTTGGCAGCCAGGCGCTTGTCGAAGCCTCTCAGCAGGGCGCCACCACCGGTCAGGTGAATGCCGTTGTCGTAAATGTCGGCAGAAAGCTCCGGCGGCGCGATCTCCAGCGCCTTCAGCACGGCCTCCTCGATTTTGGAAACCGACTTATCCAGTGCAATAGCGATTTCCTGGTAAGTTACCTTGATCACCTTCGGGATACCGGTCATCAGGTCGCGGCCACGGATCTCGTAGTCGGCCGGTGGGTTTTCCAGTTCTGTGAGCGCGGCGCCTACTTCAATTTTGATCTTCTCGGCGGAGCGCTCTCCGATCAGCAGGTTGTGCTGGCGGCGCATGTAGTCCAGGATGTCCTTGGTGAACACGTCGCCGGCAATGCGGATCGACTGATCGCACACGATACCGGACAGGGCCACCACCGCAATCTCCGTTGTACCGCCCCCGATGTCCACGATCATGGAACCGATCGGCTGCTCCACGTCGATGCCGATACCGATAGCGGCCGCCATGGGCTCCTGGATCATCCATACTTCCTTGGCGCCGGCGTGCTGTGCAGAGTCGCGCACAGCGCGTTTCTCCACCTCCGTAATGCCCGAAGGGATACAAATTACCATGCGGTGCGAGGGCTGGAACAAGCGGCGACCGGTGTCGATCATCTTGATCATGCCCCGGATCATTTCCTCAGCGGCGTGGAAGTCGGCGATCACCCCATCCTTCAGCGGACGGATCGTTTTGATGTTCTCGTGCGTCTTCTCGTGCATCTGCATGGCGTTGCGGCCAATGGCCAGTACGCGGCCGGTGGTGCGATCCACGGCGATGATGGAGGGCTCGTCTACTACAATTTTATCGTTGTGGATGATCAGGGTATTGGCGGTACCCAGGTCAATGGCTATATCGCTGGTAAGAAAATTAAATAGTCCCATGGTGAAGTCTGAAAGGCGTGCGGTTGCCCGTTATATTTTCAATATACAATATTTCTAGTCAGAAACTAGCGGCAAAATTAGTGAAATTCAGTGGAATTAATAATGCAAGTTGCCTTCTGTTAACCGAATAAAGATTTATTTGTCCCTGATATGTACCCAATTCATACTTGTATGCCCGGCTAACGTAGCCTGCAGCCTGAAATTGGGCTTTCCTTAGAAAACAAAATATCCCCGGCCTTAACAGCAACCGGGGATATTTATCTAAAAGTAATATTATACCTTAAGGTTTAGTGTTTGAAGTGGCGCACACCGGTCATCACCATGGCTATGTTGTGTGCGTCGCAGTAGTCGATCGAGTCTTGGTCCTTGATAGAGCCGCCGGGCTGCACCACCGCCTTGATGCCCGCCTTGTCTGCAATCTCCACACAATCCGGGAACGGGAAGAAGGCATCGGAGGCCATTACGGTTTTGCTCACATCGAAGCCAAAGCTCTGGGCTTTCTCGATGGCCTGTCGCAGGGCGTCCACGCGCGAGGTCTGGCCCACGCCGCTGGCGAACATCATCTTATCCGTAGCCAGCACAATAGTGTTGGATTTAGTGTGCTTGCATACTTTGGCAGCGAACACCAGGGCTTTTTTCTCCTCGGCGCTTGGCTGGCGCTTGGTGGCGGTTTTAAAGTCAGCCTCAGTCTCGGTGGCCAGGTCCTTGTCCTGCTCGATCACGCCGTTCAGCAGCGTCTTGAACAGTTTGGTTGGCAGCTCCACCGGCTTCTGCTTCAGCAGGATGCGGTTTTTCTTTGTCTTCAGTAGCTCCAGCGCATCGGCGTCATACTCCGGCGCGATCAGTACCTCGAAGAACAGCTTGTTCAGCTCCTCGGCCACGGCCAGATCAATAGCGCGGTTGGCGATGATCACACCACCGAAAGCCGATACCGGGTCAGAAGACAGGGCGTTCAAGTAGGCCTCTTTCATACTTTCGCCGGTAGCGACACCGCACGCGTTCGTGTGCTTCAGGATGGCTACCACCGGCTCCTCGAACTCAGCGGCCAGGGCCACGGCGGCGTCCACGTCCACCAGGTTGTTGTAAGAAAGCTGCTTGCCGTTCAGCTGCTCAAACAGATCCTCCAGCTTGCCATAGAAAGTGCCTTTCTGGTGCGGGTTCTCGCCGTAGCGCAGCGGCATGCTGTGCTGCACGCTCTGCTTAAAGACCTGCGTTTCACCAGCAGCATTCATATAGTTAAAGATATGGGTGTCGTAGTGGGAGGACACGTTGAAGGCCTTGGCTGCGAAACGCTTGCGGTCTTCCAGTTCCGTGGCGCCATCTTTCTCCTGCAGCAACTCCACCACCTCGTCGTACTGTTCCCGCGAAGACACGATCAGCACATCCTTGAAATTCTTGGCAGCCGCACGGATCAGGGAGATACCGCCGATGTCGATCTTCTCGATTACGTCCGCTTCTGAGGCACCGGAGGCAACGGTTTCCTCGAAAGGATAGAGGTCTACCACCACCAGGTCGATGGGCGGGATTTCATACTTCTCACGCTCCGATAGGTCGCTCTGGTTATCGCGGCGGTGCAGGATGCCACCAAATACCTTGGGGTGCAGGGTTTTCACGCGGCCGCCGAAGATAGAGGGGTAGTCGGTGAGGTCTTCCACGGCTACCACCTTAGCGCCTTGCTCTTCTAAGAAAGTCTGGGTGCCGCCTGTGGAGTAAATGGTTACGCCGTGTTGCTTCAGGAGCTCCACCAGCGGCTCCAGGCGGTCTTTATAGTATACCGATATCAGTGCGGATTTAATTTTAACGGATTGCATGGGCATGAAGGTATGGGGTTGATACAATGATTTTATAGTTGATCCTGTTCCAGCAGCAGCCGCTCCACCACCTCGGGCAGGTGCTTGTGCTCCAGTTGCAGCACGCGGGCAGCCAACTCCTCTGGCGAGTCGGTGGCTTGTACCGGGCAGCGCTCCTGAAGTATAAACTCGCCTTTGTCGTACTCCTCGTTGATGTAATGGATGGTGATGCCCGACTCCGGCTCCTGCGCCTGGATAACGGCCGCGTGCACATGGGCGCCGTGCATGCCTTTGCCGCCGTACTTGGGCAGCAGGGCAGGGTGTATGTTGATGATGCGGTTGGGGAAGGCGCGCAGTAGGTTCAGCGGCACCAGCCACAGGAAACCAGCCAGCACGATCAGGTCGGGCTTAAACTCCTGCACCTGCTCCAGTACCTTGTCAGTGTTGTAAAACTCGTCGCGGGTAAACAAAAAAGCCGGGACGCGGAAGGTCTCGGCTCGTTTCAGGGCATACGCTTTCGGGTTGTTAGAAAACAGGGCGGCCACACGTATGGCAGGGTGGTGTTCGAAATGCTCCAGCAGGCGCTGCGCATTGCTCCCTGATCCCGACGCGAAAATGACTATGTTTTTCTTATCCTTTGGTTTCAAAAGTATGGGCTTGCGATGAAACTGCAAATATAACGGGTTTGGCGGGAGATGTAAATGTATAGATGGAAATTAGTGGTTTATACTTTGGTTTTGATGGTGTAGCTGCTGCGGGTTCCTGTTTTATACTTTGGCTATACTTTTATACTTGTCTGCAGCAGGATTTTCAGGAGGAGTGGATGAACAGGATTTTATACTTCGGCTTTATGGCGCAAGCGTCCGTTTGTGCCTTTTTATACTTGCTGTTCCGGACATCCTTGTCCGGAACCACTGCTGCTGCGGATTTCCTAATCCGCGTAAGCCATACTTTATACTTGATCTATACTTCCATGAGCCGTTGCTTCCCTCAACTTGAACCAAGCTATACTTTCTAGCTACTGCTGATCCTCTAGACTATACTTACCTATTGTTTCATTTCATACTTTGGTGCTCTCAAGCCCGAGAGGGCTCGTCCTTGGGCATCGCGCTGTGTTCCCTCCTGCGCCAGGGCGCTGCCGCTTGCGCGGCACCGGATCTCACAAGGCGCTCAACCCAAGGACTGGGTATCATTCGATAGCTGCTGCTTTTGCCATGCAACAAGTATAGACTGTCCCTTAGAGGGGACTATGGGGTGTTTATACTTTGACTATGCAGCTCATACTTTAGAACTAGCAGTAACAGATTCCCCTCCTTGGCTAAGGAGGGGCAGGGGTGGTTGGACCAGGCATTTTAAGTATAAGCTCACTCCCCTGTTTTTAGGAGAGGGCTGGGGAGAGGTGAATTCCCCGCCTTGAAGGAAAAGGGGCGGTCGGCCCCACCAAAGTATAAAATCCGCTTACTCCCCCTCGTAGAAGTCAATGAGCGAGGCGAAGTAGGCGTCGTCCCAGCCTTCGGTGATGTCCTCGTAGGCCTCGTCGGGGATGTTGATGTGGCGCAGCTCTACGGAGGTGCCATACTTGTGCGGGTGCAGTTTAATGGTCACGATGGATGGCTCCGCCTGCTCGCCGAAATACCACTGCTGCACCAGCTTACTGTTTTCCTCGAACTCCAGGTTTTTGCCGGTTATGCTACCTTCCCACAGCGAGAACTCCGAGCCCGGCTCCGTCGACATTTCCGCCGGCTCGCCTGTCCAGAGTTGCAAAGTGTAGGGGTTGGTCAGCGCCACGTATACTTCCTCGGGCTCGGCAGGTATGATGTAGTATTTCTTGTAGTCTTTCATGCGTGTTTATACTTTACTTCCAGTATTTCTCTATAGCTACGGCCACGCCATCTGCTGTGCTTTTCAGGGTGATTTCGTTAGCCACGGCTTTTACCTCCTCGCGGGCGTTGGCCACGGCGATGCCCATGCCCGCTTCCTGCAGCAGGTGGATGTCGTTGTAGTTGTCGCCGAAGGCCATTACCTCGTGCATGCCCATAGCAAAGCGCTCCTTCAGCAGTAGTTCCAGCGCCGTGGCCTTGGAGATGGCCCGTGGGGCGATCTCGAGGTACGTGTCCTTGGAGCGATAAGCATGCACCCGGTCGGTATAGTGGCTGTCCAGCTCCTGCTGTAGCGCGTCTATCTCGTCGGCGGGACCCATGCACATTACTTTATGCGCGCCCGTCTGCGTCTGGTGCCATTTGTCAAGTATAGGTGCCAGCTCGGTAACTTGCGGGGATACCTTGGTGATGCGCTGCTCGCGCTCAGCCCAGTAATCCATCGCCGGGGCGTACCAGTTGTCCTGCTCGTAAAGGCTTATATGGATGTTGGAGCCCTGGGCGTAGTCGTGGATGATTTGGCAGACATCCGGCCGGATCTGCACCGAGTCGAGCTGCAGGGGCGTGGTATTGCCATCCTCGAAATGGATAACGTAGCCGCCGTTGAAGCAGATGAGCGGGTGGTGCAGGATGCCCAGTTCCTGCTGCAGGTGGCGCACGGCGCTGGGCATGCGCGAGGAGGCCAGGATCACCGGCACGTCTTTGCCCAGACTCTTGAAGGTATGGATAGTGCGCTGCGAGAGCTGGCGCTCGCTGTTGAGCAAGGTGCCGTCTATATCAGTGCAGATAGCTCGGAATTTCATGCGTGGTACCGTGGTTTAGGCCGCAAGTTACAAGTATGGCCCGCCAAAAGCGAATAAATGTCAGGCCTTCGCCCTGGCCTTCAGCGACCAGGTGAAGCGGAACTCGGCCACCTGATCGCCCGCCTCGTCCAGGCCTATACTGGTGGCCACCACGGTCACGCCCTCTCCAGTAGCCTTAGTCTGTGCCACGGCCTGCTGTATCTGCTCCCCATCGCGGCAGGTAAAGGCAATCCGGCCCACGGCCTTCTTGGTGAAGCGGGCCTCCATGCTCACCACCAGCATCGATACGGCCGGGCTGGACTTGTACACGTGCATCATGCACAGCACCCCGGTGGAGAGCTCGGCCGCCATACTCAGGCAGGCGAAGTAGATGGACTGGAAGGGGTTCTTGTTGACATACTTGTAGGGGATGGTGACCTCGGCTTGCTCCGGCGTAAGTATGGTGACGCGCAGGCCGGCCAGGTAAGCCATGGGCAGCCTGGAGAGCAGGAAGAGGCGAAACTTGACCGGTGATGAAACCAGTTGGCGGAACACGGCGGCATTGTCTGGCTGAGGCTTCATAAGGTGCTTATGCGGTATACCTGGTGCGGCGGCCTGGCTTTCAGGCCCGCATTAATCGTTGCAGCCCTTGCAGGTGCCCTCGGCTGAGAAGTGCAGCCGGTCGGCGGTGTATCCCTGGGGCAGGGCCATGCTCGGAATATGCACTTCGTTAAGACAGTAGGTCTGGCCGCAGGAGGTGCAGTTAAAGTGGATGTGGTTGTCCTGGTGCTTTTGCAGCGAGCAGGTGTCGGGTTTGCAGAGGGCAAACTTTATGGCGCCGCTCACATCATTTATACTATGGATCAGCCCCTTTTCCTCAAACGAGTACAGGGTGCGGTAAATGGTGACGCGGTCGTAGCTCTCACCCATGAGCCGCTCCAGGTCTGCGTGAGAGAGGGCAAAGTCCTGCTCCAGAAAACGTTGCAGCACCTCCAGGCGGCAGCCCGTCTTGCGTAACCCGTACTCCTCCAGCAGCTCCTGTGCTTTGTCCATTTTTAATGCTATTCCCAAATTTGTAACAATGCCAAAGATACTTACTTACCCAGATAAAGCAATTAACGGATTAAGGGCGGAAAGGATATATAGTGAAAAAAGTATCAAAAAAGTGGAGCAAAAGGCATCGCTTTACGTATGTATGTGAATACTGTCATTTAATAGTGAATTGTCATACCTAATATTGAAATGTTAAAAATTTTTGCAATGAAAAAAGCTCTACACGTTATTGCCACCGTACTGGCCTTCGTTCTGGCAACCGGCGCTGGCAAGGCGCAAACGCAGGAACCCACCATTAATGGAACCCTTGATGTGATCTCCGAGCAGGGCGACCTGGTGGTGGGCACAGACATACAGTGGCAGGCGCTGATCAAGTCTTTCGACCGCAAGGACGAGAAGGCTAACCTGGTAATAAAGCTGCACGACCCGGCCCAAAGCGAAAACTTTACCCTTTTCTATAACTCTAACCGTGACGCGGCTAACGAGGATGAAGCGGTTTACTCTCAGGTTGCCTTCGATAACGGCGTGGCTGTGATTGGACCCCAGGGAGGGGAGGCGCTGCCTGAGTCTTTGAAGGAGTTCTTTAAGATAAATTTCTCGGCGCCAGGTATTTACAAGTATGACCTGATCCTGCGCCGCGACGATGGCAACCCGCTGGCCTCCATCACCGAGACCGTTACGGTAGGCACCGTGGCCGGCATCGACGACATGATCGGCGATACCCGCGTGGCCGTTTACCCAACCGTGTCGCAGGGAACCGTGAAGCTGAGCCTGGGCAGCATCCGCAACGCCAACGTGGCTGTGATGGATATGCTCGGCCGCAAAGTGCTGGAACTGCGCAACGCCAACGGCACCGTGGAGATCAACACCCAGCAATATGCCCGCGGCACGTACTTCGTAAAGGTCATGGCTGAGGACGATGTCGCCTCCAGCCGCCTGATCGTAAGATAGTCTCCTTTTGCTTATTGGTTACGTGAAGAAGCCCGTGGTTAGCGCCCGGGCTTTTTTATGCTCCATACTTTTTTATACTTTATAGCGGCTTCCTGCTTTAGAGCAGCAGCATCGAGAGGATGCCGCTGAGCATGATGAGCTTGTTAAGGTTGCTGAGGTAGGTGAAGTCGCGCTTGCGGTCGGCGCGCACCAGCTTTGCCACCAGCCAGAGGCTCGGAAGCAGCACCAGCAGCACCATGTAGGCCTCAAAGATCCGGTTAGAGGCCGGATGAAGTATAACGACCACTACAAATGCCTGAAAAGCAGCCACCAGCGGGTACAGCACCAGTTTGGCGCCACGCATACCGGCCACAATGGGCAGGGTGCGGCACTCAAACGAGGCATCGCCTTTCATGTCCTCTATGTCTTTGATGATCTCCCTGATGAGCGAGATAAGGAAGGCAAACAGCGCGTAGCCCAGCGTGATGCGGTTTAGCTGATCGGCGTACACAGCCACCACCAGCAGCATAGAGGCCGAGAGCAGCGCGATCACCACGTTGCCGATGAGCAGCAGTTTCTTGAGCCGCGCCGAGTAGCCCCAGAGCAGCAGCACCGCCCCCAGGTTTATCAGCGCCACCGGTATGGAAAGCAGCAGGCCCATCAATACCCCAGCGCCGGAAAGTATGAGGTGGCCGAACATGGCCCTGCGCCGGCGTATGAGGCGGCCCACCAGCAGGCGGCCGGGCTTGTTGATGGCGTCGATCTTCACGTCGTAGTAGTCGTTGATGATGTAGCCGGCGGCGGCAATGCAGACGGTGGAGAGCACCAGTAGCCAGAAGCGGCCGTCCTGCAGCCTGTGCCACTCCAGGCCCGGGGCCAGCAGGCAGGCCTGCACCAGGGCCTGGCTCAGCACGATCATTACCAGGTTGCGGGCACGTATCAGTTCAAGGATGTGTCTCACGGGCAGTGGCGGTAAGTATAACAGGTGCGGGTTTGGGCTTGTTTCCGTAAAAATACGACAGCGTGGTGAGTGGGCAACAAAAAAAGCCCCTGCAGTAGGGGCTTTTCCTGTGCATGTAAAGTATGTCTGTTTAGAACTTCTTCACGTTTACAGCATTGATTCCTTTTTTGCCTTCCACCGTGTCGAACTCAACGCGGTCGTTCTGCTGGATCTGCAGACCGTTAAGGCCGGTTACGTGTACAAAGAAATCTTCGTTGGTGTCGTCCTCAGTGATAAAGCCGAAACCTTTGGACTCGATAAAGAACTTTACTTTTCCTGTCTTCATAAAAAATTGAACTGTTGATGGTAATTAAACTGTGGGTAAACTAAAAATTATTTTCTATATATCCAATAGTGTATTAAATAAAATCTTCTATTTATTTAGAAAATAGTATAACCTTAGTTCAATTACCAATTGTCCTGCGCCTTCATGATGGTTTCGATCAGCTCGCGCACGGCCCCCCTGCCCCCTTTTTTGGTGGAGACGAAGGTGGAGATGGCCTGGATGTCGTCGGCGGCGTCGGCAGGGCAGGCGCGCAGGCCGCAGCGCTGCATCACCTCGTAGTCGGGCATGTCATCGCCCATGTAGGCCACGGTGGCGGGGTTCACGCCCTGCATGTACAGGTAATCCTCCATGGCCTCCACCTTGTCCTCTATCCCTAGAAAGATATCCTCGATGCCCAGCTGCTCCAGGCGGCGGCGCACGCCCGGCTCGTTCTTACCCGAGATGATGGCCACGTGGTAGCCCTGGCTGATGGCATGCTTGATGGCAAACCCGTCCTTTATGTTAAAGGCGCGCACCTGCTCGCCGTCGGCAAAGCAGTAGAGCAGGCCGTCGGTCAGTACGCCGTCCACATCAAAGATAAACGTGGTGATGCTGTTAAGGTCTGTTTGGGTGATAGACATACGTGTAGGTTATAGGTGATCCGGTGTCAGCAAAAAGAAAAAGGCCCCTTCTTTTGAAAGGGCCTTTAAAAGTATAGAAATTTTTGAATTTATACGTGCGTGGGCAGGTATGATTTAGTCCTGGTTGTCGCGCCACTCGTAAACCCAGGCCGACTGGATCTGCTCCAGGTGCCCCTCGTTGGCCTGCTCGCGCGTGCCCTCAAAGTTAGGCAGCGACAGCACCCACTCCAGCAGGTCGGTAAAGCGGATGCGGTAAATCTTAGACTCTGAGAAATCATCGCCGAACTTCTCGTAAAGCGCCATCGCGATGTCCTCGTGATCGTTCCAGTGTATTGGTGGCTCGTAGCTCATACTTTTTCAGGTATCAGTTGTCAGTTATCATTTACCAATCGCTGATAAATGTTACTTGTTAGTTGTTGATTGAATTAGTGGCCCAGGAAGTCCTGCTCCGGGATTGTTACGATAATGTCCTCGTTGCCCTGCACCACGCACTGGCAGCCCAGGCGGGAGTTGATGCGCGGGTCCACGGCGCGGTCTATGTAGTCCTCCTCCTTGTCCGAGATCTCCGGCAGGTCGTCCATACCGGCCTCGATGTATACGTGGCAGGTGCTGCAGCCGCACACGCCGCCGCAGTTATGCTGTAGTTTGATGTCATTATTGAGTGCCACATCCAGCACCGATTCGCCTTCCACAGCCGGGTGCGTTTCATCCGGAGCGCCGTCAGCAAACTTAAATGTTATATTTACAACTTTCATGTCTGTGTCTTTATACTAGTGTGCAAAGTTACAAAGCCAGCGTACCGAATCAAAGTATACGCCCGGGCTTATACATTGCCTTTGCTGCTTAACAGGTTTAAGCGTAAATGGTTATTGCGCCGCCGCCGTGGCCTGTATACTTTGCGTGAGCAGCCGGTAGAGCTCCTGCAGCTCAGGGTGCCGCTGCAGCATGTATAGGTGCTCGTCCAGCACGTTCTGGTCGTGGCGGACAGCCGGACCGGTTTGCACTGTGTAAGGGTGCTGCTGCATGGCTTTGGCGATGGTTTCCCGGATAAGGGGCTGCAGCAGGTGGTGCGGCAGGCTGGCCTCCTGCAGCAGTTGCCGGCTGATGCCCAGCAGGTGATTGGTAAAGTTGCAGGCGAAGACCGCTGCCAGGTGCAGCTGCTTCCGTGCTCCCGATGCCACAGCCTCCGCCGAGTTACTTATACTTTGCGCGAGTGCCTGCAGCTGTTGCAGTGTTTCGTCATCCGTGGCTTCTAAAAGTATGGGCACCTGCCAGAAATCCACCGCTTTGGTTTTGGAGAAGGTCTGCAGCGGGTAAAACACGCCTGTGCGGGCGCCTGCCACGGCAGCAAGTATGGCTAGCGGCTGCGAGCCGGAAGTATGGGCCACCAGCGTCCCGGGCTTTACCTGCAGCGCCGCGGCCACAGCGGCAAGCGCTGCATCGGGTACGGCCAGCAACACCACCTCCGCGTTTATACTTTGCAGGTTCAGGGAGCTGATGGGCTGCGCCTGGGGCAGGAGGCGGGTCAGTTCCTCGCGCGGTGCGGCGGTGCGGCTATAGACGGCCGTTACCGTGTGGCCACCCGCCTGCAGCGCCTGCGCCAGGTGCCATCCTACGTTTCCTGCTCCGATCAGGGCTATGTTCATACTTGGTTTATACTTTGCTGGTGCCGGCAAGTTAAGGCTATCGGCTGTAAAACAAAAAGCCCCTGCTGTGTAGGCAAGGGCTTTTCTATACTTCAGGCGGCACTTAGGCGGCCTGCACTTTTCTTTTCTCTTTCGGAGCGGCTGGCCTGGCTTTGGCGCCACCGTCCTTGCGGCGCACAATGGCCATCACAAAGCCAACTGACATCACGATCGTGCCTATCCAGAGGATGTTCACAAACGGCTTCTCCACCGCTTTCAGGATGATGTAGTCCTTCTGCGAGGTATTCACGCCGATCTTGAATTTGTTGTTCTCTGTGTCAATGTTCAGGAAAGTGAGGCGCAGTCCGAGGTCTGCGATCTCCTCCGGCACGCGGCCCATCAGCTGGTTCTTCACCATCAGTACCGGGTGCGCATGGTAGTCCTTGCGCTCTCCGTAGATCTTCAGGTCCGCTTGCACAGCCACGTCGCCCTCTTCCAGCGCGACGCCAGGCACCTGCGCTATCTGCTCCACGCCGTTAAACACCGCCACATAATCGTTCAGGATAATGGTATCGCCCACGGCCAGTTCATACTCCTGCAAATCGCCCCAGTCTTTCTCCTCGTTCGGGTCCGGGATGGAGGAAACGTGCGTGTACAGGTCCATGTTGGCGAAGTGCTTGATGTCCGGGGAGGCCAGCAGGCCCATGTTCGGGTTCACCTGCGCGCGCGGGTAAAGCGTGAATGTCCTGTCGCCCTCGCGCTCCTTGTACTGCACTTCGTAGAAGGTGTTCTCCGGCGAGTACATGGCCAGGGTATCACCTGTCTCAAAGTATACTTTATCGCCTACTTTGATCTGGCCGCGGGCAATAGACGTGTACGGGTCAGCGGTTGGCCACAGCAGCTCGCGGTTCACATAGCCCGGCACCCCGATCACTTCCTGGAACTGGCCATGGTAGCTTACGGAATACCTGTCCATGTCTACAGCCGTGTTGCGCCACAGCAGCACGTTGTCGCGGTTAATCTCTTCCGGGAACTCACGGGAGTACACCAGGCCGGAGTTGTTTTGTGAAATGATGTTGTCGTAACCCGAGGAGAACAGGATGCCCAGCAGCATCAGGGCCACGCCGATGTGGGCCACAGCGCCGCCAGACAGCGTAATCTTCTTGTGCAGCAGGCTCAGGATGATGCTCATGTTGGCAAACACGGCAAACAAAGAGGCTACCAGTAATATAATGAATATCGGGTTATCCATTGTCTCGTGCAGCATGCCCATTTTGGAGAGCACGATGATGAGGCTGGCGAACAGCAGTGTGAGCATGCTCGGCAGGGTAATGGCATCCACAAAGCTTCCTTTCTCGCCTTTGCGCCACCACAGCAGCTGGCCTACGCCCGTAAGTACGGCAATGGCCACACCGCCCCACAACTGGAACTTGGTGTAGTGCTCGATCTGGTCGGCAGGCAGGGCCGCGTTAGACTCAATCCCGATAAACCCTAAGAAAGAATTATAAACCGGAATAGACGTGGTGAACAGCACCTGGAAGGCTGCCAGGCAAAGCACAATCGCGCCGATGAACACCCAGAACTCGCCGCTGTAGGTTGTCAGTTCCTTGTCGGAGGTTGGGATGCTCTTCCAGCGGTAAAGTAGCAGGCCGATAGCCAGCACGGCAAAAGCCGCCAGGTAGGTGAACAGCTGTCCGGAGAGGCCCAGGTCGGTGAAGGAGTGCACGGAGGCGTTGCCCAGGATGCCGCTTCGGGTCAGGAAGGTGGCGTAAAGTATAAGTATGAACGAGGAGATGATCAGGATGAAGGAAGCCTTCAGGCCCGACTTGCCCCGGTTATAGGCAATCATGGTGTGGATAGCGCCTACCAGCACCAGCCACGGGATATACACGGCGTTCTCCACCGGGTCCCAGTTCCAGTAGCCACCGAAGTTCAGGGTTACGTAGGCCCAGTAAGCACCCATCACGGTACCGATACCCAGCGACACCGCCGCGAAATGCGACCATGGCAGGGCGGGCTTGATCCACTCATGGAACTTGCCTTTCCAGAGGCCGGCCATTGCGAAGGCGAAAGGCACCAGCGTGGCGGCAAAGCCCAAGAACAGCGTTGGCGGGTGAATCACCATCCAGATGTTCTGGAGCAGCGGGTTCAGGCCGGTACCGTCGGCAGGTACAAAGTTGGGGTCCATGGCAAACACCGGGGTGTCCGGCATAAAGTCGCGCATCAGGATGAAAGGGGAGGAGCCTATCTTCAGGTCGCCGATCACGATGCCGAGGATCATAGAGGTCAGGAACAGCTGCACAAAGGAGAACATGCCCATCACCGGCGCTTCCCATACTTTGTTTTTCTTGCTGCTGTTGATCAGCACCACACCCAACACCACGTGCCAGAAAATCCAGAGCAGGAACGAGCCCTCCTGGCCCTCCCAGAAGCTGGAGATCATGTAATGCACCGGCAGGTGGTTGGAGGAGTGGCTCCAGGCGTAGTAATACTCGTATCGGTGCTCGTAGATGATGTTGAACAGCGTGAAGATGATCATCATCACAGCGACGCTATGCACATAGAAGGACCAGCGGCCCATCTTGCGCCAGCTGTCATCGCCGGAAAGCTCTACCTTGGCACGAGACGCCATAAAGTATGCGTAAGAGGACACAATGGCCGCCACAAAAGCCACGATCACACTCGTATGGCCAATATCCCCGATCAGCGTATTAATCATCTTTGAAAGTTAGAAAGTTAAAAAGTTAAAAGGTTAGAAAGTTAAAACTTTGGTTAAAGAGCTGTACTTTCTAACTCTCTAACCTTTTAACTTTCTAACTAAACTACAGGCTTGCCGTGTTGGTGTCTTTTATCTCGGTCTCCACGTACTTAGACGGGCACTTGAGCAGGATCTTGTCGGCCACGAACACATTGTTTTGTATGTTGCCCGTTATCACCACCTGCTCCGAGCGCTCGAAGTCCTGCGGCTTGGGGTTAAAGTATACCACCTTCTGCTCCACGCGGTTGGTGTCCACGAGCATGAACGTGAAGTAGTTCGGGTCTACCAGCGGGTCGTAGTTCATGCCTACAATATGGCCCTGGGCGTCCTTTTTCAGTCGGCCCACCACGTGCACCTTGGTCATGTCGCCATCCTCGGCGCGCTCAATGGCATCGTCGAAAGAAACGTAGGTGCTGGCGTCGCCCACCGAAGACATGATGATAACGATTGCGACTGCAATCACTAAAATCCCGATGATGTGTGTCTTTTTCATCTTAGTAGAAGTATAGGTATTCCTTTTTCTGTTAGCCTAACACACGACAGATCGTTTTAAATCCATCGCGCAATAACTATTTACTGCCTTTTCAGGGTAAAAAGTGCGTTTTTTACCTGTTTACCAGGTCGTCCTTCAGCTGCTTCTCCAGCCTGCCCACCTTGCGGTCGATCGACACCAGGTAAGCGATTGTGCCCACCAGCACGGTGAGCAGCACCACCACCACCACGTAAATCTTGCCGTCCCGGCGCAGGGTATCGGCCATCTCTATCTCAGTCTGCGGGGCGGAGGAGAACTCAACCTCGGTTGTTTGGCCCGGCTGTGCCTGTGCCGGCTGCAGCCCAGCGGCGGCCAGCAGGAAAAGGCACCAGACCGCCAGTATTCTAAACAGTTTCATATAAGCGTTGTCTCAGTATTTCCAGTCTTGATTTCACGTTTATGATCCAGAAGCCCAGCAGCGTCCAGCCCAGCACGGCAGGGTAGAATACCATGCGCAGGCGGCTGTCCAGGTCGTAGGTGTTAAAGCCGGGGTTGCCACCGTTGCCGGGGTGCAGCGAGTCGGTGAGGCGCGGAAGTATAAACAAAAGCGGGATAAGCGCCGCAAAGGCGAAAATGTTGTACACCGCGCTGATGCGGGCGCGCTGCTGCTGCTCGCTGAAGGAGCTGCGCAGCACCAGGTAGGCAAAGTAGATGAGCAGGCCGATGGCCGAGGCGTTCTGCTTCGGGTCGTTGCTCCAGTACTCGCCCCAGGTAAACTTGGCCCACTCCATGCCCGTTACGATGCCCAGCACGCCGAAAAGTATCCCCACCTTGGCCGCCTCATAGGCGATCACGTCGTTCTTGACGCTGGGGTTGCGCAGGTACAAAATGGAGTAAACCACCGAGGTGAGCAGGATCAGGATCATGCCGAACCACATCGGCACGTGGAAGTATAGGTTGCGAATGGTCTCGTTGAGGATGGCCAGCCGTGGCACGTCCGTAAGCATACCAGCCACTACCGTGTAAACCAGTAGCGCCACCGCCAGTATTTTCCACCAATTCTTCTTCATTGCTTTCAAAAAAGTATACAGGGGTTACAGCCTTCTATCGTTAGACGTTTTAATCTTTTATTTCGTTCTGTTTCCTGCCGGAACAAGTATGGCACGGCTTTTCCCTGCCTTCCTGTATCAGATTCACTACGAACGCCAAAGGTACGGGAATAAGATATAAGAAACAGTGACAACGATCATGTTTATGGCGAGCAGGGTAAGCAGTTCGTCGAGGCTGGCGCTACGGTCGAGGCCATCCATGGCGTTTTTCGACATTTTAATGAGCATCAGCAGCATGGGCACGATGACCGGGAAACTAAGTATGGCCATGAGCGTGCTGCTGTTGGCGGCCTTGCTGGCGATGCTCGAGATCATGGTGAGCGAGGTGGAGAAACCCACGGCCCCCAGCAGGATGGAGAGCAGGAACATCGGCACGTCCTCCACCGGGTTGCCCAGCACAAAGCCGTAGAACACAAAGCAGATGATGGCCAGCAGCAGCATGAGCAGCGTGTTGTAGATGATCTTGGCCAGGATGATGCCCTGCGGGCTCACGATGGAGTAGAAGTACAGCAGCCGCCCACGGTTCTCCTGCATAAAGCTCTTGGCAATGGCGTTTACCGACACGAACAGAAGTATGATCCAGAGCAGGGCGTTCCAGACCGGGGGCACCAGGATGTTGGGGCGCATGCCGAAGCTGAGGTAGCAGATAAACACCACGCTGCCCACGTACAGCAGCATACCGTTCAGGGCGTACTTCTGCCGCCACTCCAGCACCAGGTCCTTTTGTATCAGGTATAAAATCTCTTTAAGCAGCACGTTTGTTCCTTTTACCGCAAAGGTAAGGCACAAATCGTTAGAAAGTAATCAGAGTTAAAAACTTAGAAGGTTGGTAAAGTATAAGCCTCCTGAAATTGGGCAGGCCAAAGCCATACTTTATACTTTGGTGGAGGAGGTTTGGGAAGTATAAAGTAAAACCAGCGTTCTTTTCATCCTTTCGGGGCAAAGTATGAAGTATAAAACCCAGGTTGCGGTTACCCCATCCTTACCCAGAGGAGAGCAATCGGGAAAGGCTATTTGCTAAAGGACAGAGTATAAAACCACTTATACTTTTCATACTTATACTTGTGGCATCGCTGAAGTTGCGGACAGGTCGCGACCTGTCCCTACAGAAGTATAAACCCATCCCTGGTTCTGTTTCACCCCTCCCCAACCCTCCCCTAAAAACAGGGGAGGGAGCTCCTGCACACGCTTAACATCCCCCTGCCCCCTTCAAAGGGGGACCTGGTTGAAGTTGCATTAGCAGCGGCTATCGACTGATTCCCAGCCTTTGGGTGGGGGTAGGGGCCCTCGACAAAGAGCGCCTATGCGAGTTTTTCCGGTGCCGAACGCTAGTGAGGCATTGCGACGTCAGGAGCAAAGGAAAAGCTCCCAGCGCGATGCCCTCCAGGCCTCCCGGCCTGGAGGGCACCAAAGCAGGAAATGAAACAATCACTTTAGTAAAACTGAGGATGAACGGCTGCTAGTAAGTATAGCTTGGTTGAGGTTGCGGGAAGCAGCAGCCAGGGAAGTATAAACCGGCAAGTATAAAAGTATGGCTCTGCGAGCCAGTCAGGTTACAAACCCAACATCATAGTAGGACACGAGTTGCAAACTCGCGCCAGCAGAAGGATGTCCGGAACAGCAAGTATAAAAAGGCACAAGCGGACGCTTGCGCCAGCGCAAGTATAAAAGTATGGCTCAAGTACAAGTATGGCTTTTCAAGCCAGTCGGGTTGCAAAACCGACACCATGGTAGGATACAAGTCTGAAGACTTGCACCATGTAAAAAGACAGGTATAAATTTATACTTCCACAAACATCGTTACTTAGATTATAAAGTATAAACCCTCTCTCGCCCATCTTCCACTTACCCTGCCATTGCCTGGGGTAGGGGCCTTATAGAATGCATTAGGCAAACAAGAAAGCACGAACCGCCATGGCCCGTGCTTCAGAGTTTATACTTTATATTCTGACGAATCAGCAATGACGCAACCCAACCAGCAGCAATTAATCCTCGTCCTCTTTCTTCTTCTTTTTCTTGTCTGACTTGTGCTTCACCACCTTGGCATCGCGGTAGAAGATAATCTCCTCGGCAATGTTGGTTACCTGGTCGCCCACGCGCTCCAGCTTTTTGATGATGGAAAGTATGGCCAGTGCCTCCGTGATCCTGTCCGGGTTCTCTGCCATGAACTTGGTCACGATGGCGTCGGACTTGCGGTAGATCTTGTTCAGCGTTTTGTCGCTCTTGATGATGGCCTTGGCCAGGGCGGTGTCGTTGTTCTGGAAGGCGGTGCGGGAATCGGCCAGCATCTTCAGCGCCTCATCATACATCTGCACCACGTTCGTGAGCTCCAACAACTCGGGGTTGGCGGGCGAGCCCATCTTCTTCACGAAGCGGGCAATCCCCTCGGCAGTGTCGCCCAGGCGCTCCAGGTTCGAGTTGATCTTGAGCACGGCCAGCACCAGGCGAAGGTCCACGGCCACGGGCGTAAACAATGCGAAGAAGTTCTCGCACATGCGGTCTATCTTAATGTCGAACTGGTTTACCTTGCGGTCGCGCTTGATTACCAGTTTGGCCAACTCCACGTCGGCATTCAGCATGGCCTCGCGCCCGGCCTGCAGCTGGTACTCCACCAGGTCCCACATCTCCAGGAGCTTGGTCTTGAGCCGTTTTAACTCTGTATCAAATTGTGCCATTTAAGTCTTATTTTGTGGGTGAGTATCTAGAACGTGTAAGGACCAAAGTATGGCCTGATCAACCAAAGCGGCCCGTGATGTAGTTCTGGGTGCGCTCCTCTTTCGGGCTGGTGAACATGGTCTTGGTCTTGTTATACTCCACCAGCTCGCCCATGTAAAAGAAGGCGGTATGATCGCTTACGCGGCCTGCCTGCTGCATGTTGTGCGTCACGATCACAATGGTGTAGTCGTTCTTGAGGTCGTAGATCAGCTCCTCGATTTTTGCCGTGGAGATGGGGTCCAGGGCCGACGCCGGCTCGTCCATCAGCAGCACCGACGGAGAGATGGCCAGCGCGCGCGCGATGCACAAACGCTGCTGCTGTCCGCCCGAGAGCGCCAGCGCGGATTTATCGAGCTTATCCTTTACCTCCTCCCAGAGCGCGGCATGGCGCAACGACTGCTCGGCAGCCTCCTCCAGCACCGACTTCTTCTTGATGCCCTGTATCTTCAGGCCGTACACCACGTTCTCAAAAATACTCTTCGGGAAGGGGTTTGGCTTCTGGAACACCATGCCCACCTCTTTCCGCAGCTCATCCACGCGCACATCTTTCTGGTAAATGTCACGGCCGTCCAGCAGGATCTGCCCGTCCACCCTGAAACCGTCGATGTAGTCGTTCATGCGGTTAAAGGTGCGCAGAAAGGTGGACTTGCCACAGCCCGACGGACCGATAAAGGCTGTCACGGCCTTCTCTTCCATGACTATGTTAATGCCCTTCAGCGCGTGGAAGTCCCCGTAGTATGCGTTGAGGTCTAAGGCCTCCAGCTTGTCATTTTTCTTGCTCATTTTATAAAACAATACAAAGGGTAAAAAGCACAGGGCTCGCCCTGTAAAAGTATGGATTCGGGCTGCCTTACCACTTTATTTTACGCTGCTGCCTGTTGCGCAGGTACACGGCAATGCCGTTGAGCAGGAAAGTGATGACCAGCAGTGCAATAATAGCGGCGGCGGCGTTCTCCAGGAAGGCCGCCTGTGGCCTGGAGGTCCAGTTAAAGATCTGGATGGGCAGCACGGTGAACTCATCCAGCGGCGAGCTCGGTGTGAATGGCACGTAAGCCAGCGCCCCGATCACGATCAGCGGCGCCGTTTCGCCCACTGCCCTGGAGAGGGCCAGGATGATGCCCGTCAGGATGCTGCCAAAGGAAGCGGGCAGTACCTGGTTCCACACCGTCTGCCACTTGGAGGCCCCCAGCGCGTAGGAGCCGTCGCGGATGCTGCGCGGCACCGCCTTGATCGCCTCGCGCGTCGTCACGATGATGATCGGGAGGATGAGCAGCGACAGCGTGAGCGCGCCCGCCAGCAGGCTGCTGCCCAGGCGCATCTGGCGCACAAATATTTCCAGGCCCAGCAAGCCATAGATGATGGACGGCACCCCGGCCAGGTTGGCAATGTTTATCTCCAGGAAATTGGCCCACCTGCCTTTCCTGCCATACTCCTCTAAGTATAAACCGGCTGCCACGCCCAGCGGCAGGGCTATCAGGGTGGTAAGCACCAGAATCCAAAGAGTGCCGACCCAGGCCGTCAGGATGCCGGCACGGCTGGCCCTGCGCGAGGGCAGGCTCGTTAAAAAGTCCCAGTCCAGGCGTCTGGATCCTTCTATGATAATGTCGATCAGGAAAATACCCAGCACCACCAGTCCTATAAAGGTACAGAAGATGCCGAAGACCTGAAAGGCTTTGTCCTTTAACCTGTTGCGTTCAGAGTTAGTCATACTTTTCCTGGTATTTCTTTTTAATCCAGAAGCTGAGGTTGTTCAGCGCGAACGTGAAGATGAACAGCGTGATACCCGCCGCGAAAATGGTTTTATACTCCAGCGAGCCCTGCGGCACGTCGCCCATACTTACCTGCACAATGTAGGTGGTGATGGTCTCGATGGGCACCAGCGGGTTCATGGTAAGGCGCGGCTGCTGGCCGGCGGCAATGGCCACGATCATGGTCTCGCCCACGGCACGGGAGATAGCAAGTATAACCGACACTATAATACCCGAGGAGGCGGCCGGCACCATCACCCCGAAAGAAGTCTGCAGCCTGGTGGAGCCCATCCCGTAGGCGGCCTCCCGCAGCGAGCGCGGCACAGAGCTGATGGCGTCCTCGCTTAGTGAGGAAATCATCGGGATGATCATGATACCCATCACAATACCGGCTGACAGGGCGTTGAAACCGGCCATCCCGGGTATGATCTGCTGCAGAAAGGGCGTAACCACAGTTAAGGCGAAGAAACCGTACACTACCGTTGGGATAGTGGCCAGCACCTCCAGCAGCGGCTTTACGATCTGGCGCATGCGGGCGTGGGCGTACTCGTTCAGGTAAATAGCGATGGTTAGGCCCAGGGGCAGCGCCACCGCGATGGCAATAAGGGTGGTGAGCAGGGTGCCTGCTACCAGGGGCATGATGCCGAACTTCTTGTTGGCAAAGAGCGGGGTCCATTCTTTCTCCGTGAGGAACTCCACAATGGATACCTGCCTGAAGAAGCCGATGGACTCCGAGAGCAAGACCCAGATAATGCCTATGGTAACAAGAACCGTGATGACAGCTGATAACCACAACAGGCCCTCGATAATTTTTTCGGATACTCTCAAGGTGCACCTTTATTTTAAGTAACCCGGGCGCAGCAGCTTACACGCCACTACACCCGGGTTGTTTCATTCAGTTTAACGATTACTGCTGGGCGGTAGCCGCTCCCTTACCGGATACGAACTGCTCGAACTTCTGCTGCTGCTCTTTATACAGCTCGTCCGGCAGCGGAATGTAACCCACCTCCTCGGACAGCACAGCGGCGTTCTCCAGGTAGAAGTTCACAAAGTCCACCACCTCCGGGCGCTCCACCGCCTTAGACTGTACATAGATGAACAGCGGGCGCGAAAGCGGGGCATAGGAACCGTCCTTCACCGTTTCCAGGGATGCCACAATAGCGCCTTTGCCGTTGCTGTCGTCCCCATCGTCTACGGCTACAGCCTTTAGCTTGCCCTGGTTCTCCTCATAATAGGCCAGGCCGAAGAAGCCAAGCGCATACTTGTCGGTAGACACGCCCTGTACCAGCACATTATCGTCCTCGCTGGCGGTAAAGTCGCCGCGGCTTGAGTGGCTCTTGCCCACAATCGCCTCGGTGAAGTAGTCATAGGTTCCGGACTCAACGCCTGGGCCATACAGGTGAATCTCCTGGTCAGGCCACTCCGGACGGATCTGGTTCCAGCGTTTGATCTTGCCTTGTGCCGCCGGCTCCCAGATCTTCTTCAGCTCCGCCACCGTGATCTCTTTCACCCAATCATTCTCAGGGTGCACCACCACCGTCAGGCCATCGTAGGCAACCGGAATCTCCAGGTATGCAAGGCCGTTCTGCTCCGCTGTTTTAGCCTCTTCGTCATTGATCGGGCGGGATGCGTTCGTAATATCGATTTCGCCTCTGGAGAATTTCTTAAAGCCGCTGCCTGAGCCGGACACGCCCACCGTTACTCTCACGTCAGGTGCCTCGGCGCGGTACTCTTCCGCCACGGCCTCTGTTATAGGGTATACCGTGGAAGAGCCGTCTATCTGCACACTTCCCGTAAGGTCGGAACCGCCTTCGCTCCCGGCGTTACCGCCGCAGGCGCTGAATAGCACGGTGGCCCCCACAAGTACGGCAGCATTTAAGTTGGTAAGCTTTAACTTTAACATAAGCCAGTGTTTGGTTAGAGTGTTGTTTAAAATCCTGTTAGCAGGCACCATGAATTTTTGCTTTATACTTGGATGCCTTGTAAGTAGTTATGAAAGCGATATGGCCAGGGCTTTACAGCGCCACCTCCAGCTGCAGCCTGAACTGGTAGCCGTTGTCTCTGCCGGGAAAGTCCTGCAGGGTTACGTCGCTCTGTACCTTTAAGCTGTGCCCCACGATGTACTTGGAAAGCCCCAGCGTGTACTGCTCCTGCGCCAGCAGGCTTGTCTCCCGCTCCGGATTATAGGTGGTGTAGCGCCCGGCCACTTCCCAGTCGGACTTAAAAAGGTATCCTGCCTGTATATTGAAGGCGTCGCCCGTCACGAAGGTCTCGTCTACCTGTCCCTCCTCGGTCGTGGTTATCACCGGGCCGTCCGGAGCGGAGCGGCGGGCAAACTCTGCCATCGTGGAGAAGCCCCTGTACTTGAACATGGCATCCACAAAGATGGTGTGCAGGTCACGCTGCCCGCTCAGGAAATCACCGAGCTGCCCTTGGGAGCGATTGGTGTCGTCGTTAAAGTTGTAGGCGGCGGCAAGAGCCAGCTTCGGGCTTTCCTCACGGTAAATGTCGCTGCCCACATAGGCCCCGCCGCCCTCAAACTCACCCAGCGGAAAGATTTCTGCCTGTGCCGTATAGCTGTACCCGCCGGTGTTGTTGACGGCTATGTTGCGGCCCTCACCCATAGACAGCGCAGCGCTTTCGCGGAGAACCATCTGGCCAAGCTGGTGGGTGTGGTGTAGCTGCAGGCCCGCTTCGCGGTCCAGGCTGAAGCGGGAGTTCAGCAGGCTGCGGTCCACAAACTGCATCTTATGGGAGGAGACAATGTGCTCGCGGTTGCCGGGCAGCTTGGTCTGCCCCACCCACAGTTCCCAGTTTGGTCTGAAGTGCCACTTGGCCACGGCGTCTAACACAATGCTGTTGGCGTTGTCAAACATCTCCGGGTTATCATTGCCGATGTCGTTGTTGCTCAGGCCGAGCGCAATCTTATACTCCAGTTTAGGCGAGTAGGCGAAGCCTTCAAGCTTCAGGCGGGCCCTGCGGATCAGGAGGCGGTCTTTCCACTCACCCGACCCACTTGTAGTGGAGCCTTGGTAGAGCGTTTGGAAGCGGGCACCCAATTTGAGGCTGAAGGAGGAGTCGGCGGCAATGAATTGCAGGCCTTTGCCGAACTTGGAATCATTAACGCTCTGAGCCTGAGCGGTGCCTATGCCGAGGCACCCCAAAGCCACAACAATTGCGCTTCTTAGCTTTTTGTACACGATACTTTCAGTTGGGTGAGAAATAAAACTAATTCGTAGTACTGATTTAATTTGCCAGCATACTTTATAAAGCAAGTATACCTTTCAATTCTAGTGAAAACCTGTAGTAGCAGCTGTTGCTTGTGGCGCCGGTAGTTAGTCAGGCTATCAGCACTACGGTTTCTTCGCTCTAGTCAGGAGCGGCGCATGCCACTGTTACTACGCTGCAAAATAAGTGTATTAATGTTACTGCCGGTTTACCGCAATGTTAAGCTAATGTTAAGCTTTTGAGGCTGGCGTTTTCGGCCCTCCCCTGATAGGCCTGTGTAGGTTGGATCCTCATAGCGCCCGCGGATTCCCTTTGGTGTACAATAGAAAAAGCTACCCGGGGGCGCTCGTTGGCGAAGGTTCTGGTCAGGGCGTCGTTGCGATCCACCTTATACCCTAACGCAAAAAAAGGCTGCCACAAATGTACATTTGTGGCAGCCTTCAGTATGGTTATTAAATCCGGTTAGAACTTATAGCCAGTCCAGCTGAATACGGATGTGTCAGCGCCAGTATTAGCAGTGTTAGCTGTGATGGTAGCGTTGTCGGGGTTTTTAACTTCCTGGCCTTTAACCGTCACACCGGTGTGGTGATACTCAACAACAGTACCGGCATTTCCATTGCCCTTGCCGTCCGTCAGGTCGATCAGGTCGGTGGCGGTACCGCCTTTGATGAGCAGGTTGGTGATATGGGCTTTAGCGCCTCTACGTACTTTCACCGCGTCCTGCATCTCAAAAGCAGACTCGTTCACGATCGTGATGTTCTTGAAGATGAAATCAGACTGGTTCACGTCGCCAGGAGTGTTGCCATCCAGGTTGCCGTCAAGCTCAGCGCCTCTTGGGTCAGACTCTGTACTGGTATAGCCGGCCTTCCAAACACCATAGGCGTTATCCAGTGTGCCCGACCAGCCCTGCGTTACATCAAACATATCGTCGTCAGAATCTATCACTATCAGGTTCTTTACATTTACTGAACCACCAAAGAACTCTACAGCGTCATCAGCACCATACGGTATGTAAACGTTCTCGATTTTTGTGCCGCTTCCCACGCCATTTAGCGTTAGGCCGTTGTGCTCGATATCGGCGGAGGATTTTGCGCCGGTATACTCCAGGATGAGGTACTCGATTACGCCCGAGTTGTCGTTGTCAACATCGCCGCCATAGATTACGGCCGGGTTAACTTCCGTGGTGCCGGTAGTAACTTTGCCAGCCGGGCCGGAAAGTCTTGCCTTACCGTTAAGGATCAAACCACCCCAGTCGCCCTGCTTGGGATCAGCCGCAGCAGACGTTATTTTAACCGGCTTATCGGCTGTGCCGTTCACAAAGATCTGGCCACCTTGCTCCACAAGAATGTACTTGTTGAAACCCTTGTCAGCTTTGATAACGGTGCCCGCCGGAATACGGAGTTTTCCGCCCTCCACTACAAGCAGAGAGCCTGTTAATTTATATTCGATATTTGGATCAAGTGTTACCTCCGTGGAAATATCACCGCTTAGTTCATTGCTTACAACAGGGGTTGGTGTTGATTCATCATCATCTTTGCATGAGAATAACCCGAACGGAATCATCAGTAGGTAAAGGATTGTCTTTTTCATTTTCTTGATTGTTTATACAATATTAGGAATGAGATATCAACTGAATATGAACGGATTATTAACTAATTGTTAAAACTGGTAGGTCACGCCAAAGTCAAATTGAACACCTCTTTTATAGCTGCCGATTGTAATGCTCTGAGCATTTGTATCGGAGCCGGCACCTTCTCTGGTGAGCTTATAGGCAGGGTTTAAGAGGTTTTTGGCTTTTAAATTGAGCTTAAGGTGCTCGTTAAGTCCCATTGAGGTAACAAAGTCCAGGGTTGTGATGCTTTCCTCAATCAGGTTGTTGTAGCCACGAGTACCGATGGTGTGTACTTTGTCGCTCACATAGTTCAGCACCAGTGCCGACGTTACGCTGACATTTTTGTCGGTCAGCAGATTGTAAGTCAGGTCCGCATTAAGGATGTAGGGTGCAGCGCCTTCCAGGGTAGAAGAGGTTCCAGTAAAAAAGATGGGCAGCTTATCTATTTTCGTGTGGATGTAGGACGCATTCAGGCCGGCATTCACACGATGCTTCTCGGCAATGTTTAGCAGCGATTTTCGCACTTCTACCTCCACACCGGCGGCCACGGCATGGTCCGACACGTTGTCATAGGTTGCTAAGCCTGCCGAGTTACCCTGGTCTACCCGAGCAATCGGGTTGAGAATGTGCTTGTAAAACGCATTAACCGATAGCTGCTCGTCCATTGATGGGTAATAGTCCCACTTGAGGTCGAAGTTGTAATTGGTGGAAGGTTTCAGGTTGGGGTTACCGCTTTCCTTTCCGAAGATTCCCTGGTAAATGAAGGGCGATATCTCCTTATCCTGAGGCAGGGTATAGGTGCGGCTGATGCCTGTTCTGATATGGTTTTTATCGTCGAGTTCGTATTTGGCGTTAAAGCTTGGCGATAAAAAGAATTTGTCCATCACGTTAGAGCCTTGATTTGCGCCACGGTTAACGTTATAATCAATCTTCATATACACATCATCTGCCCTTACCCCTGCGTTTAAAGTCAGCTGGTTTCCAACCTGATGCACCAGGTCAACATAGGCCCCATGATTAATCCATTCAACATGGTAGGTATCATTGAAGTGTTCCAGCTGGAAATTGCCCTTGGCTAAACTCTCCTGATTAAAGTATGAGTCGAGGCGGATATCATCTAATCTGAAAGTGGGGAGAGCGCTTTGCGTTTCATCCCAAATAAAGTTGTAATTGGGGGCTGTGAAGTCTTTGGAGCTTACTTTGCCATTATAGCCAACTTCGATGTAGGATAGTTCTTCCGGGTCTGCCGAAAGCGCGTATTGCAGATTGGCTTTAGGGAGGATGGCAGTTTCTGTTAATTTACTGTTGAAGCGTTGGTTTCTTCCTTCGCCCACGCCCAGTTCCACCATGCCGTTTCCGATAGACGGCAACATGAAGACTCTGCGGTCAGGCTCCTGCCCAATGACATGGTTTACCGCAGCACCTACATTATAGGTCATCCTATCCGATAAGCCTCCGTCCCAGATGAGCTGGTTAATAAAAGCTGTGTTGTCATTCACCTGCAAGCGCCTGGTATGGCCTTCGGAGTTATGTTCATCTGCTTTCTGGAACAGCTCTGTTTCTTTGCCATAGAAGTCGTAGGCGGCAGCTGTGGCTGTATGCAGGTATAGGGAATTGTATCGCAGTTGGCTGTTGTTCAGGTTAAACTCCAGGTTGCCCGCCAGCATGTGCGAGGCGCTGCGCAGGGATTGTTGGTAGTTAAAATCGCGGAAAGGAGTCTCAGGGTTAGTTGCCGTAATCAATCGGCTAACTCCTTCCTGGTAATGGTACTTGTTATCCATGGAGCCCATCACATAAAAGCGGTGCTTGTCCAGAAACTTCTTGCCGCCGGAAAAGGAGATGCCGCCGTTTAACAAGGGATTTTTCTGTGCCGGCTCAAGCGAGTTCTTAAAGGAATAGTCAGTTAGGGATTCCTGCCCTTTTTTCGTATTGCCTGATGCCGTAGCATAGCCAAATTTGCTCATTCCCTCAGGAAGGTAAAAGTTACTGCCCGGCACCTGGCTGTTTATCCCGGTTGAGATCCCGATCTGAAAGGCATTGTCATCCACAAGTTCTTTGGAGTTGATGTTAATCAGCGCGCCCCCCACATCGCCATTCATAGACGCGGAGAATACCTTGTTCACATCAACCGACTGAATCATGTCGCTCGTGAAAAAATCGAGGGATATGTTCTTGAATTCAGGGTCTTCAGAGGGTATGGCAAACCCGTTCAGGGTGGTCGTGTTATAGCGGTCGCCCAAGCCGCGGACGAAGACGTTCTTTACACCATCACGCTTCGAAACGCCTGAGATCTTGGCAACTGCGCCTTCGGCATCACTAACACCTTTCCGGGAAAGTTCCTGTGCGCCAATAGCCTGGGTAGCTAAAACAGCTTTTTTCTGGTCTAATAATAAGATTTGCTCGGTTTCCCTGTTTCCTTTTGCCGTTATCGTTACTTCCGATAGCTGCGCCGTGTTTTGCTCCAGCTTTATGTCAAGCGTTGTGGTTTTACCTGCCGTTACAATAATATTGGTAATCGTTTTGGGCGTGTAGGATAGGCTGTTCACTTCTAAAGTATAAATGCCCTCCTGCACGTTGTCGATCCGGAAAATACCGAAGGCATCTGAAGGTGCCCCCATCCCCGTGTCTTGCACTCTGATAATAGCGCCAATCAATTCTTCGCCATTGCTGGCGTCTTTGATGACTCCCTGTATGCTGCCAGTCTGCGCATGCACTGATAGGAAAGCGGATAACAGGAAAAATAGAACTGTGGTGAGATTCTGTCGCATTTTATATGTAGTCTTATTGCTGCGACAAAAGTAGAAGGACTGTATTACCTCAATATTACTCGGGAGTTAAGTTTCTATTACTAAAGGTCGATATTTGCTTGTAATTAAATGACTATCAAGGTATTAATGTCTTTCTGCTCTGGCTTTGGCAACGGCAGGAGGGAGGAGTCGCTGTGAAGGAGTCTGGAAGGAGGCTGCCGGATGGGTTTTAACAAAATAGTAATTCTGCAATAATCTACAGCTAATATGGCAGGTGTAGTTTTGCTGCATCAATCCTGCCTCCCTAGGAAATGGGTTGCACATGTATGGGTGAGAAACATCGTGGCAACTCACAGCAGGGTAGCTTAGTCACCCGCCCTGCGAAAACCCGCCCCTTAGGGGCGGGTTTCTTTTTATACTTGCCACTGTCTCCCCCAGCAGCTACGCAGGAAGTACAGCTCTAAAATTCCCCCGCCACATACTTTCCACAAGGTACGATTCATAAAAAATCTCCCGCTGCAGCCAAAGGTAACGGGAGATGAGGGATATGAGAGAAAGCTTGCAGGCGTCTTTAAGCCGGCTTAGCTGATCGGCACCTTCCGAAGGATAGTCTCAATGAAATCCTTGGTGCGGATACCGTCGGCCTCGGCCTCGTAGTTCAGGATGATGCGGTGGTTCATTACATCATAAGCAACCTCCTTTATGTCCTCGGGCAGCACGTAGTCGCGGTCGTCGAAGTAGGCTACGGCCTTGGCGGCGCGGTTAAGGGCTATACTTGCCCTTGGCGATACCCCGAACTGGATGTAGGGGGCAAACTCCAGCAGGTCGTACTCGGCGGGGCGGCGGGAGGCAAACACCAGTTCAATGATATACTTCTCCAGCGTCTCGGAGATCTGCACCTGGTTTATCTCGTTGCGGATGGCGAAAATATCCTCCTTGGAAAGCACCTTGGCCACGGTGTCGGAAAAGCTCATGTTGGCCATGCGGCGCATGATCTCCAGCTCGTCCTCCTTGCGGGGATAGTCAATGTATACTTTCATCATGAAGCGGTCTACCTGCGCCTCGGGCAGCGGGTAAGTTCCCTCGTGCTCCACGGGATTCTGGGTGGCCAGCACCAGGAAAGGCAGATCCAGTTGGTAGGTATTCTCGCCGATGGTGACCTGTTTCTCCTGCATGGCCTCCAGCAGCGCCGACTGCACCTTGGCCGGGGAGCGGTTCACCTCGTCGGCAAGTATGAGGTTGGCGAAGATAGGCCCCTTCTTCACCTCGAACATGGAGGCGTTCTGGTTATAGATCATCGTCCCGATCAGGTCGGAGGGGAGCAGATCGGGGGTAAACTGGATGCGCTGGAAGTCGAGGTGCAGCGCCTTGGACAGGGAGTTGATGGTAAGCGTTTTGGCCAGGCCGGGCACGCCCTCCAGCAGGATGTGGCCACCGGTAAAAAGGCCTATCAGCAGGCGGTTCACCATGTACGACTGGCCCACCACCACCTTGCTTACCTCGCTTAGTACCTGTTTTATTTTGAGTTGGTATGTGTTCACGTTATCCGTATAAATCGAAGCGCCCCGCCACCCGCGGGTGCGGCGGCAGTAAGGCGCCTAAATATAGGGATAATACGGTTGTAGTGCCAGTATATTGCCCGTGGCGGGCGTAAAACAAAAAAAGCACCTGTCAGGGTGCTTCGGTGGTTCAGGGTGAACGGCCCTGCTAGGCGGCGGCCATAGTGCTTGGCTCGGCCTGCACGGCAGCGGTGGCTTTGGCCTTGCTGTACACTGGCTTTTGCAGTCCCAGCTTATCCAGGCGGGTTTGCTGCGCCTGCCTTACCATATCTATCAGGCTGTTGATGTGTCTCTGCTCCACATCCAGCGGCAGCACCATCGACTCGCCCTGCGCGGTAAGCACATGCACTTTCTGGCTGCGGGTCATGAAGAAGAGAGCTATGAAAAAGCCGCTCAGCATGAAGAATGACTCATTAAAGTATACGAGCAGGGCAGTGAGCACGCTAAGGCCCAGGTACAGCTGAGAGCCGGTGGGCTTTACCTCCCAGGCAGCTATGTCCTCGAGCCTGACAGCCTTGTTGCTGCGCCACGATAGCGGGTGCCGCTGCTGTATCAGCCGGTGTGTGGTGAGGGCTAATCGCTTATCCACAGTCTGAATAAGGTATTGCTCTCCAGTTAGTAGCTTCGTTGTCGCCATTTGCGCCGGAGTATTAAGTTTGTTAGTAGATAACGGGTTGCGTAGCAATGTAAGTATCACAGCTTTCAATTTTCAGTTTCGTACCAGTATGATTCCGAAAACCTTTAAAGGGTTGCATCAATATAAGGGTGCAAATATATTATTTTTTAATCTATGTATGCCTATGTATTGGACTATTATACGGATAAAGCGGAAAAGGATTTTTATAAGTTGTTAATAAGCAGCTATATATGGTTATTTAAATGTGTCCTGAATTGTGGTATGGGAGTTAAAAAAACAGCCTGAACCATTCGGAAACAGTTCAGGCTGCGGCAAGAAAAGCGTCGCTGGCGGGTCTAATCCGTCAGGTATAGTTCGCCCTCGTAACCATGCGCGCGCTGGTTCTTGAAACGGGCAATATCAGTTTGCATGTTGTCATAGATCTCCTGAATCTCCTCTGAGTCCTGCGTAAGCGGCTTAATGTGCTCGCTCAGCAGTTTGGCCGCCAGAGGGTAAAACTTAGAGTCGTCCGTGTTCTTGGCGTTCACCTTAAACGCGCTGACGGCGCTCTCCAGCTTCTTCAGGGCCGGGTGCTGGGCTTTGTATTCCTGGATGGTGTCGCGGAGCTTTTCCCGTATCATCAGGTATAAATCTTCCTCAAACGTCATTCCGAAGTCATCATCCTCATCCTCATCGTCGAAATCGCTGTAGGCGAAGTCGTCATCGTAGTCAAAATCGTCTCTCATGGCTGATAATCAGGTTGCTTTTTAGTTGTTACGGGTTAAAGTGCTGTTTGTGTCAGGCTGTTTTTACTTTTTGTCCGGGCCCTGAACGCCGGAACAGGGGCAGAAAACAGAAGCAGAACACAAAGCAAAGTGCATAATTAGTACTTCGCCCCCTTATTTGCAATCCCTACGGGCGCACTTTTAGCCATGTTGCCTAAATTTTATCGGGCCGGGTTCCGGGGAAGTATGGCAGAAGGGAACAGATGCCCGAAAACGCCGGGAGCCGCTGTGTTGGCAGCGGCTCCCGGTCATACTTGCGTATTAGCGCCTTAGTCGAACTTGCGCTCTATCAGGCGGAGCAGCTTACCGACGTGCTCCTGCTTCCGGCTCCAGTCATACTTGCCGGCCAGGGTGCCGGTCACGTACTGCGTGGCCGAGGCCACATCGTTAAAGCTATCCAGCGTCTGGATGGTCTGGTAATAGGTCAGGTTGTCGCCGTCGAACAGCTCGTTGATGAAGCTAAAGCGCTGGTTGATGGAAATGGAGTTCTTCAGCGAGTCGATCTTGCGGTTGCTGTGTGCGTCGGCCACAGAGGAGGCAGTCGCTTTGCGGAAATTGTCGTTGAGGGTAGGCCGTGCGTTGGCTGCCACCTCTTCCAGCTCGTCGTCCTCCTCTTTATACATAGCGGGGCGTGCCACAGGGGCCGCTGCTTCGCGCTGGGCAGTATGTATCGGGGCCACCACGTCCTTTTCCTGCACCGGGGCGGCGGGGGCTGGCTTGGCGGCAGAGGCAGATCTGTCCAGGAACGATGGCGCCTTCGCCTGCTCTGCTTCCAGTATCTCCGCCTCTGTTACAGGCAGCAGCGCGCTGAACTGCTCCACCAGGTTTTGCAGTGGCGTGCGCAGGCCCTGGTTGGCGTTTATGTACAGCTTAAAGCGGCTCAGGATGTACTCGCGGTCGCGGCTGCTGGGCGAGAGCGTCTCGATAAAGCCGGCGAAGAGCTGCTTGTCCAGGTCGATGTACTTCAGGTTCTCCTGCAGCTTGGGCAGGGTGATTTCCTCCTGTATGCGCAGGAATTTTTCCTCAAAGGTGGCCACTGGTGCCAGTATGATCAGGAACGTGTCGTAGATGGCCTTTTGCAGCAGTGGCTCAAAGGCGTTGCGCTTCATCAGGATCTTGCGCGAGAGCACGTTCATGAAGTTCACCAAGGCCTCTTTCACCTCCTCGTGCTCATAATCAAAGTAGGGGCTGCGCAGGTTGGCCATCTCGTGGTGCCACTTCAGCAGCAACTCCTTTATTACAAACAGGTTTACCTGCTTGATGGGCGTAAAACTAATCAGCTGCGGGCCGTTCAGGGTGTCGTGAGATGCAAAATGACGGTCGCAGAGCAGATTTGCCAGCTCCTTGCTGTACCGTTCCAGGCGTAATTGATTATATTTGTCTTCCATTGCTGTCGCTTTCTCCTGTAAAGTTATAAAATTATGCCGAAGTTAAAGGTGCAAAACCTGGCGAACCTGGAGGTAACGGTGCCCGAGGGGCAAACGCTGCTGAAGGCGCTGCAGGCACGCGGCACCGACTGGATGCACGCCTGCGGAGCCAAGGGCCGCTGCACCACCTGCCGCATCATTGTTTTGCAGGGGATGGAGCACACCGGGCCGCTCACGGCTCCCGAGATCCGCTACCGCGACAAAGGCCGCCTGAAGGATAACGAACGACTGACCTGCCAGTGTACTTTAACCGGCGGCGAAATTATCGGAAAGGTGCCCGAGCAGACCAAGCTGCCGCACATGAAGTATAGCAGTTAGAAAGTTTAGGAGTTAGAGAGTTAAAAAGTTAGAAAGTTTTATTGTTGATTGTCAATTGCTGATTGTTCTTTTGAAGGGCGTTGCAATTACACCTGACAACAATCAACAAACAGCAACCAGCAATCAATATGTTTATTGAACCGCGCGTAGGCAACAAAAGCCATGTTAACAGAAAAGGTTGGATTGAGGTGATCTGCGGGTCGATGTTCTCGGGCAAGACCGAGGAACTGATCAGGAGGCTGAACCGCGCCAAGATCGCCAAGCAGAAGATCGAGATTTTTAAGCCTACCGTGGATAAGCGCTACCACGAGGAGGATGTGGTGTCGCACGATGCCAACGCCATCCGCTCCACGCCCATAGACTTTGCCCAGGACATGCTGTTGCTGGGTGGCAGCTGCGATGTGGTGGGCATAGACGAGGCCCAGTTCTTCGACGATGGCCTGGCCGAAGTATGCGTGAAGCTGGCTAACAGCGGGGTGCGCGTGATTGCCGCCGGACTGGACATGGACTACCTGGGCAAGCCCTTCGGGCCGATGCCGGCGCTGATGGCCGTGGCCGAGTACGTGACCAAAGTACATGCCGTGTGCGTGCAGTGCGGCGACATTGCCAACTACTCGTTTCGTAACGCCGCCGACGAGAAGCAGGTGCTGCTGGGCGAGACGGATTCGTACGAGGCCCGCTGCCGCCACTGCTTCACAGAAGGCATGAAGCAAAAGAATAGCTGATTTATACTTGAGACCGTGAAAGCCATACTTGCCCCCTGCATCAAATACCTGCCCTGCCTGCTGCTGGTATGGCTGTGCTGGTGCAGCACGGCGCAGGCCCAGAGTCAGGTGCCGATTGGGGGCTGGCAGGTGCATGTGCCTTACCACCAGGGCAAAGCCGTGGCCGTGGCCGGCGACAAAGTATACCTGGCCGCCGAGCGGGGTCTTTTCTATTACGATACCGAGTTCAACACCACCGAAACCATCTCCAAGGTAGACGGACTGAGCGAGCAGCAGATCAGCGACATCGCTTTTAGTGAAGCCACCAACACCCTCCTCATCGCCTACCACAACAGCAAAGTAGACCTGCTGCAGGGCAACAACGTTTACGCCATCGCCGACATCTTCCGGAAAAGCATTGCCGGTGAGAAGAAAATCAACCGCATTTATACGTTTAACCAGCTGGCTTACCTGGCTACCTCCTTTGGCGTGGTGGTGCTGGACCTGCCAAAGCGCGAGGTGAAGGAAACCTACAGGAGCCTCGGCCCCAGCGGCGAAAGTATAAACGCCACCGACGTAGCCATACTTGGGGATAAAATTTACCTGGCGACAAGCCTCGGTGTCCTTTCCGCGTCCCTTTCGGGCACCAACCTGCAGGATTTCAGGAGTTGGAGCAGCCAGAGCAGCGGTTTGCCTGAAGGTTCGGCTGTTACCAGTCTGGCGGCTTTTCGGGGAAAGCTGTATGCGGGCACCAGCAGCGGCGTTTATACTTCTGAAGGGGAGAGCTGGAGTGAAACCGCGTTGGCTGCCGGGGCCACAGTACAAAGTATAAATGCCACGGATGCCTACCTTAGTATAACTTCCGCAGAAGGCGTGCTGGTGCTGGATGCCAGCGGTCGGATTTATACTTTAAATCATACGTTACTCACGCAGCCGCAGGAAGCTAGTACCACCGCCAACGGCGAAGTATGGCTGGCCGATCAGGCGAAGGGTTTGGTAAGAATGAGCCTCAGCAATTCTGAGGCTGCCACCTTTGCGCCCGGCGGGCCCTACGCTAGCAACGGCTTCCGGGTTTATACTTACGGCGGCAGGGTGTACGTGCTGGGGGGCGGCTACAACGAGAGCTATGAGCCACAGAACAACCAGAGCGGCTTTTATACTTACAGCAACGGCGAATGGCAAAACTTTAACCGCGCCCTCTACCCGCAGCCTTCCTTTGTAATAGGGCAGGATTTAGTCAGCGCTGTCTTCAACCCTATCACCGGCAAACTGTACCTGGCCAGCTTTGGCGGCGGCTTAATCGAGTGGGAGGGGCCGGAGAAAGCCATACTTTATAAGGAAGAAAACAGCCCGCTGCTGCCGACAATCGCTACCGATCAGGTGCTCGTAACAGACGTGGCCGTGGATTTTGAGGGCAATGTATGGGCAGTGAACCCCAGCCAGCAACCCGGCACACCCGGCCTGCACCGGCTAAGCCCCGACGGCAGCTGGCAATCGTATACGTTAGATGGTATTCCGGATGCCAGTAACTTTACCTCCTTAGTGATCGATGATTACGGGCAGAAATGGCTCTCCATCGCCAGGAAAGGCAACAGCCGCAGCGGCCTGGTGGTATACGACGAGCAGCAGAACCGCACCCGAACGCTGGGCGTGGGCGAGGGCAACGGCGGTTTGCCGAGCGGCGCCGTGTATAGTATGGCCAAAGATTTTAACGGCGACATCTGGGTAGGCACGGCTAGTGGTGTGGGCATTTACTACAATACCGCGCTGGTTTTTGAGTCGGGCCGCTACGATGCGCGCATCCCCATCATAGAGGGCCGCCCTTTGCTGGACGGGCAGATCGTTAGAAGTATAGCTGTGGACGGGGCCAACCGCAAATGGGTCGGCACCGATAACGGGCTCTGGCTTTTCAGCGCCGACGGCGATGCGCAGATTCACCACTTCACCACCCAGAACAGCCCGCTGCCCTCCGACAAAGTATACGCCGTAGGCGTGGAGCACCAGTCGGGGGAGGTGTTTGTAGCCACCGATGCCGGGGTAGCCTCTTTTCGCTCCACCGCCACCATCACGGAAGGAAAACCCGATTGCGCCATGGTGTTCCTCAACCCGGTGCGCCCGGATTTTACCGGGGAAGTCGGCGTCTCGGGCTTGCCAAACAACGCCGATGTGCGTATTACAGATGTGGCGGGCGCGCTGGTGTACAAGGGCAAAGCCACGGGCGGCACCTTCGCCTGGAACGTGCGCGACTACAACGGCAACCGCGTCAGGGCCGGAGTATACCTGGTCATGAGCAGCAATGGCGACCAAACCTGTATCAGTAAAATAGCCGTACTCGAGTAAATGTTAGTCAAGACAAGGGGGATCGTTCTCAGCAACATCAAGTATAGGGAGACGTCCATCATCACCAAGATCTATACCGAGGCGCTGGGCGTGCAGTCGTACATCGTGAACGGCGTGCGCAAGAAGGGCAACGGCTCGCGTGTGGCGCTGTTCCAGCCGTTCACGCTGCTGGAGATGGTGGTCTACACCTCGCACCGCGGCGGCCTCTCGCGCATCTCCGAGTTCAGAACCGACTACTCCCTTGTGTCCGTCCCGTTCGATATCCGCAAGAGCAGCATCGTGCTGTTCCTCTCGGAGGTGGTGTCGCGCACGGTGAAGGAGGAGGAGGAGAACCTGCCGCTGTTCCATTTCCTGTACAGCGCCATCACCACCTTTGATGAGATGGACCAGGGTTTTGAGAACTTCCATTTGGTGTTTTTGCTGCAGCTGAGTTCCCATTTAGGCTTTGGCCCAAGTTCCGGGGCTGAGGTGGTGGAGCAGGTGGCGTTCTCGCCGAACGCGCAGTCGGCCACCTCGGCGCCCACCGTGCTGGCCATGCAGGTGCACGAGCAGTATTTCGATGAGTTGCTGCAGGCACCCGACTACGCTTCCATTCCCAACGGCCGTGTGCGCCGCGAGCTGCTCGATATCCTCATTCGCTACTACCAACTGCATGTGGACAAGCTGGGCGACATCAAATCACTGGCTATACTTTCGGAAGTGCTGGCGGAGTAAGGGAATTACGTAGCACGACACACGTATCATGTATCACGACAAAAGGACTTTAGACAAAAGACTTTTAAAGTATAAAGTGTAGGTTGCTGAGATAAAGGGGAACAGGTATACATTCCTCTGTCATCCTGAAAGGATCTTGTGGGCGAGCCGCATCAGCCTATGTAATGAAGGATGCTTTTCCTTCTACCCACAAAGACTCTAAACCACCTGCCATGCTGCCAAGGAACCTTGTAGAAAAAGCGGGTTCCTACCCCCGGGAGGTTAAGCCTCCGCGACTTGCTACCAAGATCCTTTCAGGATGACAAAATAAAGTATGAAACGCGTTATCCCTGGCAGGAGAGTCAAGTTATACTTTTCGGAATCTCCTTCTCTGGAATGGGTTCGTTAACTACCCCTTAGGTTAAAGTATAAAAGTATGGAAAGCGGAGGAGTGGAAGCATAAAACCATATTCTTTGAAGTATGGGAGTATAAAAAAAGCCGCCGGGAAGTATAACCCCGGCGGCTTTTTGTTCTGTAAAAAGTATGGTTACGGTAAAATATCCAGCACCTCTATCTCAAAAACCAAAGGAGAGTTTGCGGGGATAGGTCCGGAATTTTGCCTGCCATACCCTAAATGAGAGGGAATAAACAGCCTGGCCTTCTCGCCTTCACGCATGTATGGCAAGCCTTCGTCCCAGCCGGCAATAACTCCGCCGACTCCAACCTTAAACTCGAAAGGCTTTCCCCTGTCAACGCTGGAGTCGAATTTGGTGCCGTTCAGCAAAGTGCCGGTATAATGTACAGACACCACATCTCCCGGAAACACCTTGTCGCCGGCGCCTGCTTCCAGTTGCTGGTAGTATAAACCGCTGCTGGTTTTGGTTACGGTGGCAGGATCGATGCCGTTTGCCTGGAAGTACTGCTGAATCTGCTTGTCGTCCTTCTCTTTCTGAGGCGTGTTGTCCTTTTTGCAGGCCGCGAAGCCAAGTATAACTACAAGCAACAGAAGCGCCTGCAGCAGGCGGCTTCCGGTGCTGTGCTTAAGTATAGCAATCATATTTTATACTTACTGTTGTGGCTGTTTCTCAACATCAACCAGCTCCACGTCGAAGCGCAGGATGCTGTTGGCGGGGATGTCCGCGCTTGGCGCCTGCTCTCCGTAAGCCAGCGGCGAGGGGATCAGCAGGATAGCCTTGCTGCCTTTGTTCAGCTCAGCAATCGCATCGTCCCAGCCCTGAATCACGCGGCCCTGGCCCAGCGGGAAACGGATCGGCTCGCCACCAGACATCGGGTTGTTGTAAGACGAGTCGAACTCCTTGCCGTCCAGGCGGGTGCCTTTGTAGTGTACGGCCACCACGTCGCCGGCAACTGGCTTCTCGCCCTTGCCCTGCTCCGTTACCACGTAGTAAACGCCAGACTCGGTCTTCTGCGCGTTCTCCAGGTTTTGCTCCTTAAGATATTTCTGGATCGCCTCGTCGTCTACCTTGATCTGCTTCTCGGCACGCACCTTAGACTCCTCCATGTAGCGCTGCATCAGCTCCTGTTGGTAGGTCTCGGCCTCGGCCTGGTTCATCACACGCTCGGCCTTAATGCGGAAAGTGATCTCTGAGCCCGGCTTCACGAAGGCGGGAAGCGGCTGTCCGAAGGTTTTAGCGAAAAGGGTATCGGCGTTGAGCTTAAACACGCCGCTGTCGCCGGCAGAGAGCATCATGAACGCGTTCTCCAATCCACCCTTCATGGTTGGCTCCATTACCGGAATAATGCGGGGCAAGCCCGGCACCTGCTCGCGGGTGTCTACAAAGATCGAGTCCTCGGAGTTCACCATCTGCCAGTGGAAGGCCACAAACTCGCCGATCTTGGCTCCTGTCGAGTCTTCCGGGGCTACCTTGCCCTTGTTCTCATACTCGCCTTTGTCGTTGTTCTCAAAGATCTTATAAGTCAGGCCATCAGCCGTTTTATAAAACTCGTCGTTGTTCTTGTTGCATCCCTGCAACACCAGTGCCCCGGCCAGTACCGGCAGCAAAAATTTAGTTTTAAATAACATCTAGGTATAGTTTGATATAAGGTTATTATCTGTTTGCGGCGTGCTGCAGTTGGTCTTTGTACTGCGGCAGCAGGCTCTCGAACCTGGCCACCGTGTTCTCCAGCGTGTCGATAGACATGCCGCCGGCTGCATTCTTGTGGCCGCCCCCATTAAAGTGGGCACGGGCAAACTCGTTTACCGAGAAATCGCCCACCGAGCGGAACGACATCTTCACGGCCTGCGAGCGGTCTATGATAAGGGCGGCAAAAACGATCCCCTCAATGGAGAGCGCATAGTTCACCAAACCCTCGGTATCGCCCGTTTTGGAGTCATAGGCCTTCAGTTCCTCGGCTGTGATGGCGAAGTAAGCGGTGTTATACTCGCGCAGCACTACCAGCTTGTCCTTCAGGGCATAACCCAGGAAGCGCAGGCGTAGTTCCGTGGAGCTGTCGTAGATCAGGCGGTGGATGTTGGAGGTGTTCACGCCAATGTGCAGCAGGTCTGCGATGATAAGGTGCACGTTCTGCGAGGTGCTCGGGTGGCGGAAGGAGCCTGTGTCGGTCATGATGCCGGCATAGAGGCACTCGCCAATGCCGGTGTCGATCAGCTCGGCATCACCCATGGCCTTTATCAGGTCATATACGATCTCGGCGGTGGCGGCGGCTCTGGTAATGGAGAAGTTCAGATCAGCGAAGTCCTCCGGCTGCAGGTGGTGGTCCACCAAAACTTTCGTGCCGGATGCCTGGCGGATATACTCCCCCATCTCGTTTATGCGCGAGAGGCTGTTGAAATCAAGGCAGAAGATCACCTGCGACTCCTTCACGATACGCTGCACCAGGGCATCGTTCTTCTCCGAGTACACGAGCACATCCTCGTTGCCCTGCATCCAGTTCAGGAAATTGGGGTAATCGGAAGGCGTGATGACGGTAACGCGGTGGCCCTTCTTTTTCAGGTAGCCGGCCAGGCCCAGCGAGGAGCCCAGCGCATCCGCGTCCGGTTTGTGGTGTGTGGTGATCATCACCTCTTTAGGCTCTTTCAGAAGCTCTTTCAGAGCGTCGGTATCATGCATAGGGTACGTATAAATCCTCTGACTAATAAGGATATAAGGCGCGAATTTCTGAATAAAATACGTCTAAAGCAACAGTGGGCGCGTTCACGGGTGCTGCGGCACCCACGGCACAACGCGGGAAATTCACGAAAGATAGCGGAAAAATATACCAATATTGCCTGAAATGCGCTAGTTTTGCAAACCAAAGAAGACATTTTTAACGATAACGTAAAAGACAACATGGCCGGAAACAAGACATTCACCATGATTAAGCCTGATGCAGTGGCAGAAAACCATATTGGCGGCATTACCCAGATGATCGAGGAAGGCGGCTTCCGCATTGTGGCGATGAAAAAGACAAGACTGACAGAGGAGCGCGCAGGCAAGTTTTACGAAGTGCACAAAGAGCGCCCGTTCTACGGCGACCTGGTAAAGTATATGTCTTCCGGCCCGATCGTGGCGATGATCCTGGAGAAAGACAACGCCGTGGAAGATTTCCGCAAGCTGATCGGCGCCACTAACCCGGCCCAGGCCGAAGAAGGCACTATCCGCAAGAAGTACGCGAAGTCTATCGAGGCAAACGCCGTGCACGGCTCCGACTCTGACGAGAACGCGCAGATAGAAGGCGACTTCTTCTTCGCTGCCGACGAGCGCTTCTAAGCACCAAAAGCATACTTATTGATTGAGAAGCCCGCCAGGTGTTATGCCTGGTGGGCTTTTTTGTTTGGAGTCGCCCCACCCCAGCCCTCCCCTTTTATCGAGGGCCCCTCCCCTAAAAACAGGGGAGGGAGTTCGGTTCAAGTTGCATCAGCTAAAGTATAAATTCTATAGCTACAGCCTTCGCGCGGACAGGTCGCGACCTGTCCCTACAAGTACAAGTATAAACCCACCCCAACCCCTCCCGAGAGGGGAATTATACTTACTACTCCACTGTCATCTCGAATGAAATGACAATAAGGCCGAAGCTATCGAATGATACCCAGTCCTTGGGTTGAGCGCCTTGTGAGATCCGGTGCCCTGAAAGGGCAGCGCCCTGGCGCAGGAGGGAACACAGCGCGATGCCCGAGGACGAGCCCTCCCGGGCTTGAGGGAGCCAAAGCTAGAAATGCAACGATAGGTATGTGAGAACTATAGGATCAGCGGTTGCTAGAAAAGATAGCTTAGTTCAAGTGGAAGGAAGCAGCGGCTATGCAAGTATAAAATATAGCCCAAGTATAAAAACAAACAGCCAACCCCAGAAAGGGGGCTGGCTGTTCTACCTTCAACACAAACAGGTATTTTTAGTCTCTTGGGATGGACAGGCGCTGGCCCGGACGAATCAGGTCTGGGTTGTCGCCGATCGTTTGCTTGTTGGCATTATAGATTTTCTTCCAGTCGTTGGCGTCGCCGTAGTGCTTCTTGGCGATCTTGGAGAGCGAGTCGCCGCTCTGCACAGTGTAAACGTCCTGGCTGGCATTGGCTGTCTTGCCGGTGCCGGTAGTGCCAAATGGACTGGTGCCCTGGCTTACCGGCTGCGTGCCCGGAGGCGTCTGCACATTCTTAGAGGAGATATTGCCTGATTTATTGGCGGGCTCCTCCTTGCCCTTCTTAAAAAAATCTAATAGTCCCATATCGATATATTTTTAAATCAAAGTTTTTACACAAAAGCGCTGCTGTTTGTTAAAAACAGGTAGCATACAGTAAGATACGCCGCTTATAGCAGTTAGTTGTGCCAGCCTTTGCAACGACAAAGCTTTACAGGCCGTAAGCATCAGTCAGAACAACAATAAGATAAAACTATGGATAAGTTAAAGAACAGCTGGCACGGCCTGTTGGCCCTGTTGCTGGCCATTACGATAACAAGCTGTGGCGGGAACAAAGAGGAAGTGGGCTCAGAAAGTATGATTTCGGGCACCAGCAGCAAGACCTGGGTAGCCGATAAGGAGAAGAACGCCGCCGGCGACAAGGAGAAACTAACGGATGCCGAGCAGGACCAGACCATGCAGTTTTATGCCGATGGACGTTTCGCGCTGGGAGCAGGCTCCGCCCTGCAAACCGGCACCTGGACCTTCGACCAGACGGGCAAGCGCCTGTCGCTGCAGTTTGAGGGTGCCGACATGACGGAGAACTTCGAGGTGATGAAACTAGACGACGACGAAATGGACCTGCGAACTCCGGATGGCACCGTGATGGAAATGGAGCTGCAGGACTAACTATTTAGCCTGATTTAAAGTATAGATAAAAGTTTCGATTTTAGCGGCAGCCTGCAATATGCGGGCTGCCGTTTTTTATTTGCGCAGCAGTGGGCGCATGGAGAGCAGACCTGCTAAAGGCCCGATAGCCAAGAGTATGAAGTACACAGGCCACCGCGAAAGTATGCGTATTACGCAAGGGGGCGGGTTACACGGTAGATTCATGCTACAGCCTGCATAGCGGGTGAAGTGCGTTAATTTGAGAGTCAGCAAGGCGGCGCGTTGACATGCCTTGAAATTTGCGTTCGCGTTAATGAAGCCGCCGTAGCTGCAGGATATCAACCCGTCCCTTACGTGAGCAGACCTTATATTCCGGCAGGAGCTCTCCCTCTCCGGAGAGGAAAGTTATACTTTAAAAAGTATGAAAAGAGGTCAAGAACCAGCACGAAGCCCTACTCTCTAACTCCCAAACTCCCCAACTCTCTAACTCTCAAAAATAGTCTTCGCGAATGTCTCGACGGCTTTGCGGGTCTCGTAGGGGCGCTCGAACATGCCCATGTGGCCGGTTTTCTCCAGGAAGTAGACGATGCTGTTGCCCGGCAGGTGGCATTGCTCCAGCGCCTTCTCCATCGGCACGGCCCCATCCTCCTTACCAAAGATAAACAGCACCGGGAAAGGAGCCTTGCGCAGCACATCGGAGCGGTCGGGGCGGTCGCGCATGGCGGCCAGGGCCCCGGTTACGCTTTCCTGCGGAGTGGCGCGGCCAATTTCCTTCATCATCTCAATTTCCTGCTGCAGTCGCTCGCGGTTACCCTTAAAGAAAAGCGGCTCTATAAACGGGTTGATGAAGCTGATGACCCCGTTGCGCTCCACAAATTCTATACTTTTATCGCGTTGCTCCTGCTTCTCGTCGGTGTCGGGGAGGGCGGAGGAGTGGAAAAGGCAGAGGCCCTGCAGCATGCCGCCATACTTTTCGGCAAAGGCCATACTTGCGTAGCCGCCCATGGAGTGGCCCACCAGAATGCACCGGCTTACGCCTAGTTCCTCCAGCTTATGCTTCACGTAGTTGGCCATACTTTCCATACTATAATTGCTGATGTTCTGCGTGTTCTCGCCAAAGCCCGGCAGGTCCAGGGCGATAATGCGGAACTTGTGCTGCAGCGGCTTGGTGAATTCGGCCCATACTTCCTTGCTCTCGCAGAAGCCGTGCAGGAAAACCAGCGTGTCGCCGGAGCCGTGGTCGGTGTAGGTGTTTGCCATTTTTGTCTGAATCAGGATTTACAGGATGTTAGGATTGGCAGGATTGCCTTCGAAAGTATAAAATTGATTTTGAAATTGCTCTTATTGCCCTTTATACCTGCTGTTGAATATCTTTTTATACTGTAGGCTACTTGCTCCAAAATTAATAAGAAGACCTACAGGCAAGTTGTAGGCAAAAACATAATTCTTAGCCTGTGCCAGGTGTACGTCTTCCAAATTTACCAATGCCTTAATTTCAACCATAATGTTATTCTCAACTATAAAATCAGCTCTGCGGTTACCTACTTCAATGCTATTGTAAAATATTGGCTGTTCCTTTTCACGCTCAAAGCCAATTCCTGCAAGTCCGAGTTCTATAGCCAAACATCGTTGATAAATGACTTCCTGAAAACCATTACCCATCGTATTGTGCACTTTCATAGCGCAGCCAATTACTTTATATGTGATGTCTTCCAACTGCATGAGGTGCTATACGGTATCAACTATAAGTATGTAAATTGTGAAATAGAAATCCTGTCCATCCTAACATCCTGTAAATCCTGATTCAGACAAAAAAAGCCCCGCAGCTTTTACACTGCGAGGCTCTGCTCTGGATTCTTGCTTTTATACTTTAGCTTATACTTTCACCGGCACGCCAGCCAGCTCGCGTACCGTGTTTTCAATATCGATTGGGGCGAAGCCGGCCTCGTGTTGCAGCTGCAGCTGGGAGCCGTGCTCAAAAATTCTGTCCGGGATGCCCAGGCGCTTCACCTGCGAAGTATAGCCGTTGTCGACCATGAACTCCAGCACCGCGCTTCCGAAGCCGCCCTGCAGGCAGCCGTCTTCCACGGTTACCACTTTCTCATACTTGGTGAAGATGTGGTGCAGCAGCTCGGCGTCCAGCGGTTTGGCGTAGCGCATGTCGTAGTGGCCTGGGTTAATGCCGTCTAAAGCCAGCTTCTGGCATACTTCCACGGCGTAGTTGCCGATATGTCCGAACGTAAGGATAGCCACTTCCTCGCCCTCCTGAATCGTGCGGCCTTTGCCTACCTGCTGCAGCTCCAGCGGGGTGCGCCAGTTGGGCATCACGCCCTCGCCGCGCGGGTAACGGATCGTGAACGGGCCCATGTCCTCCTGCGAGGCGGTAAACATCATGTTGCGCAGCTCCTGTTCGTTCATCGGGGCGGCCACCACCATGTTGGGGATGCAGCGCATGTAGGCAATGTCGTAGGCGCCGTGGTGGGTTGGGCCATCGGCACCGGCAAAACCGGCCCGGTCGAGGCAGAAAACCACGTTCAGGTTCTGCAGGCACACGTCGTGCACCACCTGGTCGTAGCCGCGCTGCATAAACGAGCTGTAGATGTTGCAGAACGGCACCAGCCCCTGCGTCGCCAGGCCGGCGGAAAAGGTAACGGCATGCTGCTCGGCAATGCCCACGTCAAAGGCGCGATCCGGCATGGCCGCCATCATGATGTTGAGTGAGCAACCCGACGGCATGGCCGGCGTCACACCCATGATCTTTGGGTTCTGCTCGGCCAGCTCCACAATCGTATGGCCAAACACGTCCTGGTACTTGGGTGGCTGCGGCGTGTCGTAGTGCTTTTTATAGATCTCGCCGGTGATTTTATCGAAGGTGCCGGGCGCGTGCCACTTGGTCTGCTCTTTCTCGGCCAAGGCAAAGCCCTTGCCCTTGGTGGTGAGCACGTGCAGGATCTTCGGACCCGGAATGTGCTTCAGGTCCTCCATCACCGATACCAGGTGGTTGATATCGTGGCCGTCGATCGGGCCGAAGTAGCGGAAGTTAAGCCCCTCGAACAGGTTGCTCTGCTTCAGGATGGCCGCCTTCACGCCGTTTTCGATCTTGGAGACGATGGTGCGGGCATCCGGTCCGAACTTGCTGATCTTGCCCAGTATCTTCCATACCTCGTCGCGCATTTTGTTGTAGGTGCGGGAGGTGGTGATGTCCGTTAAATATTCTTTGAGCGCGCCCACGTTCGGATCGATGCTCATGCAGTTGTCGTTGAGCACCACCAGCAGGTTGGCGTTGGCCACGCCGCCGTGGTTCAGGGCCTCGAAGGCCATGCCGCCCGTCATGGCGCCGTCGCCGATCACGGCTATGTGCTGGCGCTTGTCCTCGCCTTTATACTTGGAGGCCACGGCCATGCCCAGCGCCGCCGAAATAGAGGTGCTGGAGTGGCCCACGCCGAAGGTATCGTATTCGCTTTCTTTACGCTTGGGAAAACCGGAGATGCCGCCATACTTGCGGTTGGTGTGAAATACCTCGCGGCGGCCGGTCAGGATCTTGTGCCCGTACGCCTGGTGGCCCACATCCCACACCAGCTGGTCATAAGGCGTGTCAAACACATAATGCAGCGCCGCAGTGAGCTCCACCACACCCAGACTGGCGCCAAAATGGCCGCCATGAATCGACACGACATCAATGATATACTGCCTTAGCTCCTGGGTCACCTGCAAAAGCTGCTCCTGCTTCAGGTTGCGCAGGTCGGCAGGCGAGTTAATGGAGGCAAGCAGCTCTCCGGGTTTGATTATCATAGAATTGTCCTTATAGACCCTTAAAACAAAAAAATCGGGTTAAAGTTTAAAAAGCACGCGTGCCTTTTCTTCCAAACCGTAAAGTTAATAAATATAAAAACACATGCCGCCACTTAATTCTGCCCAGGCGGCCGGCGTGATATATGTCTAAAAATGTATACCTTCCTGCATCGGGCCGCTAGGGCATAGCGGGCATGCCCGGCTGAGGCATAAGCATTCTGCTATATACTTTATGAGGATAAAATAGTTGTGAACCATGCCCCGCCTGTTTAGGTTGATGCAGAGAGGCGGACGTTCGCAATCCGCTTAAAATGATTATTTTTGCCACCTGCGCAGCCACACGCGCCCCAAAATGAGTTGATAAGGTGAGTTTCGAGATAAGATTACCGTTGTTTGAGGGTCCGTTCGACCTGTTGCTGTTCTTTATCGAGCGCGATGAGCTCGACATACACGACATTCCGATCTTCCGGATCACCACGGAGTTTGTGGGCTACCTGAAGCAGCTGGAGCAGCTCAACATCGAGGTGGCCAGCGATTTTATACTTACCGCCGCCACCCTGATGCGCATTAAGGCCAAAATGCTGCTGCCGCGCGTGGAGAAGGACGAGGAGGGAAACGAGATTGACCCACGCGAGGAGCTGGTGCAGCACCTGCTGGAGTATAAGAAGTATAAAAGCGCCGTGCCCGACCTCTCGCAGATGGAGGACCAGCGCATGGCCCAGGAGAACCGTGGCAACATACACCAGGAGCTGCAGCAGATCGCCAACGCCAACCACTTCGAGTACGAGCTGCAGGACCTGAGCCTCTACAAGATCATGCGTGTGTTCGAGAAGGTGATGACGCGCTTTGAGGAGGAGCAGAACAGGCCAAAGCATACTGTTATCCAATACCCGTACACCATCGAGGGGCAGCGCGATGTTATTTTGGGCATGGTGCAGCAGCGCAACCGCGTGGCCTTCTCCAAACTGATCGAGGAGTTTCCCGACAAGATCGGCATGATCTTCAACTTCCTGGCCATCCTGGACATGCTGCAGCTCAACCTGGTCGGGCTGGAGGTGGGCGAGGGCTTCAACGATTTTTTCATCACCGAGGCCGTCGGGCAGGCCACCCAGGTTACGCAGCTGCTGGTGGAGTAGCGGCCGGGCCACTAACTACGCCTGGTTTTGGGCGTATTCCTAATTGTTCATAGCTTTACGCCCGCCCTGGCCCAGCGCCGTTTCGGGGCAATTACCACGTCAGATGGATCAGAACAAGAAAACCATACTTAAAAGCTTTAGCCCGGTAAAGGTGCTGATCCCGGTATTGCTGGGTTTGGCCGCCACCGCCTGGCTTTTTATCAAAGACGATAAGATTGGTGAGCTGAAAGGTATAGCCCAGGCCAACATCTGGTGGCTGCTGGCGGCGCTGGTGGTGCTGGTCATCCGCGACTTTGGCTACATCTACCGCATCCGCTCCCTGACCGATAAGTTCCTGACCTGGCGTAACAGCCTGGATGTGATCATGCTCTGGGAGTTTGCCTCGGCCGTTACGCCCTCCGTGGTGGGAGGCACCACCGTGGCCACCATCATCCTCAACAAGGAAGGCATCCCGCTGGGCAAGTCGCTGGCGTACGTCATGTTCACGGCCGTGCTGGACAACATGTTCTTTATCCTGGCCGCGCCGATTGCCCTGCTGGCCACACAGGGAGAGGTTTTCCCGACCTTTAACCTGGACCCTTCCGACGTGGACAAGCTGAAGATGGCCTTCTACATCAGCTACTCCCTGATAGCGGTTTATACTTTTATCATGATTTACGCGCTGTTCGTGCGCCCGCGCGCCTTTAAGTGGCTGCTGCTCAAGATCACCTCCATCGGGTTTCTGCGCAAGTGGCGCGTAAATGCCTTTCAGCACGGCAACGAGATCGTGTGGGCGTCGGAGCAGCTGCGGGGCAAGGATTTTAACTACTGGGCCCGCGCCATACTTTCCACCATATTTGTCTGGAGCGCCCGTTACTTTTTGCTCAACTGCCTCATCGCCGCCTTTGTGGATGTCTCTTTCAGCGAGCACCTGCTGATCTTCTCCCGCAACCTCATCTTCTGGATCGTGATGCTGATCGCCATTACGCCGGGTGGAGCGGGTATTGTGGAGATGGCCTTCCCGAGCTTCTTCGGCCTGTTTCTGGGGGGCTTTGCCAGCGTGGTGGTGGTGCTTTACCGCCTCATCACCTACTATCCATACCTGGTGCTGGGCTCCTTCTTCCTGCCCAAGTGGGTGGCCAAGGTGTTCGGGCGGCAAGCGCAGGAGCGGGAAGAACTGGCCGAGGAGTATAAGCGCTAGCGCAAAGTATAACTCGTTTGTGAGGTTAAGCCGAAAGCCGTACCTTCATCTGTCCAAAGTATAAAACACCCTTTGATGAAACGATGCATCTGGCCATTGCTTGCCCTGCTGCTTCTGGCAGGCTGCAATGGCAGCAACACCGCCCTGAACGAGAAACTGAAAGCCGCCGTGACCGGGGGGGAGGTTGGCCCGGAAGGCTACAAGACCATCCGCATGGCCGAGCTCACCGATTTTGACTGGGACACCATGTACTTCTTCCAGCCGAATGAAGATGAAAAATCCATCAGCGACGCGATCGGGTTTAAATGGGAGGGAGACGCGGTGCCGGACAACCACCGCCGCCTGCTGTTTGTGAAGGACGGGGAAGTGGTTTCTTATGTGGATTACTACTACAACGACTTCCCGCTGTTTGTGTATGGCTGCGAGGCCGACAAATGGGTTTACCCGAAAAGCCGCTCTGAGTTTGCCAGCTTTAAGTACTGCAGCGGCGAAGAACAGGTTTATGCTTTCATACCTGTGCCCTGCGTGGAGAACATCCGGCTGCTGATGGATAACAAGTGCCCGGAGGGAGAGGCCGCCGTGGCGGAGTAAGTATAAAGGTCGGCACAAGCCGGCTTTTTTTGTGTTGCTCCACGCGTCCTGATTGTTTGGGTAATGTAAGGCTGCAAAGCCACTGGATTGCGTAAAATAAAGAACAGCGCCCTGCCCGCGCGGCACCTCTGTGTGCCGCCGGGAAGTATGAGTTTATGAAGCGTATGCTGTCGAGGTCTATCAAACTAGCAGCCACATGAAAGCCATTGTAATAGGAGGAGGTATAGGAGGCTTGTGCGCGGCGCTTGCCCTGCAGAAGGCAGGCATAGAAGCAACCGTTTACGAAGCGGCGCCCAGGATCCTGGGACTTGGGGCAGGCGTGGGCCTTGCCGCCAACGCCATGCAGGGCCTTGCCCGCCTGGGCGTGGCCGAGGCGGTGATAGCGCGCGGCAAGCAGCTGGAGGCACTCGTTATCTTTGATGAGCACGGCAAAGTGATCAGCAACATGGATACCCGTCCCCTGAGCAACAAGTATGGCATCAACAACTTTGTGATTCACCGCGCCGACCTGCACGAGGTGCTCTGCAACCACCTGCAGCCAAACTCGCTGGTACTGGGCAAACGCTGCGAGGAGGTAACGCAACAGGGCGGGCAGGTACGGGTCATGTTTACGGATGGGAGCCAGGCCACGGCCGACCTGCTCATTGCCGCCGATGGCATCAGCTCGGTGGTGCGCCAGCAGCTGGTGCCGCAAAGCATACCGCGCTATGCCGGTTATACTTGCTGGCGCGCTGTCATCGATAATCCAGGAGTGGACATCAACACCATGATCTCGGCAGAGACCTGGGCACCCGAAGGCCGCGTGGGGATAGCGCCACTGCAGGACGATAAGATCTACTGGTACGCCTGCATCAACGCCCCGCAGCGCGACGAGAAAATGCGCCGCATGACGCCCGAGAGGCTGGCCCGCCATTTCGAGAAGGTGCACGCGCCGGTAGAGGCGGTGCTGGCCTCCACGGCCCCGGAACAACTCATCTGGAACGACATTGCCGATTTAAAGCCGCTGAAGCATTTTGTGTATGGCCGCGTTGTGCTGCTCGGCGATGCCGCCCATGCCACGACCCCTAACATGGGTCAGGGTGCCTGCCAGGCCATAGAAGACGCCGTGGTGCTGGCGCAGTGCCTGCAGCAGGAACCGGAGTTGGCCAAGGCCCTTAGAAAGTATGAAAAGCGCAGAATGCCCCGGACAGCCAAAGTGATCGAGCTGTCGAGGAGGCTGGGGGAGGTAGCGCACTGGCGCCACCCGCTGCTGGGCCGCTTCCGAAATACACTGTTCAGGGCCATGCCAAAGTTCATAACGCAGCGGCAGATGGAAGATCTCTATAAAGTGGATTTCTGAAGCAGAAATTAAAGGCGACTCCGAAAGTATAGCTGGTTTATGCGTTAGCCGCCGTCGGCCGTTCAGCACGATAGTTCTTTAGGAGTTGCTATCAGCTACTTAGCTAGGCAAACTGGCACTTACAGGTTAAGTGTAATATTGGCTCGTGGCTGGTTTTGTCAGTCGCCAGTAGATCAGCTCATCGTCCCGCACAGTTTCCTGCATGCCCAGTTTTTCCAGCAGCCGGATCGATGCCGCGTTTTCCAGCAGGCAGTTTGCCGTCACGGCTTTTACCTGCGGGTGCCGGAAAGCCCATCCTACCAGTGCCCGGGCCGTCTCCAGCCCATAGCCACGTTGCTGTTCCTGCTCGATGATGGAGTAGCCGATATCCACAGCCCCTTCCTTGTTCGCTGCTCCTTTAAAACCGGCATCACCGATAACCGTGGCATTGCGCTTCAGCACGATCATCCACGACTCAAAACCGGTTGGCTCCGGTAGTTGCTCCAGCCGTTTAATGATCCGGGGCAGGGTATCCATACTTTCCTGGTCGGGCCAGAAGCGGGTGGGCTGCAGGCCGATCTCGGCAAGTATACTTGTGTTGAAAGCCAAAAGTGCCCGCGCCACTTCCAGGGTGAAGGGGATAAGTACAAGCCTGTCGGTGTGGATGGGGTGGATGGGCATAAAGCACGTGCCTCAGGCTGTTTTAGCTTATACTCTGCTGAACGAGCGGCGCCTTACAAAGTACATTACCGGGCCAACGACAGGCAGCAGTAGTGTGCCGAGCAGCCAGGCCAAAGTATAAATAGCATTCGGTCTGCTGTTGCGCAGGATCATAACCCAGGCAATTACGAACAAAATCACGTGCAGCGTTATGAACATTTGCCAGATGATCAGGCCTGTTGGGGCGGAGACTAATTCCATATGCGTTTGTTTTGAGGTTGTGTTTTATACTTTATTTAGATAGTCGCTGTTTTGCGTTGCAAATCCAAAGGAGCAGGGGCGTAGTATTTATTACGATTACTCAACGGCTTCAAGTACTTTGTTAGATATGGCAATATAGTTACTTCCTACCTTTTCAACTCTTCCCATATTCATCAACCACTGAAGACGGAAGTTAACCTGTGCCAAAGTACTCCACTCTACTTGGAAAGTATCTTTTATAAATTCTAGAACATCATAATCTGATTTGTCTTCATTGCTGTTTAACAGAAATTCATATGTTTCCTCAAAAGCAAGTATGTTTTCTGATGTAATTCTAAAGAGGGTTTCGTTATCCTTATTTTTGATATACTCCTTTCCACTCTTAGTGAGATAGCAAACACCATTGTTGAAGTTTATTAACCCCATATTCTTAGGGACATTCACATATCCATCAGCTGTCTTCACAGAAGTGACATTATCATAATTGTTAATAAACCAATTAACCAAATCCTTTCTAGAGCTATTTGATGTTTCGACAAAGCTTAGGAAATTTTGCAATGTGTCGACAAAGGAATATGTCCCTCCAGGGAGAGGCCAAAGGGAGCGATTCTTAGTGTCACTTGTTTTTGTCTCTGAATCAGTAGAATCATTTTCAAATAATTCAGTGTCTATAGAATAGACCCTTACTAGTTCTTCCTTTACGCCTACCTTATAAGCAAATAATAAATCAATAAGCTTTGAGCCATTTACAAGAGCTACTGGCATTTTATTTATAGCTCGTGATTCACTATATGCATCTTTGGTGAATTCTGAGGTTGTTATTATCAATCCTCTCTGGTCTACCTCTGCACTTCCTCTTAACTGTGTAATATACTTTCCTGAAATGTTATTCCCCTTCTGATATTTTTTAACTTGAATTACCGTTTTTACATTAGTAAGGCCGCCAACAGTTAAGTTAGCAGTTATATCTACTCCTTTATCTCCACTGCGCTTAGTTACTTCAACATTTTCATAGCCAATCTTTCTTAATAGTTCCGCGGTGAGGTATTCGAACTGGAACGGGTCCATACTCTGGATTTTATCAATCAGCTTTTGCTTCACTAATTCGTTCTGCGCTTGAATGGCAAGTAGAGGTGAATTAGCTGATTCTTTCTGCTTTTTTAAAGCAAATTTCCCCTTGCCAACCTTCTTAAATTTTGAGTGTTTATTTTTGTTTATGTCTGTATAGAGCTGGGCTGCCATGGTTGCTTCAGGTGTAGCACCAGAAGTTTCAATGATTCCTCTCTCTAGTGCGATTTCAACAATCTGTTGAGAAGACAATGGTTCGTCAGCTTCATTAAGAATTTGAATAGCTGCTTCTTTGAAGGATACCTTTTTCATTTTAAATTGGCGTAAGTCTTGATAAGACCTTTAAGATGAACACTCTTAGATAATACTAAGTGAATATATTAAATTATTTTTAATAGTGCGTCTTCTACTTCCCCCGCTCTTCCAGACTTCCAAGCCCAAGCCCAATCTGCCGCAGATATCCAAATCCGCGTAACCCCGCGCAAATAAAAAATGGGGACCCGGAAGTCCCCATCAGTTTACCTCCGGACTGAGAAGTCCGGATGAGCAATTCATACTTATACTTTGTCGTGCTACCTGATACGTGCTACGTGTGTCGCAAAGAGCTATACCAGCTCGTGCTTCACCAAATACTCAGCAATCTGCACCGCATTGGTGGCAGCGCCTTTGCGCAGGTTATCGGCCACAATCCACAGGTTCACGGTGCGGGGCTGGGTTTCGTCTAAGCGTACGCGACCTACGAGCACTTCGTCTTTACCGTGGGCGTCCTTTGGCATCGGGTACTGCAGGTTCTTCACGTCGTCTACCACCTTCACGCCTTCAGTTTGGTTCAGGATGCGGTATACTTCGTCCAGTGTAAAATCCTTCTCAAACTCTACGTTCACCGACTCCGAGTGGCCGCCCATTACCGGAATGCGCACTGCCGTGGCCGTCACGCGGATTGATTCGTCGCTCATGATCTTTTTGGTTTCGAGGATCATTTTCATCTCCTCTTTGGTATAGCCGTTATCCGTGAACACGTCGATGTGCGGCAGCACGTTCAAATCAATCGGGTACGGGTATGCCTTCTCGCCTTCTTTGCCTTCGCGCTCGTTCATGAGCTGCTCCACCGCCTTCACACCCGTGCCTGTTACCGACTGGTAGGTGCTCACCACAATCCGCTTTGCTTTCAACTCCTCGTGCAGCTTGTTCAGTGCCACCACCATCTGGATGGTCGAGCAGTTCGGGTTGGCGATGATCTTATCTTCTTTGGTCAGTTCTTTGGCATTGATCTCCGGTACCACCAGCTTCTTGGTGGGGTCCATGCGCCAGGCTGACGAGTTGTCTACTACCACGGTGCCTACTTCGGCAAACTTGGGCGCCCACTCCGCAGAGGTGCTGCCGCCGGCAGAGAAAATAGCAATGTGCGGGGCAGCCGCAATCGCGTCCTGCATCCCGATAACCTTTATCTGTTTACCCTTAAACGCCATCTGTTTACCAACAGATCTCTCAGAAGCAACCAACATCAACTCTGTTACCGGGAAGTCGCGCTCCGCCAGTACTTTCAAAATCTCGCCGCCTACCAATCCGGTGGCGCCTACTACTGCTACTTTCATTGTTTAGGGTATATAATTAAATGGTTAATCTCTTAATTGTTGGCCAGTTAAGTTGTTGATTGTTTAGTGCACGGATTCACTCCATCGCTCATTCAAAACTCCTAAACTCCCCAACTCTTTAACTTCTCTAACCGGCTCCCGTAATAGTTCTGAAATTACAAAAGCGGCTGCGTTATCTTCTGACTCACAGTGTTTTCAAAACCTGCGAGCACTTTTATACTTTGGATGTGTCCTTTCGCTTACGCGAGCAGGCCGGGCTTTCGCCTCTACTCCTCGCTAACGCTGCGGGGTGCCGGCTCTATCCCTCACGCAATCGCAATTTCGGAAGTTTTCAGCACAATTCAGGCATGAAACAAACTTTACCACAATCGTTTGCGCAGAAAATTAACACTTTTACCGCAGCTTTAGCAGCCAAATACTTCCGCTGTGGGGCATCTTCCGGCAGGAAATTGTTTCGCCATACTTATCTGCAACGTACAGGGCGGGCACTTCCACAAGGGTTGATGGGCATTGTTATACTGCTGCTTCCGCAACTTGCCGCTGCCCAATTGGAGGAAACCTTCTCCGACGGCAACTTCACCCACAACCCCACCTGGAGCGGCGATGCGGACAGCTTCCTCATCAATCCGCAAAGCCAACTCCAGAGCAACGGGCCAGCGGTAACCGGAACTATCCTGCAGCTCACTACGCCCTCCCGAGCGGCTGTGGGCACTACCTGGGAGTTCTGGACCAACCTCAAACTGGCTACCTCCGCCTCCAACTACACCGATGTCTACCTGATCTCCGACAAGGAAAACCTGAAAGCCCCCGACGTAAACGGCTACTTCGTGCGCATCGGCAATACCCAAGACGAAGTGAGCCTCTACCGCAAAGACGCCGGCAAAACCGCCGTGAAGATCATCGACGGGCAGGACAAAACCGTGGCCACTAGCAACAACGTGGTGCGCGTTCGGGTTATGCGAAGTATAACCTATGAATGGGAGCTAAGTATAGATGCAAGCGGCGCCAGCCAGAGCTATGTGAGCCAGGGGAGGGTAACTGATGGCACGCACAAACGCTCCTCATACTTTGGAGTAGTGGTAAAGTATACTTCGGCCAACAGCAAGAAGTTCTATTTCGATGACTTTACCATAACCGACGCGCAACCGCCGGTGCTGGAGGAGCTGCAGACTGCATCAAACCAGGAACTCATCCTTCGCTTTAACGAGCCGCTGCAGCCGGAGCAGGCGCAAAACAGCAGCAACTATACGTTGAACGGAAGTATAAACCCTATCCTGGCGGAACTCAGCGGGGATGCTACGGTGCGGCTGGTGTTCGGGCAAAGTTTTGGTGTTGGAGCCAACACACTAGGTATAAATAACCTGCAGGATCTGTATGGTAATGGCCTCGACACGCCTATACTTTCCAGCTTCAGCTTCATACCTCCGGCGGTGCTGCCCGGCTACAACGAACTGCTCATAACCGAGATCATGGCGGATGAAAGTCCCACGGTTGGTTTGCCGGCGCAGGAGTACATCGAGCTGTATAACCCCACGGATAAGGTGCTGCAGCTGCAGGGCATCCGCTACGCCGACGCCACCTCCACAGCCATACTTCCGGATGCGCAGCTGCTGCCGCAGGAGTATGCGGTCATAGTGCCCAACACGCAGGCGGCTGCTTTTACACCATATGGCAAGGTGATTGGCATCAGCAACTTTCCAAGCCTGAACAACAGCGGCGAACTGCTGCAGCTGCGCCAGCCAAACGGCAAACTGATCTATGCGGTGCAGTATGCCGATGCCTGGTACAAAGACAACAGCAAGCGCGAAGGCGGCTGGAGTCTGGAGATGATCGACATAACCAACCCCTGCGCCGGCATCGAGAACTGGACAGCCTCCGGGAACCCACAGGGAGGCACACCGGCACAACCTAACTCCATGGCCGCCTCCATCCCCGACAACACACCGCCCATACTTTCTAGTGTCATCGCCGTAGCGGCAGACAAAGTTATACTTCGCTTCAACGAGCGGCTGGACAGCGCACAGGCGGCAAGTATAGCCCACTACAGTATCAGCCCAGGTGTAAGTATAAATCAGGTGCAGGTGCAGGGGCCGCTGTTTACCGAGGTTATACTTCTGCTTTCGGCACCGCTGCAGGAGCGGCAGGAGTACATGTTAACGGCACAAAGTATAACCGATTGCTCTGGCAACCGCAGCAGTCAGCCTCTAATCGCTACTTTTGCCCTGCCTTCCGCCCCCGCGCCCGGCGATGTGGTCATCAACGAAGTGCTGTTTAACCCGCGGCCCAACGGCGTGGATTTCGTGGAACTGGTAAACCGCAGCGACAAGTATATCGACCTGCAGGGCTGGCAACTGGCCAACATCAGCAACGACTCAATCAGCAGCCCCAAAAGTATAACCGCGGCCCATTATGTGCTGGCGCCCGGGCAATACGTGGTGCTCACCTCCAATCCCGAAAACATCAGGCAAAACTATCCTTTGGCGCGGCAGGAGACTTTCCTGCGCATGAGTACCCTGCCCAGCTACCCCGATGATGCCGGCGCTGTGGTGGTAGTGCAGCCGGATGGCGTGGAGGCAGAAAGGTTTAGCTATGATGAGAAGATGCACTTCGAGCTACTGGATGATGTGAACGGCGTATCGCTGGAGCGGGTGCGGCTGGAGGGGGCAAGTATAGCCGGCAACTTCCACTCGGCGGCGACCACGGTTTTTGCCACGCCGGGCTATAAGAATTCGCAGGCGCAGGAGGGGGTGGTGGCGCAGCGGGTGTTCGAGGTCGCGCCCAGGATTTTCTCTCCGGATGGCGATGGCTACGAAGATTTCACCACCATCAACTACCGCACCGACAAAACCGGCCTGGTGGCAAGTATAACGGTGTACGACGTGCAGGGGCGGGAGATACGCAGGCTGGCGCGCAACGAGCTGCTGGAGGCGAATGGCTTTTTCCGCTGGGACGGCCTGCGCGAGGATGGGGCCAAGGCCAGCATCGGCTATTACCTGTTCCACATCGAGTTGTTCGGGCTGAACGGCGAGAAAAGCGAGTTTAAGGAGAAGGTAGTGGTGGGAGGGAGGTTGTGAGGAGTATGGGGGTTTGCTGCAGGGTTGTAGCCCGTGTTTTTATACTTACTGCTATACTTGTCCTTCTTTCCTGGCGCAAGCTGAAAGTCCCGGAGCGTTTCGGGGCGTCCGCTTGTGCCTTTTTATACTTTGGCCATACTTTCCAGTTTATACTTGCTGCTATACTTTATACTTGTTATACTTGCATAGCCGCTGCTTCCTGTTATTTGACACAAGCTATCCTTTCTAGCTGCCGTTCATCCTCAAGCTCCTATATACCTACCGTTGTACCTCCGGCTTTGGTGCTCTCAAGCCCGAGAGGGCTCGTCCTTTGGTATCGCGCTGTGTACATTTCCTTTGCTTGACCTGCGGTCTCCGCAATTTCGCTGAAGCGAAACCGTAAATCTACAAGGCGCTCAACCCAAGGACTGGGTAGCAGTTCGATAGCTGCTGCTTTTCTACGGAGCAAGTATAGACTATCCCTTGGAGGGGACTATAGGGGTGTTTATACTTTAGCTATGCAACTCATACCTCAACAGAAGTAATTACAGAACTCCCCTCCTTGGCTAAGGAGGGGCAGGGGTGGTTGGAACCGGTACTGCAAAACTCCCTCCCCTGTTTTGGGGGTAGGGGCCCTCGATAAAAGGGGAGGGCCGGGGTGGGGTGATACAGGGGTAGTTGGATCCGGTACTACAGAAACTTCTTCTCCGGCTTTCAAGAGAGGGGGCTATACTTTGCTTCTTTTATAAAATTTCTCCTAAAAGCAAGAACATCAATTAATTATACTTTCTTTAGCAAGAGCAGCTAAATTATTTAGAAAACCAGCTAAAAATGTTAGCAACTTTGTGGATAAGCTGTATTATCCACAATCTGGAACACTCTTGAAGTATAAACTGGTACAAAATCGCACCGGCGTATACTTTAAAAACTCTTTATCCAAGGCACCAGCGACTCTAGCATCGGCTCGAAAGCGGAGCCGTGCCCTTCGCCTTCTATCGGGATGAACTCCAACTGCCTGGCGCCACCAGCCACAAAGCGATCGTAAGTCTTTTGGGAGTTGCTGAAGGGCACCACCTCGTCGGCAGTGCCGTGGTAGAGGCGCGTCGGGCTTTGCGGCACCCAATCGTAGAAGCTGTTGGCTTGCAGCGCCTGCTTCAGGGCCAGTTCTTTTTCGTCGTCCTGCAGGGCTGCAAAGAAAGTCGGGTTAAAGAGCGCCTTCGGGTCCCTTGTCAACTCCCGGTTAATGGCGCTGCCGCTCTTGCTGCCGTCGAACAGGCTGGGCATCTTAGAGGCGTACGGCTCCCGGAAAAAGTCTGATAGCGGGCGGTTCCATTGGTTGGTGTTGTTGTAGGCCTGCAGCACGTAGGCCAGGTATGCCGGGTAAGCGTAAGCTTCCCCTGACTTTACAAGGCCCAGCATCTCCACCATATCATACCCGCCAGCGCCGGCCGCCGAGGCGGTTACCTTCAAACCGTGCGCCGGGTTCGTCTCGATCTCCTTCTGCGCCGACAGCGTTACGTAGCCTCCCTCCGAGTAGCCCACCAGGAAAAGCTTGTCGCTTACGGGCACCTCCTCCTCCGCATAAAGCGTTTTGGCCGCCTTGATCATGTCCACCACCGCCAGGGCAGCGTGCTTCTGGTCGTAGTAAAGGTGCAGGATGTCCTTCGATTCGCCGAAGCCGATGTAGTCCGGGATCAGCAGGGCGTACCCGGCAGCGGCAAAAAGCTCAAAGCCGGAAAGGCCCTCGAAGTTAGACGGAGCGTCGCGGTGGGCGAAGTTGGTGCCGTGCTGCACACTGACAACAGGGACCGGCGCAGCAGTGTGCTGTGGCAGGCAAACCAGCCCCGAGGCCTTTATCTCGCGGCCCAGATAGGTGGTGTTATACACCAGCTTGTAAACCGAGATGCCATACTTTACCTCACCGCCATACGTGCCATACCCTTGCGAGGCAACAAGCTGCTGCAGCAGCTCCCTAGGCACACTCAGCAGCAGCTCCGACGACACGTACAGGTCTTCCCCGGCAGGCGCCTCCACCACAATGGGGGCAGCGGCAGCGGCTTCTTTCTCGCAGGAAGTATGGCTCAGCAGGGTGCTAAGCAGCAAGGTATAGATAAAGAATCTCTTGATCACGGGTGATGTCTTTTTGATGTGCAGGAAAGCAACATTGCCCAGGCTGTAGAAGTGCCATCAGGGCCAGTAAAAATCAACCGGAAATTTTTGGCCAGGCAGATTCAGGTGATGCGTCTGCGCCGTAACTTGCGCCGCTTTTTATACTTTATACTTCTGGTGGAAGAGATCATTTACCTGTGCCTGTTCGCCTTTATGGCAGGCTTTATAGATGCGGTAGTAGGGGGCGGCGGACTGATACAAGTGCCGGCCCTGCTCGTGTTTTTGCCGGGCGTGCCGCTGGCCACGGTGTTTGGCACCGGCAAGTTTGCGGGCATAGCGGGCACCACGGCGGCCATGGTAAAGTATGTGCGCAGCGTCAGGATCAATTACCTGGCTATACTTCCGGCGGCCGCGGCGGCTTTTGTGTGCTCGTTCCTGGGCGCGCGTGCCCTGAGCCTGCTTGATGCCAGTTTGCTGAAGCCGCTCATACTGGTGCTGCTGGTGCTGGTGGCGGTTTATACTTTTGTGAGGAAGGATTTCGGGGCACTGCACGCACCCAAGCTCACGGAGGCAAAAGAACGGCTGTACGGCCTGCTGATCGGGGCAGCGATTGGTTTCTACGATGGCTTCTTCGGCCCCGGTACCGGCAGCTTCCTCATCTTTATCTTCATCGGGCTGTTCGGCTTTAACTTTCTGGCGGCCTCGGCGGCGGCTAAGGTGGTGAACGTGGCCACCAATCTCTCGGCCTTGCTATACTTTGCCTGGAACGGGTACGTGCTCTACGAGGTGGCCGTGCCGATGGCGGTGTGCAGCATACTGGGCTCGCAACTGGGCACCCGCACCGCCCTGAAGCGCGGCGTCGGTTTCGTGCGCGTGCTGTTCCTGGTGGTGGTCAGCGGTATCATCCTCAAATTCGCCTACGATACCTATGGCACCGGCGGCAGCGATTTCGCCAGAATAGCCACCTCGGTGCAGGAGTGGCTGGGCCGGAAAGGCTAAGGGCAGTGCCAGGTATCAACTAAGCGCAAATAAGCGTACCTTTGCACACTGGCTCTACCGTACGTATAGGCAGGACCCAGGTATAACACCCATCAGCATGAAGTTTGAAGATTACCGCATCTCCGACGAGATAAAGAAAAGCCTGAGCAAGCTGGGCTTCAAAAAGCCAACCGACATTCAGTTCAAAGCCATTCCACCCATTATGAAGGGGGAGGACGTACTGGCCATTGCGCAAACCGGTACGGGTAAGACAGCTGCTTTCGCCATTCCGGTGCTCGACAGGCTGCAGTTTAGCAAGAACCGCAAGCGCGGCGACGGCATTAAGTGCATCGTGATGGTGCCGACCCGCGAGCTGGCGCTGCAGATAACGGAGGTGTTCAACGAGATTGGCCGCGGCACCCGCGTCAGCACGTTCTGCGTGTTCGGCGGCGTGGAGCAGGGGCCGCAGATCGCGAAGCTGGAGGATGGCATTGATGTGCTGGTGGCCACGCCCGGCCGCCTGTTCGACCTCGTGAGCCAGGGCCACATCCACCTGCACCGCGTGGAGGTGCTGGTGCTGGATGAGGCTGACCACATGCTGGACCTGGGCTTTATACACGATATCCGCCACCTGATCACCAAGCTGCCGCGCCAGCGCCAGACGCTGTTCTTCTCGGCCACCATCAACGAGAAGATCAAGGAACTGGCCTACTCGCTTGTGAACAAGCCCGTGCGCATCCAAATCTCCCCGAAAGACCCGGTTGCCAAGAATGTGGACCACTCAGTGATGTTCGTGGACATGGATGACAAGCGCTATTTCCTGGAGCGGGTGGTGAAGCAGAACCCAGATAAAAAAATTCTGGCCTTTGTGCGCACCAAAATACGCGCCGAGCGTGTGGTGGCGGCCATGGAGCGCGTGGGCATTGAGGCGATAAGTATACATGGGGGCAAGGAGCAGAAGGACCGCCTGGAGGTGATGCGCCAGTTCAAGAAAGGCGACGTGAAGCTGCTGATCGCCACCGACGTGAGCGCCCGCGGCATCGACATCCCGAGCGTGGAGTACGTGGTGAACTATGATTTGCCCGAGCAGCCCGAGAACTACGTGCACCGCGTGGGCCGCACAGGCCGGGGCACCGAAAAGGGCATTGCCGTGAGTTTCTGCGCCCCCGAGGAGAAGCCCATACTGGACGAGATCCAGACCTACCTGACCAAGGACATCAAGGTGCTGGAGGTGGAGAAGGAGGACTACGAGGCCACCATCGATTTCAGCGCCGACGCCAAGTATGACTGGAAAGCCCTGCTGAAGGAAGCCGAGCAAACAGAGGAAAAAGTGAAGGCAGCCAAGTCGAAGAAAGCGAAATCCAAAGCCAAGAAAAAGAAATAAACCCAACGGGCACAAGCTTGCCGAAGGCCTGCGCAGCGATGAGTCTGCGCAGGCCTTCGTTATTGTACAGATACTATATGCCCGTTTGTAGACAAGACGAACACGTTGGTCGGGTTTAGCTAACGGATGTTCGGAAAAAAGCGTGTCAGCGAGAAGTATGGCGGCCTTCCGGGCAGATTGTTAAGGTGATCGTTAGTAGAAAGAAATTGTATTAAAATGCACCTATCCTGCGTACTCGTAACTGTAACTTTCGTATAATAAATTGTAAGTAGTCTTTAGTAAATGGAGGAAACTTACCTGATGGAATTTTTAACCTAGTAAGAAAGGAGCGTATGAGATGAGAAGACACAGGAGGAATGCAGGGCTGGGAATCTCCGACACCTGGAATTATACTTTAAGCGAAGTAGGCGACAGCCTGGGCTTCACCAGGGATTACACCGACAGGGTGAGCCCGGACATGATAGACAACGAGCGCATAGCCCGCAAGCACCGCCTGGAGCGGGAGCACAGGCAGGACGAGGAGCAGCTATACCCCAGCTGCCTCCTGAGCAGCAAGCCAGAAATCCTGTAACGAGCAGCAAGGCTCAGCAGAAAATTAACGATCACCCAAAAAGCTTAGCAGCAGCGGCCACGCACCCTCATGCAGTGGAAGCCGCTGCTTTCCTGTTTTAGCTCGGCTGCAGCCATAGCTGCACAAAGCCATTCCGGTAGCTTTTGCTCTCCAATGTCTGCAGCTGCCGCTCCTGCGCGCCGGCGGCAAACAAAGGGATGCCGCTGCCAAGTATAATGGGGATGTAGGTAAGTATGAACTCGTCTATCAGGCCGGCATTCAGCAGCAGCGTGTTGACCTGTCCGCCGCCGATGAGCCAGATGCCCTTACCCGGCTGCTGCTTTAGCTCCCTTACAAACGCCGCCGGGTCCTGCTGCACAAACCGCACCTGCTCCGTATCGGGGTGGCTGGCGCGGCTGAAGACGTAGTTTGCTGTAGCAGGAAAGGGGGAAGGCTCCTTAAACCCGAGTACCACTTTGTAAGTATTATGCCCCATCAGGGTGGTATCTATACTTTGCACAAAAGAGCTGTAGCCGTAGTCCTCCCCCTCCATAGTATACTTCCCGTCGTGGAGCCAACTGGTATCGCCGTCGGGGCGGGCAATGTACCCGTCGAGGCTGACTGCCGTGTAAAGTATAACCTTGCGCATCGTATGAAGTGTTTTGCCTGCTGATGTATACTTCCTCAGGCATCATTCCTGAAAACCAGCCTGGTGAGCTTGTAGAAAAAATCACGGTGATCGGCCACCATACGGTAGCCCGCCTCAGCCACGGTGCCGGCCAGCGGCACGCGGTGGTAAAGCCAGTGCCAGGTGCTGTGGCCGCTTAACTGCAGCAGCGCCGCCACCGCCCCGGCCCCGTGCAGGCGCTGCCCATACCTGGTGATGAGGTACACTGACCTGCGGAACTGCGCGTGCGTGATGCCATGGAAGCCATCGGGCACCTCCTGGTACGGCACGTACGTTACCCTGGAACCGGTTTTGCGGCGCCACCTGCTCACCCAGAACTTACAGAAACTGCAGTCGCCGTCGTACACCAGCACCGGCTCCTGCAGTTTTGCGGTGGCGTTATTTACCATACCGGGTATGTTCGCCCTTGCAGCCGTCGTAGCCCACGGCGGCGTTTAGCGGGCACCAGCGCAGCATCCCGGTAAGTATAGGTATGATCCCGATCGCGGCCAGCGGCTTTGAGTTATAGTAAGCGCCTATGCCGATAAGTGCCAGCCCGGCCAGTACGCGCGCCTTCTGCTCAACAATCCCTACGTTGCATTCCATAGCTTTCAGAGTTTAATGTGTTGCTATTGGTTATACTTTGGGCAGGCGGTTTAGTTAGTGCTCCATGCGGCCCATTTCCATAAAATAATGGCTGTTGACGGAAAGTTGTGGAGGAGCGAGGTGTGGAAACTTTCCACATGTTGTGGAGATGGGGCACAGGTTGCCAGGGATATTCTACAATCTGCATATTTTATGGTTGTGCCCTACTTGCCTGTGGATCAGGGTTATGTAGCAAAAGCAGAGTTTGGCACGGTTCTGTCACTATGGGAATGAGATTACATTTAAAACCGACACAAAATAGAACATGAAAAAAGCGACATTCTTTGCAGCAGCAATAGCGATACTAGGATTTACCTCACTTGAAGCCAACGCCCAGACACAGGAGCAAACACAAACTCAGGGCCAGACGCAAGGTCAGACCCAGGGCCAGCAAACTGAGCAGGCGCAGGGCAACCGCGAACTCGTAACGCAGGACCAGTTGCCGGAGGCAGTACAGAACGCCCTGAAGAGCGATGTGTACAAAGACTGGACGGTAGGAGAGATCCATAAGATTACCCCGGAGGAGGGTGCTGCCAACGCCGCAGTGGTGTACGAGGTTAAATTAACCAACGCAGAAGGCCAGGAAGGTGTTGTGAGAATGAATGAGAAAGGCGGTGCCGCCGACTCTGAACAAGAATAACTGTGAACGTCATATAGTAAGCTTAAAAAAGCTCCATTCTGTGGGGCTTTTTTTTATGCCCATACTTTAAGAATAGTTACCTTACCCTTTTGATTATCACAATTTTATACTACTTTAAATCCCAATTTAAAAGTATGGAAGTATAAAACGGGTACATGAGTAAACTCCCTACTACCCTGAACTACTGGCAAAGGGCAAATGCACGGGTACCGCTGGAGGCGCTGCTTTGGGTAGTGGGCCTTCTGCTGTTGGCGTCTATGAACCCGGGTGGAGCGCACCTGTTCAGCTTTTGCCCGTTCAGCTGGGTGCTGGAGAGCGGTTGCCCGGGCTGCGGGCTGGGGCATGGCATTGCTTACCTGGCGCGGGGCGAGTGGCAGGCGTCCTGGGCGGCGCACCCGCTGGCGGCGCCGGCCGTGCTGCTGCTCTTGTGGCGCTGCGGCAGCCTTTTATACTTCCACCGTACGCACAGCATACCATCTGAAACACTAAAATAAAACTATATGGCAAGTATACTTCACTTGATGCCGGACCTGGAGCCGGACGAAATGGGCTACATTCAAACGCTGGTAAACCCCATGAACGAGGATGAGGCGCGGCAGTTTGCAAGCATTTACCGCTCCCGCCGGCGCGAGCCCATGCTGCTGCTGGTTACCACCATTGTGGGGTTCTTCGGCGTGGCCGGGATTCAGCGCTTCCTCACCGGGCAGATAGGCATGGGCCTGCTCTACTTCTTTACCGGTGGCCTCTGCCTCATCGGCACGATTATAGACCTGATAAACCACAAGCGCCTGGCCTACGAGTATAACGTGAAGCAGGCCGACCAGGTGATCATGATGATGCGCCACGGCCGCTAAGAATTTGCCTATACTTGCCGCACAAGCACGCTGCAACAAAAAGCGGTCAGGAATTGCTTTTGGCGCTTCCTGACCGCTTTATACTTTTCAAGCTCTGTAAAATTACTTCTTAACGGGCGTTACTTTGTAGCCCTGCCTGCGCAGCAGCTCAATCACGCCCTGCTCACCGGTGAGGTGTGCCGCGCCTACTGCAAAAAAGGTCGGTTTCTCCTTGGCCATCCGCTCCATCACCGGGATCCAGTTCTGGTTGCGCTGCACCAGGAACACCTCCTGGAACTTCCTGTAGTCCTCTTCCGAGTAGTCGCGCTGCATCAGTTCCTGGAGCCCCTGCAGGTCCTGGGCCATGTATAGCTCCACCATCTCGCGGTAGTCGGCTTTGGATTTAGGCAGATCGGTGGCCGTGCGAGCCAGCATGTCCGCATACATCGCGTTTGGCAGCCTGTCTACGGCGGCCATTTGCTCCTGCACCGTCTCGATGCCCACCACCTCCTTCTTCTGGCCGTGGGCCAGTTCCATCAGCTTCTGCTCATACGACTCCGGGGTGCACTCCGTCATCACCGGGATCAGCATGGAGTAGAGCATGAACGGCTTCATGGTGTCCAGCATCTTCAGGTCCACGCCATAGTTGCCGGCGAAAAGCTCGGACAGGGCCTTGTATTCCTCCTCCTCAAACAGCGCCTTCAGCGACTGGCCCTCCGGCAGTGTGGCGTGCTGCATGATCTGGGCCATCATGTTCGGGTCGTCCATGTCCAGCTCCAGCGACAGCTGCTCCGTCTGGCTTACCGTTACCTGCAGTGCCTCCGAGATCGCCATTTTGTCCGGGCACACCGCATGGATGGTGCCGTAGAGGTAGGAGGGCTTTTTCAGCCCCTTTCCCGAGATTTTCCAGAGCAGCGCGTTGTCCTCCTTCCCGCTGCCTGCCTGCGCCGGCTGCAGCTGCGCCAGCGCCAGTAGCAAGGCCAGCAGTACGTATAGTTTTTTGTTCATGTGTGGTTTGCTGATAGTGCAAGGTACTGCATTTTCCAGATGTGGTACTACGGTGGCTGTTAATATTGGATCAGCCAAGCACTAACTCTAAAAAAATGCTGATGCTGTATATGAATTAAGTTTATGAAATGGGGCTTAGAGGTTTAATAAAAGTATCTGCCAGGTATGTATTCCTCATAAGTGAGCGTCTGAAATATTTAAAGTTTATGCTTTGATAGCAACGTGGCTGAATGTTGGGACATGGTGCTAAAAGGGAGTAAGTAGCTGCATGTAATCCATTGTTTGTTAGTTGTATTTGTTGCTAGATGAGTGTTGGGCGCCAATAGTCGTTCGCTCAGGCCTATGTTTCCACAATATTCCCATTTAATTTTAATTAAAAATTGAACTTGGAATCATTATACAAGTATATGTATCTATATGCGATTTTATAGCATAATTAAATCATTTTTTCACCTTATTTATCATTTATGAAAAGACTGCTACTACTAAGTTTTATTCTGGTAGTAACGTTGCTGCAGCAGGCAGTAGCGCAGGGTAAAACAGTAATAGGTACAGTAACTGACGCAGAGAGTGGGCAAGGGTTGCCAGGCGTTACTGTGCTGGTAAAAGGAACTCAGGTAGGCACGGCGACCAGTGCCAATGGTAGCTATACCATTAATGTGCCGGAGGGAAGTAACACACTTGTGTTTAGCTTCATTGGCTATACTACTGTGGAAAAACAAGTAGGAAATGCCTCTACTGTTAACGTTGGCCTGGCTATAGACAACAAACAACTGCAGGAAGTTGTGATTACAGGCTACGGCACAACTATAGAAAAAGAGTTGACCGGCTCGGTAACTCAAGTTGGCTCCGAGGTGCTGGAAGACAGACCTGTTGCCTCTGTGGATCAGCTGCTCCAGGGGCAGGTGGCTGGATTGCAGTCAATCGGTGCTTCAGGGCAGCCGGGTGCCAGCCAGGAGATTCGCATCAGGGGTATCGGCTCAATCAATGCGGGCTCGGATCCGCTGTATGTAGTGGACGGTGTGATACTTAACACGGGCGACGTTTCCAGGCTCACAACCACTTCCAACCAATTAGCAGGCCTTAACCCGAATGACATCGAAAGCGTTTCGGTATTGAAAGATGCCGCCTCTACCTCGATCTATGGCTCACGTGGCGCCAATGGCGTGATCCTCATCACCACGAAGAAGGGACAGGCAGGCAAGACCAAGTTCAATTTCTCTACGGAACACGGCTATACAGAATTAGCTAAAGTTCCGGATGCCGGTGAGTTCCTGAACGCCGAGCAGTGGTTGGAGCTAACAAGAGAAGGCCTCGTGAATGCGGGGTATGGTCCGGATGTAATCAATCCGTACATGGCCTCGCTTGGAGAGGGTTCGGATGTGGATACGGATTGGAGGGATCTTATCGTAAGAAGGGGCAAGCAGTCCACTTACAACCTTTCTGCTTCGGGTGGTAATGAAAAAACGAGGTTCTTCGTTTCCGGCGGTTTGTTTGACCAGGAAGCACCGGTTATAGGCTCTGAGCTAAGGAGAATTTCCGGCTCATTAAACCTGAACCATACTGTTAACCAGAAGATTGATTTCTTCTCTACGTTAAATGCTTCAAATATTGACCAAAACACTCCTTCAAACGGTGGCGCTTTTGCTAACCCAGTAGGTGCTATAGGCTTCCTGCTCCCGACGCAAAATCCTTACAATCCGGATGGCTCACTCAATATTGATCGTGGCGGGGCACTGGGCTACTCAGGTAACTATAACCCACTATACTTGGTGGAGAATGACAAGAGAGATCTTTCCAATACCAAGGTTTTAGGCTCTTTAGGGGCTGGGTGGAACATCACGGAAGGTCTTCGCTTTACCTCTCAGGTTGGTGTGGACTATATAAACCTGGAAGAGAGAATGTACTGGAACCCATTCCATGGTGATGGTAGAAACTATGGCGGCTACGGCTTCGACTACTACACTCGTATCTTCAACTGGACATCTACAAACCTGTTGAACTACCGCTTCACAGTGCCAAGCATCGACCTGCTAACCGCAGACGTTACAGTTGGTTATGAGGCTCAGGAGTCTAACGAGTACAGAATCACAAGCAGTGCAAACAACTTCCCGCCAACAACAGCTCTTACAGGCACAGTTGTGGCTGCAAGCCCGGTTGACGCAGCAGCAACAGGTAACGATTATTCTTTCTCTTCCATTCTATCTAGAGCAAACTTCAGCTATGCCGACAAGTATGTGCTGAGCGGTAGCTTCCGTCGTGACGGCTCATCCCGTTTCGGTTCAGAGAACAGGTATGGTAATTTCTGGTCTGTTGGTGTATCCTGGAACATTGATCAGGAGGCCTTTATGCAGAATCTCGACGTTATGTCAACTCTGAAGCTAAGGTCTTCTTATGGCGTTAACGGTAACGGCGACATCGGTAACTATACCTGGAGACCGCTTTACGGGTACGGTATTAACTACAACCAACAGCCAGGTGGCGCCTTTACCAACATTGGTAATACGGCTCTTACCTGGGAATTGAACAAGCCGTTTAACGTAGGTGTAGACTTCGGCTTCTTCAACGACCGGTTATCACTCACAGCTGATTACTATGTAAGGACTACCAGCAACCTGCTTTTCGAGCGTCCTATCTCAAGAACGACGGGTTTCACTACCATCCTGGAAAACATCGGTGAGATGAAGAACAAGGGTTTTGAATTAGCCATCAGCGGTTACCCGATCGACGGCGAATTTAAGTGGAGAACCAGCTTCAATATTGCTTTCAACAAGAATGAGATCACAGAACTGCCTGACGGGGAGGATATCATTGATGGAGCGTACCTGCTGCGGGAAGGCGAGGACTACAGAACATTCTATGTGCGACAGTGGGCAGGCGTAGACCCGGATACAGGCGATCCACAGTGGTGGGCCGATGCTGAGCAGACAGAAGTAACATCCGTTTACTCTCGGGCGGCACGCGTTCCTTATAAGAGTGCGTCTCCCAAGTTCTTTGGTGGTTTCAACAACACCTTCACCTTTAAGGGCTTTACATTGGATGCCTTGTTTGTTTACAACTTTGGCAATTACGTCCGAGACTCGTGGGAGTATTACCTGATGGATGGTGGTTACCCGCTTTCCAACAAGTATAGTAAGGTGCTCGACAGATGGCAGCAGCCGGGCGACATCACAGACGTGCCAAGGTATGAGTATGATTTGGTAAACAGCTCAAGCAGCTTTTCAACCAGATTGCTGTACAAAGGAGACTTTATTCGTCTGAGAAACCTGCAGTTTGGCTACGACCTCCCAAGTGAGTGGACTGAGAAAGTGAAGTTGTCCAAAGCTAATGTTTATGTGCGTGGCACTAACCTTCTGACAAAGGTGTATGATGACGACCTTCCAATGGATCCGGAAGCAGGCGTTAACGGTGCGCAAGACGCAAATATTCCAATGGGTAAGGCAGTTACCTTTGGTGTAAATGTTAGTTTCTAATCATTGAAAGTTAATTAAATCGTTTATGAAAAATAGATTCATATTAATGTCCATGCTGTCAGCAACCATGTTGCTGAGTTCATGCGAAGATAGCTTCCTGGAGAAAGAGCCCTACGCTTCGGTTCCAATCGGCTCTGCCATAACGACGGAGCAGGAGATGCAAGCCGCAATGAACGGCGTTTACGCCTCCATGCGCACATTCGAAACGTTTGGTAGAAATATTCCGGTCTTGGGCGACCTGCTAGCTGATAACACCTACATTGCCCCTACAAACTCCGGGCGTTATCTCAACCAAAACACGTTCGCTCTTACTGCTTCTTCTGCGGAGCCCACGGAGATGTGGAATAACCTTTACGAGACTATCCTGCGCGCCAACATAGTGATTAATGCAGAGCTGCCGGAGGCTGATGCGGAAGTAGTAAGCCAACTGAAAGGAGAGGCCTATGCTGTAAGGGCATTAGCGTACCACGAACTGGTTAAATTCTTCGCAAAGCCCTACACTGTTGATCCAAATGCTGCAGGGGTGCCGATCGTGACAGAGTTTGATCAGAATGCAGAGCCTGCTCGCAACACAGTGGCAGAGGTATATAGCCAAATCATCGCTGATTATACAAAGGCATTTGAAATGATGGAAGCCGGAGCATCTGATGCCTCTTACATGAGCAAATATGCGGCTAGAGCATTGCAGGCCCGTGCTTATCTGTTCATGGGCGACTATGAGAATGCCAAGACAGCAGCCCAGGATGTAGTGGACAACGGTGGCTATGAGCTTGTGTCTGCAGCGAATTTTGTTGACTATTGGCAGAACCCTGTTCCTGTTTCTAACCAGGTGGAGACCATCTTTGAGATATCTATAGATGCCATAGACAACAATGGCTCTAACGCACTGGCTAACATCTACGACCAAGGCGGCTACGGAGATATTTTAGCCACGACTGACCTGTATAATACTTACACAGAAGATGATGTGCGTCTGGGGGTAATTTTGGTTGGCGAGCGCGGCGGTGTAAATCCAGCATACATCGTGAACAAGTACTCTAACCGTACGAATCCTTCCGATAAGGATGACATAAAGGTTATCCGGTACGCTGAGGTGTTGCTAATCCTGGCGGAAGCTCAGGCAAGAACCGGAGATGACGCATCCGCATTGGAGACACTGAACATGCTTGTGGCGGAAAGAGGCGTAGAGGCTTATACTTCTACCGGCGGGCAGTTAGTAGAGGATATACTGGAGGAGAGACGAAAGGAGTTGGCTTTCGAGGGGCATCGTTACCACACGCTGACCCGCTTGAACCTGCCAATTACACGTACCAGCGAACATCCATCAGCAGCCAGACTGATTCCTGTAGGCGATCCGCGTCGCATCCAGCCAATCCCGCAGGGGGAGATCGATGCAAATCCAAACATCACACAAAACGATGACTATTAACGGTTGATTTAGTTTAGAAAATAAGGGGTGGGCACTAAGCTTGCCCCTTATTTTTTTGCCAAAATCTATTATTTTGTCGACATCAAAACTAAACCATAAAATGAAGAACAGAACCATAGCACTTTTAGGTGCCGCCTGCTTTGTGTCGGGAGCGTTTGTGGCCAGGGTGGCAGATGATAAACTATCGGTAAGCATTCTGCAGGATGCTCAGAAAGTGCTCGGGCTGCATTTTACGGACACCCAGCTCGACTCTACAGTTTCGGAGTTGGAGGAGCTCCGGGAGAGTTATGAGGTGATACGCAAGCAGAACCTGCCCAACAGCGTGCCACCGGCGCTCATGTTCAACCCGATCCCGGTAGGCTATACTTTCCCAACAGGGAAATCAGCCTTTGAGGCCGAGCGCCCGCAGAACGTGAAGCTGCCCAAAAAGCGCGAGGAACTGGCATTCTATACGATCCCGCAGCTGGCCGAGCTGGTGCGCACGCAGCAGATCACCTCCGAAGAGCTCACCACATTCTTCCTGGACCGCCTGAAGAAGTATGGCCCCACGCTGGAGGCGGTGACTACCCTAACCGAGGAGCTGGCGCTGCAGCAGGCTCGCCAGGCAGACCGGGAAATAAAAGCCGGAAAGTATAAAGGCATGCTGCACGGCATTCCATTCGGGGTGAAGGATTTGCTCGCCACGCGTAAGTATAAAACCACCTGGGGTGCCACGCCTTACAAAGACCAGCTGATAGACGAGGATGCCACCGTGGTGCAGCGCCTGCAGGATGCCGGCGGGGTGCTGGTAGCCAAGCTGACCCTGGGCGCCCTGGCCATGGGCGATGTGTGGTACGGCGGCAAAACCCGCTCGCCGTGGGACATCAGCAAAGGCTCCAGTGGCTCCTCAGCGGGATCGGCGGCGGCCGTGGCGGCAGGCTTGCTCCCATACGCCATTGGTACGGAAACACTGGGCTCTATCGTGTCGCCATCCACGGCCACGGGTACCACCGGCCTGCGCCCCACCTATGGCCGCGTGAGCCGCCACGGTGCCATGGCCCTGAGCTGGTCCATGGATAAGATCGGCCCGATTGCCCGCTCCGCCGAGGATTGCGCCATCGTCTTCAATGCCATTTATGGCCCCGACGGCAAAGACCAATCGGTGTATGACGTGCCGTTTAACTACAACCAAAGTATAAACCCGAAGAAGCTGCGCGTGGGTTACCTGAAGGATGACTTCGCGAAGGATTATGGCTTTAAGCAAAACGACCAGGCGGCACTGGATGCACTGCAGCAGGCGGGTGTGGAGCTGGTGCCCCTCTCACTGCCAGACCTGCCGGCAAGCGACCTGTTGCTGACAATATCGGTAGAAGGCGCGGCCGCCTTTGATGAGCTGACCCGGAGCGGGCGCGACAGCCTGCTGGTGGCGCAGCACAAGAACGCCTGGCCCAACATCTTCCGCACCGCCCGGTTTATACCTGCCGTGGAGTACCTGCAGGCGCAGCGCGTGCGCACGTTGCTGGTGCAGCAGATGGAGGAGAAGCTACAGGAGGTGGACGTGTACATCAGCCCATCGTTTGCCAGCAGCAACCTGGTCGTTACCAACCTTACGGGCCACCCGTGCGTGGTGGTGCCCACGGGCTTCCAGAAGAACGGCATGCCCACCACCATCACCTTTATGGGGAAACTATTCGGCGAGGCGGAACTGCTGCGCTTTGCCCAGTTCTACCAAAGTATAACACCGCACGAGGAACAGCACCCAAGTATGAATTTCAGCAAAAAGAAAAAATCCTGAAGTATAAAAGTGTAAATCCGGCTGCCGCAAAGTGTAGAGAGGCCTCTTATACTTGCTGATGAAAATAACGCACTGCCATTGTTGGTGTTATCACCAACAATTTATACTTCGGCTACTATACTTGCTGGTGAAAACACGCAAGCAAGGGCATCTGGTTCAGCTGCAACAAGCACGAAACGGCTTCCAAGTATAAAATCTGCCTCTCAGGTTAAAGTATAAATATCCTGCTGCTGCTTCACTGTCGCTATACTTTTCGTGGCCGGCGAAGTATAAAATAACCGTTCCGAGGCACAACTTCCTGCGGGTGGCTTTTTGTTAACTTCGTGTTTATACTTTATTTTGAGGATCAAACCTTAACTAAACTACCTAAACCTAATAAACCAACCATGCAACTGAAACGAAAAGTTGTGGCGTTTGCGGTATTGCTGCTGCTGGGCAGCGCCGATGTGCACGCGCAGAACGACAAAACAGAGCTGAGCGTGGAGAAGATCATGCGCGACCCCAAGTGGATCGGCACCTCTCCGAGCAACGTGTTCTGGTCTGAAGACGGAAAGAAGATATACTTCGACTGGAACCCGGACGGCAACCGCCAGGACTCGCTCTACAGCGTGAGCGCCGACGGCCGTAACCTACAGAAGGTGAGCGCAAAAGAGCGCCGCAGCCTGCCGGCTCAGCGCGGCGTGTACAACCGTGCCCAAACCAAAAAAGTGTACGAGAAGAACGGCGACATCTTTTTGTATGATATAAAATCAGGGAAAGCGCAGCAGGTAACCAACACCGTGGAGCGCGAGAGCAATCCCGCCTTCAGCCACAACGAGCAGAAGGTAGTATATACCAAAGACAGCAACCTGTTTGCCTGGAACATCGGCTCCGGGCAAACCGTGCAGCTGACGGACTTCAAAAAAGGCCGCAAACCGGCAGAGGAAGGCAAAAACCCGCAACGCGACTGGCTGAAGGAGCAGCAGCTGGCCTTGCTGCAGATCGTGCGCGAGCGCAAGGAAGACAAAGAAGCCGCCGAGAAGCAGCAGAAGCTGGATAGCCCCGACCGCCCGAAGGAAATCTATGTGGAAGAGAAGATCGTGAGCAGCGTGACGCTGGGGCCGAACGAGCGCTTCATTACCTACCAGCTCATCTCCCGTCCTAAAAACGCGCAGGTAGCCATTGTACCGGACTTTGTGACAGAATCAGGCTATACGGAGGATATAAAGACCAGAACCAAGGTAGGCGACGCCCAGAGCAGCTACGAATTCTTTGTGTACGATACGCAGCGCGACACCGCCTATGCCGTGCTGATGAACGAGGTGGAGGGCATCTACGACCAGCCCGCTTACCTGCTGCAGCAGGAGGCAAAGGCCAGCGCCTCTGCCAGTGCCGCCGATAGCAAAACTAAAAAGCCGGAACCCCGCGCTGCCGCCATCTATGGGACCTATTGGTCCGACAATGGCAAGCATGCCGTAGTGGTGGCCCGCTCTGCCGATAACAAGGACCGCTGGATTATGAAACTGGACCCGGCTACCTCCAAGCTCACGGTGCTGGACCGCCAGCGCGACGAGGCCTGGATCAATGGCCCCGGTATCAGCTATGGCCCCGGCGCCATTGGCTGGATGCCGGATAACGAGCGCGTGTGGTTCCACTCCGAGGAGAGCGGCTACTCGCACCTCTATACGGTGAACGTGAATAGCGGCCAGAAGAAGGCCCTCACCAGCGGCAAATTTGAAGTATCGGATGCGCGCCTATCAGATGATAAAAAGCACTTCTACTTTACAGCCAACAAGGTGCACCCCGGCGAGAAGCATTTTTACCGCATGCCGGTAAACGGCGGCGAGATGGTACAGCTGACAAGTATGGCCGGTGCCCACGAGGTGGAGCTGTCGCCGGACGAGAAAAAACTGGCCATCCGCTACTCTTACAGCAACAAGCCGTGGGAGCTGTACGTGATGGACAACAAGAAGAACGCGAAGCCAAAGCAAATCACCAACTCCCTGACTGACGAGTTCAAGGCCTACGACTGGCGCGAGCCGGAGGTGATCACCTTTAAAGCAGAAGATGGCGTGGATGTATACGCCCGTCTGTACCGCCCGGAGAATGCAGTGCAGAACGGACCGGCCGTGATCTTTGTGCACGGCGCCGGGTACCTGCAGAATGCGCACAAATGGTGGAGCTCCTACTTCCGCGAGTACATGTTCCATAATTTCCTTGCCGACCAGGGGTATACCGTGCTGGACATCGATTACCGCGGCAGCGCGGGCTATGGTCGCGATGTGCGCACGGGCATCTACCAGTTTATGGGAGGCAAAGACCTGAGCGACCACGTGGATGGGGCCAAACTGCTAGTGGAGAAGTATAACGTAGACCCAAAGCGCATCGGTCTGTACGGTGGCTCGTACGGTGGCTTCATCACGCTGATGGCCATGTTCACGGAGCCGGATGTGTTTGCCGCCGGTGCGGCCCTGCGGTCTGTTACCGACTGGGCACACTACAACCACGGCTATACTTCCAATATTCTTAACACACCACACACGGACAGCACAGCCTATGCCAAGAGTTCGCCCATCTACTACGCTGAGGGGCTAAAGGGCGCCCTGTTGATCTGCCACGGCATGGTGGACACGAACGTACACTTCCAGGACGTGGTGCGGCTGACGCAGCGCTTGATCGAGTTGGGTAAGGACAACTGGGAGCTGGCGGTGTACCCGGTAGAAGACCACGGCTTCACGGAGCCAGCCAGCTGGACCGACGAGTATAAGCGTATCTTTAAGCTATTTGAGGAAAACCTGAAAGAGCAGAAATAACCGTTACCTCTTTAAACTAGAAAAGCGTGTGGTGCGAAAGCGTCACACGCTTTTTTGATTTCATCAATTGCAACAAAAGAAACATAGTGCTGATGATATACTTGAAAAGTATAAAAGGCTGCTCCGCCTTGTGCTGGAGGCACCATTCAAAGCAACAGATTTTGAATTGCGGTTAGCTAATATACAGTCACACCATTTAGGATGTATTTGCCTGTGTTCTGACACCGTAAATGAAAAATTATATAAAAATTTAGTGGATGCGCAAGCTGTTAGGAACTAGCACCTTATATATAGAAAAGACCTGCTTTTACGTGATAAAGCACCTTTGGTTCAGCAGAAGGCGAGAAAAAAGTATGGGCAGGAAGTAAAGTGTTGCAACATAGAGTTATATTTGGGAAACAACTAATAACTATTTTACCAATCAATCTAATCTAACTTTATGAGAAAAGTTCTATTATTTGGTTTGGTTATGTTCCTAACGCTTGTTAGCCAGGCGTGGGCGCAGAATCAGACCATTTCGGGTAAGGTAACTGATCAGAGCAATGGAGAAGGTTTGCCTGGCGTAGCTGTCCTTGTAAAAGGTACTACGATAGGCACCACTACAAGCTATGATGGAAGTTACACAATCAATGTTCCCGCTAACGCGACTACCTTGGTTTACCGATTCGTAGGCTATCTGGCAGCTGAAAGACCTGTTGGCAACGCGTCAGAAATCAATGTAGCCCTCGAGAGCGACACCAAACTACTGGAGGAGGTAGTTGTAGTAGGTTATGGTACGCAGGAAAGACGCGACATCACAGGCTCAGTGGCCTCTGTGAAGTCTGACGAAATTCAGAACATCCCGGTTGCAGGCCTTGATCAGGCAATCCAGGGTAGAATTGCCGGCGTAAACGTAACCTCGAGCTCAGGTACCCCAGGGGGAGGTATATCCGTTCGTGTACGTGGTACCAGCTCTATCTCTGCCGGCAATGACCCGCTTTATGTAGTGGATGGTGTCCCTGTTTCCAACAGCGATATCTCCCAGGGTGGTTTCGGTAACCAGCAGATCAACCCTTTAGCGGAGATCAACCCGAATGATATTGAATCAATTGAGGTATTGAAAGATGCTTCTTCTGCCGCTATTTACGGTTCTAGAGCATCCAACGGTGTTGTGTTGATTACCACTAAAAAAGGTAAGGCCGGTAAAACACAGGTTGATATTGACGCCTATGCAGGTGTGCAGGACTTTACCAAAGAGGTTGATTTCCTGAACGCTACAGAGTACACAAGCATCGTAAACGAGGCGCGTCAGAACTATATGAATGATACTGGTAAGACGATAGGTCTGCTGGGAGCACCCGCTTACAATACTAACTGGATCGACGAGGTAACAAGAAGCACGGCCTCTATCTCTAACCTGCAGGTGTCTGTAAGGGGCGGTGACGAGAAAACCAAATTCTACATCTCAGGTGCCCAGTTCAAGCAGGAGGGTATTATCCTCAACAACGAGTACGAGCGCAAGAACCTGCGTTTGAACTTAGACCACGCCGTTAGCAGCAAGATTAAAATCGGCACTAACCTGGGCGTAAGCCGCTCCACGAACAACCGTATCATCGGCGATAACAACATCTTCGCTCCATGGCCTAACGCGCTGCAGTCCCGCCCGGACCAGCCTGCCTTCAACGAAGACGGATCATACTTCGCTACGCAGCGGAACAACCCGGTACAGGGTGCGCTGGAGCCTGAGTATGAGACTACCATCTTCCGCGTTTTCGGAAACGTTTATGGTAACTACGAAATTCTTCCTGGCTTGAACTACCGACTGTCAGCTGGTGGCGACTGGTACAACAACAAGGAGTTCCAGTACGAGCCCATCACCTCAGGACAGGGCTTTGGTACCAAAGGTTACGGCCTAGCCGGTAACGGTACGGCAAGCAACTACCTGATCGAGAATACATTTGACTATGCCAAGTCTTTTGGCGATCTGAACATGACTGCTCTGGTTGGTTATACTTTCCAGGAGTTCGTAACAGAGAGACAATACGTGGAGGGCACTGACTTCCCTTCTTCCAGCTTCAGGTACATCACTTCAGCGGCTAAGATCCCTAGCGGTACTAGCAACTGGACGTCAAGCGCTCTGGAGTCTTACCTCGGCCGTGTGAACCTGGACTACGCAGACAAGTACCTTCTGTCGCTTGCTATCAGACGCGATGGCTCCTCTAAGTTCTCAGAAGACAACAAGTATGGCACCTTCCCGTCCGTATCTGTTGGCTGGAGACTTTCTCAGGAATCTTTCATGCAGGATCTTTCGTTCCTGAGCGACCTTAAGCTGCGTGCCAGCTACGGTATCACTGGTAACCAGGAGGGTATTGGCGATTATGCTGCCATGGCCCTTATCAACGGCGGACAGAACTACAACGACCAGTCTGGTATCGCTCCTTCGCAGCTTCCTAACCCAAACCTGAAGTGGGAGCAAACAAAACAGTCAAACGTAGGTCTTGACTTTGGCTTCCTGGGCAACCGAATCAGCGCAAGTGCCGACTACTTCATCAAGAAAACGGATGACCTGCTGCTGAGCAGACCACTGCCAAGAACATCCGGTTATACCAGCATCACCGAGAACATCGGATCGCTGGAGAACAAGGGCTTTGAGTTTGCTGTAAGCACTAAGAACCTGACAGGCGCCTTTAAATGGACAACGGATTTCAACATCGCTTTTATCGACAACAAGGTAACGAAGCTGAACAACGACGAGCCATTCGACAGAGGCTTCGTGAATAGAGTGGCTGTAGGCCAGCCGATAGGTGCCTTCTACCTGCTGGAGCAAGAGGGCGTTTATCAGTCTAACGACGAGGTTCCTGAGAAGCTGTTTGCAAAAGGTGTAAGAGCGGGCGATGTGAAGTTCAGAGATATCAACGGTGACGGAGATATCACGACTGGTGCAGACAGAACGTTTGTAGGTAGCGCAGTGCCGGATTATTTCGGAGGTATCACCAACAACTTCTCTTACAAAGGATTTGACCTGAGCGTTTTCTTCCAGTACAGTGTAGGCAATGAGGTTTACGCCATGTGGAAAGAACTGGACGGCGCGGGCAACCTGGGCGCAGGCGCGAACAATAATGCTATCGCCAAGGATGAAGCGGATGACAGATGGACTGGTGCAGGTACAAGCAACTCGGTGCCAAGAGCGGTTTACGGCGCAGCCGGTTCATTTAACGCACAGCGTTCTTCCAGGTTCCTGGAGGATGGCTCTTACCTGCGTCTGAAAACACTGAACTTTGGCTATACCCTGCCATCGTCTGTTGTAGACAGAGTAGGCCTGAGAAAAGTAAGACTGTATGCCACAGGCCAGAACCTGTTTACTTTCACAGAATACTCCGGATTTGACCCTGAAGTAAGCTCAAACGCCCAGGACGCGGTAACTGCCGCTAACGACCAGGCAACGTTGCCACAGCTGAGAAGCTTTACACTAGGCGTTAACATTGGATTTTAATCGTTGAGAAAAATGCTGAATAACATAAAAACAAAAGTGGTTTGCATGGCATTGCTGGGGCTTTCCTTGTCTGCCTGCGAAGATAAATTGAATATAGAGCCGCGAGGCTCTATATCACCGGAAGCTGTTACACCAAGCGATACAGAGGTGTTGCTGAACGGGGTTTATGATGGATTCCAGGGAGGCGCCTCTTCTTACCATTACCTCTCCTTCCTAACCGACGACCTGTCTGCTGATAACCTGGCCTACCGGGCTACCTTTTTTCAGCATGGTGAGGTAGATGATAACAGCATCTCTGCAAACAACCTGCTGACGCAGTACTTCTGGCAGGGTTTGTACAAGGGTATCTACAGAGCTAACTTCTTCCTGCAGACGGTGGATAAACTCGACGAGTCTACCTTTAGCCGTCCTGCCCGAAAAGATGAGGTGATGGCAGAAGCTCGTTACCTGAGAGCTTATGGATACTACAGCCTTGTTACAAGATGGGGCGGCGTGCCGATCTTGAGAGAGCCAACAACCGAGAAAGTGGCAAGAAACTCCGAGCAAGAGGTATGGGACTTCATTATTGAGGATCTGAAGTTTGCTGTTGAGAACGCTGGAGATTTCAGAGATGCTTCTTACGTATCCAAGTCAGCAGCTAAGGCTTTGCTAGCGCGGGTATACCTGGCTACTAAAAATTATGCTGAGGCCGAAAAGCTGGCAGAGGAGGTTATTGCGAACGAGAAATTCAGGCTGTCTGATGATTACGATAACATCTTCACAAATAAGTCTAACGCAGAGCGCATCTTCCATCTGAATAGTACGGCTAACGATGGAACATCCATGCCGTACTTCCTGATCGCAAACGTAGAATTGCCTAGCACAGGAAAGAATACAAATGGCGGCCGCTTCGAGTTGCCGATTGATAATTCACTTGCTGCCGCCTTTGAAGATGGAGATAAGCGTAAAGCCACGACCCTGCAGCCGATTGTGTTTGGAGGAGTGGATTACTTTATGGCTTACAAGTATCGCCTGAGTGCGGATGGCTCTAACGCCTGGACTGTATCCCGCCTTGCTGAAATGTACCTGATCAGTGCTGAGGCCCGTGCAGAGCAGAACAACCTTATTGGAGCGCTGGAAAGATTGAACGACGTAAGGGAGAAAAGAGGATTGCTGCCAACTGTTGCAGTAACTCAGGATGGTCTCAGGTTAAAAATCGAGCAGGAACGCCGTGTAGAACTTGCAGTGGAAGGCCACAGATGGTATGACCTGATCAGAACAGGGCGTGCTATCGAGGTGCTGCCTAACGTGACAAGCGAAAACCAGTTGAAGTACCCTATCCCGCAAGCTGAAATAACAGTGAATGAGCTGCTTACTCAGAATCCAGGATATTAATAGTACTATCCGGTTAATGCAAAAGGCCTCCCAAATGGGAGGCCTTTTATTTTTACCTTAAAAAGTATACGTCATCAGCGCCCCGTTAAAATACTTTCCGGAAACCGGCATCAGGCTGATGTTGCGCTTGTTTGCTTTTTTGTGGAGCTGCGGCACCAGGATGCCGGCGGCGGCGCCCATCCCGTAGCCCAGCAGGTTGTCGGTCAGGAAGTGCTTGCCGGCCTTCAGGCGCAGGTATCCGACAGCGGCCGGAACGGCGGCGGCGGCGGCCCATACATAAGGCCTGGCCGGGGAGTCGGGGTTAAAGTCGTGGAAGATCTTGGCGGCGAAGAACGTGGCGCTGGCGGTAGCGGCGGTGTGGCCGGCGTAAAACGCATTAAGCGCGTTCGCGTCATTCTTGTCCGAGATATCCACCTCGTTACTGTACACGAGCGGGCGGGCGCGCTCCACGCTGCCATTCGTCATCGTGAAAAAGGCACCTGTTACAGCCATCGTCTCCACATATAGCACCATTACCTGACCGGCTTTGCTGCCAACGTTCTTGTTCAGCAGCATCAGAAACGGGGTTGCAAAAGAGCCGTAAAACGGGAAGTCACTGAGCTTCTTTGCCTTGTCAGAATCATAGCCTGCCGCAAAACGGTCAAAACCGTTCACATCCTCTTTGCTTAGTGCCATAATCTCAGCCTCGCTCATTCCGCTCTTGTCCTGCATCAGCGACAAGCCATAGACACTCAGGCCCATGCCGGCAGCAATAATGGGGGCATCTACTTTAAAGCTCGTCTTATAGGGGGAGTCGTCTTGAGCCAGTGCGCTGCCTGTTAAAAAGGTCATCAGGTAGCATATAGTTAGTATACGTTTCATACAGGGTTATTTCAGTGTTGTATATGGAGTAGATGAACGGCGCACAAATTTAAAAGGTTGTGCCGGGGCACCTGCTGCCTCTCCGCTGGCGGGCGCCCTGAAAGTATACTTTGGGCCGCAACCTTTTGCCAATAAAACGTTACAAGCAACTGTGCGGGCCTGATATTCAGTTTCAAGTATGGCGGATTTGTCTTAGCTTTGTACCCGCTGCCAAGGGGGGCAGCTGGTTTATACTTTGTACCTAAACCCAAAGAAAAAATGCCTTATCTATTTACATCTGAGTCTGTGTCAGAAGGACACCCGGATAAAGTGGCCGATCAGATTTCGGATGCCCTTCTGGACGAGTTCCTGAAGCAGGACCCGCAGTCTAAGGTTGCCTGTGAGACTTTGGTAACCACAGGCCTGGTGGTGCTGAGCGGAGAAGTGAAGACGGAAGCTTACGTAGACGTGCAAAAGGTGGCCCGTGAGGTGATCAAGCGCATTGGCTATACTAAATCAGAATATATGTTCGATGCGGATGCTTGCGGCGTTATCTCCGCCATACACGACCAATCCGCAGATATCAACCAGGGCGTGGAGCGCGCAAACCCGGAGGACCAGGGTGCCGGCGACCAGGGCATGATGTTTGGCTATGCCACCGACGAGACAGACAACTACATGCCGCTTGCGCTGAGCATCTCGCACCTGCTGCTGCAGGAGCTGTCCGCCATCCGCAAAGAGGGCAGGGAGATGACCTACCTGCGCCCGGACGCAAAATCTCAGGTAACCATCCGTTACAGCGATAACCACGTGCCCGAGAAGATCGATACGATCGTGATCTCGACGCAACACGACGAGTTTGTGAAGGCGGAGGGTGATAGCGGCGAAGCCAGAAACAAGGCAGAGCGGCAGATGGTGGAGAAGATCAAGGAGGATGTGAACAGCATCCTGATGCCACGCGTGCTGAAGCAACTGCCGGAGCGCATCCAGCGGCTGTTCAATTCAGACATCACCTACCACATCAACCCAACGGGCAAGTTCGTGATCGGCGGTCCGCACGGCGATACAGGCCTGACCGGCCGCAAGATTATTGTAGATACGTACGGCGGCAAGGGAGCACACGGTGGCGGCGCCTTCTCCGGCAAAGATTCCTCTAAGGTAGACCGCTCGGCAGCCTATGCTGCTCGCCATATCGCCAAAAACCTGGTGGCAGCCGGTGTGGCCGGCCAGGCGCTGGTGCAGGTGGCCTACGCCATTGGGGTTGCCAGGCCGGTGGGCCTGTACGTTACCACCTATGGCTCCACCAAGGTAAAAGACGCCAGCGGCAACACGATGAGCGACGGTGAGATTTCTGAGAAGGTGAGCAAGCTGTTTGACATGCGCCCTTATGCCATTGTTCAGCGCTTTGGCCTGCAGAACCCGATCTTCTCCGAAACCGCCGCCTACGGCCACATGGGCAGGACGCCTGGCAAAAAGCTGGTGGAAATCTCCCTGAACGGCAAGAAAGAGACAAGAGAGTTTGAGACCTTTACCTGGGAGAAGCTCGATTACGTGGATAAGATACAAGCGGAGTTTGGCTTATAGCCCACAAGTATACCCAAGTATAAAAACAGCGCGGCCAGCTATACTTTAGCTGGCCGCGCTGTTTTTATACTGCTGCAAGTATGCCTAGTGAGCCATCTGCTTCTGCTTGAAGCGTTTTAGCTGGCGTCGCATGGCTTCTACGGCCGCATCGGCGGCGGCTTCAAAGGAGGGGGCATCCTCCTCGGAGAACAGCGTAGAGCCCGGTACAAACAGCTTTATCTCCACGGTCTTATTGTCTATGCCTTCCTTGTTGTTATGTTTGAGGAACACTTCGCCTTCTACAATGCGATCATAAAATGTCTCGAGCTTGTTTACTTTCTGTTGAACGAAATCAGCAAGTTGCTGGTCTGCCTCGAAGTGGATGGAATGCATCTGTAGCTTCATATGCTTTACATTTAAAAGTTAAACTTATTATGCTTTTGGGTGAGCCTTCTCAAAAATAGATTTGAGCTGCTCGATAGAATTGTGCGTGTAAACCTGGGTAGCCGCCAGGCTGGCATGCCCCAGGAGATCTTTGATCGCGTTAAGATCGGCACCCTTGTTTAGCAGATGAGTGGCGAAGGAGTGTCGCAGGACGTGCGGGCTGTTGTGTTCGGAGGTAGTGATCAAGCTGATATATTTTTTTACGACACGATAAACAAACTTCGGGTAAAGGGGCCTCGCTTTATTGGTAACGAGCAATTTTACCGAATTGTTATCACCAAAAAAATGACTTTTCTCAGCTTGGTAGGCATCCAGCGCCAGCAGCAGCGAGTCGTTCAGGGGCACAATGCGCTCCTTGTTGCCCTTGCCCAGCACGCGCACTGTTTTGGCGCTAAGTGCTATGTCGGTGGGTTCAATGTTTATCAGTTCGGCAAGGCGTATGCCGGTGCCATAGAGGAATTCAAGGATGAGCCTGTCGCGCTGGCCATCAAAATTATCCTCAAAGGTAAAGGTGTCGAGCAGGTTATTGAATGGCTCCTCCTGCACAAAGGCCGGCAGCTTTTTGCCGCTCTTCGGCGCTTTAATGCGCAGCATGGGGTTTGCTTTGATGCGTTCCTGTGCCAGTAAGAACCGGTAGTAGGAGCGGAGGCAGGCAATCTTGCGGTTGATGGAGCGCGGCTTGATGTTGTTCTGCACCAGCGTCAGTATCCAGGAGCGGATAATGGTGTGGTCGGCCTCGGCGGCATCGTTAATCTGGTATACTTCGCTCAGGTAACCGGAAAACTGACCCAGATCAGTGTGATAGGAGGTAAGGGTGTGCGGGCTGTACCGCTTTTCGTACTGCAGGTACTTGAAAAATAAATCCATACATTCGTAGACCCTGCTGGGTGTGGCAGGGTCTACGAATGTATGGAAAAATAAAGTGTATCGCTAGATATACTAGTAGTTTTGGTCTACAAACATTTGCTGCTTGTACACGGCTCTCTCCTTTTGCTTTCTCTTAGCAATAGAAGGCTTCTCGAAATACGCTCTTGAGCGCAGTTCTTTCAAAACACCGGTTCTCTCAAATTTCTTCTTGAATCTCTTCAGAGCACGGTCTACAGACTCGTTATCTTTTACGTTTACAATAATCATATTTTTCCTCGCTTCTCTTTGGATTTAGGGTTGCAAATTTAAACAATCTTATCCTTAATAATCAACTTGTTTGCTAAATATTTATCAGTCTGCCTGTTTTTCACAAGAAAAGCAGGGGAAAAGACCTTAATTAGCCTCTCCCACCGCTTTTTTACTTTAACATGGCCCTGGAGATAACAAGCTTCTGTATCTCGCTGGTTCCCTCGCCTATGGTGCAGAGCTTTGCGTCGCGGTAGTACTTCTCTGCCGGGTAATCCTTGGTAAAACCGTAGCCGCCGAAGATCTGCACGGCCTCGTTGGCCACCCTCACCGCTACCTCTGAGGCAAACAGTTTCGCCATCGCCGATTCCTTATTCACGTTCAGCCCGCGGTTCTTCATGTCGGCTGCCTGGTAGGTTAGCAAAGAGGCCGCCTCTACCTCGGTGGCCATGTCGGCCAGCTTAAAGGCGATGCCCTGGAAGCTGGAGATGGGCTTGTTGAACTGGTGGCGCTCCTGAGAGTAAGCCAGCGCGGCATCCAGCGCGCCCTGCGCAATGCCCAGCGAAAGTGCTGCGATCGAGATACGGCCGCCGTCCAGCACCTTCATGGCCTGTACGAAGCCCTCGCCCACCTCGCCCAGGATCTGGTCCTTGTGCACGCGGCAGTCCTGGAAGATCAACTCAGTGGTCTCGGAGGCGCGCATGCCCAGTTTATCCTCCTTGCGGCCGGCGCTGAAGCCCTCAGTGCCTTTCTCTATCACAAAAGCGGTCATGCCATGCGAGTCGCCCACCTCGCCGGTGCGCACAATTACCACGGCCACGTTGCCGGACTTGCCGTGGGTGATGAAGTTCTTAGCGCCGTTGATAACCCAGTAATCGCCGTCCTGTACGGCCACGGTGCGCATGTTGCCCGCGTCTGAGCCCGTGTTTGGCTCCGTCAGGCCCCAGGCCCCGATCCACTCGGCGGTGGCCAGCTTGGGCAGGTACTTTCTTTTCTGCTCCTCGTTGCCGAAAGCCAGGATGTGGCCGGTGCAAAGAGAGTTATGCGCCGCCATGGATAGCCCGATGGAGCCATCGATCCTGGAAAGCTCCGCGATGGCCGTGACGTACTCCAGGTAGCCGAAGCCCGAGCCGCCATACTCCGTAGGCACGAGCACGCCCATCAGGCCCAGTTCCCCGAGTTTCTTAAAGACCTCCACCGGAAACTCCTGCGAGTCGTCCCATTCCCGCATCTTAGGTTTAATGTGCTTGGCGCCGAAATCACGGACCATGTCCGCAATCATGCGCTGGTTTTCAGTTGTTTTTAATTCCATGTATAGTTTTGGGTTCTTAATTTAGGTGATGCGCAGCTAGTATAACGGTTTTGCACTATCCGTTGTTTACAAAGCTATATAAATATGGGTAGAGCACCAATCATGTATATATATTTAATCGTATGTAATAGAGGCGACTGCGTGGCGGTAGCTTTATTTTGACCGTGATTTTAATTTCTGTTATTTTGAAGTTTGTTTTGCTGTGCTGTCCTTTGCAGCAGGGCCACCGGAATCAGTTTGGGTAAGATGATACAGTTTTTGAAGAACCTGTTTGGGGGGAATGAGTCCGCGCTGGGGGTCTCGCTTGGCGAGCTCGGCACGGATATGCATTCGCACATACTTCCCGGCATAGACGATGGTTCCGAGAGCCTGGAGCAATCGCTGGAGCTGGTGCAGGGGATGAGGGAGCTGGGCTACCGCAAACTGATCATGACGCCGCACATCATGAGCGACTTTTACAAAAACACGCCGGAGATTATCCGCGAGAAGCTGCAGCTGCTGCGGCAGGCGGTAGCGGATGCGGGCATAGAGATGGAGCTGGATTGCGCGGCGGAGTATTACCTGGACGAGGGCCTGCTCGATAAACTGGATAACGACGAGGAACTGCTGACCTTCGGCAAGAACTACCTCCTGTTCGAGACATCGTTCCTGAACGAGCCCCTTAACCTGCGGGAGACGATCTTTAAGATGCGCTCCAAAGGGTACCAGCCCGTGCTGGCGCACCCGGAGCGGTATACTTACTTTTATGGCAAGTTTGAGGAACTGGTGGCGCTGCGGGAGCATGGCGTGCTGTTTCAGCCGAACCTGAACTCGCTGGTGGGCTATTACTCGCCGGGCGCCAGGGATGTGGCTGAGCGGCTGGTAGAGCAGGGTCTCGTCGATTTTCTGGGCACCGATACCCATGGCATGAAGCATATTGCTACCTTGCACAAGGTGCTGGGGTCTAAGTACCTGGTAAAGGCGCTGGCCTTGCCGCTGCGCAACAGGCAGCTCTAGTTTTTCCTCATTTCATACTTTATACTTCCACAAACCATGGTATTTGTAACGGGCGGCAGTGGCCTGATCGGTAGTTTTCTGATTCCGGAGCTCCTGCGGCAGGGGCACCAGGTAAAGGCGCTTTACCGCGGCCAGGTGCCAGCTGTGGCCGGTGCAGAGCAGGTGCAGTGGGTGGAGGGCGATATTCTGGACCCGACCCTGCTGAGCGAGGCGCTGATGGGCGTAGCGTATGTCTTCCATAGTGCGGGGCTGGTGTCGTACGCGCCGCAGGACGCAGCACTGCTGAAGCAGGTGAACATAGAGGGCACCGCCAACATCGTGGACGCCTGCCTGGAGGCCGGAAGTATAAAGCTCTGCCACGTGAGCTCGATCGCGGCGGTGGGCAGGCCCAAGCATGCGGAGGTGCTAACCGAGAGCGCCAAGTGGGACCCGGCGGCAGAGGTGTCGGCTTACGCCAGCTCCAAGTACTTCGGGGAGCTGGAAGTATGGCGCGGCGTGGCCGAGGGCCTGGATGCCGTCATCGTGAACCCCTCCATCATACTTGGCCCCGCCGACTGGAGCCGCAGCAGCACGCAACTGTTCCGGTACGTGTACAGCGAGCGCCCCTTCTATACTGCCGGCGAGGCCAACTTTGTGGATGTGCGCGATGTGGTGGAAGCCATGCTGCGCCTCACGTTCTCAGGCATGTCCGGAGAGCGGTTTATCCTGAATGCGGAGCGGATGAGCTACAAGGCTTTCTTCGAGAAAACGGCCGCCTGCTTCGGCAGGAAGGCGCCCGGCATGCGAGTGCCGGCGGCGCTGGCCGAAGTGGTGTGGCGGCTGGAGCATGCCCGCGCCTGGCTTACCGGCGCCCGCCCGCTCATCACCAAAGACACGGCCCGGGTATCCCGAAAGCCCCACTTTTTCAGCAACAATAAAATCCGAAAGGCCATCGGGATAGAGTTCAGACCTGTTTCAGAATCAGTGGCTTGGGTTTGCCGGGAGCTGCAGGGGCAAATGGCCGTCAGCAGTCTGCAGGGGGCTGGATAAACTATTTGCAGCGTTAAAATGTAGTAAGGAAAAGGCTGTTTTGCGCAGCTTGTTGGATACCGGAGATGAAAGAAAACTTTGACGAACACAGCGAGGAGCTGGAACTGATACAGCGTTACGAGCGCATGCTCGGCAACAACGAAGCGGCTTTCTTCGACCTCACCGATTTTGAGTACATCATAGATCATTATACCGCAAACTTTGAGTACATGAAGGCGTTGGCCGCCTGTAACTCGGCCCTGGTGCAGTACCCGTTCTCCACGGAGCTGCAGATAGACAAGGCGCAGCTGCTGGCCATGTCGGGCAGCTTTGAGGAGGCCCTGGTGCTGATCAACAAGGTGGCGGAGGTAGAGCCGGAAAACGCCGATGTGCAGCTGACGCGCGGCATCATCTATACCCAGCGGGGCGAGTTCCGCGATGCCATCGATTACTTTAAGAAGGCCCTGGCTTACGCCGATGACCGCGACGATATATACTTCAACATCGCCCTGGCTTACCAGACCTGGGGCAAGCTGGCCTCGGCGGTGAAGTACTACAAGAAGTGCGTGGAGCTGAACCCCGAAAACGAGGCGGCCATGCAGGAGATACTCTATTGCCTGGACGTGACGAATTCCGTGGGCGAGAGTGTGGCGTTCTTCCAGAAGTTCGTGGACGACGACCCGTACTCGTATGTTGCCTGGTTTAATTTGGGCAACGTGTACAACAAGATGGGTGCCTACGACAAGGCCATTGCCGCCTACGATTACGCCACCATCATCCGCCCCGATTTTATTACAGCCTACAACAACATGGCCAACGCCCTGGTGTACACGGGCGAGTATACCAAGGCCATCGAGGCCTTCAACTCCATGATCGAGCATGGGGAACCGAACGCCGAGGTCTACTGCAACATCGGCGAGTGCTACGAGAAGATGCAGCAGTGGGACCTCTCGCGGCGCTACTACCAGAAGTCGGTGGACCTGGACCCGGAGATGGACGAGGCGTGGTTCGGCATCGGGGTGATACTGGACGCCCAGGGCAAGTGGTACGAGGCGGTTCATTTTTTTAAGAAGGCCGTGGAGCTGTACGACGACAGTGCCGATTACTGGGTGGCCCTGGCCGGTGCCGAATATCACGTAGGCCATGTGGTGTCGGCGCTGGAGAGCTACGAGCGCGCCTCCGAGATCCGCCCCGACGACAAGAATATCTACCTGAACTGGTCGGTTATACTTTTTGAGCAGGGCAACTTTGAGGAGGCCACTGACATCATACTGAACGCGATAGAGCTGCAGCCGAAGGAGGCGGAGCTCTATTACAGGGCCTGCGCCTACATGCTTTCTGCAGGAAAATACCGCGAAGCTTACAATTATCTGGAAAATGCGTTAATTTTGGACTTCGACAAGCACAGGCTGCTATTCGAGTTCTTCCCTGAGCTGGAGTCGCAGCGCGCATTAGCCCGATTAATAGATCAGTACCGCAAATAAAATCAGATGAACTATACCCTTAAGAGCATTCCGGAGCGTGCGGCCAAGCCCCGTGAGCGTGGATTTACCATGGCCATGGACAAAGGCCTGAGCATACGGGAGGTGGAGGATTTCCTGGAGGTAGCCGGAGAGTACGTAGATATTGTGAAACTAGGCTGGGCCACGTCTTTCGTTACGCCTAACCTTGCCAAGAAGCTGGATGTCTACCGGGCGGCCGGTATCCCAACTTATTTCGGAGGTACCTTGTTTGAGGCGTTCATCGCCCGCAACCAGTTCGAGGATTACCGCCGTGTGCTGGACAAGTACCAGATGACGTTCGCCGAGGTGTCGGATGGATCGCTGGAAATGCCGCACGACGAGAAATGCGCCTACATCGCCAAGCTGGCAGAACAGGTAACGGTGCTGTCGGAGGTGGGTTCCAAGGATGCCGAGAAGATCATTCCGCCCTACATGTGGATCAGGTTGATGAAGGCAGAGCTGGAGGCCGGCGCCTGGAAAGTGATCGGGGAGGCCCGCGAGGGAGGTAACGTAGGTTTGTTCCGCTCCACCGGCGAGGTGCGCAGCGGCCTGGTGGAGGAGATCCTGACGCAGGTGCCGTTCGAGAAGATCCTGTGGGAGGCTCCGCAGAAGGCGCAGCAGGTATGGTTCATCAAGCTCCTGGGCGCCAACGTGAACCTGGGTAACATCGCGCCGAGCGAGGTAATCCCGCTGGAGACGATCCGCCTGGGCCTGCGCGGTGACACGTTCGACCACTTCCTGAACATGGAGAAGGCGGGGAAGAAGATTTAAAGTATAACATTGAACATATAGATTGCCCGCCGGTTTGGCCGTGCGGGCAATCTGTGTCTTAGAGGAAGCTACACCAGGTATAGAAGTACCAGTTCTTATGAGAAGAAGATCGCTGAAAGAGTATTTACTGCTGTTCTCCAAGGGTATGAGCATGGGCGCCGCCGATGTGGTGCCTGGCGTGTCAGGAGGCACCATTGCCTTCATCACCGGCATCTACGAGGAACTGCTGGACTCCATTCGCTCTGTGAACGGGCAGGCCGTAAAGCTGCTGCTGCGTTTCGACCTGAAGGGGGTCTGGAAGCACATCAACGGGAACTTCCTGGTGGTGCTGCTGGCGGGAATCGGCCTGTCTATCGTTTCCCTCTCGCGGTTGATCTTATACTTGCTGGAGTTTCACGCGGAGATGCTGTGGGCCTTCTTCTTTGGGCTGATCGTGGCATCTGCCGTAGTGGTGGCCAAGAAGATCACCCGCTGGACCCCGGGCGTTATCTTGGCGGGATTGCTAGGGGCCGCCATCGCCTTTTATATAACGGTGGCTACCCCCGCGCAGACTCCCGACGACTACTGGTTCATCTTTCTCTCCGGTGCCATTGCCATCTGTGCCATGATCCTGCCGGGCATCTCCGGGAGCTTTATACTGGTGCTGCTGGCCAAGTATGAATTCATTATGCTGGCGCTTAAGGATCTGAAGCTAAGCATTATCCTCACGTTCGGGGTTGGGTGCTTAACCGGTATCCTCGCCTTCTCGCATGTGCTTAACTGGATGCTCAAGAAATACCACAACGTTACGGTGGCGCTGCTCACGGGCTTCATGATTGGCTCTCTGAACAAAGTATGGCCCTGGAAACAAACGCTTGAGACCTACACCGACCGCCATGGCGAGGTGAAGCCGCTGGTGCAGGAGAACGTGCTGCCGGGCAGTTACGAGGCCCTCACCGGCCATGACCCATACTTGTTCTATGGCACTTTGCTGGCCATCTTCGGCTTCCTGGTGGTATACTTGCTGGACCGCTACTCCGACAACACCGCCACTCAGCAGGTGCGGGTATAAATCACACCTATAAACGCTATGCGCAAATTCGGGCTCATCGGTAAAAAGCTTGGCCACTCCTTCTCTAAAAAATTCTTTACAGAGAAGTATGAGCGCGAAGGCATCACCGACGCCGTTTACGGGCTCTACGAGCTGCCTGGGGTGGAGGAGCTCCCGGAACTGCTGCGGCAGGAGCCGGAGCTGGCGGGCCTGAACGTGACCGTGCCCTACAAGGAGCAGGTAATCCCCTTGCTGGATGAGCTGGACGAGGCGGCTGCCGCCATCGGAGCCGTGAACACGATCAAGGTAAGCGACGGGCGCACCAAGGGGTATAATACAGACTATATCGGCTTCAGGAGCTCGCTGGAGGAGTTTTACCCGGAGCAGGAGCGGGGTCAGGCGCTGGTGCTGGGCACAGGCGGAGCAGCCAAGGCCGTATGGGCCGCGCTGGACGCGCTGCGCATCCCGTACCTGCGCGTTTCCAGGACAGAGGCGGAGGGGCAGCTGAGCTACGCGCAGCTAACGGCAGAGCTACTGGCTAAGTATAACCTCATCATCAACACCACGCCGCTAGGTATGTACCCCCATGTGCAGGAGCTGCCGCCGCTGCCGTACGAGCACATAACCGGCGGGCACTATTGCTACGATTTGGTGTACAATCCAATCCAAACGCTTTTTCTGCAGCGTTGCGCCGCACAGGGGGCCAAGACACTAAACGGCTTGCCCATGCTGCACTTACAGGCCGAAGCCGCCTGGGATATCTGGAATGCTTAATATTTGATATTGCAATCGACGGAGGTATAAAAAAGGTCGGAACAGTGCAACTTTACCCGGTGTTATATGCGTTTAAGTACTACGAGCACTTAAACCCTACTGCATGACGCAACTATACACCCTAAAACAAAAAGCACATTCGTTCCACACTGATATCTACGCCCTGTACCTGGCCTACCGCGACAGCCGCGTGAGGTGGTATGTACGGGTGCTGCTGGCGGTTTCCATCGCCTACGCCGTTAGCCCGATTGACCTGCTGCCCGACCTGGTTCCGGTTTTCGGGTACCTGGATGATGTGGTGATCGTGGCGCTGGGCTTGTCGGTTTCGTACAGGCTGCTGCCCAGGGCGGTGCTGCAGGAGGCAAGGCTGCAGGCGTATGAGGAAATGGGACAGTCCGTTTTGGCCATCAAGGCCATTAGCTATGCCTGGGTATTGCTGCTGACATTGTTCGGCATACTTTTTTACAAGTTCCTGCATCTGCCCTACTAAGGTATATAAGATCTTTTGAGCGAGGTTTAAGATGATTTACAACTACTGAAAAGCTTGCTGCGAAAGAAGAAAGCCTCCTGCCCGGGAGGCTTTACTTTTTTAGAGGGTTCATACTTTGTGTGAGTCGTGAGGCCCTCATACTTTCTGCTTCCGGCAACTGTCGTTTATACTTCTCTTCGTATACCTGCGGATATTCCCCTCCCAAAGTATAAATCTATCTCTGCATTAGCTGGTACTTAAATCAGTAAACTTTAAAATAATCATAGCAGGGGCAGCTGTTGCGGCACTGTTATTTTCCTATCTTTAACCCACAGAAGCGGGTCTTTCCCAGAGGCTTGCCCCATCCCTGAAAATAATTTTCACCTGCTTGCAACCTTACGCGCCTGGCAGGAATCATAGTATAAAACAAACGTAAAGCAGGCTGCATTTGAAGCTTTTTACCAAACCAAAGTCAGACGAGGAGAGGCTCATAGAAGGGTGCATCGCGGGCAAGCGCGACATGCAGCGCCTGCTCTATGACCTGTACTCTAAAAAGATGATGGTAGTCTGCCTGCGTTACGCCCCCACAACCTTCGAAGCCGAGGATATCATGCAGGATGCCTTCATCAAGGTGTTCAACCATATCCAAAACTTCAAAAAGGATTGCCCGCTGGAGTTCTGGATCCGCCGCATTATGGTGAACACCGCCCTGAAGCACCTGCGCAGCAAGCAACTGCTCACCGTGTCGCACGAGGCGGAGGAGGTGGCCAACATCAGTTCCGGGGATATGAACCTGAGCGGCTATACCATGGACGAGCTCCTGGGCATGATCCAGAGCCTGGCGCCCCGCTACCGGATGGTGTTCAACCTCTACGCCATAGAGGGCTACAACCACAAGGAGATCGGCGAGATGCTGGGCATATCGGAGGGGACCTCAAAATCGCAATATTCACGCGCCAGGGCCATACTGCAAAGTATGCTGCTGCGCCAGGAAGAAAAACTAAAGGAACATGTCATCAGCAACTAACCATAATCGCGGAGGGTTGGAGGAAGAGTTCCGCCACCGCATGCAGGACGCTGAGGCTTCTCCGTCCGCAGACCTTTGGGCCCGCATAGACCACAGCCTGACCGTGCAGGAAAACGGGCAGTATAAGCGGGGCATGCTGTTTTACCGGCAGCTGGCGGCCGCCTGTATCACGCTGCTGCTGGTAGCGGGCGGTTTTGCCGCTTACTATTTCGGTGGGCCTGCCGTGGCGCCCGTGGCCCGGGTAGGGCAGCCAAGCGAAACCATCGCCGCCGTACAACCCGCCGCGGAAGAAGCCGCTGTGTCCGAGGAGGCCATTGCCGCCGCCATGCAGCAGGCAGTGCAGGAGCCAGCACCACTAGAACCCGGAGCATCCCGCCAAAGTATGGCTAAGGTCGCAAAAGCGGGCAAAGAGCCGGTGGCTGCAAGTATAAAACCAGCGGCCGCTACCAACCCTACTGCCGTTGCCGCCACTACAGCCGCCACCCCTGACCCCAGTGCCTGGCATAGCGTGCCGGCCGGCAAGTATCATGCTGCTGCACAAAGCTACACCGGCGGCCGTGAAAGTATAAATGCCCGGAGCATGTTCTCCAGGCTGGAAAGTATGAGCCGGGCGTTTACAGAACGCCCCACCGGTACTTCCGGTTTTGCTGCTGCCGGCGCGCCTGCCCTTGCCGGGGCGTCACAGGAGGTTCCGGAGGATTTCAGGACATTGAACGAAATTGTGATGAGCCGCATGAAGCAGCTGAAGGCAGAGCAGGAGGCGGTGCAGCAGAAGTATAAAGCAGAGAAAAAAGCACTGGCTGCCGCTACCACTGCCGACACGGAACAAGAGAATACCTCCGCCGGAAGGTGGTCTTTGGGTATGGCCTACGCGCCAAGCTACTTCGAGCAAAACATCGGCATCCCATCCCAGATGATGGGGCCCATGAACAGCTTCGCTTCGTTCGCCCCCGCCACCGCCATGCAGCAGTCGGCCCGCATGATGGACGAAGCCCGCGAGGAGCATGAGGAGGAGGTAGAGCCGGGCTTCTCATTCGGGATAGAGGCCAAGGCGGGCTTCAGGCTGGGCAGAAAATGGAAATTACTGAGTGGCCTGGGCTTTACGCAGAACACCGCCCGCTCCAAATCCAGCTACGTGATACAGCAATTCTGGCGCAAGCCAGGCACAGGGAAAACGGAATCGCCGGGAGCCTCCACGATCTTCGTGCCGTCGCTCAGCAGCAACTTCGCCTCCGACTCGCTCAGCGTAGCCAAAACCAATGAGTTTAACGTGCTGTACCGCTACCGCCACCTCACCGTACCGGTGGGCGTGCAGTACGAGGGCAACCTGGGCAAAGACTGGTTCTGGTTTGCCGGTGGTGGCGTGGCAGCCAACATCCTGCTCCAGACGTCCATACTTGCCTCCTCGGCCGAGGTGCGCGACACGGACTACGAGCTCAGCGACGACAACTCCCCGTTCCGTAAGCTGCAGTGGTCTGGCAACGTGACTGCCGGTGTGGGCAAGCGCCTTTCCAACAACCTGTCCATCGCCATTGGGCCGGAGTACAGGGGCTACTTCGATACCATGCTTTCCTCGCCGGAGAAGGCGCAGGCGCCGCAGGGCAAGCCCTACACCATGGGCATCAACATGGCCCTGAACTACGACCTGGGGCCGGGCCGCAGATAGACGATTATTTTTCGGGGAGCTTGCAACGCGCAGGTATACGTTGGGGTCATAAAGGTGTAGAAGACAAAAGCCTGCTGCCTATGAAACCACTGCTGAACCTGATGGAGCTTTGCGCCTTCGCGGCGCGCGAAAACCTGTACGGGTGGTACCTGCTGCTGGCGCTGCTGCTCTTCGCCATACTTTAATTCGGTGCTATCTTCTAAGCTATGAACAGAGCCTGCCGCTGCCAGGCAGTCCAGTATACGTTTGTCCATTCCCATTCCTAAGCTAACTATGAAAACCCTGGGCTGCATCACCATACTCTACCTCTGCCTTGCCCTGCTGGCTTCGGGCTGTGCCAAAACGGCACCCGTGCCAGCCTGTACCACGGCAGAGGTAGTAGCCCAGGACTGCCAACCCGGCTGGTTTATACTTAAGCTGGAGGATGACTCGGAGGAGATAGCCGGCAAGAGCGGTGCTTATGTGGGGCAGTTGCACGGTGGCTTCGTTACCACCCATAACCTGCCTGAACAGTACCGGGAGGCAGGCGCAAAGGTAAGCCTTCGGATGGTCCTGGACGGCTCAAACGGCCCCCGTTGCACCGCCAACTACATGATGTATCCCGCCGTGAAGGTGGTGGAGGTATGCACGGAGCCGGAGCGCACACATCGATAAAAGTGAATTGTTAAGTGTAATGTGATTGATTAACTAAGGTGAGCGAATACAGAAGGCCTGCATGGCGGGTCTTTTGTTTGCCTCACGTACTGGTGCAGGCTATACTCCATGCCCTGCACGGTGCAATAATCTGAAGTGTTTGCAGTTTACAGAAGGTAATATCTTTCTGTTGAAGAAAATATAGTGTTATATTTGAGGCTGAATAAATTGTGGCTTTGTGGCTATAATTTAGTAAGGAATCTATACACGATGTTTCTCTTCAAATCCGGGTGAGGCAAGCTTGTAAGCGCCACTGCGGTAGATTGAGGAAAACCTGTTTTTCACGGCCATTATATGTTATTTCCCGCAACGAAATCCCTCTTGAAGAAAAAGTTTAATTACCTGTTTTACTGCCTGGGTGCAGTCCTGCTGCTGTCCTCCTGCGAGGACCCGAACGAACTGGGCCTGGCGCTGGTAGAGGACAACGTGTCCGGCACCTTTACGGATACGCTGACCATCAACCTGTCCACGGTGATGGTGGACTCCATTGCCACCTCCGGAACTGGAAACATGGTGGCGGGGCAGTACACCACGCCGCAATCCGGCACCCTGCATGCCGCTTCCTACTTCCAGGTAGGTCCCGGAGGTTCGCTGGCCGCGCCGGCAGCCGAAGCCACCTACGACTCTCTGAAGCTGTTCTTGCCTACATCAGGATATTATTATGGTGATACCACGCAGGCTGTAACGCTCAGCATACACGAGGTTACCTCTACGCTTTCGACACGTGCGTTGCCGCCAACCATCCCGAACGAGGATCCGAACTCATACTTTTACCAGAACCCCGCGCTTTACAACAAAACCAACGTAGCGGTGAAACCGGAGCCGATTGGAACGCATACTTTTGCGCCAAGACCGGTAAGAAAAGACACGCTGGCCATAGACCTGAGCGATGAGTTGGGCCAGCAGTGGTTCGACCTGCAAAAGGCCGGTGATGAAAAGCTGAAGGACAATGCCAACTTTGCCGCCTACTTTAAGGGCCTGGGCCTTACGGCCACCAGCGGAAACGCCGTGCTCGGCTTTCCGGCCGCGGGTGCTGTGGTAACCCTGTACTACTCCGAGCCATCTGCCTCGGGCGGAGCCAGAACAGTTAAAATGTATACTTTCCCGCTGATCAACCCAAGCCTGCAGTTCAACAAGTTTGAGGGCGATTTCACGGGCTCCCCGCTGGATGGCCTGCAGGAAAGCGGTGAGCTGCCCACCAGCATCACCAACGACATCAGCGTGGCGCAGGCAGGCACTGGCCTGATGATCAAACTGGAGATTCCATACCTGGAGAAACTGAAAGAGAAAGTGAAGCCGGAGTTCATCAACAAGGTGACGCTGGTGGTGGAGCCATTCAGAGGCGCTACAACGGTATATCCTTTCCCGGCGCCGCCTATCGGGCTGTACGAAACCGGCATGAGTGGTTTGCTCTACTCGCCGCTGGTGACGGAGTATAACCCGGACGGCCTTCCGCTTGCTTCGAACTTCATCAAGTCCAGCGAGACGGCGACAGACGGCCGCTACGAGTTTTCCATCACGGAGTTCCTGATCAACAAACTGAAGAACGATTACCGCACCAACCTGCCGCTCTACCTGGCACCAACTGCATCGGAATTCAAGAATGGGGCCAGCCGCCTGGTGGTAGGCGCTCAGAACAAGGATATCAAGAATGTACGCCTCCGCATCTACTATACTACTATCCAATAACCTACTACTATGAAAAATCCCTTTAAAAACACACGCCTGTTTATGATGGTGGCCTTGCTGCTGTCGGTGGGCATGCTTTCCTCCTGCGATAGCGACAGTGACGACGAAGTGCTGCTGGGAGAATGGCAGAAGCAGTCTGATTTTGCCGGTGTGGCCCGCAGTGGCGCAGTAAACTTCGTGATAGACGGTAAAGCCTATGTTGGCACCGGCCACGATGGCTCCAGGCGCCTGAGTGACTTCTGGATGTTTGACCCTGCCATGAATAATTGGGTAAGAAAGGCGGACTTCCCGGGGGCAGCTCGCAGCGCTGCGGTCGGCTTTACGGCCAATGGCAAGGGCTACATCGGCACCGGTTACGACGGCACCGATTACCTGAAGGATTTCTATGAGTATGACCCTGCCGCGAATACCTGGACACAGATCGAGGATTTTCCGGCCACGGCGCGTTACGGGGCTATTTCGATGTCTTTCGACAACGCGGGTTACATAGGCGCGGGCTTTGACGGCAACTACCAGAAAGACTTCTGGAAGTATGACCCGGCATCCGCCACCTGGTCGGAGCAGATTGGCCTGATCGGAGCCAAGCGCGTGAATGGTTTTACGTTCATGGTGAACGGCAAGGGCTATGTAGGAGGCGGCCAGAACAACAACGTGTACCAGACCGACCTGCTGGAGTTTGACCCGGCCACCGGCCAGTGGAAAGAGCTGAAGACCCTAGCGGAAGAGCAGCGCCCGGATAAGGTTTTCCCGGGGCCGCGCTCCTATGCCACTACCTTCACCATCCACAACAATGCGTACCTGGTGGGAGGCACCAACGGCGCTCCGCTGAATGACGTCTGGAAATTTGACCCGGCCACCGACACCTGGACGAAGCTTGGTGATTTTAAGGGAGGAATGCGACAGGCAGCCATTGGGTTTGGCGTAGGCGAGTTCGGTTACATCGGCCTCGGCAACAGCGGCGCCCAGCGTTTCGACGACCTGTGGCAGCTGAACCCAACGGTGGCAAACGAATAGCAGCTAACGCACACAAGAAGCAGAACAGCCCGGCCAGCAAAGCCGGGCTGTTTTTTTATACTTGTCTGTAACCTAACTGAGCAGTAGCCGGTTATGCCTATAGAGGCGCCCGCCTTGGAGTGCTTGCCGCCCGTCATCAGGGCGCCCATCTTAAGTATGATTTTCTGTAATAGAGTGCACTAAGCCTGTTGTTCTGCAGCAGGCTTTTTCTTTGCCCCTGGCCTTTTGCAGACGCCCTCGTAGCGCTAGTATAATTTGGCGCCAAGGTAAACTTACGGCATCTTTTAACTGTTATAGTTTATCTTTACTATTCTGTAAAACAAGCGAATGGATTTTAGACTTACATCCGAGTTCGAGCCGACCGGCGATCAGCCCAAGGCCATTGCACAACTCACAGAAGGTATAAACAACGGGGAGCCTGTACAGGTTTTGCTGGGTGCCACAGGAACCGGTAAAACCTTTACCATGGCCAACGTGATCAAGAACACCGGCAAGCCAACGCTGGTGCTGTGCCACAACAAGACGCTGGCCGCGCAGCTGTACGGTGAGTTTAAGCAGTTTTTCCCCGATAACGCTGTGGAGTATTTCATCTCCTACTACGATTACTACCAACCGGAGGCATACATCGCTTCTTCGGATGTGTTTATAGAAAAGGACCTCCAAATAAACGAGGAGATCGAGAAGCTGCGCCTGCATACTACGTCTGCGCTGCTGTCGGGCCGCCGCGACATTGTGGTAGTGGCCTCGGTGTCGTGCATCTATGGTATCGGCAACCCCGAGGAGTTTGGTAAGAACGTGATTCACCTGGCGCCCGGGCAGCGCTACAGCCGCAATAATTTATTGTATACGTTTGTACAGATCCTCTACAGCCGCACCGAGGCCGAGTTCACACGTGGAACATTCCGGGTGAAGGGCGACACGGTGGATATTTTCCCGGCTTACGCGGATTTTGCCTACCGTTTATACTTCTTCGGCGACGAGTTGGAGCAGATACACCGCATCGACCCGCAGTCGGGTAAAAAGCTATCGGATGAGAAAGCCGTCACGCTGTACCCGGCCAACCTCTTCGTGACCGGTAAGGACACGCTGCAGCAGGCTATCTCCGAGATCCAATACGACATGGTGGCGCAGCACGAGTATTTTCTGAAGGAGGACAGGCCGGCAGAGGCCAAGCGCATCAAGGAGCGCACCGAGTTCGACCTGGAGATGATCCGCGAGCTGGGCTACTGCTCGGGCATCGAGAACTACTCCCGCTACTTCGACCGCCGCGCGCCGGGTGCCCGCCCGTTCTGTCTGCTCGATTACTTTCCGGATGATTTCCTGATGGTGATCGACGAGAGCCACGTAACCGTGCCGCAGGTGCGCGCCATGTGGGGCGGCGACAGATCCAGGAAGGTGGCGCTGGTAGAGTATGGCTTCCGGCTCCCGGCCGCCATGGATAACCGCCCGCTCACCTTCAACGAGTTCGAAAGTATGATGCACCAGGTGGTGTTTGTGAGCGCCACCCCAGGCGATTACGAGATGCAGAAATCCGAAGGGGTGATCGTAGAGCAGATCATCCGTCCGACCGGCCTGCTGGACCCTGAGATCGAGATCAGGCCAAGTACAAATCAGGTGGACGACCTGCTGGATGAGATAGACGAGCGCGTGAAGCAGGGCGCCCGCGTGCTGGTGACCACCCTTACCAAACGCATGTCGGAGGAGCTGGCCAAGTATTTGGAGCGCCTCAATATAAAGGTAAAGTACCTGCACTCCGAAGTGAAAACACTGGACCGGGTGGAGATTCTGCGTGAACTGCGCTTAGGTATTATTGACGTGCTGATAGGCGTGAACTTGCTGCGCGAAGGCCTGGACCTGCCGGAAGTAAGTTTGGTGGCCATACTGGATGCGGATAAGGAGGGCTTCCTGCGCGACCAGCGCTCGCTGATACAGACCATGGGACGCGCCGCACGAAACGAGAAAGGCAAAGTGATCATGTACGCTGACCGTATGACGGGTTCTATGCAGCGCGCGATTGACGAAACCAACCGCCGCCGCGCCACACAGATGGCTTATAACATAGAACATGGCATTACGCCACGCACCATCCTTAAAACCAGCGACGAGATTTACGAGCAGACCTCTGTGGCAGACTCTAAGAAGAAGGAAGTGAAGATGTACGCCGGTCCGGAGGAGGTGTCGATTGCTGCCGAGCCGATTATCCAAACCATGAAGCGCGACGAACTGGAGAAACTGATTAAGAAAACGGAGAAGCAGATGGAAGGTGCCGCCAAGGACCTCGACTTCCTGCAGGCCGCCAAGTATAGAGACGAACTGGCGGAGCTCCGGAAGCTGCTGAAGACCAAGCGGGACTGAGGCAAGTTAGAGAGTTTGGGAGTTAGAGAGTTGGAGAGACGCGATTGCGTCTTGAGTTAGAAAGTTAGAAAGTTAAAAAGTTAGAAGGTTAGAAAGTATAAAAAGTAAGTATTAAGTATAAAATATAAACTGAAGTATAAAAAGTAGAAAAGCACCTGCGGCCTGGGCTGTAGGTGCTTTCCGTTTATATAGAGTAGGGGTAGGCGCTGCGGAAGGCCTGGTTTTCCTGCTCCTGTCTCACACGGAGCAGGAGCAGGGCCAGGTTTTCATCATAGTTTTATTTGGTAGCAGAAAAAGGTAGTAGTCTGAAAGCTGGCAGCTTTAGTGCCGGCTTCCGATAGTAAGATGCCAAAACCGGGGCGGGGGTTGCAAGGGGTATTAAAATTTTTCAAATAAAAACAGAAGGGGCACCCGCAGCTACATGCCAGCCGCGGGCGCCCCTTCTGTCAGCCTTATACTTATACTTATACTTATTGCGGCAGCAGCACTTTGTCGATTACGTGGATCACGCCGTTTGACGTTGGGATGGATGCCACGATGTTGGCACCGTTCACAGTCACCTTACCGTCCTTCACGCCCATGGTCACGCGGCCGCCGTTTACCTGGCCCAGGCTCTGGCCATCTTCAAACCTGTCTGCGTTCAGCACGCCCACATACACGTGGTACTGCAGGATGTTGCGGAGATCGCTGCGTTTTTCGGGCTTCAGCAGGCCGTCTACCGTACCGGCAGGCAGTTGCTCAAAGGCCTCATCGGTGGGCGCGAACACGGTGAATGGCCCGGCGTTGGTGAGCACATCTACCAGCCCGGCTGTTTTAACGGCTGTTACCAGCGTGGTGTGGTCGGGAGAGGAGGCGGCCACCTGCACCACGTTCTTCTGCGACTCATCGTCCTGCACGCCGGACTGGCCTGCGGCGGCTGTAGCTTCCTGCTGCACCTCCTGGGCAGTAGTCTGTTCTTCCGTAGAATTGCAAGCGGCCAGCGCAGCACCTGTTGCTATCATAAAGGCCATTGGTAAAATCCTTTTCATATCCTTTCGTTTGAAGTGTTTTGTAAGTACAATATTGCTACACAAACACTTCAGGAAATATGATTTTGGTTATCCTGAAAAATGACTTTGGTTAGATTTTATAGGAGTATGAAGGAGTAGGTTTACCATATAGTTTATATCTTGATGTGGCTATACTTTGGAGATTGCACTGGGTTTACATAGCTCACTCATAAGGTGACTATATGTCACAATGATGTATTTATCGAGTCAAGGTTCATCGGATAATAAATTAGGGATGATAGGTAGGTTACTAATTTGGTTTAAAGACGGAGAAGAGAGTCTTCATGAGTATTCCAAACAATTTGGCCCTTTGGCAATGCTCTTAAATCGGTTGCTAAATGAGACATATGAAGGAAAGAAAATAAAGTTTCTCAACCTTTATTTCTACACACAAAAGTCATTCGAAGTATACAAACAGACGGAGTTAAACTACACCCACAGCTATGGGGGACACGTCCACTATAACGCCTTATTCAACAGGAGAGAATTCGATGTTTTAGCTCTTTCAGAACAAAAGAAATTACTTTGGAAGATATCGTGTGAAATATTACAGATAATTGCACGAGACACAAGAAATTCCACCTTGGAGATTAGTGCAGCTACAGCTTATAATAAAGGCATAGAAATGGGCCTAAATGAAGACTTTGTTATGAGAAGCGCAAACTTCCAGATTCATGATCACTCTGTTAAAGTAAGTATTTTGGCCCGGTTTGTTGGAGAAAGGGTTCTTTCAGTACTAAGCGTGCAGTCAGATAATAAGCTGATTCTTGAAGAAGAGATAGATAGTACTGATTCTGATAATGAATTCTTCTACACCATCTACAAGAAAATTGAGCTTGACAAGAATAATAACATCGTCATTAAGGGGCATTATAGTATTAACTATCTGCCAATGACTGTACCCTTTGCAGACAAATTAAAACAAAGTAGGTAGCTTAACCACACCTTTACGGTAGCTGCGCCACCACAAAGTCCAGTCCGCTATCCCCTACAGTAACAACAACCCCTTCTCCCGCAAATCAAACCAGCTGGGCGAGTTCAGGAACTCATCAAAACTCAGGTGCGCCTCGGCCGGGAAGCTTGCCTCCAGTTGCTTTAGCGTTATGGCCTCCGGGTTGTCCGGCGTTACTTTTTGCAGCACCTCGAACAGCCACTGGCCAATGGTGGCGGTGGTCTTCACTTCAAAGTCCTCGCCTTTCTCGAAGAAGGTGAGCAGGCAGCGCTCAAGAGTTTGGCCTTTCTGCGCGATCATAGTAAAGTCGATGGTCGGTGTGTTGCCGAGCCAGAGTACGCGCGCGTTGGGGCGGGTGCTGTCGGGGCGGTGCGGGGCGGAGATCGCCTCGGCAATCAGGTTGGGGCTCTCGGTGGTGCGGGGTACCTTAAAGTCGAACCAGAACGAGGGCTTTTCCTCCAGGCCCACACCGTGCATGTAGTTATAGAGGGCCTTGCTCAGGCCCTCGCCAAATAAAGTATGGTCGGTGCCTTTCGGGTCATCGTGCCACAGGTCGTTGTTGGCGAAATCGCCTTCCGGAGGGCCCACCTTCACCACGCCATACTTCTCGGGGCTCTTGCCGATGGGGCTGTGTGCGGTCATGCTGAAGCGGTGCCAGTAACCTGACTGGATCACGCCGGTTTCGAAGAGCTGCCGCACCACCTCCAGCGAGTCTATCGTTTCCTGGGCCGTTTGCGTCGGGAAGCCATACATGAGGTAAGCATGCACCATAATGCCCGCCTGTGTGAAGCTATCCGTTACGCGGGCCACCTGCTCTATACTGACGCCCTTGGCCATGAGCTGCAGCAGTCTATCGGAAGCAACCTCCAGACCACCCGACACGGCAATACAGCCCGAAGCAGCCAGCAGGCGGCACAGGTCCGGCGTAAAGGTTTTTTCGAAGCGGATGTTCCCCCACCAGCTGATTTTTACGCCCCGGCGGATGAGCTCTATGGCCATGTCGCGGAGGGGGGCGGGAGGGGCCGCCTCGTCTACAAAATGAAAGCCGGTTTGCCCGGTCTGGGCGATAATCTGCTCGATGCGGTCTGCCAGCAGGGTGGCCGGAGCCACATCGTAGCGGTTGATGTAATCCAGCGTCACGTCGCAGAAGGAGCAGCGCTTCCAGTAGCAGCCGTGGGCAATGGTGAGCTTGTTCCAGCGGCCGTCGCCCCAGAGGCGGTGCATCGGGTTGATCACGTCGATTACCGACAGGTAATCCCGCAAAGGCAGGTCGCTGTAATCGGGCGTACCTACTTCGTTGTGCGGAATGTCCGGGTCGGTGCAGTTGTTCATGTACGTTACCTCGCCATCAGCAAGTATAAACGCGCGTTGCAGTTGTGCCGCCTCGCGCTGCCCCTGCAGGTGCTCCAGCAGTTTCAGCCACGGGCCCTCGCCGTCGTCCAGGGTCACGAAATCGATGTACTTGAACAGGCGCGGCTCGCGCAGGCTGCGCAGCTCGGTATTCGGATAGCCGCCACCCATGGCCGTTTTTATACTTGGGTGTGTTTCTTTAATGTGCTTTGCCATGCGCAGGCCGCCGTACAGGTTGCCCGGGAAAGGGATGGAAAGGCCCACCACATCGGGTTGTACCTGCTGCAGATGCTCCTCCAGCAGCTCCAGTAACATAAGGTCCACGAGGCTCGGAGCCTGCTGCAGCGCCTCCTCCAACGGGTCGAAAGAGGTGGCCGACAGTGCCAGTTTTTCGGCGTAGCGGCTAAAGGCAAAGTAGGGCGAAATGGTTTCCTTGATCAGATCACCCAGATCCTCTAAGTATAACGTGGCCAGGTAGCGCGCCCGGTCGGTGATGCCCATACTTCCGAAAGCCCAGTCGATGTCCTCCACCTGGTCAAAGCGCGAGGCCTCGGGCAGGAAGCGGCTGTAGCTGATCTGCTGCGCCAGCGTCAGGTCCTTGTTCTGCAGGAACCGGATAACCGGCTCCACCGTGTTCAGGTACTCCCGCTTGAGGTGCAGGATGCGCAGGCTGTTGTCCGACAGCTCATAACCGCCCTGCTCCACGGCCTCAAAAATGCGCTGCAGCCCCTGGCGGGAGAACATGCGCAGCACCAACTCAATGCCCATGTCGGCCTGTACCACCTCATAGCCGCGGCCTGTTAAAAAGCCCTTGAGGTAGGCGGTGGCGGGGTAGGGCGTGTTCAGTTGCGTGAGCGGCGGGGTAATGAGCAGGATAATTGGCTTCTTCTCCAAAGTATAAATCAGCTTTAAAAGTATAAGTATGGCGGCGGGGCCAAAGCACAAAAGTACGGATAATGGCGCACAATTAAGAGCCGCTGCCTATGCAACAGCCCAGGCAGGGCTAGAGGTTCACCACGGCCCCGACACAAACACCACGCATCGCTGAATCCAGTATGTAAATCTGTGTTATACTTAAAATATATTTTATATAAAATATTTGGTATTATTGATTTAGGTGATTACATTTGTTTAGTGAAAGACAATTGTTGCTGAGGAAGTTAACCTGCTACGCCCATGCAAACGCCTACTACCATAAACACCCTGAAAACCCTGCAGATGGTGCTGACCACCCTGCTGTTGGTGCTTGCCGTACTTGCCCAGGATTGGCAGGAAGGCGTCGGTCAGAAAAGCAAGGTGGCGGCTGCGCCTGTTAAAGAGCCCGTGTATGCAGGTTGCTGTCTGCAGCATGCCTTGCAGGCAGCGGAGGGCGGCAATACCCGCACCGGCCAGATCCACCCAAGACATGTGGGGCAGGTGCTGCAGTTCGGGCCACTCCTGCTGCTGCAGGCAGACTCCGCCAGGCAGATGGCGGCCTCCCTCTACTAAAGGATACCCTTACCAACTATAACCCTGTAAAACAAAAGCCTGCGTTGTTATACGCAGGCTTTTTTATTTCTCCAAAGTATAGGTCGTTTCGCGTTTACTTCATCACTTTATCCACCGCCCTGCTCACGCCCGGCACAATGGCCAGCACCGTAAGCGCGATCATCAGAAACAGCACCAGGAAGCTGCGCAGCAAGCGCCCCGGAAAATCGGCGTGCAGGCCGAAGGTGTAGAGTTCCAATGCCATGGCCAGCAGCAGGCTGATGAGGGCAATGAGCAGCAGCTTGCGGCGCAGGTGCGATTTGAAGAGGGGCTTTGCCATAGTTATACTTGCTGTAAGCCCAAAGATAGGCGGCAGACCGGCACATTAAAAAATCAGGAGTGGCCTTTTTCTGCTTCGCTCTCCTCTTCGGACTGCTCGTCAGCGGATTCTGGCGCGGGCTCCGGTGGCGGGGCCTGCTTGTCCTGTCGTACTTTCTCCACGTCGGAGGAGTCGTCTTTGGTGGATTCCTGGGGTGGCTGCTTCGGCTTTTGCTCTTCCATGGCAGGTAGAAGTATGGTTATGTGCTCATGTACGGGCAAAGCTGCCTGCCGGTGCGGATTTCAACAATTAATTGAGCCGCAACGTACATGCTTAAGGTCGGGGTAAAGTATACATGGCCCTGGCAAGTATGTTTAACCGGAAAGAAATCAGGATGATGAACACGCCAACTATAAGAACCGTATTTTTTGCATTCACGCTAACCGCCGTGGCTGCCTTTGGCCTCTCGGCCTGCGACACAGGCACCCAGCCCGGCGATACCAACGTGGAACGCAGCGACCATCACGAAGAAGGAAGTATGGTAGGGGACGATACCAAGGACCAAACGGAGGCGGAGCGCGACACCATGGAGCAGTATTATGAGCGCACCGAGGAAGGCTCCGCTGTGCATGCCGGCGACGGTAAAAGCGATGGCACCGACCGCGATGACGTGAAGGAGCAGCAATAGCCGCGATTTTTAAGTATAAAAAGTATAAAGCCAGCCTTTCCCATACCGGGGCAGGCTGGCTTTATACATTGCAGGCTTGGTGATTTTAGTTAAACACGAAGCCGCGCGGCCCGATGCCCACTTTAAAGTTGCTCACCTGCTGGCCATCCGGGCTGTACACGCGCACTGTGCCGTCGCCGGTCCAGTTATTATGATCACCCGCGTAGATGTTGCCAGTCTCCGGGTCTACGCCCAGGCCATGGAAGCCACTGTTGATGAACACGGTGCTGCTCAGGCCGGAAGCATTAATGTCCTGCACAAAGGTTTTGCCGTCATAGATAAAGTATAGCTTGTCGCCGCTTCCGTTGATAACCAAGTTAGTAGGTATGGTTCTGTTGCTGTCAAAGGTATAGGTTTCCACGTTCTGCGTGGCTGGGGTTACCTTGCTAAGGGCGCCCGCAGTGGTCAGCGTGTAGTCGATCGCCGACCAGTCGGAAGTATACACAATTTTCCCCGCGCTCAGCACCCACAGGTTGTTGTTGCGGTCCAGGGCCAGGTTCATTGGGGAATCAGACACGGTGATGGTATTCTCCACCGCGTCGGTGGCCGTGTTGATAACCGTAATCGTGTTCGCCCCGCTGTTGGCTACGTAGAGTTTGCCGCCGGCAAGTAGAAGCTCCTCCGGCTGAATGCCCACCGGTATGCTTTTCGTTATTTTCATCGTTTTCAGGTCGATAACTGATACCTGGCCCGGCGCGCCATACGTGATCCACTCGGTAACATAGGCCTTGTCGGCATCCAGGGCTGTGAAGTAGCGCGGCTGCTTCAGGTTTTCCAGCACCGCCTCGGTCTTGAAGGTATAAGCGTTCACCACCTCAATCTTGTTGCTGTTGTTTACCGTCAGGTAGGCGCGGTCCTCTACTAAATCCAGGTCGGTCAGCACATCGCCCAGTGGCCTGTCTGCGTTGGCTTTGCTGAAAATATGATTGGCAACCGCGTGGCCGGTACTGTCGCTCATAAAGGAAACGGAGGAGTTGGTGTGCGTGTAGTTTCCCTCGTTCAGTATAAACACCCCCTTCTGGTCAAACGGCCCCCGCACCTCTGCAGGCAGCTCCGGTTCTATATTATCCTTGTCATCGCAACTGGTAAAGCCAAGGGAGGTAACGGCAAGCGTGGCAGCCAGGAAAAAGCTGCGGAAGTAGTTCAATTTTTTCATTATGGTTTAGGTATGAGTATGATTTATGGGAGGATAAAGCGCAGACTAAACGTATAACCACGTGGTGGCATGGCGCGGTAGGCCATGGTTTGGTAAGCGGCATTGGTCAGGTTATCGGAGCGGAGCGTGAGCAGCAGCGTGTTTGGCCCCAATTGCAGCCTCCGGCTCAGGGCCAGGTTCAAAAGTATAAAATCATCCAGGTGGCTGGTTTCGGAGTTGGACGTATAGCGCAGGCCGGTGTAGTTCAGGTTGCCCAGCAGGCTCCAGCTTTTATACTTTGCCTCCGTAGCCAGTATGGCTTTGTGGCGCGGCACGTACATGAGCTGCCTGCCCTTATCGCTTCCGCTGCCCTCGTATACTGCTGCCTGCACCGACGATGTATAGGTATAGCCTGCCGTGGAGCTGAGCTTGACCTCGCCAAGCGTAGCGGTCGCCGTTGTGCTCAGTTCGATGCCCTTGCTCTCCACCTTCTGCAGGTTGGTCGGTCGCCAGAGGCCGGTGTAGTTCGGGGTCCACTGAATCCAGTCGTCGATGAGCATGTAGTAGCCGGTCGCCTCCGTTTCCAGTAGGAAGGCGTTGCCTTGCACGAGCACGTGGCGCAGGCCCAGTTCGTAGTTCCAGCCCTGCTCCGGCTTGAGGTCGGGGTTGCCGGCACCTGCCCAGAAGCGGTCGTTGAGGGTGGGCACGCGGTAGCTGCCGCTGGCATTGCCTTTCAGCGATACCTGGTGCTGGTTGCTGTTCAAAAACTTCCAGTTAAAGCCCAGTGCCGGGGTGAGCGGCGGATTGTAGTTTTCGACCAGCGCCTGGCGCAAATTCAGGGTGAGCTGCAGGGGCTGCACCGGGTCGTAGCGGAAAAGGGCGAACAGAGAGGCGCGGCTTTCCTCTTGCTCACGGGCGTAGCCATCATTCCTTGCCACAAAGTGCTGTAGGTTGACGCCGCCGCGCAGGCTCCAGCGCGTGCCGTAAGTATAGGTCTGCTCCGCCTGCAACTGATAAGTATCCACATCCGCCTCAGAGTCATTGCTATTATCGGTGTAGTGCAGGAAGTCGTTAAAGTAAGCCAGCTTCACGTCTGTTTGGCCCAGTTGGCTTTGGTGCTGCAGCCCTGCCATCAGGCGCAGGCTTTCGTCCAGCTGCCGGGCATTGGTATTCACAGCGCCCATGGCTGGCTGCAGTTCCCGGTCCGAGAAGGTATACCAGCCGTGCAGGCTCAGCTCGGTAGCGGGGGAGATGTGCCAGTTCAAATCCTGTGTAAGCCCGTGCTGCTGCACCTGTGCGTGTTCCTGCTGTACTTCGGGCGTGCCAAAGCGGCTCAGGTCTTTATACTTGAAGGTGTTTTCGGCCAGGTGGCCGTAGGCGCTGAGGGCATAGCTGAACTTTTTGCTGCCGTAGCCCAGGTTGCCGCTGCCAAAGTAGCGGTCAAAGCTGCCTGTCTCCAGTTTCACGTCGCCGCCAATGCCTTCTGTTTTATACTTGGGGGAGTTGAGTAAAACAGCCCCGCCTATGGCTCCGCTGCCGTAGCTTGCCGCTGCCGCGCCATGCTGCACCGCCACCTCCCCAATACCGCTCAAGGGCAGGACAGAGAAATCGGACTGGCCCAGGGTAGGAGAGGCGATGTGGAGCCCGTTCCAGAGCACAGCGGTTTGAGAGGCGTTGGTGCCCCGGAAAGCTACCGAGGAGCTGCCGCTTACGCCATAGCTTTTAAAGTAAATAGGCGTGCGGGCCTGCAATGCCTCGGCCAGAGAGCCGGAGCTGTAGGTGCTCAGAAAGGCGCTATCCAGCTGCACCACGCGGCTGCCGGTGGCGTATACTTCGGCGGGTTTGCCGAACACCTCCACGGTGCGCAACTGGTGCTGCGTGGTGTCCTGCTGCGCCATCGCCGCGACAGGCACGCTGCCCAGGCAGGCACAGAGCCATACTTTTAAAAAGGAGAATTTAGCCAAAACAAACGTTGCTTACATCCCGAAGCATGCTACAGGGCAAAGGGGCAGGAACAGCAAACGCGCTAAAGTATGGCGGTGGCCGTGCAGCTTTTTTACCCGAAAGCATACGACAAATCTGGTGTCGGACTGGCAGGTCTCCTGGCTCTCTTCAGTTAGCGCGCCTTCCCATGCAGCGTGCGCGGCACAGTGGCTAAGGTGTTGGCTAACCCTTTTTAAGAAGATGACAGTTGCGGGAACAGCGCAGGACTCACACCTGCTTCCCTTTTAAGGCCATACAACGATAGTTCTACAGCCACCAATCTGGTGCGAAGTTAATGAATAATTATTAATGAGTAATGACTAATGTGTAGTGAGTGATGAGGAATAAGTAATGAGTATCAAATAAAGCAAGGATAGGAGAGTAAAAGATTTTAGTATAATCTTCGTAGAGATGTTAAACATTATTCGTTCATCATTACTCATTAATAATTATCAACTTGAAGCTTCCGAAGGAATTCTATACCCGGCCCGACGTGGTGCAACTGGCGCAGGAGCTGCTGGGCAAGCACCTTTATACTTGTGTGGACGGCATTTTAACTGGCGGGATGATTGTGGAGACAGAGGCTTACTCGGGCCAGAACGACCGCGCCTGCCACGCCCACCTCAACCGCCGCACGTCCCGCACCGAGATCATGTACAGCGAAGGCGGCGTAGCCTACGTGTACCTCATCTACGGCATCTACCACCTATTCAACATCATCACCAATGAGCAAGACAAAGCCGATGCCGTGCTGATACGGGCTATTGCCCCGGAGGGAGGAATAGAAGAGATGCTGCTGCGCCGCGGCTTTCAAAGTATAAAACCCAACCTCACGGCCGGTCCGGGTGTGCTAAGTATAGCCCTTGGCATAGACAGGAAACTCTACGGCGCCGACCTGACGGGTGACACCATCTGGCTGGAGGATAAAGGCCTGGTGCTGCCAGAAGAAAGTATAGCCGCCGGCCCCCGCATCGGGGTAGACTATGCCGGGGAAGACGCCCTGCTGCCCTGGCGGTTTTGGGTAAAGGGGAATAAGTGGGTGAGTAGGAAGAAGTGAGGTCGAGGTTCTGGCTTGCAGAGATTTACTTTATACTTCTCTTTCATGGCGCAAGTCTTCAGACTTGTGTCCTACAATGAGGTCAAGCTTGCAACTTGACTGGCTTGAAAAGCCATACTTATACTTGAGCTATACTTTTACTCTCCCGCTGGCGCAAGCGTCCGTTTGTGCCTTTTTATACTTGCTGTTCCGAACACCTTGTCCGGAACTACTGCTGCGGATTTCCGAATCCGCGTAAGCTATACTTATACTTGAGCAATACTTTCCATAGCCACTGCTTCCCGCAAGCGGACACAAGCTATACTTATTAGCCACTGCTGATCCACAGCCTTACTACCTTAGTTGTTTCATTTCCGGCTTTGGTGCTCTCAAGCCCGAGAGGGCTCCCCGATATGCATCGGGGTAAACTCTCTTTGGCATCGCGCTGTGTTCCCTTCCTTTGCTACCCTCCGGTCGCAATGCCCTTACGGGCACCGGAATCTCACAAGGCGCTCAACCCAAAGGCTGGGATCTAATTCGATAGCTGCTGCTTATGCAACTTGAACCGAGCTCCCTCCCCTGTTTTTAGGGGAGGGTTGGGGTGGGGTGAAAGATTCCCCTCCTTGGCTAAGGAGGGGCAGGGGTGGTTTGACCCGGTGCTGCATCAAGCTCTACCCTATTTTTAGGGCCGGGGTGGGGGCTACACCAGCGTCAGCAAATACCCCAGTACAGCCCCGCCAACCACAATAAAGGCGCTGTTCAGCTTTTTAAAAAGGAACACAGCTGCAAAGCTGACCACGGCAATAAGCACAGTGCGCCAGTCGGTAAGGGTGTCGCGGCTCATTTCGACGGCAACGGCAAATATAACGGCGACAGCGGCCACGTTGATGGCATCCAGAAAGGCAGATATGGCCTTGCTCTTCCGCAGTTTGGGGATGATCGGGTTGAGGAGGGCTACAAAAACAAAGGAAGGAATGAAAATACCTACGGTGGCGGCCACCGCACCCCAGAAACCATTCAGCTGCCAGCCTACAAAGGTGGCGGTGGAGAGCACCGGCCCTGGCGTAAACTGCCCCACGGCTACAGCATCGATCAGTTCCTGCCGCGTCAGCAGACCTTTAGCCACCAGCTCCGCATCCAGAAAAGCGAACAGCACATAGCCGCTGCCATAGAGCAGGGCGCCCACTTTCAGGAAGATCAGCCAGATTTTGAGGTTACTGCTCTGGACTGCCAGCAGCGGTGCCTGCAAGAGGAGGAGCGGGGCAAAGCCGTTGGCTGTTGTAGCGCGATTCCGGATAAAGTATAGCAGCAACCCGGCAAAGCCGCAGCCGAAGAGCGCCAGAATCTCATTCACCCCAAGCAAGGCGGCGGCCGTAGTTAAAATGCCCAGAATCCAGAGCGCTATACTTTTCAGCGCTTTCTGGCCGAGGCTGATCAGGGCGGAAAGTATGATGGCGATAACAGCAGGCTTGATGCCGTAGATATAAGGCTCCACCTGTGGCAGTTGCCCGTATTTTCTGTAGAGCCAGGCAAACACCATTGTAATCAGCACCGCCGGAAGTATAAAAGCGGCTCCTGCCACCACCAGGCCCTTCCAGCCCGCCCGCTCATGGCCGCAGTGCATGGTCATTTCGGTGGAGTTGGGGCCGGGAATGAGGTTGGTAGCGCCTACCAGGTCCAGGAAGTGCTCGTGCGTCATCCATTTCCGCTTCTTCACCACTTCGTCCTCCATCATGGCAATGTGCGCGGCCGGGCCACCGAAGGCTATCGCGCCGAGCTTCAGGAAAAGTTTGCCAACTTCTTTTAGCTCTCCGTTTCTAGGCTCCATGCGTCAGTATTTTATCAGCGGACCAATTACCGCCGCCTTTTAGCAGCAGAAAAATGCTGCCCAGCAACATCGCCCAATCCGTACGAAAGGCATGTAGCATCTCCCACAGCCCATCGTTTGCCAGGATCTCCAGCTTGGTGGTGGCCAGCGCAACTAACATGATGATGATAAGCGGGATGCTGGCCAAGCGGGTGAACAGCCCAAGTATAATTAAAGCGCCGCAGTTGGCCTCGAAGAAGCCTACGAAAGTACCCAGGAACTCGGGCGAGGGAAGGCCGATCTTCTCAAAGCGACCCGCGCCACGGATGTCCGGAAACAGGAATTTTTGTATTCCCTCCGACAGGAACACCACGCCTACCATCAGCCGGATCAGAATGGTTGTCCGGGCATCATCAGTGCGTAAGATTTTTTGCAGCATAGACCAGTAGAAAGAAAGTATGGCAGAATTTTTAAAACGAGGTATTCCCTACAAACTATATTTCAGCACAAACGACTATTTTATACTTCCCGTTGGAGTTAGGCTGAGGCGGCAGGGGCTGCGGCCATACTTTTGTGCATAATGGTGATGCCGTTTTTGCCCACCAGCTTGGTGTACACGCGCCAGCCCAGCTCGTAGTAAAAGCTTACCCTGTCGGTTGCCACCAGGTACAGGTCCGTAAAACCCTCCTGCCAGGCGTGCTGCTCCAGCGCCTGCACCAGTTGCTTGCCCACGCCCTGGCCCCGGTACGCGGGCAGCACGTAGAGCGCAGCCAGCCACGGCTTCAGGTCGGGCAGGGCGTCTATACCATCACTCTCGATCAGCAACACCGACCCAACCGGCATCTCACCATCCAGCGCCACAAACGCAGCAGGCAAAGGCTGCGGCTGCAGGTGCCCGCGCAGGGGCGTTCTTACCACCTCGGCGGTGTTGCCGGGCTTCTGCCACCACTGCCGGTAAATCCAGTCGGCCACGGTGTCGAAGTGCTGGGGGGCCTCGTACAAGTATCGGATCTCAAACATTGCCTTCGGATTAATTTCTTCCCACAGCTTTTTCAACTAGGGGGAGAAGCAATTTAACTATAAACGGGCAACCGTAAAAGCTGCCGGTGTTAAGAGAGTGCTAATTTTGGAGCCGGCAGAAAGCCTATTTCGCCTGGAACAGCAGCTTCAGCGCCTGCGGCATGCGCTTGCCCCACGCCGACTCGAAATGCTTGGCGTTCTCCTCCTTCACCCAGGTATACTCTTTCCCCTCGCGGTAGCCTTTCTGTTTCAGGGTTTGCAGCATCTCGTCGATGCCCGGCTGCAGCTGCTCCTCCAGTTCCACACCCCCGTTATCGATGTAAAAATATAGTGGCTTTTTCCGGCCCTTATACGCCTGCACATCGTCCACGTAATCGATCTGCTGTATCTTGAAGGCCGGCGACATGCAGATGGCCTTGGAGAAAACATCCGGGTGCTCCCAGGCCAGCATAAAGGCCATGGTGCCTCCCGCCGAGGAGCCGCCGGTGGCTGTATACTTTGCGCCGGGCCGGGTGCGGTAGGTGCTGTCGATAAAGGGTTTCACGGTATTCACCACATACGCCATGTAGGCAGTTCCCTTTTCGCCGGGCGTGTATTCCTGCATGCGGTCTTCGGTGTTGTTGATGCCTACAATGATGATCGGCTCCATCTCTCCGGCCCGTATCAGGCTGTCGGCCGTCTCATCCAGGCGCCAGTCCACGCCAAAGGAGCTGGTGTTGGGGTCGAAGAGGTTCTGGCCGTCGTGCATGTAGAGCACCGGGTAGCGTTTCTTCCTGTCCTGCCCGTAGTTTGGAGGGAGCCACACCACCAGATCGCGGGCAGGGATGGCAGTGTCTTTGCCCACCTCCGCATGATACGCCAGCTCCCCTGTGACGCCTCCGGTAACAGGAGCCTTGCCTTTGCTGCCGTTGCGCCAGTGCGTCACCTGGTTCTTCACCTGCAGGCTGCTCTCCACTTTCACGGTAAAGTTGGGGAGCGGACTTCCGGTGCTGTCGGTTGCCTCCTGCTCCCAGCTGCCCAAAGTATACTTGTACTCCAGCAGCATCGGGTCGCGCAGCACGATCTCTTTCTCCCAGGTATCGTCGCCCGAGCGTTCCATCTCTATTTTGGCGGGGTTCCAGTTGCCCAGCTCGGGGGCGTTGCCGGTGATGTACACTTTTGCCGTGTCGGGCAGGCCGGGCGTGTGCAGCATAAACGTCACTACTTTCTCGGTAGGGGTTTGGGCCGGGGCAGCCACTGCGAAGAGCAGCAAAAGCAGGAGCAGGATGGCGTTTCTCATAGTTGTAAGCGCTAAAGTATGGGTACAGGAAAGATACGCATAATCGCAGAAATGGCTAAAGCAAAACAGCCACAGCATGGGGTGCTGTGGCTGTTTAGGGGAGTATAGTGTCAGCGTCTAGCTTTTACGCTTTTTCACTTCACGGTCCTGCTCGTTGTCGGTACGGGCCTGCGGGGTCTTTCCGGTTTGCTTGGAGCTCGTTACGTCGCGCTCCAGGCTGTTGCCGATGTCCTTCTTGTCGCTTTTGCTCGTATCGGTCAGGTCGTGCTTTTTATTTTTATCTTGATTTTTCATGATGCGTGTGTGTTAGGTTCAAACGGCTTACTCCTCAGAAGAGCTCTGGTCTTTTTTGCCCGCCTCCTTCGATGCTGCTTTCATATTTTGCCAGCCCTTGCCCTGCGATGGCTTGTTCTGGTTGCTGGTTTTGGAAGCGGTGCGGTCCTGGGCCACGGGGTTATTGGGGGTGTTGTTGCTGTTTCGCAGAGAGTTCTCCACGGCCAGTCGGTTCCCTTTTTTGCCCGCCTCAAAAGATTTCTCAGGGTTACTAGCGAAGCCGTGAAATTCCCAGCTTCTGTTTTTCTGATCCTTCATCCGTTTTCAATTATTTAGTGGTGAAACATAAAATCTTACAGCCATAGCCGTCCTAGAGGTGTACGGCGGTTGGCTGTGTATGTTATGTTACAACGCCTGAGCGAGCCTTTTGTTATCGGTGGCTGTTTCGGTGCGGAAGTTGGGTCTGTCGCTGACAGTATGGGAATTGTTTTCGGCGGGTACCATGTCACCTGGATGCTGTGAGTGTTTCCTGCTCGATGGCGGATGCGGGAAGCGCGTGCAAAGTATAAATGCCATACTTTGGGCACGGCTGTTATACTTTTATACTTTGTTTTGGCTTGCGGTGTGGGTTATGCTTTCTCGCAGAGGAGCACGACGGGTTTCTGGTGCCTGTCGGTGGTGAAGAACAGGTACGTATGGCCACCCTCCTTTATCCCTGTTTTGCGGCGGATCTCAGCCACCGACTCGGGGAAGTTGCGCACGGTGATGTTGGCCTTGTTCTGCGGCAGGTGTTTCAGCAGTTCCTTCTTGTTGTAGCGGCTCACGCCCAGGCACCGAAAGCTGCGGCCCGGGAAGTGGGGCAGGAGCTGGGCGGAAGTATAAATGTGGCTGTTGGGGTGCAGTTTGCTGAGCTGCAGGTGCTGGCCCAGGAAGCGGTAAGCGCCCGCTTTCAATATCGCTGCATTCGGCTCATACACAAACTCCAGCGGGTCGGTATAAACGGGAATGGCAGCGTCTTCCTGGGTGCGGGTAAAGGAAAGCAGTTGCGGCTCTGCGTTGGGCAGCAGGTTTACGGCGGTGCGTGGCACATCGGCCGGGGCGGGAGCGGTGGGCCTGAGCAAGTATAACACCTCCTTCACCTCGTTCTGCAGCGCCACCACCCACACCTGCACCACGTGTCCTAACTCCTGCAGCGCCTGCTCAATGTCCAGCATCGGCGAGGTTTTCAAAAGTATGGCGTCGGCCTTCTGGAAGAGCAGCGGCAGCAGGTGCAGCACGTCCGGCTCGCAGTCCTGCAGCAGGTGCAGCTTCTGCTCGTGGTGGCCGCGGCGGGCGGGGTCTAAGTATAAAACATCGGCCCTGCCCTCAAAAGTATGAAGAAAGTCCTCGGCGGTGGAGTTTATACTTTGGATGTTGGCAGCGCCCAGCAAGCCAAAGTTATACTCGGCTACTTCCTGCAGCTCCGGGTTTTGTTCCACGTGTACCACCTCGTCAAAGCGGCGGGCAAAGTATAAACTGTCCACCCCAAAGCCGCCCGTCAGGTCAACTAATAGCCTGCCGCTTACCAGGCTGGCCTTAAAAGCCGCCGTTTCCTCCGACGAGCTCTGCTCCACCGACAGCGCCGCCGGAAACACGGCCTGCGGGTGCTGCACCCAGGTCGGCAGCTTCTGGGCCGCCTTCTGCCGCGCCTTTATCTGCTGCACCAGCTCCTGCACCGGCAGCTGCGGGTAGCGGCTGGCCTGCAGCATCAGCTGGGCCACATCGTGCTGCTGGTGGCGAAGTATAAACTCCTGCTCCTTGGGGGTAAAAGTGCGCATGGCTGCTTTGTTTCTGTGCTTCCGGCAAAGATACTTAAATCAAAAAGAGACCTCCGTAAAATATTTTGTTTAATAATTTTTCATAAATGTTAAACAAAATATCCCAGGAGCAGTTAAAGCAATAGAACGAATTTTAAACTTTAAATTTTGAGGCTATGAAGTATTGGATGAAAATGACAGTGCTGGCGGTAGTACCCATGCTGTTCCTGGCAAGCTGCGATGACGACGATGACGATGTGGTGCTGGAGGTGGACAACGCCGAGGTGATGGTGGTGCATGCCTCCCCCGACGCCCCCGGCGTTGACCTGCTGATCAATGATGTGAAGGTGAATTCCTCCGCCCTTACCTATCCTAACAACACCGGCTACCTGGAGGTGCCTGCGGGTATGCAAAACGTGAAGGTGAACGCCGCCGGAACCGCTACCACCGTGATAGAGGCGGACCTGGACCTGAAGCAGGACAAGGATTACACAGTGTTCGCCATCAATACCCTGGATAACATAGAGGCGTTGGTGCTGGAGGATAACCTGACCGACCCGGCCGCCGGTATGGCGCACGTGCGCTTTGTGCACCTGTCGCCGGATGCCCCGGCAGTGGATATTGCCGTGGCGGGTGGTCCGGTGCTGTTCAGCAACAGGGCCTTTAAGTCAGCCACCGACTTTACCCCGGTAGCGGCCGGAACTTATACGCTGGAGGTTCGCCCCGCCGGCACCATGACCGTGGCGCTCACCATTCCCGACGTGGAGCTGCGTGACGATATGATTTACACCGTATTTGCCAAAGGCTTCCTGCAGGCGCCGGAGGGCAACACCAACACACTAGGAGCACAGATAATCGTGAACGAAGAGTAAGAGACTCCTTTACTACCTATAGCTGCAGCGCCCGCCAAAGTATGGCGGGCGCTGTTTTTTTGTTGCCGGCCACCCGGCACAGGCTATAAACTAGTTAGTATTGATGAAGTGCAACAAATTGCGTAAATTTGTGTTTTAATTGAAAAAACGAGAAAGATGGTAGAGACATATCTGAAGTATAAAGTAAAGGATATAGCGCTGGCTGAGTGGGGCCGCAAGGAGATTAGGTTGGCTGAGGCGGAGATGCCCGGTTTGATGGCGATCCGGGAGGAGTTTGGCGCAAGCAAGCCGCTGGCAGGCGCCCGCATTGCCGGCTGTCTGCACATGACGATCCAAACCGCTGTGCTGATTGAGACGCTGGTGGAACTGGGTGCCGAGGTTACCTGGTCGTCCTGCAACATTTTCTCCACCCAGGACCACGCCGCGGCTGCCATTGCTGCTGCCGGCATCTCGGTTTACGCCTGGAAAGGCATGAACGCCGAGGAATTTGACTGGTGCATCGAGCAGACGCTGTTCTTTGGCGAAGACCGCCAGCCGCTGAACATGATCCTGGACGACGGTGGCGACCTGACCAACATGGTGCTGGACAAGTACCCGGAGCTGGCTGCCGGCATTAAAGGCCTCTCAGAGGAAACTACTACCGGTGTGCACCGCCTGTATGAGCGCATGAAGAACGGCACATTGCCTATGCCTGCCATCAACGTAAACGACTCAGTTACCAAGTCTAAGTTCGATAACAAGTATGGCTGTAAGGAGTCGTTGGTTGACGCGATCCGTCGTGCCACGGACGTGATGATGGCCGGTAAAGTGGCTGTAGTGGCTGGTTACGGCGACGTAGGTAAAGGCTCTGCCGCTTCGCTTAGAGGCGCTGGTGCCCGTGTGATCGTGACCGAGATCGACCCGATCTGTGCGCTGCAGGCTGCTATGGATGGCTTCGCTGTGAAGAAGATGGTGGACGCCGTAAAAGAGGCTGACATTGTGGTAACCGCCACCGGAAACAAAGACATCATCGGGGAGCGTGAGTTCCGCCTGATGAAGGACAAGGCCATCGTGTGTAACATCGGCCACTTCGACAACGAGATCGACATGGCCTGGCTGAACAAGGCCTACGGCAACACCAAGGATGAGATCAAGCCGCAGGTAGACCTGTATAACATCGACGGCAAGGATATCATCCTGCTGGCAGAAGGCCGCCTGGTGAACCTGGGCTGCGCCACCGGCCACCCATCGTTTGTGATGTCTAACTCCTTCTCGAACCAGACACTGGCCCAACTGGAGCTATGGACAAACACCGATGCCTACGAGAACAAGGTGTATACTTTGCCCAAGCACCTGGACGAGAAAGTTGCCCGCCTGCACCTGGGTAAGATCGGGGTGGAGCTGGATGAGTTGACGCCAGACCAGGCAAGCTACATCGGCGTGGAGGTAGAGGGCCCCTACAAGCCGGAGTACTACCGCTACTAAGTATACCTGCTGTAAGTATAAAGAGAGGCCAGTGCTGCAAAGCCCTGGCCTTTTTCTTTTTAGTAGTAGCTGCTAACGCCTGCGGGGGAGGCAGTGTGTATACTTAGATGATGTTAAACCGCGACATCAGCGCCTTCTTGTACGATTTGCCAATTGGGACCTCGCCTTTCGAGAACACCACGGAATTCTCCTCCAGCGCCTCGATCTTATCGAGGTTGGCAATGTAGGAGCGGTGCACCCGCACGAAGTTCTGCGAGGGCAGCTTCTGTTCCATATCCTTCAGGGTAGAGCTTACCAGGTATTTCTGGTCAGCGGTAACGATAAAGGAGTAGTTGTCATAAGCCTCCACCCAGAGAATGTCGCTGTAATGCACTTTAATGATCCGGTGCTTCACCTTCACAAAGATGTAGTCAGTGGCCACGTCCTTGTCCTTTGCGTTATGGTTCGCCCCGTTCGAAGGCTTGCTGTCTTTCTGGTTGCTGTCGTGCTTGTACAGGGCGATCTCGATGGCGGAGCGCAGGCTCTTCTCATCGAAGGGCTTCACAAGGAAACCATCGGGCTCAGTCTTTTTGGCGCGGTCAATGGTGGCCGGGTCGGCATAGGCAGTGAGGTAGATAAACGGTATACCGAACTCCTCGCGGATGCGGGAGCCAATATCCACGCCGTCGGCATCGCCTCGCAGGTTGATATCCAGCAGTACCAGGTCGGGATGCGTCTCCCGTATCATGTCGATCGTGTCTTCCCCCGTATCTATGGCGCACGTCTCATAACCTAATTCTTCCAGGCTTGCCGCAAGATCTTCCGCGATGATGACCTCATCTTCCGATATAAGGATTTTAGGTTTTGTCATAGCATTAGGTACATACGTATAAAAAAATATTATGATGGCAAAACAAAATATAATATTGATTTTGTGCCATGTGTATTATAAAAACTAATGTTCCCGTCAAGCTTCCTGCTTAGCGACTGCACCAGCTTGAGCCCAAACGACTGTCCGTTCTGTTGTTTCTCGAAAAAATCCTCTGGCAGACCACGCCCGTTGTCGCTGATAGTTAGTGTGTACTGCACCTCGTCGTGTTTTACCAACTTGATGCACAGCACCCCGTGCTTCCCATCTGGGAAGGCATATTTCAAAGTATTGGATACCAGTTCGTTTACAATTAAGCCTAACGTAATAGCGGCGTCTAAGTCTACTTTTGTATAAGGAATATCTAATTCTAACTCAACTCTATCCATACTTACGCCATACGAGGCATAAAGGCTTTCGCAAATCTCCAGAAAGTACTCTTCTAGGCTGATCTGCTCCAGGTCGTCGTGGCGGTAAAGGCGCTCGTGCAGCAGCGACATGGAGCGCACCCGGCTGCGCAGCGCCTGCATCACGTCCTTGGCCTCGGGGTCCTGCACGTGGCGGGCCTGCAGGTTCAGCATGCTGATCACGATCTGCAAGTTGTTTTTCACCCGGTGGTGGATCTCCTGCAACAGGATCTCCTTCTCGCGGTTCTGGCGCTCCAGCAGGCGGGTGCGGTGGTCCACCTTCATCTCCAGCAGGGAGTTCATCTTTACCAGGCTTCGCTCGCGCAGCCGCACCACGCTTAGCACGGCACCGGCAAACACCAGCAGCAGCACCCCCACAAACCACTCGCGGCGCCAGATGGGGGGCACAATGGAGAAGGTATAGGTCAGGGGTTGGGGTGTCCAGTCGCCGTCGGTATTGCGGGCCAGCAGCTCAAAGGTATAGTCTCCCGGCGAGAGGTTGGCGTAGGTGGTAAAGGACCGCTCCGTCACCTGCGACCAGGTATCGTCGTAGCCCTTCAGCCTATACTTGTAAACCACCTGCTCGGGGTCTGAGAGGGAGATGCCGTGGAAGTTGAACGACAGGTGGTTTTGGGTGTGGCGCAGGCGCAGGTCTCGGGGCAGGCCGGTAAGGCTGTCCAGGCTGTAGCCAAGGGCCTGCCAGTTGGTGGGGCTGGAGTGGAGCAACACGTTGGTAAGCACCAGTTGGGGGTAGAGCGGGTGTTGGCGGTCCAGGTCTGGAAGGTAATGCGAGAGGCCCTTGGTCGTACCAAACCACATGTGGCCGTCGGGTGTCTGCAGCATGGCGTTGTCGCATACTTCCTGGCCCCGGAAGCCGCTGGGGCTGGTATAGAGGCGGTAAGCGAACTTGCCCTGCCGGCGCAACAACGGCAGCTGCACCTTCAGCAGCTCGCGGTTGGTGGCTACCCACAGGTTGTCTTTGGCATCTGCATACACGCTCTTGATGGCCTCGTTCGGTAATCCTTCGGAGGAAGTATAAAGCGTTGGCTTGTTATCCCGGAGCAGCAGCAGCCCGCTATTGAAGGCGGCAAAGTATAGCACTCCTTCTTTGTCTTCCGTGATGGAGCGGATCTCGGTCAGGTGAAGATCCTGTAGCGCCGGCGGTTGCACCAGGCGCCCCTGCTCCACCAGGAAAGCCCCCTGGTCGGCGCCCACCCACAGCCTGTCCTGGCTGTCGCGGAAGAGGGTGTTGGCCTTGATGCTGCCGTTGGCATAGGGAACAGGCTTGAGCGAGTCTTGCGCCAGCGTAACCACGCCGCCTGCGGTGGCAAAGTATAGCTTGCCGTCGGGGCCGGTGGCGCCCTGGTATACGTCGGGGGAGGGGAGGCCCTGCTCGTCGGCGTAGCGTTTGGGAGCCCCGCGGCCCAGGCGCCAGATGCCGTTGCTGGTGCTCACCCACATTGCATCAGCCGTGGGCAGAAAACTGTAGATCGTGGCGCCGCGAGGCCATGGCGTGGAGGCGAGCCACTCGGGCCCCTGCGGCAGCATCCGGGCCAGTTCCCCTTCGTCGGTGCCAAACCAAACGACGCCGTTATTGTCCTGGCCCACAGCCGTTACGCGCGGTTCCGAGATCGCCCCGAAATCAAAGTAATGCACAAACCAGGGCGCCCTGTACTGCTGCAGACCGTAGCCGTTCGTGCCAATCCATACATTGCCTTCCGTGTCGGCGGCCAGCGCCGTGATGCGGCTGGTGCGCAGGCCGCTGCGGCGGGTGATGTACGTGAAGCTGCTGCCGTCATACTTCAGCAGGCCGTCGCGCTGCATCCCTATCCAGAGGTTGTCGTAGCGGTCGTGGGTGAAGCTGGTGATGTGGCTGTTGTCGAGTTGCCCGGGCAGCTGTGCCTGGCTGAGCGTGTCGCCGCTGACCTTTGCCAGGCCCGCTGCCGTGCCTACCCAAACGGTGCCGCCCCTGGCATAGGTGAGGGCCGTAACCTGGTTGTGCGGCAGCGCGCTCTCCTCAGAAGTATAATGCGAGATACTGTTTCCCGACACCTTGTAAAGTCCGTCCTGCTGGCTGCCGGCCCACATATCGCCGGAGGGGGTATGCAGGATGGACGTATAGCTGATGGCAGGCAGGGCATCATACTTCTGTACGCGGGTGTCGGTGAGGTAGTAAACGCCCTTGTCGGTGGCCAGCCATACTTTGCCATCCTTGCCCTCGGCGATGCCGGCGATGTTCTGGGCGTCCAGCCCCTGGTCCGGGCCATACTGCTCAAACGAGGAGCCATCGAAAAGCTGCAGCCCGGCGTCGGAGGTGCCGATCCAGAGGCGACGGCGGCTATCTATGTATAAGGTGGCGATGTTGTGGCTGCTCAGGCCATCGTCTTTGGTGTAGGTATGGAAGTTGATGCCGTTAAAACGGCTGAGGCCCGCCCGGGTGGCCAGCCAGAGAAACCCGCTGTGGTCCTGCTGTATGGCCATCACCTGCGACTGCGGCAAGCCCTGCTCCAGTGTCCAGCTGCGGATGTTGTACTGCTGCCCATGCGCGGCGGCAGTGGCCAGCAGCAGGCACAGGATTAGGAAAATACGCGGTAGGTACATCGTCAGTCTCCGTACAAAAGCCTGGGTGGCAGGTGTTTCTTTCCAATATCCAACACAGGAGCAGTTAAAGTATAAATGCTTACGCAGGAAAGGCTAAAAAGTATGGCGGCAAGGGTTACATTTTAATGGCGATGAGGAACAACTATCGTGTAAAAGGTATAGTTTTAGCCGGTGAGGGGAACTAGTCCCGATTTTATATAGCTTTGAAGTATGAAGGTGCCGGCGCTGCCTGGCATCAGAAAAAGACGAACTATACTTGCTTCCCTTGCCGGAGCCCCCTGTTATGCCTGTAAAACTTTCTGTCGTTGTCATCACCTTTAACGAGGAACGCAACATTGCCCGCTGCCTGGAGTCCGTTAAAAACGTGGCGGATGAGATCGTGGTGGTGGACTCCTTCTCCACAGACCGCACCAGGGAGATCTGTCTGAGTTACGGCGCCAGGTTTGTGGAGCATTCCTTTGAGGGGCACATTGAGCAGAAGAATTACGCCCTTACGCAGGCGGCGTACCCGCATGTGCTGTCGCTGGATGCGGATGAGGCGCTGACACCCGAGCTGGAGCAGGCGGTGCTGGCGGCTAAAAATAACTGGCAGGCTGATGCCTATAGTATGAACCGCCTCACTAACTACTGCGGCAAATGGATCCGCCACTCCGGCTGGTACCCCGACACCAAGGTGCGCCTGTTCGACCGCAGCAAGGCCGTTTGGGGCGGCGAGAACCCGCACGACAAGATTATCCTGAGCCAGGGAGCCACGCTGCAGCACCTTCCCGGCGATCTGCTGCACTACTCCTACTATAGCGTGTCGCAGCACCTGGGGCAGATCAACAAGTTTACGGATGCCTCGTCTAAGGCTATGGCCCAAAAGGGGAAGAAAGCAACGTGGGCTGCACTGCTCATAAAAGCGCCATTCCGCTTTTTTAAATCCTACATCCTAAAGCTGGGTTTCCTGGATGGGAAGGAAGGCTTTTACATTGCCGTCAGCTCCGCCTTTGTGGTGTACACCAAGTATATGAAGCTGCACATGCTGCAGAAAGATCAGGAAGACAAAACATCTTTGTAAACGGCCAGTGTCTTAATAGCAGTTTGCTGCTTGGTGAACTCTAGTACCTTCAGAGAGGCATTTTCAATGAGTTGCTCGCGCAAGCGCGGGTTTTGTAACACCTGCAGGCATTTATGTGCCAGAACCTCAGGCGACTTTATGGGGGCTAGCATGCCTGTCACACCGTCAATCACCATTTCCGGTATGCCCCCGGCGCTGGTGGCCACAACAGGGGTTCGGCAGGCGAAGGCGTTCAATACACTGTTCATCAAGCCCTCCTTAAGCGTGGTGGTAAGGAAAAGGTCTAGCTCTGGGAGCACCTCACTTACATTGTTTAGAAAGCCAGTGAATATAACATCGTCCTGTAGGCCGCGCTTGCTGGCGTATGCCTTTATCTCCTGTTCCAGCGATCCGCTCCCGATGGCAAAGTATTTCGCCTTTAATCCGTTCTGCTTTAACAAGTATACTGTGTCCAGGAAGGTAAAGTAATCTTTGTGCTTGTCCAGAGCCGAAACATTCCCAATCAAAGTATAGCCTTCCTCAATGTTGTAAGTGATTCGCAGGAAGGAGGCATTCTGTCTGTTATAGCGGCTGAATATGTTCAGGTCAATGCCGCTGTGCACCGTCACACACTTGCTCCCGTCCGCTATGCTAGCTACCATTGCCCTGCGAACATTATCGGCTACACAGAGGATGCGCTTCACGCCGCTGTAATTATACTTGAAGGTTGAAAATGGATTCGTGCCGATACTGAACTCTACCCGGCGGCTGAGGATAAGTCCGGCCCGGGCACCCGCCAGGTGAGCCAGCACGCCCAGCGTGTGAGCCAGGCTGGAGTGCATGTGTACGAGCTGTACGCCGTTAGTCTTTATATATTGCTTTAGCCGTAGGGCGCTCAGGGGCAGGAGGGGCTTGGCAAAAGAAAGTGATATGTGAGGTATGCCATGTTGTTTGCAGTAAGCCTCAAAAGCGGAGCCGGAACGGCAGGCGACGTAGTTGTATACCTGTTGCTGCTGCAGTTCCTCTATCAGATAGGCTATCTGCTGCTCACCCCCTCTCCATGTTTTCTCGGAAGCTATGTGTAATATGCGCATGGGCTATCTTTTTGATGCAGGAACACTCAAGGGAGTTCCGGGATGTAAAAGTACCATAAATGTAGACGCATTGGCGAAGTTAGACGCATTTCGTGCATAAACTTCATCGAATAAACCGTATACACGTAAAAGCTTTAACAATATGCTCGTGCCTCGTGCAACAAGTCAGATGTGCCGTGCCGTTTCATTACCCGTAGTGCAACCCTAAAGCGCCAAGCGAGGTATGTAATTAAAATTCCTATATTTGCGTCTAACGCGCGATGGAGGGCTTCACCAAAGTACAAAATCCAGTTAAGTAGATGAGCGATCAAACAGGTAAACAGCTGAGTAAGGAGGAAAAAGACGCACGGTTCGAGGCCGAGTTGCTGCCCGTGCTCGACCCCCTGTACAATTTTGCCTACAGGCTTACCTTAGACGAGGACGACGCCAACGACCTGGTGCAGGAGACTTATCTCAAGGCGTATCGCTTTTTCGACTACTTCGAGCAAGGAACTAATGCAAAAGCGTGGCTGTTCCGAATCCTGAAGAACTCCTTCATTAACGAGTTCCGGAAAAAGAGCAAGCAGCCCGCCAAAGTGGACTACAGCGAGGTAGAGGGGTACTACAACACCGACGACGTAGAGGGTGAGGGCGGCGTGGCCACCACCACCGACATGCGCACCGAAAGTGTGCAGGACCTCATCGGCGACGAGGTGGCCAGTGCCCTGAACGCACTCCCTGTGGACTTCAGGACCGTGATCATACTTTGCGACCTGGAGGGCTTTACCTACGAGGAGATGGCCAAGATACTGGATATCCCGATCGGTACCGTTCGCTCAAGGCTGCATAGGGCCCGGAACTCTTTGAAAGAGAAGTTGGAGAAGTATGCGAAAAGCATGGGATATAACAGTTAGACAAGAAATTTAAGAGTTTGAGCTAAGATGGAAGCAAAATTTACAGAAGCGTATCCAAAGGCACCAGATGCGGCCAGGGAGGCTGAATGCGGGAGAGTGTCCGACATGTTGGACCTGATGATTGACGGTGAAGCCTCCTCTGAGGAGCAAAGGTTCTTTAACGACCACATTGAGGAGTGTGTCAACTGCTTTGAGAACCATCAGAAACAGAAGCTCTTGAAAGGGTTGGTCTCCGGCCACCTGAAGCGCGTGATTGTGCCACAAAGCCTGGTGCGGTCAATTAAAGCGAGGATTCAAGAAACGTTATAACCCCTAATGCAAGGCAAGATTATCATCTTCTCGGCGCCGTCCGGCGCCGGCAAAACCACTATTGTAAAGCACCTGCTCAGCACAAACCCCCAGCTGAGCTTTTCAATTTCGGCCTGCACCCGCGACAAGCGCGGCCGCTCCGAGGAAAACGGCAAAGACTATTACTTCATAACACCGGAGGAATTCAAACAGAAGATCGCCAACGACGAGTTCGTGGAGTGGGAGGAAGTATACGAGGGTGCTTTTTACGGCACGCTTAAGTCGGAGATAGAGCGCATCTGGAAAAGCGGCAGGCATGTGATACTGGACGTAGACGTAAAAGGAGGATTAAGTATAAAGCATTTTTACAGAGATAGAGCACTGGCCGTTTTCGTGAAGCCGCCAAGTATAGACGAACTGGCCAAGCGCCTGACCGCCCGCAACACCGACTCGGCCTCCAGCATCAGCAGCCGCGTTTTCAAGGCAAAGTTCGAGATGGGCTTCGAGGACCAGTTCGATGAGGTGATCGTGAACGATGACCTGGAGCGTGCCTGCGCCGAGGCCCAGAAGCTGGTCAACGATTTCCTGAAGTCAGAACCTGCGATCGTATGAAGGTAGGGCTGCTCTTTGGCTCCTTTAACCCCATCCACATCGGGCACCTTATACTTGCCAACTTCATGGCCACCAACACCGATCTGGACACGGTGTGGCTGGTGGTCTCGCCGCAGAATCCGTTCAAGCCCAGCAACACGCTGCAGCACGAGTTCGACCGGCTGCACATGGCACGCCTGGCAATAGCGGATAACCCGAACCTGGGCGTGTCGAACATCGAGTTCAGCATGCCCAAGCCCAGCTACACCATCGACACGCTTACGTACCTGCAGGAGAAGTACCCCAGTTATGAGTTTGTGCTGATCATGGGGGAGGACAACCTGCCGCTGTTTCCGAAGTGGAAGAACTACGAGCGCATCCTGGAGTACCATAAAGTATACGTGTACCCGCGCACCGGCTCCATCACTACCGATTTGCCGGACATGCCCGGCATCACGTTCGTGAAAGCACCCATACTGGACATTTCGGCCACGTTTATCCGGCAGTGCATCCGCGAGGAGAAAAGTATAAAATACCTGCTGCCCGACGAGGTAGCCGAGTATATAAAGGTGCATCGGCTATACCTGTAGCTCTTCTGCGTATCATGTAGCACGACGCACGTAGCACGACCAGGTATAAAAGCTTGAGGGAAAAATAGAAAAGCCCTTCGATCTTGATCGAAGGGCTTTTCTATTATCGTGTGTCTTGATACGTTCTACGAGATACGAGTTTAGATCGTCATGATCTCGGCCTCTTTCTTGGCCAGCAGCTCGTCGATCTTCACGATGTAGTTGTCTGTCAGCTTCTGCACCTTGCCCTCTGCGTCGCGAACGGCGTCCTCGGCGGTGCCTTCCTTCTGCAGTTTCCTGAGCGTGTCGTTCACATCCTTGCGGATGTTGCGGATGCTGACCTTGCCGCTCTCCGTTTCGCCCTTCACCTGTTTCACCAGGTCACGGCGGCGCTCCTCGGTCAGGGCCGGGATGCTCAGACGCACCGCGTCGGCCTCCTGCTGCGGGTTCAGGCCCAGGTCGCTGTTCTTAATGGCTTTGTTGATCTCGCCCAGCATGTTCTTCTCCCAAGGCTTGATGAGCAGGGTGCGCGCATCGGGTGCAACAATGTTCGCCACCTGAGAGATGGGGGTCGGGTTGCCGTAGTAATCCACGCGCAGGTGCTCGACCATGGCAGGCGAGGCCTTGCCCGCCCTGATTTTAGACAGTTCGTTGCCGGTGTGCTGCACCGCCTTCTGCATAGACTCCTCTGCCTCGCTTAGGTAAAACTGAATTTCTTCCGTCATATCGGTTTACTTATTGAGTTCTGAAAAATTTAGGGTCAAAAATAGCAAATTATATTTTGTCCGTCTTGGCACTTGGCTGCAGTTTGTCTACGGTTTCCTTCAGCGTGTCGCCCAGGTCATCCATACTTACCAGGGTGCCCACTTGCTCGCCCTCCACCAGTCGTTTCAGGTTGCCCGGTGTGTTCATGTCGAATACGATGATCGGCAGGCCGTTTTCCTTGCAAAGCGTAAAGGCGGTCATGTCCATCACGTTCAGGCCCTTCTCAAACACATCCTTAAAGGAGATGTTCCGGTAGAACACGGCGTCCGGGTCCTTCTCCGGGTCAGCGGAGTAGATGCCGTCCACGCGGGTGCCTTTCAGTACCACGTCCGCCTCAATCTCGATGGCCCGGAGCGAGGCGGCAGAGTCTGTGGTGAAGTATGGGTTGCCGGTGCCGGCGCCGAAGATCACCACGCGGCCTTTCTCCAGGTGGCGTACCGCACGGCGGCGGATGTAGGGCTCGCATACCTGCTGGATGTTGATGCCCGAGAGCAGGCGCGTGTAAACGCCCAGCTTTTCGAGGGCGCTCTGCAGCGCCATGCTGTTGATCACCGTGGCCAGCATGCCCATGTAGTCTCCCTGCACGCGGTCCAGGCCCACTTGCTCGGCCTGCACCCCCCTGAAGATGTTGCCTCCGCCTATCACCACGGCCACCTCCACACCCAGGGCGGCTACTTCTTTAATCTCTTTGGCATACTGCAGCAGTCTGTTGGAGTCGATGCCATACTGCTGCTCGCCCATCAGCGCCTCGCCACTCAGCTTCAGCAAAATTCGTTTATACTTCACGGTAAACTATCTGTATAGGTTATGAATTCTTTTTAACACAACAAAGCGGCTACCGTGGCAGCCGCTTACGCGCGGGTATCTAAGTTAATGGAAAAGGATCAGCACCTGGTTCTTCTCCACGTTCTGCCTTACCTGCACTTTTACTTCCTTTACCACGCCATCGCCCGGCGACTTGAGGATGTTCTCCATCTTCATGGCCTCCAGGATCATGATCGGGTCGCCCTTCTGCACCTCCTGGCCCGGCTGCACCTTCACGTCAAGTATAAGTCCTGGCATGGGCGCTTTTACGTCGTTTACCTTGTGGGCGTTGGCGTTGCTCATGCCCAGTTGGTCGAGCAGCAGGTCGAAGCGGTCTTTCACGCTAACGGTTTGTATGGCGCCGTTTATCTTAAACGTAAAGGATTTTTCCTGGTAGTTGGCTGAAACCACCTCTGCGGTAAAGGAGCGCGCGCCTTTGATGATGTGAAACGTGTTAGGCCCGATAGGGGAGATGTCCCAGTCGAAAGGAGTATTGTTGAGAAGTATAGTATCTTTTTGGATATCAACCTGCCATGTTTTGCCGTTACCGGTTTTTACCTGGAGCATCTTCTTTTCGTGTGGTTTCGACCTTAAAGTTAGTGTTTTCTCAGAGTAATTTTAGAACTTCACCTCAAATTTTAAAACTTTCAGCGCATGAATCATAGGTTTCTAAGTATAGTTGGGCTGGTTGCGGCCATGACTTTTACAGGTGGTTGTGGCGTGTTCAAACCGCGGGGCACTGGCGAGGCAGGTGCAGAGAAGGTAATTGTAGGTAAAACAGCACCTGCTTTAGCTGATGCTTTACCAGCTTGGGCGCCTAAGAAGCATGCCTTCAACCCCTCGCGCACCCGCGAGCACGACCTGCTGCACACCACCCTGCGCGTCAGCTTCGACTGGGAGAAGCAGTATCTGCACGGCCTGGCCGAACTCACCCTGAAGCCATACTTCTATCCTCAGCGCCAGCTCACGCTCGATGCCAAGGGCATGGACATCCATAGTGTGCACCTGATGCAGGGCTTTGACGGGACCGCGCTGGAGTACAAGTATGACGGCCAGAAACTCACCATCGACCTGGGCAAGGAATACACCCGCGATGAAAAGTATAAACTGGAGATAGACTACACGGCCAAGCCGAACGAACTGGCCTCTGGCGGCTCCGATGCCATCACCGAAGATAAGGGACTATACTTTATCAACCCGCTGGGGGAGGAGCCGAACAAGCCGCAGCAGATCTGGACGCAGGGCGAAACGGAGGCCAGCTCCGCCTGGTTCCCGACCATCGATGCTCCGAACGAGCGCATGACCCAGGACATCTACATCAACATCGACCCAAAGTATACCACGCTCTCCAACGGCACCTTCGTTTACTCGCGCCAGAACGCCGACGGCACCAAGACCGACTACTGGAAGCAGGAGAAACCGCACGCGCCCTACCTGGCCATGCTGGCCATAGGCGAGTTTGCCGTGGTGGAGGATAAGTGGCGCGACCTGGAAGTGAATTACTATGTGGAGCCGGCGTATGAAAGCACCGCCAGAAAGGTGTTTGGCAACACCCCGGAAATGATGGAGTTCTTCTCGCAGAAGCTGGGTGTGGACTACCCCTGGGCCAAGTACGCGCAGGTGGTGGTGCGCGATTTCGTGTCCGGGGCGATGGAGAACACTTCGGCTTCTACCTTTATGGAGGACCTGCAGTTGAATGAGCGCGAAGTGCTGGACAAGAGCTGGGACGGCATCATTGCGCATGAGCTGTTCCACCAGTGGTTCGGCGACCTGGTTACGACGGAGTCCTGGGCCAACCTGCCGCTGAACGAGGCCTTCGCCAACTACTCGGAGTACCTGTGGGCGGAGCACAAGTATGGCGCGGACGAGGCCGCTTACCTGCACCTGGAGGAACTGGGGCAGTACCTGGATGAAGCCCAGACGAAGCGTGAGCCGCTCATCCGCTATCACTACAAAGACCGCGAGGACATGTTCGACAGCCACTCCTACGCCAAGGGCGGCCGCGTGCTGCACATGCTGCGCAAAATCGTAGGCGACGACGCCTGGTGGGCCTCCCTCAACTTATACTTAACGCGCAACAAGTATAGCGACGTGGAGGTGGCGGAGCTGCGCATGGCCTTTGAGGATGTGACGGGGCATGACCTGATGTGGTTTTTCGACCAATGGTTCATGAAGCCCGGGCACCCCGAGTTGCTCGTAACGCAACGCTACAACAAAGGCCAACTGCAGCTAAACGTGCAGCAGCTGCAGGATACCACCTATTCACCTGTATACCGCCTGCCCCTGCAGATAGCCATCTGGGCAGAGGGGAAAAAGCAGCTGCACCCGGTTGTGGTCGAGAAGGCGAACCAAACCTTCACGTTTGATGTAGCCGCGCAGCCGCAGCTGGTGCTGTTCGACGCGGAGCAGCAATTGCTGGGAACGGTGGAGCACGAGAAGACAGAGGAGGAGTTGCTATTCCAGTTCCGCCATGCCGGGCACCTGGCTCCAAAGCTGGACGCGCTGTCGGAGCTGCAGGAGCAGGTGAGCCGACCGCAGGTGCAAAGCATTTACAAGGAGGCGCTGAAGGACGATTACTGGGCAGTGCGCAGCACAGCGTTAAGTATATTGAGCAGGCTAAAAGAAGGGCAGGTGGCATCGCTGGAACCAACGATAAAGCAAATGGCGGTAAATGACGAGAAGGGTTCCGTGCGCGCCGAGGCCATACTTGCTCTGGCAGGATGGGGCGGAGGTAAGTATCAGGACCTGTTCCGGCAGGCCATGAACGACAGCTCCTACCAGGTTGCGGCAGCAGCCATACTTGGCTACGCTAGCACGGGCGCCGCCGATGCAAAGCAGCGGATGGCCCAGTTTGAGGACGAGAGCAACGAGGAAGTGGTGCTGGCCCTGGCCACCATCTATGCCGTGCAGGCAGGGCCGGAGAAGTATGACTGGTTCCTGCAGAAACTGAAATCTGCCAGTAGCGGGGAGTTATACTACCTCTTGCAGAGCTTCGGCGCCTACCTGGCCAGCAACAGCGAGACCAACACGCCGGAGGTGATCGCCATACTGGGCGGTATTGCCAAGGAGCATCGTCTCTACTACGTGCGGGCCGCTGCCTATCAGGCACTTATGGTGATGTCGGAGAACCCGGAGGTAGAGCGGCTGATGCAGGAAATTAAGGCCCAGGAGAAGGATGAGCGGCTTCTGCAGATGTATGAAATGTAGGCGGCAGGAAATTTTTTCGCATTTTTTTGCACGAATATTTGACTTGAAACAAAAAGGGCTTAATTTTGCATCTCCTTAGAACAAAGAACATGGCGAAGGCGATGGGTCGCTAAGGAAAAGTTCTGCTGATTTGATGTAGAATTAGCTTCGGGGAGATTCCAGAGCGGCCAAATGGGACGGACTGTAACTCCGTTGTCTTACGACTTCGCAGGTTCGAATCCTGCTCTCCCCACAGTTTGATTTAGAGTAATTGAATGAGTGAGTTAAGTGAAGTTTATTCACCCATTCAGAATTGTAAAGTAAGCGGGAGTAGCTCAGTTGGTAGAGCGATAGCCTTCCAAGCTATAGGCCGCGAGTTCGACCCTCGTCTCCCGCTCTTTAAAGTCAGAAATGCTTGCTACTAAAGAACTGGAGAAGGAAATTCATGCAGATGAGCTTCCTTTTTAGTGTAAATAGAGGTGTAGTTTTCTGGCGGATTTAAAAGCCGACGTAGCTCAGGGGTAGAGTACTTCCTTGGTAAGGAAGGGGTCGTGGGTTCAATTCCCATCGTTGGCTCACAGTCCGTTACGTGTATATTTAAAAGCGCGACATAAACTTAAACGTTTTAACCTTAATTTAATATCATACAATGGCTAAAGAAACATTTGACCGTTCCAAACCGCACGTAAATATCGGTACTATCGGTCACGTTGACCACGGCAAAACAACTTTGACAGCTGCAATTTCTACTGTACTGGCAAAGAAAGGCCTTGCTCAAATGCGTGACTTCTCTTCAATCGACAACGCTCCTGAAGAAAAAGAAAGAGGTATTACTATCAATACATCACACGTTGAGTACGCTACAGAAAACCGTCACTATGCTCACGTTGACTGCCCAGGTCACGCTGACTACGTGAAGAACATGGTTACTGGTGCTGCCCAGATGGACGGCGCTATCCTGGTAGTTGCTGCAACTGATGGCCCAATGCCACAAACGCGTGAGCACATCCTGCTTGCCCGTCAGGTAGGTGTTCCTCAGCTTGTAGTGTTCATGAACAAAGTAGACATGGTGGACGATCCGGAGCTTCTTGAGCTTGTTGAGATGGAAATCCGTGAGCTTCTTTCCTTCTATGACTTCGACGGCGATAACATTCCGGTGATCCAGGGTTCTGCTCTTGGTGGCCTGAACGGCGACGAGAAGTGGGTGAAGACAATCGAGGAGCTGATGGCTGCCGTTGACTCTTGGATTCCACTTCCAGAGCGTCTGGTTGACCTTCCATTCCTGATGCCTGTAGAGGACGTGTTTTCTATCACTGGTCGTGGTACAGTTGCAACTGGCCGTATCGAGCGTGGTGTAATCAACTCAGGTGAAGCAGTAGAGATACTGGGTATGGGTGCTGAGAACCTGAAGTCAGTAGTTACTGGTGTGGAGATGTTCCGTAAGATCCTTGACAGAGGTGAAGCTGGTGACAACGTAGGTCTGTTGCTGCGTGGTATTGAGAAAACCGATATCCGTCGTGGTATGGTAATCTGTAAGCCAGGTTCAGTGAAGCCTCACACGAAATTCAAGGCGGAGGTTTACGTACTTTCTAAAGAAGAAGGTGGTCGTCACACGCCATTCTTCAACAAGTACCGTCCACAGTTCTATTTCAGAACGACAGACGTTACTGGTGAGATCATGCTGCCAGAAGGTGTAGAAATGGTTATGCCAGGTGATAACATCACCATCGAGGTAAACCTGATCAACGCTGTAGCCATGGAGAAAGGTCTGCGCTTCGCTATCCGTGAGGGTGGTAGAACTGTAGGTGCCGGCCAGGTAACAGAGATCCTTAGCTAATACTATGTTTCAGACCCGATCTTGAAAGTTTTTCGAGATCGGGTTTGTTTTCATAAAACTTATGAATAAATTTGCACTCCAATTAAAATTGGCGTGCATTTTTTTACGGGTGTAGCTCAATTGGTAGAGTAGTGGTCTCCAAAACCATTGGCTGGGAGTTCGAGTCTCTCCACCCGTGCAATTATTTTCACTATCTGGTAAGCGAAGCGATGAGCAATATTAGAACTTATATTAACGACACTGTAGAGGAGATGAAGAACAAGGTCTCCTGGCCTTCTTATGCAGAGTTGCAGAACAGCTCCGTGCTGGTGTTAATAGGTTCCTTGATTTTCGCTTTGGTTGTTGGCGCTATGGACTTTGGGTTCGATACCGTGCTGACTTGGTTTTACAACCAGTTTTAAATTAGAGATACATGACTGATTTAAAGTGGTATGTAGTGCGCGCCGTTAGTGGCCAGGAGAAAAAAGCAAAAGCTTACCTGGAGAACGAAATCATGCGCCACAATCTCGGGGAGTACGTCCCGCAGGTGCTTATCCCTGCTGAGAAAGTATACGAGATGCGTGGCGGGAAGAAAAGGATCAGAGAGCGTAGCTTCTTTCCAGGGTATGTATTAGTTCATGCAGATCTATCACATGGAGAAGCAGAGCATATCATTATCAGTACACCAGGAGTCATAGGGTTTCTGGGGACAGATGAGAAGGGCTCACCTAGCAAGAAGCCGGTTCCATTGCGTCAATCGGAGGTGAACAGGATACTGGGCACTGTGGATGAGGCAGAAGAGCAGGCAGAAGTGTTGGACACGCCTTTTGTAGTGGGAGAGATCGTGAAGGTAATGGACGGTCCGTTCAGCGGTTTTTCCGGTACAGTGGAGGAAGTGTTTGAAGAGCGTAAGAAGCTTAACGTGATGGTGAAAATTTTCGGAAGAAACACACCGGTTGAGCTGAACTACATGCAAGTAGAAAAAGAATCGTAGTAAATACATAGAATGGCAAAGGAAATAAAAGGTTACCTGAAACTTCAGGTAAAGGGAGGTGCCGCGAACCCATCGCCACCGATTGGACCTGCACTTGGCTCTAAAGGCCTTAACATCATGGAGTTCTGCAAGCAGTTCAACGCCAGAACACAGGATAAGCCCGGGCAAGTGTTACCAGTGTTGATTACAATATATGCAGATAAGTCTTTCGACTTCGTTATTAAGACGCCCCCTGCTCCGGTATTGTTAATGGATGCTGCTAAGATTAAGGGTGGTTCGAAAGAGCCAAACCGTAACAAGGTGGGTTCAGTTACATGGGATCAGGTTCGTGAGATAGCGGAACTGAAGATGCCTGACTTGAACGCTTTCGAACTGGACTCAGCTATGAAAATGGTTGCCGGTACAGCAAGAAGCATGGGCATCACAGTTTCTGGTACAGCTCCGTGGAACGCTTAATAACAGTTAAAGGATAATGGCGAAGATTTCAAAAAATAGAAAAGCGGCTTTAGCCAAAGCCGATCTAGCAAAAGAGTATTCTTTAACAGATGCCGCTTCAGTTGTAAAGGACATTACCTTCACAAAATTTGATGCCTCTGTTGATATTGATGTACGTTTGGGCGTAGATCCACGCAAGGCCGATCAAATGGTTCGTGGAATCGTAACGCTCCCGCACGGAACTGGTAAAGAAATAAAGGTACTTGCGTTAGTTACCCCTGACAAAGAGCAGGAGGCAAAAGACGCCGGCGCTGACTACGTTGGCCTTGATGACTATATCCAGAAGATCGAGAAAGGCTGGACAGATGTTGATGTGATCATCACCATGCCTGCCGTAATGGCCAAAGTTGGTCGTCTGGGAAGAATTCTGGGTCCTCGTAACCTGATGCCAAACCCTAAGTCGGGTACAGTAACTCAGGATGTAGCTAAAGCTGTGAGAGAGGTGAAAGCCGGTAAGATCGACTTTAAGGTTGATAAATTCGGTATCATCCACACGAGTGTTGGTAAAGTTTCCTTCTCTGCAGAGCAGCTTGCTGCCAACGCACACGAGGTAATTCAGACACTTAACCGTCTGAAGCCTTCTTCCGCTAAAGGTACTTACATCAGGAGCATCACATTGTCCAGTACAATGAGCCCGGCCGTAATCGTTGACAAGAACGCAACTATCTAAGAACATGACCAGGGAAGAAAAAGAGATAATTGTTAAAGACCTGAGCGAGAAGTTAGCTAATACAAACTACTTCTATATTACTGATGCCTCTACTATGAGCGTAGCTGGTATCAACGCGTTCAGAAGAATGGCATTCGATCGTGGTATCGAATACAAAGTGTACAAAAATACACTTATTAAGAAAGCGCTAGATACTTTAGAAGCTGATACTTCTGCGCTTGATGATGTTTTAAAGGGCGCTTCCGGTATCCTGTTCTCAAAAGAGTCAGGCAATGCACCAGCGAAACTGATTCAGGATTTCAGAAAAAAAGGCAATCCGCTACCTCTCCTGAAAGGAGCTTTTATCGACAGCGGGATCTTCGTTGGCGATGAGCAACTGAAGACCCTCACGGAGATTAAGTCTAAGGACGAGCTGATTGGCGAGATCATCGGTCTTCTTCAGTCGCCTGCTAAGAATGTGGTTTCCGCACTTCAGAGCAGCGGCGGTAAGCTAGCGGGCATCTTGAAAACATTATCAGAAAAAGAATAATTTAAAAAAACGTAATCAATAAGTAACTTTTAATTTCTATAAAAATGGCAGATTTGAAAGCATTCGCTGAGCAGTTAGTAAACTTGACTGTTAAAGAAGTTAACGAACTAGCTACTATCCTTAAGGATGAGTATGGCATTGAGCCTGCTGCTGCTGCTCCAGTGATGGTTGCTGGTGGTGGTGCTGCTGAAGGAGGAGCTGCTGCAGAAGAGAAAACTTCTTTTGACGTAATCCTGAAGGCAGCTGGTGCTCAGAAACTAGCAGTAGTTAAGCTTGTAAAAGAACTGACTGGTCTTGGTCTGAAAGAGGCTAAAGAATTAGTTGACAGCGCCCCTAAAGCACTGAAAGAAGGTGTTGACAAGAACGAAGCTGAATCACTGAAGAAATCTTTGGAAGAAGCTGGTGCTGAAGTGGAGGTAAAATAATCCCGCTTTATCAACATACCGAAAACAGGTAGACCTGGCATATTCGTCAGGTCTTTTCCTGTTTGTATACAGATTCAAATTAATTGGATCTTTTTTTTGCCCACAGCTGTTTTGGACTCTGTGTGCTTGTAAATGATTATAAACGTAAAATTCCAAAGCTTTGGCTAAGAATAAAACGACAGATAGAATCAATTTTGCCTCTATAAAGTCGGTGATTGACTACCCTGACTTTCTGGATGTTCAGGTGCAGTCATTCCAGGACTTCTTTCAGCTGGAGACACCGGCCGAGAATAGAGCGCAGGAAGGATTGTTCAAGGTGTTCGCCGAGAACTTTCCTATCTCAGATTCACGCGAGAACTTCGTACTGGAGTTTATCGACTATCATATAGATCCTCCAAAATACTCTGTGGATGAAAGCATCGACAGGGGCCTTACCTACTCTGTTCCGTTAAAAGCAAAGCTTCGCCTGATCTGCAACGATGAGGATAACGAGGATTTTGAGACGATTGAACAGGAGGTGTTCCTGGGCAACATTCCATACATGACCGAAAAAGGCTCCTTTGTGATCAATGGGGCTGAACGTGTTATTGTATCGCAGTTGCACCGCTCCCCGGGCGTGTTCTTTGCACAAAGCAAGCATACTAACGGAACAAAGCTTTATTCCGCCAGAATCATACCTTTCAAAGGCTCTTGGGTAGAATTCGCGACAGACGTGAATAACGTGATGTACGCGTATATCGACCGTAAGAAGAAGTTCCCGGTAACGACGCTGCTACGCGCCATCGGCTACGGTACAGACAAAGACATCCTTGACCTGTTTGGGCTGTCTGAGGAGGTGCCGGCAGATAAGAGCACATTGAAGAACTCCATCGGACGCCGACTGGCTGCCCGTGTTCTGCGCACATGGACAGAGGACTTCGTGGATGAGGATACAGGAGAGGTAGTTTCTATCGATCGTAACGAAGTACTTCTGGAGCGCGACTCTGAGATCAGTCCGGACGATATTGATGTTATACTTAACTCAGGGGTGCAGTCCATTATCCTGCACCGCGAGAACGTGAACATCGCTGATTACGCTATTATCTACAACACGCTTCAGAAGGATAACTCTAACTCTGAGAAAGAAGCCGTAGAGCAGATTTACCGCCAGCTTCGTAACACAGAGGCTCCGGATGAGGAAACGGCACGTGATATTATCCAGAAGCTGTTCTTCTCCGATAAGCGTTATGACCTGGGTGAAGTAGGCCGCTACAGAATTAACAAGAAGCTTGGTCTGGACAGCAACTGGGATGCCAAGGTTCTGACAAATGAGGATATCGTTCTGATCGTGAAATACCTGATCGGTCTGATCAACTCCAGAGCTGTAGTGGATGATATCGACCACTTGAGTAACCGCCGTGTAAGAACGGTAGGCGAGCAGCTGTATGCACAGTTCGGCGTTGGTCTGGCACGTATGGCCCGTACCATCAAGGAGCGTATGAACGTGCGTGATAACGAGGACTTCAAACCGGTTGACCTGATCAACGCGCGTACGCTGTCTTCGGTGATCAACTCGTTCTTTGGCACCAACCAGCTGTCTCAGTTCATGGACCAGACGAACCCGCTGGCCGAAGTGACGCACAAACGCCGTGTTTCTGCGCTGGGACCAGGCGGTCTTTCCAGAGAGCGGGCAGGCTTTGAGGTTCGTGACGTACACTACACGCACTATGGACGCCTTTGTACAATCGAGACACCAGAGGGACCAAACATCGGCCTGATCTCTTCGCTGTGTGTACACGCACGCGTGAACCACATGGGCTTTATAGAAACACCATACCGTAAGGTGGTGGAAGGAAAAGTACAGGTGGACGGTACAGTGGAGTACCTGACAGCTGAGGAAGAGGATACACACCACATTGCCCAGGCAAATGCGCTGATCGACGATGAAGGCAACTTCATCAATGAAAGAGTGAAAGGTAGATTTGAGGGTGACTTCCCTGTAGAAGAACCGTCCACTTATACTTATATGGACATTGCTCCGAACCAGATCGTATCGGTGGCAGCCTCGCTTATCCCGTTCCTGGAGCATGACGACGCTAACCGTGCCCTGATGGGTTCGAACATGCAGCGCCAGGCGGTGCCACTTCTGAAGCCGGAAGCCCCGATTGTGGGTACCGGACTGGAGAGAAGAGCCGCTATCGACTCAAGAGCACTGGTGATTGCAGAAGGAGAAGGCGTGATCGATTCTGTGGATGCGAACAGGATCATTGTAAAGTATGATCTGACAGAAGAGGAGAAGCTTGTTTCTTTTGATGCCGAATATGTAACCTATAAACTGGTTAAATTCAGAAGAACGAACCAGGATACCTGCATCAACCTGACGCCGCTTGTTAAGAAAGGCCAGCGCGTAACCAAGGGAGAGCCACTTTGCGAAGGCTATGCTACCAACGAAGGGGAGCTGGCAATCGGTAGAAACATGCAGGTGGCGTTCATGCCTTGGCAAGGGTATAACTTCGAGGATGCCATCGTGATCTCTGAGCGCGTGGTGCGTGATGACATCTTCACGTCCATCCACATCGAGGAATTTGAGCTGGAGGTACGTGAGACGAAGCGTGGCGAGGAAGAACTGACGTCGGAGATTCCGAACGTGAGCGAAGAGGCTGTTCGTAACCTGGATGAAAACGGGATTATCCGCATTGGTGCAGAGGTTCGTGAGGGAGACATCCTGATCGGAAAGATCACACCGAAAGGAGAGACAGACCCGACTCCGGAGGAGAAACTGCTTCGTGCGATCTTCGGGGATAAAGCCGGCGATGTGAAGGATGCCTCGCTGAAGGCGCCGCCATCACTGAACGGTGTCGTAATAGAGACCAAGTTGTTCTCTCGTCCGAAGAAAGACAAGAACCTGCGCGCCAAGTCCAAGAAAGAGGTAGAAGAGCTGAAGGTAAAGTATGCCAAGGAGCTGATCGTTATCAAGAACGTGATGGTGGACAAGCTGGTGGCTTTACTGGAAGGCAAGACCTCGCAGGGTATCCGCCACAAGTTTGGCGACGAAATACTGAGCAAAGGCGTAAAGTTCTCCCGCAAGAACATCACAGAAGCGTTGTTCCCGGAGAAGAACCCTTACAAGGACGAAAGCAACTACGCTGTTCCGGAAGAGGTGAACATGTTCAAAGACCTGATCCTGGAAAACTGGAGCGCAGACGAGAAGGTGAACAGCATGCTGGTGGAGCTGGTGAAGAACTATAACAAGCGCCGCAACATCGTTTCAGCACACTTCAAGCGCGAGCGTTTCACGCTGGAGGTGGGAGACGAACTACCAGCAGGCATTGTGCAGCTTGCCAAAGTATACATCGCCAAGAAGCGTAAGCTGAAGGTGGGTGATAAGATGGCCGGACGCCACGGTAACAAGGGTATTGTAGCCCGTATCGTGCGCGACGAGGACATGCCGTTCCTGGAAGATGGAACGCCAATGGACATCGTGCTAAACCCACTGGGCGTACCTTCCAGGATGAACATCGGTCAGATCTACGAGACGGTGCTTGGATGGGCAGGACTGAAGTTGGGCCGCAAGTATGCAACGCCAATCTTCGATGGCGCCACGGAAGATCAGGTGTCCGCAGAATTGGCGGAGGCCGGCCTGCCAAAGTTCGGTAGAACATACCTGTACGACGGCTTATCAGGCGACAGGTTCGACCAGCCAGTAACAGTAGGCGTGATTTACATGCTGAAGCTGGGTCACCTGGTGGATGATAAGATGCACGCCCGTTCTATCGGACCATACTCATTGATCACGCAGCAGCCACTGGGCGGTAAAGCCCAGTTCGGTGGACAGCGTTTCGGTGAGATGGAGGTGTGGGCACTGGAGGCCTTCGGTGCTTCAAACGTGCTGCAAGAGATACTTACAGTGAAGTCAGACGACGTGATAGGCCGTGCAAAAGCCTACGAGGCTATTGTAAAAGGCGACGTGCTGCCAAAGCCAAATATACCGGAATCATTCAACGTACTGATTCACGAGTTAAGAGGCCTGGCTCTGGAGATAACACTGGAGTAGTAAAGTATAAAGCAAAGCGCTGCGGCATTAGCCAAAGCGCTTTGCATACTTATACTGATTAAGCTGTAAGGCATATTCATTGTATCGACATTATTCTAATAATATGGCATTTGCGAAAAACAAAAAGCTATCTCAGGACTTCTCGAAAGTAACCATCAGCTTGGCTTCACCGGAGTCAATCCTGGAGCGTTCCAACGGGGAGGTGGTAAAACCTGAGACCATAAACTATAGAACCTACAAGCCTGAGATGGGCGGCCTGTTCTGCGAAAGAATATTCGGCCCCGTAAAGGACTGGGAATGCCACTGCGGAAAGTATAAAAGAATCAGATACAAGGGCATCATCTGCGACCGTTGCGGCGTGGAGGTGACTGAGAAAAAAGTGCGCCGCGAGCGTATGGGCCACATCGAACTGGTGGTTCCGGTAGCGCACATCTGGTACTTCAAATCCCTTCCGAACAAAATTGGATATCTGTTAGGCTTACCTACAAAGAAGCTTGACCAGATCATCTACTATGAAAGATATGTAGTTATCCAGCCAGGTATACTTGCAGAAGACGGCGTGAATACGCTGGACTTCCTGACTGAGGATGAGTACCTGGACATGGTGGATAAACTGCCGCGCGAGAACCAGATTCTGGATAACAACGATCCGAACAAGTTCATCGCGAAAATGGGTGCTGAAGCATTACAAATGCTGTTGGAGCGCACGAACCTCGATGACTTGTCATACGAACTTCGTCATGCTGCCGCACATGAAACTTCGCAGCAGCGTAAAGCTGAGGCGTTGAAGCGCCTGCGCGTAGTAGAGGCGTTCCGTGACGCTGCTACCAGAATCGAAAATAGACCAGAGTGGATGATCATCCGCATGGTTCCTGTTATTCCGCCAGAGCTTCGTCCACTTGTTCCGTTAGATGGTGGTCGTTTTGCTACTTCTGACTTGAACGACTTGTACCGTCGTGTTATTATCCGTAACAACCGTCTGAAGCGTCTGATCGAGATCAAAGCTCCTGAAGTAATTCTCCGTAATGAGAAGCGTATGCTGCAGGAAGCGGTAGACTCTCTGTTCGACAACTCACGTAAAGTGAACGCTGTTCGTGCAGAAGGTAACCGTGCGCTGAAGTCACTTTCCGATATGCTGAAAGGCAAGCAGGGACGTTTCCGTCAGAACTTACTTGGTAAGCGTGTGGACTACTCCGGCCGTTCGGTAATTGTGGTTGGTCCTGAACTGAAGCTGCACGAGTGCGGTCTGCCAAAGAACATGGCAGCGGAACTTTTCAAGCCGTTCATCATCCGCAAGCTGATCGAAAGAGGTATCGTGAAGACGGTAAAGTCAGCCAAGAAAATAGTAGATCGTAAGGACCCTGTTGTTTGGGATATCCTGGAGAACGTGCTGAAAGGCCATCCAGTGCTCCTTAACCGTGCCCCTACGCTCCACAGACTTGGTATCCAGGCCTTCCAGCCAAAACTGATCGAAGGTAAGGCGATCCAGCTGCACCCACTGGTGTGTACGGCCTTTAACGCCGACTTTGACGGTGACCAGATGGCGGTGCACGTTCCACTAGGGCCTGCTGCTGTACTGGAAGCCTCTATGCTGATGCTTGCCTCACACAACATCCTGAACCCTGCGAACGGCGCCCCAATTGCAGTGCCTTCTCAGGACATGGTACTAGGTTTATACTATGTAACCAAAGGAAAGCGTAGCACAGAGAATGAGAACATTGCTGGCGAAGGGATGAGCTTTTACTCTGCGGAGGAAGTGATCATTGCCATCAACGAAGGAAGAATATCGAAGCACGCCTACATCAAGGTGAGAACCACGGTGAGGAACGAGAAAGGCGAACTGGAGTTCAAATTGATTGAGACAGTTGCCGGACGCGTAATCTTTAACCAGTTCGTGCCTGAACAGGTGGGCTACCTGGATGAGCTTCTGACAAAGAAAAAACTGCAGCAGGTAATTTCCAGAGTATTCAAAGAAACAGGTATGGCACGTACCGCTCAGTTCCTGGATGATATCAAGACGCTTGGATTCCAGTCTGCCTACAAAGGCGGTCTGTCAATGGGACTGGGTGATATTAACATCCCGGCTGAGAAAGAGATTCTTGTTGAGCAGGCTAAAAAAGATGTAGATGCTGTATGGCAGAACTACTCTATGGGTCTGATCACAGATAATGAGCGTTACAACCAGGTAATTGATATCTGGACGCGTATCAACAACCAGATTACTGAAACGTTGATGCGGCGTCTGGAAAATGAAGATCAGGGCTTTAACTCAATCTTCATGATGATGCACTCCGGAGCCCGTGGTTCAAGAGAGCAGATTCGTCAGTTAGGTGGTATGCGAGGTCTGATGGCGAAGCCTCAGAAGTCTCTTCAAGGTTCAGTAGGTGAAATTATCGAAAACCCGATCCTTTCTAACTTTAAGGAAGGTCTGGATGTAATCGAGTACTTCATCTCCACACACGGTGCCCGTAAAGGTCTAGCCGATACGGCCCTTAAGACGGCGGATGCTGGTTACCTGACCCGTCGTCTGGTAGACGTGTCGCAGGACGTGATTGTGAACGAGGAAGACTGCGGTACACTGCGCGGCCTGGAAGTGAGCGCCCTGAAGGACAACGAAGATATCGTGGAATCACTGTCCGAACGTATCCTTGGGCGAGTGGCTGTACACGATGTGTATGACCCGATCACAAATGAATTGATCGTTGAGTCTGGTGCCGAGATAACAGAGGATGTTGCCCGAAATATTGAGAACACGGCAATCGAGGCTGTGGAAATACGCTCTGTGCTGACATGCGAGTCTAAGCGCGGTATCTGCGCCAAGTGCTACGGCCGTAACCTGGCGACAGGTTTTATGGTGCAGAAAGGCGAGGCTGTTGGTGTAATTGCCGCACAGTCTATCGGTGAGCCTGGTACACAGCTGACACTCCGCACATTCCACGTAGGTGGTACGGCTTCAAACATTGCAGTAGAGGCAACTATCATGGCCAAGTTCGGCGGTAAGGTCGAGTTTGAAGATATCCGCTCACTGGATACGGTGAATAACGAAGGGGAGCCGGTAAAAGTAGTGATGGGACGTTCAGGCGAGGTAAAAGTCGTAGATCCCAACACTGGCAAGCTGTTGATCAGCAACCACGTGCCTTATGGCTCCTTCCTGCATGTAAATGAAGGACAGGTTGTGGAGAAGGGAACAGTGCTGTGTAACTGGGATCCATATAACGCAGTTATACTTTCAGAGTTTGACGGTGAGATTACTTACGAGTCGATCATTGAAGGTGTAACCTACCGTGAGGAGTCTGATGAGCAGACAGGTTACCGGGAGAAAGTGATTGTCGATACAAAAGACAAGACACAGAACCCTGCCATTGTGGTTAATCCGAAAAATGGCGAGCCAAAAGGATATAACATTCCGGTGGGAGCTCACTTAACGGTTGAAAATGGTGAGAAGATCAAAGCCGGTCAGATTCTGGTTAAGATCCCGCGTGCTATCGGTAAAACAAGAGACATCACAGGTGGTCTGCCACGCGTGACAGAGTTGTTCGAGGCACGTAACCCTTCCAACCCAGCGGTGGTGTCTGAGATAGACGGTGTGGTGACTTATGGCAGCGTGAAGCGAGGTAACCGTGAAATCTATATTGAGTCCAAGGACGGTGTGAAGAAGAAGTACATGGTGCCACTCTCTAAGCACATCCTGGTGCAGGATAACGACTTCATACGGGCAGGTATGCCATTGTCTGACGGTGCTATTACGCCAACAGACATCCTGAATATCCAGGGGCCAGGCGCCGTACAGGAGTACCTGGTGAATGAGATACAGGAAGTATACCGCTTGCAGGGTGTGAAGATCAACGACAAGCACATTGAGGTGGTAGTTCGCCAGATGATGCAGAAGGTCGTTGTTGTTGACCCAGGCGATACAAGTTTCCTGGAGCATCAGACCGTGGATAAGATTACCTTCATGGAGGAGAACGATCACATCATCGACATGAAAGTGGTAGAGGATGCCGGTGACTCCGCCAACCTGAAGCCAGGCCAGATCGTGACGCCGCGCAGGCTGCGTGACGAGAACTCAAGCCTGAAGCGCCGCGACATGAGACTGGTGACAGTGCGTGATGCACAACCATCTGTTTCACGTCCAACACTGCAGGGTATTACGCAGGCCTCTTTGGGTACGCAAAGCTTTATCTCTGCAGCCTCGTTCCAGGAAACTACTAAAGTACTGAGCGAAGCAGCGATCAAAGGTAAGGCGGACGAACTGCTTGGACTAAAGGAGAACGTAATCGTTGGCCACCTGATTCCGGCTGGAACTGGTCTGAGAGAATACCAAAACCTGATAGTGGGAAGCAAGGAGGAGTATGAGGCGCTTGTTGAGTCGAAAAAGACATCGGCGAAGCCAAGGCAGCAGGAACTACAAAACAAGTAAGTAGCCATGGCAGAAGATCTGCAGAAACAGAATCAAATCAACATCGAGCTATCAGAAGAGGTGGCCGAGGGCGAGTATGCAAATCTCGCTATGATCGCGCATTCGAGCAGCGAGTTTGTGATTGATTTTATAAGGTTGATGCCAGGTATGCCAAAAGCGAAAGTCAAATCAAGAATTGTTATCACACCAGAGCATGCCAAGAGACTTTTGGCTGCTCTGGCTGATAACGTCAAGAAATTTGAGAGCAGCTTTGGCGAAATAAAGCAGTCTCAGGATGCTCCATCCTTCCCGATGAACTTCGGGGGAACAGTGGGGGAGGCCTAAGGTGCAGAGAATTAATGAATTAAAATTTTGAATTTGCAAGGCGAATTTTATACCTTTGCAGACCAAATTCAAAAGTGGAAAAATCTATAATTAACAAATTATAAATGCCTACTATACAGCAATTAGTAAGAAAGGGAAGAGAAAAGTTAACTTATAACTCTAAATCTCCGGCCCTAGATTCATGCCCGCAGCGCCGTGGGGTATGTACAAGAGTATATACCACTACGCCTAAGAAACCAAACTCAGCTATGCGTAAAGTAGCTAGGGTGAGGCTTACGAACGGCAAAGAAGTGAACGCCTATATCCCAGGTGAAGGCCACAACCTTCAGGAGCACTCCATTGTGCTGATCAGAGGGGGTAGGGTAAAAGACCTGCCAGGTGTACGTTACCACATCGTACGTGGAGCGCTGGATACAGCCGGTGTAAATGGCCGTCTTCAGTCGCGCTCTAAGTATGGTGCGAAGAGACCAAAACCAGGACAGGCGGCTGCAGCTGCAGGAAAAGGTAAAAAGAAATAATCATAGCGTTTTAATACAATGAGAAAAGCAAAGCCGAAAAGTAGAATACTCCTTCCTGATCCTAAATACAAAGAGACCCTGGTAACACGTTTCGTTAACTACCTGATGGAAGACGGAAAGAAAAGTGTTGCCTACGGAATCTTCTACGATGCTGTAGAACTAGTAGAGCAAAGAACAAAAGAAAACGGTCTTGAGACTTGGAAGAAGGCATTGAACAACATCATGCCTAGCGTCGAAGTTAAAAGCCGCAGGGTAGGGGGTGCTACTTTCCAAGTGCCGACTGAGGTTCGTCCGGACCGCAGAGTATCTCTTGGTATCAAGTGGATGATATCATACGCTCGCAAGAGAGGTGAGAAGACAATGAAAGATAGATTAGCAGGTGAGATTATCGCAGCTGCTAAAGGTGAAGGTGCTGGCGTGAAGAAAAAAGACGACACGCACAGAATGGCAGAAGCGAACAAAGCATTCTCACACTTTAGATTTTAATCGATGGCAAGAGATTTAAGATATACAAGGAATATCGGTATTGCCGCGCACATTGATGCCGGCAAGACCACGACAACGGAGCGTATACTTTACTATACAGGTAAATCTCACAAGTTAGGTGAAACGCACGAGGGTTCTGCTACAACAGACTGGATGGAGCAGGAGCAGGAGCGTGGTATCACTATTACTTCTGCCGCTGTAACAGTAAGCTGGCCATACAGAAATAATAACTATCATATCAACATCATCGATACGCCAGGTCACGTGGACTTTACCGTAGAGGTAAACCGCTCATTGCGCGTATTGGATGGTCTGGTATTCCTTTTCTCGGCTGTAGATGGTGTAGAGCCACAGTCTGAGACCAACTGGCGCCTGGCTGACAACTATAAGGTAGCACGTATCGGCTTCGTTAACAAGATGGACCGTTCAGGTGCAGACTTCCTGGGTGTTTGCAAGCAAGTAAAGGAAATGCTTGGTAGCAATGCAGTAGCCCTTCAGCTTCCAATCGGCTCTGAAGATAACTTCAAGGGTGTAGTGGATCTTGTTAATAACCGTGGTATCATCTGGAATGAATCAGATAAAGGCATGACCTTTACTGAGGTTCCGATTCCGGATGACATGGTTGAGGAAGCAGAAGAATACAGAGAGAAACTCCTGGAAGCTGTAGCCGAGTATGATGAGACGCTGATGGAGAAATACTTCGAAGATCCAAATTCGATCACAGAAGATGAGATCCTAGCTGCTCTGCGTGCTGCTACCATTGACATGGCTATTGTGCCAATGCTCTGCGGTTCCTCATTCAAAAACAAAGGTGTACAGACGATGCTTGACTACGTTATGGCATTAATTCCATCGCCTTTGGACAGAGATAACATCAAGGGTATCAACCCGGACACGGAGCAGGAGATTTCCCGCAAGCCAAGTGTAGAAGAGCCTTTCGCTGGCCTGGCATTTAAAATTGCCACAGACCCATACGTAGGACGTCTTTGCTTTGTAAGAGCCTACTCCGGAGTACTCGAGTCAGGATCATATGTTTTCAACACACGTTCCAATAACAAGGAGCGTATCTCCCGCATCTTCCAGATGCATGCCAATAAGCAGAACCAGATCGAAAGACTGGAAGCAGGAGATATCGGTGCGGTAGTAGGATTTAAGGATATCAAGACCGGGGACACGCTGTGTGATCAGAATGCGAAGATCGTACTGGAGTCCATGGATTTCCCTGAGCCGGTAATTGGTTATGCTATTGAGCCTAAGTCTCAAGCTGACGCGGATAAAATGGGTATGGCGATTGCCAAACTTATTGAAGAGGATCCAACATTGCAGGTGAACACAGACGAGGAAACTGGTCAGACGATCCTACGTGGTATGGGTGAGCTTCACCTGGAGATCATCATCGAACGCATGAAGCGTGAGTTCAAGGTAGAACTGAACCAGGGTGCACCGCAGGTGGCTTACAAAGAGACAATCACCAAAAGCGTTGAGCACCGTGAGGTATTCAAGAAGCAATCCGGTGGTCGTGGTAAGTTTGCCGATATCGTGTTTGAAATGGGACCACGTGAGGATGGCAAACCAGGCCTCGAGTTTGTTAATGGCATCGTAGGTGGTGTGATTCCGAGAGAATTCATTCCAGCTGTTCAGAAAGGCTTTGAAGATGCTATGAAGAACGGTATTCTGGCTGGCTTCCCTATTGACTCCATGAAGGTGCGTCTGTTCCATGGTTCATTCCACGATGTAGACTCTGATTCCTTGTCATTTGAATTGGCTGCTCGTCAGGGCTTTAAGGAGGCAGGTAAGCAGTGTGCTCCTAAACTTCTCGAGCCAATTATGGCCGTTGACGTGGTTACCCCTGATGAATACACAGGTCCTGTAACTGGTGACTTGAACAGAAGAAGAGGTATCATGAAAGGTATGGATACAAAAGGAACTGCAACTGTAGTGAAAGCTGATGTTCCACTATCTGAACTTTTCGGTTACGTAACAGATCTGCGTACAATCACTTCAGGAAGAGCGACTGCCTCCCTTACTTTCGCCCATTATGAGCAAGTACCGCAAAACCTGGCCGAAGCCATCGTTGCTAAAATAAAAGGAACAGCAGCTAAATAGTATTATAAGATGAATCAGAAAATAAGAATAAAGCTTAAGTCTTATGATCATAACCTGGTGGATAAATCATCAGAGAAGATCGTAAAAGCAGTAAAAGCGACTGGTGCTATCGTGAGTGGGCCAATTCCACTTCCAACCGAGAAGGATAAGTTTACAGTTCTTCGTTCACCACACGTGAACAAGAAGTCTCGCGAGCAGTTTCAGCTTTGCACTTACAAGAGATTAGTAGATATTTACTCTACAAGCTCTAAAACTGTAGATGCACTGATGAAACTTGAGTTGCCAAGTGGAGTTGATGTTGAAATCAAAGTTTGATAACATCATATATAATAAAAAAAGAGGAGGGTCTAGGCTCTCCTCTTTTTTTATACCTGCTTGAGAATAAATATTTTAGAGAAAGTTTGAAAAGAAGCCTAAAAAATTATTAACTTTGCACTCCCTTAGCGAAAATAGGGGGCAATGAATTATTGTATCCATCTCTAAACAAAAGTTGAATGCCTGGAATTATCGGTAAAAAAATCGGAATGACAAGCCTCTTCACAGCAGATGGTAAATACACACCAGTAACGCTTATCCAAGCAGGTCCGTGTGTAGTTACTCAGGTGAAGACGGTTGAGAATGACGGCTACGCTGCAGTGCAGATTGGCTATGGTGACAAGAAACTCAAAAGAGTTACAAAGGCGGAAGCTGGTCACTACCAAAAGGCTAATACTGCTCCCAAGAAGAAGGTAGCTGAATTTGATGTAGAAGGCGTTTCTTACAGCCTGGGTGACACAGTAGATGCTACCCTGTTCGAAGAAGGCGAATTCGTGGATGTAGTAGGTACATCTAAAGGTAAAGGTTTTCAAGGTGTTGTAAAGCGCCACAACTTTGCCGGTGTTGGCGGCCAGACCCACGGTCAGCACAACAGAGCAAGACACCCGGGTTCAATCGGTGCATGTTCTTGGCCATCAAGAGTATTCAAAGGTATGCGCATGGCAGGTAGAATGGGCGGCAACAGAGTTAAGATTCAAAATCTTACTGTTCTGCGCATCATCGCTGAAAGAAACCTTATTGTAGTTAGTGGCTCTGTTCCTGGTGCCAGAAATTCTTACGTGTTAATTGAGAAATAAAATGGAGCTCTCTGTATTAAATATTAAAGGTGAAGATACAGGCAGAAAGGTGACTCTTTCTGATGCTATTTTTGGACTTGAGCCAAATGAGCATGCCATGTATCTTGACGTGAAGCAGTACCTGGCTAACCAAAGACAGGGTACGCACAAGTCAAAAGAGCGTAACGAGGTTGCAGGCTCAACGAAGAAGATCAAAAAGCAGAAAGGTACAGGCGGTGCCCGTGCCGGTAGCATCAAGTCTCCAGTATTTGTTGGAGGTGGTCGCGTGTTCGGTCCAAAACCAAGAAACTACAGCTTCAAATTAAACAAGAAGCTAAAGCGTGTAGCGCGTCTTTCAGCTCTTTCTCTGTTAGCACGTGACAATCGTGTGGCCCTGGTTGAGTCGTTCTCTATGGAGGCTCCTAAGGCAAAGGAATTCAGAGGTATTCTGGACAACCTGAAGTCAACTGGCAAAACGCTGATAGTACTTCCTGCTGTTGATAAGAACATCGTTCTTTCAGGTAGAAACCTGCCAAAGGTAAAAGTAGCTACTGTAAAGGATGTGAATACTTATGACCTGCTGAACACAGAGAAGCTTCTGCTTGTAGAGCAGTCAGTAAATGAATTAGAAAACCTCCTTAGCGCGAAATAATGAACGTTCTGAAAAGACCAATTATTACTGAAAAGTACGCTGCCTTGAACGAGGTTGGTAAATATGCTTTTGAGGTAGAGAAAAATGCCAATAAAGTAGAGATCAAAAAGGCAGTTGAAAAGATGTATGGTGTAACGGTTGACAAAGTGTCGACAATGCGCTCTATCGGTAAGAAAAAGACCAAGTACACGAAGTCTGGAGCCGTAACTGGCCGTACCTCTCTGATCAAGAAGGCAATTGTAACCCTGAAAGAGGGCGAAGTAATAGACTTTTACAGCGGCATATAATTAATTTAAAATGGCTTTAAAAAAGTTAAGACCAATAACACCAGGTCAAAGATTTAGAGTAGCCCCTGCTTTTGATGAAATCACAGCAACTACTCCTGAGAAATCTTTGTTGGCACCCCTATCAAAATCTGGTGGACGTAACAACTCAGGTAAAATGACCATGCGCTATTTGGGCGGTGGTCATAAGAGAAAGTACAGAGTCATTGACTTCAAGCGCACCAAGCATGGTGTACCAGCTACAGTGAAGACAATCGAGTACGATCCGAACAGAACAGCCCGTATTGCGCTGCTTCACTACGCTGATGGAGAGAAAACCTATATCATTGCTCCTGCGGGACTACAGGTAGGAACTGTAATAAACTCAGGACCTGGTATCGCTCCGGAGGTTGGTAATTGCTTACCACTTTCAGACATTCCTCTAGGTACTATCATTCACAACATCGAGCTGCAGCCAGGCGCAGGTGCTACACTTGCAAGAAGTGCCGGCTCTTACGCGCAGCTAGTGGCTCGTGAAGGACGCTACGCAACAATTAAGCTTCCTTCAGGCGAATTGAGAATGGTTCTTGTTAACTGCTCTGCTACCGTAGGTACAGTATCCAATGGCGAACACATGAATGTGAAGCTTGGAAAGGCTGGCCGTAACAGATGGTTGGGCAGACGTCCAAGAGTACGTGGTGTTGCCATGAACCCTGTCGATCACCCAATGGGTGGTGGTGAAGGTAAGTCTTCAGGCGGTCACCCACGCTCACGCAAAGGCCTGTATGCAAAAGGTCTTAAGACGAGAAACAAGAACAAATATTCTGAGAAGCTTATAGTTAATAGAGGAAAGAAAAAGTAAATGGCTAGATCATTAAAAAAAGGGCCTTATATTGACTTTAGGCTCGAGAAGAAAGTAACTGTAATGAACGAGGCTGGCAAGAAGTCTGTTATCAAGACTTGGTCTCGCAGATCAATGATTTCTCCGGACTTCGTGGGTCATACTTTTGCAGTTCATAATGGAAATAAATTCATTCCTGTTTATGTTACCGAGAACATGGTCGGTCACAAACTGGGTGAGTTTGCTCCAACCAGAAACTTTAGAGGTCATATTGCTAAGAAAGATAAAGGCAAGCGTTAATAATGGAAGCAGTAGCAAAACTTAAAAATGTCCCTACCTCTCCTCGTAAGATGAGAATGGTAGCCGACTTGGTGCGTGGGAAAAGCGTATCGAAAGCTCTTGGCATTCTGAAATTTGAAGCCAATGCTGGTGCAGCCAAAGTTGAGAAGCTTGTTCTATCGGCACTATCAAACTGGCAGCAAAAGAATGAAGATGCTAGAATCGAGGATGCAAACCTTTACATCAAGACAATCTTTGTTGATGAAGGTAAAATGCTGAAGCGCCTTCGTCCTGCTCCACAGGGCCGTGGTTACCGAATCAGAAAACGATCAAACCACGTGACGCTGGTAATCGACAGCATGACAGAAGAGCAGCTAGACCAGCAGCAGTCTAAGAAATCTAAAAAAGCCAACAAGTAAGAATTATGGGACAGAAAGTTAATCCGATAGGTTTTCGACTAGGTGTTATCAAAGGTTGGGATTCTAACTGGTATGGCGGCAAAGATTTCGCTGAGAAGCTGATCGAAGACGAGAAAATCAGAAAATATATACTAGCTCGTATTCCTAAAGGCGGCATTTCTAAAATTATAATTGAAAGAACGCTTAAGCGCATCACGATCACCATCAACACGGCTAGACCGGGTGTTGTGATCGGTAAGGGCGGACAGGAAGTAGATAAGATCAAAGAAGAGCTGAAGAAGCTTACGAACAAGGATATTCAAATTAATATCTTTGAGATTAAGCGTCCTGAGCTTGATGCAAAGCTGGTTGGTGAGTCCATCGCGCAGCAGTTGCAGGCTCGTATCTCTTTCCGCCGTGCTATGAAGCAAGCAATTGCTTCTGCGCTACGTGTAGGTGCCGAAGGTATAAAAGTACAGGTTTCCGGTCGTCTGGGTGGTGCTGAAATGGCAAGAACAGAGCACTACAAAGAAGGCAGAACCCCGCTTCATACTTTACGTGCAGATATTGACTACGCTTTATCTGAGGCACAGACAGTATATGGCAAACTGGGTATCAAAGTTTGGATCTTCAAAGGCGAGGTATACGGTAAGAGAGATCTTACTCCTAATGCCGGCATGGAGAGCAAAGGACCTGGTTCAGCCTCTGGCGACAGACGTGGTGGAGGACCTCGCAACAAGAAAAGCGGTGAAGGTGCACCTAAGCGCAAGCGTCGTCAATAATCAAGTGTTAACATTATAAGTTTTAGAAAATGTTACAGCCTAGAAGGACTAAATATAGAAAAATGCAGAAAGGCCGCGTAAAGGGTCTGGCTCACAGAGGCAGCTCTATTGCGTTTGGTTCTTTCGCTATCAAGTCTCTTGAGTCAACTTGGATTACGTCGCGCCAGATTGAGGCAGCCCGTATTGCGATGACAAGAGCAATGAAACGTGAGGGTCAAGTTTGGATCCGTATTTTCCCTGATAAACCAATCACGAAGAAGCCTGCAGAGGTTCGTATGGGTAAGGGTAAAGGTTCTCCTGAATATTGGGTAGCAGTGGTTAAGCCAGGTACAATCATGTTCGAATCTGATGGTGTACCTCTGGAAGTAGCAAAAGAGTCACTGAGACTTGCTGCTCAGAAACTGCCTGTTAAATCAAAGTTTATAGTACGTAGAGATTACGTTGAGAAATAAGATGAAAAATTCAGAGATAACGGCTTTATCTGCGGAAGACCTGCAAGAGAAGCTTAACACTGAGAAAGCTAACCTGCAGACCATGCGTTTTGCACATGCTATATCTCCACTGGAGAACCCAATAAAAATCCGCGAGACGAAGAGACTGGTCGCCAGATTGAGTACAGAAGTTCGTCGTCGTGAAAATGAAGCTAACTCTTAATAATGATTAAGATCATGGAGAGAAACCTAAGAAAAGAAAGAAGCGGCAAGGTTGTTAGCAATAAGATGGACAAGTCGATTACTGTAATGGTGGAAAGCAAGATGAAGCACCCTATGTACGGTAAGTTTGTTAGCAAATCGACCAAGTTCATGGCTCACGACGAGAACAATGACTGCAACATTGGAGATACGGTACGCATTCAGGAGACGCGTCCGCTCAGCAAGAACAAGAAATGGCGTTTAGTGGAAATTATAGAAAGGGCTAAATAAGATGATACAGCAGGAATCAAGACTAAGTGTAGCTGATAACAGCGGAGCCAAAGAAGTTCTTTGTATTCGTGTGTTAGGCGGTACTGGTAAGAAGTATGCATCTGTTGGCGACAGGATTGTTGTGACAGTTAAATCTGCCCTTTCTTCTGGTAACGTTAAAAAAGGAACTGTCTCAAAGGCAGTGATAGTAAGAACTAAGAAAGAGATTAGAAGAAAAGACGGATCATATATTCGCTTTGATGATAATGCAGCCGTTCTTTTGAATGCCAACAACGAACCACGCGGAACGCGTATCTTCGGGCCGGTAGCCCGTGAACTTCGTGAAAAGCAATTCATGAAAATTGTTTCGTTAGCTCCTGAAGTTCTATAACTACAAATTCAGATTAAAATGAATAAGAAAAAACTTCATGTAAAGACTGGCGATACAGTTAAAGTAATAGCCGGTGACGATCGCGGCAAGACTGGCCGCATAATCGCTGTAAACGCTGAAAAGCAGAGAGTAACTATTGAAGGCCTGAACATGGTAACCAAGCACCAGAAACCTAGTGCTCAGAATCCACAGGGCGGCATCAACAAGGTAGAAGCTCCTATTCACGCTAGCAATGTCATGCTTGTTGACCCAAAATCGGGTGAGACAACAAAGGCTGCTAGGAGAAAGAACAGCGAAGGTAAAACAGAGCGTTATTCTAAAAAGACAGGAGAGGTAATCTAAGATGGCAACTGCAAGATTAAAAGAGAAATATCAGAACGAGGTAGTGCCTGCCTTGAAAGAGAAGTTCCAGTATAAGAACGTCATGCAGGTGCCCCGCATCACAAAGATCTCTATCAACAAAGGTATTGGCGCAGCCGTTGCCGACAAGAAGTTGGTAGATATCGGAGTGGAGGAGCTTACCACGATCACTGGCCAAAAGGCTGTTCCTACAATCGCAAAGAAGTCGGTTTCGAACTTCAAGTTGCGTGAGGGAATGCCAATTGGGGCCCGTGTTACCCTGAGAGGTGAGAAAATGTACGAGTTCCTGGATCGTCTGCTTACTGTGGCCCTGCCACGCGTACGTGACTTCAGAGGTGTAAACGACAAAGGCTTTGACGGCCGAGGTAACTACACACTGGGTGTTAAAGAGCAGATTATATTCCCCGAGATCAGCATCGATAAAATCAAGGCGATCTCTGGTATGGACATTACATTTGTAACTACAGCTAAAACAGACGAAGAGAGCTACGAACTGCTGAGAGCATTCGGTATGCCATTCGCCAATATCAAGAAATAACCATGGCAAGAGAATCAGTAAAAGCCAGAGAGCTTAAAAGAGAAAAGCTTGTAGCCAAGTTTGCTGCAAAAAGAGCTGAGCTAAAAGCCAAAGGAGATTATGAGGCACTTGATAAGCTGCCGCGCAACGCATCTCCTGTAAGACTACATAACCGTTGCAAGCTGTCAGGGAGACCAAGAGGATATATGAGAAAGTTTGGTATATCTCGTGTGGTTTTCAGAGAGCTGGCGGTTATGGGTAAAATTCCTGGTGTTACAAAAGCGAGCTGGTAATTTTTTAGGATTCATACTAAGAATCTTAAAAAGATATTACTATCTTTGCCCCTCGCTTAGATAAAGCATTCATTATTACATTCATTCATAATGAACACAGATCCAATAGCAGATTATTTAACTAGAGTGCGTAACGCTATAAAAGCTAACCACAGGATAGTTGAGATACCATCTAGCAAGATTAAACAAGAGATCACTAAAGTATTGTACGACAAAGGGTATATCCAAAGTTATAAATTTGATGACTCTGGCGTACAAGGCACGATTAAGATAGCTCTGAAGTATAACCCCAACACTAAGCAACCTGCTATTGTGAAACTGGAGAGGGTAAGCAAGCCAGGGCTTCGCAAGTACACTGGTACAGAGAATATGCCACGCGTGCTGAACGGACTTGGAGTAGCTATTCTGTCTACATCTAAGGGTGTTATGACAGAGAAAGAGGCTAAGTCACTGAATGTAGGTGGCGAGGTGTTATGTTATGTATATTAATAGGAGGATAGACAATGTCACGTATAGGAAAATTGCCAATCACCCTGCCTAACAATACACAAGTTACCATCGGTACTAACAATGTAGTAACAGTAAAGGGCCCTAAAGGTGAGCTAACTACTACTATCGATAAGGATATGATTGTAAAGCAGGATGAAAACGCTATTGTAGTGGAGCGTCCTACTGAGCAGAAGCGTCATAAAGCTATGCACGGTCTTTACAGATCCCTGATCAATAACATGGTAATAGGCGTTAGCGAAGGCTACAAAGAGCAGCTGGAGTTGGTGGGCGTGGGTTTCAAGGCTTCGGTTCAAGGCAAAGTGCTTGAGCTTTCGCTTGGTTATTCACACAACATCTTCTTGAGTTTGCCAGACGAAGTAACTATTACAGCTCTTACTGAGAAAGGTAAAAACCCAATTGTAACGTTGGAAAGCAACGACAAGCAATTGATCGGCCAGATTGCTGCTAAAATCAGATCACTGCGCAAGGTTGAGCCATACAAAGGTAAGGGTATCCGTTTCGTAGGAGAAGTTGTAAGAAGAAAAGCTGGTAAGACAGCGTCTAAATAATCATCATCATGTCTACTAAGAAAATAAGCAGAAGACTAAGAATCAAAAAAGGCATCAGGAATAAAATTTCTGGTACCTCTGAAAGGCCGAGACTGACTGTGTTCCGTAGCAACAAAGCTATTTATGCACAGCTAGTTGATGATACTACTGGTGTGACACTAGCGGCAGCCTCTTCAGTTAAACTTGATGATGCAAAAGCTAACATAGAAACTGCAGGAAAGGTTGGAACGACTATCGCTGAGCAAGCGTTGGCAAAGGGAATCTCAGAAGTAGTATTCGATCGTAACGGCTATCTTTATCACGGTAAAGTAAAATCATTGGCAGAAGGCGCTCGTCAGGCTGGCCTTAAATTCTAAATAATATGTTGAAGAATAATATACGTAGCGTAAAGGCAAGCGAAATTGAGCTCAAAGAGCGCGTAGTAGCCATTAACCGTGTAGCCAAGGTTGTGAAGGGTGGTAGAAGATTTAGCTTTGCCGCTATCGTGGTAGTTGGTGATGGAAATGGTGTTGTAGGGTATGGACTTGGTAAAGCCAATGAAGTAACAGACGCTATTGCCAAGGGCATTGACGATGCGAAGAAGAACCTGGTAAAGGTTCCTATTTATCATAACACAGTGCCTCACGCGATGGAAGGCAAATACTCTGGTGGTTTTGTTCTGGTTAAACCGGCTGCCCCAGGTACAGGTGTAATCGCCGGTGGCGCGATGCGTGCTGTGCTGGAGAGTGCTGGTATAAAAGACGTACTTTGCAAGTCAAAAGGGTCTTCTAACCCACATAACGTGGTTAAAGCTACTTTTGATGCTCTTGCTAAAATGCGTGATCCTTTGGCGGTAGCGCAGCAACGCGGTGTTAATTTACAGAAAGTATTCAACGGATAATTGAAATGGCTAAAGTAACTATCACTCAAGTAAAGAGCATTATCGACCGACCAAAGACTCAGAAGCTGACTATCAAAGCGCTTGGTCTTGGTAAGATAAGCAAATCAGTGTCTGTTGAGTACACTCCGCAGATTGCTGGTATGGTAAAGAAAGTCCACAATTTGGTAGAAGTAAAAGAACAATAATCATGTACTTACATTCTTTAAAACCTGCAGAAGGTTCTGTTAAAAACAGAAAGAGAATTGGTAGAGGTGCTGGTTCAGGTAGAGGTGGAACTTCTACACGTGGACACAAAGGTGCTAAATCCCGCTCTGGTTACTCACAGAAGGCTGGCTTTGAAGGTGGTCAGATGCCACTTCAAAGACGTGTGCCTAAGTTCGGCTTTAAAAACATCACCCGTGTTGAGTTTAAAGCCATTAACTTAGATGTTATTCAGGCTCTTGCGGAGTCTACAAATGAGACTGTTATGAACTTTGATTTTTTCAAAGCGCATGGTCTTGTTCAGAAGAAAGACAAAGTTAAGGTATTGGGTAGAGGAGAGATCAGCAAAGCCATTGAGATTCATGCTCATGCTTTCTCTGGAACTGCTGCCTCATCAATAGAAAAAGCAGGCGGTAAAACAGTTGCTCTTTAATCAGTAGGAGGTATGAAGAAGTTTATAACAACGTTAAAGAACATTTTTGCTATAGAGGATTTAAGGGTGAGAATCCTTAATACCCTTTTCTTTATAGCTATTTTCAGACTTGGTTCTTTTGTTGTTTTACCCGGCGTTGATCCTAGTCAATTACAAGCTAACACCTCCGGTATTTTCGGATTGTTGGATACCTTTTTAGGTGGAGCATTTAGCAATGCCTCCATCTTTGCATTGGGTATCATGCCGTATATCTCAGCTTCTATCGTACTACAACTGCTTACCATAGCTGTACCTTATTTCCAAAAAATGCAGAAAGAGGGTGAATCTGGAAGAAAGAAAATCAACCAGATCACTCGCGTTCTGACAATTGTTATTACCCTTGCTCAGGCAGTTGGCTTTGTGTCTACTATTAATGCCGAGGCCATCGTCATCAATCAGGCATTGTTTACGATTACTTCCATGATCGTGCTCACCTCTGGTACCGTGTTCTGTATGTGGCTAGGGGAGAAAATCACAGACAAAGGGATAGGCAACGGTATATCCATGCTGATTATGATTGGTATTATCAGCCGCTTCCCGGGAGCCATACTTTTTGAGGCTACCTCTAAGCAACTGGATGGCGCGCTTCTCTTTATCTTTGAATTAGTGATCCTGTTCCTGGTGGTAATGTCAGTAGTGATGTTGACCCAGGCAGTAAGAAGAATACCAGTTCAGTATGCCAAGCAGGTTGGTGCAAGCTCACTCTATAGTGGTCAGCGTCAGTTTATCCCGCTCAAGGTGAACGCAGCCGGTGTAATGCCAATTATTTTTGCGCAGTCGTTGATGTTCCTGCCGTCTATGATAGCATCTATCTGGGCAGAATCTAGTGAGACAGCTAACTACATTGGTGCTACATTCTCTGACTTTACATCCTGGCAGTACAATGTGGTATTCGGTTTGCTTATCCTGGTGTTCACGTACTTCTACACAGCTATAAGTGTTAACCCAAACCAGATAGCGGATGATTTGAAGCGCAGTGGTGGCTTTATACCTGGTGTTAAGCCTGGCCGTTCCACTTCAGAGTATATAGATGCTATCTTGACTAAGATAACTCTGCCCGGTGCCATTTATCTTGCACTTGTTGCGATATTCCCAGCAATAGCTATGTTGTTTGGTGTTACAAGAGAGTTTTCGCAGTTTTTCGGTGGCACTTCTTTGCTGATCATGGTTGGTGTTGTACTGGATACCCTGAAGCAAGTTGAAAGCTACCTTCTGATGCGCCACTACGATGGTATGATGAAATCAGGGAAGCTGCGCGGCAGAACTGAGAATATTGCCATGGTATCCTAATCAATGATTATTTACAAAACTGAAGAAGATATTGAGCTGATTCGCCAGAGTGCTTTGATCCTAAGCAAAGCACATGGCGAAATTGCTCGTGTTATAAAACCTGGTGTAAGCACTCTTCAACTAGACAAACTAGCTGAAGAGTTTATACTTGATAGTGGCGGAAAGCCCTCCTTTAAGAATTATAACGGATTCCCTTATAGTTTGTGTATCTCTGTAAACTCTGTAGTTGTCCATGGTTTTCCTGGTAATTACATTTTGAACGATGGAGATATTATATCTGTTGATGGGGGAGTTTATAAAAATGGTTTTCACAGCGACAGTGCCTATACGCATGCTGTAGGAGAGGTTTCTCCGGAAGTGCAAAAGCTGCTTGAGGTCACGAAGAACTCTCTGTACCTGGGGTTGGAGAAGGCTGTTACCGGAAACAGGATGGGTGATGTGAGCCATACGATTCAGGAGTACGTGGAAGCTAATGGTTTCACCGTGGTTCGTGAGTTGGTGGGCCACGGAATTGGCAGGAACCTGCATGAGTCACCAGAGGTGCCTAACTATGGAAAACGTGGGCAGGGCGCTAAATTGCAAAAAGGCTTGGTAATCGCCGTTGAGCCAATGGTAAACTTAGGAACAAGACATATTGTGCAGGAGGAAGATGGATGGACGATTCGCACGAAGGACAATAAACCTTCTGCGCATTTTGAGCATACAATTGTGGTTCGTAAGGATAAACCAGAGATATTAACAACTTTTGAATATATAGAACAAGCTAAAAAATCATAAATGGCAAAACAGTCGTCCATAGAGCAAGACGGAACTATTGTAGAAGCTCTGTCTAATGCCATGTTTCGGGTGGAGCTTGAAAATGGTCATCAGGTAGTAGCTCATATTTCTGGTAAGATGCGCATGAATTACATTAAGATACTTCCGGGTGACAGGGTTAAATTGGAGATGTCTCCTTATGATCTAACTAAAGGCAGAATTGTTTACCGATATAAATAAATCCAATGAAAGTTAAAGCATCAGTTAAAAAGAGAAGTGTTGACTGTAAGATTATCCGCCGCAAGGGGAAGCTTTACGTCATCAACAAGAAGAATCCAAGATATAAACAAAGACAAGGTTAATTAATTATTTATGGCTAGAATAGCAGGAGTAGATATTCCGGATAACAAGAGAGGAGAGATCGCGCTGACCTATATTTTTGGGATCGGACGCAGCCTTTCTAAGCAGATTTTGACTAAAGCCGGGGTGGATCTTGACAAAAAGGTAAAAGACTGGACTGAGGACGAAGCCGGTGAAATTAGAAATGTAATTGCTGCTGACATCAAAACGGAGGGTGTATTGAGATCCGAAGTACAGCTGCACATTAAGCGTCTTCTTGACATAGGTTGCTACCGTGGGTTGAGACACCGTAAAGGCTTGCCTGTACGTGGTCAGAGAACAAAGAACAACTCTCGTACGAGAAAAGGTAAGCGCAAGACAGTTGCTGGCAAGAAGAAGGCATCTAAATAATCACTAGATCATGGCTCAGAAAAGAAAAGATAAAGCTAAAAAGCGAGTAGTAATTGTTGAACCTACTGGCCAAGTACATATCAAAGCCTCTTTCAACAACATTATTATATCAGTAACCAATAATGCAGGACAAGTTATCTCTTGGGCTTCTGCTGGTAAGATGGGCTTTAAGGGTTCTAAAAAGAACACTCCTTATGCTGCACAAATGGCCGCTGCTGACTGCGCAAAGGTTGCTTATGACCTTGGCATGCGTAAGGCAGAAGTTTTTGTTAAGGGACCAGGCGCAGGCAGAGAGTCTGCTATCCGTACCGTGCAAAACACTGGCATCGAAGTAACGATCATCAAAGACGTTACTCCACTGCCGCACAACGGTTGCCGTCCACCAAAACGCAGAAGAGTTTAATTTCAAAATAGAGAATCAGAAATGGCAAGATATACAGGTCCCAAGAGTAAAATCTCCAGACGTTTCAACGAGGAAATATTTGGCCCTAGCAAGGCGCTAAAGAAGAAAAGCTATCCTCCAGGGCAGCACGGTCGTGGCCGCCGCAAGAAACTGTCTGAGTATGCTATTCAGCTTACTGAAAAGCAGAAAGCAAAATATATATACGGTGTTCTGGAGAAGCAGTTCGCTAACTTGTTCGAGAAGGCGCAAAGAAAAGGAGGCATTGCAGGTGAGAACCTTCTTGCCCTGTTGGAGGCCAGACTGGACAATACTGTTTACCGTTTAGGCATCGCCCCAACTAGAAGAGCAGCACGCCAGCTTGTACTACACAAGCACATTTTGGTTAATGGTGAAATTGTAAACATCCCTTCTTATTCTCTTAAAATAGGTGATGTTGTGGCTGTACGTGAGAAGTCTAAATCTCTTGAGGCTATCACTACTAGTTTGACTGTGCGTAACGCGCGTCAGTTTAACTGGTTAGAGTGGGATGCTAGCGAAATGGCTGGTAAGTTTGTGTCTACTCCTGAGAGAGACCAGATTCCTGAGAAAATTCAGGAGCAGCTGATCGTTGAGCTTTACTCTAAGTAAGCCGCATAATCAATTTATAACCTTTAACACTGCAAGTATGTCAATATTAGCATTTCAAATGCCAGAGAAAGTTGTAATGGAAAAAGCCGACGACTTTCATGGTTTATTTGAATTCAAGCCGCTTGAAAAAGGTTACGGGGTAACCATCGGTAATGCTTTGCGAAGAATCCTTCTTTCTTCTTTGGAGGGATATGCCATTACCAGCATTCGCTTAGGTGGTGTACTGCATGAGTTCTCGTCTGTTGAAGGGGTGGTTGAGGATGTATCTGATATTATTCTCAACCTGAAGATGGTTCGCTTTAAGAAGATAAGCGAAGTGGTAGACGAAAGAATCACTGTTTCATTCAGTGGTCAGGATACGTTCAGAGCTGGTGATATCAACAAGTTTACTTCAAGCTTTGAGGTGCTGAACCCCGAGTTGGTTATTTGCCACCTCGACTCCAGCGTAAACTTTGAACTGGAGATAACAATTCAGAAAGGCCGTGGATACGTGCCTGCTGAAGAGAATAAACCAGTTGAGCAGGTGTTCGGACAGATTTCTATCGACGCTATCTACACGCCGATCAAGAACGTGAAGTTTAGTGTAGAGAATACACGTGTGGAGCAGAAGACTGACTACGAGAAACTTGTTCTTGACATACAGACAGATGGCTCTATTCATCCGGAAGATGCCTTGAAGGGTGCAGCTAACATCCTTATCCAGCACTTCATGTTGTTCTCTGACAACACCATGACCTTTGAGACAGCCAAGCCGGAAGAAGAGGAGGCCGTTGACGAAGAACTGCTGCACATGCGCAAGGTTCTCAAGACACCTCTTCAGGATATGGACCTTTCTGTTCGTGCCTACAACTGCCTGAAGGCCGCCGATATCAAAACACTCGGTGACCTGGTACAGTTGGACATTGCGGACATGATGAAGTTCAGAAACTTCGGCAAGAAGTCTTTGACAGAACTCGAGAACCTGGTTCAGGAGAAAGGCCTTACTTTCGGTATGGATCTTTCTAAGTATAAATTAGAGGAAGAATAAAATTTAATCCTACGGCATAATTCCCGATCCCGCTTAGGTTGATCGACGGTATGCACGTGCACAATTCAAAATAATGAGACACGGTAAAAAAATTAATCACTTAGGAAGAACCGCTTCGCACCGTAAGGCTATGTTGTCTAACCTGGCATCATCCCTTATCCTGCACAAGCGTGTTTCTACTACAGTAGCAAAAGCTAAAGCACTTCGTAAATACGTGGAGCCTCTGCTTACAAAGTCTAAGAACGACACGACACACTCCAGAAGAACAGTATTTGCTTATCTTCAGAACAAGGAGTCTGTTAAGGAGCTTTTTGATGATGTGTCTGTTAAAATCGCTAACAGACCAGGTGGCTATACCCGTATCCTGAAGACAGGCTACAGACTGGGTGACAACGCAGAGATGTGTGTGATCGAGCTGGTAGACTACAACGAGGATATGCTGGCCACAACCGGTACAGCTGCTGCTGGCGCCAAGAAAACACGTCGTCGTGGCGGTAAGAAGAAGGCTGAGGACACTGCTGCTGCTGAGGCTAAGGCCCCGGAGGCAACTGATGCTCCTGCTGCTGAGTCTAACGAAGCTAACGAAGAGACAAATGATGCTAAATAAGCGCTGTTTGTAAATATCTTAAAGGGACATGGCGTAAGTCGTGTCCCTTTTTTATGTTTGTAATAATCCTTTAACATGAAAAAACATACTTCATCAGAGGCAATTCTTTTATTGGAAGACGGTACGATGTACAAGGGCAAGAGCTTAGGGCGGATAGGAACGTCTGGCGGTGAGCTTTGCTTCAACACAGGTATGACCGGCTACCAGGAAATATTTACGGACCCATCCTACTACGGACAGATTGTGGTGAACACGGTATCGCACGTGGGCAACTATGGCGTGCAGCACCAGGAGGTGGAGTCCGACAGGGTACAGATCAACGGGTTGGTCTGTAAAGACTTTTCGCATCACTTCTCCAGGAAGACAGCTGAGGGTTCATTGCAGGAGTATTTCGAGAAGGCAGGTGTGGTAGGCATTTGCGAGATAGACACACGCTCGCTCGTTCGCCACATCAGGGACAAGGGCGCCATGAACGCCATCGTGTCATCGGAAATAACTGATGTGGAGGAACTGCGTAAGAGGCTGGCAGAAGTGCCGTCGATGGCAGGTCTGGAGCTTTCATCGCACGTTAGCACACCGGAGATCTACCACATGGTCCCGGATGAGGTAAAGTATAAAGTGGCCGTGCTCGACCTGGGCGTGAAGCGCAATAGCCTGAACAACTTTATGCAGCGCGGCTGCGAGGTGAAGGTGTACCCGTTCAACACTCCGTTTGAGGAAATGGAGAAGTGGAACCCCGACGGCTACTTTATATCGAATGGCCCCGGCGACCCGGCTGCTACTAGAGATGCGGTGATCAGCGTGAAGCAGATCCTGGAGAAGGAGAAGCCGATGTTCGGGATTTGTATGGGCCACCAGGTGCTGGCGCAGGCAAACGGCATTGCCACCTATAAGATGCACAATGGCCACAGGGGCCTAAACCACCCGGTGAAGAACCTGCTGACCGGAAGGAGCGAGATCACTAGCCAGAACCACGGCTTTGTGGTGGACATGGAGCAGCTGAAGAACCATCCGGAGGTGGAAATCACGCACATCAACCTGAACGATAATACCGTTGAGGGCATGCGCATGCGAACCAAGCCGGCCTTCTCGGTACAGTACCACCCGGAATCATCGCCCGGGCCGCACGACTCCACCTACTTGTTCGATGAGTTTGTGGCCCTGCTAGAGAAGAGTAAAAACAAAGTATAACTATCGTAAAAGAGAGAACTAATGAGCTTAATTACTGACATCAAAGCCAGACAAATATTCGATTCTCGCGGTAACCCCACCGTGGAGGTTGATGTAATGACTGAGACAGGCATCATGGGCCGCGCCGCCGTGCCATCAGGCGCCTCCACAGGCATACACGAGGCGGTAGAGCTTCGCGATGGAGACAAGGGCAAGTACATGGGCAAAGGTGTACTGCAGGCCGTTAAGAACGTGAACGACAAGATCGCTGAGGAGTTAATTGGCTTCCCGGTGTTTGACCAGAACCTGCTCGATAAAGTCATGATCGAGCTGGACGGAACACCGAACAAAGGCAACCTGGGTGCCAACGCTATACTTGGCGTGTCGCTGGCTATTGCGCGCGCGGCTGCGCAGGAACTGAACCTGCCGCTGTACCGCTACGTGGGTGGCGTGAATGCCAACACGCTGCCCGTGCCGATGATGAACATCCTGAATGGCGGTAGCCACGCGGATAACGCCATCGACTTCCAGGAGTTCATGATCATGCCGGTGGGCGCTCCTTCTTTCTCTGAGGCGCTGCGCATGGGCTCTGAGGTGTTCCATCACCTGAAGAACGTGCTGAAGAAAAAAGGTCTGTCTACGAACGTGGGTGATGAGGGAGGCTTTGCGCCGAACATCGCTTCTAACGTGGAGGCCATTGAGGTAGTGCTGCAGGCGATTGAAGCCGCTGGTTACAAGCCTGGCGACGATATGATGATCGCCATGGACGCGGCCAGCTCCGAGTTCTATGATGCTGCTTCCGGACAATACCACTTTAAGAAGTCTACCGGCGACAAGCTGTCTTCTTCTGACATGGTGAGCTACTGGGCCGAGTGGGTGAATAAATACCCGATCATCTCGATTGAGGATGGTATGGCTGAAGACGATTGGGCAGGCTGGAAAGAACTGACTGATAGAGTTGGCAGCAAGTGCCAGTTGGTAGGCGACGACCTGTTCGTAACGAACGTGGAGCGCCTGCAGCGGGGAATTGATGAGGGCGTGGCAAACTCTATCCTGATCAAGGTGAACCAGATCGGAACGCTGACCGAAACCATCAACGCGATTAACCTGGGCATGCGCCACGGCTATAAGAGCGTGATGAGCCACCGTTCGGGCGAGACGGAGGACAACACCATTGCTGACCTGGCAGTAGCGCTGAACACGGGCCAGATCAAAACAGGTTCGGCTTCCCGCTCAGACCGTATGGCCAAGTATAACCAGCTGCTCCGCATAGAGGAGGAACTGGGCGAGGTGGCATACTTCCCGGGCAGGAAGTTCTAAAATACCATTTCTGGAAAATATATTTGGTAAGGCTGTGGGTTATAAGACTCACAGCCTTATTTTTGTAGACACACCTTAGGCCAAAATTATGATACAGCGCATCCCCAAAATATTCAGGAACTTCTATTTTATCGTCTCCTTTCTGTTTATCGTATGGATGCTGTTCTTCGACTCCAACGATTTTGTGACGCAGTACCAGATGCGCCGCCAGCTAAGCGAGCTGGAGCGCGACAAGGAGCATTACCTGGAGAAGATGGCGGAGGTGGAGAAAGACCGCAAGGAACTGATGGGCAACCCGGCGCTGCTGGAGAAGTTCGCCCGTGAGAAGTACCTGATGAAGCGCCCGAACGAGGACGTGTTCATTATTGTGCCGAAGGCAGAGTAGGAGGTATAGTTTATAGTTAAAAGTGAAGAGTGGGCAGCGCTGCTGCAAAGTATAAGGTATAACCCGTCCAACACAGTGGCACAAGCATCCGCTTCGGGGCTCTTGGTTTCATAGTAGACCTTGCTGATGCGCACCGTTGCCCGGTGCTCCAGGTATAAAACTTATACTTTAGCCTGCCCTTCTTTAAAGTATAAAGTATAAAGGCTACCGTAAGTGCGAAATCTTTCTTGGGTGTGACACGCGTTTCGCTACAGGAAAGGGCGCAGTCCGCAGGTTTATACTTTAGTACAGGCCATACCGCATTTCGCCCCGAAACGCATTGCCGCCGGAGGTTCCAGGTATGGATTTTATATGACGGGTATATACCGATTATCCTCCCGGCCCAAAACAAATCCCTCCCCAAATAATTTGTAACTTTGTAGTACAGCGCTGCGGCCGAACGGCGGCGGGCTCACGTAATTACAGATACTATGGCAAAAGTTGCAATAAACCTTTCTACAGGAGCTCTTCAGCAGGAAGAGGTGATAGTGGGTATAGATTTGGGAACGACCAACAGCCTGGTGGCCTACATCCACCCGGAAGATAAAAAGCCGATCGCGATCAACGACCAGGGCCGCGGAGCCATTGTGCCGTCGGTGGTGCACTTTACGCAGCAGGGCGACACAATTGTGGGCACCGAGGCCAAGGAATACCTAACCACTGACCCGGCGAATACTTTCTATTCCGTAAAGCGCCTGCTGGGCAAGTCGTACAAGGACCTGGGCGAGCATAAGGATTATTTTGGCTACAAGATCATTGACGATAACTCGGAGGGCCTGGTGAAGATACGGGTGCAGGACAAGTTTCACTCCCCAATCGATCTGTCGGCGGAGATACTCAAAGAGCTGCGCGAGCGGGCCGAGCACTCCCTGAAAACCCCGGTGAACCGCGCCGTGATCACAGTGCCGGCCTACTTCAACGACTCGCAGCGGCAGGCTACGCGCGATGCCGGAAAGCTGGCCGGGCTGGAGGTGCTGCGCATCGTAAACGAGCCCACGGCGGCGGCGCTGGCCTATGGCATTGGCATCGACCAAAGCGAGGAGAAAACGGTGGCGGTGTATGACCTGGGCGGCGGTACGTTTGATATCTCCATCCTCAGCATCCACCAGGGCATATTCGAGGTGCTCTCCACGCACGGTGATACCTACCTGGGCGGCGATGACTTTGACCGCGCCATCATCAACCACTGGATTCAGGAAAACCAGCTGATCGCGGATACCGTGAACGAGGACAAGCACCTCTCGCAGGCGCTGCGCCTGAAGGCGGAGGAGGCGAAGCGAACACTGAGTGCACAGGAAGTATACACGGGCACCATCAACGGAAACATTGATTGCCACCTGGAGCGCCATACCTTCGAGACGCTGATCGCGCCGACCGTTGCCCGCACCATCGAGAGCTGCAGGCAGGCCATGGCCGATGCCAAGCTGCAGCCGGAGCAGATTGATGCGGTGATCATGGTGGGAGGCTCCACGCGGGTGCCGATGGTGTACGAGGCAGTGTCAGAGTTCTTTGGGAAACCAGCCAACAACCAGCTGAACCCGGATGAGGTAGTGGCCCTGGGCGCCGCCATTCAGGCAGACATCCTGGCGGGAAACCGTAAAGACATCCTGCTGCTGGACGTAACGCCGCTTACGCTGGGCATCGAAACGATGGGTGGCCTGATGGACCCGATCATCCCCCGAAACTCCAAGATCCCGACCAAAGCCGGGCGCCAGTATACCACCTCGGTAGACGGACAGGTGAACATGAAGATATCGGTTTACCAGGGCGAGCGCGACGTGGTGCAGGAAAACCGCAAACTGGCCGAGTTCGACCTGAGAGGTATACCCGCCATGCCGGCCGGCTTCCCGAAGGTGGACGTGAACTTTATACTTAACGCCGACGGCATCCTAAAGGTAGAGGCCATTGAACTGCGCTCCGGCGTGCGCCAGGAAGTGGAGGTGAAGCCGCAGTATGGCCTGACTGACGAGCAGGTGGAGCAGATGCTGATGGATTCCATCACCCACGCCAAGGACGACGTGGCCACGCGGATGCAGGTGGAGGCGCGCACCACGGCCGAGCAGATGCTCTACCAGGTGGAGCGCTTTGTGGAGAAGAACGGCCAGCACCTGACGGAGGAGGAGATCAGCCTGACGCGGGAGAACCTGCAGAAGCTGAAGGACGTGTTAGCCGCCGGAGGCGATAAGGACGCTATCTACGCAGCCATCGACAGGCTAGAGGAGCAGACCAGCCCGTTTGCCGAGCGTGTGATGCAGATCTCCATTAAGCAGGCCATGGCCGGTAAAAAGATCGAGTAAAAGTATGGATCAGCCTCTGCAAGTATAATTCCGGGGCTGCATAACGAAGAAAATACAAAGGCGCTGGCTATACTTTAGCCGGCGCCTTTGTATTTATACTTGCTCTGTCTTTATACTTTTGATGAAGCAGGATGGTACGCTTCCGTTTCGGATATCCCCTTTTTTTGCGGAGATACTACGGAAGAGGAGGAAATCAGATTACCTCCTCCTAAGCCGGGCAATGGCCCTGGTTATTGTCCTATGGCCTGGAGCACGAACTGCAGCAGGCTAAAGTTAAAGTATAGCAGGGTGGCCGCCACGATCACTCCAACCATCACGCTGGCGTACGGCGCATCCTGCTCCTGCACTTCCCGCACGCCCCAGTACACGTAGCCGATAAGGGCCAGCAGGGCGTAGAGCAGCAGCAGAGCGGGTATGGCCAGCAGCACCTCCAAGGAGGCGATGCGCCAGAAGTAGTTCAGCCCCAGCCAGAACAGGTTCAGCGTCCACGATACGACCAGCATCAGGATGCTGCGCTTGCCTGAGATAAGCCCTATACTTCTGAAAAATCGTGCCGTTGCCGTGCCTCCTCCCGCTGCCATACTTTTTTGCTATAGCTGAATGCCGAACCGCTGTGCCAAGGTCTCCAGGTCGCGCTCCACGGGCGTGAGCAGCGGGATTCCCTGAATCATGCGTATCTCTTCCGTCACCCGCTCCGGGTCTCCCGGAATAAGTACCGCCCCCTGGCCCGGCACCACGTTTGCGCTCCGGAAGGTCTCAATCCAGTTGTCCATGTGCTGCTTAAACTCATCGGCCGGGCGGAAAGCGTCTACGCGCAGGGCCCCCAGGAAATGGCCGATCCCTTCGCCGGGCAGGTTGTCGGCCACCGGCAGGAACGCCACGAACGGCGGCACCCACGGGCCGTAGTTTGCACCGGAGAGCACAGCCGACAGAATATCCACCACAGAGGCCAGGGCATAGCCCTTGTGGCTGCCATGGTCGCGGTCGGAGCCGAGCGGGAGCAAAGCGCCGCCGTCCTTCAGCTCATCCGGGTTTGTGGAGTCCTGTCCGTCTTTCGTCTGGATCCAGCCGAGCGGGGCCCTCTTCTCCTTTCGCTGCAGTATCTCCAGCTTGCCGTTGGCAGCGGCGGCGGTGGCCAGGTCGGCTACAAATGGGGGCTGCCTGTCGGCGGGCACGGCCACGGCAATGGGGTTAGTGCCCAGCATGCGGTCTGTAGAAAAGGTGGGGGCCACCAGTGGCGAGGCATTGGTCATAGCGATGCCGATCATGTCGCTCTCCAGGGCCATCATGGCATGGTAGCCGGCAATGCCGAAGTGGTTCGAGTTTTTTACCGACACCCAGCCGGTACCCGCCTGCTCGGCCTTCTGTTTAGCGATCTCCATAGCGCGTGGGGCAACCACCAGGCCAAGGCCCGCGTCGCCATCCACGGTGGCGGTGCTGGGGGTTTCGTGCACGATACGAATGTTAGGCTTCGCATTGATGCGGCCGGCTTCCCAGAGCCTCACATAGCCGCTCAGGCGGGCCACGCCATGCGAGTCCACGCCCCGCAGGTCGGCGGAGAGCAGTACTTCGGCAGCCAGACGGGCATCGTCTGCCGGGCAGCCCATGTGCAGAAACACCTCCTGCGTAAAATCGAGTAATTGTCGGTATGGGTACATGTAAACGTCTTCTGTTAAGGCCGGCAAATTAAGAAAATATCACGCCAAAGCCTTAGCTTATACTTTGTTCGCATCCTTAAAAAGGGCTAAAACTATAATTTATCGCTACTTCACCAGCTATATTACTTTTTTTCTATACTTTTCAGGCTGATTTTATAATACTGGAACAGGCTTTGCCTTAGCCTCAGAAAGTTAGCCCCTTGTACTATGAAAAAAGCGCTACTATTATTCGCCGTTGCCCTTGCTTCCCTTGCCGCCGAGGCGCAAAACAAGCTGCTGTTCGAGGAGAAGACAGCCGAAGCCTACCTGCTAAAGTATGGCACCAGCTCCGGGGATAGTCAGGCCCAGCTCAACAGCATCATCAACATACTGAAGGAAAACCAGGTAACCACCCGCAGCGGCAGGCCGCCGCGCACGCCCGAGTTTACCCTACGCTTCGAGCAGCAGGCGCAGGTTACCGATGCCGGGGAAAAGCTGCAGCTAAAGGTGCAGGCGGGTAAGGTGCAGGTAAGCGGCAGCACCGACTACAAAGGATTTGACCTGGGCGAGGCCCTGCTTCCGGAAAAGTATAAAATTAAAGTACAGCTGCTGAACGCCAAGAATGAGGTGGTGCAAGTATACGACCGTACCATAACGCTGAAACCAAATGGCGTGGCACTGCTGCAGGAGCAGCTACCGGATACCGCCGCCAACCAAAATTACAAGCTGCGGGTGGTGGAGGAGCAGGTGGAGTATACTTCTGCCGATGTGCAGCAATTGCGGGAACAGCTCAGCCTGGTGCGCGCATACTTTGCCGCCGATGCCCGGGTGCTGCAGGCGCTGAAAGAGGTGGCGCTTGTCCTTCCGGATGACATTGACCGCCTGCCCCTGCACGAGCGCAAGCTGCACGAGCTGGAGAAGCAGCATGAGCTCCTGAAAAAGGAGAATTACACCGAAAAGCTAAACCTGAAGCAGCAGGACCCGCAGCGCCTGAAGTATAAAATGGAGCAGCTCGGGCAGGTGTTGGGGGAGCGCCGCAAGGCCGTGAACTATACGTTGGCTACCATCCACGAGCATTTCTACAACCGGGGCGTAAGTTTGCTGCAGAATGGCAACGGCTCGGTGGCGCAGACATACTTTGCCAAGTCGGTGGAGGCGAACCCGAACTTTGCCCCGGCGCACGTGCAGCTGGCCCGCATCGACCTGCACAACGGCTACATCCGGGAAGCCACCAACCGCACCCGCGACGTGCTGACCCGCATGCGCGTGGACCCGCAGACCGAGCAAATGGCCCTGGCCCTGGCGCATGATATTTACGCCGCCCACATCACCGAAGGAAACCGCTTTACCACCCGTGGCGAGTACAGCTATGCGCTGGAGGCCTACGCCGAAGCACGCAACCTGTGCAGCACCATTGGCGGACTGCGCTGCAGCATGCAGGCACTAAATGACGGAGAGGCCCGGGCAGCAAGCGGCCTATACAGAAGTATGGTGGATAACGGCCGGCGCCTGCTGGCACGAAATGACCTGCAGGAGGCGGAGCGGGTGGCGCAGGAGGCACTGGTCTTCCAGCGGGAGTATGAGTACGTGCTGCACAACGCCACCGAGGCCGGCGATTTGCTGACTCAGGTGAAGTTCCAGTACTACCTTGGCTTTATAGACGATGGCAAGCGCTACCTGGCGCAGCAGAACCACCGCGCGGCGCTGGGGCAGTTCGAGGAGGCGTTGACGCTGGAACAAGCTTATACTTTCAGGCCGGTGCAGGAGCTGCGGCAGCTGTCGCAGCGGGCGGCCAAGCCGGTGCTGCTGGCTATGCTGGGAGAGGGCTATGAGCAGGCGATGCAGAACAGGCTGAGCAATGCTCGCCAGACCGCTAGCGAGGCCACGGCTATGCAGGAGCGCTTTGCGCTGGCGCAGGATGTGGAGGTGGCCGGCAAGTATAAACTGCTGCGCGAGCGCATCTTTACCCAGGAGTGCATCAATACACAAGCTACTTATGACAAGCATTTCCAGAACGCGCAGGCGTTGGTACGAGAGAAGAAGTTTATCACCGCCGACCAGGCCTATGAGGCTGCTATTAATGCGGCAGACGGAATGTCAGAATGTGGCATTGCCTCCTTTACCGCTAAGGATGGTAGAGCCGCTATTGCCGCAGCCGCCAATTACCAGCGTAAACTGGAGGAGGCCGGGCAACTGATCGGTAGGAACAAGTACAGCGAAGCGATACTTAAGTATGAGGAAGCGCGAGTGTATTACGTAGCGCAGCAGGTAAACAAGTATGGACTGGATCACATTTCGCTCTTCAACTTTGCCAAAGAGCATCCGAACCAGCCATTTACTGCGGCCGTGGTAGGGTTTTATGCAAACCAAGGAGAGGAGCAGGCGTCCATTCAGTTGCTATCGCTGTTGCTGGAGAAGGGCTACCGCAAGGGCAAAACGAAGAAAGTGCAGCAGCAACTGGGCCAGCAACTCGCGCTGAAAGATGTGCAGCAAGGGCAGCTGCAGGATGCTAAAGTACAGTCCGTAAAGTATAGCCAGAACAACCGCGATCTGAAGCAGCTGAAGAAGTCTTACGAGAAAGAGCGGAAGCGGCTGGCGAAGCAAGGGTAGGTTTAGTAGCCCCGGGAGTTTATACTTCCGGGGCTGTTTTTTTGCAATTTTAAGCGGGCTATACTTCATCTTTTTCTGGCGCAAGCTGAAAGTCCCGGAGCATTTCGGGGCGTCCGCTTGTGCCTTTTTATACTTTGGCTATACTTCCTTAGCCGCCGCTTCCTTCCACTTGAACCCTTCCGCTCTTTCGGATTTGCAATCCGGAAGTATAATAGCCGCGGATTTGCAATCCGCGTGAGGCATACTTTATACTTGAGCTATACTTCCTTAGCTACTGCTTCCTGCTAGTTGATACAAGCTATGCTTGCTAGCTGCCGCTGATCCTGTAGTTCCCACAAACCTACAGTTTCATTTCTGACATTGGTGCTCTCCAGCCCGAGAGGGCTCGTCCTTTGGCATCGCGCTGTGTTCCCTCCTGCGCCAGGGCGCTGCCGCATGCGCGGCACCGGATCTCACAAGGCGCTCAACCCAAGGACTGGGTATCAGTTCGATAGCCACGGCTATCTTGTCATTTAGAGCTAAGGGAGAGATCTCTTTAGAACTCTGTTTAGATCCCTCCTTTCGTCGGGATGACAGGAAAAGTAGTAAGTAAGATTCCCCTCCTTAGACTACCGAGAACGAGAGTTCGAAGGTAGCGAGCGCAGCTCTGAGGGGTAGGGGTGGTTGAACCTGGTGTTGCAGAAACGCAGACAAAGACGTCCGCAGCAGCAGTAGTTCCGGACTAGGAAGTCCGGAACAGCAGGTGAGATCTCTTCAGGATTCCCGATAGATCTCTCACAGCTACGCTGGCTCTCTCCGGCTCCCGCCTCAAGAGTACTCGAGATGACAGGGAAAGCAGCTAGTATAGCCCCCTCCTCTGTTCTTAGGGGAGGGTTGGGGAGGGGTTATACTTTGGTAGGGCTGGTTGGTCCCAATGCAGCCAGACGCTCGCAGGAGCTGTGCACGCTGCGAGGTCTGCAGGACACGACCTGCAAATCCTGATGCAGATTAAAGAAAGAATTACTTCTGCAGCATCTCATAGAGCACGCCTTCTTTCAGCGCGTAAGATGACGTTCTGATCTCCTGGAGATTATACTTCTGCAGCACAAAATCCACCAGTATACTTGCCAGCACGATCATGTCCACGCGCATTTCCAGCATACCGGGTATGGCCAGGCGCTCGTCGTGGTTTTTGCGGAGCAGTTCTTCATGGATGGCGTAGTAATCGGTTAAAGGCAGGATAGCGGCCGGTGGTATACTTTGCAGGCGAGAGGTGTCGCCTTTGCGAAGGGCATCAATATCACAGAGGGTATCGAAAGTGCCGGATGAGCCGACCAGGATGCTTGGTTTATACTTGGCCACGGCCTCGGTGAGCGGTTGCAGGCGCTCTTCTAAGTATGCTTTTTCGGCGGCTATACTTTCAGATGGTATTGGGTCAGCGGTGAAGAACTTGTCCATGAGGCGCTGGGCTCCCAGTTCAAAACTCTGCTTCCAGAAGATATTGTTCTGGTTGCAAAGTATAAACTCCACGCTGCCGCCGCCGATGTCCATGATCATAGCCGTCTGCTCGTCCAGCACGCCGGCGAAGCGCACGCCGTAGTAGATCAGTTCGGCCTCGCGGGCACCGTCTATCACCTCTACCTGTATATCGGTTTGCTTGAAGATGTCCTTTATAAAATCGTCGCCGTTGCTGGCGTTGCGCACCATGCTGGTGGCCATGGCCCGCACCGTTTTCGCGCCGAACTCATCTATGATTCTCCGAAACTCGCGCAGGGTTTTCAGGGCACGCTCAGAGGCCTCGGCCGCAATGGCTCCGTTGCTGATGCCGCCCTGCCCCAGCCGCACAGGCACTTTGGTCTTGTAAAGCTCCGTTAGCTGGCCCTGGTCATCCACCTCCGTTACCAGCAGGTGAAAGGTGTTGGTGCCCATGTCGATGAGTGCGAGGCGGTTGGTCATGGTGTAAATTTGTAATAGAGGTTGAATACAGCGCGCTTTCTAACGAAAGGCGTAATGTGGAATGCCACCTATGGTTGTAGCAGAAATATATAGACTAAGAACTACCACCTTATTTATATACTTTCAGCTCTAAGGAAACATTAGTGAAAGTGTCAGTATGAAAATTAACTCCTTGACCAGCTTCCAAGTAAATTTCCGTCGGGCTATTAAACCGTATTCTCATGACTGCATGAGTTGGAGGCGTTGACACCCAGAGAGTACTTTTATTGGTATCAACCGGCTGACTTAGCGCGCCTAAGTATTTCCCTGTACTAGTTCTTGTCCACTCTATTGTTATGTTCAAAGTATTCTCAAGCACAGTGGCAACTGGGGCATCTTTATCTTGTTGATTTAGCAAAGCTGTGTAAGTACGGTAAGGTGCAAGTTCCTCGAAGTTTTTATCCTCATCACAACTCATAAGAAGTATTAAAGATAAAATAACAGGTAGCCTGAAAAGTGTCGTAAAAAGATTCATGAATTATACTTAGGTTCTGGTTTGAAATATGTGATTTTGGAACTGAATTATCATTTACTTTCTTTTGCGTATAAGGCGTTACCCTATTTAAAGCGCTTCATTGAAAAAGTAGCTTACTAGGAAATAAATTAGTCCTACCTCCCCACCGAACTAAACCGAAAAAACGTCCCCAGCGGCAATTTACGTTTACCGCCATCCAGCAAGTATAGCTCGCCGAGTTCTTCGTTCTGCACCATCTCCCCAAAGGTGCCGCGCATCAGGTTGTCGAGCACCATGGCCGAGAAGCCCATCGAGTACAGGTTTATCAGCAGGAAATAATCGGTGCCGTCCAGCATTTCGCGGCAAAGCTTTATCATTTCATTTAACTCGTCTTCCAGTTGCCATTTTTCGCCGTTCGGGCCGCGGCCGTAACTTGGCGGGTCCAGGATGATGCCGTTATACTTGTTGCCTCGTTTCACTTCGCGGCGGGCATATTTCATGGCGTCTTCCACAATCCAGCGCACGTTGTCCAGGTTGCTGGCCTCCATGTTGTCGCGGGCCCAGAAGTTTACCTGCTTGATAGAGTCGAGGTGTGTTACGTCGGCGCCGGCGGCTTTGGCGGCAAGCGTGGCAGCACCGGTGTAGGCAAACATGTTCAGCACCTTAGGCTGCGGCGTTTTCAGCTTTTTAGTGGTGTCGTAAATAAACTTCCAGTTAGCGTCCTGCTCCGGAAACAAACCCACGTGCTTAAAAGACGACAGGCCGAGGCGGAAACGCAGCTTCAGGCCATTGTAAGTATAATTGATAAACCACTGTTCGGGCATTCCTTTCTTCAGTTTCCACTGGCCTTTCTCCTGGCTGCCTTTGTCGCGGGTAAAAACGGCATTGGCCAGGCGCTGCCACTCCTGCTCGGGCAGGTGCTTGTCCCAGATGGCCTGCGGCTCGGGGCGGGCCACGTAATACTGGCCGAAACGCTCCAGTTTTTCAAAATTCCCGGAATCAACCAACTCATAGTCAGCCCAGTTTTCTGTTGTAAGAAAGGAATACATATCTTTGTCGTTTATTTCAGGCTTGGCCCGGTATGCGGTAAAATTACGCATTATCTGCCTAACCTTAAAAAGGCACGCAGCCACCGCTTTATTTGTTACAGCTATATGGTAATCAGCTTTTATAAATACCAGGGTACCGGCAACGATTTCGTAATGATCGACAACCGGAAGCTTACTTTTCCTGCACAGGACGAGGCGCTGGTGAAACACCTCTGCGACCGCCGCATGGGCATTGGCGCCGACGGGCTCATACTTCTGCAGGACCACCCGGACTACGACTTCGAGATGGTGTACTACAACGCCGACGGCCGCGTGGGTTCCATGTGCGGAAACGGCGCGCGCTGCACCGTTCGCTTCGCCAAGCAACTGGGCGTGATCGAGGACGTGGCCTGCTTCCTGGCGGCCGACGGCGAGCACCAGGCCAGTGTGGAGCGGGGCCTCATCCAGCTGAAGATGAACGACGTGAAAACGGTGGAGAGGATAGGTGAGGATAGCTACCTGAACACCGGCTCGCCGCATTACGTGCGATTTGTGGAGGATGTGGAGCACCTGGATGTGTATGAAGAAGGGCGCGCCATCCGCTACAACGAGCGTTTCAGGGAAGTGGGCACCAACGCCAATTTCGTGCAGCGCCTGGGCGACGATGAGATCTATGTGCGCACCTACGAGCGGGGCGTGGAAGATGAAACTTTGTCGTGCGGAACAGGCGTGACTGCTGCCGCGCTGGTGGCAGGCGGACTGAAAGACATGCAGAGCCCGGTGAAGGTAAAAGTGCCGGGAGGCGAGTTGGAGGTGGCCTTCGAGAGAAGCAGCGACGGCAGCTTTAAGTATATCTACCTCATCGGCCCGGCCAAGTTGGTGTTTACCGGCAGCATTACGGTTTGAGAGAAGTATAAGTCGTTTTAAAGTAAAAGACTTCCGGAAAGTATAAACTGGAAGTCTTTTCTTTTTTTGCGTAGCTTGTGTGCAAGTATAACCTATCAACCCGTGTTCCTGAAAGCTGACCAAACCTACCTGCGTGCCCTGGAGCCCTCCGACCTGGATTTCCTCTACGCGCTGGAAAACGACACCTCCGTGTGGCATGTGGGAAACACACTCACGCCTTACTCTAAGTTCGTGCTGGAGGCCTACCTCGAAAACGCCGCCCTCGACATCTATACGGTAAAGCAGCTGCGCCTTGTCATCTGCAACAGCAACCACGAAGCCATCGGCGCCATCGACCTCTTCGATTTCGATCCGCTCCACCGTCGCGCCGGCGTAGGCATTGTAGTGATGGCCGAGCACCGGGGTAATGGCCATGCCCGCGAGGCGCTGCAACTGCTGTTGGGCTACTGCCAAGGCAAACTGCAACTGCACCAGGTATACTGCTCCGTTACCGCCACCAACCTGCCAAGTATACACCTCTTTACCCAAGCTGGCTTTCAGCAAGTGGGCGTGCGGAAAGAATGGCTGCATACCTTGGATGGCTGGGAGGATGTGGTGGAGTTTCAGAAGGTGTTCTAGGTTGGGAGTTATTTGTTGATCATAGGGGATGCAGGCTGTTTCGGCGCCAACTACTTTCACCCCACCCCGGCCCTAAAAACAGGGGAGGGAGCCTCTGCAGTACTTGTTCCAACCACCCCTAACCCCTCAGAGCTGCGCTCGCTACCTTCGAACTCTCGTTCTCGGTAGTCTAAGGAGGGGAGTTCGTACTTACTGATGCTAAAGTTTAAGTTTCATTGCTGCCGTTGGGCAGACAGGTCACGATCTTCCCCTACAGAAGTATAAACCCACCCCAACCCCTCCCGAGAGGGGAATTTATACTTGCTTCTTCACCTGTCATCTCGAACAGGGCGAGAGGTCTATCTGGAATCCTGAATAGATCTCTCCCGTAGGTCGAGATGACAGAAAGCAGAGGCTATCGAATCTGATCCCAGCCTTTGGGTTGAGCGCCTATGCGAGTTTTTCCGGTGCCGAACGAGAGTGAGGCAGCCCGAGGTACGAGGGCAGGAAAAGCTCCCAGCGCGATGCCCGAAGGCGAGGCCTCCCGGCCTTGAGGGAGCCAAAGTATGAAGTGCAATGGTAGGTTTGTGGGAACTAGAGGATCAGCGGAAGCTACTAAGTATAGCCTGTGTCCAGTTGTATGAAGCGGCGGCCAGGGAAGTATGACTGAAGTATAAAACCAGCAAGTATAAAAGTATAACTTAAGTATAAAGAGGCACAAGCGGACGCTTGCGCCAGAGAAAGCATAAAGTAAGGCTTGCGCAAGTATGAAAGTATAGTCAAAGCAAGTATGGCTTTTCAAGCCAATCGAGTTACAAACTCGATATCATAAAAGGACACAAGTCTGGAGACTTGCGCCAGAAGCAGGGAAAGGCACAAGTGGGCGCCCCGAAATGCTCCGTGACTTTCAGCTTGCACCAGAGAAGTAAAGCCGGAGTGTAAAAGTATGACTTACCCGGATCAGAAAATCCGCAGCTGAAAAACTCAGTACCAAGAAACACAGAGCATCAGGTACATCCGAAGTATAAAGTATAACCTCAGCCTCAAAACGAACTTCTGCCACACTGCCACATGTTACCTATTATGGCATAACGAATTAGCCCCTGAAGCCATTAATAGCAAAACCGCTATACTTTACCGGTAAATATGGCAGAAGGACAAAACACCGTTTGTTCTGGTATTGTTTTAGTACAGAACATTAGAAATATCGGAAAAACAGCTATTTTTGACGATATTGCGAACAGAAGAATTCATTTAAGAACAACACATACAGATGTTTGATTTTTTCGGTAAAACCGTTGCGAAGCTATTCGGCACCAAGTCCGACAGAGATATAAAGGAGGTACTACCCTACGTATCTAAAGTAAACGAGGAATACGCCAAGCTAACCACACTTACAGACGACGAGCTTCGTCAGAAGACATTCGAGATTAAGGGCATTATTGATGAGCGCCTCAAGCCGATCGACGACAAGATCGCGGCCTTGCACAAGCGTGTGGCCGAAGAAACAGAGCTCAACATCGTGCAGAAGGAGAACATCTTCTCGGAGATCGATGAGCTGGAGAAGCAACGCAACAAAGACCTGGAAGTAGTGCTGATGGAGGTGCTGCCGGTGGGTTTTGCCGTTGTTAAAGAAACAGCCCGCCGCTGGAAGGAGAATGGCCAGCTGGTGGTAACCGCCACCGACCACGATCGCATGATCGCAGGCCGCAAGCCAAACGTGCAGATCGAGGGCGACAAAGCTACCTGGGCCAACAAATGGATGGCTGCCGGCAACGAGATCACCTGGGACATGCTGCACTACGACGTACAGCTGATCGGTGGTATTGTGCTGCACCGCGGTAAGATTGCCGAGATGGCCACAGGTGAGGGTAAAACGCTGGTGGCCACGCTGCCTGCTTACCTCAATGCCCTGGCCAAGCGCGGCGTGCACGTGGTAACCGTGAACGACTACCTGGCCAAGCGTGACTCAGAATGGATGGCGCCCTTGTTCGAGTTCCATGGTCTTACTATCGATTGTATCGACAAGCACCAGCCAAACTCCGAAGCCCGCCGCAACGCCTACAGGGCAGACATCACCTACGGTACGAACAACGAATTCGGCTTCGACTACCTGCGCGACAACATGGCCCGCGAACCTCAGGATCTGGTGCAGCGCAAGCACCACTACGCCATGGTGGACGAAGTGGACTCCGTGTTGATAGATGACGCCCGTACGCCGCTGATTATTTCCGGCCCGGTGCCGCGCGGCGATGAGCACGAGTTTTACCAGCTGAAGCCGCGCATCTCGATGCTGGTGGAAGCGCAGCGCAAGGTGGTGCAGAACTTCCTGACAGAGGCCAAGCGCCAGATAAAGGAAGGCAACACGCAGGACGGTGGCCTGGCCCTGTTCCGCGCCTACCGTGGCCTGCCCAAGAGCAAGCCGCTGATCAAGTTCCTGAGCGAGACGGGTAACCGCGCCATCATGCAGAAAACGGAGAACTTCTACCTGCAGGATAACTCACGCCAGATGCCGGAGGCCGACGAGCCGCTCTACTTCACCATCGATGAGAAGCACAACCAGATCGAGCTCACCGAGAAAGGCATCGACCTGATCACAGGCCAGGGCGAAGATCCGAACTTCTTTATCATGCCAGACATCGGCACCGAGATCGCCGAGATCGAGCATAACAAAACAATGGCGCATGAGGAGCAACTGCACGCCAAAGAGAAACTGATCGCCGATTTCCAGGAGAAGTCGAAGCGTATCCATACCATCAACCAGTTGCTGAAGGCCTATACGCTGTTCGAGAAGGACACCGAGTATATCGTGACGCCGGATAACAAGGTGAAGATCGTGGACGAGCAGACGGGCCGTATCATGGAGGGCCGCCGCTACTCCGATGGCTTGCACCAGGCTATTGAGGCAAAAGAGAACGTGAAAGTAGAGGACGCCACGCAGACCTACGCCACCGTTACGCTGCAGAACTACTTCCGTATGTACCACAAACTGGCTGGTATGACGGGTACTGCCGAGACAGAGGCAGGCGAGTTCTGGGACATCTATAAGCTGGACGTGGTGGTGATCCCGACCAACCGCCCTATCTCCAGAAAAGACGAGCACGACAAAGTATACAAAACCGTTCGCGAGAAGTATAACGCCGTTGCCGACGAGATTGTGCAGCTCACGGAGCAAGGCCGTCCGGTGCTGGTGGGTACCACGTCGGTAGAGATCTCGGAGCTACTGAGCCGTATGCTGAAGCTGCGCAACATCAAGCACCAGGTTCTGAACGCCAAGATGCACCAGAAAGAGGCCGAGGTTGTAGCCGAAGCCGGTAAGCCAAGCACGGTAACCATCGCTACCAACATGGCTGGTCGTGGTACCGACATTAAGCTGACGCCGGAGTCGAAGGGAGCGGGTGGTCTGGCCATTATCGGTACGGAGCGCCACGAGTCACGCCGCGTAGACCGCCAGTTGCGTGGCCGTGCCGGCCGCCAGGGTGACCCGGGTTCTTCGCAGTTCTTCGTGAGTTTGGAGGATAACCTGATGCGCCTGTTCGGCTCTGACAGAATTGCCCGCCTGATGGACCGCATGGGCCTGGAGGAAGGCGAGGTGATCCAGCACTCGATGATCACGAACTCTATTGAGCGTGCCCAGAAGAAAGTGGAGGAAAACAACTTTGGCATGCGTAAGCGCCTGCTGGAGTACGACGACGTGATGAACGCCCAGCGGGAGGTGGTGTACAAGCGCCGCCGGAACGCGCTTTATGGCGAGCGTCTGGAGCTCGATATCTGGAACATGATCTACGACATCAGCGAGGACGTGATCGTGAGCTACAAGAACACCAGCGACTACGAGAACTTCCAGTTGCACGTGCTGCGCGTGTTCGGCATCGAGTCCGCCATTACGGAGGATGAGTTCAAAGCCGCACCGGCCAACCAGCTGGCAGAGCGCCTCTACAACGAGGCCCTGAACCATTACCTGAACCGCAACAAGCAGATCGGGGAGCAGGCGTACCCGATCATCACCGACATCCACCAGAACCGTGGGCCGATGATCGAGAACATCGCCGTGCCGTTTACGGATGGCAAGCGCCAGCTGGCCGCCGTGGCGAACCTAACCAAGGCCTACGAAACGCATGGCCTCGAGCTGATCCGCTCCATGGAGAAGATCATCACGCTGGGCACCATCGACCAGGCCTGGACCGACCACCTGCGCGAGATGGACAACCTGAAGCAGAGCGTGCAGAACGCCGTGTACGAGCAGAAAGACCCGCTGTTGATTTACAAGTTTGAGTCGTTTGAGCTCTTTAAGCGCATGATCGGAAAAGTGAACGAGCAGACAATTGAGTTCCTGTTCCGTGCGTTTATACCTGTGCAGGCCCCGCAACAGATGCAGCAGCCGATAAAACCACCGATGGCCCCCAAGCCGCCGGTGCTGAAGGAGCAGAAGCAGGAGGTACACTCCTCGCTGGAGGATGAGGCTGGCCACACATCGGCGCCTGCCGCCGAGCCGGAGCGCATTTTGCCGGCCCACTCCCAGAAGGTGGCCGGGCGCAACGAGCGCGTAAGCGTGCAGTATACCGATGGCCGTGTGCTGAAGGACGTGAAGTTTAAGAGCGTGGAAGACGATCTGCACAACAACCGCTGCGTACTTATTGAGGAATAAAGAATACGGCCGCCACTAAGTATACTTAGTGGCGGCTTCATGTTTGTCCTGAACAGAGGATATAGGAGGAAGTATACTTTCATCTTATGTCCTTTGTCTTTTATCTAACGTTATGGCAGGAGAAGACATCGCTGCTTACATAGACCACACGCTGCTGCGCCCCGAGGCTACCGCCGACCAGGTAATGCAGCTTTGCGACGAGGCCAGGAGTTACGGCTTTGCGGCTGTTTGCGTACCGCCCTGCTACGTGCTTCAGGCCAAAGAGCGGCTGGGCGTGGGCACGCTGGTTAAGATCGCCACCGTGGTTGGCTTTCCGTTGGGCTACCAGCACCCCAAGGTCAAGTTCCTGGAAACGCACCAGGCCATTGAGGACGGCGCCAACGAGATAGACGTAGTGATGAACATCTCCTACTTTAAATCGGGCAAGTATAAGGAGGTGGAGAACGAGCTGAGCGATTTGGCCAAGTTCTGCCACTTAAAGGAGGCCGAGCTGAAGGTGATCATCGAAACCGCCCTGCTAACGGAGGAGGAGATCGTGAAAGCCTGCAGCATCTGCGCCAGCGCCGGCGTGGACTTCGTGAAAACCTCCACGGGCTTTGCCTCCAAGGGGGCAACCGTAGAGCACATAAAGCTGATGCGCCGCGTGCTGCCCAGTAAAATGAAGATAAAGGCTGCCGGCGGCGTACGGACAAAAGCAGAAGCAGAAGCATTAATAAAGGCTGGCGCCGACAGGTTAGGCTGCTCGGCCAGCATCCAAATAGTTTCCCATGAATAGAATTCTTAGTTTTTCGCTCGTTTTGCTCCTTGTGGCAGTCTCGTCCTGCGCCCCTTCCAAAGGTGGTGGCCGCGTGGGCAGCGAGGCAAAAGTAGGCACAGGCAAGTCGGAGCGGGTGATGGAGGACCTGAGCCAGTTCCGCCCAACGTATGAGGTGACCGAAACAGGGGCAATGGCACGCATAGAGCCCACAAAGCATAACAATGACCAGGTGGCCGTGCTGATGGACACCGTGGCCAGCGTGAACAAGAACATCAAGTATGCCCAGGGCTACCGCATTTTGGCCTACAACGGATCGCAGCGCCAGATGGTGATGGACCTGCGCAAGGCCATCATCTCCAGAGTGCCCGATGTGCAGGATTACCTCACCTACCAGCAACCCAACTTCCGCCTGGTAGTCGGTGATTTCTTTAGCCGTGTGGAGGCCCAGCAGGTGCTCAATCAGATCTCAGACCTGATACCAAATGCGCAGATCGTGCCCGATAAGATCAACCTCCGGAAGAACTAAGGTAATGTAAGGCAAAAGGCTTTAAAAGCGTTGTGGCGGAGAGGCTGCAACGCTTTTTATGTTTGATGCCATAAAGTATAATTGCTACCTTGTTTTACAGTAATTGTGTGCCAGGCCAAAGTATAAGTAACCAGTTTTCAGAAAGAAGTCCCATGCCGATATCCATAGACAGAATAAAGGAACTTGCCAAAGCCTATGCGCCGGATACGGTGCAGGTGCGCCGCCACATCCATGCCAACCCCGAGCTCTCGTTTGAGGAGCACAACACCGCCGCCTATGTAGAGCAGGAGCTTGCCAGGTTTGGAATAGAAGCACAACGTATGGCGAACACGGGTCTGGTGGCGCTGATAAAGGGCAAATATCCTGAGAAGAAAACGATAGCCCTGCGCGCTGATATGGATGCCCTGCCGATAGTGGAGGCGAATGAGGTGGCGTACAAATCGAAGAACGAAGGCGTGATGCATGCCTGCGGACACGATGTGCACACGGCCTCGGTGCTGGGCACGGCGCGTATCCTGCAGGAAATCCGCGGGGAGTTTGAGGGTACCATCAAGTTGATCTTCCAGCCGGGGGAGGAGAAATTTCCGGGCGGCGCCTCCCTTATGATCAAAGAAGGCGTGCTACAGAACCCGGCTCCTGCAAGTATAATCGGGCAGCACGTGTTCCCGCTGCTGCCTGCCGGCAAGGTGGGTTTTAAGTCGGGTATGTACATGGCCAGTGCCGATGAGATCTACATCACGGTAAAGGGTAAGGGAGGCCATGCTGCCTTGCCAGAAATGAACATCGACCCGGTGCTGATCTCGGCCCACCTGATCGTGGCGCTGCAACAGATCGTGAGCCGCCACGCCAGCCCGAAGGTGCCGACGGTGCTCTCGTTTGGCAAGGTGGAGGCCAGGGGCGCGACCAACGTTATCCCGAACGAGGTAAAGCTGGAAGGCACTTTCCGGACTATGAACGAAGTATGGCGGCGCGAGGCACACCAGAAGATCAGGAAACTGGCCGAGGGCCTCTGCGAAAGTATGGGCGGCAGCTGCGACATCGACATCAAGTTCGGTTATCCGTTCCTGCAGAATGACCCGGAGGTGACAAGTATAGCCCGCGAGGCCGCAGAAGCATACTTAGGCCCGGAGAACGTGGTGGACCTGGACCTGTGGATGGGCGCGGAGGATTTTGCTTACTACACGCAGCAGGTGCCCGCCTGCTTTTACCGCCTCGGCACCCGCAACGAGGAGCGCGGCATTACCTCCGGCGTGCACACGCCAACCTTTGATGTGGATGAGGCCGCGCTGGAAACGGGCATTGGCCTGATGGCATGGGTGGCGCTGCAGCAACTGGCGGGATAAGGCACTACAGGAGAACTCAACAAATAAGTATGAAAAAGTTATACGTTATACTGCTGCTTCTCCTGCCCGTGCTGGCGCAGGCACAGAGCAAGGTTACCGCCCCCACCACCATCTGGCCGGAGCTGCAGGCAAGCTACGGCTTAGGCGAGGAGGGGCTGCTGTTTTTGCGCAACGGCTACCGCATCAACACCGACGGCGACTTTAACGACCTGAAGGACTCCGGCATCCTGAGTAACTTTGAGCGGGTGGAGCTGAGCCTGGGCTACGAGCATACCTTGTCGGAGCACTGGCGGGGCGGGGCCATAGTGCGTTATGCCGCCGAGGATTACCCTAAAACTACTTTTTATGCCTTGTTCCTGCGCCACAACGGCGAGGTGAAAGGTCTGTACTTTAATAAGCAGCTGCTGTTCGAGTATGTGGACCAGGAGGACCGGGACGCGTCCGGCCGCTTCCGGCTGTCGGCGGAACTTGGCAAGCGCCTGCCGCTGGGCAGCAAATTCATCACCCCAAGTATAAACTACGAAGCCATGCTGCGCTCCAGCCTGGGCAAGCAATACGACGGCCTCATCAAGGAGCGCACCATCGACCGCACGCGCCTGCGCCTCAGCCTGAACTATGAGCTGACAGAGAAACTGCGCCTCAACCCATACTTTATGCGGCAAACGGATTACTATTACGTGCTCATCCCGCCGGTATACAGCGAACAGGGGCAGCTACAGGAGGAGGGTTATACCACCAAGCGCAATCGCATTACCCCGGTGGTGGGCCTGGAACTGAAGTATACCATTAACCGTGCCCCCAGCACTGCCAGTATTTCGTACTAAAGTATAATGCAACTGTAAATTAGTCAGGAAGTTATCTTTTTCCATACTTCTAAAATGACATTATTTCATGTTTTAGCATGATAATCCGATTGGTACGCTTTTTACGGTATCCTTCTTGAAAATGAGTTTAAGGACTTAAAAAAGGAGGTTAAAATGGCACTTACAAGATACAACGGCATGCAGGAGAACATGCCGAACACGTTCAGCGCAATGCTGGACAGGTTCTTCAACGAGTCTGTTAATTCCAGGGGCCTTTCCAGCTTTACCCCCCATGTGGATGCCTGCGAGACAGAGCGCGGCTACGAGATCGAGGCTGCCTTACCTGGCGTGAAGAAAGAGGATATCTCCATCGACTTCCAGGAAGGCAGGTTGACAATCACCGGGGAGCGTAGGTTTGAGAAGAAAGAGGAGAACCGCCGCTTCCACATGTTGGAAACCCAGTATGGCTCCTTCAGCAGGACGTTTTATTTGCCCGATAACGTGAACCCGGACAATATCTCGGCTGAGTTCAGGGACGGAATCCTGCTGGTGCGTGTGCCCAAGGATGAAAAGAAGACCATGAAGCGCCAGATCAACATCGCATCCGCAGAGACCAGAGAAGTAAAACCGGAGAAGAAAAAAGAAAAAGCACTCTCGGAAAACGGCGCGTCTAAGTAAGGAGCAAGTATGAATTTTAAAAGGAGGCCATCAAAATTGGCCTCCTTTTTGTTTATAAACAGAAGTGCGCAAAATATCTGCCGGGCGGTATCATACTATCGTATAAGATTATAGCGTTCAGTAACTGGGAATATACCTCATTTAGAATATTATATATAGTAAAGTTTAAAAATAACATATGAAGACGAAACAGTTTATACTTGGCGTTGCGCTCTCGGCTGTGGTAGGCGGTGGTGTGGCTGTCGGAAGCTACAAACTGCTGGAAGATGATAGCAAGGTTGTTCAGACGGAGCAGCAGTACCCAACCGTGCGCTACACCAGCGACATGCGCAGCAGCAACGTGATCGTGCCGGAAGGCCTTAATTTTATAAAAGCCGCACAGGTGTCCACGCCCGCAGTCGTGCACGTGATGACGGAATACAGCGTTCGCTCCTCCGATCGTTACAGCAGCCCGATGGATCCGTTCCTGCGTGAGTTCTTCGGCGACGGCTTTGGCCAGAGCGTGCCGCGTGGCCCGCAGGTGGGCTCCGGCTCCGGGGTAATCGTGGCCTCTAACGGGTACATCGTGACCAACAATCACGTCATCGACAGGGCCGACAAGATTGAGGTAGTGCTGGACGACAAGCGCAAGTTTGAGGCTACGCTGGTGGGCTCCGACCCTACCACCGATATCGCGCTGCTAAAGATCAACTCCGAAAACCTGCCAACCATCCGCTACGGTAACTCCGATGACCTGCAGGTGGGCGAGTGGGTGCTGGCCGTGGGTAACCCCATGAACCTGACTTCTACCGTTACCGCGGGTATCGTGAGTGCCAAGGGCCGTAACATCAACATCCTGCGCACCAGCGCCACCCAAGACATGAGCATCGAGTCGTTTATTCAGACAGATGCCGCCGTGAACCCGGGTAACTCTGGAGGCGCCCTGGTGAACCTGAACGGAGACCTAGTGGGTATCAACACCGCCATCGCCTCGCAGACGGGATCTTTTGCCGGTTACTCTTTTGCCGTTCCGTCGGCTATCGTAAGCAAGGTGGTGGATGACCTGCTGAAGTATGGCGAAGTACAGCGTGCCTTGCTGGGAGCCTCTATCCAGGAGATTGACGCAGCCTTTGCGAAGGAGAAAGGCATTAAAACCCTGAACGGGGTTTACGTGGCGGCCGTGCAGGAAAATAGCGGTGCCGAGGAGGCTGGCCTGAAGGCCGGTGACGTGATCACAGCCGTGAACGACGTGAAAGTGGGCAAGTCATCGCAGTTGCTGGAGCAGATTGCCCGCTACCGCCCAGGCGATAAAGTGAAGATTGCCTACCAGCGCGACGGAAAGAGCAAATCAACTAATGTGACGCTCAAGAACCTGGAGAACAGCACAGAACTGGTGAAGCGCAGCAATGCCAAGGCCGTTACCTTTGATGGCGCTACCTTTGAGCCGGTGACGCGTCAGGAAATGAGCAAGCTGGGCATTACCGGGGGCGCCAAGATTAAGGACGTTGCCGACAGCAAGTTCCGCGACACAGGCATGAAGGATGGCTTCATCATTACCCGCATCGACAAGTATGAAGTGAAAGAGCCAGGCGATGTGGAGAAGCACCTGAAGAACTTCGACGGCGGAGTGGTATACATTGAGGGCGTCTATCCGGATGGCCTGAAGGCATACTACCCGATTGGCAAAGGTTAATAAATTCTAGCGAATACCATAGAAAGCTTCTGCAGCCTTGCAGAAGCTTTTTTATTTTTTAGCTTTGTATAAGAGCCTGTTAAAAAAGACGTAAAGCGATAAAACCATGAAGCAAACCATAGACGCAGCCCCGCTGGTAAAAGAAATTTCCGACGTGCTGCACCAACTGGGCATAAAAGAAGTAAACCCGGCCTATAGCACCGGCTTGGTGTGGGGCGGCCACGAAGGGCGCACCTCCCGCACCATCAACTCACCGGCAGACGGTAACACCATTGCCACCGTACACATGGCCACCGCCGAAGATTACGACAAGGTGGTGCAGCAGGCCGAGGAAGCTTTTAAAGTATGGCGCAAGGTGCCCGCCCCGAAGCGTGGCGAGATCGTGCGCCAGATAGGCGAGAAGCTGCGCCAGCACAAGGAGGCGCTGGGCAAACTGGTGAGCTACGAGATGGGCAAGATCTACCAGGAGGGCCTGGGCGAGGTGCAGGAGATGATTGACATCTGCGACTTTGCCGTTGGCCTCTCGCGCCAGCTGCACGGCTACACCATGCACTCGGAGCGGCCGCAGCACCGCATGTACGAGCAGTACCACCCGCTGGGCATCGTGGGTGTGATCTCCGCCTTCAACTTCCCGGTGGCGGTTTGGAGCTGGAACGCGATGCTGGCTGCCGTGTGCGGCGACGTGGTAATCTGGAAGCCTTCTGAGAAATCGCCCCTGGCCGGTATCGCCTGCCAGCACATCATCCGGGAGGTATTGGCCGAGAACGAGCTGCCGGAGGGAATCTTCAACCTGATCATCGGCGATGCCGAGATCGGCAGCCTGATGAGCCACGACAAGCGCGTGCCGCTGGTGTCGGCTACCGGCTCCACGCGCATGGGCAAGAAAGTAGGCGAGGCGGTAGGAGCCCGTTTAGGAAAATCCCTGCTGGAGCTGGGCGGGAACAACGCCATTATACTTACCGAGAGCGCTGACATGGAAATGGCCCTGCGCGCCATCGTGTTCGGGGCCGTGGGTACCTGCGGCCAGCGCTGCACCTCCACCCGCCGCCTCATCATCCACGAGAACATCTTTGAGCAGGTAAAGGAGCGCCTGTTGAAAGTATACCCGAACCTGCCGATCGGCCACCCGCTGGACAGCACAACGCTGGTTGGTCCGCTGATCGATAAGGACGCCGTGAATGCCTTCACCAGTGCGCTGGAGAAGGTGCAGCAGGAGGGAGGCACCTTATTAACTGGTGGCGACATCCTGAGCGGCGAAGGCTACGAGACCGGCACCTATGTGAAACCAGCCATTGTGGAGGTCGAGAACCACTACGAGACGGTGCAGGAGGAGACATTCGCCCCAATCTTATACTTGATCAAGTATAGCGGTGATGTGGAAAATGCCATTGAGCTGCAGAACGGCGTGCGTCAGGGCCTGTCCTCGGCTATTTTCTCTACCAACCTGCTGGAGACAGAGGCTTTCCTGGGCCACTGGGGTTCCGACTGCGGCATTGCCAACGTGAACATCGGTACATCGGGTGCCGAGATCGGCGGTGCTTTTGGTGGCGAGAAAGATACAGGCGGTGGCCGCGAGTCCGGCTCCGACGCCTGGAGAATTTACATGCGTCGCCAGACCAACACCATCAACTACAGCCGTGAGCTGCCGCTTGCCCAGGGCATCAAGTTTGATATCATGGACTAAAGCTAAGCTACAAACTCCGCAGCACCTGCGGGCGTTTTGTTAGCTACAAGTATAAAACGCCGGTTCTACCCAGGGCCGGCGTTTTTTTATGAACACCTGTGTATAAAGTATGGCTGTGTAAGTATTGTCTGTTATGCCACAGTTCTTGCGCATTTATACTTCCGTAGCCTTTCCTGCTCTACACAGTTTTCTCAAACTTGCCCCTGCTTATACTTCCTTTACCCATATTTATACTTTTATACTCTCGCCATGCAGAAGGAATACGGCATACTTATCCACAATTGTGAATAACCAGTATGTGGATATGTGGAAAACCTAAGCTCATACATGCCTGAGATAGTATAAAGACCAACCAGGGAAGCAGCCATTTCCTGTGTTATTGCATCTTTTAAAGTATAATGTAAAGAAGATGAAGCAGATAAGGCATTATATTTTTTCCACACAGGGCTGTGGATAGTGTGGATAAGGGAGCTTGTCGAAAAATTTCTAAGAATATTTGTAACCCATATGCAACTTCAGATAGAGCCGCGTGTCTTTAAGGCAGAGATTAGGAGAGGCGGAGGGGAATACACGAAGTGAGTGAAGCGCGATTAACCGGTTAAGCAGTAAACTTTGGAAAAACTTGGCTACCAGGATGTGAACCAGCAAGTGGTGCAGCGCTGCAAGGGCGGTGACCATCGGGCGCAGTATGAACTGTACAAGCTCTATTCCAAGGCCATGTTTAACGTGAGCATGCGCATCACCAACGATTACGCCGAGGCCGAGGATGTGCTGCAGGAGGCTTTCCTGAGTGCCTTCCGGAACATGCACCACTACAAGGGCGAGGCGAGCTTTGGCAGTTGGCTGAAGAAGATCGTGATCAACGCGGCTATCAACGCGGTGCGCAAGCGCCGTGCGGAACTGGTGCCGATGGACGAGCGCTCGGTGGCCGAGGTGCCGGATGAGGTGACGGAGGATGACTCGGAGTGGCAGGTGGAGCAGGTGCGGCGCGCCATCCAGAAGCTGCCCGATGGCTACCGGGTGGTGCTGAGTTTATACTTGCTGGAGGGCTACGACCACGCCGAGATAGGCGAGGTGCTGGGCATCTCGGAGTCTACCTCCAAATCGCAGTACAGCAGGGCGCGCAAAAAACTACTGGAGATAATGAAGGAGCCGCAGTTTGTGGCCTGAGTGAAAGTATAAGATGAGCTGAACTATGACAGAACTTTACCATGAAAGATAGCTTAGAAAAGTTTGTACAGAATAACCGGGAGGAGTTCGATGTGTTCGAGCCCCGGCCGGAACTGTGGCAGCACATATGCCAGGAGCTGCCGCAAACATCACCCGAAAAAGAGGCCAAAGTTATTAAGTTCAACTTTGGCGAGCGCGCCAGCTTCAGCGCCGATTTCTTCTTTATGCGCGTGGCGGCGGCCATTGTTTTGCTGCTGGGTTGCGGCCTCACCATTTTCCTGATGAAGCAGCAGACCCCTGATACCGCCAACACCTTGGCATCCAATCAAAGTATAAACGCCCCTGCGGCAGACGTGAACGCTATTGCGCCGGAGCTACCGGAAATAGAGGCCTACTACGCCAGCCAGATAAAGGCCAAAAAGTCGGAGCTGAGCGCGTACGACCTGAAGGTGCTGGGCCTGGACGAGCACCAGTTGATCGACAACGAACTCATCCGCCTCGACAGCAGCTATGTCTCCCTCAAAAACCAACTCTATACTTCTCCTAATACCAATGAGATAGTAGGTGCACTGATCCAAAACCTGCAGATACGGATCAGGGTGCTGAACCGTCAACTGGAAGTACTCCAGAAACTGGAGCCAAACAAACAACAACCTATTCAAGAACCACAAAACGATGATACCACAAATGTATAACGCTCTACGCCTTACGCTGGTGCTGCTACTGGCACCTATGCTGGCCACGGCACAGGCCAAAGACAGTGCGCCCTGTCCCGATGTAACCGTGGACCTGTCCGGACTGCGCGTGCTGGAGGATATGAAGCTGGAGAACCTGGCTGACCTGAAGGAGCTGAAGAGCCTGGCTGCGCTGGAAAGCCTCTCAGAACTGAAGCACCTGGCAGAGATGAAACACCTGGTCATAACTGACCAGACCGGTACAACGGGTAACCTTGAAACCGAAGCGGCCATGTTCGATGCCGAGAAGCGCAAGACCATCGACAAAACCTTTAAGGTGAGCAGCAAAGATGCCCTTAACATTGAGAACCAGTGGGGCCAGGTGCACGTGAACACCTGGGATAAAAAGGAGATAAGGGTAAAGGTGGAGGTGATTGCCCGCGCCGTCACCGACGAAAGAGCCCAGATGATGCTGGACAACGTTACTATCAAGGAAAGCCACGAAGGCAGTACCTACTCTTTCCGCACCGAAAAGAGCCCGATGCGCATCAACGGGCACAACAACAGAAGCCTGGAGATAAACTATACCATCTACATGCCAGCCGAGAATGCCCTTGCCGTACAGAACAAATTCGGCGACGTGTACCTGGCCTCCATGAAAGGGAAGGTGGATATAGACATGCAGTACGGAAACCTGAAGTGCGACCGGTTGGCAAACGCCAGCAACAACGTAAAACTGACGTACGGCTCCGGTAACTGTGCCTATATTAACGGCGGTATTATCAGAGTGGCCTATGCCGACATGAAAGTCGGGGAGGCCGGCGGCCTGCAGGGTTCTTCTCAGTATGGTGACTTTAGCCTGGGCAGCCTGCAGGAGACAATGGACATGAAGGTACAGTACGGCTCCTTCCGGATCGACAATATCAGCAACAACATCCGCAAGATATCCCTGGATAGCGGGTTCACCCCGCTGAACCTGAACTTCGCGGATAATACCAACTTCAACTTCGATGTGAATGTGCAGTTCGGCAACTTTAACGTGGATAAGTCGTTGGTTACTATAACGTCGCTCGAAAAAGACTATACCTCAGCCGAATACAAAGGCAGGTTCGGGGGCGCGTCGCCCAAAGGGGTGGTAAGCATCACCTCCAAGTATGGCGATGTGAAGTTTACGAAGTAATAAAAAGCATTTATAATAGTTTGTTTAAGGTGATGGAAGAGCTGGCAACCGCCGGCTCTTCCTGTTTGCGGTCGTACCTGATCACTCATTATTTATGTATATTTGGCTATGGCAACTAACAAAGAGCTACTCAATTCAAGTAAGGCACCGGAGCCGGTGGGCCTGTACCCGCACGCGCGGCGCGTGGGCAACCTGCTGTTCCTGTCGGGGGTGGGGCCACGGGAGCGCGGCACCAAAAAGATACCCGGCGTGGAACTGGACGAGCAGGGCAACATCCTAAGCTACGACATAGAGGCGCAGTGCCGCGCGGTGTTTCAGAACGTGCGCTACATTCTGGAAGATGCCGGATCCGGCTGGGACAGCCTGGTGGACGTAACCGTTTTCCTGACGAACATGAAGGATGACTTTGCCACCTACAACCGCCTGTACGCCGAGTACTTTCAGGATAACCAGCCCTGCCGCACTACCGTGGAGGTAAGCAGGCTGCCCACGCCCATCGCCATCGAGCTGAAGTGCATCGCCATGATCGACTAAAGTATAAACAGCGCCAAAAAACATACTTGTGAGCGAAAGCAGAGAGAATTTATACCTAGACAGAGCCTCGGCCTTTGCCGAACAGGAGAAGAAAGCCGCCTCCACCTCCAGCGCCGTATCGTGGCTGCGGGTGGGTGTGTTTGTGGCTGGCGCGGTGCTGGCTTATCTTATCTTTAAGAGTGGTAACAACACGGTCGGTGCCTTGGCCATACTTGGCTTTTACTCCCTTTTTATACTTGTGATGCGCTGGCACAGCAGGCTTGACTTTCGGTACCAGCAGCTGCGCCTGCTGCGGCAGGTAAACGAGCAGGAGGTGGAGCGGCTGCAGGGCAAGCTAAGCAAGTTCGACGGCGGGCAGGAGTTCGTGGACGATCACCACCCCTATACTTCAGACCTGGATATTTTCGGGCACAACTCGCTGTTCCAGCTGCTCAACCGCTCTGTTACCAGCATCGGCAAGTATAAACTGGCTCTGTGGCTACGCAAGGCCGCTGCACCAGAGCAGGTGCTGCAGCGGCAGGAGGCCGTGGCCGAGCTGGCCTCGCCATTGAGACTGGAGTGGCTGCAGGGATTCCTGGCGCTGCCCATGCACTACAAGCACGACGCGGAGTCGGCGGCCGGTTTTATACATTGGTTCAAGGATAAGGCTTTTTTCCGGCAGCATGGCTGGCTCAAACCGCTCCTGTTTATACTTCCGGTGCTCACGCTGGCGGCCATTGCGGGCTGGTTCTATGGCCTTAGCGGCTGGGTTGCCGTTGGCCTGCTGGTGGTGCAGTACTTGCTGGCCCATAAGTATACTGTGGAGCGTGATGAGTATTATGAAAAGAGTATTAGCATTTATGAGGCCATGCGCAGCTACACCAAACAGCTGCAGCACATAGAGTGGCACCAATTCGATACGCCCATGCTTCAGGAGCTGCACCAGAGGCTGCTAAAGTCCGGCACCAGTTCCTCGGCAAGTATAAACAAGCTCGCTAACATCATCGATTTTTTCTCCTACCGCCTTAGCACGCTGATGGCCTTCTTCCTGAACGCCACGCTGATGTGGGACTTTGTGTGGATGTACCGCCTGGAGAGCTGGAAGGAGCTGCACCTGCAGCAACTGGAGCAGAGCCTGGAGGTGCTGGCCGAGTTTGAGGCGCTGGCAAGTATGGCCGCCTTTCAGCACGCGCACCCGCACTTTGCCGTGCCGCGGCTTAGTCAAACTCCATTTCTGTACCAGGCCTCTGCTCTCGCGCACCCGCTCATTTTCTCGGTTAAGCCTGTTGCCAACGATTTCGAGATGCAGGGCATCGGCCATACCATCGTCATCACGGGCTCCAACATGTCGGGCAAAACTACCTTTTTGCGAACCGTAGGCATTAACATGGTGCTGGCGCTGCTGGGAGCCCCGGTGTGCGCCCGAAGTATGACCGTGGCCCCGGCGCAAGTATACACGGCCATGCGTACGGCCGATAACCTGTCCGAGAACACCTCCTCCTTCTACGCCGAACTCAAGCGCCTGCGCGTGTTGCTGGAGCTAACGGAGCTGGGGCAGCCGGTCTTCTACCTCCTCGACGAGATCCTGAAAGGCACCAACTCCCGCGACCGTCACATCGGGGCTATGTCGCTGATACGGCAACTGCACAAGCGCAATGCCTCCGGCCTCATCTCTACCCACGACCTGGAACTGGGCGCGATGGAACAGGAACTGCGGGGCAGCGTAGAAAACTATAGCTTCAACAGCGACATCATCGGCAACGAGATCAACTTCGATTATAAGCTAACCCCTGGCCTCTGCCGCAGCTTCAACGCCAGCAAGCTCATGCAGCTGATGGGTATTGAGATTGAGGAGGAAGCTTGATTATTTGACAAAGGACAAACTACAATAATTCGAATTCCCCTCCTGGGAGGGGCAGGGGTGGGTTCATACTTGCCCATATTTTTTTTATACTTCACCAGATAAACCACTTAGCACTATAACTATGAGAGTAGTAGCCGACATACCAAACCCGCACGTGAAAATCACGCTGCACTCCTACAACGGCAAGTATATCCTGAAGCTGGAGAAAGCCAACCTGGAGCAGCTCTATAAAATTGAGGAAACCGAGGTGATGGGAGACGAAGGAGCCAAAGCCCTGATTGATGAGGAGTTTATTGAGGGTGTCCTCAACCGCTTTCAGGACATGCGCGACATTTTTGTGAGTACGGTAAGGCGGAATGGGTGAGGGACGTTTGGACGGTTGTAGCGATCTTTGTCAGGCAATATTCCTCTGAGTTAAGCAAGGGGGAACACTGTCGCATATGCTCCCTACCATTGTCGGCTTATTCCTTTATCTTGTCCGTAATTTGTAGTTAACTATAAGGTTCCAGCACCAAGAATCTGCTCCAGTTTTTAAAAGCGCTAGTGAGAATCATGAGGACGATATTTGATAAACCAACCAGAGAAGATCTAATTGAGAGAATTACGTTATTAAACGATAGCAGCAGTGTCCGGTGGGGCAAAATGAGTGTTTATCAAATGGTCAAGCATAATTCCTATTGGAACGGCTGGATTTTGGGGAAGGACAATCATACCTACAACCAATCTTTCCTAGGCAAAGTGTTCGGGCAGATGGCGTTGAGGAAAATGATAAAGGATGAAAAACCGTTTGACAGAAATATCCCTACCTCCTCCCAATTCAAAGTGGAAGAGACAAATGGAGACCTGGAAGCAGAGAAATTGAAGTGGATTTTGTTAACAAGGGCTTACGAAAGCTACGATAATCCGAACTTTATACACGATTTCTTTGGAAAAATGACCAGGGAACAGATTGGCATTTTAGTATTCAAACACTCTGACCATCATCTGAGGCAGTTTGGTTTATAAACCATGATGGCTTGTTGCTGGCGTGGCTGACGTTTCTCATTTGACAGCTTTTCGAAATTCCGAACCTCTGGCTTTAACTGGATGATAATACTTATAGGCCCATCGTGGCAGCCAAACCATCTTACCGCAGAACAAAAAAAGCCCACCTTACGGCGGGCTTTTCTTTTTATACTTTCAGCTGTAATTAACCGATAGCTACACGCTTGAATTCGCTAACTGTCATGCCTTTGCTGGTGTTGTCAAGCAGCTTGGCTACAGAAACAGAAGGGTCTTTCACGAAGTCCTGATTCAACAGGGTGTTGTCTTTGTAGAACTTGTTCAGCTTGCCCATCGCGATTTTCTCCAGCATTTGCTCTGGCTTGCCTTCGGCACGCGCCTGCTCTTTGCCAACCTCGATCTCGCGCTCTACTGTGGCAGAGTCAACGCCGTCCTTGTCAACTGCGATTGGGTTCATGGCAGCAATCTGCATCGCCACGTCTTTGCCTACTTCCTCTACGTCAGTGCCGCCAGTGTTCGTAAGACCTACTAATACACCCAGTTTGCCGTTAGAGTGGTTGTAGTTCACAACTTTCTCGGCAGCTACAGTCTGGTAAGAAACCACCTCGATTTTCTCACCAATTTTTCCCATCAGATCCGTGATGTGGTCCTGCAGGGGGCGGCCATCAGCCTGAGGAGCAGCAAGCAGTTCTTCCTTAGTGGCAGCGTTTGTAGAAACGGCAGTTTCCATAGCAGCTTTCGCCAAGGTCTGGAAGTCGGCTACCTTCGATACCGGCTCGGTTTCGCAGGCCAGGGCAATTACTTTACCGTTTTTGCCGTCTTCGCTTACATGCGTCAGCACGATACCCTCAGAGGTAGCGTTGTCGGCACGCTTGCTGGCAATTTTCTGGCCTTGCTTACGCAGAATATCTTTAGCTGCCTCAAAGTCGCCGTTAGCTTCAGTAAGCGCTTTCTTGCAGTCCATCATACCGGCTCCGGTTTCCTGGCGGAGTTTATTAACGTCTTGTGCTGTAATAGCCATCCTTTTATAATTAAGATTTACGAATTATAAATTACCTTTTCTGTGCTGGGGTAGTAGTTCCGGAGCTAAACTGATTTTATACTTACCTGGATTTCCGTTTACCTCTACCTACAACCCCTAAAACAAACTGAACATTGAAGCGCTGTTTGCCCAATGTTCAGTTTGATATAGTGCAATATAAATTACTTCTTATTGCTCGTCAGCTTCCTGCTTCTCCTTGATGCCTTCTTCTTCAGAACGCTTGCGCTCGGTCTCCTCCTTGTCCACCTTGCGCTCAGACAGGCCTTCTTCGATAGCCTTGCCTACGATCGAGATGATCAGGGCTACAGACTTGGAAGCGTCGTCGTTTGCTGGGATTGGGAAGTCTACCTGCTCCGGGTTAGAGTTCGTATCGCAGATAGCGAATACCGGCAGGTTCAGTTTATGAGCCTCTTTCACCGCGATGTGCTCACGCTTCACGTCTACCACGAACAGCGCCGCTGGCAGGCGAGACAGGTCGTTGATACCACCTAGTACACGGTCCAGCTTCTCACGCTCACGAGACAGCATCAGCTTCTCACGCTTCGCCAGTGCCTTAGACTGCTCCGGGTCTTTCATCATTTTGTCGATGGTAGACATTTTCTTCAGAGACTTACGCACGGTGGCGAAGTTTGTAAGCATACCACCCAGCCAACGCTCGGTTACGTAAGGCATCTTCAGGCGACGTGCCTCCTCAGCCACGATCTCCTGCGCTTGCTTCTTGGTAGCTACAAAAAGTATCTTACGACCAGACTTTGCGATGTTCTTGATAGCGGCCGTAGCCTCATCCAGCGCAACCAAAGTTTTGTTCAGGTCAATAATGTGGATACCGTTCTTCTCCATGAAGATATATGGAGCCATTTTCGGGTCCCACTTGCGGGTAAGGTGGCCAAAGTGAACACCTGCCTCAAGTAATTCTTTATAATTAGTACTTGCCATGTTGTTGATACACCTTTAATATTAACGTTTGCTGAACTGGAATGAACGACGCGCTTTGCGCTTACCGAACTTCTTACGCTCTACCATGCGTGGGTCACGCGTGATGAAGCCCTCTTTCTTAAGAGCTGATTTCGTCTCGGCGTTTTCTACTACCAGTGCTTTAGAGATAGCAAGTCTAAGTGCTTCAGCCTGGCCGCTTACACCACCCCCTCTAAGATTGGCTTTCACATCGTACTTGCCAATTGCTTCTAAGGTTCTGAACGGCTGATTCACAATAGTTTGAAGTACTTCGCTAGGGAAGTATTCCTTGATATCTCTACCGTTAATAGTGATATTCCCTTGCCCGGCCGTCATGTAGATACGAGCCACCGAGGTTTTTCTTCTACCAGATGTATTGATAACTTCCATTAAATTAGATATTGAGGGTTAATTCTTTTGGCTGCTGAGCGGCGAACGGATGCTCGTTTCCAGCAAAAACATGAAGATTACGGAATAGCTCGCGGCCGAGTGGACCTTTAGGCAACATGCCACGAACTGCGCGCTCTACGAGCAGCGTTGATGATTTAGCCTTTAGCTGGCGAGGAGAAATTCTCTTCTGGCCGCCCGGGTAGCCCGTGTGCGTCAGGTAGTATTTCTGGTCCCACTTACGGCCTGTGAAACGCGTGTCATCAGCATTGATAACGATCACGTTGTCACCGCAGTCAGCGTTTGGCGTGTACGAAGGCTTGTTCTTGCCTTTTAGGATCTTGGCAACTTCAGATGCCACACGACCCAAGCTTCCTTGCCCTGCATCAACAATCACCCAGCCTTTGTTGGCCGTCTTCTTGCTGACAGTAAGGGTCTTATAACTTAAATGATCCATTTTTAGTGGTTGTAAGCGGTTTATTTATTTGAATATTGAACTTTCGGTCTCTCGAAAATGGACACAAAGATAGAAGCTATTTATTTGATATGCAATAGATAGTGGGAATTATGCTGCGATACAGGCAATAGTATGTGCTCGCCGAACTTTCCGGCACCCGCGGTGGCGGTTTACAGGTTCCGTCTGATCAGCTCTTCAAGCCGCTCCTGGTCAAAGTGGCCTGCATAAAGTACGCTGCCTTCTTTACTGATAAGAACCACCGCAGGATAGTAGCTAATGCCATAAGTGTTAGCTACTGTTTCACCATGGTACAAGGTAGGGTAGGCTGGCTTCGTCTTTTGCCGGAACTGTTCTATCAGCTCTGGTGGGTCAAATACGTTGATGGCCAATAATTGAAAGTGCCTGCCCCCGTATTTAGCATGAAGCTCGTTTAACTTTGGAACAGCGGCTATACAATACCCACAGTTGCGGTTCCAGAACTCAAGCAGGACAACCTGGTCTTTATACTTGCTGAGCTCTACCGTGTCGCCGGTGCCGAACGCGGGTAAACTCCAGGCGGGACTTTGTTTTCCTGTTTCGATCAGGGAGCGTGGGCTCTCTGCCTGTTTAGGTGCATACTTCCCCAGATAACTTGAGTAGTACCAGGACGCTTCGGTAGGCGAGGTGGGGGAGAGGTCAACATCAGTAAAGCTGGTTTTGATAAAATCGCCGTTGAGGCCATTTGTCTGCAGCACTTCTACCGGGAAATAGGTGGTCTGGTCTACAATAAGCTGGTATTTTGTCGTAGTCTCTTCTGCCAGTTTCCTGTATCCCCCCAGGTTGTCGATGGCCCTTCCTTTAAGTTCAAAACGGACGGCATAGTACCCCATGTTATTGATGAGCGTGTCGGCAAGGGTTTTGGGGATTGCTGTCTCCGCAAGAATAGAAGGCAACATGTTACGCAGCGTTACAGGTGAATTGTACAGAAAGGAAAGGTTCTCCACGCTGCTACGGCCTGGCTTTCTGTTGATCGTTATAGTCTTTGATCTTTTGTCCAGGACAAATATTTCCGCTCCATTGTTTACCTGAAACAGGTTTTGATCGTCGGCCTGGTACCTGAAGCCAATTGCCTTACCGGCAGAGGCAAAGTCAAGATACATGGCGGACTCTAATTTGTGGTAATACCCTTCCGAAGGATAATTCAGTTCCCGGTTGTATGTATAGCTGACTTCCTCCAGGCTTCCCAGCGTGTGGCTCACTTTGGTTATAACCTCTTCAGCAGACGCAATGTCCGGGTTGGAGGCTCTGCCAGTTCCTGACTCCGGGCAAAATAAACAATGGAGGGCAAGGATTGCAGTGGGATAAAGCAGGAAAGACATATCGGTCCTTTGTTTATAGAATCAGGCAATTCACTTTGCAATAGCCAATACGCGCACGCTTTCAATCTCATCTCCCTTGAGTTTGACGTATACATCCATTCCCTGGCCCTGGCTGTTTTCCAGGAATAGAATGAAGTTATCCGCTTGTGCATCTCCTGCATTCAGTCTTTTTGCCTGCACCTGCTTAATCCGGGTAGCTGTGCCAATTGGTGTGTCAAGAGGCGCTACGATGCCACCTTTCTGGTCTATCATCAGCCTGGCTTCCGGTTGTTGCTTCCTTTCTACAGGCGGTGGCGGAGGAGGCAGTTGGGGCAGCGCGCCATACTTGGCTTCTGCGGCAGGTATGCGCAGGCTCCCGTTGTAATCATAGGTTTCAACCTTGCCGCTCTCCAGCAGGAAAACGATCGACTCCAGGTTGTGCTCTCTCCTGTTGTTAAACTTCCAGGCCACCTGCTTTACGCTCGGGTTTCTCTTTAAAAAATCCTTGTAGTCGGCCGGCCAGTTCGACTTATCCTTGTAGTAGGGCACCTCGTCAAGTTTGAAAAGATAAGCTTCGTCTACATCCCCCTGCTGCGCCGGAGGCGTGTCAGGCTGCTCCGGGTTACTGCCTTGCGGGAGCTTCTCCCGGAACTTGCGTACCTGCTCGGAGTCCTTGTTTGCCTTGGTGGTGAGGGAGATCACGTTTCTGCCGGCAGTGTTACCGGGCACTTGCTTTGCCTGTTCTCCCTTCACGACATCCACACTATGTAGGTCCTCGGGCTTAAGCAGCTCGGCTTCCTCCTTGGTGGCCTTCACGCCATCTATATAATAAACTACTGTGTCTTTCTGCTGCTCACTGGCTAGCGGGGCAGGCGCATTCGGCTGCGCTGCACCCCGGAACGCGAAGAGCAAAACGGTAACAAGCGGCAGCACGATCAGCAACCTGAGCTGGCTGGCTTTACGGGTAGGCATTTTGTTCATCATGGCAATTCTTCTTTTTAGTGATGGAAAATTGAATTGATTGGCAATCTGAGGTTGCGTGGCGCCTACAACTTTCAGTAAAAGGTATTGGTATTCTTTGCGGTCTATGCCGGCACGTACCACCTGCTGGTCGGCAATGAACTCCAGGTTTTCTTTCACGGCTTTTTTCATGAGCCACGCGCCTGGATTAAACCAGTAAAACACCACGCTTAGCTCCGTTAGCAGCACGTCCAGGGTATGCCAGCCGGTAATATGTATCAGCTCGTGCCGAAGGATGGACTCCAGCTCCTGCGGTTTGTGCTGCGCCGGGTTCAGGTAGATGGTCTGCCAGAACGAGAAGGCCTGGGTTATACTTTGTACTTTGCGGAAAGGCACGGCTTTGTAAGTGGCGGGCTCAGAGACGGCATGTATCCGGTAAAGCGACACCAACTGAAGTATAAACCGGGCAAGCATTACAGCTACACCAATCCAGAACAGGTATACCGGCAACTGCCAGAAATCGAAAGCTTCCGGAGTAGTGCTTGCCGGTGGTGCTGCGTAGGCCCAGGCTGGTATATTTACCAAGTAAGCAGCTTCCATCTGCTCATGGCTCTGGAAAAGTCCCGACAGGTCGATGAAAGGATAAACCGTAGAGAACACGATGCCGAACACCAGGAACAGGCGGTTGAGGTGGTAAAACGTGAGCCGGCGGAGCGCGGCAAGGTAGGCCCCGTAAAACAGCACCAGCGCCACATTCACCTTCAGTAAGTATAAGAGCAGCTCAGGCATGTCTATTCCGGTTTTTTGTTTTCGATCATGTCAATAATCTCTTTCAGCTCCTCGGCGCTGATCTTCTGGTCCTGGGCGAAAAAGGCCACCAGTTCTTTATAAGAGCTTTTAAAGTAGTCGCCCACAAAGCTTTTCATGAAGCGCTTCTTGTAATCCTCCTCCTTTATCAGGGGCAGGTAGCGGTACGAGTTGCCCAGCTTCTCGCCCTGCACGTAGCCTTTCTTCTCCAGGTTCTTTACCGTGGAGGCGAGGGTGGTGTAGGGCGGTTTCGGCTCCGGCAGCTTTTCCAGGAAATCCTTGATAAACCCACCTTCCGTTGCCCATACTACCTGCATGGCCTCTTCCTCCTGTTGTGTTAGCTTTTCCATAGGTTACGATGTTTTCGTATAGTTACGAAATGTTCGTAATAAAGTAAATGCTTTTCTGTATTATTTTTAATTTATTTTTCTGATCCTTTAAAAACTGAGCTGTAGGCGACTTTGCTTTAAGTAGTAACTTCCTGCGCAGGGCAGCGTCTAAAGTATAACCTACACCAAAACCTGAGATCTAACATGAAAGCCATACTTGTGAAACAGCCGGGCGGGCCCGAGCAGCTTATACTTGGGGAACATGAGCAGCCGCTGCCCGACCCAAACGAGCTTCTTGTAAAAGTGCACGCCACCGCCCTGAATCGCGCCGATACGCTGCAGCGCCAGGGCAAGTACCCACCGCCTAAAGGGGCCAGCCCCATACTTGGCCTGGAGGTGGCCGGCGAAGTGGTGGAGGCAGGAATAAATTGCACCAAGTATAAAAAAGGCGATAAAGTATTTGGCCTGCTGCCCGGCGGCGGCTACGCGGAGTATGCCGTAATAGACGAAGCGATGGCCATGCCGGTGCCGGAGAATTTAAGTATGGAACAGGCCGCCGCCATACCCGAGGTGTTCCTGACGGCGTGGCAGGCGCTGGCGTGGCTGGGAAAGCTGCAGACTGGCGAGCGTGCCCTGATACATGCGGGGGCAAGCGGGGTGGGCACGGCAGCCATACAACTGGCGCGGGCCCTGCAGGCCGAGGTGCTGGTAACGGCCTCGGAGCAGAAAATACAGGCTTGTCTTGAGCTTGGTGCCCACAAGGCTATTAACTACAAGGAGGTGCCTTTCGAGGATGAGGTGCTGGCGCATACCAACAGCGAGGGCGTGGACGTAATCGTGGATTTTATAGCCGGGCCATACTTTAACCAGAACCTCGACTGCCTGCGCCTCGACGGGCGGTTGGTTATACTGGCCAGCCTCGGTGGTGGCAAGGTAGGTGAGGTGGACCTGCGCAAGATACTTTCCAAGCGCCTGCAGGTGATCGGCTCCACGCTCCGCTCTCGCTCCAAAGACTACCAGATAAGGCTGACGGAGGACATGAGCCGCTTTGCCCTGCCGCTTTTCAGAGAAGGAAAACTAAAGCCTGTGGTGGATTCTGTTTACGATTGGAAAGACGTGGCTGAGGCGCACCGCTACATGGAGCAGAACAGGAACATTGGCAAGATCGTGCTGCGGGTGGGCTAAGTATAGACAAAGGAATTACTGACAAAAGACAAAGGACAAGGCATCATACTTCTGAAGAGTTAGCTTTATACTTTGGCAAAGTATAAAAGTATGCCGGCGGGTTTGGAGTTATACTTGCCTTTGTTGGTACACGTGCATTATACTTGAAGTGGAAAGTACAAAAGGACAAAAGAAGCAGCCAATCCCTGCTTCTTTTGTCCTCGTCAAAAAATCTTTTGTCAAAATTTTAGTGTGCCCGCAGCTGCTTTACCAGCACTGCGAAGTCCTTCGGATAGGGCGCCTCGATCTTAACGGGCTCCCCGTCCAGTAGCGTAAAGCCGATGTTGAAGGAGTGCAGCGCAAACCGTTTGATCAGGGGCAGTTCCTCGGTGTCCTTTTTCAGGTTGAAGCCGCGCTTCAGGTTGCTCAGGTACACGTTCTCGCCGCCGTATAGCGAATCGCCCACAATCGGGGCGTTCAGGAACGCCAGGTGCACCCGGATCTGGTGCAGGCGGCCCGTTACCGGTACGCACTCCACCAGGGTATGGCGGGCAAAGCTCTCCAGCGTGGTAAAATAAGTCTCGGCCGGTTTTCCCTTCGGGTTCAGGTGCGCCACACCCTTCGCGTTGGGCAAAATGGCCCTGTTCACCAGCTCATCCTCAAACTTATGCACGCCCCAGGCCACGGCATGGTATACTTTATACACCTGGCGGTGCTCAAATTGCATCGACAGGTGGCGGTAGGCCTCGGCATTCTTCGCGAAAACGAGGCAGCCCGAGGTGTCCTTGTCCAGGCGGTGGCAGGCCTGCAGGTCCGGGTTGTACTGGCGCGCTATCTTCAGCAGGTTGGTGGTGTTGGGCGTACGGTCTTCCAGCGTGGCCAGAAACGGCGGCTTGTTCACCACCACGTAATCCTCACTCTCAAATATGATCAGGTCCTTAAAAACCGGGTACTTCATGCGATTTATACTTTGTTCAGGCGCGGCCATACTTGTAGCCGGGCGTCCTGCAAAGATACGGATTATAGTTATTGGTTGATCGTTATTGGTTATTAGTAGGGAAGGCGTGAGCAGGACAAGTATGAAATAAGGCCTCCGAAAGTATAGCCAGGGATATAGCAAGTATAAATCCGGGCTGTATCATACTTTGACCAACAACGAATAACTAATAACGAAAAGCTACTTTGCCTTCAGCAGCTTAAAGCGGAGCGTGGTGCCCTTGCCCATCTCACTCTTTATGGCGATGAAGGAGCGGTGCGCCTCGATGATGTGCTTGCAGATGGAGAGGCCCAGGCCAGTGCTGGTGTTATCGCGGGCGCGGCTCTTGTCGACGCGGTAAAAGCGCTCGAAAATGCGGTTGATGTGCTCCTCGGCGATGCCGGTGCCGTCGTCTTTTACGGTGATGGTATACTTGCGCTTGCCCTCCTCGAACGTGATCCAGACGTTGCCGCCCCTGCGCCCATACTTGATGGCGTTATCGATCAGGTTGATGAGGACCTGGCGGATGCGGTTGGCGTCTGCGTAAAGCATGACCGGCTCCGTGGCCTCTACGTGCAGGGTAATCTGCAGCTCGGCAGCCTTTTGCTCCAGTTGCTCGGCCACCTCGTGCGCCAGTTGCGCCACGTCAAAGTTACGCTTGGCCATCTCTACCACGCCTTTCTCAAACTGCGAGATGCTGATCAGGTCCTGCACCAGCGCGTCCAGGCCGTCGAGGCTTCGGGCTGCCTTCTGCAGGAACTTGTCGCGCACCATGGGGTCGTCCATGGCGCCGTCCAGCAAAGTATGAATAAAGCCCTGCGCCGCAAATATGGGCGTCTTCAGCTCATGCGACACGTCGGCCAGAAACTCGCGGCGCATCACCTGCAGGCGCTTCAGCTCGTCTATCTCCTGCTGCTTCCCCTCCGCAATCATGTAGATCTCGTCCTTTATCTTTTTGAGCGGGTCGGCCGCGAAGGTGGAGCGGCTCTCTACTTTCTTAAAATCCTGCCGCTTGAGCTTCTCCAGGCTGGAGTACACGTGCTTCACCTCCCGGAACACGAGCGCCTCGTACGAGAGATGCAACAGCAAAAAGCAGCACACAAACACGATCACCAGCGCCACCACAAACCCACGGGAGGAGAAAGAGCTGGCTAAAGCAAGAAAGGCGGTGAGCACAATTGCTACCGCCAATGAGGTTAAAAGGGCAAGCGTACGGGAGTTTAAATTCATGTATCAGTCGGTATTAAACTTGTAGCCGACGCCTTTGATGGTTTTGATGTTCTCTTCGCCTACTTTCTCGCGCACCTTGCGCACGTGCACGTCCACGGTCCGGGCTATCACATACACATCGCTGCCCCAGATATTGCTTAGCAGTTCTTCGCGGGTGTATACTTTATTGGGCGTGGCGGCCAGAAAAGCCAGCAGTTCAAACTCTTTCTTCGGCAGCGTTATCTTCTTGTCGCCCTTGTACACGGCAAAGCTGGTGCGGTCTATCTTCAGGTCGCCAGCCTCAATCACCTTATCCTGCTCCTCCTGGTTTGCTTCGCGGCGGGCAAAAGCCGTGAGGCGGCTCAGCAGCGCGCGTGGCTTTATGGGCTTGGTGATGTAGTCGTCGCCACCGGCCTCAAAGGCGGCCACCTCAGAGAACTCCTCGGAGCGGGCAGTCAGGAAAATGATGTGCGTTTGGCGGAATTCCTCCATCTCGCGCAGCTGCCGGCAGGCGGCAATGCCATCCATCACCGGCATCATCACGTCCATCAGGATCACATCCGGTTTTATTTGCGTGGCCACCTCAATGGCCTTCCTGCCGTTGTCGGCGGTTTCTACCTCATATCCCTCGCGGGTCAGGTTGTACTGTAGCAGCTCTACGATGTCCGGATCGTCATCTACCACGAGTATTTTGTATTGCGATGCTGTTTGCACGGTATAGGGACTTATGGTTTGTCGTTTATACTACTCAACGCACTGTCTCAGGCTTAGCGGCTGTGGCTGCTGCGCCTCGTTTCCTATGTAAAGATACCACACATTCCAGCATTCCGGACAGCATCATCAAATCATAACGTTTTGTTAACAAATCCTTAACGTGCCCTGGCGGCGGGCGGCAAGAAAAAAAGCCAGCTGCTGTAGCTGGCTTCGTTTTTAGTTTCTGGCAAACAGGAGCTTGTTCTTGAGGTTCTTGTAATCGTATAGGTTCACTTTAACGGAACCCACGAACATTTCCGCCTGTATCAGCACCGGTATCTTGTTCTTATCGTCGGAGAGGTAGACGGTAATGGAGTTCTCGCCCTTGAACATCTCGTTTTTCGGCATGCGCGGCACCAGCTTAATGGCTCTGATGTCGCCGGCCTTGGTGCTCACCACCTCCCGGCCACGGTACTCCACCTCCATGTCAAAGTTCTCCTCGTCAAAGAAGCCCTGCACGGTGGTTTTATCGCCTACGCGCATGTTGTCGAAGTTCAGCGTGCGCAGGTAGTAAAAGCCGCTCACAATGTCCTGCACGTTGTCGCTAACCTTATAAGTCTTCTTCTCCGCCTTCTTCGATTTCTTCTTTTTCTCCACATGCGCCTTGTTGGCGTAGTGGTCAAAATCCACGGTTTCGCGCTTGCGGTAGTTGCCCTCCTCTATGTTACGGAAGGAGCGGTGCGGCACAATGGCGGCCGTGTCGATGTAGGACTGCCAGGTGTCCCTGATCCTGATGAAGAGGTCGAAGGAGCTGTTGGTTCTGCCGTAAACGGTGGCCTTGTAGCAGGCGCGGTCGTTTATGGTGTGTATGTCCGGGGATATATTGATCACCGCCTCGGCGGCCGTGATGGGGCCATAGTGTACTTTATACTTTAGCACCTCACCGGTGCTGAAGCTGTCGTTAGGCAGCTGGCGCATCCTGTCTTTGGTGGCAAAGCCAAAGATCACGAGCGAAAAAAGTATGAGTACAGGGAAAAACTTTTTCATCATGAGTGCCTTCCTTTAGGTGTTAGAGTCAATACCTGCTATCAATCAAGTTTTGTACCAACTGTTTCTCAAGGCTTAAGTTATAGAATCTCCTTTTGCTATTCAACTGATTTTAAACAAAAAAGGTGCTACCGAAGCAGCACCTTTTTTTATTTCAGGTCGGGAAATAGCGTTCACTCGGCTGATGAGGCAGCGGCATCGTCCAGGGCGGCGGCTGCTTTTTCCGGCTCCCCTTTCACGATCGCTCTGATCTTGTTCTCGATCTCGTCCATCAGCTCCGGGTTGTCCAGCAGGATCTGCTTCACGCCGTCGCGGCCCTGGCCCAGCTTGTCGCCGTTGTAGGAGAACCAGGAACCTGACTTCTGCACGATGCCCAGTTCCACGCCCAGGTCCAGCACTTCGCCCACCTTAGAGATGCCTTCGCCATACATGATGTCGAACTCCACCACTTTAAACGGAGGGGCTACTTTGTTCTTCACCACCTTCACGCGGGTACGGTTACCGGTAATGTTGTCGGCGCTCTCCTTGATCTGGCCCACACGGCGGATATCCAGGCGCACGGAGGCGTAGAACTTCAGGGCGTTACCGCCCGTGGTTGTCTCCGGGTTACCGAACATCACCCCGATCTTCTCGCGCAGCTGGTTGATGAAGATACAGGTACAGCCTGTTTTGTTGATCGTACCGGTCAGCTTACGCAGTGCCTGCGACATCAGACGCGCCTGCAGGCCCATCTTGCTGTCACCCATGTCGCCTTCCAGCTCGCCTTTCGGCACGAGGGCGGCCACAGAGTCAATTACAATAATATCGATAGCGCCGGAGCGGATCAGGTGGTCGGCGATTTCAAGCGCCTGCTCCCCGTTGTCCGGCTGCGATATCAGAAGGTTTTCAGTGTCGATGCCTAATTTCTGGGCGTATAGTCTGTCGAAGGCGTGCTCGGCGTCAATGAATGCTGCCAGGCCGCCTTTCTTCTGTGCCTCTGCGATGCAGTGCAAAGTAAGCGTGGTTTTACCAGATGACTCAGGACCGTAGATCTCTACGACACGGCCGCGTGGCAAACCGCCGACACCCAACGCTATATCCAGGCCCAGTGAACCAGTGGAGATGGCCGGAATGTCCTCAACCTTGTTGTCGCTCAGCTTCATAACGGTGCCTTTACCGTATGTTTTGTCGAGCTTGTCCATGGTCAGCTGCAGGGCCTTCAGTTTTTCGTTGCTTACGCTCATGTGTGTTTTGTTAATTAACTTTATATTGATGGTGAAATTACGAATTCGGCACCAATCTACAAAATAGTTTTCAAGTATTTTGCTAATCTTTTTAGTTGCTTGGTGCCGTCTGATGATAACATAGCTGCACCTGTTTTTGTGCCATACGTAGCCCTTTTTTATGCGCTTCCCGAAAGTTTTTTTCCTGTTGATTTTACTGATTGTAAGCCCATTTGCCAAGGCGCAGCTGCATAACCGTGCCCTGCTGCAACCAGTGCGGGTGCAGCAGCAAAATGCTAATGATATTAGGATAGAGCTGCAGGCGCTGGGCTTCCTGAAGAATAACGAGTACTTTAACAAAATCGCCGACGGCTACACGCTGTTTGGCTATCAGCTTAACCCAAAAGTCACTTACCAACCCACCGAAAACGTTGTGGTGGAAGCGGGTGCCTTGCTTTGGAAAGACTTCGGCGCCTCAGGCTATGAGGACATCGCGCCTACCTTCACCATTAAAGTGCAGCGGGAGCGCTGGGCTTTGCTCTTCGGTACGCTGGAGGGAAACCTGAACCACGGCTACATAGAACCCCTCTACGATTTTGAGCGGCTTATACTTAACCGGCTGGAGAACGGCGTGCAGTACAAGCTGCACACGCCGCGCCTGCGCCTCGATGCCTGGGCCGACTGGGTGAACATGCTCTACCGCGGAGAGGACGACCAGGAGCAGGTGAACGGCGGCGCGGCGATGGCCATACCTGTGCTCGCGCAGGAAGGGCGGGGCAACCTGTCCGACAGTTTATACTTAACGCTGCCGCTGCAGTTCACGGCCCAGCACAAGGGGGGGCAGATAGATGCCTCCGACCTGCCGCTCACTACCGTAGCCAACGCTGCCATCGGGCTGGAGCTGGAGAAGAAGTATAAGCGCCGGGTGCTGCACCGTCTCTACACCAAAAACTACGTGGTGGGGTTCAAGGATTTCTCGAACGAGCGGCAGCTGCCGTATGAGCAGGGACATGGTCTATACTTTAATATAGGTGCCGACACCAAGTACCAGGATGTGATGCTGAGCTACTGGCGCGGCAATGGCTACATCTCCGAGTTGGGCGGCAAGTTGTACCAATCGGCCTCCACCACGTTTAAAAATCCCGATTACCTGGAGGAAGAGCGGGAGCTGCTCATACTTCGGCTGATGAAGGATGTGGAACTGGAAGAGGGACTGAGCCTGACCCTGCGCCTGGAGCCGCTCTGGGACTTCAACAACCCCAAACTGGAGTTCTCCAGCGGCCTCTACCTCCACTTTAACACCGATTTTTTCCTGGCCAAGGCAAGGCGGTAAGTATAAGAAGAGCAAAATTGAGTAGCTTAAATTTCCCTGGCGTACGCGTCCGCTTGTGCCTTATACTTTATACTTGTGCTATACTTGCATAGCCATACTTATACTTGCTGGCTATTCTTATACTTCAGTTTATCTTGGGCCATACTTTATACTTCTCTGGCGCAAGCGTCCGCTTGTGCCTCTCTTTAGCCCCTGCCTCCTGCAACTGGACACAAGCTATACTTACTAGCTGTCGCTGATCCTCTAGTTCCCACAAACCTATAGTTTCATTTCATACTTTGGTGCTCTCAAGCCCGAGAGGGCTCCCCGAAATGCTTCGGGGTAAACTCTCTCGGGCATCGCGCTGTGTTCCCTCCTGCCTCCGCTGCGCTACGGCTGCTCAACAGGTTGAGCACCGGATCTCACAAGGCGCTCAACCCAAGGACTGGGACCATACTCGATAGCTCCTGCTTTCTGTCATCTCGACCTTTGGGAGAGATCTCTTCAGAATTCCAGATAGATTTCTCGCCCTGCTCGAGATGACAGGAAAGGAATAAGTACAGCTCCCTCCCCTGTTCTTAGGGGAGGGTTGGGGAGGGGTGACACAAGCCTGGACTACTAAAATCTAAACAACAGCCGTAGAACTGGCCGCCTCTTGCTGCTGTAGTTTTTCGAAGTCCTGGCGGGTGATGCCGTAGTAGCTCAGGTCCAGCAGCTCGTCGGAGTCGGCGCCGCGGTAGTCGCAACGCAGCACACCCTCCTTCACAAATCCGCAGCTCTCGGCCAGCGAGCCGTAGCTTTCGTTGGCGCTGGTGCAGCGCAGGTATACTTTGTTCAGCCCCAGCGGCCCGAAGGCAAACCTGATCACCTCCTGCAGCGCCTCCTGCGCCAGTTGCCGGGTGGCAGGCCAGGCGGCAAAGTATAACCCCAGCTCAGCCTTCGGTATGGAGCGGTCCAGGTTCTTGAGGGCAATGTCGCCGATGTAGTGGTTGTCCTCCTTCTGCCACACACCAAAGTCGAAGATGCGGCGGTTCTCCCAGTCGGTGCGTAGTTGCTGCACCTGCGAGCGGGCATCGTCCAGCATGCGCACCCGCGCCAGGCGGCCGGAGAAGGCAGGGTTCAGGTAAGCCATGTTCTCCTGCAGCAGATGCATAAAATCGTTCTCGTCCCCTTCCTGGTAAGGCCGCAGCAGCAGGTGATCTGTCTCTAACTGCTCATTAAAGTCTTCAGCAGCAGTAGTATTGTATAAAAAGCTCATGTAGTTTGATGTAAAAGTATGATGCCGTTGTTCCGTCATACGCTAACCACTGCAAAACGTGCTGCTAGGCCGACAGGTTTCTCGTCCTACCACTGTAACATACTTCTGCCACTAAAAGTACACCTTAGCTGTTCAGCGACTTCATTTAAAGCAAAGCCAAAGTACATGGCTGCGCGAGAATGAAATGTGGCTTAACACTGGTACGAAACACTGCAGAGAGCCATACTTCGATCAGGAGGTAGAGCCACGATAAAAGCAAAAAGCCACTCCTAAAAGTATGGGAGTGGCTTTCTGCTTTTACTTTATACTTGCTACGCGTTCAGGTACGGGTAGTTGAAGTGCTTCGGGCTGTGCAGGTTCTGCTGGATCATCATGACCTCCAGGGTATGGGCCGTCTCTTTGAAGAACTCCAGGCGGCGGTAGAGCATTTCTTTCTGCAGCACGGTGCCGGTGGCCGTCTTCATGTAAGCCTTCTTGTCCTCCAGCACATGGTGCATTATTTCGTTCACCTGCTCTTCGTGCTGGGCATACCACTGCTGGAAGTCGAACAGGCGGGCCGCCCCCGGCGTGGCTGAGGTAAAATCCAAACCGTGCAGGCGCAGCACATCCGCCAGCAGATCCACCTCCAGTGGGATGGAGATGTTGTAAGGCATTGTGCGCATTTCCAGTTTGCTGTTCAGCACGCTCGCGATGCGTGCCAGGTTATCTTTAAAGCGAAGGAATAAAGCAGCCGCTTCCATATTTTTATCGGGTATAAGTAACTACAAGTATGGGCGCAAAATTACACCAATAAGTTTGAATTGCAATTAACGGGATTTTGGAAGGGGTGGGGGAGTATAAGACCGATGCTGTCATCTTGTAAAGATCCTGGCTGCGGTGTATCGAAGCTGTCGCTACTCGCCAACAGGATCCTTCCAGGATGACACCGGAAAGATTCACTCATTCGCGCATCCGCTCATTCAAAATTAGTCTACAGCAGCTCCCGGATCAGCTGTTCCTCGGTAACGCCCTCGGCCTCAGCCTTGAAGTTGCGCACGATGCGGTGGCGAAGTATGGGCAGCGCCACTTCCTGCACGTCCTCAATGTCGGGGCTATACTTGCCGTTGAGGATGGCGTTGCACTTGGCGCCCACAATCAGGTGCTGCGATGCCCTCGGGCCCGCGCCCCACTCCAGAAACTGGTTCGCCTGCTTCGAGGCCATCGGCATGTTCGGGCGGGTCTGGTGCACCAGCTTCACGGCGTACTCTACCACATTATCAGTTACCGGCACGCGGCGCACCAACTGCTGAAAGGCAAGTATGTCGTCGGCGTGCAGGATCTTGCGGAGCTGGTGGGTGGCGGCACCTGTGGTATTCTTCACGATCTGCAGCTCCGACTCATAGCTCGGGTAGCCCAGCGTGATGTTGAACATAAAGCGGTCGAGCTGCGCCTCGGGCAGGGGATAGGTGCCTTCCTGCTCAATGGGGTTTTGGGTGGCCAGCACGAAGAACGGCTCCGGAAGGCGGTACCTGTGGCCCGCCACCGTTACGGCGTGCTCCTGCATGGCCTCCAGCAGGGCAGCCTGGGTTTTAGGCGGTGTGCGGTTAATCTCGTCGGCCAGCACGATGTTGGCGAAGATAGGCCCCGTCACGAACCGGAAGTTGCGCTCGTTGTCCAGCGTTTCGGCCCCCACGATGTCGGAGGGCATCAGGTCAGGCGTGAACTGCACCCGGTTAAAGCTCATGTCGAGCGTGGAGGCGATGGTTTGGATGAGGAGCGTCTTGGCCAGCCCCGGCACCCCCACCAGCAGGCAGTGCCCCTGACAAAAAACAGCTGTAAGCACCAGTCTTACGACCTCGTCCTGGCCTACGATCACTTTCGATATCTCAGAAGTGAGCTCCCGGTAGGAGCGGTGCAGGGCGTCGGCTGCTTCTTTGTCAGAGGTGAACTGCGTCATAGTCTGTTATTGCGTTAGTTGCTGGAGCCCGCTGCAATCCTGGTACTCCGGGTCTACTTCTATGTAAACGGTGCTGATGTTCTTCTTAAACCACTCGTTTACGGCTTTGCTGCGCCGCTCGGCCAGGGCCGCGTTGGCAATTTTCTGGTAATCGTCTGTCAGGTTGGCCAGGTGCGGTTGCGTTTTTGATTTCAGGTACAGAATGCGCACGGCATCCTTGCCATCCGGGGTGGTATAGGCCACCGGCCTGGAAATCTCGCCTACCTCCAGCGTATCGATCACAAAGAAAATGGCCGGGTCTACCTGGTCCATCGGGATGTAGGTAGTGCCGGTGGCACGGCTCGTGAGCATGCCGCCGTTGTCCTTCGTGTTGGTGTCATCGGAGTGCTCCTTGGCTGCCTGGGCAAACGTGAGGCTGTCGCTCATGATCAGGTTGCGCACGCTGTCCAGCTCGGCGGAGGCGGCGGCAATGTCTACCGTGGCGGTGGCCGGCTTTATCAGGATGTGACGCGTGTTAAACTCCTGCCCGCGGCGCTCAATCAGCTGAATCAGGTGGAAGCCGAACTGCGACTCGATCACGTTGGAGATGCCACCCGGCTCCAGGCGCAGGGCAGCCGCCTCGTACTCGGGTACCAGCTCCTTCTTCTTGAAGAAACCAAGCACGCCGCCGTCCTGGGCAGAGCCCGGGTCCTGCGAGTACTGCTTGGCCAGCGTGGCGAAATCCTCACCCGCCACTATACGCTTGCGCAGCTCTTCCAGTTTCTGGCGCGCCTCCTGCTTCTGCTCGCGGCCGATCTCGGCAATGTTCACGATCTGGCCAATCTCAACCTCTGTAGAGAAGTAGGGCAGGCTGTCCTTCGGGATGTTGTTAAAATACTTTTTGATCTCCTTGGGGGTTACAGCCACTTTGCTGGTAATCTCCCGCTGCATGCGCTCCATCAGCAACTGCTCGCGCACGGTTTTGCGCAGCTCGTCCTTGAGTTGGCGCAGGCTTTTGTTGTAGTACTGCTCCAGGCGCTCGGTGCCGCCCACCTGGCTGGCCAGGTAGTTGATCCTGTCGTCCAGTTCGCTGGCAACCATGCCATCCTCTACCGTGATGGAGTCGATTTCGGCGCGTGCCAGCAGCAGCTTGTCCTGCAGCAGCGAGGAAAATACCTGGCACTTCAGCTCCTCGCTGGGCTGTTGCTTGGATTGGGTCAGGTACTGCAGGTAGCCAAACTCGAGGTCTGAGCGGAGGATGACGTGGTTATCTACCTTGGCGATAATGCCATCCACCTGCACCTGCTGCGCAGGTACCTGGGCCTGGGCCGGGGCAGAGGATACGATGAGGCAGAGTGCCGCAAAGGCCGACAGGGCGTACTGATGAATCTTTTTCAAGGGATCTATCTTATTTTATACTTATGCTCGGAAATAACGCACAAGTTACTTCTTTATTCTGAAATACGCGAAAAGCGGGGCAAATTAGGGAACGCGGGCGGGGCTACTTGCGCACCAGTTTCTCTACCTCGTCTTTCTTCACCTCCACCGGGTACTTGCTGCGCAGTTCCTGCACCCACTGCTCCTCCAGGTAGTTCTGGTAATCAGAGATAACCGGTCCGCGTACCTCGCTTAGCTCCTTGTAAGCCGGCTCCAGCACATCCTTTATGATGATGAGGTACTCGCGGCCGTTCTGCTGGGCCGTGTAGGTGCCAGGTTTCCACTCCACCGCGTCCAGGGCCTTGTTGTCGCCGCGCTGAAACTTCTTCTCGGCAATCTGCACGGCCAGCGGGTTGTCCTTGTTCAGGCTTTCGGCGAGTGCGGCCAACTCCGAAGTATAAAGCGCGAAGGAGACACGGCGGTTGCGGCGGCGGCCGCTCTCGGTATTGTCAGGGGCTGCCTGCTTGCTTTTGCCCAGGCTGTTGCTGGTGAGCTGCGTGGCTGGTACGCCCTGCTGCTGCAGGTATGCTTTGGCGGCGTCGGCACGGGCCTCCGCCACTTTGGCACTCTCGCGGGCGTCGGTGTGGCCGTTAATCTCCAGCGTCAGGGTTTCGTTCTGCTGCAGCAGCTCCGCCAGCTTATCCAGCTCTGCTTTGCCCGCTGTGGTAAGCTCGGCCTTGTTCTGCTCAAACGGCACATCGCTCAGCCTGGCAAACGATACCGGGTAACGGCGCTTGTCCAGTTGCTGCTGTGCCTGCTGCAGCAATTCCTTATTGGCCGCGCTGATCACGATGGCGTCGGCGCGCTCGCCCCATTTATACTTTTCGCGGTTCTGGTTAAAGAAGTTGCGCAGTCCAACGGTATCCTCAATGGCTCTGCTCCATACTTTCTCGTCCATCAGCTGGAACAGCAGGATGCCATCGTGGTACTCCTGTACCAGCATGCGGTAATCTGTATGCTTGTTCTCCAGGTTATTGCGCTCATACGCCAGCAGGCTCTGCTCGGCAAAGTTATCATAGAGCAGGCTCATGACGTGGGCGGCGCTGCCGTTGGTGCGCGGGCGCTGCTCGGCCAATACATAAGTATAAAAGTCAGCCACCGTGTAGTTTTTGCCCTGGATGGAGAAGAGCGTCTGCTTCAGCAGCTTGTCGCTTTCGTCATAGGCCCAGTTGCCCTGCAGCAGCTCGTCGGTGGCTTTGGCCAGCGCGGCGGCTTTGGCCTCGGTGTTCTCCGTAAAGTTGTTCTCCTGCCTGATGCGCTTCAGGAAAGCGGTTTTGTTCAGTTCGGATCGGGAGTCTTTGGCTATCTTGTTGCGCAGGTGCTGCTCCATTTCCTCGTAAGGCGGCAGGCCACGCTTTTCCACCATTTTAATGATGTGCCAGCCATAGGGCGTGTACACAGGTTTGGAGACATCGCCGGGCTTCTGCAGGCCAAAGGCAGCCTCCTCAAACGCCGGAATCATACGGCCGGTGCCGAACCAGGGCAGTTCCCCGCCGTTTCCGGCCGTGTTGGCATCCTCTGAGAACTCGGTAGCCAGTTTTTCCCAGTTCTCGCCGCGCTGCACACGGCGATAGATGGCGTCCACGCGCTGCTTGGCTGCCAGCGAGTCGGCGGCAGGGGCGCCCGGCGCGGAGCGTACCATGATGTGGGCTACCTTCGCCTCGCCACGGGCCTCGCGCTTGTCGTTTACCTTTATCAGGTGATAGCCGAAGCGGGTGCGCACCGGCATGGATATCTCTCCCTCTGCGGTTTTGTAGGCGGCGTCCTCAAACGGGTATACCATCTGCAGGGCGGTAAAATAGCCTAGTTCGCCTTCGTTATCGGCGGCGGATGGGTCTTGTGAATGCTCTTTTGCCAGCTGGCCGAAATCCTCCCCATTCTGGGCGCGCTGGCGCAGCTCCATCGCGCGGTTGTAGGCCGCCAGCGTGTCTTCCGGCGCAGCATCGGGGGCCAGCGAGAGAAGTATGTGCGAGGCGCTCACCTCCTGCTTCATCCGCTCGTAAGCCTCTTTTACCAACTGGTCGGTCACGCTTTTCTCGGTCAGGTAGGGTTGTGCCAGCTGCTCTTTATAACCTTCCAGCTCGCGCTTAAACGCCATTGTAGTGTCCAGGCCGCGTTTTTCGGCCTCCATTACCTTCAGCTTGAAGTTGGTGTAGAGGTTGAGGTAGTCTGCCACGCTCTCGCGGGTGTAGGCATCGTCGTTGCCGCCGTTGTTCTTCTCGTACACATAGCGGAACTCGGAGGTGGAGATAGGCTGGGAGCCAAGCGTAGCGATGGCGGGTTCTTTGCTGTTGCTTTTATTGGAGGCGGTGCAGCCGGCAAGGGCCAGGGCGGCTACCGCAGCCAGTAGGTGGTTGCTGCGCATAAGTTGCTCTAAAATCAGGATGTTCTTTGTCGTTGGCCCGGGGGCCGGAAGATGCAATTTTAGCTAAAATTTCTGACAGGTAAATCAAAAACTATAACCATAATACAATTGCACCGGTATTTGTTCCCGGATAACGGAAGGGGGCGCAGCCAAAGTATGTAAGTGGCTTTATTTGATTTTCTTATAAAGCAGGCAGGTGTTCTGCGTGCCATCTGTGATGAACTCCACCTTGTCCATGATACGGTTCACCAGCGCGATGCCCACGCCGCCTTTCTTGCCCATCTTGATGTGTTCCTGGATGTTGGGCTCCTTGTAGTTGTTCCGCTCAAAGGCCCGGCCCTGGTCGGCTATCTCGAACTTCACCTGGTCTTTAACAGTCTGCACTTTCAGGGTAAGGTACTTGTTGGGGTCCTCGTGGTTGGCGTGTATGATGAGGTTGGCGCATATCTCATCCACGGCCAGCACGATCTGGTTCATGAGGATATCCGTAAGCGCGAGTGCCTTCAGATACTCCGTCACGAAGTCCCGTATCAGCTTCAGGTTTTTTTTAGTACAACTTACCCGAATGGAGTTATTCATTTGCAATGGTTCTGGCTTCCTCGTAATCGGATACGATGGTCATGAGCAGGTCCAGGCCAAGTATCTCGAACACGTTGCGTACTTTATCCTGCATGTTATAGAAGATGAGCTTGATCTGGGCGTCCTCGAACCGCTGCAGGTGCGAAATAAATACTCCGAGGCCCGCTGACGAAATATAGTTAAGATCCTGGCAATTCACCAGCACCTTGGCATATTTCATAATCTCCGGGTCCGATAACTCTTCATCCAGTATAACAGAGGAGCTTGCGTCCAATTCACCGTCCAGGGTCATGATGACGGTGTTGTCCTTAATTTCTTGTGTAATTTTCATCGGCCTACTTTACGGTTATTCATTTGTTTTGTTGGATTGGCCTGAACTTAATGACCAGTAGCGTCTGGTCGTCATACACGTTGTCAGGGCCTGTAAAATCGTTTACGTCGTTTATGATAGCGTACTTTATGTCGTCGGCTTCCAGGTGGTAGGTCTGCTTGAGCATGTACTGCAGCCTGTCCTCGCCGTACTCCTCGTTCTCGGGGCTGCGGGCCTCCACAATGCCATCGGTGTAGATCACCATCACGTCGCCCGGGTTATAGTCGTAGTACATCTCCCGGATGTGGGCGGCGTAGCGCTTGTCGTCGCGGATGATGCCCAAGCCCAGTCCATCCGTCTTGAAGTAGAACACGTCATCCATCATGGAGTTGTAGTAGAGCGTATGGCAGTGGCCCGCGCGGGCGAACATAAAGCCCTGCATACGGTAATCTATGATATATAGCGAAGAAGTGATGAAAGAGGTTCGCTCCAGGCAGCGGCTAAGCGCGCTGTTGGCCTGCTTCATGAACTCGCTCGGGGCCATGTCCTGCTGCATCAGCCCATGGAAGATGCCCTTCATCTGGGCCATGTGGAACGCGGCCGAGATGCCCTTGCCCGACACGTCTCCAATGATGATGGCGATGCGCGACTCGCTCAACTGCAGAAAGTCGTAGAAGTCACCGCCCACCTCCTTGGCCGCCACGGAGTGCGTGCTTATCTCAAACCAACTGTCGGCAGGGAATGTTTTGGGGTTCAGGCTTTCCTGCACCTGCGTGGCGATCTTCAGTTCCTCCTTGTAGCGTTCGTTCTGCAGCGACTCGTTTACCAGGCGCAGGTTCTCGATGGTGAGGGTGGTCTGGCTGGTGAAGGTGCGGAGCACGTTCACGGTCTCGTGGTCAAACCCGCCTTCCACATCCTTGAGCAAGTATAGTATCCCGGATAAATGCTTGGAGGACTTGATGGGAAGTATGGCCATCGACTTCCAGGGCATGGCCAGCTCCCGGAAGCCCGGGTTGCGCCCCAGGTTGTTGTTGATGTAATCCATGTTATGGATGTTGTAGGCCTGCAGCATGTGCCTTATACTTTTGATCTGGCCCTCGTTGATGTTGAGCACGTGGGTTACCTGCGGCTCGCTGTTGCGGATAATGTCGAACCAGGCGGCGCTGGCGTCGGAGGCCTTGATGGTGCTCTCCACCAGCATGTCGTATACCTGCGCCTCGCTTTGCCCTTGCTGTATGGACAGGCTCAGGCGCTGGAAGTTGAGCAGGTCCTCGCTCTTCTGCTCGAACACGCTGGAGGTGGGCAGACTGAACAGGGACACGAGGAAAGCAGCCAGGGAATACGCGCCCACAAACAGCATGGCCAGCAGCAGAAAACCCACCTCGGTGAAGTCGATCACCAGACTCTCGTTGGCGGACATGTTAAAGAAGAACCGCAAAAATATGTAGCAGCTGAGCAGAATGGCACCCAGCAGCACCAGGGAGCGGCTCTTATTGTTGAAGGTGAGGTACGCCACCCACTTCAGGTTGGTGCACAGGAAAAGGATGTAGAAGCTCATCAGGGCCAGCAGCGGCAGGAACACGTAGCTGGTATAGTCGAAGTTGAAGAGGGTGAGCAGCAGCGTGGCGCCCAGCAAAAGCTCAAACCAGTCCCAGGCGATCTGCAGGAACTTGTTTTTGTGGTAGAGCAGCAGCTGTCGCCAGATGTAAAAGGCCTTGGAAAGGAACAGAACCAGCAAGCCGAAGTTGATCTGGTAGACCACGTGCAGCAGCAGCGTGTACTCCACCTCGGCGTAATTGATGTATACCCTGTAGACCAGGTACAGGGCCACGCTCAGGTAAGCCGCCACCCCCGCCTTGGAGAACAGGTTCCAGAGGTAGCCTATAAAGTCGATGCCCTTGAGCATGTCGGTGTGCAGCCGCTGAAACAGGAATACCGAGACGATGAATACGACAATGAGCAGGTTGCTCAGGAAAGGGAACACAATACCTGGCGCACTGGCTCCTGCCAGTTTGCTTTCGGCTGTCAGCAGCACATAAACCAGCAGCAGGAGCCAGCTTATGACCGCGGAAGATGCCAGTAAGGTTTTTGCGTTGTTTTTATATAATTGCATAAAACGGAAATCCGTTTTTGAGTTGGAAGCGACTGAAAATGATGCTCCCCGGCCTGTTTTTGTAGTGTAAGGTAAGAAAAAATTCCGCTTCTCGGCCAAGGTGTCGTGTCCTGTTAAAGAAAATCAACTTGCATAACGTAATTCGCGTTGCCTAGGTTAGCTTTACCGCCCGGGCTGGGGCCATAAATATAGATTTTTATGCATATGTATAAAAAAGAATAGCAGCCAGCGCTCCGGCGCTGGCTGCTAAGTGGTTTACAGCCACCAATTTACGGGTGGCTCTTGCAAAGTTTATACTTTAGCGGCTATAGTTCGGGGCCTCACGCATGATTTGCACATCGTGCGGATGGCTCTCGCGCAGACCGGCACCGGTAATCTTTACCATTTTGGCGTCCTGCAGGTCCTCGATGGTTGGCGTGCCGCAGTAGCCCATGCCAGCCCTGATGCCGCCCACCAACTGGTAGATCACCTCGTTCACCAGCCCTTTATAGGCTACACGGCCCACGATACCCTCCGGCACCAGCTTCTTGGAATCCTTCTCGTTGCCCTGGAAGTAACGGTCCTTGGAGCCTTCCTCCATCGCCTCCACCGAGCCCATGCCACGGTAAGTTTTATACTTGCGTCCTTCGTAGATGATCATCTCGCCAGGTGCTTCCTCGGTGCCTGCCAGCAACGAGCCGATCATGGCCGTGTGGGCTCCGCCGGCCAGCGCTTTCACAATATCACCGGAAAACTTAATGCCACCGTCGGCGATCACCGGCACGCCCGTGCCCTCCAGGCCTCTTACGGCTTCCATCACGGCAGACAACTGCGGCATGCCAATGCCGGCGATAACGCGGGTGGTACAGATACTGCCCGGCCCCACGCCCACCTTCACGGCGTCGGCGCCTGCGTCGGCCAGGGCTTTGGCGCCATCAGCGGTGGCAATGTTGCCGGCAATCAGGTCCACGTTCGGGAATTCGGTTTTAATGCGTCGTACCGCCTCCAGCACGCCTCTGGAGTGGCCGTGTGCGGTGTCCACGCTGATCACGTCCACGCCAGCGTCTACCAGCGCCTTCACGCGGTCCAGCACATCGGGGGTTACCCCCACGGCGGCGCCCACGCGCAGGCGGCCATACTCGTCTTTGCAGGCAAAGGGGCGGTCTTTTTTCTTCAGGATGTCTTTGTAGGTGATCAGGCCGGCCAGTTTACCGTTATCGTCCACCACGGGCAGTTTCTCGATCTTAAACTCCTGCAGGATATCCTCGGCCTTGGCCAGGTCGGTGCCTATCTTAGCTGTGATCAGGTTGTCGCTCGTCATGACGCCAGATACCGGCCGGGTCAGGTCTTTCTGGAAGCGCAGGTCGCGGTTGGTGATGATGCCCGTCAGCTTGCCCTCATCGTTCACGATCGGGATACCGCCGATCTTATTCTCGGTCATGATCTGCACGGCGTCGCCCAAAGTGGCCTTCTCGTTTAGGGTGATCGGGTCCAGGATCATGCCGCTCTCGGAGCGCTTTACCCGGCGCACCTGCTCGGCCTGCTTCCTGATCGACATGTTTTTATGGATAATGCCTATACCGCCTTCCTGCGCCATCGCAATCGCCAGCTCGGACTCGGTAACCGTATCCATGGCGGCCGAAACAAGAGGAATGTTGATGCGGATGTTGCGCGTTAGCTGTGTGGAAGTATCAGTTTGGTGTGGGAGTACCTCGGAGTAAGCCGGGAGGAGAAGCACATCGTCGTAGGTGAGTGCCTCGAATAAAATCTTAGACTGATCAGAGCGCATGGCAAATAAATTAGGGGTTATTATTTGCCGCGTAAAGTTACAGAAAATTAAGGAGATATTTGTGCAAGTGCCCCGGTATTTTTTTGAAAGTGCCTGTTAGTAAGTATAGAAAAAGAAAGTATAGGTAAGTATAAATGGTGCTGGTTCCGCTCTGAAACAGGCTGGGGTATGTCTGCCATGCGCTTGGAAACAGGGATAACGGGCATCGTCCCAAGTATAAGCAAGTATAAAACTCGAGTTGCGATTTACTCATGCAGTGCAGGTGTAAACCCACCCCTAACTCCTCCAAGGAGGCAGGGCTGTTAAGTTCTCGTTTTTTGTCATCCTGAAAGGATCTTGTTGGCCAGGAGCAACGGCTTAACCTACCTGCCACCAAGATTCTTAACAGAATGACAGATGTTTTTAACAGCGGTGTAGCTAGAACTTAACGGCCCTACTCCAAGCAGGGGAATTACCTCCGCTTTTGCAAAATGCCCCTCCTTGGAGGGGCAGGGGTGGGTAAATCGCAACCTGGGTTATAAAGTATAAAACTCCAGTTGCTAATCGATACTTAGGCTGTAAAGTATAAAGTATAACAAGTATAAAGTATAGCTGCCCGTGTAGATCAGTACGTCGGCATCGTGGGGTCTACCTGCGTGGCCCAGGCGTGGATGCCGCCCTTCAGGTTGAGCAGGTTGTCGAAGCCCAGGCGCTGGGAGAGGTAGTTGATGGCCTGGGCGCTGCGGAAGCCGTGGTGGCAGATCACCACCACCGGGATGTCGCGGCGGATGCGGGCCGACTGCCTGGGGAGCTCGCCCAGCGGGATCAGCTCGCCGCCCAGGTTGCAGATCTCGAACTCCTCGGGCTCGCGCACATCCAGCAGCTGCACGTTGCTGCTGTGGGCCAGCCTACCTTTCAACTCCTGTGCGGTAATCTCGTTCATCGTTCCTTCCCGGTAAAGCAAGTATAGTTAGTAGCGGCACAGCCAGCGGGAGGTTGCACCGGAATCCAAAATTAAGCAAGCTTTTGTTTACAAGTGCCCCTTTGGGGTGTAAATTGCGGCAATGGAAATCTGGCAAAGTATAAACGCGGGTCCCGGCGCCCTGCTGCTGGCGGCGATAGGCGGCAGCTCCTCCGAAGTATGGCAGCAGTTTGTAGCGGGCATGCAGCAAACCTCCCTGCTGGAGTACATCGCCGTGATGGCGGGTATCGTGAGTGTGTGGTACTCCCGCAAGGAGGATATCCTGGTATACCCCATCGGCCTGATCAGCACGACCATCTATGTGTACCTCAGCTTTAAGTATCACCTGATCGGGGAGGCGAGCGTGAACGTGTACTATACTATCCTGAGCGTGTACGGCTGGGTGCTGTGGGCCAGAAAGAACAGGCAGGAGGAGCATGTGCTGCACATTACGTTTTCAGACCGGAGGCAGTGGGCACAGCAGCTGGCCTTTTTCGGGGTACTGTATGTGGTCATCTACTTCTGCCTGGTGTACCTGAAGGGGGCCTTCTACGAGGGCGTTATTCCGTGGGCCGACGCCTTTGCCAGCGCCACGGCCTACACGGGCATGTGGCTGATGGCCCGCAAGAAAGTAGAGAGCTGGTACTGGTGGATAGCCACTAACATCGCCTCCATGCCGCTATACTTTGTAAAGGGCCTGGTGTTCTCGTCCGTGTTCTACTTCATCCTGCTGGTGATGGCCTTTGCCGGCCTGGCAGAGTGGAAGCGCAGAGCCAGCAAGCAGAAGGTGCGGCTGTCGGAACCGGCCTGAGGTGGTGCCGGCAGGCGGTTTCCGGGGCCTTGGGGCACGAATCTTGCAATTAACTGAAGGGCCTGGGCGGCAGCGGCAAAAGGTTAGTGCATAGTTATACTTTATCTTTTAACTGTCTAATTACATGGCCAGTGTAAAGCCGTAAAAGGATTGACTACCCATTGCTGCGACCCCGCACGGGCGTAGTTTGTTAAACCACTAACGCTGCAGCATCATGAAACAACGTAAAATGGAATTGCCCGACGAACTTAAGTTCGAGAATCGGATGAAGTGGGGCTATGAGTCTCCGGACGAGCGTCCTAAGTTTGTTTTTTTGAGACAAAGCGGAGATGTAAAACCTAAGGTGGTGGAGGTGTACAACTTCTACGACTACAGTTTCTCTGAGAATTAAAGCGCCCAGTAACAGGAAGTATAAAAGAGAGGGGAGGCGGCCGCAGTGGCTGCCTCCCCTCTCTTTTATACTTCCCGCATAATTGTTTCCGTCAACAAAACAGAGACACACGGCGCTACCGGCAGTCTTTCAGCCATTGCGTGGCTTCTTCCTCGTTGTCATAGATGTAGGCCCTGAAGTTTGAACGGGCCCGCCTGCCGAAGTCCTCTACCGCGAGCCTGCCCTCATGCCCTTCCGGAATCAGGCTGACCATACATGTCAGCCCGGCCTGCACTGCGGGCGGAAAGCACACGCGCTCGAACCACTCGTTCGCATCCAGGAAAGAGCCAACGTAATGGCGAGCGTCGTTCAGTATCTTGGAATAAGGGTTCCGCTGCAGGGCGTCCACATAAAGCAGCCCGGCCGATTTTACCTGCTCTATCGATACGGCACCGTACCAGCAGCCTTTTAGCCAGCCGTTTTCCTTGTCTACCTCAATCGTGAAGTATACTTCATCGTTGCTGTTGCGCAATTCCTTTTTCATGTACGGGGATAAGAAGCGGAGCCGGAACCCCGCGCCTGCCGAAAATAGCGGCCAGGAGGGACTCTATAACTCCAAGGGTGAATACGAAGAATTTTTGCATGATGCTAAGTTACACTTTAAAAACAAGAAGCAAACTGCGGGCCAAATACTAGCATAAGTATCCTTAACTTTGGGTGTCGCAACCGCAACAAAGCATTTATGATCAAGATCGCCATCACCGGGCCCGAGTCTACGGGGAAATCCACCCTGGCCGAGCAACTGGCCGCGCGGTACGACACCGTGTGGGTACCCGAGTACGCCCGCCGCTACGTAGGCAACCTGGGCCGGCCCTATACTTTGGAGGATATTGAGAACATTGCCCGCGGGCAGCTGGCCCTGGAGCGGGAGTTGCAGCAGCAGGCCAACGCCATACTTTTCGCCGATACCGACATGCTGGTGCTCAAGATCTGGAGCGAGCACGCCTTTGGCCGCTGCCCCGCCTGGATAGAGGAGCAATTACAGCGGCAGGACTACAACCTTTGCCTGCTGATGGGCGTTGATTTGCCGTGGGAGCCCGACCCGCAACGCGAGCACCCGCACCTGCGCCAGTACTTCTACGAGTGGTACAAGCGGGAGCTGGAGGCCATGCAGGCGCCGTTTGTGGAGATAAGCGGGCAGCAGCAGGAGCGGGTGCAACTGGCAACACAGCACGTGGAGGCGCTCCTGCAGAAACATCAACCTTAAACAACCGGACATGCTATACTTCCTGGAGAACGAGAACTATAAAGTGGGCGTCGATACGCTGGGTGCCGAGCTGCACCACTTCATCAAGAAAGACGAGAACCTGGAGTTTATCTGGCAGGCCGATCCGCAAGTATGGGCGGGCCACGCCCCCAACCTCTTCCCGATTGTGGGGGAGCTGCCGGGGCAGCAGTATACTTTTGAGGGCAGGCAGTATGGCATGAAGCGCCACGGCTTTGCCCGCCGCAAGGAGTTCGAGCTGGTGGAGGAGCACCACGACAAGCTCGTATTCCAGCTGACCGAGGACGAGGAGACGCTGCAGCAGTACCCATTCGAGTTCAGGTTGCTGGTGGCTTATACGTTGGAATGGAACAAGCTCTCGGTTACCTACCACGTGGCCAACGCCGGCAAGCAGGCTTTATACTTTTCCATTGGCGGCCACCCGGGTTTTAACGTCCCTTTTTACCCGAACGAGGCGTTTGAGGATTACTCTATAGAGTTTGAGCAGGAAGAGACACTGCATCGCCACCTGCTGAGCGAGGACGGCCTGCAGAACGGCAATACCGAGGCGGTGATGGAGCAGGAGCGGGTGCTGCCGCTCAAGAGCAGTTACTTCTACAAGGACGCGCTCGTGTTTAAGGAGATGCAGTCGGAGCAGGTGGTGCTGGGCAGCCCGAAGAACCCGCGCCGCGTGGAGGTGGCGTTTGAGGGCTTCCCGTACCTGGGCATCTGGGGCAAGCCGGAGCACCCGCGCTACGTGTGCATCGAGCCTTGGTGCGGCATTGCTGGCAGGGTAGGCGAGAGCGGCGACATCACCGAGAAGGAAGGCATCAACCAGCTGGGCCCGGAGCAGAGCTTCGCCCGCACCTATACTATCACGGTGCTGTAGGGTCGTTATTCGTTGTTCGTTATTAGATTTGAGTGCTTATCTTCCAAACTTTTTAACTTTCTAACCTTCTAACTTTTCAACTCCCAAACTCTCTAACTCTCTAACTTTCAGGAACCGAAAAGCCCCGGCATGTAGCTAAAACATGCCGGGGCTTTTCGGTTCCTGCGGGTTTAGGACCTAGTGCAGTGATGGCTCCGGAAACTTCGGAACCGTAATCTTCCTGATATCATACTTCGGCTCGAAGTCGCTTACAGGAAGCGATATGCCTGGCGGAAGGTCCAGATCTGGCAAGTCATCTCCTAAAGGCTCGCCTCCGTCATCGTCGTTGTCGGTGGAAGGGGGGCGGTTGAATTTAGTGCGTGGGGAAAAGGCATAATATGCCAGTATGGTTAGCAAGGCTACTGTATACAATATGCTGATCATCATCACGGTTCTCTTTTGTTTTTCAACTTCTGCTGATCTCTCTGCATGGCAAAAAGCTTGTTTACAAATGGTAAAAACTATAGTGCCTTAATAAGCTTTAGAACGTACTTTCAGGCTAAGTGGTTATCCGTCAGGGGTAAAATTTAGCAGGAGCCGTAAAGCTTGTGTTATGAATTGCTGAAGTATAAATTAACCCTGATTTTGGTTTAGAAGATAAAGTGGCATACCTTTGCCGGTACTCAGGGGTGCCCAAAGATTACGGGCTGAGATCATACCCATAGAACCTGATCCGGGTAATGCCGGCGAAGGGAGAGGTTCGGGAAACAAAGTAGCAGGATGCCTACCCCTGGCGTGTCTGTATGTTTCACCATTTTCTTTTTCTATACCCAATGAAAATCTTTTTGATTGCGCTGGCAGCGATTGTACTGCCAATGCAGCTGTTGGCGCAACATACCCTGAGCGGGCGTGTGCGCAATGCCGACACAAACGAACCCCTGGCCGGCGCTACCGTCGTGCTGCAGGGGGCCAACACCGCCACAGCCACCGGCAGCGGCGGCACCTTCTCCTTTCCCAACCTTCCGGACGGGACCTATACTTTAAAAGTGACCTACCTGGGCTTTGAGCAGCAGCAGGTACGTATAAACCTGCCCCAGGGCGAGCAGGTGCAGATACAGCTGCGGCCGCAGGCCATGCAAACCGGCGAGGTAGTGGTGTCGGCCACGCGGGCCAGCGAGAAAACAGGCACGACCTTTACCAACGTAACCAAGCAGGAGATAACTGAGCGCAACTTTGGCCAGGATTTGCCTTACCTGCTGGAGCAGATGCCCTCGGTGGTAGTCACTTCTGATGCCGGCGCGGGCGTAGGCTACACCGGCATCCGCATCCGGGGCTCCGATATCACACGCATCAACGTGACGGTAAACGGCATCCCGATCAACGATTCCGAAAGCCATGGCACCTTTTTCGTGAACATGCCCGACCTGGCCTCTTCTATTGAGGACCTGCAGGTGCAGCGGGGCGTGGGTACCTCTACCAACGGCGCCGGCGCCTTCGGGGCAAGTATGAACATCCGTACCATCGGCGTGAACCGGGAGGCCTATGCCGAGGCTGTGAACGCCTTTGGCTCCTACAACACCTGGCGCCACTCGGTTTCCTTCGGCTCTGGCTTGCTCAACGATAAATTTACCATCGACGGGCGGCTATCCAAAATCTCCTCCGACGGCTACATCGACCGCGCCTCTTCCGATTTAAAATCCTACTACCTGGCGGCGGGCTACCATGGTAAAACCGGTATGCTTAAGTTTGTGACCTTCTCGGGCCGGGAGAAAACCTACCAGGCCTGGGATGGGGTGCCGGAAGACAAGCTGGAAACCGACCGCACCTACAACGGCTTTACTTACGAGAACGAGACCGACAATTACCAGCAGGACCACTACCAGCTGCACTACTCCAAAGATCTGCTGCCGCGCCTGAACCTGGGCGGTGCCTTCCACTTTACCCGCGGCCGCGGCTACTATGAGCAGTATAAGTATAACCAGAAGCTGGCCAACTACGGCATCGCGCCGGTGGTGCTGGGTGATACCACCATCAGCCGCTCTGACCTGATCCGCCAGAAGTGGCTAGATAACTATTTCTACGGCGCGACTTATGCCCTGAATTATACTGATGTGGCCGGTAAGCTGAACGCTACGCTGGGCGGTGCCTGGAACAAGTATGACGGTGACCACTTTGGTGAGGTGATCTGGGCCCGTTACGCCTCCGACAGTGAGTTGGGCCAGCGCTATTATTTCAACAACGCCCTGAAAACGGACTTCAATATTTTTGGTAAGGTCAACTACCAGCTCACCGAGCGCCTGGGCGTATTCGGCGACCTGCAGTACCGCACCATCGATTATAGTATTGAAGGGGTGGATGACGACAACCGCAACGTAACGCAGGAAGCGGATTTCAGCTTTGTGAACCCCAAGGCGGGCGTCACTTACCAGCTAACCGAAGGCCAGACTGCCTATGCCTCGTATGCTGTGGGCAACCGCGAGCCATCCCGCTCCGACTTTACCGATAAGCCGCAGAACACCCAGGCAGGCGCCGCCGACCCGAAGGCCGAAACGCTCTACAACCTGGAGGCCGGATACCGCCTGCGTGGCAACAGGCAAACTACCCGCTATAACGTGGATGCCAACATCTACTACATGGACTACAACAACCAACTGGTACTGACCGGACAGCTGAACGACGTAGGCTCGCCCCTACGCACCAACATCAAAGACAGCTACCGCGCAGGCGTAGAGTTGGCGGGCCTGGTTAATTTTAACGATGTGGTGGAACTGAGCAGCAACGTGACCTTCAGCCGAAACAAGATCCGCAACTACACCGAGTACCTGTATGTGTATGATGCCGACTACAACGTGGAGGATGTGGTGGAAACCAACTACAAGGAGACAGACATTTCTTTCTCACCGGCCGTGGTGTCGGCGCACAAGCTGGAGGTGCAGCCAGTAAAGGGCTTCCGGGCGGCTATACTTTACAAAACCGTGGGCAAGCAGTACCTGGATAACACAGCTTCGGAGGATCGTAAAATCGATGCCTACCAGGTGGCTGACCTGCGCCTGCGCTATACCTTAAAGCCATCCTTTATGCGGGAAGTGGAGCTGGCCGTGCTGGTAAACAACCTTTTCAACAAGAAGTACGTGGCCAACGGCTATACCTGGAGCGAGCAGTACACCGGCGATAGCAATCGCTACGACTACAACTATTACTACCCGCAAGCTACCCGCAACTTCCTGCTATCCCTGGGCGTGAAGTTTTAAAGTATAAATCCATACTTTTAGAGAAGGAGCCCCGCCCGTTTGGTGGGGCTTTTTCTTTGACAAAGATTCTTGAGGTTTATGGATTCTCCGTATTAGGCTGTGATTACGGAGACATGCCGCAAGTTTGAGCGCAGCGGTAACTTGTGGTTATGCATGGCAGCAAGTTTGCAACTTGCTTTGCTTTGAAAAAGCAAGGGTCACATTATCCGCAGCAATAGAACTATAATCTATACTTTTCTGCTTGTGCAGAAAGCCAGTTACAAACTGGCATCAATTTAAATCACAAGTTACCGCTGCGCTCAAACTTGCGACATGAAATGTTTACTTGGAGAATGCCAGAGAAGGCAACAAATCCGCCATTCAACAATTTAACTATCAGAACACACAGGTTATACTTAATATTTTATCTTTGCGTATTACCCTTTCTCTCTTTCACCTTAAAACAAAACTATGGCTTACGAACCAACAGGTGCGCCTGACTACTATAACATCGATGACCTGCTCACCGAGGAGCACCTGCTCATCCGCCAGACCATGCGCGACTTTGTGAAGCGCGAAATCTCTCCTAAAATTGAGCAGTGGGCACAGGACGCACACTTTCCTTCCGAAATCGTGAAGAAGTTTGGCGATGTGGGTGCTTTCGGCCCGACCATCCCGACCGAGTACGGCGGCGGTGGCCTCGATTACATCAGCTACGGCATTATCATGCAGGAGATCGAGCGCGGCGATTCGGGCATGCGTTCCACGGCTTCGGTGCAGGGCTCGCTGGTGATGTACCCCATCTACAAGTATGGCTCCGAGGAGCAGCGCAATAAATACCTGCCTAAGCTGGCAAGCGGCGAATGGCTGGGCTGCTTTGGCCTGACAGAACCCGACTTCGGTTCGAACCCGGGCGGCATGGTCACCAACATCAAAGACATGGGCGATCATTATCTGCTCAACGGTTCTAAAATGTGGATATCAAATTCCCCGGAGTGCCAGGTAGCTGTAGTTTGGGCTAAGAACGAAGAAGGCCGCATCAAAGGCCTGATCGTGGAGCGCGGAATGGAAGGCTTTACCACACCGGAGATCCATAATAAGTGGAGTTTGCGCGCCAGCTGCACCGGTGAATTGGTGTTCGATAACGTGAAAGTGCCGAAAGAGAACCTGCTGCCCAACATCGACGGCCTGCGCGGTCCGCTGGGTTGCCTCGATTCTGCCCGTTACGGTATTTCGTGGGGAGCCATTGGAGCGGCTATCGATTGCTACGAGTCGGCGCTGAAGTATAGCAAAGAGCGTGTGCAGTTCGATAAGCCAATCGGCGGCTTCCAGCTCACGCAGAAGAAACTGGCCGAAATGCTGACCGAGATCACGAAGGCACAACTGATGGTATGGCGCTTAGGCACGTTGATGAACGAAGGCAAAGCCACGACGCAGCAGATCTCCATGGCGAAACGCAACAGCGTAGACATGGCCCTGCACATTGCCCGCGAAGCACGACAGATCCATGGCGGCATGGGCATCACGGGCGAGTACCCGATCATGCGCCACATGATGAACCTCGAATCGGTAATCACTTACGAAGGAACCCACGATATTCACCTGCTGATAACCGGCGCAGATATCACCGGGATTCAGGCGTTTAAGTAGACCCCTCCCAACCCTCCCCTAAAAACAGGGGAGGGCGATAAAGTATAGTAAAGGCAGTTGCGGAAGCGGCTGCCTTTTTATTTCTAAGCCTTGGAGGCGAGCGAGGGCATACAGGAGTATAAATAAATTAGGATGGATGAAACGACCCTGCTCGTGGGTTAGGTTTATACTTTTCTGGTTGGCTATTTATCCATGCTTCAAAGCACCTTGTCTAACCGTACATACCGCAAGTTTAGCGTTAGCGTAACTTGTGGTTATTAATGGTGCCAGTTTGTAACTGGCTTTCTGCGTTAGCAGAAACGAGCAGGAAAAACTATACTTCAAATAGTTGCGGCTATAGTTGTGTTTGCTTTTTCAAAGCAAAGCAAGTTGCAAACTTGCTGCCATGCACAGCCACAAGTTACGCTAAAGCTAAACTTGCGGCATGTAAGAGGACTGAGAAGTCCGCAGCGGAGGAGCTTTAGACCAGGATGTCCAAAACGGCAAAGTATAAATCCTGCTAATTAGCATACTCTCTTTAGCCACTACTCCTCTTCCTCCTCCTCCCGGAAATCCTCTCGGCTTTTGCCGCCCGGGTTATACTTCATCATCTCCTGCCAGAGCCGGTCAAACTCGCGGCTGTAGTCCTGCACGATGCTCAGGTTATCGGTCACCAGGATGTTTTCGTGGTTGTAGAGGGCGGCGCTGCGGGTCCAGTTGTAGCTGCCGGTCAGCACGCGCGTCTCATCAAAAATGGCGAACTTGTGGTGCATGTGGCTGCGCGTCTTGTCTATCCGCACCTCCAGGCCCCGCACGGCCAGCTCCCGGATGTCCGAGCCGGTGTCGTGGAGTTTGTTGTTATCGGTGATGATCTTGATGCTTACCCCACGCCGGTGCGCTTCCAGAATGGCCTCCGCGATGCGGTTGTCGCTGATCGTGAACACGCAGATCTTTATATTCTTCCCGGCCCCGCTCATACTTTCGACAATGGCGTTGAGGCAGTCGTCGCCCGGGCTGAAGAAGGCGTGGCTGGTTATTTTTTGCTGGTGCGCTTGCATACGGCCTAAGGTACTACAGCCGCCTCAATTTTAACAACCTTTGTTTTAAGCTTGCTAACGATGTTGGATTTATGGCGAACAACTATAATTTAGTTAGCAAGAATGCGTAAATTCGTAGGCTGAAATGGAGCGAAAGCACCGCCGAAACTGTTACCTTTAGAAGCAGCGAAAGCTCATTTTTTGTAGAAGATCATACTTATGAGAGAAGATTATCTCACCGGCGAGAACGATTACATGACGCCGGCTGAACGCGACATAGACAAGGCCCTCCGCCCGCTCAGTTTCCACGACTTTACCGGTCAGGCCAAGGTGGTGGAGAACCTGAAAATATTTGTGCAGGCGGCCAAACGCCGCGGCGAGGCCCTGGACCACGTGCTGCTGCACGGCCCTCCGGGACTGGGTAAAACCACGCTCTCGCATATTATTGCCTCAGAGCTGGACGCAGGCATCAAAATGACCTCGGGCCCGGTGCTTGATAAGCCCAGCGATCTGGCGGGCCTGCTCACCAACCTGGAGGCCAACGACGTGCTGTTCATCGACGAGATCCACCGCCTCAACCCGATCGTGGAGGAGTACCTCTACTCGGCCATGGAGGATTACAAAATTGATATCATGCTCGATTCGGGCCCGAACGCCCGTTCCGTGCAGATCAGCCTGAACCCGTTTACGCTGATTGGGGCCACCACGCGCTCTGGTTTGCTCACGGCGCCGCTGCGTGCTCGCTTCAGCATTAACTCGCGCCTGGAATACTACGATGCCGAACTGCTGACCACCATCGTGAAGCGTTCGTCTGCCCTGCTGGGCGCACCGATACATGAGGATGCCGCGTTCGAGATTGCCCGCCGCAGCCGGGGCACGCCGCGAATTGCCAACAACCTGCTGCGCCGCACCCGCGACTTTGCCCAGGTAAAAGGCAACGGCAGCATCGATGTGGAGATAGCCAAGTTTGCCCTGCACGCCCTCGACGTGGACCATAACGGCCTTGACGATATGGACAAGCGCATCCTTTCCTGCATCATCGACAAGTATAAAGGTGGTCCGGTGGGTATCTCCACTATCGCCACGGCTTGCGGCGAAGAAGCCGAAACGATCGAGGAAGTATACGAGCCGTTCCTGATCCAGGAAGGCTACATCAAGCGTACCGCCCGCGGCCGTGAAGCAACCGAGGCAGCGTATAGGCACCTGGGCAAGATTCCGCCGCAGCAGGAGGTGTCAGGCGGGTTGTTTGATCAATCTGAGTAAATATACTGTTTGTGATAAAGTGAAAAAGCAGGCTCTGATGGGCCTGCTTTTTTGTTTGGGGAGGATGAATTTTAATTTTAAAACGCAGGAGCTTCTAAACATTCCTCCGCCTTTTGTATATATAATTCACTGATCTTGTCTATGTACATAAATGACTGTGGAGGAGTAAAAGCTATACTTAACTCTTTAGGATCAATTGGTATATCATACAAAGAGGGATTCGCTATTTTAATTGCATAAGCGTTTTTCCGTCCTTTAAAATACTCCTTGAAGAATCTTTCTTGAACCCCTGAGTGCTCTTTTGTCTCAAACCAAATTGCTTTTGGCTCATCATTCAAAATTTCCTCAATAGAAAATTCACCAACAATTTTGCCCACAGGCATGGTACTATAAACAATAACCTGCGTTACTGATTTATCCTTAAATATGGATTTTCTGTACTCGAATTTCTTTGTTCCATTAAATATCTGCTCGACATATACGGGCTTAATTGATAATAATACTTTCATTAACTTCTCCCTTTTGTAACAATCCTAATAGTTGTTGGTCGGTTAATTTAAAGAATCCCCAATAACCTGGATCTATACCTAATTCATCCTTTAAGACCCCATTTGTGATGCGCTTCTTTAACGCAACATTATATGTCATTTTTATAACATATAATTTCCCCGATTTAGTATACCATTGTGTTAACTCAGCATCGTTGAAGACACTATAGCTTCTACAGTAATTTAAATATTCATCAATTGAAGCAAAATCGTTACGTGTCTTGATCTCCTCAACCACACAAATAGAAGTTATAACGCTTCTAAATCTGGCAGGCCCCAATCCATCTGATGTTCTATAAATGGCAATAAGGTCTCCAGGTTTCAGCGCACCAACTTCCATAAAACAAATATATACTTTATGTATACTGTTTGTGTGTGATACATCTTGAATTAAATCATACTGTTCGTTAAGTAGTTTTGAATCAGGGAATAGTTTTGTATGAAATTCTGGTTTAATACCAAGGACGTACTTACTGCTGTTTTTCGAAGTAATAAGTGGATAATCTTTAAGTAAATTATCTTGTAAAACGGTCATATACTTGACCATCACATCTTCATTTCCATTTGTAGTACTCTTTACCCCCTCCTTCTCAAATCCATATCTTGAAAGAAGATTGATTAGGTTTTCATGTTTGGGAAATACAGTTACATAAATAGCCGGTGTTTGTGATACCACTGCATTATCGAGAATCTTTTTTATGAATTTTTCACCTAATCTTGTCCCATGTGGGTTTACTTTGAAGGTACCTACCTTCAACCACTTTTGATTAGGTAACGCAGGCTCAACATCTGTAATAGCACCCTCTTCTACCTTCAAGTATAGGAATGCCTGTACTTGATCGTTTTCGTCATGCATTACATATGCTGTAGCTCCAGTTTTAGCCTTTTTTACGTACCATTGCTCAAATTCTGAATAATCAGCTTTTAGAGAATCGAAAAAGGGGTCATTCAGGTTGATTTCATTAAAGGGTTTGATTTCCATGCTCGTGGTTTGAAGATTTATACTTTGCTTGTACTCATGGTTGATCTCTAATATCTTCAGGTAAGATTATTAGGTATTAGATGTGTAAAGCAATATATATAATAAAAACAATTAGTGGTAGTTCAGATTGTATTCTGTCTATTGAATATTTAACTAAAAGCAAAGAAGAGAAGATTTGTAGAGCGAAATATATTTTGCTCTTCACACTGCGCCAGTAACTACAAAGTATAATCCGGACCTTTTTCTCCCTAACTTTGTTCTTCTGAAAGTATAGCCACCAAGTATAACAGCGGCTGCAAAGTATAACTTGAACAAATCCGACTACACATACCTGATCAAGCAGAAGGCCAGTGAACTGGGCTTTATGTACTGCGGCATCTCTAAGGCTGATTTTCTGGAGGAGGAGGCGCCCCGGCTGGAAAATTGGCTGAACCAGCGCATGCACGGGCAGATGCACTACATGGAGAACCACTTCGACAAGCGCCTGGACCCGCGCCTGCTAGTGGATGGGGCCAAGTCGGTGGTGTCGCTGCTGCTCAATTATTACCCGGAGAAGGAGATGCAGCAGCAGGAGGACGATACCCTTAAAATATCGAAGTACGCCTATGGCACCGATTACCACTTCATCATCAAAGACAAGCTAAAGACGCTGCTCCAGTACATCAACGAAAGTATAGGAGAGGTAGGCGGCCGCTGCTTCGTAGACTCTGCCCCGGTGCTCGACAAGGCCTGGGCCGCAAAAAGCGGGCTGGGCTGGGTTGGCAAGCACACGCTCCTGATCACGCCGCAAGCGGGCAGCTTTTACTTCATTGCCGAACTGATCATTGACCTGGAACTGGAGTACGACGGGCCTATCAAGGATTACTGCGGAAGTTGTACCAAGTGCATCGATGCCTGCCCGACGGATGCCATCGTGGAGCCTCATGTAGTGGACGGCAGCAAGTGCATCTCATACTTTACCATAGAGCTGAAGGACCAGCTGCCGCAGGAAATGAACGGGAAGTTCGGGAACTGGGTCTTCGGCTGTGATATTTGCCAGGATGTGTGCCCCTGGAACCGCTTCAGCAAACCGCACAGCGAGCCCGCCTTTGCGCCGCACCCGCACCTGAAGGAGCTGAAGACCAGCGATTGGCAGGAACTGACGCACGAGGTGTTCTCGCAGCTGTTTAAGAAGTCAGCTGTGAAGCGCACCGGCTACAACGGCCTGATGCGCAACATCCGCTTTGTGCAGGGCACCCCGGAAAAAGAGGAATAAACTCAGGTCTGGTGCTTCAGGAAAACACGGTTAAGGATGATCAGGTATACACCCGAGAACTGGTCGTAGCACCATTGTTTTAATTGCTCAATTTCCTCCTTCACGAGTACTCTAAAAGCTTTGCGCAGCTCCTTTTCAAACAACATCTTATCGAAGCTGACCTTCACTAAGATTGTCTTAACGTATTCCAGCATTTTTGTGAATAGTAAGCTATTTTCATAGTATGGTTATACTTACGGGCAAAGTTTTAAATGGTGGTATCGTATTGGTATAATCATATTTAACATAAGCAAAAGCTTGAAATTTGTTCATAAAGTATAACGCCACTTCAAGCCATCCAGACTCTGTCAGAAGCCTTCAGATACCGCGGTTATACTTTTGCCGCCGGCTGCGGCGTTCTACAGGATGGCGCAGCAGCTAATGCGCCGGAAACGGCACTGCCGGCAGCTAAAGCCAATTTTGCGGCCTTGTGCGCCTTTGCCCTAAGAACGCGGTTCCTACCGAAAAAGTATTAAATTTGCCTTTGTACCCCATAGCGACTTGCCGCAGCGCAGCGGCCCCCGAACCATGCGAGCCTTAACGCTGACCCTTATACTTTGCCTCCTACTGTTTGTGCCGGCCCTGGCGCAGCAGATAGCTATTGAGCTGGGTAAGAGTTCGCTGCCGCTAAACCAGTACTACACAGTCTCGGTAAGGCTACAGAACCAGCAGCTGCAGGAGTATACTTCTTTCCCCGAGATCGAAGGCTTCAAAAAGAGCAACAAATATTCCTCCACCAAAACCATCATCACCGGCGGCACCACCACCACTATCCTCACCATCACCCAGAACTACGCCGCCCTGGACGAGGGCACGTATACTTTGAAACCTTTCATGATGAAGGTGAACGGGCAGACCCTGCAGTCGGAGGGGATGGTGATAAACGTGACGGAGATGCAGGCCGATGTGCCGCAGGACGCCAACCTGCCCCCCAATATGATTTTGCCGGAGGAGCAGCAGGTGCAGCCCGAGCAGCAGGCCGAGTTCGTGGACAGGGAAGACAATGCCTTCCTGACGGTTTATACCGACAAAGACGAGGTTTTTGTGGGAGAGGGCGTGAACGTGGCGCTATACTTTTACCTGGCCGAGCAGGACCAGCGCCTGCTCGATTTCTACGATTTCGTGAACCAGATGAACGCCATTCTGCGCCAGCTGAAGCAGTCGCATGTGTGGGAGGAGACCTTCGACTTTACGGAGATAACCCCGGAGAACGTAACGGTGCAGGGCGAGCCCTACCTGCGCTTTAAGCTCTACGAGGCGGTGCTGTACCCCATCATGGCCAAGCCGCTAACGTTTCCGCAGCTCCGGCTCCGGATGATAAAGTATAAAGTGGCCAAAAACCCGACGCTGCTCACCCAGGACCGGCAGGAGGGCTACAAGACGTTTTTCTCCAGGCCGCGCGAGGTGCAGGTAAAGGAGCTGCCGCCGCACCCGCTGCGCGATGTAGTGGCCGTGGGCGATTACCGCCTGCAGGAGCGCCTCTCGCAGGAGGTGGTTCCGGTGAACAAGACCTTTAACTACGTGTTTCAGGTGGAGGGCACCGGCAACCTGGACGCCATCATGCCGCCCAACCCCACAGCGCCGGCAGGGCTGGAGTTTTACCCGCCCGATGTGCAGCAGGAGGTTACCCGGCGCGCAGGCACGGTCATGGGCTCCAAGCGCTTTGCCTACACCATCATAGCCCGCGAGGCCGGGGTGTATGACATGGGCCGGAAAATGGAGTGGGTCTACTTTAACCCTTCCACGGCCGCCTACGATACGCTGCGGCCAACCCTGCAGGTGCACGTAACCGGCGCCCCCGACAGCGACGCCCTGGTGATGTCGCGGGACCTGGGTTCTTTCTATAAAATCATCAAAAACGAAGACAACACACTTGTAAGCGTGCATCTTTTCAATGAGATAAAGCGCTACACCAACATTATCTTGCTGGTGCTGCTGGGCGTGTCGGTCTTTGTGTTTATAAAGCGATAACTATGAGTAATTCTTACGGAAATCTTTTTCGGATAACAACCTTTGGCGAGTCGCATGGCGCGGCCGTGGGCGTGATAGTGGATGGCTGCCCTGCCGGGCTGGACATCAGCCTGGAGGAGATACAGCACGCCCTGGACCGCCGCCGCCCCGGCCAGTCCGACATTACTACGCCCCGCAAGGAGGAGGACAAGGTAACGATCCTCTCCGGAGTGTTTGAGGGCAAAACCACAGGCACGCCCATCGCCATGGTGGTAAACAACAAGGACCAGCACAGCCACGACTACAGCCACATCGCCCAGGCGTTCCGCCCGTCGCATGCCGACTATACTTACACCGCCAAGTATGGCACCCGCGATCACCGGGGCGGCGGCCGCAGCTCGGCCCGCGAAACGGTGGCCCGCGTGGCAGCCGGTGCGCTGGCCGCAAAGCTGCTGCAGCACCATGGCATTACGGTGCAGGGCTACGTCTCGCAGGTGGGAAGTATAAAACTGCAAAAGCCCTACCAGGAGCTCGACCTGAGCCAGATAGACTCCAACAAGGTGCGCTGCCCCGACGGTGCCACCGCTGCCCGCATGATCGGCGTGGTGGAGGAGGCCCGCGACAGCCTGGATACCATTGGCGGCGTGGTGAGCTGCGTGGTGAAAGGCGTGCCGGCCGGCCTCGGAGAGCCTGTTTTTGACAAGCTGCACGCTGAGTTGGGCAAGGCCATGCTAAGTATAAACGCCGTGAAGGGTTTTGAGTACGGCAGTGGTTTCGAGGGGGTGAAAATGCGCGGCTCCGAGCACAACGACCAGTTCTATACCGACGAGCAGGGCAACATCCGTACCCGCACCAACCACTCCGGCGGCATACAGGGCGGCATCAGCAACGGGCAGGACATCTACTTCAACGTGGCCTTTAAGCCTGTGGCTACCATCCTGCAGCCCCAGACCACCATCAACGACGCCGGCGAGGAGATCACCCTGCAGGGCAAAGGCCGCCACGACCCCTGCGTGCTGCCCCGCGCGGTGCCAATCGTGGATGCCATGGCCGCGCTTGTGATCGCTGATTTTCTGCTGCGCCAGAAGGCGAACAAAGTATAAACTCAGTCTTTGGACTTATTTTCCTGTTCTTTCAGAAGGCCTTTCGCACGTTTTTTACTGGCGCGGGAGGCCTTTTTCTTGTTCCCGTTGATGGAGAAACCCGTCAGCTTGACATCGCTGGGCACCATGTAGCGCTGCTGCTGCTGCCGGGTTACCTGCATCAGCCCATACCTGGCGTTCGCCTCGCCATCCATGGCCCGCATCCGGGTCAGGTCTTTTTCCTCCAGCGGCCCCAGGTCCACCTCCGGTTTTGGCTCCCTGGGCAGGTTCAGTTTCGAGACGGCTTCCCGCAGGTCACGCTCCGTGGCCCAGGGCATCACGTTTATGGTGGGTAGCTCGGGGGGGCTTTCGAGGAGGTGTAACATGGTGGAGTAGCTGTTGCCCGTAAAGGTATGGGGCAGGGAGAAGTACTGCTTCTGGTAACCCAGCGCGGCCACTACCACGCTATCGCCGGGCAGCACCGGCAGCGAGAAAAAACCACCCGGACCGGTATGGGTGCCCCGGTTGGAGTTGGGTACAAACACGGCTACATTGGCCATGCCCGCTGCGCTGTCTCCCGCCACCACCAGCCCCGAAAGCTGTACCACCTGCCGCTGCTGCGCCTCCGCCTGTTCCGGACAAAGTATAATCCACAGAAGTATAAAAGCCAGGCAGCCCCTAAGGCGGCAGGAGTTGTTTTTCATAGCAATGGTAGCGGGTGTTTCAGGATGAGGCGAAGTATAAATATAAGGGAATAAGTATACTTCTATATAACGCGTTCATACTTTGAGGTATTGCCTGTGAGGCTTCGGCTGGCTGAAAAAGTATGGGCTTAGCTGAACGGCTGGCCGGCACGTAACCCCAGCGCGCCAACTCTTCCGGGTGGTGTATGGGCCCAGCAGCTATCTGCCAGAGACTTGGAAGTAGCTTTTGTAGTAACGGGTCCAAGCGCCCCTGCCAAAGTATAACCCCACCCCAACCCCTTCCCTAAAAACAGGGGAGGGAGCCTGTAACTACTTTTGCCAAAGTATGAGTTTCATAGCTGCAGTTCTCGCGCGGACAGGTCACGACCTGTCCCTACAAGTATAAACCCACCCCTAGCCCCTCCGAGGAGGGGAATTATCAGCGAACGATTACACCCCTATAGTCCCCTCAAGGGGACAATTTATACTTGCTCTTTCCTTGTCATCTCGAGCAAGGCGAGAGATCTATCGGGAATCCTATAGGGATCTCTCCCTTAGCTCTAAATGACAGGATAGCCGCGGCTATCGAACTGACACCCAGTTTTTCTGTGAGGCGCCTATGCGAGTTTTTCTGGTGACGAACGGAGTGAGGCAGCCCGAGGCACGAGGGCAGGAAAAGCTCCCAGCGCTGAGCAGGAAAACGAGCCCTCTCGGGCTTGAGAGCACCAAAGTATGAAGTGCAACTATAAGTGAGTAAGACTGAGGATCAGCAGTAGCTAGAAAGTATAGCTTGGTTCAAGTATAAGGAAGCAGCGGCTAGGAAAGTATGAATCAGCAAGTAGAGACAAAGTATAAAGTATAGCTCAAGTATAAAAAAGTATGGCTTTCCAAACCAGTCGGGTTACAGACAAAACGCCATCGCAGGATATAGATCTGAAGACCTGCGCCAGAAAAGAACCTGCGCCAGATGAAGTGGATGAAGAGAAGCCAGGAATAGCATTACACTTTCACCATATGCCTGAATCACCACCTGAATTTCATACTTTACAGAATCCACCCTGAAACAAAACGGCCGCCCCTGCATGGCAAAGGCGGCCGTTTTTATATTTTATGTGGGCTTAGAAAAGCCTCAGGTGCACTACCAGGTACCATACCAGCGCCAGGATTGGCAGCAGGAACGGGATGGAGTAACGCAGAATGTATCCAAAGAATGAAGGCATCTTGACGCCGGCGCTTTCCGCGATGGCCTTCACCATGAAGTTCGGTCCGTTACCGATGTAGGTAAAGGCGCCGAAAAGCACGGATGCCAGGGAGATGGCCTCCAACTGGATAAGTGTTTCCATGCCGGCGGCGGTAGTGCCCTCGGCAAACATGCGCACATCCACCACGCTGCCCTGCGACAGGTCGTACTTAGCCATGGCCAGCGACAGGAAGTTGGCGTAGGTCGGGGCGTTATCGAGGAAGCCGGAAAGCGAGCCGGTGGCCCAGTACAGGAAGTTTGGCGTTATGAACTTGGAGTACTCAGGAGACGAGGCAATCTGAGCGGACAACTGCAGGGCCGGCATCATGGTAAAGAAGATACCGAAGAACAGGAACACCACCTCCAGGATAGGGTGGAAGTTGAAGTGGTTTCCGGCCAGGGCCGTCTTGCTGGAGAAACGGTAGCACATAAAGGCCGCCGAAAGCTGGATAACCTCACGCAGGAAAGAAATCTTGGTGCCGTCGTAGTAGATGTGCGGCAGTCCGTCAATCACATTCGGGTCCAGGAACACGGCACCGATGATAATGGCCAGCCAGAAGATGTTGCGCTTGCCGGAGAAATGGAACTCTGTCTTCTCGTTATTCCTGGCAACTACCTCCGGGTCAGGTGTAAAGTTCGTCTCCTTGTTGCGGCGATCGACCAGGAAGAACATCAGGCAAAGCAGCGTGATACTGATAAACCACGGGCTGATGAGGTGCTCCAGCGTCCAGAAGAACGGCACGCCCTTAATGAAGCCGATGAACAGGGGAGGGTCCCCGAGTGGGGTGAGCAGGCCGCCGGCGTTGCTTACGATAAAGATGAAGAAGACGATCTGGTACGGCTTGATGCGGTGGTTGTTGAGCCTGATGAAGGGGCGGATAAGCAGGAGCGAGGCGCCTGTTGTACCAATGATGCTGGCCAGAACCGCTCCAACAGCCACCAAGGCCACATTTATAAGCGGTGTGGCATTGGCATTCACGTTCAGGTAGATACCGCCCGCGGCAATGTAAAGGGAGCTAAGCAATACCGCGAACGTAAAGTATTCTGCCGCTGTGTGCGCCGGCATGTGCACATCGCCCAGCACAAACAGGTAATAGGCCAGCACGGTCAGGCCAAGCACCACGGCGACGGTTTTATAGTTATGCTCCCAGAAGTGGCCGAAGAAAATCGGGCCGGCAGCGATCATGCCGATCAGGATCAGGAAGGGTATGATCAGAAAAACAGGTAGAGCTTCTTGGGCCTGCGCCAGAAGTATAAAGTTGTTTAGCATGGTGTAGGTTAATTCGGTTTAGGTTTTTTGCTTGCTGCACAAAGATACATTTTCTGAGCTAAAATGCTAGGCTTTGCGGCGCCTTGGTTACCTGATTAATGTACATACGTGGAGCAGCAGCAGCAGCAGGAACCAGGGCTTGTCCCCGTTAAATTATACTTTCCAATATTGCCCGGAGACGGCAGGGAGCGGAGTGCTGAGCCGTGGCTGCTCCTGTACCCCGAAGCTACGGGTTTGTGCTACGTTCCCTCGTTTGCCCTCAAAGGCCCTGGCTGGTCTTGCAGGTCCGTCACTTTTTTCGTTGCACTTTGCCGGCCTTCTGTTTCTATGGGGCAGCCCGGCTTCTTCTGGCCCATCCTATACTTTACAGGTATTTGCCCGGACATCCTGTGTTACAGCTTCCGACTTGTTTAAAGTATAAACCAGCCGCAACGCTATAGCCGGTGGGCACCTTTCTGAGAAGCCACAAAAAAACAGTTGGCGGGCTACGCGGTTATCATCAAAATACCCGCGTAGACGCAGTGTTTTATACTTAAAGGCAGGGCGGGTGGCAAGCCTATGCACTTGTCGTAAATAATGCCTAATTTTGGAAACTTAATGCAATACCTACAGGTTTTAACATTAAACAGCGTTATATCATGTTAGAAAATAAAGAGAAGATGGTTTCTGTATACGCAGAGGCTAACCCGAACCCCGAGTCGATGAAGTTTGTGATGAACGTGCAGATGCTGCCCGACGGCCAGAGCGTGGACTATCCTGATCTGGAGAGTGCGCTGGAGTCGCCACTGGCGCAGGAGCTGTTCAACTTCGACTACGTTTCACGTGTGTTTATTGCCAGCAACTTCGTTACCGTGACCAAGAGCGCGGACCTGGAGTGGGTAAAGATCATCCCGGAACTGCGTGCATTCCTGAAATCTTACGTAGAGGCCGGCGGCCCGATCTTTAACGAAGGATTCTCTGCAGCCAAGCCGCAGACAGCCGATGCCAGCCACGGCGAGGCATCTGCCGAGGACGCTGAGATCTCTAAAAAGGTGATTGACCTGCTGGAGAACTACGTGCGCCCCGCTGTGGAGCAGGATGGTGGTAACATCACTTTTAAGTCTTACAATGATGGTGTGGTAACCGTGCACCTGCAGGGCTCCTGCAGCGGCTGCCCTTCTGCCACGGTAACGCTGAAGGCCGGAATCGAGAACCTGCTCAAGCGCATGGTGCCGGAAGTGAGAGAGGTTGTTGCCGATGGCATGACCATATAAGTCCTGAAAGTATAAAGTATAAAGTATAAAGTATAAAAAGAGCCAGCTCCGTAAGGGGCTGGCTCTTTTGTTTTTAATACCACTGGAGATCGTTTCTGCCTATCCGCACTGCTTGCAGGGGCGCAGGAGGAGGTTGAAGAGCAAGATCTCTCCGTTGCGAGCAGCTTACCCCATATTGGCAAAAACACCTTGTCTCCAGCTGGCTCCTAAAGCCGGAAAAGCCCGAAGCATTTGCCTCGGGCTTTTCTGATGTATGCTGTCGCGGTTGCTTAGCGGACTTTCTGCGCTACCTGTGGGGTAGCTACGGGTTGTTTGGTGCCGTCCTCTTCCCTGATCGTATCCACTACGATTGGCGTAGCGATGAACAGGGATGAGTAAGTACCAGCCAGTACACCGATGATCATTGCCAGCGAGAAGCTGCGAAGCACCTCTCCACCGAAAAGGAACAGGATCACCACCACCAGGAACAGGGTCAGGGAGGTGATAATGGTACGGCTGAACGTGCTGATCAGGGCTGGGTTAACAATCTGCCTGATGGTTGCGCGCGGATTGTCATGCATGTACTCCCGCACTCGGTCAAAGATTACTACGGTATCGTTAATGGAGAAACCGATAATGGTCAATACCGCCGCGATAAATACCTGGTCCATCTCGTAAGAGATGCCAAACAGGTGCAGAATCGAGAATACAGCCAGAATTATCAACGCGTCGTGCAGGAGGGCTACCACGCCACCCAGCGAGAACTGCCACTTGCGGAAGCGCAGCATCACGTAGAGGAAGATACCTGCCAGGGATAAAAGTATGGCGATAAGGGCTGTGTTCTGAATGTCGTCGGCCATGGAGGCTCCAACTTTGGAAGAACTCAGTACCTGCGGGTTGAATTCAGCATACTCCTGCAGTCCCTGCTCCAGTGCCGTTCTTACCTGCTCATCGGCCTGCGTGCTCTCATCTTCTGCCAGCCAGCTGGTGATGATCTTGACACGGTTAGAGGCGCCGAATGTCTTTACCTCAGTACCTTCCTGCTGGAAGTCATCCAGCAGGCCTTCGCGGATTTCGGAAGCCGGAACCGCCTGCTCAAACTCCACCACATACGAGCGGCCACCTGTAAAGTCAATACCCAGGTTTGGCCCTGTTATCGCCATGGCAATAAAGCCGAAGGCGATGAGCGCAATGGAGAAGCCATAGGCTGGCTTTCTGATCTTCATCACATCGAACTTCACGTTGCGGAACATCTTATCGGCCAGCGAAGAGGAGAAAGAGAGCTTGCCTGCCCTCTTGAAGGTACTCTCTACCAACAGCCTGGAAATATATACCGATGTAAAGAAAGATGTCACGATACCGATCATCATCGTGATGGCGAATCCCTTCACCGGACCGGAGCCAAAGAAGTATAGGATAAAGCCTACCAGGAAGGTGGTCACGTTAGCGTCAAAGATGGAGCTGAAGGCTTTTTCGTAACCGGCATTAATAACCTCGCGCATAGACCTGCCTTTTGCGGCTTCCTCGCGCATACGCTCAAAAATAAGCACGTTGGCATCCACGGCCATACCCAGCGTCAGCACGATACCGGCAATACCGGGCAGGGTAAGGGAGGCGCCGAACTGGGCCAGCACCCCAAGTATAAAGAACACGTTGAAAAGCAGGGCAAGGTCAGCGATCATGCCACCACGAGAGTAGTAGGCAATCATGAAGATAACCACCACTACCAGACCGGCCACAGTAGAAAGTAAGCCCTGGTTGATCGCCTCCTGGCCCAGCGAAGGACCTACGATGGCCTCTTCCACGATACGGGTCGGGGCTGGCATCTTACCTGCCTTCAGGATGTTGGCAAGGTCCTGCGCCTCATCAATGGTAAAGTTACCGGAGATAGAAGAACTGCCACCCGTGATCTCGCCCTGTACTACCGGGGCAGAGTATACGTAGTTATCCAGCACGATGGCAACCTGACGGCCAACGTTGTCGCCGGTGAGGCGGGCCCACTTTCTGGCGCCGGTCGGGTTCATCGTCATCGAGATCTCAGGACGGCCATGCTGGTCAAAGTCCTGGCGGGCGTCGTTGATCGCGTCACCTCCTAGCGGCGCCTTCCCGTCACGACCTTTCTTGATGGCATAAAGTTCCACAAACGCCTGCTTGCCTTCGGTTATCGGCTTCACGCCCCACAGGAATTTCATGTTGGATGGCAGCAAGGTGCGCACATCCGGTCTGCTGAACAACTCGTTGATGGTGGCTGTGTCGCGCACGTTGGCACCTAAGCCGTTGGGCATCATAGTAAACAGGGACGCCAGTACGCCTCCCTGCTGGTTAAGAGTAGCTGAGTCTGCGGCCAGAGCGGCGGCAGTGTCTGTTTGCGTGTTGGCAGCGATGGCCGCCGAGTCAGTGCCTGCAGCCTGCGCCAGCACGTCTTCAGTGGTATCGGCGGCAACAGGAGCCTTGGCGGCTACGGCTGCAGTGTTAGGCAGGTTCAGTTTGCCGGCACGCTGCAACTGGTCCAGTTGCTGGCTCACCTGCATCAGGTAAGGGTTAAACTCCTGTGGCGTCCATACTTCCCAGAACTCCAGGTTGGCCATGCCCTGCAGCAGGTTACGCACACGCTCCGGATTATCGATGCCCGGAAGCTCGATCTGGATGCGGCCGGTGCCCTTCAGGCGCTGGATGTTTGGCTGCGTAACGCCAAAGCGGTCGATACGGGTTTGCAGGATGTTGAAGGAGCGGTCGATGGCGGCGTCTACTTCTGCCTGGATTACGTTGATCACCTCCTCGTTAGTAGACTCGTAGCTGATCTTGCCACGGTTGGCCGAGTTGGAGAAGATGCTGCTCAGGCGGCCGTCTGGCTCTATCTCACGGTAGGCCTGGGCAAAAAGTGAGGTGAAGCGATCCTGGCTGTTGCGCTGCATCTCCTGGGCGCGGTCCAGCGCCTTCAGGAAGCTAGGATCCTTGCTGTTGCCGGCCATAGACTTAACGATCTCCACAGGCGATACCTCCAGTACCACGTGCATACCGCCTTTCAGGTCCAGGCCAAGGCCGAGCTCCTTCTCCGTAACCTCCTTGTACGTCATGCCCAGGTACACGGGCTCGTTCCACATGGAGTCGAGGTAGGATTGTTTTTTAGCTAGATCAACGTTGCCCTGTGCGTCGGTGGCATAAGCCTCCGCTTTCTTCTGCACGCTGTTGGCAACGAATGAGAACGACAGAAAGTAAAGGCAGAGTGCCGATACGATCAACGTCAGAACGATAATTAACGATTTGTTCCGCATTGTTTAAGTAAAAGTATGAATTGATTGAATATTGGGTACAAAAAACGCTTCCCCCGCAGGGACTCTTAAATAACTATAATGACATCGGGTGCGTTCCGTTCACTCCCGGATAGGGCGGTGCGGCGGCCGGGTTTGGCGGGGAAAGAAAATAGGGGAGGGGCAGCCTACGGGGCGTTGGGCTGTACGGTGGTTGGCAAAATACGGGCGGCAAAACCGGCCCCCGGAGGTACGGCCGTGTAAGCGGCAGGCAGCAGCGCGATGGCGGTACGCGCAAAGCACGGTTGCTGCGGAAGCGGCTCCAGGTCTTGCTCCAGGTTCTTAAGGGCCACAAAGGAAGTGGTGCCCTCCAGCGATATCTTCTGCTTTACAACGGTTTTCTTGCCGCTGGCAGCGCTTACCTCTTTGCTTTCGAGGGGGGCTGCTCCGCTGGCCGAAGTATATGCCATCACCTCCTGCCCGTTGAGCATGAGCGCCCACAGCAGGGTTACCGACATCAGCAGATGCCTTAGGTGGCAGAATATCTTAGTGGCTTTTGGCATGTATAACCGCAAATATGAAATCTTTTCTGTTAAAAAAGAAAATTTTAACGGTTTACCTCAATAAATCGCTTCACATCCTGCTTCTTGCCTATAAGCAGCAGGATGTCTGAGGGGTAGATAATGGTGTCTGCCTTGGGCACCCCGATGATGTGCTCTACCTGGGTGGGCTTGCCGTCCTGTATCTCCTCAAAAAAGCGCTTGATCGTGATCAGGTTCAGGTTATACTTCTCGCGGAGCGATATTTTGGCCACGCTGCGGTTGGCAATGTTGCGCGGTGCGTTGATCTCCACGATCTCATAGTTATCGGGCAGCGGCAGGAAAGTGCGGATGCTGGGCTGCAGCAGGCGCTCGGCCACGGTTTTACCCACTTCGCCCTCCGGCGAAAGGATTTCCTGCACGCCCATCTTCTCCAGAATGCGGCGCTGCTGCTTGTTGGAGGCACGCGTGATCACGCGCTTCACGTTGAGTTCCTGCAGGTTGGCTGTAGTAATGAGGATCGCTTCAAAGTCCTCGCCGATGGCCACAATCACGGCATCCATGTCCTGGATGTTTTGCGCCTCCAGCGCCCGAATGTCGGTGGCATCCAGGGCCACTGCGTAAGCCACCTGGTCTTTGATGGACTCTACATGGTCCTCGTTAAAATCAATGGCAATGACCTCGGCGCCGCGCTCGGCCAGCGTGGTGGCAATGGAGTGGCCGAATACGCCCAGTCCAATAACCGCAAATTTGCTCCTCATGCTTTTATTTTAGCGTTTAGGTAGGTGGTAAGCACTTCCAGCCCGCGCTCAAAGTTGGCGTTGTTCGGGATGATGATGTCCGCGTCGTTTTTGTATGGCTTGATGTATTTCTCGTAGGTGGGCGCCACGTGGTTGGTGTAGCGGTACAGCACATCGTCCAGGTCGTAGCCGCGCTCTATTTTGTCGCGCACAATGCGGCGCTGCAGCTTGATGTACTCCTTGGCATCAATGTATACTTTCAGGTCCAGCAAGTTGGCGATCTCCTCGAAGTAAAACACGAAGATGCCCTCCACCACCACAATCGGCGCCGGTCTGAACTCCAGCTGGCGCGGCACCACATCGGGGTTGTTAAAAGTATACTCCTGGCGGTAAACGGTTTCGCCCTGGCCTACCTTTAGAATATCGCGGGCGTAGGCCTCATCGTCGATGCACGAAGGCAGGTCGAAGTTGATCACCCCGTTCGGGTCGGCGGTCTGGTGCTCGCGCGGCTTGTAGTAGTTGTCCTGCGAGATCAGGCACACGTCCTCTGGGGCGAAGGAGGTCAGCAGCTTGTTCAAAAAAGTAGTTTTCCCTGAAGCACTACCTCCCGTAATCCCGACGATGAATGGCTTTTGCATTGGAAGCTTTAGTTTCAGACTACAAAATTAAGACTTTAGCAGCTACTTGGCTAGTGCAGTACGTTATTTTTATACTTCGAGGCCCTTCAGGAAACGCACCAGCTCCTGGGTGGCGCGGCCGCGGTGGCTGATGGCGTTCTTCTCTTCGGCGCTCATCTGGGCGAAGGTGCGCTCGTGGCCGTCGGGGATGAACACCGGATCGTAGCCGAAGCCTTTGTCGCCTTTCCACCCGGTGGCTATACTTCCTGTCACGATGCCCTCGAACTGGTGCTGCTGCCCGTCCAGGATCAGGGTGATGCTGGTACGGAAGCGGGCGCGGCGGTTCTCTTGCCCCTGTAGGCTGTCCAGAAGCTTGTTTATGTTGTCGGCGTCGGAGCGCTGGGGGCCGGCATAGCGCGCCGAGTACACACCGGGTGCGCCGTTCAGCGCCTCTACCTCCAGGCCGGTGTCGTCGGCAAAACAGCTCACGTTGTAGTTGTCCCACACATACTCCGCCTTCTGCCGCGAATTGCCTTCCAGCGTGTCCTGCTCCTCGGCCAGATCCTCGTGGCAGCCAATGTCCTGCAGGGTCAGCAGTTCATACTTGCCCTCCAGCATCTGGCTCACCTCGGCCAGCTTGTGGCGGTTGTTGGTGGCAAAGCAGAGTTTTTTCATTTTAGTTCTTCGTTAATGGTTGCTCGTTGTTGGTCATATGATATTGAGGGGCGTTATACTTTGATCAGGCCGGGTCTATTAAATAGCAACCAGCAACCAACAACTATAAGTCTACAGCAAATACGCCGCTACCTCATCCGGCTGCAGCACGACCTGTACGCGCTCGCGCAGGGTGGTGGCCAGCGAGTAGCCGGTGTAGGTGGCCGCAATGGGGTAGAGCGGGTGGTGGCGGTCTACGAGGGTGGCCACCTCTATCTTCTTCGGGTTCTGCGGCAGAAAAGCATCCAGGGTATAGGCCAGCGTTTTGCCGGTGTTCAGCACGTCGTCCACCAGCACCACTACCTTGCCCTCCAGGTTTATACTTTGAGGCTGCAACTGCACCGGCTCCTGCAGCGGCGCGTCTTTATTCAGCGTTACCTGCAGCAGCTGCACTTTTATGGGCGATATTTGCTGCAGCTGCTCGGCCAGGCGCTCGGCCAACGTATAGCCGTTGGGGTGGATGCCGGCCAGCACCAGCTCCTGCTCCTCTACGTTGCGTTCGTAAATCTCGTAGGCGATGCGCTTAACCTTTTGCTCTATCTGGCTGCGGTCCAGTATCAGGTTCTGCTGCTTGTGTTCTGGTGTCATAGGTACGGATCTGGCTTTGGTGGCGCGGCAAACGGGGCCGCTAAGGCAAATTTAACAAGATAATTAGATTGGCCGCGGCTTTTGCCGGATGCGTAAAATAATTTGGCGTATAGCGTTTTACTTTCAGAAAAACTTGTTAAATTTGCAGTCCGATTCAGAAATTAAGGTTATTTAACGTTTACGATAATGAAAAAAGGCATTCACCCAGAGTACAGACAGGTGGTTTTCCAGGATATGACAAGTGATTTCAAATTTATCACTCGTTCTACTATGACTTCTGACGAGACTATCACGATGGAAGACGGTAAAGAGTATCCGGTAATCAAAGTGGAGGTTTCTTCTGCTTCCCACCCGTTCTACACTGGTAAAAACATCTTCGTGGATACCGCAGGACGCGTGGAGAAATTCAACACCCGTTACAAGAAAAAATAAGCGGTTTATTCCGGTTAAAACGTTTCAGGAAAAGTCTTCCCAGCTCAGGTTGGGGAGACTTTTTTGGTTTCCGCCTTTCCCTCACTTAAAAGTCCGGACGGGCGGCAGGGGTTTGTGATGTACGCACACGCGGGGCGCCAGGCATACTTAGATCACCTCCATCCTGAAATATTACCGCGTTATACCGCGTTTTATGCACTTTTAAGGAGAAGTTTTATACTTTTGCAGAATGAATTTCATCCTCTTTGATGACACTATAATCCGGCAGGACCTGCTGCCGCTGACTTTCACCAGGCCGGTGGCCGGGGTGCGCGTAGGCATACTTACCATAGCGGAAAAATGGGCCAGGCACTTAGGGGGCGCGGCCGCTTACCTCACGCAGCCATACTTGCAGCCAAAGTATAACTCCGGCGCGGGCGGCCAGGGCCTCTACATCAATGGCGCCGTTATCCCGGATGCGGAACTGGCAGCAGCCGTGCGCGAGCTGAAGCCTAGTGAGGCACTCCGCCACAACGGCCTGCTGATCGCCCTCCATAGTAATGGCCATGTGTTTGAGACCCCGGAGGAACTGGCCAGCCATACTTCTGCCAACGAGAAAGCGTACGGCGATTGCACCGTGATCCGGGATGTGTGGGATATCTTCCTGCAGAACGGCAGCCAGATCCGCAGCGATTATACCCTGGTGACGGCAGGGCGCCAGAGCCAGCCCATCAACGACAGGTACACCATGGTGTACAACGAGGAGAACATCTTTGTGGAGGAGGGTGTGAAGATACGCGCCGCTATCCTGAACGCGGAGAATGGTCCGATCTACCTGGGCAAAAACTCGCAGGTGCATGAGGGGGCGGTGATAAAAGGGCCCTTCTCGCTGGGCGAGGAAAGCAACGTGAACGTAGGCGGCAAAATGCGCGGCGACGTGAGCATCGGCCCGTTCTGCAAAATAGGCGGCGAGGTGGCGGCCTCCGTGATCTTCGGCTACACCAACAAGGGCCACGAGGGCTACCTGGGCAACTCCGTACTGGGCGAGTGGATCAACATCGGTGCCGACACCAACACCTCGAACCTGAAGAACAACTACGCCGAGGTGAAAGTATGGAATTACGCCAAAGGCAGCTTTAAGAACTCCGGGCAGCAGTTCTGCGGCCTCATTATGGGCGACCACAGCAAGTGCGGCATCAACACCATGTTTAACACCGGCACGGTGGTGGGCGTGAGTGCCAATATCTACGGGCCGGGTTTTCCGCGTCAGTTTATTCCTTCGTTTAGCTGGGGCGGCGCGGCCGGTTTTGTAACCTTCCAGTTGCCCAAGGCGATGGAGCTGGCCGAGAAGGTCATGTCGCGCCGCAACCTGCACTTTGGCGAAACAGAGCAAAGCATCTTCCAATACATCTTCGAGCAGGGCGAGCAGTACCGCATCTGGGACAAGAAAGTATAAGATTACCCGGCAAACGTAGGAGTAAAGGACAAAAGACAAAGGAGTTGCGCGCAAGTGCTGTCTTTTGTCCTTTGTCTTTTATCTTTGTACTAACTCTTAACCCATAACTCTTAACTCCGCACGTGCAGTTCTCTCAGATCATAGGTCATCAGGAAGCAAAAGCCTTGTTGCTGAAATCGGTGCAACAGAACCATGTGGCGCATGCGCAGCTGTTTCTGGGGTATGAGGGAAGTGCGAACCTGGCGCTGGCGCTGGCCTATGCCACCTACATCAACTGCGAGGACAAACAGCCCGAAGATTCCTGCGGAACGTGCGGCAGCTGCGTGAAAATGAACCGGCTGGTGCACCCCGACTTTAACTTCGTGATGCCGGTGACGGCCACCAAGACCGTAAGCAAGGATGCGTTGAGCAGCAAGTTCATGAACGAGTGGCGCGCGTTTATACTTGCCAGCCCCTACCAGGGACTGAACGAGTGGATGCAGCACATCGGGGCGGAGAACAAGCAAGGCGCCATCTCCAAGGACGAAAGCCGCCAACTGGTGAAGCTGGTGTCGCTGAAGGCGTTTGAGGGCAACTACAAGATCGTGGTGGTCTGGCTGCCCGAGTTGATGCACCCCGCTGCGGCCAACGCCCTGCTGAAGCTGCTGGAGGAGCCGCCCGCCCAGACGCTGTTCCTGCTGGTGGCGCAGGCGGCCGAGAAGCTGCTGGCCACCATCACCTCGCGCACGCAGATAGTGCAGGTGCGTAACTTTACCGAGCAGGAGGTGGTGCAGTACGTGCAAGAAAAGTATAACGTGGCCGCTGACCGCGCCGCGCAGGTGGCACAACTGGCCGAGGGCAATCTGAACGCGGCCGCCAAGCTCACCACCGAGATCAGCAGTGACTACTTCACCTTCTTCACCGACTGGATGCGCCACTGCTATGGCCGGAAGGTGAGCAACCTGGTGGAGATGAGCGAGGAGTTCCAGAAGCTGGGGCGCGAGAACCAGAAGAACTTCCTGCTCTACGCGCTCAACCTGTTCCGGAAGGTGATGCTGTATGGGGTGGATGCCTCGCTGATCGCTTTCCTGCCGCCCGCCGAGCTGGACTTTGTACAGAAATTCTCGAAGGTGATAACAGGCAACAACGCCGGCGAGCTGGCCGAGGAGCTGAACCAGGCGCACTACCACATCGAGCGCAACGCCAACCCGAAGATGGTTTTCGTGGATAGCTCGCTGCAGATCGCCGGTTTCCTTCGCAAGGGTTAAGTTTGGTTATTGGGGTACTAATGATTCCCCTCCATGGAGTGGGTAGGGGTGGGAAAGTATAAACAGCTCCCCCTCTCATTAAGAAGTATAAACAGAGGCACAGCAGAATCATAAAGTATAAAGCCGCCTCACAGTAAAGTATGACATGACAGATATAGCAGATAAAACGATTCGCATTGGAACACGGGGAAGCAAGCTTGCCCTGTGGCAGGCCAACGCGGCAGCGGAGAAGCTGCAGGCTGTGGGCCTTAAGACGGAGATTGTGATCTTCAGCACCAAAGGAGATCAGATCCTGGACAAGTCGCTGGACAAGCTGGGCTCTAAGGGCGTGTTTACCGAGGAACTGGAGATTGCGCTTCGTAATGGCGAGGTGGAGATAGCCGTGCACAGTGCCAAGGACGTGCAGTCCACCATTCCGGAGGACCTGGAGCTAATTGCCTTTATGGAGCGCGAGAAAGTAAATGACGTGCTCCTCTCCCTGAACCCCGATTTCAAGCTGGAGCCGGGCAGCAAAGCCGTGATCGGCACCTCCTCCACCCGCCGCAAGGCGCTGCTGAAGCAGTACTACCCCGACGTGACGACAGTAGAGTCGAGGGGGAATTTGCAGACGCGCCTGCGCAAGCTGGAGGAGCAGGGGATGGATGGCCTGATGCTGGCCTTTGCCGGGGTGCACCGTATGGAGTATGACAACCTGATCGTATACACTTTTCCGGAGGATACGTTTGTGCCAGCCGTGGGGCAGGGGAGTGTGGCCATCGAGTGCGCCAAGAGCCTGGAGCCCGAGCTGAAAGCAGCCCTGAAACAGGCGCTGAACCATGCCGAAACGCATGTTTGCCTGCTGGCAGAGCGCGCGTTTCTGCGCACCATGGAGGGCGGTTGTAGCATTCCTTCCTTCGCGCTGGCTAGGCTAACCAAGGAGGGCGTACGTATAAGCGGCGGCATCGTGAGCCTGGACGGAAAGAAGCTGCTGCAGGAAACACTGGAAGGCCCCGCCTCCGAGGCCGCTGACCTGGGCGAGAAGCTGGCCAACATCATTCTGGGCCAGGGAGGCGATGAGATACTTAGAAATATAAGAGCTGAGCGGGAAGAGTAGCAGACCTGTAGGGACAGGTCGCGTCCTATCCAATCGTAAACATAAAGAAGGCCCTCCTGCACCATGCAGGAGGGCCTTCTTTATACTTTATACCTCACGTTGCGATGTTTGCAGAAGTATAAACTAATACCTATCCCCAAGCCTTTTCGTCTGGCGCAGGTCTTCAGACTTGTGTCTTGTTATGATGTCGGGTTTGCAACCTGACTGGCTTGGATAGCCATACTTATACTTTGGCTATACTTTTATTCTTTAGCTGGCGCAAGCGTCCGCTTGTGCCTCTCTTAGCCGCCGCTTCCTGCTATTTGACACAAGCTATACTTTCTATCTGCTGTATATCCTTGGCTTTACTAACTGCTCGTTCCATCTCCTGCTTTGGCTCCCTCTAGGCCGGGTGGCCTCGTCCTTTGGCATCGCGCTGTGTTCCCTCCTGCCTCCGCTGCGCTACGGCTGCTCAGCAAGCTGAGCACCGGATCTCACAAGGCGCTCAACCCAAGGACTGGGATCAGATTCGATAGCCGCTGCCTTGCTTTCATCTCAACCTATGGGAGAGATCTCTTTGGAATTCCGGATAGATCTCTCATTACATTCGAGATGGCAAAAAAGTAAAGCTCCCTCCCCTGTTCTTAGGGGAGGGTTGGGCTGGGGGTGGGTTTATACATTGTCCTTTGGCAGTTAGTCTTTCGTTCATACTCCCTGATAGCCCCCTTCGGGGTAGGGTTGGGCTACTAGCAACCTGAGTTTTAAAGCATACTTACGCCTTCGCGGCCTCCGCTTTTACCGCCTCCTTCGTAAGCGGGTTGTTGTTTGAGGAGCGGGCATAGGCCAGGAAGTCCTGCATCTCGCGCTTCACGGTAGGTGCCATCATGTACAGGCCCACCATGTTCGGGATGCTCATGGCAAAGAGCATGGCATCTGAGAAGGCTACCACGCTGGCTAGCTGCATCGGGGCTCCCAGTACCACAAAGGCGCAGAAAAGCAGCTTAAAGCTAACGGAAGCTGCCTTATTGTGGCCAAACAGGTAGGTCCACGACTTCAGCCCGTAGTAGGACCAGGTGATCATGGTGGAGAAAGCAAAAAGTATGACCGCCGCGGCCAGCACCACCGGAAACCAGTCGATAACCGTGGCAAAGGCCGTGGAGGTAAGGGCAATGCCGTCGCCGGCGGCGTCCATCTGGTAGGCGCCCGTCACCACGATCACCAGCGCTGTGATGGTACAAACTACCACCGTGTCGATAAACGGCTCCAGCAGCCCCACAAACCCTTCTGTTACCGGCACATTGGTCTTCACGGCCGAGTGCGCGATAGAGGCCGAGCCGATGCCTGCCTCGTTGGAGAACATGCCACGGCGCAGGCCCTGGAGCATCACACCTACCACACCACCACCTACAGCCGTGGCCGAGAAAGCCCCTTCAAAAATAGCGGCCATGGCACCGGGTATAAGCGTGAAGTTGGAGACCAGCACGATGATGGCCGCGATAATGTAGATAGCGCACATCAGCGGCACTACTTTCTCGGTGACGCGGGCAATGCTTTTCATGCCACCAAGTATAACCAGGCCCACCAGCACCGCGATGAGCAAGCCGAAGACCCAGGCGTTTCCGTCCCCGAACCAGGAGCCTGCCTCGCCGCCGGTTACGGCTATTATCTGTTGCGTCGCCTGGTTTATCTGGAACATGTTGCCGGCGCCAATGGCCCCGCCGATACACATGATGGCGAAGAAAGCCGCCAGAAACTTGCCCGCGCCAGCCATGCCGCGTTCCTTCAAGCCTTTGTTGAGGTAGTGCATCGGCCCTCCGGATACGGTACCGTCAGCATGCACATCCCTGTACTTTACGCCCAGCGTGCACGACACGAACTTAGACGACATTCCCAGCAGGCCAGCCACGATCATCCAGAACGTGGCGCCCGGTCCACCCAGCGAAATGGCGATGGCCACGCCAGCAATATTGCCCAGGCCCACCGTGCCCGAAACAGCCGCCGTGAGCGCCTGAAAGTGTGTTACCTCGCCCGGGGCGTCCGCCTGGTTATATTTGCCGCGGACAATGTCGAGCGAATGCCTGAAACCCCTGATGTTGATGAAGCCAAGGTAGACGGTAAAGAAAGCGGCGCCGGCCAGTAACCACACGAGTATCAGCGGGATACCGATTCCGCCCACCGGGAGCTCATAAAAGATAATATCGGAGATGAACTGGGCCGTAGGGGCGACGGCTGCGTCAATTTTTTGGTCGATGGTCATGGTGTTGGCCTGGGCTAGGAGAGTGCTGCAGGCCCCCAGGCTGAGCGCTGCAGAAAGTAAGGTTCTTTTCATTAAGTGAGGTTAATTGATTAGTCGCTTTCCCTGAACTTAAGTTTTTCTGCCGCCAATGTAAAGTTTTGGGCCGGATTGCCTCTGTCAGTTCATTAAAAAATAAATATTATTCAATATGAAAAGGGTACCGGGTCCACGATCCATACTTTGGTATGCTTATGCGCTTTGCAGGAAGGTTGTAGAAAAAGACTTTAAAGTATAAACAAGTGCTAAAAAGGCTTAAATTTGAAATCCTGCTAGCTATAGCCGGGGCATTTTATCAACCAAAACTGACTTAAAACCACGTATGAGACTGCTGAAACGCATAGCCGCAACCGCGCTGGTAGCCTGTGTGCTGCCGCTGGCGGTGCTGGCCCAGAAGCCGAAGGGCAAGGACCAACTCGTCACCATCTCCACGCCGCAGGGCGATATCAAACTGGTGCTGTTCGACGACACGCCGCAGCACAAGGCCAACTTCCTCAAACTCGCCAAAGAAGGCTTCTATGACGGTACCTCCTTCCACCGCGTGATAGACGGCTTTATGATACAGGGTGGCGACCCGAACACCAAAGACGATGACCCGCGCAACGACGGCTCCGGCAACCCCGGCTATACGGTTCCGGCCGAGATCACCCCGGCCCACAAGCACGTGCGGGGCGCTGTGGCAGCCGCCCGCCAGGATGACCGCGTGAATCCGTCGCGCGCCAGCAGCGGCTCGCAGTTCTACATTGTGGAGAACCACGACGGCACCCCGATGCTAGATGAAGTATACACTGTGTTCGGGCAGGTGGTGGATGGCCTGGAGGTGGTGGATAAAATTGCCGAGCAGCCAAAAGATGGCCGCGACCGCCCTTTATCGGACATCAAGATGAAGGTGACAGTGGAGGACATGAAGAAGAAAAAGATCGCCAAGAAGTATAACTACAACTACAACACCCAATCTTTAGAGAAATAACAACCTATGAAGCGCATCCTTATAACCGGCTCTAACGGGCTGCTGGGCCAGAAACTGGCCGAATTGCTGCTGCCAAACCAGGACATCGAAATCCTGGCCACCAGCCGCGGCGAGAATAAACTGGCCGAACTGTACCCGACGCTGCCATTCCGGAGTATGGACGTGACCAAATCAGAGCAGGTGGAGCAGGTGGTGAGCGAGTTCCGCCCCACGCACATCATCCACACCGCCGCCATGACCAACGTGGACCAGTGCGAAAATGACCACGACGGCGCCATTCTTTTGAACCGCGATGCCGTGCAGTACCTGGTAAATGCCTGCGAGAAGTATAACGTGCACCTCATCCATGTGAGCACCGACTTTATATTTGACGGGGAGAACGGCCCGTACGACGAGGCGGCCGAAGCAAAACCGGTGAATTTTTACGGTGAGACCAAACTGATGGCCGAAGAGATCGTGCAGCAGGCCAAGTGCAAGTGGGCCATACTTCGCACCGTGCTGGTGTACGGCGTGGTGAACGACCAGGGCCGCACCAACATCGTGCTGTGGGTGCGCGACAGCCTGCAGGCGGGCAAGGTGATCAAAGTGGTAACCGACCAGTTCCGCACGCCAACGCTGGCCGAGGACCTGGCCCTGGGCTGCTGGCTGGCCGCCGAGAAAGACGCCGAGGGCATCTACCACATCTCCGGCTCCGAGATGCTCACCCCTTACGACATGGCCCTGCAGGTGGCCGATTACTTTAACCTGGACAAGTCGCTGATAGATAAAGCCGATAGCAGCACCTTCTCGCAACCTGCCAAACGCCCCGCGCGCACCGGCTTCATCATCCGCAAGGCCGAGACGGAGTTGGGCTACCGCCCCCATACGTTTGCGGAGGGCATCCGCATGGTGGCCGAGCAGGCGGCTATATAGCCCTGCGAGTCTGCCCTGGGAGGGTGTACCGGCTGGCAACCATCGCTTTAAATATATCTAATTCTCTATGCACTATCGGAAGCTTTATCTATATTGTGCCTTTAAATTCAATTAAACTTAGCCGTTACGATTACCTTACACACCTTGCTTTTAAGTACAACACCTTATAACAACTAAACTAACTAAACACTTCTACCTTACTTTATGAGTGCTAACAAAGAATCCTGGGGCTCACGCGTCGGCCTGATCCTGGCGATGGCCGGAAACGCCGTAGGTCTTGGAAACTTCCTGCGCTTCCCGGTGCAGGCGGTGCAGAACGGCGGCGGCGCCTTTATCATTCCCTACCTTGTCTGTTTTCTGGTGATGGGCATTCCCCTGCTCTGGATCGAGTGGTCGATGGGCCGCTTCGGGGGCAGGTACGGAAACCACTCCACGCCATACATTGTGGATACCATGGGCAAGCACCGCCTCTGGAAATACATCGGTGTGTTCGGCATCTGGACCAACATTGCGGTTGCCTCCTACTACTGCTACATCGAGTCCTGGACGCTCTCCTATGTGTTCCACTCTATTATGGGCACGTTCAACGGGCTGGACCAGAACGGCGTGGCCACCTTCTTCGATACCTATGTCAGCATCGGGGAGTCTACCATGGGCATTCCTTACGAGGCGGTATTCTTCTACATCCTCTGCCTGCTGCTCAACACCTGGATCCTGTCTAAAGGCCTGTCAGGGGGGGTGGAGCGTGTGGCCAAGGTTGGCATGCCCTTGCTGATCCTGTTCGGCATGTTCCTGGCCTATAAAGGCTTTACCATCAAGGCCGGAGAGGCGGGTGCCGCGTTCGACAGTGCCGTGGGCCTCAACTTCTTATGGACGCCCGACTACAGCCAGCTATGGTCTCCTACGGTGTGGCTGGCGGCTGCCGGCCAGATCTTCTTTACCCTTTCGGTGGGGATGGGCACGATCCATTGCTATGCCTCTTATGTGCGCTCCAAAGATGATATTGCCCTCAACGCCATGTCGGCCGGCTGGATGAACGAATTCGTGGAAGTGGTGCTGGGCGCCTCTATCCTGATCCCGATCTCGATCGGCTACCTGGGCATCGACCGCGTAACGGAGCTGGTGCAGCAGGGTGGCCTGGGCTTGGCCTTTAAAACACTGCCTTACCTGTTTGCACAGTGGGGCGAGGTGCTGGGCGCCATTGCCGGCGTGATGTGGTTCGGCCTGCTGTTCTTTGCGGGCATCACCTCCTCGCTGGCCATGGGTACGCCGTGGATGGGCTTTTTGCAGGACGAGTTCCAGTGGAAGCGTAAATCCGCCGCCTGGTCTTTTGGCCTGATCGTGCTGGTGCTGGGCATGCCGACGGTGCTTTTCTTCCACTACGGCGTGTTTGATGAGTATGACTACTGGGCCGGTACGGTATCGCTGGTGGTGTTTGCCCTGGCCGAGACCATCCTGTTTGCCTGGGTGTTCGGTATGGGCAGAGGCTGGCGCGAAATCACGGCCGGAGCCGACATCAAGGTGCCGGGCATCTACAAGTTCATCATTAAGTTCGTGACCCCGCTCCTGCTGTTGTGGGTGTTTATCGGATCGCTGGTAACGCCGAAGGGAGGCGACTGGGCCAAGGCCTTTGCCGGCGACTGGGTGCTGGACGACAGCTCCATCATCAACAAGATCAAAAACACCAGCCTGAAGCGCCAGTTGGCAGAGGCCACAGACCCTGCCATGATAGAGCACCTGCAGGAGACCCTGTTCTTCGTGAACGCCTCACGTATACTGTTGGTGGCGGTGTTCCTGGGCATTGCGGGGCTGGTTTACATAGCCTATAAAAAAAGAGTTAGAGAAGGAAGAATTTAGGAAACTATGAATACATCTGCACTTGTTGTCATGCTCGGTACCATGCTTTTGGTAACCGGGATAACTATATACTTTTTTGTGCGGGTGCTCAGCGCGCCGCCAAAACCTGAGCCGGATTCATACCTCGACAACGACGATGACCCGGACCGGCAGGTAAAACGTAGAACCGACACATGAACAAATTGAGGCACTGGATACGCAGGAACTTTGGCTTTTCGCAGCGCGAGGTAAATGCGTTTCTGGTGCTACTCACCTTACTGGTGCTGCTCCTGGCGGCACCTTTTCTTTTTAGCGGGATTTATACTTCGGAGCCTGAGTTTAGCGCGGCAAAGGACCGCCAGCTGCTCGACAGCCTGGCGGCGCAGCTGGACTCGGTGCAGCCGGAGCGGACCACAAAGTATAAGGTGCCTACCGTGGCGCTTCGGCCCTTTAACCCTAACCAGCTGACGGTGGAGGAGTGGCAGGCATTCGGTTTGCCCAGGTACCTGGCCCAGCGCATCCTCAACTACCGCAGCAAGGTAAGCGACCTGACCTACAAGGCCGAACTTGGCAGGATCTATGGCATGCCGGATTCCGTTTTCCAGCGGCTTTACCCGTACATAGATTTGCCGGAGGAGCGGCCTTCGAAGTATGGGAAACGCGCGGAAAGTATGGCTTCGCGCCCCACCCCGAAACCAGTCTGGAGCTCAGCTAAGCGGGAGAAATTCATACTTGCCCCCTTCAACATCAACACCGCCGACACGACCCAGCTAAAACAGATCCGGGGCATTGGCAGCAAGCTGTCAGCCCGCATTGTAAAGTATAGAAATGGCCTGGGAGGCTTCCATAACGTGGAGCAGCTGCGCGAGGTGTATGGGCTCCCCCCCGAGGTGGTGGACAGCCTGCACAAGTATACGTTTGTGCCCAAGGCCGGCACGGTGCAGCAGCTACGTATAAACACCGCCTCTGCCGATGAGCTGCGGGCGCATCCGTACGTTTCCTCCAACGTGGCGCGGGCCATTGTAGCGTACCGCGAGCAACATGGCAGCTTTGCGCAGGTAGAGGATGTGCGCCAGGTGAAGCTGGTAACGCAGGAGCTGTTCGAAAAGCTGCAGCCGTATTTAACGCTGTAGGGAGGTGAGCCGGAGGGCCGGCTCTTCCCCGTGCTTGCCAAGCGCAAATTATTCCAAGCCTGCTTTTGCTTCACCGGTTCCAACCACCCCTAATCCCTCCCCCGGAACAAGTCCGGGATCCGAGACTTATCCAAGGAGGGGAGTTCTGTAATTACTGCTACTGAAGTATAAGCTTCATAGCTGCTGTTCTCGCACGGACAGGTCGCGACCTGTCCCTACAAAGTATAAACCCACCCTAACCCCTCCGAGGAGGGGAATTATGTACTTGCTGCTTATTTATGTCACCTCGAGCAGCGCGCGAGATTTAGATACAATTCTATAGAGATCTCTCATTTCATTCGAGATGACAGTAAGGCCGTGGCTATCGAATCTGATCCCAGTCCTTGGGTTGAGCGCCTTGTAGATTTACGGTTTCGCTTTAGCGAAATTGCGGAGACCGCAGGTCAAGCAAAGGAAATGTACACAGCGCGATGCCCGAGGGCGAGCCCTCTCGGGCTTGAGAGCACCAAAGTCAGAAATGGAACTGTAGGCTTGTGGGAACTAGAGGATCAGCGACAGCTAGTAAGTATAGCTTGTGTCAAGTGAAAGCGAGCAGCGGCTATGGAAGTATGGCACAAGTAAAAAGTATAAATCAGCAAGTATAAAAGTATGACTTACGCGGATTAGGAAATCCGCGGCAGCGGGGTTCCAGACAAGGATGTCTGGAACAGCAAGTATAAAAAGTATAAAGTATAGTCAAAGTATAAAAAGGCACAAGCGGACGCTTGCGCCATAGAAGTATAAAGTATAGCAGCAAGTATAAACTGAAGTACAAGAGTCTATCCAAAGTATAAAGTATGGCGCCCCGAGCCAATCAGGCCTACAGTAGAACACAAGAAAACACTTGCGCCAGCAGACCCATACTTGTCCCCGCCACTTCCTACGACGTGAAAGCCTTCGCCTGCATAAACGTATAGAAGAAAACCGCGTTGGGGCTCTTGGCCACTACCTGCATCTCCTGCTTTAGCTTTTCCGCCAGGTCGGCGTCCACGTAACCGGCTTCGAGCAACTGGGGCAGGCCGCTTAGGAGCAACTCCGTCCAATAAGCAATCATCTCGGCGCGCTTGGCCGGATTGCGGTTATCGAGGTGGTAGGTCTTGGTTTCGGTGGTGATGCGCTGGTAGCCAACCGACTGCAGCAGGTTGCCGAGCTTCGCCCCCACAAACGGATCGCCGCCCATGTCGTACTGCAGGTCGTTGAACCGCAGCCAGTACTGCAGCACGTTGGGGGAGTAGGGCTCCACAAAAAAGCTGGAGTTCAGCACTTCGGTAATCACCACCGGGCTGCCCGGCTTCAGCACGCGCCGCACCTCCGACAGCACCCTGGCCGGCTCGGGGATGTGCTCCAGCACCCAGCACAGAAAGGCCCCGTCGAAATCCGCCTGCGAGGTAAAGCTCATGTCCATGGCGTTTTCCTGCAGCAACTCGTAGCGGTCGGCGGCGTAGGGGATGGTAGACAAATACTTGCCGGCCTGCGCGATCTGCTTCTCGGCGTAGTCGATGCCTGTCAGGAACAGGTGCGGAAAGCGGCGCAGCAGAATCTCAGACTGAGCTCCCACGCCGCAGCCCACTTCCAGCAGCCTGGTAACAGTGGAGAGATCGATGTCGGAGTAGATCTTGTGCTCCATGAACCGGGCCTGCTTGTAGAGGCGTTGCTGTTCCTCGGGCGTGTAACCGTGCAGGTACTTCTCTTCTGATGATTCTTTTGATGCTGCTTCCATATTTCTCAACCTAAACTAAATTTATCTAAAAGTGTGGCAAGCCTGGGATTATGCCTTGCCCAGGAGGGCTTTCGCCTTCTCCACCACCTGTTTCTCTGTTTTAAACGCCAACATTTCTGTGGCCCTTTCCAGTGGTACCCACCGCGCCTCGTTTACCTCCCGGTCATGATCTTTGATGTTGCCGGAAGTATAGCGCAGCAGGAAGAAGTGCACGAATTTATGGAAGCGCACCCGCTGCCTGCCTTTATCCCCTACATACCAGTACTCGATCGTTTCTATTTTCCGGAGGAGCTCGGTGTGGATGCCTGCCTCTTCGCGCACCTCGCGCACGGCCGTGGCCTCGGGCGTCTCGCCGGCATCCACCAAGCCCTTAGGTAGCTGCCAGCGCTGCTGCGGCCCCACCGAGATAAGGGCCACCTCCAGGCCAGCCTCTGCTTCACGATAAGCCACGCCGCCAGAGGAAACCTGGTCTACGGTGGTTAGCGTGGGCTTTGGGGTGTTGGCGTCTGGTTGTGTGGGCATCTTTAAAGTATAAAAGTATAAGGTTTATACTTGATGCAACGGGGCAAAGGTTTACCTGCCTCGTGCCACGGCTGGCTGTGGTGGCTGCTGTTTCCTCTGGTCGTTCAGCCAGAGCAGGGTGGCGTTGTAGGCCATGTCGTGCACGCCCACATACAGTACCAGCTTCACATTCCTTGATTTGCGGCTAAACACAACCTCGGGGTCCGACGCGCCGAAGTATGGGTCGGAGGCCTCGCCCTGCAGGCTCTCCGGTATGGCCTGCTCTTTCACAATGTACTCCATGTCTTCCTTGGATATCGTGTCGGCGGGGGCGGCCAGGATGTTGTAGGCGCGGATAGAGTGGCTTGGGGGTACCAGGAGGTCGTTTATGCCGTGCGCCAGGAAGATCGATACGTCCTTGGCCTGGTGGAGCTGGGTGCTGGGGCTGCGCCGCTTGCCCTCTTCGGCTGCCGGGGTCTCCGGAAGAGGCTCGCCCCCCAGGGCGGCCACAATCTGCTTGTTATACTTGCGATGCGGGTAGTAGAGGTTAAAATCGTACCACTCCGGAATGTCGAACACCGGCACCCACGCAGCCACGCCTGCCCAAATATCAGGGTGGCGGCTGGCGGCCACAAGCGCCGTCATGGCACCGCCCGAGGAGCCCACCAGGTACACGCGCGAGGAGTCGATGTCGGCGTGCTGCATGGCATAATCCACAGCGTCCACAATGTCCTGAATGGCCACGTCGGAGGCCATCGCCTCGGGCTGCTCGAACACGCCGCGGTAGTTGGGTTGGATAAAGGCCCAGTCATACTTCTCGGCCCACAGCGCGAAGGGGATGGAGGGCACCTGCAGGTAGCCGCTGCTCCAACTGTGCAGCAGCACCAGCAGCGGCTTTTTGCGGCTCGACTTCGACTCGTAGAACAAGGCCGGTTCCACTTTGCTATCCATCGTGGATTTTATCTGCACTACCTCAATGTCCTTGAGTTTCTTTTTCCAGTCGTCCAGGCTTTCGTCGCCCACGCTGCCGGGGTATTGCTTGGTGGTGGTGTAGCCTTCTAAGGGCGCGATGGGGGGGATGGGTTTGTCTCTGTTGCACGACGCCAGCGCGAGGCACAACAGCACCGGGAGCAGAAGTATAACCGGGTGTGAGTTTATCTTCATTCTGGATGTTTTATTCGGCAAAGGTATGGTTTGGCTATAACAAATGAGTTGGCTATACCTTTAGAAAAACTGCATCCTGGTAAAAATGTTGCATTATGCATAAAAGCGGCGGCGGCAACCGGAGGAAAAGTGCCTGCCCGAAAGCATAAGAAGCTGCTAGTCTGCAGGGTCTGTACTTTCGTGCCGCAGCTCAAGATTTGCGTTGGATGTGATATAACTTACGATAGCCCTATACTTCTCCTCGCTTACCTCATGAAAGTTGTCGGACGTATCCCACACCCTGCCGTCTGAGAAACGGATTCTGTAGTGCGGTTCCGCTTCTACTTCGCCTTTGGAGTTTTGTTTATACTTGTAGTGCGTTACCGATGTGACGTCCTGCATCGTGTACGCCTGCGGTGTGAGCGAGCCGAAATCGTTGATGACGATCTTGTCGCCTTTTACCTCTTTGTACCAGCCCAGGCCCAGCACGGATACTAGTACGCCGGCAAGCAGGCAGCCCCTGCCCAGAAACCGGACCACCCTATAGCCGTCAAAGCCATACTTGCGGTTGGTGTACTCCAGGTATACCGGGTACTCCTCCTTCAGCATCAGGTGGTAGAGTAATTCCATCGGCGGCATCAGTAAGCCAATGCCGAAGCACATACCCGGCACCAGCCAGAAAGAGGCCGGCGGATAAATGGCAAAGTTCGCCTCCCGGCCCCGGAAGTATACTTCCTGCACATCGTTGCCCAACAGGTAAAAGGCATAGCAGATTACGCCTGTAAAGAAGAAAAGCGGGATGAGGGAGAAGACCTCGTAGATTTTATACTTGTACTCGTTTACCAGCAGCAGCTTATCATAGTCCTTTACTGGCTTTGGTTTGCTGGGAAACAGGAGGGGCAGCAGCAGGAAAATAAGCGCGGATAAAACAGAGGCAAGCATGTAAGTGACTGATTAAGGGGCGGCAAGATACCTTTTTGCCACGGCTTTTATATTCCAACTCCCATTATTTCCTGCTAACTTGCTTTGCTGGCTTAGACTTTCCGCCGACTTCTTTCGTTTACGTGGCAGTACCTCATGAAAGACATCCTCAAAAATTACAGACGCAGACTCCTCAACCTCGGCTCCGGCAACAGGGCCCTGGTCCTGCTGCGCCTGTACCGGGAGCTGCACCTGGATGTGGAGGCGCTGGATTTCGTGAACGGCAAGCCCGCCTTTGAGGTGCTGGAAAAGCTGCTGAGCAGCAAAAAGAAGATCGCGCTGAGCCCGTATGCCGACAGCCGCCACGCGCCCGTAGCCGCAGTAAGCCGCCGCCTGCGATTTATCAAGCGCAAGGCCGAGATGATCTTTGAAGAGCGCGGCAGCCGCGAGTTATACCTGGGCTGGCCCTTTGTGCATGGCAAGTTCTCGGACGGTACGGCCGTGCGGAGCCCCTTGCTGTTCTTCCCGGTGAAGCTGCAGGTAAACGCGGCCCAGGAATGGGAGCTGCAACCCGACGAGGCGCAGCCGCCGCAGTTTAACCAGAGCTTTCTGCTGGCCTACGCGCACTACATGGGCACACCCCTGGCTGAGGAACTGCTGGAGCTAGACCTGAGCACGCTGCCCCAGCACCCGCTGGAATTCCGCACCAAAGTATACGAACTATTAAAAGAGCAGCAGCTCAGTATAAATGCCGGCCGCGAGTTCTTCGGCGATAAACTCAAGCGCTTTACAGACTACAAGAAGGCCGATTACGAGGCAGAATATAAACCGGGTCAGTTGGAGCTGGAGCAGGAGGCGGTGCTGGGTATCTTCCCGCAGGCAGCTTCTTACTTACTCACGGATTACGATGAACTGCTGGAGCAAGGCGAGCTGCAGGAAATGGAGCAGCTGTTCGGCACGCCGGAGGAAAGTATAAACGGGAGCACGCAGGCGCAGCATACCTTCACGGCCTTTGCCCTGGATGCGGCGCAGGAGGCGGCGCTGCAGGCGGTAAAGCAGGGGCAGTCGGTGGTGGTGCAGGGGCCGCCGGGCACAGGCAAATCGCAGCTTATCTGTAACCTGGTGTCGGACTTTACGGCCAGGGGCAAAAAGGTGCTGGTGGTAAGCCAGAAACGCGCCGCGCTGGATGTGGTGCACCAGCGGCTCTCGCGGCAGGGACTGGGCGCTTTTGCCGCGCTTGTGCACGACATCAACGCCGACCGCAAAGCTATTTTTAGTCAGCTGCGCGAGCAGGTAGACCGGCTCGACGAGTACAAAAAGCAGAACCTGGCGCTCAACAGCATCTACACCGACCGTACCTTTCTGGAAGTAAGCCGGGGCATCAACAAAAACCTGGAGAAGCTGCAAGCTTTTAAAACCGCGCTCTTCGACATGAGCCGCTGCGGCTGGTCGCCCAAGGAGCTATACTTGCGCAGCAGCCTGCAGCAGCCGCACATCCCGCTCATCCCATACTTTAAAAACCTGACCGCCGAGACCGTAACGGAGTTTCTGCCCCGCCTGCGCCAGTATTTAGAAAAAGCCATCCCCTGGCAAAAAGATGATTTTGTGTGGAAGGAGCGCCGTAGTATGGAAGGCTATACTTTCCAGGAGCGGCAGGAACTGGAGCGGGTCATCGGGGCATTGCCGGAGGAGTACGCCAGGCTGCAGCGAAGTATAAACGAGTTGAGTGGCTACACTTTCTCGCTGGAGGAGCTACCCACCTATACTTCCGCCTTAGCGGAAATCACCCGGTTGCAGGAGCTGCTGGCACAGGAAGAGGTAGAGCAGGCGCTTTGGCCTTTGCTGCAGCGGCAAGCAGCGCCCAAGGAACTGCAGCAGCAGGTGCTGCAACTAAAGGAGTTATACTTGGTTTGCCCGGCACCGGATGCGGCCATTGCCACGGAGGATTTGGTCTCTGTAAAATCCGCCCTAGCCAAGTATGAGGAGCAGCAAAAGCAGCTGCTGGGCCGGATTACCTGGGCATTTGCCCCCGAAAAGCAGCTGCTGAAAAAGGCGCTGACCAAGTATAAACTGGAGCTGGATGAGGCCGGCGTAGGCGAGCTGCAGCGGCGCCTGGAGTTGCGCCAGCAATCCGTGGAGCTGATGCAGAGCATCAACCAAAGTATAAAGTCAAGCCTAAAGATTACCCAGCACCCCAGCGAAGTACTGCAAAAGCTGAAGGCAGTAGAGGAGGCTACTCAAGCCCACAGGCTGCTGCGCCGGTTGCATCAAAAGCAGGTGCTGCACGAAAAATTGTTAAGCCTGGTGCAGCTGCCCGAGCACTTGCAGGCCCTCACGCAAAGTATAAACGAGGCTGAGGCAACGTATAACCACTGGTTGCAGTGGCTCACGGAAGGGCAAATCTCACGGCTTGTAAAGGACGAAAAGTATAGACAGGATCTACTGCAGGAACTGCCGGAAGTATTTGAGCCCCTGGTAGCTTTCGATGCGCTACTGACTTCTTTTACCGGACCGGAGCGCAAGGTGGCAGAGCTGCTGCTGGAGCAACCTATAAAATCGGCCGAGGAGGGCGAAGCGCTCCTGCGCAACAGCCTCTACCTGGCCTGGCTGCACGAACTGGAGGGGCAGCACCCGGAGCTGCGCATGCCCAGCAACGGCGAACTGGAACGACTGGAGGAAGAACTGCAGTTACTCTTGCAGCAAAAGCAGGAGCTGAGCCAGGAAATTGTGCTCTCGCGGCTGCGGGAGCAGGCGTACAAGGATATCGAGTTGAACCGCTTGGGCAACCCGGTTACCTACCGCCGCCTGCACGCGCAGGTGAGCAAGAAGCGCAGCCTCTACCCGCTGCGCAAGCTGTTTTCCCTGTTCTCCGAGGAAATGCTGGACCTGGTGCCCTGCTGGCTGGCCTCGCCTGAAACCGTATCGGCGGTGCTGCCGCTGGAGCGCTGCTTCGACCTGGTGATCTTTGACGAGGCCTCGCAGTGCTACGCCGAAACCGGCATTCCGGCCATGTTGCGCGGCAAGCAGGTAGTAGTGGCCGGCGATGCCCAGCAGCTCAAGCCCTCCGATATTTACCGCGCCCGCTGGAACGGGGCCGAAGGCGAGGACGAAGTGGAGGAACTATCGGCTGAATCCTTGCTGGAGTTGTGCGGTTTATACTTGCCGCAAACCATGCTCACCCAGCACTACCGCAGCCGCTACCCCGAACTCATCGAGTTCTCGAACCGCTATTTCTATCAAAACAAGCTGGAGCTGATCCCGGAGCTGCGGGACGCCAACGCGCGCCAACCCGCCATCAGCTTTGTGAAAGTGCACGGGCTGTGGCAGGATAACCAGAACCTGGCCGAAGCGCAGCGCGTGGTGGAACTGGTGCTGCAGTACCTGCAGGCAGGGCAGGAGGAACTGGGCGTGATCACGTTCAACTACAACCAGCAGATGCTGGTGCAGGACCTGCTGGAGGAAGCGGCCCGGGAGCAAAGTATACCTATACCCGCCTCGGTGCTGGTCAAGAACATCGAGAACATTCAGGGCGATGAGAAGGAGGTGATCATCCTTTCGGTGGGCTATGCGCCGGATGAGAAGGGGCGAATGGCCATGCAGTTCGGCAGCCTGAACCAGGCAGGTGGCGAGAACCGCCTGAATGTGGCCGTAACGCGCTCCAAACAGGAAATAGTAGTGGTCAGCAGCATCCGGGCCGAGCAGCTGCAGGTGGAGCATACCACGCATGCCGGTCCGAAGGTACTGAAGGACTACCTGCACTACGCCCAGCAGGTGAGCCGCCGTTACTTTGAGTACGAGCCCAAACAGGAAAGTATACCCCCGCAGGTGCCGCTGCTAAAAGAAATACTCGCCCGACAGGTGCCGCACCTGAAACCCGAAGTGCCCTTCGCCGACCTGACGTTGGTAAAAGAGGCCGCCTACCAGGGCGTGGTGCTCACCGACGACGATTTATACTTCAGCGCGCGCTCCGTCCGCCACACGCACGCCGATATCCCACTGCTGCTGCGCCAGCGCCACTGGCCTTACAAGCGCATCTACAGCCGCCAGTTCTGGGAAAAACCGGAAAAAGCCAGAGAGTTAAAGAGTTTGGGAGTTAGAGAGTTAGAAGGTTAAAAGGTTAGAAAGTTAGAAAGTTAAAAATGGTAGCGTATTCCTGGCGCAAGCGTCCGCTTGTGCCTTGCTTTGCAAAAGCAACCAATCATGTTTGGAAGCTTTAGTAAGTATAGGTAGTCGTCTGCCCCAGAAGCTGCTTTATACTTTCATTATTCAACTCCGTACAAACCTTCTAACTTTTTAACCTTCTAACTTTCTAACTCAACAAGTCTTGCTCTACAAGATCTTTACCGCCTACATTTACCTTCAGACCCTCTTCTGCGGATGCGGTCCCGACAGGCGCAACGGTGGTTTCAGCAGGCCGGATTTTAAGTATAAGCTGGAGCGGGTGGCGCGGCTGGACAGGCAGATACAGGAAAGCTCCGGCCTGGCTCACGCTCCTGACAGCACCTTCTGGACGCACGGCGACAGCGGCACGCCGGCAGAGCTCTACCGGTTTAATCTAAGTGGAGAACTGTTGCAGACCCTACCGCTGGAGCTGGAAAACCGCGATTGGGAAGAGCTGGCCGAGAGCGGGGAGCAGCTGTTCATAGGTGATTTCGGCAATAACCTGAACAGCCGGAAAGATCTGCAGATCCACATCCTCAGCAAGGAAGATCATACATTGGAAGGCACTTTATACTTTTCTTTCGAGGACCAGGAGCAGTTTCCGCCAGCCGAAAACGACCGGCATTTCGACCTGGAGGCCTTTTTCTATCATCAGGATTCGCTGTACCTTTTTACCAAAAGCCGGGGCAAAGACAAGCAACTCAAGCTTTATACGTTGCCCGCGCAATCCGGAACACATGTAGCCAGGCTGCAGGAGCAACTACCTGTTACCGCCATGACCACGGCTGCCGCCCTCTCCCCGGACCAGCGGCAGTTTGCCATACTTGGCTACGGCAAAGTATACTTGTTCGAGGTGCAGGATGGCAACATCAATCTCAGCGGCAAACACTACTGCCTGAAAGTGGGCAAGACCGGGCAGGCCGAGGCCATACTTTATACTTCCCAAAACCAACTGCTCCTCACCAACGAAAGCGGCAAGGTGTTCCGGCTCACCTTAACGAGGGAACACGGCAGGCAAGGGAAGTAGAAGCTGCGACCAACGCGCAACAACCAGTAACCAGTAATCAACAATTGGCATACGCCGTAGTAGAAGTATAAACCCAACAGAATAAGACTATGCATACAACGATATTGGTAACGGGCGCCACCGGCACGGTAGGCCGCGAGGTGGTAAAGCAGCTGGCCATGCTGGACGGCGATATCAGGGTGAGGGCCGGGGTGCACTCCATTATTAAGGGCGAAAACCTGAAGCGCCTGCCGGGGGTGGAGATCGTGGAGATGGACTTCGAGGACCCGGAATCGCTGCGCGCCGCTTTTACGCACGTAGATAAATTGTTTCTGATAACGCCGCTTGCAGAGGACCAGGTACAGATGGCCAGAACGCTGGTAGACGAGGCAAAACGAGCCGGCGCGAAGCACATCGTAAAGCTCTCTGCGCTGGGTGCCGGCGCCGCGCACGGCATACAGCTGGGGCGCTGGCACCACGAAATAGAGCAGTATATCGAGGAGAGCGGCATCAGCTATACTTTCCTGAGGCCGGCTTCCTTCATGCAGAACCTCATTGAGTACCATGCTGAAAGTATAAAGCAGGAAGGCAGATTCTACATGCCCTCCGGCGATGGCAGGATAAGCTACGTGGATGCCCGCGATATTGCCGCTGTAGGTATAGAAGCCCTGTTGGGCGATGGCCACGCAGGCAAGGTGTACGATATCACCGGCCCGGAGGCGCTGTCGAATACGGAGGTGGCGCAGCTGCTGAGTGAGGTGACAGGCAGACAGGTGGCGTTTGTGGATGTGCCGGAGGAGGACTACAGGAGAAGCCTGAAAGAGCACGGCTCCCCTGCCCGGATCACGGATGCGTTGGTGGAACTGTATCAGGTGCAGAAGGCGGACAAATCCAGCGGTGTAACGGATGCTGTGGAGAAAGTTACCAACCGGAAGCCCCACTCCATGCGCCAGTTTTTGCAGGACCACAGCGATTGCTTTGTTTAATCCGGTAGCGCGTCGGCTAAAGTATAAAGTATAAAACTCAAGTTGCGATTAACCCACCCCCAACCCCTCACAAGAGGGGAATTTCACAAAAGAGTAGCTGATTCCCCTCCTCGGGTTAGGGTTATTCCTTACTCTCTTTTTTGTCATCCTGCAAGCCTCGGATCCCGAACTTGTTTCGGGGGATCTTGTGGGCCAGTAGCGTAAGCTTAATCTCTCTTCCACCAAGTTTCTTAACAGAATGACAGTAATTTTTGAGCCTGTTCTGTCAGAATGAAATAATTCCCCTCCTCGGAGGGGTTAGGGTGGGTTTACACCTGCACTGCATTGATAAATCGCAACTTGGGGTTTAAAGTATAAAGTATAAAAAGTAAAATCCCCTCCCGAAAGCTCAGGAGGGGATTTTTATGATGTCAGCTAAACAACTTTGCTTACTCGTCTAGGTTGCGGTAGCGGTCGCTGCGGCGGGTCTGATAGTTGTCCTGGTCTCTGTCGGAGCCGCTGCCCTGTCCGTAGCCACGGTAGTTCTCGCGCGAGCTGGAGCCACGGTTGTCGCTGTAGTACGACGTGCCGCTATCCATGGAGCCGTAGCGGCTTTGGTCGCCGCCCTGGCCGTAGCGGCCCGAGTAGTTGCCCTGGTTGGAGCTGCCCGATCCGTAACCACTTTGGCTGCCGCTGCCGGAGCCATACCCGTAGCCGCCGCTCATGCCGCTGCTGTAGTTGCTGTCGCCGTAGCCGCCTCTGTCAGAAGACGACCTGCCGGAAGAGCCGTAGCCGCCTGAGCTTCTGCCATAATCCTGGCCATAGTCGCTTCCCTGCGAGCCATGCCTGGCTGAGCGGCCTGATCTGTACTCATCGTTATAAGAGCCTCCTCTGGAGCCATAGCCACCCTGGCTGCCGTAGCCGCCCTGCATGGAGCTCTGGGAGTCCCAGCCTCGCTGAGAGCCGCGGTCATCGCTGTCGTACTCGCTCATGCCTCTGCTGGAGCCGTAGCCCATAGAGCCATAGCGGTCTCTGTCGCCGTAGCCGCCCTGGCTGCCGCTTCTGCCCGAGCTTGATCCGTAGCCTTGATGGCCGCTGCTATAGCCGCCCTGGCTGCCATACTCACTTTGCTGGCCGTAGCCCATGCGCTGGCCGTGATCACCTTGGCCGTAGTTTTGCTGATAGCCCTGCTGGCCTCTGCTGCCCTGGCCCTGCGAAGAGCCGTAGCCACCCTGAGAAGAGCTATGACCACTGCTGTAGCGGCCGCCCTGCATGCCATGCTCCTGCGAGGAAGAGCCATAGTTGCCCTGCGAGCTGTGACGGCCCTGGCTGCCGTAGCCACCCTGGCCACTCTGCTGGTTGTACCGGCCCATGCCGCCCTGGTCGTTCATCACGCCGTAGCCGCCCTGGAAGTCGCCTTCACGGTCCTGGTAGCCGCCCTGCATGCCGCCACGGCTGCCATACATGTCGTTAGACTGATCCTGCGAACGCATACGGTTGCCTTCCATGCCGCCCTGGTTGCCATAGTTAGAACCTCCCTGCGAGCCCCAGCCGCCCTGCTGCGAGGAACCACCGTAGCTGCCCTGGGATGAGCCGTAGCCCCCCTGAGAGCCCTGGCTGCCGTAGTTGCTCTGTGAGCCATAGTCGCTCTGATACCCATAGCCGCTCTGGCCGCCATAGTTTCCGTGCTGCGACCCGTAGCCGTAACCGCCCTGGCTGCCATAGCCGCCCCGGTTCTGGTCCTGGCCTCCTCTGTTCTGGCTCTCCCAATCCTGCTGCCCCTGGCCGGAACCCTGGAAGCCCTGCGAGGAGCCGCTTGTCATGGAGCCGTAGTTGCCATACTCCGAAAGGTTTCTGTTGCGGTCAGAGTCGGAGCCGCTGCCGGAGCTGGAAGAATCGCTGCCAGTCTTGGATGACATCGTGCTGCCGGATTTGCCCTCCTTTTTAGAGGATGTGCCGGACTTGGCTTTGGTAGTGGATGACTTGCTGGCAGAGCCGGTTGTGGTCTTGCTGCTAGAGGAGCCGCTCTTCTGCAACGAGCCGGAACTGCCCATTTGGGAAGAGTCGGAACTGCCGCTGCTGCCGCTGCTTGATTTATTTGAGGTACTGCCTGATGACGATGAGGAAGATGGGTTAAGGCTGTTGGATGAGCTACCCGACATGTTGGAGTTTTGCTCCGTACTTTGATTTTTCTCAGTCTCTTTCATAGTTCTGATCTCCTTAGTTTATAGTTGACGTTTATTAAGTTTGTTGTTCCCGGTCTGCTTTTCCCCGGTGCCGTTGGGAGTATAATCCGGCGCCGGTTTTAAGTTTCCATTACCCTCAAAGATTACGTGATACTAGCTGTTTTAGAGTGTAACAGAACGTTTTAGCTATACGAACCACACCGCACATGGTTATTGCTATCTTGGCGTGGAACCTGCGCAAATCTGCCGGAAAGCGTGCGCCTTCTGCCCTGGCAGGAGGTAGCGACGCGGGTGCTTTTTATACATGCCGAAGGCAGTTTTCCATACCTGTATAAAGTATAAGCCGGGCTGCAAATGGTAGGGGTGGAGCGGCAGGAAAGGCGGCGGGTAAGTGCCTGATGATGTTTTTGTTATTTATTTGCAGGGATGTTTGCTAACAATTCGGAAGATATACTTACCTTTGTTCATAATTATTAATTATTGTTATAATGAAGACAGGTAAAGTAAAATTCTTTAACGCATCTAAAGGATTCGGTTTCATCGTAGAGGATGACACTAATCAAGACATCTTCGTGCATCAGACAGGCCTGATCCACGAAATCCGCGAGAACGATCGTGTTTCTTTCGAGGTTAAGGATGGCAAAAAAGGTTTGAACGCTATCAACGTAGAGAGAATCTAAGTTATAAGCTGTCAATAGCCGTTAGGCATTGTAAAAGTCTTTTACCCGCTCAGGCACCTGAGCGGGTTTTTTATTTACAGGCCGTCTCCTGCCTTCTTTTCCTGGTTGCGCTCCTCGCCTTTCTCCAGGCCTTCCTGTATCAGTTCGTTTGCCTCCTGCTTGTCCTCCTGGTCTGCGTGCGGGTGTTCCTGCTCATATTCGCGTTGTGGCTCATAGTTCAGGGTGATGAGAATGGGGAAGTGGTCGGAGCCAAATTTTTCGAGGCGGCGTAGCCCCACCAACCGGAACTGCGGGTCATAGAACACGTGGTCGAGGGGGTAGCGGAATACAGGGATGTAGGCATTATAGGTATTGTAGAAGCCCCGGCCCACGCGCGGGTCCAGCAGCCCGCTGATCTCCTTGAACAGCTTTGTGGTTTTGGACCAGGCCACATCGTTCAGGTCGCCGGCCACCACGGCAGGATAGGGTGCTTTCTTGGCCTGCTTGGCAACTATGAGCAGTTCAGCCTCGCGAGTCTCGGTGTTGAGCATGAGGCGCGGCGGCTGCGGGTGCACCGTGAACAGGGAGAACCTGTCGCCACCCGGTAGCTCCACCACCGTGTAGAAAGATGGGATGCCGTCCTCCACCAGGTACCTGATGTCGCTTTCGTGCAGCCTGTTCTTGCTCCAGAACAGCATGCCGTAGGTGTTGTCGAGCGGCTTCTTTATGGAGTAAGGGTATACTTTGTCCAGCACCTTAGCCACGTGGTCGTGCCACTCCTGGTCGGGCTCGTTCATGATCAGCATGTCAGGGTGGGCTTCCTTTACCCGCTCCAGAAATTTGTCATACTCCCGGTTCACCATCCGCACGTTCGCTATCATCATGGTAAAGGAATTGGCCGGGGCTTTCTGCTCCGTGCGCAGCGCCTCCACTTTCACGAGTGGCGTGAAGTTGATGATGTAACGCAGCTCGTTAAGTATGGCCAGTGCCCACACCACCACCATAAGCGTATCGGCATAGCCCCGGATGCCATACAGGACAACGTAAGCTATCAGCACCGCACTTAGCAGGATGGCTACGTGCAGGCGCGGGAAGTCCATTACCCGGATCCACCAGAGCGGCGAGGTGATAAGGGGCAGAAAGGAGAACAGGGTGAAGGTAAAACCAAGTATAATGAGTGTGGTTTGCATTTGACAAGGGTGTTTCTATTTTGGGTGTAAGTGCATACTACTATCAGCTGCGATTAGTTGCCTGCGCTACTTTTACGTGTTTTTGCCAAACCAGGTGAGGTTATACTTGCCATGCAGGAAACAAAAATGCCCCGGCATTGCCACACACTGGCTGCCGGGGCATTTTTATACTTTTGAAAAACTGTGTATTTATTTATCGTCTGCGTTAGTGGCCACGCGCACGCCCACTGCCAGGATGTTGGGCAAGGGGTCGCGGCGCATGTACTGGGTTAGCTTTAGCCTGTACGTGCCCTGTTTACCGAACTTCATGTTGTCGAGGGCGAGGGCCTGCAGGTCATAGATGTCGCTGGAGCCGTTGCCTAGCGGCTTGCCAGTCTTCGAGTCCATCAACAGTACCTCGTGCAGTTTGGATGAGACCTCTGCACTGTCGGGGCCCATGAGTTGGTGGCGCAGGTACAGGTTGTAGTAATCATACTTCAGGTTATAGCGCACGTTAAAGTATATATCGTACACTTGGGTGGTGTCCTTTATTTCGAACTCAAAAACGGGTGCGTTGTCGATCTGCCAGTTGCCTTGGGGCAGGTCTATATTCTGTTCATACACCCGTGCCGGGTCGCAGGCGGAGAGCAGCAGCACGAGTGCCGCTGCCCACACCTTAACTAAGTTATGCATCAGTGCGTGGTGGTTTGTTACCCTGATCTGGTTTCTTGCCTCTGAACGGCTTGCGCGAGCGCTTCTTAGAGGGCTGGTCGCCGCCGGCCTGTGGCTGCGCGCCTGCCTCCGGAGCGCTGCCTGAAGTCTCGGGCCTCTCGCGTCTTTCCCGGGGCTCCCTCGGCTCACGCTGTTCCCTTGGCTCCCGGTTTTCGCGTGGGGCGGCTCCTTCCTGCCCTTCTCTGTTCCTGTTCTTGTTACGAGGCGGGCGCTGGCGGCGTGGCCGCTGCTCCTGCTGCTCTGCGCCATCCTGCGGCTGTGCCTGCTGGCGCTCCGGCCTCTCCCTTCTCGGTTGTGTCGGAGCCTCCGCTAACCCTTCGGGCCGCTGCGGTTGCCCTGGGGCATCGCCTGGCTTTTTCTTCTTTTTCTTCTTCTTTTTGTTCTTGAACTTGTCGTCAAGGCGCTCCAGGCTTCCCTCTACCTGTGCCACAAACTCGTTCTGCACTGGCTCTTCCTCAGGCTCCGTCAGCAGTGTGTCCACGGCGATCCCCTTCGAGTTCAGCTCCAGGATCTCCTGCACGCGTTCCACCGGTACCGGGTACCAGTTGTTGTCGCCTTTGTAGCCGAACCACATCATGCGCTTAAAGATGTCGGTTTTCTGAAGTATGGCATCGCCCTGCTGGGTCTGCAGCGGCCGGTTTACGCTCGGAATATCCTTCAGCGCATCCATATACGTCTCCAACTCATAGTTGAGGCAGCACTTGAGGCGCCCGCACTGGCCGCTCAGCTTGCTTGGGTTCAGCGACAGGTTCTGGTAACGCGCCGCCGTGGTGGAGACGCTCTTGAAGTCGGTGAGCCAGGTAGAGCAGCAGAGTTCGCGGCCACACGACCCGATGCCTCCCAGGCGGCCGGCCTCGTGGCGCAGGCTTATCTGGCGCATTTCTATCCGGATCCTGAATTCCTCCGCCAGCTTCTTGATCAGGTCGCGGAAGTCCACGCGGTCATCGGCGGAGTAGTAGAAGGTGGCCTTGCTTCTGTCGGCCTGGTACTCTACGTCCGATAGCTTCATCTTCAGGCCAAGCTGCTGAATGATCTCGCGGCTGCGGTACATGGTGGTGCCTTCCTGGTCGCGGGCCTCGTTAAACTTCTCCATATCGCGCTCGGTGGCGATGCGGTAGATCGTGCGGATCTCCTCGTTGTTATCCACCTTCTTTTTAAGCATCTGCAGGCGCACGAGCTCCCCCTTCAGCGACACGAAGCCGATGTGGTGGCCATTCGGAACGTCCACGACCACGGCGTCGCCGGTCGTCAGGTCCAGACGGTTTATGTTTCGGAAGAAGTCTTTTCGGCCTCCCTTAAATCGAATCTCTACTATGTCAAACTCCTCAAACGATGTCGGTATCTCCATATCGCTGAGCCAGTCGAACACATTTAAACGGTTACAGCCTCCTGTGCTGCACCCGCCGTTGCTTTTGCAGCCACCAGGTTTGGTGTCCGTGCCGCATCCGCCACTAGAACATGAACTACATCCCACAATTGTATCTCCTTTATATAGCTAGGCTAATTCTTGTTTTCAAAATCAATTATCAACAAATATACTAAATTTTTAGGCTTTTGCTTTTGTGCCTCCTAAAAGTGCAAGTATGGCAACAGTGCATCGCGGCCATTGGCGCCGCCCGTAGCGGGGCGGAATAGTCTATTTACGAAAAAAGGCCCACATAGCTATGCGCTGGGAAATAAAGTATAATTTTAGAGGATGCTTCGGAAGTTACTGTCTCATGCGGCGATCTACGGCCTGGCGGCGCAACTACCGCGCGTAGCCGGTGTGCTGGCCCTGCCCATCATCACCCCCTTCCTCACCACCACCGACTACGGCGTGGCCGGTGTGGTAACCGCCTACGTCACGGCGCTGGGGATGGTGCAGTCGCTGGGGCTGAGCGTGGTGATGGTGAATGCCTACGTGAAGCACCCGACCCGGTATAAGTGGGTGTGGCGACAGTTGCATGGGTTTATCTCGATGTGGTCGGTAGTTTATGGTATAGTGCTGGCTGCGGTACTTTACTTGTTTATACCTGCAGAGGCAGTAGAAGACAGGTGGAGTATAATTGTATTACATTCAATACCCGCCATGTTTCTTTATCAGTCTTCCCATATTGGGTCTCTATACTACCAGATGCAGCAAAAGCCAAGTATTGTGGCCACCCAAGGGCTTGCTGTAGGTTTAATCACCATCTCACTTAACATTTATTTCATTGCTTACCTACAAGTGGGATACATGGGTTGGTTTTATTCTACCTTTACAGGAGCAGTGGTAGGTTTTATACTTATTGTCTATCCACTGTATGTACAAGAGGGTTTGCTGCCTATTATGCGCTTCAAATGGTATAGGATAAGAGAGGCGTTGCGAGTCTCGATACCCGTTATTCCTCACAAGTTCTCCTTCTTCCTATTAGATACTTCGGATAAACTTGTGATGGATATCCTGCAAGTACCTATGCCTCGTATTGGCTTTTATAATATTGCCTCCAGCTTTGGGCTTTATTTCGCATCTGCCTCTAACGCTATTGTTCAGGCTGCTAATCCCCTGTATGTGCAATTATATGCAGCGAGCTCGGGAAAAAAAGCAGCCTTGTACAGCATTCGGCATGCAACCTTCTCCTTACAGGCCGTTTTCTTTGCCATAACCTCTTTGGCCTGCATCTGGATGAAGGAGATCTTCTTCATCCTTATTAAGAATAACGATTTGCGACAAGCCTATCCCTTAGCTATCGTCATTCTGATGGGCTATAATTACCGGCCTATGTACTTGGCTTTGATCAATAAGCTGACCTATGGAGAGAAGACCGCCGGGCTATGGAAGATTTCGATTGTGGCAAGTTTAGGAAACGTGGGGCTGAATTTTATACTTGTGCCACTGTTTGGGATTGAAGCTGCTGCCTATACTACTTTCGTAGCCTTGATGTATATGGGATACAGTGGCTATTTTTTCGCTGATTATAGGAATTCAGCAAGCCTGAATTATTACCCTTTACAATGGTTAACCATAAATATTGCCTTACTTGGGCTGGTGTACTGGAGTATGGATATGGTGTTTTTAGCAAAGGCAACTATCAGCTTACTTTTAATAGTAGCGGCTCTGGTTTCTCTGTTCTATATTAATAAAAGGCACGAAATGGTACAGCAGCTATGAAGCATATCTTTTACATTCATAGCTACATAACATATTTTGTCAGCCTGCAGGTAATAAAGTATCTCAATCTGGAGGTGCAGCACTGTGTGTTCCTGTACGGGAGAGAGTTTAAGCCAGAACTTAATGAGTTAGCGGTACCTGAATATGACGCACCTTTTACACATCACCCGATCAACAGCTTTGCAGTAGAGAGGAGATTCTGGAGGAGTTGGGCCAAAATACGGCGGTTTGATGCATTTGTAGAGCAGATTACCCAAGGGTCTAGGTTTCATTTTTATACCAATCAAACCGGTATAGATTTCGTAAGGCTATTCTTAAAGCATAGAAAATGCGCGGGCTTTTCTATACTGGAAGAAGGGCTCTACTCATACCATACCCTCCATGAAATTAACTTAGAACTATGTCCCCCTGTTGGCAAGCCTTCCTTGCCTTTCATACTTCTTCATTACGCCAATTTCTTGGGACGTTTAAAATTGCAGAAATTATACTTGGACCCAAGTTACAACAATGTTTTCGGAGTTACAGAAGCGGCGTTCCCCAACTTCGAAAGGAAAGTTGTTTTACCATTCCCGTTTAAGCAGGTAAAAGAAGAAGAAGAAACAGATGAGATGGCTGTGCTTGTGTTCGATTCTTTCCTGGAGTATGGAACTGTAAGTTTCGAAGTCTTTGATCATGCCTTAGGCAAAGCCTTTTCTTATTTTGAGCAAAAGGGTATAAAAGAAGTTGCTGTTAAGTACCACCCCGAGCAGTATGCCACAATTCAAAATTTGCAGAAGGCAAGAGAGATGATAAATCGTCATAAAGGAAGGGCACAGGTACAAGAGTTGCCTAAGAATATTGCTCTGGAGCGAATGGCTTCAGATAGTAGTATGCCTAAGTTAACTTTTTACATTTTTCTTAGCTCTGCCGGTTTGTATGCGGCTTTGTGTGGAAGAACAACCAAAAGCTTTGCGAAATTTATAGCAGATCAAGATCCTGCATATACAAGAAGGCTTCGAATGATGCCAAAGTTCTTCAAAGAATTAGTACAGCTAATAAGCTAACTAGAGCCATCTCTGGTTAAAGTTCTGCTTTATCCAAAGAGTTGCTGATTATTCTTTGATACATATTAAAAGTCTTAGGGGCAATTGCTTGAGTTGAGAACCTGGCTAAGAAGTCAGCTCTAATACTGTTGCTGTCATAAGACTCCCTCCTCTTGATTAAAGTTTCCATTGCTTCAATAAGCTCCGCAACATTGTTCTTTTCAATTAACAACCCGTTAAGTGGAGTTACAGTAGACTCGGGCCCTCCGCATCTGGTAGCAATAACAGGCTTCCCGCAAGCAAGCGCCTCTATATAGACTATGCCCATGGATTCATAGAAACTAGGTAATGCAAACGCATCACAGAATTGGTATTCATGTAGCGCTTCCTTGCGGTTAATTTCCCCCAGCCATGCTACATATTGTTGAATACCCAACTCAGATGCCATCCTTTTATATCCATCGATATAAGGACTGCTGCCTCCTATCCGGAACAGAATATTCTTGTTCTTCTCCGATAATCCTTTTATGGCTTGTAACAGGATGTCTGTTCCTTTTTGAGGGGAAGGGTAAGAAAGGGTAAAGAAGGTGAATTTCTCTGACTGAGGGTGGTAATCAGGAGAAGGTTTGAAGAAGTTTTCATCAATAAAGTTCGGAATCATCATGATATTGTCAATTCCTTGTTTACGTAAAGCCTCAACCTGAAAAGGACTTACTGCAATATTTGCTGAAGTTCTTAGGTACGGCTGCTTGTAATAATCTGCTAACCTACCATTCTTGTCAGCAGTTTGAGCCCACGGGAATGGGCCCATCCGTTCAGTTAAGCAATATGGCTTTCTTAGTCTTTCAGCTACTCTCATGGCAATAATTCCTGCCGGGTAGCCAACATGGGCGTGAATAATATCTATAGGACCATGCTCAACCTCGAAAGCCTTAATGTTGCTTAAATTCGCCTTTATGATACCCAACATATTGCCTCCCAATAGCTTACTTGTCCATGTAAAAGTGTAATGATGGTATACTTTTAAATTTGGCGCTAAGACAGTTTTGAAAGGTTTTGGTTTAGCTCGTAGTAACTTACTAATGTTCTTTACATGATCTTTTGACCATAGAAGAAATCTTTCCTCCATTTGTCCCCAGTTGCTTATGCCTATGTTTACATCCGGGTAAAACCGGCAAAAAGCCTCTGTTTGCTCTTTAATCATCGTACCACTTACGGGGCGGTCTTTAGATGGGAACCAGGAAGGAATAACGAATATATTCATGCATTAGGTCTTGAAGATAGAAAATGTGTGCATAAAATATAATTTAGGCACACTAAGCTAGTTGTTTTAGCTGAGGCTAATTATGCTTTTTATTTTAAAAATGAGATCATAATGAGGCGCCACTCTTTGCAAAACCCCTCGCTTTAACGTAGACCTTTCAAAGTCAACTTTACAAAGTTAATACCTTATGCCCGACTTCCGCTTCTCCTTCCTAACCGCCAAAGACTTGCCGCAACTTCGCAACACTTTCCTGGAGGCCTTTGCCGACTATGTGGTGCCGGTGCAACTCTCGGAGGAGCAGCTGAAGGATAAGGTGGAGCGGGAGGGCATCCTGCCCGGCTTCAGCGTGGGTGCCTTCGTGGGTGGGCAAATGGTGGGGTTTATACTTACCGGATTAGGAGAGTGGCAGGGCAGGCCAACCGCTTACAATGCGGGTACCGGCGTGGTGCCCCTGCACAGGGGGCACAGCCTGACGCAGCAAATGTATGATTTCCTGTTGCCAAAACTACGCGAGAGTGGCGTGGAGCAATGCATACTGGAGGTCATCCAGGGGAACATGCCTGCCATCAGGGCTTATAAGAAGGTTGGCTTTAAGATTACCCGCTCCCTCAGCTGCTTCCGGGCTGCTAAACAGGACCTGCTGCTGGGGGCAGAGCCGTCAGAGCAGGTCACTATTTCGGCCACTACGCAGCCCGACTGGGAAACGTACAGTAGTTTCTGGGAGGTGGGGCCATCCTGGCAGAACGACATAAACGCAATTAAGCGGAGCAAGGGGCAAGCGCAGACCCTGGAGGCCCGTAGTGTGCAGCAGGAGGTAGTGGGCTACATCTCTTTTTTCCGGAAGAACGGGGCAGTGGCCCAACTGGCTGTAGGCAAGGGCTGGCGCGGCAAAGGTATAGGCACGGCGCTGCTGCGTGAGGCGGTAAAGCAGGTAGAGGCGCCCTCAATCATGTTTATCAACATAGAGGACACAGGCCAAAGCATGCTCTCCTACTTGAAAGGGCGCCACCTGGGGCTTCTGCTCAGGCAGTACGAGATGCTGATGCCGATCGTGTAAGTATAAAACTAGTCAAGTATAACGCTGTGCCGCGGCTGTTTAAATCCATACCTTTGCAGCCTGAACCAAAAAAATGAATGACGTATGAACATGGCATGGTTTTACCTGATCCTGGCCGGGATCTGTGAGATTGGCTGGGCCTTTGGCCTGAAGTATAGCGAGGGGTTCACCAAGCTTGGCGTAAGTGTGGTAACCGTTTTAGTGATGATCCTGAGCTTCGTGCTGCTGGCGCAGGCCATGAAGACGCTGCCACTGGGCACTGCCTACGCCATCTGGACGGGAATCGGCGCTGCCGGCACCGCCATACTGGGCATCGTTTTCCTGAACGAGCCCCGCGATCTTATCCGCATCTTCTGCATCCTGCTTATCGTGGCAGGTGTGGTGGGGCTGAAGGTGTTTTCCGGAGCAAAGTAGGCTCCTACTCCATCAGGTATACTTCCAGGGTGTCTTTTGTGAAGAGGAAGAGGTGCTGATCACCTACGAGCGCAGAAACATACGCCTTTTGCTGCGGCAGCTCCAGCACGCGTTCCTGCTGGGTGTAGAGGTCGTAGAAGTATAGCCTGCCTTCCTTTACAAAGTATAGCTCGTTATCCCTGAAGCCGATGTGGCGCAGACCAATGTAGGGCAGTTTCTTCTTGTAGTTGCCTAGGTTGTCGAACACTAAAATACCGCTGTTAAAATCAAGCAGATATACCTGGTTCTGGTACTCACGCAGCTGGCGCACGTCAAACTCCTCGCGGTTGAGTAACAAATTCAGCGGTGTTTCCACAGTTATCTGCCGCATGGAAGGGTTCAGTTTAGCTAGCGTCAGGCTGGTCTCATCGAAAAGCCAGTAACCCAGGTCGCCGGCCGGGGCCGCTACTTTGGCGGTGCCTTCATATTGCAGGTCCAGCAGGCCGGAGGTGCTGATGGGGCGCAGAAACCGGTCTAAAAGTGTGATTTCCTGGCTGCCCTCATAAAACAACACGATCTTCATGGGGTTCCAGGCGTGGATGCTGCTGATCCGGCCGCGGGCAGGGGGGGAGTAGGTGTCTTGCGCCTGGCCGGCTGGGTTCAGGCGCAGCAGGTTCTGGCGCTCGTCCAGCAGGTATACGTTCCCGTTGCGGTCCTGGGAGATGGTGGTGGCGGAGCTGATGCCTAAACTATGGCTATAGGTAAGTATGGGCGCCTGCAGGGTATCCTGCGCCTGCGCCAGCAGCGGTGCCAGTAGCACCAGCCAAAGTATAAGTATGGATCGGTTAGCCTTCAAAGGTCTTGAGTTCCAGTTTGTCGCCGTCGTATACGCCGTATGTGCAAAAATTGACCCATTCTCCCAGGTTCACGTATTGCGCATTCTCCCCAATGGGCATTTCCAGGGGCAGGTGCCGGTGGCCGAACACGTAGTAATCGTGGTGCTGCCGCTGCTCCACCTCCTGGCTGTACTGCACCAGCCACTCCCGCTCCCCGAAAAACTTTTCGTCCTTCTCCACATTGCTGATGCGGCTCCGCCTGGACCATGCGTTGGCGATTCCGATGCCGGTGTTGGGGTGGATGCGGGCAAAGAGCCACTGGCACATCCGGTTGTCAAATACCTTCTTCAGCACTTTATAAGTATGGTCGCCGGGGCCCAGGCCGTCGCCGTGGCCGATGTAGAAGGATTTGCCGCCAAGGTTGGTCGAGATCGGCTCGCGGATGATGGGAATGTTGAGCTCCTTGGGAAAGTAATCGAACATCCACATGTCGTGGTTCCCCGTGAAAAAAAGCACCGGCAGGCCGGCATCTGTCAGTTCGGCCAGTTTGCCTTGCAGGCGCACGTAGCCTTTGGGGATGGCGTGCTTGTACTCGAACCAGAAATCGAAGATATCGCCCAGCAAAAGTATGGCGGCCGCATCGTGCCGGACCATCTCCAGCCACCGCACAATCTTCTTCTCACGGGCCAGGCTGGTCTTGGCATCGGGCACACCCAAATGGAAGTCGGAAGCGAAGTATACTTTCTTGCCTGGCGCCAGCTCGTTAATGCGGAAGGTCATCAATCAGGAATAAGACTAGCTGCTTGGGGCCATGGGCGCCCATCACAAGGGTTTTCTCAATGTCGGCGGTGCGGCTCGGGCCGCTGACCAGCGACACCATCGAGGGGAAATTCTCTTTATACTTATCGCGCACGCGCTGCAGGCCATCCTTAATATCGGGCACCAGCTGGCTGGCTTTGGCTACTACCAGGTGTGTGGGCGGGTAAACGCTCAGGCGGCGGCCACCCGCGTTGGCAGAACTCACCAGGATGCTTCCGGTGCGGGTAATCAGCGCCTCGCAGGTGGTCAGGCCGGCATCTATACTTTGCACAAACCCCTCCTCATCGGCTGTAAAGTCGATGCCCGCCTGGTGGACTATGTTTTGTAGGTTAGGCTCCCAAATGCACAGGTGTTGCAGGTTCTGCTCTTTCTTGTACACGTACAGTTGGTCGAAGAAGTCCTCCTCATGCTCGCAGTACACAAACACGCCTGCATTTTTAATGAAGTTCTCGGCAAACACCACCGACATATCCTCCACGGGCACCGGCGGGTGCAGCGGCGAGGTGAAGTCGGGGGTAGGAGGCAGAAAAGGCGCCGACTTAGCCAGCGCCTCTCTTACCCTTCTTAATACTATTTCCTTTGATTTTGCTTCGTACATGCCTGGTTAGATCAAGCTGTTCTCGAATTTATATTGTCCTGCTCCGCAGGGGTGCTGCCGTTATCCAGCGGCGTGCCGGGCACGGTGCCTTCCTCTTGCTCGGGGTGCTCTGTCTGGCCAACTTCCACCGGGTGCTGCTGCTCCACCTCACTCTTGGTCTGGCTGCGGTCGGTACCGGCGGTGTGGGCCTGGTAGGTGGTCAGGGCCTCGAACGGGCGCGGGCCAACCAGGCGCTCCAGGTCGCTCTGGAACAGGATCTCTTTCTCCAGAAGCTCCTGCGCCACCACCTCCAGCTCGGGCGCCTTCGATGTTAGCAGTTGCTTCGTGCGCTGGTAGGCGGCGTCGATGATCTTGCGCACCTCCTGGTCTATCGTCTCGGCGGTCGCCTCTGAGTAAGGCTTGTTGAACGACATTTCGGACTGCTTCGAATCGTAGAACGAAACGTTGCCGATCTTATCGTTCATGCCATACATCGTCACGATGCTGTAAGCCATTTTGGTGATACGCTCCAGGTCGCTCAGGGCGCCGGTAGAGATCTTGCCGAACACGATCTCCTCGGCGGCACGGCCACCCAGGGCCATGCACATCTCGTCGATCAGTTGCTCGGTGGTATACAGGAACTGCTCTTTTGGCAGGTACTGCGCGTAACCTAAAGCGGCTACACCACGCGGCACAATGCTTACCTTCACCAGCGGGTCGGCGTGCTCCAGGAACCAGCCGGCTATGGCGTGGCCAGCCTCGTGGTAGGCCACAATCTTTTTCTCCTCCGGTGAGATGATCTTGTTCTTCTTCTCCAGACCACCAATCACGCGGTCCACGGCGTCGTTAAAGTCTTGCTGGTCCACTGCCTTTTTGTTGCGGCGGGCGGCTATCAGAGCAGCCTCGTTACACACGTTGGCAATCTCGGCACCGGCAAAGCCTGGTGTCTGGGCAGCCAGTTTTCTAGCATCTACATCCGGAGACAGCGTCAGCGGCTTGAGGTGCACGTTAAAGATCTCGGTTCGCCCGTTGATGTCCGGCTTGTCGATGCTGATCTGGCGGTCGAAACGGCCAGGGCGCAGCAAAGCGGAGTCCAGGGTGTCAGGGCGGTTGGTGGCGGCAAGTATGATCACGCCGGAATCGGTGGCGAAACCATCCATCTCCACCAGCAGGGAGTTGAGCGTGTTCTCGCGCTCGTCGTTACCGCCTGGGGTGGCGCCACGGCTACGGTGGCGGCCGATGGCGTCGATCTCATCAATAAAGATGATACACGGCGCTTTGGCTTTGGCCTGCTTAAACAAATCGCGCACACGCGCTGCGCCCACACCCACGAACATCTCCACGAAATCGGAGCCTGAAAGGGAGAAGAACGGCACGTCGGCCTCACCGGCCACAGCCTTTGCCAATAAGGTTTTACCGGTTCCCGGAGGGCCTACCAGCAATGCGCCTTTCGGTATCTTGCCACCCAGTACGGTGAACTTGCTCGGGTTCTTCAGGAACTCCACGATCTCCTGCACTTCTTCTTTCGCTTCCTCCAGGCCGGCCACATCCTTAAATGTGATCTTTACCTTGTTCTCTGCATCGAAAAGGGCTGCTTTAGACTTGCCGATGTTGAAGATCTGGCCACCCGTGCCGCCCGATGTTACACGGCGCATCAGGAACCAGAAACCAAACAGCAGCAGGATCAGGAAGCCCCACTGGAAGAAGAAGTCAGCAAAGCCCGTGCGCGTTTCCGGCGTGAGCGGTACCTTTTGCTCGCGTGGTACGTCCGCCTGCAGTTTATCCAGGTCCTCTTTAAAAGATTCCGCCGAGATCACCTGGAAGTGGTAGTGCGGGCCCTGGTCCATGGTAAGCATACCACGGTCGTTGAGCTCGGTTTTATACTTATCGTTCTGAAGCGCCTCTTTCTCAAGGTATACTTCCACGGTTTTGCCGTTCACCAGAGTCAATCTGTCGACATCGCCGCTCAGCAGCATCTCCTCAAAGTCCTGCTGGGTTGTCTCTACAGAGGAGTTGCTCTTGTTCAGGTAGGTCAGTCCGAAGATCAGCAGGATCAGCACGGCCAGCATCCACAGCTGCATGGTAGGGCGCGGTGGGGTGTTCGGTATGATCGGCTTTTTCTTCTTGTTGTTGCCTTTATTATTTTTTTCTGCCATTGATAGTTTGAATATCGATTGTATGGGAAACAAGGGCCGGCACTAAAAGTTTCAGGGCCATGCCCAAGGGGGTTAGACAGACGCCACGTGCTCTATCCTGGCGTCGCCCCAAAGCTCCTCCAGCGCATAGAACTCACGCTTGTCTTTCAGGAAAACGTGTGCTACTACGTCCACATAATCCAGCAGCACCCACTCTTTGTTGATGCGGCCTTCGGTTTGCCACGGGTTCTGGCCAGTTGCCTTGTACACTTCCTCCTCAATGGAGGAGGCGATGGCATCGAGTTGCGTGTCGGAGCTTGCGGATGCTATTACGAAGTAATCTGATACAGCGTTTTTAAGTGATTTAAGGTTCATCACCACTATATCGGAAGCTTTTCTCTCCTGCATGCCCTTCACTACCAGCTCTGCCAATATGTCGGAAGTAGCCTCAACCTTGGTTTCTTTCATTTGCGCTCTTTAAATTTGATGTACAAAAGTATTAAATTCTCCGCTAATAATATGTTGCCTGATACGCTGTTTATGGGCCAGCAGCTGCTTTTTATCGCAAGCTGTCCTTCCACCAACTCAGAGGCCCAGCAGCTTCTTATCAAAAATGAAGCCACAGAGGGCTGTACCGTCATTACGCACGAGCAAACGCAGGGGCGCGGGCAGCGGGGAAATTCCTGGGAGGCGGCGCCTGGTCAGAACATCACCCTCTCCGTTATCCTTTCGCCTGCGTTCGTGGCGGTGCGGCAGCAGTTCTACCTCAACATGGCCGTGTCGCTGGCTGTACTCGATCTGCTGCGCGAGCATGGCCTGCAGCAGGCACAGGTAAAGTGGCCCAACGATTTATTCTTTGAAGATAAGAAACTTGGCGGGATTCTGATAGAAAACACGATAAATAGCCAGACTTTACAACACAGTATCGTCGGTATTGGTTTAAATGTGAACCAGGCAAGCTTTGCTTCTCCAACGGCTACCTCTATGGCAAACGTATGCGGCCATGCCTTTAACCTGGAGAAAGTGACGATGCGCCTGCTGGAACTGCTGGAGAAGCGCTACCTGCAGCTGCGCAGCGGCCACTCCGCCCGCCTGAAGTATGAGTACCTGCAGGGCCTGTACCGCTACCAGGAGGTACATCCCTTCAAAGTAGGCAACCAGCTGGTGCAGGGGCGGATACAGGGCGTGGGCGAGGACGGGCGCCTGGCGGTGGAGATTGAGCGGGAGCTAAGGTACTTTGCCTTTAAGGAGATTGCGCATGTGGTGTAAGCCTGGCTTCCCTGCTGTGAAAGTATAAAGTATGAAGTACAAAGTATAAAAAAGGCCGTGAGGATGCTTTCCCTCACGGCCTTTTTTATACTTTGTACCTGTGGTTACTGCACAATCAGCTTCTGCACCTGCCGTTCCGTGTCATCCTGCATGTGTACATAGTATAAGCCTTTCGGGATGTTAAGCTCGGCTATGCTTAGCTGTATCTCCTGTTGGCCTGGTGCTACTTCCTGCGTGTACACGGTGCGGCCGTTCCTGTCCATGATCTTTAGCTGGGCGTCGCTGCTGCTGTTCAAGGCTACGTGCACATAGTTGCTGACGGCAGGGTTCGGGTATACTTTCATAAGTGCATCGGCGGAGGCGGCCTTATGGTTCACGGCGATGACCTTGCTGAACTCGTACTGGCCATCAACGTCCAGCTGCTTCAGGCGGTAGTAATTTGTGCCCGGGTTGGCTGCCATATCGTTGTAGCTGTACTTCAGGGTGATGGCGGAGTTGCCTGCGCCTGCTACCTCTGCAATCTTCTCGAAGCTTCGGCCATCCTGGCTGCGCTCCACCTCAAACTTCTCGTTATTGTCTTCCGACGCCGTAGCCCATTCCAGCGCAACACCGCTCTGGGTGGCTTTGCCTTCAAAAGAGAGAAGTTCTACCGGCAGTGGGGTAATCGGCTCATCCTCACAGGAGATCGTGTTAAGCCCGGCATTCTCGGTCACATCCCCGGCTGTCAGCGTCATCTGGAAGTATGGCTCCAGTTCATAGAGATCGTTCGGGACGATGATGGAGAAAACGTCGGAGGCGCCGCTGGCATAGCCGTTTGTGTTCTGCGCCTCAAAAGAGATCAGGTTGGCTTCCTGGTCCACTGTCACCTTGTACTGGTAAACCATACTTTTGTACACATCGCCATTCGTCAGGCCGGCCACGCCAATAGAGTCTGGTGTGGCAGTTGTTTCAATGGTAATGCTGCTTGCATCCTCTTCCGCCAGGTTCTGGATCAACAGGTTTACCGTGGTGGTGCCATCGCCGTTATCCACGGCGCCGGCAAAGGCAAAGTTGGCCCGCTCGCGCGCTGCCACGCAGGCGCCCGGGCCAGACAAGGGGCTGCAGGCGTTCAGGTCGAATACTACCTGCTGGCTTTGGGTGATCTCATTCCTGTTGCCGTTCGTGTTCCCCCGGAGGGTGGCGCGTACCCGCATCGTGGAAAGCGCCTCAAAGTCAGCAGTGGTCAGGTAAAAAGTAAAGGTGTCGATGGCGCCGCCGGAAAGCGAGTAATTCTGCTTGGCGTTAAACTGTATGGCATTGAAGGGCGTCTCTACCTCATTCGGGCCCTGTTCGCTCGTCTTGCCATTCCGCACGCGGTAGTTGGAGGCTTCCTCATGGTAAATACTGGCGGGGCCGGCGGCCTCAGACCCCGCTGGCAGTTCGAAGGCAAGGTAGGCCAGCTCATCGCAGTTTACCTGCAGGCCAAACTGTACCTGTACCAGGTCCGCCTCCAAAGGCAGCGCGCCAAAGTATTCAAAAGTATAGCAAGCGTTCTGATCCTGCACGCAGCCGCCGGTTGGGGCAGGCCGCTGGGCTTGTGCCCAGGTGGCAGAAGCGATAAAAAAGAGCGAAAATAAAAGTATATATTTTTTCATGTTGTGCTTGGTTAGGGTAATGAAAAATGCAATTAACTATATACTATACTAACGGGGTGCTATAAATGTGGTTGCATGGTTTTATTGTGTAATTCCAATATTGTTTTTTTGGTGGATGCGGGGCTTTTTAGGAGTCTGATCTTTTAGGTGCTGGTGTAGCCCATTTTTTCATGCAGAGGTTGTCAGGGGATGAGTTTTTAATTTGCACTATATAGTAATTAAAATATAGAGATGGTTTAGCTGTGAATAAGTGGTATGCTTTTGAATAATCCTGTTTTAGGTAAGCAGGGCAGGAGTGCGGGAGTGCCTGGGCGGGGAAAGAACAGTGCAACTAGCGGTCTTGAGAATAATAAAAAAGGAATAGTATTTGATACGGGCTGAAGAAGCAGGGGCGGCGGAACGTATCGCCCTCATCCACAAATATTTTAAAAATTTAATTTACAGATTTGGCTTTTTAGACTATCTTTGGTTTGAAAGTCGAAAAGTATAGTGCCCATACTATAACATCAAGACGCCAACATATGAGAATTTTTACAAAACTGATATTAGTAACCTCGCTTATAAGTGCCCACCTGGTGAGCTTTGCCGGCGTGACCCCAACCTATAACGGAGGAAACAAGCTCTGGAAGCTGATGCCGGAAAAGGCGTCGCAGCTCTCCGTGTCGGCTAACAATGCCCGGCCGGCCTTTGTGCCCAAGGAGGACCATACCTGTTCCAAGATCTATGCCTCGGCGGTAAGCCAGGTGTTCCACGTGGTGGAGAAGAAGCAGAGCAAGAGCATGTACGCCAACATTACGCTGGCTGCTTTTGCCCCGGGAAACGATGTGAAGACCTCGCTGCCCTCCATCAACGCCTACCCCAACCCATCACGCGGCTTTACGAGGCTGGCCCTGAACCTGCCGGGCAACGATAACTATAAGATCAGGATCTCCAACACCATTGGCAAAGTGCTGGCAGTACAGGAGGTGGCCCCGGCCGAGCGGGCCAGGGTAGACCTGGACCTGACGAGCCTGCCATCGGGCGTGTACTTCTACAGCCTGCTGGTAAACGGCAAGACGGTGGAGACCAAGCGCCTTGTACTTCAGAAATAGCAGGCTCCCCAGTAGAGCCACCCTTATAGAAAGCCGGCCCCTGAGCCGGCTTTTTCATTATAAACTTCTAAAAATAACCGGCCGCTTTACTTTAATTTATTATTTTCGGGGCTGAATCTACAAAAGCTATGACGGATTATCGGAAGATAAATAACCTCGTTGGCTGGGTCGTGTTTTTGATCGCGACAGCCGTTTATGTGCTAACACTTGAGCCAACCGCCAGCTTCTGGGACGCCGGCGAGTTTATCGCCTGCTCGTACAAACTGTTGGTGCCGCACCCTCCGGGGGCTCCTTTTTACCTTTTAATGGGCAGGCTGTTCTCCATGTTCGCCTCCGACGTGACGCAGGTGGCCTGGTGGGTGAACCTGCTCTCGGCGCTGGCCAGCTCGTTTACCGCCCTCTTCCTGTTCTGGACCATTACCATACTTGCCCGCAAGGTACTCCTGAAAGAGGGCGCTGCCCCAACTAGGGGCAATACGTGGCTGATCATGGGCAGCGGTGCCGTGGGAGCCCTGGCCTATACTTTCTCCGACTCGGCCTGGTTCTCGGCGGTAGAGGCAGAAGTGTACGCCATGTCGTCGTTCTTTACGGCCATTGTATTCTGGGCCATGCTGCGCTGGGAAGAGAAGGTAGGCGAGGCGCACTCGGACAAGTGGCTTATACTTATTGCGTACCTGGTGGGCCTTTCCATCGGCGCTCACCTCCTGAACCTGGTTGCCATCCCGGCGCTGGCCTTTATCTATTACTTCCGACTCTACAAGCCCTCCTTCTGGGGTGGCGTTGCCGCCTTTGCCATCAGTGCCGTTATCGTGGGAACTATACTTTGGGGCGTTATCCCGGGCCTTCCGTCAGTGGCGGGTTGGTTCGAGGTGCTGTTTGTGAACGATTTCGGTCTGCCTTTCAGCTCTGGCATCATCTTCTTCCTGGCGCTCTTTGTGGGCGCGCTGGTGTTCGGCATCCGCTATTCCATCCAGCACAACAACCGCATCCTGAACACGGCCCTGCTCAGCCTGACTTTCGTGCTCATCGGTTACTCCTCCTACATGATGATCCCGATCCGGTCTTCTTACGAGCCTACCATTGACGAGAACGACCCGGATGATATCATGACCTTTGTCTCTTACCTGAAGCGTGAGCAGTACGGCGACCGTCCGTTGTTGTATGGCCCGCAGTACAATGCCCAGCCGATTGCACAGGAGGAAGGCGCGCCCCGCTACGTGAAGGGCAAGGATAAGTACATCAACACCGGGAATAAGGTGGAGCCGGTGTACGACTCCAAGGACAAGGTGCTGCTGCCGCGCATTTACAGCGACCAGCCGCAGCATATCGATGCCTACAAGAAATGGGTGGACCTGCGTGAGGGCCAGACGCCTACCTTCGGGCAGAACATGAGCTTTTTGGTAAATTACCAGTTGGGCTTTATGTACTGGCGCTACTTCCTGTGGAACTTCGTGGGCCGCGAGAGCGACGTGCAGAACGCCGGTGTGCTGTGGTTCGGGGATGACGATCCGAATGCGCCGGCCCGCGTGCTGGAGAGCAAGGCCCGCAATACCTTTTTCCTGCTGCCGTTGCTGATCGGTATACTGGGCCTGATCTACCATGTGCGCAAGGATGAGAAGGACGCCTTTATCATTGGCCTGCTCTTCTTCTTTACGGGTATGGCCATTGCCCTGTACCTGAACCAGCCGCCAACGGAGCCACGCGAGCGGGATTATACTTTTGCCGGTTCTTACTACGCCTTCAGCATCTGGATAGGCCTGGGCGTGCTGGGGCTGGCGGACCTGCTGGGCAGGGCGCTGAAGAGCACGACCGCCCGTGCCGGCGTGGCCACTGCCATCGGCCTGTTGGTGCCGGGCATTATGGCCGCCGAAGGATGGGATGACCATGACCGCTCCGACCGCTACCACTCCGTAGACTCGGCCAAGAACCTACTGGATTCCTGCGCCCCGAACGCCATACTTTTCACGAACGGCGATAACGACACCTTCCCGCTGTGGTATGCGCAGGAGGTGGAGGGCTACCGTACCGACGTGCGCGTGGCCGTGCTCAGCTACCTCAACACCGATTGGTACATCGACCAGATGATGGACCAGGCGTACCTGTCTGACCCATGGCCGCTGACGCTGGGGATGGCGAACTACCGCCAAGGCACCAACGATTACCTGCCTTACGTGGAGCGACCGCAGGTGGCCGCCGGCATCGACCTGAAGCAGTACATCGATTTGGTGAAGCAAAACCACCCGGCGTTGCAGGCGCAGTTTGGTTCCGGCACCACGCTGCTCACCATGCCGACGCACAACTACTTCCTCAACATCGATAAGCAGAAAGTGGACGGGATGGACATCGTGTCCGCAGACCACGAGGACGAGATCGTGGACCGCATGCAGTGGACCATCACCAAGTCGCTGCTGGAGAAGAAGCATTTGGTTATACTTGACCTGCTGGCCACCAACAACTGGGAGCGCCCCATCTACTTCTCTACCACGGTAAACAGTGCCGATTTTATCGGATTGTCTGACTTCTTCCAGCTGGAGGGCCTGGCGTACCGCATCGTGCCTGTGAAGGCAGGCGAGGACGGGGCCGGAAACGTGAACAAAGAGGTGATGTATGAGAACATGATGAAGAAGTTCTCCTTCCGCAACTTCGACCGAGACGACATCTTCTACGACGATAACTACTACCGCTTCTCGGCCAACGCGCGCGACAAGTTTGCCACACTGGCGGCCGCCTACCTGGAGGAGGGCGACGACGCCCGCGCCAAGGAAATAGTGGACCACAGCTTTAAGGTGCTGCCGCTGGAGACGGTGCCATACGATTACTACACACCGCAGTTCATCCCGATCTATGCGGCGCTCGGTGAAACGGAGAAAGCCACCGAACTGCTGGATTACATGGCGCAAGGCTCCCAGAAGGCACTCGACTACTACTTTGCCAAGGGCTCCCTGTTCGACCAGGAGATACAGGTGAACATGGTGATCCTGCAGCAACTGATAGGGTCGGCCCAGCAGCTTGGCCTCGACGACAAGGCCACGCAACTGGAGCAGCAGTTCAGGCAGTACCTGCAGCGCATGCGCCGCTAAACAAAATACCGTTTTTAGCAGTACAAAAACCCGGGTTGCCCCAGTGCAGTCCGGGTTTTATACTTAAGGATAGATCATACTTATACTTGCGTAAAGATGAGGTACTTGTGTTTGTTTATGCTGTGCGTGCTGTGTGGCTGCGGAGGCCGGAGCAGCTACAGCAGTTACAGCAGTCCGGGGCCTGCCCGGGTAAGGCAGCAGGTGATGCCCGAGATCAGCATGCAGCACGCCTACTACGCCAGCAACGACAGCCTGCACCTGCTGCTGAAATTCGAGGATGTGCGCCAGGTGCTGGACATTTTGCAGGCGGCCACCTCGTATGAGTATGCGGTAAGGACCGGGCTTTCGGAACGGGACCGGGTGCTGCTGGAGGACTCCGTAAACCTGCCGGACAGGAGGATAACCGACGTGGAGGGGCAGTTGCACGTGAAACTCTCGCTGCCCGGGCGGGTGGTGCAGGAGCCGAACGTGCTGCACCTGCAGGTATGGCAGGTGCTGTCGGGGCAGGAGCGGATGGGGGCCGAGTTCAGGGTGCCGCTGAACAGCACGATGCTGCAGAAAGGCTATTTGCTCACTAACGCAGGCACAGGCAAGCCAGTCTACCAGAACTTCATCACCACCTCCGATAAGCTGCTGGTGCGCTCTTACAGCCCCACCGACAGCGTTATACTTGTAGATCGCTTTGAGCTGGACTTTATGCCCGCCGCTCCTCCCATGAGCATGAGCAAACCCGACGTGCCGCGCACCATCGCTGTAGCCGAGTCCGACACCCTTGTCGCTTCGGATACGCTCAGCTTTGAGCGGGAGGGCCTGTACCTGTTTAACCCCGGGTCTGCGTTTGCACGGGGCTTAGTGGTGCTGCCGGGCAAGTACCCGCTCGTCACCAGAGCTGATGAACTCATTCCGCCACTCATCTACCTGACTACCTCGCAGGAGCGGGAGGCGCTGTTTAAGGCCCCTGACCCCAAGGCCGCCGTGGATGCGTTCTGGCTGGAGGTGGGCGGCAACGAAAGCACGGCACGGGAGCTGATCCGGACCTACTACAAGCGCGTGGAGATGGCCAACAAGCTCTACACGGCACACAAGGCCGGCTGGGCCACCGACAGGGGCATGATCTACATCGTCTACGGGCGTCCCAGCAGCGTGAGCCAGGTGGGCCCCAACATCACCTGGATCTACCGCGAGTCCGACACCTCGCCGTACATCAAGTTCGTTTTTACCAAAAAAGAGAATAACTTTACCGAAAACTATTATGAGCTGATACGGCGCCGTGAGTACGAAGACAGCTGGTACAGCTCAGTTGCAAAATGGAGAGCAGGAAAGACAAATTTGTAGGCAACCGCTACGGTGGGCCCCGAACCCCGAAAGAAGACAAGAGCGAGATGATTTTCGGCTCACGCCCCATCCTGGAGGCGCTGGCGGCCGGAAAGGTACTGGAGAAGATATTCCTGCAGCGCGGAGCCCGCAACCCCACCACCGATGAGATCGTGAAGCTGGCAAAAGACCGCGAGGTGCCGGTGGTGACAGTGCCCATTGAGAAGCTCAACAACCTGACGCGCAAAAACCACCAGGGCGCCGTGGCCCTGATCTCCCCGATCTCCTATCAGCCGCTCTCCGAGATCGTGACCTCTCTCTTTGAGCAGGGCAGGAACCCGCTGCTGCTCATACTGGACCGCATAACCGATGTGCGTAATTTTGGATCGATCGCCAGAAATGCCGAGTGCATGGGCGTGGACGCGATCGTGATACCGAGCCGTGGCGGCGCCCAGATAAACGCGGACGCCATGAAAACCTCCGCCGGAGCCCTGAACCTGGTGCCGGTGTGCCGCGAGCCAAACCTGAAGGACACGATGGATTACCTGAAGGATTACGGCTTCCAGATTGTGGCCTGTACCGAGAAAACGGAGCACCAGCTAACCGACTTTGCTGTGGACATGGTGGGCCCAACGGCTATACTGATGGGCAGCGAGGAAGACGGCATCTCCCCGGAGTACCTCAAGCGCGCCGACGTAAGGCTGCGCATCCCGCTGATGGGCCAGATCGGTTCGCTGAACGTGTCGGTGGCGACGGGCATCATACTTTACGAAGCCATGCGCCAGCGCCTGAAAGACAGCGGCTACTCCAGCCTGAACAAGCTGGAACCCATGTAATTTCAGACAGAGGAGTTTTTGCCGGAGGGCAGAGAAGATGCAGGCATGAGTTTTATACTTTGCCCTGTTTCATACTTTTTCCATTTCACAAACGAACCCCAGTTTGAGCGTAGCGGGAATTGGTGGTTGGATATGGAGCTAGTTTGTAACCGGCGTTATCTCAATCCATACTTTCGCCGGCTGAGAGCTGGCCTCATCGAAAGCCACAGGTTGCAAACGTGCGGCATAAACGGGGATTTTATCCAGGGATGAAAACTGAAAGTATAAAGTATACTTTTGTACCCGGTCGGTTTTAAGTATAGGAGGCACCGGGACACCGGGCGGAAGTATAAACTACCCGCAACAAAGTATAAACCGGAGTCGGAAAGTATAAAGCAAGTATAAAAATAAAAGGAAGCGGGGTATATACCCCGCTTCCTTTTATTTTTTCAGGAGTTCTCTTGCCGGGCTTAGATATAGTCAGCGCCTTTCTTGGATTTGGCGTCGGCAACAAACTCCTTCACCTTCTGCTCCTCATCCTTGCGGCAGATCATCAGCACGTTGTCGTACTCCGCCACGATGAAGTCTTCAAGCCCCTGCAGTACTACCAGGCGGTCTTTTGGCGTTTTTACGATGCAGTCCTTGGTGTCGTAGAGCATCACATCGCCATCGATCACGTTGCCGTTCTCGTCCTTCCTGTTTATGGTATAAAGTGAGTTCCAGGTGCCCAGGTCAGACCACCCCATGTCGGCCAGCAGCACGTACACGTTGTCCACCTTCTCCATAATGCCATAGTCTATCGACACGTTGCGGCACTGCGAGTAGGCCCTTGTGATAAAGTTCTGCTCCTGCGCCGTATTGTAGGTGTTAACGCCTTCCTCAAACACCTCCGAAACCTCGGGCAGGTACTGGTGGAAGGCCCTCAGGATGCTCTGCACGTTCCAGATAAAGATGCCCGAGTTCCACACAAAGTCGCCGCTGTCGAGGAACATCTGCGCCAGCTCCAGGTTGGGCTTCTCGGTAAAGGTCTTCACCTTTTTGATCTTCGAGTTCTCCTCGTCGATGTACTGGATATAGCCAAAACCGGTATCGGGGCGGCTTGGGGTGATGCCCAGCGTGATCAGCACATCATCCTTGGCGGCGGCCTCCAGGGCGTCTTTCACCACGTCGGTAAACACGTCCTGCTTCAGCACCACGTGGTCAGAGGGGGTAACCACCAGGTTCGCCTCCGGGTTCAGCTGCGCGATCTTGTAAGAGGCGTAAGCAATGCAGGGGGCGGTGTTGCGGCCGACCGGCTCCAGCAGGATCTGGTTATCGGACAGCTGCGGCAGCTGCTCCTTCACCAGGGCCTCGTAGTCCTTGTTGGTGACCACGAAGAGGTTTTCCGGAGGGCATACGTCAGCGAAGCGCTGTGCCGTGGTCTGCAGCATACTTTGGCCGGTTCCCAGCACATCGTGAAACTGCTTAGGGTAATTGGTGCGGCTGAAAGGCCAGAAACGGCTTCCGATGCCGCCGGCCATGATCACCACATAGGTGTTGTTATCCATGTCTATACAAGTCCTTCTTTAAGTAGGTCGTGGAGGTGAATAAAGCCCTCGAATTTACCTGATTTTGTGACAATGAGTTGCGTTATACTTTTCGCCTGCATAATGGCCATAGCCTCAGCGGCATAGCTTTCCGGTTCAATGGTGAGCGGCGACGGCGTCATGATGTCCGTGGCGGTGATGTTCTCCACCTTTTCATACTTGTTCAGCATGCGGCGCAGGTCACCGTCGGTAATAATGCCCACCAGCTCAGCAGAGCCATTTTTAACTACTGCGGTGGCTCCCAGGCGCTTAGACGATATCTCGATAATAATCTCCCGGAGCGTAGCGTTCTCCTTTACGCGGGGCGCCTCATTTTGGGTATAAATATCTTCTACCTTCAGGTAAAGTCGCTTGCCCAGCGCGCCGCCCGGGTGCAGAACGGCAAAGTCGGAGCTGCTGAAGCCGCGCGCCTCCAGCAAGCTAACGGCCAGCGCGTCGCCCAGGGCCAGGGCCGCCGTGGTGCTGGTGGTAGGGGCCAGGTTATGCGGGCAGGCCTCGCGCTCCACGTTGGCGTTAAGTATAAAATCGGCGCTCTGGGCCAGGTAAGAATCCGTGCTGCTAACAAGGGCTGCCAGCTTAGAACCTTTCCGCTTTAGCAGCGGTACAAGTACCTTAATTTCAGGGGTATTGCCGCTTTTGGAGATGCAGATCACGAAATCCTCCGGCTGAATCATGCCCAAATCGCCATGGATGGCGTCGGCGGCGTGCATAAACAAGGCCGGGGTGCCGGTGGAGTTTAAGGTTGCTACGATTTTTTGGGCTATATTAGCACTTTTACCGATACCGGTTACCACCACGCGCCCCTTGATCTGCAGAATGGCTTGGACGCACTCTTCAAAGTTTTCGTCGATAAATTCTGCCAGTCTGGCGATTGCCTCGGCCTCGGCGATTAATACTTTTTTTGCGGTAAGCGCTATATTATTAGGGAGATTCAAGTTAAATTTGTGTTAGGGCACTTTTTTGGAGTGCGTTGCGACAAGATTAAATTTTTGCAAGATTACATGTCTATTCAACAAGAGGTAAATCTCAAGAACAAATTAAAAGAAGTTTTTGGGTATAATCAATTCAGGGGGAATCAGGAGCTGATAATAAACAACATTATCAACGGGAAGAACACCTTTGTGATTATGCCTACGGGCGCGGGCAAGTCGTTGTGCTACCAACTGCCTGCCCTTTCTTTGCCGGGCACCGCCATCGTTATCTCGCCGCTGATCGCGCTGATGAAGAACCAGGTGGACCAGCTCAATGCCTTCGGGGTGAATGCGCAGTTCCTGAACTCCACGCTTTCTAAAGCCGAGATGAACAAGGTGAAGAGGGAGACGCTGGCCGGGGAGGTGAAACTGCTGTATGTGGCGCCGGAGTCGCTGACGAAGGAGGAGACAGTGGAGTTTCTGCGCGCCTCCAATATTTCTTTTGTTGCCATAGACGAAGCACACTGCATCTCGGAGTGGGGCCATGACTTCCGCCCGGAGTACCGCCGCATCCGGGGCATCATCGACCAGATCGGTGACCTGCCCATCATCGCGCTCACGGCCACGGCCACGCCTAAAGTACAGCTCGACATCCAGCGCAACCTGCAGATGGACGAGGCCTCGGTGTTTAAGTCTTCCTTTAACCGCACTAACCTCTACTACGAAGTGCGCCCGAAGCATAACACCAAGAAGCAGCTGATCCAGTACGTGAAGAAGCATAAGGGCAAGAGCGGCATTGTGTACTGCCTGAGCCGAAAGAAGGTGGAGGAGATAGCGGAGTTGCTGAAGGTAAACGACGTGAAAGCGCTGCCATACCACGCCGGCCTCGACGCCAGCATCCGCATGGCCAACCAGGACGCCTTCCTGAGCGAGGAGGCCGACGTGATCGTGGCCACCATCGCCTTCGGCATGGGCATCGATAAGCCGGACGTGCGCTTTGTGATCCACTACGACACGCCCAAGTCCATTGAGGGCTACTACCAGGAGACGGGCCGCGCCGGCCGCGATGGGCTGGAGGGCAACTGCATCATGTTCTACAGCTACGACGACATCGTGAAGCTGGAGAAGTTCAACAAAGACAAGCCCGTAACCGAGCGCGATAACTCCAAGCTGCTGCTGCAGGAGATGGCCGCCTACGCCGACTCGGCCGTGTGCCGCCGCAAGCAGCTGCTGCACTACTTCGGGGAGACCTTTGAGAAGGATTGCGGCTTCTGCGACAACTGCCTGCACCCGAAAGAGCGTTTTGAGGCGCAGGGGGAGGTGCAGCTGGCCCTGAAAGCCGTGCAGCAGACCGGGCAGCGCTTCAGCATCGAACATATCACGCATGTGCTCACGGGCCTGCGCAATCAGTATGTAACCAGCTACGACCACGATAAACTCGGGGTGTTTGCCGCCGGCAAGGAGCAGGACGCACAGTTCTGGAGCTCCGTGTTGCGGCAAGTGCTGCTGTCGGAGTACCTGGAGAAGGACATTGACAGCTTTGGCGTGATCAAGCTGACGCAGAAAGGCGAGGAGTACATTGAGAACCCGCAGCCCATACAGCTCACCAAGGACCACAACTACGACCAGGAGGTGAAGGAGGACGAGGAGAAGGAGGAGGCGCAGGCCTCGGCCGGCCACGACGAGGTGCTCTTCGACATGCTCAAGAACCTGCGCAAGAAACTGGCCAAGGAAAAAGGCCTGCCGCCCTACGTGCTGTTCCAGGACCCGTCGCTGAAGGAAATGGCCACCGTTTACCCCACCACCCGCGACGAACTGGCCCACATTGCCGGCGTGGGCATGGGCAAGGTGCAGAAGTTCGGCAAGCCGTTCCTGGACATGATCACCAAGTATGTGGATGAGAATGACATCGTGACAGCCTCCGACGTGGTGGTGAAGACCACGGTGAACAAGTCTAAGATCAAGATCTACATCATCCAGCAGATAGACAAGAAGGTGGACCTGGAGGAGATTGCCGTTGCCAAGGACCTGACGATGCCGGAACTGATCGAGGAGATAGAGCACATCTGCTACTCCGGCACCAAGCTCAACCTGAACTACTACATCAACAATATTCTGGACGATGAGCGCCAGGAGGAGGTGTACGACTACTTCATGAACGCGAGCACCGACAACATCGCCGTGGCCGTGAGGGAGCTCGGAACCGATGACTACACCGAGGAAGACCTGCGGCTGATGCGCATCAAGTTCCTGAGCGAATACGCCAACTAATTGCGGATAGCTACTTGTTGTTCGGCATAAAGTATAAAGGAGACCGTTGTATGCGTACAGCGGTCTTTTTGTTTGGGGCAAAGTATAAACCCGGGTACAGGAAGCGGGCGAGAGGAAAGTATGGCGCAAGTATAAAACCAAGTTTCGATTTACTAATGCAGTGCAGGTGTAAACCCACCCCTAACCCCTCCGAGGAGGGGAATCATCTACTATTTTGCGAAATTCCCTTCTTGGGAGGGGCAGGGGTGGGTTAATCGCAAGTATGGCGCAAGTATAAAGTATGGCGCTGCAATAGCCTGAGGACCTGTGCCACCGGGAGGAAGTATAAAACTATACTTTGTGCTGCAAGGGCAAGTATAAATTCCTAACTTCGCAGCTTAGCGTACAGCAATCAACCATTAGCAATTAATTTATGAATGTACTTGTGATAGGATCTGGCGCCCGTGAACATGCCATTGCGTGGAAACTGAGCCAGAGCGAGTTCTGCGACCAAGTATTTGTGGCGCCAGGCAACGCCGGCACCGCCGAGTTCCATACCACCGCCGCCGTGGACATCCACGACTTCGAAGAGCTGGGCAAGTTCGCCGCCGACTTCAACATCATGATGGTGGTGGTGGGCCCGGAGAACTCCCTGGTGGAGGGCATCCACGATTATTTTGCGGAGTCGGAGTACCTGAAGCACATCCTGGTAATCGGCCCCAAAAAGGCTGGCGCCATGCTGGAGGGCAGCAAAGACTACTGCAAGTCGTTCCTGCAGAAGTATGACGTGCCTACCGCCCGCTACCAGTCCTTCACCGAGGCCACCTTTAAGGAGGCCGTGGAGTACCTGAAGCAGCAGAGCTTCCCGACGGTGATAAAGGCCGATGGCCTGGCAGCCGGCAAGGGCGTGATCATTGCGCAGGACTATGAGGAGGGCTTCGACGCGCTGGAGGCCATGCTGCGCAACAAGCGCTTCGGCAACGCCAGCAGCAGGGTGGTGATAGAGGAGTACCTGCAGGGGATAGAAGTATCCGTGTTTATACTGACCGATGGCAAGAGCTACGTGCTGCTGCCGGAGGCCAAGGACTACAAGCGCATCGGCGAGGGCGACACCGGCCTGAACACGGGTGGCATGGGCGCCATCTCGCCGGTTCCGTTCGTGGATGAGGCGTTTATGCAGAAGGTGAAGGAGCGCGTGATTGAGCCGACGCTGCGCGGCATGCAGGAGGAGCAGATGGATTACTCGGGCTTCCTGTTTATAGGGTTGATGAGCGTAAACGGCGACCCGTACGTGATCGAGTACAACGTGCGCCTCGGCGACCCGGAGACCGAAGCCATACTTCCGCGCATCAAGTCCGACCTGTTCATGATGTTCAAGGCCCTGCACGACCATACCCTGGGCGAGTACAAACTGGAGATAGATCCGCGCACCGCCACCACGGTTATACTTGCCTCAGGCGGGTACCCGGAGGGCTACGAGAAGGGCAAGGAGATTTCCGGGCTGGAGAACGTGCCGAAGGATGTGCTGGTGTTCCACGCGGGCACCTCCCTGCAGAACGGTAAGCTGCTCAACAGTGGCGGCCGCGTGTTTGCCGTTACCGCCCTGGGCGATACCATGGAGGAGGCGCTGGCCAAGGCCAACGCAGCCGCGGAGGCCATCACCTGGCAAGACCGCTACTACCGCCGCGACATAGGCTTCGATTTGGGGAAGCTGAGCGTGTAAGCCAAGTATAAAAGTATAACGTAAGTATAAAAAGAGAGCGGGCCGGCAGATGATTCTGCCGGCCCGCTCTCTTTTTATACTTTGCTGAAGCCTAGCAATACGCCTCGAAGGCTCCCTGCAGGTTGTCCACCACGCGGTTCAGGTCGTTGCCCTCGATGTGGTAGCGCTCGACCATGTGCACCAGTTCACCATCCTTGAACAGGGCGATAGATGGAGAGGAAGGAGGGTAAGGCAGCATGAACTCGCGGGCCTTGGCCACGGCGTCCTGCTCCATGCCTGCAAACACCGTCACCAACTTGGTCGGTTTTTTGTCAGAGGCAGCCACCGCCATCTTAACGGCAGGGCGCGCCTTGGAGGCCGCACAGCCGCACACGGAGTTTACCGCCAGCAATACAGTGCCACCGGCTTTAATCGCCTGCTCCACTTCCTCCGCGGTCATCAGTTGCTCAAAACCGGCAGAGGTAAGGTCCTCACGGATAGGGGCAACCATATATTCAGGGTACATTGACATAATTATTCGGGTTAAATGTTTATACGATGCAAAGTTAACAAATCTATGCCACAAAAGATACAACAAACAGGTAAGGGAAAACGCTTATAACATAGGGTATAATATAATAGCCACATAAAGTGGTATTGTTTAAGGGATTTGCCTCCTCACCACAACATCTGTATCCTTAGTAAAGTATAAGAAGTTTAACCCCATACGAGTGGCCATGGCATTGGAGGGAATGCCCTTTACAAGACTCGGTTTGATGTTTCTGAGCCTTAGAACGAGTTTAGATGCATGGTAACGCAAAGATGACAAGGTGCCAAGAACAGGAAAATACTACCAAAGATTACAGCTATGATGTCTTCGCCTCATCCTGATACACGTAACGCCTATGTGCGCTACTTTTACCTGCCCGCAAGTAAAGACCGCTGCGCAGAGATTATCGAGGTATTGAACAGTGACTCTGAAACAGTTGAAGTGCCCATGCGGGAGGAGGATGTGGAACTGCAGGCATTCTTTGTCCGGCCCCTGTCGGGCAGGGAGGCTGAGTCCTATAAAAAAGCCGAGACCTGGAAACTGTTTAACTCCTGGGAGGAGCTGAAGCAGGACCACTTCAAGTTCGGGCTGCCGGACGACCTGATGGAGCAGTTGCTGCGCTTCCGGGGCCGTTTCGACCTGCACGAGGAAATGGCGGCATAGAGGGCCAAAAGTATAACGTCTCCAACACAAAAGCCTGAGAATGCATGTAGCTATTTCTCAGGCTTTTGTGTTGGAGGGAGCGGAGTTATTTATACCAGCATACTTTTATACTTGGTAAACCGGAGCAAAAAGCTAAGACAGCCTGTCCAGGATGTGCTCTCCCAGTACGATATCAGTCACCTTAATATGGGAGATCTTAGCGTCTTTTGTCACGCTGCCAGTTTGGAGCACAGCGATTTTATCTGAAGGGGAAACCTCTGCTAAATTGGATATGCCTGACTTTGCCAGGCCCTCGGCCACCTCCTGGTGTAAGAACTTCACGGAGCTCGGGTGTGTCACCATGTTCCGGAAATCGGCTAGAAGCGTAAAAGACGGTTTCGTTAGTTCCAATGCTTTCTTCCAATCCGATATATAGGAGGGGACCACCTCAGGAGATTTCCAGTAACCATCTATTCGGAAGTAAAGGCGGTTTTTTTCAGCTGAATAGGCTATTTCGTAGAATTGATTGCGCGCTATTGATAACATCCTCTTAAACTATAGTAATTAGGCAAAGGTAGGGTTTATGCAGAATTCTAAGGCATTTAACGTGAAATATTCCGATTCGTTCGTTTCTGTAGCGCCTTATCCAGCATGGATTTCAATGGCAGCAGGGCTGGGGATACTATGCATTTCCTGGAACAAACCAGACTGCTTTTCCTGCCGCAGGAAACAGCTGCGATGCCGCCTTGAGAAGTACATCCTATAGCGTTATACTTTTTCAGCATACACACATAGCTTCCGCATAGGTATAACTATGTAAAAAGAAAAAGCCCTCAGCGTGTGCTAAGAGGCTTTTCGGTGGTCGCGAAGGGAGTCGAACCCCTAACCTTCTGATTCGTAGTCAGATGCTCTATCCAGTTGAGCTACGTGACCGTTTTTCCGTTATGGTGATGCAAAGTAACGCCGTTTTTTCCTTAAACGCAAGAGGCAAATCAAAAAATTATTCGCTTTTAGCGGCGGCTTTGCGTAGGGCACGCTTTAAAGCCCTGTCGAACAGGAAGTAAAGCCCGCCGATAGATATTACGATCAGGGCCACCATCAGGATCTGTCCGCCGCGGCCGCTGTCGGGGTTCTGGAGGGCCTGCACCACATCGCGGGCTTGTGTGCCTACCCAGAAGAAGAAGAGTGTGCGCGGCAGCATGCCCACGATGCTCGCCAGGAAAAACTTGCGCCTCTCTATCTGCAGCAGCGAGAGCACGAAGTTCATCAGCGCGAAGGGCAGCACCGGCGAGATGCGCGTGAGGAAGATCAGGCTCCAGCTCTCGCCGCGCAGCTCCTGCATCAGGTTGCGGGCGTTCTCAAAGCGGTTCAGGAAACTCATCATCTTGCCGTGGTCTATGAACCGGGCAATGCTATAGCCAAGGAGTGCCGCAATGCCATACGACACCACAATGCCCGCAAAGCCGCTCCAGCCGATGTAAAAACCGCTGATCAGGGCTATGAACGTGGTAGGCGTAAGGGCCAGCGCCATCGTCACGGAGATCACGGCAAAGTATAGCAACATCTCCCACGCCGATAAATCCTGCAGCAGGCCCTCGTAATGGTACAGCACCACTGCTGCGGTAGAGCTTACCACCACCGGCACCACCACCAGCAATAGCATAGAGATAAACGTTGAGGCGTTTTCGCGTATAAAGGTGCGCAGCAGGGGGAGTGATTTCATGCGGTAAGTATACTTTGTTTTGTCTGCTTGTAGACGAAGGACAAAGGACAAAAGATTTTGGCGGCTTTAAAAGTATAAACCGGGTGTGTTTGCCGTGCCTTTATACTTCGCAGGTGATTTTCTAACTTGCAGGAGCCGCTCCCGCACACTTTGGGTAGCTGTGGGAGGCGAAAATAACTATTCATACCTATAAAGTATAAACGATGAAATTCGGAACGAAAGCGATACATGCTGGCGTGGAGCCAGACCCAACAACAGGTGCCATCATGACGCCCATCTACCAGACTTCCACATACGTGCAGCGCTCGCCCGGCGACCATAAAGGCTATGAGTACTCCCGCACGCACAACCCCACCCGCACGCAGCTGCAGAACGCGCTGGCGGCGCTGGAGAACGGCAAGCATGGCCTGTGCTTCTCCTCGGGTATGGCGGCAGAGGACGCTATCATGAAGCTGCTCAAGCCCGGCGATGAGGTGATCTCCACCAACGACTTATATGGCGGCAGCTATCGCCTCTTCACCAAAATCTTCCAGAACTACGGCATCAAATTCCACTTTACCAATATGGGGAACGTGGCCAACGTGGAGAAGCTGGTAAATGAGAACACCAAAATGATTTGGGTGGAGACGCCTACCAACCCGCTGCTCAACATCATCGACATAAAAGCCTACGGCGAGCTTTGCAGGAAGCACAACCTGCTGCTCGTGGCCGATAATACCTTTGCTACGCCCTACCTGCAAACCCCGCTGGATATGGGCGCCGACATCGTGATGCACTCGCTGACCAAGTACATGGGTGGCCACTCGGATGTGGTGATGGGCGCCATAGTGGTGAAAGATGATGACCTGCACGAGCGCCTGGCATTTATCCAGAACGCCAGCGGCGCCACGCCCGGGCCCCAGGACTGCTTCCTGGTGCTGCGCGGCCTTAAAACGCTGCACCTGCGCATGGAGCGCCACTGCCAGAACGGGCGTAAAGTAGCAGAATACCTGAAAGGAAATGCGAAGGTTGGCAAAGTATACTGGCCAGGCTTCGAGGAGCACCCAAACCACGAGGTGGCCCAAAAACAGATGCGCGACTTCGGTGGCATGGTGTCGTTTGAGTTGAAGGGCGATAACCTGGACGACGCTACCCGTGTGCTGGAGAACCTGAAGCTGTTTGCCCTGGCAGAGTCTTTGGGTGGTGTGGAATCGCTGTGCGGCCACCCGGCTTCTATGACGCACGCCAGCATTCCGCGCGAAGACCGCATGAAGGCCGGCCTGCGCGACACGCTGATCCGCCTGAGCGTGGGCGTGGAGGACGCCGAAGACCTGCTCGCCGACCTGGAGCAGGCGATTGGGTAAATAACGTAGCACGTAACACGATGTGAATAAACAAAAGGCCGTCTGCTTTTAAAGTAGGCAGTTCTTTTATTTCTCCCCTAACTTATCTTTGTTCATATCCGAACCGTAACTAATTTGTATTAAAGAGTCGTGTGTCTTGATACCTGATACTTGTGTCTAAAGAAATCATACTTTTCCGGGAGCGGCAGCGGTTCAGGCAGTTTTGGCTGTGGGTGGTGGTGCTGGGCGTGGCGGCTATCTTCTGGGTGGGCTTTGTGTACCAGGTGCTGCTGGGCGGGCAGTATGGCAACAGGCCGGTGCCGGATGTGCAGCTAAGTATACTTTTTGTGCTGGTGGGGCTGGGGCTGCCCTACTTTTTCTACCGCATGTCGCTTACCACGGAGGTACGGCCGGGGCTGGTGCAGGTGCGCTTCTGGCCGTTCCATGTAAAGCCGAGGCAGATTCCGCTGCACCTGGTGCGCGACTTCGAGCGGGTAACCTACAGCCCCATCGGCGACTACGGCGGCTGGGGCATCCGGTGGGGCTCTAAGGGCAAGGCCTACAACATGTCGGGCAACGAGGGCGTGAAGCTATACTTCTACAACCGCGACCCGCTGCTTATCGGCTCCCAGCGTGCGGGAGAATTGTTCCAGGCCATCAGCGAAGCCAGGCAAATGAAAGTATAATTGTTCGTGAAGCCCGGATTTATACTTCGCAGCTATACTTTGGCTGTGAGGTTATACTGCAGCATAAACAAAAAAGCGCCGGTAACCTGATTGGCTACCGGCGCTTTTTATATTAGCTTAAGGCTAAAAACTAGGCTTTGATGCCCAGGATTTTGTAAACCTCTGTAAAGTCTGGCGTCAGGATGATCTCTGTACGACGGTTTTTGGCTTTCGCCTCAGCAGTACGTCCGGCGTCAACCGGCATGTAGAACGAGCGTCCGGCAGGCGTAACTCTGTCCGGAGACAGGCCTTTCTCGGTCATCAGACGGGTGATTTCCGTGGCACGCAGTACGCTCAGGTCCCAGTTGTCGGTCATATACTTCATGCCGCTCATTACCGAAACGTCATCAGTGTGGCCTTCTACCATCACGCCAACTTCCTGGTTTTTCTTCAGCACAGATACCAGCTGGTCGATCGCTTTTTTGCCGCCAGTGTTCACTTTGGTGCTTCCGGTAGGGAACAACAGCTTGTCGGACATCGAAACGTATACTTTGCCATCTCTAACAGCCACGCTCAGGTCGCCTTCGTTAAAGCCTTGCAGGGCAGTGTTTACCTCGTTTTTCAGGTTGTCGAGGATCTTGTTCTGCTCATTCATGGCACGCTCCATGTCAGCTAGTTTCTGCTCACGCTCTTTCAGAGAGTTAGAAAGCTCGTCAACTTTAGCTTTTGATGCCTGCAGCTCGCGCTCCTGGGCGTCCTTGCTTGCCTGCAGGTCTTCGTACTTTTTAGAAGACACACAGGATGCCATCATTGTAGAGCACATCACCAGGGCAAGAGATGCTTTGAAGAAATTGGATTTCATGGGTGATAGTTTTTGTTTGGATAATGTTTGAGAATACTTTGCAAATATGGTAAAAGATATGTCTGCAAGCTAAGAAAACTCTATTAAAACCAAGAATTTACCCTTTGTTTCTGCTCCAAAACGCGAGATTCTTTGTTATATTGCATTAGAGCTATATTTTTTCCAATAAATTTTTTATCAGGCTAAGAATCTGCAAGATACAACCTGCGCAGGCGGGGCTGCAGGAACCAGATTCCCAACGGCAACAGCAGGAAAAGGAAAAAAGCGCCCAGGTATTCCGCGCCTCCCGCCACCCGTTGCCGCTCCGCGCTCACCAGCGACCGGCCCGCAAAGTATACCGCATACAGGTAGCAGCATGTGGCCAGCAAGTGCAGGGGCACCAGCAGGGCGAGCATGCCGAAGGGCACAGAGCCCATGGCCATACTATCGCGCAGCACGGCCAACGTGTACACAAACAGCAGCGCGTAAAGTATGAGGTAGAGGTTGCCCAGATGAAAGTACAGCGGCGTGATCTTTATACTTTGCGGCAGCCGGCCATAGAGCCAGGAGCCGATCTTCCAAAGCCACAACACGTACACCGTGGCCGGAAACGCGTCCAGCAGCATGGCGCTAACCCGGCCCGTACGGACAGGCAGGGCATCGAGCAGCCAGAGCAGGCCGTGCTGCAGCAGGAACGGGAGCACGAAAAGGAGCAAAAAGGCCTGCCAGTGCCGAAGCCGGAGTAGGAACATAGGTATAAGCGGGTGCGTGTAAGGCTGCAAGATGAGAATTTTGCACCGGTTACGCCAAAAAGCACTATATTTAAGAGCGCGTATTCCTTACTTCACATGTAACCTATCCATGAAAAAGAGTTTATACTTTCTGTGCCTCTTTCTGCTGTCCGGCTTTGTGAGCCTGGCCCAGGGCAAGCCCGACTATAGCAAAATCACGCTGGTGATACACGGCGGCGCCGGCACCATCACCCGCCAGAACATGACCCCGGAGAAGGAGAAAGCTTACCGCGAAAAGCTGAACGAGGCGCTGCAGGTGGGGTATGCGGTGCTGAAGAAAGGCGGCACCAGCATGGATGCCGTGGAGGCCACCATTCATGTGATGGAAGACTCGCCGCTGTTTAACGCCGGAAAGGGGGCCGTGTTCACCAATGAGGGTAAGAACGAGTTGGATGCCGCCGTAATGGACGGCAAAACGCTGATGGCGGGCTCTGTGGCCAGCGTGACCACCATCAAAAACCCCATCTCGGCCGCCCGTGCGGTGATGGAGAAATCAGAGCACGTGATGATGATCGGCAGCGGCGCAGAGCAGTTTGCCAAGCTGCAAGGCATCGAGCTGGTGGATCCATCCTACTTCCACACCGAAACCCGCTATAACCAGCTGCAGAAGCTAAAGGACAAAGAGAAAACGCAGCTCGACCACGACGGCGGCACCAGCAGCAACGAGAACATCTTTACCGAGGGCAACAAGTTCGGCACGGTGGGCGCCGTGGCACTGGATGCGTACGGCAACCTGGCAGCGGGCACCTCCACCGGCGGCATGACCAACAAGCGCTACGGCCGCGTGGGCGACGCCCCGATCATCGGTGCCGGCACCTATGCCGATAACAATACCTGCGCCGTATCGGCCACAGGCCACGGCGAGTACTTTATCCGCTCTGTGGTAGCCCACGACATTGCCGCTATGATGGAGTACAAAGGGTACTCCGTGAAGAAAGCTGCCGATGAGGTAGTGATGAAGAAACTGGTGGAGCGCGGTGGCGAAGGCGGCGTAATTGCGCTGGATAAAAAGGGCAACATTGCCATGCCTTTCAACTCGGCGGGCATGTACCGCGGCTACATTAAAAACGGCAAAGCCGAAGTAGCGATCTACAAAGACTAACAGAGTATAAAGTATAGCTTCGAAGGCCAGCGAATAATTTCGTAGGCCTTTGTTGTTTTTAGTGGTGTATGCATTGGAGTTCCGGGTCCAACTACCCCTGGTTTCACCCCTCCCCAGCCCTCCCCTAAAAACAGGGGAGGGAGCCTGTAATTACTTTTGCCAAAGTATAAGTTTTGTAGCTGCTGTCCTCGCGCGGACAGGTCGCGACCTGTCCCTACAAAGTGTAAACCCACCCCTAGTCCCTCCCGAGAGGGGATTTTTCAGCAGACGATTACATCCCCTTACCCCCTTCAAAGGGGGACTATATACCAGTTGGGACAAAATAAGCAGAGAAAAGCTGAAACTTTATTTCATTAAATTAGGTATATGATGGGACAAGACGAATCTTTACTTTGTTCTTTATCAGCAACCTAAATGAAAAGCCAGTTCAATTCTCTACTTCAACTTCTAGACTTCTTCAATGATGAGGAAACTTGTAAGGCTTTTCTAGGCCAGCAGCGTTGGGGCGATACTCCCTCTTGCCCTCATTGTGGTTGCACCAAAGCCTATGTAACAAACAGGGGCTTCAAATGCTCTGAAAAGACTTGCTACAAGAAGTTTACCGTAACCACAGGTACAATCTTTGAAAACACTAAGATTAAGTTGAGAACTTGGTTCGCTGCAATGTATTTGGTTACTGCACACAAGAAGGGCATCAGCTCTTTACAGTTGTCACGTGACTTGAACATCACGCAGAAGACAGCGTGGTTTGTGTTGCACAGGATCAGAGAGATGCTGCGAGAGAAGGCCCCACAGATGTTAGAAGGCACAGTAGAGTGTGATGAAACGTATGTTGGTGGCAAGGCCGAGAACAAGCACAAGAAGGTAAGAAAGGAGCTAAGGGAGAAAGGGACGGGATACGTGAATAAAACCCCTGTTTTTGGTTTGCTTCAAAGAGAAGGCAATGTGCATACCTTCGTAATGAGCAAAGAAGATGGTGCTACACTGAAGCCTATCCTACGGGAGAAGGTAAGCGCAAGCGCAATGGTAGTAACCGATGGGTTCGGAGCCTATGGTGACCTTCATAAAGAGTTTAAGGCGCATGAGATTATAAACCATGCACAGGATGAATATGTAAGAGGGGAATTCCACACTAACAGTATAGAGGGATTCTGGAGCCAATTAGAGAGAGGCATCTACGGCATATACCACAACGTAAGCCCTAAGCACTTGCACAGGTACTGCCACGAATTCGGGTATCGTTATAACAACAGGAAGGTAACGGATTGTGCTAGATTCCATGATGCGGTTAACAAAGTAGGTAATACAAGACTTACTTATAAGGCTCTTATAGCAAATAATAAATAAATCCTTATATTTACATCGAAAACAGGGAAGGCTACCTGTCAAACAGGTAGCCTAATTAAATGGGTGTTCAACCAAAACCTGTACTAACAAAGGTGACGCTGCGATTTTTAACAAACAGTTAATGAGACTATTGTTAATATTCGCGACTCTAATGTGGCCTGCACTATATAAAGGATTTTATCCGGATGCACACGCCAGTTTGTTAGTAAACACTTTAGATTAGCTCGTACTAACCTAAAGTAAAAGTGAGAGGCGGTTTAGCTATGGGCACTAAACCCTTTGAAAGTAAAGCAACGGCGAGGCTGTAAAACAAACTGTGTCAAAGGATTAGGAGTATTACCTTTAACACAGTCAACATGGAAGAGAAAAACGAGCTGGATCTAGACAAGATCAAGCGCCAGTTCCTGGAGGAGTTCCGGAGCGGCAAACCCACCTTCGGCAAAGACGGCGCCTTAGGCCCGTTGTTGAAGCACTTCTTAGAGGCCGCCCTGGACGCGGAGATGGACCTGCACCTGTCGCAAGAGCAGCGAGGGCAAGGCAACCGCCGCAACGGCAAAGTCAGCAAACAGGTCCGCACCTCAGACGGCACCATTGAGGTGGCCTCGTCCCGCGACCGCTCGGCCAGCTTCGAGCCGCAGATCATCAAAAAAAGGGAGACGGTGCTGGCCGAGAACCTCGAGCCACGCATTCTGAGCATGTACGGCTTAGGGATGAGCCTCAGGGACATTTCGGCTCATCTCAAGGACATGTACGATATGGACATTTCCCACGACACGCTCGCCGCGCTCACCGAGAAGATAGTGCCCCAGGTAAAGGAATGGCAGGCCCGGCCGCTGGATAGGCTCTACTGCATCGTCTGGCTGGACGCCATGCATTACAAGGTGCGGCAGGAAGGACGCACCGTCTCCAAGGCCGTCTACAACATCCTGGGCATTGACCGCCACGGTCACAAAGAGTTGCTGGGCGTGTACGTCTCCGAAAGCGAGGGAGCCACTTTCTGGCTCTCCGTGCTCACCGACCTGCAGCAGCGGGGCGTTGCCGACATGCTCATCGCCTGCATCGATAACCTCAAGGGCTTTGCCGAAGCCATCGCCAGTGTCTTCCCTCAGGCTGAAGTACAGAGCTGCATTGTCCACCAGATCCGCAATAGCCTCAAGTACGTGGGCTCAAAGGACCAGAAGGAGTTCCTGCGCGACCTCAAGCCCGTGTACCGGGCAGAGACCAAGGAGCTGGCTGAGCTGAGGCTACTGGAATTGGAGGAGAAGTGGGGCAGAAAGTACCCCAAGGTGCTCGAGAGCTGGCAACGGAACTGGGACAAACTCTCCACGTACTTTAAGTTTACAGAACCGATCAGAAAGCTGATCTATACCACCAACACCATCGAAGGCTTTCACCGCCAGGTGCGCAAGGTGACCAAGACCAAGGGAGCTTTCCCATCAGATATGGCCCTGCTGAAGCTGATCTACTTATCGCACCAGAACATCAGCAAAAAGTGGGTGATGCCACTTGCCAACTGGAGCCAGACGGCCCAGCAGCTCTCGATCTGGTTTGGGGACAGGATGCAGCTGGACTTGAAGTGAGAAGCACCTGGAAAAGTGTGGCCCTGTTGCTGTAAGGATTCACACCAGTACACCAACAGGGCCAGTAAATGGGAAGAAGGAAATGACACAGTTTAAATTACACTCCCGCAACGGCTAAGGTTTTGGAAGCTAAAGCCGCTCCACAGTTTACCTATTCAAAGGCCTCTCTGGTAACATTATTTATTCTTAGGGTAGCGCTGCTACCCTTTTTTTATTCTGAACCCCTGTGATTTTCATCTATTAGTTCTCCATCTTCGTCGAACCATTCTTTGAGTCCAGTATAGTATTCTGCTCCGTCATAAGGTCTATATCTGTCAAATATCACTCCCTTAGATATTTTCGCGCTTATAGAGCCTGATACACTACTCATGGGATCAGCGACTTTAGTAAGGCTTGTGTCAAAGAGGCTAAGTTGGTCAACGATCTCTCTTGATGTAAGGCACCTCCCATTGCTAGCAATCACATATTTGATTTTCATAGACCAGGACCAGGTCTGCTTGTAATCCTTGATAGCAGCAGAATGTTCGGGATTGTCTGTGAAAACCGAGGCCTGCGAGGGAGCAGGCACATAAATAGGCTTTGCTATAGGCGCATGATTTGATTCAACATAATTTGATTCACCAGAAGGAGAAGTTAGCTGCCTTAGTAAATCCCTGTAATTATTCGCTTGTGATTCTAACTCATTGAGCTTGCCTCTGTAGTAGCTCACAAGCTCATTGCGTTGGGATTCATTCAGCTTTACTATCAATGCGTCTTCCATTGTTTTCGGTTTGGAATTAAGGATAAATTTACGCATCTTTGTATTAATAAAGGGATAGGCACAAGGATGCCACCTTTGTAATGCAAAGATTAAATTCTTATGAAGAGAAGCCCTAGATTTAGACAGTCGGGGCTTTTCTTTTTTCTATATATCAAAGGTATGTAAAGCTTTGCAATTAAGCAAGACTCTCTAGGGCGGGAGATGATATTTTATTCTAGAGGGTAAAGAACACACTAGGGCGCCTATGTTGTTTACTTAGTAGGAATATATTACAATTAGCTATCAGTCAATCCATTACCCCTTACGCCCTCTTTGTAGGCTATTTATTTTAGTCTATTATATATGAGTTCCCTTATAATAAAAATATTTGAAAAAAATTTTCCATTGTTGCGTATTACGTATTAATTGAGCAATTTAATTTGATTGCAGAAGATTGCACCTTTTCACTATGGCTAAGAAGAAAGAACCAAAAAAACGTCCAGAGAAGTATGAGCAGAAGCTTCATGTAAAAGGCACGTTTGAAGACTTGTTAAAAGTTTCAGTGTCCGATAAGAAGGACAAGCCTAAAGATACGGGCAAGGAAGAGAAGAAATAAAAAAAAAGGAGGCTCCCCGCCTCTTTAAAAATCAACACACGCTTTGTCCCAACTGGTATATAGTTGCCCTTCAAAGGGGGACTTTGGTTCAAACTGCATAGTAAGTGGCTATTGAATCTGATCCCAGCCTTTGGGTTGAGCGCCTATGCGAGTTTTTCCGGTGACGAGCGCGAGCGAGGCAGCCCGAGGCACGAGGGCAGGAAAAGCTCCCAGCGCGATGCCCGAAGGCGAGCCCTCTCGGCCTGGAGGGCACCAATGTCGGAAATGAAACGAGACGCCTGTAAGACTGAGGGTGAACGGCAGCTAGTAAGTATAGCTTGGTTCAAGTGGAGGGAAGCGGTGGCAACGAAGCATAGCCAGGGTATAAGTATGGCTTTTCAAGCCACTTGGGTTGCAAACCCAACATCATAGTAGGCACGAGTTGCAAACTCGCGCCAGCGGGGGTCTTGCGCCATTAAATAAGGAGGCACAAGCGGACGCTTGCGCCAGCATAGGGTATACCAGAAGCAAGTATAAAAGTATAACTTGTATCAACAGAAAGTATAACAGCGCTTAAAAGTATGGTTCTGTTAAAGAATAAGCGTGACAGCTATAACATCACTAACCGGTGAAAATACAACTGTCCGGCAAGTATACTTGCCGGACAGTTCACCAAAATCATACTTTCTGCCTCACAAATTAATCCACTCCCAGGCAAGCTGGCGCTGGGTGAAATCAAAATACTTCACATCGGCACTGGTAAAAGGCTTGGCCATGATGGTCAGCCAGTCTATCCATTTCTTATCCCCCACCAAAGCCACCTTACTGAAGTTTGAGGCGTGCTTAATGTCGAATTTGATGTCCTCCCACAGCGCCCGCAGCGAGATATCCGCCACGTCCTGCACCTCGGCGTACACCCTGATCTTGCCGTGCTGCTTAATGCGCTCCTGCAGCAGCGGCAGCATCACGTCGTAGTCGCTGCGGCTCACGTCGCCTGAGATCCGGAAAGCGACCAGATCGTCCTTAGATTGTTCGAGAAGCTGTAGCATGGCAAAGGAGGTTTTATACTTCTGCCTTACGCGCAAGAGGTGCGTTTCGTTCTTTAACTGTTACTGCTCCAGTTGTTTGAGCTCCGTTAGCAGCACCTCGTTGGTTGTCTTGGTGGTGCCATCGGTAAAGCGGATAAGGTAATCCTTGCCCGAGAGGCCGGAGCGGGAGGCGAGCTCCTCCACAAAGCCCTCGGCAGTTTTTATACTATCCCGGTGTTTCTCCCACTTCGACTCCAGGTGCTCGGCTGCCTGGCGGCAGGTATGCTCGCTACCGTTGCGGATAAAAGTGGCGCCTTCCATTTTAGCGATCCGCTGTATCAGGTACTCCACTTTCTCGTCCTCGGTAAGTTTGGGAGCGCTGGACTCCGAAGTGACTGCGGTGGCAGCCTGCGCTGAGGCGGTGTGAGGGGAGGCAACTCCGAGACAAAGTATAAACCCTAGCAGCACGTATGCCTTCGTCTTTGATTTCATATTAAATTTATGATTATAGCGTTATTATTAGCATCTTTAATGCACTTAAGTTCAACCTTTAGCGTTTAGTGGTCTCAGCCGGGCCGGTACGGTACAAGCCACAGCCCTCATGACGCAGCAACGTAATTTATGAGAAGAATAATTTCAGCTTTAGCTATTTTACTGGTGTGCCAGCAGGCCGTTTTCGCGCAGCGCAACATAGAAACCCGCCTTGGCTATAGTTACAACGATGATTTTCAGTTTTCGGATGAGTGGCAATACCTCTCCACCGATATTTACCTCTACAACGGCAATAAGTTTACCCGCGTGCTGAACGAGCTGGAGTCAGGCTCCCGCAAGCCCAAGAAGAAGTATGGCAACGTGCTGGAGTACCTCATGATCACGGCCCAGCTCAAGAACATGAAGGTGTTCGGCAACGACGACATTGTGTACCCTCTCTACAACTTCGCCATCGACCAGGACAAGAACGACTACAAAACCCAGGTGAGCGACCACCAGGAGGTCGTGCGCATCATCGATAAAATGCCGCTGGGCTCTGCCAACAACAACATCGATGCCGTCATCAATGCCAAGGCCATCACCAACGGCCAGAGCGACCAGGTGTTTAACCTGGTGGCCAACCAGCTGATGGCCATCTCCAAGCTTACCTCGCCCAGCACCGCGGTGCTCTCGCTGGTGGGGGAATTCGGGAACCTGCTCAACTCCAGGGCCAGCCGCAAGGAGTATAAGTTCAGCTCCACCATCCGCCTCTACGAGGGCCAGGATTTTGACACGCGCCTGCACTCGGTGCGCATTTACGTGTTCGTGCCGAGCGATGTGAAGAAGGTGGACATCAAGACCGTGAAGCTGACCGACTACCTGCAGAAGAACCCAAACAAGCTGGACCGCCGCCAGCTGGAGGAGATGACCGGCTACAAAGACTATCCATTTATGGTGGTGGCCAACTATAAATCGCTCTACAAGATGGATGTGCTGACCGGCGATGAGGTGACACTGGACCTGATCGAGAAGCGCAAACTGAAGATACAGGCCGCTTACGACCAGCAGCTGATAAACGACGAGACCTTTCGCCAGGAGAAGCTGTTTGTGGAGTTCCTGCGCTCCTTTGCCGACATGAAGCACAACCTGAACACCTATCGCCTGAACTACCGCAACAACAGCGCCGACATCAACGCGAAAAACCTGTTCGGCATCGTGCAGGAGTACAAGCGTCTGAAGGGGATCTTCGATGCCCGAGAGAAGGAGTTTGCCAAGAACAGCACCTACCAGAACATCTTCCGCTCCGAGTATGAGTCCATACTTGTAAATGCCGATTTATACTTAGAGGGCGACCACAACCTGAAAAACGGCAAGCTGCTGGTAAACACGCTGCGTGAGCTGGAGAACGACCCCAAATCGTGGAACACACCCGAGAAGCGCGAGGCGGCCCTGGCCAGGCTATACGCCATCGAGCTGCCCAAGAAGGAGTTCTTGACGGCGTCGGTAGAGGGCGAGGCCATTGTGCGCCTTACCCAGAAGCTGGAGGAGCAGCAGTATAACGAGGTGTTTATGAAGGAGGTGCAGAACCTGAGCGGCACTGAGGCCAACGACCAGACCATGCCGCAGCGCAACAACCTGCTGGAAAAGGCCGGCGCTACCAAGTGCCAGAGCTGCCGCGAGAAAGTGCGCGAGGCCATTACCGACTACAATAAGCGCTACGACAGCTATAAGCTGAAGCAGGCCCTGAAAAAGAAGGAGGAGCTGAACCAGAGCGCGGAGGCAACGGTGTTTAAGTACCTGAAGCGCCAGCTATGCATCGAGAGCAACCTGCAGATGGCCACCGCCTCCACCAGCGATAACCTGGATCAGTACATGAGCCGCATGCACGAGAAGAACAGCGAACTGGGCAAATCCATTAAGATGCTCGATGCCCTGAACAAGAGGGAGATGACTGAGGAGCGGCTGGACAAAGTGCAGGAGTATAACGCCCGCCTACAGCACCAGATACAAGAGGTAGAGAAAAACTTTGAGGTGATTTATACTTTGGATAAAAGCCTCTCTAACTGTGAGGACGCCAGCTAAGGCCGTAGAACTCGCTGCCGGATCTGTGCGTTTGCAGGGTTATGGGAGAGTATGTTGACCTTGTTTTAGGCATCCATGAAGAGACATTAACCTGGTGGCAGATGTCTGCGAGGGCGGTGGGGGTTTTCCTTGCCGCCCTGCTCATTATCCGAATCGGGAACCACCGCATCTTCGGGAAAAACTCCGCTTTCGATATCGTGCTGGGCATCATCTATGGCTCCATCTTAAGCCGGGCCATCACCGGTAATTCCCCTTTCTGGCCCACCTTGGTCGCTGCCTTCGTGCTGGTGATGCTGCACAAGCTGCTGGCCTCTTTCGCCTTCTATACTAACTCTGGCGTGAGTGATTTTATAAAGGGTGCCTCTAAGACGCTGGTAAAGGACGGGGAGTTGCAGAAGGAGGCAATGGCAGAGAACAGCATCACGGAAAACGACCTGACGGAAGCTGTCCGGAGTTCGGGCAGCTACGGTGGCATAGAGCGCATCCAATACGCCTACCTGGAGCGGAGCGGAAAGATCAGTGTTATACTTAAAAATGAGGGGGAAGAGTAAACAGGAACCCTGTTTAGGTTGTTTGTAAACATAGTGGGCTTGGGGATGATCCCCTTCCTTTTGTGCGAAGTAAATTAACGTGAGCAAATGAAACTTGGGGCAACCTGGCTGTTACTGTTCCTGCTGCTGCTAAGCCTGCAAGGCTTTGCCCAGGAGGTGAAGCTGAAGGAGGTGGTGGTAAGGCCCGACCTGCGCAAAGAGGTGTTGGGCACATCGCAGAAAAAAGCCGATTACGGCCACGGCGGAAGCAAAAGCTACCCGCACTACCAAACTGCCTACCACATCCCGTCTAAAGGGTACTCCGGCTTTATAGATAGGATAGGGGTGTATATCTACCACAAGCGCTCTTTCCCGGACCTGTTCAGAAAGCCGAACAAACTGCAGGTGTACCTGTATGCCGTAGACTCCGCAGGGCTGCCCGGGGAGCCGCTCTTCCCGGAGCCGCTGATCCTTCAGCCAAAAGGCAATACCTACTGGCATTGGATCGATGTCTCAAAGTATAACCTGGTGCTTCCGGATGAGGGCGTTTTCGCGGCGGTAAGCTGGCCGCAGGCTACAAAGCAGGACAGCGGCCCGTATGTGGGCATGACCAACGAGTGCGACACCTGCCCGTTCTATGTCTACCGCTTCCTGACGGATGAGCCGGTCTGGATAGAGATTGACCGGGGAAGAGTGGCGAAAGAGAAAGGCGAGGAGGAATTTAACCAGAACCTGATGGTGCGGCTGGAGGTGTCGGTGAAGTAACAATGCAGGCGCAACTAAAAAGGGCTCTCCTTTACCAGGAGAGCCCTTTTTTTATTCGTTATGTCTGCTACAGATTAAGCCATTTGCGCGTCGAGCTTCTGAGACAGCACGTTTTTAGGCACAGCACCAACCTGCTTGTCTACTACCTCACCGTTTTTGAACACCAGCAGGGTAGGGATGCTGCGGATACCGAACTTAGCGGAAGTCTGTGGGTTGGCGTCCACGTCCACTTTGCCGATCACGGCTTTGCCTTCGTACTCGCCGGCCAGTTCCTCCACGATCGGGCCTACCATACGGCACGGTCCGCACCACTCTGCCCAAAAGTCTACCAGCACTGGTTTATCTGAATTGATAATCGCATCAAAGTTCGCGTCTGTGATTTCTATCGCCTTGTTAGCCATAATTTTATTGTTTTGTTGTGTTTAATTCAATGGTTAAATATAGTAACAATTACAGGTTTGGCAAATACGGCACCAAACTTAGGTTTCCTGACAAGCTGTCGTGCTTAGGATAGTAGAACACCGAACGAGGGCATTTGTTATACTTACGGCACAGATTGCTGCAGGATATCTTCATGTTTGTATAAACAAATGTTGTAAGTAAAAGTTTCAGCGGCAAGAGATATGGAAAAAGGAGGGTGAGAGAGGGCCGAAAAACTACATTAGCTAGAAACTCTAACGTTTTCAATCCAGCAACGCAACTTCCAGTAGACCCGGTAAATCAGCATAGTTTGCAGCGGAGCTATAGCGGTAATGTTCCGGCTCGTTTACCCATTCCGCCCGCACCGGATTTTGATGAATGTAATCCAGTTTCTGATCTATAAAGGTATTGCTTAAAAGCTCCTTCGCCTCATTGCCTTCCTGCCATACTTTATAGTGCCTTACTTTGGTGCTCAGGTGCGCATTGAACTCAAAGCGGTGCAGCAGCCACTGCCTGCGGCTTTCGGGTTCTTCCTGTATCGTGGCTATGATTTTGCGGCTGGTAAACTGCTTAAAGTCCCGGACGATGTCTGATAGATTCTTCCCTTCAGCAGCGGCAATCAGGTGCAGGTGGTTGCTCATCAGTACCCAGGCACAAAGTTTCAACCCTTTCTTCTCTTGGCAGAATTTGAGAGCATCAACAACGATGTGTTTATAAACAGGCCGCGTAAAAACATCCACCCAGTCGACCACCGTCATCGTCAGAAAGTATAAACTGCTTGGTATGATCCTGTTCTTGAGTCCCATGTGAGTACCATGTGTGATTTATACTTTGTATAAGTAGGTGCTGTTTCGGACTTCCTAGTCCGAAACAAAGGCTGAAGCGGATTTCCTAATCCGCGTTAGTGAAATACGGGGATTAGGAAATCCCCGCCAGCATTCCATCCGGACTAGGAAGTCCGGATGAGCAAAAACTATCAAAAGCAAAAAGAGGCATGCTACCGCAGCAGCACGCCTCTTTTATACTTTTACAGAAGAGCAGATGCGCGCCTAAATCTTCGCATCTCTAAATCTTCAAATCAAATCAGCCTGCACTCCCCAAGCCCCATATCCTTGATAGAGTTCAAAAACACCTTCGGGTCGATTCTATACTTGCGGGAGTAGGTGGGTAGCGCCAGTTTCTCCTCCGGCACGTGCAGGGTAATCTCTAAACGCTTCTGGCCTGGGCTCGATACGATAGCGTTTTCCAAAGCTTCGGCCAAGTTTGGCGTGAAAAGCTGCAGGTTAACATTTACCTGAACGCCCTGCGCCATCTTATCCATCACATCACCCAGCAGCTGAATGTTCTGCGGCTTGAGCTCCCACTGGTCCTCAGTTTTATAGCGCAGCTGCACCTTGCCCCGGATAAACAAGTATAAACCCATCTTCAGGTAGGGCGAAAACTTCACGTAATCTTCCCCAAACAGGGCCATTTGCATCGATGTGTCATAGTCCTCGATGGTGAAGAGGGCAAACGGGTTACCATTTTTAGCCGTGCGGATCACCACATCGGTTACCATGCCGGCCACGTTCACGTCGCGGTTCTTATACTCTTCGATCCTGTCCAGCGGGCAGGTGCAGTAAGAGTCAATCTCCAGCTTAAACTGGTCGAGCGGGTGGCCCGACATATAAAAACCTACTACCTCTTTCTCCCGGCGAAGCATTTCGGCCTGCGTCCAAACGGGCACTTCGGGTAACTTAGGTAACGGCGCGGCTACAGCGGCACTTCCCCCAAACAGCGACTGTTGCGCAGCCTGCTGTTCTGCCTGGTAACTGTTGCCGTAACGTACCGCTTTTTCCAGCAAAGGCATACTCTCGCCTTCCGGAATCTCGATCAGTTGGGCACGGTGGTATAGTTCCCACGAGTCGAAACAGCCGGCCAAGGCCATACTTTCAAAGGTTTTCTTGTTTACCGCACGCAGGTTCACGCGCTTGGCAAAGTCGAAGATATCCTGGTACAACCCTTTTTCACGCTCTGCAATAATAGCATCTACGGCAGCTTCGCCGGTTCCTTTTATTGCAGCCAAACCAAAACGAATCTGTCCCTGCTCGTTCACGTTGAACTTCAGTAACGATTCGTTTACGTCCGGGCCTAATACAGCTACACCTTGCTTGCGGGCTTCCTCAATAAAGAACGTTACCTTTTTGATGTCGTTCATGTTGTTGGTCAGCACCGCCGCCATGTACTCGGCGGGGTAGTGAGCCTTCAGGTAACCTGTCTGGTAAGCAACTACAGAGTAAGCAGCCGAGTGCGAGCGGTTAAAGCCGTACTGGGCAAACTTCTCCATCACGTCGAATACCTCAGAGGCTTTCTTAGAAGGAATTTTATGAATTTCGGCGGCTCCGGCAATGAATTTCTCACGCTCCTCGGCCATCTTTTTCATGTCCTTCTTACCCATCGCGCGGCGCAGCAAGTCGGCACCACCCAGCGAGTAACCGGCCAGGATCTGGGCCGTCTGCATGATCTGCTCCTGGTACACCATGATCCCGTACGAGTAATTCAGGATCGGCTCCAGCAGTTCGTGCGGGTATTCAACCTCCTCTTTGCCATGTTTCCGGTTAATGAAGTTCGGGATGAACTGCATCGGGCCCGGACGGTAGAGGGCGTTCATGGCAATCAGGTCTTCAATGTTGGTCGGCTGCAGGTCTTTAAGGTACATGCGCATACCTTCCGACTCGAACTGGAACGTACCAATGGTGTCGCCACGCTGGTATAGTTGGTAGGTCTTTTCGTCGTCAATCGGAATGTTATCTATATCGATCTCAACACCATGGTTTTTCTTGATGAGCTCCATGGCATCTTTAATGATGGTCAGGGTTTTCAGGCCCAGAAAGTCCATCTTCAGCATGCCCGCACTCTCGATCACCTTACCATCAAACTGTGTAACCAGTAGGTCAGAGTCTTTGGAAGTAGAAACCGGGATATAGTTGGTAATGTTGTCCGGAGCAATGATAACGCCCGCTGCGTGGATACCGGTGTTACGGATAGAGCCTTCCAGCTTTTCAGCCAGTTTCAGCACAGCAGCGCGGTGGTCAGTTCCTTCACGAATAGCAGCCAGGTCCAGGTTCTCCATAAAAGCCTTGGCCAGCGTGGTGCCTGGGGTTTCAGGTACCATTTTGGCCAGCTCGTTGGCTTCAGCCAGAGGCAATGAAGTAGAACGCGCCACGTCTTTGATAGACGATTTGGCGGCCATCGTACCGAACGTGATGATCTGGGCTACCTGCGTCTTGCCATACTTGTCCACCACGTAATCGATCACGCGCTGGCGGTTCACGTCGTCAAAGTCAATATCAATATCGGGCATCGATACACGCTCCGGATTCAGGAATCGCTCGAACAGCAGGTTATACTTGATCGGGTCGATGTTGGTGATACCGATGCAATACGCTACCGCCGAACCTGCCGCCGAACCACGGCCAGGACCTACAAACACGCCCATATCGCGGCCACGGTTAATAAAGTCCTGCACAATAAGAAAGTAACCGGCAAATCCCATCGTCTCCACAATGCGGAGCTCATAATCGAGTCGTTCCTCAATTTCAGGAGTGATATCGGTGTAGCGCTTTTTAGCTCCCTCGTAGGTAAGGTGGCGCAGGTAGGCATCCGGCCCGGCGTGCTCCGGCGGAATCGGGAAGTTGGGTAGCAGGATGTCGCGCTTCAGTTTCGGAGGCGTTATCTTGTCTACTATGTCGTTCGTATTATCCACTGCTTCCGGCACGTCTTTGAACAACTCGTTCATCTCAGCCTGCGTCTTGAAGTAGAACTGGTCGTTGGGGAAGCCGAAGCGCGTTTTGGGGCCGGCCTCGTCAATGCGGTTCAGCATCTGGCGCACACTGGATTGGTGCCCGTATTTCTGGCGCACATTCTCCACCGTGTCATAGATCACCTTCTGGTCATCCGACAAAAAGCGATAATATTTAGTTGTAAAGTCACCAACCGGAGTGCTTTGGTCCTCGCCAGTATTCACGCAAAGCAGAATATCGTGCGCGTTCCAGTCTTCCTGGTCTACATAATGCGAGTCGTTAGTGCAGATTACCTTTACGTTATACTTTTTGGCCCATTTCAGCAATACCTGGTTTATGTCTTCCTGGCTTTTGCCGGTGCCGTCAATATTCATCAGGCCATGGCGCTGAATTTCGATGTAATAATCCTCGCCAAATACATCGAGCCACCACTTAAATATCTCCTCGGCCTCTTCCTCGGTTTTCCAAAGGATGGCCTGCGGTACCTCGGCACCGATGCAGCAACTGGTGGCGATCAGGCCTTTGCTATACTTTAAAAGCAGCTCTTTATCGATGCGCGGCCACTTGCTGTAAACACCTTCAATGTAAGACAGCGAGCAAAGCTTGGCCAGGTTCTGGTAACCTTCCTGGTCTTTGGCCAGCAGCAACTGGTGGTGGCGCACATCCCGTACCTCTTTGCTGAAGGTTTTCTGGTGGCGGTCGGCGACCAGGTAAAACTCGCAGCCCACGATCGGCTTCACGTTATACTTGTTGGCCTCGTTCACGAAGTTGAAGGCAGCAAACATGTTTCCGTGGTCGGTCATGGCCACGGCGGGCATGCCATCGGCCTGCGCCTTTTTCATGAGCGCGCCAATGCTGGCCTGGCCGTCGAGCAGCGAGTACTGGGTATGGGTATGTAAATGCGAAAAAACAGGCATTCAGGAGGAATTAGTAATGACGAAAGAAGAATTAATAATGGCCTTGCTGTAAGTATAAACTATACTTGCCAAGCCATCGCCGGGATGTTAAAATTACTCAAAATCGGGCGGCTGCCCAAACTATGCGCGGCCATTCTGCTAACAAAAAAGCGGCGGAAATAGTCTCCGCCGCTGCCTATACTTTTATACTCTGGTTTGATCATCAACTGTAGCGCTGCGCCTCCTGCCGGCTTTCCGTCTGCTCTTTTACCACATACAGCTTTTGGGTAGGGTAGGCGAACTCGATGCCCCGCTGCTGAAACTCCTGGAAGATGTTCAGGTTGATAGCCTGCCTGATGTCCATGTGTTTGGCAAAATCAGAGGTGAGCACATTATAAACCACTACAAAGTTGAGGGTAGAGTCGCCGTACGAGGCAAAATGCGCCCGGTCAAACGCTACCAGTTCATGTTCCGAAACGATCCTTTTAAGCAGGTCGGGTATGGCCTTCAGGTTCTCGACCGAAGTTTCGTAGGCAACACCTAGTGTAAACTCCACCCGGCGGCGTTGCTGGCGCTTGTAGTTATGAATGCGGGAACTGGTCAGGTCGCTGTTGGAGATGATCAGCTGCTCGCCGGTCAGGCTCCTGAGGCGGGTGGTTTTCACGCCGATATGCTCTATTGTTCCGTTCTTATCGCCTACCGCAATGGAGTCGCCCACCTCAAAAGGCCTGTCGAGGAAGATGACGAAATAGTTGAACAGGTCGCCGAGAATGTTCTGGGCGGCAAGCGCCACGGCTATACCGCCAATACCCAGGCCGGCAATAACGGTGGTCAGGTCGTAGCCCATGTTATCGAAGAGGAAGCCCAGGCCTATCGTCCAGATGATGATGTTGATGATAAGGCTGATCGCCCCCACCTCATTGACATACGCTTTGTCCGGATGCCTTCTCCTGACGTAGGACTGGACCAGCAGGTTAAGCGTGGACGCCACGAAACGGACGATCATGACCGTAATGGCCACGGTTACGGCGATGCCTAGGATCCGCTCAACTTTAGCAGAGAAGGCTAGGTAGCTTAACCCGACATAAATCACGAGGAAGTGCAGGACCGGGATGCCGAAGCGGGCAAAGCTCTTCACCACAAAGTTGTCGAACCGGGTGTGCGTGTTCTCGCTCCACCGCCCTATCCGGGAGAGTACGGACTTTCGGAAAAGCGTAATGAGTAAGGAGCCCAGGAGTATGATCCCGAAAGCGATGAGGTAATCCTCTACGGTGTTGCCAAAGTATATGCGGTTTAAAAAATCATTCATGAAACAGGGAATTCTATAGTCGGTCAGTATACCAGGTTCTAAAGTATGGGTTGCAAGGCTTTAACGCAAACAGGAAATCCTGCATTTGGTTTCACCCCGTGTTTTATACTTTGGCATTGCTATAACTCTGGGTAGGGCATGGTCCGTAAGCTAAAGTTTGTACATTAACGCACGCAGCAATAACAGCAGAAATGGAAGCAGCAGAAAGTTCGGGTAAGTTAGGGGGAATGTTCAGGGCCTTGCACTATCGCAACTACAGGCTCTTTTTTGTGGGGCAGGGAATTTCGCTTGTCGGCACCTGGATGCAGCAGATCGCGCTTAGCTGGCTCGTGTACCGCCTGACCGACTCGGTTTTCCTGCTCGGCGCCGTTACCTTCTCCAGCCAGATTCCCTCGTTTATACTTGGTCCTTTTGCCGGCGTGCTCGCCGATAAGTTTAACCGCCACAAGGTGCTGCTGGTCACGCAAACGCTCTCCATGGTGCAGGCATCCACGCTGGCGGCGCTGGTGCTGACCAATAGCATCGAAATATGGCATATCATGACGCTGAGTGCAATATTGGGCATCATTAACGGCTTTGACGTATCCACCCGGCAGGCCTTTGTGGTACAGATGGTGGATCGCCGCGAGGACCTGAGCAACGCCATCGCCCTGAACTCCTCGCTGTTCAACATGGCCCGGCTGGTGGGGCCTACCATTGCCGGCCTGCTCATCGCAGCGGTGGGCGAGGGGATGTGCATCCTGATCAACGCCGTCAGTTACATAGCGGTGCTGGCCTCGCTGCTGCTCATGCGCCTGAAGCCCTTTGAGCGGGTGCCGCAGCAGCACAAAGTATGGGCCTCGCTCCGGCACGGTTTCCAGTATGCTTTCGGGTTTGCGCCCATCCGCTCACTGATCATGATCGTGGCCTTGCTGAGCTTGTTTGGCATGCCGTTCACGGTGCTGCTGCCCGTGTTTGCCCGCGACATCCTGCACGGCGGCGCCAATACGCTGGGCTACCTGATGGGGGCCTCCGGCCTGGGGGCACTGAGCGGGGCCCTGTTCCTGGCGCAACGGAAATCGGTGGTGGGTTTGGGGAAAGTCCTGCTGTTCACGATGACGCTCTTCGGGCTGGCCCTGATCGCCTTTTCCTTCTCCGAGGTGCTGTTGCTCTCGCTGGTGCTCATGCTCTTCACCGGTTTTGGAATGATCGTGACGATGGCCTCCTGCAACACGCTGCTGCAGACTTTAGTGGATGACGATAAACGCGGCCGCGTGATGAGCCTTTACTCTACCGCTTTTATGGGAATGGCCCCGATCGGGAGTATGCTGGCGGGCTCGGTGGCCGAGATGATCGGGGTGGGGTATACCTTGGCGGGCTGCGGCTTTCTGTGTGCCCTCAGCATCATTCCTTTTGCTGTGCAAAGGCCGCGCCTGCGCAAAATGGTGCAGCCTATCTACGAGCGCCTGGGCATTGTGCCCGAGATCGCCACAGGCCTGCACACAGCCTCCAACCTCACCGCCCCGCCGGAAGAGCGGTAGTTTTTCGTTGTTAGTTATTCGTTATTCGTTTTTGGTTTTGGGAGGAAGGGAAAGTATAAAAGCTGGCCGCAAAGCCAGCTTTTATACTTTCATGTGATCGTGATTTTCCAATTGATAGTTGGTTGCTACTCCTACCGCATCATACTTCTACTAACGGATAACGAGCAACGAATAACTAAAGCTACTTCTTCCGGATCTCCAGCTTTTCGCCGGCGCTTACCGCGAAGTCCGGCTTGTTGTTCCACTCCATGATATCCTTGATGGTCACGTCATACTTTCGGGAGATCTGGTACATGCTTTCGCCGGCGGCCACGGTGTGATAAATAACGCCGGAAGCGGTGTTGCCCGTTGCCGCAGGCTCGGCAGCAGCGGCAGGCGCAGCCGGGGCTTTTATACGCAGTTCCTGGCCCAGGCTCAGGCTGCTGCCCTGCAGGGTATTCCACTGGCGCAGCTGGTCTACCGACACGTTATACTTCCTGGAGATCTGGTACAGGGTTTCGCCGGCTGCTACCGTATGAAAAGCGCTGCTGGTGGGGAGCAAGGTGGCCGGAACCTCTGCCGCATCCTCTGTAAACGGCGATTCGGCTGGCTGCTGCAGCGGCTCTACAATAAGGAGTTCCTGCCCCAGTTTCAGCGGCGCGTCGCCCAGTTTATTCCAGGTTACCAGGTCGTTTATACTTACGGCGTACATTCTGGAGATGGCCCACAGGCTTTCGCCCTGCTTCACGATGTGGGTGGTGGCGTTTGCTGTCGGTTGCTGTGCCGGGATCGTTTCGTTTGTGGCGGTGGCTGGCGCTTTTACCGGTGCGGCTGTTGCTGCTGCTGGCACTGGCGCTTCTGCTGCCTCCGCCTCTTCTGTCACAAACGGGTCTACCTCCGTGTCCGGGGCGGGCTCTAATTCGGGCTCCTGCGCAGGGAACTTCTCCTCTTCCTCAGTAGCTACCTCTTTTGCCTTGGCTGCCTCCGTTTTAGCTGCGCCCGGGTAAAGCGTAGGCTTTTCCGTGGCCGGGGTTTTAGGGGATGGGGCTGCTGCAACTGCTGCCTCTTCCACCAATACCGTTTCCTCCAACGCCTCCTCTTCAGGTGCTGCCTCTTCGGCAACAGGTGCGGCGGCCACTACTTCCTCATGTTCAGGTTGCTCAGGCTGTGTCGTTCCTTTTAGCTTGTCAACCAGGCGGGTAAAGAAATTCCCTTTTGTAGGAGTTGATGCGGCTGTACTTGCCACCGGCTCATACTTCTCTTTAGGTGCTGATGCGGTTTTCTGCTGGCTCGGGTCGCGTACTTCCACCGGGGTGTGGGCGGGGCGTCGCTTCTGCAGCCACAGCACGCGGCCCGGCACCGGCACCTCGTTGCGCTTCATGCGGTTCTTGAACAGCAGGTAGCTCAGGCGCACGCCATAATGCTGCGAAATCAGCTGCATCGTCTCGCCCGGCTGCACCACGTGGAACTCCGTGTCGGCGGTGGCGCGCTTGGGCTCGATGTAGTAAGCCTTGCCAGCCTCAATCTTGTCGAAGCTGTGCATGTCGTTATACTTCAGAAACTTGCGGGTGGAGATGCCTGCCTGCAGCGCCAGTTTGTCTTTGGTGTCCTTCTCGCGGGCCACGAGCGCGTTCAGGTTATTGCGCTTCACGATGGCGGCAGCGGCTTTGTTGGAGCTGCTCTGGCGCGGCAGGGTAGGCGTTGTTTCCCGGGTGGATGCCACCACGTTCAGGTCATTGCCGTTGCGCACCGGGATCATCACGTAGTAATCCTTATCCGAGGGGATGGAGTTGCCCAGCAGCCACTTGTTATACTTCTCCAGCTCGCTGTAATCGGTCTTGGTGGCCACGGCAATCTCCGTGAGGCTTTGGCCCGGGTTGGCACGCAGCTCGCGCAGCGACACGGCCGGCGGGTTGGCCTTGCCTACAAAGGCATCATAGGCCACCTTGTGCGCCAGAAAGGTCAGGATGTACTCATTTGTCCTTTCGGTGATGTCCATCTGCCTGGCCCCGCTGTCGGATGGCTTGGTGTAGGCCTTGGCGCCGGTATAGCCCAGGTAGTAGGAGAGCAGCGAGTTAAGCCAGTTGTTGTAGTAGTTGTTGCTTCGCTTAAAGTACTTGGCGGCACCGCGGCTGGCCTCCACAATGTGGCGGCGCTCGTCCACGTGGCGGTCCATGCGCAGGTTAAAGTCCAGGGCAGCCTCGCGCTTAAACTGCCAGTAGCCCACCGCGTTGGAGGTGGACACGGCATCGCCGATCAGGCCGCTTTCCTGCAGGGCCAGGTATTTGTAATCGTCCGGAACGCCTTCCTCCTGAAACACGCGCTCTATTATAGGAAAGTAGGCGTCTGCCAAATCCACCTTCATCTGGAAGTATAACTGGCTGCGCTGCAGGGCATCTACCTTTTTCTGGATCTCGGCCTGGGCCCTGTTGTTGAGCTTGAGGTGGATCTCGGCAAAGTAGATGTTGTGGGGTACGGTGATACCCTGTGCCAGTGCCAGCAGGGGCAACAGCAGGAGCGCAAGGAATGTGGCAACGGATTTCCTCATGACGGGAGACGCTTAAGTTTGATGAACTGTGATACGGAGGCTCTACTTCCTGTTGAGTTAACAATAGATAAATGTCTATATGTTAATGTGTTCAGGATAGAATATAGCTAATGCAAAATTAACGGAAAAAGCTTCGTATTCTAAAACGCCCCACCAAGTTCCTTCATTATTTTTTCGGGCCGGAAAGTATAAATATTTCTTTGGCAGGACGGGCGGGGGCTAAGCTGCAGAAGTTTAGCAGGTTAGCGTAAAAGAAACAAAAAAGAGAGACCCGCAGCCTCTCTTTATACATTGCCGTAGGTTATACTTTTACTTTTTCCGGGCGATCATCAACCCGTCGCGCACGGGCAGCAGGATGTTCTCCACGCGCTCGTCCTGGTGCACGTGCCGGTTAAAGTCCAGCATAGCCTGGGTGTCCTCGTCGAGTTTCTTGCGGTATTTCTCCAGCACCTTGCCGCTCCAGAGCACGTTATCGGCAATAATATAGCCGCCGGGGCGCACTTTGTCTATCACCATGTCGTAGTAGCGGCCATAGTTGATCTTATCGGCGTCGATGAACACCAGGTCGAACACGGCCTCTATCGTGGGTACGATCTCCAGCGCATTGCCAATGTACAGTTTTATACTTTCGCCGTAACCCGACTCGGCAAAATAGCCGCGCACGCGCTCCTCCAGCTCCTCGTTTATATCCACGGTGTGCAGGGTGCCGCCCGGCTGCAGCCCCTCGGCCATGCAGAGCGCCGAGTAGCCGGTGTACGTGCCGATCTCCAGGATCTGCTGCGGCTGTATCATTTTAGAGTACATGGCCAGCAAACGCCCCTGCAGGTGCCCCGAGAGCATGCGCGGCCGCATCACGCTCAGGTGCGTCTGGCGGTTTATCTTGTGCAGCAGCTCACTCTCCGGCGAGGTATGGTCCTCGGAATAGCGCAGCAGGTCTTCGTCTATAAATTCCATATGTCAGATTTGAAGATTTGAAAATGTGCTGATTTGAAAATGCACCAGGCAATTTCTCCCTCCTAATTATTAATTCTTCATTCTTAATTGTAGCTCCGCTACGCAGGCACGTAATTCAGGATGCTCAGGTTTTCTTCGCGCAGCACGTCGTTGGCAATGTCCATCAGGTCGAGTGCCTCTATACTTTTGATCTTGTCGAAAATCTCGTTCAGCGACTCTACCTTGTCCTGGTCCAGTATACTTTTGCCGAGCATCATCATCAGGCCCATGTTGCTTTCCTCGGCCATGGCCAGCTGCCCCATCAGCTGCTCCTTGGCCGTGTGCAACTGCAGCGAGCCCAGTTGCTTTTCACGCAGCTTCTTCAGCTCCTTCATCACCAGCGAGGTGGTACGCTTGAGCTGCTTTTTCTCGGTGCCGAAGTAGATGCTGAGCAAGCCGGTATCAATGTAGGTGGCGTAGTTGGAGTCGATTGTGTAGACCAGCCCGTGTTTTTCGCGCACGGCCAGGTTCAGGCGCGAGTTCATGCCCGGGCCGCCCAGCAGGTTGTTGAGCATAAAGAACGGGATGCGGCGATCGTCGTCCAGGGCGTAGGCGGGGCAACCGATCACGCAGTGCGCCTGTGAGATTGGCTTCTCGATGGTGACGGCCTGTGGCGTATAGCCGGTAAACGGCACGCGCTCGCGGTGTTTTTTTATACTTGGGATGCCGCTGAGGTACTTCTCGGCCAGCTTCAGCACCTTCTCGAACGGCAGGTTGCTCACCGAGCAGAACACCAGCGCGTCGGTGCTCAGGTTGCGCTCTATAAATCCCCTGAAATCCTTTTTCTGGAAGTTCGACACACTCTCCCTGGTGCCCAGGATGTTGTTGCCCAGCGGGTGCCCGTCGAACACCACGGCGTCAAACTCATCCACGATGGCCTCCTCGGGCGTGTCGAGGTACATGGCCATCTCCTCCAGGATCACGCCGCGCTCCTTCTCGATCTCCTTCTCCGGGAAAACGGAGTGGAAGGTAATATCGGTGAGCAACTCAAACGATTTCTCGAAGTGCTTGTCCAGCACGGAGCTGTAAAAGCAGATCTTCTCCTTGGTGGTGTAGGCGTTCAATTCGCCGCCCACGGTCTCCAGGCGGTTTAGGATGTGGAACGACTTGCGTTTTAGGGTACCCTTGAAGGCCATGTGCTCCCAGAAGTGGGCCAGGCCCTGCTCCTGCGGCAGCTCATCGCGGCTGCCAATGTCCATCACGAAGCCGCTGTGGGCTATCTTGGTGTGCAGCACCTGCTTGTGTACCACCCGTATTCCGTTCTCTAAAGTATGAATATGATAATCAGGCATTCCATTCTGAAATTAGCCTGCAAAGGTACGCAAAAAGTACCGGACTTTCCGGGGAAGGGGGAGGTTGTTGCGGACGGGGAAATGTAAACACCACCCCAGTCCCTCTGCTTTCACCCCTCCCCAACCCTCCCCTAAAAACAGGGGAGGGAGCTTTGCAATACCGGGTCCAACCACCCCAGCCCCTCCTTAGCCAAGGAGGGGAGCCTGTTGTTACTCATGTCAAAGTATAAGTTTCATAGGCGCTGTCCTCGCGCGAACAGGTCGCGACCTGTCCCTACAAAGTATGAACCTACCCCACTGGAGAAGAGAATTCTGCACTTATTATACTTTATTGTCATCTCGAGCAGGGCGAGAGATCTATCGGGAATTCTATAGAGATCTCTCCCGATGGTCGAGATGACAGCAAGGCAGCGGCTATCGAATCTGATCCCAGTCCTTGGGTTGAGCGCCTTGTGAGATCCGGTGCCCGTCAAGGGCAGCCGTAGCGCAGCGGAGGCAGGAGGGAACGCAGCGCGATGCCCGAAGGCGAGCCCTCTCGGGCTTGAGAGCACCAAAGTATGAGATGCAACTATGGGCTTGTGGGAACTAGAGGATCAGCGGAAGCTAATAAGTATAGCTTGTGTCAAGTAAAAGGAAGCAGCGGCTAGGAAAGTATGGCCGAAGTATAACTAATGGGCTACTTATGAGAGCAGCCCGATAGGAGGATGGATAAGTTGATGTGACTTGCCCACAAGATCCTTCCAGGATGACAAAATGGAGTGAGGGCAGGGCTCACTTTATACTTAGCAGGTATAAACGCAAGTATAGAAGTATAAACCGGGGCAAGTATAAACAACAACCGGCTCAAGTATAAAAGTATAGCCCAAGTATAGCGTATAGTTGCAAGTATACTTCTATGCCTCAGCGTGCTACCGCTTCTTCTCCAAGCCGCCCACATTAATCACAAAACCAACCGCGAATACCGAGTAAGCCGCCGTTAGCGTGTCGCGGTTCTTCAGGCCGATGGTGGTGCCGCTGGTGTACTGCAGCTGCACCGACGGGTTCAGGGTGAGGCGGGTGTAGAAGATCGGCTCCAGGAAAATGTTGTCCTCCTCCTGGCCCGGCACGTTGTTCAACGAATACTCGTGCATGTTGAGATAGCTGGCGCGCAGGGCGGTGCCGTAGTTCAGCGGAAAATCCCGGTTCAGCAGCCGCAGCGATTTTTTTCGTTTAGAGGTGAAGTTCACCTGCAGAAAGTACTTGCTGAAGTTGGCATCGTGGCGCTCGTAGCTCATCTCGCCGGTCTCGCTGTCTTCCTCTTTCTCCGTGCGCTCCGAGCTGCCTCCCCCAATGCCGCCGTAGATCTCCAGGATGCGGTTGCTCTCAGGTCCAAACGTGGTGTAGTAACCGCCGGCAGCCTCCAGAAGGTTGTGGCGCATATCGCGCTTGCGGCGCTCAGTGCTCAGCATGGATCCGTTCAGGAGCACGGCAAAATGGTCGGACACGGCGTAGGCGGTGTTAAACGTGATGTTGCCCTTCGGTGTCACATGGCCGCCGGCGCTCAGCTCGCCTTTCTGGGTGAACATCGGCACGTTGGGCACATTGGGCATGTAGGCGGAGGTGCCGCAACCGGCCAGCAGCAGGGGCAGGACCAGCAATGCCGTAAGCTGTTTTATACTTTTAAAAAAGGGGAGAGCGGTAAAGGGTGTATTCATAAAATGATATTCTGCACAGCAAAGTCTGCCAACTTAAAGAATGCATGGTGTATTCACAAGCAAGAAACGATAGATTTAGTGAAATATTCAGATTACTAAGTTAAAAGCGCCGGCCTGGTATTGCATTTTTAAGTAAGGCCGGTTTCGTGTAGTTTTGTCGTCAGCATGGATAAAATACTCATCATACAAACGGCTTTCCTGGGGGACGTGGTGCTGGCGACGGCGCTGGTGGAGAAACTACACACCTACTACCCGGAGGCCCGACTCGATTTCCTGCTGCGCAAGGGCAACGAGGGACTGTTGAAGGACCACCCGCTGCTGCGCCAGGTGCTGGTCTGGAACAAGCAGGAAGGCAAGTATAAAAGCCTGATGCGGCTGCTCTCCCAGATCCGCGCCGAGAAGTATGATCTGGTAGTAAACGTGCAGCGCTTCGGGGCCACCGGCCTGCTGACCGCTTTCTCGGGTGCCAGAGAGACCGTGGGCTTCGAGAAAAATCCGTTCTCGCGCCTTTTCACCCGCCGCTACGTGCACGATGTGAAATCGGGCACGCACGAAGTGGAGCGCAACAACATGCTCATCCAAAGTATAACCAACGCCATCCCGGCCAAGCCGAAGCTCTACCCCAGCCAGGTTGATTTTGCCAAGGTGGAGCAGTGGAAGCAGGAGCCCTTTATCTGCATGGCGCCTACCTCGGTGTGGTTCACCAAGCAGTACCCGCAGGAACAGTGGGTGACGCTAATCAACAGCCTCGACCCTAAGTATAAAGTATACCTGCTCGGTTCGCCTGCCGATAAGCAGCACTGCGACGAGATCATCAGCCAAAGTATAAGCCAGCGCGTGGAGAACCTCTGTGGGCAGCTGAACCTGCTGCAGTCGGCGGCCCTGATGCGCGACGCCGTGCTGAATTATGTGAACGACTCCGGCCCAATGCACCTGGCCTCTGCCTTGAATGCCCCCACCTGCGCCATTTACTGCTCCACGGTGCCGCGCTTCGGCTTCGGCCCGCTGGCCGACTTTGCCGAGGTGGTAGAGCGCCAGGAGCCGCTGTACTGCCGCCCCTGCGGTTTGCACGGCTACAAAGCCTGCCCCGAGGGCCACTTTAAATGCGCCCGCGAGATCCGGAATGAGCAGCTGCTGGAGGTGTTGAGAGTTGGGGAGTTAGAGAGTTGGAGAGTTCTATGACATGAAACAGCTTCTGCTAGCCTTGCTTTTCTGCTTCTCAACCGGATTGTTGTTTGGGCAAAGTGTTTCTTCGGGGACTCCTTTGATGATGCCGTATGAGCAAAACCAGGAGTGGGCCAGCACACTAAAAGCTTTGGATAAAGGTGATCAATGGGCAATGATTAGTGAGCGGTTTTTTGAATTTGAGGCTGTAGGCGAGACCTTAGAAAAAGAAGAATTGTATGTTCCATTTTTGATTATTGATGGAATAGCGCCCCATGTGGCAACATTAAGTATGAGTACCAGAAGTAAAGTGCGTGATATAATAAGAGATGATGGAATAAAAGAAGTCCTGGTGGTAGATAAAGAGCCAGAAACGTGGTATGCTAATAAGGTATTTGCTGGAATCGTTTTAATAACACTGAACAACCGGAAGACATCAAAGAAGCTACTCAAGCTTTTAACAAAGTAGCACTTCATCCACTCCTCATCCACTCCTTCAAAACTCAGTCACTCACTCAAAATTCCCCCCTCCACATACTATATTTGCCCATCCTGCAGTTATATGCTATATTTGAAGTATAAAATATCAGGCGAACCCCCTACGAAATAAAACGCATGAAATACGAGCCAATCGGGCAGGAGCTGTTTATTAACCATCGCCACAACTTTGCTAAGCAGCTCAAGCCCTCGTCCATCGCCATTTTCCACGCCAACGACATCATGCCTACCAATGCCGACGGCACCATGGCTTTCCGGCAGAACAGCGATCTGTTCTACCTGTCGGGCGTGGACCAGGAGGAAAGTATACTTTTGCTCTTCCCCGACAGCAAGGACGAGCGCATGCAGGAGATCCTGTTCATCCGCGAGACCAACGACCACATCCTCACCTGGGAAGGATATAAATTAACCAAAGAACAGGCACGGGAGGTATCAGGCATCCAGACTATTTACTGGACGCACCAGTTCGAGCAGGTGCTGCACACGCTTATATTCGAGGCCGAGCACCTGTACCTGAACACCAACGAGCACCTGCGCGCCGTGGTGGAGGTGGAGACCCGCGATGCCCGCTTCATCAGAAAAGTAAAGGAGCTCTTCCCGCTGCACAAGTATGAGCGCAGCGCTCCCATCATGCATCACCTCAGAGCCATTAAGTCAGGGCGGGAGGTGGAGCTGATACAGCAGGCCTGCAACATCACCGACAAGGCCTTTCGCAGGCTGCTGGGCTTTATTAAGCCGGGCGTGATGGAGTATGAGATTGAGGCAGAGATCTTCCACGAGTTCCTGCGCAACCGCTCCAAGGGGCCTGCCTACGAGTCTATCATCGCCTCGGGCATCAATGCCTGCATCCTGCACTACACCGATAACAGCCGTGAGTGTAAGGACGGCGACCTGGTGCTGATGGACTTCGGGGCCGAGTACGCCAACTACGCCGCCGACCTGACGCGCACCGTGCCGGTGAACGGCAAGTTCACCAAGCGCCAGCGCGAAGTATACGAGGCCGTGCTGACGGTGATGAAAACCGCCACGCGCATGCTGGTGCCCGGCAACACCCTGGACCAGTACCATAAGTTTGTAGGCACCGTGATGGAGAACGAGTTGATAAAGCTCGGCCTGCTGAATGAGAGCGACGTGCTCCACCAGAACCCGGAGAAGCCGCTGTACAAGAAATACTTCATGCACGGCACCTCGCACCACCTGGGGCTGGATGTGCACGACGTGGGCAACAAGTTCCGCCCGTTCGAGAATGGCATGGTGTTCACCTGCGAGCCGGGCATCTACATCCGGGAGGAAGGAATAGGCATACGCCTGGAGAACGATATCCTCATCACGCACAACGGGGCCAAGGACCTAATGCAGCACATACCGGTGGAGGCTGATGATATTGAGCGGCTGATGCGGGAGGCGGCTCAGAATTAAAGCATATGGATAGTTTAGGGGGAGAATAGCAGAGGCTGACAATCTTTTTTGCCGTCCTTACTCTAAAATATCAGCCCTTGAGTCAAAAAAAAATCAACAGTACAACCTTGCGTGCTGGTTTCAGTTTGAAGTATAGAAATGCGTACTGTCTGAACCACAATGCCGGAAACCAGTGCAATTTAGGTGGTGGTGTACAGTGGGTTATGTTCAACCCGAATGAATGAGAGCCTATGGGCGAACATTTACAGTTCCTGAAGAAGCATGTGAGACGGCTGCGCCAGCAAGGGGTAGTGGGCAGAAATTTTTTTGCGCAAAATAAACTCGTTTCGAAACATGCACGTATTGTCATATCAACATATACTTTGTAGAATCATGCAAACACATTTATCAACAATTAAGAAGCTCGCTTTCGCACTCGTGTTCCTGCTTGTGGCAGGCCCGGAAGTATTTGCGCAAAGCTCCGATCAAAGGACAAACCTGCAAATATACGGAAGCGCCCTGCAGTATAAAGGCGACATCACAGGCGATGATAAATTTGGAGATCTGGAGTGGGGCGGTGGCCTCTCCCTGAACCGTTACATCAGCCCTTCCTTTGATGCAGGTCTGCACCTGACCTACGGCAGCACAGAAGACAAAGGCAAAGGCCTGTACGAAGGTGGCAAGTTTGATGCCCAGATGGGTACCGTTATGCTGGGCCTGCGCCTTAAGATGTATGGCACCATCCTGAAAGAAGATGCCTTTATCGGCCCTTACCTGCAGGTTGCGGGTGGTGGCGCCTGGGCCAAGACCGATGCCACTGCTCCGGCGGGCGGTCCTGCCGTTCATAACGACGATAAGTTCTTCACCATGGCAGGCAGAGCCGGCGCGGGTATCCGCTTCCGTTTCTCTGATGCCGTTAGCGCCTTTGTGGAAACCAACTACATGCTCATCGGCCAGGATAAGATCGATGGCTACGACACCGGCGACAACGACCAGTTCCTGATGCACAACGTGGGCCTTGGCTTTAACCTTGGCAAGGCGAAAGACACGGACGGCGATGGTGTGCCGGACAGACGCGACGACTGCCCTGACACCCCAACTGGCGTGCAGGTAGATAAGAACGGTTGCCCTGTTGACACAGACGGTGACGGTGTGGCAGATTACCAGGATGAGTGCCCAAGCGAGGCTGGCGTGGCTAACCTGAATGGTTGCCCTGACCGCGACGGTGACGGCATTGCAGACAAAGATGACCAGTGCCCTGATGAGGCCGGTACTGCCGCTACCAACGGATGCCCTGACTCTGACAACGACGGTGTAGCCGATGCACAGGATAAGTGCCCTGATACTCCTTCTGGCGTGCAGGTTGGCCCGGATGGTTGCCCTGTAGACTCAGATGGTGACGGTGTTCCGGATAACGAGGATGCTTGCCCTAACTCAGCAGGTACTGCTGAAACCAAAGGCTGCCCTGAGCTGGATGAGGCTACCAAGAAACTGATCGAGGAGAAAGTACGCTTCGAGTTCGACAGAGCCCGCGTACAGGATAGCTACAAGCAACTGCTGGATAGCATCACCGTGGCCCTGCAGAAATACCCGGATCACGTGCTGCTGATCAAAGGCCACGCCGACTTCATCGGTTCTGAGGAGTACAACCAGGCGCTGTCTGAGCGCAGAGCCGAGGCTGTGAAGGAATACCTGGTGCAGCAAGGCGTGCAGAACCCGGATCGACTGGTAACCAAAGGCTACGGCGAAACGCAGCCACTCGTAAAAGTGAACGAGCGTCTGTCTAAGCGCAGAACGGAGAAGGAGCGTGCCAGAAACAGAAGGGTAGGCTTCGAGATGAATACGCCGGACATGCAGTTAGACCTGGATTAATCATCTGATAAATAGTAACAAAAGCGCCGCAGACGAAAGCCTGCGGCGCTTTTTTGTTTTTATACCTATAAACCTAGGATCATCCCACCCCAACCTTCCCTTTTATCGAGGGCTGCTACCCCCAGAACAGCGGAGGGAGCTATACATTTTTGTCATCTCGAATGAAATGAGAGATCTATCTGGAATTTTAAAGAGATCTCTCCCAAAGGTCGAGATGACAAAAGCCGTAGCTATCGAATCTGAACCCAGTCTTTCCGTCGAGTGCCTTGTAGATTTACGGTTTCGCTTTAGCGAAATTGCGGAGACCGTAAGGTCAAGCAAAGGAAATGTACACAGCGCGAAACCAAAGGACGAGCCCTCTCGGGCTTGAGAGCACCAAAGTATGATGTGAAACTTTAGGCTTGTAAGGCTGGAGGATGAAAAGTAGCTAGTAAAGATAGCTTTGTTCAAGTGGAAGGAAGCAACAGCTATGGAAGACACAAGCGGACGCTTGCGCTAGGAAAGTATAAAGTATGAATCAGCAAGTATAACAGTATGGCTTACGCGGACTTGGAAGTCCGCAGCAGGCAAAGTTCTGGACAAGGATGTCCGGAACAGCAAGTATAAAAAGTATAGCCAAAGTATAAAAAGGCACAAGCAGACGCCCCGAAATGCTCCGGGACATTCAGCTTGCGCCAGCAGAAGTATGGCAAAGTATAAATCGGCAAGTATAAAAATATGCCCAAAGTAACCCGACACCATAGTACGCACGAGTTGCAAACTCGCGCCAGCGGGAGAAAGGCTTATACTTCTGATTTAGCTATGGAGTAAAAGTATAAACCCCGCCCCTGTAGCAGGAGCGGGGTTTATACTTTATACTTCTATACAGGTTTATACTTTATATCAACCTCTCTGGGCCAGCAGGTATAACACGGCCATGCGTATGGCTACGCCGTTTTCCACCTGGTTAAGGATAATGGAGTGGTGCGAGTCGGCGGCATCGGAGCTGAGTTCTACGCCGCGGTTTATCGGGCCCGGGTGCATCAGTACGATTTCTTTGTTCAGGCTGTCTAGCATTTTCTTGTCGATGCCATAGTATAACGTATACTCGCGCAGCGAGGGGAAATACTTCATCTGCTGGCGCTCCAGCTGTATGCGCAGCACGTTGGCCACGTCGCACCATTCCAGCGCCTTGCGCACGTCGGTCTCCACCTTCACACCCAGCTGCTGGATATACTTTGGCAGCAGCGTGATCGGGCCGCACACCATCACCTCAGCACCCTGCTTCTGCAGCGCGAAGATATTAGAAAGCGCTACCCGCGAGTGCAGGATATCCCCGATGATCACCACCCTTTTGCCGGCCACCTCGCCCAGTCGCTCTCTTATGGAGAAGGAGTCAAGGAGGGCCTGCGTCGGGTGCTCGTGGGTGCCGTCGCCGGCGTTTACGATGTTGGCCGGGATGTGCTTGCTCAGGAAGTGGGGGGCACCGGGGCTGGAGTGGCGCATCACGATCATGTCCACCTTCATGGCCAGGATGTTGTTGACCGTGTCGAGCAGGGTTTCGCCTTTTTTAACGGAACTGCCGCTGCTGCTGAAGTTGATGGTGTCGGCAGAGAGGCGCTTTTCGGCCAGCTCAAAGGAGAGGCGGGTGCGCGTGGAGTTCTCGAAGAATACGTTGGCGATGGTGATGTCGCGCAGCGAAGGCACTTTCTTTATCGGCCTGTTCAGTACATCTTTGAAATTATCGGCAGTCTCAAAAATGAGCTGGATGTCTTGGGGGGTGATGTCTTTGATACCTAACAGGTGCCGGACGCTGAGCTCTTGCATGTATGAGTAAAGTTTATTCGTCGGTTTTGGTAATTAGCCAGATGGCGTCTTCCTCGGCCTGCTCGCCTTTCCACTCCACCAGCACCCGCTGGCTCAGCAGCGAATTTACCTTGCGGCCCACATAAGTAGGCTGGATGGGCAGGTGGCGCGTGTAGAGGCGGTCTACCAGCACCAGCAGCTCCACGCTGGCCGGGCGTCCATAGGCAATCATGGCATCCAGGGCGGCGCGCACCGAACGGCCTGTATACAGCACGTCATCCACCAGAATCACGTTTTTGCCCTCCACCAGAAAATCGATCTTGGTGGCGTTGGCCGTGATGGGTGTGTCGCGGCGGCGGAAGTCGTCGCGGTGGAAGGTGGTGTCGAGGAGGCCGGTGGGCACCTGCTTGCCCAGTATACTGGCCAGGGTGCGTTGGATGCGCTGCGCCACATACTTGCCGCGCGGCTGCAGGCCCAGAATCACAGAATCAGAAAAGTCGCCATGGCTCTCGATGAGCTGGTGGCACAGGCGCATCACCATGATGTCGAGCAGTTGGTGGTTTACGATGAGTCTCTTCTGCATAGCCGGGATAATTGAATGCAAATATAGAAAGGATTGGGGGAGATAGAAAGTTAGAAGGTTAGAAGGTTAAAAAGTTAGAAAGTTTGGGAGTTAGAGAGTTGGGGAGTTAAAACGTGATCTTGGTGATGGAGAATGCCTGCCGGGTGCCTTTCCCCTTGGTTTTGATATGCTGAAACCCAAAGGCCGCCATGCTGTTGCCGTACCACCGGATCAGGCCGGGGTATTCGTTGGTCTGTATCTTCTCGTTCTCTTCGTAGGGCAGCAGCTCCAGCTCCGTTTTCTCATCGTTATAGCGGTTGTCGTTCATGATCTGGTACACGATCCTGGTATTCTCGGGATAAGCCATCACCACGCGCCCGTCGGTTAGGGGCTGCACCTCCACCGCATGCCGCAGGTAATACGTGGTGATGCCCGTTAAAGGCATGGCGTTGTCCCAAAGCAGCTGGCCGCTCTTATCGAAGCCCAGGGCCACGGCGTGGCTGCGCTTAAACCCATCCGCCAACTTGTAGGGCCTGAGGCCACTTGGAGTCATGCTCAGGACGCTGCTGCGCTCGTTGCTGTGCTGCGGGAAGTATGCCTCTGCGGCCAGTATGTAGCCATAGGGTGTCTCGATGAGGTCGTGGAGGAGCAGGCGGTAGTTCAGGCCAGAGCCGCGGCCGGACCTCAGGCGCTGCTCCTGGCGGCGGCGCGCGCGCTCCTCGCGGCGGGGCTTCATGTACTTGAGGAAGTTGTTGAGTTCAAGGATGCTGTAGAAATTACCCTCCACCACCTGCGAGGCCATCAGCGTGGCAAAAAAGCCCTGGGAGTAGCGCAGGTCGCGGGTGCCGTAGGTGCCGATGAGCAGTTTTTGGGTCGTGTCGCCGGGCGTTACCTCGGCATTCAGCAGGCTCTTGTCCTCCTTCTGAAGTATAAAATAGTTCTTGAGCAGCTTCCCGGTGGCATCGAAACTCTTTACCTGCAGCCTCGAAATGCGGCCGTTCGACTCGGAGATCACCACGTCCAGCCGGTCCTGCTCATGGTCAGAGAGCATGTCCGTGAACGAGGACTCCTCGCCATAGAGCGAGGGCAGCGGGGTTATCTCCCCGGATTCAGGGTTCAGGTGCAGCAGGAGCGACTTGCCGTCTTTGCGGTTGCGCCCGATGAGGAAGAAGTTGCCCTGCAGCACCCGGTACTCATAGATCTCCTCCAATTGCTCAATCTCGAACTTCTTATGCCAGGTCTCACCGGTTTCATGGCTCAGGCGCACAAAGGTATAATCGCGCAGGTTATCCCCGCCATACACCAGGAACGTGTGCGGGCCAAAAGTATAGGAGCGGATGTAGTCGTTGTCGGGAGCGAGGGCGGCGGTGTCGGTCCATACTTCCTGCAGCTGGCTGTTATACTTGGTGAAGTGGAAGGTAGCCTCGGTCTCCCAGAGGTTGCTGGTCTTGTGGTACACCAGCAGGCTGCTGTCGGGCAGGGCGATCACCTCTATGTCCACGTCCTCGGCTTTGAGCGGCAGCTCCAGGCGCACGGGCTGCGTGGGCGCCTCCTGGGCCAGCAGCGGCACAAGTATACACGCGAACAGCAGGGCGAGCAGGTGGCGAATGTATGGCATAGCGTACACGGAGTTGATGCTATCCGGTGAGGGAATAGTATAAAAATAGCAGCTATTTCCATTTTACTGCAAATAGCTGCTATTCGTTGTTCTATGCCTTGATTTTGCGGGGTTTAGTTGCCCAGTGCCAGCAGCACATCGAACTCCTCGGCCTTTAGCGGCATCACCGAGAGGCGCGACTGGCGCAGCAGCGCGATGTCCTTCAGGCGCTCGTCTTTCTTTATCTGCTCCAGCGTTACGGGGTCTTTAAAGTCGCGGAAAGGCACCAGGTCCACCACCACCCACTGGCCTTTATCGTCTTTGGCGGTTGGGTCAGGATAAGCGGCTTTATCCACTTTGGCAATGCCCACAATAGCTTTTACGGATACGCTGTGGTAGAACAGCACCAGGTCGCCGGGCTGCATTTGCTGCATGTTGTTGCGGGCCTGGTAGTTGCGCACGCCGTCCCACATGGTGCGGCCTTCCTGCACAAGCTTTGCCCAGGAGTATGTCTCAGGTTCTGATTTTACTAACCAGTGTTGCATTGGTGTAAGGGTGAAAAGAGTTAGAAAGTTAGAGAGTTAGAAAGTTTGGGAGTTAAAGAGTTTGGGGTGTTGAGTCCTCTGGTACTACTAAAGGACATTTCGAACGATTTCATCTTTGGCCAGAAGTATGGGTGGCGTTAGTTCTTTTTGATGGTGATTTTTCGCTTCCGGCGCTGGTAGCGGATCAGGTCGTCGGCGAGCAGGGCCAGCAGCACCCCGCTGATCATGCCTCCCCAGAAAGAGTCCAGCACGTCGGCAAGTATAAGTATAAACACAAGCACCTGCAGGCCGGCTTTCAGCTGGAGCTTGCGCTCAAGACCCAGGTCGGCGTAGGCCTTCAGGAGCCTGGCAACGCTGGGGCTGCGTCCCGCCGAGTGCCTGAAAAACCGCTGCACCTCCATCTCGAACTGCACCAGCAGCAGGCCTAGCACCACCCCCCCGAAAAAACTGATGAAAAGATCGGCTACCGCGAGCACCATGAACAGCAGCAACAGCAGCATGGCTGTCCTGGTCCGGGTCGATCTCGATAGCTTCTCGTAGTTGAGCATGGGCTTTTTCGTTACGGTGTTCTTTTAAAAGTATGCAGTTACCAGAAGCACCAGGGCAACAAAAGCTGCGATTAGAAATAAGGGCAGGGTTTTCTTCAGTCCTTTCTCTATGGCTAAAAGTATACTTGCGGCTTAAGCGCCTGATTTTCTCCGGTTAAAGTACATGACGCACTCCTGCAGTGCAACGGCTATAAGCAAGCCTCCCGCCACACCTCCCCAAATGGTACCGATCATATCCGCCATCATCAATCCAAATATGATTAGTTGTAGTAGCAGACTAATTCCCCTGCGGGCTGTATTGGACAGATGCTCGTAGCTCTTCATGACTTAAGTATAATCTATACTTTTAAAGTATAATTATGTTTATAGATTATTCTATCCGCTTCACTTTCAATAAGTCATCGCTCAAAGAAACGATCTGGATGCGGTACTCGGTAGGCGGCGTGCTGCCCTCGGCCATGCGCACCTGCACCAGGTCTTTCTGCAGCTGCTCCCACTCGCCCACCTCTTCCTGCAGGCCGTCGGTAGGGGCAATCTCGAAGCGCTTGAACACGCCTCCCGGCTCTATGCTGAAACCGGTGCGTCCCCGCGAGGGCGGAAAATCATAGGTGTTAGGGCGGTATACCCACAGTCCCTCCTCGTCTTCCTCGAAGGAGTGCAGCCATACTTTCCCGGCAAGTTGCGCAGCCACTTTATCGTTTTTCTTGCACGTTACCGCCATAAACAGCAGGCACAACAGGCACAGCACAGACGTATATCTCATAGGTATAAATCAGGTTTATATGCTAAGGTAGGGAATAAGGACGGTATATGTAAGTATAAGCATACAACTATTCTGCTCCCGGTTTGCTAACGGCAAGGGCTGAAGATTATTACGAAATAAAGTATGCAGGGGGTAAGGGCGCCGCCGGAAAGGACCAAGGTTCGGGCGCTTTTCCTATCTTTGCAGCACACCGACAACACGCAGGCTTTGGAAAACAAGAAGATCATAAAACAGTTTAAGCTGGCAGCCGAACTCATGGAGCTGCACGACGAGAATCCGTTCAAGATTCGCTCTTACGCCAACGCCGTAGCGGCGCTGGAGCTGGTGGAAGAGCCGCTGGAAACCCTGACGCAGGCGCAGCTGGAAAGTATACAGGGCGTGGGCAAAGGCATCGCGGCCAAGATCTTGGAGCTAAACGAGAAAGGCACTTTTGCCGAGCTCGACCAGATGCTGCAGGTAACGCCGCCGGGCGTGGTGGAGATGCTGAGCATCAAAGGCATCGGCCCCAAAAAAGTACGTAACCTCTGGAAAGAGTTGGGTGCCGAGACGGTGGAGGAACTGCTGGAGGCCTGCGAGCTGGACAAGGTGAGCAAACTGAAGGGCTTTGGCGCCAAAACGCAGGAAAACATCCGGCAGGCGCTGCTCTTTACCCAGCAAAACCGGGGCAAATTATTGTATGCCGAAGCCGAGCTGGTGGCCGAGCAGCTGCTGCAACGTATAAAAGCCGCTGTGCCCGGGGCGCAGGTGGAGTTGGTAGGCGAGATGCGCCGCCGCATGGAGATCATCACCGCGCTGCAGTTTATACTTGCTACCGAGGCTCCGGCCCGGTCACATGAGGCTTTACAAAGTATAGCGGAGCTGCAGGAAGACCAGAAAAACTCCGGCCCCTTTGCCTGGCGCGGCGCGCTTACTGAAAGCGGTATGCCGGTGGAGGTGCGGCTGGTGCCCACTGAGCGCTTTGCCAACGAGTTATTGCAGACTTCTTCGGCCCCGGAGCACCTGGCGCAACTGTTTACGGGCAGCACCAACCTGCTGACGGTGGTGCGCGAGCAAGGCTATGCTTCGGAAGCGGATATCTATAAATCGGCGGGCATGGCGTACGTAGCGCCAGAGCTGCGCGAGGGCACCAACGAGCTTGAACTGGCCCTGCAAAACAAACTGCCAAAGCTGCTCGAACTCTCCGACCTCAAGGGCATCCTGCACAACCACAGCACCTACTCCGACGGCGCCCATACTTTAGAACAGATGGCCACTTACTGCCGCGACATGGGCTATGAGTACCTGGGCATCTCGGACCACAGCAAAACGGCTGCCTATGCCGGTGGCCTGCGCGAGGGCGATGTGCTGCGCCAGCAGAAAGAGATCGACGAGCTGAACAAGAAACTGGCTCCGTTTAAAATTTTTAAAGGCATTGAGTCGGATATCCTAGGCGATGGCTCTTTGGACTATGACGAGGATATCCTCAGGACCTTTGACTTCATCGTGGCCAGCATCCACAGCACTTTGAACATGGATGAGCAGAAAGCTTCGGCCCGTTTGATCACGGCTATTGAGAACCCTTATACCACCATGCTCGGCCACCCGACTGGTCGCCTGCTGCTGCGCCGCGAGGGCTACCCGATCAACCACAAAATGGTGATTGATGCCTGCGCCGCCAACAACGTCATCATCGAGATCAACTCCAACCCCTGGCGGCTGGACCTGGACTGGCGCTACGTGCACTATGCTTTGGAAAAAGGCGTGATGCTCAGTATAAACCCCGATGCCCACCACACCAGCGGCTACGACGACATGAAGTATGGCGTATTGGTTGGCCGCAAGGGAGGTCTAACGAAAGAGATGACCTTTAACGCTAAGCCGCTGGAGGAAGTGGAGAAGTATTTCAGGGAGAGGAAGGAGAAGATAAAGTAGCTAACGGTCAACCTGCTTCCAGCTTCCAGCTTGCAAAAGTATAGCTGTAGTCTATGAAATCCGTAAGCTGAAAGCTTACCCCAAGTATAGCCACAAGTTGAAAACTTGCGGCAGCGTTTGTTTAAAGTATAACATGCCCAAAATCCTCATACTTCGTTTTTCCTCCATCGGCGATATTGTGCTGACCACGCCTGTTATCCGCTGCATCAAGCAGCAGGTGCCGGGGGCGGAGGTGCATTATGTTACCAAAAAAGCCTTCCAAAGTATACTTGCTCCTAACCCGTACGTGGACAAAGTGCATGTGCTGGGCGAGAAACTGAGCGACCTGGTGCAGGAGCTGAAAGCGAAGAACTTCGACTATGTAGTGGATTTGCACAACAACCTGCGCACGCGCATCATCAAAGCAAGACTGGGCAAGCCGGGCCGCAGCTTTAATAAGCTCAACTACGAGAAGTGGCTGATGGTAAACTTCAAACTAAACCGCCTGCCTGACGTGCACATTGTACAACGCTACCTGGATGCCGCTGCTGCGCTGGGTGTGAAAGACGATGGCGGTGGCCTGGACTATTTTATACCTGCCCCGGATGAGGTGGACGTTTATACTTTGCCGGAAGGATTTCAGAACGGTTATGTAGCCTTTGCCATTGGCGCGCAGCACTATACCAAGCGCCTGCCCACCGAGCGAATTATAGAATTGTGCGAGCGCCTGCAGCAGCCAGTTATACTTTTGGGGGGCAAGGAAGACGCCGCCACCGGTGAAGAAATCACTGCACACTTCACCAACCGATCAACGAACAACGAACAACGAACAACGATTTACAACGCCTGCGGCAAGTATAACCTCAATGGCTCGGCCTCACTGGTGCGGCAGGCCACGCAGGTGGTAAGCCACGACACGGGCCTGATGCACATTGCAGCGGCTTTTGGGAAAGACATCATCAGCGTGTGGGGCAACACCATTCCGGAGTTTGGCATGTACCCCTTCCGGACGAAGTATAAAGTGCTGGAGGTACGCGGCCTCAGCTGCCGCCCCTGCTCCAAAATCGGCTACAGCAAGTGCCCCAAAGGACACTTTAAGTGCATGCGGGAGATCTCGTTTGAAGGGCTATAGTTAAGGCGTATACTTATAAAAACGGGTAAAGCAATTGCTATAAGCAGACGAACGAAGCATGCCCACGTATAGGGCATCCTTAGTGGCAAAGCCAGAGAAACTTATATTGTAATAGTAGCCGTACTGGTCTGCCACACAGCCGGGGTAGAAAGCAGCCTTTTCCCACGATTTAGTAGAGGTGTTGTAGCGATACAGTGTCGGGTACTGCCTCTGCGTGAGCAGGTATACATCTGAGCCGTCTGTGGTAAAGGCATGGCTGTCGCTGGCGCTGTACTGGCTGTGAACGGACCAGGAGTCTGTGGCCTGGTTGTACTCCATCACGCTCCCGTTCACCAGTAGGTAACCTTTGCCATTTTGGCTGAATGCGCTACCATATGCAACATAACCTGGTACCCTGTTAAGTGTTGTGAACTGCTCCGTCTGCGGGTCGTAGCGCCGTAGGATATAGCTGCTTTCGTTGCTGGTGCCCCCGGCAAAGTATATCTTCCCGTCCAACACAAAGCTTGCTACGCGCGACGTATAAACCTTGAGGCCAGGCTTCTCCTTCCAAATGCCTGACCTGAAGTCATACTCCCACACATCACCATAATTGTAGAATCCTTTCGTGCCCCCAATAAGGTAGGCCTTGTCGCCAACACGCTGCCACAGTGGAGTAGAGCGACCTAGCCCCGGAAACTTGCTTTCCTCACGCCACTGCCCGGTGGCCGTAGAGTAGCTAATTACACGGTTGTAATCGAAGAAATACCCCTTTCCATCGGCCTCAAAAGCTGGCATATAGCTTGACTGTACCGGCAGGTCCAGCGCTGTAGCCGAACTGAAGTTGGAGCGGATGGTAAAGCTGAAAGGAATACTGGCGGTTTTCTCGCCGGCCGTAACCGTGAGTGGCAGCGGCGTGTCAAATTCCGCAGGATCCGGAAAGGGAACCTCCACCAGCAGTTTCGTGTCGAAGGCGGAGAGCACTTTAAATTGCATCAGTCCGTGACGCACGTACGGCCCCCATTGCCCACCGAAGAGGTGCTTCCCGAACAGCGTTAGCGTATCGCCGGGTGTGGCCTCTAGCTTGGACATCTTATGTATTTCAGGTCCCCAGATTCTGAATGTCTCCTCTGATACGCCTATTTTGTCCTTATACCTCTTCACCTGTATCGGGAAGGAGCCAAAATGCTTCGACCCCGATATCCTTACTACCAGTTTGTTGTCATCAGATGATAAAACATTGGCTCTTACTGGTCCAACGAACACCTCCATTTCATACTTGTTTTTTGAAAAGTTGAAGCCTGTTATGGTAATCTGGGTGTGGTCAGGGCCTTCTTTAGGTGAAAAGTCTGTGATGGTAGGCGGGCTGGTGACAAAGCTCGTGGCTTCCATGTAGGGGCTGTAAATGGTCTTGTCGTCCACAACGGCGTAGGCTCTTACTTCATAAGTGATTCTACTGGTAAGCCTTGCCGACAAGACGGCGCTGAACTTATTGTCAGCCATGGTGGCGGATACTCTCGCCTCTGACTGCTGATCACCCGATTGGGGTTTGTAGGCGAATCCATACTCTGTTGGAGCGTTTTCGCCCTGGTATAGGATAATGGCCGACGCCTTTATGCCAGTGCTGTCAGGAAAGGCCTGCTGCATCTCCAGGTAAGGGTGTTGCAGCGCCTTCGGGAACTCCTCCTCTTTGGCGCAGCTGCACAGGCAAACAAAGACCAGGTACAGGATGTAACGGGTGAAGCAGGTTTTCATAGGTTGAGGCTAACGGTAAGGGACTGGTTGCTGATATGGAACTGTTTGCTGAAAGTGTTTCCCTGGCTGATGCCCACTGACACGTAGTGCCTGGGGAGGTAAAAATAGCTGATGCCTGCACCTGCCTCAAACCCAAACATCACCTCAGAGCTGACAAGGGAAGGGGCAAGGTGCAGCCATACCTTGTCTCCCTCGGTTACGGCTTTCACCGCCTGGGTGTCGCTTTGCAGAATATAGGTTACACTTGGGCCTGCCTGCGCAAACAGGCGCAGCTTGGAGAGGGTATGGCTATACTTTGGCAGCAGGGAGAGGCTGGCGTAGTCGAGGTCCACTTTGTAATCATAGCGCGTATCCCGGCCGGTCGTAGTTTCGTTAAACCGCATTTTGCCGTAGCTGGCCTGTGTTTGCACCGACAGGTTGTTCACCGACCAGAGCGGCAGGTCGGCAAAGGCACCCGCGCTGATATTGAGGGATGTTGCTTTTACCGGGCTGTCATTCCCCTCCAGCCATGAGCCTTTGCTAGTAAGCACGGAGCGGTTAAAGGAAGAGAAAACGCCAACGCTGCTAAACATAATGGTTGGCGACTTGCCTTCTGCTCTATTGTTCACAAAATAGCGTAGCGCTTTTGGCTTGAGTTTGAACAGGTGGAGCTCATCGTACCAGCTATCGGAAGGGGCTGTCAGCGATCGTAGGTACGGGAGCAGGTCCTGCTCCCGGATTTGTTCAGAGGCAGAGGAGGGCTTGAGAAAAACGTTGTCGCGCCTGAAGTAGAAGAATGTGCTGTCGCCTAATACCTCTATAAAAATATGCAGCGGCTTGCCATCAGCAAGTATGGTTTTGGTAACAAAGTTCTTACCGTCCTTGAGTTTGAACCCAGCAAGTTGCTCAGAACTGTAGAGCATGGAGGAGCCTTGTCGGAAGCGGTTGAATTGTATCTGCCAGGGCTGACGGTGGTCGAAGCTTATAAAGCCTTCGTTGTACTCTCCGCCTTTCTTGATGATGAAGCCCTTTGACGACTGACCGAAGCTTTGCAGTGCCACCAGGCACAGCAGGAGCGGCAGGAAAAGTAAACAAGTTTGTTTTCTGAGTAGTATCACGTGATGTTAGGAGCTGGTAACAGGTAATAAATATACAGATACAAGTATATATTGCAAAGTAAATGAACTTACGGGCTATATTTGAACCGATTTATGAGTAAAAGCTATGCCTAAATATAACTTAACCTGGCAGGAAGCCGATGTGCAACTACTGGAGGCGCTTCTTTTAGCATCCGGCGAAGAGGGCGGTGCGCCGCTGCACGAAATCTTGCTCATGGCCGATGCCGTGGACGGAACCGTGCTCTCGCAGAATGAAGTGGAGCAGGGGCTGGAGAAGTTGATGTCGGTGGGATATGTGGCGATTAAGAAGAATAAACTGCTGCTTACGCCAACATTCTTAACAGACTATGAAAGTATAGACGGTGCCGAAGACGAGCGACTGGCCCTGGAGCAGCTGCTGCAAACCAAAGCGCTACAGGCCGAGAACTTCGATGAGCCCAAGATCCTGATCAAGAAGTATAAACTCAAAAACCAGTACCAGGCTTACCTGGAGCAGTTTGGTGGTTGATAGATTTGGAGATTTGGGAATTTGGGAATGAGAAGATTTGGAAATTTGGAGATGTGAAGATTGGGCAATAAATTATATTCGCTCCATTAACAGGACAAAAGCCGTTGAGTAGTCAGCGGCGTTTGTTTTAAAGAATTTCCAAATCCTCCCATCTTCCCATCCCCATCTTCCCATCTCCAAATTTACACAGCTTCAAATTTTATACTTACGCGCCCTTTTGCTTGCTGGTGAAAACACACAGCAAGGGCGTAAGCTACTAAGCAGAACAGCCGCTGATTTGGTCAGCGGCTGTTCTGCTTAGTAGGGTTGGAGCATCTTCACATCTCCACATTTCCAAATCCTCAAATTAGGAAATCTTCTCAAACCCTAAGTAGGAGTGCAGCACCTTTGGCATGTTAATGCCGTCCGGCGTTTGGTTATTCTCAAGTATAGCCGCTACAATGCGGGGCAGGGCCAGGGCGCTTCCGTTCAACGTATGCAGCAGCTGTGTTTTGCCCGACTCGGTTCTGTAGCGCAGCTTCAGGCGGTTGGCCTGGTAGGTCTCGAAGTTTGAGGCCGAGCTTACCTCCAGCCAGCGGCCCTGGGCGGCAGAGTATACTTCCATATCATAGGTAAGGGCAGAGGTAAAGCCCATGTCGCCGCCGCACAGGCGCAGCACGCGGTAAGGCAGCTCCAGTTTCTGCAACAGCCCCTGTATGTAGCTGCTCATCTGCTCCAGCGCCTCGTAAGACTTCTCGGGCAGCGTTATCTGCACAATCTCCACCTTGTCGAACTGGTGCAGGCGGTTCAGGCCGCGCACGTCGGCGCCCCACGAGCCGGCCTCGCGGCGGAAGCAGGGCGTGTGTCCGGCATTCTTGATTGGCAGCTGATCCACCGGAACAATTTCATCGCGGTACATGTTTGTAATAGGAACCTCCGCTGTCGGGATCAGGTACAGGTTATCTGCCGTGGCATGATACATCTGGCCGTCCTTGTCGGGCAACTGGCCCGTGCCGTAGCCAGACGCCTCGTTTACCACAATCGGTGGCTGCACCTCCATGTACCCGGCCTTGATGGCCTCATCCAGGAAGAAGTTGATAAGCGCGCGCTGCAAACGTGCCCCCTGCTTCTTGTAGAACGGAAAACCAGCCCCGGATACTTTATTACCCAACTCAAAGTCAATGATATCGTACTTCTGAATTAGTTCCCAGTGCGGCTGCGCGCCTTCGTGCAACTTAGGTATCTGGCCATGCTCCAGCACCACCTCGTTGTCCTCGGCGCTTTTGCCAAAGGGTACGCTCTCGTGCGGCAGGTTCGGCAGCTTGTACAGCGCCTTCTGGATGTCGTCTTCGATGGAGGAGAGTTGCTCAGCTAGGGCTTTGGTTTGCTGCTTCAGTTCGGAGGTTTCGGCTTTGGCGGCCTCGGCCTTCTCGCGCTCCCCGCTCTTCATCAGCAGGCCGATTTCCTTGGATAAGGAATTGGCGCGGCTTTGAAGGGTATCGTGCTCGTTCTGGATCTGGCGTCGTTGCTGGTCGAGCTCCAGCAGAGCGGCAACTTCCTGGGCCGCGTTTTTGTAGTTTTTCTTGTTCAGCCCGGCAATCACCTGCTCGGTCTGTTCTCTTAAAACTGGTAGCTGTAGCATAAGTAAGTATAAAGTATGAACGCAAAAATAGAGCTTTTTAACTAGTTAGCGGCTTTTGCGAAATCTTTTAAGCAAAAATTGAAACTTTTTATCTAAAACAACCGGTAATATTTGTTAATTAAAAGGCATTGCAATAACATTGCGGTACATTTGAAGAAGGCCATAGTTCCCGTGCCTTTCTGACTCTTTCGCAACCTATTCTATTTTCCTGAAATAAACGAAAATCTCTCGCTTTGTTCGCTCACCGCGATACCTGGCAAGTTAAGTTAACTACCATACCACTATTTATGTATAAAATTGAAGAATTGAAAGATAGGCTTCTTTCAGAGCTCAAAGAGATTGCTGAGCACTTGGGTGTTAAGAACTTTAAGAAGCTCAGCAAACAAGACCTCATTTACAAGATCCTCGATCAGCAAGCCGTTTCCCCTTCAGACACCATCTCCAAAAAATACAATCCTGCAATACAAGCCGAATCTGCTGGTAGTGAAGAGTCTGCTGATGTTGCAGTTGCTGTAGAAGTAGAAGAAGCCCCTGCCAAGCCCGAAAGGCGCCCCCGCGTGCAGGCCGCTGCCCGGACCGAGGAAAGAGTGCCGGTGGCTGTGCCCGCCGAGGCTCCTGCCAAAGACCATGGCGCCCAGGGCCAGCGCGAGCGCGTTCGCAAAGACGATAACCGCACCGACACCCGCACTGAAGTGCGTGAGAACCGCCCCGAAACCCGTGAAAACCGGTCTGAGGCGCGTGATAACCGCGGCAACGATAACAAGGCAGAAAGAGAAAATCGCAACGATAACCGCGGCAATGATAACCGTGGTAACGATAACCGCGGAAACGACAATCGCGGAAACGATAACCGTGGCAATGATAGCCGTGGTAATGACAATCGTGGCAACGATAACCGTGGCGACAACCGCAGCAACGACCGTACTGATAACACGCGCCGTAGCAGCCAGCAGAATGCCGCTAGTGCCAATAACTTTAAAGAGTTTGATGGTATCATCCTGAACGAAGGTGTGCTGGAACTGATGCAGGATGGCTACGGCTTCCTGCGTTCCACCCACTACAACTACCTCGCCTCGCCGGACGATATCTACGTTTCCCCATCACAGATCAAATTATTTGGACTGAAGACGGGCGATACGGTAAAAGGCCAGATCCGCCCGCCGAAGGAAGGAGAGAAATATTTTGCACTACTTAAGGTGGAAACCGTGAACGGACGCACGACCGAGGAGATCCGCGACCGTATCCCGTTCCAGCACCTGACGCCGCTTTTCCCGGAAGAGCGCCTGAAACTGACCACACGCCCAAGCCAGCTTTCCACCCGTATCCTGGACCTGTTTGCCCCTATCGGTAAAGGCCAGCGTGGTATGATCGTGGCGCAGCCGAAGACAGGTAAAACCGTGCTGCTCAAGGAGATCGCTAACGCCATCTCGGAAAACCACCCGGAAGTATACCTGATGATCCTGCTGATTGACGAGCGCCCGGAAGAAGTAACTGATATGGCCCGCAGCGTAAGAGCCGAGGTAATTGCCTCTACGTTCGACGAGCAGGCCGAGCGCCACGTGAAGGTATCGAGCATTGTACTGGATAAAGCCAAGCGCATGGTAGAGTGCGGCCACGATGTGGTAATTCTGCTGGATTCCATTACACGCCTGGCACGTGCCTATAACACGGTGGTTCCTTCGTCCGGCAAAATTCTGTCGGGTGGTGTGGATGCCAACGCACTGCACAAGCCGAAGCGCTTCTTCGGTGCGGCCCGTAACGTAGAAAACGGCGGCTCGCTCACTATCATTGCCACGGCCCTGATCGACACGGGCTCTAAGATGGACGAGGTGATCTTCGAAGAATTCAAGGGTACCGGTAACATGGAACTGCAACTGGACCGCAAGCTGGCCAACCGCCGCGTGTACCCAGCCATTGACGTTCCGGCTTCCGGTACGCGCCGCGAGGACCTGCTGATGGACCGCGACGAGCTGAACCGTATCTGGATCCTGCGCAAGTTCATGTCCGACATGAACTCGATAGAGGCCATGGAGTTCCTGAAAGAAAGAATGAAAGGCACCAAGAGCAACGAGGAGTTCCTGATCTCGATGAACGGGTAAGGAGAAGCGTTAGCTTAACATATACTTGCAGCCTGCCATACTTCGTGTTTGGCAGGCTGTTTTGTTTTATACTTTGATATGTTATTTCTGGCGCAAGCGGACGCTTGTGCCTTTACTTAATTAATGGTGCAAGTCTTCAGACTTGTATCCAACCATGGCGTCGGGTCTGTGACTCGACTGGCTTGAAAAGCCATACTTGCATTTGCTAAAGTTTTATCTTGGGCCATCCTTTATACTTCAACTATTCTTTATACTTACCGATTTATACTTTCATAGCCGCTGCTTCCAGCAATTCGACACAAGCTATCCTTTCTAGCAACCGCTGATCCTCTAGTTCCCACAAACCTACTGTTGCACATCATACTTTGGTGCTCTCCAGCCCGAGAGGGCTCGCCTTCGGGCATCGCGCTGGGAGCTTTTCCTGCCCTCGTACCTCGGGCTGCCTCACTCACGTTCGGCACCGGAAAAACTCGCATAGGCGCTCAGCCCAAAGGCTGGGAACATTTCGATAGCCGCCTGCTATGTAACTCGAACCGAGCTCCCTCCCCTGTTCTTAGGGGAGGGTTGGGGTGGGGTGATAAGACCAGGAGCGGGTTCATACTTCTGTAGAGACAGTTCGCGACCTGTCCGCGCGATACCAGTAACTATGAAACTTATACTTTGGCTATGGCAGCTACCGTTAGGGGAGGGGCGACGTCTGTAAAAATCCGATTGCCTACCACCAAAAACTATAATCCGGCCTTAACAACAGGTAGAAAGTATAGGTAGCAACAAAACCGAAGACAATGTGGGCAAAGATGAGCGAGGTGAGGTAGCTGCGGAGGGTGATGATCGGCGGGCGGGGGTGCACCATGAAAAAGAAGTACCAGATCACCATCGCGACTAGCCCGTGCGCCAGGCCGAACAACAGTCCCCAGGAGGCGGTGGGCACCCCTACACCGGAATTCCAGAGCGCCAGGTAAACTACAGAGAAGAATATGCCCGCGGCATAGTGTGCAATGGTGCCCGCCACCTTGGTGCCGGTGAGTTCTGAGAGGCTGCCATCAGGGTGGGTGCGGTTCAGCAACATGGTGCCCAGGAGGCGCGTCACCTTCATCACGCGGTGCGTGGCAAACGAGAGCAAGTATAAAAAGGCAGTCATGGCGGCGGTGCCGGCGATGCCCGCCACGACAGCGTCTAAGAACTTCATGGGCGTAGTGTGTTGCAGCTATTCGCTACTACGGAATCAGGTTTATGTTGGCCATGTGCGGGCTAGCAACATCAACAAAAAAGCCCCGCTAATGCACAGGGAAGAGAGCTTGTTCATCTGCATCGTATTCTCAAAGTTCACCACACCACGGTCTTTCTGCGCGCGCAGCACCCACCCGGCAAAAAAGTATACAACAGGCGCCGTGCAGAGCAGGAAGATGAAAATATTGCCCACCTGCCCCACGCTGAAGTATAGCCACAGCAGCAGCGCCGTGCCAGCCAGCAAACTGACAGCGGCAAACATGTAGGTGCCGTTGATGCCCAGCAGCAGGCTCAGGGTACGGTCGCCGCGGCGGCTGTCTTCGGCATGCTGATAGATTTGAGTGAGGGGGTAGGAGCCGCACAGGAAAAGTGTACTCACCAGCGCAAACCAGATGTTCGGGGGCTGAAGCACCTGCTGCATTGCTAGCCCCACGCCTACCTGCACCATCCCGTAGGTAAACGCCCCCTGAAAAAATGTAACCACCACTGTGCTCAGGATCGGGTACTTCTTCAGGCGGATGCCCTCGTAACTGTAGGCCTTGGAGATAAACAGGTACAGCGCTACCAGGCTGGCAAAGAGCGGCGAGAGCAGCAGGCTGAAAAGTATGGCCAGCACATCGAACAGCAGCACCAGGTGCATGAGCTGCCGGTTAGGCTTTGGTGGTTTTTTAAGGCCGCCTATACTTCCCTCGTCGCGGTCGTAGTAGGAGTTGTAGCCGTTGCTAGCGGGGTACACCAGCCCATGCAGCACCAGGAATACCGCCACCGCCTGCCACACGTCCACCTGGGGCAGCGTGCTCAGCGCAAACCAGAAAATCGGCATCAGGTACACCGAGAACGGGATGCGCATCAGCGTGAGGGCAGTGCTATACTTGCTGTTCAAGTTCGTTGTCCGTTATCCGCAACATTCATTCAATCACTCATTCAAAATTCCTCCGGATACCCGATCAGGTAAATCACATGCTTGCCCGGACCGGCACCGGCGCGGCCGGAGCGCCAGGTATAATTTGCTGTTTTTACCTCCGATGCCATGCGCTGCAGTTGCTCGGGCGTGTACATGCGCAGCAGCGATACCGTGCCATCCCAAAGTATACCCAAAGGGATAAGTGGTAAGATGTACGTGAAAAACAGCCTGCTGAGCCGGAACGGACGGATAAAGGGCGTGACCAGAAGTATAAGTATGGGGAAGAGCAGCCACAGCAGCAGCAACTCCAGCCAGCTTTTGCTGGCCCCCTCAAAAATGCCGATGGCGGCACGCCTGCCGGCGGCGTCCTGAAGTATGGCTTTGGCCAGGTGCGGCGGAAAATGGTGGAACGAGGAGAAGATGGTGCGCACGCCTTTTATACCTGGCGGCACAGCCGTGGCATTAACGGGCTCAGGTATAAAGTTGATGGCACCTCCGGAGCTTTCCTGCAGGTACTCGTATGCGCCGAGGTTCGGGTAAAGGTCGGAGAGGGTGACGCGGACGGTGGTGCCCATGCGCTGGCTCAGCTGCTGCTGTATGGCGGCGATACCGCCTCCGGCACCCGAGCAAAGGTCGGTGATGTGGCGCTGGTGGGTGCGCTCCAGCAGTTCCTGCAGCAGCGGAATCGCCGCCTCGTAGGCGTTCAGCCGCGTGATCATGAAGCGCAGGAAGTCGAGCATGCCCTGCCGGAGAACGTGCGGGAACCAGCGCAGGTCTTCAAACTCGAAAAGTTGGAGGCGGATGTTCAAGGGCTGCTTTTTGCTGAGGTACTCCGTAGCACCGGCAAAGGTTTTCCGGCCTCTCAAAAGTATAGGCGCAAGTATAAACGCAGCCGGTCTATACTTGCGCCAAAGAAAGTATGGAAGTATAAATTAACAAGTTGCGATTTACTGATGCAGTGCAGGTGTAAACCCACCCCTACCCCTCCGAGGAGGGGAATCACCTACTCTTTTGCGAAATTCCCCTCTTGGGAGGGGTAGGGGTGGGTTGATCGCAACTTGAGTTATAAATTTTAGATCAAACCCCTCTCACAGGCACCTACCCGCAGCCCGTCGCCGGTGTTGCTGAAGAACTGCCAGTACTCCGCAGAGGGTTTCTCCGGCTCCGGCAGCACCGAGAGCGTGGAGCCATCGCTAAAGTATAAGAGCAGCCCCCAGTTATCCTGCTGCTCCGCGCGCTCCACCACCAGGTTCGGGTTGTTCTTTACCAGTTCCGTCAGGCGCTGGTCCAGCATGCTGGAACCGGGCCTTTTCCAGTCCCATACCGGTGTTGGCAGGCCCGCCTCGCGCTTGCGGATGTACATTTCGCTGTGCTTTATGCGGCCGCCGTCGGTCAGTTGCAGCTCCCAGGGGCAGTTCACGGCCAGGGTCATCTCGCCCACGTCCAGCACCAGGCCCTGCGGTGTGGTGTAGTGGGTGTGGCCAAAGTGGAAGTATACAACTGTTTCGGTACGGGTGGTCTTGTTCAGCGGCAGCCCAATTACTCTGTTAAAAGCCTGTTGTAGTGTAGCTTGCATTTTTGTGGCGATCTTAAGTGCGACTTCTGGAACAAATATAGCCAGCACACGTCAAAGTATACTTGTTCTAACAATATTTGCGAAGTAATACAGGGCGTACTTCTTGGAAGTTGTGTACAAAAAGTATCTTTGTGATCGTTTTGTATAAAGTGCGATTGGGAATTTAACCGGAACAGCCGCTATTTGCTAAAGATGCCGAAGGAGCAAGAGAAAGTACAAGAACCTAAAACATCCTCATCCATAGCCCATAAGGTGATCAGCTTTGCCTGGAAAGCATTTTTCCTGGGGATTGCTGTGGTGGTGGGGTACCTGCTGAGCGTGGAGCACAACGTGCTGTACCTGTTCGGCGCCACGCCAAGCCTCGACAGGCTGGAGAACCCCAGGTCCGACCAGGCCTCCGAGCTGTACACGTCCGACGGCAAGCTGATCGGGAAATATTTCCGGGAGAACCGCAGCCCCGTAACCTACAGGGAGCTCTCGCCGCAACTGGTGCAGGCGCTGCTGGCCACCGAGGATATCCGTTTTCACGAACATGCCGGCATCGACCCGGAGGCGATCGTATCGGCGGTGTACGGCACCTTTCAGGGCGAGGCCCGCGGCGCCAGTACCATTACCCAGCAGCTGGCCAAGAACCTCTACAAAACCCGCACCGACGACTCCAAGGGCGTGCTGGGCCACATCCCCGGCCTCAGTATCGTGATCTCCAAAACAAAGGAGTGGCTCACGGCCATCAAACTGGAGCAGCGCTACACCAAGGAGGAGATCCTGACGATGTACCTGAACACGGTGGACTTTGGCTCCAACTCCTTCGGGATTAAGGTAGCGGCCAAGACTTTCTTTAACAACACACCCGAGAAGCTGAAGATGGAGGAGGCCGCCATGCTGGTGGGCCTGCTCAAAGCCCCGACCTACTACAGCCCCCGCTTTAACCCCGAGAACGCCACCCGCCGCCGCAACGTGGTGCTGGGCCAGATGGTAAAGTATGGTTACCTGGATAAAACCGCGGCCGACTCGCTGAGCCAGGTGCCGCTGGTGCTGGACTACAACGTGGAGAACCATTACGACGGCCCCGCCACTTACTTCAGGGGAGCCGTGGCCGATTACCTGCAGGAGTGGTGCAAGGACAACGGCTACGATCTGTACCGCGACGGCCTGAAAGTATACACCACCATCGACTCCAGGATGCAAGCCCACGCCGAGGCTGCCATGGAGGAGCAGATGCGCAAGCTGCAGCGCCGCTTCGACAACCACTGGAAAGGCAAAAACCCGTGGGTGGATGAGAAGAACCGCGAGATACCGGGCTTTATCGAGGCAACCATCAAGCGCACCGCCTACTACAAGCGCCTGCAAAAAAAGTATGGCGATGACATGCAGGCGATAAACAAGGAATTGAACCGCCCGCGCGAGATGAAGGTGTTCACCTGGGACAACGACTCGTTGGAGAAGACCGTGACCATGAGCCCGCTGGACTCGCTGGCCTACTACAAGCACTTCCTGCACGGCGGCATGATGACCATGGACCCTTTCTCAGGCCATATCAAGGCTTGGGTTGGCGGCATCAACTTTAAGTATTTTAAGTATGACCACGTGAAACAGGCGCGCCGCCAGCCGGGCTCTACCTTTAAGCCGTTCGTGTACGTGGCCGCGATAGACAACGGCTACTCGCCCTGCGACAAGATCGTGGACCAGCGCATCACCATCAACTACGTGGAGAAGGGCGAAAAGAAAAGCTGGTCACCAAACAACGCCGACTGGGAGTATACGGGTGCTCCGATGACATTGCGCCGGGGCATGGGCAAATCGGTGAACTCGGTAACGGCCCAACTGACTGAGAAGATAGGATGGGAAACGGTGGTGAAGTATGCCCAAAAGCTGGGCATCAGCAGTCCGCTGCAGGCAGTGCCTTCCATAGGCCTTGGCCCGAGCGATGTTTCTATCTTTGAAATGGTGGGCGCCTACAGTACTTTCCCGAATTATGGCTTCCACACCGAGCCGATGTTCATCACCCGCATTGAGGACCAGAACGGAAACCTGCTGCACCAGTTCACGCCCAAGCAGAAGAAGGTGCTGAGCGAGGAGACGGCCTTCCTGATGATGCACATGCTCAAGGGCGGCATGGAGGAGCCCGGCGGCACCTCGCAGGCGCTGTGGGAGTATAATCTGTGGAAAGGCAACGAGATAGGGGGTAAAACCGGTACCAGCTCCAACCACTCCGACGGCTGGTTCATGGGCGTGACCAAAGACCTGGTGACGGGCGTGTGGGTGGGTGGCGAGGACCGCAGCATCCACTTCCGTACCTCGCAGCTGGGCGAGGGCTCTAAGACGGCGCTGCCGGTGTTCGGGCGCTACATGGAGCGTATTTACCAGGACAAGGACCTGGGCTACACCATGGGCCGCTTCCCCAAGCCTACCGTCAAGATCAGCAAGAAGTATAACTGCACCACCGTGCTGCCGAAACAAACCATGCCAGACTCCACCCAGATGGACTCCATCCTGGAACTGCTGAACGTTGGGGATATCCTGTAGAAGTATAAACTGCGGCTGTTGCCGGCAGCAATGGCGCTAACAGCACCTGCTCAAGCATAAAAGAAGAAGGGCCGGCTATACTTTAGCCGGCCCTTCTTCTTTTATACTTGGGTTTTCTCTACTCCTCATTCTTTTCGTAAAACGACTCCAGGGCATCCTCCAGGTAGTTGTACTCGAACGTGAAGCCCGTCTGCAGCACCTTGTTGGCGCTTACGCGCTGGCTGGCCAGCACCACCTCACTCATCTCGCCCATCATCAGGTTTATGGCAAAGGCGGGCACCTTGGGCAGCACCAGGGGCTTATTCATGGCCTCGGCCAACTCTTGGGTGAATTCCTTGTTCGTGACCGGGTGCGGGGCCACGGCATTGTACACCCCCTCCAGCTGCGTGTCCTCGATGGCGCGGATGAACAGGCGGCACAGGTCATCGATATGAATCCAGGACATGTACTGCCTGCCGGTACCCAGCGGGGCGCCGGCCATCATTTTTACCGGCCTGGCTATCTGCGGCAGGGCACCGCCCTTCGGGCTCAGCACGATGCCCAGCCGCAGGATAACGGTGCGCAGGCCCAGGTCGCGCATTTGCCAGGCAGCTGCCTCCCAGGCTTTGCATACCTCCGCCAGAAAGTCATCGCCGTAGGTGCTCTCCTCCGACATCAGTTGGTCGCCGGCATCGCCGTAGATGCCGATGGCAGAGGCGGAGATAAACCCTTTTACGTGGTGCTCCGGGCGGCCAAGGCACTTGTGCAGCAGGTTTGTGCTGTCCACGCGGCTCTTCAGGATTTCCTTTTTGCGCTCATCCGTCCACTTTTCAGCGGCTATGCTGGCGCCTGCCAGGTTCACGATGTAATCGGCGTAGGTGAGGGCGCTCTCATCGATGTAGCCATTCTTTACATCCCACTTAAAGGTTTTGTAACTGGATACCTTATCGGGCTTGCGGCTGAGGTGCGCCACTTCGTAGCCCTGGTCTATCAGCAGTTCCGATAAACGCATCCCTACTAACCCCGAGCCTCCTGTTATGAGTATTTTTCCTGGCATAAGCTTGTGTATGTTTGCACAGTAAGTTCACCTATACGCAACTTAGGTATATTTAAGTTTTCTTATATTTTTTAGGAGTGCAGGGGCCCACCCCGGAAGATATGCCAGTATGGGGTATGGGTTAGCGCTTGGTGCGGATGTGGCCCAGGAACTCCGTGCGGTAAGCCTCCTGCTCAAACAAGCCGGAGTACTCCGCCGTGATGGTGCTGCTGCTCACGTCGTTCACGCCGCGGCTCATCACGCACAGGTGGTCGGCCTCTATCAGCACCGCCACGTTCTCTGTCTGCAGCGCCTGCTTCAGCTCGCTGGCTATCTGCATGGTCATGCGCTCCTGCACCTGCGGGCGGCGGGCGTAGTACTGCACAATGCGGTTCAGCTTGGAGAGCCCGATCACGTGCTCGTTGGGGATATAAGCCACGTGCGCCTTGCCAATGATGGGCACAAAGTGGTGCTCGCAGGAGGAGTAAACGGTAATGTCGCGCTCCACCAGCATTTTGTTATACTTGTACTTGTTCTCGAAGCGGCGCGCATGCGGCTTGTTGTCGGGGTGCAGGCCGCTGAAGATCTCCTTCACGTACATCTTGGCCACGCGGTGCGGTGTGCCCTTCAGGCTGTCGTCCTTCAGGTCCAGGCCCAGGGTGTGCATGATCTCGCGGAAGTGCCCCTCGATGATGGTAATCTTCTCGTCGTCGGAAAGTGCAAAGGCGTCGTCGCGCATGGGCGTCTCCAGAGAGCTCATCACGTGGTCGTCCATCGCCTCCTCGTTCTCCAGGTCGTGGTTATCCATTATATTCCACAAAGTTTCGTTCAGTTTCATACAGTTGTACTGCTAAGTCGTAATCGGGGCTGATCTTGTCGCGCAGTTTTTTCCAGATCACCACCGCTATGTTCTCGGCGGTGGGGTTCAGCTCCCGGAACTCTGCGGTGTCCAGGTTCAGGTTCCGGTGGTCGAACTTGCTTACCACCTCCTCCTTCACCAGGTCGCTCAGCTTCTTCATGTCGTACACGTACCCAGTCTCGGGGTCTACCGTGCCCGTCAGTTTTACGACCAGCTCATAGTTGTGCCCATGGTAGTGGGGGTTGTTGCACAGCCCGAAAACCGCGCTGTTCTGCTCGTCCGTCCAGGCGGGGTTGTGTAGTCGGTGCGCAGCGTTGAAGTGCTCCTTCCGGCAAACGGTTACTCTCATAGTGCTTTAAACAGCTTTTGGTCGGTAAAGTTTGGCCCTACCCCCGATTACCTCCGACTGCGCGTGCCATAAGTTTGCAAAGTTAGCGTAGCTTGCCCGAATCCCAAACCAAAAGGTTCTAAATTAATTCGTTTCGCCTTCGCCCATTCTGCCGGCTATTCTTTAACTTCGTGTATCAATCAAACCTATCGGAGTACAAAAAAACAGGAGCCGTATGAGAGGATTTATACTTGCTATTTTCGTGTTGGTGGCCGGCGTTTGCCAGGCGCAGGCGGTGCAGGTAAAAGAGGTGGAGCAGGAGGTGCTGGGCGTGAAAAGGCATGGGCAGCAGCTCTTGGTGCAGCTGGACCCCAAAACCGTGGAGCGCTCCTGGAAGGAATACCTGGGCGAGGAGGCCGGCCGGGCGAAGGTTTCCAAGGGCGTGATAACAGTGGACGCAGCGAAGCTGGAGGAAATCGCGAAGGAGCCCGTGCGCCTGTACTCGATGGTGAGCAGCGATGCCACGGGCAGCAAGGTGTGGTGGACGCTGGACCTGGGGACTGGTTACCTCAGCAAAGCCGCCACACCCAAGGAATATGCCGCCGCAGAGAAGTTTATGCGGGCCTTTGCCCAAAAGCTGTACCGCGATGATGTGTTCCGGCAGATAAACGCCGCAGAGGACGTGCTGAAGGCCACCAAAGCCGAGCAGGACCGCGTGGTGAAAGAGGCCAACAGCCTGCAGCTAAGTATAGAGCGCAACAAGCAGCGCCGCAAAGAGCTGGAGGCCGAGCTGGTGCGCAATGCCGAAGACCTGAAGCAACTGGAGCAGGACGTGCAGGTGAACCAACAGAAGCAGGAGCTGAGCCGCCAGCGCGTACAGGACATGGAGAAAGCCGTGGATGCGGTCCGGGCCAAGCTGCTGCAGGTAAACAAGTAGCAACCGGTTTTATACTTTTGATTTTATAACACCCACCTCTAACTATGTTGAGGAGGGGAATTCCTGCAACTGTAATGATTCCCCTCTTGGGAGGGGTTAGGGGTGGGTTCACACCTTCACCAAAGTAGTAAATTGCAATCGGGATTTTATACTTGAGGAGACGCCATGATTGCGTCTCTTTTTTATGGGCTATGGTTCGTGAAGCAGAAGTATAAAGTATAGCTCATACTTCCCAGCCTGCTCTAATTACGGACCTCAGGAGACGCAAGTATAGCCCGGCTACAGCTTCATCCAGCGCTGGATCTCCTTCTCGGCGAACTTCTCGTCGCGCCAGCCTACAAACTTGGTGTTGGAGGCTTTGTTGTAGTTTGAGAACCAGATCTGAAGTATGGCCTTGGCGCCCGGATAGTTCTGGCTGAAGCTCTTGTAATTCGTGGCGTCGATGCGGCGCTCGCTGGGCCGCGATGGCACGGCCACCACCACATGGCGCAGCTCCCCGTAATTCTCCAGCTGGATCAGCCCTACCGGGATCACCTCCATCTCCGTGCCCGGCTCGCGCCGCTCCGCCAGCACCAGTACCTCCAGCCCTCTGCCATTCTTGTCTATCTCCGTGGAAGGTATAAAGCCAAGGTTGCCCGGGTAGGGGAGGAAGTTCACCTCTCGCTCGTGGCCCGCATTCAGGTCCGGCACAAACTCTTTCTTCTCTTTATCATACACCAGCCTGCGGGTGTTCCCGGCCGGCGTCTCCACCACCGCCTGCAGCTGCTTGTTTGCCGAGTAGGTGGGCAGCCCGGCGTAGTCGGTTTTGCAGGAGGCAAAAAACAGCAGCAAGGGTAGCAAGTATAAAGTATGGCGTTTCATGGTGCGGAAGTGCTTAGGGTTACACTGCAAATATAAGCAGCACTGGCGGCAGGGTAAAGTATAACCGGCAGCGCAGGGTAAAGTATAGGCACAAAAAAAGGAGCCGAGGTTGTCGGCTCCTTTTCACAAAAACTATGGAAAACTTATGAAAACAGGTATTCTTATCTTCTTTCCTTGATACGAGCCGCCTTGCCCTGAAGTCCTCTCAGGTAGTACAGTCTTGCTCTTCTTACTTTACCTCTTCTTACCAGCTCGATCTTCTCGATGGATGGAGAAAGAAGCGGGAAGATACGCTCTAAGCCAATTTGGTTAGATACTTTTCTTACAGTGAACGTTTCTCCGTTTGTGTTCACGTTCTTACGCTGAATCACAACACCCTGGAACTGCTGGATACGCTCTTTGTTACCCTCACGGATTTTCACGTGAATGTTTATAGTATCACCCGCCTGGAAAGTTGGGAAAGAGGCGCGCTTGTCAGTAGATTCCTGCTCAATGAATTTAATTAGTTCGCTCATGATGGCTATGTTCTCTTAAAGTATCTTCTTCAAATTTCGGACTGCAAAGATATGTAAATATTTATTACATAAGAACATTTGCAGAAAAAAAATATAGTTTCTGGCGGCCACCTCAGCAAAATTTTGCCTATGACCCTGTTTGGTTCTGTTACTCGCTTAACAGATCGGGGCGGCGCTGCCTGGTGCGCTCCACGGCCTGCTCAAAGCGCCACTGCTCAATCTTCGGCGTATCGCCCGACATCAGGATGTCCGGCACTTTCAGGCCTTTGTACTCGGCAGGGCGGGTATACACCGGCGGGGCTAGCAAACCGTCCTGGAACGAGTCTGTCAGCGCCGAGGTCTCGTCGTTCAGCACGCCCGGGATGATGCGGATAATGGCGTCTGCCAGCACCGCTGCGCCCAGCTCACCACCCGACAGGACATAGTCCCCGATGCTGATCTCGTGCGTCACGAAATGCTGCCGTACGCGCTCATCCACGCCTTTGTAGTGGCCGCAAAGTATGATCACGTTCTCCAATAGCGAAAACTGATTCACGATGCCCTGGTTAAGCGTCTGCCCGTCCGGCGTCATGTAGATGATGGCATCATACTTGCGGTCGGCCTGCAGCTCCGAAATGCACTTATCAATCGGCTCAATCATCATCACCATCCCTGCACCGCCGCCAAAGGCATAGTCATCAATCTGGCCATGCTTGTTTACGGCATACTGGCGCAGGTCGTGGATGTGGATCTCCACCAGGCCTTTTTGCTGCGCCCGCTTCAGAATAGAATGGCTGAAGGGACTTTCCAGCAGGTCAGGCTGGCACGTGATGATATCGAAGCGCATTACTTTTTCTCCTCCTCGGTGTCGGCCTCGTCCAAATCGTCGGCTTCGTCGGGGCCGGATGGCTGCGTGTATACTTCCAGCAGACCCTCCGGCAGGCTTACGTGCAGCTGCTTGGCTTCGTGGTCAGCGCGCAGGAAGATCTCGTCCATCACCGGCACCAGCATCTCCTGGCCCAGGTAATCCATCACCATCAGCTGCTGCTGTGGCAGGTCGTAGAACTCCTTCACCGTACCCAACGCGCCGTGCTGCTGGTCCACCACCTGGTAGCCGATCACGTCGTGGAAGTAAAACTGGCCTTCCTCCAACTCCGGCAGCTCGTCGAGCGGCAGATAGATAGAGGTGTTGCGCAGCGCCTCGGCCTGTTCGATGGTTCCAATGTCCTCGAACTTAATGATGAAACGGCCTTTCTGCACCGGCTCCAAGGTCGTTATAAAAAAAGGAATCAGTCTTCCCTTTTGCTCCAGGAAAACTGATTCCAGATCTTCATAATCTTCGGGGTAGTCTACGTCAAAAAACGCGACGACCTGCCCCTTGGTGCCATGGGTCTTGACGATATAGCCTAACAGGAAGCATTCATCAACATGCATGGCACACCGACTTATGCTTGCTCTTCAGTAGACTCGCCTTCGCCGCCTTCTGCAGGGGCCTCAGTAGCCTCTTCTGCAGGAGCAGGAGCGTTCGCAGCAGCTTTCTCAGCCTCACGCTGACGGATAGCCTCTGCACGGGCCTCTTTCACTTTGCGCTCAGCCTCCAGAGCGGCGGCACGCTTGGCTTCTTTCTCAGAGCCCGCCTTCTGGCGTTTCTCCTCGATCTTAGACTCTTTCGCTTCTTTCCACTCGTTGAAACGAGCATCAGCAGTTTCCTGAGTGATGGCACCTTTCGCCACACCTATCTGCAGGTGTTTCTTGAACAGGATACCTCTGTAAGAAAGCATTGCCTTCACGGTGTCAGTTGGCTGCGCACCGTTCATTACCCACTGAAACGCCTTGTCTTCGTTGAAGTCGATAAAGGCTGGCACAGTGTTGGGGTTGTAAGTACCCAGTTTCTCGATAAACTTACCATCACGTGGTGAACGAGCGTCAGCTACTACGATATCGTAGATAGCGGCTTTCTTGCGGCCTCTGCGGGCCAGTCTGATTTTTACTGCCATTGTTTATATAAAATTACGTCGGCGGAACCCGTCCGCCAGTTTTTAGAACCGCAAAATTAGGGAAATAATTTCTGATTATCTATAGCGTATGTTGATTAATTAATCTGCTGTGCCTCAGTTACAAGTATAAAGTATAAAAAAGCCCTCCGTTGCGGGAGGGCTTTGAAGTATGGTTAAGCACTTGCTTTTGCTCTTGGCGGCTTGGCTGCCTTCACTTTCACGGGCTTCAGCTTGATGATGCTCAGTTTGTCGAGCGTCCAGATAACCGGCCAAGTAGGGTCCACTTCCCACCACTTCACGCCGAAGTTCACGCGGTTAGGCAGCTTGTGGTGGTTGTTCTGGAACAGCTCACCGCCCGTCAGGAAGTCGAAGAAAAGCGAGTTTCTGGATTTGTCGTTGTTGTCGAAGTTCTGGTAGCCATACTTGTGGCCGCTCCAGTTCACGATGGCGCCGTGCACCGGGCCCATCAAAAAGTGCAGCGGCAGAAGCAGGAACATCCACCACTGCGTGGCAAAGGCAATGTAGAACAGCACGTAGGCGACGCCCCAGCCAATTCTGGACCAGTAGGAGTCGCCAATCTTCTCCAGCAGTGGCCATACCGGGTAATTGCCCTCGAAGCGGCGCTCCGGCTCCACGCGGTGGTTGAGCACGTTGTTGTAAATCTCCTTCGTCTTCCACATCATCGTGAAGGCGTTGTTGGAGAAGTGCGGCGAGTGCGGGTCGCGTGCGGTGTCGGAGAAAGCGTGGTGCATGCGGTGCAGAATGGCATAAGCGCGCGGCGACAGGAACGAAGAGCCCTGCGCCATGTAGGTGAGCAGGTAAAATGCCTTCTCCCAGAACGGGCTCATGGTAAACATTTTGTGTGCTGCGTAGCGGTGCAGGTAAAAGGTCTGCACAAAAAGCGACAGGTACCAGTGCACCACAAAAAAGATAAGTATGGCCATGAATGTATCGGGTATAAAGTGATTTGATTCTTCTATTGCGGCGGTTAACGTGCTTAGAAACATGCCTTGCCATACGCAAAGCTACAACACGAATTTAAAAGTAAAATAGGAATGGTGGGGCAAAAGTTCAGAAACTGATAAATATCATGTTTAGGGGAGGGTGCTTTATGCTACGCTACTAGTTGGCTAAACGGGCCCCACACGGGTGCGCCAGGGAGCGGGGCGCTTACCGTAACCTGCGTTTTGAGCGTGGGGTGCGTGAACTGCAGCCGGCGCGCGTGCAGGGCTATACTTTTATCGGGAAGCGGCTGTGCGGCGCCATACTTCAGATCGCCAAGTATAGGGCAGCGCATGGATGCCAGCTGCACCCGTATCTGGTGGGGCCTGCCGGTGATGGGGTTCACCTCCAGCAGATACGTGCCCTGTTGCGCGCTCAGTAGTTTATAGTTGAGCTCAGAGCGCGAGCCGGCGGCGTTTTCCTTGGCGTAGGCCTTGGTTACGTTGCGGGAGCTGTCTTTCACGAGCCAGTGCACCAGGTTGCCCCGTTCCTGCTGCGGGCGGTTCTGTACCACGGCCCAATAGGTTTTAGTAGTCTGCTTGCTGCGGAAGAGCTCGTTGAGGCGCGCCAGGGCCTTGGAGGTTTTGGCCAGCAGCACCACACCGCTCACGGGCCTGTCGAGGCGGTGCACCACGCCAACGAATACGTTTCCAGGCTTGTTATACTTCTCCCGGATGTACTCCTTTGCCAGGTCAGCCAGCGTCACGTCGCCTGTCTCGTCGCCATGCACCAGCAGGCCCGCGGGTTTGTTTACCGCCAGCACATGGTTATCCTCATAAAGTACTTCTATACTCATAAGTATAAGTCAGGGAGTAGTGAGCAGGTATAAGTATAAAGTGTAGATACGGACAGGGAAATATGTTAGAGAGCGGGAAGGCTATACCGCAATGAGGTGTCAAAGCATAACTTCCTAACTCTCTAACTTTTTAACTCCTAAACTTTAGTACGCCTCCTTCTCGCTTGGGAAGTCCTGGCTTTTTACATCCTTTACATAGTTCTGCACCGCATCCGTCATAATACTGTGCAGGTCGGCGTAGTGGCGCAGGAAGCGCGGCTTAAACTCTTTGTTGATGCCCAGCATGTCGTGCACCACCAGCACCTGCCCATCCACGTGCGGGCCAGCGCCTATGCCGATGATCGGGATCTGCAGCTTTTCTGCCACTTTTTTAGCCAACTCAGAGGGGATTTTCTCCAGCACAATAGAGAAGCAGCCCAACTCCTGCAGCAGCAGCGCATCGTCAATCAGTTTCTGCGCCTCGGCATCCTCCTTGGCGCGAACAGTGTAAGTGCCGAATTTATAGATGGACTGCGGCGTAAGGCCCAGGTGGCCCATTACAGGCACACCCGCGCTGAGGATGCGCGTGATCGATTCCTTTATCTCGGCGCCGCCCTCCAGCTTTATCCCGTGCGCCCCCGACTCTTTCATGATGCGGATCGTGGAACGCAGCGCCTCCGAGGAATTGCCCTGGTAGGAGCCAAACGGCAGGTCCACCACCACAAAAGCCCTGCTCACGCCCCGCACCACCGAGGAGGCATGGTAGATCATCTGGTCCAGCGTAATGGGCAGCGTCGTCTCATGGCCCGCCATCACGTTAGAGGCCGAGTCGCCCACCAGCAGCACGTCTACGCCGGCGGCATCCAGAATGGTGGCCATCGAGAAATCGTAGGCGGTAAGCATGGAGATCTTCTCCCCACGCTCCTTCATGTTCTGCAGTTGGTGCGTGGTGACTTTCTTGATATCGTTTTTATGTACAGACATGGCTGTTGATGGATTAGACTGTAAAGCTATAAAATCTAGAAACAAAAACAGCCACCTTTTGTTGGTGGCCGTTCTGGGTCAATAGTTGTATCCGGTTCTGCTGCGCTTGGTTAATTTCAGGTCCTGCAGCAGCGACGAGCGGGCGTTTATGGTCAGGTTGTAACCGCGCTGGAGGCCGAAGGGCACCCAGCCGATGCTCATGTCCCAGCAGTGCAGGTCGCGGTAAATCTGCACGTTGGCGTAGGAGATGTTCTGGTTCGAGATGTCGTAGGTGGCATTGTAGGTTACCTTCCATTTCTCCGTCACGTTCAGGGAGCCGTCTATGCCCGCCGTCTGCGTCAGGTTGGAGCGGCCCACCAGCCCGAAGGAGCGGTTGTAGCTCATGGTATAGTTCACGTTCAGCGTCCACGGAATCTTGAAGTCCACGTACTGGGGCAGCATCGGGTCAAACGGCTCCCGCTCCAGCGACGGCAGGTTGTCCGGCGTCGGCGACTCCGAGCGCATGGCCTCCGGGTTCAGGCTGGCCGTCAGGTTCAGGCTGGCATTCGTCACCCTTCCCAACCGCCCTTTCAGCAGATCGAAATAGTACCTGTCAATGTCCCGGCCTGTGCTGTCGTTCTTCTCATAAGGGTCCAGTGTGGTGTTGAAGTTCATGTTGATGAACCTGAAAAGCTTCGTGTTCATGGATATCCTGATGTCTGCCAGCTTCAGCGAGTCGCGGGCAAAGTCGTAGCCGGAGGAGAGGCGCAGGTTATCGATGATACTTACTTTCTCCGTCTTCACCTCTGCCGTGTCGCTCTTGGCCTTCACCTTCATTTCAATGCTGTTGTCGATGCTGAAGTTAAGGGCGGAGCTGAGGCCGGTGGCCGGCAGGCCGCTCCGGAAGCGGCCCAGGTCGCGGTACTGGGCCTGGTTTGAGTTAGGGTCAACGCCCACCAGGGTGCGCTGGTAAAAGCCGAAGCGTTCATCGGCAAAGTCAGGGCGGAAGTTATAGCTGATGCTGGGCCTTACCAGGTGGCGGATAGCCTCCACTTTGCCGCCGGGCTTAAAGTTTACCGTGCCGTACACCGTGGTGCTCAGGTTGGCGCCGGCGCTGTACTGGTACACACGGCCGAAGTTGGTGGTGTCGATGTCCACGCGCTGCGAGTCCGGGTTGAAGTTGAAGGTATACTTCTCGTCAAGCCAGGTTTCGCTGTAGTTCACGCTCGGGCTGAAGTTAAAGAAGCGGGCAATCTTGTAGTTGCCCAGGCCGATGCCGAACGCGTGCACGGCCTGCTTCTGCCCACTGTCCCACAGGCGCTGCAGGTTGTCAAAGTTAATGTCAATGGTATCGGCAGGGGCCGACTCCAGCAGCGGGAAGTCGGAGCGCGTGCGGGCGGGCTGCAGGTTAGACACCGTGTTGGATGCCCGCACGTTGTAAGAGAGCGTGAACTTCTCGTACCACTTGTTCGTGCCGGGTTCGTCTGAAAACAGCTCGGACACGGATACCTGCGACATGCTGAAGTTAAGGTCCGGCAGCACGAAGTTCATTGTTCCCGTCTGCGTGCTCTGTCCCTGGCTCGCCTTGATGGTATAGCTGAAAGGCGAGTTGGGTATGGTTTTCTGGTAAGAAACGTTCGAGTTAAAGGTAGGCGACAGGTACTGCGCAGAACTGTTGTAGTTGATGCGCTGGTGCAGCTGGCTACCGGCGTTAACGCTGGCGCTGAAGGAGCCGCGGCCCGGCTTGGTAACGGGGCTGTGGTTCCAGTTGATCCAGAACGTCTGCCTGGAGGAAGGCAACTGGCTGAGCGGGTTATCCGTCGTTCTGGACCTTTCGATGTCCGCCTCGTCGTTCTTGAAGTTGTCGTACGTGAAGCGGAAGCTGCCGCGGTAGGCGTAGCGTTTCACGTAGTCGGTGCTGGCCTCAGCGTTCCATCCCCCCAAGGAGTAGATGTCGCCCGTGAGCCTGGTGCCCACATAGTCGTTCCAGGCAAAGTAGTAGCCGCCGTTATTGAGGTAAAAGCCCCGGGCGTTCTCGCCATAGCTCGGCACAATCACACCGGAGGCCCGCTTGGACTTAGGCGTAGGGAAGAGGCCGAACAGAAAACCCAGCGGCGTAGGAATGTCCCCAATCACGAGGTTAAACGGGCCGGCCATCACCTTGTCGTTCGGGATGGCCTTAATCTTACCGGCGTTAATGTAGAAGTGCGGGTGCTCCAGGTTACAGGTGGTATACTTGTTGTGCAGGCCGAAGAACTCGTTGTTCTCGTTGCGCTTCACCACTTCCGAGTGTATATATCCCTCGCCCTGCTGCGTTACTACTTCAGAAATGCGGCCACGGCGGGTTTTATAGTTGTAGGCAATGCGCTTGGCTGCGTAGGTCTCAGCGCCCTGCGTAAAAACCGGGGTGCCAGCCTCCTTGCCGGTGGAGTCGGGGAGGGTGGTGGCGGTAAGGGTGTTGGTTTCGTAGTTGATCTGGATGTAGGCGGCCTCCAGGTTCATGTCGCCGTAGTTGATCTTGGCGTCGCCGTAGAGGTGCACCACCTTCTGGTCTACCTCAAACTGCATCGAGTCTCTGGCAGAGTATTTGATAGTGGTCGCGATATCCCCCTGCGGGGCGGCCATGTTCAGGGAATCCTGGCCGGCAACAAGGGCCGTATCCTGCGAAGCCACAGTGGGGGTATCCTGCGGGGCAACGGTGCCGGCACGCTTCAGCCCGCGCTGGGCGTGAGCCAGCGGCGAGGAAAGCAGGACCGCCTGCAGCAGCAGTAAAAAAATAAAAATGTAGTGGCGCAACTTCTTCAGAGTTCCCTAAAAGTTTACTTAATTTGTACAAAGTTATTGTTTTAGCTTTTAACTAACGAGCGTTGTGAAAAATATTGTTACTGTATCAATTCTGGCTTTTGTATTTTTACTGTGCTCCTCTAATACCCTTGAATTTAAGAAAGAGTACAAAGTCCGCACAGTGGTGATTGATGCCGGCCACGGTGGCAAAGACGTAGGGTGCAACGGTAAATTCTCGCAGGAGGCCATCGTTGCCCTCGACATTGCCAAGCAGGTAGGAGCCTTGATAGAGAAGAACGTGCCCGGGGTGAAAGTTGTTTATACCCGCACCGAAGATAAGTTTGTGGAGCTGATCGACCGCGCCGGCATCGCCAACAAGAACAACGCTGACCTTTTCATTTCCATCCACCTGAACGCGGGGCCGGCCACTGCCTACGGCACCGAAACCTATACCATGGGGCTCCATACGTCCAACGGAAACCTGGAGGTGGCCAAGCGCGAGAACTCCGTGATCCTGCACGAGGAAAACTACGAGGCCAACTACAACGGCTTCGACCCGAACTCCCCGCAGAGCCATATTTTGTTTGCCCTGCACCAAAGCGCCTACATGGACAACAGCCTGCGCTTCGCCGAGAAAGTGGAGCGTGAGTTCAGCACCCGGGCGGGCCGCAAAAGCCGCGGCGTGAAGCAGGCGGGCTTCCTGGTGCTCTGGAAATCATACATGCCGAGCGTGCTGATTGAGTGCGGCTTCCTGACTAATCCCACCGAGGAAAAATTTCTTAACGATAAGACCGGGCAATCGTATATTGCATCAGGTATATATCGTGCCTTCCGGGAGTACAAGCAAGAGTTGGAGGCGATGAACTAAGCACACCCTACGTGAAAATATCAAAGGAACTTAAAGTTGCGCTGCTGGGAATTGCGGCACTGGTCATTCTATACTTCGGGTTCATGTACCTGAAAGGGTCAAATGTGTTCTCCAACTACCACCGGTACTATGTAATTTACAATAACGTAGACGGCCTCACGCCCTCTAACCCCGTTTTTCTGAACGGTATCCCCGTGGGGAGCGTGCGCGAAATGAAACTCCAGACCGATAAGGGCAATACAATCCGGGTAGAGCTGGAGGTGATGAAGGAACTGCAGGTAGGGGACTCTACCATCGCAGCGCTGGGCAGCTCCGACATCCTGGGCAGCAAAGCCATCACGCTATACCTGGGCAACAGCACCCAGATGTATGATGGCGGCGAAACCCTTCTCCCCTTCACGCAAAGCAGTATCACGGAGATGATCTCCACCAAGACCGTTCCGATCATCGACAAGGTGGATACGACTCTGGCGCGGATAAACCGCCTGCTCGATGCGGAGGCGAAGGGCAACATCCAGGACATTCTGGCCAACACGGCAGCCTCCACAAAGGCCGTAAACGACCTGCTGCGCGCCAACCAACAGAACATCAACCAGATCACCAGCAACATAAGTGACCTGACCAGTTCCATGAAGTCCACGCAGCGCCACATAGACCGCCTGGCGCTGAACGTGGCCGAGATTACCGATACCCTCAAGCAGGTGGAGATCAACCAGCTGGTCAGCAATGCCAATGAGGCCGTGAAGGAGATGCAGTCTGCGGCGGCCCAGCTAAATTCCGCCGAGGGCTCCCTGGGCAAATTGATGCACGACGAGCAGCTGTATGAGAACATGAACCGGTCCACCGAGGCCCTCAACCTGCTGCTGCGCGACATACAGGCTTACCCGAAACGCTACGTCAGCTTCTCGGTGTTCGGCCGCAAAGACAAGTATAAAGTAGACGAGACCGGCCGCGTGATTACCTTGGAGGAGGTGAAGGAGCTGCAAGACCAGTACCCGGAGGAGTTCAGAACCGTGCCCGACACCGTGTATGTGCCTGTGCCTAAAGGCGCTGGTGCGCAGGATGCCGCCAAGGCAGACAGCGCCGGCAATAAATAAGCGAGCTACATGTGAAAATTGTATATTTGTAAAATCCGCTTTTATGGGCGGATTTTCGCATTTATACTACCTTAAAACGATACAACCCATACTAATCAAACCCTTCATGGATATTGAATTCAACAAAAACGAGGACGCCCTGAAGCAGCTGGTCTTCCAGCTGAAAAGCAAACTGAAGAAAGTATACCTGGGCGGCGGCGAGAAGCGCATCGAGAAGGAGCACGCCAAGGGTAAAATGACCGCCCGCGAGCGCATTGCCTACCTGCTGGACGAAGGGAGCGAGTTCCTGGAGTTTGGCGCTTTTGCCGGAGATAGCATGTACAAGGAAGTGGGTGGCTGCCCGAGCGGTGGCGTGGTAACAGGCATTGGCTACATCAAAGGCCGCCAGTGCGTGGTAGTGGCCAACGATGCTACCGTAAAAGCGGGCGCCTGGTTCCCGATCACGGCCAAGAAGAACCTGCGCGCCCAGGAGATCTCCATTGAGAACAAGCTACCGATAGTATACTTAGTAGACAGTGCCGGCGTGTTTCTGCCCATGCAGGACGAGATTTTCCCGGACAAGGAGCACTTCGGGCGCATCTTCCGCAACAACGCCGTGATGAGCTCGATGGGCATTGTGCAGATTGCCGCCATCATGGGCAGCTGCGTGGCCGGCGGGGCTTACCTGCCCATTATGAGCGACGAGGCCCTGATCGTGGAGGGCACCGGCTCCGTTTTCCTGGCCGGCTCCTACCTGGTGAAATCCGCCATCGGCGAAAGTATAGACAACGAGACGCTGGGTGGTGCCACCACGCACTCCGAGATATCAGGCGTAACCGATTACAAGTGCAAGGACGACCAGGAGGCGCTGGACCATATCCGTAAAATCTTTGACAAGATGGGGGACAGGCCGGCAGCCGGATTCAGCCGCGTGACGCCTGCCGCCCCGGCGCTGAACGAGAAGGAGGTTTACGGCCTGCTGCCATCGGACCGCGTGAAGCCTTACGACATGATGGACATCATCCTGCGGCTGGTGGATAATTCGGAGTTCGAGCCCTACAAGGAATTGTACGGCCAGACACTCATCTGCGGCCTGGCCCGCATCGACGGTTGGGCCGTGGGCATTGTGGCCAACCAGCGCAAGATCGTCAAGAGCAAGAAAGGCGAGATGCAGATGGGCGGCGTGATCTACTCTGACTCTGCCGACAAAGCCGCGCGCTTCATCATGAACTGCAACCAGAAAAAGATTCCGTTGGTGTTCCTGCAGGACGTGTCTGGCTTTATGGTGGGCAGCAAGTCGGAGCACGGCGGCATTATCAAGGACGGGGCCAAGATGGTGAGCGCCATGGCCAACTCGGTAGTGCCCAAGTTCACCATTCTCGTGGGCAACAGCTACGGGGCCGGCAACTACGCCATGTGCGGTAAGGCCTACGACCCGCGCCTGATCTACGCCTGGCCAACGGCGCAGCTGGCCGTGATGAGTGGTGCCGCCGCGGCCAATACCCTGCTGCAGATAGAGGTGTCATCGAAGAAAGCGAAAGGGGAGGAGGTTACCCCGGAGGCAGAGAAGGAACTGCTGGAGCGCATCACCAGCAAGTATAACGAGGAGCTCTCGCCCTACTACGCGGCGGCCCGCCTGTGGGTGGACGGCATCATCGACCCGCTGGAAACGCGCAAAGTGATCTCCATGGGCATCGAGGCAGCCAACCACGCCCCTATCGAGAAACCCTACAATGTAGGCGTGATCCAGACGTGATGTCTAATTAAGAATGAATAATGAGGAATGACTAATTGTTGAAGAGAAGTGTGTTTCGGGAAGAAAGAGAGGTATTCATCATAAATCATTATTCGTTGATAATTAATCATTCTTTGTTTGAACCATCTGAGATGCATTGTGATTTCTTAAGTAAAGACATCTGATGATGGAGAAGAAAGAGAATGTAATACAGGGCAAAACTTTTGACTTTGCGGTGCAGGTGGTACTCCTGTGCAGGAGGTTGACTGAAGAGAAAAGAGAATTCATACTTTCTAAGCAGCTCTTACGCAGCGGAACTTCTATCGGCGCGAATGTGGAGGAGGCAATTGCTGGTATTTCAAAAGCAGACTTTTCAGCTAAAATCAGTATAGCTTATAAAGAGGCACAGGAAACCAGCTACTGGCTACGTTTATTGTACGCCACAGCCTATCTTGATCGTGCTACATTTGAAACCATGCATGCCTCCTATGTTGAAATAAGCAAGATTCTGTTCTCTATCTTGAAATCCTCTGGCAGAATAAAGCCCTAAGTATGATGTTATACTTACCACTTTAATTAATTGATGATGGAATTATCATTACTCATTAATCATTAATAATTACAAATTACTTTGACAAAAGGAGAAATTAAGGCGCTGATCTCGCTGCTGGATGACAGTGATTATGAGGTGGCGTCGTATGTGGAGAAGCAGATTGCTTATTTAGGCGAGGGAATCATCCCGTTTCTGGAGGAAGAGTGGGAGGAGACCCTGAACACGGACCTGCAGAAGAAGATCGAGGACCTGATACACAACCTGCAGTTCGATGGGCTGACCAAGCGCCTGCTGGACTGGAAGCACAAAGGGGCCGAGAACCTGCTGGAGGGCATGTTCCTAGTAAACTCATACTTGTACCCGGACGTGGATTTCGCCAGCATCAACAAAACCATAGACCAGTTATACTTCGATGCCTGGACGCACATGAAGGACGAGATGCACCCCTACGACCAGGTGAAGTCGCTCAATAACGTGCTGTTCCGCGAGAAGCGCTTCTCGGCCAATACCAAGAACTTCCACTCGCCGGCCAACTCCATGCTGCACCTGGTGCTGGAGACCAAGCGCGGCAACCCGCTTACGCTCTGTGTGATCTACATGACGCTGGCGCAGCGCCTGAACATGCCGGTGTATGGCGTGAACCTGCCCAACCTGTTTATACTTACCTACAAGCTGGGCGACCTGCAGTTTTACATCAACGTGTACAACAAGGGGCTTATACTTTCCAAGGCCGACATCGACAACTACATTCTGCAGCTGAACCTGAACCCGGTGGATATTTTCTACGAGCCATGCGCCAACCTCGACATCATAAAGCGGGCGCTGCGCAACCTGGCTTTCTCGTTCGAGAAGATGGATGACCCGGAGAAAGCCACCGAGGTGAACAAGCTGCTGGATGCTGTTTCGGAGGATGATGCCGGGGTATAGAAAGCCATCGGTTATACTTTAAACGATGCCCGGCAAAGTATAAAGTATGGATAACCCCGGGCGTGGAAACATCAAAACCAAAGTATAACGAAGGATATGGCGGAGTTTTGGGAAACCAGTTTTGTGGAGAAGCAAACCATGTGGGGGTTCGAGCCTTCTGAGTCCGCGGTGGTGGCAAACGACCTTTTCAAGGAAAAGCAGCTCAGGAATATACTCATCCCTGGGATTGGCTATGGCAGAAATGCGCAGCTGTTCCATCAGAACGGGATGCAGGTGACCGGCATCGAGATCTCCAAAACAGCGATCGGTCTGGCAAAATCCCACTACGGGGAAAGTATAAAAATCCACCACGGGTCCGTAACCGACATGCCCTACGACGAGGTGCTGTATGATGGCATCCTCTGCTATGCCCTTATCCATCTGCTGAACCAAAGCGAGCGAAGCAAGCTGCTTAGCGACTGCTACAGGCAGTTGCGGCCAGGCGGCTATATGGTTTTCACGGCAGTCTCCACCGCCTCGCCAAACTATGGCGCGGGCAGGCAGCTGAGCGAAAACCGTTTCGAGATAATGGAAGGCGTCAGGATGTACTTTTATGATGCGGACGCGGTAAAGCGGGAGTTCGGGAAGTATGGCTTGGCTGCGTTCTCAGAAATTGAGGAGCCCATGAAAAACATGCCCGGCAGGCCAGCGCTCAAATTCTTTCTGGTTACATGCCGCAAGGAAGTATAACCAAGCCAATCATACGTTGATCGCTAAAAAGCACGAAGGCCGCTCCCATACTTTAGGAGCGGCCTTCGTGCTTTATGCGTTTGCTATACGTTAGTACTTTTTGATCAGACAGCCGGTGGCGCGCTTGTCGCCGGCAGAAACGGGGCGGTTGGCCAGGATCTCATCCATCACGCTGCGGAGGTAGAAATTCTTCACGCCGCTCTCCATCTGGGGATTATCGTCAATCGCACCTTTATACTTGAGCGTGAACTCGCCGTCCGTGTTGTGCAGCACAAACACCTCCGGCGTTTTGGTGGCCCCGAACTGGCGGCTTACCTTCTGGCCCTCGTCGGCCAGGTAGGGGCTATAGCTTCTGCTGGCCATCTCCTGCAGGGTTTCGCCCGCATCGCCGGCGCCGGGGTTGATGAATACGAATTGCACTCCCTTGGCGCTATAGTTGCTGGCCAGGGTTACCAGGCGGTTCTCGTACAACTTAGCGTAAGGGCACTGGTTGTTGGTGAACACCAGCACCACCGTTTTGGCATCGGCCAGATTGCTCAGCGACACGCTCTGGTTGTCGGTGCCCTGCAGCGTGAAGTCAGCCACTTTATCACCCACCTTGTATCCCCCGGACTGGGCAAAAACGCCAGCCGAAAGCAGCAGGAATGCGAGTAAAGGGAATACCTGTTTCATGTCTATCTGTGTTTAGTCTATGGGATCGGGTTGCTTGTCCAGGCAGTAGGTGAGGATATGGTTCTGCACCACCTCGAAGCTAATACGGTACAATTTAGAAAAATTTTCAGTATTCACACGGCCTTGCAGCATATTTGGGTCATCGGTAGGCGCTATCGCCAGATTCTCCTTTAGTATCAGTTGCTTGCGGCTGTAAAGTTTGTACAGTGTCTCCTTGGCGCTCCAGTACAGGCAGGTGTTTTGCTCGTTGGCCAGCGTGTGGCTTTTCTCGTTATCGGTCAAAAACTTATCCTGCACGCGCAGCGCCTTTGGCGATACCAGTTCAATATCTATGCCAACCTCGTGCGCATCAGAAAGTATAACGGCGGCCAGCTGCGGCGAGTGCGAGATGGACACATGGAAGCGGGAGTCGGGGAAGTAGGGCTTGCCGAACTGGTCGCGCAGCAGCTGCAGGGGGCGCGTGGTAAACTCCTGCAACAGCCTGTACACCAGCACCCGGCTGGCCAGCCACTCCTGCTGCCGCCTGGGGTGTACCTGCTCCAGTCCCTCTTCCACAGCCACGTAGGCAGGCAGCGCCGCCCGCAGCTCCTCCACCGGCTCGGTCAGTTCCCAAAGGCCCAGCTTGGTGTGCGCGTCCAGTTGTTTGGTGTATAGCAGCGGCATAAGCAATAAAGTATGATTCCAGCGTTTTTAAAGTATGGCACGGCTGATTAGCTGTATTTGTTGTAAATTTAGGCTAAAATTACAGAACACCCCAGAATAGGCGTCATGGCAAGCAAAGTACAGGTGGAGAAGGTGGCAACCCTGACCGGGCACCGCGACAGTGTGTATACGTTGGTGCAGGCAGCGGAGGAGCATCGCTTCTTCTCGGCGGCCGGCGACGGGATGGTGGTGGCCTGGAACATGCAGGCGCCCGATACCGGCGACCTGGTGGCGCGGGTAAACGCCTCGGTGTACGCGCTGTGCTACCTGCCGGAGCGCCACCTGCTGCTCATCGGGCAGAACCGCGAGGGCGTGCAGGTGATCGACCTGGAGAGCAAGCAGATCCTCAAGTCAGTGCCGCTGCCCAAGGTGCCCATTTTCGACATGCTTTATACTTCGGAGGAGGGGAAGGTATTTGTAAGTATGGGCAGCGGGGGCGTGGCGGTGCTGGATGCGGAGACCTTCGAGCTGCAAACCATTATCCGGAAAGCCGACAAAAGTGCGCGCAGCCTGGCCTATAACAAGTATAGCCGCGAGCTGGCCGTGGGCTACAGCGACCATAAGATCCGTGTGTTCGACGCCGGAAGTATGGAACTAAAGTATGAGCTTACCTCACACACCAACTCCGTGTTCACGGTGGCCTTCTCGCCGGATGGCAAGCTGCTTTTGAGCGGCGGCCGCGATGCCCACCTGCGGGTATGGGACGTGGAGCAAAAGTATACCGAGCGCGGATACTTGATCGCCCACATGTACACCATCAACCACATTACCTACAGCCCGGACGGCGCATATTTTGCCACCTGCAGCATGGATAAATCCATAAAGCTGTGGGACGCGCAGACCTTTAAGTTGCTGAAAGTGATTGATAAAGTGCGGAATGCGAGCCACGGTACCTCGGTAAATAAATTATTTTGGTCGGCTCACCAGAATCAGTTAGTTTCGTGTAGCGATGACCGCACCATTTCGGTTTGGGATATAAATTTTTGAGTTATGAAGATTACACCGTTAGAGATCAGGCAAAAAACGTTTGAAAAGGCATTCAGAGGACTAGACAAGGATGAGGTAAATGCGTTTTTGCTGACGCTCTCGCAGCAGTGGGAAAAGCTGCAGGATGAGAACAAGGACCTGCGCATGAAGCTGGACGCGTCGCACCGCGAGACACAGAAGCTGCGCGAGGTGGAGTCATCGCTCTACAAAACCCTGAAAACCGCCGAGGATACCGGAAACAGCATACTGGAGCAGGCCAAGCGATCGGCTGAGCTGCAGGCCCGCGAGTCGGACCTGAAGACCGACGAGATGATGAGCCGCGCCCGCAACGAGGCCCGCCAGATGCTGGAGGAGGCTCAGCGCCAGTCGGAGCGGGTGATCGCCGAGATGCAGCAGCACGTCAAGTCGCTCGATCAGGAGTGCCGCCAGATGGAGAACTACCTCGACCACTTGGTGCGCGACCTGCGCAACCTGGCCAGCGAGACCCTGGAGAACGCCGAAAAGGCCAAGGCAAAACCTAAAGCCGGCACACACAGTATTCTTTCAAAGGCAGCCAACACCGAGGTGAGCGCTTCGGAGTTGCTCAGAAACTTGAAAGACATGGAAAAGACAACAGATAACACGACATACCAGTTGCCGCAATCTACGGCATCCAACGCACCTATAGTGGTAGCTAGCGGCGCAGATACCTATAACAGCATCGGAGACCCTGCGCCGGACGTAACGCAGCCGCAGCCAGAAGTACCAAACCCAACTACACCAGTGCCGAACGTGCCGTCGCCGGAGGTGCCGCAGCCAGCGCCAGATTACCCGGGCCGCGTGCCCGCCCCGGATATTGAGCAGCCGGTGCCGGAGATCCAGCCCGTGCAGCCAGACCAGCCGGAGATTCAGCCGCCCATGACGGAGCCATCGCGCAACACGTTTGCTGCCAATGGCGCTGCTGTGAAGCAGGCCTCAGGAGGTTCTTTCTTCGACGAGATAGGCTAGGCAGCGGATGGGGCAGATTGCACTGGAGGGAATGGAGTTCTTCGCCTTCCATGGGTTTTACGACGAGGAGCAGAAGATCGGCAACAAGTATGGCATCGACCTGATCATCAACACCGACCTGCGCCGCGCCGCCGAATCGGACAACCTGGGGGAAACGGTGAACTATGAGGTGCTGTACGCGCTGGTGCTGGAGGAGATGAAGACCCCGGCCCGCCTGTTGGAGCACCTTGGCCACCGCATCATCGACAAAGTATACGAGCGGTTCCCGTTTGTGCAGTCGGTGAAGGTGAACGTGTACAAGTTTAACCCTCCGCTCGGCGGCATCTGCAAATGGGCCAAGGTTTGCCTGGAAGAGGCCAGATAGAAGATTTACTTATTGATTAGAGAGCAGCTGGTTCAGAAATGGGCTGGCTGCTTTCGTTTTTGCAGGAGTTTATACTTTCGAGCTGCTGTTTGCGATTTATGCTTCTGCGATACTTGTCAGTTGCTGTTTCTCTTCTGGCGCAAGCGTCCGCTTGTGCCTTTCATACTTTACTCATTATTTGGCTATACTTCCGCTGGCGCGGGTTTGCAGCCCGTGTCTTTGGTTTCGTTGGGTTTTCAACCCGACTGGCTCGAAGCGCCTTACTTTTATACTTGCTGGTTATTTTTTCCAAGCCGCTGCTTCCTTCCAATTGATACAAGCTATACTTTCTAGCATCCGCTGACCCTGTAGTTCCCACAAACCTACCGTTTCATTTCATACTTTGGTGCTCTCAAGCCCGAGAGGGCTCGTCTTCGGGCATCGCGCTGGGAGCTTTTCCTTTGCTCCTGCGTCGCAATGCCCTCCGGGCACCAGAAAAACTCGCATAGGCGCTCAACCCAAGGACTGGGTTCAGTTCGATAGCTAGGTCTGACGGAGCCAGAACAGAGCTCCCCTCCTTGGATAAGGAGGGGTAGGGGTGGTTGGATTCGGTACTGCAGAGGCAAAGCCTAGGAACAGGTTCGATAGCCGCCTTTTTTGTCATCTCGACCTACGGGAGAGATCTCTTGAGAATTCCAGATAAATCTCTCGCCCTGCTCGAGATGACAGGGAAAGGATCAAGTATAGATTCCCCACCCCAGCCCCGCCGAGGAGGGGAATCTATACTTTGTAGGGACAGGTCGCGACCTGCCCGCACTGTATCAGCAGCTATGAAATCTATACTTTGGTATGAGTAAAAGCGGATTCCCCTCCTTGGACTATCGAGAACGCGAGTTCGAAGGTAGCGAGCGTAGCTCTGAGGGGTAGGGGTGGTTGGAACAAGTGCTGCAGAAGCTCCATCTCCTGTTCTTAAGGGAGGGCTGGGGAGGAGTGAAACCTCCCCTCTTGGGTGCAGGGGAGACAGAGTAGTTGATCCTGAAACTCAAACTTTATACTAATTTCAACAACTCCGCTGCAGCGGCAAAGGCAGATTTCTGGCCGTTCTTCACCTGTTGGGCTATATCGGGCAGTTGCTGCTTTACCTGCTCCTGCGCAAAAAAACTATCCTCCAGTCCCTGGCGTATGGCCTCGTACATCCACTGCAGGTTCTGGTCGTGGCGCTTTTTCTCGAAGAAGCCGTTGCCTTTGGTGAGTTTCAGGTAATCACTAATCGTTTGCCAGATCGTGTCGAGGCCGGTATTCTCCAAGGCCGAGCAGGTACTTACTTTGGGCGACCAACCCGAGGCACCCAACGGATAGAGGTGCAAAGCGCTCTGGTACTCGGCGCGGGCGCCCTTTGCTTTGGCAACATTCTCGCCGTCGGCTTTGGTGATGGCAATGGCGTCGGCCATCTCCATGATGCCGCGCTTGATGCCCTGCAACTCGTCGCCGGCACCGGCCAGCATCAGCAGCAGGAAAAAGTCTACCATGGCGTGTACCGCCGTTTCAGATTGGCCCACGCCCACGGTCTCCACAAAAATAGCGTCGAAGCCTGCCGCCTCGCAAAGTATAATGCTCTCGCGGGTGCTGCGGCTCACTCCTCCCAACGACTTTCCCGCCGGGGAAGGACGAATAAAGGCCTGTGGGTTTGTAGCAAGCGAGTCCATGCGGGTTTTATCCCCGAGGATGCTGCCGCCCGAGCGCTGGCTGGTGGGATCGATGGCTAGCACGGCGAGTTTCCTGCCCTGCTCCTTGATCAGGTAATTGCCAAAAGCCTCAATAAAGGTGCTCTTGCCCACGCCCGGCACGCCGGTTATGCCAATGCGGATGGAGTTGCCGGCATGCGGCAGCACCTGGCTGACCACCTCCTGCGCCAGTTCCAGGTCAGAGGGCAGGCGGCTCTCCACCAGCGTAATGGCACGGCTCAGCATCACGCGGTCGCCAGCTAAAATGCCTTCAACATACTTCTCGGGGCTAAATCGTTTGGCCAAGGCGGTGGGGTTTGGTTAGCGGATCTTACTCTTTTACAAAAATAAGATTTATAGGTTGCTGCGCCATCCAAAGTATAAAACATCCGGCAAAGTATAAAAAATAAGGCCGGCCCCGGAACAGGAGCCAGCCCTACTTATACTTGTAGTTTATACTTTACTTGCTGAGGCCCTGCGCAAAATTCGGCAGACCCAGGTCGCTTTTATGCTTGCCCAGATGGAAGCCGTCGTCCACATAGTTAGCCGCCTCGCCTTTGGCGTTTGGGTTGTTGATGACGCCGAGGTAGGAGTTGTCCTGGCGGGCCACGTAGATTCTGCCGTCCGGCCCCACCTGCAGCGCCCCGATGCGCGGGCTTTTAGAGGTACCCACCACTACCGCTGATTTGGCTATAGCGTCTGCACCACCGGCTTTCAGGTCGAACTGCACGATCTGGGCCTTGCCCCCGCCAATGCCGTTGGCCGTGCCGTAAAGCTTGCTGCCGTCCGGAGAGAAGACCACACCGTAAGCCTCTTCAAAGCCTTTCAGAAGTATGGGGTCGGATACTTTGCCCGTGCTGCGGTCGAAGTTCAGGATCTCGAAGTTGCTGTCGGCATCCCAGAGGGCGGAGGCCAGTTTGGTGCCATCCGGGGAGGCATTTAAATAGCCGATGGCTTTGCGGTTAGCGCCGCCATGCACGGTGCCCGCCATACTCAGTACCGGCCTCGTCTCCACGCCATCCTTGTTCACCAGAAAGGCCATGTAGCCGTTGCTGTTCCAGCGGTGCGCTATCACCCACCAATCGCGGTTGTTGCTGTGGCGCACGGCGGTGAGTTTCTCGGTGGCAGGCGCGATGAGGAAATTGTTGCGCGAGGTGATGTCGCCTTTGCCTTCCTGTTTGGCCATGTCCACCACGGTATAGCGCAGGCCATCGGATTGCGCCTGGATATCGGTGGTGAAGATGTAGTAGATGCTCTCGCTGCCGGGCTTGGGAAGTATAAGCGCCGACTGCGTGGACGACTTGCCGCCCATCAGCCCGTTGCCGTTGGGCATCACGCGGTGCTCACTGTTCCAGACGGTGATGCCGTTGGTGTAGAACAGCAGGTTGCCGGCTGCGTCGGAAATGGTGGCGCTGCCTTCTTCGGTAAAGAGCCTGCTGTTGGTGGCGATGGCAGAATCTCCCTTGAAAATGATGCCGGCCCCCTTGCCGAAGTACCAGTTGTTGCGTTCGCCCTGCGCCAGTGCGGCAAAGCTGCCGAGGGTAAGTATGGCGGCGGCTGCAAAGTGTCTTAGTCTGATCATATCACTTGGTAAACGTGTTACTGTGGCGGAAAGTACAAAAGGAGTGCCAGGCAGAATCTACAGTTACAAAAAAGAAGTATGACACCTGCCCCAAACAGAAAAAAGCAGGCCTTCACCTGCTTTCTCCATCCGATTTTATACTTTGTTACTGATTGGCAGTGGTGTCTTCCTCGCCAGCCAGCACATCGTTTACGTTGGCAGAGTCGGCGCCTGTTCCTGGTTTATCACCATCGATGGGGGCGCCTGTTTCCTGTGTTTCTCCCTGTGTTGACTCAGGCGGCATCTCGGTGTTATTGGCGCCACTCTCGCAGGAAGTCAAAAAGACGAGGGACCCTGCAAATAAAGCAGTGGTGGCAATTCTTATACTTTTGGTCATCATAGCTTTCTAACGTTTGTACAGGTCTTTTGTACGCTTGCAGGGGAAGCCCTGTTGTAGAGGTCTAACTGCTGCCGGGCTGGAAATGAAAAAGAGGTGCCGTAAACAGCACCTCTTCAAGTATGAAATCAGCAAAGTATGATGACGCTACTCCTGCATCTCCAGCTCCTGAAGCTCTGCCTTCAGCAGCTGTGGTTGCAGCGAAACAAGCTTGAGCAGCACCCCGTTCGTCCAGCCGAAGCCGTCCTGGTTGGGATACTCGCCGCCGCCCGCCTGCAGCCCCATGTCCACCACGTTATACTTTTCCGTCAGTTTGCCCGTGTTCTGGAAGACGGCCTCGTTCAGCCTTACCCAGCGCTGCGCCACCGTGTCGGCCAGCCTGTCGTGCTTGTAGTTGCGCAGGGCCTGTATGCTCATCCACTGCAGCGGCGCCCAACCGTTGGGCGCATCCCATTGCTGACCGGTGCGGTGCAGGGTGGAAGTCAGGCCTCCCGGCTGCAGAAAATCCTCCTCCAGCTTTTGGGCCACGGCAGCTGCCTGCTTCTTTTTGGCCATGCAGAAGTACAGCGGGAACACGGCAGCCAGCGAAGGGATATTGGTGGTAGCGCCTTTCACGAAGTCATAGTCGTAGAAGAAGCCCGCCTCCTCGCTCCAGGTATACTTTAGCAGGGCATCGCGACGAGCTTTGGCGCGGCGCTCGAACTCCCTGGCCTCTTTTCTGTTGCCGTTCAGCACGGCCATCTCCTGCAGCGTCAGTTCCACGTGGTAGAGCAGCGCGTTCAGGTCTACGGGGATGATTTCGGTAGTATGAATGGTACTGAGGTTTTGGGCATCGGCAAACCAGCGGCTGCTAAAATCCCAGCCAGACTCGGCGGCGGCCCGGAGGTGGCGGTATATTTCTTCCGGGTTTCTGCCCGACGCCTGCGCCAGCTCCACATCCTCGCGATAAGACTCCGGCCTTGGTTCCGGCGCATCATCCCAGTAACGGTTGAGGATGCTGCCATCCGGCAGGCGCACCACGCGGCGGTGCGTTGGGTTAGCGGCTGATAGCTGGTCCGCGCCGTCCATCCAGAAATCATACTCGCGGCGCAGGGCAGGGGCGTAGGTTTTGAGCACCTCGCGGCCTTTTTGCTGTGCCAGCACCCGCAGCATAAGCGCGTAGAACGGCGGCTGTGAGCGGCTCAGGTAATAGGTGCGGTTGCCGTTGGGAATGTGGCCGAGGGTGTTGATCAGGTGGGTGAAGTTATCGACCATACTTTGGATGAGCTCCGTTTCGCCGCTGGCCTGCAGGCCGAGCATGGTAAAGAAGCTGTCCCAGTAGTAGATCTCGCGGAAGCGGCCACCCGGCACAATGTACTGCTTCGGCAGCGGAATCAGGGAACCGCCGTCGGCACCCGGCTCTCGGGTAAGCACGGGCCAGAGGCGCTCTATGTGCTGTGTTACCGAAAGACTGGTATCGGAGATAAAGCCAGTTTCTGGCTGGGTGGGCAGCCGGAAATATGCCTTTACAAAAGCCTCCAGGCTAAAGCCAGGCTGGTTTTGCTGCTGCCTGTAAGCCTCCAGAATTTGCGTGGGCGGGGCCAGCGGCACGGCATCCGCAAACGTTTTGGAATCCGGGAACACATGCTGCAGCTGTACCTGCTCAAACAACTCGCCTAAATCCTGCTCCGGCCTGTACAACTCCTGCGCCCGCAGCGGCTGTACAACAAAGGTAAACGGTAATAGTAACAGAAGGCTAAAAGTTAAAGTGCTAAAAGTATACTTCATATCTTGCTCTGTTAATATATGAGTGATTCATTACTCATACGGAATACAGAGGCAAGGCGGCAAGTATACTACTCGAACGGGTAACGCACAAACGAAACCTGGCTCATGGCATCTTTTTCATATTTGGCTACAGCAAATTCTTGAAATCGTGCCTCGAAGGTGCGTTCGCCGGGCTGTACCTCTGTCGGGAAGGGCTTGTCTTTCAGGAAAAAGTATACTTTGGTGTTGCCATACTTGGTGTGCGGCATGTACTCCCCGTAAGTCTGCATTTGCTCCCACAGCGTGTCGTCCACGGTTACGGCATACACCCTGACCACAGGGCCGGTGTTGTTCTCGTTCCGGTAAAAAGCCACCTCTTTGAAATCCCCTTCCAAATCATCTACACTGGGTATGGACATGGTGTCGTAGATGAACCAGCCAAGGAGGGCTACGGAGAGGGCAATGAGGATGTGTTTTAATTTCATGGGGTGAAGTACGTGATTTTGCAGGGTAAACCAGTGGGAAAGGGGATTGTTTCGTATGCGAATCCCAGATTCGGTTTTTATAGCCGAGGCACGGAAGTGACTTCCGTCCCAGAAAAAGCCTTATTGGAGGAAGGTGATGGAAAGGCGGCCTTTGTCTCCGGCGTAATCTTTTGCGCTGCTGTAGGACCAATGCTCCGGCTCCTCTACAAAGCCTGCTGTAACAGGGTTTCTATGCAAATAGTTAAGCTTCTGATCCACTATGTGGTTGTTCTGCAGAAGTATAGGGTGGTATCCTGGCTGCCAGAATTTATACTCTTCGTGCTTGCTGCTTATCTCACCTGCCGATTTGATTAACCAACAAAGCCAGGTTTTCCTGCTTTCCTGTGGGTTCTGCTGAATAGCTTTATAGATCTCTTTGGCTGTATACTTCTTAAAATCCCTGATGGTGTTCGCTAAAGTGGGAGAAGAGCAGATCAGGTGCAAGTGATTTGTCATGATGCACCAGGCGTAGAGGGTTAGATTCTTTTCCTTCTGGCAGTAGGCAAGACTGTCGCAAATAACCTCACAGTACTCCCGACGGGTAAACACATCGGCCCACTGTACGACTGATATCGTGATAAAGTAGATACCAGTTGCATCGTTGGGTTTATACTTTTCGCTCATGCCTTAAAGCACGTTCAACTATAAAGTATAGTTACAGAACCTGGCGCGGAAGTCCCTTCCGTGCCTACTCATAAGGGCGAATCTGTGATTCGCACGCACCATTTGAACAAATCTGCGAATCACAGATTCGCTTTTATAGTTTGTCACGGAGCCTAGCTCCGCGCCAGAAACAATAAATCCGCAGTTGATTTGGTTCAGCTGCGGATTTATACCTTTAACTTTAAACTCTTAACTCTTAACTGAGTTGATTAGCTTCTCCAGAATGTTCTGTGCGGCCACCGATATGATCGTTCCCGGTCCGAACACACCCGAAGCACCGGCTTTAAACAGGAAGTCGTAGTCTTGGGCCGGAATCACGCCGCCCACAATCACTAGGATATCCTCCCGACCTAGTTTGCGGAGTTCTTCAATCAGTTGCGGTACCAGCGTTTTGTGGCCGGCTGCCAGCGAGGATACACCCACTACGTGCACGTCGTTTTCGGCGGCCTGCATGGCTACTTCGGCCGGGGTCTGGAATAGCGGGCCAATGTCCACGTCGAAGCCGAGGTCGGCAAAGGAGGTGGCGATTACTTTGGAGCCGCGGTCGTGGCCGTCCTGGCCCATTTTGGCGACCATGATGCGGGGCCGGCGGCCTTCGAGTGCCTCAAACTGATCGGCTAAGTTCTTAGCGCGCTGGAAGTTTTCGTCGTCGGTTATTTCTGCTGAATACACTCCTGATATGGCTCTGATAACTGCTTTATGTCTACCGAATACTTTCTCCAGGGCATCGGAAATTTCACCCAGGGTGGCGCGGTGGCGGGCAGCCTCCACGGCCAGTTCCAGCAGGTTCTCCTGCCCGGATTGCGCTGCTGCCGTTAATGCCTCCAATGCCTTGGCTACTGCCTCTCCGTCACGGCTCCCTTTTATACTTGCCAATCGGCGCAGCTGCGACTCACGCACCGCCGTGTTGTCGATGTCGAGGATGTCGATTTCCTGTACCTGTTCTGGTCTATACTTGTTTACGCCTACGATGATGTCCTTGCCCGAGTCAATGCGGGCCTGCTTGCGGGCAGCGGCCTCTTCGATGCGCATCTTCGGCAGGCCTGTCTCGATGGCTTTGGCCATGCCGCCCAGCTCTTCCACTTCCTCGATCAGGGCCCAGGCTTTGTGCGCCAACTCGTGCGTGAGCGCCTCCACATAGTAGGAGCCTCCCCAGGGGTCTACCACTTTGGTGATGTTGGTTTCCTGCTGCAGGTAAATCTGAGTATTACGCGCAATGCGGGCGGAGAAATCGGTGGGAAGCGCAATGGCTTCGTCCAGTGCGTTGGTGTGCAAGCTTTGCGTGCCGCCCAGGGCAGCGGCCAGGGCCTCCACGCAGGTACGGGTCACGTTGTTGAAGGGGTCCTGCTCGGTTAAGCTCCAGCCAGAGGTTTGGCAGTGCGTGCGCAGCGCCAGCGATTTCGGATTCTTCGGGTTGAATTGCTGAATGAGCTTGGCCCACAGCATACGGGCGGCGCGCATCTTAGCAATCTCCATAAAGTGGTTCATGCCGATAGCCCAGAAGAATGACAAACGCGGTGCGAAATCATCGATGTCCATGCCTGCCCTTAAGCCGGTGCGCACGTACTCCAGGCCATCCGCCAGGGTATAAGCCAGCTCCAGGTCGGCAGTGGCGCCGGCCTCCTGCATGTGGTAGCCCGAAATGGAGATAGAGTTAAAGCGCGGCATCTTCCGAGAAGTATAGGCAAAGATGTCGGCAATGATCTTCATGCTCGGCTCCGGCGGGTAGATGTAGGTGTTGCGCACCATAAACTCTTTCAGGATGTCGTTCTGGATGGTACCGCTCAATTGCTCCGGCTTCACGCCTTGTTCCTCGGCGGCCACAATGTAAAAGGCCATGATCGGCAGCACGGCCCCGTTCATCGTCATTGACACTGACATCTCGTGGAGCGGAATCTGGTCGAAGAGGATCTTCATGTCCTCCACCGAATCAATCGCCACACCGGCCTTGCCCACGTCGCCTACCACGCGGGGGTGATCGGAGTCGTAGCCGCGGTGCGTAGCCAGGTCAAAGGCTACGGAAAGGCCTTTTTGCCCGCCAGCTAGGTTGCGGCGGTAGAAGGCGTTGCTTTCCTCGGCTGTGGAGAAACCGGCATACTGACGGATGGTCCAGGGCTTTTGTACATACATGGTGCTGTACGGTCCGCGCAGGTAGGGCGGCAAACCAGCCGCAAAACCCAGGTGCTCAAAGTGGGCGGCGTCCTCCGAGGTATAAAAGCTTTTCACCTTTATCTGCTCCGGCGTTTTCAAGGTCTTCGGCTGCAGCGGGTCTTTCGGACCGTGCTTCGCGGCGGCTACCTTGCTTATATCAATATTCGAAAAGTCAGGCTTCATAGTCTAATTATGAATGAGTGATTGCGTGAATGAGTGAGTTTTCCATCAATTCAGTCGCTCATCAAAATTCAGTTATACTTTTTATAGTTTAGAACGAGTACTCAAGCATTAAAAAACATTCACTAAGTCACTCATTCGCTCATTCAGTCATTAACTTCTCCGTGCAGTTTCTGGTGGACAATCCGCATGATGTTGCTCACGTCGCAATCCTCGAATAAAAACTCGTCGTAGCCGTGGGCGATCATTTCCTCTTTCAGGTGCTTAGGGTCGTCGGCCAGCAGCACGAGCGGCTTGCCATCGTGGTGGCGCAGCTTTGGGTTAAACTCGCGGGCGTAGGCTGCTTCGGAGGTAGATACGGCCACCACGTCGGCTGCGGCATGCAACAGCCGGTCGGATGCCTCAGAAACAGAGGCGTACTGCTCCACCTCCGTCTCAAAACCGGCACAGGTGAAGAACTCCTGCGCAAAAGAGGCGTTTACCTGGCGCTGCTCCGAGTTGCCGATAAGCGCCACAATGGCTTTAGGGCGGCGCTGGCGCTTGCGCAGATGCAGTTCGGTGGCCATGCGCATCACCTCGGTTGGGTAGGCGGCGCGGGTGGTGTCGAAGTCTGCGCTTTGTATCAGTTCCTCCGGGTCGAAGGAGACTTTCTCTTTCGGGTTCGGGTACTTGTTGGTGCCCACCAGCACCTCGCGGCCGGTGGCTATGTTGCGGAACTTGCGGCGGCTCACCTCAGTGATGGAGCCAAGTATAAATCCTTGTTTGTAAGCCTCCTCAAAGCCTCCCATACTTTCCACTTCCTGAAACAGGTTCCAGGCCTTTTGCGCCAGTGCGTTCGTCAGCGACTCCAGGTAGAAGGAGCCGGCGGCGGGGTCGATGGATTTGTCCAGGTAAGCCTCTTCTTTAAGTATGATGGACACGTTGCGGGCAATGCGCTCCGAGAACTCATCCGAGGGCTTAAATGTGCTGTCGAAGGGGGAGACGGTGAGCGAGTCGCAGCCGGCGATAACGGCCGACATGGCCTCGGTGGTGGTGCGCAGCATGTTCACGTACGGGTCCAGGGTGGTTTGGTACCAGCTGGAGGTAACACTGTGGATGCGCAGGCTGGCGGCCAGTGCCGGTTCCGCTTTATAAGCTTCCACCACGGTGGCCCACAGCAGGCGCAGGGCGCGCAGCTTGGCAATCTCGAAGAAATAGTTGGTGCCCGAGGCTATCACGAACTGCATGTTGCGCAGCACCGACTCCAGCGGCTCACCGGCCGTTGTCAGCCTGTCGAGATAGGCCACGGCGGCGCTCAGGGTATATGCCAGTTCCTGGGTTACGGAAGCGCCGATGCTGCTGAAGCTGGTGCCGTTCACGGTGACGCCGTAAAAGTCCGGGCTGTCCTTGGTTAGCTCCAGTATCTTGATGAAGTCCCGGCTCTCTTCGTGGTCTATGCTGCTTTGCACCGAGATGGGGTCGAAGTTGAGGAAGCCCTTCAGGTTGCGGTGCGACACGTTGCATCGCTCCAACTCTGCATACAGCCGCTGCAGAAAGCGGTCCGGCTGCTCTTTTACCTCGTAACTGATGCTATACTTGCCCAGGTCTATCCGGCGCACCAGATGCTCCACATCAAACAGCTCCTGCTGGTGCACCACGAAGTAGATCCCGTCGGCACCTCTTTGCAGCGCATCGGCAGCTTTCTCAATCGCATGATGGCCGTTGCCCTGCGCCTGCACCTGCTGCACGTTCAGCCAGCTGTTGTCGCCGGTCTTATCGCCCCGCAGGAACGGGAAATCGCCAGGCTTCTGCTTCGTGAAGGGCAGGTCGGCAATATCTTCCCGGGTATAGTATGGTTTTATGTCGATGCCCTCGTGGGTGTGCCAGATCAGGCTTTCCAGGGGCGTGTCGCGCAGGTCCTTGCGTGCTTTCTGCTCCCAATCAGCCGCTGTGCCCGGGGTGAACTCGGCAAACAGGCGCTGTTGGTTTTGCTGCTCGTCAGTCATCATGCTTTTATTCTGATTTGGTGTAAAGATAGAGTTTTATACTTTACGAAGTATGGCCGCCCGGGTGCTATATCAGCTTCCTGCTATACTTTAACCCAGCCGCTGCCGGTAAGCGTGGTATGCCCAAAAACCAAGCAGCAGCCAAAGTATAACTATAACGCCGGCCATCACATAATTGGGCTGGCGCTCGTGGATCCGCTCACGGGCCTGTTGCTGGTAATAGTGCAGCAGCGGCGGCGGAATAAGCTTAATGGAGAGCCAGATGCCCAGCGGCAGCAGCAGCAGGTCGTCGAGGTAACCCAGCAGCGGGATAAAGTCCGGGATCAGGTCGATGGGACTGAAGGCATAGGCTACTGTCAGTACGACTATCACCTTGGCGGCAAAGGGCATGCGCGGGTCCTTGGAGGCGAGGTACAGGGTATAAATATCCTCCTTCAGTTTGCGCACAAATTCTTTCCATTTCCGAAGCATGGTAGGTTGTACGGGAGACTGGGGCGTAAAGTATGCTGGAGAGCTAAAACGAGGAAGGGTGCTATACTTCATAGAAGCGCGATGGCAGCCGTTGCGGCTGCCATTGATGGGTTTATACTTACTTGAGCGAGTTGTAGTAGCTCACCAGTTGCACCAGGTCGGGGGCGTGGGTAAAGTCGGTGTTATTCTTTTTGAGGAAAACCTGCATGGCATTCTGTTTATCCCCAAAGAGGGCAAGGTTCTGCTTTTTATTCCTGGAGATCTCTATCAGGTTCAGTTGGCCCGCATTTTTTATGTAGAAGGATTCTTTCTTCACGATGCGGTCATTTTTGTCGCCAGCGTTAAAGGCCACATTATAGTTCGCGCTGATTTTTTCAGTGTCTGTCTTTCGGAACAGGCTCATCCCCTCATCACTCACCAATACCTCCATAAAACCCGTGGCTGGCTTTCCTTCTATCGTCAGGCCAGCATTTACGGCATTGATGAAAAGCCGCTCGCCCAGTACAGGGTCTGCTAGCTTAAAGGCATCCACTACCGTGCTGTTAATTACCCGAAGCTGATCCGGGGTCGGCTCTGCCACCTTCTCAGAATTGATCAGAAACTGGTTGTTCTCAATATCATACTTGAAGCTATTGGACTCCAGCAAGCGGTTAAGCGTGATGAAAAGCTCTCCCGATACCCAGTTCTCCGTCAGGTACACGTTACCAATGGTGGTAGGGGTAATCACATCCAGGGCATCGGTGCGCACGGAACGGTACTGGCCAAGGCCGGTGCCTACGTTAGTGGCAAGTTCACCAATATAAGCTGGCATGGAAGTACCCTTGCCCGATAGTATGGACTGTGCTTCGCTAGTGCCTGAGGCAAGCAGAAGCATCAGGGCGGGGGCAAGGAGTTTTATACTGGTTCTGATCATAAAAGTAGTTTAAGTGAGATGGAAGGAAAGTGAGATAAAAGTTATAACAAATTTACCTTTAGAGCAAGTATTATTTTGCTACCACCTGCTTATCTCCCTACCGCACCACCAGCTTTCCGCTGCCCACGGGCCTGTGGCGGCTGTAGATCGTATAAAAGTATAAACCACCTGAAAGCGACGCGGGTTTGAGGAAATGGTTCTTGCCCGGCCTTAGCTTCAGGGCGCCTGCCCTTTTACCGGTGGCGTCAAAAAGGTGCACAAACATGCCCGGCATGTCCGGGGCCTCTACCATAAACTGATCGCCTACAGGGTTCGGGTAAAGTATAAACCCGGCCTTTTTCAGTGCATCGTCCGCAGCGGTGGGTTGCTGTTCTCCAACGTATAGGTAAACGAGATCCCAATCATCCTCTATGTAATACCCCCCGTCTATGTAATACCCCTCGTAGGTATCGGGCCATAGGTCTGTATTTTCGTAGTCAGTGGCACGGCCCCGGATTCCGATAAGGTATGGGGAGGTACGTTCCATAGCGGGGGTAGGGGTAAAGGTAAGCGTTAGCGCAAGCCCGTTTACAGTATCTCGGACGGAGAGTATGGCCTCCGTAAGGTTTAGCGTATCTATCTCGCTGAAGTGCCTGGCAAACAGGGGTTGTTCTGCTTCCGTGCGCTTCTGTAGGTAATATTCAAGCTTCAGCGACTGGTTTGGCCAAGTTTGAATAGAGCCATCTTCCCGTACGGATAGTTGATCTTTATTCAGCAGTGTCAGCAGCGGCTGCCCTGCCCGGTCATCCACGTGTAGCGTGATTTTTACTACGGTGGAACCCACTACAATACCATTGCGCTGCTCAGTAATATGCACAGAGGCCTCATATTGCCCTTTTATGGTAGGGTTATCCCATCTGAGTTCTCCATACTCGTTTATCGTCAGCCCTTCCGGGTGCTGGTAGCCGGGAACGGTGACCACCCCTCCTGTTAAGGTTGCAGTTTTTGGGGCAACCAGGGTGTAAAATAGTTTGTCTCCGTCTGCATCGTATGCCAAGAAATTCTGCGTCATGTCCTCACCCACATAGGCCTCAAAAACAGGCACTCCGGCAAGGTTAACAGAGTGTCTGTTGCTCAAGAGGGCTCTGGCCCTTACTTCAGTATAAATGTAAGTTCTGGTGGTGTCCGATTGCTCCGGGAGGTTTACGATGTGGCTGCTGCGACTAGGACCTATCCAGGCTACCGTGTAATCCCCTTCCTGCCCATAAGTATAACTCCAGTGAAAGGCAGGCGTGTGATAGTTTCTGCTATAATGAACGTAGCTTGCCCGGGGTACTTCAACTATATTGCCGTCTCCCATGTGCATGTTCACCATTACGTCATGCGCCTGGGACCAGGCCGAAGTATAAAGCTTGAGTGTAAAGTTATACTTTAGCGGGTTCTGTTCGTCCACAGTGTAGCTAATGTGGCCACTCATTACATGAACGGCCTGCGCAAGCATGGGCAGCAGGAGGAATGCTAACACGCTGAGGTACAATTTGGTTTTCATAGGAGGGAGGTTTAGGAGGTTTAGGATCAAGTTACATAGTATAAACGACATGTGTAAGTATAATATTGGAATAGTTACAAATATTTTTAAATAACGCTCATGGCCGCCCGGCCCGAACCTATGCCGCTTGGTTCATGTTGGGGAGGCTGCTACCTTTAGAGCCGGATACTGACCAGAAGTATGAACAACCACTTTTCCAAAGTCCTGACTGTGCTGGCGCTCTCGCTAAGTATGGCCGGCTGCCAGCGCCCCTGGGCAGCCTCGCCCTCCCTGGGCACTACTGATGTGCCGGTTGATAAAACCCTCTCCGCCGACCCGCAACTGGAGGCGCAGATTAGCCCGTACCGTGAGGAAGTAACCCAGAAAATGTCGGAAGTGGTGGGCACCGCGCCCGTGGCGCTGGTCAAGGGAGAGTATGAGTCGCCGCTGGGTAACTTTGTGGTGGACCTGCAACTGGCGCAGGCCGAGCCGCTCTACAAAAAGCCCATCGACCTCTCGCTGACGACGAATGGTGGCCTGCGCGTGCCGCTGCCGGAGGGCGAGATCACCACCGGGAATATATTTGAACTCATGCCTTTCGAGAACGAGCTGGTGGTGCTGACGCTGAAAGGCGAGACGGTAAAGCAGCTGTTCGACTACGCCGCAGAGAAGAAGTTTGCCCCCATTGGCAACGCGACCTACACCGTGCAAAACGGCAAGGCCACCAACATCAGGATCAATGGCAAGCCTTTTGACATGGGCCGAACTTATACTTTGGTAACGTCTGATTACCTGGCCGGCGGCGGCGATAACCTGAACATGCTCAAAGACGCGGTGCAAACCGAGCGGCTGGGCCTGCTGCTGCGCGAGGCCATCCTGCAGCAGATACGCCAGCTCGCAGCGGCCGGAAAACCCGTAACCGCCGAGACAGGCAAACGCGTCACCATCCTCCCTTAAAGTATACTTTAGAAGATGAGAAGAAGAGACTTTCTGAAAACCACGATAGCAGGGGCGGCTGGTGTCAGTCTGCTGGGCATGCCGTTCACGGCCGAGGCGGCGCAACGTATAACCCTCACCATCCTGCACACCAACGACCAGCACTCGCGCATCGACCTCTTCCCGGATGACGGACGAAAGTATGGCGGCATGGGCGGCATGGCCCGGCGCGCCACGTTGATCGAGCAGATCCGCAAAGAGGAGCCCAACGTGCTGCTCTTCGACAGCGGCGATATTTGGCAGGGTACGCCCTACTTCAACTTCTTCGGTGGCGAGCTGGAGTATAAACTCATGAGCCAGATGAAGTATGACGCGGCCACGCTGGGCAACCACGACTTCGACAACGGCCTGGAGGGGCTGGAGAAAATGCTGCCGCACGCCCGCTTCCCGTTCCTGAGCGCCAACTACGACTTCAGCAACACCATCCTGCAAAACCGGTTCGCGCCTTACAAGGTGTTCGAGAAACAAAGTATAAAAATAGGCGTGTTTGGGCTGGGCATCGAGCTGGCGGGGCTGGTGAGCCAGAACAACTACGGCGAGACATTATACCTGGACCCGCTGGATACGGCCCGCGAAATGGTACAGGAATTGCGCCAGAACCAGCAGTGTAACCTGGTGGTGTGCCTTTCTCACCTGGGTTACAAATATGACGATGGCAAGATCGACGACGTAACACTGGCCCGGCAGGTGGAGGGCATCGACCTGATCCTGGGCGGCCACACCCATACGTTCCTGGACCAGCCGGAAGTGGTGCGCCACGCCTCTGGCCACGAAACGCTTGTGAACCAGGTAGGTTGGTCGGGAATTTTCCTGGGGCGCCTGGATTTTAGTTTCAGCAAAAAAACAAGACAAAAAACGGGCGTGAGAACGGCCGCCGTGCCTGTAAACAGACCTGTAACAACTTCGTGAAAAAATAATTTTTTGTTTACAGATTATTGATCAAATTTGTAACCCCCTGCCAATCAAAGGAGCCATTTGTTACACCAGCCATATCTTATGTAGTTTTGGAAAATTGGATGATCAAAGACTGTTCAACTGTATGGCATAACTGCCTGCAGGTGATAAAGGAAAACATTGGCGAACAGAGTTTTAAGACTTGGTTCGAGCCAATCAAACCTGTATCCCTGCGCGACGGCGTACTTACCATACAAGTGCCCAGCCAGTTCTTTTATGAGTGGCTGGAGGAGCACTATGTGCAGCTTCTGAAAAAGGTCATTTATCAGGAACTTGGCAGTGAGGGCCGCCTCGAGTACTCTATCATTGTGGATAGGGGGAATGAATCTAACAAGCCGCAGACCGTTAATATCCCCACCAAGAAGATACCGCAGGCCGTGGTAAACTCTTACCGGCCGGAGCAGAACTTCATCAAGAGCCCGTTTGAGTCGAAGACGATCGACCGGAACTTCCTGAACTCGCAGCTGAACCCGGCTTATACCTTTGAGAACTACATCGAGGGAGACTGTAACCGTCTGGCGCGCTCGGCAGGCTATGCCGTGGCCAACAAGCCGGGCACGACCTCCTTTAACCCGCTCATGATCTATGGTGGCGTGGGCCTTGGCAAAACGCACCTGGTGCAGGCCATCGGCAACAACATCAAGAACAGCAACCCCGAGAAGTTTGTCCTCTACGTGTCGTCGGAGAAGTTCGTGAACCAGTTCATCGAGTCCCTGAAGACGAACAACGTGCAGGATTTCGCCAACTTCTACCTGCTGGTGGATATCCTTATCATCGACGACGTGCAATTCTTGAGCGGTAAGGAGAAGACCCAGGAGATGTTCTTCCACATCTTTAACCACCTGCACCAGTCGGGCAAGCAGATCGTGATGACCTCGGACTGCCCGCCACGCGACCTGAAGGGCCTGGAGGAGCGCCTGCTGTCGCGCTTTAAGTGGGGCCTGACGGCCGACCTGCAGAGCCCGGACTTCGAGACGCGCATGGCCATCATCCACAAGAAAATGCAGAGCGACGGCATCGACATTCCGGATAACGTGGTGGAGTACCTGGCCTACAGCGTGGATACCAACGTGCGTGAGCTGGAAGGCGTGCTGATCTCGCTGATCGCGCAGTCATCGCTCAATAGAAAAGAAATTGACCTGGAGCTTGCCAAGCAGGCCCTGAAGCATATCATTGAGGACGTGGAGACGGAGGTGAACCTCGACTTCATCCAGAAAACCGTGGCGGAGTATTTCCAGGTAAGCCTGGACTCGCTGAAAGCCAAAACGCGTAAGAAGGAGATCGTGACGGCGCGCCAGGTGGCCATGTACTTTGCCAAGGAGTTCACCAGCCACTCGCTCAAATCCATCGGCTACCACTTCGGCGGCCGCGACCACAGCACC
>NZ_LVWA01000011.1 GCF_001907195.1 Pontibacter flavimaris
GAGCCACTGCTTCCTTCTGCTTGAACCAAGCTATACTAGCTAGCTACCTCCGATCCTCTAGTTCCCACATACCTACTGTTGCATTTCATACTTTGATGCTCTCAAGCCCGAGAGGGCTCATCCTCGGGCATCGCGCTGGGAGCTTTTCCTGCCCTCGTGCCTCGGGCTGCTTCACTAGCGTTCGGCACCGGAAAAACTCGCATAGGCGCTCAACCCAAAGGCTGGAATCAGATTCGATGCTACAGCCTTTTGTCATCTCGACCTTCATGAGAGATCTCTTTAGAATTCCAGATAAGTCTCTCATTTCATTCGAGATGACGGTGGAGTAGTAAGTATAATTCCCCTCTCGGGAGGGGCTGGGGGTGGGTCTATATTTGTAGGGACAGGTCGCGACCTGTCCGCGCGAGGACAGCAGCTACAAAACTTATACTTCAGCCAAAGCAACTACAGATTCCCCGCCTTAGACAAGTCTCGGATCCCGAACTTGTTTCGGGGGAGGGGTTGGACCCGGCACTACAGAAATCCTGTTCATCCCATAATCCTCCCCACCCTGATTCCAACAACCAAAAACTTTTTCTCCGCCACCGTACTAATTATTTTAGCCAGAAAATCCTATCTTCGAGGCACAGGAGCCGGCGCTCTGCCGGTTGTGCAGGAGATTGTAACGTTGTTGAACCATGTCCCAGATCTTTTTCCGCCAGACGGTTGTGTATGAGGAGCAGGCCCCGCTCTCGCTGTATGAGCTGCACCAGCAGATACGCGAGGAGCTGGAGGTGGCTTTTCCGGACAGCTATTGGGTGGTGGCGGAGGTGGCCCAGGTAAATTTGGATCGCCGCAAGGGCCACTGCTACCTGACGCTGGTGGACAAAGGCGATGACGCAAGGCAGATGCTGGCCCAGGCACGGGCAACCATCTGGGGGTCGCGTTACCAGATGCTGGCGCGCTACTTCGAGGAGAAAACGGGGCAGCCGCTGAAGGCGGGGCTCAAGGTGCTGCTGCAGGCAACGGTGCGTTTCCATGAGCTCTACGGCCTCAGCCTCGACATCACCAACATCGACCCCAACTATACTATCGGCGATCTGGCCCGCCAGCGCCTCGAAACGCTGAAGCGCCTGGAGGCGGAAGGCCTGCTGGAGGCAAACAAAGAGCTGGAGCTTCCGCTGGTGCCGCAACGCCTGGCAGTGATTTCGTCCGCCACGGCGGCCGGTTTCCAGGATTTTATGCACCAACTGGAGCATAACAGCTACGGCTATACTTTTGAGGCCACGCTTTTTGCGGCCACGGTGCAGGGAAACGAGGCACCGGCCTCGGTGGCGCAGGCATTCGCACAGATCGCCAAGCGCAGCGATCAGTTTGATGCCATTGTGCTGATCAGGGGCGGCGGCTCCCAGACGGACCTGAGCTGTTTTGACGATTATAAAATTGCGGCAGCCATTGGAAATTCGCCGCTGCCGGTGCTCACGGGCATTGGCCACGAGCGCGACGAAAGTATAGCCGACCTGGTGGCACACACACGCCTGAAAACACCGACCGCTGTGGCTGGTTTCCTGATAGACAGGTTCCGGGAGGCGGAGGAGTACGCGGAGGATCTGTTCGACAGTATCCGGATGTTTGCGGCGCAGCAAATGAAGCTGACAGACGACAAGTTGGAACGCCTGAGCCTGCGTTTCCAGAACATCACCAGGCAGCTGCTGCAGGCAAACAAAGACAAACTGGAAGCGCTCTCGCGGGGGCTGTTACTCAAGCCAAAGGCCTACCTGGAGGCGCAGCGTCATTTTGTGAGCGACCTGGACAAGGACCTGAACGCGGGTACCAAAGACCTGCTGCACGAGCGGCAGCGGCACCTGCAGGAACTCTCGGTGTGCGTGGAGGGCAAAAGCCAGCGCTACCTGCACATGAAGGAGCACGAGCTGAACCACCTGGTACATTGCGTGGAGACGGAGGCGAAAGACAAGCTGAAACAAAGGCAACTGACCTTCTCCAAGTATATCGACAAGCTGGCGTATGGCGCCAAAGGCAAATTGCAGAACGAAAACCATAGGCTGAAGCTACTGGAAATGAGCATCGAGGCGAACAACCCCGAGAAGCTGCTGCTGCGCGGCTACACGCTCACGCTCCTGAACGGCAAGATCATTAAAAGTATAAAAGAGGTAAAAACCGATGATGTGGTGGAAACCAGAATGCAGGATGGCAGCCTCCACAGCATGGTTGTAAATATCGACACAGATGAACAAGGACTTAAATAACATGACCTACCGCGAGGCAACGCAGGAACTGGAGGAGATCTTGCGCGCCATTGAGAACGACGCCGTGGATGTGGACGAACTGACGCAGAAAGTACAGCGCTCGTCGCAGCTGATAAAGCTGTGCAAAGAGAAACTGCGTAAAGCCGAAAAAGCCATCGACCAGGTGTTCAGCGAGGAGAATTGCGAGGTCCCTGCCAAGCCACAGGAGGGTAGTGCCGGTACGTTGTTTTAGTATTTCTTAATATTTGGGAAGGGTGTTCTGCTCTTCCCAATACGCGCCTCGCTGTTCCGGAAATCCTTGTCCGGAGCCACTTCTGCTGCGGATCCCGGATCCGCGTAAGCCATACTTTACACCGCTTCATTTCTATGGCGCAAGTCTTTAGACTTGTGTCCTACGATGGTGTCGGGTTTGCAACCCGACTGGCTCGCAGAGCCATACTTTTATACTTCGGCTATACTTGCATAGCCGCTGCTTCCTTCCATTTGAACCAGGCTATACTTTCTAGCTCCTGCTGATCCTCCAGACTTACGAACCTACAGTTCCATTTCATACTTTGGTGCTCTCCAGCCCGAGAGGGCTCGTCCTCGGGCATCGCGCTGTGTTCCCTCCTGCGCCAGGGCGCTGCCACTAACGTGGCATCGGATCTCACAAGGCGCTCAACCCAAGGACTGGGTTCAGATTCGATAGCCCCTGCCTTTGCTGTCATCTCGACCATCGGGGGAGATCGCTTTAGAGTTCCAGATAGATCTCTCGCCCTGCTCGAGATGAAAGTAAAGTATAGCAACAAGTATAATTCCCCTCCTCGGAGGGGTTGGGGTGGGTTTATACTTGTAGGGACAGGTCGCGACCTGTCCGCGCGAGAACAGCAGCAATAAAACTTATACTCCAGCAGGAGCAAAAGCAGGTTCCCCTTGGCTCACGATTACCTAATTTTCGGATTTAACTTCCCCTGTTCAGCTCCTTCACCTCTTTCCAGGTCCAGTTATACTTGGGTTGGATGCCCTGGTAAGCCTGGCGATAATACTGCACCACCTCCTGCTTCAGCTGCTCCACAGGTATGGACGAAGTATAGATTTCGCGCTCAGTGGGGTTGGCGTAGGTTTCGGAGCGGGTGAGCTTGTCGCCATCCAGGCGCAGGAGCGGGCCGGTTTCGGTCACAGGCTCGTAAGTCCAGCGGCGGCCGGAGGACTCGATTTCGTTGAGGCGCTCTGCCAGCGGGGCCATCGGTAGCCGGGGCAGCGTGGGCCGGGAGGCGATGTCTACCCAGGTGGTATACTTATATTCCAGTTCATACTTATTGCCCTGGTAGCAGGCCAGCACCATGTCAAAACCCTGCGTGCGGCTGAAAAGGGCGTAGTAATGCAATGGATGTGGTGTTTCGATGATGATCAGGCCGACCTCGGGGTGGCGGGTGATCTTTGTCTCCGGCTTGTACATGTCGCGGTAGCCTAGCAGCACGCTAGCCGCCTCCTCCTCCCAGGCGCCTTTCTCCCAGTCCGGGTCCTGCAGCACGCGGTTAAACTCACGCAGGAAATAGCGGAACTTCTGCACACACTGCGCCGCCTCCTTCTCCTCCATCTCATCGGCCTCAAAAGGCCTGTAAAACAGCTCCCGCTCCCTGGCGTTAACCCAGCACACCAGCTTCAGCGCCTCCCCGGCCAGCGGGTGGTTCAGGTCCAGCTCCCGGAAATCGCCGATCAGCGCCATTTGCCGCAGCAGTTCCTCGTTCTCCAGCGCCAGCTCCGGATTCAGCAGCGCCCATACCCCCACAAAACCGTCGATGTCGAAATGGTTGGCGGTCACGTAGGGCAGGTCCAGCTCGGGCAGGCGTTGGCGCATGGCGTTCAGCACGATGGCGGCGCTGGTGTCGTCCTTCACCGGCTCCGGGCTTGGCGCGCCTCTCCAGTGAGAGAGCATGAACCCGTTGGCATGGGTGCTGTCCACTACAATCGCTTTTTTATCCTTAACCTCCGAGAAAGGTATAAACTGTCGTTTCTGCATGGCCTAAAGTTGCAGATACGTGCATCAAACCGCAAGTATAATTTTATTGATTTGAGGGTTAGGCCGATACTTTACTCAACCTGCAGCCTTTTCGGCTTTTCTCAGGTATACTTCTTAAATTTCAGCACAATCAACAAAAAACGGCCCATGGCACTTCAGCAAACCTACCGCACCTCCCTCACCCTCCTCACCGACCTCTATCAACTGACGATGGCTTACGGCTACTGGAAACAGGGCATGGCCGAGCGCGAGGCGGTGTTCCATCTATACTTCCGCAAGCACCCGTTTGGCGGCGGCTATACGGTGGCGGCAGGGCTGGAGCAGGCGGTGGAGTACCTACAGGCGCTGAAATTCACGGAGGACGACCTTGCCTACCTCAGCAGCCTGAAGGGCAGCCAGGGGCAACCGCTTTTTGAACAGGAATTTATTGACTACCTGGGGCAGATGGAGTTTTCCTGCGACGTGGACGCCATTCCGGAAGGGACGGTGGTGTTCCCAAGCGAGCCGCTGGTGCGCGTAAAAGGGCCGCTGCTGCAGGCGCAGCTCATCGAGACGCCGCTGCTCACCATCATCAATTTTCAGACACTTATTGCCACCAAAGCCGCCCGCATTAAGCAGGCCGCCAAGGGCGATACCGTGATAGAGTTCGGCATGCGCCGGGCACAGGGTATTGATGGCTCGCTTTCTGCGGCCCGCGCGGCCTACATTGGCGGCGTAGATGCCACTTCCAACCTGCTGGCGGGGCAGCTGTTCAACATCCCCGTAAAGGGCACGCACGCCCACAGTTGGGTACAGGCCTTTGACACCGAAGAGGAGGCTTTTGAGGCGTACGGCGACGCGTTTCCGAAGGACTCTGTTTTTCTGGTGGATACCTACGATACCGTGGAGGGCGTGAAGAAAGCCATCGCGGTGGCCCGGAAACTGCAGCCAAAGGGCTTTGTCTTCGGGGGCATCCGCCTCGACTCCGGCGACCTGACCTACCTGAGCAAGGAAGCCCGCAAGTTGTTGGATGAAGCCGGGTTCCACGACACCAGCATAGTGGCCAGCAACGACCTGGACGAGCGCCTGATTACGCACCTGAAGCAGGAGGGCGCCAAAATTAACGTATGGGGCATCGGCACCAAGATGGTTACGGCCTACGATCAGCCTGCCCTGGGCGGTGTGTACAAACTGGCGGCGATCAAAAACGGCAAGTGGGAGTATAAGATCAAGCTTTCGGAGCAGCTGGCCAAAACATCCAACCCGGGCATACTGCAGGTTAGGCGCTATTACAACCAGGAGCGTTATCTGGCCGACATGATCTACAACGAGCAGGAGCAGCTTCCGGAGCACCCGCAGATCGTGGACCCGCTGGACTCGACACGCCGCCGCAACGTGGAGGAAGACGCCAAGTATAAAGACCTGCTGGTGCCGATCTTCAGGCAAGGCAGCCTGGTTTATACTTTGCCCGACCTGCAAAGTATAAAAAAACATACTTCGGAGGAGATTGCCCAGCTGCACGAAAGTATACGCCGCCACCTGAACCCGCACAGCTACCCGGCCGGCCTCGAAAGCAGCCTGCATCACTACAAAATGGATCTGATCCTAAAGCTGAGGGAGACAGCGCAATAACTGAAAACCTAACAGAAAGGGCACCCACAAGGGTGCCTTTTCATTTGTTCATACTTTACCTGCGCTTTCCGCGGCGGTTCGCTATTTTCTCGATGCGTTTTCCGCGCACCCACTTCAGGTATTTCTGCAGCGGCGCGGCCTGCTGCAGCGCGGGAATGGAGTTGTAGAGCTGCGCCAGCTCCCGGTTGCTGAAGGTGAGGTGCAGGGTACTGTGGCAGGGCTGGCAAAGCTCGGCAGTGGCGCCATAACGGCCTCCCTCCTCGCGCGGCACCAGGTGGTGCCGCGACAGGTTTAGTACCTCCCTCCCGCAAAGCTCGCATACTTGTTCCGCCTGCTTCCTTGCCATACTACCCAGCAGTTTTACGTTATACTTCCATCAACCTAAACAGCAATCCTGGTCGTATGGTTTTCCCGGTCTGTACAAGTATAAAGTATACTTTTCATACTTGCGGATGGGCATGTAAACAGAAAGAGCCACGATACGGACCGTGGCTCTTTGCTCTTGAGTGGTTTAAGATGATGCTTATTTCCAGTCCGGCATGGTGCCGTTGGAGAAGATCTTGGTGCGGTTGCTGCCGTTGGTATCCATCACATAAATATCAAAAGGGCCGAAGCCATCGTTTGGCGTGTTCACGAAGATGATCTTATCGCCTGTGGGCGAGTAGCGCGGGTACAGGTCGTTGGTGCCGGCTGGCTTTCCGCCGGATAAATCCGTCATGCGGTTCGTGTTCAAATCCTTTCGGTAGATGCGGGAATTCAACTGGCGGCCCTCGGTGTTCTCGAAGCCGGCCGCATCCTGGGTATAAAGTATACTTCTACCGTCTATCGAGAAAACTGGGCTCTCCACACGCCCCGGCAGGTTCTCCACCAGCAGCGTCATGTTGGCCCCGTTGGAATCCATGATGTAGATCTCAGAGTCGTTGATGTTCTGCCCGATGGTCTGCGCCAGGATCTTGTTGCCGCGGTCTGTCCACTCAAGCATCCGGAAGTGGCGGCCCTCCGGAGCCGTGGCCAGCACGGTAAGCCCAGAGCCGTCGCGCTCGATGCGGTAAAGTTTATCATAGTGCGGGTAGATCAGCTGCCCCCCGTCCGGCGACCACACAAATCCGATTCCCTGGTTATGGTAGCCGGCTACAGGCACTGTGGTGATCTGCAGCCTGCTCGTCCCATCCAGGTTCATGGTGTAAATCTGGGGCTCAATGGTCTCGTTCGAGGAATAGGCAATCACATCGCGCTTTGGGTTCAGCAGCGGCCACCAGTCGCGGCTCACGCCCGAGGTTAGCCTGAAAGTGTTGGCCTCAGTGCCGTCTGAGCGGTAAATGTTGTAATCACCCTCAATGGCCCGGGCAAACAGGTAGCGGGCATTGGTGAGCGCCAGCGTGGTAAAACTCCAGACATCCCCGTTGGACGTTCGGCTACTGGCATCCCGCACCACCACCTGCCAAAAGTATGTCGTGTTGTACTTCAGGTTTTTGGCCACCACGCTTGTGTCTGAAATAGCCTCGGCGATCAGTTTCTTCTCCGTGTTTCCGGACTCATACAGGTACACGTCATAGGAAAGCGTGTCGCCGCTGTTAGACTTCGGGGCCTTCCAGCGCAGGGTTACGTCCGTGGGCTGAGACGTGGTGCCCGACGCGGGCACCGGGTTGGTTGCCTTTCCTGGGGCCAGTCCCCCGCCAGTTGCCTCCTCCAGCACAATGGTAACATGGCTGCTCTTGAAGCTTTTAACGGCCACCGTCACACCTTTCACCTTATACCCTAGCTTCTGGGCTACCACATTATACTCTCCGGCATCTACCTCCGGTATCGAGAAGTTTCCTTCCTGATTGGTAATAACGGCTGCGGTGGCTGGTTTTGTGCTGATACTCACACCTGAGATCGGTGCTTCAGTTTCGGCATGTATGACCACCCCACTGATGGAGCCGCCCCCCTCAGGCTCCACGGTTTCTTCGTTGCAGGAGGCAAGACCAGTACAAAGGAGTAAAAAGCAAAACAGCTTAAGGGTAGAAGCGGCTTTCAACATGCGAAGGTTAGATTTGGTGATTCAGGAGCAAGCCGGGAAGGCCCAGCTAAGTATAATCATATACTTATATATTTTACTTACGTTGTCTTATTTATTGAATTTTTTAAACTTTTACCACTAAATGGCACTGATTGCTGCTGTTGACCCGGTATTATACAGTAGCTCCTCTTTAGGCAGTTGTACTGCCACTTACAGGAAATGATGGACAAGGCAGAGGTTCATTCCGTCCTGTTACTGCTTTTGAATGGTGACAGGCGCAAAGCCCCTGCTCTGCTCAATGGTGATGTTCATGTTATTTCCCTCCTGCACCACCCTGTAAGACCGGGAGGCCGGGGTGGTTTCGATCTGGTTGATGGTGTTGTTGTTGCCCAGTTGGATCAGGTTGTAATCCAGGTTGTTGCCTCTGATGTGCTGGTTCACGGCATTGCCATCGCCGTGCTGCTCCACATCAGCGCTTAGGTTGTTGCCCACCAGGCTCCCCTCATACGAATTGCTGTTGCCATACTGCCCGATGGTGGCACGTATGTCGGCCCCGTTTTGCTGTACTACCGCGTTGTTGTAGTTCCCCACTTGCAGCACATTGGCCAGGTTCGCCGCAGTGCTTGTCTGCACCTGCTGCACCAAAGAGACAATGGCCTGCCCTTCCTGCGCCGCCTCGGCTGCGCCTGATAACCTGTTCTGCATGTTCTTCGAGCGGAGGTTCTCAAGCAGGGCCTCCTCGGTTCTACCGTTTTGCGCCGTTGCCTGGTTCAGCACCAGCACAGTGATGGCTACTACAGCCAAGATAACTTTTCTCATAACGCCTGCTTTGGAGTAACTTTATAAAATCTCCGCGATGGACTCTGCACCCACCGCGGAGAAGTTTTTGTACATTTTATTGCTGGTTGATCACACTGCTGTTGCCTGTGCCACTTTGGGAGATAGAAGCATTGTTCAGTTCACCGCTCTGCGTAATCGAGGCAGTGTTCATCACACCTGTCTGGTAGATATCAGCCATACTGTCTCCTGTTTCTTGCATAATGCTGGCATTATTTAACGAAGCCATATCCTGCACGATTACAGCGGTTGAGAAAGTACCATCTTGCTCAATAGAAGCGGTGTTGTTATCTCCACCATACTGATAAATCTCTGCACGATCTCCGAAACTGTTCTGAACCACGCTCGCGCTATTGGCTGCACCTCCAAGTTGCTCAATACTGGCTGCTGCGCCCAAGCCGCTTTGTTCAATCATGGCACTATTATCGTGTCCACCTTCCTGTAAGATAGATGACCAGCCGCCTTCTCCTACCTGATTGGTACTGGCATAATTATTCAGGCCTTCCACTTGATTGATGGTCGCAATGTTATAATCACTGCTCTGACTGATGTATGCCTCATTGCTTTCGCCGCCTATTTGAGTAATGAAGGCATTATTGTAATCGTGTAGCTGGTTTATCTCCGCCTCATTGTCCAATCCGTCTTCCTGCATTATCGAAGCTTCGTTTTCAATGCTGATTTGCTGTGTGATGTCAGCATCATTGCTTTCCCCTCCGGTCTGAGAAATACTAGCTACGTTCATCTCTCCATCCTGTACAATGTCAGCATCGTTGTTCTCGCCCTCCACTTGCCATACTTCCGCCATGTTACCTATGCCTTCCTGGTCAACTTCTGCATCATTGTTTTCACCTCCAATTTGGTTTGTTTCCGCCCAGTTGTTTGTTCCATCCTGGTCGATATCAGCATCGTTATCCTCACCTCCGTCCTGGAGTATGGCTGCATAGTTCGCATCCCCATCCTGGTCGATGTCAGCGTCGTTGTCCAAGCCGCCGAATTGGCCAATATAGGCGCTGTTCAACGTTCCGTCCTGGTCAATATCAGCGTCATTGTCCTCACCCCCCGTTTGTCCTATATAGGCAGCATTTGCGTCACCGTCCTGATCAATGTCGGCGTCATTTTCCAGGCCACCATCCTGCTCAATCGCAGCATCATTCATGTTTCCATCCTGGTCAATATCGGCGTCGTTATCCGAGCCAAGGTACTGCCCTATGTAGCCCACGTTCATGTCACCGTCCTGGTCCACGTCGGCGTCGTTGTTAAGCCCACCCTCCTGCACCACGGTGGCATCGTTTGCTGTGCTGGCCTGGTCGATGTAAACTTCGTTTCCGACACTCACATTCTGCAATACTGTGGCTACGTTTCCGTCCTCGGTCTGCACCACTTCCACAATGTTGTTCATGCCTGCTACCTGGTCAACTACGGCGCTGTTCAGGGTACCTGCTTGCGTTGTGGTGGTGGTGTTGCTACCGCTCTGGGCAAACACTGAGCCGGAAGCCAATAGCATAGCTGCTACAGCTGCTGCTGCATACTTTTGTTTGTTTTTCATAGTGTTGTAACTATTAGAAGGTTTAAAATGATTTACAGTTTTATTATACTTTACCTTCACGTATTAGTTTCAGTAAGATGATTATAATTTATACTTTTCTAATTATAGAACCTCTCTATATAATGACATAGCACAACCTCGTCTTTAGCATTATTTTATATAATTGTACATACTTTAACCCGTTATTGGGAATGGTATAAATAAACATGGCACCCAATTTCGTTGGGTGCCATGTTTGAGACTGAAGCAGTTCTTAATTAGTGCTGCGTGATGGTGCTCACGTTTCCGGAACCGCTCTGGGTAGCTGAGGCAGCATTACCCCATCCCATCTGGCTGATGGTGGCGGTATTGGTGTCTCCTGCCTGCTCCACACTGGCACCGTTCAGAATGCCAGCCTGCGAAACCGAAGCTGTGTTTAGTAAGCCAGTCTGAGATACTGCCGCGCCATTGAACCAGCCACTTTGTGCAACACTGGCCGTGTTGTAAGAAGCCATGTCTTGCTCAACAAGCGCAACGTTACCAACGCCATACTGTGCAACAGCAGCTGTGTTATGGTCGCCGCCAAACTGGTAAATCGCAGCTCCGTTAGCTAAACCGTCTTGTCTGATTTCAGCATCGTTTCTGAAACCTTCAGTCTGCTCGATGTAGGCGGAGTTGAGAGCTCCATCCTGATAAACGTCACCCTCGTTGCTTTCGCCGCCAAGTTGTACTACAAGAGCGCTGTTCAGATCACCGTCCTGGTCAATGTCAGAATCGTTGTTCTCACCACCTAGCTGGTAAATCTCGGCTAAGTTACCGTCACCATCCTGCTCAATGTCAGCGTCGTTGTCCTCGCCATCCGTCTGGTTAATGTAAGCAGAGTTAAAGTCACCATCCTGATCGATGTCGGCATCATTGCTTTCGCCAAATACCTGGTCAATGGCAGCTACGTTGTAATCACCATCCTGATCGATGTCAGCGTCGTTGTTCTCGCCTTCTTCCTGGTTCACATAAGCCTCATTGTAGGCACCCTCCTGGTCCACGTCGGCGTCGTTATCTTCGCCAAATAACTGTAGCACTTCTGCGTAGTTGCCTTCGCCTTCCTGGTCCACATCGGCGTCGTTGTCTAAGCCACCCAACTGCTCCACATAGGCGGAGTTGTACATACCGACCTGATCAACGTCAGCGTCATTAAGTGCGCCGCCAGCCTGCCATACAGCGGCACTGTTCTCTGTACCGTTCTGGTCTACTGAGGCATCATTTCCCTCACCACCTTCCTGCAGGATAGACGCGGTGTTACTGAGAACAGCCTGGCTGATGCTGGCATTATTACCCACACCGCCTGTCTGGGTTGCAGTAGCTACGTTTGTAGTGCCTGTCTGTGTCGTGGCGGCGGTGTTACCTGTGCTCTGTGCGAAAGCAGAGCCTGCTGTGAACATCAATGCTGCCGCGGCAGCATACATTACTCTTTTTTTCATGCTAATGATTTTTAAGATTTAAGATGATTTACATTAGCACTATACCTTTTACAAATATTAATGTTTCAAAAATTATTAATATTTTTTATTTGTTAATACATATAACATATATGTTTATAATAGGGTGTAAAGACTGAACAGGCTGGCTCTACTTATATAAACCCAGATAGAAGTTAACCCCTACTTTCCCTGTCCAGAAGTAATCGTTGAACCGGCCCTGCTCCACCTCGTCCAGGTCGTCGTCCAGCAAGTATGAACTCCCCAGGCTCACGTCCAACCCAATGTTCCGGGTAAGCAGGTACTCCATGCCGATGCCGGCTTTCACGTAAGGCGTCAGGCCGCTGTCGCCGAAGCTATCGAAGATATCCACGATGCCGTTGCCTACCACCAGTCCCCCGGCGCCTACCTGCACGTATGGGGTGTAGCGCAGCTTCGGAAAGAGCAGGTAGTTGAGGTTCAGCTCCGCGTAGTTTATACCTGCCTCGAAGCCATTCTCTGTTGCCAGCCTGCCTCTGCCCAGCCGCAGGTCCAGGCCGATGTTTTGCCGCGAGCTTATCTTCAGGCCGCCTTCGCCCAGGAACTTAAATTGTGGGTCCGGGAAATCGCCTTTGTAGTACATGGCCCCCGCCGCGCCGGCCACCCCCACCAGGCTGCGGCGCTCCGCCATCAGGTTCCCATGGATGTCGCTGCTGCGGATATCCTCCTTCTCCTGCAGGTAGTCCTTCACCACCTGCGACTCCAGATCAGCCTTGTTTTTCGGCCGCCAGTACCCGGACAGCATCCCCTCGATCACCATACTTTGCACGGCTTTGTCGATCGCCTCCTTCACGGCAATCTCGGAAGGCTCGTTATAGGTAAAACCCGTCTCTGCCTCCAGCAGGCGCTTGAAATGCACATACCGGAAGACCCCAAAATCAATCGACTGCGAAAGTATGGTTTTGGAAGTATAAACCGTTTTCAGGATCTCACCGGTGCTGGTGGATATGGCCCGCAGGTACACCGTTACCTTGTCCTCGCGATACTGCCCGGAGCCGCCGGCGCCAAAATAGCGCAGTCCGGCCCCGCCTGTCACCACGTTCGCGTCATAGGAAATGATGCCGCCTTCCAGTATGATGCCAGCAAACAGCAACCCCGGCAGGTTCGGCTCCTTTTTGCCCGTGATGGCCTCGGACTCGGCACGGGTGGAGCGGATAATCTTGCGCTCGTTGAGCAGGTTGCCCAGGTTCTCGCGCTCTATCGTCGTAAACCAGCCCGATTCCTCCAGGGAGTTAATAAGGATAGTGGTGGCACCCTGCGTTACAGCGGTAGACCAGCTGGTACCGATCTCGGAGGGTTTGTACTGCCCTGTCTGGTCTCTGAACTTGTACACGGCGGCCACTACTTTTTGCTGCGGCTCGGGCAGGCTCACCAGGTCCTGATAGGCAGGGGAAGGTATGCCCAGCGAAGCCTTTGAGCTCTGCATGGGCTGCTGAAAGTATGGCGAGCAGCTCTGCGCCAGACAAAGCCCCAACAACAGCAAGGCATTGAAAGTATAGGTGTAAAATTTTGGGATCATAAGCAAGGGCGGGGAAGATAAGAGGAAGCGGAGTACAGGAACAATTGGCGAAAATACCTAAGCTTTAATAGTATGGAATGGTCACCGATGTGCGGTTGCCCGAGGTCATGTCCACTATATCGATGCTGATGCCACCGGGGCCTTCGGTCACCTCTATCTGGTAATCGCCCAACGTATAGCTGCCCGGCGTCACGCCATCCTCTCCGAATTGTTTGGAGATCAGATTCCGGGACAGCTCATTTAGTATCTGGCGGTTCAGGTTGTTCTTGAAATCCTCCATCGGATCGCGGCTATACAGCGAGCCGCTCTCGGCGTCCGGGTCCTTCAGCTTATCCTGCGACTGGGCAGAGCTGTGCATCCAGGAGTAGTTGTAGGGGTTGCCGCCAAAGGCAGGGTTCTTCGGGGTGTAAACCATGTCCTGCGCTTGCACATTACCAAGGTTGGTTAAAGAGAGCAAAAGAAATGCTACCAGGGTAGAAATAACATTTTTCATAGATACGTAAGTATGCATTAGATTATACTTTTCCTAAAAAACCTCTCTCAGTTGCTGCCCCTCCGCCTCCAGTTGTTGCTGCAACTGGTTTCGGGCCAGGTACTCGTAAAGCCCTGCCGCCACATAAGTCGCTGTCTCCTCTATCACATCATACCTGGGCTGCAGTTGCTGCTCAAAGAGCATCTCATCGTTCAACGCCACCTGGATCAGGGCGCCGCTGCCTCGGGTAGGGCGCTCTTTTATAAGTATGGTGAAGTTTTTGGCGGCAGGTGGCGCCTCCCATTGCCGGTGAAAAACCTCGTAGAAGTCGCGGCCAATCTTGGTGATGGTCTCGTCTACGATCAGGCCGTCTACTTCCAGGTCGGCTGAGCTGCGGATGCCTTCCTCAAATTGGTTTGGTCGCGGGGAGGTATGCTGCCGGGCTTTTGCCTGCTGCTGGGCGGTGTCTTGCCTGGCAGTATGCTGAGCCCTTGCCGCTGCCGGCAAAAGTATGGCGCTGCAAAGTATAAGCGCTGCCTGAACCAGTCGCCCCACGTCTGTTTTCATAGGGTGCAAAGCGAAATACTCCAAATTTATATTAAATCTATAGTATATAGCCTTAATACTTGATCCCTTAAAAAAAGTTTAGTTAAATATTGGAAAACTATAAATCCTACACAAAAACAAAAAGCCCGGCTCTTGTGGAGCCGGGCTTTTTAATGCTTTAGCCAGGGTGCTGATTAGAACGCGTCGATTTTGATACCGGATGAGAAGTAGCCATCGCCGGCACGCAGGGCTTGCAGGGCCTGCCGCAGTTCGTCGGGTTCTGAGTTCTTGAGCAGGTAGCCTTTCACGCCTTCCTCCAGCAGGCTCTCCACCAGTGCCTCATCCCCGTAGGTGGACATCACCAGGATGCGCACGTCGGGGTATTTTGACAACAGGTAACGCGAGGTGGCCACACCGTCCATTTCGGGCATTTCCAGGTCCAGCATCACCACATCGGGCAGGTCAGACTCAATTTTTTCGAGCAACTCGGCGCCGTTGCTGGCGTCGGCTACCAAGGTGATTTCCTCAAAGGCCTTTAACAGTTCCAGAACCCCCTTCCGGAACAGGTTGTGATCATCGGCAATAGCCAAGGTAAGCGGCTGATACTCCATGGGCAGTAACAGGTTTAGATTTATGTTGATTGTGTTGGTGTTAGTTCGGGTGAAGTAGTGGGTATGCTAATGGTGGCGGTTGTGCCTCCTCCCGGGGCAGACGTAAAGCTAATGCTCCCGTTCAGGAGGGCTGCACGGCTCTGCAGGCTCATAATGCCCAGCCCCCCGCTCAGTGCCTTCTCCTGCTGCATGGCGGCCATGTCAAAGCCTACGCCATTGTCTTTGTACAGTAGCCTTGTCCCGGTGGTGGTAAACTGCAGGTCTATACTTACCTGAGTTGCCTGCGCGTGCTTAATGGTATTGTTGAGCAATTCCTGCACCATACGGTACAGCAAGAGTTCGTGTTGCGGTTTCAGGCGTTTTGTTTTGTCGTTGTAACTGATAACCAGCTCTATCTGCCCGCTGGTGGCAAGGGCGCGGCGCAGGGCGTCCAGGGCCTGCGCCAGCCCCATCTTCTCCAGCACCACCGGCATCAGGTCGTGGGAGATGCGGCGCACGCTGCTGAGCACCTCGTCCAGCTGCTGCTTCAGGTGCTGGGCGTTTTGCAGCAATTTCTCATCCCTGATTTCGGCTCCGCTCACCATCTGGTGCAGGTTCAGGCGGATAAGGGCCAGCATGGCGCCCACTTCGTCGTGCAGGTCTCGGGCCACGCGGCGGCGCTCCTCTTCCTGCGCGTGCAGGGTCGCCTCTAGCAGTTGCTGTTGCTTCACCGACTGCAGCTGGCGCAGTTGCTCCTGGTGCTGCAGCATGCGCCGCTGGTAGAGCACCACGAACACGATGATGCCCACCGCCAGCATCAGCATGACGGGGGTGATCAGTATGAGTGGGTCCAGCGTCTTCATGCTACGGGAGCCCTCCTCAGGGCCATCATCAGTATAATTCTAAACAGCATATTGAGCACCACGATAATGGAAATGCAGATCCGGGCGGCATCGTAAGACTCGGCCAGCGCTGCGTTGAACATGCTGAATGCCATAGCCGTGCCCGCCTGGTAAAAAATAACCCCGCTGCTGAGCACAAACATGGGGTCGCGGTCCAGGTAGGTGAAGCTCGGCTTGCTGGCAGTTTGGTAAAAGTACAGCACGGCCATGGCAATCAACAGTGCCCCGGCTATCATTCGCGTCGAGGAATTCATCTGCGTGATGTCTTCCACCAGAACTCCGGTCAGCACACTTAACAGGCTTACGCCGGCTATACTTACCACGATCGCACGTTTTATGGCCCGGCTGTGGAGGCTATAAAAATAGACCATCGCCAGCAACACGTACTCTATGGGCGTGTAAATATGCTGTATCCAATGGTTGTTCCTGGTGCCCAGGTATATGGTCAGCTGCCCGGTTATCTCTATCAGGGCAATGAAGACAGTGTAGAGCAAGAGCAGGTTAAACAGCTTGCTGTCCCGCTTTTTTATCAGCAGGATGCCGGCAATGAGCGGTATGCTAAAGCTAAAGGAAGATACATCAACTAACCAGGGATAAATTTCCCGAATGTAAAACTCCATTAGCCATTCAGCTCACCGGTCGCGCAGTCGGGTGGGCATACCTTTGCACCATCGGCCATTGTGCCCGCCGTCATATCCTCGCCATCTGCATCGGCACCCACCAGCACGAGCTGGCGCTGCCCTCTCTCGTCGCGCGCGTGGTAGATCCGGATGCCCATGCAGCCATCCTGGCTCAGGATCTTCTCCAGAAGCTCACGCCCAAAGAAGTGGCCCTTGATCACGACTCCCCGCACAGGGTCTGGCGCGGCTCTTTCACGGTAGTTTTTGGTCCATTTAACGGCTGTGGCCAGTTCTATGGCTACACCCTCTGATCCGTCGAATTTCGGCATATAGTTTTGGCTTAGGTTGAAAGACGAAATATAGTGAATTTCTAATTTAGTTTAACACAAACGGGAAGCTAAGTTTTTAAGAAACAGAAGAATAAATTGTCTTGTACAGAAAGATGAGCCTGCAACGGTACCTGTCTGCATACCCTTATACTTTGGTCAGTGTACAGCGGCAGCGCCCGGGCTACCCTGGCCACGAACGGTACGGCGCACGCAGCCGTATGAAGAGTAGCTTATACTTTAGTGCAGTATTTTATACCTTATACAAAGAGCAATGGCAAAGAAATCTTTTCAGGAACTGATCAACAGCCCGGGCATGCCGGTACTCGTGGACTTTTACGCCGACTGGTGCGGACCCTGCAAGGCCATGAGCCCGGTGGTACAGCAGGTGGCCGGCCAGTTCAACGGCAAGCTAAAGGTGATAAAGGTGAACATCGACAGCAACCAGGCAGCTGCCGCGCAGTTCAGGGTGCAGGGCGTGCCTACCTTCATACTTTTCCATAAGGGCCAGCAAGTATGGCGGCAGTCGGGGGCCATGCCGGCGCAGCAGCTTACACAGGCGATACAGCAGTATGTTTAAAATTTAATTTTGAATGAGTGTGTGAGTGAATGAGTGAATAAAAAATACATTTTTAGTTATTCTATTCGCTTTTTAAGGTGTACTCATTCACACAATCACTCATTCACTCATTCAAAAATTCTCTTCAGCCCCAGGCTGAAGGTGGTTTGGCCGGGTTGGGTGTGCACGCGGATGGTGCCGCCGTGCTGCTGTATAATCTGCCTGGAAAGGCTCAGCCCTATGCCCGAGCCCTGCTTTTTGGTGGTGTAGAAAGGGATAAAGATCTTGTCCAGCACCTCGTCCGGGATACCTGGCCCGTTGTCGGTCACGTCTATCCGAAACTTGTCGCGCTCGTTTTCAGGTACAAAGGCCACTATCTCCACGCAAGGTTTATCTTCCTGCCCCTGGCAAGCCTCCACACCGTTTTTTATCAGGTTGATGAGCACCTGCTCCAATTGTTCGGCATCGGCCAGCACCTCCGTTTTCTCGTCGGGCAGGTATAGTTTCAGGCTTACGTGCTGTTCCTCCAGCTGCTGCTGCAACAGCGTACGCACGTTTCGGAGCAGCTCCGCCACCCGCACCGGCCTTAGTTCCGAGGCGGGCAGGCGCATCAGGCGGCGGTAGTTTTTCACGAAGTGCAGCATGCCGGCGCTGCGCTTCTCGATCGTCTTCAGGCCTGCTTGCATGTCCTCCAGCACCTCTTCCTCAATACTTTCGCTGGCTTTATACTTTGTCACGACCTCGGTCTCCAGCAGGTTGCTCAAGGTGGTGGCCAGCGACACTACCGGCGTCATGGAGTTCATGATCTCGTGCGTCAGCACCCGGATGACTTTCTGCCAGGTCTGCAGCTCCTGCTCCTCCAGCTCCGATTTGATGTTCTGCAGCGTCACGATCCTGACAGGCTGCCCCTGCAGCTGCAGCTCGGTAGCGCTCAGGTTCAGCAGCAGCTGCTCGTCGTTTACCTGCAGCGTTACCAGCCGCTTCTCCTCGTGGCCGATCGTGTACAGCGCCTGTACCAGTTCCCGGCTGATCCGCTCCAGCGAGTTGATGTGGCGCAGGTGCGGCACGTGCAGCAGCTCCCTGGTCACGTGGTTCACCAGTTGCACCTCCCCGTCCTCATCAAAGGAAAGTATGCCCACCCCTACCTGCTCCACAATGGCCTGCAGGTAGTGGTAGTGCGCCTGCTTCTCGGTTTTCACCCGCTGGAAGGCCTCTGAGATATCGTTGAAGCTCTGGTAGAGTTCGCGGTAAGAGGGGTTCACGCCCTCGGTGGCGAAACGCTGGGTAAAGTCGGAGTGGCGGATGGACTGCAGAAAACTGCTGATGTCGCGGTTGGTGCGCTCCACAAAATGGATGAGGTCGTAGAGTTGGAACAGCAACAGCAGGAACAGCACCAGCGTCGTCAAGTACCAATCGGTGCGGAAGAGTACCAGCAGGAGCCCCACTACCCCGGCTACCAGCAGAATCAGGCGCAGCAGCAGCCTTACCCTGAAGCCGCTATAGCCCATGCTTCTCTATTCTGCGGTACAGGGCCGTGCGCGTGATGCCCAGTTCCTTGGCGGCGTGGGTGATATTGCCCGCGTGCTTTACCAGCGCCTTCTGCACCATCATTTTCTCCAGCGCCTCCAGGGTATACTCGTTCCCGTCTATACTTTCGGGGGAGAACCGCTGTTGCTGCCCGTTTTCGCCGGGGGCAAAGTAAAAATCGTCGGGGTGCAGTTCGTTGCCGTCACAAAGTATAATGGCGCGCTCCATGGCATGGTCCAGCTCGCGTATGTTGCCGGGCCAGTGGTAGCTGTTGAGGCGGCGCAGCGTCTCGGCGTTCAGGTGCAGGTTGGGGCGGTCATACTTTTGGCGGTATACTTGCAGGAAGTGCTCGGCCAGCAGCTTGATGTCCTCGCGCCGCTCGCGCAGGGGCGGCAGGTGTATCTCTACGGTGTTGATGCGGTAAAGCAGGTCCTGCCGGAACGAGCCCTCGCGCACCATCTCGTATAGCGGCATGTTGGTGGCGCAGACAAGGCGGATGTCGATGGGGCGCGGTTTGTTGGTACCGAGGCGGATGACCTGCCTGCTCTGCAGCACCGTTAAGAGCTTGGCCTGCAGCGCCAGCGTCAGGTTACCGATCTCATCCAGGAAAAGCGTGCCGCCGGAGGCCGCCTCCAGCCTGCCCGCCCGCTCCTCCTTGGCATCGGTGTAAGCCCCTTTTGCATGGCCGAACAACTCACTCTCGAACAGCGTGGTGCTGATAGCGCCCAGGTCCACGGGCTCGAAGACGTTTTTAGCCCGCTTTGATTTCTGATGCAGGGCGCGCGCGGCCACTTCCTTGCCGGTTCCGTTCTCGCCAAGTATCAGCACGTTGGCATCGGTGGCGGCCACCTTGTCTATGGTCTGGTACACGCGCTGCATGGCCGGCGACACACCGATGAAGCCATCGTAGTGGTAGGCGGTGTTCTCGCGCTCGGCCACCTCCGCGCTGCGTTTGCCTGCGGAAGCCTTGTTCTGGCAGGCGCTCTTCAGTATAGCCATCAGCTTCTCGTTCTGCCAGGGCTTCAGTACAAAATCGGTGGCTCCCTCTTTTAAGGCGCGCACGGCTAGCTCTATGTCGCCATAGGCCGTCATAAGTATAACGGTAGTGTTTGGGGAGAGCTGGAGTATCTGCTTCAGCCAGTGGAACCCTTCCCTGCTGGAGGTGGCGCCGGTGCTGTAGTTCATATCCAGCAGCACCACATCAATGGCGTTTTCCTGCAAAAGCGTAGGGATCCGGTAGGGGTCAGAGGTCGTTACCACCACCTCGAAGTATTGCTTCAGGAGCAGTTTTCCCGCTAACAGGATATCTTCCTCATCATCTACCACCAATACTTTGCAGGGGATTTTAGGCATAGTTTTATTCTGATTTCGCGCAGCTGTACACTTAAAACTACGTTTTTTCTGTGCAATATGCCATGTTTCCGGCTAAGTATAAAGTATCAACCACAAATTCCTCCACTCTTGCCGGTCCGCTGTTCGCTACAGGACACCCAGGTGTACGGAACCGGACAGTATAGAAATAGCATCCATACTATACTTGTAGTCAACCTACTAATATTCAGAGGTTTACGAATAATGGCACACTAATTGGCAATGGGGAGAAGGGAACGCTGAAACCCATGCTCACGACCACAATGTACCCCTATGGACCGCGTAATAGAAAAGAAAAAAGTAACGCCAAAGAAAGTTATACTTATCGCAGCCGGTGCCGTGGTGCTGGTGCTGGTACTCTATAACCTCCTCTTCGCCGAGCACAGCTCCAAACTGAACGTGGACAGCAAGCGCGTCACCATCGGGCAGGTAAGTGAGGGCATGTTCCAGGAGTTCATTGCCATCGACGGCGCCGTGGAGCCGCTCAAGACATTTTACCTGGACATTACCGAGGGAGGCCGTGTGGAGAAGATTTTCACCGATGACGGCAAAATGGTGGAGCAGGGCGATACGATCCTGAAACTCTCCAACACCACGCTCCAGATCGACTTTATGACGCGCGAAACACAGCTGTACGATCTGATGAACGAGCGCCAGAACTCCGAAATTACCATGAAGCAGGATCTGATCCGAAAGGAGAACGACCTGGCCGAGATAAAATACCAGCTGGCCCTGGCTAACCGCAAGTATGAGCGCAACAAAATGCTGATCGGGGAAAAAGTGATCTCCCGCGAGGAGTTTGAAGCTTCTAAAGACGAGTACGATTACCTGACTACCCGCAAGAACCTGGCCGAGCGCTCCGTGAAGCAGGATGCCCAGCTGATGAACGATCGCCTCAAGCAGTTAGACGAGTCCATCCGCCGCATGGAGGCCAATATTAACATGGCCCGCAACACGCTCAACAACCTCTACGTGACGGCCCCTTTCACCGGTCAGCTTTCCACCCTAAAGGCAGAAGTAGGCGAATCCAAGGCGGCAGGTGAGAACATCGGCCAGATAGACGACCTGAACGGCTACAAGGTAAAAGCCAACATAGACGAGCACTACATCTCCAGAATACACCCCGGCTTGGCCGGCACCTTCGACTTTAATGGCAAGAGCTACAAGGTAACGGTGGTGAAGGTATTCCCGGAGGTACAGAATAACACGTTTCAGGTAGATATGGAATTTGCAGAAGGCGCTCCCGAGGGCATACGCCGGGGCCAGACGCTGCAGGTGAAGCTGAACCTGAACGATGGGGCGCAAGCCATACTTTTGCCTCGAGGCGGTTTCTACCAGAGCACCGGCGGCAATTGGGTGTTTGTGGTGAACGAGTCCAGCGGCACCGCCGACAAACGCCAGATAAAACTGGGCCGCCAGAACCCGAACTATTACGAAGTGCTGGAGGGCCTGCAGCCGGGCGAAAAAGTCGTGCTCTCCTCCTACGACAGCTACGGCGACATAGACCAGCTGGAACTCAAGTAAATGGTTGATTGATGATTGCTAATTGTTTTTCATCTATACTTTGAGATGAACCAGCAATCAACAATTAACAACTGACAATCAATATAGTATTAGTACAGGATAAAACTATAAGAACCTCTACAACAGCAAGAACCATGAGCACGCAAGAACTTATCATCGACACGCAGAACCTGCAGAAAAAGTACATTACGGACACTGTGGAAACCACCGCCCTGGCCGGCGTGGACCTAAAAATCAAACGGGGCGAATTTGTGGCCATCATGGGCCCGTCGGGCTGCGGCAAGTCCACGCTGCTCAACATTCTGGGCATGCTCGATAGCCCCTCTGCCGGAAGCTTCAAGTTTCAGGGCCAGGAGGTAGCCAACGTGTCGGAGCGCCAGCGCGCCAAGCTGCGCAAGCAGAACCTGGGCTTCGTGTTCCAGAGCTTTAACCTGATAGACGAGCTGACCGTGGAGGAGAATATTTCCCTGCCGCTGGCTTACCTGGGTTTCTCCAAGGCTGAGATGACGCAGCGTACCCTGCAGGCCATGGAGCGCATGGGCATCGCGCACCGCCGCAACCACTTCCCGCAGCAGCTGTCGGGTGGCCAGCAGCAGCGCGCCGCCATTGCCCGGGCCGTGGTTTCGGAGCCGGCCCTTATACTTGCCGACGAACCGACCGGTAACCTGGACTCGGTGCACGGCCGCGAGGTAATGCAGCTGCTATCGGAGCTGAATGAGGCCGGTACCACCGTGGTGATGGTAACGCACTCCCCCACCGACGCCGAATATGCCCATCGCATCGTGAACCTGTTCGACGGCCAGATCGTGACCGAGAACCTGAACGTAAAACGTCACGCCGCCGAGCTGCTGTAAAGTATAACGCAGGCCCCCGCCACCTAATTTATACCTTGCAGGGGCCTGATTTATACTTTCCATACTTGTCCCCTCAAAGCCATATGCCCATCCATACCATAAAACCATGTTCGCCAACTACCTCAAAATAGCGGTCCGCAACCTGCTGCGGAACAAAGTATACTCGGCCATCAACATCGTGGGGCTGGCCATTGGGGTAGCTTCCTGTATCCTCATCTTCCTGTATGTGCAGGATGAACTGAGCTACGAGAGCAACTTCAGCAAATCAGACCGTATCATGCGGGTTGTGGGAGAGGCTATTTTTGAGGGACACCAGGATAATTTTGCCGTGACCGCTTTGCCCCTGCAGGATGCCGTACGGGAGTTTCCGGAGGCTGAGGCGGTAACGCAGTACTTCAGTGCCGGTAGGCAAACGATCTGGTACAACGACCAGAGCTTTAACGAGGAGGACCTGCTTTTTGCCGACAGTGCCTTCTTCCACGTGTTCGACTATGAGATGGTGGCCGGCAACCCTGCCACGGCGCTAAGTTCCCCAAGGCAAATCGTGCTGACGGAGGAACTGGCCCGGAAGCTGTTCGGAAGCGCGGAGCAGGCGATGGGACAAGTGCTGCGGTTCAGCCGCGACTCCTACACCGTATCGGGCGTGTACCGCGATCCGGGGCACTCGCATATCGCTGCCTCTGGCCTTCTTTCCCGCATCACCGTGGACGCCCGCCTGCGCGACGATGAGCAGGGCAACCACTGGCTCAACCTCAACTACTTTACCTATGTGCTCCTGGCCGACAAAAGCCAGGCTGCCGCGCTGCAGGACCAGTTAAATACCCTGGCCAACACCGTGGTCAACCCCTGGATCAAGGAAAGCAAGCTAAGCGCCAGGATGAACTTTATCGCGCAGCCGCTCCAGGACATTCATTTCGACACGCATTTCCAACACGATCTAACGCCGCACGGTAACATCTCCTACATTTATATTTTTGCCGCCGTGGCTGTTTTCCTGCTGCTCATTGCAAGTATAAACTACATGAACCTGGCCACCGCCCGCTCGGCCAAACGTGCAAAAGAGGTTGGCCTGCGAAAGGTGGTAGGCGCCAACCGCAGCCAGATTATCCGTCAGTTCCTGGGCGAGTCGGTGCTGCTGACGCTGATTGCGGTGTTGCTGGCGCTGGCGCTGGTGCAGATCTTTATCCCAAGCTTCAACAACCTCACCGAAAAGAACTTCTCCTCCGATTTCTTCCTGCAGTGGGAGTTCCTGCTCTTGATTGCGGCTATTGTGCTGCTGGTGGGTGTGGTGGCAGGCAGCTATCCGGCCTTCTTTCTCTCTGCCTTCAAACCGGCCGAGGTGCTGAAATCGGATAAGCAACCCAAAGGCGGCAGTGCCATTTTACGCCGCGCCCTGGTGGTGGTGCAGTTCAGCATCTCGCTTATCATGATCATCGGCACCATTGTCGTATTCACACAGATGCACTTCCTGAAGAACTCCGACCTGGGTTTCAACAAGGAGCAGGTACTGGTGATAGATGTTCCGGGCGGCGACTCCACGCTGGTACAGCGCCTCCCGGTGATCAAGCAGAAGCTGTTGCAGAACCCCAACGTACTGCAGGTGTCCAATTCCTACAGCATTCCCGCCGAAGCCATGAACCGCACCCTGATGCTGGTGGAGCAGGAGGGGAAGATGGTGGAGAAAACCTTCGATATCATGGCAGTGGACTATGACTTTATACCGCTGATGGGGGTTGGGATGCAGGCAGGCCGTAATTTCTCGCGCGATATAAAAACGGACGAAAAAGCCGGCGTGATCATTAACGAGGCGGCAGTAAAATGGCTCGGCTGGGCAGATCCGATCGGAAAAAAACTGCAGTTAAGCGATGACGGCGCAAACGATGGAAACGCGCGGATCATCGGCGTGGTGAAGGACTTCCACGTGTCCTCCCTGCACTCAAGTGTACAGCCAATCGCGATTGTACTGGCCCCGGAATCTCCGGGCTACCTGCTGGCCCGCATTGCTGCGGCAGACCAGGCCAGCACCATTCGTTTTGTTGAGCAACAGTGGAGCGCCTTTGACCCCAGACACCCCATGGAGTACTTCTTCCTGGACGAGCACTTTGACGCACAGTACCGCGCCGAGGAAAAGATGCTGACCGTGTTCGGATATTTTGCCGGCCTTACCATACTCATCGCCTGCCTCGGGCTGTTTGGCCTCGCCTCCTTCACGGCAGAGCAGCGCACCAAGGAGATCGGCATCCGCAAAGTGCTGGGCAGCTCGGTCTCTGGCATCGTGATGCTGCTGACGCGGGACTTCGCCCTGCTGGTGTGCCTGGCCATTGTTATCGCTAGCCCGATTGCCTGGTATGGCATGAGCAAGTGGCTACAGGACTTCGCCTACCGCATCGACCTAAGCTGGTGGATCTTTGCCCTGGCGGGTGCTTCGGCCATGGCTATTGCCATTGCCACTGTAAGCTTTCAGGCCATAAAAGCAGCCATAGCCGATCCGGTAAAGGCTATTCGCACACAGTAAGTATGGTTATTAGTTTTAAGTTGTTAGTTACTGGTAATGAAGTCTCTAACTCCCAAACCCTTAATCTCTCTAACTCTTTAAAGTTTGTTGTTTGTTTGTAAGGTGAAACCCCGGCAAGTGCGGTAAGGCCTGCCGCAGCCGGGGCAAACCGCCTAATAAGCCAGGCAACCTTTCAGACAGCGGCAGCATCTACCAATAACAGAAAAACCTGCCGGGGAGGCTGGTCTACAAAAAGTGCCCTTTGGTCTAAAAAAGCTATCCTTTATACTTCGTATGAGTTATATTGATAGAAACTGAACATATCATGCTAAAAAACACACTCACTGCGCTAACGCTTTGCCTCGGGCTGCACCTAGCCGCGCTGGCAGGAGATGCGCCGCAGACCAGCGCTGCCCGGAAGTATAACGTCACCGTTGACCTGAGAAACGTAAAGAACGACCGCGTGCAGGTAACCGTCCGGGCGCCGCAGCTAAAAGAGAAACAAGCCATTTACAACATGCCCAAGATCGTGCCGGGCACTTATTCTGTCTCTGATTTTGGCAAATTCGTTACCGACTTCAAAGCCTACGCTGCGAATGGCGATACCCTGGCCGTGAAAAAGCTGGACACCAACCGGTGGCAGATCAGCAATGCCGACAAGCTGGACAGGATTACCTACTGGGTAGACGACACGTTCGACGCCGCCAAGCGCGAGGACATGGTGTTTGAGCCCGGCGGCACCAACATTGAGGAGGGCAAGAATTTCCTGCTGAACACCTTTGGCTTTGTAGGCTATTTCGATGGGCTGAAGCAGGCACCTTATACTTTAAACATCACCAAGCCGCAGGGCTTCTACGGCTCCACCCCCTTAAAGGCGGTAGCCTCCAACGACTCGCTAGATACGTACGAGCTGCCCAACTACGTGGACCTGGCCGACTCGCCGCTAATGTACAACTTGCCCGACACCACGGTGCTGCACCTGGGCGAAACGGAGGTGCTGGTGTCGGTATACTCCCCTTCGGGCCGCGTGACCTCTGAGCCGATTGCGCAGACCGTGCAAAGTATACTGGAGGCGCAGCGCAGCTACCTGGGCGGCACCCTGCCCGTAGATAAGTATGCCTTCCTGATCTACGTGCCGGAGCGCGTGGGCAAGTCAGGTTCTTTCGGGGCGCTGGAGCATTCCTACTCCTCGGTATACTTTCTGCCGGAGATGCCGGAGGCGCAGTTCAGCAGCACCATCCGCGATGTGGCCGCGCACGAGTTTTTCCACATCGTTACGCCACTCAACATCCACTCCGAAGAGATCGGCAACTTCGACTTCATCAACCCCAAGATGTCGAAGCACCTGTGGCTCTACGAGGGCGTGACCGAGTACTTCGCCACGCACGTGCAGGTGTATGAGAACCTCTATGATGTGGAGGAGTTCCTGCAGAAGATCCGCGACTACATCCTCACCTCCAAAATCTATTACAACGACACCCTGCCGTTTACCGAGATGAGCGCACAGGTGCTGGAGAAGTATGAGAACGAATATGGCAACGTGTACCAGAAAGGCGCTTTGATTGGCCTGGTGCTGGATGTGAAGCTGCGCGAGCTGAGCCAGGGCAAGTATGGCCTCCGCGACCTGATGCTGGACCTCTCCAAGACCTACGGCAAGGAGAACGCCTTTAAGGATGACGAGCTGTTCGACAAGATAGCCGAGATGACCAGCCCGGAGATCCGGGAGTTCTTCGCCAAGTATGTGGAGGGGTCGGAGCCGCTGCCGCTGGAGGAAACCTTCCGCAAGGTGGGCATCATTTATCAGCCAAAGGGCTCACAGCAGATCATCTCCTACGGTGGCTTTGCCCCTGGTTTTGATGAGGAAACAAACAAGATAAAAGTGGCCGACACCGCCGACATGGATGCGTTTGGCCGCAAGATCGGCTTCCGGACCGGCGACCTGCTGCTGGCCTTCAACGGTACCGAGATCACCCCTGCCAACATACGCCAGCTGCTGGCCGAGGACCTGCAAAACATGAAGCCCGGTGAGAAACTGACCTTTACCGTTGGCCGCGTGAACGAGAAGGGCGAAGTGAAGGAGAAAAAGCTGAAAGGCAAGGCAACCGCCGTGAAACGCGAGCAGCAACACATACTGCAACTGGACCCGATGGCCACGCCGGAGCAGGTGCAGCTGCGCAATGCCTGGCTCGGGCTGGAGGAGGCCTAAGGCTATACACTGCATAAGGATCATTGCCACTAGTATAAAATAAAACTATGAAAAAATGTATGACCAGAGCCCTGCTCCAAAAGCTGGGAGGGCTAGCCTTATGCCTTAGTTTAGCAACTGCTGCCCACGCGCAGGAGCCACTCACGCTGGAGAAAAGCCTGGAGCTGGCCCGCCAGCACAACGTGGCGCTGCGCCAGGCCCGCTACAACAGCTCCAAATCCGACATCAACGTACGCCGCAACAAGTATGGCTACCTGCCCAGTATCTCCGCCAACACCGATGTAAGCCGCACCAACGGCCTGGTGTTTGACAACGTGACGGGGCAGGTGCAGCGCGGCAACACCACCACCTCCTATCCCTACCTTGCCGGGCAAGTGGTGCTGTTTGACGGCTTTTCCAAGCTACACGAACTCAAGAAGTCAAAGCAGCAGGCACAGGCCAGCGCCTATGCTGAGCAGCAGGCCGGCATAGACCTGGAGACCAATATAACCGGCTACTACCTGCAGGCGCTTGTGGACCGCGAGAACATCCGGATTTCAGAAGGACGAATTGAGCTGTTGGAGGGGCAGCTAAGCCAGATGGAGAAGCTGGAGCGCGCCGGTGTGCGGGCCATGGACGAAGTATACCAGATAAAGGCACAGTTAGCCACTGAAAAGCTGAACCTGATCACCTATCAAAACAACTACCGCAAGGCCATGCTGCAGCTGGTGCAGGAGATGAACGTGGAGGGCACACCGGACTACGCGCTCGAAATGCCGGCCACGCCTGACGAGATACGTATGGAGCTGCCCGCAGAGCAGGAGGTGATGGTCAACGCACTGGCCTACTCGCCGCTCGTAAAATCCTCCGCTGCCACGCTGGATGCCGCCAAAACCGAGCTGAAGGTGGCCAAAAGCAATTTCTCCCCCACCCTTACCCTGGAGGGTATGATCGGTTCCAACTATTCCAGCAACATCTTCAAAGACCCTGAGAACGGCAACCTGAAGACCATGCCCTACTTCGATCAGCTGGACCTGAACCAGCGCAAGGTGGTGGCCCTGAGCCTGAGCTTCCCGATCTTCAATGGCCTGAGCCGCCACTTCGATGCCCAGACCGCCCGCCTGGACCTGCGCAACGCCGAGCTGGATTATGTGGCCAGTCAGAACCAACTACGCCAGACGGTGCAGCAGGCTTACCAGGATGTGCTGGCCGCCCGCGAAAAGTATAACACCGTGATCGCCAACTTGGAGTACACCCAACGCGCTTTCGAGTCTGCCAGGCGCCGCTACGAGCTGGGCAACATTGATTTCTTTGCCTACATGGAGTCGCTGAACAACATGAACAGGGCGCAGGCCGAGCTGCTGCAGAGCAAGTGTGAATTCTACTTAAAGAAGCGTATTTTGGAGCTGTATCAGGGATGATGATGGTAAAGTAATGGGTCCAACTGTCCCTCCTTAGCCAAGGCGGGGAATTTTCACCCCTCCCCAACCCTCCCCTAAAAACAGGGGAGGGAGTTTTGCACTGCCGGGTCCAACCACCCCTACCCCTCCTTAGCCAAGGAGGGGAGTTCTGTTGTAGCTCCGTCAGCAGCGGCTATCGAATCTGATCCCAGCCTTTGGGTTGAGCGCCTATGCGAGTTTTTCCGGTGCCGAACGAGAGTGAGGCAGCCCGAGGCACGAGGGCAGGAAAAGCTCCCAGCGCGATGCCCTTATCGAGGGCCCCTACCCCCAAGGCGCGGCCTCCCGGCCTTGAGGGAGCCAAAGTATAAAATAAAAACAATAGGCAAGTAAGACTGAGGATCAGCGGCAGCTAGCAAGTATAGCCTGTGTCAAGTGGAAGGAAGCAGCGGCTAGGAAAGTATAAATCAAGTATGAGCAAGTATAAAAGTTAAAAAGGCACAAGCGTCCGCTTGTGCCAGAGAAAGTATGGCTTAAGTATAAAGTATAGCCAAAGCAAGTATGGCTCTGCGAGCCAGTCAAGTCAGAGACTTGACACTATCCGTAGGACACAAGTCTGAAGACTTGCGCCAGAGAGGGGGAAATACACGACTTGCAAACTCGCGCCAGCAGAAGTATGAAAGTATAAATTGACCCAAAACCAGGCAACTACTGCAAAGGCGGTTGCCGCTGGCAATGGCTGTTACTTTTTGCGGAAGGCAGCCTCAAAATAAACCAAATGCACAGATCAACAGTTTAGCCTTGGAGGAAGTATAAAAGATTTCCTGTTACGCCGTTGATTGGCTAACTTGACCAGACACCAGCCCAGCAGCTGCACACATGCGGAATTACCATACCACCTTACTTTTCCTGTTCCTGCTTGTCTCGCTGCCCGCCTGGGCGCAGCGGCAGGTGGTGCAGGGCTACGTGCGGGCCGCCAGCAACAACGAGGCACTGATAGGGGCCACCATTTCGGCACCGGAGGCTGGCCTTGGCACCATCACCAACGAGGAAGGGTTTTATACCTTAAGCCTGCCACGGGGCGAGCACAGCCTGCAGGCAACCTATGTGGGCTATACCACCGCCACACGCTCCATTTCGGTGGCCGGGAGCGGCCAAAGTATAAACTTTATACTTGAGCCGGCCAGCAACGAGCTGCAGGTGGTAGAGATTCAGGCCAGCTCGCTGCGCCAGAAGCTAAACGACACCCGCATGAGCGTGGAGACCCTCACCTCACGGGAGGCCAAGCTGCTGCCGGCTCTTTTTGGGGAAGTGGATCTTCTGAAAACGCTGCAGTTGAAGCCCGGCGTGCAGTCCAGCGGTGAGGGCACCTCGGGGCTTTACGTGCGCGGCGGCGGCCCCGACCAGAACCTGGTGCTGCTCGACGACGCCCTGATCTATAACCCCTCGCACCTGTTTGGTTTCTTCAGTGTGTTTAACCCCGATGCCGTCAAAAGCGTGGAGCTGTACAAGGGTGGTTTCCCGGCGCAGTTCGGCGGCCGGCTCTCGTCGGTGGTGGATGTGAAGATGAACAGGGGCAACAACGAGCGCGTGCGCAGTACCGGCGGCCTGGGGCTAATTTCCTCGCGCCTCACCGTGGACGGCCCCATCGTCAAAGACAAACTCAACTTCTCCGTCTCCGGCAGGCGCACCTACGTGGATATTTTCACCCGGCAGATCAACCGCCTGAAAGAGGGCGACGACGACTTCAGCCCCATCCCCGATTATTATTTTTACGACCTCAACGGCAACCTGACTTATACTTTAGGCGAGAACGACGAACTGAGCCTGAGCGGTTACTATGGCCGCGACTTCTTCGGGTTCAACGACAGTGACTTCAGTTTCGGGTTTGACTGGGGCAACACCATGGGCAGCCTGCGCTGGCGCCACAAGTTCAACGACAACCTCTACGCCACCACCTCCCTCACCTCCACCGGCTACAAGTATAACATCAACAACAAGATCGATATCTTCAGCTTTAAGCTCACCTCCCAGGTGCAGGATTATACTTTCAAGACCGATTTCGACTGGTTTTTAGGGGATGGGCACAGCCTTAAGCTCGGGGCGCAGGCCACGCACCACGGCTTCACGGTGGGCCGCCTTAACTTCGAGTCCTCGGACAGCACCCTGAACTTCGGCGCTGGCAGCACTTACAGCGGACTGGAGTTCGGCCTCTATGCCTCCGACGATTTCGTGCTCAGCCCGATGCTCTCGTTCAACTACGGCCTGCGCCTGTCGGGCTTTAACAGCGGCGGCAAAACCTATGCGGCCCCGGAGCCCCGGGCATCGGTAAAGTATACGTTGAATGAGCACACTTCGCTGAAGGCCAGCTACGCCAGCATGATGCAGTATGTGCACCTGCTCACCAACTCCGGCGCCTCGCTGCCCACCGATATCTGGTACCCCTCCAACGAAGGCGTAAAGCCGCAGCGCTCGCAGCAGGCCGCCGTGGGCGTTAGCCACCTCTTCGGAAAAGGCAGGTACCTGGTCACCAACGAGGTATACTACAAGTGGATGCACAACCAGATCGACTTCCGCGACGGGGCCAACCTGTTTGTGAACGACAGCCTGGAGAACGAATTCCTGTTTGGCAGGGGAGAGAGCTACGGCAACGAGCTGTACCTGGAGAAAGTGAGCGGCAAGACCACCGGCTGGCTGGGCTACACCCTCTCCTGGACCTACCGCACCTTCGATGGCATTAACAACGGCCGGCGCTTCCCGGCCCGCTACGACCGCCGCCACGACATCAGCCTGGTGCTGATGCACCAGCTCAACAAGCGCCTCAGCCTGACCACTGCCTTTGTCTATGGCACGGGCAGCGCCTATTCTGTGCCGGTGGCCAGGTTTGCTTTTCAGGATGTGGAGGGCAAGGAGCCGAGCATCGTGCCGATCTACGAAGACCGGAACGCCTACCGCCTGGCTGCCTACCACCGCCTGGACCTGGGGGCCGTGCTGAAGCTGAGGCCCAGGTGGGGCGAGGCCGACCTTACGTTTAGCGTGTACAACGTGTACAACCGGCGCAACCCCTACTTCGTGTACTTTGAGCAACAGAAGGACCGGAACGACGAGCAGACAATCCTGGGCTTCCAGGCTAAGCAGGTATCGCTGTTCCCCTTTATTCCGTCGGTTACCTATAATTTCAGATTCTGATGATGCGAAAGCTTTTTTTATACTTGCTGGTGCCGCTGCTGGCCCTGCTCGCCGCCTGCGACCTGGAAAAGGACATTGACGTGGAGCTGCCAAACCACGAGCCGCAGCTGGTGGTGGAGTGTTACCTGGAGCAGGGCAAGTATATCCGGGCCTCGGTGCTGGAGAGTTCCGGCTACTTCGAGGACCCCGCCCCGCCCATGGTACCCGATGCGGAGGTATACATCACCACCCCCGCCGGCAAGCGCATCGAGCTAAAGTATAAACCGGTGATCGTGAAGAGCACGGGGCGCTTCTACACGCACACCTCCACCGAGATACTAAGCGGCCAGCCGGGACAGACGTATCAGCTGGAGGTAGTGGATGGCAAGGGGCGCAGGGTAACCGGCTTCACCAAAATACAGCCGCGCGTGCCCATAGAGGAGGTGGAGTGGAAGTTTAACGATGAGGAGGAGGCGTACCTGCTCACCTCTTTTCAGGATGATGCCAACACCGCCAACTACTACCGCTACATGACCCACATCGACAGCCTCAGCGGCGGCTCCGACCGCGACTTTGTGACTTCCGACGACCTGACGAACGGCAAGCGCGTCTCTTTGGGATCTTCTTACAAGTATAGGGAGGGCGATACGCTGATCGTGACGCTCTACCACATCGAGAAGCAGTACTACGATTTTCTGGCCTCCATCTCCGACGCCAAGAGCGCCAATGGCAACCCCTTCGCGCAGCCTTCGCAGATTAACTCGTCGGTGGAGGGCGGCTTCGGCATCTTCACCAACCTGGCTTACGACCGTAAGTCCGTCGTCATCACGAAATAGCCTGCGTACCGGCTCTTTGCTTTTTCTGCGGCTGCCCTTACCGGCAGCCGTTCTTTTTGTACCCGCCTCAACCTAAACCGCACAAATAAAGTATGAATCGGTAGTAACCTGCCGCACCGCTCACGCCCCGGCCACAGCACAGAACGCCAGAGCCGCCACTATAGACCTGTTCCCAGCTTCCTCAGCACTTGTTTTGTTTATAATAAATATTATATATATTTATATTATACTATATAGCGCCTTCTTCTATGAGAACACCTGTCTTCTTCTTTACGGCGGCACCGCCCTACGCAGCACCTCCCACGGTACAGGACACGCTGAGGCAGCTTTGGGTGTTTGCGCTGCGGCCAAAGTTGCCCAGGCGGGAGCACAAGGTTGTGGAGACAAAGCTCCCGCTTATCCTGCAGCTGGCTCTGATCGAGACGGTGCTTCAGACATTGCTTTTTATTGCCCTGGCACTGGTGTTCAGCGCGGCGGGGGCAGACTACCTGCCAACCGGCTATGCCAGGGCTTTTTCCGCTAACCTGTCTTTCTTTCCGGTGTTTGTGATGGCCGTACTCCTGGCCCCGCTTACCGAGGAACTCGTTTTCCGGCTGCCGCTGGTTTACTCGCGCAGTTTTATAGTGGTGGCTGTGCTGTCCTTCTCGATTTGCTACGGGCCGGTGCTGGCACAGGCGGCGGGCGCACCTGCCTGGCTTGTCGCAGCGGGCGCCCTGCTGTTGGTTATACTTCTGGGCGGCTACCTATGGTCCAGAAAATGGCAGGCAAGCATGTATCTGCTTTGGAAGCGGCGTTTCGGGCTGGTGTTTTATACTTCCACGGTTTTGTTCGGGCTGCTGCACCTGCTCAACTACCAGCGTTCTGCCTTACCTCTGGCGCTGCTGTTGCTGTTGCTGCTGCCGAAGTTGGTGGGAGGCGTTTTCCTGGGATATACGCGCCTGCGCCTGGGCATGGGCTGGGCGGTGGCGCTGCACATGTACCACAACCTGATGGTGCTGCTCCTGCTGTTCGGCTACATGGCCAGGGTTTAGGCAACCAACCTCTCCCGGACAGCACTCTCAGGCTAACGTAAAAATGCGTCCGGGCAGAAACAATGAACGCTTCTGCCCGGACGCATTTTATAGGTTTATACTTTTGAGGGTCCTCTAGGCGCGGCGCACCAGCTCACGGATGATGAGCGCCATGCGTGGCTCTGCAATGGCAGCTGCCTCCAGAATATCCGACAACACTACTTTCTTGATGCGGTCCGGCGTGCCCATGTCCGTTATCGCAGAGATCGCGAACACCTTCATCCCCATGTGGCGGGCCGCGATCACCTCCGGCACCGTGGACATGCCCACGGCGTCAGCACCTAAAATCGTGATGTAGCGGTACTCGGCGGGGGTCTCCAGCATAGGGCCGGGCACGCTCGCGTACACTCCCTCTTGCAGCGTGAAGCCGGCATCCTCGGCAATCACCATTGCTTCGCGTATCATGTGCTCGTCGTACGCGTCGCTCATGTCAGGGAAGCGCGGGCCCAACTCGTCGATGTTCTTGCCGATCAGTGGGTTGCTTGGCTGCAGGTTGATGTGGTCGGTGATCACCATCAGGTCGGAGGTGTTGAAGGCCGGGTTCAGGCCGCCGGCGGCATTCGATACGAACAGTTTGGTTACGCCCATCAGCTTCATCACGCGCACCGGAAACACCACCTGCTCCATGCTGTAGCCTTCGTAATAATGGAAGCGGCCCTGCATCACCACCACGCGGCGCTCGGCCAGGTGCCCGAAAATCAGTTTGCCGGAGTGGCTCTCCACCGTGGACACCGGAAAGTTCGGGATATCCGCATAATCGATGGAAAACGCGATATCCAATTCGTTTACCAGCGCCCCCAGGCCGGTGCCAAGTATAATCCCGAACTCAGGCGCAAAGTCGCCGATCTGTCTTTTTATATGTTCTGTTGATTCCTGTAATTTCTCCATCATGGCTTTAATTGTGAATGACTGATTGAGTGAATGGGTGAATTATTTTCTACGTTTTGCTGGCGCGAAGTAAGCGGTTTGACCTGTCAGTTAAAATGACTTTCATCATGCCCCATACTTTACGGGCTGCCTCCTTTTTATACTTGCTGGCCGCAGCCGCAAGTATAGGCCGGCAAGTTGCAAAAAATAGCCTTTCCATAAAACAAAAACCGCCCCGGCAAAGTCATCCGGGGCGGTTTAAAGTTATAGGTCGATGTTGTGCAAGATCACTCGTGCACACATTCACTCATTCAAAATTACAGCTTACTCTATCGTCATCTCATACGGCATGCGCGCCTGGGCGCCCACGATCGTGGAGGCTTTTTTGTAGAGCTTGTAATACGGATAAAGCTCGCCCATCTCGGCCTTCATGGCCTGCTCTTTCGCCTTGGCCCCCATGCCGCCTATCAGCTCATCGAAGAAGGTTTTGCGGGCGGGTAGCTCCTTCAGGCGGTAATCATCAACCACACCGGCTTTTTTGGCTGCAATGGCAATAGCCTCGTCCAGGCCGCCGTACACATCCACCAGCTTGCGCTCCATGGCCTCCGTACCCGACCAAACGCGGCCCGAGGCGTACTCCTTCAGCTGGTCCTGCGTCATGTTGCGGCCCTGCGCGGCCTTGCTTGTGAATACCTCGTAGATCTGGTCGATCTGGTGCTGCATGATCTCTTTTTCCTGCGCCGTCATCGGGCGGGTAACCGTGGGCATGTCCGAGAACTTGCCGGTGCTCACGTGGTCCACCGTAATGCCGAGCTTATCACCCAGGAAGCCCTCCATGTTCGGCACCACGCCAAACACGCCGATGCTGCCGGTAATGGTGTTCGGGTGCGCCACAATCGTATCGGCGCCCATGGCAATATAGTAGCCGCCAGAGGCCGCCACATCAGACATAGAGGCAATCACAGGCTTTACCTTTTTGGTGAGCTGCACCTCGCGCCAGATCACATCAGAGGCCAGGGCGCTGCCACCCGGGGAGCTGATACGCAGCACAACGGCCTTCACATCCTCGTCGAGGCGAGCCTCGCGGATGGCCTCGGCAAAGCGGTGGCCGCCAATGTTGTCCTCGTCGCCTTCCCCGTCCACAATGTCGCCTTCGGCGTAAATGAGCGCGATACGGTTCTTGGACGTGCTGATGTCCTTGTCCTTTACCTTTTTATACTTGGCCAGCTTCACCATCTCCAGCTTGTCCTGCTCCTCCAGACCCATCTTTTCTTTCATGTAGGTGATGGCCTCGTCGTAGTAGCCGATGTCGGTGATGAGCTTATACTTTTTGGCGTCCTCGGGGTCGCGCACCAGCAGGTTGTCCTGCACATTCTTAAGCTCCGCTGCCGTTACGCCGCGCGACTTGGATATCTGGCTGAGCTGGTAGTTGTTGATGGAGTTGAGGAAAGAGGTTACCTGCTCGCGGTTGGCGTCGCTGGCCTTCTCCAGGAAGAACATCTCCACGGCACTCTTGTAGGTGCCCACCTTAAAGATCTGCGCCTCGATGTTGAGCTTGTCCAGCATGCGCTTCACAAAGTATAGCTCCGAGCTCATGCCGTTAAACTCGACGGTGCCCATCGGGTTCATGTAGATCTTATCGGCCACAGAGGACAGGTAGTAGGCTTTCTCGGTAGAGAGGTCGGTGTAGGACACGATGAACTTGCCGGACTCCTTAAAGTCGATCAGGTCTTTGCGGATCTCCTCCAGCTTGCCCATCCCGGCATCCACGTAGGTCATGTTCAGGAAAATGCCCTTGATCTTGTCATCGTTCTTGGCACGGCGGATGGAGGCTTTGATCTGGTCGAGGCCGTCGGTGCTGGAGAAGCCGCCAAATGAGAAGCCAATCTCAGAAAGGGGGTCCTTAGGGTCGCGCTCTGTGATGGGCCTGTCCAGTTTAAGTTCGAGCACAGAATTATCAGCAACCTTTACCTCGTCTTCAGAGGCTGTGCTGGCGGCAATGCCGATCAGCAGCAGGACGCTGATAAAGAAGAATATGAGCAGGCCTACAAAAGTGGCCAACACATATTTCAGGAAATTTAGCATGGTTTATCAGGGTTAAAATTGGTTCTTTATACTTCGGGAGCCGTTCGCCCCCATACTTCATAATCAAATCTAAGGCTTAAAGTTCATCCGCCCCACCCCAACTCGACCAACCACACTTATTTCTAGACAAACCTTTTTAGTTATAAAGTTAGAAGGTTAAAAATTTAGAAATTTATAACTCAGGGTAATTTAAAGTATTTGGGAATATCAGACAAGCTGCCGGTCCAGTAAGGCCGCATATCCAGGTAGCGCCTGCGGAAGTAGATCAGCGCGACCATGCCCACAAACACCAGTATGCCGCCAAAATGGTTGCCCAACTGCCCCCACAAAATGTAGAAAGCGATCAGCAGCACAAGCGAAACTATAAATAAGGTCCTGTTCACGTAGTTGTTATTCGTTACTGGTTGTTAGTTGATCGTTATTGGTTGTTGGTTGTGATTGATTTGGTATTCGCTGCGTGTGGCAGAAGCGAGGTTTAGCGAATCGGCAGCGCGTTTGTACGAAGCACACAGCCGATCCTGGTTTTATACTTCAGATTCTCTTGCGCTCTGCCTCTTTCCTGCTGCTTATACTTCCTCACGAATAATGAATTACCATTAACTAATAACGATACTTTTTCCCCCACTGCGCCTGCAGTTGCTTCAGCATCTCGTTTTCGCGGCCGTTCTTGCCGGGTTGGTAGAGCGCGGTGTTGCTCAGCTCCTGCGGCATAAACTCCTGCGCCACAAAGTTGCCTTCGTAGTCGTGGGCATACTTGTAGTTGTTGCCGTAGCCGATCTCCTTCATCAGCTTGGTAGGCGCGTTGCGGAGGTGCAGCGGCACGGGCAGGTTGCCGGTTTGCTGCACCAAAGCTCTTGCCGTTTTGATGGCCTTGTAACTGGCGTTGCTCTTGGGCGAGGTAGCCAGGTAAATCGTGCACTGCGAAAGTATGATCTCTGCCTCCGGGTAGCCAATCATCTGCACCGCCTGGAAACAGTTGGTGGCCATGAGCAGGGCGTTCGCATTCGCCAGGCCGATGTCCTCCGAGGCGGCTATGAGCAAGCGGCGGGCAATGAACTTGGGGTCCTCGCCGCCCTCGATCATGCGTGCCAGCCAGTACACCGCCGCGTTCGGGTCGGAGCCGCGGATGGACTTGATGAAGGCTGACACCAGGTCGTAGTGCATCTCACCGGACTTGTCGTACATCACGATGTTCTGCTGCGCCACCTGCTTCACCAGCTCGTTGGTCACCACCACTTCCTCGGCCTTCACACCCTCGGCCACAATCTCGAGCAGGTTCAGCAGCTTTCGCGCATCGCCGCCCGAGATGGTCAGCAGCGCCTCGTACTCCTGCACCCGCACCCTGCGGTGCTTCATCCACTCGTCCTGCGCCAGCGCTGTGTCCACCAGCTCTATGAGTTCATCCTTGGTCAGGTGCTTGAGGATGTATACCTGGCAGCGCGAGAGCAAGGCCGAGATCACCTCAAAGGAAGGGTTCTCGGTGGTGGCGCCCACCAACGTCACAGTACCCTTCTCCACGGCGCCCAGCAAGGCATCCTGCTGCGATTTGTTAAAGCGGTGGATCTCGTCGATGAACAGCACGGTGCCCTGGCGCTTTTTGGCCTGGTCGATCACCTCGCGGATGTCCTTCACGCCGGAGTTGATCGCGCTCAGCGCCACGAAAGGCACCTTCATCTGGTTGGCGATGATGTTGGCCAGCGTGGTTTTGCCCACGCCCGGAGGCCCCCACAAAATCATACTTGGTATCACGCCGCCCTCTATGTAGCGACGCAGGATGCCGTCGGGCCCTACCAGGTGCTTCTGTCCGTAATACTGATCGAGGTTGTGAGGCCGCATGCGCTCGGCCAGGGGTATGTTCGGGTGGTTCATCTGCTCTTAACTATCTCCGGTGTCGGTAAAGGCAAAGCTACGAATTTGCAGGCAAAGGGGTGCGCATAAAAAGCGCCCCTTTAGCCCTCCTGCGGCGGCTCCACCTTGTTCTCGCGCTCCAGCCTCCTGCGGATACGCTCGCTTTTCTTCCGGAATAACGGCACCTCCATGGGGCTGCGCTTCGGCCTTTCGTCGCCGAACAGCACGCCCCACTGCTTGAACTGCTCGGTGCGGTCGAACACCACCTTGAGCACGGCCATGATGGGCAAGGACAGGAACATGCCGGCCACCCCCGCAATCTCCCCACCCACGATGACGCCCACAATGGTAGCCAGCGCGTTCAGCCTTACCTTAGAGCCCACGATGCGGGGCATCAGGATGTTGTTGTCCAGGAACTGCACGAAGGTGATGGTGCCCAGCACGGCAAAGACCGGCCACAGCTCCGAAGAAGAAGCCAGGGTCAGCAGCACGCCGATAATGTTACCCAGCAAAGCGCCTACGTAGGGAATCAGGTTGAGGAAGGCGAAGATCAGCCCGATGAGCAAGGCGTGCTTGATACCGATGATGAGCAGCAAACCACCCAACAGCACCGTCATGTAACTTACCTGGATCAGCAGGCCGAACAGGTAACTTTTAATGATCACCTGCATCTCGCGCAGCGTCTCCTCCACCTTGCCGTGCTGCTCCTGCGGAAACCAGAAAAAGATGAAGCGCAGCAGCAGGTTCTTGTAGAACATGATCAGGAAGATGTAGATAGGCAGCAAACCCAGCAGCACCACCAGCGAGGTAACCGACCCGGCGGCCCCGGTCAGGAGGGTGCCCGTGAAGCCCAGCAGCCTGTTGCTTTGCTCCTTTATAAAGTTCAGTTGCTCGGTGGTGGAGAAGGGCGAGTGCTCCCCGATCCAGCCGCTCAGCGCGTTCAGGTGGTTGGTCACGTTCTTCTGGATGACCGGAAAATCGGATATCAGGTTACCGATCTGGGAGGAGAAGAACCAGATGATCAGGCCAAACACTATCGCCATGGCCAGTATACTTATGAAGATGGCAAGCGCGTCGGGCAGTTTATACTTTATGAAGATCCGGTAGAGCGGCATCAGCATGATGCTGATGAAGAAGGCCAGCAGCAGCGGGGTCAGCAGTCCCTTTGCCAGCACAACAAACCATCCCAGAAAGAACAGTCCCATGATTTCTATTGACCGCCGCACCGTAAGGGGAATCCCGTTCATATACCTTTTGTTTGTAGGTGTTGTTTTTGTTTCCTCCCTTATACGGAGCGGCACGATTTAGCACGTACCTTTGCGGCATGAATAAGCAATTGCAGGTGCACGGGGCGCTTTTCCTGGTGGCCCTGATCTACGGCAGCAACTATAGCATAGCCAAAGCAGTGATGCCCGCCTACATGGGGCCCTTCGGGCTGATCGTGATCCGGGTGGTGTCGGCGGCTCTTTTCTTCGGGATCTTGTCGCGGCTGGTGGTAAAGGAAAAAATCGTGGGACGGGCTGATAACATGCGCGCCATACTTTGCGGCATCACGGGTATCGCCATCAACCAGCTTGGCTTTTTCGGCGGACTTAACCTGACCTCGCCCATCAACGCGGCCCTGCTCATGGTGATCGTGCCTATTATCGTACTGATTTTCTCGGCTATACTTTTGCGGGAGCGGGTAGGTATGCGGAAGGTGGGCGGCATAGTGCTGGCCTGCTCCGGCGCTTTCCTGCTGATTTATACTTCCAGTGGCGAAGGCACGCCCGGCAACCTGCTAGGTGATTTGCTTATTGTGCTGAACGCGGCCAGCTATGGCTTATACCTGGTGCTGGTAAAGCCGCTGATGCAGAAGTATAACGCCTTTACCGTGGTGAGCCGCATCTTTACCGTAGGCGCCGTGATCGTGATTCCCTTCGGCTGGCAACAGGTGATGGTACCCGACTACAGTTCGTTCCCGGCGGAGATCTGGTGGGCGATTGCCTTTATGGTGATTGCCGTGACGATAATTGCTTACCTGTTCAACACCTGGGCGCTGCGTTACGCCAATCCGTCGCTGGTTGGGGCCTACATTTACCTGCAGCCGCTGCTGGCCATCGTGATCGCGATAAGCGTGGGAAGGGATGTTTTCACCCTGGAGAAAGCGTTGTACGCCTTGCTGATCTTCGCGGGGGTGTACCTGGTGAGCCGCACCAGGCAGGCGGTGACGGAGGAGTAGATGAATCCAGGAAGAAGTGTAGGGCCATACTTTGTAACTGGCAAGGCGACGCAAGTTATACTTCCAGCAACGGCATGATCCCGATTTAAACAAAAAAAGTCCTGCCGGATCAGCTCCGGCAGGACTTTCATACTTTAGGCGTACGCAGTATTAATTTGACTGGTGCGTTCTGTTTCGGTTGCCACTGGTGCGGCTGCCTCCGTTGCGGGGACCACCGGCCGGCCTGTTGGCGTTGGCGCTGCTGCTGCGGCCTTCACCAGCTGGCTTGTTGCTCCAGTTGCCGCGTCCGCCTCTGCCGCCTTGCTTCTTCTGCTCCTTCACGGTGCTGGCTGCCTCGGCAAAATCCTTGGCTGTGAGCGGGAACGGGTGGTTGTCGATCACCGGCACGTTCTTGGAGATCAGCTTCTGGATGCTGGCCAGGTAAGGCACTTCATCGGCACCACAAAAAGAAAGTGCGATACCGCTTGCCCCTGCCCTACCTGTACGGCCGATGCGGTGGACATAGGTTTCCGGCTCGTTTGGCAGCTCGTAGTTCACCACGTGGCTCAGATCGTCCACGTCGATGCCGCGTGCGGCAATATCGGTGGCTACCAGCACGCGCGTCTTGCGCGACTTGAAGTTATCCAGCGCACGCACACGCGCGTTCTGTGCCTTGTTGCCATGGATGGCCTCTGCGGTTACGCCGGCGCTGGCAATATCCTTGGCTACACGGTCGGCGCCGCGCTTGGTGCGGGTAAACACCAGCACGCTTTCCATCTCCTCGTCCTTAAGCAGGTGCAGCAACAGCTTGCGCTTGTCCGGCCCCTTCACATAGTATACCGATTGCTGAATGGTGTTGGCTGTAGATGAAACAGGCGTTACCTCCACCTTGGCGGGATCCACCAGGATGGTATCGGCCAGCTTCATAATCTCCGGGGCCATGGTAGCCGAGAAAAACAGCGACTGCTTTTTCTCCGGCAGCACTTTCAGCACCTTTCTTACGTCGTTCACAAAACCCATGTCCAGCATGCGGTCGGCCTCGTCCAGCACGAACAGCTCCAGATGCTGCAGGTGCACGTACTTCTGCGCCATCAGGTCGAGCAAACGGCCCGGGGTGGCTACCAGAATATCCACGCCGGCGCGCAGGGCGTCGGTCTGCTTCTTCTGCGGCACGCCACCAAAAATAACGGTGTGTTTCAAGCCGGTATGCTTGCCGTAGGACGCTATGCTATCCGCAATCTGGAGGGCCAGTTCGCGGGTAGGTGTCAGTATAAGCGCTTTGATCTTGCGTTGCCCCTTGTCGCTTCCCTGCTTCTCATACAGCAGCTGCAGAATCGGAATAGAGAAGGCCGCTGTTTTACCAGTACCCGTCTGGGCGCAGCCCAACAGGTCTTTCTTCTGAAGTATAAGCGGGATGGATTTGGCTTGGATGGGTGTTGGAGTGGTGTATCCTTCTGTTTTAAGAGCTCTAAGGATGGGCTCTATCAAATTAAGATTCTCGAATGTCATTCAATGGTTTTTCAAATAAAACCGCGCAACGCTTTGTGCGCTGCTTTCGCGGTAAGGAGGCCGGAATTTGATATGAGTGCAGCAGGCTGCAAAAGGCCATTCCCGACCGGTGTTGTTCCCATCAACTTAAAAACCGAAAGTATAGTTTCTTTTAGGAAGTTGGGATATGTGTAATGTGCAAAGATAGCGCCAGGATTTCTCAGTTCCTATTTTGGCAGGTTTTATACTTTGCGTGGGTGTAGGCTCAGCTTTTGCTGGTGTAGCTGCTATTCCTGAGGTCTTATACTTTTATGCTTGACTATACTTTTATACTTCTCTGGCGCAAGCGTCCGCTTGTGCCTTTTTATACTTGAGCCATACTTTATAATTCGAGCTATACTTTTGTACTTGCTGATTTATACTTTCATAGCCGCTGCTTCCTTCCATTTGGACCAAGCTATACTTTCTAGCAACTGCTGATCCTCTAGTTCCCACAAGCCTACAGTTGCATCTCATACTTTGGTGCTCTCAAGCCCGAGAGGGCTCGTCCTTTGGCATCGCGCTGTGTTCCCTCCTGCCTCCGCTGCGCTACGGCTGCCCTTGACGGGCACCGGATCTCACAAGGCGCTCAACCCAAGGACTGGGATCAGATTCGATAGCTACCGCTTTTGCCTTGCAACAAGTATAGGATATCCCTTGGAGGGGACTATAGGGGTGTTTATACTTTGACTATGCGACTCATACTTTAGAACTAGCAGTAACAGATTCCCCTCCTTGGATAAGGAGGGGTAGGGGTGGTTGGACAGTGTGCTGATACGATAAGTATGACTTTTGGCGTAGCGATGCCTTGGCTATACTTACCCAGCTACGGGTAAAGCCATTTTACTCTACGGCATTTACCGTCTGCTACGGCAATTGCTGCACTTACTTTATTGCAGCTATACTTATACTCCCTCCTCCTATACTTCCTCCTCCTGCAGCACCTGCCTTATGTGCTTCACAATCTTTACGGCGTGCTCGCGGGAGTTCTCAATAAACCACACACGCGTGTCCATACCACCGCATACCACGCCGGCCAGGTACACGCCGGGCAGGTTGGTTTCCATCGTCTCCGGATCGTACTGCGGGTAGCGCTTCTCGTCCTGGCTCAGGCGTATGCCTATCTTCTCCAGAAAGCTGAAGTCGGGCTGATAGCCGGTCATGGCCAGCACGAAGTCGTTTTCCAGTGTTACCTTACCCTCCGGCGTCTGTATATCCACCTCGCGTTCGCGTATCTCCGTTATACTTGTGTTAAAGTATGCTTTTATCTCTCCGGCTGCAATGCGGTTCTCCAGGTCGGGCTTCGTCCAGTATTTTATACTTCCAAGCTCCGGCTGGCGTACCACCAGCGTCACGTCGGCACCTTTGCGCCAGGTTTCCAGGGCGGCATCGGCAGCGGAGTTGTTGGCTCCCACCACCACCACTTTCTGGCGGAAGTAATAATGTGGGTCGAAGTAGTAATGTCGTACTTTGGGCAGCTCCTCGCCCGGCACGTGCAGCAGGTTCGGGATGCCGTAAAAGCCCAGCGCCACCACCACTTTGCGGGCCAGGTAGCTGCCTTTGCTCGTGTCGATACGGTAGGCATCGGCCTCCGGCTGCAGGTGCTGCACCTCCTCAAACAGGTGTATGTTCAGCTCGGCCGAGTCGGCCACGCGGCGGTAGTACTCCAGCGCCTCGGCGCGGGTAGGCTTGGCATTCAGGGAGGTAAAGGGGATGCCGCCGATCTCCAGCCGCTCGGAGGTAGAGAAGAAGGTCATGTTGAGCGGGTAATTGTAGATGGAGTTAACGAGGCAGCCCCGCTCCACGATGAGGTAACTCAGTCCCTCCCGCTGCGCCTCCAGGCCGGCGGCCAGCCCAATAGGTCCGGCCCCGATGATGAGTATATCGTAAGTCTTTTCCAAATTTTATACTTTCTGATGCGGCGCACTATAGGTGCACTTCTGTACAACAGGCTGCGGAGGCATTAGGTTTAGTGTCCGCACCCAGGCATTTCAGCGAGACATCCTACAGCACCACCTTCATCACGTACATGCCGCGGTACTCGGGCTTCATCTGCTCGAACGGCAAGGTATAGGTGCCGCACTTTACAAAGCCATTCTGCTCATAGAAATCCACGGAGCGGCTGCTGTCCATGGCCTTGAGCCAGATAACGCGCTTGTTATACTTTGCAGCTATACTTATAGCGAACTTCACCACTTCCCGACCAATGCCCCTGCCCGAGGCCTCCTTGGTAAGGTAAATCCGCTCCAGCTCCAGCGCCTCCTCCGCCGGGTAGTCTTCAAAGGCCTTGTGCAGGTTCAGTTTCAGAAAACCCACCAGCTCTTCATCCGCATAGATCAGGTAAAATGCCGCATTCGGATCTGTCAGCTCGTCGCGCAGGGCTTCTTCGCTAAAGCTGCGGTCCAGGTACCAGTCTCCCCCATCAAACCACAAGTATAAATAGTGGTCGTTGTAGGAGCGGATGGCGATGTCCTGCAAAGTATAAAGGCCGGTGACGGTGCAGGGGGTGATGCGGATTTCGGGCATGGGTATAGCGGTTTTGCTGCGCTAAATTACTCAAAAACGCGGAGGTCCGGAAGAATTCAGGAGATGGGTATAAACCAAAAACGGCAGGAAGTCGCCTCCCTGCTGTTTCTCAAAGTATAAATTCTGGTTACGCCAACACCTCGCTCAGGCGGGGCAGTTGCAGCCTGCCAAAGCGGTGCAGCGTGGCCAGGTGCGACCTCACGGCCTGCACCAGCGTTTCGCTTTCGAGGTATGGGATGCCATACTCTGCTGCAGTGTTCTTCACGATATCGGCAATGGCCGGGTAATGCACATGCGAGATGCGCGGGAACAGGTGATGCTCCACCTGGAAGTTCAGGCCACCCACATACCACGAGAGCAGTCTGCTCTTGCGCGAGAAATTAGCCGTCGTGTTCAGTTGGTGGATGGCCCAGTCGTTTTCGATAGTACCGGCCTCAGAAGGCAGCGGGTGGCTGGTGCCCTCCACCGTATGTGCCAGCTGAAACACGGTGGAAAGTATAATGCCCGCCACAAAGTGCATCAGCAGGAATCCAAGAACAACCTCCCAGAACGGGATGCCGAACAGCAGCGTCGGGGCCACCAGTATCGAGAAGAAGTAGAGCACCTTAAACGCCACGATCTTGGCAAACGCCACCTGGTTCTTAGCCTTCGAATTCGCATTCACGCCGTTGCGGATATAGTGGAAGAACTGCACGAAATCCTTTAGGATAACCCAGTACAGCGTCAGCAAACCGTAGAACATGAAGGCGTAAGCCCACTGTATCTTATGGTAAAACTTCACCTTTGTGTGGGGTGAGAAGCGCATGAACACAATATCGTCGATGTCCTCGTCCATCTCTACCACGTTGGTGTAAGTATGGTGCAGGATGTTGTGCTGCAGTTTCCAGTTAAAGGCCGACGCGCCCAGCAGGTTCACGGAGTGCGCCATCAGGTAATTAACGGTTTTGTTTTTGGAGAAAGCGCCATGGTTGGCGTCGTGCATCACGCTCATCGCCACGCCGGCCACGCCAATCCCCATCACAAACCAAAGCGCCAGGCTGATACCCAGCGATGGAGTGAAGGCAAGCATCCCTGCAAAGGGAACAAGGTATAGTAACAGCAGTACAATGCTCTTCACCAGCAAATTACCATTACCTGACTTGGAAAGGTTATTCTCTGAGAAGTAAGTATCTACGCGTTTGCGCAAGGTGGCGAAAAAGAGGTTTTTGTCTTTATTGACGAATTTTACTTTGCCTTTTAATTTCATTCAGTATGCTTGATAATTCGTAAAACGGGCGCGAATTTAGCGCTTTTGGTTTCTAAAAACACTTGCCCGGAAATAATTTTAGCCGATCGCCTCGTTCAGGCCCGGCAGCCTGCCAAAGCGGTGCAGCGTGGCTATATGGGAGCGTACGGCCTGGCCAAGGGTTTCGTTCTCCATGTAAGGGATGCCGAACTCTTCAGCGGTTTCCTTTACAATGCCGGCAATGGCGGGGTAGTGCACATGGCAGACACGCGGGAACAGGTGATGCTCGATCTGGAAGTTTAACCCGCCCACGTACCATGAAAGCAGCTTGCTGTGGCGCGAAAAGTTCACGGTGGTGTTCAGTTGGTGTATGGCCCAGTCGTTCTCGATGTTGCCGTTCTCATCGGGCCTTGGGTGGCTCGTGCCCTCCACCGTGTGCGCCAGCTGGAACACGACGGTAAGTATAATCCCGGCCACAAAGTGCATCAGCAGGAACCCAAGTATAACCTCCAGGAAAGGGATACCGAAAAACACCGTGGGCACCGCCAGCACCGCAAAGAAGTATAGCACCTTCATGGTGATGATCTTCCCGAGCATGGTGCGGTTCTCGGCAGCCGTGTTGGCATTCACGCCGTTGCTGATAAAGAGCTTGTACTGCACAAAATCCTTTGCTACCACCCAATACAGCGTGAGCAGGCCGTAGAACACGAATGCGTACACCCACTGCAGCTGGTGGAAAAACTTAACTTTGGTGTGCGGCGAGAAGCGGAGCACCAGCCTGTCCTGTATGTCCTCGTCCATCTCCACCACATTGGTGTAGGTATGGTGCAGGATGTTGTGCTGCAGCTTCCAGTTAAAAGCCGAGCCGCCCACCAGGTTCAGGGTATGGCCCATCAAAAAATTCACTCTTTTATTGCTGGAGAAAGCGCCGTGGTTGGCGTCGTGCATCACGCTCATGCCAATGCCGGCCACGCCCAGGCCCATCACAAACCAAAGCAGCAAACTAAGCGGGAAAGCGGGCTGCAGCGCCAGCAGCGCGACAAACGGCAGCACATACGCCAGCAACAGTACCACGCTCTTCACAACCATAGCGGTGTTGGCCGTCCTGGGGATATTGTTCTCTGCAAAGTATAAATCTACACGCTTGCGGAGGGTGGCGAAGAAGAGGTTTTTATCTTTGGATACGAATTTTACTTTGCCTTTTAGCTTCATAACTAGGGAATACGTGTGGTAAAACCAAACTCACAAAAAGGCTGAAAGAGCAAAAGAGTGAATCAAGGATACGGATTAAAAATCTGATTGACAGGTATATGCTCAAATACTGAACCAACAATGCAGGCCGGAACTATAAATTTAAGTTATAGGGTGTGCTGGTCCATTAAACGAACTAAAAGCATAAATCAGTATAAGGGTAGGTGCCTGAAAGAGAAGAAAGTAAGCAGTGAAGTATACTTCCGGTATGCCAATAACACAGCCGGGCCCAAAATGTTCCAAGTATACTTCGGCGGCTTTGCCAAATAAAAAGGGGCCGACCGAAAATCCGGCCAGCCTCTTCCTTATTTGTTAGCTGCTCCTGCTTCCTGCCTACAGGTGGATCACCTCGTCGTAAGCGGCGGCGGCGGCTTCCATAATCGCCTCGCTCATGGTTGGGTGCGGGTGCACCGCCTTGATCATTTCGTGGCCGGTGGTCTCCAGTTTACGGGCTACTACCACCTCGGCGATCATCTCGGTTACGTTGGCACCGATCATGTGCGCGCCCAGGAACTCGCCATACTTGGCGTCAAATATTACTTTCACGAAACCATCCTTGGCACCGGCGGCGCTTGCCTTACCAGAAGCAGAGAACGGGAACTTGCCTATCTTAACCTCCAGGCCTTGCTCGCGGGCTGCCTTCTCGGTCAGGCCCACAGAGGCGATCTCCGGAGAGCAGTACGTACAGCCCGGGATGTTGCCGTAGTTCAGCGGCTCAGGGTTCTGGCCGGCTATCTTCTCCACGCAGATAATACCTTCGGCAGAGGCCACGTGCGCCAGCGCAGGGCCCGGCACGATGTCGCCGATCGCGTAGATGCCGTCCACGTTGGTTTTGTAGAACTCATCCACCACCACGCGGCCGCGGTCTACTTTAATGCCCAGTTCCTCCAGGCCGATGTTCTCCAGGTTTGTCTGGATACCCACGGCAGAAAGCACTACCTCAGCCTCCAGTATCTCTTCGCCTTTGGCCGTTTTAACGGTAACCTTGCACAAGTCGCCCTTCGTGTCCACGTGCTCTACAGAAGAGTCGGTCATGATGTTGATGCCGGACTTGCGGAACGACTTGGAAAGTTGGCGTGACACCTCCTCGTCCTCTACCGGCACAATGTTCGGCATGTACTCCACGATCGTCACCTTCGTGCCCATCGCGTTGTAGAAGTAGGCAAACTCCACACCGATGGCGCCGGAACCCACCACGACCATACTTTCAGGCTTCTTGTCCAGGGCCATGGCCTGGCGGTAGCCGATGATCTTCTTGCCGTCGATAGGCAGGTTCGGCAGCTCGCGGGAGCGGGCACCGGTGGCGATGATGATGTTATCAGCCTCCACCGTGCTTTTCTTGCCTTCTGCGTCCGTCACTTCCAGCTTGCCTTTGGCCACCACTTTTCCGTTGCCCATGATCGCATCGATCTTGTTCTTGCGGAACAGGAACTGGATGCCTTTGCTCATGCCGTCGGCCACGCCGCGGCTGCGCTGGATCACTTTATCAAAATCCACCGAAGCCTCGCCGATGGTGATACCATAATCAGCAGCATGGTTGATGTACTCGAAAACGTTCGCGCTTTTCAGCAGTGCCTTGGTCGGGATACAGCCCCAGTTCAGGCAGATGCCACCCAGCGACTCGCGCTCCACAACGCCCACCTTCAAACCAAGCTGCGACGCACGGATTGCCGCCACGTAACCGCCCGGGCCACTACCCAGCACTACTAAATCGTATTTTGATGCCATAGTCTCTTTGTTATAGTTTGTTGACAAAATTAAACGATAATCCCAACACTGCAAAACCACCTTCTATATCCCTGGCTTTTAGTACAATGGCAGGAACTTGATAGGACTTACGGCCCCTTGTATGATTATTATCCTAAATTAATTTTGAGAGTGCCCCATACTGCCGTACTTTAGCCCCAAAAGTATAAATTCTGCGTGCGTATGCTTAAAATTCTACCCCTTTTATTTTTTGTGCTTATCACCCTCTCTGCAGCTGCACAGCAAACGGCAAAAGATTTCTTTAGAAACGGAAATGAGCAGTTCAAGGCCGCAAGGTACACCGAGGCGATACAGCAATACGACGAGGTGCTGCGGTTGGAGCCACGCCACGCCCCCACCCTTACCAACCGCGGCGTAGCCAAAGACCGTCTGCGCGACTACCGGGGCGCCATCGAGGATTTCACCAGGGCCATCGCCGCCAATAAAAAGTATGCCGAGGCTTACCTGAGCCGCGGCCTCTCCCGCTACAACATGCGCGAGTACAAAGCCGCGCTGCAGGATTTTAACAAAGGGCTGGAACTGAACCCCAAGGACGCCCGCGCTTTTAACAACCGCGGCCTGGTGCGCTACGCCCTCAAAGACTACAGCGGCGCCATCTCCGACTACACCAAAGCCCTGGAACTGGACAAGGATTACGCCGAAGCTTACTACAACCGCGGCGCGCCGCGCTACAACATCGGCGAGAAAGCCAACGCCTGCTCCGACTGGTCCAGAGCCAAGAAACTGGGCCTGAAAGAAGCCGAGCCCTACCTGAAGAAGTATTGTAAGTAGGACCAGTGTATAACGTAATTTAAGTAGAAGGGAGGGGATTCTCATGGTACCGGTTCCAACCACCCCTACCCCTCCTTATCCAAGGACCAAGTAAGGGAGTTCTTTTGTTTGTTTCTGGCGCGAGTCTCCAGACTCGTGTCCTGCCAATGATGTGAAGTCTCCGACTTCACTGAGGCCGGAGGCATCAGGTTAAGCTCCATGAACGATTATCATCCCCCTGCCCCCTTCAAAAGGGGGACTTTGGTTCAAGCTGCATAGCAGGCGGCTATCGAATCTGATCCCAGCCTTTGGGTTGAGCGCCTATGCGAGTTTTTCCGGTGACGAGCGCTAGCGAGGCAGCCCGAGGAACGAGGGCAGGAAAAGCTCCCAGCGCGATGCCCGAAGGCGAGCCCTCTCGGGCTTGAGAGCACCAAAGTATGAAATGCAACTATAGAGTAAGTTAATCTGGAGGATGAACGGCAGCTAGAAAGGATAGCTTGTTTCAAGCAGAAGGAAGCGGCGGCTAGCAAAGTATGGCTGTAGCAAGTATAGCCGAAGTATAAAGTATGGCTCAAGTATAAAAAGGCACAAGCGGACGCTTGCGCCAGGAAAGTATAGAAGTATAGCCAAAGTATAAGTATGGCTTTTCAAGACAGCCAAGTCAGAGACTCGGCACCACCCGTAGGACACAAGCCTGAAGACCTGCGCCAGAAGCAGAAAGTATGCTACATAACAAACATTTGCCCAAGCCATAAACAGCAAAAGGCGCCGTTTCCAGCGCCTTTTGCTTTATAAATCAAATGTTCACTAAAGTATAGTTTTAAGCATCGTTTGGCTCTTTGGTTTTGCCGGAGGCCAGTAGCTCCTGTTTCACGTTCTTAATATCAATGGCCTGCATGCGTTGCATGGTTTCTTCCTTTAGCTCGTCAAAGGCATCCAGGTGCTTTTTGTTTATGGGCTTGGCTGCTGGTAGTTTCACGCTCAGGGCATCTACCTGGCGGCCGTTCTTCCAGAAGCGGTAGCAGAGGTGCGGGCCGGTGGCCAGGCCGGTGCTGCCAACGTATCCAATCGTCTGCCCCATCTTTACGCGCGCTCCCTTGCGTACGCCTTTTGCAAACTTAGACATGTGCAGGTACTGGGTAGTATAGGTATCGTTGTGACGCACTTTTACGAAGTAGCCGTTGCCTCTGGTATAATGGGCCGCTACTACCACCCCGTCACCCACCGTACGGATTGGTGTGCCGCGCGGGGCGGCGTAGTCGGTGCCCAGGTGCGCTTTGTAGCGCTTCTGCACCGGGTGGAAACGGCGCTTGGAGAAGCGGGAACTGATGCGGGTGTACTCCAGCGGCTCCTTCAGGAAAGCTCTTTTCAGGCTCTGCCCCTTCTGGTCGTAGTAATTGATGCCATTGCCCTCGTCAAACCCGATAGCGTAGATCTCCTCGCCCTCATGCTCGAAAACGGCCGACTTCAACTCACCAAAGCCGATGGTCTGGCCATTCACCACTTTCTCCTCATAGATCAGCTTAAAGTTGTCGCCGGGCTGCAGGCGGTTCAGGTCCAGGCGCCAGGCAAAGATGTCGGCAAAGCTGTTCACCAGTTGCGGCGATCCGCCGGCCTCCACCATGCTTACGTACAGCGAGCTGTTGATCTCACCGGTAATGGTGCGCTCGATCACTTCTATCTTGCGCTTCTCCAGCGTTACCGCCAGGCTGTCGCGCAGGTCGAAGATCACGTACTCCACCTGGTTGGGTTCATAAATAAAGTATTGGGCAGTTTGCGCGGAGTCGCGCTGGTGCAGGATCATGTAGTTACGGCCGGCGGCAATCTTGCGGACGTTAAATATGTCTTTCGCTTTCTGGGCCAGGTTGTGTACTGTGGGTGCGTCGATGTTGTACTGGGCCAGTAGTTGCGAGAGCACCTCGCCGCGGGCTATCTCCCCTTCCACTATCTCCAGCGAGTCGGTGGCGATGCCGTAGACGACGGGCGCGGGCAGTTCTAGCTTCTCTCTTTCTTCGGCAACTTCCTCTGTGGGAGCCGCTTCCGCTCGCTTAGACCCCAGCAGGTTTACCGGGATAAAGTCCAATGTTTGCGCAGCCGTAATGCAGATCAACAACGACAACGCGATCAGGATGGCGAATCCTTTTCTGCGTTTCAACATAAAATTCGGGGTACCTTTGATTAATAATGGTCACGAAAATAGACTTTAACCTATAAAAATAAAAGTCAATTTTCACACAATATTCAGATTGTAAATATGTTACCATACTTTCCATGGAATCATACATATAATAAACTCCTATATAGCTACATTTTATACCTCAATTATACCTTTGCCATACTTCCGGCAACCTTCTTAGCAACAGCAGCTTCCGTGCTGCCTGCCGAGGCCGTTGCAGCCGCTGCATCGGATTATCGAAATCTTTTTTAACTTTGGCTCCCATGAAAGCATTAGAAGGAAAAGTAGCCCTGATCACCGGGGCATCAAAAGGAATAGGACGCGCCATTGCACAGCAGTTTGTGGAGCATGGCGCCCAGGTAGCGTTCACTTACCTCTCGAGCGTGGAAAAAGGACAGCAACTGGAGCAGGAACTGGCGGCTGGCGGCGGCAAGGTAAAAGGTTACCGCTCCGACGCCTCCGACTACACCCAGGCAGAGCAACTGGTAGAGGACGTGGTAAAGGAGTTTGGCAAGATCGACGTGGTGGTGAACAACGCCGGCATCACGCGCGACGGCCTGCTGATGCGCATGAACGAGGAGCAGTGGGACGCGGTGATGAACGTGAACCTGAAGTCGGTTTTTGCGGTGACCAAGGCGGCTACCAAGCACATGATGCGCGCCAAGAGCGGCTCTGTGATCAACATCACCTCGGTGGTAGGCATCAAAGGCAATGCCGGCCAGGCCAACTACGCGGCCTCCAAGGCGGGTATCATCGGCTTTACCAAGTCGGTGGCGCTGGAGCTGGGCTCGCGTAATATCCGCTGCAACGCCATCGCCCCGGGCTTCATCGAAACCGAGATGACCGGCGAACTGGACCAGAAAGTTGTGGACGAGTGGCGCAAGGCTATACCTTTGAAGCGCGGCGGCACGCCGGAGGACGTGGCCAAAGCAGCCGTGTTCCTGGCCTCCGACGACTCGGCCTACATCTCCGGCCAGGTGCTGCAGGTAGACGGCGGCATGCTCACTTAATTTTGAATGAGTGAATTGTGAATGAGTGAATAAAAATCACTCTGATTTTTATAAAGACCAATGCACCTGCGTTAAGATTACGTTAGTAGCATTGGTCTTTATATTTTAACTTTAGTTGATGAGCCCGTCTCAATCGCACATCAAAGTATAAATTAAGCACCAGCACCTATACTTGCAGAACTGCCGTAAAGTATAACTCTTTAACTTTCTAACTTTCTAACTTAAAAGTGTCGCTCCGCCTCATCACCACCGCCTCACCCTGGCTTATACTTGCCTGCCTGGCAGCGGGCGCGCTGTATGCGTGGCTGCTCTACAGTAAAAAAGCGCCGTGGCCAAAATCGCTCAACTATGGCCTGGCAGCGCTGCGATTTGTGGTGGTAAGTATACTTTGTTTTCTGCTGATGGGGCCACTGATAAGGTACGTATCCAACACCACGGTGCCTCCTACTATTGTGTTTGCCTTGGATAACTCGCAATCGGTGGCGCTATTTTCGGACTCTGCGGCGCTGCAGGCCACCCAGCAGCAACTGCAACAGGTGCGGGAGCGGCTGGAGGAACAGGGCTACCGGACGGCCATACAGACGCTGGGCGAGGAGCAGCAGGAAAGTATAAATAATGTAACCTACGGCTTCGAGACCACTAACCTGAGCCAGCTGCTGACGCGGGTGCAGGATAAATATGTAGGGCAGAACCTGGCGGGTGTGGTGTTGCTCTCGGATGGCATCGTGAACCAGGGCATGTCGCCGACCTACAGCAACTATGGCTATACTTTGTACCCGGTGGCCGTGGGCGATACCGTGCCGAAGAAAGACGTGCTGTTAGCCTCGCTGCGCTACAACAAGGTAAACTACAGCGGCAGCCGCTTCCCGCTGGAGGTGGAGGTGCAGCAAGAGGGCTTTGGCGGCCGGACGGCCAACGTTATACTTCAGGAGAACGGCAAAACCATCGCCAGCAAGAAGGTGCTTTTCAGAGATAACCAGCCGGTGCAGCAGGTGCCGTTCCAGGTGCTGGCCAGTGGGTTGGGAAAGCGCCATTACGTGGTGCAGGTAGCGCCGCTGGAGGGCGAGTTCACCACCCTCAACAACACCAAGCATGCTTATATCGATGTGGTGAAGGGCAAGATAAAAGTGCTCATCGCCGCTGCCGCCCCGCACCCCGATATCAAGGCCATCCGCTCCGCCATCGAATCGAACGAGAATTATGAGACAACCCTGTTTATACCCAGCGTGAACGAGCTGAAGCAACAGGATTACGATGTGGCAGTGCTGCACCAACTGCCCGGGCGCATGGCCGGTGCCGAGCCCGCGCTTAACCTGGTGCGCCAGAAGAACCTGCCTGCTCTCTACATCCTCGGCCCGCAAAGCGACCTGCCCAACTTCAACCGTTTGAACATTGGTATCAACCTGATCAGCAGCGGGCAAACCGATGAGGTAACGGCGGTGCCCAACTCCAGCTTCAGCAATTTCCAGCTGCCCGAGAACGCGGCGGAGCGGCTGCAGGAGTACCCGCCGGCGCGGGTGCCCTTTGGCGATGTCAGGCTATCCCCCAACACCGAAGTTATACTTTACCAGCAGGTGGGCCGCGTGCGCACCAACAAGCCGCTGCTCACGGTGCAGACCTCCGATAACAAGCGCAACGCCGTGCTGCTGGCCTCCGGCACCTGGCAGTGGCGCCTGCAGGAGGCCGCCAACCACGAGCAGCCCCAGGTCTACAACCAGCTCATTACCAACCTGGTGCAGCTCCTGAACGCGCCACGAAACAAGAAGCGCCTGAACGTGTACCCTACTCAAACCGAGTATACCAGCTCCGACGAGATCCGCTTTAACGCAGAAGCCTACAACGAGGCGCTGGAGCCAATCTATGGTCAGAACATTACCTTAAAAATTACCGGCGAGGACGAACAGACCCGCAATTTTACCTTTGCCAACGGCGAGAACCAGAGCGGCGTGAACATCGGCACCCTGCCCGGCGGGCGCTATACCTACACGGCCACGGCAAGTATAAACAGGCAGCAGCAAAAGGACGAAGGGGAGTTTGTGGTGGAGGAACTGCAGCTGGAGGCGCTCAACGCCGTGGCTGACCATAACCTGCTCTTCCAGCTGGCCAGCAACAGCGGCTCCAGGCTATATTATCCGCAGCAACTGCAGCAGCTGGAGCAGGACATTCTGCAGGCAGACCACAAAAACGTGATCTACAGCAAAGAGGAGCTCAGCGACCTGGTGGACATGAAATGGCTCTTCTTCCTGCTGCTGGGCCTGGTGATCGTGGAGTGGTTCGTGCGCAAGTATAACGGCAGTTATTGATAGCTACGTTGTAGGGTGTGTAAGCTATACTTGGACAACGTATGGCGGCAGCGTAAATGTGGCTGAATTTTGGCATGTTTTCAACCTGCTTTCTGCGAGAGCAGAAAAACATACTTTATGCTGCATCCCACAACCTAAGGGCAGAAAAGTATACTTCGTTCTAGCTGTACCTTCTCAGCCAGCTACAAGTATATAATAGTATGCATCCCTAGATTCTGTAAATCCTGATTCAGACAAAATGCTCAGTGTCTCCCCCGTCGTACTTACCACCAAGCGCCTGCTGCTCCGCGAGCTGACACCGGCTATTTTCAACCAGCTCTTCCTAAAAAAGACCAAGGAGGAGATCATGACGTACCTGCACCTGCAGACCGACCAGCAGTTCGAGGAGATGGAGGAGCGCTACACCAAGGGCATCACCACGTATTTTCATGATTTTAAAGGCTTCCACCTGCTGGACCGCGAGACGAAGCAGGTCATCGGCCACTGCGACTTTCATACCTGGGTGCCCGGCCACCGCCGCGCGGAGGTGGGCTATGCCATGACCAATCCAAAGTATAAAAACAAGGGCCTGATGACGGAAGCGCTGGAAACTATACTTACCTTTGGCTTCCGGCAAATGGACCTGTACCGCGTGGAGGCGCTGATCGCCGATTACAACACGCCCTCGCTGCAGCTGGTGCAGCATTTTGGCTTTAAGCGCGAAGGCCGGCTGCGCAACCACTACCTGGTAGGTGGCCAACTGGAGGATTCCATCATGTTCTCGCTCCTGAAACCGGAGTTTGAGGAGTGGCAGGCCAGGCAGCAAAAGCAGTCGGGCTAGCTAAACCATCCACGATTTATACTTATACTTTGAAATACATCCTAGTAAATAAGCCCTACGAAGTGCTCACGCAGTTCACCGACGAGGCAGGCCGCGCCACGCTGAAGGATTTTGTGCCCGTGCCTGGTATCTACCCCGTCGGCCGCCTCGATTATGACAGCGAGGGACTGGTGCTGCTGACTGATGACAAAAAACTGCAGCACCGCCTCTCCGACCCCAAGTTTAAGGTTGAGAAAACCTACTGGGTGCAGGTGGAGGGTGTGCCTGCTGATGAGGCGCTGACCAGGTTGCGGCTAGGCGTTCAGATAAAGGGCGGCAAAACAACCCCGGCCAAAGTGCGCCTGCTGGAGGGCGATCCTGACGTATGGGAGCGCTCCACCCCAATCCGTTTCCGGAAAAACGTCCCCACCACTTGGCTGGAGATCAAAATAGCACAGGGCATGAACCGCCAGGTGCGCCGCATGACCGCCGCCGTGGGTTACCCCACGCTCCGCCTGATCCGTCCGGAAATTGGCCCGCTAAGTATAGGCAGTCTGCAGCCCGGTGAGTGGCGCGAACTTACCCCCGAGGAAGTGGAGCAGCTACAAAGTATAGCCAAAGGCAGCAGCGGAAGTGACGGCAGTGGTGTACGCACCAAAGGTTTCGGTACCGCCGGCAAAGGCCGCAGGAGCAGCGGCAAAGGTGGATTCCGGAAGCAGATTAATTAAAGATGATGTTTCTTACAGCTTCAAAATTCCGGAAGTAGAGCCCCAGCGCCTTCCTGCAAGTGCTCCGGGTTTTCCGATTCATAAGGCTGTGGTTTTTATACTTGAGTTATACTTTATACTTGCTGTTCCAGGTTTAAAATTGCTGTTCCGGACACCCCTGTCCGGAACCTCTCTGCTGCGGATTCCCTAATCCGCGTAAGCATACTTTTTATACTTGCTGATTTATACTTACTGCTATACTTCATACTTTCCTGGCGCAAGCTGAAAGTCCCGGAGCATTTCGGGGCGTCCGCCTGTGTCTTTATACTTCAGCCATACTTCCCTAGCCGCTGCTTTCTACTTTTTGACACAGGCTATACTTACTAGCTGCTGCTGATCCTGTAGTTCCCACAAGCCTATAGTTTCATCTCTTGGTTTGGTGCTCTCAAGCCCGAGAGGGCTCGTCCTTTGGCATCGCGCTGTGTTCCCTCCTGCGCCAGGGCGCTGCCACTAACGTGGCACCGGATCTCACAAGGCGCTCAACCCAAGGACTGGG
>NZ_LVWA01000012.1 GCF_001907195.1 Pontibacter flavimaris
TCAACTAATTACTCGGTCGTGACCGCTATAGATAAGCAGGGCAATATTCATACTTACAGACTGGACCATACAACGGATACATGGGAAAAGACTGCTGGTGTAAATGATGTACCCGGTGTTGCCCCTGAGGGCCTGATGAGCATCGCCTCCGGTGAGCAAGACACCTTTTATGCGGTGTGGCTGGATGTGAGAAACAACAAGCAAAACAAGATCGTGTTTGCCTCCACTACAGGAAAAGCAGACGCTTGGTCAGAAAACGAAATAGTGTACGAATCACCTGACAGCACCGTGTGCGAATGCTGTAAGCCGAGTATAGCCGTGAACGGCAAGCAAGTCAACCTGATGTTCAGAAACTGGATGGAGGGCTCCCGGGATTTTTACCTGACCAGATCCTCTGATAACGGACAGCATTTTTCCCAGCCACAGAAGCTTGGAAAAGGCACCTGGAAACTGGAGGGCTGCCCCATGGACGGTGGGGGAATTCTGCTGGACAGTAAGAATGTGCTCCACACTGTCTGGCAACGCGAAGGGAATATCTTCTATGCGCAGCCTGGCCAGCAGGAAGTACCTGTTGGCAAAGGCCGAAACTGCCGGATCAGCGGAAAAACAAATCCGGTAATAGCTTGGAAGGACGGTGCAGATCTGAAATTAAAATTCCTGGATGCAGCTACTGAAATAGTAGTAGGAAAAGGCAGCTATATTGAAACAGCTGAAATGCCGGATAATAAAACGCTTTGTGTCTGGGAAATTGAAAACAAGATACGCTTCAGGATAATATAGCAGCAACTAAAACGCTCAACGATTCTGGACCGCTCTCTACATATTACATAGGCAGGGATGACATTAAACAAAGCCGCACCTTTATTGGGGAGCGGCTTTGTTTAATTCATGCATCACCAAGCACAGGACTCGTCCTTAGATGTAGCATCAGACTTATTTCATTCTAGCTAAGAGCGCCTTCATTTCTGCAAATTCCTATAGTCAAGTTTACCTATAAATTTAAAAACCATACCGACGGTTGTCAAGTTAGTTTTTAGATAAAAGTATTACGATCGATGTGAGTGTTGATCAAAAATTTGCGAAGATGATGATCCACCATCCCCAGATGAGAGATGAAATGAGAAACCTTTCTTAATCAAGAAAAAAACATCCCAGATGAAGCAGATGGCGGAGAAGACGATTGATCAGCAGATAAAAATGGTCAAAAAAATGAAAGCTGGGCAGAACCAGATCAAGCAATAACGTAAAAGTACTTTATTCTAGAAAAGCCACACCTCTATCAGGATGTGGCTTTTCTATGATTTACGTTGAACATAGGATCTTTTACCGTTATTCCTGTATCTACTCGTTATGAAAATATCTTTGTTGATATAGAGAGACGGAACTAGCTTATAATGTATACTTCAACAACTGCACAGCAGCCTGCTGTGATGCTGCTTTCAGCTCAAGGAAATTATCGCAAGCCTTATAATAATAGCTCGGCTTCATAAAATACTCTACAGCTGAAATTTCCCCAAACCACAAAGCTTCTTCCAAAACCCCTATGTCTGATTTGCTAAGCAATTCTTGATACTCATTCAGCGCTGACTGTAAGGCCTGGTACTGCTCATAATTTTGCTTCACTTCTTGCCGGTAGGAAAACCGTACCATTTCCAGCTGTGCCTGCGCAAACAGGTTATAACCTTGTTGTGTTTAAATAGTGTCCCGGTACTCCCATAGTGGCACCAAAATACCAGGATAGCTTGTACGCACCTTCTAGGTTCGGCAATGCAAGCGTACAGGTAACGTCTATTTTGGATTCTTCAACAGCTGATTGCTACTGTAGTACTTTCAAACGCGGATCAGCGGCTTCGACGAGGCTGTCAAGAATCTCAAAATCAGGAATTGTAGAAAGTCTAGCATAGTCCGTGTCAGTTAAAGTTGTCGTCCGCCTTTAACTCCGTGAGTTTCTCCACAAGCCGACAACCCTTTCCCGAAGCTGCCACCTCTTGATAGAGTAAAGGCAGTAAATGTGTCGTCTTTGCACTCCTACTGAAGCAGGGCTTTCAGCTTCTACACATGTCATAATCAACAGTCAGTAGTTACTGATAAAGTTAGTTTTACCTCACCTCCCCCACCTCGCTACTCCAGCGTTTAGCTCTGAAACTTAATGATTACCAAGCAGCTGTATTAGGTGGTAATTCAAAAATTACTTTTCTGTTTTAAAGATCTTTATAAATAACTCAAGTTAAATTATTGTGTTTTCTATAGCTACCACTTAACTTTTTAAAGTACATATCGTTATAAAAACAATACCAAATCCTCAATTACTGGTATTTGATAAATCAGGCTATCTATCACTTAAACTCTCCTTTCAATATGCACTTAACTCCCCGCGAAACAGAAAAGCTGTTGCTGCACCTGGCAGGTGAAGTAGCTATTAAACGGAAAGAAAGAGGGCTTAAGCTTAATTATCCTGAATCTATAGCATTTATTAGCAACCATTTGATGGAAGCCGCTCGGGACGGAAAATCCGTAGCCGAGTTGATGCAATATGGGGCTACTTTACTGACAAGAGAGGATGTAATGGAGGGTATTCCGGAAATGATCAAAGAGGTGCACATTGAGGCAACTTTCCCAGATGGCACTAAGCTTGTCCCTGTGATAAACCCAATCCGCTAACTTTATAGATGCACTCAAGATGATACCAGGAGAATACATAGTCGCAAAAGGAGAGATCAAGTGTAATGCAGGGCGGCCTGTTATAAGTATAGCAGTGACCAATACCGGGGACCGACCTGTTCAGGTGGGTTCGCACTGCCATTTTTTTGAGATAAACAGGCAAATGCTTTTTGATAGACAGAAGGCTTTCGGGTTGCGTTTAAATGTGGCAGCAGGCACTTCAGTTCGCTTTGAACCTGGCGAGGAAAAAGAGGTTGAACTGGTACCGATAGGCGGTGCCAGGCGGGTTTTCGGCATCAATAACTTAGTGGACGGAGATACGGTTTTAGACCGAAGCAAAACAGCTGCAATGCGAAGGATGGAAGAAAACGGCTTTAAAAACCAAACTATATGAGTCTGCCCATAGATAAAAAAAGATATGCCCATATGTACGGTCCTACTATAGGCGATAAGGTGCGTTTGGCAGATACCGACCTGTTTATTCAAATAGAGCAAGACCTTTGTGTTTACGGGGATGAAAATAAGTTCGGGGGCGGCAAAACCATCCGGGATGGCATGGCGCAATCCTCAACAGCCATGCGCAGCGAGAGCGTGCTGGATCTGGCAATAACAGGTGTCATCATTATAGATCACTGGGGTATCATAAAAGCAGATATTGGCATACGGAACGGAAGAATCGTGCATATTGGCAAAGCCGGTAATCCGGATACTATAGATGGTGTTGAACCTGATATGATCATAGGCGCAGCCACAGAAGTACACGACGGTAGCGGCCTCATAGCGACAGCAGGCGGTATTGACACACACGTACATTTTATTGCTTCTGACCAGATAGACCATGCACTGTTCAGTGGAATTACGACCATGATTGGCGGCGGTGTAGGCACCACCAGTGGCTCTACAGCCAGTTCGGTGACACCGGGTTCCTGGAATCTGGAAAAAATGATCAAATCAGTAGAAGCGTTTCCTATGAACTTTGGGTTCTTAGGCAAAGGAAGTAGTTCCACAATCGGCCCGTTAGAGGAACAAATAGAGGCAGGAGCTTTAGGGTTAAAAGTCCACGAAGACTGGGGCGCCACGCCTGCCGTCCTTAATGCAGCTTTAAAAACAGCTGACAAATTCGATATACAGGTTGCACTGCACGCCGACAGCTTGAATGAAGCAGGTTTTCTAGAGGATACCATCAGCGCGATAAACGGGCGTGTAATTCACATGTTCCATACCGAAGGAGCTGGCGGAGGCCATGCGCCCGATATTCTTAAATCGGCTATGTACCCCAATGTGCTTCCGGCTTCTACCAATCCAACGCTTCCCTATACAGTAAATACTATAGACGAACACCTGGATATGCTGATGGTTTGCCATCACCTTAGCAAGGATATTCCTGAAGACGTGGCTTTTGCCGATTCCCGAATTCGTCCTGAAACAGTGGCTGCTGAAGACGTGCTGCACGATATGGGCGTGATTAGTATGACTAGTTCCGATTCCCAGGCAATGGGCCGGGTGGGAGAAGTAGTGATCCGGACCTGGCAGGTAGCAGACAGCATGAAAAAGCAGCGGGGGCCTTTAGAAGAAGATAAAGGAAATGACAATGATAACTTCAGAGTGAAGCGCTACATCTCCAAGTACACTATCAACCCCGCCATAACGCATGGCATAGCGGACTATGTAGGGTCGTTGGAGCCTGGTAAAATAGCGGATATTGTACTTTGGAACCCCGCTATGTTTGGCGTAAAACCAGAAATGATCATAAAGGGGGGAATGGTTGCCGGAGGACAGATTGGAGATCCTAATGCAACTATCACCACCCCACAGCCTGTATTGTACCGTCGTACGTTCGGAGCATTTGGCGGCGCCATGTCTGAAACCTGTGCCACCTTTGTTTCTAAGATAGCGCTTGAACGAGGGATTGTAGAAAAATATGGCCTGAAGAAAATGGTATTACCCGTATTCGGATGCCGCAATATTTACAAAAAGCACATGATCCATAACGGGTTAACGCCAATTATAGATGTGGATCCGGAAACCTTTCAGGTACGGGTGGACGGGGAACTGCTTACCTGCGAACCGGCCAGCGTGCTGCCCATGGCGCAGCGGTACTTTCTATTCTGATCCTGAACGCAGTATCTGTAGATATTTGCTATTTATAAGATTGGTGTGAGGCATTTCAACGCTATCCATTCCTTCAGATTTCATGATCATAAAACAGGTTATAGGCAATACTGCTACGCTCTTGTTAAACGGACTGACCATTGACCGGCTGGAACTGGAGTGGTTTGAAACAACCAAACGGATACAGCGGAAAACAACAGCAGGCGGCATGGAAATAGCCATCCGGTTTTTGAGAGAAGGACAGCGTCTGCTGCAGCATGATGTGCTGTACATGGACGAGCAGAAAGCTGTGGTGGTCCATATCAAACCCTGCGATGCGATTGTGGTGAGTCCGCAATCTCTGCTGCAAATGGGTACGATCTGTTATGAGATTGGCAACAAACATTTACCGCTGTTCATTCAGGACGACCAGGTGCTCATCCCTTTCGAAGAACCGCTGTTCCGGTGGCTTCTGGCAAGCGGGTATGAGCCGGTTAAAGCTGAAAGACAACTGGTAAATATGCTTAAATCAAATGTGGAACCACACGAGCATAATGGTGGCGGTACTTCCTTATTTACCAAAATCATTAACCTGGCTTCCAAACAATAGCATGAAAAACCACTACCTGAGCAGCCTGTTGCATCTCTCCGACTCCACCCTGCCCATTGGTGGTTTCTCCCATTCCAACGGCCTGGAAACGTATGTGCAGAAAAGCATTGTACATAACGCAGCTTCGGCGGAAAGCTTTGTAAAAAGCATGCTTAGTCATAACATCAAGTATAACGATGCTGCTTTTGTGCGCCTGAGCTATCAGGCAGCGGCTTCCGGGAACGTGCAGGAAATAATAGGACTGGACCAGGAATGCACCGCACTGAAAAGCCCAAAGGAAACCAGGCAGGCAAGTACAAAACTCGGTGTGCGGCTCCTTAAGATCTTTACCCGGCAAAAAGAGCACCCACTGGCACAGGAATACGAAAGAGCTATCCAGGAAAATGAAGCTGCGGGTCATTATTGCATTGCTTTCGGAGTCTATGCTTTTCTGATGCATATCCCTGTCGAAGATGCGTTGATGGCCTTCTATTACAATGCAACGGTAGGGATGGTTACCAACAGTGTAAAGCTGATTCCGCTGGGTCAGCTGGACGGGCAGGATATTATTTTTCGCCTGCACCCGCTGCTACAGCAACTGGTGCAGGAAACGCTTGACCTGGAAAGGGACCTGGTGGGTATCTGTAACATCGGATTTGATGTGCATTGTATGCAGCACGAGCACCTGTATTCACGGCTCTATATGTCGTAAGGCCATTTTTAAAAAGCGATAAATCATTCTTACGGAAAGCTATACTATGGATGAGCGAAATTATATAAAGATTGGAGTGGCCGGACCTGTTGGCTCTGGTAAAACTGCGCTGATTGAGCGACTGACGCGCAAGCTGATGGATGAATACGACGTGTGCGTGATAACGAATGATATTTATACCAGGGAGGATGCGGAGTTTCTGACCAAGAACAGCCTGCTCCCGAAAGAGCGGATCATTGGGGTGGAAACCGGCGGCTGTCCGCACACGGCCATACGCGAAGATGCCAGCATGAATCTGGAAGCGATTGATGAAATGATAACCCGTTTCCCGAAAGCAGAGATCATCTTGATCGAGAGCGGCGGGGATAACCTGTCCGCCACTTTCAGTCCCGATCTGGCCGATGTGACGATCTTCGTAATTGATGTGGCTGCCGGCGATAAGATACCTCGCAAAGGTGGTCCCGGCATTACCCGATCTGATCTGCTTGTGATCAACAAAATAGACCTTGCGCCTTTTGTGGGAGCCAGCCTGGAAGTGATGGAACGCGATGCGCAGCGCATGCGCAAAGGAGCGCCGTTCGTGTTCACCAACCTGATGAGTTTACAGGGCCTGAATGAGGTGATCGGCTGGATCAAGAAATACGCGTTACTGGAGAACGTTGCTGAACCTAACCTGCTGAAATGATCAACCAACTGAAGATCGTGGCCGGCTTCAGGGAAGGCAGGTCTTATTTAAAGGACACATTTTTTACCCGTCCTTTCCGGGTAGCAAACGTGGGACAATACAAGACCGATAACGACCTGTACCTGATGGTGATGAGTTCTTCGCCTGGAATACTAGATAAGGACGCGTATGATATTTCCATCCATTTAGAGACTGGAGCCCGTTTGCAGTTGCAGTCGCAGGCCTACCAGCGCCTGTACAACATGCAGGAAGGCGCTACCCAGAAAATGAAGATCGTGCTGGAGCCCGGCAGCGCTTTCAGCTACGTACCCCATCCTGTAGTGCCGCATACCAACTCAAAGTTTAAAAGCCATTCTATAGTTCACCTGCAGGGGGATTGCGAACTACTACTGAGCGAAATCATCACCTGCGGTAGAAAGCATTCAGGCGAAGTATTCCTGTTTACGTATTTCCAGAACCTGACCGAGATCTACGACAGGCAAAAGCTGGTGCTGAAAGACAATATCCTGCTTCAGCCGCAGTTGGTGCCGCCGGGCACCATTGGCCAGTGGGAAGGCTACACACACCAGGGAACGCTCATGTACATCAGCACAGGCGAAAAAAAGGCACAGGCACACCTGGCTAAAATACAGCAGCGTTTAGAAGAAGAAAAAGGCATCAGTTTCGGACTATCGGAGAGTGCGAACAACGGGTTTGTGCTGCGCATCCTGGGCATTGGCGGCGAACAATTGTTCAACTGCTTTAAACGCGTGGAAGAGGTGGTATGGGCAAGCAGATCTATCCCTGAAACCAATGTCCCATCTAAAATAGAATCGTCACTTATAGCACAACAGGTATGACTGCATTGATCTTATCGGCCATCACGATCAGCTTTTTACACACTATTTCCGGGCCCGATCATTACCTGCCATTCATTGTACTCTCCCGGTCCCGCAACTGGTCGATGTACAAAACAGTGGGCCTGACAGTTGTTTGCGGGCTGGGTCATATCCTGAGCTCTGTCGTTATTGGCTTGATTGGTGTTGCGCTGGGCTGGCAGTTGGCAAAGCTTACCTGGTTCCAGGAGATGCGCGGGGATATTTCGAGCTGGGCTTTGCTCCTGTTTGGTCTGATCTACCTGATATGGGGCATCTGGAACGCTTATGCAGACAAGCCACACAAGCACTTCGATGTATATGACGACAGTGTGTACGTATATGAGCACCGGCACGGAAGACCGGTGTATCCGCAGCAGCGGGTAAAAGTAACGCCGCTGGTGCTGCTGGCCATCTTCGTAATGGGTCCAAGTGAGCCGCTGGTGCCCCTGCTTTTTTATTCCGGCGCCAACAATTCAGTTTTTGAAATAGGAGTTGTAGTAGCCGTATTTGCTTTAGCTACAGTACTCACTATGCTTGCTATGGTACTGTTGGGCATGTACGGATTCTCCTTCTTCCGGACAGATAAGTTAGAGCGCTACATGCATGCCATCAGCGGCGCAGTTGTTACCATCTGCGGAGTCGGCATGATCTTCCTTGGATGGTAGATCCGTGCAGCCAGACAAACAATTCAAACTATAGCTATATACTTTTCCTTTTCAAAGAACTCATTGCATACCCTCCTATTTCCAGTGTCGCACAAGGTGTTTCCATTACAATCAGTAGGATTAATTGCCATATCAGCACAATGGCTATGTAGGCATTATGGCCACCGGAGTTGTTTCTCAGATCAACTACCAGGCACTTCGTGTCCCTGGAATTGATGTCTGCAAAGGAAGAGTCAATAAAATCCTTGAAACGCTCCTCTCCATCTGCTTCAGCAGAACTAAAGGGGCCGGGATTAAGGTAGGCCACAACCCCATAGTATTTTAAGGATGGCGCAGCACTTAGAATTTCGCCACCGCGGCATGTTTCATAGTTCATACTTGCGCCAAAAAAGGCAAGCACCAACAAGGGCAAAGTGTGCCCCGGAAAATCATCATTCCTTAATTTTGGTCACCCTTACCTTCCACTCGTCGGGCCCTTTTTCAAGATATTCCCAGCGGAAGGGTTCTTTGCTTTCGGCTTCCATCTGATAGTATAAGGGCTTGGGATCATGATCATTGATAAATTCAAATGCTTCTCCGGGTTTTATATCCGCGAAAGCCCTATAAAACATTTCGTGTCGCTCTGTTGGGGGATAAGGCCGGATGTCAAATTCATTTACCACCGCAAACCCATCGTCTCCCAATCCACTTGATGCATCCTTCCTGATATGAATAACATACGCCTCAGGCACTTCTTTCAGGTAAGTCCAGCTATGCTTCCCCTTAAATTTAGCTTTGAAAACAGCATGAATCTCCTCAGGGTCTTCCTTCGCAATAAGTTCCATAACGGTTCCCGTTTCCATCATACTATAACGATGGAATACAACCTGTTTCCAGTCTTTCTTATCCATTTGCCGAAGATCCAAAAGAGTGGAAACGCCTTCAAAGTCCCTGGCTTCGGAGGCTGCAGTACGGGTAACCTTTACCTTCCAATCCCTGCCACCGCGGTTAAGATACTCCCAGCCTACCACATCGCCGTGAATTGATTTGAATTCATAATACAGAGGTATCGGATCATGGTCGTTTATAAAAACAAAACTCTTATCGACCTCTAGTTCAGAAAATAGTTTTAATAGTAGTTCATGCCTTTTTATCGGAACCAGCACTCTAACGTCCAATTCATCATTCGATCTTATTTCCTCGCTCATAGCTGTAATTTAAATGATTAAGCCCGGTTATCTCTATTATCCGGCGCTACAGGAACAAAACTACTTCTTTTAATTCGGGATACCTTTGACCGTCGTCGCCATTAAGGTATGAATTAGCACTTTCCCCTCCCGGCCCCCTACTTTGTTGGTGTTGTTACCAACAAAACAGCACACATTACGTCAGTCGCAATTGCAACAGAGCCGTTGTTGCCTACAGATCTTTTAAGTCGAGGAGTCTGTCCAGGTTTTCAGTTTCCATTGCCCATTGCTCTCTTCAAAGAAAATGTCAATATGAATTCCATTGTCAATACCTCCGGTTTCAATAGTAGGTTTGTTGCCTTTAACTTTAATTATTTCTTCGGCAAATAATGCCTTCCAACTACCTTGTAGTAAACTGTAACAAAAGCTCCTAAATAAATCATTAAGGGGTTTTTTACACCCTACTAATCTTTAAGGTACTTTACCAACAAGCCATTCTTCCTGCTTATGTACCGTACTTTTACCTCACGATCTCAATTTGTCCCTAAATATTATTTTGGGGACAAACCTTGCAACATGCCGCAACATTTATTTCCTCGGCAGCTGCTCTACCACATCTATCGGTGTGTTGACTTCCACCGTGTCTCGGGCAAGAATGTACAGGAAATATCTTTTGTCCCCCACGCCGTCCATATACTGATACTGGCCCACGAAGTATAAATAAGCACCCTTATCGGAAAGATTTGCGTGGTGCAGTGGCGAGAGCGAAAAAACAGCGGCAGGCAGATCCACAGGAAGCTGCAGATGCCCCTTAATGATTTTAAGCGTATCCACTTCTTTGCCAACTTCCCAGACATTTTCAGGACGCATGCCACCTACGGCATAAAACTCCATCGATTTTAATTCAGCGTTCTTTCTCACCTCTTCCAGTTCGGGCACACCTTGCTGTTTGCCACCCAACTCTTCCATGTCCTGGTAAAATGGCATAACGAACACAAATGCCAAGGCATTAAGCAAGGCAGCGGCAATGACTAACCAGATTACCTTATACTTTCTTGTTAGTTCTAGAATCACTATTCCGAGGAGTAAAAATAACAAGGTTGCGAGAACCTGCTGCCCTCCGGGTGCAGCCTGTAATGTCTGTGCCGCATAGAATATATATGTGGGTACGGCAAAAGCTGTCAGCGCAAGAAGGAATCCGCTAGTCACCAAAAACCCCTTCTCCCAGCCAGTATATTTTTTTTCAGAGAAGGCATAAATAAGGTAGCGCAGGTAGTGTGCTGTGAGCAGTGCCATCGGTATCAGAACCGGCAACAGGTACCGCTCTTTTTTTTCCGGTATAATGGATAACAGGACGAAAGTGAGCAGAATCCAGGAGAGCAGGAATTGGTAATTCCCATACTGACCAACTCTTCGTTTTGCATAGGGCACAGCCAGGGCTGCCAGGAAGAAGGGCGTCCAGATGCCGGATTGAGCAAAAAAGCCCCAGTAATACCAGATAGGCTTGACATGCCTGTTTACCCAGGCAGTGCTTTCCTGTGAAACGGTGTGGGTAAAACCCGTCGGCTCCATCAAATATACATACATCGGCCAGGAGAAACTTACGAGTAGGCACACGAACAGCATCAGCAGCAAACCGCTACGTTTTCCTCTTACACCCCGCAGCGGATAGGAAAAGCCGTAGGCCAGCATGAAGGGAAAGAACAGGCCATAAAAGGCCACCGGTCCCTTGCTAAGATAGGAACAGCCTAAAAGTATACCACCCACAGCAAACTCAAAGTAACGGGAACCGGGTTGGCGTATTGCGGAAACCAGAAGCCATATGGCGCCCAACATAAAGCTGTAGCAGTAAATATCCCAGGTGGCCTGACGACCGACATTGATGAACAGAAAAGAGGAGGCCAGTACGAGAGCAGCAAGCAAAGGAACAAGCCGGTCGGCGGAAAGCTGGCGGGCAAGAAAAAACAGGAAAAAGACGGTGAGGCCGGCCATCACAGAGGAAGGAAAGCGCAATGCAGCAAGATTTTCTATGTTTCCGGCTCCTAAACCTGCCAGTGCTGTAATCCAGGTAGGGAGCGGCGGCTTTGCCAGCCGCGCATAGCCATTCATGGTGGGGATCAGCCATGCCTTATGTTGCGTGATTTCCCTGACGGTAATAAAATTACGGGCTTCCATTATACTTGGTGCCGCCTTCCCCAGATTCAGGAAGAAAGTAAGCATGACAATTAAACCAAGCAGTGCTACTTGCACCCTGGTTTTTAGTAAAAGTTTGGTGCTCTTTGCTTCAGCCGCTATAAGTGCCTTATTACACATCAACTCTCGTGCTTTTTCCGACTCCGCGTACTATTTCAAAACTTGTCAGCTGTGCGCCTTTAGCTTGCCGAGGCGTTACTGCAGACTACAAAGCCTCAGCCTGCGCCGCCAGGTTTACCACTACACTACATCAAATACTTTTAAAGCAAAAGATGTCACAATGCAGCTTTGTCTTTCAAGTAAGGGCGAAGAAAGGACAGCTCTGTTTTAAGTTGGTTCTCAAGACCGGTGCCCCGATCTGCAATCATTCAGAACTCTATTCAGCCGACGTTCAGGGGCCCTCCTGTTATTGTTATTGTCTGACCCTGCTACATCCGGTAAGGGTCATGGAGTTTCCGGGAGGGTTTTCTCTCCATATGTTCATTATACGGGCCGCGCTACAACAAACCGCGCCAAGACGAGCACAATGATCATGCAGCTATTTGTGAAACGTATATAAAGTATAAATAGCTTTCAACCTACCCGCCGTCAGTCAAAAGCTTTAAACAGGCAATAGCTTTCATAGAGCGTAGCAGCTACTGCCGAACTGTTCATTCTGGTTAACAGATATTAAAAATGCAGCCTGACTCACAAACTCCTTTTATTCCCTCAAATTTTAAACTAAAATATTATACTTTGTTGTTCAAACTATGTAACTTCATACCACGTGAGACAGATACTAGCCATATTCCTACTTGTGGTCTACACCTGCACCGGTACAACCCTGCAAGAGCTGCAAAAAGCTCCTGTACTGGCCGCGCATTATCTGGAACACCAGGAAATGACATCTGATATCTCCCTGACTCAATTTTTAGTGCTCCACTACCTGAGTGGCAATGTAAAAGATGGCGACTACGCCCGCGACATGCAGTTGCCGTTCAAAACGACAGATGTAGTAGCATCGGCTACCACTCCCCTGGTGATACCAGTTCCTTTCCCTGAACTCAACTTTACTTTACCGCCATCTGCCCATGTGCATGGCGCAGTACTAGACGTAGACTTTCACTCCTCCCGATTTCTTTCCAGTATCTGGCAGCCGCCAAAGTCCTGCTGATTTCCTTTTTGCCCTTGCTGCATTCCGGTTCTGCACTTTTGTGCAAGGCATACGCATATACTGCCCTGCGGATAAATGCCTGCTACATTCAGCACCGCATCACGGCTGTTTCTCCTTCAGTTACTGTATCATCTTTTAAAATGACCAAGGTCATAGATAAAGGTAATTGTTTCATCGATCTTTACTATCATTCGTTTATATAAACGATACGAATGAAGGTCGATTGACTGGTACAAGTAGTTGTTTGAGAAAGCGTTAACGCCCGTTTCCGGCAGTTTAACAACGAGCAGGGGCACCTGTTAACAGTTTTATCAAACTCAAAAGAAATCAACAATGGACTTAACACACATCCATTTGCTGCTCAATCACTTCCCCATCGTAGGAACCCTGATCGGCGGTATGGTCATGCTTTGGGGCGTGGCTAAAAAACAAAAAAACATCCAGAACACTGCCGCCGCCATTGTGCTGGCCATGGCCTTGATTGCCATACCGGTATTCCTGACGGGCGAGCCTGCCGAAGAGCGGGTAGAAGACCTGACAGGAATCTCTGAACCGATGGTGGAAGAACACGAAGAAGCCGCCGAACTCGCTATCTGGATAATGGCTGCCGCAGGCGTGGCTTCCCTGGCGGCCCTGGCGCTCCGACACAAATCCTCCTCCAAACCGGCGTTTACCCTGGCGACCCTGATCACGCTGCTGGCGTTTGCAGCGATGGCCCGGGCTGGCTACTACGGCGGCCAGATCCGGCATTCTGAGCTCCACACTGACCCGCAGGCTGTCCTGCAAGATCACCCGCGTAAGAATTAAAGGAGGTCCCATGCTCAACAAGATCATTTCCTTTTCGATACAGAACAAGCTCATCATCGGGCTTTTTGTGATCGCACTGATCATTGTAGGGGGCTACAATGTGACGCAGCTGCCGATAGACGCCGTGCCCGACATCACCAACAACCAGGTCCAGGTTATTACGGTGGCCCCTTCGCTGGGCGCACCCGACATCGAGCGGCTTGTTACCTTCCCCGTCGAGCAGGCCAACAGCAACATTCCGGGCATTAAAGAGATCCGGAGCTTTTCCCGTTTCGGGCTTTCGCTGGTAACCATCGTGTTTGAGGATGGCGTGGATGTATACTGGGCGCGGCAACAGGTGGCTGAACGTCTGCAACTCGTGCAGCAGCAGATACCAGAAGGCGTCGGCACGCCTGAGTTGGGGCCTGTCACCACCGGCCTGGGGGAAATATACCAGTACGTGGTGCGCCCTGAAAAAGGCTACGAAGGCAAGTATGGCGCCACGGAGCTGCGCACCATCCAGGACTGGATCGTGCGCCGGCAGCTGCTGGGTGTACCGGGCGTGGCCGATGTCAGCAGCTTTGGTGGCTTTTTGAAACAGTACGAGATCGCCGTGGACCCCTCCCGGCTGAAATCCTACGGCCTGACCATTGCCGATATTTTCACAGCGCTGGAAAACAACAACCAGAACACCGGCGGCTCCTACATCGACAAAGGCGACGCCGTGCTCTTTATCCGTAGTGAGGGCCTGCTGGGAAGTATAGAAGACATCCAAAGTATAGCCGTTACCATTACCGAAAACGGCACGCCGGTTTACCTGCGTGATGTGGCCGAGGTGGGCTATGGCCATGCCAGCCGCTTCGGGGCTATGACTTACAACGATCAGGGCGAGGTGGCCGGTGCCGTGGTGATGATGCTCAAAGGCGCTAACAGCAACCAGGTGATCAAAGAGGTAAAAGCGCGCATTGCCAAGATTCAGGAATCGCTTCCCGAAGGCGTGGTGATTGAGCCCTTCCTGGACCGCACCAAAATGGTGAACAACGCCATCAGCACGGTCGAGAAAAACCTGGCAGAAGGCGCACTGATCGTGGTATTTGTGCTGGTGCTGTTCCTGGGCAACCTACGGGCCGGGCTTATCGTGGCGTCGGTGATCCCGCTGGCCATGCTCTTTGCCATCACCATGATGAACACCTTTGGCGTGAGCGGCAACCTGATGAGTCTGGGAGCGCTGGACTTCGGTCTGATCGTGGACGGGGCGGTGATCATTGTGGAGGCCGTGCTGCATACGTTTCACTTCAACAAGCGCTTTGCCACAACTGACCGCATCGATCAGGCCCAGATGGACGACACGGTGCAGCAATCGGCGAGTCGTATGATGAACAGCGCCATTTTCGGGCAGATCATCATCCTGATCGTGTACCTGCCCATACTTACACTGCAGGGCATAGAAGGCAAGATGTTCAAGCCGATGGCGCAGACGGTCACCTTCGCCCTGATCGGGGCGGCCATACTTTCCATTACCTACGTGCCCATGATGAGCGCCTTGTTCCTGAGCAAAAAGATCAGCCACAAACCTACCTTCTCCGACCGCATGATGGCCCGCATCGAGCATTTTTACGAGAAGCGTTTGCGTCGGGTGATCGACTTCCCTAAAACCGTGATTGCCGGGGCTGTCATCCTTTTTGCCGGCGCCGTGATGGTGCTCATGACCCTGGGCGGCGAGTTTATCCCCAGCCTGGAGGAAGGTGACTTCGCTGTGGATACCCGCGTGCTGACGGGCAGCAACCTGAACACCACCATCAAAGCCACCCAACAGGCGGCAGGTATACTTCTGGACCGTTTTCCGGAGGTAGAGAAAGTAGTCACCAAGATAGGTTCCGGCGAGATACCCACCGACCCCATGCCCATCGAGGCCAGTGACATGATGGTGATCCTGAAACCGAAAAAGGAATGGACTTCGGCTACCACGTTTAATGAACTGGCCGAAAAAATGGGAACCGCCATGCAGGAGGTGCCTGGCATTACGGCCGGTTTCCAATACCCGGTGCAGATGCGTTTTAACGAGCTGATGACCGGTGCCCGGCAGGATGTGGTGTGCAAGATCTTTGGCGAGGACCTGGACACGCTCGCGCGCTATGCCCAGCGCCTGGGCAACCTGGTTACCACGGTGGAGGGTGCCACTGACCTGTACGTAGAAACCGTGACCGGTATGCCGCAGATCGTGATAAAGTATAACCATGCCGCCATCGCGCAGCACGGCTCCAACATTGCTGACATCAACCGGACGGTAAATGCGGCTTTTGCCGGCGTAAGCAGCGGGCTGGTGTTTGAAGGCGAAAGGCGCTTTGACCTGGTGGTGCGCCTGCAAGGCGAGCTGCGCCAGAACCTGGGCGACGTGCAGAACCTGCTGATCCCGACGCCAAACGGGCAGGTGCCCTTATACTTGCTGTCTGATGTCGGGCTGCAGGACGGCCCTTACCAGATCCAGCGCGAAGACGCCAAGCGCCGCATTTTGGTAGGCTTTAACGTGCGGGGCCGCGACGTGCAAAGTATAGTGGACGAGCTGCAGCAAAAGGTACAGCAGCAACTCAGCCTGCCTCCCGGCTACTACGTGGTGTACGGCGGCGCTTTCGAGAACCTGGAGGCTGCCAAAAAACGCCTGACGGTGGCCGTGCCCGTGTCGCTGGCGCTGATTTTTCTTTTGCTATACTTTGCCTTCCGCTCGGTGCGTTACGGTTTGCTCATTTACTCGGCTATTCCGTTGTCGGCCATCGGCGGTATTTTTGCCTTGTGGCTGCGCGACATGCCCTTCAGCATTTCGGCCGGTGTGGGTTTTATTGCCCTGTTCGGCGTAGCGGTTTTAAATGGCATTGTGATGATCGCGGAGTTTAACCGGCTGCGTGTGGGCGGCGGTATGAGCCTGCAGGAGATCGTGCTGGAAGGCACCCGCTCGCGGTTACGGCCGGTGCTGATGACGGCAAGCGTGGCCAGTATGGGCTTTCTGCCGATGGCCCTGAGCACCGGTGCAGGCGCCGAAGTGCAGCGCCCGCTGGCCACCGTGGTGATCGGCGGCCTGATCGTGGCCACGCTGCTCACCTTGTTCGTGCTCCCTTCGCTCTACATCCTCTTTGAGAAAGCGGCTCATCACGAAACAAAACCCAAAAAGCCTGTCTCTACGGTCGTGGGCATTGTACTGCTGTTGCTGCTCCCCATGCTGGCGTCGGCACAGCAAACGATAACGCTGGATCAAGCCATTTCCAAGGCCCAGAAGCAAAACCTACCCTTGCAGAACGAGCGCCTGCAGGCGGCTTCGCTGCAAAAACTGCAGGGCACCGCCTGGGACGTGCCGCAAACTGTTGTGGCCGGGGAGTATGGTCGAATCAACAGCGCCTACAACGACACCCGTTTTAGTGTGGCGCAAAGTATAAAATTCCCGACGGTGTATGCCCGGCAAAAGGAGCTCCTCCGGGGCCAGTGGCAGCAGGGGGTACTGCAGTCGGAACTCAGCGCCTTTGACCTTACCTGGCAGGTAACGCAGCTGTACTACGAGCTGCTCTTTACGCGCGAAAAGCAGCGCCTGCTGCTCCGCACAGACAGCCTGTATGCCGAGTTTTTGCGGACAGCCGAGCTGCGGTTTGAAAAAGGCGCCAGCAACATCCTCGAAAAAAGCACCGCCCAGACCCAGCGTGGACAGGTAGGCCAGCAACTACGGCAACTGCAGCACGACTTGGCGGACTTGCAGCAGCAGTTCCAGCTGCTGCTCAACACCGATACCGTGTACATGCCCGCTGCTCTGCCCCTCAAAATGGAGCTGGCCCTACTTCATGATTCAGCTACCGTGGCCGCCCATCCATACTTAAAATTGCTGCAGCAGCAACAGGAAGTAAACCAGGCAAAAACCAAAGCCGAGCAAGCCCACCTCCTCCCCGACCTGCAGCTGCGCTACAACAACCAAAGTATAAAAGGCCTGCAGAACATAAACGGCGTGGAACGAAGTTATACTTCCTCGGACCGGTTTAGCTCGGTAGAGCTGGGCGTGGGCATCCCGCTTTTTTTTGGGGCCCAGAAGGCACGGATACAGGCCGCCAGGATACAGGAGCAGGTGGCCGGTAACAGCTACGAGGCAGGAAAACGATTGCTGGAAACCCAAATGCGCAAGGCCCTGGAGCAATACAAGATCGCTACAGAAAACCTGACTTATTTTGAGAAGATCGCCCTGCCCAATGCCTCCTCCATTATCAGCACTGCCGACGAGCAGTTCCGGGGCGGTGAGATCGATTACCTGGAGTGGGTGCTGCTCACCAACCAGGCCATTGCCCTGCAAACCGGCTACTTCGACGCCGTGCGAACCTACAACCAAAGTATACTTGAAATCAGTGCCCTAACCGGAAGCAGATAACATCATGAAAAATATCCTTTCTATAACTTTAGCTGCCCTGTTGCTGACAGGTTGCAGCTCCGAAAAACCAACCGAATCTGCTGTCGCTGAAAAGCCGCAGGAAACCAATTTGGTACAGCTCTCACAGGCACAAATGAAAAATGCAGGCGTAGAAGTGGGCAAACCCGAACGCAAAACCATTTCCACAGTACTGCGTGTAAATGGCGTAATGGAAGCGCCGCCACAAAGTATGATTTCGGTAAGTGTGCCGCTGGGTGGATACCTTAAAAAGACCAGCCTGTTGCCGGGTATGCACCTGAAAAAAGGCGAGCTGATGGCCGAACTCGAAGACCAGGGCTATATAGAGTTGCAGCAGGATTACCTGACAGCCAAAGCCCGTTTGGCGTACCTGGAGCAGGAATATGCCCGTCAGCGCGACCTCAACCAAAGCAAAGCCACCAGCGACAAAGTATACCAGCAAACCCAGGCCGACTATAAAAGCCAGCGTGTATTGCTGCAGGCGCTGGCCGAAAAGCTGCGCATGACAGGCATCAACCCAAACCGGCTGACAGAGCATACCCTTACCCGCACCCTGCGCCTTTACGCGCCCATTGACGGCTATGTAACCAAAGTAAACGTGAATGTGGGCAAGTATGTGGTGCCGACGGATGTGCTCTTTGAACTGGTAGACCCGCGCGACCTGCACCTCAAGCTCACTGTGTTTGAGAAAGACCTGGATAAGCTGCAGATCGGGCAGCAGGTGCTGGCATTCCGGGCAAACCAGCCGGAGAAAAAGCACCCCGGGAAGATCATTTACATTGGCAAAGATGTGGCCGATGACCGCGCCATAGAAGTGCACTGCCACCTCGAAAAAGAAGACCCCTCGCTGGTACCTGGCATGTTCATGAACGCTGAAATTGAAGTGCAAAGCAAGGAAGCCTATACTTTACCTGAAGATGCCATTGTGCGCTACGGCAACAAACAATACGTTTTCGCAGTGCGGGACAGCAGCATTTTCGAGATGGTGGAAGCTAAGACCGGCAATTCCGAACACGGTTTCACTGCCCTGTTGCCCGGCCCGGCCCTGCAGCGTGAAGAACAGACCTACGTCACCAAAGGCGCTTATTCGCTGATGATGAAGCTCAAGAACAAGGAAGAAGAGTAAGCAGGTTATACTTTAAAAACACTCCACCGATGGCCGCACCAGGTTCTTTACCGGATAAAAAGTATACCGATAGCCTGCAGACAGAAGTGGATGCCGGCTTTTTGTACGGGCACATCGCTGCCGCAGAAGAAGTGCCGGCCATTGCCCGCATGTTCCGGGAGCTTGGCGAAATAGAGCAGGAACATGCCACCAAAATGCAGGCGAAGCTTCAGCGCGATGGCATTGCCGTCGCGTTGCCGCCTCCCTCCTGGTGGACCCGTGTGCTGGACCGTATCAGAAAGGTTTTAAGCTAAGACTATGTGATCGGGGTGCTGCTGGATACCGTGAAAAGCATCACCAATGCGCAGCTGGCGCAAAAAGAAAAACACCACCTCCCTGTTTCCGGAGACGAAGCGAACCATGTCAAAATTCTGTAAAAGCTACTCAATAACAAGAGCAAGGTCACCGGCGAGCACCTCGCAAGCAGCGCACCATTGGCGGGAACGCGTTGCGGGCGGCCATTGATGACCTACCATCTCAACTAGCTTGTTTCAAATATAACTGCGAACAAGAGAAGAGCTGCAACAGGCAACATCACCTGCAAAAACTATAAACAGCATCGCTTTACAATTCTATCAGTACTGTGTGACAAACATCACTGAACTTAGCTAGTGTATGCCTTAATTTTGTATCAGAAAGTTTAATCAACTATAAAATATCAGGAATCAATGAAAATTAAACAGTTTGAAGACAAAGGCCTGGCCCAATATGCATACGCCATTTTAAGTGGATGCGCCAGCGAGATAGTACTGGTTGATCCGGCACGTGACCCGCAGCCATACTATGACTATGCTGCAGAGAACAATGCCAACATTGTAGGGGTAATTGAAACACACCCGCACGCGGACTTTGTGAGCTCACACCTGGAGATACACCGGAAGACCGGAGCCACCATCTACACTCACAGTCTGGTTGGTGCAGATTACCCGCATCAGGCTTTTGACGAAGGTGCTTTATTGAAGGTTGGCAAAATCAAATTAAAGGCGCTGCACACGCCTGGCCACTCCCCTGACTCGATCAGCATTGTGCTGGAGCACGAAGGTAAAGACAAGGCCGTGTTCACGGGTGACACTTTGTTTATTGGCGATGTAGGACGGTCGGATTTGCGCGAGAGTGCCGGTAACGTAATGGCCAAGCGCGAAGAACTGGCCCGGCAGATGTATAAGAGCACCCGCGAAAAGCTAATGAAACTGGCTGACGATGTGGTAGTTTATCCGGCGCACGGCGCGGGTTCGCTTTGCGGCAAAGGTTTGAGCGATGCCAATACCAGCACGATCGGCGACGAGAAGCTGGGCAACTATGCCCTGAAGCCGATGAGCGAAGATGAGTTTGTAAAAGTGCTGACAGAAGACCAGCCTTTTATTCCGAAATACTTCGGTTATGATGTGGGCCTGAACAAGCAGGGAGCTCCGGACTATAAGCCAAGTATAGAGGGTGTTGTAAGACTCGAGAAGAACTTTACCCCCGAAGATGGCGCCGTGATCGTAGATACCCGCAGCGAAAAGGTGTTTAAGAAAGGTCATTACAAAGGGGCGATCAACATCCAGAATGGCGGCAAGTTTGAGACCTGGCTGGGATCTATAGTTAGCCCTAACGAAAGCTATTACCTGGTAGGCGAAGGTGAAAAGCAACTGAACGAGCTGATTTCCAAGGCTTCTAAGATCGGGTATGAACTGCTGGTAAAAGGTGCTTTTGTGTATGACAAGCCGGAGGGCGAAACGAGCGACACATTCGACAGATCTAAGTTTGAAGAGAATAAGGACGCATACACCATCGTGGACATCCGCAATACGTCTGAAGTAAAAGCAGGTAAGTTTTTCGATAAGGCTATTAACATCCCGTTACCAGAACTGCGTGAACGCGTGAAGGAAATCCCGACCGATAAACCGGTGGTAGTACATTGTGCCGGCGGTTACCGCTCAGCAGCAGGTAGCAGCATTCTAGGAGCTGCCCTGCCTAATGTGGAGGTGCTTGATATGAGCGAAGCGGTTACAGAACTGAAGCAAAAATAATAACATGCAGTAGCTCCTGCCCTACCTATTAAACCTGAACTAAACGAGTAAGAAATGTTAGAAATTTTGAGTCAGCCATGGCCGTGGTATACATCGGGAATCGTTATTGCCCTTGTTATGCTGGTCCTGCTCTTTTTTGGTAAATCATTTGGTTTCTCATCAAACCTGCGCACCATTTGCGCTGCTTGTGGTGCCGGTAAAACAGTGAAGCTCTTTGACTTCGACTGGCGCTCGCAAATCTGGAATCTGTTGTTCCTGGTCGGTGCCATCATCGGTGGCTTTATCGCCTCAGAATTCCTTTCTAACGGAGAAGCCGTGCAGATATCGCAGGCAACGATACAGGACCTGAGCGCCTTGGGTATCTCAGCACCGGAAGGCATGCAACCGGAAGAAATCTTTAGCCTGGAGAACGCTTTTTCACTGAAAGGCTTCCTGATCCTGCTGCTGGGCGGATTTGCTGTGGGGTTCGGTGCACGCTATGCGGGTGGTTGTACGTCTGGTCACGCTATCAGTGGTATCTCTAACCTGCAGTTGCCATCGCTTATAGCTGTTATTGGCTTCTTTATAGGTGGATTATTTACTACCTGGATATTGATGCCGCTTATTTTTAATGAATAATTGTTAATGAGTAATGAATAATAAGAAGTGAGGCTAAGTGCTGATCACATCAGTTAATCATTACACATCCATAATCATTCATTAATCATTAGTCATTAATTCGCCGTGAAAGGATTAAAATTTATAATAGCCGGAATACTTTTCGGTATCGTGATGAGCAAGTCGGAAGCCATTTCTTGGTTCCGAATCCAGGAGATGTTCCGTTTCCAGTCGTTCCATATGTATGGCATTATTGGTACAGCAGTCGTTCTGGGAATCATTATCACGTACGTGATCAAAAAGTATAAACTACGCGACTACCAGGGCAACCCAATCGTCTTTACACCCAAAGAAATGTCCGTTTCGAGGTACCTGATCGGGGGCATCATTTTCGGATTAGGCTGGGCGCTGACAGGTGCTTGCCCGGGTCCTATGTTCGTAAACATCGGTTTTCAGTACTGGTCCATCCTGATAGCGGTAGTTGGTGCTTTAGCAGGAACTTACATGTATGGAGTTATAAAAGACAGATTACCGCGTTAAATACCCATTGACTAGAAGTGGAATATGTTCTGAACGTCACCGGAAACAAAACGGTGGCTTTCAGTTATCTCAAAACAAAGCTAAACCAGCATTTTGAACTATGGAATATTTTTGGTGCCGGTTCAGCTATGGTTTACCCTAACTTTCTGGCAGTGGTAGCCGAAAATACGCATCCGGTACAGCGCCCGCAAAGTCTGGGCATTTTCAGGTTCTGGCGTGACTTTGGATATGTGGCCGGTGCCGTAGCGGCAGGCGTATTCAGCGATCTGTTCGGGCTTGGCACCGTTATTATCGGAACGGCTATGCTTACTGTCTAGGCCGGTGTTATGTCTGAACTACGGATGTGCTGCACCAAAAAGCAGCTCTGGCACAGCAAGGAATATAGTACCGGTTTGCTTCAGCAGGCTTAATTGACTACTTTTAACTATTGCTTTCACAGCAGATGAAACAATTTATAATTTATTTTCTGTTAGAAACGCAACTTGCAGCACCTCACTAACTATAATTGCTGCCTCTTGATACCAAATGAAAATATACCTGCTTTTATTTATGAGCACCCTATTTCTGCTTTTTGCCTTACAGAAGAGCAGCAACCTGCCGGGTGTTGCTGATTTTAAGCAGAGTCTGGTGGCGAAGGGTTGTAAGTATGGTAACTCTGGATTGAAAAAGCCCTGCACTAAAAAGTGCCTGAAACACCAGACACATTCAGAATCTAAAGGTGCTGCCAATATGGTTACTGACTGCACGCAGCAAGTCTATGCGATTGTTACGGTGCAGCAACTCCCTTCTTTTTATACGATGGCTATGGTTCAGGCAATTATAGTTACCGATAGTAACCAACATATTTCCCCGTACCTCGAAACAGAACACGCCCCTCCCCGGCTGTCTTAAAATGATTTTACATTAAATGCTGTGGCAAACGCGCAGGCCATACTTTATAGTCCTCGCCAGGTCATAGCTATACTTCTGCATTTCATGCTGAGAGCAGAAGGGAATTATGTGTTTATTCATTTTAAGATCAAACAAATGGAATTTACTCCTTTGCAGAAATTAGCGTTCCTGGTGCTCCGCATCATGGGCAGCCTTATTAGCTTTATTAACAATTTAACATCATGAACAACAAGAAACTTTCGATAAAAGATATACCTGGCTGGGCTATAATGCTGGCAGTTTTTGGCTTTTTATACTTAACTGGCCTGCATACGGAAGCTATCGGGCAGGTGCAACGCCTACTGCTGGCTACTGGCATCAAAAATGCTGATGTGCCAGAAACTTTGCAAAACCCGGATGCTTCGGCAGTGGTGGATGCGGCAGCAGTGGCCAATAAGGAAATGGCCGGAGCGGGCTTTAGGATGGTGGACCTTCAAGGCAAACAGGTAAATTTTGAAAGTCTGAAGGGCAAAGTGGTATTCCTGAACATCTGGGCGACCTGGTGCCCGCCTTGTATTGCCGAGATGCCAAACATCCAGAAACTATACGAAAAGGTAGGCTCCGATAAAATTGCTTTTGTAATGCTTTCAGTGGATGAGGGTGGCATGGAGAAAGTAAAGAAGTTCATCGACAAGAAGAACTATACTTTCCCGGTATACATGCCGGCCGGCCAGTTTCCGCAGGAATTTTACTCGAATGCCATTCCTACTACATTCATTATTTCGCCGGAAGGCAAAATTGTAGCTAAACAGGAAGGCATGGCCGACTACGATACTAAGGAGGTGCGCGAGTTCCTGCAAAGTATGGCTAAGAAATAATACAAATAAGCAAACTGCCCTTCATTAAGTTAGGGGTAGTTTGCTTATGTTAATACCAGAAACCTATACATTCAACTTAATAATAGTAAGCAGGTTACTAATTGCAGTTATGGCAGCGGCCCTGCCTCATGAAGTGCCGAATCGTCTGGCGACGAGTTGCAGGACATAGGTACTGTGACTAAGGCAGAAAGTACGCCGGGAAGCGCCTACGGGTCCACTTTGTCACCTACTAGCGGGTGCATTTCTCCCTGGAGAAAGTGTATGCAGAAGCCAACTGGGTGGTTGTGTTACGTCTTTTTCAGGAGAAGTATGGTCTTCTTCACTTTTTACGATGCTGCTTTAAGCTTTCCCTTCAGTAAGCACAGTGACGGCAGCATTGTGGCCTCTTTGTTTATCAAATAACCAACCTGACACCGCCCATTTCCTGCAGTCCGTAAGGGAAGTGGTCACCGGGCGAGCCGATGAACATGAAATTTTTCGGTATCCCCCATTTCTTGGACAGTTCCTGGACCAGCTTTGGTCCGAAATGTCCTCGTAGGATTACAAAGCCCGCCACCGAAATCCTGCGAATGCCCTGGTCCAGATCTTCTCCGAGCTCACCGCCTACACCTTTCTGGACCAAACAAGCCGCTTTAAGCCGGCCAGAATGCAGGCTTAATTGCCGGGTTCACGTTAATTAATCACGAGTACTTCCGGGTGGTACTGGCACCAAGCGCCATGTCGTGTTCGGAGAGCTGGGTGAGCTTTATGAGAAAGGGCGCGCTGGCACAAATACTGAATTTAGTAAGCCCCACCCGCAGGTAAGGATCGAGCGGAAAAAGCTGCAGTATTCCCCACAAAAGCAATGGTGCTAAAATGAAATTGGCCACTAACATCCGCAGGCTGGATTTCCTGTCTTGCAGGTACTTCACAATGTCGTGCAGCTGCTGGGTCAAGCCTACGTTTAGCATCGTCAGGAAGACAAAGACCGGCAGCACGATTCCGACTGTGCGGATCAGGATTTCAAACATACGCTTGCAGAAGTTTAATCACCCAGATCGGTTGGCTGCACGTTCTTTTTAGACTTTCGCCCAGCCTTTGTAGCAGCTCTCCCGATTCCCGCTTTAGGTTCTATCCGGTGCTTTGGATCGAAACGGTAAAATTCTTCAAATCCCAGTTTGGCTACGGCCCTTTCGCCATTGGCTTTTATATAACCCACCGAAAGCGCGTAGGCTTCCCACTCGGCTTTTAGTTCGTTAAACTTCTCGGGGAATTGCGCCGCCACATTGTTTTCCTCCTTGATGTCTTTCTTTAAGTTGAACAAATGCCATTCATCCCCTTCTCCATAGGGCGGCGGCATAAAGATGAGTTTCCAATCGCCCTTCATCACGGCTTTGCATTCGGTTATTTCGAAGCCGAGCACGTCAAAGGCATTTCGCACCGGCTGTTTTGTTTCTTCCTGCAAGTATGGCTTGAGCGAGGTGCCGTAAAGCGGTTTTACATCAGTTTCTTTCGGATACTGGACATTGGCATAATCAAGCATAGTGGGCAAAATATCTGTTACGTGGAGCATTTCATCAGTCACTACGCCGCGTTTGTGCATGCGCCTGCCCGAAATGATGAGCGGTGTTTGCGTGCCCCCTTCATAGGTGGTGATTTTAAAGTATGACAGAGGCGTGTTGGCCACTTCGGCCCAGGTCCCGCCAATGGAAATAAATGAATTGATCTTGCCGTAATTCTCTAACCGGTTATCATACTCTCTGGCAACTGACTCTTTGGTATTCGGCGCATAAAATTGAGGTTCTTTGGGGTTGGCACCGTTGTCGGACAAGAAGAAAATGATGGTGTCATCGAATTTATTCTGTTCTTTCAATTTAGCGAACAAGCGGCCCAGGTTCCAGTCCAGGTTTTCGATCATGGCGGCATAGATTTCCATTTTCCGGGCCGCTTCCCTTTGCTCTTCCTTCGTCAGTTCCTCCCACTTTTTATACTCGCCGCTGCCTTCGTTCGGGGTCAGAACATCGGGTACCAGCCCCAGCTCCTTCATCCGCTGCAGACGCTGGTCCCGGATGGCATCATACCCGCCATCGTACGTGCCTTTGTATTTATCCAGCCACTCATCCGGCACCTGCAAAGGGTCGTGCGGTGCCGTAAAGGCCAGGTAGGCAAAAAAGGGTTTGTCGTCACCCTGCTCCGTTATGTACTGGATTATTTTATCGGTGTAGTAGTTTGAGGAGTAGAAATCCTCCGGCAGGTTCTCCACCGTCTTTCCGTCTTCCGAATACTCTGTGTGCGGCTGCTCGAATTCGCTCAGGGCACGCTGGTCGTTAAAGTGGCTGACACCGCCGCCTAAAAACGAGAAGGTGCGTTCAAAACCCCTGGCATGTGGCCGGAAGCCTTCCAACTCGCCCAGGTGCCATTTACCAGCCATGTACGTATGGTAGCCAGCTTCTTTCAAAATTTCAGGAATGGTCAGCACATCTTTGTTAAGGTAACCTTCGTAGCCGGGCTGCATGTATTGGTTAGTGGCGTGCGCCGTGGGCATATTACCTAACCCAGCGTGGTGGTTATCGCAGCCGGAAAGCAGCATGGACCGGGTAGGCGCACACAGCGCAGAAGTATGAAAGTTTCGGAAGCGGGCTCCTTTTTCTGCCAGTTGCTGCAGGTTAGGCGTGCTGATCTCGCCGCCAAAAGGCTGGCAGTCAGAATATCCCATGTCATCCACTACCAGGAGCAGGAAATTAGGTTGGCCTTGTGAACTCATACTTATTATTTTATATCCTTGAGATTACATTCTCCCTCTTCCTTATAAGTATACTATACAAGCAGGAGGTGACAGTATAGCCGCCATCCACTTCCGGGTTTGCCCGGATATGAGCAAAAAGCGTATGTGCGGCAGCGGATTTAAGGGGTGGTTATTTATCCGCAGTCGGGGCGTTTAGGAAGCTTCAACAGTTAGTTTGATAGCATTAATCTGCCGCTTTTCCTGGCCATCAATAGTATGACCACTGCCTCTGAAAGACAGGCAAGCGAATCGTTTGATTTCTATACGAATGAATATCCTGAACGCCTACAGAAGCGTCGCTTAATTATGCAGGACCTGCCGGTAGGTGGCTCGTTAGGCACCACAGCCGTTAACGTGCTGGCCAGAGCACAAACCCGGTGGGCAGTCATTTTTTCCGGCTTGGCGTTGACCCTGATCGTTATCGCGCTGTCCGGCATAGCGGCCCATACCATCATGCTATGCCGTGGGGTCAAAATGAAAAAAGTCAGCCACATAACATTGCTTTGTTACATGGCTGACTTGCACTGTACTCACCTTAATCTAATGCTCTTAATCAGTAATGGCCATTTTATGACCCATGGCTTACCGCTTGCAGTAAACATTTATACTTTGGCAGGGTAGAATTGACCAAAGGCATATCTATCGCCACCGTTTGCGGCTATTCCTCTTCAGTTAACTCTGGAAAACTTTTCTTTCGTCAGTACGAGCAACCTAAATCAGGGTACTCATACCCACCTGAACATTTTCTTTATGCAGGCCCTCCAGAACGCCGCCCAGCACGCAGGACACAATGAATGCACCTACCTGCTCCGTAGAATAGGCCAGAGTGGGGCTTGTAAGGTCCTGTGTCAGAATCTTTTTATCCAGCGCTTCCTGCACCGCGTGATGAACTAGGCTTGCCTCCTGGTACAATCCGAAGTGCTCCAGCATCATGGCCCCTGAAAGAATCATGGCAATGGGGTTAGCGATGTTCTTGCCCTTCGCCTGGGGATAAGAACCGTGGATGGGCTCAAACAGCGCGGCCTCTTCCCCCACCGAGGCAGAAGGCAGCATACCCAGTGACCCAGCAATCACAGAGGCCTCATCAGACAAAATATCCCCGAACATGTTCTCCGTCAGGATAACATCAAACTGGCTTGGGTTCAGAATGAGCTGCATGGCCGCATTATCCACAAACAGATAGTCTACGGCGACGTCAGGGTATGACACGCGAACCTCCTGCACTACCTCCCGCCAGAGTCTGGAGGTTTCCAGCACATTTGCCTTATCCACCAGCGTTAGCTTGCGGCGGCGGTTCTGCGCGGCCTGGAAGGCGAGGTGGGCAACGCGTGCTATCTCATACCTGCTGTAGGTACAGTGATCGTAGGCACTGTCAGCCAGGCGGCCTTTCTCTCCAAAGTATATGCCCCCGGTAAGCTCCCGGAAGAACAACATATCGGCTCCCTTGATGCGCTCCTCCTTCAGCGGCGACTGGGGCAGCAAGGCCTCGTAGGCTTTTACAGGACGAATGTTGGCGAAAAGGCCAAGCGACTTCCGGAGCTTTAACAGGCCCTGCTCCGGCCGTACCTTGGCAGCGGGGTTGTTGTCATACTTAGGATCACCGATCGCGCCCAGCAATACGGCATCGGCCTCAAAACAAGCTTGCAGCGTTGCCTCTGGCAGCGGGTCTCCGGTAGCGTCAATGGCGCAGGCGCCCATCAGCTGCATGTCGAACGAGAATTCATGCCCGAACCGCTCTCCTACGGCTTTCAGAACCCTGATGGCTTCCTGGCAGACTTCAGGCCCAATACCATCCCCGGCCAGCACAACGATTTTTTTATTTAATATACCCATACTCTGTTTTTTTCGAAGGCCTCAATCGCCTCTTTCTGACTTACCAAATAATCAATGTCATCATAACCATTCAACAGGCACTCCTTTTTATAAGATTCGATCTCGAATGGAATGCGCTGCTCCCATGCCGGCACATACAGCTGCTCGGCGGGTAGGTCGATGATAAGCTCTGTTCCGGGATCCTCCTCGATCTGCTTCAGGAGCCGCTCCAGTACCGAGTCCTCCACCTGCAGCGGCAGAAGCCCGTTGTTCAGTGCGTTGCCCCGGAAGATGTCAGCAAAGTAACTGGATATAACCACCTTAAAGCCAGCATCGAACAAGGCCCATGCGGCATGTTCCCTGCTGGAGCCACAGCCAAAGTTCTTCCCGGCCACCAGGACCTGCCCCTGGAACCGCGGATCATTCAGGACGAACTGCGTATTGGGTTGACCGCTACTATCGTAGCGCCAGTCCCGGAACAGGTTCTCCCCAAAACCCTCCCGTGAGGTAGCTTTCAGGAAGCGCGCAGGTATGATTTGATCGGTATCGATGTTCTCTATCGGCAACGGCACAGCCGTTGATTGAAGCACGTTAAACTTTTCCATTAGCTCAGGTATTGAGTTATGTCCGTAATCTTTCCTTCCACCGCCGAAACCGCCGCCACCAGTGGGCTGGCCAGCAAGGTTCGGGATCCTGGCCCCTGCCGCCCCTCGAAGTTGCGGTTAGAGGTGGAGACACAGTACGCCCCGGCAGGAATTTTGTCCTCGTTCATGGCCAGGCAGGCACTGCACCCGGGCTCCCGTAGCTCAAACCCTGCCTCAGCCAGTATTTTATCGAGTCCCTCGGCTTTTGCCTGCTCTTCCACCTGCTTCGAACCGGGCACCACAATGGCCTCCACATGGCTGGCTTTCTTCTTGCCCTGCACGTAGTTTGCCACCAACCGAAGATCCTCGATCCGGGAGTTGGTGCAGCTACCTATAAATACGTAATCCACGGGCTTTCCTATAAGTGACTCTCCCGGCGCAAAACCCATGTACTGCAGCGACTTCTCAAAGCTCGCCTGCTCACTGGCTTTCACCTTCTGAGGAACGGTTGCGTTCAGGGAAATGCCCATACCCGGATTGGTGCCATAGGTGATCATAGGGGTGACGGAGGCAGCCTTGAAGTGATACTCCACTTCAAACTGCGCGCCCTCATCAGAGTATAGCGTCTGCCAGTAGGCGACTGCCTTTTCCCACTCCTCCCCTTGCGGGGCAAAAGGGCGGCCCTCCAGGTAAGAAAAAGTCGTTTCATCCGGGGCTATCATACCGCCGCGTGCGCCCATCTCGATGCTCATGTTGCAGACCGTCATGCGGCCCTCCATGCTGAGAGAGCGGATGGCACTGCCAGCGTATTCCACGAAATAGCCGGTGGCGCCGCCTGTACCAAGCGAAGCGATGATGTAGAGGATCAGGTCTTTGGCCGTGACGCCGGGCCTAAGGTCGCCCTCCACGGTAATGCGCATGCGCTTTGGCCGCGACAAAAGCAGGCACTGCGAAGCCATGACCTGCGCTACCTGGCTTGTGCCGATCCCGAAGGCGATGGCCCCAAAGGCGCCGTGCGTAGAAGTATGGCTGTCACCGCAAACGATGGTCATACCCGGCTGGGTAATGCCAAGCTCAGGCCCGATCACGTGCACAATGCCCTGGTAGGGGTGCCCTAAACCATAGAGCTGCACCCCGTGCTTCTCGCAGTTTTCCGTCAGCCTGTCTACCTGAAAGCGTGAGAGCGGCTCCTGGATCGGGAGGTGCTGGTCTTTTGTAGGCACGTTATGGTCGGCAGTAGCTACGATCTGGTTCCGGCGGTACAGCGAAAGGCCACGGTTCTCCAACTCCTCGAAGGCCTGTGGGCTGGTCACCTCATGGATCAGGTGTTTATCGATATAAAAAACCTCCTGCCCTCCCGGTAAGGTACGCACCACGTGCGCGTCCCATACTTTATCGAATAAGGTCTTCTTTCCCATATTAGCCTGCGGTAACAAGATTCTGTTTCTCTACCAATACATGAAGGTCATTGTCCCGTACTTCCTTCTTCTCGTCGGCCACTTGCAAAAATGAGCCATAGGCTTTATCCAGTGTCTCTTTATCGAAATTATAGCCTAGCTTTTGCAGCCGGTACGCCAGTGCGGCGCGGCCTGAGCGGGCAGTTAACACAATGGAAGAGCTGTCTACGCCCACATCACGCGGGTCGATGATCTCATACGTTTCGCGATGCTTGATCACACCATCCTGATGAATGCCACTGGAGTGCGAGAAGGCATTGGCCCCCACGATAGCCTTGTTAGGCTGCACCGGCATGCGCATCATGTGCGAGACGAGGGTGGATGTCTCGGTAAGCAACTTGCTGTTAACGCCGGTGGTCAGGTTCAGGTATGGGTGCTGGCGCAGGATCATCACCACCTCCTCCAGGGCGGTATTCCCGGCGCGCTCCCCTACTCCGTTTATGGTGCACTCTATTTGTCTGGCACCGTTTACCACACCGGCAATGGAGTTGGCTGTGGCCAGGCCCAGGTCGTTGTGGCAGTGCGTGGAGAGGCAAACCTTCTCAATGCCCTTCACATTTTCATACAGATACTTGATCTTGGCACCATATTCCTCGGGCAGGCAATAGCCGGTGGTATCGGGGATGTTGAGCACCGTAGCGCCCGCCTTTACCGCCAGCTCGCATATCCTGGCCAGGAATTCATTGTCTGTTCTGCCGGCGTCCTCGGCGTAGAACTCTACATCCTCTACAAAACTCTTTGCCAGTTTTACTGCTTCCACGGCCCTGGCCATTACTTCCTCGCGGGTGGTGCGTAATTTGTAGCGCACATGCAGGTCTGACGTGCCGATACCTGTGTGAATTCTTGGCTGGCGCGCACCCTTTAGTGCCTCTGCCGCCGTGCGAATATCATTCTCCACAGCCCGGGACAAGCCACAAACCGTAGACTCCTTTGTCTGTTTGGCAATAGCCTTTACAGCCTCAAAGTCGCCAGGACTTGAAATGGGGAAGCCCGCCTCGATAACGTCCACGCCCAGAAGCTCCAGTTGTTTGGCAATAACCAACTTTTCCTGCGTGTTAAGTTTACAGCCCGGTACCTGCTCCCCGTCCCGTAAGGTGGTATCAAATATTTGTATTTTCTGAACAGACATCCTTTATTTGGTCTTTAACAGTTAGAGTATTGTTTTAAAGGTCTAACTTGATGAGTGGCAAAAAAAACAAATTTCAATGTTTAGCTACCATTTCTACAGGCTTCTCCTAAAGAGATAACTAACTGCAAAACAACATATTGCAAAAGTTTCACCTACTATGTCCAACCCAAGCCCCGATCCTGTATTCCAGCTGATAAAGTCTCTGACGCGCTCTGAGAAAAGACACTTTCGCTTGTTTACCAAGCGCCAGGGAGCAACGCAGGGCTTAAAGTTTCTGCAACTTTTCGATGCCCTTGATGGCCTGGAGCAGTATGATGACGAGAAAATCCTGGAGCAGGTGGCCAGCATCAAGAAGGTACAGCTGCCAAACCTCAAGGCCAACCTGTACCGGCAGCTGCTCGCCAGCCTCAGGATCTACCATACAGGCCAGAACCTGGACATTCAGCTGCAGGAACAACTGGGGTACGCCCGGGTGCTCTACAATAAGGGCCTTTATCAGCAGTGCCTGAAGATGCTCGACAAAGTAAAAACTGCCGCTACGCAGGCCCAACTGCAGCACGTAGCTTTAACCGCCATCGACTTTGAGAAGCAGATCGAGTCGCAGTACATCACCAGGAGCCTGAGTGGCAGGGCCGACCAGCTTTCCAATGAATCCATCGAACTGGCGCTGCATGTTTCGCAGGCGCATGTGCTCTCCAACCTGGCCCTGCGGCTGTACGGGCTCTACCTGCAGGCCGGGCACGCCAAAACGCAGGAGGACGCTGATCATTTTAGCGCCTTCTTCCGGGAGAACCTTCCTGTAGTAGACCTCAACGCCGCCAGTTTTATGGAAAAGCTTTATTATTACCAGGCGCATGTGTGGTATAACTACCTGGTGCAGGATTTTAAGTCCTGTTACCGCTATGCACAGAAGTGGGTGGATCTTTTTGAGGAAAGCCCCGAGATGAAGTATAGCCAGCCCTCCCTTTACATCAAGGGCCTGCACAACCTGCTGGCCGCCTTGTTTAACCTCCAGTATTTTACCCGGTTCGAGCAGGTGCTGCAGGAGATGGAGCGCTTTGCCAACGACCCTAATCGGCGCGATACCCCGAATACCGAGGTGCTGCTGTTCCTTTACATCTACACCAACAAGATCAATTTATACTTTATGCGCGGCGCGTTCTCCGAGGGGGTGCACCTGGTGCCTGAGCTGCTGCGGAACCTGGAACAACACGAGCAGCAGCTGGACCCTCACCGCAGGCTTATCTTTTACTTCAAGATTGCCAGTTTATACTTTGGGAGCGGGGATAACGAGACAGCCATAAAGTACCTGAACAAGATCATCAACTATACTGACACGAACCTACGGGAGGATATCCAGTGCTTTGCCCGCATCCTGAGGCTGATCGCCTATTATGAGGAGGGGGATGACTATGCGCTGGAGCTGCAGGTCAGGTCGGTGTACCGCTTCCTGGGGAAGATGAATGACCAGCAGCAGATGCAGGTGGAGATCTTTCGGTTCCTGCGTAACCTGGGGCGGGTAACGCCGCAGGAGCTTCGGCCAGCCTTTGTGACACTGAAGGAGAAACTGACCTCCATCGCGGAAAATCCCGCTGAGCGCCGCCCCTTCCTCTACCTGGACATCATCTCCTGGCTGGAGAGCAAGATAGAGGGCATCCCGGTTCAGGAGGTGATCAAGCGTAAATTCCAGCAGCTAAAATAGGCACGAGTAGCAGACCGGAGGAGCAAGAAAGCCTTCCCTGTTTTCGAAAGCTTGGAGGAGATAAGTATAATTTTATACTTTAAAAACAAATGCCTTCATTTGTATTAACGCATTGCTATACTTTATGAAACACGTTCTCCGGAAATCCCGCTACCTCCTTCTCCTCCTCATCTTTGCGGTGGTAAATGCCTACGGCCAGGTGCAGAAAGCCGAAGAAGAAATACAGGCCATCATGCAGAAGTATGATGCGGTGGGCCTCTCCGTGGCCGTCGTGGAAAACGGGGAGATAACCTACGCGAACGCTTTCGGGCTGAAGGATGTGGAGTCGGGCACGAAGCTGTCCCCGGACGACATCTTCCGGATTGCCTCTATCTCCAAATCATTCTCTGCCACGGCCATTATGCAGCTGGTGGAGGCGGGCAAGCTTTCGCTGGATGATGATATGAGCAACCTGGTAGGATTCAAAGTACGGAACCCGAAGTACCCGGAAACGCCGATCACGCTTAAGATGGTGCTCTCCCATACGTCAAGTATAAACGACAGCCAGGGCTACTTTACGCTGGATGCGATCAACCCTGCCAAAAACCCGGACTGGGCCCAGTGCTACAATGCCTACGAGCCTGGCAAAGACTACGAGTACTGCAACCTGAATTTCAACATGGTGGGCACCATCATCGAGAAAGTGTCGGGAGAGCGCTTTGATCAGTATATAAAGCAACATATTCTGGACCCGCTGGGCTTGTACGGCGGCTATGCAGTAGACTCGCTGGACGCGTCGCTTTTCACCACGCTGTACGCCTACAATCCCCTCACAGGCCAGTACACTCCGTCGCCGTCTGCCTACGCGCCGCGCAGTGAGGAGATCCGGAACTATGTCCTGGGCTATAGCACCCCTGTTTTCTCCCCAACGGGAGGCATGAAGATCTCCGCCCCGGACCTGGCCCGGTACATGACGATGCACATGCAAAAAGGCAAGTATAAAGGCACCCGTATCATCTCGAAGAAGAGCGCCAGGGCCATGCAGCAACAGATCGCTCAAAACGGCTACGGACTGGCGCTCACCACGGAAACGGACCTGATTCCCGGCAAAACCATGATAGGCCACACGGGCTCTGCCTATGGCCTCTACAGCGCCATGTTCTTCCACCCGAAGGAGAAATTCGGGTTCGTTGTCATCACGAACGGTTGCAGCGCCCCGGAGTCTGATGAGTTGAACAAGTTGCTTGTTGAGACGATTAACAGCCTGTACCAAACTCTGGTCAAATAGAAGGCTCGATTCGTAATGTCATAAATACGTTTCTAATCCTGGATGATCAGAAGTAAAGTATAAACGTTCCACTGGCGTACGTGCCTGATTTATACTTTATACTTTATAGATCAAGTTGCGATCAACCCACCCCTCCCAAGAGGGGAATTTCGCAAAAGAGTAGGTGCTTCCCCTCCTGGGAGTAGGGTTGTTTCATTGTAGCAAAACCGGCTCAAAAATTACTGTCATTCTGTTAAGAAACTTGGTAGAAGGGAGGCTAAGCTATTGCTACTAGCCCACAAGATCCCCCGAAACGAGTTCGGGATCCGAGACTTGCAGGATGACAAAAAAGAGAGAATGAAATGACCATACTCCTCGGAAGAACTACGGGGGTAAAAAACTGCATCGCATGCGTAAAACCCAACTTGGGTTTTATACTTTATACTTTGCTCCCGTTGGCAAATCTCCCATACTTCCAGGCCAACAGTTCCCCTCTATTTAACCTTACAGCGCTTCCGCTGCTTCACACTGCATTGGCAGAAGCAGTGCTAAAATCAGTCTTTTTCATACCTGGGCAAAGGGAAGATCCAGCGAAGCCATACTTGGTGAAAGCGGCCGTAACCTGTGGTGTGGTTTATACTTTCCACCCTATCCCCGATCAAGATAGCTGCCCTGGCGAGCGCAAAAGCAGCTGCTCATCCAAGCTATAGAAACAAACTCACAGAAACATGGATTTATTTATTAGATAATCGTATAATGCTATGTTTAACGGAATCAGAAACTAACCCTTAATCCTTTGCATCCATGCATAGCAACTATGAACGAATTACCTCCCGTACAAACCGGCTCTTTTCGCTGGTGTTAGGTGTGGGGGTGCTGATGGCTTCGTGTAGCCAGAAAACCACGGCTCCAACAGCAGAGACCGCCGCCACCACGCAAACCGCCGAGGCCGTGGAAAGCACTGCTCCCCCTGCGTTTGAGGTCCCCGTGGAGTACTACAAACTGGACAATGGCCTGAAAGTGGTGCTCTCGCCGGACAAGACCGCGCCCATTGTCACCGTGGCGGCCTACTATAACATCGGCTTCCGCATTGAGCCCAAGGACCGCACCGGCTTTGCGCACCTGTTTGAACACATGATGTTCCAGGGATCGGATAACCTGGGAAAGATGGAGTTCATCCAGCTGGTGCAGAAAAACGGCGGCATCCTCAACGGCAGCACGCGCTTCGACTACACCAACTACTTCGAGATTGTGCCGGCGCACAAGCTGGAGACCATGCTCTGGGCCGAAGCCGACCGCATGAAAGGCCTCAATATCACCCAAGAGAACCTGACCAACCAGCAGGGCGTGGTGAAGAACGAGGTGAAAGTGAACGTGCTCAACCAGCCGTACGGCGGCTTCCCGTGGCTCGACATGCCGCAGTACGCCAACAAGAACTGGTACAACGCCCACAACTTCTACGGCGACCTGGAGGACCTTGACGCCGCCAGCCTGGAGGATGTGCAATCGTTTTTCAAGACATTCTACTCTCCCAACAACGCGGCACTGGTGATAGTGGGAGATTTTGATCCTGCCCAGGCAAAGCAGTGGGTAGAGCAGTATTTCGGTGGCATAGCTTCCGCAGACCTGCCGGAACCGGCCGACCTGACCGAGCCGCGCCAGGAGAAAGAGCAGCGCTTTACCAAAGACGATAAGCTGGCCAACAAACCGGCACTGGCTTTCGCTTACCACATGCCCGAGCGCAATACGCCAGCCTACTATGCCATGGGCCTGCTGGACCAGATCCTGCTGCAGGGCGACGACAGCCGCCTGCACCAAGCACTGGTGCAGGACCGGGGCTATACCGGCTCGGTGAGTGGCGGCATCAACGCGTACTTGGGCAACATGTACAACTACAACGGCCCGATGCTGTGGATGGGTGACCTGGTTTACGATAAAGACGTGGCCGCCGACTCCATCATCAATGTGCTGGACCAGGAGATCGCAAGGCTACAGCAAAATGGCGTTACGCAGCAGCAACTCGACCTGGCCATGGTTAAAATACGGTCCTCGCTCTACGACCAGGTAAGCCAGCTGTATGGTTTCGGCAAAGCCGATTTGCTGGCAAGCTTCGCGCTGTTCGATGACAACCCGGCCCGCATCAACGAGCTGGAGGCGGAGTTCCGGAAAGTAACGCCGGAGCTGATGCAGCAAACCATACAGGAGTACCTGCGGCCTACCAACCGCACCATTTTAATCATAAACCCACAGGCACAGATCTAAAGCATCATGAAAAAGCTACTGACACTATCGCTGAGCGTGCTCCTGGCCATGGGCGCAGGTATGGCTCAGGCGCAAAAGCAAACGCCGCCGGAGGGCGGATCGCCCAAGAACTTTAACCTGCCGCCCAAGCAGGAATTTAGCTTACCTAATGGCCTGGAGGCTACTCTGGTGCCCTACGGTGAGATCCCAAAAGTAACCATCAGCATGATTGTGCAGACCGGTAATGTGCACGAGCAGGCAAACGAGAACGGCCTGGCCGACATAACTGGAAAGCTGATGGAGGAAGGCACCACCACCAAAGATGCCAAGCAGATTGCCGGGGAAGTAGCAAGGATGGGCGGCTCGCTGAGCATCAGCATCGGCCCTAACCAGACCTACATCAGCGGCGATGCGCTCTCTGAGTTTGGCCCGGAGCTGGTACGGCTGATAGCTGACCTCCTGACAGAACCTGCCTTCCCGGAATCGGAGCTGGAGCGGGTGAAGAACGACTTTAAGCGGCAGATGAACCTGTCCAGGGCGCAGCCGGGCACGCAGGCGTACATGAAGTATAACAAGGCGCTTTACGGCGACCATCCCTATGGCCGCGACCTGCCCACCGACAAAGAGATAGACGCTTATACTTTGGAGCAGGTGAAGGACTTTTACCAGAAGCAGTTCGGGGCCAGGCGCACCGATGTATACGTGGCCGGCAAGTTTGACGAAGGTGCTATGAAAGAGGCGATCACCTCCTCGCTGAGCGACTGGACAGAAGGGCCTGCCCCCGCCATACCGGTGGCGAAGCCCGTTACGAAGAGTGATATGATCGTGGTAGACCGGCCGGGGGCGCCCCAGTCAACGATTATTATAGGCATGCCCGTAATTGACCCCTCGCACCCGGATTACATGGCCCTTCGCGTTACTAACTCCTTGCTGGGCGGCTCCTTCGGCTCCCGCATCACCCGCAACATCCGCGAAGACAAAGGTTACACTTATTCTCCCTCCAGCTCGGTAGCTGCCAAGTATAAGGTGGGGGATTGGTCGGAGCAGGCGGACGTGACGACCGAGCACACGGGCAACTCCCTGAAGGAGATCGTCTACGAGATTGAGAAGCTGAGAAAGGAGCCGCCTTCGGAGGAAGAGCTGAAGGGAATCCAGAACTATGAGGCCGGGCTTTTCGTGCTTCGCAACTCCACCCCCAGCGGTATCATTGGCCAACTCAGCTTCCTGGACCTGCACGACCTGCCGGAGACTTTCCTGACCAACCAGGTACAGGCCATCCATGCTGTAACCCCGCAGAAAGTGCAGCAGACCGCTAACACCTACCTCCGCCCCAAAGACATGACACTTGTGGTGGTAGGGGATAAGAAACAGATCGACAAGCAGCTGAAGAAGTTTCAGGAGGACCTGAAAAAGGCACCTGTTACGCAGTAAGCTGATTTTTATACTTCCCGAGAGAGGCCATGTCCCGGAGCTATTTCCGGGGCATGGCCTCTTTCGGTTTGATTTATACTTTGAAAGAGCCTGCTGTACGTCGATTCCTTGATCGTGAGCAGAGTGTAGATCTCACCCTTGCCCTAGGATAACCCCTCCCCAACCCTCCCCTAAAAACAGGGGAGGGAGCTTCAGTTTATCTCTGGCGCAAGCGTCCGCTTGTGCCTTTTCAGGTATAAACTATTGCCTTTGCCTTCTTTATGGCTTAAGTGCTTTTTAAGTCTGTTGAAGCACAAACCCACCCCTACCCCTCCAAGGAGGGGAATTTATACTTACTGTTTTCGCTGTCATCTCGAGCAGGGCGAGAGATCTATAAGGAATTCTAACCAAGATCTCTCCCGAAGGTCGTGATGACAAAAGCGGCGGCTATTGGAATGATACCCAATCCCTTCCTACGCAGACGATCATCATCCCCCTGCCCCCTTCAAAGGGGGACTTTGGTTCAAGCTTCGTCAGCGGTAGCTATCGAACTTGATCCAAGCCTTTGGGTTGAGCGCCTATGCGAGTTTTTCCGGTGACGAACGTAAATGAGGCAGCTCGAGGCACGAGGGCAGGAAAAGCTCCCAGCGCGATGCCCGAGGACGATCCCTCTCGGGCTGGAGGGAGCCAAAGCAGGAAATGCAATTATAGGCTCGTAAGACTGAGGATCAGCAGTAGCTAGCAAGTGTAGCTTAGTTCAAGCGCAAGGAAGCAGCGGCTAAGGAAGTATAGATCAAGTATGAAAATATGGCTTACGCGGATTAGGAAATCCGCAGCAGCTTTGGTCCCGGACAAGGATGTCCGGAACAGCGGAAAAGCCAAAGTATAAAGTACAGCCAGGGCTATACACGTAGAGGCACAAGCGGGCGCTTGCGCCAGGGATGCTTGAGCTATTCAAGTATAGCTCAAGCCTCCCACAACTTGCTCACAAGATCCTTCCAGGATGACAAAGGGTTATGCTACCGTTTATACTTTGAAACCCGGAATTATACTTTCTCCAGGACAACGGCATAGCCTTGCCCCACGCCTACGCACATGGTAGCCAGGGCATAGCGTTTCTGCAGGCGCTGCAGCGACAAGGCGGCGCTGTACACAATGCGCGTCCCGGACATGCCCAGCGGATGGCCCAGGGCGACGGCGCCCCCGTTTATGTTAACCCGTGCGTCATCGTCAGCCAGACCAAGTGCCCGCGTGCAGGCCAGGCTTTGTGCCGCAAACGCCTCGTTCAGTTCTATAACATCCATGTCGTCCAGGCTGAGTCCGGCTCTTTCAAGTGCTTTGCGCGTAGCCGGCACCGGCCCGATGCCCATGATGCGCGGCTCTACTCCCACCACCGCCGAGCTCACGATTCTGGCCAGGGGCTTCAGGTTATACTTCTCCACCGCCTCTCCCGACGCTACATAGGTCGCGGCTGCGCCATCGTTCAGTCCGGAGGCATTACCTGCTGTCACCGTTCCACCCTCCTTAAAGGCAGGGCGCAGTTTCGCCAGCGTTTCCGGGGTGGTGTTCGGGCGTACAAACTCATCTTTGCTCACCACCACCGGCTCGCCCTTGCGCTGCGGTATAGTTACCGGCATGATCTCCTCGGCCAGGTTGCCGTTCTCCTGCGCCATGGCTGCCTTGCTCTGGGAATGGTAGGCAAACAGGTCCTGGTCCTCACGCGATATCTCATACTTTTCCGCCAGGTTCTCGGCCGTAATGCCCATCGGGTCCACGCCGTATAACTCCTTCATCTTCGGGTTCACGAAGCGCCAGCCAAAACTGGAGTCCTCCATCTTCGAATCGGTACCAAAGGCTTTAGACGGCTTGGAGATCACCAGCGGGCCGCGCGTCATGTGCTCCACGCCTCCGGCGATAAACACGTCGCCGTCACCGGCCTTGATGGCCCTGGCCGCGTGTATCATCGCCGACATGCCCGAAGAGCACAGGCGGTTCACCGTCTCGCCGGGCACCGTAACCGGAAGGCCGGCCAGCAGCAGCGCCATGCGCGCCACATTGCGATTGTCCTCCCCAGCCTGGTTATGGCAACCCAGAATAACATCGTCAACCACTTCCTTCGGGATGTTCGGGTTGCGGTCCACCAGTTCTTTGATCACCATCGCCGCCAGATCGTCGGTGCGGACCGCCGAAAGCGCGCCGCCAAAGTTTCCGATCGGGGTTCTGATGCCGTCTATGATATAGGCTTCTTTGCTCATATTTCCGTTTTTATACTTTTATACTTCGGATAGATCTTCTCCTGCCTATCCTAACTTCTCTGCAAATCTGGCTGTTGTCTTAGCCCTAACTTCTTCCAGCGTCGCGCCCGGCATCAGTTCGATCAGTGTCAGCTCCCCGTTTATGAACCTGAACACCGCCAGGTCGGTGATGATCAGGTCCACGGCCTGCAGTGCGGTCACTGGCAGGGTGCAGCTCGGAACGATCTTGGAGGCGCCGCTTTTGTCGGTATGTGTCATGGTGATGATGAGCGTTTTGGCCCCCGATGCCAGGTCCATGGCACCGCCAACGCCCAGCAGCGGCTGCCCCGGCACGGCCCAGTTAGCCAGGTTGGCTTTCTCATCTACCTCCAGACCGCCCATCACCGCCACGTCCACGTGTCTGCCGCGGATCATGGCGAAGGAGTCGGCGGAGTCGAAGTAGCTGGCGCCTGGCAGCGCGGTAACCGGAATTTTGCCGGCGTTCACGGGGTAATCCATCGCGCCGCCGCCGTCTTTCGGGGCCGGACCCACGCCCAGCATGCCGTTCTCGGTGTGCATCACTATGCCATCCTCCGGCGTAATCAGATCGGCCACCAGGGTCGGTATGCCGATACCCAGGTTCACCACGTCGCCTCTTTTGAGTTCCTGCAAGGCACGTTTGGCCATGTTCATGCGTCTTTCGCTCACCTTTCGGGAAGAAGACACGGAAGCAGAGGAGCCCAGATCTTCCATCGTAAGCTTTGCCTCCACGAGGTAATCCACGTAAGAGCCCGGGGTGTGCACGTGCTCCGGCGCAATCTCCCCCACTGGCACGATTTCTTCCACTTCCGCTATCACGATATCGGCAGCGGTGGCCATGGCGCGGTTAAAGTTCTGCTCCGTCATGCGGTAGGTCAGGTTGCCGGCGGTGTCTGCTTTCCAGGCCCGCACGAAGGCCACGTTGCCGCGGATACCCTCCACAAACACCTGCTCCTTCCCCTGAATCATTTTCGTCTCGCGGCCCTTGGCCAGTTCTGTTCCGGCCGATGTGGGGGTGAAGAAACCGCCAATGCCTGCCCCTCCCGCCCGAATGGCCTCGGCAAGGGTTCCCTGCGGCAGCAGTTCGTACGCCACTTTACCCTCCTGGGCAGCTTTCACCGCCTCCGGGTTGCTGGTAAAGAAAGAGCCGATCATCTTTTTGATCTGTCCGTTGCGCAGCAGTTTGCCGCCGCCAATGCCCGCCTCGCCAACATTGTTGCCGATGAAGGTCAGGTCCTTTGTTTGGGTTTCAGCCAGCGCGTGCATCAGGTGCACCGGGTTACCCGTCATTCCAAAGCCGCCCTGCAGTAGTATATCGCCATCCTTTACCAAAGCCACGGCTTCTTCAAGGGTTATCTGTGGTACCGATTTCATATGTTTATCTTGCGTATGATTTTATATTAAAAGTCGCCCTTAGGCGTAGTGGCCTGCAACAGTAGTTCCGCAAACGCCTGGGGCAACTCCACGCTGGACAGGTGGTTGGCAGGAAGCTGCACGTGCCGCGAGTGGGGAATCCTGCCGGCCATAAAATCGCCGTCTGCGGGCGTGGTCACTTCGTCCTGGTTGCCGCTGATGATCAGGGTTGGGACGCTCAGCCGCTGAAGCTCCTCCCGGAAGTCGGCGTCGCGCACGGCGGTGCAGTTGGCAATATAGCCTTGCAGGGAAGTTTGCTCGAACTTCTGCAAAATTGCGCTTACTTTCCCCGGGTGCTTCTCTCTGAACGATGGGGTAAACCAGCGCTGCGCCGTGCCATCCAGTATACTTTCCAGGCCATGCTTTCGTACCTGCTCTATGCGGGCGTTCCAGCCTTCGGCAGTACCAATTTTTGCCGCTGTATTGGCAAGGATGATCTTTTTGAACCGCTCCGAATGATGAATACCCAGCCACTGCCCGATCAGCCCGCCCATCGAAAGGCCGCAGAAGTATACTTTCCCCAGCTTTAGCTGGTCCAGCAGGTCCAGTAAGTCCTGGCCCAGCTCGGCTATACTTACCACATCTGAGTTAATGGTACTTTGCCCATGGCCGCGTGTATCATACCGCAGCACGTTGAGGTGCTGGCTTACGATGCGGGCCACCTCGTCCCACATGGTCAGGTCCGTGCCCAGGGAGTTCGAAAACACGATCGTATCCCCGTGGCCCCTGTCCTCATAAGTATAAAAACAGTCGTTATTCGCGATTTTGATAGTTGGCATACCTTGTTGTTGCTACTTTATACTTTAGCCTTTCCCGGCTGCGCATCCAAAGTATAACTGGCGCAGCTGAAAGGAGGAGGTGGGTCTATACCTTATAAACCCATCTCCCTCCGGATATGATACTTAGGCGGGCCCGTGCGTGCGTTCAATCTCTGCGGAGAACACACCGGCTTTTTCCTTGTGGATCTCAAAGTCAAAATCGATAGAGGCGAACGGCTCATCGATACCGAACTTCTCTTTGGCTTCGGCTTCGGAGTAGCGCGTAATGTGCGGCACCAGTTCCTCGCGGGTGGCAAAGGCAAAGTCATCCCAGATAAGCGGGTCGCCCTCTATGTTAATCTGCGTGGTAAGTTTACGGTACCCCGGGGCTGTCACAAAAAAGTGAATGTGAGCCGGACGGCTGCCGTGGCGGCCGACGGCTTTGAGGAACTGGTCTGTTGCCCCGCCCGGCGGGCAGCTGTAGCCCACCGGCAGAATGCTCTTGAACCTGTACCTGCCTTGCTCGTCGGTGATGATGGCCCGGCGCAGGTTGTACGGCGGTTGCGACGTATCGAAAATAGAGTACATGCCCCGCAGGTTGCAATGCCATACTTCCACCTTCGCGTGTGGCACCGGCTTGCCATTCTCGTCGCGCACCTGCCCTTGCATGTACAGCCGCTCGCCACCAACTTCCGGCACGGTTTCCAGCTCGGCGTAGCCTACCGACTCCGGCGCGCCCGGCACGTAAAGTGGTCCTTCTATCGTCCGTGGCGTGCCTCCGGTTATACCGGCTCTGGCCTCGGCCTCGTCCATGCGCAGGTCCAGGAAGTGCTCCAGGCCGATACCGGCGGCAACCAGTCCCCATTCGTTGTTTTTACCGGTAAGCGTGAGCCAGTCCACGGCCTTCCAAATCTCCTCCGGCTGTATGTCCAGGTCCTCGATGGCGTAAAACAGGTCGCGGGTGAGGCGGTTCACGATCTCTTTGATCCGCTCGTCCCCCTGGCCCTGTGCTTCTGTAGACTCTATCCTTTCGATAACGGCATCTATCTGACTTCTTTCCATGGTGGTTTCGGTTTTTAAGGTTGATATTTTGTTCGTTTTAAGATGATTGCGTGATGGCTATAGGATCGAATTCGCTAGTGGGCCTCTTCCTCGTTCTTCACAGAAGAATAGTGCTGGCACAGGGCCGTTACCTCTACTTCCATAAACGGGTATAGCGGCAGCGACATCAGGATATCATGCAGTTCGCCGGCGCTGTCCACGTTAAAAATGCTGATGTTGGCATACTGGCCGGCAATGCGCCAGATGTGCGTCCATTTTCCCTGCCGCTGCAACTCCTGGGAAAGGGCTTTTTCCTTGGCCTTCAGATCATCCACATAGCTTTTATCTAAATCCAGGGGGATGTTCACTGTCATGTGCACGTGAAATATCATAGTCTATCGTCGTTTATACTTTTCTACTTGATTCATATCCAGCTCAATACCCAGCCCCGGTCCCTGCGGGATTTCCAGTTTTCCGTTTCCGTAGCTTATGCGGGTTTTCACGATATCGTCGGTGAGCAGCAGCGGCCCAAAGAGTTCGGTGCCCCAGTCGAGGTTGGGGAGGGTGCTGAAAACATGGGCTGAGGCGACGGTGCCGACCGTGCCTTCGAGCATGGTGCCGCCGTACAGGCTGATACCCGCCCCTTGCGCAATGGCAGCTTGTTTCTTTATGTTGGATAAGCCGCCAGCCTTCGAAATCTTCAGGGCAAACACGCTGCCCCCTCCGATCCTGGCCAGTTTAAAGGCATCGGAAACCGTGGCCACCGCCTCGTCGGCCATAATGGGCACGCGGAAGTATTGCGTGAGCCGGGCCAGCCCCTCGAAATTGGTCTTGACAATGGGTTGCTCGATCAGGTCGATGCCCGCGTCCTGTAGCTGCGCGATCCCCTGCTTGGCTATACTTTCTGTCCAGGCCTGGTTCACGTCCACGGTAACTTTCACATCCGGGCCAACGGCTTCTTTTATGGCGGCCACGTGGCGCACGTCCACTTTCCAGTCGTTACGGCCTATTTTCAGCTTAAAGGTGTTGTGCCGGCCATTGGCTAGCAGCTCCTGCGCCTCCTCCACGTCTTTGGCCGTATCGCCGCTGGCCAGGGTCCAGAGCACAGGCAAAGTATGGGTAACCGCTCCGCCCAGCAGCTCGGCCACCGGCACGCCCAGGTGCTTGCCCTGTGCATCCAGCAAAGCGGTTTCGATGGCTGATTTTGCAAAATTGTTCCCTTGCACCTGGTGCTCCAGCTCCGCCATCACCGCGTTTATACTTGTGGCGGCTTTGCCTACCAGCAGGGGCGCAATGTAGGTATCGATGGTAAACTTCATCCCTTCCGGGAATTCATCGCCGTAGCTCAGGCCACCGATCGTGGTGGCCTCACCGATCCCCTCTATGCCATCGCTACAAAACAGCCGCACCAGCACCATCGTTTGCTGGCGCATCACGGCCATCGACAAATGGTGCGGCCTGATGGTGGGCAGGTCCACGATAAGGGTTTCTATTTGCTCTATCCTCGCTCCTCTCATATATAACAATACGGGCTAATCATTTAATAGTGAGTAAATTATTTCATTAAGGAAGTAACCACTCACTTGTATAAACAAATTTAGCCAGTCTCGCCTGTTCGGAGTAGGACTATCGGTTTAATAGTATGACAAATCGAACATAATGGAGGGAAATGGTGCTTAAGAACCCTTTACACCGATCTTCTTGCGGAAGGCCATAGGGGTCAGGCCGGTCCTTTTCCGGAAGAGCCTGGTGAAGTAGGCGGGATCGTCGAAGCCCAAAGTATAGCAGATGTCCGAAACGGTTTTCTCCACATCGGACAGGGCCAGCTGCGCCTCGGTGATAAAGTAGTCGATGATGATGTCTTTAGGGGATTTGCCGGCTATACTTCGGCATACCCGGCTCAGGTGACCGGCAGAGATGTGGAGGTGGCGGGCATATTCCTCCACGCTCATTTTGTAGGAGTGCTCTTGTTTGATTAGCTGCTGAAACCTGCGGAAGTATAGCTTGCTTGCGTTGTCGGCACCCGCCACCTGCTGCTGCGTAGTAAGGGAAAGGCGGTAGAGCTGCACCAGCAGCTGCCCTACCAGGTGCTGCAGCATCAGCAGCCTGCCCGGCAACTGCCGGTTATACTCCTGCACGCACTTCTGCAGGGTATCGAACACCTCCAGCGCACCGGAATTGCCTTCCCTCACCTCAAAGACATGTATGGCTTCCATGGCGTATACCACCTCCGCCTCGCGCTGCAGCATGTGCTCCAGCACCGTGTCCGACAGGCTGACGATCCACCCGGAGACCTCGCCCTGGTGCAAAAAGCCGTGTGCATGGTTTTTAGAGACGGTGATGATGGCAGGTCCCTGTAGGATTGTTTTGGATGCGGCGTGGTGCAGCTCTGTCGTGCCGGACGCCATCATAAACACCTGGAAAAGGTTATTGTGCGCGTGTCGCTTCACCTGCCCCTCATGCTTCCTCCCTATTTCACCGAACGGGTGCACGTTCACCAGGCCTTTCGCCAACTCAATGGAATCGGTGCCATAAAGGCCGTTGTAGAACCGCTGGTCGGGCATGCTTCAGGTGAATGCGTGGCTTATACTTGATGTGAAGATACGGAGTTGACGTGGAAGTATGGCGGCCTCATCCATACTTTTAAACCGAGCTTAGCGCGAGGCGACGTGGCTTACCTCCTCTTCCTGTACGTGCGCACCGGGTAAAGGCGGAGCTCGTCCATGCTGAGCACATAGGGGCAGCCGTGCCAGTGTAGCACGGGCAGCATCTCGGCCGGATGCTTGCTGTCGTGGGTGGGCACATACACCATGGCATTGCCGGCATAGGTAAGGTCGTGCAGGCCCAGACGCGCGGTAATATAATTCACAAAGGCCTCTTTCTCCTCGGGCGTGGAGGTAAAACCAATCTCGCTCGTGGTCAGCCCATCCGACACATCCTCGCGCAAATACACAATTTTAGAGTAGGTGTTGATGGAAATCTCCGGCAGGTCCAGGCGCGGCACCTCGGTCCGGGACTCGGCAATGTCCTGGAAGGCGCGCTGGCTGGTTTCGCGGTTCAGGGTGCGGGCGGCTTTCACCTCCTTCCTATCGCTGCGGAAGGGCCCGAACACCACCGTTCTGCCCAGCACGTCGGGCCTGCCGGCCGGTTGCGGCTGCGGTATGCGCTGGGGCGGCAGCTGCACGTGTACCTGCGGCTCCTGGTGGGCATCCATAATAGCCGAGAAGGTGCTCAGGAAATGGTCGGTGTGCTGCACATGAAACAGCTCCAACTCATGCCCCCGGCCGCGGGCGGACAGGTAGGTGTGGATGCGCCTTGTCTTCTCGTAAGCGGCCTGCAGCTGCTGCGCGTAGGGCGTGTTTTTATACCTGCCATACAGCTCCTGCAGCGCCACCAGCCGCTGGTTCGACTCCCGGATGTAGGGCACATCCCTGGCCTCTATACTTTCGGGACTGCCTACCACCTTTCTGTTGCCGGTAACCCCGTTCAGCCCGAAAAGGGAGCGCAAAAGCTTTATCATTTATGAAGAATCTTTTTGAGGTGCTGCGTTTCTATCTCCACCTGGATGGCGTCAGCGGCCTTGAGCTCCTCGTAGTGCGCGTCCAGCTTCTGCAGGTATAGGGCCAGCAGCGCCTCCTGCTCCTGCGTCAGCAGCTTTCCTGTATCGCCCCTGTGGTTTTTTCCGTCAGCCATTATTCAATTTCTATTTGCTTTGATTTGCCGAAGGTGCCGATGATCTTGCTGTTAAGCTCCTCCTGCACCGTGGCCAGCTCTTTCACGGCCTCGGCGCGTTTTTTACTTCCCTCCTCTGAAATCTTCACCACGGCATCCAGTGTCTCCACCATATCGCGGTTCACTTTCTTGAGCGTGTCCACATCCACAATGCCGCGCTCGTTCTCCTTGGCGGCGTTCACCACGTTGGTTTTCAGAAGCTGCGAGTTCTTCAGGAGCATCTCGTTGGTGGTGTCGGTCACTTTTTTCTGTATCTCCAGGGCTTTGCGCTGTTTCTCCAGCCCCAGGGCGATGGCCACCTGCTGGCGCCACACCGGAATCACCGTCACGATGGAATTCTGAATTTTCTGGGCCAGCACATCGTTGGTGGTCTGGATCATGCGTATCTGCGGCATCGACTGCGTGGCGATGGTATGCGAGAGCTGCAGGTCGTGCACCTTCTTCTCCAGCCTGTCCTTGAAGGCAATGAGGTCGCTAAGGCGTTGCACCACCAGCTCGTCCTGGCCGCTGCTCTCCACCTCTTCCTGTAGTTTTGGGATGCCCGTGTTCTCGATCTCCTCGATCTTCAGCTTGCCGGCCGCGATCACGGCGCGCACCTCGTGTATGTACTCCACAGCCTGCTTGAACATCACCTCCAGGCTGGTAGAGTCCTTGAGTACGCTCTGGCGCGTCTTCTCCAGCTTGATCACCACATCATCCACGTTCTCCGAGATGGAGTTGTACTGAATGGCCAGCTTCTTGGAGCGGTCCTGCAGCTTCTTGCCAAAGGGGAGCCGGGACAGCAGGCCGCGCTTCTCCTCCTCGTCAATCTTGATCATGTTGATCTGGGCCAGCAGCTCGTTTATGGCCTCGCCGGCATCACCCGAGTCCTTTGCTTTCACCTTTGCCAGCAGTTCGTTGGAGTACTGCCCCAGCTTGCGCTGCGTTTCCACGCCAAAGTTGGTGAGGCTCTCGGGTTTCTCCGGGTCTATGGATTTGGAGAGGTCCTGGGCTTTCTGCTGCAGCGCTTCCTTGTTCTCGCTGATGGTGATGTTCGTGTTTTCCATGGTCTTAGGTTCGGTAATGGTGTTTGTCTAGGGTGTCTAACGATTCGAGGCTCTGGCGGGCCTGTTGCTGGCGCTCAGCGTTTTCGTACCATTCAATATCGGATAAAGGCAGATAATCTCCTAATAATTCGCGCACTTCCCGCATCAGGGCCTCCCCTTTTTTTGTCCGGAACTCGGGGTTCTTGTAGTAGGCGCTCAGGTATTCCACCTTTACCTGCCCGGCCTGCGTTACGGCCAGCTCCTTTACCTCCACCACCAGCTCCGATTGCTGGTTGTGGTCTGTTACCACGGTGCGGTACACCCCTTGCCGGCCTTGCTCCAGCACCGCCATGCTTGCCTGCCTGGCCTGTTGGATGGCTTTTTGCAGTTGCTGGTTAGGCTTTATGTAGTAGCCAAACACATACCCGAGCACTGCACCAATAACTAACGTCCAAAAGATTAACATATTTGATTGTGCTTTTTAGCTGACATGCCTGCATTTATACTTCCTATACGGGTAACGGGGACGTGTAGATGAACGGCTTTTCCTGCCCTTTGCCACTACTTTTACTGATGGCACTTACCCGAAAGAGGGCGTATGGAAAGTATAACAAAGTATAACCGATATGGTTGCCGGTGAGAAAGAGGCCATACCTGTTTTTTTCTTTAGAGCAGGCTTCACGTGAGCTTCTGTAGTAGCGGGTCCAACCACCCCTGCCCCTCCTTGTCTAAGGCGGGGAATCTGTAGTTACTGCAGCTTGAAGTATAAGTTTCATAGCTGCTGTCCTCGCGCGGACAGGTCGCGACCTGTCCCTACAGGTGAAAACCCACCCCTGCCCCTTCAAAGGGGGACTTGGCTGAAGTTGCATCAGCAACTAGCTATCGAATTGCTTCCCAGCCTTTGGGTTGAGCGCCTATGCGAGTTTTTCCGGTGCCCGGAGGGCGTTGCGACGCAGGAGCAAAGGAAAAGCTCCCAGCGCGAGGCCCGAAGGCGAGGCCTCCCGGCCTTGAGGGAGCCAAAGTCAGAGATGAAACGAGTTGGTTGTAAAGCCAGAGGGAAGAACGGAAGCTAATAAGTATAACTTGGCTCAGGTTGCGGGAAGCAGGAACTAAAGTATAAAGGCACAAGCGGACGCTTGCGCCAGAAAAGTATAAAAGTATAGCTCAAGTATAAATCGGCAAGTATATGTATGGCTCTGCGAGCCAGTTGGGTTGCAAACCCAACCTCATAGTAGGCACGAGTTGCAAACTCGCGCCAGCAAGGGCGATGAAAGTATAGCCAAAGCATAAAGTATAAACCGGCAAGTATAAGGTATAGCCCAAGTATAAAGTATGGCTTACGCCGGTCAGAAGACACGAGGTAATTCTATCACTGACAAGTGCGTTCTCAAGTTATTCATATCTTTGCCCTGCAAACCCAAAGCATCACTTCTCCAGAAGCAACTACCCTTTCGCCTCCATGACCCGGTACATACTTTTCACCCTCAGTTTTTTTATACTTTTGGCTACCATAGCCGGCTGCTCCTTCCTTCGGCTATCTCCTCAGTTTGGGGATGAGGCAAAGGGCGAACGCCTGAAAACAATGCAGCAATCGCCAAACTACGCGGACGGGCAATTCCATAACACCGTGCCTACCAACATGGACATCGGTTTTAGTGGATACATGAAGCTTCTGCACACCCAAATTTTCGGAGAAAATGATGAACAATTGCCCGGCCGCCCCATTCCATACTTACCTGTAAAGGCAGCTACCACCAATTCTGTACAGGATACGGCTACCGTAGTGACCTGGCTCGGGCACTCTGCCTTTATGGTAGAGATAGACGGCAAACGCCTGCTGCTGGACCCAATGCTGGGAGATATCGCCTCCCCGCTCAGCTTCATAGGCCCCAGGCGATTTGCCCCCTTACCCATCACGGCTGCTGATCTGCCTCCCATCGACGCTGTCCTGATCTCCCACGACCACTACGACCACCTCGATTATGGCTCCATAAAAGATCTCAATGAGAAGACCGGCCATTTCTACGTAGCCTTGGGTGTGGGCGCGCACCTGGAGCGCTGGGGCGTGCCAGCTGAAAAGATAACGGAAATGGATTGGTGGCAGGAAGCAACCTTGCAGGGACTAACTTTTGCGGCCACCCCATCCCGGCACTTCTCCGGACGCGGCCTTACGGACAGAATGGGAACCCTTTGGACCTCCTGGGTAATCATAGGTCGGGAAGACAGGGTTTTCTTCAGCGGCGACTCGGGCTACTTTTCCGGCTTTGCGGAGATTGGCGAGAAGTATGGCCCCTTTGATATCACCTTACTCGAGTGCGGGCAGTACAACGAGCTCTGGCAGAACATCCACATGATGCCCGAGCAAACGGTGCAGGCCCACCTTGACCTGAAGGGCAAGCTGCTTATGCCCATTCACCGGGGAGCCTTTTCGCTGGCCATGCACAGCTGGACCGACCCAATCCAACGCGTTACTAAAAGGGCGGCAGAACTTAAGGTACCTATCACCACGCCACTTATCGGCGAGCCAGTTTTATTGCACCGCGCCGCGCCTCACACCAAGTGGTGGCGTCCGTAACCAGAACAGACGTTTTGATACCGCAAAGCACCTAAAGGAGGTCTCGCAAAATATCTGTACAAAAAGGTAGTATAAAAAAACCAGCCCCACCCGAAGGGCGAGGCTGGCAGCTTCCATAGTTTATACTTTATACTTAGTTGCCCGACGGGAAACGCAGGCCCAGCGTGAGCATGAACACCGAGTGGCGGGCGTTCGTCAGGTCTCCCTCAAAATTCAGGTCCTCTTTCACGAAGTCGGAGAAGGCGCCGTTGTAGCGCAGGCCCAGGCTGATACCGTTGCTGGCTTTAAAGCCAAGTCCAGCCGCGTAGCCGACCTCAAACTCCGAAAGGCCGTCTTTGCTCTTGGCATCGGTCTCGCTGGAGAGGCGCGTTCCGTCGCTGTCGTAGAGTTCGGTCTTGTTGTTCACGCTCAGCAGGTAGCTCAGCTGCGGACCAAACTCAAAGTATACCGGACCGGCGTTGAAATGGCCCAGCACCGGCAGCTCCAGGTAGTTGTAGTCTACACTGCCCTCGCGTCTTCTTTTCTGCAGCAGCAGGTTGGTATACTCCTCGCTGTTGTTTTTGAAGCCTTTTCTGGAGTAAAGCAGTTCCGGCTGGATGGAGAAGAAATCCTCCACTACCGGAAAGTTCAGCGTTACGCCCCCATGAAAGGACACCTTGTTCTCGAACCTGTCCTCATTCTTCAGATCGCCGGAAACGTTGGTCAGGTTTGCTCCTGCCCTTACGCCCAAGGTTGCCTGTGCCTGCGCAGCGGTAAAAGTGCCAAAGGCCAGGGCCACTGCAAAGAAAAACTTCTTCATCATAAGTGATAAGTATGTTAGTTTGGTAGTAAACGGGCAATATACGTGCCTTCTTATATAGGAGGTTACGATGTTATTATCCGCACCTGTACATCAGCATAGTTATAATTTCAGCTATGTATCAGGATATCAGATACCTATTACCTGACAAGAAAAACAACCTCCGTATAGTGCCAAAAAAGTTCTTCGATTGGGGTAATATTTCCCTGAATAAGTGAAGCTGTTAAAGTATGACGGTGCTGCTTGATAATGCCCGGAGATAAGTATGAAGTACGGGAACGCACTGCCTTGGCCACCGCCCCGGTATCCGTGGCCTCCCCCTCCGAAAGCGCTTCTCCCTACAATTTCCTACCTTTGGCCATGGATTTTATTTCGATAGACTTTGAGACGGCTACACCGCAGCGTGACAGCCCTTGTGAGATTGGCATAACCGTGGTGCGCGACAGGCGGATCGTAGAGACCCGGTCCTGGCTGATCAAGCCTCTGTACTATCCGCACTTTAACCACTTTAATGTAGCCGTGCACGGCATACAGCCCGCCGACGTGAAAGACCAGCCTGATTTCAGAGAGTTGTGGCCGGTGTTGAAACCGTACCTGGAAGGGCAGTTCCTGATCGCCCACAACGCCAGCTTCGACATGAGCGTGCTGCGCAAAACGCTGGCCACCTACCAGATTCCGCTACCGGAAGCGCGCTATGCCTGCAGCCTGAAGTTCTCTAAAAATATCTGGAAAGGCATGCACAAATATGACCTGAAAACGCTCTGTACCATGCACCGCATCGACTTCCTGCACCACCGCGCCGCCTCCGACGCCGATGCCTGCGCCAGGTTATCCATCAAAGCCATAGAGTTGACCGGCACGACCACAGAAGCAGATTTTGCTACTAAAATGGGCAGCAAGATCAGCCCCATTTAATAGGATAGCCTTATAACTCAGGAAAGATTGGCTGCTGGAATAGTTGCCTGCCCGGCTCATCCCTGATTCCATCTACTCAAAGGCCAAAGCGCTCTTCCCCGGAGGAGCACAGCTTCTCTCCGGATAAAGCCCGTTGACACTCCTATACTTACTTTGATGCCTGCTGATCGTAGGGGATGTAATTTTCCCAATACCAAGGCGTGTATGTATCGCCGATGGTGGCTTCGAGGAGGTATTTGAATATACTCTCCGCGTTATCGGAGTTGCTCATGAGGATGATGCCCGTGCCGGTTTCCGGGAAGAGGATAGAATAATGCTGAAAGCCGTCGCCGTGGCCTTCTTTAAAAGCTCCTATTCCGTACGGAGACTGCAGCAGCCCCCACCCCAGCCCGTAGCTCAGGGCAATGGCGTCGTTTGCGGTGGTGTCGCGCTGGCTCAGGGGGCCGAACTGCTTCACAGACCGAATCCTGATCTGGGGCGAGAACATCTCTTTAGTGGTGGCCGGCTTCAGGAGCTTGTGCTGCAGCACCGCCTGCGTGAACAAAGTATAATCATCGAGGGTGGTTTCAAGGGTGCTGGCCGAGCGGGCTTCGTTGTCTTTGTCTTTTGGATAAAGTTCTCCGTTTGCTTTGTGGCCCAGGGCAAAATCCTTTTCAAAGCGCGGCTGCCAGGTATACGACGACTGCTTCATGTTTGCCGGCGCAAACACTTTTTCCTGCATCAGTTCTTCCAGCGTTTTGCCGGTCATCTTCTCCAGCACCACCTGCAGGTACACCAGCCCCTCGCCGGAGTAGCTATACCTGGTGCCGGGTTTATACTTTACCCGCAGCTGCTGGTCCTCCTCCACCCAACGCCAGTTCGGAAAACCGGAAGTATGGGCCAGGCACATACGGGCCGTGATAAACCTGTAGAGGCTGTCTGTTTTCAGCGCGCTGTAATCGTCGTGCCATTTGGTTTGAGGTGTATAGGTATAGATAGGCCTCGGCAGGTAATGCTGTAACGGCTTGTCCAGGTCCAGCACACCTTCCTCCACCAGTTGCATCACCAGCACCGCGAACACCGCTTTGCTCAGCGAAGCACCATACAGGTTGGCGCTGGTTTTCAGCGGCTCTTTCGTTACGATATTCTTATAACCAAAAGCTTTTTTGTAGACCGGCTGGTTCTGGTTGAACACCGTAACTGCCAGGCCCTGCACCTGGGCAGCTTGCATGAGCTGCTGTATCTTCTGGTCTAAGGCCGCCGCAGTGATGTTGCTGCCATCGAGTTTGGTGATGGTTTGGGCGTGAGTGGGGAAGTATAGTATGGTGAAGAGGAGAAGGTAGAGGTTTTTCATAGGAGAGCTGGTTGTAGGATTTGCAGTTTAAAAGCGCAGGATCTCCTATACTATGAAAAATGAGGCACTTACGCAATATAACCCATTCAAAATCAAACGTATCTCCCATTATAACGCTACTAACTTTACATTACACATTTCCTGTTTATATATAAATTGCTATCTTTATAAGTTTACTTCAGAAGTACTACTCGCCTGAAACAAACTTGCCATGACGCCTTCCAACTTTAGCTTTTTAGAAGCAGAGTACCCCATCCTGTTCAACATCGGGCAGTCAGCGGAGTATCATTTACATACCGACCCGACAGCAAGCCTGATGAAGCTACGGCTTTTTGCGGAGCGCCTGACGGTAAAGCTATTCGAAGAGCATGCCCTGGAGTTTCCGGAAGAGAACACGCAGCACCAGCGGCTCAAACTGCTGGCTTATGAACAGGTACTCCCCTACAACATCAAGGACATCCTGCACCATATCCGCAAATCCGGCAACACAGCGTCGCATACCGGCGAATCAGAATCGGGCGAGGCAAAGCACAGCCTGCTGCTGGCCTTCAAGCTGGCAAAGTGGTTTTATGAAACCTACGGCAGCCTGCACACAGATATTTCCGCTGTAAAATTTCAGGTGCCGGCCAACCTGGATGCCCGCCATGCCCTCAAACTGCTGGAAGAGGATTACAAAGAGCTGGAAGAGCGGTTTAGCAAGCTTTTAGCGGAACGAAACACCCAGGGCCTGCCGGAGGAAAAGCAGCAGGCCATCAAACAACGCTCTGAGAAAGCCGCCAGCAAACTGGAAATGAGCGAGGCGGAAACCCGTCAGTTGATAGACGAGCAGCTGCGAAAAGCCGGATGGGAAGCCGATACACCTGCCCTCAATTTTAAGAAACACAAAACCCTGCCCCAACCCAACCGGAACATAGCCATTGCCGAATGGCCAGCCGGACCGAAGTGGGCTGACTATGCCCTATTTGTAGGCCTGGAGCTATACGCCATTGTAGAGGCCAAGAAGTATGCGCAGGATATTTCCACCAACCTGGGCCAGAGCAAAGTATACGCTGAACTGATAGAGGCAAAACACGAGGCAAAGCTGCTGGGCCGATGGGGCAAGTATAAAGTGCCTTTCCTATTTTCGACTAATGGCCGGCCATACCTGGAGCAGATCAAGACCAAGAGCGGTATCTGGTTCCTGGATGTGCGCCAGGAAACGAACAACTCCAAGCCGCTGCAGGGCTGGTACTCACCGGAGGGCCTGGTAAACCTGCGGGAGCGCGATATTGCCGCTGCTAACGAAAAACTGCTGACCACCTCGCTGGACTTCCTGATGAGCAAAAGTGGGCTGGGCTTGCGCGAGTACCAGATCAAAGCCATCCAAGCTGTGGAGCAGAAGCTGATACAGCAGCCAGAGGAGCGCAGGGCTTTAATTGCCATGGCCACCGGCACCGGCAAGACCAGAACTGTGATCGGCCTGTGCTACCACCTTATCCAGACCAACCGTTTTAATCGCATCCTGTTTCTGGTTGACCGCACCCTGCTGGGCACGCAGGCGCTCAATTCTTTTAAAGACAACAAGATAGTAGACCTGAACACCTTTGCTGATGTGTATGAGGTAAAGGAGCTGAAGGACATGGTGCCCGGCATTGACACGCGCCTGCATTTTGCCACCGTACAAGGTATGGTCAAGCGTCTGTTCTACAACGAGTCGGAGGAGAAGCTGCCATCGGTGGACCAGTACGACTGCATCATCATCGACGAGGCGCACCGGGGCTATCTGCTGGATAAGCAACTGGACGAGGAAGACCTCAACTTCAAGGACCAGTTCGACTACATCAGCAAGTATAGAATGGTGCTCGATTACTTCGACGCCTATGCCGTGGGCCTGACCGCCACCCCTGCCCTGCATACCAAAGAAATCTTCGGCACGGCAGTTTATACTTACTCTTACCGCGAGGCAGTAATAGACGGCTTCCTGATAGACCACGATCCGCCTTACCTGATCAAGACGAAGTTGAACGAGGAAGGCATTAACTGGAAGAAAGGCGAAAAACCGAAAGCCTACGACAAGGAGAGCAATTCCATTTTAGAGCTGGAGGAACTGGATGACGAGCTGAACATAGACGTGGCCGGTTTTAACAAGCTGGTGCTAAACGAGAACTTTAACCGCACCGTGGTACAGCAGCTGGTAAAAGAGCTGGACCCGAACAGCGACGAAAAAACACTGATCTTTGCCGCTACAGATAACCACGCTGATACGGTGGTGGCGATGCTGAAAGAAGAATTCAACAAGGCAGGGATAGAGCTACCAGACAATGCTATCGAGAAAATCACAGGCAACTCTTACAACCCGGCCGAGCAGGTAAAGAAGTATAAAAACGAGAAGTACCCGAACATCGCCGTTACCGTGGACCTGCTCACCACCGGTATAGACGTTCCTGCCATCTGCAACATTGTGTTCCTGCGCAAGGTGAAGTCGCGCATACTGTATGAGCAGATGCTGGGACGCGCCACGCGCCGCTGCGACGATATTCAGAAAGAGACCTTCCGGATTTTTGATGCCGTGCGGCTGTACGAAACGCTGCAGGACTATACCCAGATGAAGCCGGTGGTTGCAGATCCCAAAGTGAGCTTCGAGCAACTGGCCGAAGAACTGCACCACATTGACACCAACGAGCGCGCCAAAAAGCAGCTGGAGCAGATCGTGGCCAAACTGCAGCGCAAAAAGCACAAAATGAACGAACACCACGAGGCGCAGTTCAAGTATAAATCCGGCGGCACGGAGATAGACGAGCTCATCATGCAGCTACTCGATGAGCCGGTGCAGCAAGGTATACAGCAGGTGGTGCAGCTGTCGGGGCTGTGGAAGTTCCTAGATGAGCTAAAGCCAGCCCCGGCCGTACAATATGTGTCGGAGCATGAGGATGCCTACCTCACAACAGAGAAAGGTTATGGCAAAGGCCAGAAACCGGAAGATTACCTCGAAAGCTTCAGCAAGTTCATCAAGGAAAAGCAGAACGAGATTGCCGCTCTTAACATCATCTGTACCAACCCGAAGGCGCTGAACCGGGAATCTCTGAAGAATTTATACCTGGAGCTGGGGCTGAAAGGCTTTGACGATAAATCGCTGAAAGAGGCCTGGAAGGAAGTAAAAAATCAGGATATTGCCGCCGACATCATTGCCTTTATCCGGACGCTGGCCATTGGCAGCGCACTGGAAAGCCGCGAAGAACGCATTAAGCGTGCCGTAAGCAAGGTACGGACCATGCGCAACTGGAACAAAACACAGCTCAACTGGATCAGCCGCTTCGAGAGCCAACTGCTGGCCGAAACAGTGCTGCAGGTAGAGGACCTGAACAAGGAGCCGTTCAAAGACTCCGGCGGGTTCCAGAAGCTCGACAAGATATTTGAAAGCCAACTGACAGAAGTGATCAATACCATAAACGATAATCTATACATCCAAACGGCTTAACACCTCCCCCGGCCCCCTCCTAAAAACAGGAGAGGGTATGAAACAAAGTCCCCCTTTGAAGGGGGTGAAGGGGGATGACAAGACGTTTGAACTGGCAGAAGCTTTAGCTACTGAAGTATCATGAAGTGTAAAATGCTGTTGGGGATGTACCTCGCAGGTGTAAATCATCCCCCTACCCCCTTGAAAGGGGGACTTTAACAACGATTAACTTTTTAACTTTTTAACTTCCCAACTTAAATGAGTGCCGAAGAAATTGCGAATAAACTCTGGAACCTGTGTAATGTGTTGCGCGACGACGGAGTTACTTACCACCAGTACCTGAACGAACTAACCTATATCCTTTTCCTGCGCCTATCGGAGGTAAAAGACTTTGAGGAAGCCATACCCGAAGAATACCGCTGGGGCAAACTCAAAAGTATAACCGATAACAAAGACCTGTTCGATACTTACCGCGAGCTGCTGGCTACCATCAGCACCAAGTCTGATAACGCGGCCGTGAAGGAGATCTATACCAACGCCTCCACTACCCTGCGCAAGCCTGTGAACCTGAAAACGCTGGTGACAAGTATAGACGCCATCGATTGGTACGACGATGTGGAGCAGGACAAGATCGCTACCATTTACGAGGAGCTGCTGGAGCGCAACGCCGGCGAAAAGAAAAGCGGTGCCGGCCAGTACTTTACCCCTCGCCCGCTCATTAACGTGATGGTGGAGCTGATGGCCCCGAAGCTGAAAGAGCGCTGGAATGACCCTGCTGCCGGAACCTTCGGCTTTATGATCGCTGCCGACCAATATTTGCGCGACAAAACCAACAATTACTTTACACTGAACTCCGAAGACCGCAGGTTTCAGGTAGAAGATGCCTTTAGCGGCTGCGAGTTGGTGCAGGATGCCCACCGCCTAGCCCTGATGAACGCCAAGCTGCACGGCCTGGAGAGCCGCATCGAGATGGGCGACACGCTCTCGGAGCTGGGCAAGGACTTTAAAAATTTTGACGGCGTGCTGGCCAACCCGCCTTTCGGCACGAAACAGGGCGGCGAAAACCCCACGCGCGACGACCTGGTATACCTCTCGCGCAACAAGCAGCTGAACTTTTTGCAGCACATTTACCGCTCGCTTAAAAAGGATGGCAAGGCACGGGCTGCCGTGGTGCTGCCCGACAACGTGCTGTTTGAAGACGGCGACGGCCGCAAGATACGCCGCGACCTGATGGACAAGTGCAACCTGCACACCATCCTGCGCCTTCCAACCGGTATATTTTATGCCGCCGGCGTAAAAACCAACGTGCTGTTTTTTGAGCGCGGGAAAACAGAAACCGGCAACACCGACCAGGTATGGCTATACGACATGCGCACCAACGCCCCCAGCTACGGCAAGCGCACGCCCTTTACCCGCAACGCCTTCGCCGATTTTGTGAAAGCCTATACCGGCGGCCTTGCCCTAGACGAGCTGAAGGAAAGCTATGACGGAAGTATAGACCATGCCCGCCGCGCCCAGGTGCAGGACGAGCGCTGGAGCTGCCTCAGCCGCGAAGAGATTGCCAAAAAGAACGACTCGCTGGACCTCGGCCTGATTGCCGACGCCAACTACAGCAGCAGCGCCCACACCGAAGAGCCGATAGACCTCGCCCGCCAGGCCGCTGACGAGCTAAAAGCCATACAAACAGAGTTGAACCAGATAATTGAACTGTTGGGATAATGGAGAGAGAATTACCAGAGGGTTGGGAAGTAGTTAATTTACCAGAGGTGGTTTATTTTCAAGAAGGGCCGGGTTTGCGTAAATTTCAATACCGCGATAGTGGCATTCCCTTCTTGAATATCAGAACCTTATCTAATGAAAGAGTAGATACTTCTTTATGTGGATTTCTTGATCAGGATGAAGTAGATCAGAAATACCAACATTTTTTGTTGAATGAAGGTGATATTATTTGTTCAACATCAGGAACAATTGGCAAAACTGCGATTATTCAAGAAGTGGATTTGCCTCTAATGCTGAATACAAGTATAGTAAGATTCAGAAGCTTACAAGATGATGTAGTAACAAGACAATTTGTATACTACTTCTTGAAATCTGATTGGTTCCATGAACAAGCTGATGAATACAGCACCGGTACTGCACAAAGAAATATTGGGCCATCGCATTTACAAAGATTTGCATTCCCCCTCCCACCCCTTGCCGAGCAAAAGCGCATAGTAGCCAAACTGGATGAAGCCTTTCAGCACCTCGATACTCTGAAAGCGAAGCTGGAGCGTATACCGGAGCTTCTTAAAAACTTCCGCAGAGCAGTAATGATAGACAAGCTGCCGCAAGCCATACTTGCCAAAGCCTTCCGCGGCGAGCTGGTGCCACAAGATCACAACGATGAGCCCGCCAGCGTGTTGCTGGAAAAGATAAAAGCCGCCAAAGCCGCCGCAGCCAAAGGCAAAAAAACCAAAGGCGGTAAGCAGGCCGAGCTGGTGCTGTAGCCAGGTATAAAGTATAAGCAAAGTATAAACCTGCCCCTCCAGAGAGGTAGGGGGATGATAATTGCGTACTGCAAGATCTCTCCCGCTGCTGTTCCGGATTTGCAATCCGGAACCCGAGTAATGGCGGATTTGTAATCCGGCTGCCTGCCAGTAGCTACTTCCTTCTTTTGCGGATTACAAATCCGCGGCTAGTATACTTTCGGATTGCAAATCCGAAAGAGCAGAATACCCTGAGAAATTCTGTCACTTCTCCGGCGAGCCGTCTAACGGAGAAACCAGCGTGAAGCGCCCCATCCTGAGAAAGAACTGGAAGAAGGCGCAGGAACTGGTATAACAAAAGGTACTCCCTCCGAAAATAACCTATTTATTAAGTATGAGCGCAGAAAACAAACTCCCCTACCCGTCCAAATTCCGCATGGGCGAAGAAGTAACCGTAAAAGGATCGTATACAGAAGAAGGAAAAAAATTTACTTTCGGAGCCCTGGGCGTAGTACGGAAAATAAAACACACGCCAAAAAGGGGCTGGCGCTTTGTGGTAGAGCTGCACGACGGAGAACTGAAATGGTTTTACCAGAAATCAGTACAGAAGTATAAGCCGAAGTTTGTGATCAGTTCTGTACTTTAGCGGCCGTTTTATACTTTGTTTAGCATATATCCTTTATGTCCCAACTACCCCACTACACCCCCATCGCCAGCAGGGCTTTTAACGATTACCTGGACAACCAGATAGACCTGGACGACCTGATTGCCCGTCTGCGGGAGATAGAACTGCAGGTGATGCATGACGACACAGAGGAAGAAGACGAGGAAGAACCAGCGGAAACGGGTAAAGTGCTGTGGTTTCGCTTCTTCAGCGGAGACCCGTTCCAGACCACCATCCGCGACATCGAAAACGACCTGCGCGACCCGGCCCACCCTAACTCCCGCATTCTGTTGCAGGGCATCGCGCTGGGCCTGGAGGCCGAAGAGCTGGAGGTGCATTACGCGTAGCCGGGTTATGGGGCAGGCGGCAATATTTTTTCTTTAAAAGCACGAAAACAGGCAACGCATCCGAAAATAACGTACCTTTAGCTAAACCTCAAAACCCTGAAACCATGGCAAAATCTAAAGACGCGAAAAAGGACGTAAAGAAGAAGCCGGCTAAAACCGAAAAGGAAAAGAAGGCCGCTAAACTGGAAAAGAAAAAGAACAGCTACGACTAAGGAGCCACTGGCGCTATCCGACAAAAGTATAGCACAGGTATAAACGGAGCAGCAGCAAAAGATCATTTGCTGCTGCTCCGTTTTTTGTAGCTGCCGGAGTGTGCACATACCTCTGCGCTATGTATAATTTATACTTGACTTGCTGCCCCTCTGCGGGCCTCTAGCTATGTGCTTTGCTTGTGGTGCCTGGTCCAACCACCCCTGCTTTTCCCCCTCCCCAACCCTCTCCTAAGAACAGGGGAGGGAGTTCTGCAGTACCGAATCCAACCACCCCTACCCCTCCTTGTCCAAGGAGGGGTAGGGGTGGTTGCTGCTTCAAAAATATAAGTTGCATAGTTGAGGCTATCGCGCGGACAGGTCGCGACCTGTCCCTACAAAGTATAAAGCCGCTCCTACTTAGAAGAATTATACTTGTTGCTATTCTTTTTTGTCATCAAGAGCAGCGCGAGAAATCTATCGGGAATTCTATAGAGATCTCTCATTTCATTCGAGATGACAAAAGGCAGTGGCTATCGAAACTGATCCCAGCCTTTGGGTTGAGCGCCTTGTGAGATTCCGGTGCCCGTAAGGGCATTGCGACGTCAGGAGCAAAGGAAGGGAACACAGCGCGATGCCCGAAGGCGAGCCCTCTCGGGCTTGAGAGCACCAAAGTATGAAATGCAACTATGGGCTTGTGGGAACTAGAGGATGAACGGCAGCTAGCAAGTATAGCTTGTATCTAGTGGAAGGAAGCAGCGGCTATTAGAGGCACAAGCGGACGCTTGCGCCAGGAAAAGTAGAAAGTATAGCCAAGGCAAGTATGGCTTTTCAAGCCAGTCAAGTCAGAGACTTGACACCACCCGTAGGACACAAGTCTGTAGACTTGCGCCAGAAAGATTAGGTATAAAGTATAGCTTCAAGTATAGAAGTATAGCCTACGTATAAAGGCACATGTTGCAAGCCCGAGTTAGAAAGGTTACCGGTGCTGCTCATACTTGTTGGCAGGCAGCACCTCCTCCAGTTGCCGCACTTCCGCCTGGTCCAACGGTTCGGCGCTGGCAGCATGCAGGGCCTCTTCCAGCTGCTGCTTCGTCCGGATACCCATTACGGCAGAGGTAACCGCAGGGTGATGCAACGTAAACCGGACAGCCGTTTCAGAAGCCTTTCTGGAAGCTCCGGCTACTTCTGTCACAGCCTTGGCCGCTTGCTGCACTTCCTCCAAAGTATAATTCAGGTAAGATTTGGCAGGTTTACCGGCCAGCAACCCCTGCGCCAGGCTGCCCCGTGCCAGCACACCAATATTGTTTTGTTGCAGCAGTTCCAGCACCTTCTCCTCGGCACGGCGGTCCAGCAGGCTGTACTGTAGCATCACGCTGGCAATATTGGAGCGGCGCACATACTCCTGTATCACGTTGGGCCGGATGGATGAGATGCCGTAGTGCCGGATCTTGCCCTGCTGCTTGAGTTGCTCAAAGGCCTCGATAGTCTCATCTATCGGGTCATCAATCGTGCCGCCGTGCAGCTGGTAGAGGTCGATGTAGTCGGTTTGCAGCCGTTTCAGGCTCTGCTCCACCGCCTGAAGGATGTAGGTTTTGGAGGGGTTCCAGTCCCAGCCACTGCCATCGGGGCGCCACTGGTTGCCTACCTTCGTGCCGATGATCACCTTGTCGCGCATACCTTTAAAGGCCCTGCCCACCGTCTCCTCGTTCTTCCCCTTGTCGTACAGGTCGGCGGTATCAAAGTAAGTAATGCCCTTGTCCAGCGCCTGGTGCAGCAGTTTTATACTTTCGTTTTCATCGCCCTGCAGCGACATGCAGCCAAAACTTACTTCGCTTATACTTAAGTCTGATTTTCCGAGCTGTTTATACTTCATACTTCAGGTTTGTTAGTTCACTAAAGTATAAATAACCATAGAAAGTATAAATGGTTGCTGCTTTGGGGCTGCAGCGATACCCGTCACTGTACGCAAAGGCCGGAAACAAGAAAGACGCCATGATCCTGCGGCGTCTTTCAAACCTGTAGGTGCCTTTGTCACTACTTCACCTCAAAAGAGGTCTCGTTAATGCCGAGCTTGTTCTTGGAGTGGAGTTCCACCGGGAAGCCCCACAGGAAGCGGATGTGATCCAGGGTGTCTTTGGCGCTGCTGGCGTCCAGGCGGCGGTCTTTCTGGATGTAGTGCGTCAGGTGCAGCTTGCTGGTTCTGTGGAGGTCTACTTTGGTAACCTGTATGTTAGGCACCAGCGAGGCGCGGTCGTACTGGTTGCTCAGGTGTTCCCGTACCCTGCGGTAGCCGCGCTCGTTGTGGATGGCCCCGATCTCATACTCATCCTCATACTCGCAATCCACAACAGTAAACAGGCGCATGTCGCGGATCACCTTCGGGGAGAGGTACTGCAGAATGAAACTGTCGTCGCGAAAGTTCTCCATCACGTAGTGCACCTGCTCCAGCCAGTCTTTCCCGATCAGGTCGGGAAACCACTGCTTGTCCTCGGCGGTAGGATTCTGGCAGATGCGCTTGATGTCCATGAAAATATTAAAACCCAAGGTATACGGGTTCAGGCCCGAGTAGAATTTGCTCTTATACTCCGGCTGGTAGAGCACGCTGCTGTGGCTCTTGAGGAACTCCAGCATAAAGCCGTCGTTCACATAGCCCTCGTCAAACATCCTGTTGATGATGTGGTAGTGCGTAAAGGTGGCAAAGCCCTCGTTCATCACCTTGGTAGCGCCCTGCGGGTAGAAATACTGCGCCACCTTGCGCACAATCCGGATGATCTCACGTTTCCAGGGTGGCAGGGCCGGCGCATACTTCTCTATAAAGTATAAAAGGTTCTCCTCCGGCTCCTTCGGGAACCTGTAATCGTCGCTGGTGCTGGTTTCCTGCACATCGGGCATGGAGGGCAGCGTGCGCCAGAGCTCGTTGTAATTCTCCCGCTTGATGAGCGTGAGTTTCTTCAGGCGCTCGTTCTCCTCTTTTGCCGATACTTTGGAGGGCTTTTTATACTTGTCCACCCCGTGGTGCATCAGGGCATGGGCCGCGTCCAGCACCCGTTCCACTTCCTCCTCGCCATACTCCTCCTCGCATCTTAGAATATACTCCCGAGCAAAGGACATGTAGTCTACTATGGAGTCGGCCGAGGTCCAATCGAGGAACATGTAGTTGTTGGCAAAGAAGGCGTTGTGGCCCTGGCAGGCGTGGGCGATCACCAGCAGCATCATGCAGGTGGAGTTGTTCTCCATGTTGTAGCTGATGCAGGGGTTGGAGTTGATCACCAGCTCGTACGAGAGCCCCATGCGGCCCTTGGTGTAGTTGTTCTGGTTGAGCACGAAGTCCTTGCCGAACTTCCAGTGCGGGTACGAGGTAGGCAGGCCCGTGAGGGAATAGGCGTCCAGCATCTGCTCCGAGGTTACCACCTCGATCTGGTTGGGGTAGGTCTTCAGCTTGAGGTACTCCTTCCCTATCCTGCTGATCACCTCATCAGCGGCCTCCAGCGTCTCTCCGTCCCAGTTGGGATTACAGAACAGCGTGCGATATTTTTCTATGTCTGTCATGGAGGTAATTTTAATTTCTCTTTTCCTCTTTAGTGCCAATTGTCCCCTTGAGGGGACTACAGGGGTGTAATCGTTTTAGACAATATCCTTTTGCTCTGCAATCCAGCCTTCTATAGCTCTCAGAACATCAGACAAATTCCGCTTTACCGCCAGGTCGTCAAATCTGAGAAAACGGACGCCAAGCTGCTCCAATTCCTTCTGCCGCTCTACATCGTATGTATAATTTCTATCATGGCTATCACCGTCTACCTCTATAGCAAGCTGTAGCTCATGACAGTAAAAGTCTACTATGTAGTTTAACATGGGCAACTGGCGGTGGAACTGGTATCTGTGAATCTTTCGCTCTTTGATTTCCTGCCATAAAAGGACCTCTGATAGGGTACTGTTCTTCCGCAGCTCTCTGGCCTTAGATTTCAAATCCTCTCGGTAAGGTATAATTTTGTTCTTCCTCACTTGCATTCCTTCTATTGTAAAACACCCCTGTAGTCCCCTCAAGGGGACAATTCAGAGTGGCAACAAGCCAGCGTTATACTAGCTTTACCCAATTAAACTTCCCGCCCATTTCAACTAGTCCTGTGTCTTATTTTGTTGTTTCACTCCGCTTCCTAAACAGTCCCTGGAAAACGGGCCAGATCTCGTAGGGCTCGTACACATGCCGGATGGCAAAGTCATCATCGTTGCTGATGCGCTTGTAAGCCTGCCACAGGTCACTTTCTCTTTCCTTGTTGCTGATCTCGATGTAGGCCATGAACTGGATGCTCGGAAGTATGGTTTCCAGCACCAGGTTCTTGCACTCCAGCGCATCCTGCTTCGACCACACATCGCCATCGGAAGCCTGGCAGCAGTACACGTTCCAGCTCTCGTCATAGCGCTCGCGCATGATCTTGTCCACCAGCTTCAGCGATGGTGCCACCACCGTGCCGCCGCTCTCGCGCGAGTTAAAGAACTCCTCCTCGCTTACCTCCCTGGCCTCGGTGTGGTGGCGGATAAAGACCAGCTCCACGTTCTTGTACTGGCGCGTCAGGAAAATGTAGAGCAGCGTGAAAAAGCGCTTGGCAATGTCCTTCTCGTGCTGGCCCATCGAAGCCGACACGTCCATGATGCAGAACATGACAGCCGAAGTTACCGGTATGGGCACCCGCTCGAAGTTGTTATACCGCAGGTCGATGTCCTCGAAAAACGGAATGGTGTTGGCCTGCCGTCGAACTCTTTCCATCTCCAGCTCCAGCGCCTCCCGCTCCGCCTTTTTCCGGGTTTTGGCCAATTGCTCCTCCAGCCCCTTCAGCTTTTTCTCAAACACGCCCCGCAGGGCCAGCTGCCGCCCTAAAGATTGCTGGTAGCTTGTCTTGATGTTAAGTCGGGAGGGCACGCTGTCGCGGGTATAGCCGGCGCGGCGCATCGAGAAGCTCTCGGTGCTCTCCATCAGCTTCTTCACCATGTGGGGCAGCGCCAGGTCGTCGAAAAAATACTTCAGAAACTCCTCCCTGGAGAGCACCACCGTAAATTCATCCTCTGTTACCTGCGGGCTGTTGGAGCCTTTGCCCCTGCCACTGCCCTCGCCGCTCTTGGGCTTGGGCACGCGGTCGCCCTCGCTGAACTTGTCGTTGCCCGGCTGCACGATATACTTTTTACCGGTTTTAGGGTCGTGGCGGAAATGGGGTTCCTCCAGCCCGCGCACGGGCACCTTCACGCTGCCGCCCGATTTAGTATCCTTGATGCTCTCCTGGCTCAGGATGTCGGGAATGGCGCGCTTGATCTGGTTCTCCACCCGCTTGAGGAACTTCTGCCGGTTACCCGTAGACTTTCCCCTATCGTTCTTGCGTCTGTCGATGATGTGGGACATGGGAGTTAGAAAGTTAGAAGGTTAAAAAGTTAGAAAGTTAAGAGTTGAAGGTTTCCACTTTTTAAGTCTGTAGATTACGACTTTCTAACCTTCTAACTTCCAAACTTTCTAACTTCAATCAGGCCATCGTTTTGCGTACGCGCATGAACCAGTCTACCAGGATGCGGATCTGCTTGTCGGTGTAGCCACGGTCGCGCATGCGGCGCGTGAAGTCGCGGTGCTTCTTCTCGTCCTCCTCGTTCGACTTCACGTTGAATGACACCACCGGCAGCAGGTCTTCGGTGTTAGTAAAGATCTTCTTCTCGATCACGTTCTTGATCTTCTCATACGAGTCCCAGCGTGGGCTCTGTCCGCCGTGGTTGGCTTTGTAGCGCAGGAAGAAATTCGTCACCTCGGAGCGGAAATCCTTCGGGTTGGCAATGCCAGCCGGCTTCTCGATCTTTTCCAGCTCCTCGTTAAGTATACTTCTGTCGAAGATCTCGCCGGAGTCCGGGTCGCGGTAATCGTTGTTCTGCATCCAGTGGTCGGCGTACACCACGTACTTCTCAAAGATATTCTGGCCATACGAACTGTACGACTCAATATAAGCCTTCTGAATTTCATCCGAAATAAATTCGGCATACTTGCTGGCCAGTACCGATTTGATCAGGTGCAGGTATTTCGTCTCCGTTTCCGGCGGCAGCATCATCTTGATCACTTCCTGCTCCAGGACATAGAGCAAATGCACCGGGTTGGCGGCTATCTCCTCGCTGTCAAAGTTAAAGACCTTGGAAAGGATCTTGAAGGCAAAGCGGGTCGAAATGCCCTGCATGCCCTCGTTAATGCCCGCATCGTCGCGGTACTCCTGAATGGATTTAGCGTTAGGATCGGTTTCGCGCAGCGTTTCGCCGTTGTACACCCGCATCTTGGAGTAAATGCTGGAGTTCTCCGGCTCTTTCAACCGCGACATCACCGAGAATTCAGCCAATAATTCAATAGTTTTGGGGGCACAAGGCGCTTCGCGCAACGAGCTTTCGCGGATAAGCTTTTCATAGATCTTGATCTCCTCGCTCACGCGCAGCACGTAGGGCACCTGCACTTTGTAGATACGGTCCAGAAAGGCCTCGTTCTTCTTATCGTTCAGGAACTTGGCCCACTCCGACTCGTTGGAGTGGGCCAGGATGATGCCGTCAAACGGAATAGCGCCAATGGGCTCCGTGCCTTTGTAGTTCTTTTCCTGGGTGGCGGTGAGCAGCGGGTTCAGCACCTTTATCGGCGCCTTGAACATCTCCACAAATTCCAGCAAACCCTGGTTGGCCAAACACAAGCCACCCGTGTAGGAATAGGCATCCGGGTCGCTCTGCTGGAACTCAGCCAGCCTGCGGATGTCCACCTTACCTACCAGCGTGGAAATGTCCTGGTTATTCTCGTCGCCCGGCTCGGTTTTGGAGATGGCGATCTGCTCCTGAATAGAGGGGAACATCCGGATGACCTTGAAGCGGTTCACGTCGCCATCGAACTCGCGCAGGCGCTTGGAAGCCCAGGGGCTCATGCAGCTGGGAATGTAGCGAGACGGGATGCTGTACTCCTCCTCCAGTTCGTCGGTATAGTCGGCAAACAGGCCAAGCGGGCTTTCGAACACGGGGCTCACCTCGTCGCCGGCCTTGAGCACGTAAATGGGGTGCTGCTGCATCAGGTGCTTCAGCTTCTCGGCCAGCGAGCTCTTGCCGCCGCCCACCGGGCCCATCAGGTAGAGGATCTGCTTCTTCTCCTCCAGCCCCTGGGCCGAGTGCCGGAAGTAGGACACGATCTGCTCAATGGTGCTTTCCATCCCATAAAAATCCCGGAAGGCGGGGTAGATCTTGATCTTCTTGTTGGAGAAGATGCGGCTTAGCTTCGGGTCCTGGCGCGTGTCCAGAACCTCCGGCTCCCCGATGGCATCCAGAATCCGCTCGGCGGGCTTGGCATACATTTTCGGGTCCTTTTTACACTCCTCGAGATAGGCAGCTACTGTCATCTCGTTCATGGAGGCGCTGTAATTCGTCTTGATCTTTTCTAAAATGTTCATAGCGGGTGTTCCTTAACATGGTCAGAATCATTTTTTAGGAGCTTTCAAAACAGTATCTCAAACAGCAACTGGGGCCCGGGGTACTGCTAAGCACTTAATATGATCATAGAAATTAGGGTTTATTGCTGATCTATTTATTTAGAACCGGCAGCCTGCTGCCTGGTTTGTGTCAGGATTCCTGTTGATGCTGGTCCGGCTCCCCGTGTGCGCCATACTTAAGCCGTATAGGTTCCGGGTGCCTGAAAGTATAAACTCGCTCGCTGCAAGGACCTTTTTTCAAAGCGCCCTATCTACTAAGCCGGGGTGGTTGGGTGTCCCTGGCCGCCTACTACTGTAGCCTGTGTTATACCAGGCTGCGGCACCACCTCTCTACCGCTTCCGTTTCTCTCTTGGCGGGAACCTTAGGTTCACCTGCTGCAGGCATTGGTGGCTATCTTAGAAACATTGCTTTTGATTTTTAGATTCAAAAACGTTTATATTTTATACTATCAAGATTATAAAAAGTATACTTTTTATGCTATAAATATGCTAGGAGCGGCTAAAAAATTTAGTTTTAGGCACTTTATCCGCCTAACACACCATACTTTTAAGGCGCTCTCCGCATTTATTCGTTCCACTACATATTGAAGTTTCGTATATTAGGCCTCGCACCAGCGCCTGTTTGCTGTATTGTTAAGTTTTGAGCCGGGCTGAAGTATAAAGCAGGAACAAAGAATGCGCGCTGCCACACAAACACATACAACCTTACCTTATGAGCCAGTTAGTCATTAGCACCCTTGAAGAACTCACGAAGTATGAAGGCACCGAAATGGGTGTATCGGATTACCATACCATCACGCAGGAGCAGATAAACAAGTTTGCCGATGCCACCCTGGACCACCAGTGGATACACTTGGACGCCGAGCGCGCCAGACAGGAGACGCCCTTTGGCGCCACCATCGCCCATGGCTACCTCACCGTGTCGTTGCTGCCTTACCTGTGGTTGCAGATCACCTCCATCCGTAACCTGAAGATGCAGGTGAACTATGAGATTGAGACCCTCCGCTTTAACCAGGCCGTAACCGTGAACAGCCGCGTGCGCCTGCGCGCCAAGCTGCTGTCGGTAAAGAACCTGCGCGGCATCGCCAAGGCCCGCCTGGAGGTAACGCTGGAGATCGAGGACAGCAAAAAACCGGCTTTCACGGGTATCATCACGTTCCTGTACCACTTTAACGAATAACCTGCCGCAGCCGCAGCAGCTGCCGTATACGCTATTAAAACTGGCCCCATGCACAAACCCGAGCATCTCCCAATCTTCCGGAAAGGGGAAGAGATTTACCAGCTGACCTCCTACATCGTGGACCTGGTGCCGGAGGACAACGCGCTGCTGCAGCACCTGCGGGAACGCATGCTGACCGATGCCGCCCTGCTGACGGTGAAGGTAGCCGGGGCCGTAGGTGCCGACCTCTACGACATACAGATGGAAAACGCCGTGCTGATACGCAAGGCCGCCCGCGACCTGCTCACCAACTGCACGGCCCTGGAGATGTACGGCTTTAAGGACACCACCTACCTGCCCCTGCTGCGCAAGGCTATCGAGGAGTACCGGCTGCTGTTCGTGGACTGGGTTTCCGGCTTCGACCCGTGGAACTATGTATGGGATGAGTGGGGCCTGTTTAACCCGCCCGGCGCAAGCCGGCAGGAGGATTTTTAGCCGCCGGCCCTGTAGGGGCATCGCTTCCCGCTTGGCTTTTTGTGCCTTTCAGTGCCTGGCTATACTTATCTTGCTGCCGCTGCCAGTGGTGCCCTACTTTAGGGTTCATTCATTCTTAGCCCGATTCATACTTCCGCCGAAGATAAAATCAGAGACCCCGCAAGCGACAACAACCTTTGATACACGACACTTTATACTTTGTAGCTCCTGTTTCGGCAGATAGTGAGGTATGATCCGTTTACCTATCATGACGCCCAACCATACTTCCACCACTGATCCGCAGCTTACCCGCTCCACCCTCTGGCTTATGACCATTGCCTCGGGCATGGTGGTGGCCAACAACTACTACAACCAACCCCTGCTGGTGAAGATTGCGGATACCTTTCAGGTGTCGGAGTCCAGCGCGGGCATGGTGGCGATGCTGGCGCAGGTGGGCTACGCCATCGGGCTGCTGTTCATCATCCCGCTCGGCGACATGCTGCGACGCAAGCGCCTGATCCTGCTCGACTTTGTGCTCATCATACTTTCGCTGCTGCTGGCGGCTTTCTCCCCCAACATTTATACGTTGATGGCAGCCAGCCTGCTGATTGGGGCCACGTGTGTGGTGCCCCAGCTTTTTGTGCCGATGGCGGCGCACCTGGCCCGGCCGGAGGAGCGCGGCAAGGCGGTGGGTACGGTGATGAGCGGCCTGCTGGTGGGCATCCTTTTCTCGCGCACGCTCAGTGGTTTTGTGGGAGAGCACCTGGGCTGGCGGGCCATGTTCCTGATCGCTGCGGGGCTGATGCTGCTGCTATGGGTGGCCATCTACTTCCTGCTTCCGGAGATACACCCTCAGTTTAAGGGGAGCTATAAGAGCCTGATGCAATCGCTGGTGCACCTGTTCCGAACCGAGCCGGTACTGCGCCTGGCCTCCGTGCGCGGGGCACTTTCGTTTGCCTGCTTCGGCGGCTTCTGGACCACGCTGGTTTTTCTGCTGGAGGGTCCGCCTTTTTTTGCCGGCAGCGATGTGGCGGGCGCCTTCGGGCTGGTTGGTGCCGGCGGAGCTATCATGGCCTCGGTGATGGGCAGGCTTAGCGACAGGTTTGATACGCGAAACATCCAGATCGCCACCCTGGCCATGATCCTCGTTTCCTACATCGTGTTCGGGTTCTTCAGCTACAGCATTGTGGGCCTGGTGGTGGGCGTCATGCTGCTGGACCTTGGCTTGCAGGGCTCCCATATCTCCAACCAAACGCTCATCTTCTCGCTGAACCCTGAGGCCCGCAACCGCCTGAACACGGTCTACATGTTCACTTACTTTATGGGCGGCGCCACCGGAACCATCCTTGCCAGCCAGGCCTGGCAGCTATGGCAGTGGGACGGGGTGGTACTGGTGGGGCTGGTGTTTTCGGTACTGGCGCTGGCCGTGCATTTACTGTTTTCTGGTAAGCGTGGCAGGGCCGTATAATTTCTCTTCAGGCTCGGAGTACATCACGCATGAACACCGGGGATTTTCACTCTTGCCCATTGGCCCAAAAGCAAGGGCAGAAATTGGCGCCGCCGGGTCCAACCACTGCTGCTTTCACCCCACCCCAACCCTCCCCTAAGAACAGGGGAGGGAGCTCTGCTATTACTGTTGCTAAAGTATAAGTTTTATGACAACTGGTATCACGCGGACAGGTCGCGACCTGTCCCTACAGCTCCAAATTTATACTTGCCACTTTCCCTGTCATCCCGAACTTAGTGAGGGATCTATCTGGAATTCTAAAGGGATCTCTCATTTCATTCGAGATGACAATAAGGCCGAAGCTATCGAACCTGATCCCAGTCCTTGGGTTGAGCGCCTATGCGAGTTTTTCCGGTGACGAACGCAAGTGAGGCAGCCCGAGGTACGAGGGCAGGAAAAGCTCCCAGCGCGACGCCCGAGGACGAGCCCTCTCGGGCTTGAGAGCACCAAAGCAGGAAATGAAACTATGGGCTCGTAAGACTGAGGATCAGCAGCAGCTAGAAAGCATAGCTTGGTTTAAGTGGAAGGAAGCAGCGGCTAAGGAAGTATGGCTGAAGTATAAAGTATAGCCAAAGCAAGTATGGCTTTTCAAGCCAGTCGAGGCACAGACTCGACATCATAGTAAGACACAAGTCTGGAGACTTGCGCCAGAAAAAGCGCAGATTCAAAGTCTCTGCGCAAGTATGAAATCCTGCTCATTCGTGCATCCTGTAAATCCTGATTCAGACAAGTATAAAGTATAGCTTCCGCGGAAAGGGAGATCCGCAGCAGCTTTGGCTCCGGACAGGCATACCAGAGAGTAGCGGGTTAAGCAAATCTGCATAACTTCGCCTGCTACTTTGGGTATACTTAACCAAAGCCTTTACGAAGAAAATCATGGAAAATCCGAACCTGGAGAACTGGGACGAGGCACGGTACAAGGAGCTGAACACCTACTTCCGCATCAAGATAGAGCACATGCTGCGCACCAACCCGCACCTGGTGGCGCAGCAGCAGGAAAGCGGCAACATGCACCTGCAGGAGTTGGTAAACGAGTTCGATGCCGATGACAGGGAGCGTTGGGAAGAGTTTTTGCAACTGGACAAACTGAAGCTGGAGGCCGACATGTGGGACCACCTGCATGGTCGGGGCACCCGCTTCCGTCCGGGCCTCGGGTTTATAAAGCCCGATGACGACACAACCTGGTAGCCAGCCTACCCTCCGAAACTATACTTTGCATCGCTCCAGAACGCGTCCAGCGCGATAATGCGGGGCTTCAGGAACGAGATCAGGGATGGCCAGTCGTCTTTACTGAACACGTTTACCGGGGCCAGTTCCTTGTAAATCCTGCTCACCACCCGCCCCGACTCGTCGGAAGTATGCAGCAGCCACTCCCACTCCTCGCCCAGCGCCTCCCGCAGCATGGTTCTGTGCTCCAGAAACTGATCAAACACCAGCTCCTGCATCTCCGTGTCAGGGTGCGTCAGCTCAATGGCGATGTAGCCGCGCTTGTTGTCGGCGTTCATCCGGAAGTAGACGTCCTTCACACCGGTTTTATAGTTTAGCCAGTTCACTTTCCAGCCATCGGCGGAGAGCTGCGGCGAGAGGTACTGGCCAAAGGTGGTCCAGAACTGCTGCCTGATTTGTGATGCCTGCTCGCGGGTATACATGCTGCAAAAATAGCCAAATTACGTGATCAACGCTATTGGTTTATACTTTGGTCAAAATCCGGACACCTGCAAAAAACAGGGTCTGCGCCCCTTAAAGCATAGCGCCGTCTCTATAAGGGCCTGCAGGCTTGCATGCCTCAGAGCCCACCCATCGTGCAAGTATAAACCCCTTTTGTTTCATCCTCCGGCACTGCCATCCTGATAAATGATTTCGGAAAAGTGAAACATTTTACGGCATTTTCACTTTAAGAGGTGGGTAAGATGAGGTGGCTCGCTACTACATTGCCGGATTGCGATATTATGCAAGCAGCACGTTTCTTTTTAGAACTATTTTACCTAATTTCGCTTCATTAAGAGACACAACTACGCAAAAAAACTAATACACATGTCAGAATTTGCTGAAATAATTTTAGATGGTAAATCTTACCAGATGCCTGTTGTTGAGGGTACTGAGAACGAAAAAGCGATAGACATTTCTTCTCTGCGTGCTCAGTCGGGCTATGTCACCCTGGACTCAGGCTACAAGAACACGGGAGCCACGACCAGCGAGATCACTTTCCTGGACGGGGAGCAGGGCATTCTGCACTACAGAGGCTACCCTATTGAGCAGCTGGCGGAGAAGTCGAGCTTTATCGAGGTGGCTTACCTGCTCATCTACGGCTCGCTGCCGACACAACAGGAGCTGGACGATTTCAGCAACAAGATAAGACTGCACACGCTGGTGAACGAGGACATGCGCAAGATCCTGGACGGTTTCCCTTCCGCGGCGCACCCGATGGGCATTCTTTCGGCCCTGATCAGCTCGCTCACGGCCTTCTACCCGGAGTCGCTTAACCCGAACCAGTCCAAGGACGAGGTGGACCTGTCGATCATCCGCCTGATGGCGAAAATGCCGACGATAGCCGCCTGGTCTTACAAAAACTCCATCGGGCACCCGGTAAACTACCCTAAGAACAAGCTGGATTACTGCTCCAACTTCCTGCACATGATGTTCGCCTACCCTACCGAGGAGTATGAGCTGAACCCGGTGGTGGTGGATGCGCTGAACAAACTGCTGATCCTGCATGCCGACCACGAGCAGAACTGCTCTACCTCCACCGTGCGCCTGGTGGGTTCGGCCAACGCCAGCCTCTACTCCTCCGTGTCTGCCGGTATCGGCGCGCTGTGGGGCCCGCTGCACGGCGGTGCCAACCAGGCCGTAATCGAGATGCTGGAGCAGATCAAGGCGGACGGTGGCGACTCTAAGAAGTTCATCGCCAAGGCAAAGGACAAAGACGATCCGTTCCGCCTGATGGGCTTCGGACACCGCGTGTACAAGAATTTCGACCCGCGCGCCCGTATCATTAAGAAAGCGACGGATGAGGTGCTGACTGCCCTGGGCATCAACGATCCGATCCTGGACATTGCCAAGGAGTTGGAAGAGGCTGCCCTGAACGATTCCTACTTCGTGGAGCGCAAGCTGTACCCGAACGTGGACTTCTACTCCGGCATCATTTACCGCGCCATCGGCATCCCGACAGACATGTTCACGGTGATGTTCGCCCTGGGTCGCCTGCCAGGCTGGATCGCGCAGTGGAAAGAGATGCGCGAGAACAAGGAGCCTATCGGCCGTCCGCGCCAGATCTACACCGGCGAGACCAAACGCGACTACGTTCCGGTGGAGAAGCGTTAATCCCTTCAAAGTATACGTACAGCGAAAGGCTGGCTCCGAGGGGCCAGCCTTTTTCTTTTGCCCCTGTCCTATAATGACCTGCGTCATTTTATACTTCCCACCGCCCCGCTACCTTGCACGTAAAATATGCAATACCCATACTTTATACTTTGATGACCAAGATCAGGCTTACCAGGCTTTTCACATTCGAGACGGCGCATGCCCTGCTCAACTACGACGGCCCCTGCCGCCGCATCCACGGCCACTCCTACAAGCTGGAGGTAACCGTTATCGGCACGCCGCTGGTGGAGGAGGAACACCATAAAAACGGCATGGTGATGGACTTTGGCGACCTGAAGCAACTGGTGCAGGAGCACATCGTGCAGCCCTTCGACCATGCGCTGGTGCTGCCGCAGGGCACCCCGGAGGACTTGCTCGAGCGGCTGCGCAAGTATGAACACAAACTGGTACACACGCCCTACCAGCCCACCTGCGAGAACATGCTCATCGATTTTCAGCACCGCCTGCAGCGCCACATGCCCGACTACGTGCAGTTGCACCACCTCAAGCTCTGGGAAACGCAAAACTCCTTCGCCGAGTGGTACGCAGAGGATAACCGGTAAAACGCAGCATCTATTCGTTGGCGGCGGCCTTTATACTTTGCCTTGAAGTATAAAGGCCGCCGTTTTTGCTGCCTGTCGTTCACCAACTCCTGCAAGTATAATTTGCGGCTGTACCACCTCCTGAAAAGATATATATTTAAGTCAAAATGTATACCTTTAGGCCCTGTTACTGAACCACCTATACTTTATTGACCACCGTTCACTTTTAGCCTATGAGAACAGCTTTACTTTCGCTTACTTTTCTGTGTATTTCTGTTTCTGCTGCCCTTGCGCAGGATTACAAGCTCGGTTACGTGATCGGAAACACCGTTTCCTTTCCCTATGATATTACCGTTGGCCCAGACAATAAATTATACCTGGCCGATGATTACAGCACGCGCGTTTTCAACCTCTCCGGCACCATGCTGGACGAGTACCATCTCACTGGCCGGTACCATGACTCTAACTCGCACAAGGCAACCAGCCTGGACAGCGAGGGAAATATGTACACGATCAGCTTTGGCAGCCGCATCCATAAGATTAGCCCTGACAACGAGATACTGCTCAGCTTTGGAGAAGAAGGCAGCTTACCTGGGCAACTAAATGATCCGTATTCCTTGGTCGTAACTAAAGACGGCACCATCATCGTAGCGGACACCGAAAACCATCGTATCCAGAAATTTGACCAGAAGGGAAATCTGCTTTCCGTGATCGGGAGTTTCGGGGAACTGCCCGGGCAATTCAACATGCCTAACAGCCTTGCCCTCGATAGGGAAGAGAATCTGTACGTTTCCGACCCCCATAATGCCCGCATTCAGATATTTGATAAATCAGGGAAACTCCTCACGTATTTCGGTAGTGGCTGGGCAATTTACCCTGATGACATCGCCTTAGATGCGGACGGGTATGTCTATATAACCGAGCGTTATTCTCATCAGGTTATTAAGTTTGACACTACGGGGTATTGGCACATGAACTTTGGGTCAGAAGGAACCGGGAACGGTCAGTTTACCGGCTCCAGAATGAGTCTGACGCTTGACAACGAAGGAAACATATATGTAGCCGACAGGGATAATGATAGCCGTATTCAAAAATTTTCTCCGGAAGGCGAATTCCTGTTGGACTTCGGCAATTTTGAGAGTAGAAGCGCCGATAAACTGTACCCTTATGCCGTCAAGTCAGACCAGGTGGGGAATTACTATGTTGCGTTCAGCAATGGTATCATCCAGAAGTATGACACGGAAGGAAACTTATTGTTCGCGTTCGGAGGCAAGGGCACGGACAACGGAAAGTTTACAAGCCAGATAACAAGTATGGAGCTGGACCAGGCAGGTAACCTGTATGTACTTTCGAAAGATCCGGCAGGCAGCGTTCAAAAGTTTACGCCAAACGGTGTGTTCATCTCCAGGTTTGCACCTGCTTCCAGTACAGGCACAGCGAGCCCGACAACCTTAGCCAATCCCATATACCTTAAACTGGACCCTCAGGGTAATGTCTATGTTTCTGATGACATTTATCTGTACCAGTATAGCGCTGAGGGGAGACTTATAAAAAGGCAATCATATATCAACAATGAAACCGGAGCTCCTATTAATTTTAAGGAAGGCGTATTTAACAGCCGACTTAAATTCAGTATAGACAAAGAAGGGGCGCTTTACATTTTACTTGTCCGGAAATCTAAAAAGTTTACCCTAAATGGCGAGTTTCTGGGGGACTTTCTTCCACCAAACGCTTACCCGGACGGATTTACAGCCTATGATATGGATTTTGACGGGCAAAACAACATGTATCTTTCCAACTGGGGACACATTTACAAGTATGATGCTCACACAAAAGCCCTGGTGGCTAGTTCAAGGAACTACTCCTATATCTTCCACATTCTCCAGAATTCTTTTTCGGTAAACAAATCGGGATCCCGCATCATCGTTTTAAGCCCAAACAATACAGTAGCGAGTTTTACCAACAACGAGCCGATTACCTTGCCTGAAACAAATAATATAACCGGCGTAGTATTTAACGACAGGAACAACAACTGCATTTTTGATGAGAACGACAGCCCGCTTCCCGGGATTTTAGTCGAAGCCACTCCTGGTCCTTACTATTCGTTTTCCGACAAAAACGGCAACTATTCGCTACCCGTTGGCTCCGGAACCTATCAAGTAAAGGAAATCCTGCCTGCAAACGAGGCCACTAAGAAAATCATTGCCTGCCAAGCCGAAGCCATACAAATAACCTTTTCTTCGCTTGGGCGAAACCAGACACTTCACCTTGGCAACCAGGTCACCCTCTCCCCTTACCTCTCCGTCAGCGTCTCCTCCGACCGCCGCCGGCGCTGCTTCGAGAGTACCACCACCGTCCGCTACGTGAACTCCGGTTTTGCCACGGCACCCGATGCCAAGGTATATGTGCAGTTGCCAAAGGAAGTAGAACTGCTCTCTGCAGACAGGACCTATAATCGCCTTTCCGACGGGACGTATGAGTTCGTCGTAGGCGACCTGGCAGCCGGGCAACAAGGCACGATCACCATCACAGACATCGTAACCTGCGGAAACGAAGCGGTGCGCGGCCGCACCGTCTGCACCCGCGCCTGGATCACGCCATCGAATAACGCGCCTGTTCAGCCGACACCGACGGTTTCCATCACGGGCCGCTGCGATGCAGAGTCGGGCAGGATTCGTTTCGTGATCAGGAACTCCGGCACCGCCGACATGGAGCAACACGAGCTGTTCCGTAAGTTTAGGGATGGCAGGCTGGCCTCCAAGGAGCAGTTCCGCCTCGCGGCCGGCGACAGCATGGTGCTCTGGGTGCCTTCCATGGGCTATACCTGGCGGCTGGAGGCGGACCAGCCGGAAGGCAACGGCGACAATACCCTAGCCAGCGTGACGATGGAGGCCTGTACCGCCGCTTCTGCGGACACGACTTTCAGCTCTGGCTTTGTAAACCTGATGCCGACAGATGACGAGGAGGCTGAGGTGTCGGAGGAGTGCGTGCTGATTACGGACTCCTTTGATCCGAACGACAAGCTGGTGACGCCGGTGGGAAGGACAGAGGAAAACTATACGCCTACCAACACAGCGCTTAAGTATAAGATCCGCTTTCAGAACACGGGGACCGATGTGGCTTACCGCGTGGTGGTAGTGGACACGCTCTCCGAGCACCTGGACCTAAGCACACTGGAGGTTGGGGCTGCCTCGCATACCCACCGTTTGGAAGTGAGCGGCAAGGGCCGGCCAGTTCTCACCTGGACCTTCGATAACATCATGCTGCCCGACAGCAACGCCAACGAGCCGGGCAGCCATGGCTACATCCAGTTCAGCATCAAACCCAAGGCAGGCCTGCCCGAGAAGACCGCCGTGGAGAATTTCGCTGACATTTTCTTCGACTTCAACTCCCCTGTCCGCACCAACGTCACCCTCAACCGCATCTATGACATGCCCCCGGTGGTGGACGAGGCGGTGCGGGTGAACCTGGAGGACGTGCTGGCCACACCGGCCATCACAGCGTTTGAACCGGCGGCCGGCAAGTATGGCACGGAAGTAACCATTACAGGAAATCGATTTGCAGGCATCGCGGCCGACAACAAAGTATACCTGAACGGGACGGCCGCCACCGTGGTTAGCGCGACCTACTCCGAGCTGCGCGTGCTGGTGCCGGAAGGCGCGGCTACGGGTGCCCTGAAAATCATTACTCCGGATGGTGGGGTTACGGCCACAGAGAGCTTTGAGATATACCAGCCGCCGGTGCTCAACTCCTTCAGCCCGGCTGAGGGGATGGTAGGCAATATCGTAAACCTGCACGGGCTACTCCTGCAACCGGAGCTTATAGAGGCGGTAACCCTTGGCAACCTCGACTGCGAGATTGTTCACCACGATGGCAACCTGGTGGCGGTAAAGGTGCCTGCCGGAGCCGAGACGGGCACTTTCGCGATCCGAACCAAAGGAGGTGAGGTGGAGAGCGCCTCCGCCTATACCGTCTGGTATAACCCGGTCATCAGCAGCCTGAGTAAAGAAAGCGGTATCGTGGGGAGCACCTTCACCATCAGGGGCGAGAATTTTACTGCGGATAAGGCTCGGATCAACGTGCTTCTTGGGTTAGTGCAGGCCCAGGTACTGGAGGCAAGCCCGCAACACCTGCTGGTGCAGGTGCCGGAGCAGGCTGAATCTGACATACTCATCGTGGAGACACCAGGCGGCTCAGCAATTGGCAAGTTTCAGGTAATTCCGGGGCCAAGATTCACGGCTATGCAGCCGGCGCAGGGAAGTGTGGGCACAGTGGTGGAGATCAGCGGCCAGCACTTCGGTATCATGGGACTGCAGGACAAGATCGCCTTTAACGGGCAGGAGGCGTTAGTGCTGGAGGCCTCCGGTGACAAGTATAAGGTACAGGTACCACGTGGGGCCACCACGGGCAAGGTAGAGATAACAGGATTCGGCGGGAAAGCCAACAGCACCGCTGATTTTGTGGTAGAGGACCTTTCACTGGCCGAGTCTATCATCATCTCCCCTAACCCAAGCAATGGCAGCTTTAAACTAGACTTGCACCGCGCCGATTTCGACCTAAAGCAACTGCAGGTTTACAGCAGCCTGGGCCAACTGGTGCTGGAGCAACGCTTAACAGCGCCGCGCCCGGATACGCTATTGGTGCAGTTGCCTAAAACCCAGGCCGGTATCTACCTGTTACACCTGCACACCGACCGTGGCCTGCTCCTGTTTAAACTCTATGTGCGGTAACAAGTAATGCAAGTATAAAAGTAATAGGGCCGGCATACGTTGCCGGCCCTATTACTTTTATACTTGCCTTTAGGCCTGCAGCAGCCCCTGCTCCTTCAAGCGCAGGCGATAAGCGTTGATGGCCGTCTCTCCAAGCTTTGTAATGAGGCGGTAGTTTACCACCGCACCGATCGGCGCGCCGATGATGGGAATCAGCTGGGCCATCTTAGCCAGGTCGATGTAGTCGCGGTACTCCTGCTGCAGGCTGCGCCAGTCAAAGGCATTGATGTCCTCGGGCAGCAGCAGTTTCTGCGATTCCCAGTCGGCCAGGTGCAGGTATACATTGCGGCGATGCTCCTGTGAGCTAAAAGCCAACTCGAAGATGTGCAGCAGGTATACCCGTTCACGGTAGTCCTTTATATCATACCCATACAGGGCGGCAATGTCATAGAGCAGCTTGAGCTTAAGGCCCAGCAACAACGGGAAATCCACCAGTCCGAGCAGAATACCACCTGCCCCCGTCACACCGCCCTCAGCCGCTGCCGCCTGTTGGTAGTATTTTATCTGCCCCCGCACCTGCCCCTCCCGCACTTCCAGCGGCACCTGCTCCAAGGGCTTCTGTGAAATGTACCCGGCACCAAACAGCACCCCCTGGATCATCTGTTTCATCGCCGAGGTAATGGCCTTGTGCACCTTCTCCGGTATAAAGCTGTTGAGCTTGACCTGCGCCCTGCGGGCAAGCGCGTTAAACATACCTGGGTCGCGCAGCATCTCGTGCTGCCACCGCCGCAGTTCATATAGGGCCTGAGCTTCGTAGGGAGACATGGGAAGTTAGAGAGTTTGGGAGTTAGAGAGTGTTATGCTTGTACTGGTATTAAAGTATAAAAGCCGGCAAATGCCGGCTTTTATACGTGTTATTTCTCTTCTTTAACCGGCTGTTGCACCGGTTGCTGTTGCTCTTGTTCCGGTTGCTTCTCCTGGGCCTCCTCGGCGGCTTCCCGCTGCTCTTTATCCTTCTTCCGGAAATAGCCTCTGAGCAGGAAGTTACTCTGCAAGGCCTCCATATTCGCGTCCAGCTTCTCGCTGCTGGTCTCCAGGTTTTGCATGGTGCGCTGCAGCTGGCCCGCAAAGTCAGGGTCGTTCAGCAGCACGCCCACGGCATTGTTCTCGTTGTTAAACTTGCTGCTGGCCTGCTCCAGGTTCTGCGCCATCTGCGTGGCCGACTGCGTGGCCTTTTCCAGCTCCGCCATCGAGCTCTCCAGGCTGCTAAAAACGGTGGTGTCCGTCAGCAGGTTATCCGCCAGGCTACCCTTTGTGTTCAGCTTGCTGGTAAAGCGGCTCAGGTCGCGGGAGGCGCGCGCCGCGTTCTGGGATGTGGTTTCCAGGCTGGCCACCATGCTCTTAAAGTCTTTTGCCAACGTGGAGTCGTTGAGCAGCGTGCCAACGGTTCCCTCGCCCCGCACCAGTTTATCGCTTATCACACTGAAATTGCTGGTAATGTTTGACAGGTTCTTGTTGTTCTCCTGCAGCGTTTTCATGATGTCGTCGGTGTTCAGGTTCGCCTCGGATGCCAGCACATCGCCGTCCTGCACCTGCCCTGTGGCCGGTGTGCCGCCAAAGATCTCTATGATCTTGTTGCCGATGAGGCTTTCGGAGCTGATGCGTGCCTTTGAGTTTTGGCGAATGTACTGCTGCGCCGACTGCTCCAGGTTCATCAGCACCTGCACCTGCGACTCGCCATGCAGCCTGATATCCTTTACCGTGCCGATCTTGACGCCCGAGAACCAGACGTTGTTGCCCACCTTCAGGCCCTCCACATCACTAAAAACAGTACTCACCGTAATACTCTCGATAAATTTCTTCTGCTGGCCACCCAGGGTCAGAATACCTATCACAAAAATAACGATGGCTATCAGGACAAAGATCCCGACCATAATGGAACGCTTATTTTCTGCCGAATTCATACGTTAGTATACAAAGTTGTAATCGTAAAACATCTTAACCCGCTCATCATCCGTGTTAAACACCTCCTCGAATGTACCCTGTCGCTGGAACTGTCCTTCCAGCAGCATCACCATGCGGTCGCCTACGGAGCGGGCACAGGTCAGGTCGTGGGTAATGATGATGGCCGAGGTATTGAACCGCTCCTGCACGTCGTTGATCAGCGCGTTGATCTCGATGCAGGTAATGGGGTCCAGGCCGGCCGTTGGCTCGTCGTAAAGCATTATTTCCGGCTTAAGTATAAGTGTGCGCGCAATGCCGATGCGCTTGCGCTGTCCGCCGGAAAGCTCTGATGGCATCTGGTTGATGGCCTGCAACAGTCCCACGCCGTCCAGTATAAAGTGTATCCGCCTGTCGCGCTCGCCCTTGCTCATATCTTTTGCATGGCGGATGAGCGGAAACTCCAGGTTCTCATACACCGTCATACTGTCGTACAGGGCACTGTTCTGGAACGAGAAGCCAACCTTGAGGCGCAACTGGTCCAGCTGTTTGGGCTTCAGTTTGTTCACTTCCTGGCCCAAAACCCTCACCATCCCCTCGTCTGGGTCGAGGAGCCCAGAAATGATCTTGATCAGCACTGACTTACCGGTGCCCGAGCGCCCCAGCACCACCAGGTTCTCGCCCTGGTACAGGTTCAGGTCCACGCCCTTCAGCACCTCAAAGTCATCGAAAGCCTTTTTCAGCCCCTTGATCTCGATTACTTTGTTCTCGTAATTTATGTTTGGATTGATCTTCTTCATACTTCCTGCTTACATAGCCCTGAACAGGTTGATGATCTGCAGGGACAACAGTTCTTCGATAAAAACCAGGAACATAGCCGTTACCACCGACGAGTTAGCCGCCTTGCCCACTCCCTCCGTTCCCTTGGAAGAGTAGTACCCTTTGTAGCAGCCCACCATGCCTATCGTGAACCCGAAGATGAACGTTTTAATAATGGAGGAGAAGATATCCAGGAAGGTGATAGCCTCGAACACCTGTGTCATATAGGTGGTAAAGCTGGTCAGCTCGTTCTGGTTTACGTTGAGGTAGGCCCCCATCAGGGATACAAAAACAGTGTAGATCATCAGGGCCGGCACCATGAGCGTGGTAGCCAGCACGCGCGTGACCACCAGGAAGTTAAACGGGTTAGTGGCCGACACCTCCATGGCATCGATCTGCTCGGTTACGCGCATCGACCCAAGCTCTGCCCCAATGGCTGAGCCCACCCGGCCGGCGGCAATAATGGCGGTAACCAGGGGCGCCAGCGCCCGCACAATGGCGATGGATACCAGTGAGGGCAGCCACGAGGTGGCCCCGAACTCCGACAGCGAGGGCCGCGACTGGTTGGTAAACACGATGCCGATGATGAAGCCTGTGAGCGAGATGAGCGGTAGCGACCTTACCCCCACCTCATAACACTGCCGCACCACTTCCTTCAACTCGTAAGGCGGCACAAAGACTTCTTTAAAAAAGCGGACATGGAAAGCATAGACCTTGTAAAGCTCCAGGAAGATCCGGTCTACCCTGCGCGACACAAAATACCTCCGCTTTCTTTCCGTATCTACCTTATTATCTTTTAATCCCATTAAAAGTTCTGATTCAGAATGAGACGTGAATGAACCACGTGTGTATAACGAGTAGCGAAATTAAGTATTTTTCATGTAGACTGGGACGAATAATTCATTTTCCTTCCGTTATAGCTATACCTATACGCCATTTACATCAAACTGTGTTTACCCTGGGCCTGTTTAAAATTTATGATACGACCGGAGCATGGCCCGGGACAGTCTCTCTTTGTACAAGGGGTGGATGACTGCTTCTAAAATCCCAATACCGCGTGCCGCAAAACAGCCTGCACCCTCGAAGCCCCGTACATGTAGGGAAACAAAAAAACCACCGCATGAAAACAGAACTATATAAAGCACTGGCCATGGGTGCCCTGGCGGGCATGAGGAGCCTGGCAGCCCCGGCGCTACTGAGCAGCGCTCTGCAGGAAAATCCTCAGGGCGGGTTGTCCGGCACCCCGCTTGCGTTCCTGCAAAATAAGTATGTAGCTTACGCGCTAACCGGGCTGGCCGCCACAGAGCTGCTAGGCGATAAATTACCCGTGGCGCCCGACCGTATCATTTTACCTTCCCTGCTGATGCGGGCGGGTTCCGGGGCGGTGGTGGGAGCAGCGATTTTTGCAGGCAGCTACAAAAGTATGACCAAAGGGGCGCTCGCTGGTGCGTCCGCTGCCGTGGCAGCCACTTATGCCAGCTTCTACCTGCGCAAGTTCCTGAGTGACAAGACTGAAATCGCAGACCCTGTACTAGGCATGTTGGAGGATACGCTGGTGCTGGGCGCTGGCCTGAAAGCCGCAAAGGCGTGAGTCCTACATGATACGTTGCTGGAGCGACGCAGCAGTATGGCCCTGCCGCAGCTACTGGCCCGTAATAAAAATGCGCAACAGCTCACCAAGTTAGGCGCTAACAGCGTAAAAGTGCAGCAGCCGCCTTGACAAGCGGCCGTGAATTGGCTATACTTAACGAGATAATCAATATAAAACTATGCCCAAGATTCTGATCATCGACGACGAGAGGGCCATCCGAAGCACCCTGAAGGAGATCCTGGAGTTCGAGAACTATAACGTGGATGAAGCCGAGGACGGCGAGCGAGGCCTGCAGCTGCTCGGCAAATCCAGGTATGACGTGGTGCTCTGCGACATTAAAATGCCTGGCATGGATGGCATCGAGGTGTTGGAGAAAGCAATGGAAATCACACCCGATACACCATTCATCATGATATCCGCCCACGGCACCATCGATACCGCCGTGGAAGCCACCAAAAAAGGCGCTTACGATTTCCTGCAGAAGCCACCGGACCTGAACCGCCTGCTCGTAACGGTGCGCAACGCCCTGGATAAATCGAACCTGGTGACGGAGACGAAGATCCTGAAAAAGAAGATCTCCAAGACCTACGAGATGGTAGGCACCTCCCCTGCCCTGAGCCGCGTGAAGCAAGCCATTGAGAAAGTGGCCCCGACTGATGCCCGCGTGCTGATCACCGGCCCGAACGGGTCGGGTAAGGAGCTGGTGGCCCGCGCCCTGCATGAGCACAGCAACCGCTCCGGCGGCCCGCTGGTGGAGGTGAACTGCGCCGCCATCCCAAGCGAGTTGATCGAGAGTGAGCTGTTCGGCCACGAGAAAGGCTCGTTCACCTCAGCAGTGAAGCAGCGCATCGGCAAGTTTGAGCAGGCCGACGGCGGCACCCTGTTCCTGGATGAGGTGGGCGACATGAGCCTGTCGGCGCAGGCGAAGGTACTGCGCGCGCTGCAGGAGCACAAGATTACGCGTGTGGGCGGCGACAAGGACATACAGGTGGATGTGCGCGTGGTAGCGGCCACGAACAAGAACCTGCTGGAGGAGATAGAGCATAGGAACTTCCGCGAGGACCTCTACCACCGCCTAGGCGTTATACTTATTCATGTGCCGCCGCTGAACGAACGCCGGGAGGACATTCCGGACCTGGTGCAGAAGTTCCTGAACGACATTGCCAACGACTACGGCAACAAGCCCAAAGACATCACACCCGAGGCGCTGGAGTACCTACAGGGGCTGGACTGGCGCGGCAACGTGCGCGAACTGCGCAACGTGGTGGAGCGCCTCGTGATCATGAGCGGCCCGGAGATTACGGCCGAGGACGCCAGGGCCTATGCCAGGCCTGTGGTTGCGTAGCGCAAAACAAAGAGAATGAAAAGCTGAAGAGGCCCCGGTATAATCTTACCGGGGCTTTTTTATACTTACTACTTTCCCTGTTCTTCCTAACACTCTTGAGGCGGGAGCCAAAAAGAGCCAGCGCTGCTGCGGGGTATCTTGATTAGGAATTTTAGCAAAAGGCAATTTGGTGAAGGAGATAAAGCATAAAACCACTTATACCTATACTTATACTTGCGGCATCGCGAAAGCTGCGGACAGGTTGCAACCTGTCCCTACGAAGCATGAACCCGCTCCTCCAGGGAGCGGGTTTTCACCCCACCCCAGCCCTCCCCTAAAAACAGGGGAGGGAGCTCTGCAGTATCGAATCTAACCACCCCTACCCCTCCTTATCCAAGGAGGGGAATCTGTTACTGCTAGGTCTAAAGTATGAGTCTCATAGTCAAAGTATAAACACCCCTATTGACCTAAGGTCGCAAGTTTCGAACTCTCGTTCTCACTTGTCCTCCAGGGGACAGTCTATACTTGTTGCATGGCAAAAGCAGCAGCTATCGAATCTGTTCCCAGTCCTTGGGTTGAGCGCCTTGTGAGATCCGGTGCCACGTTAGTGGCAGCGCCCTGGCGCAGGAGGGAACACAGCGCGATGCCAAAGGACGAGCCCTCTCGGGCTTGAGAGCACCAAAGTATAAATGCAACTGTAGGTTTGTGGGAACTAGAGGATCAGCGGAAGCTAGCAAGGATGCTTGTGTCAAAAGTAGGAAGCAGCGGCCAGGGAAGTATAAATCAGCAAGTATAACACAAGCATAAAGTATAACTTCCCAAGCCTATCGAGTCACAGCCCTGACGCCATGACACGATAAAAGTATAAAGACCTGCATCGTCAATCCTCTTCAACTACTTCCGTTTCAGCATACAGCATTGCTTATACTTTTTGCCGCTGCCACAGGGGCAGGCTTCATTGCGGCCCAAGCGCTTGCCGTAGGGGTTTAGCAGCTCCCTGAAATTCAGCCGGAAGCGACGCCTGGGGTTCTGGGCGAATACCTCGGTGAGCAGCTCGTATAGTTTTGGATGATTTTCGGCCAGTTGCTCGGGCTTCTCAAAAAAGTACTCGGTCACTACGGCGAAGAACTCGGCCTCGCTGGTGGCGCCGTAGCTGTCAATCTCTGATTTGCCCTGCCGGATCTTCTGAATCTTGCGGTACATCAGCTCCTGCCACGGCTGCACCAGTTCTGCCGGCATGTAAGCGGCGGGCGTTCCGTCTATCTCCCCGTCGGCCTGGTCCAGCATATGGGCGAACTCGTGTATGCCCACGTTCTTGCGGTCGGCCATGTCATTAAAGCCCTGTTCCAGGGCAGGCTTGGAGAGCGTAACGTAGTGGTCGTTCTGAAACGGGTTCACGCGCCCGAGCACCTCGCTCACAGCCTCGCTTTTCTCGTCTTTATACTTTTTTATACTTCCCGGAAACACCAGCACCTCACCCAGGTTACGGTACTCCCAATCGCGAAAGCCGAAGATGGGTATGATGGCGCTGGAAGCAACGAGCACCTTAGTCAGGTCATCAATCGCCACATCAATGCCCGTGATGCGCTTTTCGGACAGGAACAGTTACACCAATTTCTCGAAGCGCTGCCTTTCCTCCTCGGTTTTCAAAGTATGATAAAAGCCTACACGGTCCTGCAGGATCTTGCGCCACGCCACCGGAAAATCCGAAACTAGCACCTGCCTGCGGCGGCGCTTTTGCCGGGTGGCCCAGCGGTAAAACACAAAGCCAATGGCGGCTACAAAAAGTATAAAGGCAAGGTATCCCATAGGTTCGTTAACGCAGTTTATACATTGCGGATGCTAGCTTACCAGCAGGTTACAACCCCGGATGTCTGAGTTATCGAAACGGCCCAGCACCTCGAAGCTGCCGTCCGGGTGCAGGCGGCCGATGTCCTTGGTCTCGATAAAGGCACAGGAATCCACGTTAGCAAGGTCGATGACGTTGATACCGCCGCTGCTACGGGCGCTGTTGCTCATGTCGAAAGGGTCGTTTAGGTCGCGGAGCAGGATGCGCATGGTATAGCCGGGCCGGAAAATGCCTTCCCCCTGGGAGTATCCCTGCGAGAGGAGCTCCGTCATGCCGTACTCGGAGTGAATGGCCGGTACGCCGAGCCCCTGCTTCAGCTGCGCGTGCAGCTCCTCGCGGATCATCTCCCGGCGGCGCCCTTTCATGCCGCCGGTCTCCATCACGGTTACGCCGGCAAAGTCCTCCTGCCCCCGTAGCTCCTCGCCTAAATCCAGCAGCGCGTAAGACACCCCGATCAGCAACACTTTCTTGCCCCGGCCCCTGGCCTGCCGCAGCGCCTGGAGCAGCTGGCCGTGGTTGCGCAGGTAAAAGCCTTCCTCCTGCTGGCCGGTTCGCTTCACAAAATGAGCCACCATGGCTACCAGCGACGAGCCGCCCTGCTCCAGGTAAGAGGGCAAGAGCGCCAGCACCACGTACTCCTGCAGCGGTCCGTAGAAATGCTCGAAAATACGCTCCGACACCTGGTGGTACAGGCTGAGGCTGGAAACGAGGTGGCGGCTGCGTGCTTGCCTGGTGGTGCCGCTGCTGTAGAAAATGACCTCAGGCTTAAATTCACCGGTTACCACCTGCTGCTCTTTAAAGAACTCGATCGGCAGAAAGGGAATTTGCTCCAGCACCTTTACCTCCGCTGGGTTCACGTGCAGGTTTTGCAGGTAATTTTTGTAGATGGGGTTGTGCTGCGCCTGGAAACGGAACAGCGCCAAAGCCGTAGAATCAAAGTCGAAAGGCTCCTGCTGACACAGTAGGCTGGCGTGCTGGGTTTTAAAATCCATTGAATACAACAATTGCTATATTTCCTGCGTTTGATTTAGTAAATTTAGCTTCATTTTCTGATACTCCACATGAAATACATGCTAAAGTATAGCCCCCTGCTGCTGGTGCTGGTAATTGCCCTGGGCAGTTGCCGCGAAGAGCCGAACTACAGCGACATACCTGCCATTACGTTTGATAGGGTGGAACAGTATACTTTTACCAAGAACCGGATCGTTTTTGATTCGCTGGTGATTGCCGTGGACTACCAGGATGGAGACGGAGACCTGGGACTGAGCCGGGGCGAAGGCGGTTCCCAGACCGGCCCGGACTTTGAGCCTCCCTTTGAGCCTGGCTCCCAGTATTTCGACAACTTTATCGTGAACATGCAGGTGAAGCGCGGCAATACCTACCAGCCAAGCTTCGTCAACTTCAATGGCCGCTTTCCGAGGCTCTCCAGCGACGAAAAGTCTGAGGCCCTGGAGGGCGAGATCCGCTACACCATCACCAGCTTCACCACAGAAAGCTATCCCTTCCGCGACACTGTGCGCTTTGAAGTATACATCTACGATCGCGCCCTCAACCAAAGCAACGTGGTGTATACCGATGATGTGGTCCTGTACCAGGGGCAGTAATCACATTACTACGTACATAGTGCAGGTAAGCGTATGTTTTCGTTTAGCCAGCAGTTGCACGTAATTTATAATGAAAAAATACATTCTGTTTCTGGTTAGTGGAGTTCTGAATCTCTACTTATTGCTGTTGTACCTTGGATTCTCAGCAGGCTTTGCTAGCTACTTACCTGTATTTGCGATATTAGGTGCTTTGCTTCTATTTGCATTCTGTCCATGGTTGACTTTGTATAAACCAAAGATAGGTTCCCTTGTAGGATTAATCTGTTTGATACCTATAGTTCTGTGGCATCTTACGGCTATTGTAAACGGTGTTTTCAATTCGAGTAAAGACAATATAACAAGCACAGAAGAATTAGTTGTCTTCAGTATATTGTTTGTTGTTGCAGCATTGGCGTCTTTTCTTGCAGTAAAAACATTGCAAGAAGAATCTGTAGGGTGGGACTCGTCAGACAAAAGTATCAAACACTCAACAAAATTGATTCTATCGTTGATACCTGCTGGCTTGGTTGTCTTTTGGGTTGTGTCAATAATGATGAAATAGAAAAACCTTGTCCAACAAGGTATAAATACCATACTTCGGCCGACGGCCTTGTACACTGTTTATACGAGACGTTCGCGGCAAGCTGAGCCAACAAGAGAACCAATACGCCAAACTATGAAAAGAGTGATTTTATGAATAAAATACTTTTAACACTTGCGGTTATCTTGCTGACTTCTTCCTGTCAACAAGCAAAGAAGGAAAAGATCGAAGGTAATCAACCGGAGGTGGAAGAAAAGTATCAAGCCAAAGCACCTCCTACTCAATATTTTGGAACAGAAGCATTTGAAGAATCAGACAGCACAACGCTAAGGTGGTTAGGGATGGCAGGATTTTTAGTTAATAGCAGAGGTACAACACTTATGATAGACCCTTTGCTCGGAGGATTTGATATGCCAATAATGATTGAGTTTCCCATTAAAGCCAATGAAGTCCCCGGTTTGGATGCTGTTTTAATAACCCATAGTGATAATGACCATTACAGTAGACCGACATGTGCCGATTTGAAATCTGTAACCAGGGAATTCCATTCAACCATTTATGTTGATTCATTAATGAAAAATCAGGGTTTGCCCTCCTTTGGTCATAATATCGGAGATTCATTTAATATTGGCGGACTCAAGGTTACCTTAACTCCTGCCGACCATGCTTGGCAAAACGCCAGTCCTGAAATGAACGAAGGTCGATATTGGAAACAAGAAGATTGCGCGGGATTTTGGATTGAAACACCTGACGGAAATATCTGGGCTACGGGAGATTCAAGACTGATGCCCGAACACCTAAAAATGCCAACACCCGATGCCATCCTTTTCGATTTTTCAGATAGCGAATGGCATTTTACATTAGAAGGTGCTGTAAAATTGGCAAATGCCTATCCAAATACACCTCTTTTATTACATCATTGGGGTTCTGTAGATGCCCCTGATTTTCCACCATTTAACGCAGACCCTGAGGAATTGAGAAAGTTGGTTGATAATCCGGAAAGGATTGTCCTTTTGGCACCGGGGGAGCCTTTTACGCTTAAAAGAATTGTAAAGTAATCGACTATGAAGTCAGTAAATAAAGCATCACTGTTTTTCCTTTTATTAATCTTTGTGAGTTCTTGTACGCAACGAGCAGAAAATGAAAAATCCTTCAATGCTGATGAGATGATAATAAGAATTTCTGAAATAGAAATAGATTCAGCAGACCTTGAAGAGTATATTTCAATACTTAAAGAAGAATCAGAGGCTTCTGTAAGATTAGAGCCAGGGGTAATTTCAATCTACCCGATGTATCAGAAAGAAAATCCGACCCAGATTAGGATTCTGGAAATATACAAAGACAAAGAGGCTTATGATTCTCATTTAGAGACACCACACTTCAAGCATTACAAGACCACTACCCTAAAAATGGTAAAGTCTTTAAAGCTGCTAGATATGGAAGCGATAGATGAGGAATCTATGCCAGCAATATTTGAAAAATTATCGGAAAATGAATAGCCAGCCGCTAACACTATCTAGGCGTAATGCGGGCTAAACAGCAAAATTGAGTTTTTCTGCTTCTAAAAAACTTTGTGTTGGACGGACAGTGAATCGCTCCGAAACCCGCACTACGCTTATACTTAACGTTAGTGTCCGCTATAAGTATAAAAGAACGTCCCCGGTAGCCGCGGCTACCGGGGACGTTCTTTTATAGCTATACTTTAAACTTAGTAAATACTTGGAAATGCTTTCGGGTCTGCCTCGTGCAGGATCTCGTAAACCGCTTCGAATACATCTTCTGTGTTCGGCTTAGAGAAGTAGTCTCCGTCTGAGCCGTACGGCGGGCGGTGCGCCTGCGCCGACAGGCACTGCGGCTTGGAATCCAGCCATCTCCAGGCACCCTGCTCGTCCACCACCTGCTGCATCATGTAAGCGGATGCGCCGCCCGGCACGTCCTCATCGGTAAACAGTACGCGGTTTGTCTTGCGAATGGAGTCGGTGACCACGTGGTCCACGTCGAAGGGCAGCAGGGACTGCACGTCAATTACCTCGGCCGAGATACCAAATTCCTCCAGCTGGCGGGCAGCCTCCATCACGATGCGGCACATAGAGCCATAGGTAACAATGGTGATATCCGCGCCCTCCTTCAGGACCTCCGGCTTGCCAAGCGGCACGGTAAACTCACCGATGTTGTTCGGAATGCGCTCCTTCAGGCGGTAGCCATTCAGGCACTCGATCACCAACGCAGGCTCATCAGACTTAAGCAACGTATTATAGAAACCGGCGGCCTGTGTCATGTTGCGCGGCACCAGCACGTGCATCCCCCGGATGCTGTTTAGGATCATGCCAATCGGTGAGCCGGAATGCCAGATGCCCTCCAGGCGGTGGCCACGTGTCCGCACGATCAGTGGTGCCTTCTGGCCGCCCTTGGTGCGGTACTGTAAGCAGGCCACGTCATCCGACAGGATTTGAATGGCATACAGCAGGTAATCGAGGTACTGAATCTCTGTGATGGGGCGCAGGCCACGCAGGGCAGCGCCTATCCCCTGCCCGATGATGGTACACTCCCGGATGCCGGTGTCGGTAACGCGCAACTCGCCGTGCTTCTCCTGCAGGCCGGCAAAGGCCTGGTTCACGTCGCCGATAAAGCCTACGTCCTCGCCAATGGCGAACACGCGCGGGTCGCGGGAAAGTATGGCATCGAAGCAGGCCTGCAGCACCTCGCGGCCATCCACCACCGGCGAGCTCTCATCGAACTCCGGCTTTACCTCCTCCACCAACAGCGCCGCCTCTTCAGACTGGCTGTATAAGTATGAGTTATAGCGGTCGGCGTTCTCGCCCAGCGTCTGCTCCAGCCAGCCCACCAACTCACGTTTAGCCATGTTATGCTCGTCGCGCACGTAGCGAAGGGCTTTGCGGACGGCTCTAACTGCGTCACTGCGGATCGGGTTCAGAGTTTTGCGCAACTCCTCGGTAATGGTGGCAATCTCCGTAATATGCTCACTAGCCTCAGCCAGGCCATCCAGCAGGCGCAGCGCCTCCTCATGGTCCACCTTAATGTCTTCGGCAAAGTCATTCCAGGCATTGCTGCGGGCCACCTTTACGGCGTCTTTTGCCTCTGCCTCCAGCTGCTCTAACTGCTCCACGGAGGCAATCTCGCTTTCCAGGATCCACTCGCGCATCTTCTTCAGGCAGTCGTACTCCGCCTCCCACTCCAGGCGCTCCTTTGATTTATAGCGCTCATGCGAACCTGAGGTGGAATGGCCCTGCGGCTGTGTCAGCTCCTCCACGTGCACCAGCACTGGCACATGCTGTTCGCGGCACACGCGCACGGCTGCCTCGTATGTATCGCAAAGGGCGGCGTAATCCCAGCCTTTTACTTTAAATATCTCGTAGCCCTGCTCCCCTTCGGCGTTGCGCTGGAAGCCGGCCAGAATTTCGGAAATACTGCCTTTGGTGGTCTGGTATTCGGCAGGAACCGAGATACCGTATGCATCATCCCAGACGGATACCAGCATGGGCACCTGCAGCACTCCTGCCGCGTTAATGGCCTCGAAGAACATGCCCTCGGAGGTGGAGGCGTTGCCGATCGTTCCGAAAGCCACCTCGTTTCCGTTCACTGAAAAGTCGCTCATACTTTGCAGGGCCGGGTTCTGTCGGTACAGTTTAGAGGCATAGGCCAAACCCAACAGGCGCGGCATCTGGGCGGCAGTCGGGGAAATATCGGCGCTGGAGTTCTTCTGCTCCATCAGGTTCTTCCATTGGCCGTCCTCGTTCAGGGAGCGGGTGCCAAAGTGGCCGTTCATGGCGCGGCCGGCGGTTGATGGCTCAGCCTCCACATCGGTATGGGCATACAGTTGTGCAAAGTATTGCTGCAGCGTCAGCTCCCCGACGGCAAACATGAAGGTCTGGTCGCGGTAATAGCCGGAGCGAAAATCGCCGTTGCGAAAGAACTTTGCCATGGCCAGCTGTGCCACCTCTTTGCCATCCCCGAAAATACCGAACTTGGCCTTCCCCATGAACACTTCCTTGCGCCCTGTAAGGCTGGCTTGGCGGCTCTCCCAGGCAATGCGGTAGTCATGTAGTATTTCTTCGGAAGTTAATCTCTGAGTTATAGATGCTTCAGCAGTTTGCATGTCGTCTCGATTAAACCAATTGCGTTTTTTCTTATCAAAAGTACGTAAGATTCCCCTAAAATCAAATTTAGCGGTGCCGGGGGCAGGCCGCCAGGCGGGTGAGATCCTATGTTTGAAAAAAGTAATCTGTAAATTTGTTTTGCACGAAAATTAACCGAATTTGAGTGCAATTTCCTGGTTGCCTTGTTTTATGAGAAGTAAACTATTTCTATTAACGCTGTTGTGTTTTATATTTGCGTGCTATACCGCTAAGGCACAGGGAAAACTGGTTTTTGATACCGAAACCCATGACTTTGGCATCATAGCGGAAGGCACGCAGGCCACACACGTTTTTAAAGTCAGAAACGAGGGAAACGAGCCGGTGGTTTTACCGAGTGTGCAGGCCTCCTGCGGCTGCACCACCCCCACCTGGACAAAAAAACCGATCATGCCCGGCGATACTGGCACGATTACAGCTGTTTATAACTCAGCGGGCCGGCCTGGCCCGTTTCATAAAAGCATCACGGTGTACTCTAACAACTCCGTGCAGCCGCAACATGTTTTGTACATTAAAGGAGAGGTTGGACCGAAAGATTTAATTTCTGAGCTTACGCCGGAACGAAAGGCACTTTCGCCGCGTTTGGCAATCGGAAGCACCAGCTACAGCTTCGGAAAACTTGAAAAAGGACAAAAAGCTATAGCCAGATTCCTGATCCGAAACACTGGCCGCCAGCCACTTGTGATACAGGGAGTGAAAAGTGCTTGCAACTGCGTTATATACCGCACCTCCAAATCGGAAATAAAACCCGGCGAGGTAGCAACTTTGGAACTAAGGTATAATGCGGCAATGTTAGGGGAGCAAAACGAGGTAGTAACCGTTCTTTCGAATGATTTGATTATGCCCAACCTCAGGCTGACGCTGAAGGCAAAAGTAGTAGAGGGCAAGGCATCCAAAGATATGTTAAGGGAAGGCGCACAGCCGACACCTTTCAGATAGTTTTTTTCATAGTTTTATTTTGTACTAATGGCAGTGATTTTATCACTGCCCTTTTTCATTTTATACCTGTCCATATTACGGTTCGAAGGTTACCGCCATTGCACCCTTTTTATACTTTTACGCACTATGAATCAATCCTTTACGCTGCATGGGTGCAGAACTATTTTATTTCTGTAAACTAATGGTATCTTTGCGCAGCTAAACTAAAAACTTGTTAATTTTAATCTGATCGCGACATGATAATTGGTGTTCCTAAGGAGATCAAGAATAATGAAAACCGCGTGGGAACGATTCCTGCAGGTGTGAACGAATTGGTGCGCAATGGCCATACAGTTTATGTACAGGCCACAGCCGGAGAAGGCAGCGGGTTCTCCGACGAAGATTATACGAAGGCCGGCGCCACGATCCTCCCCACGATAGAGGAAGTATACGCCATCGCTGAGATGATCATCAAAGTTAAAGAGCCGATCGAGTCTGAGTATAACCTGATCAAGGACAACCAGTTACTCTTCACCTATTTCCACTTTGCCTCGCATGAGCCGCTGACGCGCGCCATGATTGAGCGCAACGCCGTTTGCCTTGCCTACGAGACCGTGGAGCGCGCCGACAGAAGCCTGCCCCTGCTGATCCCTATGTCGGAGGTTGCCGGCCGCATGTCGATTCAGGAAGGTGCCAAGTACCTGGAGAAGCCCATGAAAGGCCGCGGTATACTTTTGGGTGGCGTACCGGGTGTGCGTCCTGCCAAGGTGCTGATCCTGGGTGGTGGCGTGGTAGGCACGAACGCTGCTAAAATGGCTGCCGGTATGGGCGCCGACGTAACGATACTAGATACCAACCTGGCCAGGCTGCGTTACCTGGACGACATCATGCCTGCCAACGTGAACACCTTCATGTCGAATGAATATAACATCCGCGAACTGCTGCCAACGCACGACCTGATCATCGGCGCCGTGCTGATACCTGGTGCCAAGGCGCCACACCTGATCAAGCGGGAAATGCTGAAGGAAATGCGTCCGGGCACTGTGCTGGTAGACGTTGCCGTTGACCAGGGCGGTTGCATCGAGACAGCCAAACCAACTACGCACGAGAACCCGACTTTCATCATAGATGATGTGGTGCACTACTGCGTGGCCAACATGCCGGGCGCCGTACCTTATACTTCCACACTTGCGCTAAACAACGCGACATTGCCGTACGCTATTCAGATAGCGAACAAGGGCTGGAAAAAAGCCTGCGCCGACAGCGAGGAGCTGAAAAAAGGCCTCAACGTTGTGAATGGCAAAGTGGTGTACCGTGGTGTGGCAGAGGCGTTTAACCTGCCGTATACCCCGGTTGAAGAGGTCCTGTAACCACAGACAATAGTATAAAGTGGGGCGCCTTTTTGACATTGTCAGAAAGGCGCCCTTATTTTTGCCTTACTGCTGCCGCTGATAATACAGCCTGAGGCAGCATTATACTTTTCTATTTAGAGAACTGAGATGTTCGATACAGCTTTTAAACTGATGCTGCGCCGCCTGGGCCTGCTGCTGGTGCTCTACACGCTGCTGCGTCTGCTTTTCTTCGTGTTCAACTACTCTGAGTTTGCCGAGGCCGGCGCGGGGGAGCTGCTGTTTGCCTTTGTGCACGGCCTGCGCTTCGACCTGGCGGCCATACTTGCCGTGAACGGCCTGTTCATCCTGCTCTCGCTGCTGCCTATAGGAAACACGCTGCACCCCACTTACCAGCGCGTGCTCGAGTGGGTGTTTATACTTGGCAACGCCCCGTTTATCGCCCTGGCCATTGTGGATGTGGAGTTCTTTAAATTTATCGGGCGCCGCACCAGCAACGAATTACTCTCCATCACCGGCGATATTGCCAGCCAGTTGGTGCAGTTGCTGGGCTATTACTGGTACCTGGCGCTAGGGTTTATACTTTTGGTAATCGGTTTGGCCAAAGCTTTCCCCAAAGCCCCTGCCCTGCCGGAGACGGCACCCAAGGTATGGCTGCGCAGTTTGCGCCTGGTGCTAGTGGCCGGGTTTGTGGTGCTGGGCATCCGGGGAGGCCTGCAACTGAAGCCGCTGCGCCCGAGCCATGCGTTTATACAGGAGCCGGCCGCGCTGGGCCACCTCACCCTCAACAGCCCCTTCACCTTTATTAAAGGGATCGGCAAAACCACGCTCGAGGAGAAACAATACTTTCAAACAGACGAGGAACTGCTGGCGGCACTGCAGTTCGATCCGCAAAAGTATGCCCGGCCGGAAGGGGCGCCGCTGAAAGAGAATGTGGTGATCATCATACTGGAAAGCTTCGCCGCAGAGTATGTGGGGGCGCTGAACAAGGGCCAGGGCTATACCCCGTTCCTGGACTCGCTAGCAAATGAGGGGGTCATGTTCCGGTATGCCTTCGCCAACGGGCGCAAATCCATCGAGTCGCTGCCCTCCATACTTGCCGGGGTTCCTTCCCTCATGCCGGAGCCCTTTATCACCTCCCCTTACCAGGCCAACAAGCTCTACGGGTTGGGTACGCTGCTGCAGGAGGCCGGCTACCAAACGGCGATGTTCCATGGGGCGGCTAACGGCTCGATGGGCTTCAACAATTTTGCCGCCCGCGTGGGGGTGCAGGCATACTATGGACTGGATGAGTACCCGGGGGAGCTGCGCAAGCAGGATTTCGACGGGCAGTGGGGCATTTTTGACGAGCCATACTTACAATATGTTTCGAGGGAGCTGACGGAATTTGAGCAGCCGTTTATGGCCACGCTTTTCACGCTGAGCTCACATCAGCCCTACACCATCCCCGACAAGTATAAAGGCCGATTTCCGAAGGGGGAGCTGGAGATACACGAGTCGATTGGCTATGCGGACCACGCGCTGCGGCAGTTCTTTAAAACGGCTTCGCAGCAGCCCTGGTACGAAAACACGCTGTTCATCCTTACCGCCGACCACACCCAGAAAAGTATAAACCCCGCCTATCAGAATGAGCTGGGCCATTTCCGGGTGCCGCTGCTGCTGTTCCATCCGGGTAAGGGGCTTAAAAGTATAAATCCTGCTAAAGTAGCCCAGCACGCCGATATCCAGGCCACGGTGATCGATTACCTGAACCTGCCAACCGACAAACTGCTGCCATTCGGGCAATCACTCTTAGATACCACAACTTCGGGGCGCGCCATACTTTTCAACGGTACGGCTAACCTGCTGGTAGATCCAGAGGTGGTAACCGAGCTGAACCAGCAGGATGCGCTCCGGTTTTATACTTTCCCCGATCTCGCTCCCACGGCCTCCCCTGCCCCGCAGTCCGCGCAGCTGCTAAAGGCGCAGGTGCAGTATTTCAGGAATGGCATGGTGGGCAACAGGCTATACTTCTGGAAGGAGTGAATAATTTGAATTTTGAATGAGTGATTGAGTGGATGAGTGAATGTCTTTTTCATTTTCCGATCAGCGGGAGGAAACTCTTTAAAATTCGGGGTAGATTTTACCTCCACTTGCCATCCCTGGTGACTTCAGATAGAGCCTTTCTTCATTTATACTTTATAAAGGTATAAAGTGGCCAGAGGTCATCTCATGACGCACACTCGCCAGAGGCGAGCGAGGGCAGAGCACTTCAGTAGCCCTATTCACTCATTCACTCAATCACTCATTCTAAATCATATCTTGGCACCTGGGCCAGCGGCTCAAACTTCCGGGTCTCGAAATCGACCTGCCAGCAGTAGTGCTGCAGGCCATTGGAGATGACGACATATTTTGCCTGTATCGTTTGGTTGTAGGTGGATACCTGCTTCACCACTTCCTGCGTAATAGGAACATGGGCGGCTTTGCACTCGAGCAGCAGGTGCGGCTTTCCCTCCTGGTTGTAAACACAAAGGTCCGTGCGCTTCTGCAGCTTGTTGTATGTGGTACCGCGCTCAATGCTGATCAGGCTTTTAGGGTAGCCCAGCGAATGGATGAGGTAATGCACGAAATGCTGGCGCACCCACTCCTCCGGCGTCAACACCACGTTTTTGCGACGAAGTATATCGAAAATCATGTAATTAGCACCTGATTTCGTAACTTTGTAATCAAAAGGAGGTAAATTGAGTGCATCCATGCTGCAATTTAGCCATTTTTCCCACGCTATCCGCCCCAGTAGCCCCTGCTGCCAAGGCGGTTTTTTTGTACCTAACTAATCACTAAACCCATGAAATCCAAAGAGGAAATCGTATCCGACTGGCTGCCCCGCTACACCGGTGTGCCGCTCGATGAGTTTGGGGAGTACATTCTGCTCACCAACTTTATAAACTACGTGCGCATGTTCGCCGACCGCTTCGGCGCCGAGATAAAAGGCCTGGACAAGCCGATGCAGACGGCCACGGCCAACAACATCACCATCATCAACTTTGGCATGGGCAGCGCCATGGCCGCCACCGTGATGGACCTGCTGTCTGCCATCAAGCCCAAAGCGGCCCTGTTCCTGGGTAAGTGCGGCGGCCTGAAAAGAAAGACGCAGATCGGCGACCTTATACTCCCGATCGCGGCCATCCGCGGCGAGGGTACTTCCGACGATTACCTGCCACCGGAGATCCCGGCCCTGCCTTCGTTCCGCCTGCAGCGCGCCGTTTCTTCCATGATCAAGAAGCACGAGATGGACTATTGGACCGGCACGGTATACACGACCAACCGCCGCGTGTGGGAGCACGACGATGACTTTAAGGATTACCTGCGCCAGATCCGCGCCATGGGCATCGACATGGAAACGGCCACGATCTTCACCGTGGGCTTTATTAACGAAATCCCCCACGGCGCCCTTTTGCTGGTATCCGATAATCCCATGATTCCGGAGGGTGTGAAGACATCGGAAAGCGACAAGCTAGTTACCACCAACTATGTGGAGAAGCACCTGAGCATTGGGATAGACTCGCTGCTGGAGCTCATCAACTCCGGGGAATCCGTTAAACACATGCGATTCGAATAAACCATACTATGACAAAACACCTACGCACCCTTTCCGCCGCCCTGCTGCTGGGCGGCACACTGCTGGGCAGCTGCACCAGCACCCAGACAGGCTCCGAGGCAGCCGACCTGGTCGTATACAACGGCAACGTGTATACGGTGAACGAGAACTTCGATAAGGCTGAGGCCTTTGCCGTGAAAGACGGTAAGATCCTGGCGGTGGGCACTTCGGAGGAAATCCGCGGCATGTATACCGCCGCCGAGGAGCTTGACGCCGAGGGAAAGACCATCTACCCGGGCTTCATCGACGCCCACGCCCACTTTTACAGCTATGGCCTATCGCTGCAATCGGCTGATCTGGTAGGTACGGAGTCGTTTGAGGAAGTGGTGCAGAAGGTGACGGAGCAGCGCGAGAAGTTCCCGGCCGCAGAGTGGATCATCGGCCGCGGCTGGGACCAGAATGACTGGCCTGTGAAGGAATTCCCGACCAAGGACACGCTGGACCTGCTCTTCCCCGACACGCCGGTGCTGCTGACCCGCATCGACGGGCATGCGGCCCTGGCCAACCAGAAAGCGCTGGATTTGGCCGGTGTTACACCGCAAACCAAAATGGTAGGTGGCCTGGTAGAGGTTGAAAACGGCAAGATGACCGGCATCCTGGTGGATAACGCCATTGATCGCGTATCATCGAAGATCCCGGCCCCAACGGAAGAGGAAAGCCGCGAGGCCCTGAAAATTGCGGAGGCCAACACCTTTGCCGTGGGTCTGACTACCGTGGATGATGCCGGCCTGGATAAAGCAACGGTGGACCTGATCGACGACATGCACCAGAAAGGTGAGCTGCAGATGCGCGTGTACGCCATGCTAACCCCATCCCAGGAGAACCAGGACCACTACTTTAAGAACGGCCCCTACAAAACCGACCGGCTGAACGTGCGCTCCTTCAAGATCTATTCCGACGGCGCGCTGGGTTCGAGGGGAGCCAGTTTGCTGAAGCCTTACGCCGACAAGCACAACCATTACGGCTTCTTGCTGGCCTCGGAGCAGGAGTTCTGCGACATCGCCGCCAAGCTGAACGAGCACGGCTTTCAGATGAACACACATGCCATCGGCGACTCTGCCAACCGCCTGCTGCTGGATATCTATGGTGAAGTGCTGGGTGGCGAGAACGATAAACGCTGGCGCATTGAGCACTCGCAGATCATCAACCCTGGCGACATGGCCAAGTTTGGCAAGTATAACATCATCCCATCGGTGCAGCCAACGCACGCCACCTCGGATATGTACTGGGCCGGTGACAGGCTGGGCAAGGAGCGCATCAAACACGCTTATCCGTTTAAGGAGCTGTTAGACCAAAACGGATACCTGGCGCTTGGCACCGATTTCCCGGTTGAAAGTATAAACCCGTTCTATACGTTTCACTCGGCCGTAGCCAGGCAGGATGCCAAGAGCTGGCCGGAAGGAGGCTTCCAGATGGAGAACGCCCTGAGCCGCGAAGAAGCCCTGCGCGGCATGACGATCTGGGCAGCCAAATCAAACTTTGAGGAACTGGAAAAAGGAAGTATAGAGCCCGGTAAATTTGCCGATTTTATACTTGTAGACCGCGACCTGATGACCGTAGAGCCAACGCAAATCCGCGACACGCAGGTGCTGCGCACATACCTGAATGGCAAATTGGTTTTTAAAAAGTAAGCCTGTTGAGTTAGAGATTTAGAGAGTCAGAAAGTTTGGGAGTTGGAGCATACTCGCTCTTTAAAAATGAAAGTCCGTTGGGGTTTATACTTCAGCGGATTTTTTGTTTGGTGGAGCAAGTATAAGTAAGGCTTAAGTAAAAGTCTATCTCAAGTATAAACGGCAAGTATAGCTCAGGAATAGATGTATAAACAGAGAAACTGTTTATACATCTATTCCTGAGCTATGACGATTTATACTTTAAAGTCTTTTGTCCTTTTTTTAATGCTCCTTTGTCTGGCTACTAAAGTATAAGTATAAAATCTACTGATTGCCGCTGATGGCATGGGCACTTTCCGGCTGAGCCTCCCGAAGCTTATTACTGCGCATCAGGAACAGGAAGAGCAGCCCCAGCGCAAAGAAGGTGATCAGCGCCAGGATGCTGTTGCGCATGGAGCCGGTCAGCTGCGTGATCAGGCCGTATGCCAGCGTACCCAGTACAATGGAGACCTTCTCGGTCACATCATAAAAGCTGAAGTAAGAGGCGTGGTCTTTGGTGCTGGCCGGTATCAGCTTGGAGTAGGTAGAGCGCGACAGCGACTGAATACCCCCCATCACGGAGCCCACCACAGCCGCCAGCGCATAGAACTGAAGCTGCCCGTGCGTAAAGTATGCGCCGATGCAAATGCCAATCCATATGCCTACCGCCACGATCAGCGCCTGCACGTTGCCATACTTTTCCGACAGCCTGGCAAAGGCATGGGCCCCGGCAATAGCCACCAATTGTATGATTAGGATGGTAATGATGAGCACATCACTTGGCAGCCGCAGCTCCACCTCCCCGAAGATAGCCGCCAGGTACATCACCGTCTGCACGCCCATGTTGTAGAAAAAGTAAGCCAGCAAGAATCGCTTCAGCAGCGGCAGGTCTCTTACCTGGTCCAGCACCTTCTTCAGCTCCTTAAAGCCATTCAGGATCCAGCTGCCTTTTGGTTTGCGCTGGTACACGTTTCCCGGCAGGTGGTAGAAAGTATATTGCGCAAAGCCCAGCCACCAGATACCCGTGCTCAGGAAGGCGATACGCGGCGGCAGTGAAGTATTATCAGCCGCTATACTAAACCATTGCGGCTGCATGATCATGGCCAGATTAAAAATCAGCAGGATTACGCTGCCGATGTACCCCATTGAGAAGCCTCGCGCACTCAGGCGGTCGTACCGGTCCTCAGTGGCGATCTCCGGCAGGTATGCATTATAGAACACGATACTCCCGCTAAAGCCAATGGTAGCCAGCACGAAAAGTATAACCGAAAGCGTAAACGTCTCGGCAGTGAAGAAGTATAAACCCGCGCAGGAAAGCGAGCCCAGGTAGCAGAACAGCTGCAGGAACAGCTTCTTGCGGCCACTGTAGTCGGCAATGGCGGTAAGGAAGGGGCTGAGGAAGGCGATGATTAGGAAGGCAGCCGAGATGGCATAGGTAAACAACACCGCGCTATCCAGCTCAAACCCCAGGAAATTAACCACGGAAGTTCCGTCTGGCCTCCTGGCCACCGCACTGAAGTATATAGGAAAAATAGTGGAAGTGATGACCAGTGAGTAGACCGAGTTGGCCCAGTCGTAGAAGCACCAGGCCCGGGTAACGGTGGGGTTATTTTTCTCCATCCCGAAAAGTACTAAAAATAACCCTTACCAGCATAGGCCTCGTACCGGCAAGACCGGCTTACCACCGCCCCTGCTGCCCCAGCAGCTGCAACACGTGCTCCCACAAGTGCTCATAGGGCACGATCTCCACCTCCGTGAAGGCGTCGCCGGGAAGGGGCGTGGCCTGCAGCTTCTCCAGCAGCACCTGTCCCTGCTCCCTGGCCTCCCGTGCGTTTTGCCTGGTCAGGGCCAGCAGCAGCAGGCGCATGAACAGGCGCGGGCGCTCGGCTTTTTCCCCTCTTAGGTACTTCTGCGTATATTTGCGCACCCGCTCGGCCTGCACCTCCAGGTCATCCAGCGCTCCCTCCGAGAGCTTCTCCAGCACGTCCAGCACCAGCAGCGCCAGGTTAAAGCCGGATTTGTCATTAGGAAGAATAAGGAGCTTAGCGGTAATCTCAAATGACAGGGCCTGCCGCCGCTCCCCCACCACTTGCTCTTCCAGAAACACAAAATAACGCCTATACAGCTCCCAACGTTCAATGCTGCTATCACTCAGCTTTCTAAGATGTTCGCCCTCAATAACATCTTTGAGCAGGTTTTCTGCCAGCTGGTATTGCTGATCATGTATCGCCAACAAAACGTAGTTCTCCATGAACCCGAACCAGTTTGCCGTATACTTTTCAAAGAGCTTGATATTCTTTTCAGCCAGTTCAAGCCCTCTTTCATACTGACGGCTTTGCAGCAAGGCGTATACTTCAATAAAGGCATTAAATTTTCTGTTATACCAACTGGTATTCACTTTCTTTTCTTTAACTAACCTCTCTGTAGTCGCAATAGCATTAACAACTTCAACATATTCTCCCTGTTGCTCCAGGTAAGCTATCTGAAGAATATGTCTCCAGAAAAAAATTTTAGAAGATTTTGATACCTTCCACAACTCCCACATTCGAGCCAAAGCAGCGGGGAAATCCTGCAAAACACTTAGCTTCTCTGAAGTTACTACTTTCAGTCCTCCTAACATTTTTTCATACAACCAGAACCCCTCGCGTTCAGAAACTTGCACTTCATAACATGCCAGTAATTCTTCCCTCCTTTTATCAAGTTCTCTTTTCTTCGATAGGTCCCTGTTAATACTGCATATCATTTCAAGGGCCAGTACCTTTATCTCATTATTTTCATACTTTGTTGCTAACACCATCGCTTGTTCTAGTACCTTCAAGGCAAGCTTAAGTTCAGAGCTAATCAACAGCGCCTGAGCCTCTGTTAGTAAGGAGAGACAGGTGTAATTCACCTTATTTGCACTGTAAAAGGCGTCAGGAGCGAAATCAAGAAAATATAAATGGTTGTAGAGCTTCCTCCGGAAGCGTGACTTCAGCATCCGATAACTGCCAGTAAGTTTTTCGCTCCCATAGAGGACCTTAGCAACAGCCTCATCAGAATCGACAGAATTATTCTTTAGCAGATGAAAAAGCTTGTATTCCAGTGTAGATTCATCCTGAAAATTAATTAATGGGGAGGATGCGGATGCGTTCTTATCAATTATCTTGACAAGTCTCTGTAATTCCTTCATGAAAGTAGAGATTCTATTGATACTTATTCTCTAATATAAAGAGGATATGATCCCAAAGGTGTTCGTAGGGCACTATCTCAATTTCTGCGAAAGCATCTCCTGGTGTTGGTGCCTCAACAAGCTTTTGATAGAGTTTCTGCCCTTTTGTCCTGCTAGACTTAGCGTCATAATCTTCTGTAACTGTGAGGATCAGAAGCTTGAGGAAGGTTTTACTGCGTAGGCTAAAAGTCTCTTTTAGGTGGGTAAGTATATATTTCTTTAGGCTTTCGATTCTGTAAAGTAATGCCTCAGTATCTTTTTTCTGAAGGTAATGAATAAACTGAAGTATTAGGATAGCTACGTTAAAGCCCTGTTTATCTTTACTATACTCAGGCAGGGAAAGCAGGAAAGGATTTATGCTGTTGTTAAAGTTCGCGACGGTACTATTTAAAAGTAAAAAATATGCCTGATAAAGAGTCCATCTTTCTTTTGCGGCACCCTGCTGCTTTTTGAATGATGGGTTATTAAACACTTTATGAAGCAGCGTCTCCACAAGAAGATAATTCCTAGTATAAAGAGCTAACAGAAAATAATTTTCCATGTATGCGAACCAGTTTGGATTATCTTCCTCGAAAGCATATAAAAATTCAGCGGCGTATTTTAGTCCGCGCTCAAGCTTTTTAGCCCTTAGGTGGGCATATACGAGGATATATTTATTAAAATCCGCATCAAACCTGATCTTATTTACTTGCCCTGCTTGTAATAACTCTTCGGAATGAACAGTTAAGTCAACAATGGAAGAGAAATCCCCCGTCATCTCGTGGTAAATAATATTCGCCTTATAGTATGCGTTAAATGTTTCATAGGATTTTGTTTTTTGCCAAAGCAACTTCAGCCTTACAAGATCTTCTTCAAAAGTTAACAGGTTGCCTCTTCTAGACTTTACAGACTTTTTTAATTGAATTCTAAGTAGTTGAAATAATGTAATTGCTTCTCTTTCGTATTTTTTTATATATAAATAATACTCTAACTCTTCTCTGGCAGAATTATATTTGGTCAGGTCGCCTTTGTCTGAAAAATTCGTCATTTCCAGTTCAAGAGCATCTATTAGATAGTTTATGTATTCGTAATCCTTGGCAATACTTTTTACCTTAGAAGTTAGGTTTAAAGCGATGTCCCGCTCATACAGCCGAAGCAATAGATGCGCGTGATGTAGAAGATGTATGCATTCCTGCTCCTTCTGATGTGCCTTTTTTAGCTTCTGTTTACTATAGTCGAAAAAGAACAAGTTATTGTATAGCTTCTTTTTTAATCTATGCTTTAGCATTTTATACTTCACATCATTTGGATGCGAGTTATATAAATCCTTAGAGGCGATGGCATCGTCGCTATACACATCAGTTAGAAGGTTTTGATACAGCATACCTTCTTTATTGTTTTTATTCGCTTGCGGGAAAAGCAGATTTACGTTATTATCGTCTGCTGTTATTCGTACTAAAGCTTTTATCTCCTCCATAAACAGTACAATCTCTACCAATAGTGGCTTATATTTATATTAAAGAAAAGAATAAGAAAAGTTACTGTTCATCAAAATCCTTCTTCTATGAAGAGTAAAATGATGTGTAATTTTGCATATCGAGAGGTAGGAAAGGTACAAAGAATCCTGTTACTTTTAACAGGGAAGTACATTACTTTTTTGTATAAACACTGCTCTATTACCTAATTAAGAAACTTATAACATAAATAGCTAATGCTATATGTAACAAATATAAGTTACTTTTAAATACGAACTTTCCTTTTTCAGGAATAGTTACTCCCTCATCTTTGCCTCATAATCTTTTAACCAAAACTTTTCAACCATGATATCAATCATCATCGCGCTTATCATTTCTTTAACCACAGGTGGCAGCGTAAATACCCAGCAGACAAACAGCACTACTACAACTACAACTTCTTCTGATACCCAGACTGTAACTGCCTTTGGTGGATCCGGCAACTGGACTGAAATTACACAGTAGTTAGCAGCTTCTTTCTAATTTTCCCTAACTTGCCTTTAAAAGCTTTTAGCCAAAAGGTAAGTACATGAGGAAAATTAACGTAGCATTAACCTGCTTCTTTCTATTACTTTTTACTTTCTGTAGCCAGCCGGAACGGGCGCCTGAAGAGGTGCGGGTGCGGATGGCAGTTGAACCGGAGACGCTGAGCCCTGTAAGCTACAGCAACGCCGGGGCACTACAGATCATTAACCTGCTGTTCCATAGTTTGCTGAGCGCCGACCTGGGCACAAATGAAATTATGCCATACCTGGCTAAGGACATGCCCACCGTTGTGCGAAATGACTCCACCACGCTTTTCACCTATGAAATAAGGGAAGAGGCGGAATGGACGAACGGCAGCCCTGTAACAGCCGAAGATGTAGCTTTCACGCTGAAAGTGGCTAAAGCGCCGCTATTGAACAACGAGAGTCTTAAACCGCAGCTCGAGTTCATACAGGATATCAGAATGGATGCAGCTAACCCGCGTCGCTTCACGTTTGTGTGCAGCGGGTATGCGCCCGAGATGGAATTGCTCACCGGCGATTTCTTTATACTTCCGGCCTATCTGTACGACCCTGAGAACCTACTGCAGCACATTGAGGTGGCAAACCTGAACGGAGATCTTTCCGAGCTGGAAAACGATGAGAAACTAAAAGCATTCGCAGCCAAATTCAACTCGCCTGATTACGGGCGCAACCCAAAACTGCTGCAAGGCAGTGGCGGCTATACGTTGGAGAACTGGGAAAACGGACAATACCTGACGCTGACGCGCAAAAAAGACTGGTGGGGGAACAACACATCTAACACACAACATCTGACAGCCATTCCACAGCGCGTCAGCTTTCAGGTAATCCCGGACATGACAACGGCCGTTCTTGCCCTTAAGAACCGGCAGTTGGATGTATTGGAGGGCATACCGGCAGCTGAGTTTGAGCAACTAAAGCAGCAAGACTCCTTTCTGAAAGATTACGCGCTGCACACGCCGGATGCGTACGAGTTTACGTATGCGGGCATCAATACCCGCCGGCCAAAGTTTGCTGACAAGCGCACACGGCAGGCGATTGCCCATCTCCTGGGCATTGAAAGCGTGATCAAGGTGTCGCAGCAGAACTATGCCACCCCTACGGTTGGCCCCATTCCGCCATCGGTTACCGATTTCTATAACACAAGCCTGAGGCCGTATACTTTTGATCCCGAAAAAGCGACGGAGCTACTAAAGGCAGCTGGCTGGGTAAAGGAAAACGGAGGCTGGCACAAGCACATCAACGGCAAGAAAGAGCAGCTCACGATTGAGGTGATCTACCGTGCAGGCAGCCACAGTTATGAGAATGCGGCCAGCATCCTGCAGCAGAATGCAGATCAGGTAGGGATACCGGTACAGGTGCTGGGAGTAGAAAGCAGCCTGCTGGCAAGCAAGTCCAGGCAGCACGACTTCGACTTATTCTTCCGCTCGCTGGGCGGCAACCCCTTTGCCTTTAACTTCAAGCCACTGCTTCACTCCAACTATGCCAAAGAAGGCGGGCTGAACTACACCGGCTTCGGCACGCCGGAGAGCGACCGGATTCTCGACAGGATCAGCAGCACCGTTACCTCCCGCGAGGAACAGGCGCGCCTGCTCAAACGCCTGCAGGAGATCATGTACGAGGAGGCAGCCTTTATCTCGATGTATTACACGAAGGAGCGCGTGGCCATCCACCGCCGTTTTGCAAACGCCAAGATCTCTGGTTTAAAGCCCAACTATGACGTTAGCGCCTTCACCCTAAAAGAGGACTAGCAAGCCTTATGGTCGTATACCTGCTCAGGAGAATGCTGCTGGCCATACCCACGCTTTGGCTGCTGGGAACGCTGGTGTTTCTGTTGAGCAGGATGCTACCCGGCTCGTTTGGGGAGGAGCGTTTTCTGAACCCGGAGGCCAGCTTCTACAGCCAAAGCAGCCAGGGCAGCCGCGAAGCAGCCTTCATAGAGTATCGTCAAAGAACCGGGCAACACCTGCCCCTCTTCTACTTCAGCTTCCCGCCTGTGTCGCAGCCAAACCCGCATCCCGAGGCCGCAGAAGAGCAACCCAGCCCATCCTCCTATTCATACTTGCTGCCGCAGTTTACCTGGAACGGCACCTCCAACCAGTATCACCGCTGGCTCTCAGGCATCCTCACCGGCGATTTCAGCACCTCGTACCGCACGGGCCAGCCTGTGCTGGAAATGATTTGGAACAGCATTGGCAACACCTTTTGGCTGCTTTTAGCGGCTATGGTGGTTACCCTCGCATTGGCGCTCGAACTGAGCATACTGATGGCTAAGAAACGGATGCAGTGGCTCAGGCGCCTGTTGCTCCCGTCTCTGTTCGTTGTGGATAGCATCCCGATGCTGGTGCTAGCCCTGCTGCTGCTCGTACTGCTTGCCAACCCGGATTTCCTGCAACTTTTCCCGGTGTACGGCATGGGGTATTATGTATCGGAGAGCCTGAGCATTTGGCAAGCGATGGGGCAGCGGATACAGTTCATGGCGCTGCCGCTCCTGGCCCTGGTGCTGGTTAACCTTCCCTATATCACCAACCAAGTCTACAGCTCACTAAAGGCGTCGCTGCAGGCCGCTTATACCCGTACGGCCAGGGCAAAAGGCTTACCGGAGCACCTGGTCATCCGCCGGCACGCGCTGCGCAACGCCTTGCTGCCACTCATTACCATTGTGTCGGACTTTTTCCCGGCGCTGGTGAGTGGCTCCATACTTGTGGAGACCATCTACGCCATACCCGGCATCGGCCGCCTGCTGATCGAGTCGGTTCTGGCGCGCGACTACCCGGTGCTGGTGGCGATCATACTGCTGGTGCTGGTGGTGCGCATAGTTGCCTATGCGCTGGCCGACACGGCCTACGCCTGGGCAGACCCCCGTATAAAGCGGAAACTGGCATGAGGCACATCTGGCAAAGTATAAAAAGCCTTTGGAGGAGCAAGTGGGGGTTCAAAACCGCCCTGCTATACCTGGCGCTGCTGCTCTTGCTGGCGCTGGTGCTTCCGTTGCTGCCTTTGCCGTACGCCCCGAACTACCTCGACCTGCGGCACCCCTTCCTGAGTCCCTTCACCGCAGCGGCTATGGCGTCGGGCCACCCGCTTGGCACCGATGGCCTGGGCCGCGACCTGCTGGCGAACGTGCTCTATGGCGCCCGCACCGCCTTCCTGATCAGCCTGCCGGTGATGCTAGGCGCTACCCTTATTGGTGTGGCTCTCGGAACCATGGCAGGATATTTCGGCAATGGCGGGCTTAAACAGCCATTACACAGGGTAATGTGCTGGGCTTTAGGTGTTCCTGCGCTGCTGTACTATGGCTTATACCTGCCTTTAAATTTTTCTAAATGGGATTTGGGGTACAGGCACGCAATGCTTTCCATGGTTCTGCTGCTGGGCCTGCTGATACTTCTATGGCTTGTCTCGACAGGATTGAAGCGCTGGTTCCCTTACTGGCGAAAAGCGGTAGCCCTTCCTGTAGACAAGGCAGTGATGCGGCTGACGGAGACGCTTACCAGCATTCCGCGCTTTGTGCTCATCCTGGTGCTGGCTTCCTTTATTCCTCCTTCCCTGCCCCTGCTCGTGCTGCTGCTGGTTTTTACCCTCTGGCCCGCCACCGCCCGGTTAGCACGCGCCGAAATGCTGCGCATCAGGCAGTTGCCATACTTTGAGGCGGCCCAAAGTATAGGTAACCGTCCGGCGCGGCTTATCTGGCGACATGCCTTGCCTAACCTGGCTGGTCCGGTGCTGATTGCATTTACGTTTGGATTGGGTGGGTTGCTGGCGCTGGAGTCTTCGCTCTCTTTCCTGAATATCGGTGTGCCGGCAACGTTGGTTAGCTGGGGCCGCACGATCTCCAGTATCCGGAGCAATACCGCGGCCTGGTGGCTGGTGGTGTTTCCCGGTGGTATGCTGAGCCTGACAGTTCTCGCGCTTTATACTTGCAGCTACTATTTAAGTCAGGTATTTAGCTCAAAATCCAGCCTCTGAAACGTTACCTTTTAACGTTTTTTCCTATCATAGCTACTGATCTTTCAAGGGGTATGGAATTGTAAACGCAACTCCTTTATCACGCCCCTTACGACTTCAACATACACTCTATCAGTATACTATAGGTATCTACAAGGTCAATAATTCAAGTATAGCTCCTGGAAGAGGCTTCTCGAAAAGGCTGTTTATACTTTACGCATCCTATTCAATATCGGAAATTAACATGTTACTCTTGCCGGTTAATATTCCTGTTTCTGGAGAGGGGGCATGCTTATACTTGTAGCGTGTTAGAACCCAAAACCCCATCGTCACATGAATTCGACATTAGCCCCTTCACCCAAGCGATTGGTTGAGCCTTGCCTGGTAAAGGCCGCGCTCTTACCAGGAAGTACAAGCTCTAAGGCTACCCTGCCAAATGATGAGCCTGCCGGCTTTGCAACCATCGACGGCAACATGATTACCTACCATGCCGGCTCCAGCGCAGTGAGCAGCGGCGCGGGTATCTTCATCGGAGACTACTTTGTAGGGCTTGCAGACAGCTACGATTCGGCAAGTATAACACCGTTCGTACGTTACTAGATTAGCATTCCAATTGGTGTAACCCTTATTACCCTTTAATTTAATAGATTTTGTTGGTTGTTTGTGTTTAGATTAGGCAAGCCCTGTAGTCTCCCCCACTACAGGGCTTTTGCTCGTTTAAGGGAGTTAAGGTAACTTTTCGTCCCCAGAATTCCAACTCCCTGATTCCTAAGTCGTTTTAAGCTTAGCCCCGAACACCTTTCGGAACTTATCCACCTTGGGCCGGATCACGAAGCTGCAGTAGGGCTCGTGCCCGTGGGTGTTGAAATAATTCAGGTGGTAATCCTCGGCCGGGTAAAATTTTTCCAACGGCTCTATGTCCGTGACAATAGGCGCATCGAAAGCACCGGAGGCATCCAGTTCCTGTTTATACTTTCCGGCCAGCTCTTTTTGTTCGGGGTTGTGGTAAAAGACCACCGAGCGGTACTGCGTTCCGATGTCGTTGCCCTGCCGGTTGAGGGTGGTAGGGTCGTGGGTGGCCCAGAACACCTCCAGCAGCTCCTGGTAGCTGATCTGCTCCGGGTCATAGGTTACCTGAAGCACTTCGGCGTGGCCCGTGGTGCCGGCGCACACCTGCTTGTAGGTAGGGTTTTCCACGTGGCCGCCGGCATAGCCCGACAGCACTTTCTCCACACCTTTTAATTCCTGAAACACGGCCTCTGTGCACCAGAAGCATCCATTGCCAAACGTTGCTGTTTCCATACTTTCTGAATAGTTATACTTCAGGGCCGGCACGCCTTATCCCGAAGGAAGACGCTGCCTTATATTGCCCGCAGTTAAATCAAGCTCTTATACTTCCTTATCCTAAGGATAAAGTATAAAAATGTTTTTTTGTTTAAGCAAACTCGGAATTTTATGCTGCCTCGCCATACATATTGCTCACAATCAGCACCTGAACTTCCTTGCCTCAGAAACCATCGTTCCTAACATAACCCCACGCCTCTCCCCCACGTTATGATTCTCTTAGAGATATGGTAAATTAGAACTCCAAGAAAGCAACCTACACTACTGCCTGATGCCTTTATCCGATCTCGCCACAGCTGACTTCACCCCGGAACCCCTTGACTTCTTCAGCGGAGGAGGCGAAATGGGGGCGCTGATGCGTGCCTACGACTGGGAATCCCATCCCCTGGGTGCTGCCGAACACTGGCCGCAGAGCCTGAAGGCCAACATCAGGCTGATGCTCAACTCCCGCTTCCCCATGTTCATCTGGTGGACAAAGGGGCTCTACATGTTCCATAACGACGCGTACCTACCGGCCCTGGGGAAAAAGCACCCCCAGGCGCTGGGGGCATCAGCCCGGGAAATGTGGGCTGAGATATGGGAGCAGATTGGGGGCATCACCACCGACATACTGGAGAACGGCAGCCAGTTTTACGCTGAGAACCTGCTGCTGTTCCTGGAACGCAAGGGATTTGCCGAGGAAACCTACTGGACGTTCTCCTACAGCCCGGCCTTTAACGACGCGGGCGAGGTAGAGGGGATATTCTGCGCCTGCAGCGAGGAAACCAGCTTTGTGTTTAGCCAGCGCAGGCTCAAGACGCTGAAGGACATCTCGGATGCGCTCGCGCAGGTGCAGACGCTGGAGCAGCTGGGCAGCACGGCCTGCGCCGTGCTGGAGGAGAATGCCATGGACCTGCCCTACAGCCTGCTCTACCTTTCCAATAGCAGCGGCTCAGAGGCTGTGTTGGCGGGCAAAAGTGGGGAGCTGGCGGACAACCTGGTGCCGGACAAGATACCACTCCGCGCAGGCGAGGCAGCGTGGCCGCTTGCCCAGGTACAGCAAACACGCAAAAGTCTGGTGGTTGACCTTCCGGGAGATGCAGCTGCCGGGGCCGCGCAGCGCGCTGCCATACTTCCCATCCTCAGGCCCGGCCAGGACCTTGTCGTTGGCTTCTTTATAGCCGGACTGAGCGACAAGCAGGAATACAACGAGGCCATCCGAAGCTTTCATGACCTGCTCACCGGGCAGATCGGCACCTCCATTAACAGTGTACTGGCAAGGCAGGAGATCCTGAAGCGGCAGGAGTACCTGAAGGATATTTTCCAGCAGGCACCGGTGGGCATCACCATGCTGCGGGGCTCGGATTATATCGTGGACATTGCCAACCCTGGCGTGTGTGAGATCTGGCGCGTGAAGCAGGAGGACGTTTTGGGCAAACCGATTCTGCAGGTGATACCCGAGGCCGGGGAGCAGGGCTTCAAGGACCTGCTGGACGGCGTAATGGCCACCGGCATCCCCTACGTGGCCAAGGAGCAGCCGCTGGTGCTGGAGCGCAAGGGCATACAGGAAATAGTATACCTTAACTTTGTGTACCACCCGCTGCGCGATGAACAAGGCTTTATAACCGGCGTTATCGCGGTAGCCATCGACATAAGCGAGCAGGTAAAGGCCCGGCAGGAGATTGAGTTTATCAACCGGGAGCTGCTTGCCACCAACGCCGACCTGGACAACTTCGTGTACTCCGCCTCCCACGACCTGAAAGCCCCGATCTTTAACATCGAGGGGCTGGTGAACGAGCTGCAGGCGCACCTGCCCCGCGAGGTCTCCTCTTCTGCCGAGGTGCAGCAACTCACCACCCACATCCATACTTCCATCGATAGGTTTAAGCGAGTGGTAACGGACCTGACACAGGTTGCCAGGATTCAGCGGGAAGGCAGCGAGGATGCCTCCACCATTCAACTGGAAACGCTCATCTCGGAAGTATGGAGGGACTTTAAGCCTGTCGTAGCAGAGACCGGCGCCACGCTGGAAACACACCTGGCCCCGGGCGCAGCCATCATCCGTTTCTCGGCAAAGAACCTGCGCAGCGTGGTGTATAACCTGGTCAGCAACGCCCTGAAGTACAAAGCCCCTGACCGAAGCCCGCGCATTGCCATCTCCGCAGCGGCCACCACGGAGCACTTTATACTTGCGGTAAAGGACAATGGCCTGGGCGTTAACCCAGAGGACGTAAAAAAGATGTTCTCCCTGTTCAAGCGCCTCCACGACCACGTGGAGGGCTCGGGCATCGGCCTTTACATCGTGAAGAAGATTGTGGAGAACGCGGGCGGAAAAATTGAGGTGGAAAGCAATCCGGGCAAGGGCACTACAGTCAGAATATATTTTAAAAAGTAGCCGCTTCCCGGCGGCAAAGTATAACCGCAGGCCCCTATCTAAATTGCACCATACTCCGGGCTGCTGCTTCTGCTGTAGCTGCAACAGTAAAGTATGAATCCTGCTTTTTTTGACTCCATGGCAAGTATAAACCATCGCAACGCTAAAGATTTCACAGCCGAACAGCCTGTAAAAGTATAACTATCCGGCAGCAGCGCCCCAACCACTTTTCTCCCCTGCCGTACAACTTTCAGCACCCACCCAATACAAACGCCTTAGATTTTACAGGATGAGTAAGTTTGCTATCGCCGTACATGCCGGTGCAGAAACCGTGAAGCGTGCAGAGGTAACCAAAGAGCTGGAGAATAGATACCGGGAGGGGCTGGAGGAGGCCCTGCAGGCCGGTAATGCCGTTTTGGAGAAAGGCGGCAGCGCCATTGACGCCGTGGCCGCCGCCATCGAAAGGATGGAAGACAACCCGCTGTTTAACGCCGGGAAGGGCGGCAGCCTGAACCTCCACGGAGAGAATGACTTTGACGCCGCCATCATGGATGGCCACACCCTGAACGTGGGCTCAGTGGGTAGTGTGCGCTATGTTAAAAATCCTATTAAGCTGGCAAAGGAGATCATGATCCGATGCAAACACTCTTTCCTGTCAGGCACGGGGGCCGAGGAGTACGCGCTTACGCAGGGCCTGGAGTTGGAGAAGCCCTCTTACTTCGTAACGGAGGAGAAGCAAAAGGAATGGCATGAGAGTGTGCTGGGGGATCATCGGCAGAAAAGCCATGACACGGTAGGGGCCGTGGCCCTGGACCAGCACGGCAATCTGGCTGCCGGCACCTCCACCGGCGGACTTGAAAATCGCCTGAAAGGCCGCATCTCCGATACCCCGATTATCGGCGGCGGCACCTATGCCAACAATCCCTACTGCGCCGTAAGCTGTACCGGCGAGGGCGAGGTGATCATGCGCGGCGCTACTGCCCATGAAGTATATGCGCTTGTAAAGTATGCGGGAGAGAAGCTGGAAAAGGCTGCAGACAAAGCCGTTACCATGTACGAGGAGTTGCTACAGGGCGATATTGGGCTGATAGCGCTGAACCAGCAGGGCGAGGTAGCCTTCGCCTTTAACACCAACCTGATGAAGCGCGGCTATAGTATAAGCGGCAAAAAACCACACATAGCCCTTTGGGACACCGAAAAGCTATAAGTATGAAAGTATAAATAACGAAGGGACCGAGGGCGCTTAGAAGTATGATTCACTACTTCGCGGCTCTCCCTACTTCTTCATGCAGTGTACCGGGCCGGAAGCTGCAATAAATGGATGGGGATGCGCACCCTGAAGCCGGACTGCTCCCAAATGTCTCCCCTCGCCTGCGCGTTGGGCCTCCTGCGCAGGCGGGATCCTTGCCGGCTTTCAACACAAGTATACTTCCCGTGACTACTTTATACTTCTTAGGCCTTTGTTACCTGCCCACAGCCAAAGTATGATCAGGCCCGCCTCGGCCAGGGCGTCCAGCAGGTACACGTCCCGGATGACATCCTGCAGGGCGAAGTATACGTCTATGAATATCAACCCGGCGGCCCCGCCCATTCCCAGCCATTTTATTTCCAGGGTTACCCCCTTCCGCAGGCCTGCCGCCAGCAGCGTGGCCCCTATTACGCTTATCAGCACGGCAACGGTATACAGCAGCCAGTAATCCTCCTTAGGGCCGGTTACCCAGATGAAGCTCCTTAAGTGCAGGAAAGGCCAGACGCCCGTGACCAGCCAATAGGCACCCTGTAATACGGAGACTAGGCTAACATCGGGTTTAGGGATAGGCGCGGCCATGGCGGGGAGTTACAGGTGCAGCTGGTCGAAGGTGGGGATGGTATACTTCTCGCCCGGCGCCAACAGGTGCACGCACAGGTTATGCGCCGAGAAGGGCTCGCCGGTTCCGATATCGTAGATATTGGTTTTGGCCAGCCGCATCCCGTCTATAATCGTGATCAGGCCACTGCCCACCACCTCCAGCTCGCGCCCCTCGGTAATATAGGCAGCCGTGTCCTCCTCCAAGCCAATACCGATACAGCCAGGGTTGGTAACAATGCATTGTGCCATGCGCACCAAACGCCCCCGTTCAATAAAGTGCGTGTCTACGGCCACGTTCTTGAGGAACTCCAGGCCGGTGGTGATGCGCACATCGCCCTTCAGGTAACCGCCTTTGGTGTCGGCCTCGTAAATCATCGGCGTGGACAGAGCCATAGCGCCGGCGCTGGTGCCCGCCACCAGAATGTCCTCGTAGGTGAAGCGCTCCTTCATCAGTTGCAGCACCCTGGTGCCTCCCAGGATGGAGGTGAGCCGTAGCTGGTCGCCGCCGGTAAAGTAAATAGCGGCGGCCTTTTCGATCACCTCACAGTTATGAGGGGCACGGGCATCCTCCCGGGTTCTAATGTCGAGCACTTCCACGTTGTTTATCCCCAGCTCCTTAAAAACCCGGGTATATTCCCGGCCTGTCTTGTCGGGGAGGTTAGAGGCTGTCGGGACGACGGCAATGGTGGGATTGCTGCCCTTCATCTCCTGTACCAGGAACTTCAGGATCTCCTCGCTCTCAAAGTCGGTGTTGTTTTCCTGCTCAGGCTTCAGGCCTTCCTGCTTCCCCTTGTCCTCCCTGCCGCCTACCGCCAGTAGCCTGCCTTTTGGCACCGGCGCTTCTTTTTTGTTTTTATAATGATCAGATACCTTATGTTTCGCCATAGTGTTTGTACCTTCTATACTTCTTCTCCGGGGTGTGGCAAAGAAAGTTTATTATGAGGTATTGTTGATGTCCTTATTTGTGTTTATCGAGGTTCTTGCCAAGGTCTTTTACCTTCCTCATGAAGTTCTCCACCATCTCATCGCCATAGGTGCCGTACGCATCCGACATGGTGCCCTTTGCGCCGCTGCCAGTCTCCAGCACGTAAAGTATGGCCATATCCCCGGGGTAGCTGTCGCCCTCAAAACGGTAGAAATTCACGATCTGCACCTGCTCCGGCGTGAAGGTCTGACTGCCGTTCAGGGTGCATAGCCTGCCGCCATCTTCCGTCACCCTGAAATCCTCTGTGTATCCCTCTTTGCGTAGCCGTGCCAGCACATTAATCATCGAGGTTAGTTCAACTTTATCTTCCATAGCTTTTCATACTTTTATATTGCTGTTATACTTGTACGCCTATTACTATACACCGGCCTAAATTTGTTGCAGCGTGCAGCAAAAAGTATAATTCCTCAAAACATACAGCGCCAGTAAAATTTACTGGCGCTCTACAGGTATGATTTTAATACAGAAGTCTACAGAAATTCCTCAGTTCCCTGAGCGTGTGCCCGCCAGAAGAGATTGTCAGATATGGATCAGCCCTCTTCAGGCCGGCTGTAGCGCCGCTGCGACTGCAATCCGTAGTTGAAGTTCATGAAATCGCTGTACGTCTGCTCCGGTTCCGGCTGCCCTTTCGGCTCCGGGGCAATACCGACCGAAGCGCTCCCGTTTTTGCCGTAGGTATCGTTGCCTCGCATGCAGCCGCTGTTTGCGGTGTGTGCGCCTGCCTTCCGTGGCAGGTACATGTTGCTGCTGCTGGCCACTGCATTCTGGACGGTTACCTTGCGGGGGTATCTTTTTATCGCCATGGTCTAGAGGTTACTGCCTGCCTTTAAGTTGAACTGTTGGCGAAGGGAAGCGTAAAAAAGGGAGGGCCACCCTCAGCACCCAAATAGGTATAGCCACTCCCTGTTTTCAAGGCTTGCTTAGTACGCTAAAGATAGCGCCCTTTCACCGTTCCTAAGCAGGCATCTGCCCCGTGTATACGGAGCCAAAGCACCCGGTGCCGGACTCATGGAGCTATTTAAGTATCTAGCGAAAGTAATTACCGGTTTACCGAAAGCACTACGTATTTTACGCAGCCGCATGTGGCGGGAAGGTACAGCGCCAGCCTCATCACTTATTAGAAATACAGGATTTTGAAGCGGCATGTTTCGCCATCCCTGCATGAAGTACAGGTTGCGGATTATACTTGCCGGAGGCAGCGAAAGTATAGAAGTGCGATGACGCTAGTTGGAGTTCAGGTCGATGAGGTTGTGCAGGATGGCGTACCTGATCAGGTTGGGCGTGTTCTTGGCCTGCGTCTTCTCCAGGATGTTCTGCCGGTGCGTTTCGATGGTGCGCTTGCTGGTAAAAAGCTTTTCGGCAATCTCGGCGTTGGTATACCCTTCGGAGATAAGCGCCAGCACCTCCCGTTCGCGCTTCGAGAGGAACTTGCCTCCGGCCTTTGCGCCACTCTCCTCTGCGGGCTGCATCGCTTTCTGCACTATCTTCATCGACATGCCCGAACTGATAAAGGGAGTGCCTTTGGAGGCCAGCTTGATGGCCGTGCAAAGCTCGTCAGCGCCTGTGTCCTTCAGCAGGTAACCGATGGCGCCGCTTTCCATCAGCCGGTGCAACGTAGCGGGGCTATCCAGCATGGTCAGCACGATCACGTTCAGGTCCGGGTATTGCTTTTTTAGGTGCTGCAGCGTTTCGAAACCATCCATCACGGGCATGCTCACATCCAGTAGCACCACATCGGCTGCCGTATACGTTAGTAATTGCAGGAGATCCTGGCCATTGCCAGCCTCCCCTACCACTTCTATTTCACCGTCACGTTCCAATAAAGAGCGCAACCCTTCCCTGACAATCCTGTGGTCGTCGGTGATGATTGTTCTGATGGTGCTGTTTTCAATCATTATGCGTGCAGAGAATTAATTTGAGAGGAGTCGGACTCTACGTGCTGACTATGTTTGGTTCCCGGCGCACAATATACCTATAATTTTAGGTAGAAAGGTACAGCTTAATCAATATTGCTGGTCAGACCAACGCCATGTCTGCTATACTTACTATTCTAAATAACAGAAAGTTACACTTCTCTTTTAAGTAATTCACGCAGTGCAAAATCAGTGTTAGCCACATAGCCCGGCACATTGGAAGTTGTACATTTGACTTATGTTACAGCAAGACAGGTTTTAATGAGAGAAGAGCTGGTATCACGGCGGATTGGAGACATAGTGGTGATGAGCGTGTACGGCGTGTGTAGCAGCAGTGTGCTTGGACAGCTGGAAATAAAATGCCGCGAGGAGAGTGTCCGCCAAACAAAGCATATCCTCATAGACTGTGCCTACATCACCTCCCTCCATCCGGACGCCCTCAGATCCCTGCGCAGCAGAACTTCTGAGGCCGATAAGGCAGGCATTAACCTGGTACTCTACCAGGTACAGCCACAACACGTCGAGCAGATAAAACTAACCGGCCTTGACGCCCTGCTGCACATTAAGAAGGACTTCCAGGACGCTTACCTGCATTGCAAGGCCATAGAGGCCGCCTCAGGCTGAGTTCCGCTCCGCGTTGATGATCCCGAAGGAGCAGCGCACCACCAGTTTCTCGTATACTTTCTTTCCCGGGTGCTGCGGGTCCTGCTCCTCCAACGTCCGGATCTTGGCCAGGGCATACTGCTGAATCGTGATCAGGGGCAACTCGATGCGCTGCCGCAGGTCGATGGAAAGCTCATCCAGCGGCTTGTCCGCCATCAGCGTATCGGCACCGGCCAGCAGGAGCACATACTTTTTCGTGCGCTCAAACTCCTCATAGATCTGCTTCCAGAGCGGGCCATACTTCGGATGGTCGGCCAGGTATGCCGTCACCGGGAAAAAGCACTTCTTCATCGCCATCTCGCAGTTATCCAGCAGGGTCTTAAAGTATAGCGAGCTCTTGTAAAGCTGCTGCAGCCGTGCCCAGTCCCCTCTCTGATGAAGCGTCTCCAGGGCTGTTCCCACGCCATAGTATCCCGGCAGGTTCTGCTTCAGCTGGCTCCAGGCGCCCACATAAGGCACGGCCCGCAGGTCGTCCAGGTTCAGCTTTCCGGCCTTGCGCTTGGAGGGGCGGCTCCCGATGTTGGCCTCGCCGTAATAGCGCAAGGGGCTCACGAAGTTGAGGTATTCCAGGAACTCCGGGTGGTTCTTGAGCCCGGCGTAGGACTCGAAACTCACTTCGGCCAGCTGCTGCAGCAGCTCATCATCCTCCGGGGCCAGGTCAGACCCGCTGCGGCTGAACAGCGCGTTGCTGATACCGGCGTGCAGGAGCTGCTCCAGGTTGAACTGCGCGGCATCCACAGAGCCAAAGTTTGAGCTTACCGTTTGCCCCTGGATAGTGAGCTGGATCTCCTTGTTGGCGATGTTGTTGCCCAGGGAAGCGTAGAACTGCTGCGTTTTGCCGCCGCCGCGCGCTGGCGGTCCTCCCCTGCCATCAAAGAAGATCACTTCCACGCCATACTCCCGGCTTACCTGCGTGAGGGCCTCCTTCGCCTTATAGATGCTCCAGTTGGCCATCAGGTAGCCGCCGTCCTTGGTGCCATCGGAAAAGCCGAGCATGATGGTCTGCGTATCGCCCCGACGGGCCAGGTGTTTTCTGTATACTTCGTTCTCGTAGAGCTGTCGCATCACGCCCGCCGCCTCGCCCAGGTCCGCTATCGTCTCGAAAAGTGGTACGATGTCCACGCTGATCTCCTCAGGCTGCCAGCCCCCGAGCCTGAACAAAGTATAAACCTCCACCACATTCAGGGCGCTGGTGCAGTGGCTGATGATGTAGCGGTGGCACCCCTCCTCCCCGTTGCGCTCCTGAATTTTCCGGATGGCCGGAATCGTGCGAAGCGTGTCCTGCAGCAGCTCATCATCCCCGAACAGGTCCGGGGAAACCATACTTTCACCTATACTTAGCAGGGCAGCCAGCTTCTCCTCCTCCGGCAGTTGCGCATAGTCCTTCGGCAGGAGATCGGTACGCGCCGACAGCTCCTCATAAAGATTGGCGTGCACGGAGGAGTCCTGGCGGATGTCCAGGGTGGCGAAAAACAGGCCGAACAGCTCCACTTTGGTGATCAGTTCCTCCACCAGGCTCAGGAACAAACTGTTGTGCTCCTCCAGCAGCAGCCTCCTGATCTCCCGCAGCGAGCTCAGAATATCCTCCTGCTTTATGTCCAGCTTGTAATCCGGCACGAACAGGTTATTATACAGCCTTATTTCCAGGTCCTTTACCACATCCTCCACGCCTCTGAAGGTCAGCCGCCGCCTAAGCTGGCGCACATCCTTGTAATACGCCCTGATGATGGCGCCACGCAGGGCATCAGACACCTGCAGCGTCGTGTCGGATTTTACAAAGGGGTTGCCGTCCCGGTCTCCGCCCGGCCAGAAACCCATGCGCAGCATTTTAGAGCCGGCGCGCACCGCATCCGGAAACTGAGAGCTCAGGAAGGAGATGATGTTACCGGCAGCCCGGTAGAAGACGTTCTCCAGGAACCAGATCAGGCTGATGGCCTCCTCGTAAGGGGTGGGCTTCTCTTTTTTGAAGAAGGGCGTCTTGCCCAGTTGCCGCAGGTATGAGTGTGCCAGGGAGGTATTGTCTGTAGCCAGCGCCTGTGAGAGATCGTTGATGATGCCCAGCACATTGCTCGGGTAAAACTGCGTGGGGTGCGCGGTCAGCACCATCCGCACGGCAAAGTCCTGCAGTTTGAGGGCCAGCTGCTCCTGTGCCTTCTGTTGTAGTACCGCGGCACTTAGTTGTTTTAGGGTGCCGATGCCATGCATGTCGTGGGTTTCGCGGAAGGCGGCTTCCTCCAGGGCGTCGAACAGCACGACCTGGCGCTCGGCGTACTGCACAAACCGGAACAACAGGTCGTGCTGCTCCTGCCCGGTGCGGTAATGGGTATACTGCTCGAAAAAGCTGTGGATGATCTCCTGCGGGCTGAGCTGGCGCAGGTAGCCGTCCTCGCAATGCAGCACCAGCAACGAGAGCAGCACTCCGGTTTTCTCGACCCGGTGGAAAGGCAGGGACGAGAACAGGCTGTTATACATTTCGTAGCGGGTGCCAACCTGGTTGCTGAAAGCTTCCAATGCAGTATCCATTCGCTTGGTTTCGGGGGGAGTCATAGGCGCAAATTTTACTTAAGATAGGGATTAATATAGAAGTATGCCAATCAAATGCCACCCGCGGCTGTCAAACCGCCCGCAAAAGTATACCGCCTAATGGCGCTACGGCCACAGCCACTGTCATCTGAAATTTATACTTTAGACTGTATGAGGGCAGCATTTGCAGCAGTGAGTGAGGTTTATACGTCACGCTGATACTTAGAAATGAGCAGGCAGATTTCTGAACAGATTCTACTGTGAGAAATGCCTGCCTATACTTTCAGAGTATGGCTTGCCGGGGCCTGAGAACTTTCAGGTGAGATACCTGTGTAACGTATAAACCTGCAGGTGCCGGGGCTGTTTGACGATGAGCACTCTTCTTACCACAAATCCCTGTACTTTTTAAGCCTGAGCGAGAGGAAAACCTGGAAAACACCGATCGAGATGAGCGCCAGGCCGGTATAGATAACGATGGTGAGGCCGCCGAAAAGCGGGTTCCACAGCATGATGAGGGCAAACAGCAGTCCCAGTATACCAATTACCAGTAGCCAGCCCCAGTTGGGCACTTCCCTTCGCCTCAACTCAAAGGCCCACCCTATGGCCAGGATGGCGCGGAACAGCACGCCCAACCCAACATACAGCGGCAGCACCACCATGCTTAAGGCAGGTGTAGAAACCAGAATGATACCGATCACCAGATCCACAATCCCAACCGCCAGCGACCATCCCCACTTTTTTATACTATGCCGGTTCGTGATGGCGTAGACAATCTCCAGGACACCGGAGATAAGAAAGGTTACGGCAAAAAATATGGCCAGTGCCAGGAAGGACTCCAGCGGGGTGACCAGGACCCAAACACCCAGGGCGATAAACAGAATCCCCAGCAGTAAAGGGAGGTACCAATGACTGGTTATTCTGGCTCTGGAGGGATTCATACTTTCAGACATAGCGCTGGCTTTAAAAGGTTCTGTTCACTCACTAACCACTAATTCTACCGCATTTGGCGTCCGGAGCCGTTCATGCCGCTCGTTTATACTTTTAGGTTCCTACAACCATTCAGCACCTGTTGCTTTATACGATCCGTTACGCATCACGAACATTTTATACTTTGTAAACCAACGCATTATCCCAGTGAAGCGATGGAAATAACTCTGTGAGAAGTATGGGAGTAGGTTCGGAAAACATGCAGGAGCCTTCCTAAAGTATAAAACGGCTTCTCTCCTCCCTTAACCAGGGCTTTGCCCGATGCCCGGGCAACCATGCCATCCCCAACGGAGTACTACAGACAGCGCCGTATTGCTTACCAGCAGAAGGCCATCGTAGCCGTATTTTATCAACTTTATCAGATATGAGCACCACAGACAAGTTAAGAGTTGCTGTAATAATTGGCAGCACGCGGCCCGGCCGGAACGGCGAGGCGGTCGGAAAATGGGTATACGAGATCGCCTCCAAGCGCACCGACGCCTCCTACGAGTTAATAGACCTGCTGGAGGTAAACCTGCCCTTCCTGGATGAGCCCAACTCGCCGGCCATGCAAAAGTACACCAAGCAGCACACCAAGGACTGGTCCGCCCGGATCAACCCCTTCGATGCCTTTGTGTTCGTTACGCCGGAGTATAACCACGGCGTGCCGGCCGCACTGAAAAACGCGCTGGACTTTCTGTATAAGGAGTGGAACAACAAGGCGGCTGGCTTTGTGGCCTACGGCAACGCCGGCGGTGCCCGTTCCGTGGAGCACCTGCGCGGCACCGTGGCCGAATTGCAGATGGCCGACGTGCGGGAGCAGGTAGCCCTTTCGCTGTTTACCGATTTCGAGAACTACAGCGTCTTTAAGCCCGCCTCTTTCCAGGAAAAGAAGCTGAACGCCCTGCTGGACCGGCTGGTAAGTTGGGGAACGGCCCTGAAGCAAGTGCGCGGACAGCAGAAAGGTTAAATCAGGTGACGCTGGGCGGCGGCGCTGCCTTGCTGAACGCGTAAGGCTTGCCGATCAGCTTTACTTCATAGGGATTGCTCACCCCCTTGAGGGTCAGGTGGGCGCAACCGGCCGAGTAGGGCGGGTTCTTCAGCAACCGGAAGGCGCGGTCCGAAATCACGAAGCTGTTGTTGAGTTCCTTGGTGGCCGCCTGCAGCCGGGCGGCCACATTCACGGGGTAGCCCATCACGGTCAGGTTATCGCTCAACCCGATGCCCACGTTACCCACGATCACCTTCCCCACATGCACCCCGATGCCTAACTCGAACGTGTGGTTGAAGTATGGCCGCATGTATGTGTTGTTGAATATCTTAATGTCTTCCAGTATTTTCAGCCCGGCCAGCACAGCCGCCTCGGCCGCCTTCCTGATCCCGCTTTTCAACCCGAAGACCGCATACAGCCCGTCGCCGGCCGTATCAATAATCTCACCTCCGTACTGACTGATGGCGTTGCGGAAAAGTGCAAATACCCGGCGCATGATGTGGATGACGTCGAAGGGCAGGTGCGCCTCTATAAAAGGGGTAAAGTTGCGGATATCGATGAAGAAGAGCGCCAGTTTGCGCCGCTCCCCCATTACCCGGGTCATATTCTCCTCCCCGCCGTTTAGGAAGATATAGCGATCGGCCTCATCCCGGATCAGGCGCTGTACCTCCACGCCATCCCCGGTTATGTAAGACTGACACGCCAGCCGCACGTTGTCCGGGAACTTCTTCACATTCCTGATGGCCCGTTCAGAAGTGGTGGGCGGGGTGAGCTGTTCCTGTCCCTCCAGCACCAGGATGCGGCAGGTGGTGCACTGTCCCTTTCCGCCACAGGCATGGTAATGGGGAATGCCGGCCGCCAGCGATGCCTGCAGCACCGTCTGGCCCGCTTCTACGGGAATCACTTTCTCACCTTTAAACTTTACCTGGAAGGGCATGTTGCTTGAAGTATCACTTTTACAAAGTCAGGATTATAGTTGGATTTATACGCTTTCCCCGGCATTGTCTTTCACCAGGTACTGGTATTCCGGATGCTTTTTCAGGTATGCCCTCATGTAGGGGCACAGCGGCACCAGCTGCAGGCTGTTGGCGGCTATGTGCTCCAGGGTGTACTTTGTCATGGTGCCGGCAATCCCACGGCCCTCCAGTTCCTTCGGCACCTCGGTGTGCAGCACCGTCATCACGCCGGGCCGCAGCTTATACTCTATTACTGATGTGTGCCCTTCTATTGTTGTCTCGAACCGGTGCTGCGCCGGGTTGTCCTTCACTTCGATCTCCATAGCCTTAGTCTTTATTAGGTGCTTTCAGTATCTGGCTGGCAAGCTCCAGCTCCTCCCGGCCGATGGTGTGCGGGCGGCCCGGGTATACTTTCTTGGTGACGGAGGCTCCGAGTTTCTCCATCACTCCCACCGTCTCCTCCACCCTGCTCACCGGCACGTGCGGGTCGGGGTTGCCGGTGGTGATGAGGACGGGCGTTCCTGCAAAGTCTCCTTTATACTTGCTGGTGTCCAGTTGCTGCCCGATAAGGCCGCCGGTAAAGAGGAGCAGGCCGCCATACTTGCGGGCGTTCCGTGAAGTATACTCTGAGGTGAGACAGGCCCCTTGCGAGAAGCCCGCAAAGTATAAATCCTCACTTTTTACACCCTGGTCCAGTATACTTTTCACCAGCTCGTCCAGCCGCTCCAGGGCGGAGTCGAGGGCGGGTTGGTTCTGCTCCTCGGGCGCCATAAAGCTGTAGGGATACCAGCTGTGGTTGGTGGCCTGCGGGGCATAGAGTGTAAAGTCCTGCACCGGCAGCTGCTGGGCCAGCCCAAGTATACTTTCGGCGGTGGCTCCGCGGCCATGCACCAGAATCAGCGCTTTGCCGGTCTCTGAAAGGGGCTTGCCCTCCGTGATCACTTCGTTGCTATGGGTATACATACTATTTTTCAGTTTTATCAAGTATAACGCGTTGTCGTTAGCGCTTCTCCTTCAACGTGACGAAAACAGAGCTGCGGACTTCAGGCTGCAGGTTGCGCGTTTTGTGCCCCTTGCCGGTGGTGTCCTCCAGGAGCAGCACCTGCCCGGTCTCGAAGCGCCGCTTCTCACCCAGCGAGGTTTCGATCTCTATTCCCCCATCCAGCAAAAAGAGGTACTGCCGTTCGGGAGCATTATGGAAATCATAGTCGTAGGTAGACACTACCTTCCGGAAAATGATGCTTTCCACCGCCTCCGGCTCCGACAGAAAACCGATCTCCCCTTCCGGGTCCAGGTGCCTTGAAATGTCCTCGAAGCGGCTGTCGCCATTCTCATCGGCGTACAAGCGGGTAACGGCAAATGCTTCCATACGTTGGGTTTAATGTTAAACTTATATTTTCGGATACAGGCTCCTGCCCGGGCTTAATCAAGCTTGGGCAAAACGGCCTCTAACTCGGCTCTGCGCGGCTCGTACTGCGGCGGCAGCAGCAGGTGCTCTCCCAGTTCATCCCACGGCTCGTCAATACCGAAGCCCGGGTTGTCGGTGGCAATCTCGAACAGCACGCCGCCCGGCTCCCTAAAGTATAAGGAGTAGAAGTAGTTGCGGTCTATCTTGTTGGTGATGTTGTAGCCCAGGCCCGCAATCTTGTCGTGGAAGTGCATCAACACCTCCTCGTTCTTCACCCGGAAGGCGATGTGGTGGTTGGTGCCTGCGCCGCCAATGCCACGCGCCTCGTTGGGCAGCTCCACCAGGTCGATGATGTTGGCTGTGTCCACGGCGTCGGTGGCGTAGCGGTAGCGGTTGCCGCTTTGCTCCCGGAAAGTATACCCCAGGATATCGGTGAGCACCTGGGCAGTCTTCTCCTTGTTTTGCAGCGTCAGCGTCACCCCATAAAAGCCTCGGGTCGCCACCTCAGCCTTTACTTCGTCTGTTTCCCAGGGTGTACGGCCATCCTCGTTTTTAGGGATCACGAGCTCCAGCTTCAGCCCATCCGGGTCCAGGAAGGTAAGGTAACGCTCCCCAAACTTCTCCGAGGGCTTGTTGTAGATGACGTTATACTTCTCGAAGCGGTCTATCCAGAAATCGAAGCTGCCTTCCGGCACCGCGTAGGCAATGTTGGTGGCCATACCTGTTCCGGCGCTTCCTCTCCGCGCCCCTTCATGAGGGAAGAAGGTAAGGATCGTGCCGGCGCTTCCTTTCTCATCACCGAAGTAAAAATGGTATGTGCCGGGGTCGTCGAAGTTCACTGTTTTCTTGAGAAGCCGCAGCCCCAGTACTTTGGTATAAAAATCAAGGTTCTTCTTGGCCATACCGGCAATTGCCGTAATGTGGTGCAGGCCTACTATTCTATTTTCCATGCGATAACTTATTTAGCTGAAGGATGTCCCCGGTATGAAGGTATACGGAGGTTTTAGAGATTGATTAACTGCCAGTGGGAATTAGGCGGACTGCTTCACCAGTTGAACCTCTGCGTGCAGCTTTATCTCATCGCTCACCACCACGCTTCCTGCCTCTGTCACGGCATTCCAGGTCAGGCCGAACTCCTTGCGACTAATCTTGCCATTCACCGTGAAACCGGCCTTTGTCTGCCCGTAAGGATCCACGACCGTGCCGCCATACGCTACATCCAGCGTCACGGGCTTGCTTATTCCCCGGATGGTCAAATCGCCCAGGAGTTTATACTTCTCATCGGATACCTGCTCATACCCGGAGGCCCCGAAGCGCACCTGGCGATGCTGCTCAGCATCGAAAAAATCCGCCGACTTCAGGTGTGTATCGCGCTGCTCGTTGTTGGTGCTGATGGAATTCACGTCGGCGGTGAACACCAGGCTCTCCACGCTGCTAAACGCATCATCAGGCGTAACCGCCTCCACATTAAAACTCCCGAAGTAACCGGTTACGGTGGTAATCATCAGGTGCTTTACTTTAAACTGTACTTCGCTGTGCGTCGGGTCTGCTATCCATCTAATGTTAGCCATTTCTTTATACTTTTAAGTAGTGATTGAATGCTTTGATAAAATTTATTGTATGTACATTTAATGTATATACATACAAATGTAATCAATTGTTTCTATTCCTCTGCTATTTTTATAAAAAACGGCACAGACCGCTGTATTTAAGGCTTTGCGTTTGGGGAGAATTGGGGGTGATGAATGGGATAGCGCAAGTGGCAGGAGAAGTTGGAAGCTTATTTAATGGCGTTCATCAAAGTATGGGGCGGAGAAGTATAGCCGGCGGAAAGTATAAAACCCAGGTTGCACTTACCCCTACTCTTCCATGGAGTGGTGGCTGGAGTGAAGTGAAACCTGGGTTAAAAAGTTTTGCGGCGGTCGCGGGAAAGCGCGCCGGCTCTGTTTATACTTGTATAAGCCGCGGCTTATACTTTTGTGTGGCATGTGCGTGCTGCTGGTGGGCCGCCCCTAGGATTGCGCTAAACCTGCCAGGCGCGCGCCTGATTCGCAATCAGGCAGCGCGCAGGGAACATGGTTACCGGGATTCAACTTTCCGCGCGATTTCGCTGCACGGACCTTCGTACCTGACAAAGATGCTGATCCAGAGAATCCTTGATAACCTGAAGATGATTGGCAGCAGCCCGACCACCACCACACCCACCACCGTAAGCATCATGGCCATGGTCACCTCTCCTAAAATCTGGTAAAGTACAAACAGTGATACCAGGAAGATTCCCACGTTAAAACCGAAGCTCACATACATCGCGCCATAGTAATACCCCGGCTCAGGTTCCAGATCCAGTCCGCAGCACGGGCAGTTCTTGTGCATGTCCGCAAACTTCGTCGTGTAAAGGGTACCTTCCGGAAACATGTTCCCCTCACGGCATCGGGGGCACTTCACTGTCGCTATACTGTATAAAAGGGAATGTCGCTGGCTCATCTGCTTTGTTTATCTGCTAACAAAGCAAAGATACGACATCACCAGGACAGTATCTCGGCACAAACTCGCCGAATTACTGTACTTTTACACCTCACGTTATGGCAAAGCAGCAACAGGCAGGCCCGCGCGGTAATCCTTTACAAAGCCGGGCTGCGTAAACACCACCTATGCAGAAGGAACACTTGCCCATTTACCAGATACAGGATTTTAATGCCCTGACGCAAGGAGACCGGTACTTCTACTTCAGCTCCTTTGCCAGTCACCTGCAGGAGCATCTTTTTATCCGCGAGCCGCACAGGCATAATTTCTACATCATCCTTTTCGTGACGCAGGGCAGCGGTACGCACACCATCGATTTTAAGGCATATGAGGTAAAGCCGGGAACCGTGTTCTTCATGACGCCCGGGCAGGTGCACAGCTGGCAACTCTCCCAGGAGGCTGACGGCTTTATTATCTTCTTCACGCAGGCATTTTACACCAAAGAGTACCCTGACAGGCTGCTTTTCGAGTTCCCATTCTTCAATGCCCTGCTCTACAACCCGGTTCTCAGCGTCACGGAAGCGCAGGAAGCCGCGCTGGTGCCGACCCTGCTCAAACTCCGGGAGGAACATCAGCAGGCCAGGCCAATGCGAGAGGTCATGCTGAGCAGGTACCTGGATATCCTTTTGATCCAACTTACGCGGCTTTTCCAGCCGAGTGACGCTCAAACAGGGTTTAAGCTTAAAGAGCGGACACTCCTGCAAAGCCTGGAGAAACTCATCGAAGGGCATTACAAGGAGCACCAGCCGGTGGCTTTTTATGCCGAGCGCCTGCATGTGACGCCAAAGTACCTGAATGAAACCTGTAAGAACGCGCTGGGCAGAACCACAAAGGAACTGATTCAGCACCGGACCCTGCTGGAGGCCAAAAGGTTGTTGGTGCACGCCGAGCTGACAAGCACTCAGATTGCCGCAGCGCTTGGCTACTTCGATAGCACCTATTTTTTCCGCTTTTTCAAGAAACATACAGGCCTCACCCCGGAGCAGTTCAGGGCAAAGAACAAGTAAATCCCTTAAGCATCAGGCCTGCCGCTTTCGTAGCCCTCATGCCCTTTCTGAGCAACTCTGGTTGCCCGGCACCGTTACAATCCGAGAAAACAGCCGGGCGTCACCCTAAAAAGTACATCATCAAGGTGCTCCCGTTGAATTGAGTCACAGACGCAAGCCTGCTTTCCCAGATATGCCTCATCACACAACCATACCATACTTAAGTGTCCGGAAACTTCCCCTCCTGCTTTTGCTCCTGGGGTTCCTGTTGCATGCCTTCGCCTTTCCCACGCCCTCCAGCGCGCAGGAAACGCCCGGCGACACAACCGAAAGCCTTCAGGAAGCAACGGAAGCAACCTGGCCCGAAGATTCGCTGGGCCGGCGCACGCCCAAGGGAACAGTGGATGGATTTATTGAAGCGGTGGCAGACGAGAATTACCCCAGGGCGGCTCTCTACTTAAACCTCGACAGCACCCTGCAGGAAAGCCAGAAAGGGCCCGAGCTGGCGCAGGCGCTGCAACGCATGCTGGACCAGCGGGGCAGGATCATGCCCTTGTCCTGGCTGAGCGACGACCCCAATGGCTACCTGGAAGATGACACGGGCCCCAACCTGGACCGCGTGGGTACCGCTACAGTTGAGGGGGAATCCTTCGACGTGTTCGTTGAGAAAACAGCCGGTCCCGACGGCGGCCCCATCTGGCTCTTCTCCTCTCAAACAGTCAAGCGAACCCCTCTCCTGGAGGAAGAGGCGGCGCCCCCCATCACGGATAAAGTGCTACCTTCCGTTTTGGAGGAAAACAAATGGGGCGGCGTGCCAATCGGGCACTGGCTGGCCATGCTGGCCAGTGCGGTGCTTGCCTACCTGATTGCCTGGTGCATCACCGCTGTCGTCACGTACCTTATCCGCCTGGGATGGCGAAAAGCCAGGGAAGAACCCACCCTCGGCATCGTAAAGGCATTTGCCTTACCTATTCGCCTGTATTTAGCAGTATGGATTCTGGTGATCCTGAGCCAGGAGGCCGGTATCTCCATCATTGTGCGGCAGCGCTTCAGCGAACTGACCGTTATTATCGGGCTGGTGGCCGTGCTGCTCCTGATCTGGCGGCTGATAGATGCTGTCACCAATTTCAGTGAAAGGAGGCTGATCCGGCGCGGCAACATGGCCGGTATCTCCATTGCCCTGTTCCTTCGCCGCGGCGCCAAGATCGCTCTGATCGTGCTGGGTACCATCGCCATACTGGGCACGTTGGGGTTCGATGTGACCACCGGACTCGCCGCGCTGGGCATTGGCGGTATTGCGCTGGCGCTGGGGGCGCAGAAAACAGTGGAGAACTTCGTGGGCAGCGTCACGCTCATCGCTGACCAGCCCATACGCGTGGGGGATTTCTGCAAGGTGGGCGAGACAGTAGGCACCGTGGAGCAGATAGGCATGCGTTCCACCCGCATCCGCACTTCGGAGCGCACCATCGTGACCATACCCAACGGGGACTTCTCCTCCCAGCGGATCGAGAACTACGCCCACCGTGACCGCTTCCTGTTCAACCCCGTTCTGCGGCTCAAGTATGACACCACCCCCGACCAGATCCGTTCCCTCCTCGTCACCCTCTGCTCCATCCTGGTGTCTCAGCCCAAGGTTGCGGAGGACCCGCGCGTCAGGTTTATAGAAATAGGAAATGACTCCCTGAACCTGGAGGTGTTCACCTATATCCTTGCAGATGATTTTAATGAGTTCCTGCAGCTGAAGGAAGAATTGATCTTACAGATGATGGAAGCGGTACACAAAGGCGGAAAAGGCTTTGCCCTGCCGTCGCAGGTGCTCTACCTGGCCGGAGATAAGGGCGGCGATGGGGATAAGTCGCCTCCGGCGGAGGGGGCGTGATAGCTATGGCTCCAACTGGCAGGGGGCCATACTTTGAAAGTATAAATAAGGCGAGTCAACCCTGCACCTCATTCGACTCACTTCTCCGGGGTGCTCGCTACAGCACCGTCATGCGGCGCATTAGCTTATTACCTCGATGTTGATGGGGAAAGGGCGCACCACTGCCTTCCACTCATGGAAAGCGGAATCGTGTTATAGGCTGCATACCAGGCTAGTGCATTTCCCGGTGAGCCTCCTCCCTGTCAGGAAGCAGCAGGTACAGCGAGAACGCGCCGATGGCCATGACCAGGTCACGGACGGCCACATCAAAGTACTCCCCCGATAGCAGCAGGTTAAAGGCAATACCTACCAGCCATAAGCTTACCACCAGCGCCCCGATCTTTGGTTTCAGCAGCACCAGTATACCGGCTATTATCTCTATTACTCCAACTACACGCATGAACGTATCCACACTGAATGGTAGCATATCAGCTATCACCGGTGCCAGGTACTTATTCCAATCAGTGAGCAGATGCGTGAACTTGTCGAGCCCGGCTACGATCGGAACAATGGCATAAGTATACTTCAGCAGGCTTGTGGTGGTAGCTAGGCGGTTGTACGCCGGTTGCGCAGCTCCTTGCGCGTTTGCGGATGCATGTGCTAAGGTGTCCATAGTTTTTTCCTCCATTTTAGTTGATTCTGGTAATTAGATGAAAGTGAATTAAAAACGTTACAGGATAATGTAACTAACTGACAGGGAACGTATCTAACTATAAAAATAAAACATTATGGAAGCAGTAAATCATATACGCGCATCCGGAGAAGCAGCCCTCCCCGATGCAACAGTTGTTTCCCGGGTTCTTGCCGGGGAAATTTCGTTGTATGAGCTCCTGATGCGGCGGCACAACCAGAAACTCTACCGCGCCATAAGAAGTTACCTGAAGCAAGAGCAGGAAGTGGAAGATGCCATGCAGGATACTTACCTGAAGGCATTTGAGAAGCTCTGCCAGTTTCGCTGCGAAGCGCAGTTCTCCACCTGGCTCATCCGGATCGGGATAAACACAGCCCTGGAAAAGCTGCGGGAACGCAAAAGAGTCTTCCCTTTTTCGCTCCTGACGGGCCAGCCGGAAGATATTTCGAAGCTACTAACACAAACAAATTTTATGAATCCCGAGCATATCGCTATCCAGCAGGAAACGAAGCAACTCCTGGAAAAAGCCATCGACAGCATTCCCGAAAAGTATAGAATCATCTACACCCTGCGCGAAGTGGAAGGCATGCCCGTAAGCGAGATCACTGCATGCCTGGATCTTTCAGAGAGCAATGTAAAGGTACGGCTGCACCGGGCTAAAGCGATGCTCAAAGAGAGCCTGTTCAAGTTATCCAAAAGCCGTGATGTGTTTGAATTTGGCAACAAGCGATGCGATGCCATCGTGGAGCGGGTGATGGAAGCACTACCTGCCGGAAGAAAATTATAAACCCACACTCGCCAAAATGACCACCAGGCTATCAGACTATGCCCTGATCGGAAACGCGCACGCAGCTGCCCTGGTTAATACATCAGGGGCAATAGCATGGTGCTGCCTGCCTGATTTTGATTCCCCGGGTATTTTCTCTGCTATTTTAGACAAAGCGCGAGGTGGCCATTTTTCCATCAGCCCAATTGGCAAGTATAGCTCAGCGCAACGCTACCTGCCGGATACGAACGTGGTGGAAACGGTATTTGAAACTGCAGCAGGCAAAGCCCGCTTGCTGGATGCCTTCGTAGCCCAGACCGAAGAAGAAAAAAAACGCAACCTGTTCCCTGACCATGAGCTGATGCGTGTAGTGGAAGGTATTTCCGAAACGGTGAATTTCAAGCTGGAATATGTTCCCAGAACCTACTATGGCAAAAACACACCGCACCTGGAAGACCGGCAAAATTTTGGCGTCCATTTCGTCTGGAAAGAGCACATTTATACGTTGCTGAGCACCCTGCCGCCGGAGCAGCTAACCGTCGAGGCTACAGGGAAAGCGACTGCTAGCTTCAGTCTACATCCGGGTGAGCGGGTCCTGTTTTCTTTCAGCCACTCCAATCAAAGCCCGGCCATACTTCCCGAGCTTAAAACGACAGGCTGGGCACGCATGCAGCGAACGATCAGCTTCTGGAAAAACTGGATCGGTAAATGCACTTACGCGGGCCTTTACAAAGAGGAAGTAAGGCGGAGCGCACTTGTACTTAAACTGTTAACCTATGCGCCTTCGGGTGCTATTATTGCTGCCCCCACCACCTCGCTGCCCGAAAAACCCGGAGGCGAAAGAAACTGGGATTACCGCTACTGCTGGCTGCGTGATGCGTCTTTTACCGTTCGGGCATTGCTAAAACTTGGTTTTGAGGAAGAAACACATGCTTACATGAACTGGATCATGCATGCCACACGGCTTACGCGGCCCAGGCTGCAGGTAGTTTATTCCGTCTTTGGCCATGCCTCCCTGCCCGAGCAAACGCTTGATTGGCTAAAAGGCTATGCCGATTCTAGTCCTGTGCGGGTCGGGAACGGGGCGGATCAACAGTTCCAGCTGGACGTGTATGGCGAAGTGCTGGATGCGGTGTATGCCTACTCCCCGTTGGTAAAAAAGCTCGACCGTGATGCCAGGAAATTTGTGATCGGGCTGGGCAAGATCATCTGCGAGACCTGGGATAAACCGGATAACGGGATCTGGGAAGTCCGCTCGTCCGCCGTACAGCACACCCACTCCATGGTTATGGCCTGGGTTGGCCTGGACCGGCTCATCAAGCTTACAGAAAAGTATACATGGCACGATGCCCCGCTCGATAAGTTCAGGAAAGTCGCTGCAAGTATAAAGTATAAAGTAGAGCAGTTCGGTTACAACAGCGCGCTGAATTCCTACACCCACGAGTTGGAAGGCAATACGCTGGATGCCAGTCTGCTGACGTTATCCCTTGTTGGTTATTGCGAGCCTACATCGGCCAGAATGGTTGCTACCACAAAGCTGATACAGGAACGCCTGACAGAGAACAAGTTGCTTTACCGCTACCTGAACCTGGATGATGGGCTGGAAGGAAAGGAAGGCTCGTTCGGCATCTGCAATTTCTGGCTGATCGAAAACCTGGCCAGGTCCGGAAAATTAGAGGAAGCCATGGCGCTCTTTGAAAATATAGTGAAATGCGCCAGCCCCACCGGGCTTTTATCTGAAGAGATTGACCCTGCCTCGCATGCCCTCTGGGGAAATTACCCGCAAGGCTTTACCCATATCGGCCTGATCAATGCGGCCTACGCCATCAACGAAGTATACCAGCAAACTCCCAAGCCTTATGCATATCTCTAACCTGCTTCTCTGGGGTTTTGCCGCCACGCTAATCCTGACCGTTTTACTGTCGGCTTCCAGGCCGCTCGGCTTAACCCGTATGGACCTGCCTTTTATGCTGGGCACAATTTTTACCTCCAACCGCAACAATGCGCCCTGGCTGGGTTTTGCAGCACACTTAACAATGGGCTGGCTGTTTGCTATGATTTACGGTGCCGCCTTCGAAAGCGCTGGTCTGGCTACCTGGTGGTTTGGGGCAGCAACCGGTCTGGTACACGGGGCTTTTGTACTCACCGTCGGGTTGGAGATCATGAATTATATCCATCCAAGAATGGCGCGGCCGTACCAGGGGCCAACTCCCACCAGGCAGTTGGAGCCCCCCGGGTATCTGGCGCTAAACTATGGCAAAGGTACCCCGCTTGTCACGCTGCTGGGCCATTTCGTGTATGGCGCCGTGCTTGGGGCGTTTTATAGCTAAGCAGTCAGGTTTTATGCAGGGAACCTACCGCCTCATAGTTTTAGAAAATCAACTTCTATCTCATTCTTTCGGGGTTCACGCCTGAAGAGATATTCCCCATTACGAATGGAAGCAAGCACTTCTGCGCGCTCCCGAATGGCTTCATAGGCATCCTGTGCATCCAAGACGATGAAGTTGGCTGGTTTCCCTGCTTCAATGCCATACGCATCGTTCACCCGCATGATGTTTGCGCCGTTATACGTGATCAGGTCGAACGCCTTGTTGATTTCATCGATGTGTGTGTAATGGGCTAAATGGATTCCATTGTCCAGGATGTTCATCATATTCCCGTTCCCTAACGGATACCAGTAATCCGCAATGGAATCCTGAGCAAACGCGACATTATTATCGTTGTTTAACAGCTCTTTTACTCGCGTCAGCCCTCGGCGTTTCGGATAAGTGTCGCCACGGCCCTGTAAATGCGCATTCTCAGTTGGGCAGGAAATGAAGTTGATACTAGATTCTTTAAACAAGCCCAGCATTTTATTGGCATAACTGTTCTCTACCGATCCAAAACTGCAGGTATGGCTTGCTGTGGTGTATGGGCCATAGTCTTCTTCCATCACAAGCGCATTCAGTACCTCCAGAAACCGGCTATTGGGATCATCGTTTTCATCGCAGTGAATATCGATCATGACCATGTGTCTTATGGCCATGTCCACAATACGCTTCAAGGATTCAACCCCCTGCTCGTAGGAAATTTCAAAGTGAGGGATCCCTCCTGCCACGTCGGCCCCCATCTCAAGGGCCTGCTCCATCAGCTGCTCTGCCCCTTTATAGCGGAAAAACCCTTCCTGCGGAAATGCCACCAGTTGGAGGGTGACGATGTCTTTTAATTCATCCCGCAGTTTAATCAAGGCTTTCATCCCGGTCAGGTTCGGGTCCGTGATATCCACGTGCGTGCGAATAAACTGAACCCCATGACTCAATTCTTTTTGAATCCCTTTCAACGCACGTTCCCGCACGATTTCCTCTGTCAGGGATTTCTTGTTCTCACTCCAGCGCTGAATGCCCTCAAACAACGTACCCGACACGTTCGCATTCCCTTCGCCTAGCCCAGAAAAGATATAATCCAAGTGCAGATGAGGGTCAACATAAGGCGGCAACACCAGGCGGCCTTCTAAGTCAATCACTTCATCTGCATTGCCCAGATCATTGCCAATGGCTTTGAACCGGCCGTTCTCCACTAAAATCTCCTTGGATTCGGAATCTCCATAGATACTGGCATGAATATATTTTTTCATAAGGTTGTCTCTTTTTGTATTGAAACTTTAACGCAAATAATGGATTCTAACAATTGAAGTTCAGAAACTTACGTAAATAAAGCAGGCTATTAATGAAGCATAAGTGACTACAGATTGCTTCCCCTAAACCTTAACCTTGTGCGTCTTATCATAAATAACTCTAAAGTCGTGGAAGTGTTCTTTAAGCCCGCCTGCACACAAGTATAATTTCCGGTTCACGATGATTTAAAAGGTGCTTTTTTGTAACCATACTTCACTTTTACCATCTAATGAGAAACCATAAACTCAAATACTATGAAAATACGCAAATCAATCAGTGCAAGTGCCATCGGGCTTCTCTTTGGCTCCTTTATGTTACTTTCGCCTGCTGTGGCCCAGGATAATCCGACACTATCTGATGCAGAAGTGGCCCATACTGCCGTAACAGCCAACCAGATAGACATTGACTATGCCAAAATCGCCCAAGAACGGTCGAAAGATGCGGAGGTGCTTAAGTTTGCGGAGACTATGGCAAGCGACCACAAAGCCGTGATCGACCAGGCCGTAGCGCTTGTTACCAAGCTGGGCGTGACGCCAGAAGTCAATGCCGTGAGCAAGCAGCTGTTATCCGACGCTGAAAAAACAAAGGAGATGCTGCGCACAAAAACCGGCGCCGCCTTTAACAAAGCCTATATCGACAATGAAGTGGCCTACCACAAAGCCGTGATAGCAGCCGTAGAAGGGCTGCTTATCCCCGAATCAGAGAACGCTGAGCTGAAATCGTTGCTGGAAAGTATAGTTCCGGCGCTTCAGGCACACCTGGAACATGCCCAAATGGTGCAGAAAGACCTTAACGGCAAATGAAACGCCTGAAACCGTGGCTTCTGCCGACAGGTTTATACTTGCTTTGCCTGTTCCTGTCCGGAGCAACATCTCCGCCCGTGTCGCCCAAAGTGCACACGGTAGAAATTAGCCGGATGCAGTTTAATCCGCAAGTGCTAGTCGTCAGTATGGGAGATACCATTGAATTTGTGAACAAGGACATGGTAACTCATGATGTGACAGAATCTTCCGGCAAGTCATGGAAATCACCCGCCCTGGCTTCCGGAGCTAAATGGCGCCTGGTTGCCCGGAAAACCGCGGATTACTACTGCAGCTATCATCCCGTGATGAAAGGAAAGATCGAAGTAAAGTAAATGTATGCAGGCTGCCAGAGGAAGAATAGTGGCCATAGGGGGCAACGAGGACAAAGGCGCAATGCCTACCGCAGAGGCAGATGAGCTGAAAATGCCTTCCCGTTTTTTTGACCAGGGGATACTCAAACGCATCCATGATGAGCTTTATGGCCCCGGAACGCGCATTGAGGTGATCACAACCGCCACCCACTTCCCGAGAGAGGTGGGGCAAGTGTATCTGGAGGCCTTCCTGAGGCTTGGTTGCGACAACGTGGGCATTCTTCCGATTCAACAGCCAGAGGATACCGGCAGGCAGGACTACCTGGAGCGCATCAGAAAGGCGGATGGCATCATGTTTTCAGGCGGGGACCAGAGTCGCCTTCCCCAAATCCTCCTGGGCTCTGAGGTACTGCACATTATTAAAAGCAGGTATGAGCAGGAAGAGAAATTCCTGGTATCCGGCACAAGCGCCGGGGCTATGGCCTTGTCGCACATCATGATAAACGGATCGCTGGAGAGGGACCCGCTCCTGAAAGGGACGGTCGCGTTAGCAGAAGGATTGGGGCTGCTGGAACAGATCATCATCGACACCCACTTTGTAAACCGCCGCCGTATACCCCGTCTGATCGAGGCTGTTGCCGCGACGCCCTCACACATTGGCATCGGGCTGGGCGAGGATACCGGCATTCTGATTAAACAAAATTCCTGCATAGAAACCATTGGCTCCGGGCTGGTCATCATCATAGATGGGCGCAGGGCTCAGAAAAACAATTACCCGCAGATTGACCCGGGCCAGGCGCTTTGTGTTGAAAACCTGATCCTGCACGTGCTCCCCAAAGGGCAAGCCTACAACATACTTACGGGCGAGTTTATGTAGGATGGGCGCTTGTATACTTTATTTATACCCTAGTCCTCCCCCCAACTGGAACAATGCTTACTCATTGCCTTCCTGGTAGCCGGGTAAAATAAGCCCGCTGCACTCGGATGACTGCCATACTTCCCGGCGAATTATTTACAGTTGCGGAAGACGGTGTACCTATCCTCCAAATCAGTGGCTTTCAATGCCAACGAATGCAAAGGCACACCTTCCGCTGCAGCCTACCTGTTGCGTCCAGCCATACACCCGATCCACTGGCCTGGAAACCACTGAAATCACACAAACAAAGTATAAATATTTCTTTTAGCCAAGGCAACCATTCTTGGAAAAGCTCCGTGATGGGAGCGCAAACTCTGGAATAGTGAGCGTAACAGAAAGCAAAGGGTTGGAGGAGTTGCTTCAGGGGTGCCTGAAAGAGGACCGTGAGGCGCAGAGAAAGCTGTATAAGCATTTCTTCGGCTATGCCATGAGTATATGCGCCCGCTACTCCAAGGACATCGAAGAAGCCAAGGAGGTCCTCAACGATGGATTCATGAAAGTATTTACCCGGCTAAAGCAGTACGATCCGCAAAAGCCCTTTAAATGGTGGCTGCGCCGGATCATGATCAATACGGCACTGGATAGCTACCGCCACAATCTGAGGAGCTACTACCATCTCGACCTGAAAGCGGCAGCCCCCACATCGGACCCTTACGATGTAGTACAGCAGATCAGCTATGAATACCTGATCTCACTGGTGCAAAAGTTATCCCCGGGATACCGCGCCGTGTTTAATCTCTACGTGATTGACGGATACACGCACGAGGAGATTGCCGTGATACTAGGCATTGCCGTTGGCACCTCGAAGTCGAATCTTGCTAAGGCAAGGGCAAATTTACGGGAAGCACTGAAGGAAAGCAGGATAGAAGAGTTTAAGCAATATGTCTGACGAAGAACTTGATGATCTGTTCCGGAAATCAGCCGAAAGGTATGATCCACCCTTCGATCCGGAGGCCTGGAGAGCTATGGACCGCAAACTGGATGGCAGGCACGGGGGATGGTCTGGGGTAAGGCGCTTTCTGCCCTTGCTGCTGGCATTGCTGGGAAGCATGGTGTTGATTTGGCAATTAGCAGATTCACCCGCTACCTCAACAGCAGAAACGCCAAAAACTGAAAATCTTGCCGCAGCGCAGGCAACAGAAGCCGCCGGGACTCAGCAACAAGCTAGAGCCAGAAACGGAGAGGCTGCTATTTTACCGGAGCCTCCAGTGGTGGAGTCACAGCGACAGGAGAAGCACACAGGTCCCGGTATTGGAGTTTCCGTGGAGGGTGACCATAAAACACCAGCAAAACGTGATGTGGTGCCTGTAAAGCCGCTGAAACTGATCTCCATAGCGCTAAAAAAGAGCACAGCAAGTATAGCAACAGCCATGGAAGCCGCGGACATTACTGTGGTAAACCCTCAGACGCTTTTGCCTGACTCGGCAACGCAGGCGAGCCCGGAGCAAGCAGCGCAAACGGAAATTGCTGGTAGCAGCGATCCAAGGCAGGACCAAAAGGAGCCGGTGTTCCTGAAAAACATTAGCCTCGCCCTTGTTCTGGCCCCGGACATAACCTCCGTCAGGTTCAGGAACGCAGACGCAGTAAGTATGAACGCCGGCATCATGGTAAGCGTGCCTCTGACCGAACGCCTCAGCCTGGTAACCGGGGCAGTAGGTGCCAAAAAGATCTACCGTACAGAGGCAAGCGAGTATGAACCTTACCCGGGCTTCTGGGATAACAGGCCGCTGCCTGATGGAATTGAGGCGAAATGCCAGGTACTGGACATCCCCCTGAACCTGCAATACCATTTCCTGAAGCGGGGCAAGAACATACTTTCTGTGCAGGCTGGCGTTTCCAGTTACCTCATGCTGGAGGAGAAGTATACTTATACCTACCAGCACGCCGGGCAAAAACCATACAGTAAGATATGGGAAGTTTCGAACGAGAATAAGCACTGGTTTGGCGTTCAGAACCTGTCCATCGGGTACACGCGCAGGCTATCACCCGCTCTCTTCGTTGGCGCTGAGCCCTTCGTGAAGATCCCCTTGTCGGACATTGGCGCGGGCCGGTTAAAATTGACGAGCGCAGGCGTATTTTTTATGGCAGGCTATACTTTGAACAGGTAAATAACCCGCTTCCGGCAGCATATATATACCACTGGTATAACACAGCTTGTGCGCTGTGTTAGGAAGTACCCTATGACCTAAGTTTCCTTTAGTACTCTAATTCTATTATTATGAAAACGTATCGCATTTCCTATGGAATCCTAACTGCTTTACTCCTGAGTCTGATGCTCGGGTTTAGTAGTTGCAATGATGATGATGACGGCAACTTGCCAGATCCGGCAGACGAGATCGTGATGCTGGACGATGCAACCCTCAGCGGTTCACAGGAGGTGCCGTCAAACAGTTCAGAGGCAACAGGCACCTTCAAAGGCCAATACAATAAGGATACAAAGAGGCTGTCCTACACCATCACCTTTGAGGGCATAACCCCCACCGCCATGCACTTTCATAAGGGGGCGCCAGGTATGGCCGGGCCTATCGTTATTCCGATAAACCCTGGCTCAAACCCTTATTCAGGCTCCAATCCTTTCAATACTCCCCTCTCAGGATCCACCTCAGCCCTGACAACAGAACAAGAGGCGGACCTGCTGGCCGGCAATTGGTTCCTGAACATACACAGTGCTGAGTTTCCTGATGGAGAGATCAGAGCGCAGATCACACAGTAGCCCCCGGTAACCTGCTGCCTGGCTGTAATGCTTACTCACAGCCGGGCAGCATCATTTTTCGGTAGCTAACAACAAGGTATGTATGGAACGGATAACTATTATACGCCTCGCACTCGGTTTGCTACTTCCGGTTACCACTGCCTGTACCAACGACAACGAAGAGGACCTGGCCCCGCAGCCGGACCATCAGGATTGTGATACCACCGCCATTACCTTTTCCGGTTCGATTGTGCCCATACTGGCAGCGAACTGCTACAGTTGCCATGCAGCAGGTATAGCAGAGGGAGGTGTGGTACTCGACAATTACAACGGAGTGAAGGAAGAGGCGGGCCACGGGCACCTGGTGGGGGCTATCACACATGCCCCCGGGTTCCCACCCATGCCACAGGGCGCTGCTAAACTCCCTGACTGTGACATTGAGAAGATCCGGAAATGGGTGGATGCAGGTGCCCCTAACAATTAACTTCTGATCATGAGACAACTTACCCTACTCCTTGCCATATTCTTTCTTAGCAGCACCCACGTTCTGGCGCAGGAGCGGTTCTTTACCAGGACCGGTCACATTTGGTTCTTTTCCGATGCTCCCCTGGAAGACATTGAAGCACATAACAGAAAGGCGGCATCTATACTGGATGTAGGTACCGGGGACATGGTTTTCTCAGTGCCGATGAAGGAGTTTGAGTTCCGGAAATCGCTGATGCAAACACACTTCAATGAAAACTATGTGGAATCCGATAAATACCCAAAGGCTACTTTTAAGGGGAAGGTGATAAATATTCAGGTTGTCGACCTGGAAAAGGATGCAGCCTATGAAGTGCGGGTGAAAGGCGTGCTCCACATACATGGGCAGGACAAATCCATAGACACCGTCGGGATACTGGAAGTAAAAGCGGGGCGGCTGTTTGGCAAATCCACTTTCACCGTTACCCCGCAGGAGTTCGGGATTAAGATACCCCGGCTGGTGCGAAACAACATCGCCAGGCAAATTGACATCACAGTGGACGTAGTGTATGAGCCTCTCACAGAAAACAGCCTTCAGCTATGGTAAAAATAAGCTTTCTTCTGGTGCTGGTTTGTCTGCCCCTGACGTTTGCGCAGGCACAGGACGAGCTGCTGAAACTGGCAGGAGCCACCGACAGCGCCGCCTCTGAAACGGTGACGGGTACCTTCAAAGCAACGCGTCTGGTAAACGGCCACTCGGTGGAGACGAACGGCGAAGGCGTGCTGCTCTTTTTGATCTCCCACCGCTTTGGCACGCTGAACAGTGGCGCCTATGAGTTCTTTGGCCTCGACCAGGCCACCATACGCCTTGGCCTGGAGTATGGCCTGACCGATTGCCTTAATGTGGGCATCGGGAGAAGCTCGCTTGAAAAAACGTTTGACGGCTTTCTGAAATACAAGCTACTGCAGCAGCAAACAAAACAGGGCATGCCGGTAACACTTACGCTCTTTACCAGTACCGCTGTCCGGTCTCTTAAGTGGCCGGATGAGGAGGAAAGCCTTGATCTGGAGCACCGGTTTACCTACACGCACCAGTTGCTGATTGCCCGCAAGTTCACGGAGCGGCTGTCCCTGCAGCTATCCCCTACCCTTGTGCACCGCAACCTGGTGCCAGCGCGCCAGGACGAAAACAATGTCTATGCACTCGGAGGCGGCGGACGCTTTAAAATCACGAAACACACCTCCTTCAACGCAGAGTATTATTACCTGCTCTCCGACCAGACGCGCGAAGCCTTCAGGAACACCCTTTCCCTGGGATTTGATATTGAGACGGGTGGGCATGTTTTCCAGCTGATATTCACCAACGCGCAAGGCATGGTCGAGAAGTTTTTCGTGCCACAGAACACAGGCTACTGGTCGAAAGGAGACATCTACTTCGGTTTTAATATCTCGCGCACATTCGATCTGAAGGGGGATGAGGAATGGTGATTGGCAAAACAGGCACGGAGGTCTACGTTTCCGGATCCCATGGAAGCTCCTCTACCAAGGTTTTCTATCCGAGACCAGAGCCAGAAAAATCTCCTCCACCTGCGGGGCTCGCTTTCCAGTTGCCAAAAAGCTGTGCGGACTCCGGTTCTATTTCAGGACAAGATATGAGAAACAAAAAAGCCCGTAAATCGCTGATTTACGGGCTTTAAGTTGACTTTGGTATCGCTACCGGCAGAGAGTGAGGGATTCGAACCCTCGATACCCTTTTGAGGTATACACACTTTCCAGGCGTGCTCCTTCAACCACTCGGACAACTCTCTGAATGGAGATGCAAATATACGCTAACAGGAAGCACATCTGCAAGTATAGTTTTTTATACTTTTAAAGACTGATCTCGCCCCGCAGGTTCTGCTGCACCAGCAGCACGCGCTCCCGGTGGCTAAGTCCCTCTTGTGCCAGCACATACATCAACTTGGAGATAGCCGCCTCGGTGGTAATATCGGCCCCGCCTATCACACCCATGTTCAGCAGGTACTTGCTCGTTTCGTAGCGTCCCTGGTCCACACGCCCCTCATCGCACTGCGATACGTTCAGGATAAGTATATCACGCCCCACGGCGTCCTGCAACAGTTCCAGGAACCACGGCACTGTCGGCGCGTTTCCAGAGCCGAAGGTCTCCAGCACCAGCCCCTGCAGCCCTGGCGCCTGCAGTATACTTTGCACCACCTGCGGCGTGATGCCCGGGAACAGCTTCAGGATGGCCACCTTATCATTCAGCGTATGATGTGCCTTAAACGGCTGCTGCGGGTGGGGCAGAATGTGTTCGTAGCTATACTCTATGTCGATGCCGGTCTCGGCCAGCGGCGGATAGTTGCCGGATTTAAAGGCATCAAAGTGGCTGCTCTCTACTTTCTTAGAGCGGTTGCCGCGCAGCAGCAGGTTGCGGAAATAGATACACACTTCCGGCACCACGCTTCTGCCCTCTTTTTTGGTGGCGGCAATCTGCAGGGCGGTGATCAGGTTCTCGCGGGCATCGGTGCGGATACGGCCAATAGGCACTTGCGCACCGGTAAAGATCACGGGCTTCTGCAGGTTCTCCAGTAGGTAGCTCAGGGCAGAGGCGGAGTAGGCCATGGTATCGGTGCCGTGCAGCACCACAAAACCGTCATACTTTTGGTAATTCTCCTCAATCAGCCGGGCCAGCATCAGCCAGTCCTGCACCGACACGTTGGAGGAGTCGATGGCCGGTTCTATGCTCAGCACCGTGAGCAGGTAGTTGAACTGCCGCAGCTCCGGCACGTGCTCCGTGATTTGCGAGAAATTGAACGGCATCAGGTGCTGCTCTTTCTCATCAAATACCATCCCCACCGTGCCGCCCGTGTAGATGATAAGGATGGAGGCCTCCGGGTGGAGCGGCGCGGCGGTGTCGATGTCTACTTTTACAACCTGCATGCTATAGCTTGAAAAGGTTTAAGGTGTTGGCTGTTGTTTTCTCGGCCACTTCTTCCTCCGGTTTCTGCATCAGTTCCGCCACGCGCCGCGCAACCAGGGGCAGGTATACCGGCTCGTTGCGCTTGCCACGGTGCGGGGCTGGGGCCAGGTAAGGGCAGTCGGTTTCCAGCACCAGGTCCTCGAGCTGCACGTGCGGCAGCACCTTGTCCAGTCCCCCGTTCTTAAAAGTTGCCACGCCGCCTATACCCATCAGAAAGCCCAGTTCCTTCACCTTTTCCGCCTCCTCCACGGTGCCGCTAAAGCAATGGAAAATACCTTTCAGGGTGCCGTCCTGGGCGGCAGAAATGATCTCATAAGTTTCGTTAAATGAGTCGCGGGTGTGCAGCACGAGGGGCAGTTTATACTTTTTGGCCAGCGCCACCTGCACCTTCAGGGCCTCCTGCTGCTGCGGCAGAAAGGTTTTGTCCCAGTAGAGGTCGATGCCGCACTCCCCCACCGCCGCAAACGGTCGCTTGCCCAGCCACTCCTCCACCAGGTACAGCTCACGCTCAAAATCCTTGTCTACGGAGGTCGGGTGCAGGCCCATCATCGGGATGCAGACACTTTCATACTTCTCCTCGGCTTCCAGCATGGCGTCGATGGACGTATGGTCGATGTTGGGCATGTAGATTTTGCTCACCCCCTCCTGCCGCGAGCGCTCCACCGCCTCAGCCCTGTCGGCGTTAAACTTCTCCGAATAAATATGCGCGTGCGAATCAACTAAGTTCATCATCTTTTAGTACGTATCAGGTATCACGACTACGGCTTCAAGTATAAGTAAAACATCAGCCTGCAAGTTAGGGATTTTATGGCTTTTGGATAGGTACATGGCTGCATTGTTAAATGGCTAAACCTACCCCTAGCCCGTCTTGGAGGGAATTTTACACTTTCTAACTTTCTAACCTTTTAACTTTCTAACTCTCCAACTCAACTCCTAATACTTTCTCCCTTTCCATCTGATCCTGAGTGGCAGGAAGAAGTATACGATTAGGATAATAGATGAGATGACCAGGTATAGCTCGAAGAAAAAGTACAGGTACCAGCGGGCGCTGCAGCCGAGGCGGCGGAGGCAGAGGTGCAGGTAGAGGCTCTGCAGCAGCAGTTTCAAGGTGAAGATGGCCAGCATCACGCCTACCGAAGTATAAGCAAAGAACGGCAGCAGCACCGGGTAGTACGCTGAGTGAAGTATAAAGATGATGGCCATGTACCAGGGCAGGTGCATGGAACCGCGCATCCAGCGGCGGCGCTGCTGCAGGAAGGCCATGAAGGTGGGAGCCGGTGTGGAGAGCGCCAGCACATGCGGACTGTAGATATTCCGGAAGTTCCAGCCGCGTTTCAGCACCTCGTTAAAAATGGCAATATCCTCCGTTACCGAGAAGTTTATACTTTCGTAGCCGCCCACCTCTTCGTATGCCTGCCGGCGCAGCAGCATGTTGTTGCCCATGGTGGTAACCCGCAGCCCCACATCCGACACCACCTGCATCAGCCCCAGCACATAGAGCCAATCCATACTTTGCAGCCGGGCGAAAAAGCTGTTGCCTTCTATGGTGGTGATACCTGTTACCACGCCCACCTCCTTCTTCATCTCCGAGAGCATGGCCTGCACCCACTCTTTCGGCACGGCGATATCGGCATCAGTGTAGAAAAAATAGTCTGAGGTGGCGGTTTTGGCAAGCTGGGCCAGCACGTTGGCCTTTCCCCTGGCCTTGCCCAACGTATGGGTGATGGGGATGCAAGTATAGCTGGGCTTATCCTGGATGAATTTTTCGATGACAGCGCGGGTCCTGTCTGTGGAGGCGTCATCTCCGATCAGCACTTCGATCTTATCTTTGGGGTAGTCCAGCGCCTCGATGGCGTGCAGGCAGCGCAGGATGGTGTGCTCCTCGTTTCGGGCAGCGATGAGGATGCTGATGCGCGGCTGCTCCCGCAGCTCTAACGTATAGCGCCGTCGGTTGAGCACCAGCAGGGCCAGCAGCACCAGGAAAAGGGAGAAATAAAGTATAAAATAGGCTACCGATACGATCATAAGGTCTCGAAAGTATAGCCCAGCTTCGTGAAATGGTCCAGGTAGGGCGGCAGGGCATACATCAAATTCCGACGTGCCTTCAGGCTGTCGTGAAATACAATGATACTACCGCTCCGGGTACTTTTTATACTTTGGCGCAGGCACTCCTCCGGCGAAAGGCGCTGGTCGTAGTCGTTGGTGAGCACATCCCACATCACCAGTTCATACTTTGCGCGCAGTTGTTGCGCCTGCCCGCCGGTAATGCGCCCGTAGGGTGGTCGGAACAAAGTAGGCGCTTCGGCCTGCAACTTCTCCAGCTCCAGTTGGCAAGCTTCAGCGTTGTCGACATACTGCTGCAGCGGCGTGTGCCAGCCCTTGAGGTGGTTGTAAGTATGGTTTGCCAGCTTATGCCCCTGCGCCAGCGCCTGCCCGGCCACCTCGGGGTGCTTTGCCACATTATCGCCCACACAAAAAAAGGTAGCCTTGGCCTCATACTTCTCCAGCTGCTCCAGCACCCAGGGCGTTACCTCCGGAATCGGGCCGTCGTCAAACGTTAGGAACAGCACCTTGCCCTGCACCTCGCGGTGCCAGGTGTAGCCAGGCATCAGCTTCTTCAGCAACCAGGGCGTTTTATAGAGGCGAAACACGTTCTAGATCTGGGAATTTGGAGATGATAAAATTAGAAGATGTAGGGTAAGATAAAGATTAGATTCGTTCTCCTCAGGCCACTATTTTCATCTTCACATCTGCAAACCTTCAAATTGGCAACTTACTTAAACCGGCAGGAGAGCAAGGTGATGTCGTCGTTGAAGTTGGCCTCCTCGTTGTAGAGGTTTATCTCGCGGAGCAGCTGCAGGTGCAGCATCTTGGAACTCAGGTAGCGGTGGCGGATAAGGAACTCGATCGTGCCCTCCACCCCAAACTCCGCCTCGTCCTCGTCAAAAACCTCCGTCAGGCCATCGGTATAGGCCAGCACTATGGATTTCTCCGGCACGTGCACCCTGCCCACGTTCATGAACGGCAGCACGTCGAACACGCCCAGCATGGTGCAGCCATCGTTCAGGAGCGTGTGCGTGCTATCCTCATACAGCAGTATGGGCGCGTTGTGGCCGGCATTCACATAGCTCAGCTCGCGGGTGCGGCGGTTATACAGGGCCACAAAGGTGGTGATGAACTTCTCGGCGATCGCGTTGCGGTAGATCAGGTGGTTGAGCTCCGACACCACCGTGTTCAGGTCAGAGGTCTGCCGCAGGATGGTGCGCAGGCCCGCCTGGAAGTTCGACATCAGCAAGGAGGCCGGCACCCCCTTCCCCGACACGTCCGCCACGCAGAACAGAAACTGGTCCGCGTCGATCTCGATGAAATCGTAGTAGTCGCCGCCAATGGAAGAATGCGGGATGTAGCTGGCATGGATGGCCACGTCCTTGTCGTTAGGCAGGCTCTTGGGGAACAGCATGGACTGCACCTCGCGGGCAATCTCGATCTCGCGGCGGATGGACTCCTGGGCCAGTCGCTGGCGGGCCATGCGGTGGTTCTCGATGGCCACGAGCATGATGTTACTGATCGTCTGGATGAAGTTAAGCGCGTCCAGGCTGCTGGAGTATTTCTCGATCTTGCCGATCATCACGAAGGCCAGCACCTTGCCATTGTGCAAAATCGGGATTACGATATCAAAGCAGCGCCACTTCTTCTCCACCTGCATCTTCGATACTTTCGTGATCTCCTTCAGCTGCAAGACCTCCTCCGGCAGTTGCACTTTGGTGAAGTCCTGCTCGGTTCCGGTACATATCATGCACTGCCAGTTCTCGTCGTGCACAAACAGCGTGATGCGGGCTATGCTTAGCTGAGCCAGCAGGGTAAAGCGGTATATTTTGTACAGCGAAGCCTCCGGCAGGTTGGCATTGATGGCCTGCGTGATCTCAAGCAGCGCCGACAACTCCAGCTTCTTCAAGTTAAGTTCCTGCTGTGGGTTCGGTACGGATATATCAGACATTCACTATCAGCATTTTAGATCGCAAGCATCCCTATTCTTTCTGTATTCGTAAGTGCGGGTGGATGCTAAGGTACAGTAAACATATAAAAAAAAGGCCAGCTTTGGCAGCTGTTCACGTAAAACCTCGCGCCTCTTTCCTCAGGTGATTTGGTAAGCCGCACTTTCCCTAACGCACTAAAGGCTGCCTGGCCGGGTGGCTCAAAGGTGCTGCCAACCTGTGCCCATAACGATACCCAGGCCCCACTTGTTTGACCGCAGTAGGGGAATTATTACCAGCCACTCCGAAACTCTCAGTACCTGAATTGCTTCCGCTCAATATTAATTCATACTATATAGCTGGGCTGCTTTTGGATCCGCACCAGACTAGCGATAAAGCTTTCATTTTATACTTCTCTAGCGAGTATCAGCACTTTACAGCACATAGCGGGCTGCTTATCAGTTACTTTACATATCATACTTACGAAGCTACTTGAAGACAAATCAGAATAAATTTCTTCAGCTAGCGCAGCGTACGTAGCAACTGCGGTCATGCTTGCAGCCCAGAACAGGTACTATGCTGCCGCTTCTGCAGCTCAGATGGAGTTGTGCGCCACCAGGCCAGCCTTGGTGGCCAGGAAAAAGTAGTGCTGGCAATGTTTTCCGAAAGTGGCTTCCTCGTACGCATGCTCGGTGTCCGGGTCAGGATAGAATATCCTGACGTACCCTTTCTGTATAAGCTCCTGTAAAGCAGCACAAAGCTCTTGATCAGTTAAAGAAAGGGTAGTTTTAAGGTCGGGGTACGAGGTTACAAAGTATAGCTCGTCCAGGATGTCAAACTCGTTGTTGCTCATAAGTTCTGATGGTTCGGCCTTTCCAGTTGTAGCGGCCCCAAAGGCCCAGAACAGCTGTAACAAGCACGTATGGGATGTATACCAACTGCAGCGGCAGCATGTACCAGAGGTAGCGGCGCGCCTGCAGGAAATCAGTTATCTCTTTTAAAAATAAGAAATCAACGGCAAACTTGGTAAGATACGTCGCTAAAAAGACCCGGATGGATAGGCTGCCCCACAAAGCCAGCGGTATGGCCAGGAACAGCAGCAGGTTTACCAGGAAAACACACAGCGCCACCAGCTGCACCCGCAGGTTCTGATAAGACTTCCACTTACTGGCCCACCTTACCCGCTGTTGTACAAAGGAAATCAGTGTTTTGCGCGCCGAAGTATAAACCATTGCTTCAGCATCTCTCAGGAACCTCGCCCGGCCCGGATATGCCTGGTGCACCTTGTGCAGCAGGAACTCATCGTCGCCGCTGGCAATATTCTCGTTTCCGGCAAAGCCGCCTACCCGCTCGAAAATATCTTTGCGGTAGGCCAGGTTCGCACCATTGCACATGTTGGGTTGGCCCATCGCAATGGAAGCACCCCCAATCCCGATCAGGCTGGAGAACTCTACCAACTGCATCCGCTCGAAGTGGGTGTGGGTGTGGTGAAAACTCACCGGTCCGCTGATGAAGTAGGGTTGCTCGGTTTCGTAGAGATAAGCATAGCTGCGCAGCCACCCCGGTCCTACCCGGCAGTCGCCGTCGGTAAACACCAGCAGTTCGCCCCGGGCCTGCTCCACCCCCAACTGCACGGCCGCTTTCTTTCCGCCATACTTTGCATAATCACCTAGGCGAAGACACCTCACCGAAAGGCTGGAGGAAAGTATGAATTGCTCTACCAAGGCCGCCGTTGTGTCATCCGAGTGATCGTCCACCACCAGCACCTCCACCAGCTCACGGGGGTACTGCTGGCGCTCCAGGTCTTGCAGCAAGTACAGGATATTTCCGGCTTCGTTACGGACAGGAATGATGACGGTAAGGCGGGTGGAGGGCTGAAAGCTGGGAGGTGCAACCACAGCAGGCATACGTTTCCAGGCCAGCCACCGACTCAGAATAATCCAACTGTACCAGAGCAGCGAGAGCAGGAGCAGCCACGTCATGCCGCCACTCCTTTCCGGGCCAGGCGCAGGCGCAGCACAAAGTATAAACCCAACACGCTGGGCACCGCAATGTTGAGCAGCCACAGGCTGAGGCTGGCGCTGAGCACCTGCAGGCGCTCCTGCCCCAGCAGCCCGAACAGGTACATGGCCGATAGCTCCCGCACCCCCAGATCAGAAATAAGGCTAACCGACGGCACCACCGATTTTAGGAAGAATGTCCCCGATACGCCACTGATATACTGCAGCGGGCTAAGGCGCACCTCATAAAGTATGAGTAGAAGTATAAACTGCACCAGGAACACCGCATAGCGCCCCAACGAGAGCCACAGCAGCCGCATCATCTCACCGGAAGTATAAGTCCCCATAATAGACAGGTATGGCACAAACTTGCGCAGCGGCCGGATGGCAGCCACCACAGCCACCATCGCCCTGGCGTTGTAGAGCAGCAGCAACATGGCCCCGCTCAGGCAGAGCAGCAGCACAAAAACGCTCAGCGACACGCCGGGGTAGCGCTGCCAGCCAAAGGCAAGTACAAAGTATAGCAAACCCACCGAACCGGCCAGCACCGTGGCCACCAGCTGGCAGAACCTCCCGATGAAGATGGCCCCGATTGCCTCCAGCCGCTGCCGGCTCTTCAGTTCCAGTACCCGGCCGGCATAGTCGCCTAAACGGTTGGGAGTTATAAAGCCCAGCGTAAGGCCCACCATCACGGCGCGGTAGGCGCGCCAGAACGAGATGGGCTCCAGTTTTTGGCCCAGCAGCTGCCACTTGCGCGCCTCAAAGCCCCAATTCACAGGAATAAGGGCGGCTGTAAGTATAAATAGAAAGCGCAGCGGGCTCTGCAGCGCATTGCTTAAAATCCCGCCCCAACTCAGCAGGGTGTCGGGTGCCGTAAAGATGGCCTGGTAGAGCAGGAACAGCGTGAGCGCTACCACCAGCACCTTTGCCAGGACCAAAAGGAATTTTCTATGCGGCTTGATGTTCAAGTTAATGTCTTAATTTTGCGCCCTATGGCTTACTCTACTGCACTACCACCCCACAAACTCATCCTTGGCATCGATCCCGGCACACAGGTAATGGGCTACGGCCTGATCGAAGTGACTGGCGCTAAGGTGCAGGTGCTGCAGTTTGGCGTCATCCACCTGAAGAGCTACAGTAACCACGCCATCAAGTTAAAGAAAATTTTTGACCGGATGATACAGCTCATCGACGAGTACCTCCCCGACGAGCTGGCCATCGAGTCGCCTTTCTACGGCACCAACGTGCAGAGCATGCTCAAATTGGGACGCGCGCAGGGGGTAGCCATCGCCGCAGCCCTCTCCCGCGACATCCCTTACGTGGAGTATGCGCCCAAGAAGATCAAGCAGTCCATCACCGGCAACGGGAACGCCTCCAAGGAGCAAGTAGCGGCTATGCTGATGCAGATTCTGAAGATACAGGAAGTGCCGAAGCTGCTGGATGCCACCGACGCCCTGGGCGTGGCGCTCTGCCACCATTACCAGAAAGGCAATAATGCCAAGCAGGGCGGGAAATCCTGGAAGAGTTTTCTGACGGATAACCCGGATCGGTTGGCGGGGAAGTAAGTTTATACTTGCTATAAGCTATTCCTGGCGCAGCCGGGCGCCTGTAGATTTGCCTATTTTAGCCGCTTCCTCTCATGGCGCAAGTCTTCAGACTTGTGTCTTACTATGGTGTCAAGTTTGTAACTTGACTGGCTTGAAGAGCCATACTTTCATACTTGCACGAATTATACTGTACACTTGAGCTATACTTCATTATACTTTCCTAGCTGCTGCTTCCTTCCACTTGAACTAAGCTATACTTACTAGCAACCGCTGATCCTCTAGTTCCCACAAGCCTACTGTTGCATTTCCTGCTTTGGTGCTCTCAAGCCCGAGAGGGCTCCCCGATATGCATCGGGGTAAACTCTCTTTGGTATCGCGCTGTGTTCCCTCCTGCCTCCGCTGCGCTACGGCTGCCCTTGACGGGCACCGGATCTCACAAGGCGCTCAACCCAAGGACTGGGTTCAGATTCGATAGCCACGGTCATTGCTATGGAACAAGTATAAGTCCCCCTTTGAAGGGGGCTGGGGGATGTAATCCTGTGCTGAAAAGCTCCCCTCCTTGGATAAGGAGGGGTTAGGGGTGGTTGGACCCGGCACTAATACCCTCTCCTACTCGGGAGCAGCGATTACTCATCAGATAGAATCCACCAAAACAAAAAGAGCCGGCGCTTCTGCAGCGCCGGCTCTCCCAAATTTCTTTTTCCAGATATCTTCTACAAAGCGTCGTAAGCCTGCTTTATTTTCTGAGCGGTCTCCTCGAACTCCTCTTTGCTGAACTGCTTTTTGTTAGCGAAGTTCATATCCTGCATGCTGTTGAGCGGGATGAGGTGCACGTGGGCGTGCGGCACTTCCAGGCCTACCACGGCTACGCCTATGCGCTCGCAGGGCACTACCTTCTCCACGGCGGCCGCCACTTTCTTGGCGAAGGCCATCAGGCCCAGGTATAGCTCATCGTCGAGGTCGAAGATATAGTCGATCTGCTGCTTCGGTATCACCAGGGTATGGCCCTTGGCGGTCGGGAACACGTCCAGAAAGGCCAGGTAGCGGTCGTCCTCGGCCACCTTGTAGGCCGGTATCTCCCCGTTTACGATCTTGGTGAATAGCGAGGCTTCCATAGTTTAGCGACTGATTTCTAATACTTCAAATTTTATTTTTCCGGCCGGCACCGTGATCTCGGCCACATCGCCTACCGATTTGCCCAGCAGGCCCTTGCCGATCGGCGACTTCACGGAGATCTTCCCTGCTGCCAGGTCGGCCTCCTCCTCGGCTACCAAAGTATAATCAACGACCATGTTGTTCTTCAGGTTCTTGATCTTTACTTTGGAGAGGATCAGCGCCTTGCTGGCGTCCAGGTTCGACTCGTCGATGAGGCGTGCGTTGCCCACAATCTCCTCCATCTTGGAGATCTTCAGTTCCAGGTGTCCCTGGGCGTCTTTGGCGGCATCATACTCGGCGTTCTCGCTCAGGTCGCCCTTATCGCGTGCCTCGGCCAGTTGGCGGGCCACCTCAGAGCGGCCCTTTGTCTTGAGCTCTGCTAACTCGTCTTTCAGCTTTTGCAGCCCTTCAGCAGTGTAATAATTGAACTTGCTCATAATTAGGTTTTCACGTTTTAAAACACAAAAACAAAGAGAACGGTTATGGCCTGCATAACCGTTCTCTTTGCCAAATATGTAAAATTATTTAAATCTTTTCCAGTGAGGCGGCAGGTAAAATAAAGCTGCTTCCCCGTTTAGCATAAGCCTGACTTTTTGCTTTCCTGATCGCCGGAAGGGCTCCTCCCTCACAGCGTAAGTAAAGCAAAGATAAAAATATTTATGATATCCTGCTTAAAATTTTTTCTGTGCTAAAACCGCACCCGTCCTTAGGCTGCCAGCCGATCAGGTAAGTATAAGCAGCTGCTACTTCGCCAGCAGTTGCTGCACTTTCTGCACCAGCACCTCGTTTATCTTTACGTAGGATTCGTGCGTCCAGCCGGCAATGTGGGGGGTTAAAATTACATTCGGCGCTGAGGCCAGGTAGTCGAAATCCTGCTGTTGCTGCGCTGTTAAAGTATGAAGCTTTTCATTTTCCAGCACGTCCAGGGCGGCGCCTTTTATACTTCCCGCTTTTAGGTGCCGCACCAGCGCCTGCTGGTCCACCACATCGCCGCGTGAGGTGTTCAGGAACCAGACCGGTTTGCTGAAGCCACTGAAGAAGGCCTCGTTGGCGAAGGACAGGTTCTCTAGTATGAACGGGATGTGCAGGCTTACGATGTCTGCCTCAGCCTGGAGTTGCTCCAGCGATACGCGCGCCACCGGCCCGCTGATCTTCTCCGGTGCGAAGCGGTCATAGGCCAGCAGGCGGCAACCGAAGCCCGCCAGCGTGCGCGCCAGGCTCTGCCCCATGTTTCCGAAGCCGATAATGCCCACTGTCTTGCCGAAGATCTCCTCGCCACGGTTTTCCTCGCGCAGCCATACTTTCTGCTGCACCTGCCTGTGGCTCCGCGAGATGTTGCGCAACAGCGACACCAGCAGCCCGACAGTAAACTCGCCCACCGCCTGGCTGTTGCCCTCGTTGGCAGCCAGAAGTATAATGCCCCGCTCCTGCAGCGCCAACTGATCGATATTATCCACGCCCGCGCCGGCCCTTGCCACATACTTTAGCTTTTGGGCCAGTTCCAGCGTCTGCGCTGTGATGTGCATCTTGCTCCGCACTATAAGCCCCTCGAAGCCCTGCAGCGCCTCCCGCACCTCCTCCGGCTTTATGCCTGGCCGATAATCGGCCTCCACGCCTATACTTTCCAGCATCGGGAAAATGCTCGGGTGGATCTCGTCGATGATCAGTACTGTGGAAGTGTAGCGTTTTGTAGGCACGGGGTAGTTAAAGTATAATTTGGGTAAATTCAGTTCAGCTTCGCTGTCTTTCCTTTATAGAAAGCCTTCACCTCAGTTCCATTAATAATATGCAAAGTATTTAAAGCATCCCATAATTCAGCCTGGTGGTGTTTGGAGCTAAGGTGAAAAGGGAATTTAAAATTTTGACCTTTAAACGTAAAGGCTAATGAATTATCCACGCCTGCTTGCACAGAGACTGCATAAGCCGATATCCTTTCCTCTCCATCATGATCTAGAACGTTCACTGTCAGATCCATAACTTCATAAAAAGGATAAAAAGCACCATTAATACGTAAACCCTCTCTTTCTATAGTTAAGTATCTTCCTAAGTAGCCGTATAGCTTTTGTTTTCCGCTGTCAAGGTAGAATTGTTGGAAATACATCAGGCCGGCTCCAAAGACGAGAAATGGTATAGAGTACCAGCTATCAGGCCACAAAAGATAAAAAACAATGCCTAACAACATAGATATAATCGCATAGTTTGTCAGATCAGGCTTCTCCCGACCTGAAACATAAACACGCGTTTGAAAAAGAACTGACATGAGCTATATCTATAAGCTATACAGCACATGCGCGATACCAAAGTAAATGGTCAGGCCTAAGAGGTCATTGGCGGTGGTGATGAACGGGCCGGCGGCCACGGCGGGATTGATGCCAAACTTATCCAGGATCATCGGGGTGATGGTGCCCATCAGCGAGGCCAGCATCACCACCGAGAACAGCGCTACCGACACCACCACCGCCAGCGTGAGATCGCTCTTAAACAGGTAGGTGGCCGAGAACACAAGTATGGATATGATGAGTGCGTTGAGCAGGGCCACCAGCACCACCTTAAGCAAACGCTGGGCAATGTTGTCGAAAACCACCTCGTTGGAGGAAAGCGTCTGGATGATGATGGAGGAGGACTGGATACCCACATTCCCGCCCGTGGCCGTGATGAGCGGCACAAACAGGGCAATGGCAGGCAGCATGGCAATGTCATCCTCATAGAAACCCATGAAGTGCGCCGCCAGCAAACCGCCTACCATGCCGATGATCAGCCAGGGCAGGCGGGCACGCGAGATGCGCAGCACGCTGTCGTCTTCCTCCACGCTCTCGGTGATACCGGTCATGAGCTGGCGGCTGAGCTCGGCCTGCTCCTGCATCACGTCCACCACGTCGTCGATGGTGATGCGGCCCAGCAAACGCCCCTGGATGTTAATCACCGGAATGGCTTCCAGGTCGTAGCGCTGCATTACGCTCACTACCTCGCCTTCGTCTTTGTACGACTCTATGGAGATCACGTCCTCGCTGTAGATATCCTTTACCAGCGTATCGTCCTTGGAAAGGAGCAGGCGCTTTACACTGACACGGCCCAGTAGCTTATCGCGATCATCCACCACATATACGGTATAGATGCGGGCCACCCGCTCGGCCTGCCGGCGCACCTCCTCTATACACTGCCGCACGCGCCAGTTCAGGTTTACTTTGATGAGCTCTTTTGCCATCAGACCGCCGGCGCAGTCCTCCTCGTAGTGCAGCAGGTCCAGAATGGCAGCAGTCTGTTCGTCGTTGTCGATGTGGGCGATCACCTCTTCCCGCGTCTGCACCGACTGGTCGTTGAGGATGTCCACCGCGTCGTCGGAGTGCATCAGGTTGATGTAGCGGGCGATCTCCTGGCTTGTGAACTTGTCGAGGAATTCGTTGCGGATGTCCTCGTCGAGGTCGCTCAGGATCTCGGCGCCTATCTCCGGTGGCAGCATGTCCAGGATGTAGCGCGACTCGTTAGCATCCAGCTCGTAGAGCACCGTGATGATATCGGCAGGGTGCATCTCGTCCATGGTACTCAGGATATACTCCCGGTCCTGGCGTGCAATGGCCTCCTCTACCTGCTCAATATACTCACGTGTGATCTCTACCTGCATACTATTGCTTTATGTTCTGCTCTATCAGTTGTGTCAGTTCTACGAAGTCCTGCACCGAAAGCTGCTCGGCGCGTTTGTCGAAAACAGGCAGGGCCTGCACTTGGGGCGGCAAGTTATAACTTCGGAGGGAGTTACGTAGCGTCTTGCGGCGGGTTCCGAAACTTAATTTCACCACCTGGTGGAAAAGCTTCTCGTCGCAGGCCAGCCGCTCCACGTTGTTGCGCACCAGGCTTATCACCGCCGACTTCACCTTCGGCGGCGGGTTAAATACCTTCTCTCCTACCGTGAACTTGTAATCAATCGTATAAAATGCCTGCAGCAGTACGCTCAGGATGCCGTAGGCTTTGGAGCCCGGCGGCGAGGCCAGCCGCTCGGCCACCTCTTTTTGTATCATGCACACCACCTCCGGCACCACATCGCGGTGCTCGAGCACCTTAAAGAAGATTTGGCTCGATATATTATAAGGAAAGTTGCCGATGACAGCGAACTTGCCCGGGAAGAGCGTGCTCAGGTCGGTTTTGAGGAAGTCGGCGGAGATGATGCGGTCGCCGAGCTGCGGGAAGTGCTCCTGCAGGTAGGCGATCGACTCCCGGTCGATGTCCACCACCGTGGTGCGGTACTCCTGGTGCTGCAACAGGTACTGTGTGAGCACGCCCATGCCGGGCCCAATTTCGAGCACGTCCCGCACGCCGCCGGGCAGCGTGAGTTGCTCCACTATCTTTATCGCGATGTTCTGGTCAACCAGGAAATGCTGGCCCAGGTGCTTCTTGGGTCTTACCTTACTCACGTTGTGTTGCTTATGGTTTTGCGGGTACAAAGTATACTTTTCAGCCCGCAGCCGTTATACTTTAATTGAGTACGATTCCGGAAACTGCCGCGGCGGTGCCGTTTTCGTATTACGTTTTATACTTACTATATTGCGCAACAAAGATACGAACGACAGATGCCTACACAACTTAAATACGATACAAGCTTCGCGGGAAACACCGACCTGGCCCTGCTAACGGCGGCCGGCGAGGCGGCACAGCTCCCCGAGCTGCAGCCCGGAGAGCAGGCGTATGTGCAGCAGCAGGTACAGCAGGAGGCCAAAATTATCTTCCTGAACCGCTATACGCACCGCGTGTATGTGGTGGTAGTTCCTGACTGCAAGACCGAGAACGCCCGCAAGGAAGCCATCCGTCAGGCAGGCCATACGTTGCTGAAGCAGCTGAAGGCGGATAAAGTAGCAGACATCACCATACTTGATAAAACAGAAACCGGCGCCGGTTTATACTTGGCCGAAGGCATTTATTTGAGTAACCATACTTTCTTAAAGTATAAAACCAAGGATGCCAAGCCGAGCCCGCTGCAACGTATAACCCTGGCCGATGCGCAGGTAACCGAGCAGCAGGTGCAGGAACTGGCCCATGTACTGGAGGCTGTGGTGCAGGCCCGCGACCTGGTAAACGAACCGCACAGCCACCAGTCGGCTACGCAGTTTAGCGAGCAATTGGTGGAGTTGGGCCAGGAAGCAGGCTTCAAGACAGAGGTGCTCGACGAGCTGCAGATACAGTCGCTGAAGATGGGTGGCCTGCTGGCCGTGAACCAGGGCAGCGAGGAGCCGGCCACCTTCACCATTATGGAGTGGAAACCGCAGAACGCCAAAAACACGAAGCCCTACGTGCTGGTGGGCAAGGGCGTGGTGTATGATACCGGCGGCCTGAGCCTGAAGCCAACACCCAACTCCATGGATTTCATGAAATCTGATATGGCAGGCGCTGCCGCTGTGGCCGGTATACTTTACGCGGTGGCCAAAAACAAGCTGCCGCTGCACGTGATCGGCCTGGTGCCCGCCACCGATAACCGCCCCGGCGGACAGGCTGTGGCCCCCGGCGACGTGATCACGATGTTCAACGGCATGACCGTGGAAGTGCTGAACACCGACGCTGAAGGGCGGCTTATACTTGCCGATGCCCTCTCCTTTGCCAAAAAGTATAATCCGGAGCTGGTGCTGGATTTCGCAACGCTGACCGGTGCCGCGATGCGTGCGATTGGCAAGGAGGCTTCTGTGGCCATGGGCACGGCCGGGGATGAGACCATGAACGCCCTGAGAAAAGCCGGGGAGAACGTACATGAGCGCCTGGTGGAGTTTCCGCTGTGGGACGAGTACAGAAAGCAGATCGAGTCGGATGTGGCGGACCTGAAGAACCTGGGCGGCGCTGATGCGGGCGCCATCACGGCGGGCAAGTTCCTGGAGGAGTTTACCAGCTACCCGTGGGTGCACTTCGACATCGCCGGCACGGCCTACCTGCAGGGCGAGGACTCCTACCGCGGCAAAATGGGCACGGGCACCTGCGTGCGCCTCGTTTACAACTACCTTAGCGCATTGGCACGATAACCACACATGGACAACAAGTATAAAATAAAGCTAGGCATCAGCATCGGCGACACCAACGGCATCGGCCCGGAGGTGATCGTGAAGACCCTGTCTGACAACCGCATCCTCAACTACTGCACACCGGTGATCTACGCCTCTGCGGGGGTACTGAACGCCGTACGCAAGTCGCTGCACTCCGAGCACTTCAATTACCAGCAGGTAGACTCGGCGCAGGCCCTGGCGCCGCGCAAGGTAAACCTGATCTCCTGCTGGGACCACGACCTGGAGCTGAACCCCGGCATGCCCACCCCGGAGTCAGGCAAGGCTTCGCTGGACTCGCTGCTGGCCGCCTCCCGGGATCTGAAGGCTGGTTTACTGGACGGTCTGGTTACGGCCCCTATCAACAAGGACAACATACAGGCTGAGGAGTTTAAGTTTCCGGGCCATACCGAGTTCCTCACCTCCTACTTTGATGCGCCGGAGAGCCTGATGCTGCTGGTGAGCGGCGATTTGCGCGTGGCCACCGTCACCGGGCACATGCCCCTGAAGGATGTATCGGCCAAAATCACCGAGCAGCTGCTTATCCGCAAGCTGACCATCCTGCAACAGTCGCTGCGCACCGACTTCGGTATTCTGAAGCCACGCATTGCCGTGCTGGGCCTCAACCCGCACGCCGGCGAGCAGGGCCTGCTGGGCACCGAGGATATGGAGATCATCCGCCCGACGATTCTGCAGATGAAGGAGCGCGGCCATTTGGTGTTCGGCCCGTTCCCGGCCGATGGCTTTTTTGGCATGCAGCAGTACAAACAGGTAGACGCCGTGCTGGCCATGTACCACGACCAGGGGCTGATTCCGTTTAAAACGCTGGCCTTTGAGAGCGGCGTGAACTACACGGCCGGGCTGCCCATTGTGCGCACCTCGCCCGACCACGGCACGGCCTATGATATTGCAGCAAAGCACATTGCCCATGAAACCTCTTTCCGCGAAGCGCTGTTCCTAGCCTGCGACATTGTGCGCATGCGCCAGCTGGAGGCAAATCCTGCAGTATAATTAAGGCCGGGTATTTTATTTATCAGAATTAAGTTCTAATTTTGCAACCTTGCAATAAAGAGTCGATTGGGGTGAAGAAGCTAAGAGATTACGAAATCGGCATTGCCAAGCTCAGTAACCGGAAACACAAGTATGAGTTTCAGCTGGACGACGCTTTTTTTGAGGAGTTCGGCAAAGACATCATACTTGGCGGTAACATGAAAGCCGATGTGGAGCTGGATAAGACAGAGTCGCTGCTTACCTTCCACTTCGACATTAAGGGCCAGGTGCGCCTGACCTGCGACAGGAGTCTGGAGGAGTTTGACCACCCGCTGGATGTGCAGGCCACGTTCCGCATCAAGTATGGGGACGAGAACGCAGAACTGGCCGACGACCTGTGGCAGATAACGCCCAACACGCAGGCCATCAACATTGCGCAGCACCTGTACGACTACATCGGGCTGGCCCTGCCAATGAAGAAGCTGCACCCACGCTTTGTGGAGGAAGAAGCGGATGAGGAAGAGGACGATCGGGATATCCTGATCTACAGCTCCCGCGACGATTCGGACACAGACGAGGATGAGGACGACGAGGATGACACGGACCCGCGCTGGGACGCCCTCCGAAACCTGAACTAATAGAAATTCAGAAGTATAAAGTATAAACGCAAGTAAATCATTAACTAAAAATGGCACATCCAAAACGTAAGATTTCGAAGACCAGAAGAGATAAGAGAAGAACACATCAGGGTCTCTCTGAAAAAGCCATTGCAATTTGCCCTACCACAGACACGCCACACCTGTTCCACCATGCTTACGTGGTAGACGGCGACCTGTACCACAAAGGCAAACTGGCTATCAAAAATTATACAACTAACGCCCAGTAAGCAGTAGCCTGCTTTAGTTTTAGCTCTGTATAATTTTAACACCCCCTATTAGATGAGAATCGCTTTAGACGCCATGGGCGGTGATTATGCACCCGAAGCAATTGTGAAGGGTGCTATTTTGGCTGCTCAGGAGATAGACGAAGGCACAAGCCTCCTGCTTATTGGCAAGGAGGACGTGGTCAGCAGTCTGCTCAAGGAATATGGTTACACCGGCAACAACATCACAGTTGTAAACGCCAGCCAGGTAATTGAGATGGGGGAACACCCCACCAAGGCCCTGACACAGAAAACCGACTCCAGCATATCCATAGGCTACGGCCTGCTTAAAATGCAGAAAGCCGATGCCTTCTGCAGCGCCGGTAATACCGGGGCCATGCTGGTAGGGTCCATGTTCAGCGTAAAAGCAATTGAGGGTATCCTGAGACCACCTATCGCTAACTTTGTTCCGAAACTAGGCGGCGGGTACGGCATCATGCTGGATGTAGGCGCCAATGCGGACTGCAAGCCCGAGGTGCTGGAGCAGTTCGGCATGCTGGGCTATATCTACGCCAAGTATGTGCTCGAGATCCCAAATCCTAAGGTGGGTCTGATGAACCTGGGGGAGGAAGAAGGCAAGGGCACCACGGTTATCCAGGCGGCTTACCAGCGCCTGAAAGCCAACACAAGCCTCAACTTTATCGGGAACATTGAGGGCCGCGACCTCTTCAACGACAAGGCTGACGTGATTGTGTGCGACGGCTACACCGGCAACATCATCCTGAAAATGGCCGAGTCGATCTACGACATCCTCAACCACAAAGGCATCCACGACCCCTTCTTCGACAAGTTTAACTACGAGGCGGAAGGCGGCAGCCCTATCCTGGGCGTGAACGGAAACGTGGTGATCGGTCATGGTGTTTCCAGCCCTACGGCCGTGAAGCACATGGTGCTGCAGGCCCAGAAAATGGCTTCTACCAAAGTTTGGGAGCGCTTTAAGAAGCACTACAGCGAGTAACATAGCCGGCGCAAGCCCGCAAACGCATTTCATACTTGGCATAATCTGTTAAAAGATTCTTTTTGAAGAAACTGACAGGCTATGCCAAGTTTTTTTTATTAAATTGCCCCACTTAATCTTTATCACCTTAACAGAATTAGCAAATGAGTAAGATTACTGCCGCCATTACCGGTGTAAGTGGCTATGTACCAGATTACGTGCTCACCAACAAGGAGCTCGAGACGATGGTGGAGACCAATGATGAGTGGATCACGTCACGAACAGGTATCAAGGAGAGGCGCATCCTGAAGGGTGAAGACAAGGGTACGTCGCATATTGCGGTGCCGGCGGTAAGGGAACTGCTCAAGAAAACGAATACAAAGCCGGAGGAAGTAGACCTGCTGATCTGCGCCACCACCACCCCGGACATGGTTTTTCCGGCCACAGCCAACCTGATCACGGCTGAGGTGGGCGCGGTGAACGCCTTCGGTTACGACATACAGGCCGCCTGCTCGGGCTTCCTGTTCGCGCTGGCCACTGCCTCCAAATTTGTGGAGTCGGGCCAGTACAAGAAAGTGATTGTGGTGGGGGCTGATAAGATGTCCTCTATCGTGGATTACACCGACCGCACCACCTGCATTATCTTCGGGGATGGCGGCGGCGCCGTGATGCTGGAGCCGAACACGGAGGGGCTGGGCATCCAGGACTCTATCCTGAAGTCGGACGGAACGGGCGCGCAGTACCTCTACATGAAGGCCGGAGGCAGCCGCAGACCGGCTACGCTCGAGACCGTGCAGAACCGGGAGCACTTTGCCTTCCAGGAGGGCCAGCAGGTGTTTAAATTCGCCGTGAAGGGCATGGCCGACGTATCGGCGGAGATCATGGAGCGCAACCACCTGACGGGCGAGGACGTGGCCTGGCTCGTGCCGCACCAGGCAAACAAGCGCATCATCGAGGCAACGGCCAACCGCATGGGCCTTAGCAACGAAAAGGTGATGCTGAACATCCACAAGTATGGCAATACCACCAGCGGCACTATTCCGCTTTGCCTGTGGGAGTATGAGAACCAACTCAAGAAAGGCGATAACATCGTGCTGGCAGCCTTCGGCGGCGGCTTTACCTGGGGCGCCATTTACCTCAAGTGGGCCTATGATCCGAAGTGACGAAAAGTATAAAGTATAAAAGTAAAGGCGGCTCTGTGAAAGGGCCGCCTTTTTCATGTCAGGAGGTGTCGGATAGGGAAAATGAGCATCAGTTTGAAAGTATAATCTGGCCTCTGGCGCCGGTATCTAACCGGTGACGCACTGTGGGAGTGAATCTCCGGACTCGCTTAATGGCTCCCATACTTTCCAATCAACTCAACCTGCAAGAGTATAAACTCAAGTTGCGATTAACCCACCGCTACCCTTCCAGGGAGGGGAATTTTGCGAAAGAGTAGCTGATTCCCCTCCTGGGTGGGGTTAGGGGTGGGTTTACACCTGCACTGCATCAGTAAATCGTAACTTAGATGTATAAGTAGGATCTAGTAGCTAATCAGATGGAGCTATACTTGCCTGCTGTCATAACGTTAAAAATGCAGGCTGCATACTTTCTAACAGCAACCAAAGTATAATACTGTCGGGCTGTGAGCTATACACCTTATTTAAAAGCACAAAAAAGGCGAGCCGGAAAAACCGTACTCGCCTTTTATACTTAATACGTCTACTTGCCTATACCTTATACTTGGCAGATGCTTACGGCATGTAGGAAAGCTCCACTCTGAAACGGGGATCCACAGCGCCAAGCTTCTGGTAGGCCTTCTTAGACAGACGCACCACCACACGCTCGTTCTCGCCCGTTTCCGGCAGCTTCCCGATAACGCGCACATACACCACTTGCCCGTTCATGGCGTTCTTCACCTGCATAATAGTGCCGACAGGGGCCGTTTTGTGCAATGCCAGGTATTTATTCGTATCGTTTGTTTTCGGGTCGATCATCTCGGCCATGCCAGCCTCGATCCTTTTGTTCATACCAGCGGGAGAGGCATCCTCTTCGGGCTCCTCCTCCTCCATCACTCTTTCCTTCGTGGTCACAACCACTGGCGTGGCGTTCACGGGCGCCGGGTTGGCTGGTCCGGCCGAGGCTACGGCGTTGGAGTCCGCCCCTTTCGTCATTTCATCGTCCGGCTCGGGCATGTACAGCGGCTTCTGGGTCGGCGTTGGCTCCCCTACCCCCACAATCAGTTCCTGGCCGATCTCAATGGTGTTGCCCGGCAGCTTGTTCCAGAACCTCAGGTTCTCTACCGAGATGTTGTACATGCGCGATACCGAGTAAAGCGTCTGCTTGGGCTCCACGGTGTGCAGCTTGTTGCCGATGCTGTTCACCGTGTAGGTGCGGTTGCTGGCTGCCGGCGCCGTGTTCTTCGGGGCAGTGGCTGCCAGCGACACAAGGCCGCGCGGAATCAGCACGACCTCCCCTATTTTGATGGCTGTCTGCACCCCCGGGTTGGCCTCCACGATCTGTGCAACCGGAATGCTATACTTTCTGGAGAGAGCATAGAGCGTCTCCTTAGGCTCCACTTTGTGCTGCACGAAGAGCTTCCCGCCCTTGCGCTCCACACCCACCGAGTCGCGTACGGCGGTGAGGTCCAGCGCATTAGCCGAAAAAGAGAGTACAGGCACTGCTACAAGAGAAAGTAATAAAGTTCGTAACATAAGGGGCTAGGCTAAAAGTTGGAAAACCTGTAGAATGTCTTTATTGAGGATGTAATATAATTTGTGGTTAAAGATAAAAAAAGTATCTGAACCAAACCCATTTAAATCACTTGCAATTTTCATCTTTCGGTGCAATTTTCCCTCCAGGTCGAAAACAGCCAGCTCGTTCTGCAGTTTACCCTCCTCACCGGAGGTATAAAAACTCACTACCAGCCAGTTTTGCGTCTCGGCATACTCCAGGGCCTGCACGGGCTGCACCTGCAGCTGCTCCTGCAAGAACGTTTGCACCTGCTCAAAGTATACTTCTCCCTCGCGGTACAGCACCGGGTACAGGCAATGGCCGAGGCGGGTCTGGCTATGACGCGCCACCTCCTCCGCGGCCTGCTGCTGTGTGTAGGTGATGCCTGTGGACTTCCCTGTTTGCGGGTTCAGCGCGAGCAGCGGCAGCTCTGGCTGCTGCGGGTTATAGGCCAATATGCCGGCTGCCGCGATGCCATAGAAAGCCAGCTCCTCCGCCTCCCATACTTTGCCGTAGCCCGCCTCGCTGAAGGCTGCAATGCCTTTGTGCTGGCCCATTTGCCGGTTGCCGTAGCCGTGCACGTACACGTGGCCGTGCTCGGCATCCTCCAGTCCCTGCCACCAGGCCTTCGCCTGCGGCAGGTCCAGCTGCTGCAAAGTATACGTATGGGTGTCGAGGGTATAGAAGCGCGTGAGCAGCAGGTCGGGGTCGCGCACCTCCAGGGCCAGGCAGGCGGTACTGCTGTCGAGGCGCATCCGCCACACAGGGGCCTGAAAATCGTATGTAAAAAGGATTGGTATGATATGCTTGGGGATTTTAGTATCTTATCTGCTGAACCTGATTCTTAACCTGCCGCAAATTTATGGAAATATACCCAAAGCTCCGGTATCTGCCCCGCTACACCCTACTGCTTTTCCTGTTGCTGCCCCTGCTTGCCGCCGCGCAGCAGGCAAGGCCTAAGGTGCTGCTGATGGAGGTGAAGTCGGAGATTGACCCGCGCACCAACCGCTACGTGGAGCTGGCCCTGCAGGAGGCCACGGCCCGCGGGGCAGACCATGTGCTGCTGGAGCTGGACACTTTCGGGGGCGCCCTGAACGATGCCGACGAGATCCGTACGCGCATCCTCGAGTTCCCCAAGCCAGTGTATGTGTTCATTAACAAGGATGCCGCCTCGGCGGGTGCCCTCATCTCCCTGGCCTGCGACAGCATTTACATGGCCCCGGGCGCCAACATCGGCGCCGCCACCGTGGTAGGCGCTGACGGGCAGGCTGCACCGGGCAAGTACCAGAGCTACATGCGCTCCATCATGCGCTCCACGGCAGAGGCCAACGGCCGTAACCCGCACCTGGCGGAAGCTATGGTAGAGGCCAGTGTAGACAGCACCCTTTCTGCCGGGCAGGTACTCAGCCTCACCACATCGGAGGCTATAAAGTATGGCTTTTGTGAGGGCACAGCCACTTCTGTAGACGAGGTGCTGGCGCAACTCAACCTTCAGGATGCGGAGGTGATCCGCTACGAGCTCAGCACCACCGACCGCATCATCTCCTTTTTCCTGAACCCGTTTATCAGCGGCATACTTTTGCTCGTTATAGTGGGCGGTTTATACTTTGAGCTGCAGACGCCGGGTGTGGGTTTCCCGCTCGTTGCCGCCATTGTGGCCGGTATACTTTACCTGGTGCCCTATTACCTCAACGGCCTGGCTGCCAACTGGGAGATCCTGCTGTTTGTGGCCGGCATTATCCTTATCCTGCTGGAGGTGCTCGTCATTCCCGGCTTTGGCATAGCCGGCATCAGCGGCATTTCGCTCACCGTGGTCTCGCTGGTGCTGATGATGGTGAACAACGACCTATTCGACTTTACCTTTGTGCCTTCTGAGAACCTGATGAAAAGCATTGTGGCGGTAGTGGCCGGCATGGTGGGGGCTGCCGTGGTGATCGGGCTGACCTGGAACCACCTGCTCAACAGCCGCTCCATGCGGCATGTGGTGCTGCAAAGCACCTTCCACAGCAACGAAGGCTACCGCTCGGCCAACAACACCGATCACCTGATCGGCAGAACCGGCGTTGCCCATACCCGCATGACCCCCTCCGGCCGCGTGATGATAGACGACACCCTCTACGACGCCCAGGCCCGCGACGGCTTTATCGAGAAAGGGGACGTGGTGCAGGTAATTGACCAGAGCACCTTTGCCCTGCGGGTGAAGAAGATCGAAACCCCGGTATGAAACAACTCTACTTTATACTTGTAGCTGCAGTTATACTTGCCGGTTGCCAGCAGCAGGAGGTTGTCAAAAGCCACGGCATTAATGAAGTACATTTCTCCTCCACCGGTTAGAGCTGCTGTAAAGTATACACCACCTCCGGCTGCCAGGAATTGAACTAACGAAGCTTTTTCGCACTTCCAGCCTCCCCCTTGCAACCCCAACAGCCAAACCGGGCTCTTCTATAAAAGAGACAAGTATGAAACAGACGCTGCTACCCCTGCTGGCAAGTATACTTTTCCTTTGCTCCGGCTGTGAAAAGGAGGAAGATACCTCTGCAACGGTAGAAACCGTGGACGCCACCCTTGTCTGGATGGGGGACTATGCCGTAGATGGCTGCGGCTATATGCTGCGTATAGGGGAAATGGACCATAAGCCGCTCAACGAAGAGGCCATCAGCAGCTCTTATAGGGAAGATTCGCCCACGGAGGTAGAAGTTCGGATTATCAATTTCCACAAAAAAGAGCGGTTTTGCATGGCTGGCATAGAGATCAACACGGTTAAAATTTTGGAACTCCGCAGGCGCTAACCTTAACTTGTAAAGTATGAAACGGATCCTCTTGCCTGCTTTCCTCTTTCTCATCGCCTCCTGCCAGCAAGAGGCGCGGCAGGACGAGTTGACTGAGTTGAACCACAGTGCCGCCGCCACCCTTTACTGGACCGGTGAGATTGCCGCGGATGGCTGTGGCTTTGAGGTAGAAATTGCCGGCAAGCGGTACCTGCCTGAGAACGAGGAGGCCATACCGCACAAGTATAAAGCCCAGGACAGCAGTGGCGTACGGCTAACGTATAGAATACTTCCGGACCCGATCGACCGCCGCTGCGGCATGCTGCCACAGCCACGCGTTCTGCCCGCCGTTCGTATACTTTCGGTAGAGGCGCTCTAGCTATCCTGCATTTTCTCACCGCTGCATGCAACCATTTGGTTTTCCGCAGACTCTGTTAAGTATAGCTTTACCGGTAGTTTATGAAAAAATACCTTTTCCTTGGTCTTTCCATACTTTCCAGCCTCTTGCTGTTCACCTCGCGCGACCCGGAGAGCGAGTAATAGCAGCAACTTTTGCCTAAACCGCTGCTTTGCATTATATTGACAGACAAGCTAGATCCTATCACCCATGACCCTGACCGAAGTAATGCAGCAGCTGGAATCCCTCGGCAACAGCAGCACCAAGAACACCCTCCTCAAACACGGCGCCCGCGAGCCTTTCTTTGGCGTAAGAGTAGGCGACCTAAAGCCGCTGCAGAAGAAAATCAGAAAGAACCATGCCCTCAGCAAGGAGCTTTACAGCACCGGCAACTCCGATGCCATGTACCTGGCCGGCCTCATCGCCGACGAGAAAGCCATGACCAGAGAAGACCTCCAGGAGTGGGTGCAAAAGGCCTATTGGTACTACCTGAGCGAGCATGCCGTAGCCGGGGTGGCGGCCGAGTCGGATTACGGATGGGAGTTAGCCTTGCAGTGGATAGAATCGCCTGAAGAAAGTATAGCCGCCGCCGGCTGGGCCACCGTCATCCATCTGCTAAGTATAAAACCGGATGAAGAGCTCGACCTGCCCCACCTGCAGCGGCTGCTTAAACGCGTAGCCGACACCCTGCAGCAGCAACCCAACCGCGTGCGCTATACTATGAATGGTTTTGTGATTGCCGCCGCTACCTTTGTGCCCCAGCTAGCAGAGCAGGCCAAAACCGTAGCCAGGCAAGTGGGCAAAGTGCAGGTAGATATGGGCGGAACAGCCTGCAAGGTGCCGGACGCGCTTGCCTACATAGAGAAAGTGGAACAACGGCCGAGGGGGAAAAAGAAAACTGCCCGCTGCTAAACCCTTCCCGCTGGATAAATGGCCATACTTGTGTACCTTTGAGTTCATCCCAAACCTCAGAAGTATGGAAGTACTCGGCATCATCCCGGCGCGCTACGCCAGCACCCGTTTCCCGGGCAAACCCCTCACCGACATCCAAGGCAAGAGTATGATCCAGCGGGTGTACGAGCAGGCGAAGAAATCGAGCCTGGCGGAGGTGATAGTAGCCACGGACGATACCCGCATTCTGGATCACGTGCAGGGCTTTGGCGGCAAGGCCGTGATGACGGGCAGCCAGCACCAGAGCGGCACCGACCGTTGCTTTGAGGCCTACAAGCTCCACAACCAGCCTTACGAGTACATCATCAACATTCAGGGCGATGAGCCTTTTATACATCCGGAGCAGATAGACCTGGTGGCGCGTTGCTTCGAAAGACCACAGACGCAGCTGGCCACGCTGGTAAAAAAGGTGGAGACGGCCGAGGAGCTTTTTAATGTGAATTCGCCGAAAGTGGTGCTGAACCAGTCCAGGGAGGCCTTATACTTTAGCCGGCAGCCCATCCCCTACTGCCGCAACGTGCCCAGCGATATCTGGCACAAGCAGCACACCTACTACAAGCACATTGGCATCTACGGCTACCGCGCCGATATCCTGGAGCAGATCACGCAACTGCCGCCCTCCGCGCTGGAGCTGGCCGAGTCGCTGGAGCAGTTGCGCTGGCTGGAGCACGGCTTCCGCATCACCACGGCCCTCACCCACCACGAAACCATCGGCATCGACACCCCCGAGGACTTGGAGCGGGTAATGAATAATGAGTAATGATGAATTAATAATTAATAATTAATAATTAATCATTAGTCATTAATCACTACTCATTAAAATGCGGAATTATACTTTGATGCGCTTCGTGCGGCTGAACCTATACTTCTTTGCGATGTACTTCGTGCTGACGGCGATCTGGTATGGCCTGAGCGGAAAGTTCTCTGACATGAGCACGGGTATGTTGTTGCAGGAGATCGCGTTCAACGCCGCCGTTTTCTCGCTGCTCTTTAGCATCACCATGCTGATTTTGTACCGCCGCACCAGGCTGCGCGTGCCGGTGAACAAGTATACTTCCAAGCAGCTGCAACAACGCCTGGAGGAGATCGGCTTCGTGAAAGCCAGCGAGCCAAAGCAGCCGCTGCAGGTGTACAAGCCTACCCCTCCTAAAGCCTCCGCCCTTGCCGGAAACCTTTTCGTGCAGCAAACCACCAACTTCTACCTGCTGGAGGGCCCGAAGAAATACCTGGGGAAGTTGGAGAGTTAATAAGTTTGGGAGTTTAAGAGTTTAGGAGTTGGAGAGTTGATAGCGCGAGTGTCCGCTTGTGCCTTTAGCAGCAGCAGCACAGGCAGCAAGTATAGGAGCAGTTGATTTATACTTTGTGCTATACCTTATACTTTGGCTGCAGCTGGTTTATACTTTAGTAGTGACTGTCGGAAGTATAGCTGAGCCATGACTTTGTAACTTTTTCCGCCATTGTTGGTGTTATCACCGACGATTTATACTTCTGCAGATTTTGTGAGCGAGCTTTGCATGCTTTTTAATCGAAGTATAAAACTCAAGTTGCGATTAACCCACCCCTGCCCCTCCGAGGAGGGGAATTTCGCAAAAGAGTAGATGATTCCCCTCCTGGGAGGGGTTAGGGGTGGGTTTACACCTGCACTTCATGAGTAGATCGCAACTTGGATTATAAAGTATAGACGAAGTCTTCGCATCCTTGCTTTTAAAGCAAAGCTTAACAAACTGTTGCCAAACGTAGCTGCAAGTTATGCTACGGCTAAACTGGCGGCAGAACCCACCACTTTCTAACTTTCTAACCTTCTAACTCTCTAACTTTCTAACTCCAAATCATCCTCCCGCTTTCTTGGCTTTGTAGCCGGCGGTTAGCAGCACCTGCAGGGCTTTGTCGCGGAAGTCGCCCTGGATGAGGATTTCGCCGTCTTTGGCGGAGCCACCTACGCCGCACTTGCTCTTGATCATTTTGCCCAGTTCTTTCAGGTCGTCCTCGGTGCCCACGAAGCCGGTGATCAGCGTTACCTGCTTGCCGCCGCGGGCTTTCTTGTCGAGCATGACTTTCAGGTTCTGCTGCTGCGGGGGCAGCGTTTCCTGCGCCTGGCCCTGCTCGTAGTCGTAGTTAAAGTCCTGGTTGGTGGAGTAAACCACCCCTTGCCGGCCCTTCTTATTTTTATCGCTCATCGCTCTTTTTAATTAAATAATTATGAATGACTAATGATTACTCATTTCCCATTATTCATTCCTGATTACGCATTCGTAATTATACTACGGCACCAGCACCTTCAGCGAGAGCGGCAGCATCTTCACCTCGAACTCGCTGGCCTTGCCCAAGTACTCGCCGTCGGCATGGTACATCATCTCCTCCTCTGCCTCTACAGTTACTCGTTCCGTTTTAAAGTACTCGGCACTGTCGGCGTTGGCCAGTTGTTTGGTGAGCATGCAGTAGCTCAGGTTCAGGGCTTTCACCAGGTCCAGGCGCCGCACCAGGCACACGTCCAGCAGGCCGTCCCGTATGTCGGCGGCTGGCGCGATGTAGGCGTTGTTGCCATACTGCGCGGCGTTGGCAAAGGCCATCACAAAGCAGTCGGTATCCAGGGTGTTGCCATTTATACTTGCTATCACGGGTAAGTGCCGGTAGTTGCGCACTTCTTTCATCACCAGTTCCACATAGGTCTGCAGCCCGCGCTTTTTATTGCCGGCAAACACCGAGCTGATGTAAGCATCGAAGCCGATGCCGGCGGTGGTGAAGAACGGATGCCCGTTTATCTGGCCGCTGTCGATGGTGGTCGTTTTCCCCTTGTTGATCACGCGCAGGGCCCCTTCGAGCCCCATGGGTATCCCCAGGTGGCGCGCCAGTCCGTTCCCGGAGCCCTTCGGCAGTATGGCGAGCGCCGTCTCGGTATGCAGCAAGCCGCGGGCCACCTCGTTCATGGTGCCGTCGCCGCCTACCGCCACCACGATCTCCACTCCCTCCCCCGCAGCTGCACGTGCCAGCTCAGGCGCATGCCCGGCCCGCTCCGTGAACACCACACTGTGGTCATACTTCCGGCGGTCGAGGTGCTCCTGAATGCGGGCCTCCACATCTACGCGGCTGCTGGTGCCAGAGGTCGGGTTTATGATAAAGCGGATTTTGGTACGTGTACTCATAAGTATGGGCGATGGCCTTGCGCACAAAATTACCTTTTTCGGGCGGTAATAAAAAAAGCCTGACGCTATAGGGCATCAGGCTTTGGGTAGGTATAGGTATATTTTATACTTCTACTTCAGCTGCACAGTCAGCACCGGGATGCGGGTGTGGTTCACCAAGTCCTCGGCTATACTTCCGCTAAGCAGGTGCGAGAGGCCGGTTCTGCCGTGGGTGGCCATCATGATCATGTCCGCGCGGATGTCGTTGGCGAAGTGCAGGATACCGTCTTCCTCCATCACATCGTTGTACACATTGATGGTGTAGTTCTGCAGGCCATACTTCTGGGCGGTGTACTCCAGCTTCTGCTGCACGTTGGCGCTCGACTCAAAGGCCCCGGGCGTGTTGATGTACACCAGGTGGATGCGCGACCCGAAGATCTGCTGAAACTCCTTGAACCTGTCCATGGCTCCGCGGATCTCCCGCCTGAAGTCAGAGGCCAGCACGATCTCGCGCGGGTCAAAGTCCTGGAGGCGGCTTTTCACCGTCAGCACAGGACACTCGGAGGTGCGCACCACTTTCTCGGTATTAGAACCAATCAGGAACTCATCCAGCCCGCTGGAGCCCTTGGAGCCCATCACCACCAGGTCTACCGCATCCTCTTTTATCGTTCTCCTGATCTTGTTTATCGGGCGGTCCACATCCACCTCCTGCACCACTTCCACTCCCTCGTGCGGTACCGTGCGCAGCAGCTCGCTCATCTTGTGCTTGGTGCTTTCGAGCAGGCGCAGCATAAATACCTGCTCCATGCCATTAGAGCCCGTCGTTGCCTCGCCAGTGGTGTTGAAGCTAGAGTTATAAGGCATTTCCACCACGTGCAGCAGCTTAATGGCGGCGCCGGTGCGGCGTGCTATGGAAATGGCAACTTCGTAGGCATTGCGCGCCTCCTCCGAAAAATCAGTGGGTACTAGAATCCTTCTCATGTTTAGTGCGGTTTAGATGGATGTTTTCATATTCTCTTGAAGTATAGCCTCTGTTTCGACCGGCAGCATAACCGAGCGGCAGCGGCAGAAAGAATCCTCATACTTCAGGTATAAAAGTATAGCGTTTGCTTAATATAAACTATGACCTTCGTCATTTTATACTCTGTTGCCTGGTATGTTGTTCAGCAGGCTTCCAAAAAAAGGGCCACCCCGCAGCGGGGAAGCCCTTTTTATACTTTAAAGTGCAGCTAAGCTTAGCCGATGCGCGTGATCAGGTCGGCGGCGCGGTTTGAGTAACCAGCCTCGTTATCGTACCAGCCTATCACTTTTACCAGCGTCTCGTTGGCAGAAGTCATCTCGGCGTCGAAGATACAGGAGTGCGTGTTACCAATGATGTCGATAGACACGATCGGGTCCTCGGTGTACTCCATTATACCCTTCATCTCGTTCTCAGCGGCCTTCTTCATGGCTGCGTTGATCTCCTCTTTCGTAGCCGGCTTCTTCAGGATGCAGGTCAGGTCGGTCAGGGAACCATCCGGAATAGGAACGCGCATGGCCACGCCATCCAGCTTGCCCTTCAGGTGGGGCATCACCAGGCCAACGGCCTTAGCGGCGCCTGTAGAGGTAGGCACGATGGAGTAAGCGGCTGCACGGGCACGGCGCAGATCCTTGTGTGGCGCGTCCTGCAGGTTTTGGTCTGCTGTGTACGCGTGTACCGTTGTGATGTAGCCCTTCTCAATGCCGAAAGCATCGTCCAGCACCTTCGCCATCGGCGCAAGGCAGTTAGTGGTACAGGATGCGTTGGAAACGATTCTTTCATCACCAGTCAGCACTTCCTCGTTCACGCCCAGCACTACCGTTTTCACATTGCCCTTAGCAGGAGCAGAGATAACCACCTTTCTGGCACCAGCCTCCAGGTGAGCACCGGCGCTCACATCATCCACAAAACGGCCGGTAGACTCCAGCACAACGTCCACGCCCAGCTTGCCCCAAGGCAGGTTTTTCGGCTCGCGCTCTGCCGTGATCTTAATTTCTCTTCCGTTCACGATGATGCCACCCTCAGAGGCCTCTACCGTTCCGTTAAATCTGCCGTGTACAGAATCATACTTCAGCAGGTGTGCCAGTGTTTTAGTATCTGTCAGGTCGTTAATGGCAACTACCTCTACGTTCTCTTTTTGAAGCAGAGCCTTAAAAGTAAGTCTGCCGATTCGGCCGAAGCCGTTAATTGCAACTTTAATTTTAGACATGGTATCTAGTTATGAGAGTTATGTTAATGCTGCTAAGTTACGATTTACGCTAGAGTAAAACCAACATTTTTTTCCATCCTGGCCCTTAGTAGCTTACGCAGGAAAGCAGAAAATATTTGCCGTAAGTTTTTGGATATACAGAAACACCCGCTATATTTGCACCACAATCAGACAGAACGGCCCGTTCGTCTAGGGGTTAGGACGCCAGATTTTCATTCTGGTAACAGGGGTTCGATTCCCCTACGGGCTACAAAAAGCCGCTCCAGGTAAAACTGGAGCGGCTTTTTTTGTTTTGTGAATATTCTCCCCTTCCGATTCTCAGCTTTCCAATACCTCATTAGCCAAGCCCTTATTTAAAATAAATATCGGATAGAACATTGGCCAAGCTGAGCGATATGAAGTCAGAACTTCGGTCATTCTCACTGCACACCAGCATTTTCAGGCGCCCCAGCAGCAGATCCAATTTTACATCGTGATGGTTGCCTTCCAGCGCCGGGAGTCTGATGTGCTGCACTACATCAGGGTACGTGAACACCTCATTTCCCCACGCGCATTCAAGGTATCTGGGGTAGAGAAGATAGTGAATGAATTGAATTTCAGCGTACCCTACATTGACATCTACACTAGTACCATGCTCATAAGAATTGCATTTCAACAAATTGATTGTCAGCAATTTAAACTTATAAATAAACTATTGACTCTGGATCCTATAGCCTGCTTTTTTGTTACTTCATAGTACCTGCAATGCCTTTTCTGTAGGTGTGCGCATTGGCGAATCATCATAGAAAAAACAAAAGAGATAAAGCATGGAAGCAGCCCTGAACAAGCAGACCAGCGCACCCTACTAAATCAGCCAAAGTCGTAATTTTGAATGCCCAAACAGGTACTCTTCACGCCAATCGTCCCTAACATGCCTGTTCCTGATTGGGAAGAGCATTACACGCATTTGCTGGACAGGCGTATGCTTTGGTATACTCACAAGCCAAAATCTCTCAAACCAATTCCTGCTAAAAAAGTGCAAAAAAGTTGTTAATTTTAGACGACCTTTCACCAAGCTTTGACACCAGGTATGGTTCCTGGGCATTTACCTCATGATCAGATCATTTAGCGCCTCACTAGTTTGTCTTCTCACGCTCTTTTTAATGGTGTGTTTGCGATTTGACTTGACCGCCCAGGAAAGCACCTGGTTGAAGCGGTTTGGCGGCCAAGAAGAAAATATAGTGAGTTCGACGGTGCTGACTCCTGCCGGAGATATGGTGATGACGGGATCATTTATTTATGGTGATGGCCGCATGCCACTAGGGAATGTCACCTTAAAAAGTGAGGCTCCAGCAGATTTCAGATGTGGGTTTATCGCAAAATTCAATGCCGAGGGACAAGTCATATGGGGACAAGTGTTAAGGAGTAACCGGTTTGGGTCAATAGAAGAATTAGTGCTGGATACAAACGGCAACCTGTATGTGATAGGTCGCTTTCATGGGATACTCGTATTTGGTGACCAAACCTATACCGAAAATTCCTACTCGCCCCGACACTTTCTTGCTAAATACGATGCTTCCGGCAAGCCTTTGTGGCTAAAGTACCTCCCGGGAGAACTAACTGCTGAGGCAAAGCTCTGCATCGATAAGCAGGATAACCTGTATATCGCCTGCAGCCAAGGAAAACCTAGCGGCAATGGCATAGAAACCAGGGCCCTTGTCTTGTACAAATTCGATAGTAACGGGGCTCTGCTACAGGAAAATTTAATTGCCTCTGTCAATCCCTCGAACCCTGCCTACATCCGTGACATTATCGTGGATGCTAACCAGCAGCCAATCATTTCCGGGCAGTTTATGAATTCCATGAAGATCGGCGATCAGCTGTTCGAAGGCCGTAGCATGGCAGACTGCTACCTGGTCAAATTCAATGCCGATGGAGCAGTCAAGTGGGCCAGGCACGTGGGGAAAGGTGAGCGTTTTAGCTCGATCATGGATATGACTTTGGATAGCAGGGAGAATATCTACCTGGCTGGCCGCTTCGCAAATAAATCGGATCAGATAGACTTGGTGCTTAGGATTAATACGGAGGGAGAGCAAACCCAGCGATTCTCAGTGGCCAGAAATGTAGATACATTCTATATGGGTGGTATTGCAGGCAGTGCGATTAAAATCAGCAACAAAGACCAGGCTATTATTTTAGCGGGGCATTTTAGGGAAAAAGTTGCTTTTGGAAACATTGTGCTAGATTCGCAGCGTGGCGAAAACGAATACGATGTGTTCCTAACAAAGATAAATGTTAAAGGTGAGATAACCGGGGTGATTCAGTCGAACGGTGATGGGACTTCCAGCGCTATCAATCTTGGTCTAACCCCAACAGATCATTTATACCTCGTAGGTCATACACTCTCATCAACATTCCGTTTCCCCAACCAACTTGCCACTAAACCTACCTCCAACTGGGACATTTTCCTTTACAAGCTGCATATCAAAATGCTAGAAACAGCTGAGGAAAGTCAACCTGATCCGGGAAATGAAGCGGAACCTGAGCCAACTGAATACCAACAGGTGATCATACCCAATATATTCACACCCAACGGGGATACTAAGAACCAGTTCTTTGAGATTGTCCATCTGGACTTAAGCCAAAACAATACGTTGGTTATTTTTAACCGCTGGGGAAAACAGGTATACCAATCAAAATCCTATCAAAACAATTGGGAGGCAGAGGGTCTGGCAGAGGGAACATACTACTATGTGCTCTATTTAGAAAAGGAAAGCAAGTACGTCAAAGGCTGGGTGAGTGTAGTGAGGTAGGCACCTCCCTTTTCCGACCCCAGCATTTTCCCCAGCACCATGCCTTGCTCATACCTGCCACTCCTCCATGGCAAGCGGCAGCCGCGGATTGAGAGCATTGCGGGTTCTATTTGAACACCTAGGCATCCAGGTATAACAATATGTTCTCGCTGGTCTCAGCCCACGAATCCTTGGATGCAGGCGGCAACCTAAAAAATGAAACCCTGGCGATTCAGATTCAGGACAACATGGTCGCATTCATGAACCTGGTGGAAGCCTATAAGCAATATCCGTGCATCAAGAAGGCCTTGGTGGAGTTTATGGGAGAAAAGCCAGCCAAGGAAACAGAGCAGGTAGAATAAAGCATCTGAATGGTAATATGCGTTAAGGGTATTACTCAAAAATCCTTGACATAGTTAGCTTTTCACCCTCCCATAGTAACTTAAACAAGCTTTACCTCTCCTCTCAACCCCCAGGTATTTACTCACAGCCACCAAATCCCTGTGGAAAAAGTTCGATAATTCAATCCTACGGGCTACTAAAAAGCCGCTTCAGGTAAAACTGGAGCGGCTTTTTTTGGTTCGATATACTTCCCCTTCGGCCTTGCACCTACAAAAAACTTATTAAACTAGAGCTCTACGAACGCGTGGTAAGACTTTACTACCAAGTGGTTCAATGCTTCTTAAAGATCTCCTGAGGCTTGAGGAGCCTTCCTTTATTATATCTCATGTTAAATAAGGTAGCGGTACTGGTTTATTGTCTTAACTAACCTATGGCATCTGCTGCAAACAAGATTTCAACTGAGAAGGTAGATGCATGACTTGATCAATGAGCTTAACTGTAGCGTATTACTGAATCTTTACCTATCAACGCTATAAAAGATAGTCTCACTTTCAAGATTACGGCAAGCTTTTAACCAATGAGCTGAGGATGCTGAAGGCAGCACAGGAGCTGCCAGTTCCAAGACAGCTCCTGTGCTGTCGTCTACAGCCCTTGCTCGTCGGCACTTGGTCCGTAGCTACCCGGGATAGGAATGTTCAACAGCCGCAGATACAAGCCAAGCTGTGCCCTGTGATGGATTGTTTGCGCCAGCGCATGACGGATTGTTTCATACTTCGACAGGGTCATGTATACAACAGCACCGTTACGCAACGTCCAGGGCTCTTCCAGTTGCTCTTCTGTCGCCTGCTCCATATCTGCTTGCGCCTTTGCCAGATTCTTCTCGAACAGCGCTAAGAGCCCCTCTGTGTTTTTTACATCACCTGGATTGTAAGGGCTGGCAGCAAAGTCGAGTTCATTGGTTGTAACAGCTAAGGTTACCCAGGTGGGCAAATCGGCAATGTGCAGTGCGAGGTCTTTTATAGGCATGCTCTTGGGGTGAGGCCGCCAATCGTATTTGTCGTCTGGCACGATAACGAGCATTTTACGGGTTTTCTGCCCTTCTTCCTCGATTTCCTTCAGAAGCTTTTCGATGAGTTTCATAGATCTATTTTGTTAGTTTGAACAGAGCAATATTACTAAATAAATTAGCGTATGCCAATGCATTTAGTTTAAATTAATGTTTATCAACCTTTGTCCATTAAGTAAATAGCAGGCTAAATATGCTGCCCCTTATCACTGGCAGTTTTGCTTTGTGTGGCTTTGCCAATTTCAATCTTATGCCATCTGGGTGGGAGGTATATGCCAGTTGGCACCCGACCGCAAACAGGACCTGGCAGCCCTGAGCTCCAGAACGTTGATTTGCGGAACGCTGGCTTCATACCTGTCTGCTACTTTAGCTAGTATGATACTACGCCATACCCTCTATTTATAATAAATATATTCTTGACCATAGCCAAGTGATCAGAATTCTCGCTACCACGACTACGGTCTTCATACCTTCGAATATTCTTTTAGTGAAATCAGGTCCATATGGATAAAGTTCGATATTTCAATTCTACGGGCTACTAAAAAAGTCGCTCCACATCAACTAGAGCGGCTTTTATATATCACTGACCTACAGAGAAGTCTACACTTACAAAGTAGTCTCATTACCATTTGCCTGCAGAAATTCACCTGCAGTCATTCCGGTCTGGGTTTTGAAGAAACGCATCAGGTGGTTGGGTTTGGGAAAGTTAAGCTCATAGGCAATCTCACTGAGCGTCAGCTTGGAATGGAAAAGATAGTTCTTTATTTCGAGCAGCAACCTTTGCTTGAGCAGGTGTTTGGCCGTCACATTAAATTGTTCTTTTACCGCTTTGTTTAATGAAACCCGCGTAATGCCCAGCATGTCGGCATAGTCACTTACCCGCTGTTTATGCTTTATATTCTTTTCAACCAGCCGTTTGAATTGAAAGGCATAATGGTCATTGTCCCTTTCCATTTTCAGTTGGTTAGCTGCAGCATATTCCCTGTTCAGCTTCTGCAAAATATAATAGAGGAGCGACCGTATGATGTGCCCGCTGTCAGTCTTTGGATGCACAAGCTCTGATTTTATTTCGGTCAGAAGCGTGCAGAAGCTTTGTACAGTTTCTTTACCGACCTCCATTTTCAACGGATAGTCCAGCTGGTAGAAGTATAACAAGCGGTAAGCAAACAGCTTATCAGCAAAAAAGTCGTTCAGAAAGTCTTCCTGGAATAGAAGGATGGTGAAATCCTGTTCACCCTCATCGAAATGCCACTGCCTTTTCTGGTATGGAGACAGGAAGACGACGCTGTTGCCGGTCATTTCTATCTGGTGATCATTCAGCAGCAGTTCCCCTTTGGCTTTCTTAAAGAAAACAACCTCAAAAAAATCCGTGTTGAATGGTACCTTTTTTAAATAGTTGCTGTCAGCACTTGTAAAGTGCAGTACGTTCAGGAGCACTTCTACTCCACATTCCGTCTTTAAAAATTTAAGGGTTTCCATACATTACCACTACTAAACCTGAGCACAAGAAATAGCAGATTCTCATTAAGAAAATGCTACAACCAGAATAGTTGTATACCTGATCTATAGAATTTGCTAACATGCAATTTACAAAAAATGAACATCTCCTATCTCATCTATCACCCACCTATTGATTCCTCGACTACTGGTCTCAATAGTTGGCTTCACTCTTTAGGTACGGATTTATTTAAAATAAATGTAGTTCGGTATAGACCTTATCAAATTGGTAGGATTCAGTACATTCCTGATACAAGTCCTTTTCCTCTGCATCGGTAATTTTGCATCTGATTTTTAATGCACTATGAATTGACTGAAGAAATGACTGATAATAATAACACACCAAAAGAAAATAACATGGCTGCTTTCCAACCAGTAACAAAAAAAGGAAACGCTCCTGTCCCGCTGTCGCTGCTCGACTTTGCTGTTACAGGACAAGGCAATTCCGCGATAGAGACGATACAGAACAGCATAGAACTGGCAAAACTTGCTGACGGCCGGGGGTATGCCCGTTATTGGGTAGCCGAGCATCATTCCATGCCGGCCATTTCGGTTACATCTCCAGCTGTCATGCTTTCCAGGTTAATCGGAGAGACCAAACAGATACGGCTCGGTGCGGGCGGGATGATGCTGCCCAACTTTCCGCCACTGGTAGTTGCAGAACAGTTTGGTATGCTGGAGGCCATGGCCCCAGGCAGGATAGACCTGGGCATTGGGCGCGCTCCGGGAACTGATGGCTATACTGCCACAGCACTGCGTAGAGGCCATAGTTTTGGCGCGGAAAACTATATTGATCAACTACAGGAACTGCTCCATTTTTTAGATGATGACTTTCCTGAAGATGATCCCTATAAGGATAAGGTATGGGCAGTTCCGGGTCCAGGGCAAGACCGCCAAAACGGGATACCGCGTTCTCTTAACAGCCCTTCCGTGTGGTTGCTCGGATCGTCGGGTTATTCGGCCCAATTGGCAGGTAAGATGGGATTGCCATTTGCTTTTGCAGCCCAGCTGGCCCCTGAAAATCTGCTGATGGCCTTTGACCTTTACAGAAAGAATTTCCAGCCTTCGGAGGTGCTCGACAAACCACATACATTGGCTTGCTTTGGCGTGTATGCAGCCGAGACAGAAAAAGAAGCATTGTTGCAGACCGAAAGTTTTGCGCACAGCATGATGCGCATGATGCGAGGGCTGTCTTATTTGATGCCTTCTCCCGAAGCTCTTGCCAGATACCCTTACACGGCACAGGAAAGGCAGCTTATGGAAGGCTGGAGACACAGAATGTTCTATGGAACAGGCGAAACTGTTGTCAAAAGTCTCAATGAAGTTCAGAAACGATCAGAAGCAGACGAACTGATGATCGTAAATCTCGGACACTCACCAAAAGGGATACTTCGCTCAGCTGAACTGATCGCTGATGCGTACCAGATGCCTTCAGGCCTGACTGATTTATAGACGATCATGACTGTGGATCAGGAAACAACAATTAATCGATTGACCTTTCCTGCACATCATTCATCCGGAAATAATTTTGAGGTTAGCACCTGCTTTTTCAAACAACATCTATTTAAAATGGAGATTAGTAAATTAAATAACAGTGACCTGCCACAGGTATATGAAATGGCATTTGAAGCGTGGAAAGACGCATATCCTGGGCAATCAGATGCTTTTATAAGAAAAGTCAGTAAATTTATAGTGCGGAAGAATTACTATGAAAATGACTATAGGTATAAGATCAGTGAAGACGGAATCATAAGAGCAATTTTGCTTGGTTGTGAAAAAGATGATAAAAATAATGCCTTGGAATGGGTGGAACTTCAGACAAAAGATCTCCACGGTTCAGAGCTTTTGATCATGAACAATCAAAAAGATTATCTTGTTAAATCTGATGATCTATTAGCAACTTATTTAACTGATATCGACATAAAACTTGCATTATTTATCAGTAATAAAAGAGGTTATGGCACTAAGCTTCTGAATCATTTTATGAAAGAGTCTCAGGTAAAAGGCAAAGACAAAATGTACTTATGGACAGACTCGAGCTGCAATCACCACTATTATCCTAAACAAGGATTTGAAGAAATTCTAAGCTTTGCTAATGCCAATGCTAACATGATGGAAGAAGATTACCGGACACTGTTTTACAGTAAGAAGATTTAATACATATTTATTTTCTAGTATTTCAGCTAATGGGAATTCTCTGAAAATAAAAAACTTCCCGTCTAATAATTGGCGGGAAGTTTTTTAAACCTCTAGTACTTCCAGGATGGTGCTTAAGCAGAAAGGAATTCCTCTGTATTCTGGATGTTCGCATAAAAGAAGGAGAGTGCCCCCAAGAAGGCGTGATGTACATCGTCTGCCTTCACCAGTCTTCCATTGATCTCCTGATCGCGGGAGGCACAGGCATCACCAATTACTGTACATTCAAAACCGAAGTCTTTTGCGGCCCTTGTCGTAGCATCTACACACATATGTGTCATCATACCTGTCACTACTACTTCCGTCACTTCATTGGCTTTCAGATAATCCAATAGATCTGTTTCTCTGAAGCTGTTGGGATAATACTTTTTAACTAGTTTCTCACCTTCCAGTGGCTTTGCATTTTCATGGATCTCTACGCCAGTAGTATCCGGTTGAAAGAAAGGCATGTTCGCATCAGCCGCGAAATGCTGGATATGTGCGATCGGCAAATCATTCTTTCTAAAGTGATCAATGAGCTTAGCTGCATTTAAACTCGCTTCTACCGGTCCTTCCAGTTCCCAGGCTCCGTTTTCAAAATAATCGTTCTGTATGTCTATGACAAGCAATGCTTTCTTACTCATAATGTTTTATTTTATTAAACTAAATGATACATCAAAGTTACCACATCGCTTGTACTGCCTTTATACCATAATCAGACAGATACCTATCATTTTGATAAGTAAAAACAATAGGCTCATACTAGTATCAATCCCTTCAATTCCTACGATTTTCTTACTTTTATTAAATCCTGTTATCTAAGTAAACCGACACAAGCTGATGTAGGTAACAGACTTTAAAATCATTGCTATCCCATTGGTAGCTGGTATACTTTACAACTAAAGAATTAAGATTCTACCAGCTGTAGGTGCAGCATTGAAGAGTTAATTGCAGATGTTTAGGGACGGCTGTCCATAAAGCACATATTGCTAGGACTAGTGAGGCTAGCCAACAGCTCTATGTGCCCTATAATCACAATTGAAGAGTCTATACTTTGACCTCCTTCTCTCCTGGTACCAGGAATTCTTCAACAGCAGTTAGATCATTGTAGATAAGGTTCGATAATTCAAACTTAGGGGCTAATAAAAAAACCGATCCAGTTAAAACTGGAGCGGTTTTTTGCATTCATTTCCTTCCTCACGACTTAAGAAGCCTATTTCAGTGAAATGCCTCTATTGGGACACAGGCTATACCTTAAAGACAGCCCATACTTGAAGGACAGCCCATACTTGTTGTTTTAAAGTACCTCCTACAGGAATTATTCTGCTTCCTTCAGCAGGTCTTCCAGGTCCAGTGGCTTGGTGTACATCGTCAGCGAACCGTCTGCCAGCCTTGGCCATTGCTCTCTAGGCTTGTCCCAGTAAAGCTCAATTCCATTGTCATCAGGGTCTCTTAAGTACAACGCCTCGGAAACGCCATGATCGGAGGCGCCTATGTGTGTGTACTTGGCATCACGCAGCCTTTTATAGATCAGGGCGAGGTCCTTGCGGGTAGGGTACAGAATGGCCAGATGGTAGAGCCCCACTCCCTCCCGGGGAGCAGGCGGCGCACCCTTGCTGTGCCAGGTGTTCAGCCCGATGTGATGATGGTATCCCCCTGCGGAGATGAAGGCAGCCTCCTCCCCGTAGTGCATCATGAACTCAAAGCCCAGCAGGTCGCAGTAAAAGGCTAGGGAGCGCTTCAGGTCAGACACCTTGAGATGAACATGGCCGATTCTTGCTGCGGCGGGTATTTTATAAGCTGTTTCCATACTTTTCAGAAGTAAATGTTAGAAATAAAAGCGCGGCACAGGTCTTAAAAACACTGTGCCCTCGCATTTAATACGCTACGGTGAACCGCTGCCTTATGTGCTTCGGCTTTTCCAGTTCATCCACTACTGCCCCGGCCAGGTCTTCCACCGAGATCACACTTTTGCCATTCTCATCAAACACGGGGCTATCCGAACCTACCCTGTAATTCCCCTTCCTTTCGCCTGACGTGCCCGGATGCATCTCGATAGCCGGGCTCAGAAAGGTCCAGTCCAGCTCCTGCTCCTTTTTCAGGGCATTGAGGTAATCTCTTGCCCCCAGCGCGCCGGGCTTCCAGTCTGCCGGGAAATCAGGCGTGTCCACGAGTTGTACCCCTTCCGAAATGAAAAGGCTGCCCGCTCCGCCCACTACAATCAGCCTCTTCAGCCCGGCTTTCTTAACGCCGCGCTGTATTGCCTCGGAGCCCTTCATGAAATCATTGTACAAATCAGGGTTGCTCCAGCCGGCATTATAAGCGCTTATCACAGCTTCATTTCCTTTTACTGCTTCCGCTACCTCATCGGCATTCAAGGCATCTGCCTTTACAGCAGTTGCGTTCTCCGCCTGTGCTACTTTCTCAGGATGGCGGACGATTGCCGTTACCTGGTGGCCTCGTTGCACCAGCTCTTTCAATATGGCTGTACCTACGAAGCCGGACGCTCCTATCAATGCTACTTTCATTATTACACAGTTAGAGGCTCCCAGAAGCAGTTCGCCCCGGGAGCCCTAATTTTTATACTTGATTTACTTTACTGCTAACTCTCTGCTATACGTTGGTTTTGCCTCCGTTTGATGCAACAAATAATCCAGAGAGTATTTTCCGCTTCCCGTTAGCAACAGCACCACATAGGGTAGCAGGAACAGGAGGCCAAGTTCCTGCTTGGCGAACGGGTCTGCGCTATGCACCAGGAACACAGCCACCAGCATGGTGATGATCAACGGGATGGCGGCCAGCCTGGTGCCCAGCCCGATCAGGATGAGTATGGAGCAGATGACCTCGGTAAAAACGGCCAATGCAAGTGAGGTGGTGGCACTCAGGCCAAAGACTTCAGGAAACTGGACCGGATCGGCAGCGAAGAGCATTTCCAGCTTCGGCAAGCCATGGCCAAGCATCAGGGCGGCAATGCCTACCCGGGCTATCAGCAGCGCCACATCTATGCTGTTTGCGCTTTGGTATACGCTAAGTAGCTTTTTCATCGTCAATCCTTCCGTTTATACTTATTGAATAAATTCGCCGTCAGCCTTAATGCGTACTTCATCGCTGATCATGGGAGCCGGGAAACCGTTGCCCAGGTTAAAGTCCGAGCGCTTGATGGTGCCTGTTACCTGGAAGCCTGCAGTCTGCTTCTTGTTGCCTGGGTTCTCCACCGTGCCTTTGTATACCATGTCCATGGTAACTGGTTTGGTCACGCCGTTCAGAGTCAGGTTGCCGGTGAGCTTGTAGTTGTTTTTACCTGCCTTCTTAACAGCAGTGCTCTTAAAGTCCATGGTCGGATACTTGGCTACATCGAAGAAGTCTGCACTCTTGAGGTGATTGTCTCTGTCTTCCACTCTTGTGTCGATAGAGGCTGTTTTGGCAGTCATTTCCACCACGGCGTCACTGAAATCGGGTTTGGTGGAGGTGATGGTTACATCAAAATCGTTGAAAGTACCGGAGATGTCCGCTATGCCCAGGTGCGATACCGTAAAGCCAAGCTGCGAATGCGCGTCGTCGTTCGTCCAAACACTACTCAGTGTCGTAAAGGCAGAAAGAGACAGGAATGCGAAAAAAATAATGGATAATCTTTTCATGTTATGTGTAAGTTAAATTGTGTGTGTATTTGTATTAATAATGGTTGTTTTGCTTACTGATGCAGGATTTTCCAGCCCGCCCGCCAGTTGTAATCATACTTGGCGTTCAGCCGGATGAGCAGGAGCTGCATGTCCTCGAGCGTTCTGCTCGCGGCCAGGTCACCGGCCACGATAGGGTTGAAACCCACCGTGCTCACCAGCTCGGAAACGTTCTGCAGGGCTTCCCCGTCGTTGCCTGCTATAAAGGCGTCCACCTGCCTGCCATCAATAAGGGGTGTTGCGAAATCAGCCGCGAAGGTGGTATTAAAGGCCTTGATCACTTTAGAGTTGGGAAGCAGCTTTTGCAGCTCTTCTGCCGCGCTGGTACCGGGTGCTGTCACCAATCCGTCATAGGTGTCGTTCAGCGGGTTGGCAATGCTGATGACGATCTTCTGGTTGGCGACTTCCCTGATCCTACGAGCCACTTCTTTCTCTGCCGCATAGGGAACCGCCACAATGATAATGTCTGCCTCCCAGGATGCCTCCATCGTGCAATCGGTAGCCTCTACCATGGCGGCAGGGTTACCCTTTCTGATGTCCTCCGCCATCGCTGTTGCCTTATCCAGGTTACTGGTGCACAGCAGCAACCTGTAGTTGCCCGCCGCCAGGCTTCTTGAAAGGGCGGAGCCCATGTTTCCGGTGGCTCCAATGATGGCTATACTTTGCGTCGTCCTCATAACTCTGATTTTGTAACAATACAAAGGTACGACCACGCAAGGCCTCAGCGCATTGCGCGCAGTCAAGAAAAAGCATTGACTTGAATCAATGCTTTTGGGAAATCATGGGATAGTTTACTTGTTGGTGGAGATCCTTTTCCGGATGCGGCTAAGTGTTTCGGGGGTGAGGCCCATATAGGAGGCGATCATGTGCTGGGGCACGCGCTGGGCGATGTGTGGGTAGAGGGCGATGAAATCCTGGTAGCGTTCCTCCACCGACGAGCCGATGATGGAGGTGAGGCGCCGCTGCATGGCCAGGTATGCGCCGGTGATGTTCAGCCTGGTGAAGGTTTCATACTTGGGCATGGTCAGCAGCAGTTCCTCATGCGCCGATTTGCTGATGAGCACCAGTTCGGAATCCTCTAGGGCGTCGATGTTATAGGTGGCGGGCTCTCCTGTCAGGAAACTGTAGAGGTCGGAGATGGTCCATCCCTCCAGCCCAAACTGAATGATATGCTCCGCGCTGGAATCGTCTACGGAGTAGGCCCGCAGCGCCCCTTTTTCTACAAAGGCAATAAACTTACAGACATCCCCCTCCTGCAGGAGGTACTGTTTCCTGCGGAGCTTCTTGTAGGTAAGGTATGTTTTTATCCGTTCCTGCTCAGTTTCTGTCAGCCGGACTTTCTCGTTAAACTTCTGGAAGTATAGTTCGTGCATACCTGGTGGCTTGCTGAATTAATTCTACTCTTTTCGGTGCACAGTGCTCAAGGGACATGTGTATACTTTTGGCGCAGTGCCCGCTCCTCACGCACCTAAAGGATGGCAGCGTTATACTTCTTTTAGCTTGCCTCGCCATATCTGGCACACCCCTTCGCAAATCTAGCCTTTTTTACTGCCTTCGCCGCTTTATAGTTCGTGGCAACAAACACAGGCTTCTGCACCATAGTATGGCAGCGTTTGCCAAGGTATCAAGAATCCTGTACTTTCCATCCTGCCTCCTACCAGCGTCGAGTTCCCTGCACAGGCAGAAAGCAGGCACTTATGGTAACAGGGTCAGCCTTAGCGGGGTGCCATGTGTGCAACAGCAGCGTCCTGATTCCACCCGTGACGGAGTGCCTGCGACGGCCTTAAGATAAAGCCCTGCATTATATCCTGACAATGAGACCACTGCGTTCTCCAGCTGCAAGAACCCACCAGATTAAATTGCTTTTATGGGCGCCAATGGTTTACTTTGGTATATATTTTTGAAATAGTCGTGCTGCCCCCAAACAGATTTCTTTGTTCCTTCTCAAAGCCATTCACCGGTCTTGTCGCAGCTTCGCATCACGTATCTCTGAGTGATGTGCTGAATGGCTATTGCCTTCACTTTTATACGGTTCCCAAGGACTTCATTCAGTAAGCCGGAAAATCACCGGCGCACACCACGGACGCTGCCTCAGATTTGCCTGTACGATGCAGCGCTTGCCGCACGCCTGACAGCGTTCCAACGCAAAGTATAAAGTATAAGATTGGCCCGCTGCCACCCATACAGCCAGAACGGCGGGTATTCGGATACAGGCTGTTCCAACAAAACTTGCGCAACGCAGTTTATACTTGCCAGCCCGTGCCAGGCATGCAAAAGCATAAGCCAGCCGGAACACAAAGCTCTAAGCGGAAGAAGTCAGCAGAGGCATTGGAACCGATATATCCTGCGGCGGGACGAGCCGGGAGCAAAAAGCAGGCTGACAAAAACAAAAACAGATAAGACAACCATGGACAATACTCCGAAGCAGATGATGCACACAATTTATTTAACAGAGAAGGACTACGAGCGTCTGCACACGCTGGTGCAGGTTCATCGGCTGGAAAATAACCGGTTCGCTGTTGAGGCACTGGGCAGTGCGCTGAAAAGGGCGAAGGTGGTGCCTACGGAAGAAATTCCTGAGGATGCGGTCACCATGAACTCGCTTATACGCCTGAAGGAAATGAGCAGCCAGACAGAAATGGAGCTCTCCGTGGTATACCCCAAGGACGCCGACCTGAGCCAGCGCAAAATATCCGTACTGGCTCCTGTTGGCACGGCTATACTTGGGTGCAGAGTAGGCGATGAAGTGCAGTGGCCTACCCCCAAAGGTGCCCGAACGTATAAAGTAATGGATATTATGTATCAGCCAGAGGCGGCTGGCGATCTTTATCTTTAATCCCCCGGCTTGATCCGGAACAATAACAGCGCCCTAATTCTTTACTATAGTATGAGCTTTTTTAACTTTCGCACACAGGGCATCGCAATCGACCTGGGCACCGCAAACTTTCTGATGATTTTTGAGGACAGAGTCGTGGTGGATGAGCCTGCGGTCATCGCTTTTAACCGCACCACCGGGGCTACCATTGCCGTAGGCAGAAAGGCGGAGCAGATGGAAGGAAAAGAGCATGAGAACATCCGCATCATCCGCCCGCTTAAAAATGGGGTCATCGCAGACTTTCATGCGGCCGAGCACATGATGCGGGGCATGCTCAAGCTGGCCAACAACGGCAAGGGCATGTTCTCTCCGTCCTACAGAATGCTGATCTGTGTGCCCTCGGGCATCACGGAGGTAGAAAAGCGCGCTATCCGCGACTCTGCCATGATTGCCGGGGCCAAGGACGTGTACCTGGTGCACGAGCCGGTTGCCGCAGCCATTGGCATCGGCCTTGATGTGCAGGACGCAACCGGGCACATGATCGTTGATATCGGCGGCGGCACCACCGAGATCGCCGTCATCGCACTGAGCGGCATCGTGTGCGACCAGTCCATCCGGGTGGCCGGCGATAACTTTAACGCCGATATCATCCACCACGTGCGCCGCCAGCATAACATTCACATCGGCGCCTCTATGGCCGAGAAGATAAAGCTGGAGGTTGGCGCCGCCCTTCCTGAGTTGCAGGACCCTCCCCTGGACTTTGCCATCAAGGGCCGCGACCTGATGAGCGGCTTGCCCAAGCAGGTCATGGTTTCTTACCAGGAGGTAGCCTATTACCTCGATAAATCCATCACCAAAATAGAGGAAGCCATACTTAAGACCCTCGAAATAACGCCGCCGGAGCTGTCATCAGACATACACCACTCGGGCATTTTCCTGACGGGGGGCGGCGCCCTGCTGCGGGGGCTCGACAAGCGGATCGCGTCCCGCACGAAGCTTCCGGTCCATGTGGCAGACGAGCCTTTGCTTTCCGTTGTAAAAGGCACGGCCATCGCCCTGAAGAAAATAGACGAGTTCAGGTTCCTGATGCGATAGCCGCCTCAACTGAAAGGTGCCGCGTGAGGCACGCCGGACGTGCCGCCCTGTGCCTGGGGCGGCACGTCTGCCTTTAGGGGTGCTCCTCCCCTTTCTGTCGCAAAATTCTTCGCCACCACTTCCATCGCATCCATATACTTTATACCTTACCCGGGTATACTTGTGCCACCAAAAACTGTGGACCGATGCGGAACCTCCTCCTACTTATACTTCTGCCCATGAGCCTTTTACAAGCGCAGGCCCAGACGCGGCCTGCTACCAACGTGGCACAGCAGGCCTTTGCCCAACACGCCACTTACCAGGAGCCTACCCTGCAGCACCGCCGCTTCAAGCACCAGGACATCGTACCGCTGCTGGAGCAACTCCACCAAAACCCCATGTTCGAGGTACAGGTGGCGGGGAAGTCGGTGGAGCAGCGCGATATCTACTTGGTAAAGGCCGGAACCGGCAAAACCAGAGTGATGCTCTGGTCGCAGATGCACGGCGACGAGCCCACCGCCACCATGGCCCTGTTCGACCTGTTCAACTTTCTGCAGCAGTCCGACGAGCTGAACCCGCTGCGGCAACAGATACTCGAAAACACCACGTTATACTTCGTGCCGATGCTCAACCCCGACGGGGCGCAAAAGTATAAACGCCACAATGCCCTGGAGATTGACCTGAACCGCGACGCGCTGCGCCTGCAGAGCCCGGAGGCGCGCCTGCTCAAAAGCCTGCGCGACAGCCTGGACCCGGAGTTTGGCTTTAATTTGCACGACCAGAGCCGCTACTACACGGCAGGCAACGGCCCCAAGCCCGCCACCATCTCTTTCCTGGCTCCCGCCTTCGACCAGGCGCAGACCGTGAATCACGTGCGGGAGCGCGCCATGCGCACCATTGTGGGAATGAACGAGGCGCTGCAGCAGCTCGTGCCGGGCCACGTGGCCAAGTACTCCGACGAGTTCGAGCCACGCGCCTTCGGCGACAATATTCAGAAGTGGGGCACCAGCGTGATTCTGATTGAGTCGGGTGGGTATCCCAACGACACGGAGAAGCAGCACATCCGCCGGCTCAACTTCGCCTCCATCCTCTCGGCCCTGCACCTGATCTCGGACAACGGCTATACTAAGTATGACTTAGAAGATTACTATAAAATCCCCCAGAACGAGCGCAACCTCTACGACCTGTTGCTGCGCAACGTGCGCTATACCATGAGCGGCCATGATGTGCTGCTGGATGTCGGGATTTTCCGGGAGGAGGTGGATGCGCCAACCGGCAAGGGCTTTTACCACCAAAGCACGGTGGACCAGATCGGCGACCTGAGCGTCTTCCACGGGTATGAGGAGGTGGATGGCGCGGGGCTGACGCTGGTGGCGGGCAAAGTATACGAGAAGCCTTTTAAAAGTATAAACGAGTTGAATCAGCGCCGCGCAAGGCGCCTGCTCGCCAAGGGCTACACCACCGTGCAGGTGGAGGCGCTTCCCGACGATCCGGAAAGGATAAACCCGCTGGAGCTGCCATTAAACGTGGTGAGCGCCTCCGGTCAGGTCAGCCACGACCTAAACCTGAACAGCGGCGCCAACTTTATACTTACTGATCAGAAAGGGAAACTGCGCTACGCCATTTTGAACGGGTTTGTGTATGATGTGCGTGGCGACAGGCCGGAACTGTTCCACGGCGTAGTCCTATAGACCGCATTCATACTTTTGCCATAGAAACCATTGGTTGGGTACAGGGGCCAATGGTTTTTCTTAGGGAGGCTTTGTATCTTACAGGCTGAATCTGAACTTATCCAACCTTTTAGCCAATGGTTTTAAATTACCTGTGGGCCACCTTTTTCCTGGTCGCCTTTGCTATTGCCCTTTTTCAGCTCATCTTCTTCAACGATACCGAGATATTTCAGAAGCTCGTGGCCAGCACCTTCGACAATGCTAAGCTGGGCTTCGAGATCTCGCTGGGGCTTACGGGCGTGATGACGCTCTGGCTGGGCCTGATGAAGGTGGGCGAGAAAGGGGGCGTGGTGGCCATACTGGCCCGGCTGGTGGGGCCTTTCTTTCACCGCCTCTTCCCCGAGATCCCGAACAGGCACCCGGTGTTCGGCTCCATCCTGATGAACTTCTCGGCCAACATGCTGGGCCTGGATAACGCCGCCACGCCCTTGGGCCTCAAGGCCATGAAGGAGATGCAGGAGCTGAATCCGGACAAGGACACGGCCTCCAATGCCCAGATCATGTTCCTGGTGCTCAACACCTCCGGCCTTACCATCATCCCCATCAGCATCATGGTTTTCAGGGCGCAGCTGGGTGCCGTCGATCCTTCCGATGTCTTCATTCCCATACTTCTGGCTACCTTTTTCGCCACGCTGGTAGGCCTGATAGCCGTAGCACTTTACCAGCGCATCAACCTGTTTGATAAGGTGATACTGGCTTACCTGGGCACTTTACTGTTGCTGATATGCGGGCTGATGTATTATTTCTCGGTCATCCCGCAGGAGCAGGTAAGCGTTATCTCCACGGTAGCCAGCAATGTTATCCTTTTCTCTATCATCATCTCCTTCATTGGCCTGGCGCTGGTGCGGAAGGTAAACGTGTACGATGCTTTTATCGAGGGGGCCAAGGAAGGGTTTTCCGTCGCCATTACCATCATCCCATACTTAGTGGCCATCCTGGTGGCCATCGGGGTGTTCCGAACCTCCGGTGCGCTGGATATGCTGGTAAACGGCATCGCCTACCTGATCGGGCTGACCGGCGTGAACACGGACTTTGTGCCTGCCCTGCCGGTAGCCTTCATGAAGCCCCTGAGCGGTAGCGGCGCCCGCGGACTGATGGTGGAGGCCATGACCAATTACGGTGCCGATTCCTTTGTGGGCCGCATGGCCTCCGTCTTCCAGGGCTCCACCGAAACAACTTTTTACATCCTGGCAGTATACTTTGGCTCCGTGGGCATCCGCAAATCCAGGTACGCGCTTACCTGCGGCCTGCTGGCAGATCTGGCAGGCATCATTGCCGCCATCTTCATCGCTTACCTGTTCTTCCATTAAGCGCCAGGCAAGAATTTATACTTTTAAGCAGCGGGTCCGGCCTAACATGGCCGGACCCGCTGCTTTTTTTCCTATGCAGTAACCACCAAGGCTGCAGTTACCGGAAAGCCACCAGGGCAACTATCATACTTTCAAGTATAAACAAAGGAAAGAACCTTGCAAGTGAATCGACAAAATGCTATATTCACATAGTATAATCTCACCTTAACCCATAGCAGCCTATGCGATTTCTTCTACTTATACTTCTGTTCGCTGCGTCTACCGCCACGGCGCAGGACATCCCCTACCGCTGGGACGAGCTAACCGCCAGCGACTGGCCCCAGGCCCTGGAGAAATCCAAGCGCACCTGCATTCTTCCTATCGGTATTCTGGAAAAGCACGGCCCGCACGCGCCGCTCGGCTCGGATCTGATCCATGTGCGGGAATGGTCGGCCAGGGCCGCCAAACAGGAGTACGCCGTCGTTTTCCCCGATTACTTTTACGGGCAGGTATACGAGGCACAGCAACAACCGGGCACCTTCGCGCTACCGAGCCGGGTGGTTTGGGACCTGCTGGAGGCAACCGTGGAGGAAATTGCCCGCAATGGCTTTGATAAGATCGTCATCGTGAACGGCCATGGCGGCAACCCGCAGCTGCTGCGCTACTTTGTGCAGGCCCAGTTGGAGAAGCCCCGGGATTACGCCGTGTATTTCTTCGACCCCGGCCAGGACCCGGATTTTTCGGAAAAGGCAAAGAAGCTGCGCAAGTCCGATGCGGCCGGCGACATGCATGCCGGTGAGAATGAGACCTCCACCCTGCTCTACCTGCGCCCTGACCTGGTGAAACAGAAACTGGCTACAACCGAGTCCGGCGAAGATCAGAAACGCATGGCTTCCCTGCCGAACCTCTACACCGGCATTTGGTGGTACGCCAGCTACCCGAACCACTATGCAGGCGAGGGCGCCAAAGCCTCGAAGGAAATGGGTAAGCTGATAACTGAGAACAAGGTGGAAACCCTGGTAAAGGCGCTGAAAGCCGTAAAGGCAGACACCAAAACCCTGGAACTGCAGCGGGAGTACTTTAACAAAGTAGACAAGGTCGGCGCCCGCCCCTAAACGTCAATTTCTCTATGAAGCGCACAGCATTTATACTTAAAAAAAACATCGGGTCCGACTTAACGAAGTCGGACCCGATGTTTTTTATCTGTATCAAGCAGGAGCTGCTTTCTCCTTTATACTTTCAAGGCTGGCACTCTCTCATCTAGGTGTCAGCACCAAGGGATGCGGGCTTACCCGAGCATTACCGAGGTCATGGTGAGCGAGCCGCCTACGGCCTTGTCGTTAAAAAAGGAAACGTCGTCTTTGCTGCCTTTCAGGCCCAAGGTATAAAGCAATGGCCAGTAATGTTCCGGTGTCGGGATGGCAAGTCTTGCCTCCCGGCCCAGCTGCTCATACTTTATAAGCTTGTCGTGGTGGCCGTTCCGGATCAGTTCCTTGAAGGTATCGTTTATCTGGATGGCCCAGTCGAACCCATACGCGTTGTCATCCAGCCTGTCCCAGGCCACCATGCGCAGGTTGTGCACCATGTTGCCGCTGCCCATGATCAGCACGCCCTTCCGGCGCAGGTTGTAGAGTTCCTTGGCCAGGTCGTAGTGGTACTGCGGGCTCTTGGTGTAGTCGATGCTGAGCTGCAGCACCGGCACGTTGGCCTCGGGGTACATGTGGCGGATCACTGTCCAGGCGCCGTGGTCGAGGCCCCAGTCGTGGTCCATCTCCACGGTGGCCGATTTAATCAGGGAAGCCGTTTCTTTGGCAATCTCCGGGGAGCCGGGCGCCTTATACTGCACAGCAAAAAGTTCCTGCGGGAAGCCGCCGAAGTCGTGTATGGTCTTCGGGAAGTCCATGGCGGTGATGCGGGTGCCCTTGCTGAGCCAGTGGGCCGAGACAACCACCACGGCTTTCGGGGTAGGGATATCCTTAGCCAGCTCCTTCCATTTCTGGGTAAATTCATTGTCCTCAATACCGTTCATCGGGGAGCCATGCCCCATGAACAGCACCGGCATCAGGTATCCGTCCTCTTTCAGGTCACTGGTAAACCGGCTGAATGCTGCTATACTTGTCATACTTGCTGCTCCTATCGCTAATGTCTTGATAAAATTCTTCCTGTTCATTGCTTATGTATTTTGTACAGCTGGACCTCGTACCCCTGTAAGGTTCAAGCCCAACTGACATTCTTTCTACTGCAAAGATACCGCCAACTGAGGCCGCAAGTCATTGACATAAATCAAGAAAGCATTTTGCTGCGATGCCGGGTAATACGGCTTAGCGTCTCAGGAAGGCCAATCAGGTGAGAGGCGTTCTGGTACAGGAGACAAGTATGGGTTCGGGATCTGATGGCGGCGTCCGGATATGTGCGGCTTCCCGGTAAATGCTGTGCGGATGCGCGCATTTTATACTTCCTATAGCCGATTTATACTTTCCTATGGACCGGCCGCAACTATTTGAGCCTGTGCCGCAGCCAGGTGCTCCGGTGAAAAGTATAGCCTCACCAGAATTTATGCACCTACAGATACTTTCTGGGCTCTTACCCGGTTTTCCGCCAACAGCCGCTTGGCGGCATCCGAGGCAACTACCAGCCCGCTGGCCATCATGATGATGTCTTTGATCACGAGCCGCCCCGCACCTGACAAGAAGGGGAATCCGTGATCCGGACCGCCCAGGTCCGGCACGTATACTTCGGGAGTGGTGATGAGGAAGGAAAGCGTCACGAGGGACATGCCAAAAGTCAGTAAACCGCCCACCAAGCCCAGCTTGGCGCTGAAAATACCGAGCAGCGTAATGGTGCCAATGGCGATGATCACCGCGCCGAGGGCGTAAGAGAAGGCATAGGTGTTGTTTTCCTGGTGCCAGGCGATGTTTTCGGGCACCACCTCCCCTTCCTTGTTTTTATGTTGGGTATACTCCGGCGCCTCCTTGCTGTAGAAAAAGCTCATGAACGGGCTGTTTGCCACAAAGGGCACAATACCATCGGCCTCGTACTGGAAGGCTTTCAGCCCCCCAATCCAGGCCATGACAATGAAAATAGATATCTGGACGAAATGAATAAAGTAGCGCTGTGCATCAGCTAACTGAACCAGCAGGTTTTGAGTGAGTTCTTTCATGTTGCAAACCTACTGTATACTTTGCCTCCGCAACATGGACATATTTTTCTATCTCATGGACAAATCCGCCACCACCGAGATGCCCACCTTCTCCCGGAACAGCGTGGGCGACACGCCCGTGTGCTTTTTAAAGAAGCGGCTGAAGTAATGCTCGTCGTCAAAGTTTAGGGCCACGGCCACCTCTTTTATACTTTTGTGCGTAAGGTGCAGCTGTTTTTTGGCTTCCAGCACCACCCTGTCCTGCAGCAGCTGCGAAGGCGACTTGCCAAAGTATAACCGGCACTTGCGCGAGAAAGCCCCTGGCGAAAGCGCCATCTCCCGGGCATAGAAGGTGATGGATCGCTCGGTAAGAAAGTGCTGTTCCAGCAGCTCCCTGAACTTTTCCATCGGATTTGGGGAGACAGCGGCATCGAGTTGTTGCTGCCGCTTCACCCGGCTGGCAATGGCCAAGATGAGTTGCAGGTAGGTGCGCAGCACCGGCTCGGAGTAGGCTTCGTTCTTTTCAATTTCCACCCGCAGCTTATCGAACACCTGGTGCAGCTCCTTGTTATTTAGGTTGATGAAGGGTTGGCTGTAGAGGTTGTTGAACAGCAGTCCGTTGCAGGCCACTTCATTTTTATGGTACTCGATGCAGTAGAAGTCGCCGTGAAAGGTGAGCTGCTCCACCGCCACATCCGACGTGCTGTTTATACTTAAATGCTGATACGGCGAGGTAAACAGCGCGATCTTGCCCTCAAAAGTATACTCCGTAAAGTCCAGGCTGAGCTGGCCGTTCCCCTCCAACAGCAGGATGTTGTAGAACTCGGAGGAGGCGGGCTGGCAAAAGGCGCTGCAGCGGAGCCGCTGCAGCCGGAACAAATCAGGAGGTGCTATCATGCAGGTGATTCGGTTCGGAAATTGGGTGTAGCAAAAGTATAAACCGCTAACAAAGTAAATCGCCGCCTGGTTTGAATTGGCAGTTCACCTCACGAAAGCGCCTGCGGCGCAGGGCCTCCCGCCGGTTTTGATTTATCTTCCGGCAAGGGTACGTACTCCAGGTTATCCGAAGGCGGCAACAAGATGCGTCCTTCTTTCCAATCGGCCTTTGCCTGCTCAATCCGGTCTTTCCGCGAGGAAACGAAGTTCCACCAGATGTAGCGCTCGCCCAGTGGCTCGCCTCCCAGCAGCATCAGCGTCGTGTGCTCTTTGGCCCGTATCACCGGACTTGCGCCTTTGTTGAAAACGAGCATCTGGCCCACGGTATAGGTGCTGCCGGCTATCTCTATACTTCCCTTGGCTACATAGATACCGCGCTCCGCATGCTCTCTGGGCAGGCCGAAGCGGGCGCCCGGCTCCAGCACCACGTGCAGGTAGAACATAGGCGAGTGCGTGTGAACGTTGCTCTGCAGCCCGTAGGCATTGCCCGCAATCAGGCGCATCCACACCCCCGTGTCGGTAAACACCGGAAGCTGCTCTGGTTTATAGTTGGTAAAGGCTGGCACCGACTCCTCGTCTTTTTCCGGCAGGGCCACCCAGGTCTGGATCATCTCCAACTCGCCGCCGGCCAGCGTGGCGGGGTCCTCGAAGCGCTCGGAGTGGGCGATGCCGCTGCCGGCCGTCATCCAGTTCACCTCCCCCGGCCGGATCACCTGCTCCACACCCAGGCTGTCGCGGTGCGTAACCTGCCCGCCGAAAAGGTAGCTGACCGTAGAGAGGCCGATGTGCGGGTGCGGCAGCACGTCCATGTTGTGCACCAGCTCCGGCTGCAGGTCCACCGGCCCGGCGTGGTCCATAAAGATAAAAGGGCCCACCATCCGGCGCAGACGGAAAGGAAGGATGCGGCGCACACTCATGCCGGGAGCGATGGCGGCTTTACGGGCTTCTATAACGATGTCGTGCATAATGATCTGATACGGTTTAGGGGTGGTAGACTAAAGCTGCAAAACAATTTTGCCTCTTACCTGCTTTTAAAGAACGAAAAAGACCGGCAGAAAGTAAAGCTAAAAGACAGGCCACAGGCAGCTATTGCTTTATACTTCTGCTCATACTTTATAGTTTGCACCATTCCCTTGTAAAACCTAAGTATAGAAACCTTATGGAAATCGGCATCACCACCTTCGTAGAAAACACCCCGGACCCCACAAACGGCAACCTGCTTTCGCCACAGGAACGGTTGAGCAACCTGCTGGAGGAAATCGAGTTGGCCGACCAGCTGGGCCTGGATGTGTTTGGCATTGGCGAGCACCACCGCTCCGATTATCTGGTTTCCTCGCCGGCCGTGGTGCTGGCCGCTGCCGCTGCCCGGACCAAAAACATCAAGCTTTCCAGCGCCGTCACCGTGCTCAGCTCCGACGACCCGGTGCGGGTTTTCCAGGATTTTGCCCACGTGGACCTGCTCTCCAAAGGGCGCGCTGAGATCATGGCTGGCCGCGGTTCCTTTATCGAGTCTTTCCCGCTGTTTGGCTACGATTTGAAAGATTACGACACCCTTTTCACCGAGAAGCTGGAGCTGCTGCTGGAGCTCAACAAGCACGAGCATGTGAGCTGGGAAGGCAAGCACCGCCCATCCATCAAAAACCGGGGCGTTTACCCCAGGCCGTACGGGAAGGAACTGCCTATCTGGATTGCCGTAGGCGGCACCCCGGCCTCGGTAGTGCGCGCCGCCAGCCTGGGTTTGCCCATGGCGCTGGCCATCATTGGCGGCATGCCCGACCGCTTTGTGCCCTTCGCCGACCTCTACAAAGAAACCTACAAAAAGGCGGGCCACGACCCGGCCAGGTTCCAGTTGGCCATTAACTCGCACGGCTACATTTCGGAAGACTCGCAGAAGGCGGCGGATGAGTTTTACGGCCCTTATGCCCAGGTGATGAGCAAGCTGGGGCGCGAGCGGGGCTGGTCGCCCATGAGCCGGGAGCACTACGAAATGATGCGCCAGCCGCAGGGCTCGCTACTGGTGGGCAGCCCGCAACAGGTTATTGATAAAATCCTCTACGAGTACGAGCTGTTTGGCAACACCCGCTTCCTGCTGCAGTTTAGCGTGGGTACGCTGCCGCACAAGCAGATGCTGCACGCCATTGAGCTGCTGGGAACGGTGGTGGCGCCGGCGGTAAAGAAGGCGGTGGCAAAGCAGAAAAACACAACCGGCCAGTCATAGCAAGTATAAACCGGAAGCCATACTCCAAAGCCAGTTTACCTAGTAGGCGCCAGGTAGACTGGCTTCGGTTTTTTATAGCTGCAGGAGCCAGTGTTTCAATGTATAAGTATAAGTTTTTCATTATACTTGTTTCCGCAATACGCATAAATTCTGATGCTCATACCCAATCAATTCATTAAGCTCGAGTTTAACCCCGCCCTGGATATTCTCTCTGTGGAATGGCCCAACATCCACGACTACACCGTACATGAGCTTCGCTTCATCCTGGCTGAGCTGGTAAGCACCGTCAAAAACTATGACATTAAGAAGATTCTGGCAGACTCACGGAACTCAGCCCTCACGCTGCCGGAGCAGGAGTATGGCGCCATTGTCGAAAAGTTTGCGCACGAGCTAAGTACGACGCGCCTCCGGAAGTTTGCCAGGCTTACCACCGGCCTGGACTACCGTGAAAAAACAGCCGGGAAAGCCGCTGAGGATATGAAAGACTGCTTTCAGGTGCGCAGCTTCTACACGATGGCGGAAGCGCTGGCCTGGCTGAATGCCTGAGTTTGCCTACCGTATTACTTTGCAGCGTCGGACGCAAGGTATAAACCTTATCCTGTCCCATAACTTCTTTGGAATAAGCTGTAATTCTGGAGTATTGTCCCCTTGAGGGGACTACAGGGGTGTAAAGCTACGGAGCAGGCGCCTTGTGTGTGCAAAAACAGGTGAGCAAGCAGGTGTAAACACCCCTATAATCCCCTCAAGGGGATAGTTTTCCACTCCCCTTGGCTCTGTCTGAATCTGAAAAAGACATGGGAGGGATGACAAGGGTATAAACCCGTAACATCCTCCGCCAAATCCTATCCGGAGATGGGAAAGCTTATCGCTTTGCAGTACCTTTGCCCTAATTTGATGCATGCGATTTAAACTTATTGCCCCTCGTTATACATGAGCTTTTTAGACGTTACCGGTATCTCTGTAGAGGAGGCAGGTAAAACCATCCTCCATAACATCAGTTTCACCCAGGAGGAATTCCGAAAGGTAGCCATCGCCGGAGAAACGGGCGCTGGCAAAAGCACCCTGCTCAAAGTCATTGCCGGATTGGTGGAGCCCTCTGCCGGCTCCATACTTTTTGAGGGCAAACGCGTGATTGGCCCGGTGGATAAACTCGTGCCCGGTCATCCCGGCATCGCGTACCTCTCGCAGCACTTCGAGCTGCCGCACTCGCTGCGTGTGGAGCAGGTGCTAAAATATGCCAATACTCTTTCAGGCGAGGGGGCGGATTTCCTCTACGAGATTTGTCGCGTAGACCACCTGCTCTCCCGCCGGACAAACCAGCTCTCGGGTGGCGAGCGCCAGCGCATCGCCCTGGCCCGCCTGCTCAGCACCGCCCCGCGCCTGCTGCTGCTCGACGAGCCCTTCTCCAACCTCGACACCGCCCATAAAAGTATACTCAAAGACGTGCTCCGCGACATCAGCGAGGAGCTCGACATCACCTGCACCCTCATCTCCCACGACCCGCACGACACCCTTTCCTGGGCTGACGAACTGGTGGTATTGAAGGATGGGGAGCTGCAGCAACAGGGCACGCCCGAGCAGGTGTACCGGCAGCCGGCCAACGAGTATACGGCCGCCCTTTTCGGGGGCTACAACCTCTTAAGCGAAGACGGCACCAACGCCTTTGCCGCTTTTTACGACCTGAGTCCGGAAGGCAAAAGCCTACTGGTGCGGCCCGAAAGGCTTAAGCTAACGGCAGAAGGCAACAAGGCACTGCCCGGCGAAGTAAACAGTATACAATATTTTGGCAGTTTCTACGAGGTGGAGGTACAACTACCGCACGACGTGGTCAAAGCCAAAGTATGGGATAACGCCTTCCGCGCCGGTGATGCCGTGCAGGTCTCGCTGGAGCCGGAGTCGGTGTGGTTTGTCTAACGTATAGCACCAGATGCAAGATCATAATTCGGGCCTGATGCCTGCCCCCAAACGCCTGTTTGACTGTGTCACCTACCAGCTGGAGCGCTTCCCGCTGCCGGATATGCTGTGCGCCAAGGAAAACGGCATCTGGCGCAAGTATAGCACCGCGCAGGTGCGCGACATGGCCAACCAGATTAGCGCCACCCTGCTGTCCAGGGGTCTATCCAGCGGCGACGGCACGCCCGAGGGCCGGGACAAAGTAGCCATCATCAGTCAGAATTGCCCGGAGTGGATGATCGTGGACCTGGGCATTCAGCAGACAGGGGCCGTATCGGTGCCCGTTTACCCGAACATCAACAACAGCGAGCTTAAGTTTATACTTAGCGACTCAGGTGCTAAAGTGGTTTTTGTGGGGGATGAGGCGCTTTATGAGAAGCTGCAGGAAATTACCCACGCCCTGCCCGACCTGCAGGAAATCTATACGTTCAAACCGGTGCCCCACGCCAAAAGCTGGGCCGAATTGCTTTTGCCCCTCACGCCGGAGGCGGAGCAAGCGGTAACCAGGCACCGCGAGGCCATCGGCGAGGAAGACCTGGCGACCATCCTGTATACCTCCGGCACCACCGGCGTTCCGAAGGGCGTGATGCTTTCGCACCGCAACCTAGTAAGCAACGTGTTCGGCAGCGCCAAAATCATCGAAGAGATCGGGGTGCGCGGCAAGCGTGCGCTCAGTTTCCTGCCCCTCAACCACGCCTTCGAGCGCATGGCCACCTACTGCTACTTCTACTGCGGGGTGTCCATTTACTATGCCGAGGGGATGGAGAAGATTGGCGAGAACCTGCGGGAGGTTAAGCCCACGCTTTTCACCACGGTGCCGCGCCTGCTGGAGAAAGTATACGAAACCATACTGGCCAAAGGCAATGCCCTCACCGGCACCAAGAAGAAGCTCTTTTTCTGGGCCTTGGGCTTGGCCGAGCGCTTTGAGATAAACCAGCCGCAACCTATAAACTACCGCCTGCAGCTGGCCCTGGCCGACAAGCTCATCTTCAGCAAATGGCGTCAGGCACTGGGCGGCGAGGTAAAAGCCATCATCACCGGAGCCGCCGCCTGCCAGGTGCGTTTGCTTAAAGTATTCACTGCAGCCGGTGTTGTGATTCAGGAGGGATACGGCCTGACCGAAGCCTCCCCTATCATCAGCGGCAACCGCTATCCCGAGAAGAACCGCATGTTCGGCACGGTGGGCCCCTTGCTGGAAGGCGTGGAGGTGAAAATTGCTGAAGACGGGGAGATCCTGTGCAAAGGCCCTAACGTGATGCTGGGCTACTACAAACGCCCCGACCTGACGGCGGAGGTCATCTCCGGCGAGTGGCTACACACCGGCGACATCGGCACGTTGGTAAACGGCAAATTCCTTAAAATTACCGACCGCAAGAAGGAGCTGTTCAAGACCAGCGGCGGCAAGTACGTAGCCCCGCAACCCATCGAGAACAGGATGGTGGAAAGCCCCTGGATTGAGCAGATCATGGTAGTGGGCGAGCTACAGAAGTATGTGGGGGCCTTGATTGTTCCTGCCTTCCATGCCCTAAAGGAGTGGTACGCCAAGCAAGGGCTGCCCTATCCCGGCGACGATGCCGCTGCCCAGGACAAGCAGGTACGTACGCTCATCAAGGAAGCCATCAACCACTACAACCAGTTCTTCAACCCCGTGGAGCAGGTAAAGCGCTTCGAGCTCTTACCGCACCACTGGACGATCAGCAACGGCGAGCTCACCCCTACCCTCAAACTGAAGCGGAAGGTGATCATGCAGAAGTATGAGGATTTGATTGGGGCGATGTATAGGTAGCGTGATGTAAGGAAGTAGCTTTATACTTCCCAAATACCTTCTTCCTGGCGCAAGTCTTCAGACTTGTGTCATTTTTATGATGTCGAGTCTGTGACTCGACTGGCTCAAAGAGCCATACCTGCTTTGGCTATACTTTATACTTGAGCTATACTTGAGCTAAAGCTGTTCGGGACATCCTTGTCCCGAACCAATTCTGCTGCGGATCTCTAGATCCGCGTAAGCCATACTTTATACTTCGGCTATACTTCCCTAGCCGCTGCTTCCTGCTTCTTGACACAAGCTATGCTTTCTAGCTTCTGCTGATCCTCAGTCTTACGAGCCTACTGTTTCATTTCATACTTTGGTGCTCTCCAGCCCGAGAGGGCTCCCCGATATGCATCGGGGTAAACTCTCTTTGGCATCGCGCTGTGTTCCCTCCTGCGCCAGGGCGCTGCCGCTTTCGCGGCACCGGATCTCACAAGGCGCTCTTTGTCGAGGGCCCCTACCCCCACCCAAGGACTGGGATCAGTTCGATAGCCGCCGCTTTTGTCATCTCAACCTACGGGAGAGATCTATTCAGTATCCCAGATAGATCCCTCACAAAGTTCGGGATGACAATAAAGTATAATAAGTTCTGAATTCCCCTCCTGGGAGGGGCTATGGGTGAGTTCATACCTGTAGGGATAGGTCGCGACCTGTCCGTGCGGGGGACAGAAACTATAGAACTTATACTTCAGCCATAGTAATTACAGGCTCCCCTCCTTGGCTAAGTCTCGGATCCCGGACTTGTTCCGGGGGAGGGGCCAGGGGTGGTTGGACCCGGCAAAGTATAAACTCCCTCCCCTGTTTTTAGGGGAGGGTTGGGGTGGGGTAATTCTACACCCACAAACTAGCCGCGCCCAGCAGCGCAGCCTCTTCACCCAGTATAGCCGTTTTGATCGGGATCAAACAGTTTTGCTGCGCCAGCCCCAGTTGCAGGGCGGGGCCAAATAAAGTATAAGCCTTGCTGATATTGCCACCCAGCACCAGCACCTCCGGCGTTGCCTCCCGGATAAAAGGCACCAGAAACGTAGCCAGGTTCTCGCCAAACTCACGAAAAATCTCCCCTACCACCGGCTCCTGCGGCATGCGGTCCACCATTGTTTTTACATGAGGCACCTGCTTTCCCGTCAGCTCGGTGTAGCGCTTCACAAACCACCTCGAGCTCAGGTATTCCTCGGCTATACTTTCTCCGAAAGGTGTTTTCCACAGATCAGCGTCCTCGGCCAGGCCATCTTTATACCTGGCAGTGCCCAGTCCGGTGCCGAGGGTCATGCCGATGGCCCTATTGAAGCCCTTTGCCGCCCCTCCAAACACTTCTCCCTGCAGAAAGCAGGCGGCGTCATTCAAGGTACGGATAGCTGATTTGTCAAAACCGAGCTTTTCGGCTACTAGGGCAATCACGTCCACGCCATACAGCGCGTCATACTTGCCCTGCCCCTGCATCAGCGCTATGCCGTTAACATAGTCGAAAGGCCCCGGCATGGCGATCCCGATCCTGCTTACCGGCTCGCTGCTTTTAGCCATAGCCGCCTCCATCGCGCCTGCCCAGGCTGTCATAATTTCTTCTACAGAGCCATCCCCATGTATAGGCTCCCGCACCTGTGTCTGAGGCAGCAGCGTTCTCGATTCCATATCCACTGTTGCCGCCGTGATGTGGCTGCCGCCAATGTCAACTCCTAATACAAAAGAATTCATAGTTTATTTTATACGATGCAGGTCATGAGGGGTCGAAATAACTAATACTTTCCCGAAAATGAAAAGAGGGTTCCATAATTAATTATAAACCCGTATCGCTCTGTCCAGGCCGGCATAATCAGCTTAGTCGCCACAACACAGGATGTTTTATAACTTTTTAAATAACGCTAAGTAACGACTCACTTCCCGGTATATAGTCAAATACCTATCGGCTAGCTTCCCCACCTAAAGTACAGCCCTGTAGCCCCAGTTTGGCAGCAAGTATAAAACAGCTAAAGAAACACGTATAGCTGTTTGTTTTTAGCAAATCGACAGTGCTTTTATTGATGTTTCAGAAAAATACACTGGAATGATTGAAAAATTTATAATCAACAAAACTTGCCTATTAAATATTTAAATTATAATTTATGACTTCTCTCTCCCTTAATACCATGTATGACTAATAGATTTCGTGAAATGATTCAGCAAAATAGCCTACCCCAAGGATTGTACAGAACCGAGTTTGAGCACGATGCCTGTGGCGTGGGATGTGTCGTAAACCTGGATGGTAGGAAGTCGCACAGCATTGTCAAAGATGCGCTGACGATGCTCACCAACATGGAGCACCGCGGCGCCACAGGCAGCGACCCTGAAACCGGCGACGGAGCAGGCATTCTGGTACAACTCCCGCACAGCTTCTTTAAGATGCAACTGCGCGAGTTTGCCATAAAGCTACCGCAGGAAGGCAGCTATGGGGTCGGGATGATCTTCTTCCCCACTGTCTACGAAGTCAGGGACAAGTGCAGGCAGGTCATGAACCAGTGCATCAAGCAATTGGGTTTTACCTTGCTGGGTTACCGCCTGGTACCCGTTAACAGCCGCGTGCCGGGGCACGAGGCCAAAGCGGTGGAGCCCTACATCGAGCAGGTGTTTGTGCAGCCCACAGATGCAAGTATAAACCAGGGAGATCTGGAGCGCAAGCTATTTGTGCTGCGCAGCCTCATCACCCACGAAATCAACAAAACGGTAAGCGGCGAGAACGGCACCTTTTATATGCCCAGCTTCTCTTCGCGCACTATTATCTATAAGGGGCAACTGAAAACCGACCAGGTGGAGGCCTATTACCACGACTTGCGCCACCCGGAATTTAAATCTGCCCTGGCCCTGATCCATTCCCGTTTCTCCACCAACACTTTCCCGAACTGGAAGCTGGCACAGCCTTTCCGCTTTATCGCGCACAACGGCGAGATCAACACCATCCGGGGCAACGTGACGAAGATGAAGTCGAAGGAGGCGTTGATGTCTTCGCCGCTTTTCACAGAGGAGGAACTCAAGTGGCTCCTGCCCATCACCAATCCAGCCAACTCCGACTCGGCTAACCTCGACGCCATGGTAGAGCTGCTCACGCTGGCCGGTCGCCCGCTCCCCCATGTGATGATGATGCTCGTGCCCGAGGCCTGGCAGGATAACCCGTTTATGGATCCTCAACGCAAAGCGTTTTATAAATACCATGCGGCGCTGATGGAGCCGTGGGATGGCCCGGCCGCGCTGTTCTTTACTGATGGCAAACAGATTGGCGCCACCCTCGACCGCAACGGCCTGCGCCCGGCCCGCTTCTGCATCACAAAGCAAGGCCGGTTGGTGATGGCCTCCGAAGCAGGCGCGCTGCCGGTGAACCCGAAGGATGTGGTACGCCGTGGACGCATACAGCCCGGCAAGATGCTGCTTGCTGACCTGGAGGAAAACAGAATTTACGAAGACGAGGAGATCAAACAGCTGGTCTGCAACGACAAGCCATACTTTGAGTGGATCCAGCAGAACCGCATCAAGCTGCACCAGCGTCCGGAGCCCGCTTTCTGCCTGAACACAGTGTCGCCGGAAGAGCTGCGGCAGAAGCAGAAAGCCTATGGCTATACTTCCGAGGACCTCAAACTCATCGTCCAGCCCATGGCCACGACCGGCAAGGAGCCCTTGGGAAGTATGGGTTCTGACACGCCGCTGGCGGTGCTCTCGCGCCAGAGCCAGCATGTGGCCAACTACTTTAAGCAGCACTTCGCGCAGGTCAGCAACCCGCCCATCGACCCGATCCGGGAGCGGCTGGTGATGTCGCTGTTTACCCGCCTGGGAGAGTCGCTGAACGTGCTGGACGAGACCCCGGCCCACACACGCCAGATCCATATCTCGCACCCGGTGCTCAGCCACGGCGACTTCAACAAGCTCATCAACCTGAAAGCCGAAGGCTTCGACAACCATACCATCAACGCCACCTTCTCCACCGGAGAGAAAGGCGCGCTACAAAACGCCCTGGATGAAATATGCGCGGCGGCTGAAGCGGCCATTGGCAGAGGCAAAAAGATCCTCATCATTTCCAACCGGGCAGTGGAAAAAGACCGTGCCGCCATTCCTTCGCTGCTGGCGGTGGGTGCCATCCACCACCACCTGGTAGAAAAGCGCATCCGCACCAAAACTGGTCTGGTGGTAGAGGCAGGCGATGCCTGGGAAACGCATCACTTTGCCACCATCATTGGTTACGGAGCCAGCTGCGTGTACCCCTACATGGTCTACGACACGGTGCAGCACCTATTGGAGAAGGAGAAACTGGACACCACCAAGCCTTTCTCCTATTATGCCGAGCAGTACATTCAGGCAGTGGGCAACGGCTTGCTGAAGATACTCTCCAAGATGGGCATCAGCACGCTGCAAGCTTACCAGAGCTCGCAGATTTTTGAGTGCATCGGCTTTGGGCAGGAAGTGATTCAGAAATGCTTCAAAGGCACGGTTAGCCGCCTGGAGGGCCTCAACTTCGAGGACCTGGAGCAGGAAGCGCTGACGAAACACTGGTCTGCCTTTGCCAGCGAGGACAAGCTGCTGGAGGCGGGCGGCTTCTTCCAGTGGCGAAGACGCGGCGAAGAGCATTTGCTGCGCCCCGAGGTGATTCACCTGCTACAGAAGTCCACGCGTCTGGGTGACTACCGCCTCTATAAAGAATACTCTAAGCTTGTGCGCGAGCACCAGCAGTCGGCTGTTACGCTGCGCCACCTCTTCGAGTTCCGCAAGCGCCAGTCGGTACCCCTGGAGGAAGTAGAACCCGTGGAAAATATATTCAAGCGCTTTGCCACCGGAGCCATGTCCTTCGGTTCCCTGTCGCATGAGGCGCACAGCACCCTGGCCATCGCCATGAACCGTATTGGCGGCAAGAGCAACAGCGGCGAGGGCGGCGAAGACGAGGCCCGTTATACTTTAAAAGAGAACGGTGACTCCGAACGCTCCGCCATCAAACAGGTAGCCTCCGGCCGCTTCGGCGTGACGAGCCACTACCTGGCCAATGCCGACGAGATCCAGATCAAAATTGCGCAGGGGGCCAAGCCCGGCGAAGGCGGTCAGCTGCCGGGCCACAAGGTAGACAAGTGGATTGCCCGCGTGCGCCATTCTACCCCGGGCGTAGGCCTGATCTCTCCCCCCCCGCACCACGACATCTACTCCATCGAGGACCTAAAGCAGTTGATCTTCGACCTGAAAAACGCCAACCCCAAGGCTCGCATCAATGTGAAGCTGGTGGCCGAGGCGGGCGTGGGCACCATCGCCGCCGGTGTAGCCAAAGCCAAAGCCGACGCCATCATGATCTCCGGCGCTGACGGCGGTACGGGTGCCAGTCCGCTTAGCTCCATCCGCCATGCCGGCTTGCCCTGGGAAATGGGCCTGGCAGAGGCGCACCAGACGCTGGTGAAAAACAACCTGCGCAGCCGCGTGGTACTGCAGACCGACGGCAAGCTGATGACGGGTTTCGACCTGGCGGTGGCTACCCTGCTGGGTGCTGAGGAGTTTGGTGTGGCTACGGCCGCCCTGATCGTGGAAGGCTGCATAATGATGCGCAAGTGCCACCTGAACACCTGCCCGGTCGGCATCGCCACCCAAAACCCGGACTTGCGCCAGCTCTTTACCGGCGATCCGGAGCATGTGGTGAACCTGTTCCGCTTTATGGCTCAGGAACTGCGCGAAATCATGGCCTCGCTTGGCTTCAGAAGTATAAACGAGATGGTAGGCCAGCCGCAGGTGCTCAAAGTACGCAACGACCTGAATCACTGGAAGCTCAAGAACCTCAGCTTCGACCCGATCCTGCACCAGGAGGTAGCGCCTAACAACGTGGGCATTTACCACCAGATCCATCAGGAGCACGACATCGACAACGTACTGGACAAGAAGCTCATCCGCGATTTCAAGAGAGACAAAAATGCACCTTACGAGTACCGCATCATCAACGTGGACCGCTCTGTAGGCGCGATGCTATCTTATGATGTCTCCACCAAGTATGGCAAGGATGGTCTGCCGGAGGATAGCTTCAACGCCACCTTCCACGGCTCGGCGGGCCAAACCTTCGGGGCTTTCCTGGCACCAGGGCTTACCTTCCGCCTGGTAGGCGAAGCAAATGACTACCTGGGCAAAGGCTTATCAGGAGGTAAGCTGATCCTGCAGCCTTTCGAAGGCTCCACCTATGTGGCCTCTGAGAACATCATCACGGGCAACGTGGCGCTTTATGGGGCCACCTCAGGTAAAGTATACATCAACGGGATGGCCGGTGAGCGCTTCTGCGTGCGTAATTCCGGCGCTGAGGCGGTGGTAGAGGGCATCGGCGACCACGGTTGCGAGTACATGACCGGCGGGAAGGTGCTTATACTTGGCGCAGTGGGCCGCAACTTTGCGGCCGGCATGAGCGGCGGCCTGGCCTTCGTCTACGACCCTACCAATGCCTTCCCCGACCAGTGTAACCTAAGTATGGCGGACCTGGAGCAGCCTGACGCCACTGACCTGGCCTGGATCGAGCAGAAACTGAAAGAGCACGCCGCCTATACGGATAGCTCCCTGGCCAAGGATATGCTCAAAGGCTGGCATGTGCACCAGAAGTTTTTCCAGAAAGTGATGCCGCACGACCTGAAGAAGGCTCTGCAGAAAAGTGAAAGTGAAACAGTTAAATCAGTTGCCTAATGGGAAAGATAGACGGATTCCAGTTATATACCCGCGAGCTGCCACAGGCTCGCGACCCTAAAGAAAGAATCAACGACTCAAACGAAATCTATACTTCCTTTCCGGAGGAAAAGACCCGGCAGCAAGCCAACCGCTGCATGGACTGCGGCGTGCCGTTCTGCCACAGCGGTTGCCCGTTGGGTAACCAGATACCGGATTTTAACGATGCCGTATATGAGGGCGAGTGGGAGCGCGCGGCGCAGATTCTCTACAGCACCAACAACTTCCCGGAGTTTACCGGCCGCATCTGCCCTGCCCCCTGCGAGTCGAGCTGCGTGCTGTCTATTAATAAGCCTGCGGTGGCCATCGAGCACATCGAGAAAAGTATAGCCGAGAAGTCGTTTGAGCTGGGGCTGGTAAAACCACAGGCACCGCTGCGCCGCACCGGCAAAAAGGTGGCCATTGTGGGTTCCGGTCCTGCCGGACTGGCGGCAGCGGCACAACTCAACCAGGCTGGCCACGAGGTGCACGTGTATGACAAGGATGACAAAGCGGGCGGCTTGCTGCGCTATGGTATTCCGGATTTTAAGCTGGAAAAGTGGGTGATCGACCGCCGCCTGGACATTTTGAAAGAAGAAGGCATTCGTTTCCATCTGGGTATTGAGATTGGCAAAGAAGTCACCCTGAAAAAGCTGCACCGCAAGTATGACGCGGTACTGATGGCTATCGGCTCGAGCAAACCGCGCGTACTCGACATCCCGGGCAATCACCTGAAGGGCATCCACTTTGCGATGGACTATCTGACGCTGCACAACCGCCGGGTAGCCGGCGAAAGTATAGCGTCTGAAGAAGACCTGCTGGCAACTGACAAACATGTGCTGGTGATTGGCGGCGGCGACACGGGCTCCGACTGCGTGGGCACGGCCAACCGGCAGTTTGCCCGGTCTATCAGTCAGTTGCAGTACCGCACCATGCCCTCCTCGGCACGCACGCCGCAGAACCCCTGGCCGGAATGGCCTATGACGTATACTTCCTCCAGCTCGCACGAAGAGGGCTGTGAGCGTAGCTGGGGCTGGCTTACGAAGGAATTCATTGCTGATGAAAATGGCCATGTAAAAGGCCTGAAGGTGGTAGAGCTGGAGTGGAAGAACAGCTACGAGTATACTGAGAAGCCGGAAAGCGAGAAGATCCTGCCCTGCGACCTGGCCCTGATTGCCATCGGCTACGAACGCCCGCTGCACGACGCCTTCAAAGCCAGCTTCGGGTTTGACACAGACAACCGCGGAAACTTTACACTGCAGAACTGGCAAACCAATGTACCAGGCATCTTCGCCGCCGGCGACGCTTACCGGGGCCAGTCGCTCGTAGTATGGGCCATCTCCGACGGCCGCGAAGCCGCCCGCGCCATCGACACCTACCTGATGGGCACATCCGACCTGCCTTCTAAGGAGGTATCGAAGTTGGTGCTGGAGGGATAGTACTGAATTGCCTCTGTGTGGACAGGTAGTATATAACCTGTCCACACAGAACAACAGCTATGAAATTTATACTTCAGCACCAGTAATGGCAAGCTCCCCTCCTTGGCTAAGGAGGGGCCAGGGGTGGTTGGACCCGGTTCTGCAATCCTGTTAATCCAATCATGCTGTAAATCCATATCCAGACAATTTAAGCTGTATGACTGGACAGTTCCAACTTACATTCCATGCCGCAAGTTTAGCGTTAGCGCAACTTGTGGTGTACGATGCTGCCAGTTTGTAACTGGCACTACACAGTACTACACTTCCGCCAGTTACAAACTGGCTTCCATGCTCCACCACCAGTTTCCGCTGCGCTCAAACTGGCGGTATTAATAGATGACAAGAGGAGAAAGTATAACTTCTCTGAACTCTACTTCTCTAACCACCCTAAAGCGAATTTCAAAAACAATCCCGAACTTTGGGAGGTGATACCGACTGCTGATTTACTCCCCCTACTCCCCGACCTGCCTGTAAAAGAGGCGCTGCCACGGCTGCTGAAGGCCCTGGAAGCCAATAACCGCGCTGTGCTGGAAGCTCCTCCGGGGGCCGGTAAAACCACGCTGGTGCCGCTGGCGCTGCTACAGGCAAGCTGGCGCAACGACGGTAAAATTCTGGTGCTGGAACCACGCCGCCTGGCTACCCGCGCCGCTGCCGAACGCATGGCCGACCTGCTGGGCAAGCCGGTGGGGCAAACCGTGGGGTATTGGGTACGGATGGACCACAAGGTATCGCCCAAAACACGTGTGGAGGTGGTGACCGAAGGCATTCTCACCCGCATGATTCAGGAAGACCCGGCCTTGGAGGGTGTAGCTGCCATCATTTTCGACGAGTTTCATGAGCGCAACCTGCAGGCTGATTTGGGGCTGGCGCTGGCGCTGGACGCCCAGGCGGTGCTGCGTCCTGATTTGCGCATTCTGGTGATGTCGGCTACGCTGGACGCAACCGCCATTGGCAATTGGCTCAGCGCGCCGGTGGTGCGCAGCGAGGGCCGCATGTACCCTGTCGAAACGCACTATCTTTCCCCTGCCGAAGTAGCCTCCGCCGGCAATTACCCTTCTCAGCGACTGGCGGAGCTAGCCCCCAGAACCATTCGGAAGGCACTCAGCGAGGTGACGGAAGGTGATATACTTGTCTTTTTGCCAGGCATGGGCGAGATCCGGAAGGTGGCGCAGTTGCTGGAGGAGAAACTCTCCTCCGAAATAGAACTGCACCTGCTGCACGGTGACCTGCCGCTCTCCAAACAGGTGGCCGCCATACAGCCCTCCCCGAAGAAGAAGCGCAAAGTAGTGTTGGCCACCAGCATCGCCGAAACGAGCTTAACCATAGAGGGCGTTCGGATTGTGGTGGACGGGGGCTATGCCCGCGTGCCCAAGTTCGTGCCCCGCACCGGCCTCACCACCCTCGACACCGTGCCTGTCTCGAAAGCCGGGGCTGACCAGCGGCGCGGCCGCGCCGGGCGACTGGGGCCGGGCATTTGCTACCGCCTCTGGTCTACTGCCGACCAGCTGCAGCTGCCCGAGCGCCAGGACCCGGAAATACTCGATGCCGACCTGTCGGGGTTGGCGCTGGAACTGGCTATCTGGGGCGCAAAGGATGCGACGGCCCTTCACTGGCTCGACACGCCTCCTGTCACCGCCCTATCCCTGGCCAAAGATCTGCTGCTTCGCCTGGAGGCTATAGATGTGTCTGGCAATCCTACCCCGCATGGGAAGGCACTTGCCTCGCTGGGAATGCATCCGCGTTTGGGACACCTGGTTATCCGCGGGCAGGATCTCGGATACGGGGCGACAGCCTGTGCGCTGGCAGCCATACTTTCAGAGCGGGATGTGCTAAAACCCGTGCAACTCTCTCGTGGCGACGGCCTGCCTGACCTGCACCTGCGCCTGGAACTGCTGGCCGGAAAGCGACCACTTACGCCGGGTTATAGCCTGGATGAAAACGCCCTGCGCCGGGTGAAGGAACAAACCCAGAACCTGCGGCAGCGGCTGCGCGAAACGAACCCAAGTATAAATCCGGACCAGGCAGGCGTCCTGACGGCTCTCGCTTACCCCGACCGGCTGGCACAACGCGAGTCGTCCGGCAGGGTGAGGCTGATCAGCGGACAGCGGGCCACCCTGCCCACGGAGCTCTTCGGGGAGGCGGATTTCTACGCCGTCGCGCACCTGGACCTGGGCAAGCAGCCCCGCATCCTGTTAGCTGCACCGCTGGAAAAAGCTGACGTGCTCCAACATTTTGCTGATCAGGTAGAAGTGTTGCAGGAAGTGCGCTGGCAGGAAAGCTCGCAGCAGGTAGTAGCCCGAAGTATAAAAAAGCTCGGCGCCCTGGTGCTGGATGAAAGTATGAATTCCAAACCCGATCCGGAAATCGTAACGCAGGCGCTGTTGCAGGCACTACGGGAGAAAGGCATCGACAGGCTGCCCTGGGGCAAGGAAGCCACCAGCATCCGGCAACGCCTGACCTTCCTGCATCAACTCGACCCGGAGAACTGGCCCGACGTATCGGATGCAGCGCTGGCAGAGAGAATGGACGCATGGCTGGCGCCCCACCTTTACGGCCTCCGCTCACTTGACCAGGTAGGTCGCCTGGACCTGGGCGAAATACTGCTGGCTGATTTGAGTTGGGAGCAGCGGCAGGAAATGGACCGGCTGGCCCCCTCCCACCTGCAGGTGCCCAGCGGTTCGCGCATTGCGGTGGACTATACGGACCCAAGTGCGCCGGTGCTGGCTGTGCGCCTGCAGGAGGTGTTCGGTTTGTTGGATACGCCGCGCATTGGGGGCAGTAAGGTGCCGCTCCTCATGCACCTGCTCTCACCTGCCTCACGACCCGTACAGGTTACCCGCGACCTGCGCAGCTTCTGGAGCAATGGCTATTTCGAGGTGCGAAAAGACTTACGCGGTCGCTACCCCAAGCACCACTGGCCCGACGATCCGCTTTCAGCCCCGCCTACGCGAGGAACCAAGAAGCGGCCACAGTAGCTGCGGCAAAGCGTATGCTTCTGCTGTTCACGTCAGAAAATGGCTCTATCGTTCAGGGTTTTTGAACGCTACATCAAAAACAGGAATAATTCTAGGATATTTGTTTAAATTATCTCACTTTAGTTTGGCTTTAGCCATACTTTGCGACTGATCAACACCAGGTTCTCACCAGTAACGATAGAAGCGTATGAAATTGAAACACGTTTATGTTTGCGCCTTAGCTCTTGCCATGGGCTTCCTGCCTATTTTGCCTTTGCCGCTGTCGGCACAAAAAAGCGTCGGTAAAAGTATAGAAGTGGCCCCAACTAACGGCAATGGCTCCAGCGTAATCCAAAATAAAATGTATCGCTATCCGGAGTTTAAAGAGGGGAAAGTGACGTTTAAGAATGGAACAGCCACCATCGCCAACCTTAACTACAACGTCTTCTCAGGTGAAGCGGAGTTTGTGAAGGGCGAAGATACGTTGGCCGTCGATAACCTGTTCACCATCTCCTCCATTTCTATCGGGGACGACCTGTATTTCTATGATCAGGAAAGCAAGAGCTTGCTACAGCAGCTGGAAAAGTTCAGATCGGCCACGCTGCTTGTAAAGGAAAAGTATGAGGTGGCTGACATCAAGAGCAAGGGTGCCATGGGCTCCAGCCCAAGTTCTATTGCGGCCACCAGCGCCACCCAGTATGCAGATAAGTCGCAGACATATAACCTCAAGTCGAGCGACAATTACAAGTTCAAGGTAAAGACCTCCTACTACCTGGCCGACCTGAATGACCACTACTATGAGGCGAGTAAGCGCAATATCTCCCGGCTTTATCCTAACGCCAAAGACGCTCTGATCGAATATTTTAGAACCAACAAAGTGGATTTTGACAACGAAGCGCAGCTAAGGGAACTGATACAATACATAGAAGGACATTCCCAGAAGTAAGCACTTCCTGTTCCGGCACGGCGCTTCACGTAGAAGGCCGTGCCGGAATCACCCCATATACCTGCACGGGCACCGGCCTCAGAAGCAGTCCCTCCTTTTTTTCTTTCTTTCTTCTCATAAGCTACCGGTTCTGTTGCGCCAGTCCAGAAAATTTCCTTTAATTTTAGGGACGGCCTCTTCTTTCCAGGCCAAAGTATAGTCTACTACTGAAAACCTAACAGCTTTCTTTCCCTTATGGAGAACATTATTTCTGCCGTCAACGACATTGTTTGGAGCAACGCACTCATCATACTTTGCCTCGGGGCAGGGGTTTACTTTTCCATCGTTACTAAGTTTCTGCAGGTGCGCTACCTCCGCGAAATGCTGCAACTGCTGTTCAAAGGCGAGTCTACACAGAAGGGCATCAGCTCGTTTCAGGCCTTTACCGTAGCCATCGCAGGCCGTGTGGGCACGGGCAACATTGCGGGTGTGGCCACAGCCATTGCCATGGGCGGACCGGGTGCTGTGTTCTGGATGTGGGCCATTGCCTTCCTGGGGAGCGCCTCCGCTTTTATTGAGGCTACCCTTGGGCAGATCTACAAACAGGTGAAAGACGGGCAATACAGAGGCGGCCCTGCCTTCTATATCGAAAAAGGACTGGGTATAAAATGGTACGCCGTCGTTTTCGCTGTGGCCACGATCGTGAGCATGGCCCTCTTCCTGCCGGGCGTGCAGAGCAACAGCATCGCCTCAGGCATGAACAATGCCTTCCAGATCCCGATGGCGTATACCGGCGGTGCCGTTACCCTGCTGCTGGCGCTCATCATCTTGGGTGGCGTCAAGCGCATTGGCAAGGTGGCACAGGTGGTTGTCCCGTTTATGGCTGGCGCCTATATCCTGATGTCGGTGGTGATCATAATGATGAACATTACGGAAGTACCCGCTGTCTTTAGCCTGATCTTCCGGTCTGCTTTCGACCTGGAGCCGGCCTTTGCAGGTATCTTCGGTATGGCTATCTCATGGGGCGTGAAGCGTGGCATTTACTCAAACGAGGCCGGACAGGGCACGGCACCACACGCGGCTGCGGCAGCGGCGGTAAGTCACCCGGCCAAGCAGGGCTTGGTGCAGGCGTTCTCCGTGTATGTGGATACGCTGTTTGTTTGTACGGCCACCGCCTTCATGATCCTGTTCACGGGGCAATATAACGTGGTAAACCCGGAAGGCGGCTTTGTTGTGGAGAACCTGCCGGGCGTGCCGTTCGGGCCGGAGTATACGCAGGCAGCCGTTAACACCTACTTCCCTACCCTGGGCAGCGGCTTTGTGGCTATTTCCCTGTTCTTCTTCGCCTTTACCACCATCATGGCTTACTATTATATCGCCGAGACCAACCTGAGCTACCTGAACACAAAGGGCAACAAGTGGATGATCTGGGTACTGCGGGCGCTCATACTTGCCTCTACGTTCTACGGCTCCGTTAAAACGGCAGAATCCGCCTGGATGCTGGGCGATATTGGTGTAGGTGTGATGGCCTGGCTGAACGTTGTGGCGATCCTGTTATTGAGAAAGCCTGCCTTACGGGCGCTGAAAGATTACCAGGAGCAACGCAAGGCAGGCCTGGACCCGGTGTTCAACGCAAAGAAGCTGGGCATCAGGAACGCAGCATACTGGGACAAGACCGAGCAGGAGGAGAAGGAGTTGCAGGCCGTGTAGCCCTTTCCCCGGTATAGCTACTGTATGGCGCGGACTCAGAAATGGGTCCGCGCTTTTTTTATAAGCCGCTCATCGTCTTTATTTTACTAAATATCCTGCTTTATACTTCGACGGATGCATACTTTTGGGCTTTCCTCTCCCTATATTTGCACCCGAATCGGGCGGGAAGCACCTCCTTACGCTGTATAACAGCGCTAAATTCCACTCATAGTACAATTTTACTGATTCTACATCTCGTAAGAGATAGTAAGCCTTTGGATACGGGCGGAAGTGACTTTTACCGCCTATAAGCGCAAAGTCTATCTTCAGGGTAGCTAAAGGCAGGCGTAACGGAGAGGTTTGGAGGTGCGGAACTGACACCCCGCAGGCTTCATTTACTGCTAAATTTGTGATCTGCACCGGATGAAGTATGCATCGGCAAAGGCTCAGGGCATCACAGATACGTTGTTTGAATTTTTATCGTTTGGTACCTGTTACCCCTCTGTTGCACCAAGGATGGAGATTGGCTCGTGTGGTTTGGGGTGCACCCTGCCTTTGCGCTGGTGGCGACCGAAAAAAGTGCAGGATCTATTTACGAATTATTTTATGCTGGAAACGCTCATTCTTACTTTTTTACTTAGCATTTCCCCGTTCGGGGAGGCCCGTGCCGGTATCCCTTACGCTGTGCTGAACAATGTGCAGCTGGTTTGGGCCGTGCTGGTAGGGGTTGTAGGTAACATATTGATCTACCCCATGTTCTTGTGGCTGGTGGATACGTTCAGCAAGAAATTCTGGCCTTTCCGTGCTTACAAAAGGGGGGTGATCTTCTTCTGCAAAAGGGCCAAAAAGCTAGCCGGCAGCAACGTGAACAAGTATGGCTTTTGGGGGCTGATGGTGTTTGTGATGGTGCCGCTTCCCGGAACCGGGGCTTATATGGGCGCTATTGCCGCTGAGATCTTCAAAATAGAACGAAAGAAAGCCTTCGCCGCCATTACCATTGGCGTGGTCATGTCTTCCATCATCATAGGTGTTAGCACCTACCTGGGTGTGGCAGGCTGGGAGAAACTGTAACTTGATAAGACTTTAATGAAGCCCTCACTGTTTTTTAGAAGCGGTGAGGGCTTTTGTTTATGAAACCGCTTGATTCCCTTGTTTGGTGAAGTATGTGCTTAGCGGATATACTTTATACTTGACTATACTTCTTTACTTGCTGGCACAACTGCTACCTCCTGCTGGCGCGAGTTTGAAATTCGTGTATTTCCCCCTCTCTGGCGCAAGTCTTCAGACTTATGTCCTACGGATAGTGTCAAGTCTCTGACTTGACTGGCTCGCAGAGCCATACTTGCTTTGGCTATACTTTATACTAAAGCCATACTTTCTCTGGCGCAAGCGTCCGCTTGTGTCTTTTTATACTTTTATACTTTATACTTTGGCTATACTTCCCTAGCCACTGCTTCCTGCTATTTTAACCAAGCTATACTTTCTAGCTTCCGCTGATCCTCTAGTTCACACAAACCTACCGTTTCATCTCTGGCTTTGGTGCTCTCAAGCCCGAGAGGGCTCGTCCTCGGGCATCGCGCTGTGTACATTTCCTTTGCTTGACCTTACGGTCTCCGCAATTTCGCTGAAGCGAAACCGGAAATCTACAAGGCGCTCAACCCAAGGACTGGGTTCAGTTCGATAGCTACGGCCTTACTGTCATCTCGAATGAAATGTGAGATCTCTTCATAATTCCAGATAGATCTCTCGCCCTGCTCGAGATGACAATAAAGTATAGCAAGTACTAAATTCCCCTCCTTGGAGGGGTAGGGGTGGGTTTAAAATTTGTAGGGACGGGTCGCGACCTGTCCGCGCAAGAACAGCAGCTATGAAACTTAAACTTTGGAAGTAGTAATTACGAATTCCCCTCCTTGGACTACCGAGAACGCGAGTTCGATGGTAGCGAGCGCAGCTCTGAGGGGTAGGGGTGGTTTGATTTGGTACTGCAAAAGCTCCCTCCCCTGTTCTGGGGGTAGGGGCCCTCGATAAAAGGGGAGGGCTGGGGTGGGGTAACACTGCAAGTCCTGATCCAGACAAAGTATAAAGTATAGCCTACGCCAGACACCCCGAAATTCTTCGGGATCTTCGACTCGTGTGACCTCCGGACACCACGAGATATAAAATAACTTTCTAACTTTTTAACCTTCTAACTTTCTAACTACCTTACCTCTCCCACTCCACTTCCGGAAACACCACCTCCAGCTGCCGTTTGATCACCCGGTAATTTCCTTTCCAGAAACTCGCCAAGTCAGAGACAGTAGTGATCGGCTTGAGATCAGGCGTAAGCAAGGCCAGTTCCACCGTCATCTCGCCTTCATCCACCGTCGGGCTTACCTCCCAGCCCAGCACGTCCTGCAGGCGAATCTCCAGCTTAGGCTGTGAACCATCGGCTTTATACTCCAGCTCTATACTTGATCCATCCGGCAAAGCTATACTTGCTGGGGCCAGTAAGTCCAGCCGGGCGCGCTGTTCCTCATCCAAATACTTCGCATTAAGTATGGGCAAAAGATCCAGCTCCATCAGCTCGTCGGGGTGCTCAATGTCATACAAGTATGATTTCAGCCAGTCCCAGTTGGTGATGAGGAGCGTGGAGGTGCTCACATCGGGCCAGAACTCGGAGGGGCGCCATTTGCGGAGGCTCAGCACGCGGTTTTGCCATTGGGTTAGCTCATGGTTGAAGTCCAGCAGGTGCTCGCCTTCTGCTTTGATGGCTTCGGAGATGGCCGGTACGCGGTGCTTCTCGTCGGGTGGTGGCAGCGGTTTGCTTTGCAGCACAATGCTGCCGATACGCGTATCCAGCGAGGCGGTGAGTTCGCCGTCGTTTACGTCCCAGTGGTAGACTTCCTGCTGCTTTAACAGCGGGGCCAGATCGCGGGGGTTGAGCGGGGATGCCAGGAAAATGCGGCCCGGGTTATCGCCGGTGCCCGCGTGCAGGTGCGCGATGGCCAGCCAGGGCTCGTGCGCCAGGTCGTCGCGGTGACCGGCAGAAGCATACTTGCCGCTGGCCAGCTGGAACTGGGCGTTGTTGCCGGGGCGGGCGTAGGCGATGCGCTCGGGGTAGCAATGCGCCAGCAGCACACCGGTTTCATACTCATCGAAGGTGCCGTTGTCGGGCTCCACCTCAAAGAGCTGGCGATACGAGAGAGCAATCTTCTCGATCTTAGCAAAGCGCTTGCCCTGCCCCTGCTCTTTCCGATACTTGCGCAGGGCTTCCACCCTTAAATTAATGTCGATGCCGGCGTTACGGTCCAGCGGGTCGCGCTCTTCCAAGACGGCGGCAATATCAGAGGCCAGCGGCACCTGGCCGGTTTCTTCGGCTTTGAGCAGCATGTGCGCGATGCGCGGGTGGCAGGGCAGCCGGTGCATCTTCTTACCGTGCTCAGTAATGCGGCCATGCTCCAGCGCCTGCAGCTGGTGCAGCATGTCGGTGGCATAGGCCAGGGCAGCGCGCGGCGGCGGGTTCAGCCAGGTCAGGCCACGGATATCGGTAATGCCCCACTGCGCCATGTCCAGCACCAGCGAGGACAGGTCGGCTTCCATGATCTCGGGGGTGCGGTGCGGGGCCATGCGCTCTTGCGTGGTTTTGCTCCACATGCGGTAGGCGGTGCCGGGGCCCAGGCGTCCGGCGCGACCGGCACGCTGGTCGGCGGCGTCTTTGGAGATGCGCTGTGTTTCGAGGCGCGACAAACCGGACTTCGGATCGAAGCGGGAGGTTTTGCCGAAGCCCGTATCCACCACCACCGAAATGCCTTCTATGGTTAAGCTGGTCTCGGCTATACTTGTGGCCAGCACCACTTTGCGCCTGCCCTGGCGGTCGGGCATGATGGCGGCGTACTGCTTACCGAAGGGCTGCATACCAAACAGCGGGTGTATCTGCACGCCGCGCAGCTGCCTGCGCAAGAGTTCTTCTACTTTCCGAATGTCGTTTTCGCCGGGCAGGAACACGAGGATATCGCCTCCCTGCTCCTGCGCTGCCTGCTGCACTACTTTGGCCGTCATTTCGGGCAGCATGCGGTCGTCGGCGTCGCCGGTATAGATGGTGTTGATGGGGTATTGCCGCCCCATGCTTTGCGCCACAGGGGCCTTGAGCAGGCTCGTGAGCTGGGGCATGTCCAGGGTGGCCGACATCACCATGATGCGCAGGTCCGGGCGAAGCGCTTGCTGCGCCTCCCGGCTCAGGGCCATGGCCACATCGGCGTGGATGCTGCGCTCATGAAACTCGTCGAAGATCACGATGCCGATGCCTGTCAGCGAGCGGTCGCTGTGGATCATGCGGGTGAGGATGCCTTCTGTTACGACCTCGATGCGGGTGGCAGCGGAGGTGCGGTTCTCGAAACGGATGCGGTAACCGACGGTCTGGCCTACCTCCTCGCCCAACAGCTGCGCCAGGCGCTCGGCAATGGTTTTGGCCGCCAGGCGCCGGGGCTCCAGCATGATGATCTTCTGATCTTTCAGCCATACTTCATCAAGTATAGCCAGCGGCAGCAAAGTGCTTTTACCGGCTCCGGGAGGGGCGTTTACGATCAGCGTGTTCTGCGCCGCCAGGTGCTCCCTAACGGCAGGTATAATTTCCCGAACGGGTAAGTCTATGGTAAATGGGTTGAAGGGCAAGGGGAGTAATTTAATATCGTGATGCAGTAAGATATTTACAAAACTAATAAAATAGCTTATCCAAAGATTCTAAAAATTTTAGGCTGCGTCATTCTTGAGCTACAGCAAGTAAATGTGGAGAATTAGTTGATAAATAAAACTCTATATTAAGCGGTTTATATATATTAAGCATCTAACTTTGAGTAACACCCAATTAAGAATTAATTGATTTTAGATTCCCCTTAACGAACAAAAAGAATAGATGCTATGAAATACAAAGGTGCAAGATGGTTTAAATGTGATCTTCATATTCATACAACAGCGAGTGCTTGCTTTCAAGATAAAACCGTTACTGCAGAACAGTGGGTGAAAGAAGCTCTAGATAAAGGTTTAAACTGTGTAGCAGTTACTGATCATAATACTGGAGCTATGATTGATCAAATTAAATTAGCTGCTGAAGGAACAGGGCTCACTGTTTTCCCTGGTGTAGAAATTACGTGCGATCCATCGAAGGTACACCTTTTAATAATTTTCGATATCGATAAAACGTCGGATGATATCAATGATTTTCTAATAACATGTGGTATCTCTAGAGGTGAGTTTGGAACACAAGAAGCCTTCACTTCGCTTAGTATCTTTGAAATTGCAGAAAAAGCAAAAAGTGCAAAAGCTCTTATTATTCCCGCTCATATAGATGAGTACAATGGTTTAGGCTCAATAAGCGTAGCCAATTTAAAAAAACTCTACGACCTTGATTACATTAATGCTGTTCAGGTAGTACACCCCGAGTTTTTATCACCTATTTCGTCACCATATGACGATGAGCTTAAAGAGAAACTTAATATTTATTATTCTTATCCAAATCCACAAATTGATGATTCAATTATAAAAGAGTGGTCAACTACAGTAAAATACGCTACTGATGCCAACTTAGCTATACTTTCATTTTCTGATAATCCTCATGAACAGAATAATCCAAAACATGGTTTGTGGGGAATTGGAAGCTGCTATAGCTGGATTAAGATGGATGAGAAGCCATCTTTAGAAGGATTAAGACAAGCGTTTCTCATCCCTGAGAGAAGAGTTAAAACCAATCATGACTGCTCTGATATACCTTATGAAACACCTGAACTGTGGATAAAATCGTTGGAGATAACTAACACCACTATTACAGATAATAATGCTCCTTTAAGAATTGATTTTAATCCTCAACTAACAACTATAATAGGTGGAAGAGGAAGTGGAAAGTCAAGTATTTTTAGATTTATAAGAGGAGCCTTCAATAAGTGTGCAGATATATGTGATTTGAAAGAGATTTTTGCTGATCAAAAAGATTTCTATAAAAGATTTGACAATAAATCAAAAAAAGGAGTCCTAACTGAAAACTCTGAAATACTGATTGAATTCATTCGGCATAAAGTTAAATATCAGATAAAAGCTACTGATATAACTCATCAAGAGTCTCAAAAGGTAGAGATACAAAAGTTTGACACATCCTCTAGTAGTTGGGTAACTGTAGAAGAAGAGGGTTTTATTGATTTCTTTGAATATGAACAGTATTCTCAAAAGCAGATATATGAAATAGCTCAAGACCCCAATTGCTTAAGAGAGCGAATTGATAAATTGGATGATGATATAGAGACATTAAAAGACAATAGAGAAACAACAAAAAGGCTATTTTTAGAAAAATCTACGACTATTAGATCCATTCAGCAACAAATAGCTGGTAAAGGTAAATTACAAACTGAAATCAAAGATTTAGAAGAAAGAATAAAGCTTTTTCATGAGAGCGGAATAGCAGACTTATTGACTGAAAAGGAATTACTATCAACACAGGAAATTCTGATCAATAATGAACTATTGAAGTTTGTGAATATTGAAAATTCATTTGATGACTTAATTGATCAAGTCCACTTAGATTCATTTAATCTTACAACTTTTGATGCTAACGAATCTATAGAACTCTATGAAATAAACGCCAAAGCTCAAAAAGACCTAGAGAGCATTAAAAAAGAAATCGAAGTTCTTAAAAGTAAAGTATTAAATGTGAAAGATACTTTGCTAGATGAAATCAAGGTGTCAGATTGGAAAGATAAGTACAATAAAAATCTCTCCGATTTCAATGCAAAAAAAGCTGATTTAGAAGCTCAGGGTATAGAAGATATCAAAAACTTTGAGAAAATAACGTCACAAAAAATTTCAAAAGAAAATGATCTAAATAAGATATTCGCTTTAGAGGATAAATTAGATCAGGAGTTAAAATCTCGGGAAGAAATCCAGAAAGAATTTTTAGACACAACTAAAGAGATTACAAAAAAAAGAAAGGTAGCCGTAGCATCAATCCTTCCTGATGATAAGGTTAAGATCTTAATAAAGCCTTTTAGGAATAAAACAGATTTCGAAACTAAACTTAGAACAATTCTACAAAAAGAAAATAGTTTCGATAAAGATATCAATGTAATAGTTGAAATATGCTTTAATGGGAATGTTGAGAAAACAATAACCGATATTAGAAATATCTTTCACAGAATTCGAAATAAAGAAGAAGTGGAAGAGGTTACTGGTTACTTCTATAACTTAGTCGAAAAACTAAATGATGCTCAAATTGATGAAATTGATTTGTTGTGGCCTGAAGATGAAATTGAGATTCAGTATAAACCAACAAATGATGCTTCTTTTCGACCATTATCCACGGCTTCTGCAGGTCAAAAGACTACGGCAATATTGACATTTATACTTTCGCATGGTAATGTGCCTCTATTATTAGATCAACCTGAAGATGACTTAGATAATAGATTAGTATATGAGCTAATAGTTGATAGACTAAAATTTGCAAAAGAACAACGCCAAATAATCGTTGTTACTCATAACGCTAATATCCCAGTTAATGGTGATGCAGAGTATATTGTTTCAATGAACTCTGAAAGTAAAAAATTAGGTGTTCTATATTCTGGAACAGTTGATATACCTGATATTAAAAAAGAAATTTGTGATGTCATGGAGGGTACCAAACATGCATTCACAATGAGAGCAAAAAGATATAAGGAAATAGCTCTTAGTTAGAAAAAAAGTTTAAACATTACATTTTAAAGCCCGAACTCGCAGTTCGGGCTTTTCTTTTCTACTCAGCTATACCTTCAACCAAAGTAACAGTACAAGCTACATACTCCCCCGCTGGCGCGAGCTTGTAGCTCGTGTCTTTTATTTTCCACGCAGCTATATTTCAGCACAAATAATAGTACGATCTACAAGCTCGCACTAGCACATTCCACTAGCATAGTTATTCACAGTAGCGTAATTACTTATGTACAAACAACCTGCTCACAACCCGGAAGCAGCTGTTAGAAGTATAAGCTGCTGATGAGCAGGAAGTATAAATTTCATAACAAGGAAGGGCTATACTTTGTGAGTTTTGCGGTGGTGTACTGGGTAGACGTGTTTACGCGGGAAGAGTACTTTGCCCTCCTTACCGACAGCCTGAACTACTGCCGGAAACACAAAGGCATGGAGATCTATGCCTGGTGTATCATGCCCAGCCACGTGCACCTCATCTTCCGGGCCAAGGCTAACAACCCGTGCGTACTGCTGAAGCTGAAGACCTATACTTCCAAACACGAAACTGTCCCCTTGAGGGGACTATAGGGGTGTAAAGCCTGTTGCTAAAGTCATCTGCTAAATTCTAACACCCCTCTAACTCCCCTCAAGGGGAGAATTCGGCTCTTACTATTTTCAACTTTACTGGCAAGGGTTATCCTTTAACTGAGAACTTTACGGCCCACCTCCTCGGAGGGGTCAGGAGTGGGTAAATAAGCAAAGTTTTCTTTCAACTAGCTGCGTTTGCTGATTCCCTTGGTACCAGGCCGTTTTTGTGTCCGAGCCGCACCATTGAAAGTATAGCAGCGCCCTAGATTTTAACGGAAAGGTATGCTGGAGATTGCTATTGCCTGAAGAATGGAGGCACGAGCTGCAAGACCGCGCCAGCGGAGGGATTGTACAAAGCGTGTACTTGTGCCGGCAACAACAGCGGAAACTATGGACTCTCAACAGGGATAACTCAACGTTTTAGTAAACTATAGTAGCCTGTGCTCTTAAAGAATGCCCTTCACCTAGACGCTTACGTTTCAACAAGACATCTTTCCAGGTTAGAGGCTCAAAGTATATTTGTGGATTTACCCGCACCCTACCGGCTCCTGCCCTACGCTAGCTAACAAAATAGCGGCACTCACTTCATACTTAACCAATAATTAAATTTAATCTTATTATAATCATAATATTAACGTATCATTTCCTATATCGCCTCCACTACCATAGCCTTCTTCTGCCCTCTCCCTGCCGAGTCTTAGCAATTCACATCATATACCATTTAAACGTATCATCTATGAAACAATTTAAACCTATTCTATCAGTCGTGCTGGTAACTATCCTGGCTTTCTCGTGTCAGGATCAGCTTCAGGAAGAAGAGGTAGCGCCTCTGGCCGCCTCTTCAGAAAGCATGTTGCAAACCAAGACCCGGCACGGGAAATACATGCTGTACAAAGCCGAGTACATCACGTCCGGCGAGGGAAAAGAAGTGGGCAACGTGGTTTACTTCAACCATCGGGGCAACAAGCAGCTTTCCGATGACTTTGTAGAGGACTACAGCGAAGACGGCACCAGCGACATCACCTACTACGTCGACAACAACAGGCCTTCGGAGGATTTGTCTGCGGACGTTACCGAAGCTGCCATCGACAGGGCCATGGACACCTGGGATGACGCAACCTGCTCCGATCTAGGTATGACCAAGGTGCCATACGACGGCCGAACAACCGGATTCATCTCTGCCCTATTCGGCTATGGTGGTAGCTATGACTATGTAGCGGATGTCGTGCATGCAGGCTGGCTTCCGGCTGAATTCTTTGATATGATCAGACCAGGTGGTAGCTATAACATTCTCGCCGTAACGTTCACCCTCATCTATGTAGATGCCGAAGGGTACCCTACAGACATGGACGGAAATGGAAAAGCGGACGTCGCCTGGAGAGAGATTTATTACAATGATGCCTTCACCTGGAATGATGGGTATACCTATGATGTGGAGACAGTCGCTTTGCATGAGGCAGGACATGGCTTGAGCCAGGATCACTTTGGAAAAGCATTTGTAACCCTGGGAAATGGCAAGCTGCATTTTGCTCCGCGCGCGATGATGAATGCGGCCTATTCGCAGGTGCAAACCGAAATTTCAGGTACCGACCTGGCCGGCCATTGCAGCAATTGGGCGAACTGGGCGAAGTAAGATGAAAGCATATTAGCAAAGAAGGAGCCTTTCCATGGAGCTGGAAGGGCTCCCCTTCGCTAGCGCAAGCTTGTAGCGCGTGCCTTTTCGTTTCCACGAAGCTATACTTTCTGGAGCAGCATATACTCCTATCCTATGTACGGCCCCCTTATAACCCAACTTCAGCATAAGGCCTTCGTACCTGTATATTCCGGTTTAACCTAAATCAATTACCTGCATATGGATGAAAACAAAACGTCGGTTGGCGCTGCTGAACGCAGCCTTGTGGAAAGGCTGGCCGAAAAATTAGGCACAGCAGCTAACAGCGCCACTATTTATGGTGAGCCGGTAGAACGCGAGGGTGTTACGGTCATTCCTGTTGCAAAAGCTGCTTATGGTTTTGGTGGCGGTGCAGGTACTGGCACAGAGAAAAAAGGAGAGGGTTATGGCGGTGGCGGTGGCATGCGTTTAACGCCTGTAGGTTATATTGAAATCAAAGACGGAACTACCCGGTTCCGCACCATCCGCGACCCGCAAATGGTGGTAAAAATAGTAGCCATCGGGAGCCTGGCTTTGTTGCTGACCACCAAGAGCATTGTCAGTATCTTTAAAAACAAGAAGATGGTTAAGCTACTGAAGAAGTAAGCTTTCGGTGGAGTACCAGATTAAAGTGCTGCATATCCTACCGCGAGCTTGTAGCTCGTGCCTGGTTCAACCCACGCAGCCATACCTTTAGCACTCGTACCAGTACAAGGTACATCCGTATTCATGGCGCTAACAAGCAGCATGCACCTCCTTTATCACTATCTTGCAAGGAAATCTCCATCACATAAACCTGAGCAATACCTTGCGCTACTTCTTTCATATCGGTTACAGCGGCACACACTATAAAGGTTGGCAGCGACACCCCTATGGGGTTGGGGTGCAGCAGGTGATAGAGGCTAGCCTTGAAAAGATTCTGAAGCAGCCCGTAGCGATCGTGGGCTGTGGCCGGACAGATGCCGGGGTACATGCAAGCCAGTTCTTTTTTCACCTGGATGTAGCGCAGCCCTGGGAATTCGACATGCTTTTCCGGCTGAACAAAGTGTTACCGCCCGACATCGCTGTGTTCGACATCATTCCGGTGGAGGGCCTGCCCCACGCTCGGTTCGATGCCAGCAAAAGAAGCTACGACTATTTTATACATACCTACAAAGATCCGTTTCTGCACGAGGCAAGCGCCCTGTACCAGGTCCGGAACCTAAACCTGGATGCCATGCAGGCGGCCGCTGCCCTGCTCCCCCTTTACACCGATTACCGTAACCTGTGCCTAACACCAGCAGAGCAGGACAGCACCATCTGCCATATAACAGAAGCCCGGTGGTTTTCGGACCAGCAGGGTGACAGGCTGCGTTTCCAGATAACGGCAAACAGGTTTCTGAGCCGCATGATTCGCATTCTAGTAGGCCAACTCCTGAAGACCGGAACCGGCGCGCTCAGCCTGCAGGAGTTTGAAAGTTACCTGTCCCTTGAGAAAGCACCCAAACACCTTTCACCGGCGTATCCGCAGGGGCTGTACCTTTCCAAAGTAACCTACCCTTTCCTGGACATGGCGCCCCGCCCTACTTTCTCTCCTGCATTCCATCAGGTAGCAGATGCCAGCTGGCAAACAATCTGAAAACACTCCGCTGGTGTGTGCTAGTAGATTTGTCTTGTCCCTTAACATTTTCAAAGTATAATCTTAAGTGAACAAGTGTGACAGCAAGTAAAGCAAACTGTCCCCTCAAGGGGACAATGGTTCTTGAACAGACGCATTGCCAGGTAAAATTATGGAACAAGATAATCCTTGCAGTTCGTGTCTTTGCTTTTCAAGCAGAGCTATACTTTCAGCACAAGTATAAATAAGAGCCACTGGCTTAAACTAGCAGCCAATAAATGATCACTGTAAAGTATAAAAGCGGGGCCCAAAGGTTTTGCACCAGCCCCGCTTTTATAGTATGAAATTACTATGTTCGCTCTTCCGCAGCCTATAGGGCCTTACGCCTCCTGCTTCTGAGCAGCCAGTAACTGATCAAGGTTTTCCATAGCCGTGGTCAGGCCTTCCTTAAAGCCCATCTGGATGGTGGTTTCGAGCTGTGCCAGGTCATCGAATGTGATCAGGTTCTCTACTAAGGTAACATCGGCTTTGGGTGTAAAGCTTACTTCCCACTTCGATTGCGGCATTTCTGTGTTTACCACGCCTTCCGCATCTGCAAAACCATCCAGCGCGGTAAAGTGCTTTTTAGGATCAATGGCCTTATACTTGGCTAGTGCCCAATGCTCCTCCCCTTCCGGGCCAAGCATGGCATAGTGCCAGTGGCCACCTTCCCTGAAATCCATCGTTTTGGTGCGGGCTTTCCAGGGTTTAGGCGCCCACCACTGGTCCAGTATCTCGCTTTTTGTGTAGGCGTTCCACACAAGCGGGAGTTCTGCGGCAAATTCCCTTTTTACAGTGATCGTGTTGTTTTCTTTGTTCACGGAGAACTCGAATGCAAGGTCTTTCTTCATGGCTTATTTTGTTTTATGTTAGAAAATATAGTGTCGAGTTGGTTAAAGCGGTCTTCCCAGATCTTCCTGAACTGTTCCAGCCAGTTGTCAATCTCTTTCATTTTAGCTACCTCCAGTTGATAGTAAATCTCCCGCCCCTGCTGCTCCTGTTTCACCAGCTGGCATTCTACAAGGATCTGCAAGTGCTTGGATATGGCCTGCCTGCTAGTGTCAAAATGCTCGGCTATGGCATTCGGCGTCATGGCCTGCAGGGCAATTAACCCGATAATGGCTCTTCGGGTAGGGTCTGCTATCGCCTGGAAAACGTCTCTTCTCATTTTAGAATTAAAATATGCAACCGTTTCATTGCTAATATACGCGCAACTACTTGGTTGCGCTAATCATTTTTGATTTATTTTTTATCACACTCAAACAGGAGCAGTTACAGGGCTACTATGATGGAGCCTTTTCCCCTGCAGCACCTACACAAAGCTTGCAGCAGCGGGTTCACATGCGGGAGGTTGTACTTTTCCATACTTACCCAACGTGAAAACCGGCAACTCTGGCAGCACCACGGCCAACCCATCGGGTTGTGGAGCATAGCGCTAACGGATCAGAAAAACTGAAAAAGGCTATCCTAGTACTCAAGCCACGCCTTAGAAAGTATAGCCGCACCAAAGACTGCAGTACAAACGATTTATTCCGGAATTTAGAACCTTAACATCAGGCCCCAGGCTGTTCACGCGGTAATCCGATTTGTTGTTCAGGATGTTACAGATTACAGGTAAATTAGGTAACAGAGTTTACACACTTATTTTACCTAAAATCTTACCGCTATGAAAATCTTTTTATTTATTTCCTCGCTGCTCCTCTTCTCCTTCTTATTGCTTTTTACACTGCCTTTAAAAGACTTGCCTGAAAAAAATAGGAAGCCCGCTGGCACTGCTGCTGCACTGCAGGAAGATCAGGAAAAGATTAAGCTCGGGGAGCACCTGGTTCTTACGTCTGGCTGCCACGATTGCCATACGCCCAAGAAAATGACAGCTAAAGGCCAGGAGTTTGATTTTTCCAGAGCTTTATCCGGACATCCGGCTGATATGCCGCCACCTGACGTGAACCGCAAGGAGATGGAGCAGAAAGGCCTGGTGGTCACCCAAACCCTGACCGCCTGGGTGGGGCCCTGGGGTATTTCGTATGCCGCCAATTTAACCTCCGATGCGACCGGCATCGGCAACTGGACCGAAAAACAATTCTTTACGGCCATACGGAAAGGCAAGTATAAAGGCATAGAGACCAGCCGGAGTTTATTGCCCCCCATGCCCTGGGATATGTACAAAAATATGACCGACGAGGAGTTAAGCGCCATTTTCGCCTACCTCAAATCCACCAAACCGATCAAGAACGTTGTTCCGGCCCCTGAGCCTCCGGTAACCAACGCACCCGGCAAATAAGCATTATACTTTGTTTAACGCGTCCAGCCAAAGCCCGCATAAGCGCAACTTACGTGATACGTCCTTAAATCCTTGCCTGGTACGTGTACAGTTGGTAGTACCTTCCCTGCTTTTCCAGGAGTTCCTCGTGCTTTCCTTGCTCTGCGATGCGTCCCTGCTCGATCACCAGTATCTGGTCGGCCTGGCGGATGGTGCTCAGGCGGTGGGCGATGACGAAGGTGGTGCGGCCCTGCATCAGGTTCTTCAGGCTGGCCTGAATCAGGCTCTCGCTCTCGGTGTCGAGGTTGGAGGTGGCCTCGTCGAGTATGAGGATGCGCGGGTCGGCAAGTATAGCCCGGGCAATGGCAATGCGCTGCCGCTGTCCGCCCGAAAGCTTCACGCCCCGCTCCCCGATCAGGGTGTCCAGCCCCTCCGGGAAACGGTCGGTAAACTCCTGCACGTGGGCGGCCTCCACCGCCTGCATCAATTGCGCCTCGGTGGCGTCGGGCCTCGGGAAAAGTATGTTCTGGCGGATGCTGCCCTCGAATAGGAAATCGTCCTGTAGCACCACGCCCAGCTGGCTGCGGAAACTCTGCAGGGATATGGTTTGCAGATCATAGCCGTCTACGGTGATGGTACCGCTGTCAGGATTGAGGAACGAAGCGGCCAGTCCGGCAATGGTGGTTTTACCGGAGCCGGAAGTACCCACCAGCGCGGTAACAGAGCCGGCAGGAGCCTGAAAGCTCACCTCTTTCACCACGTCCTTCCCGGTTTCATAGGCGAACGATACCCGGTCAAACACGATGTCGCCGTGAATTGGATGGAGGTGCAGCGTGCGCTGGCCGGTAGCATCTTCTAAGGGTGTGTTCAGAATCTCCTGCGTGCGGTCGAGGCCGGCAAAGGCTTCGGTAAACTGGCTGCCGATGTTGCTCATCTGCAGGATGGGCGCGATCATGAAACCCAAGTATAAGGTAAAGGCCAGGAAATCGCCGAAGGTCAGCTCCCCGTTCATGATCAGGTAACCGCCAATGCCCATAATGCCCGCCGAGGCCAGGCCCAGCAAAAGCGTAGCCGCACTCGTCACCATACTTGTCGTCACCAGGCTTTGCTTCACGTTCAGGAATAGTCGTGTCACGCCGTTTTCGAAGGTTTTGATCTCCTGCTCCTCGGCGTTAAAGCCTTTGATCACGCGCACCCCGCCCAGCGTCTCGGTCAGGCGGCCGGTCACCTCGGCATTGATCACGCCGCGCTCCCGGAAGATGGGTCGTATCCTGCCAAAAGCTTTTGTAGAGATCACCCCGAATATAGCCACCGGAATCAGGGCGAACCCTGTCATCAGCGGACTGATGTAGATGAGCAGCACCAGGCAGATGAGCGAGGTCAGCACGCCGCCCACCATCTGGGCAAAGCCGGTGCCCACCAGGTTGCGCACGCCTTCCACGTCCGTCATAATGCGGGACACGAGTTCACCTGTCTTGGTGTTGTCGAAGAAGCGGATGGGTAACCGGATGATGTGCCGCTGCACCCTGGCCCGCAGCTGCGAAATGAGGTGCTGCGCCTCCACGCTCAGGATCTGCGTAAGCGCAAACGAAGTAACCGATTGGATGGCAATGGCCGCCACCACCGCCCCGATAAGCCACCACAGCATGGTGCTGTCGTTGTTCGGGATCACGTCGTCGATCAGGTACTTGCTTGCGCCCGGCAACACCAGCCCCGCCACCCGGCTGATGATGATCAGGACCAGTCCCACACCGAGGTATTTTTTGCGCGGCCAGATGATGGTTTTGAACACCTGGGCCATGGTAACGTTCTGCAGTTTCTTCGATTTTGACATAGTTTATCTTTTGTCTCCCGGCAAAGGGATTTAAGGCGGTGGTTCGTTAGGTTGAAGTAGGTTTATACTTTGGCTACCGGCTTGCAAGTTAGCTGTTTTCCGGGTTACAGTCAGAGAATGTTCAAATGGTAATCATACCTGGCCGATCAGAAGGGAATTCTGCACGAGCAGGTCATCCCCCTGCCCCTTCTAGGAAGTAGGCTCGTTAAGCGCTACCTGGAAGCGTGGAGGCATGGTAATAATGTTAAGAATCATGATCCCCTTGAGGACAAGTGAGAGCGGGAATCGGAAACTTGCGAGCGAAATTCCTGGAGGAACTGCTGGCGTTTGGTATAATGCCTTACACATTTGCCCTCGCTCGCCTCCGGCGAGTGTGCGAAATAATTTGGCCTCCGGCCACTTTAAACCAGGCTTGTGGCACAAGTGGCGGGACGCCACCAGATAGCTCACACGCGCCGGAGGCGAGCGAGGGCAATTAGGGGTATAAATAGCCTTTCTTATTAGAATCAAACCACCCTGCCCTCTAGGGGACAAGTCCTTTAAAATGTAACAGCCCCTCCAGGCACGGCTTCTATCCTCCCCGATGTCGCAGGCATGCTTCCGTTATTACAAGAACATAGTTTTATAAGAATCAGCCACTTCCGGTTAGTTTATACTTCGTTATAAAGATTCCAATAAACCCAAATTAAAAGAGCACGTACTATGGTAGCAAAAAGATTAGAAGTATTAACAGAACCCTTATCGAAACACCTTTCCTCAAAATTTCTTTATTTCACCCTAATTGTACTTTTAATGAAAAAGCTGTTAATATTACCTCTATTCCTATCCCTGTTCCTGACCTCCTGCAACGACGATGACAGCGAGGCAGTCATCCCGGCCGTTTCGGAACTGGATGCCGACATGCGCGGCGACTGGACCAATACTTCCGTGGAAAGAACGTACTACTCCGATGCGGGCACAGTGATGTATGCCGATACGTCGGAACGCAATGCGAACTTTCACTTCAATGGTCAGAAGATGACCGTAACCCTGCCCGGCAGCGGGGATGAGGATGTATGGACCTATAGCTTCCCGGACCCAAATGACTCCACGTACATACAACTAAAGCAGGGCTCTGAGGTGAATGACTATGTGGTGACCTCCATGTCAGATACTGAAATGGTTTGGGTAGACGAGTTGGACTGGGCTGGCTTCCCCGAGGAAGTGCCGGATCAGGAAAAAACCACTTCCCGAAAAGGCATTTACGTCTGGAAGTTCGTTCGGAAGAACTAACCCTACAGGTAGCTATACTTTTTCTGAGCCCGGGCTTATTGTCCGGGCTTTTTTTGTTCCGCGTTATTTATACTTGCTGTTCCGCCCTGGCTGCCCCCATAGTATGAAATAAGTATATCCTGCCCTGGTGTGCTACCGTTAAATACGGTATAAAAGGTAAGTATATGAACAAGAAGCACATAAGGCGCGGGTTGATGGCAATGGCTTTTCTGGGAACCCTGTGGTTAAGTGGCTGCCAGGCTACCTCCGCTCCCGGCGGACCTGCTGGCTCGGCTGCGGCGGAAAGCACAAGCCTGGCGCCGCAGCGGGTGGATATCAGAGGAAGGGTCATCTCGAGCCGGTACTCCGAAGGGCAGGTTATCCTGGAGGTAGAGGCGGTTGCTCCGTCCATAGACTCGCGCTACCAGCGGGCCTATGTGCTGGTAACGCCAACCGCCCAGAAAATTGGCCCGGATGGCGGGCCTATCAGCATAAGTGAGCTGCACCAGGGGCAAAACGTAGCCATCCTGTTGCGGGGCGGCGGACGGGGCACCCTGTACGGCGTTGGAGTAGCCCGTAAACTATGGGTAGAGGAAGGCATCTAGGAAAAGTGCGCCCGTACGGCCGGTAGATAAAATAGATGGGCGATCCGAGTACGGGCAGCCATTTTATTTATCGCGTTTATACTTTAGTGCTTCTTTTTGTCCTTGTCTTTCTCCTTTACCACGGTGCCGTCTGCGTTAAAGTTAACTTTCAGGACTTCTCCGTCGCCATCCAGCTTGGTCTTATACATGGTTTTGCCGTCCTTCTCCACCGTCTTCGCTTCCTCTATGGTGCGGCCGGCGTACTGCTGGCTAATAGCATCCCGCACAGCCTGCGGCAGTTCACGCTACCTAACATAATGCATCAACCCCGGAATTTTATAGTACTTATACTTTTGCACTGTAGGATTGTTCAGGAAAAACCTGCCATGAGGTATTTCCATTTAAGCTAAGCGACGCAACAAAGACGCCTGGAAGTGTAATCTTGTACAGCTAAAGTCCAAGGGCTTTATAAACAAAGCAGCCACTGCCTGAAGGCAGTGGCTGCTTTGCTGGTACTCTGATCACGCAAGGTTAAAACCCGCCTAACTCTCTCGTACCTCTGTCGGAGTTATGCGAGGTCTCTCCCCGGCCGCTGTTGCTCCGGCCGCCATAGCTGCCGCCGCCCATCGAGCTGGAGCCGCCATAGTTTCCCGAAGAGCTTCCGTACGTGCCCTGGCCAAACGAGCCTCCCCGATGACCGCCCGAGTAGCCGGTGCCGCCACCGTAGTTGCTGCCGCCATAAGAGCTGCCCATGCCGGTGCCGTAGTTATCGGAGAAGCTGCGCGTATTATAGTTTGGTATGCCACGGTCTGAGTGGATGGAGGAATCGCCCATGCCACCGCCGAAGCGAGCGCTGCTGTACCTATCTCCCCTACCCGAGTAGTAGGACTGGTCATCGCCTGAACCTCCCCTGCTCCGGGAGCTGCCCAGGGTGTTGTACCTGTCTGAGGTGCCCTCGTAGCTGGAGATGCCGTAGCCCTGGCGCAGGTTACGGTCGTTATCGCGGCTGCCGCTGTTCCTGTCTTCGTAGCTTCTGTAGTCATCCTGGTAGTTACTGAACCTGTCGCGGTCGCGGCTCATACTTTGCGGGTAGCTTCTGTTCTGGCTCCAGTCGGTGCGCTGATAACCGGAGTTGCCTCTAAAGCTGTCGTCGTCTCTCCTGCGCCGCTCATACGCATCCCCCATATCGCCCTCATGGTAGCTTCGGGTAGGGCTGGTGCGCCCGTAGTCATCGCCCCGGTAGTGGCGCTCAAACTCATCTGTCAGGTTTCTGGCGCTGTGGTAGTGGGAATCATTTCCGTAGCCCTCGTACCCACTGTAATCCGGGCCGTAGTTGTTGTTTTCGTAGCGATCTCTTTCTCGTCTGTCCATAGTTGTAAAATAGGTTCGTTAAATATTTACTCTTCCTATTAACGACACAGGGGCCAGGCGGTTTACTTTAATATCTCAGGTTGCGATCATCCCACCCCTGCACTGCATGAGTAATTCGCAACGCGGGTTTTATACTTGCTGCCCTTTCCGGTTCCCACAAAGCAACCTATACTTTAAGCTAAGGCATAAATGAAGGCCGTGCCCTTTCCGGCAGGTTTCCGGCAAGGGCACTCCTACTCCTCCGTTTCCCGCACACGCCAGGCCAGCACTTTAAACAGGATGTACAGCATAGCGAAAACGGCCATGGCGATCAGTGCCCAGCGTTTCTTGCGGTTCAGCTCCTGCCAATAATCCCGGTCGGCCTCGGTGTCCTTCAGCTTCTGCCTGATGGCTGTGTTGGCCAGACGCTCTATCTTCAGTTCCCGGTTCAGGGAGTCCAGTTGCAGGGTATCGGGCAGGTAAACGATGTTTGTAGCAGCGGTGCCAGGGCACTCGGGGCAGCTGCTGTAGCGGGGGGCAAAGACGGCTTCGGGCCGTGAAACCAGCATCGGACTCGGGACCAGCCTGCCCGCCTGCAGCCGCTGCCGGGCAGGTATGGCGGGGGGATAGAACCTCGGTGGGAAACTCCCTGCTGCGTAGGCGCCGCCGTTGTCAGGAGTGCGGGCTTCCTTTTTCGCCACATATTCCGCCAGCTTGTCCGGGTTCTCCTCAAAGAACTTCTCGGCCTGGCGCTGGGTGGCGCAGGAGCACAGCAGTAGCAGTAGCAGCAATGTAACCCTCATGTTTGCGTATATGCCTGTTAGTTTTGCGCCCGGCCGTGGGGTGGCCCTCCATAGCCTCCTACGGAAACAACTCGTACGTGGGACATCCCCGGTTTATAACGTATGCGTGGCCCAAAGCAGCCGGCTGCCCGGGCAACTTAAAAAATTAAGCACTGGATTGCCATCTTATACTTGCTTAAAACGCTATATCAGGAAGTATAAATATAAAGACGGAGAGAAGTTATACTTTGCGGCGCTTGCGGGGTTGCACCACTGGAAAAGGTTTTAGCGGAAAGTATTTCCGGAGAGTCTGCCCGGACTATGCGCCGGAAACCGAACTAAGGAGCGGGCGCTACCCCTTACAGGCAGGATTCATACTTCGACCCTTAAAACACCACGCTATACACGAAAAATTTAAATTTTAAGGAAACGATTCATACTTTTGAACTGTTTTTTTCCATAAACAACCTGATGGAGTACAGAAAGATACAATACTGGCAATACGAGCCGGGGGAAAAGGAGGAGCGTGTGCTGGAGGCGGCCCTGGCACTGACCTTGCAGGGAAGGCACAATGCATATCTTTCGGAGATAGCTTCTTTCATCTCGGAACACACTGGCGCAAAATATATCCTCATCGGGCAGCTCTCAGAAGACCGGGAGCATATCCATACCCTTGTGTTCATGGAGGATAAAAAACTGCTGGATAACTACACCTACCCGCTAAAGGGCACTCCCTGCGAGGTAGCCCTTGCCCACCGCTTCTGTTACCACCCCTTTGATGTGGCCCCTTCCTTTCCGGAGGATAAGGAACTGCAGGACCTGCAGATAGAAAGCTACCTGGGCAGCATCCTGCTGTCGGAGGAAAACGAGCCTATTGGCCTGGCAGCGCTGATGGATGTGAAACAGATAGAGAACGCCGCCTTTGCCGAGCACCTGATCACGGTGCTGAGCCCGGCAATTGAAGAAGAGATATTGCTGCTGCGCTAGTCTGAAGCGGAAGCAGCGGCGCTGCTATGCTGCGCCTGCAGGTGTGCGTCTGTATAATATCCTGCTAAAGTATAAGACTCCCCCGCCAGTTGTAAGTCTCCGCTTTAAACGCTACCTTGTTGCAGGTTGAGGTTTCTGCGCCTGCAAAACCTACCTCTCTACCATACGTTCTATAGCACCGGCTGGAAGCTGAGGCACCCTTCTTCCCTGATGAAACGCATGGCCTCCCACAAGGGAATTTTCCCGACTGAACAAAAAAACTATGCCCAAAGCCGTTTGCCTGCACCCGGAGATACTTCAAGCTTTCGAGGCCCTTCCAGATCCATACCTGCTTCTCTCCCCCGACTTCACCATCCTGACAGCCAGTAAGCCATACTTGCAGGTCGCGATGCGCCAGCTTGCCGACATACAAGGAAAGAACCTCTTCGAAGTATTTCCCGACAACCCGGACCTGCCGGAGCCCGGAAGTACTGCCAGGCTCCGCCAATCGCTGGAGTGGGTGCTGGAGCACATGCAGGCACAGCGCATAGCACTGACACGGAACGACGCGAAAGAGTCCATCACGTCGACTGCTTTTACGGGAAAAAACCGGAATGCCCTTGCCACGCCTGTACTGACCGCATCGGGAGAAGTACACTACCTTATCCTGCGGGTGGAAGACGCCACAGCACAGGAAACCAACGGGACACGGGAAGGGAAAGGTGCAGCCCAGGTAGCGGCGCGGCAGGAGGTGAAGGAACAGGAGCTTGAGCAGCGGGTGGCCGACAGGATCAGGGAGCTGCAGCAGGCCAAAGCCGAAACAGAGGCGCAGCGCAACCGCCTGCAGCAGCTACTTATGGAAGCCCCGGCCCCGATCTGCATCCTGAGTGGAGAAAGCCTGGTTTACGAACTGGTGAACCCCAGCTATGCCCGGCTTTTCCCGGGCCGGCAGCTTTTGGGCAAGCCGATAGTGGAGGCCTTGCCGGAGATAAGAAACAACAAGGTATACCGCACGTTCCGCGAAACGTTTGATACCGGCATTACCCATGAGGAAATGGAGTTGCTCATTCCTTTCATCAGCCCTGAAGACGGCATACAGGAAGACAGGTACTTCAGGTACATCCAGCAGGCACGGTTCAACGAGCAGGGGCAGGTAGATGGTGTGGTGGTGTTTGCGCTGGAGGTAACCGCGCAGGTGGAGGCCCGGAAGGCGGTGGAGCAAAGCGTCGAACGCCTACAGCTTATTACCGATGCCCTGCCGGTGCTCATCGGTTACCTGGACCATGAGGAGAAATACCGCTTCGCCAACAAGGCCTACGAGGCGTGGTTTTCGATGAAGCCCGAAGCGCTGCTGGGGAGGCCTGTGCGCGAAGTGATAGGCGATAAAGCTTACGCCGGCGTGAAGCACTACATCAACCGGGCCCTTGCCGGTGAGCGCCTCGACTTTGAAAGCAAAATGCCCTACCGCGAGGATTTCGTGAAGTATATCAAGACCAGCTACGTGCCTGATGTGCGGAACGGGAAAGTGGCGGGCTTTTATACCCTGGTGAGCGACGTGACAGAGCAGACGCTGGCCCGCCTGCAGGTAGAACAGCGGGGGAAAGAGGCCCGGACCCTCTCCGAGAAGCTTGAGGCCACGAACGAGGAACTCATACTTACCAACGCGCAGCTTGTCCGCACCAACGTCGATCTGGACAACTTTATCTACACGGCCTCCCACGACCTGAAGGCCCCCATCTATAACATTGAGCGACTAATCGAGATCGTGCTGGAATTCCTGCCAGCGGAGGTTATGGCCACCGCCGAAGTGAAGCAGGTTAAAAGTATGATCGAAGGCTCTGTGCAGCGCTTTAAGCGCACCATTGAGCACCTGACCGAGGTCATTAAGCTGCAGAAGGAGAACAACCCCAAAACCGAGGAGGTTGACCTGGCCGAGGTGATCAGCGATGTGCGGCTCGATCTTTTGCCCCAGCTGGAAGCCACCGGCACAAGGCTGTCGGTGGCTGTCGGGAACTGCACTACGGTTCAGTTCTCGCAGAAGAACCTGCGCTCTATCATCTACAACCTGCTCTCCAACGCCATCAAATACAACTCCCCCGACCGTCGCTCGGAGGTGCATATCTCCTGCGACCGGAAAGAGGATTATGCGGTCCTGACCGTGCGGGATAATGGACTGGGCATGAACAGGCTGGGCCGGGAAAAGCTCTTCACCATGTTCGGGCGCCTGCACGACCACGTGGAGGGGGCCGGCATCGGGCTATACATGGTAAAGAAGATAGTGGAGAATGCCGGAGGCCACATTGAGGTGGAAACCAAGGCGGGTACCGGGTCCACCTTCCGGGTATACCTGAGAGGGTAACCTCTGTAGCAACCCGGCCGCACCGCCAGGTATTGCTCGCGGCCTCACGCGCTACGGCGCTTAGCCTGCAGCAACAAAGTCTCCCCTCCTATCGCATTTATACTTTCACAAGCGTATACAGCCTAGCGAAAAGCGTTGGCAGTGTTCTTCCATGGTGTAACAAGTATGGCAAAAGAAATTATGTATGACCAGAACAGTATCCTTATAGTAGCAATTCTTTTTGTGCTGATCCTGGTGGCAGAGGAGGGCGGATACCGGTTGGGGAAGTACCACCAGGGCAAAACGGATGTGGATGTAAAGGCGCACACCAACACCATCCAGGCCGGTATGCTCGGCTTGCTGGCGCTCATACTCGGCTTTACGTTTAACATGTCGCTGCAAAGGTACAACGGCCGCAGCGAGGCCGTAATCCAGGAGGCCAACGCCATCAGCACCGCGCTGATGCACACCAGGCTGCTGCCACAACCCTTCGACTCGCTTACGCACAGGCAACTGCAGCAATACGTAGACCTCCGGCTGGCCCTGAGCAACACCGATTACGCTAACGTGACGGAGCAAAAGGCGCTGACTAAGGAGACGAAAAACCTGCAACGCGAGATCTGGATGAACGCCGTAAACGCAGCGCGCCTCGATCCGCGCCCCGTCACCACAGGGTACTTCCTCAGCGCGCTCAACACGATGATTAGTGCCTACGGGGAGCGCAACGCCCGGCTGCAGCTGCATGTGCCCGAGGTGATCCTGTTCATGCTCTTTATCGTGTTCATCGCATCGGGGGCGCTGATGGGCTACGCCAGCGGCCTGGGCCGGAAGCGCACTTTTATACCTTCGGCCATGATGTCGTTCCTGATCTCGCTCGTCGTCTTCATCATCATAGACCTGGACAGGCCCAACAGGGGCATCATTAAGGTAAACCAGGAAAGCATGCGGCAACTGAAGACAGAGTAAAGTATGAATTGGGCCTCCTGTTGCATTTTTTGCTTTCTCCCTGTAAAAACCCCAGCTTTAGCCCGCAATGCCCATGAACCGTTTTTTACCCCAGGAGCCGTCGTCCAAACTGCTCCGCACTATCCGGAAGGCTGACATCAGGACGGAGTATGACCCGGAAAAGCACCGGCTCACGCTGCTGAACGAGGCCGGACAGGAGCCGTTATACTTCCGTCTGCCCTTAACGCTCCCTTTTCCGTACGCCACGCAGGCAACTGAAAGCATACACTATGTGATCCTGCTGATCCAGTCGGGGAACTGTGCGCTGGGCTACTTTGAAAACGGCCGCTGCCTGAACCACAAGGTGTTCCGGTCTTACATGGTGCGCAAAAAGCAGGGCAAGAGCCAGATCAAGTACCTTAAAACCAAAGGCAAGTCGCGGGCGGGTTCCCGGGTGCGGCTGGGCGAAACGATGGAGTTCTTCGAGAACATAAATGAGCGGCTGCAGGCGTATTTCAAGGCGCACGAAGTACACCGCATCGCCATCAGCTGCTCCAAAACGCTCATTCCATACTTGTACAGTTCCAAAGTGGCCACCCCTTTTGATAAGCAGGACCCGCGCTTGTTCAGGATCCCGAAGCACATCCACACGCCGATCTACGAGGTGCTGCTCGATGCCAACCGCTTTCTGCAGCGCGGCGAGCTGATCTATGAGGAGCAACAGCAGGAACTGGTAGACAGGCTACTGGCTGATGCCGGCTTATCTGGCGTAGCGGATGAAGGGGATGCGAATGAAGCAACAGCGTGGGCCGATGAACTGGACGAAGCGTATTTCGAGGAGGAGGAAGATGATCCAGGCGAGTGGGATTGAGGATTATAAATCGTCAGACCCTTCCCCACTCATGTTGGTTTTATACCTGGCAGCCTTTACCTCACCCCATCCTCTTTTATTTTAGTCTTGATCTGCTCGGCCATCTGCGGTGTTACGTCTACGCCATGCGCCTCGCGGGCGTGTTTGCTGGCTTGGGTCAGTACTTCCTGCTCGGTGCTGGCGCGCACTTCGGCATTGCAATCAAAGCCAACGTCGCGGCATTTTAGGGTTTTCATAGTTGTAGGTTTTAAAGTATAACAATCTGATTTGCTGCTGCGCCGGATGAAGCATCGCGCAAGTATATTATACTTTATACCCCCTGAGAATCATTTAGTTATACTTTAAAAAGATAATTTTAAACAGCTACAAGTATAAATCACCGCTAAAGGTCTACTACTGATGCTCTGCCCCTGCCGTCGTGCGCTTTTGCCAGGGCCAGCCATCGGCCTCGGGGCGGGGCGTTACCCAACTTTTGGCACCCCAGGTATACGGCACGGCGGCCAGGTTCACGCTGGGGTCAACGAGGGGGTGGCGCGGATAGCCGTTGAGGCTGAGGTTGGAAATGGCGTATACTTCTGGCTCCTGCATGCCCTTCCGTTTGTACTCCTCTTTCAGGAACTGCGCGAACTGCCAAATCATGTCGGGGTGCTTGGGAAGCTCTTTCAGCTGCTCTTTTACCAGGTATTGTTTCGGGAAGACGGTTTCCTGCCGCTGCGTGGCCGCGTCTTTTACGATGTAGTACACCGCGCCGCGCTTGGTACGCAGCATCATGCGCCAGGAGTACCGATGGCCCTCCTCGGTCCAGTTCACGTCGCCGGGCACGAAGAAGTGACGCAGCGGGAAGAGCAGTTGCCAGCCCAGGTAAAGTATAAAGAAGCGCACCCCCAGTTGCTGCTGCCACCCGGGCTGTTTCAGGAACTGCTGCGCCAGCGCCTTCGGGTCAATGTCCTTTCTGAAAAACCACCGCGCGATCTGCTCCGGACTGAAAAACAGCACGTTGGCCGCTATCATAAAGTATGGGAACACCCCCACATGGAACACCGCCGAGTTGAAGATGTGAAAGGCAAAGGCCACCCAGAAGGCCGCTATGCGCGTACGGGGCCAGAGCAGCGCAAACCCGATCAGGAGATCGAACACCACGCCGCCCCACACCACCAGCTGAATCATGGCAGGTGTGTTCAGGTACGGCCCGATCACGAAGAAGTGGGTTTTGGCCGCCAGCCAGATACTCATGGACTTGGCTGCCAGCCAGTCGGGCTGCAACTTGGCCACGCCGGCGTAGAAGTATACCAGCAGCAGCTGCCCCCTGAAGAGCCACAGCGTCCATTGTGGCGCCACCTCGCTTTCCAGCTCCGGCCGCCGCCGCACGTCCCACGACAGTTTCCGGTGCGCCGGCAGCAGCACCATCAGCCCGCTGATGAGCCAGATAAGGTAGTGGTGGTTGAGGTAGTGCGTTTTTTCAGAGAAGAAGCCATAACCGAACAGCAGGAAAAACAGGAAGGAGGAGAGTTTGTAGCGCCAGCCCACCATCATCAGGAAGCCCAGCAGCGCCATCAGCAGGTACACGTACACCATGCCGTAGCCGGGCAGCGGCTTTATCCACTCCAGCCCGATATAACCGAAATGATAGGTAGGCTCCACATAATGCTCCTGCACCCAGTCTATCAGCACGGCCCCCACCCCTTCGCAGAACATCAGCAGCCCGAACAACACCCGGAAGTATACCAGCGGGTAAATACTGATCGGCTTAAGGAGCTGCTGTGTGATCTTCATCGTCAGAGTGATTTATACTTTACCAGAGCCTGAACTGTACTTTTATAATTACGCCTGATGCGCTGCCGAAACCAAACACCATAACTACAGCTCCCCTAATTTATACTTTTTACTTTAACACGCTGTATTTCATCAACCTATACTTAGGTACTGAGTAAGCGTTTTACGAGGTTAAAGCAATGATATACAGCAGCCTGTAAAGTGATCGGAATCATCAGGCAAACCTAATTATCTTCCTAATATTGAAATATAGCAAATCATTCATACCATAGCGGGAGGAAACCATGAAGGAAGATACACAAAAGCAATTTACAGGAAAAGTAGCCCTCGTAACCGGGGCCTCGTCGGGTATTGGCATGGCAACTGCCCTGCAGTACGCACGCGAGGGAGCCCGCGTGGTGGTCTCGGACATAGCCGAAGACAAGGGCGGCCAGGTGGTGGACAAGATAAAGGCCGGCGGTGGCGAGGCCATTTTCGTGAAGACAGACGTCTCTAAACCCGAAGATTGCGAGCAGGTAGTGAAGCAGGCCGTGGCCGCGTTTGGCCGCCTGGATGTTGCCTTTAACAACGCCGGTATCGGCGGAGAGGCAAACCCTGTAGGCGACATGAGCATAGCGGGCTGGAACAAAGTGGTGGCCGTGAACCTAAGCAGCGTGTTCTACTGCATGCATTACCAGATCCGGCAGATGCTGCAAAACGGCGGCGGTGCCATCGTAAACAACTCGTCTATCCTGGGGCAGGTGGGCTTTGCCACATCGGCGGGCTACGTGGCAGCCAAGCACGGCGTAGTGGGGCTTACCAAAAGCGGGGCACTGGAGTACTCTGCCCAGGGCATACGCGTGAATGCGGTGGGGCCGGCCTTTATAAACACTCCATTGCTTGCCAGTATGGGCGAAGAGGCCCTGCAGATGCTGAAAAGCAAGCACCCCATCGGCCGTCTGGGTGAGGCAGAGGAGGTAGCGGAACTGGTGATCTGGCTGAGCTCTGCCAAGGCCTCGTTCGTAACAGGCGCTTACTATGCTGTAGATGGCGCCTACCTGGCCCAGTAAGGTGCGGTAGCATAGGTCTGAAGTATGAAGTATAGCCCTCGTCTCTGCTGAACGAAGGCCAGGGCTGTACTTGCCTTTAGTGAAGGACAAAGCAAGTAGGTAAAGTATAAGTATACTTCTGTCAGTGCGCCTGGCGGCAAAAGTATACCCTTTGGATTCCAGCGATCCGGCACAGCAAAGCAGGGCTTGTAACGTATGAACCCGAGCCAGTTCCAAAAGTATGGAATAGGCTCGGGTTCGTACGTTGCAGCACTTATCACTCGGCAGGGGCAGGCGGAAAATCCAGTGCGTAGGCGCAGTTTACGTTCGGGTTAAACGGCGCGTGCATGCCAGCTGGGTTGTGCTTCCAGATCCATGCGTGGAGCTGATAATGTGGGAAAGGAGGACCTCCGGAGCCTTCCGGACGATGATCGTCAAACACGACGCTGCCCAGCATCGGTGGCGAGTCGTGTGTGGCATCCCAGGCGGCGGCTACCACAATGTACTCCACCGCCACCAGCCGCAGGCGCCCATTGGACTGGGGCTCATACACAAGTGCCTCGGGCATGGTAGGCTCCACCACACCGTCTACCAGCGGGCCCTTCACGAAATGGTGCCCCATTCCGCCGGCCGGACTAGCCACACACTCGCTGGACAATACATAACCGTCAGCCTCGGCGGCCTCTACCCGATGGTAGCGTGCCGTGGCCCGGCGTATCTCCGCCAGCAGCCTCATCTGCTGCGCATTGTCTGGAAGGTCCGGGCGCAGGGCCTGCTCATCCACTGTAGCAAGTGGTGCAGGGTCATCGGACACGCTAGGGTCGCAGCTTATAAACAGAAAGGGACAGGAGCAGAAGAAAGCAATTAGTACAGGTTTCAGATAGTTTTTTCTTGTAACCATAATCCATAAATTAAGATGTGAGGAAAGATTGAGCACACAAACGCACCCTATAGCACAGCTGCCCAAGTCAAAGGCTACATGGCTTTAGTACTAGGAAAGTCAGAAGCAGCATGGCCATTTGGGCGGGTGTACCGGCCACTGGGGTGAAGCATAATGCTTGAGGGATTTTTACTACATGGTTTCAGGGAGGCGGACTTCAAAAATTGCTGTAATATTTGCTATACGCAACTCGAGCTATAAATATTCTTATTTAAAGAAATTTTTAAATAATAGTTTTATATACTAGCTCAGACCACTGCTGTAGGTACACATTGGCTACCTAATGCCACAGAGGATTCCGCGCTACCCTCCGGGGAGAGTTTAATGAGACGCGGCTTTCATCGTACGCTGAAGTATGGCCTGACTGGTATTCTGAATCAAAGAAGCTTCTTGTTTAGTAATAAAATCCTGTCAGTAGTTTTATACTTTATAATAGTAAGTATACTTTATACTTCAAGTTACGATTAACTTTCCTGTTCGTGGAGAGAAATTTTGGAAATGAGCAGGTGATTCCCCCCCTCGGAGGGGCTAGGGGTGGGTTTATACCTGCTTTGCATTTGGAAATCGTAACGTGGGTTTTATACTTGTATGAGCGAATGACTGGTGTACTTACGTGCGACAGCGCAGTTGCAAAATCAAAAGCGTAACGAAGGAAGTATAAAAGGAAAATCCACCAGGACTTATGGCACCTGGTGGATTTTCCTCTATTCAACCTTGGGGAGATTTAGCGGTCCATCAACTGATAGAACCACTTCTTCCTGTTCTTCTCTCCTGCACACATCAACACGATAGCCCCCACTACGGCAGCCCCCACGGCTGCGCGCACGGCCAGGCCGCTGCGGTTGTGATCCCAGTCGGCGGAGTATCCTTTCTCCGAGAATATATTCGGCACTTTGCCTCCGGCCACATCCTCGATCAGTCCTTCCACCACATTCACGCGGTCGGCCACCAGGAGCGGGAGCCAGTGCAGATAGCTGTTCTCGCTGTACTTAAAGGCAAACCGGCGAATCATGCCGCTCAGACCGCTTGGCGGCATTGCCGTGCCGAACACAGCTGACACGTTAGGCCGCTCAATGGAGTGCAGCACCTCCATGGTAATGGGCTGCTGCGGGGGCCGCTCCCAGGTATAGCCTTTATGCTCCTCGTTGGTGCGGTGCTTCATGGGGTAAGTGGGATCATTCTTCGGATCAGCGTCTATCCCCCAGCCATTTATATGCGAATAGTCTTTTGCTTGTTCTTCCATGATAGTTTGTTTTACATGTTAGCTGATGGTGGAATAAGAACCGGTTTAATGCAGTTGTCTAATTTCTCAGAGAACATGCGGTAGGCATCTGCCACTTCCTCCAGCGGCACGCGGTGCGTGATGAGCAGTTTCGGGTTGATGATGCCCTTCTGCACGTGATCGATCAGGCGCGGCAGCAGGCGCTTGACAGAGGCCTGGTTTGCCCGGATGGTAAGGCCCTTGTTCAGCACGTTGCCGATCGGCACCAGGTTATCGGTAGGCCCGTACACGCCCACAATCGAGACAATGCCGCCCTTCTTTACTGAGTTGATGGCCCAGTGCAGCGCCGTGGCCGAGCCTGCCTGCAAGAGCAACTTACGGCCGGTGATGGTTTGCAGCACGTTACCGGCAGCCTCCGCCCCAACGGCATCAATGCAGACATCAGCGCCTAACCAGTCCGTGGTCTTCTTTATAAACACCACCGGGTCGTCCATTTCCTCAAAGTTATAGGCCTCGCACTGCGAGTAGTTGCGCGCAAACTCCAGCCGGTACTCTTCTTTGTCGATCACGATCACGCGGCCAGCCCCGAAGAGCCAGGAGCACTTGGCGGCCATAATCCCGATAGGGCCCGCCCCAAAAACCACCACGGTATCGCCTTTCTGTATCCCCGCCATTTCGGCGGCCTGGTAGCCGGTCGGCACCACGTCGGTCAGCATAACGGCATCATCCCAGTCCATGCCTTCGGGCAGCACGGTTGGCCCCACATCGGCATAAGGCACGCGCACGTATTCGGCCTGGCCGCCATTGTAGCCGCCGGCTGTGTGCGAGTAACCATAAATGGCTCCTACCGCCGTGGCCTGCGAGTTAGCTTCGTGGCAGTTGCCGTAGAGTTCCTGCTTGCAGAAGGCGCACCTGCCGCAGGAAATGTTAAAGGGCACGATGACTTTATCGCCCACTTTCAGTTTCTGCACATCCTCGCCGATCTCTTCCACAATGCCCACAAACTCATGCCCGAAGGTAGAGCCCACGCGGGTATCGGGCACGTTGCCGTTGTAGAGGTGGAGGTCAGAGCCGCAGATGCAGGAGCGGATTACCCGAACGATGGCATCTTCCGGATGCAGGATTTCGGGTATGGGTTTGTGGTCGATGCGGACCCGCTTGGGTCCCCGGTAGTTCATTGCCAGCATAAGTTTGTTTTCAGTTTACATTACATTCATCTTGGTTCAGGTACGCTTCCAGCCTTAAAACCTTTCTTTCAAAGCAGATACAGGTTCCAATAGCTTGGATATGTAGATACTTGTATGCAGCCCCAAAGTTTCAAAAATGGCATTTTTATCAGACAGCGCTATATTTAAAAAGTGCTATAAAGTATGGAAAACCTGGTGTGCGGAAAGTAGGGGAAAAGAGTGGGGAACAGCTGCCTAACATATAAGCGCACCACAAGCAGGCAAGTATAAACGGGGGGATAAGGCTTATTTCTACCGATTAACTCCGGATGATCCTGCCATCCTCCATTTCGATGATGCGGCCGCTGCGTTCGGCAAAGCTTTGGTCGTGGGTAACGATGAGCAGGGTCTGGTTGTGCACCTCCGTCAGTTCCTTGAAGATCTCAAACACGATCTCGCTGTTGCGCACATCCAGGTTGCCGGTCGGTTCATCGCCCATCAGGATCAGCGGGTCGTTGATGAGGGCACGGGCTATGGCCACGCGCTGCTTCTCGCCACCCGAAATCTTATAGGCCTTGTTCTTTGCCAGGTGCCCGATGCCCAGCATTCCCAGCCGTTCCATGGCGCGGTGCTCCACTTCCTGCGCGCTATACTTTGCCAGTTTCATGCCGGGCAGCATCACGTTCTCCAGCACTGTAAACTCGTTGAGCAGGTAATGGAACTGGAACACAAAGCCGATCTTCTCGTTGCGCACGCGGGCCAGTTCCACGTCACTCCGGCCCGTCATCAGTTCCTGGTCCAGCAGCAGCTTGCCCTGGTAATCGGTATCCATAGTGGAGAGGATGTAGAGTAACGTGGACTTGCCGCTCCCCGATTTACCGATCACCGACACAAACTCGCCCTTCTGCACCGAAAAGCTAATATCCGTCAGCACCTGCACCGTTACCGGGTCATGGAATTCCTTGCTGATCTGCTTTGCCTCAAGTATGATGTCGTGCATGGTATGCCTGTGTCGGGTGCTGTAAAGTATAAAGTATAAATAATTTCTCTTCGCGTGTTATGCCATATCCAAGGTGACCAAAACCATTCTTAACCCTCCCCCTTACTTCCCTCTGATAATCTCCACCGGATCTACTTTGCTGGCCTTGCGGGCCGGGAAGAAGCCTGCAAAGTAAGTGGTGATCAGCGAGAAAGAAGCACCGATAAAGTAAAACATCGGGTTATAGTTAATCGGATACGTCTTAATGGTTGGCAGCGCAGCGGTGTCGAACGGAATGTTGTCGATGATGATGGAGAAAACAAAGCCGAAGAGCAAGCCCACCAACCCACCAAAGAAACCTATACTTAAGGCTATGAGCAGGAAGATACGGTTCACGTCGTTGCCTGAGAAACCGGTGGCTTTCAGGATGGCGATCGAGTCCATCTTCTCGTAGATCATCATGTTCAGGATGTTGAAGATGCCGAAGCCCGCCACGATAAGCAGCACGATGCCCACCGCGTAAGAAATGATGGAGCGCACGCTGCTACCGGTCTCGAACTGCGCATTGGCTGTCTGGATATCCTCGGCATCGATGTCGAACAACTGCTCATACTCTTTTGCCACGGCAGGCGCCATGTCCAGTTCGTGCAGCTTTACCTGTATGTCGGTGATGTAGTTGGCTGGTTTGCCCAGCAGTTTCTGCGTCGTGCTGATGGAGGCATAGCTCTGCACCTTATCAATCTCCTGGATGCCGGACTGAAAATAGCCCACCACCTTGAGCGGTATGCGCTCGCCCTGTATAGTGGTCACCTGTACTACATCGCCTATATCCGCGACCAGGATATCGGCCAGGCCTTTGCCAAGTATAATGCTGTTGGCCACGTTCTTGGCGTCAATGGCATTCCCGGCCGTCACGTAATCCCGGAAGTTGAACAGCCTGCTTTCCTCCTCCACGTCCACCCCGTTTATCACACCCGTAATCTCAATGGTGCCCTCGTTAAAAAACACTTGCGCCGTGAGTTTGGGTGTAGCGCCCAGCACCCGCGCATCGTCTTTTACAGCCTGCAGAATGGGGCCGCTGTTGTAGATCTCCTGCCGCGAAATCCCGGACTTGACCGAACTGATAAAGTTGTAGGAATCTTGGTATTCGGCAGCTGCATTTACCGGCTGGTTTTCGCTGGGCTTTATCTCGTTGTAGAGGCGCACGTGCGGGGTGCGGTTCAGTATAAGGCCGTCGAGCAGGTCGTTGAGGCCGTTCATGAAGCCGAGCAGCGTGATAAACATGGCAATACTGAACGCAACCCCCACGGCGGCCACCAGCGTTTGGCGCCAGCGGGCCAGCAGCAGCGATTTTGCTATGCCGTATATGAGCCTGGTGTTCATCTGGCTGGCTTCAGTAGCACGTCTTCCTGTGTAATGCCTTCCAGTATCTCCACTTTCTGGTAGTCTTTCAGGCCTGTCTTAACGGGTACTTTCTCCTCGTTTTCCGTTAGCACAAATGCCCCGTCCACTAAGTACTCGCGGGGGATAAGGAGCGCATCCTTTTTGGTCTGGATGAGGATGTTGGCTTCGGTGGTGAGGTTCGGGAACAGGGCCGGCGGCGTGGTGACAAAGCTGGCCTCCACGGTAAAGGAGCGGGTTCGCTCGTTCATGGCCGGGTTCACTTTGTATACTTTGCCCTCAAACACCTGCCCTTTGTAGCTGTCCAGGTTCAGCAGCACTTTCTGGCCCGGCTTTACGCGGGCAATATCATACTCATCCACCTGCAGCTCCAGTACAAACTCGTCGGCATCGCCCACCACCGCCACCGGCGTCTGCGGACTCACCAGTTCCCCCTCCTCTTTCAGCACGCTGTATACTTTGCCGTCGGTTTCACTCCGGATCGTGTAATCCTCCGATAGGGTCTCGCTAATCTGCAGGTTTTTCTGCGATTGGCGGGCCGCAAAGTCAAGTTGCTTTTTAAGGTCGTTGTAGCGAAGTATGGCCGATTTGTAGGCGGTAGCGGAATTTTTATAGTTCAGCTCCAGCTGCTCCAGCTGTACCTTTGTCCCGATCTGGTTGGCCCATAGGTTGCGTTGCCGCACCAGCAGCAGCGAGTCATTCGCCTTTTTGCTCCGGGCCAGGTCGATGGCTGCGCGCAGCTCGTTCAGCTTTTCGGAGTTGGCGCTCACGCGGGCGTACTCGGCGGCGATCCGGGCGTTTTCGGTGCTCAGGCGGGCGGCTTCGTTGTCGAGCCTGAAAAGCGGATCGCCTTTCTTCACCACGTCGCCCTCGGTAACCAGGATATCCAGAATCACACCGCTCACCGTCGGAAAAACCTGGTACTGGCTGCGGCTCTTCACCACCCCCGAGGCATACACCGATTCCGTGATGTCCGCTACCGTTGGCTGCGTTTTTTCCTCCTTGCCGGAGCAGGCGGCAAGCAGGAACAGCATCAGGGTAATAAGAAAGTATGGCTTCATGGGCGCCATCCGGCTTTTGAGGGAGCTACAGCAAGGGAAGTGTTGGAGGATCATAGGCGGCCTTTGCAGGTACAAAACCTTATACCTGTCTGTTTTCTGGTAACGTTACAAATGTACGTTATTCGCAGTATGGAGGCATGCTGAAAAGTAATTTTGGTTCAGCCTGTTTTGCCCGCGCCAGCCAATCGTTCCACACCCCGAAAACCCGGTAAAACAGAAACCGTCCCATACGGTCATTCTATTAGTTTGCAGGACTTCGGGAGGGTATACAGGATCAAGGATACCACGAGAAGCAAACCTATTGACCGGGAACCGTTTTATACTTTGCTTACAGAGCCGGAGGAGAAAGCAGGGAAAGAAGAAATGGGGAATCGCTGATCAGGCTTAGGGACCGGCTATCGAAAACATCGTCAGGAAAACGCCTTTGGCCATACTTACCATCGGTTGATTTGTGGCTTAAATGAGCCCGGCGCCTGTTCTGCCAGACAACATCCAGCCCAATTGCCTTGCCAGCGATGAAGGTGCGCTCCCAAAGTATAAGACAGAGGATGCAAGTATAAAATAACATCGTTATACTTTATGAGCATCTAAAGGCCTTACCCGCTTCGCTTCAGACATACTTTTCCCGTACCCCTGCGTCACCTACAGGGGCTGTCCTTCTTTCTATCACGGCACTATACTTGTCTGCTGCACAGCAGTTTAGTTGGCACTAAAGTTTCTGCAGCTTCCTGTACCAAGTATAGATCGCTATACTACCCGATGGTGGTTTTCGGCGCCGGTCCGCACGCCACTATGCCTGGCGGCATCTACGCTCCAGATGCCGGAGCCCCGCGCGACCATGTAAAGGAAAAGAAAGCAGTACAGCACGGCCAGCTCGCCCTGGTTCTGGATGGGCCACGAAGCCTGCGGGGCATGGGCCATAAAATAAGCTACCAGCATCTCGACGCTCGCAATAAGGGCGACCCAGCTGGTCAGAAAACCGAAAGCGATCATGAGTCCGGCTACCAGTTCTATAGTACCGGCCAACCCCATCAGCGAAGCCAGTTCCACAGTGTCGCCGTCTCCCGGCCAACCGAACAATTTCTGCGTGCCATGCATGGCAAACAGCAGGCCGGCCACAATGCGCAGCAGTGCATAGAGCTGCGGGCTGTAATTACCTAAAAATCTTTCCATAGTTGTTTAGTTAACATAAGACTATAACAAGCACATAACGATTTGTCAGGCAAATATTTACACAGCACTATAAACGTAGTTCCAAGTAATAAGTTAAAGAAGCAGCCACCTTGCCAGCACCTCCCCGGGGATAGGAGTTTCAATGCGGCCAGGGATTAATAAAGGAGGCCGGAGTTACTTGACTTCGGTAAAGCTGGTATCGATCTGGTAATGCCGCAGCACATCTAAAAACTCGTTGCGGAGCACAAGCGAGATATCCTCCCGCTCCTTTCGGTTACTCAGCTTTACCTCATACTTGTCCTGTTCGCGCACCAGCAGCAGGTGCTGTTTGCTCAGGTTATCCTTCAGGGACAAAGAGTCTTCCCGTATTTTTTCGATGCGGCGCTCGTTATTTCCGAACAGGATATTCAGCACACTTACATCCAGGCTCAGGTTGGCGCCGCCGTTCATGGTGTAGTCTCCCCGCAGCTCAAAGTCCGACAGGTTGTTATTCAGGCTGAAACCGGGCGCAACGAACTTGTTCTTGTAAAGCACGAAGTCTGCCCCCACATCCTCAAAAAACAGGTGTCCGGTGCGTTCTTTCCGCATAAATCCAAGCGCCTCCTGTATCGGCTTCACATCGATCAGCTCCAGGTCGCGGAAGGTAGCCCTGGAGTAGGCTACGGTTCTGTCGAAGCTCGGTGTAAAGGTCTGGTCCAGTTTGGTGTGGACTGTCACAAAGCAATCAGCAGTTCCTTTGATGTTCTGGCTGCTGAGCACGTCCAGCTCCATCTGTTCCGCAAAGGCAAACAACTGCTCCAGGTCGATATCCTGCACCTGCGCCTTCAGCCTGACAGGGATGGTGTCGGAAGGCTCGTTGAGGAACATGACGCCATGCGCGTAAATCGTTCCTCCGAAGGTATTCAGGTAGAGCTCGTCCAGCTGGGCCTGCTCCCGGTTCATCCGGGCATCGAAAGCCAGGTTGGTCCCGCTCAGGTATTCATACTTCAGTTCCTGCGCCTTCACGTGCAGGCCCAGGTCGTAGACCTTCTCATTGAGCTTCTCTTTTTCATTTGTCCTGGCCGGAGCAGCCCCTGGCTCCTGAGGCGGAAGAAGCGTTTTGAGCGCCGCCATGTTCTGCATAAAAGCCTGCAGGTCCAGAAAGCCATATTGCATGGTTACATCCAGGTAGGGCCTGGTCAGGCTTGAGTTGATCAGGTAGAAGCCGCCGTACGCGCTTGCCGCACCGCCTTTTGAGGTACGAAAGCGCATGTCCTGCATCATGATGTGACTCTTGCTTTTTTGCAGCTGCACCGTTAGATCTTCCAGGTCCTCCGCCCCCGGCAGGTTTATCCGCCCAACCCGCAGGGTAACTTTTGCCTTCTGCAAGGGCAGCACATAAGTCATCCAATTGCCTGTTGCAGCAGTGGGCTTTTTAGTTCCCGCTGAGCCGGCCAAAGAGTTCACCTGCTTCATACTGGTCAGATCCAGGGTGTCGAGTCGGGCCGATAGCTGCAGGTCGGCAGCATATAACTGCCTGCTGTCGTTCGGCGCCACCACGCTTCCACTGACCGCTACTTCCTGTGTTGCCAGGGCTATGTTCGAGAGAGTCAGTTGCCGCCCATTGCTGCGGAGCCTGCCCCGCATGTTTTGCACGGAGGTGGACTGTAGCTCCAGTTGCTGGCAGGCCAAACGCATGTTCAGCCGCAGAAAAGGAGGAAGTATAGTTGTGGCGGCTTCCCCAGCGGCAGCCACCGCACCGGGAGGTGCAGCGGGCCCATTTTCCGGCTTCAGCTTTATCCAGTTTGTCTTTACCTGTTTCAGCAGGACAGCCCCATCCACGGAAACCGTGGGGTGCTGGCCCAGCAGGTAGTTCATCGCATACTTCATGGATCCCTCTATCCTGAATGGCTCCCCTCCCAGCTTGCCGGCCAGTTGGTGTAGCCGCAGCTCATTGCCCGCCAGCCTGGCCTCGCCGTTCACCTCAGTGCAGGGCACCGTAAGTTTTGCCGGCTGGAAGCCGACCTCATGCAGGCTGATCACCCCTTGCCACTGCAGGTCCTGCTTCGGCTGGCGGCCCTCGCTGGCATGCAGGTTGCCTTTAATAGCTACGTTACCGGCCAGCGTGCCCCGTGGCAACGATATGTAATCCGGGGGCAGCACCTGGGCCAGGCTATCCAATGTATAGCGCCCGCTGAGTTGGGCATCAATGTAGGGCCTGGTAAAGTTGGTGATCCTGGCTTTGAGTTGCAGGCTGTCGCTGCCGGTGCGGGCCGACAAGCGGTGCAGTGTAAAGGAGCTGGACTCCGGGGAGCGCTGCGGGCCATTGTCCAGTTGCCCGGCGATCTGAATCTGCGACAGCGTGATGCGGCTGGTGGGCCAGTGCAGCATGCCGTTCTCAAGGTCAAAGTATAGCCTGCTTCGGGGGCGCTGTTTGGGGCTGGAGTGACCGGCCAGGTGGTAGTGCAGCTTTACGCGGCCATCGCTCTCCACCTGCTTCAGCAACGGGATCGACCGCACGGAGGCCATCTGGTTCAGGAGAAAGAAAAAAGGCTGGTACCCTTTAAAATGAAGGTCCAGTTCAGAGCCAATACCAGAAGTGGACTTTTGGTGTGTGCCCGAGATCAGCACCTCGTTTCCGTTAAGTATAGCCCGGCTATTCTGTATCCTGCCCTGTTTCTTCCGCAGGTCGAATGTATAAGAAGCATCAGCAGTGAATTCCCTATCCCGGAACAGGTGCAGGTCGCGGCTGGAGATGTGGTTGATCCTGCCCGCCAGCTTGCCTTTCAGCTCCAGCATGTTATCCTGCACGCGGGCAGCCAGTTCGGAGTCGAGCAACTGCAGGGAGAAGGCACTTTGCTTGAAGTGGTTCTCGCTCAGTAGCCTGGCATTCCGGATAACGACCTTCTGGATGCTTAGTGAAAAAGCATCTGAACCGGAGGATTCTTTTTTATTCCTCTTAAAAGAAAGGCTGATCTTGTTTCCGGCCGAGTCTATCCGCTGGTGAAAAGACACGCCCTCCAGATACACCTCGCTGACCCGGATGCCGCCGTAGGAGGACTGAAATAGGGGAAGCTGTACTTCGGCATACTTTACCCCCAGCACCTGCAGGGGAGCGGTGTGCGAGGTATCCACTAAAGAGAAGTTGGTGAGGGAAATGGTAATGTCAGGAAAGTTCTTCCAGCTGGACACCTCTGTTTGGAAGGGACCGAAAGCTAAACCGGTTTCGCTGGCAATTTTTGCCTTTATATAGGCCGGTGCTTTCTCCTGGTAGAATGAGGGTAGCAATAGCAATGCTGCCAGAACGAAAAGTATAATCAGTCCCGGAATCAGCAGGAGGAATTTAACCAAGGGGTGCCATCTCATAACCTACACTCAACAGCCTCTACGGAAGAAATTTCCTCCATTAGCTTATCCTTAAACTCATCTTTTAAAAGAAAGTTCTAAGGCACGCAGCTACCCCGAAAACTTGTACCACACAGCAGGCCGCTGCCCTTGGCGACTTGTGGTATTCCTCCTGTTTTCGCCTCCTATTTGTGGGCGCACCCCGCTTTGCTGTTGGCCTGGTTTGTACTCTTTTCTTAACCCTTCCCTCCTACTCTGCCGTACAACTAACGTACCCGATCGGGTAGATGAACGATGTGTTACACTAAAGAAAACAAACGATGAGCAGCAACAACAGAAATATCCCGGAGGACCCTAATTCAAGAAAAGGCGAAGGCGTGAGCGGGCTGGGCAAGGGCAAGCAGACCGGCCCGGTGGCTGGCGGTGCCGACAACACACGCGGTGAGAATAAGCCCAGCCGTGAAGGCAGTAGCGGTGGCGCCAAGCAAGGCAAGGACCGGCCAAACCAGGACAGTCCGCAGGGCTCGAATGCCAACTTAACCACTACCTCACGCGGGGCTGATAGCACCGACAAGGAGTTCCGCAACAACCAGCCGAACGCCAGTACGCTGAAAAGCCACAAGAGCAACGAGGACATTAAAAAACGCGGCTAAAGCCTGGTAACGTACAAGTATAAACGCCAGCGCCCCTGCAGTGAGCAGGGGCGCTGGCGTTTATACTTGTACTTCGGCAAGCGGCTATTTCAACTCATCGAGCACTTTATACATCTTTTTTACCAGCGCAGAGGCCGAGCCGTTGTAGTTGTTGACCAGGAAAGAGAACACATACTCCTGCCCGTCCGCACTTTTGTGATAGCCGCAGAAGCCCTTCACGCCACGAATAGTACCACTCTTTATTTTCATGCCGTTAAAGACCGGCAGCGAAGCGTAGAGGCCATTATACCAAGGCTGCGAGCGGGCGTGCTGCAACAGCTGCACCTGCGCGTGGGTGGTCACCCGGTTCAGCGGCGAGAGGCCGGAGCCGTCCACCATACTTAATTCTGTTTCCGGAACGCCCCGCTGCTTCCAGAAGGCGCGGATCTCCTTCAGGCCGTTGCTGGTCTGGCTGTCGGGGGTGTTTTGGGCGGCAATGGTTTTCACGAGCGCCTCGCCATAGAGGTTGATACTTTTGCGGTTAAACCAATAGATGATGCTGTCGAGCGGCGGGGAGGTGATGGTATGGAACACGGTATAGCCATTTTGCGGGAGCGCTGTGTGCTGTTCCACCGGCTGCTTCGGCAGCTTTATTTTTAGCATTTGCAGGGTATCCGACAGGGTGGCAACAAACTGACGCGCGGCCGAAGGCAAGGCTCCGGAGATCTTAAAGCTGCTTTCGTTTACCGGGATGGTGCCCCGGATGGTGGCAGCCGAGGTGCTGAGCGGGAAATAGATGTAGGCGTTGTCGCCGGTGCCGGCCGCAGCGGCAGTAAGCTCGGAGTGCAGCGAATAGCCATTCAGGGTAGGTACCGTTTTTACGATGGCCACCGGGTCGCCTATTTTTGCACCCGATTGAAGTATAACATCATACTGGTTTTCGCGCCAGTTCAGCTTGGCTGGTCCCGCGCCGTAGTAGTTGGCAATGTCCTGCCACATCCAGCCGTCGGGCACCGTTTCGTCGTTCCAGCCCTCGTTGGCTACCAGCACCTTGCCAAAACTCTTTATACCTGTTTTTTGGATGGATTTGGTGAGTTCCTGCAGCACCACATTATCCTTTGTTTCGGGCCAGCGCCAGCTACCCAACGTGGGGTCACCGCTCGGAAGGATGAGCAGCTCTGCCGGCCCCTTGCCCTTGCGGTAGGCAAACTTAGTTTCATACTTGAAGTCGGTGCCCAGCAGTTCATAGGCGCTGATGCTGGTGATGAGCTTCATGGTGGAGGCGGGCGCCAGGCCTATCCGGCTGTTCTTGTCGAAGATGACCTTACCGGTTTTGGCGTCGGTGATATAGAGCGAGGAAATGGCGTTCTGCAGCTGCGGGTCCTGCTCAAAGGCCTGGTAGGCCGCGGCCACTTTCTCCGGCACCGTCTGCGCCCAGGCGAAAGCATGGATGAGCAACAGGGCCAGCGTGAGGGTGATTTTCTGGTTGAGGCGATTCATAGCCAAAATTTAAGTATTTCAGCAGACTTATACTTGCCAGGCTATAAAGATTCTTGATTTAGCTGTGCAAAGTATGAAACGAAGTATAGCCGTTAGGTGCTCCTCCCGAAGTCAAGTATAAAGTATAAGCTGTAGTTAACTACTTCTAATAAAGGTGTAAACCCACCCCTCTGAGGAAAGGAATCGGAGAACGATTCACATTCCCCTGCCCCCTTCAAAGGGGGACTTAGCTTCAAGTATAATTCCCCTCCTCGGAGGGGTTAGGGATGGATTAATCGCAACTTAGGTTATAAAGTACAGCCTGTCCGTTACACGTTGTTGGTCAGAAGACGCAACAACGGCGTGAGGTATTGCAGGTGCAGCCAGAACTTCCCTTCATTTAACTTTTTGCCCTCGCTCACCTCCGGCGAGTGTGGGTTATCAGGTGGCGTCCCGCCACGTTATGCAGCAAGTATAATGTGTAGGTGAAGGAAAACTAACGTGGCCAGAGGCCGATAGATACATCACACTCGCCAGAGGCGAGCGAGGGCTGCTTTATCACATTCAGATCATTGGGTTCCAGCATGAAAGTATAAACCGCTGCAAAAGTATAAAGCAGCAAAAAGCGCAGCCGCCAAAGTATAAACTGGCGGCTGCGCTTTCCGATAACGTATAAACAGGTTTACCAGTCCTGCCCGCTGTTGAAGCGGTTGCGCTCGGTGTAGCTGCGATTTCCTTCCCAATCCCTGTCGCGGTTTCCACGAAGACTGCGCATGCGGTCCTCATCGCGGTTGTTATAGCCGGTAGAACCATAGCCAGTACCCCGGAAATCCTCGTAGCCACGGTCGTAGCCAGAACTGCGGTAACCCTGGTAGCTGTCGTCGTAATGGCCGGGGTTGTTGCGGTGGCGATCCCGGTCCCGGCTTCCTTCGTTTATGTAGCCCCCGTCGCTGCTGCGCCCAAAGCTGTCGCTAAAGCGCTGGTCGCGGTTGTGGTAATGCCTGGAGTCGCCGTAGGCATCGTACTGCCGGCTCTCATCCCAGCCCCGGTCGTGCTGCGTGATGCGCGGCCCCTGCTGGCCCGACAGGCCATAGTAGGAGTGTCCGTAAGCAGAGCCTCCGCCCTCGTAGCTGCCGCCTTCGCCGTAGCGGGTGCCATGGCTCATGTCGCCGTAAGCACGGGCTGCGTTGGTAGTATATTCTCCGCGTCGGCGCTCGTCTCGGGCGTACATGCCGCTCCCATAGTCGCCTTCCGGGTTGTGGCGGGATAAACTGTTTCGGTTACCGGTCAGCGGGTTGCCATGCTCGTCGAAATCGGCATAGTGGTTCTTGCGCTGGGGGTTGTCGTTTTCATAGTGTCTGTCCATTGCGTCAGTCGGTTTTAAGTTAAAAACACTTCCCTTACTAACGCAGCCGACTTATACTTGTTCCCCTAACCAGGCTCCGGTTTATACTTTGCCCTACAGCTTGTGCAGCTGGAAATAGCCCAGATGCAGCTCGTCTTCAGTCATACTTTCAAAGGGAGTCACCTGCAGTTTATACTTCTGTCTTACGGCCTCGGGCAGAATGTCCTGCACCTCGAAAAGCTCGTCCACATCCACCCCATACTTATCGTCGATGTGCGAGGTGGCCCCTGTAAAACCGGTATGTTTATAGAAGGCTGTTTGCTTGGCCTGCTGCACGGCCCCGGCGGTGTTCTCGGCCACGGCCAGCATTTTATAGTGAAACTCATCGAACTCGCCGGGTTTGTAGCCGCCCAGGTTAAGGAAGAACAACTTTTCTGCTGCCTCGGAGGCTTCTTCCCGAGGCACCACTTTGATGGCATAGCCGTTCACGTGCGTTACTTCGCGCCAGGCGTCCACGTGGATCTTGTCCTTGGCCTCGGGCCAGAAGGCTTTGATCTCGGGCACCAGGTCTTTGATGGTTTCGGCCACGCTGAAGAACATGTCGTGCTGCTCGGTGTTTCTGCCGGGGGGCCGACAGCCCAGCATCAGCATAAAAAGTTTGGGTGTTTGCATGGCGCAAGATAAAAAGAAGCAAGCTATCAACGTATAGCTTGCTTCTGTAAGTATAATCCCAAAGTATAAACCAGGCCGTTTACTTGCTCTTGCGGATGTAGATGTTGCCGTTCATACTTTTGACCATGATCTCGGCACCGCCACCGTTTACCTTACCGGTCACAAAGTCGGCTGTGCTCACCCGGTACACGCCGCCCTCTGTTCTGGCTCCTTTCGCCTGGCCTTGTTTGGCCTCCCGCACCATGTTAAAGTCCGTGTAAATCTCGCCTCTGTCGGAGTTGAGTTTGGCGTTGAATTTGGAGTTGGCCGGCAGGGTGATGTCCACGTTTCCGTTTAAGGTGGAGAAAGCCATCGGCGATTTGCTATCCCACCGGATAAAATTGGCTTTGATCGTGCCGTTCACCGTATTGGCCAGCGCGTTGCCCGACACGTTTTCCAGTTTGATGGACCCGTTCACGTTGTCGATTTCCAGGTTGCCGTTTACGTTGCGTACCGTAATATCCCCGCGGCTCACGCTGGAGAGGGTGAGGTTGAAGTTCTGGGGCACCTGTATCTCCAGGTTCACCGACCTGTTCATCGCCTCGGAGTTCACCTCTACGCGGTTGTTCTGCTCGGTCACGGTGAGTCCCATGCTATTGTTGGCAATGCGCCTCAGCCCGCCCGCTTCTTCCTTTGGTTGCGCTTTAGAGGCTCTTTCTTCCATTTGGGCCCGTATCACCACGTCCTTGCCCTTGGTGCCGGTCACCTGGATGGAGCCGGAGAACAGACTTACTTCCATCGAGCCAGCATCATTGGGGCGGGTTAGGGGTACGACGATCTCTTCCGTGTTGCCTCCCTGGGCAAAGACGTGTGCGCTCAGGGCCAGCAGGATCAGTATAAAAAGGCTGCGTTTCATTTTTGTTTGATAAGAATATTAAAGTATGATTTGGTCTATGGGGCTTAGCCCCTTTTCTTCACGGTCGCTTTGCCGTTAAAGGTCTTCAGTTCGATAAGGGCTGCCCCGGTGCCTGTTTTAAAGGAGGAGGCCTTGCCCAGCTTAAAGGTGGTTTTGGCGCCGTCGGAGCTACTCACCTTCTCTACCTTCGGGGCCAGCTTTTGCAGGTCCTCCAGGTCGGTGTAGAAATCCCCGTTGAAGGAGCTGAAGCTGATGGTGGCTGAAAGTGCTTTCTGATACAGCAGCTCGATGTTACCGTTGAGCGTCTCCAGCCTGGCCTGCTTTTTTGGGTTCTCGCGGTAACTCACCACCACGTTGCCGTTGATGGTTTTGGCATCCACCGCCGCGGCCACGTTCTCCAGCAGGATCGGCCCGTTGATGTTGGAGGCCTGGATATAATCTGCTGTGAGGTTGGTGATCTTGATATCGCCGTTGTTGATGGTGATGACGGATAGGTTGGTGTTTTGCGGCACCTTTACCGTGAAGTTGTGCGTGAAACCATACTCCAGTTTCCGATCAATATTGATCCCGTTGCCTTTGTTGCCCGTCCGGTGTGACTGAATGTAAGGCGCTTTGAGGTAGCTGATGATACTGTCGCCGCTCACGGCAAACTCCAGGCTCAGCTCTTTGGCTTTCTCCAGGCCATCCGCTGTTTTGGGCCGGATGATGCGCTCCACTTCGAAAAGGACTTTGTCGCCCTTGTAGGTTTCCACGTGCACGTAGCCGTCGATGTTTTCAATTTTGACCACGTTTCCGGGGGCGTTGCGGTTAAAGCGCAGTTCCCGCACAATTTTCTCGGTCTGGTTTTGCGCCAAGGCTCCTGCATTGCTTAGCACCACCAGCAACAACAGGATCAGGGATGTTTTCTTTTTCATAGTTTTTTAGATGAGGACTTTTATACTTTCCTTGATTTTAGCTTTCACCAGCTCGTTTGTCTTTTTATCCTGCAGCAACTGCCGGAGCTGTGGCACGGCGTTGCGCTCCTGCAGAGCCTGCATCAGGTCGGCCAGCGCCACCTGCACCATCGGGGAGTCCTGCTGGTTGATGGAAAGGATCAGCCGCTCGCGCACCTGCGGGTTGTCAGTGTGTTTTCTCAGGGCTTCCACGGCGGCCAGGCGCACGTTCACGTTCGGGTCGTGGTTGAGGGAGTTAAACAGCGCGTCCAGCACTTTCGCGTCAGCATCCGAAATCTCGCCGGAGATATTCACGGCCCGGAGGCGGTCTACCGCTGCCGGCTGCTCAATCAGGGTGGTGAACAGGACTTGCTTCATCTGGTTCAGCTCCGCGGCCAGCTGAAGCGTATCCGTTTGCTGCTGCTGGCCAGGCGCAAAGGCAAGCCAGGCAGCAAAGAATCCAAAAGCAAATACCACCAACGTATAAGCCAGCCGCAGCGGACTCAGCAGCGTCTGCAGGCCCTGCCACAGATCGCCCCAGGTATACTGCTGCTGTTTGGCCTGCCGCTCTTCGGCCATTTTGGTGGCCAGCATGCTGTTAAACTTAGCCTGCAGCCCTGGTCCTGGCTCCGGCTCGGGCAATGCCTGCAGCCCGGAGAAGGCCGCCTGCAGGGCCTGCAGCTCTTCCTCGGGCACCTGGCCGGTTTGTACCAGCGCCTCGAGCTCCTGCCGCTCCGCCTCGCTTAGGTTTCCTTCCAAATAATCGAGCAGCAGCTCCTGATATCTTTCCGTGTTCATATGTTTATCCCTTTCGCTTGTAGTTTGGTGAAGACCTCCCGCAAATCGTTAATGGCCCGGAAGACTTTTACCTTCACATTGGTTTCGGTGCAGCCCTGCAGCGCGGCGATGTCTTTATACTTGAGGCCTTGTAGCTTGGTAAGCAGCAGCAGCTCTTTCTTTTCGTGGCTCAGGTGGTCGAGGGCCAGTTCCATGAGCTGCAGGTGCTCCTCTTTCTGCAGAGCCTCCTCCGGCACCGACAGTTCCGCGAGCGCATCCTGCTGCTGCTCCAGGTCGGTGCTCACGCCGGCACGTTTGGTCTTCTTCACATGGTCGGCCAGCACGTTGCGGGCCAGGTGGTAGAGCCAGGTAGAGAACTTGCCATCGCCCCGGAACGTGTGCTTATACTTGAGCACACGCTCAAACACATCCTGCACCAGGTCCTCGCTCAGGGCTGCGTTGCGCGTGAGCCGGAAATAGAAGCCATACAGGCTTTTGCCATACCGCTCGAAGAGCAGGCCCAGCCTGGCAAGGTTTCCCTCCTTTACCTGGAGCATCAAGGCATTATCTGATAGTTGTTCCAAATGATCAGATGTGGTTTTGGTCTTCAATATAGGAAACTTCGATTTCGGGAAAGGTTACAGCCTTGCAGGTAGTTTTTTTGAGGAGCAAGTACTTTGCTGGTGTCCGGTATAAAAAGCAAAGGGGACTCAGAAAGTCCCACTTGCACTTTAAACTTAAAACACAATGCTTTTTTATCCGCCGGTGCGGTTCAACTCTTCCAGGTTGTTGCGCTTACGCTCCTCCAGTTTCGCGCCTCTGCTAAACTTGTAGCGCAGCGTAAAGCCGATGTTGCGCTGCCGGAAATACTGGTCCCAATCACTCACATTGCCTTCGCCCACATCAGCCGAAACAATCAGGTGCTGGGTATGGAAAATGTCGTTCGCATTCAGGCTCACATCCAGCTTCTCTTCCATAAAGCTCTTTTTAAGGCCCACATTCACCCACCAGCGGGGATCCACGTGGTAGAGGGCGTAGGCAGCCGGTCCCTGGTAGGTGCCGTTGATCTCCGCTTTCAGCTTCCAGGGCAGCAGGATGGTGTGGTTGGACTGCAGCATGTAGAATACCTGCTCGTTGAGGACCTGCTGCTTGTCCACGATGGTGTTATACTCGTCGTAGGCGATGAGCAGCGTATTGTTCGTATCCCAGTTTTTCGAAATCTTAACGGGCACTATGGCCGTCATACTCAGGTTTTTGGCATCGTCCACGTTGCCAATGGTGTAAATGGTGGTGGAGGTCTCAGGATCAATCAGGGCTATCTCTGAGATCACGTCCTGCTCGTGCTGGTAGCTGAGCGCCAGGCTGTAGTTTTTCTTGTAGGTCTGCGTGATACCGAAGGAGTGAGTGTACTGCGGCCGCAGGTTCGGGTTGCCAAGCCAATAGGTATAAGGGTCGCGGTAGGCGAAGAAGGGGTTCAGGGAACCGTAATTGGGGCGGTAGATGCGGCGGCTGTAGTTGTAGTTCAGCTCGTAGTTCTCGTTCACCTTCTGCTTGAGGAAAAGGCTCGGGAACAGATCCAGGTAACTGCGCTTCTTCTCGCTCCCCTTCATCGTCAGCGACTCCCCCTCCGACACCGTCTGCTCGGCCCGTAGGCCGGCCTGCAGGCTGAAACGCTCCCCAAGCTTGCTGTTCCAGTTCACGTAGGCGGCGTAGATGTTTTCGTCATAGATAAAGTGGTTGGTGCGCTTCATGTCCGGCACGGGCACGTCGCCGTTGTTAAAAAAGAAGCGGGAGTCGGCGTCGGAGGCCACGCTGCTGGCCTTCAGGCCCAGTTCCAACTTGCGGTCTTTGGAGAGAGCTTTCGTAAAATCGACTTTCGCAGAGAGGATGTCGAACCCGCTGGGCGTTTCGGTAAAGAGGAAATCCTGCGTGGCCGGACCTCCGTCCGCCAGGTTGTAAAAGTAGTTATAGAAGTAGGCGTCTCCCCGGTTGCGAATCTTTACCAGGTCCAGGTCGGCGCTGAGCTGCGTGCCCAGCGTATCGAATTTACCCAGGTAGTGCACGTTGCCGGTATAGTTGGTAAAGCGGTTTTCCCGGAAGTTATCCGCATCGATAAACTGCGTCGGCTGCCCCGGTGCGTCGCCCAGGTACGTCTCCGTCAGAAAGTCTGCGTTCAGCTTGTTGGTCACAAAGTAGCCCATCACCCCCACGCTGTGGCGCTCGTCTATACTATAGTCGGTGCCCAGGCGCACCGCGGGAGGCCCTTGTACCTTATAGTTTTCGATGGCCACCTGGTCAAAGTATACGGATTCCTCGGCTCCTTTAAACACGCGGTCAAACGTGGAGTTACGCCCTCCCACGCGGCGGGCCGCATCCAGGTTCAGGAAGGAGTTCCAGTTGCCGGTTTTGTGGTTGAGTGCGGCCCCGCCCGTGTAGCCATACTGCTTGCCATTGTAGGTCGCACCCGTGTACACACTGCCGTTCACGCCCTGTTGCGTATTCTTTTTCAGGTTGATGTTCAGGATGCCGGAGGAGCCCTGCGCGTCATACTTGGCCGAGGGGTTGGTAATGATCTCGATGTTACGGATGTTCTCAGCCGGCATTCCTTCCAGCAAAGAGCGCAGGTCGCGGGCCGAAAGGTAGGTGAGCTTGCCGTCTACCATCACGGTGACCCCGCTGCGGCCGTTCAGCTGGATGTTGCCTTCCTGATCGATGAACACGCCGGGAGAGGTGGACAGCACATCGTAGGCCGTTCTGCCGGCAGCCAGTGCCGTGCCCTCGATGCTGACTACCAAGCGGTCGGCCTCCTGCGTGATGGTAGGTCGCAGCGCCTGCACCTGCACTTCCTTCAGGGTAGTGGCACCGGACACCGCCAACTTCACGCTGCCCACCGCTACCTGCGGCTTATCCGCCGTCAGGCTAACCTGCCGGATGGTTTTGGGCGCGTACCCGATGAAGCTAAAGGTCAGGTCGTATTGCCCCAGGCCAAGGCCGGAAAGTATAAAGTTGCCTTTACCGTCGGTGAGGGTGCCGTTCACTGCCTGCGTGGTGCCCTGTTGCAGCAGCGCGACCGTGGCATACTCCAGCGGTTTTCCGGTCAGCGAGTCTACCAGGGTGCCGGAGATGGAACCAGTTGCCTGCGGATTGGTTCTAGCTGGCTGCTGGCTGTTATCCTGCGCCCAGGCCTCCGTGCAAAAGCTGAGCAAAAGGCATAGTAAACCCGGCAAAAAGAGTTCTCTTTTTTTCATAGTTTTTTAGTTAGATGTGTTAGGATGCCTGACCTCGCAGCGAAGAGTGTATTCTTGGGCTAAAGACACAGGCAGAGCGCAATGGTTGCACCTGCACCTGACAAAATTTTCATTCACCCAAGCCCTGGCAGGTGCTGCCATACTCCCAACACCTGCCGTAGCTCCAGCGTCTGTTTATACTTTAGAGAACTCCGGTTTTGAGAATGGTTACAGGTTTTGTCAAGAAAGTTTTTCATCCACAAAGTATAAAAGTATACTTAACTGCCTTCCTCATCTTAGACCAGGACAGCATGAAGTGCTTTAATCAAACCTCAGGTTGGCCACCGGGTTAACGGAGGCAGCCTTTAGCGCCTGGTAACTCACCGTCAGGAAAGCCACCGCCGCCGCCGTAATTCCTGCTGCCAGAAACACCCAGACCGGAATATCGATGCGGTAGGCGAAGTTCTGCAGCCATACGTGCATGGCGTACCAAGCCAGCGGAAAGGCAATGAGCGCCGACACAACCACCAGGATCAGAAACTCTTTGGAGAGCAGGGCCACAATGGCAGCGTTTTCGGCGCCCAGCACCTTGCGGATACCGATCTCCTTTTTCCTGCGCTCGGCGGCAAAGGCGGCCAGCCCGAACAAGCCCAGGCAGGCCACAAAAATGGCGATCCCGGTAAAGATCCAGAGCAGGGTCCTAAGCTTATCTTCGGCCTGGTACATTTTCTGGAAACTCTCATCCATGAACACATATTCAATCGGGTAATCGGGCGAGAACTTGTGCCATACGTCTTTTATCTGCGCGATGGAGCCGGCCACGTCCCCGCCGTCGATCTTCACGGCCACTTTCCAGTAAGCGCCGGGGAAGATCTGCAGCACGGTCGGCTCCACTTTTTCGTAGAGGCTCTTGAAGTGAAAGTCTTTTACCACGCCGATGACCTTACCCTCCTTCAGCGAGTCCGGATTTTCATCGCTCCAAACTTGCCAGCGCAGCGGTTGCCCTAAGGCGGCCTCCGGGGTGCCAAAACCCAGCTCCCGTACCGCGGTTTCGTTGAGGAGAAAGGCGTGGTCGGCATCGGTACCGTATTGTTTCGAAAAACCTCTTCCGGCCAGCAGCTTTACATCCAGCGTATTCAGGTAGTCGTAGTCCACCATCAGTTGGGTCACGCTGTGGTTTTTCTGCTCGCCGTTATGAAGCGTGATGATTCTGTCACCGGCGGTCGCATCCCCGGGAAAACCGTAACCGATGGATACGTTTTTGACGCCCGGCACCTGCCTCAGTTCCTGTTTAAAAGTCTCATAGTTCTCGAACATCTTGTCCCCGCGCATCTGGAAAAACATGATCTGCTCTTTGCTAAACCCAAGGTCCTTGTTGTGCAGATAAGCTACCTGCTGAAAAACCACAAACGCGCTGATGATCAGGAAAATGGACAGGGCAAACTGCACCACGATCAGCCCGTGGCGCAGCCACTGTATCCTGCCTACCCGGCTATCGATCACCACGGCGCTTTTAAGCACTTTCACGGGCTGAAAGCCGGACAACACCAGCGCCGGGTAAAAGCCTGCCAGCAGGCCCACTACCAGGGTTGACAAGAGCAGCAGGAGCAGCAGCGAGGGTTGGGTAAAGATGTTGAAGGCCATCTGCTTGCCTGTGAAGGCATTGAGCGATGGCAGGAGCAGCGAGGTAAGCGCCGCCGCAAAAATAACGCTGATGAGCGTGAGCAAGAGGGTCTCGGCCAGAAACTGCACCACCAGTTGACTGCGGCTGGCACCCACGGCTTTCCGCACCCCCACCTCTTTGGCTCGTTGCGCCGACTTGGCCGTAGCCAGGTTCACGAAGTTAAAGCAGGCGATCAGAAGTATAAATATGGTAATAATGCTCAGGGCTTTTACATAGGTGATGTTGCCCCTAATAGCCTGGTCATACTTGAAATTGGCAGAGTATAAGTATACTTCATGCAAAGGCTGAAAGTAAGGTTTGTACTCAAACGGCTTGTTCTGGTCCGGGTCGATCTGCTTGCCAACGATATCCCGGAACGTTGCCTCCACCTGTTGCACGTCGGCGCCCTCGCGCAGCTTCACGTAGGTATAAAACTGCTGCCAGCCCCACATCTTCATGCGCTCGGCCGGGAGCCCAGCCGCCTCCAGAGGCAGGACAAAATTTACAGGCAGGTGAAAGCGGTTGTTGCTGTAAAACACGCCCTTCACAATAAAAGGCTGCTTATCCACACTAATCTGTTTGCCCACCGGGTCGGCGTCGCCAAAGATACGCTCCGCCATTTTATCTGAAATCACAATGGAGGACGGGTCGGCCAGGGCTTTTTCGGGGGAGCCATACTTGAAGGGAAGCTGGAAGACCTCAAAAAAGGTGGGGTCCGTAAAGGTGCGGCCTTTCTCGTAGAGGCTCTTCTCCCTTACTTCCACCAGGTTGTTGGCATCAAAGTTCAGCATGAGGATGCGCACCACCCGCTCTACCTGCGGAAAACTCTGCTCCAGCGTGGTGCCGAACATGGGGGGCACCGGCGCCACCACCGAGCCCGCCTCCTTGGCCGACATGTCGTTGTAAATGCGGTAGACCCGGTCCCCGTCCGGCAGAAAGTTGTCGTACTGCAGCTCGTCGTAGACAAACAAGCCGATCAGCAAACAAGCCGTGAGCCCGAGCGCCAGCCCGGCAATGTTGATCAGGGAAAAGGCTTTGTGCCGAACGAGGTTGCGGTAAGCGGTGAGGAGGTAGTTCCGGAGCATAGCTTTATGTAGTTAAAGGAAAATGTAGCAGCTTGGGCGACAAAAGGATGGCTCACCGAGCTGCACAGACACGGATGCACAGGAAGTGCCAAAACGAAATACCCTTACAAATCAGCTATTTACAAACCTTTTATACTTCCGCCCTGTGCAAAATCGCGCAACAAGTGTGCGAAATCGCACGCATAAAGGTTGGCCCCTGTTGCCATAGGAGCTCTGCTTGAGCGCTTTGCATCAATGGCACAATAATCGTTTCTTTAGGTCATATAAACCTACAGTTATGCAGTTAAAGAAAGCCTCGGTACTGGTTGTGGATGATGATGCAGATGTATTGACCGCTGTACGGCTGCTGCTGCGGCCACATGTAGGGGACATTGTGGTAGAGAAAAACCCTGAGACGCTCCCTGCCCTCTTGCGCCAGCAAAGCTTCGATTTGATCCTGCTGGACATGAACTTTAAAAGCGCGCTCAACACCGGTAACGAAGGCTTGTACTGGCTCCGGAAAATAAAAGAGCTAAAACCCGAGGTGGCCGTGGTGATGATCACAGCCTACGGCGACATTGACCTGGCCATCCGCTCGCTGAAAGAGGGCGCCGCCGATTTTGTGGTAAAGCCTTGGCACAACGAAAAGCTGCTGGCAATACTGACAGACGCCCTCGGGAAGAAAGGCCGCCCGGAAATAAGCCTGCCTATCGGCCCGGCGGATATACTGGGCGCTGAACTATTGGGCGAGTCGGAGGCCATGCAGGATATTTTCCTGAAGATCAAAAAAGTAGCGCCCACAGATGCCAACATCCTGATTCTGGGCGAGAACGGCACGGGCAAGGAGTTGGTGGCCAAGGCCATCCATGAGTACTCCCTCCGGGCAGCGAAGCCTTTTGTAAAAGTGGATGTGGGCGCCTTGACCGAGTCGCTGTTTGAAAGCGAGCTGTTCGGGCACAAGAAAGGCGCTTTTACCGACGCCCGCGAAGACCGCCCCGGCCGCTTTGAGGCGGCAACCGGTGGCACGATCTTTCTGGACGAGATCGGCAACATTTCGCTGCACCAGCAAGCCAAATTGCTTAGCGTACTGCAGAACCGGCAGGTTATCCGCCTGGGCACCAACGAACCCATCCCTATCGATGTGCGCCTGCTGTGCGCCACCAACGTGCCGCTGGCTCAATTGGCCAATGAATCCCGCTTCCGCAAAGACCTGATCTACCGCATTAACACCGTGGAAATTACGATCCCGCCCTTGCGCAAACGGGGCAAAGACATCCTGCTGCTGGCCCACCACTTTGCCGCCGTGTACGCCGATAAGTACCTAAAGCCGGTGCCGGAGCTGAGCAAGGCCGCCCTTGATAAATTACAGCAGTATCATTACCCGGGCAACGTGCGGGAGCTGCAATACGCCATGGAGCGGGCCGTGATCATGGCCGATGGTCCTGTGCTAGGGCCCGATGACATCCTCTTTTCCCCAATTGAGGCAGCACCCGTGGAGGAAAAGCTGGCAGAGGAATCTAACCTGGAGGAGCTGGAGCGGGTGACCATCAACCGGGTGCTGCAAAAGCATGGCGGCAATCTGACCAGGGCTTCCAAAGAGCTAGGCATTACGCGCACTGCGTTGTATAGACGTTTAGGCAAGTATGGGCTTTAAGCAGATCGACTGGAGCATCACCCGGCGGGTAACCTTGCTCCTGCTCACGCTGAGCATGCCGGCAATCGTTATCCTGAACGGCTGGTCGGAGGCGCTTGTGTTTATACTTCCCATCATCGTCTACCAGGTAGTGGACCTGATCCGCTACGTTAGGAAGGCGCAGGACGAGCTGGGCCAGTTCATTGAATCGGTCCATTACCGCGACTTCTCCAGGTATTATAACGAGCAGTACCCGAACGCCAGGCTGCAACTGCTCCACAAGGGCTTTAACGAAATCAACTCCACTTTAAAAAGTATAAACAAGGAAAAGGAAAGCCAGCACCTGCACCTGCAAAAGATCATGGAGCTGGTCGATACCGGCATCCTGTCTTACGACACGGAAAGCGGCGAGGTGGTGCTGCTGAACGATTCCCTGAAAAAGCTCCTGCACCTGCCCTACATGAAAACGATCCACTACCTGGAGAAAAGGGACCAGGAGCTCTACCGCGCCGTGCAGGAGCTGTCACCCGGACGCTCCCGAATCGCCACGGCCTATACTTCCAGTTTCGAGGAGAGCACCCTGAAAGTACTGCTCTCGGCTACGGCTTTCCGCAGCGAGGACCGCACCTATAAACTGGTGGCCTTCCAGAACGTGAGCGAGGCGCTGGACGAAACAGAATCCCGGGCCTGGCAAAAGCTGCTGAACGTACTCACCCACGAGATCATGAATTCGGTGGCCCCGATCGCCTCCCTGGCCGATACCCTGAAAACACGTTTGCACGAGACAGCCGCTGCCGGCCCTTCGGCGCGTGACATGGAGGATTTTGAACTGAGCGTGAGCACCATTAAAACCCGGAGCCTGGGCCTGCTGCGCTTTGCCGAAGTATACCGCAACCTCAACCGCATCACCAGACTCAATGTGGCCGATGTTTCGGTGCAGGAAGCGTTCACAAACCTGGAGCACCTCATGCACCCTACGCTGGATCAGAAAAACATTTCGCTGGAGCTCATCCTGGAAGACCCTGGCATACGGCTGCAGGCCGATAAAAACCTGCTCGACCAGGTGCTCATCAACCTGCTGGTAAATGCCATCGAGGCGGTGAAAAACGAACCGGAACCTACCATTGTGCTGTCGGCTTATACTTCCGGGGAAAGCACGTTTGTAAAGATGGAGGACAACGGCATCGGGATGGCGCGGGAGGTGCAGGAGAAGATCTTTATTCCTTTCTTTAGCACCCGTAAGAACGGTACCGGCATCGGCCTGAGTTTGTGCAAGCAGATTCTCATGCTGCACCAGGGCTCCATCCAGGTGCAGTCGGCGGAGGGCGTGGGCACGGCTTTTTTGCTGCGCTTTCCCAAAAATCATTAGCCCGGTTTATACTTTAAAGCAGTTGGTTTATACCTGCATCGTCCTGCTTTATTAACTACCTTTGCAGCTACAAAGCACAGAAAGAAGTATATGAAGCTGATCGGAAACATCAACGACATCAAGTATAGCCGCGAGAACAAGAACCAGGACACTGCCCTGCACATCAGCAAGGTGGAGTACATCACCCATAAAAAGGACGGCCGCTTTTTCCAGCCCTTCGACCTGGAAGTGGAACTGACCGAACCGATTGTGATCACCGGCGATCGGCTGGCCCGCATTCAGAACCCGCTGCTGGAGAAAGGCGAGTATGAATTTGAGGTATATGATATAGTAGATAATGCGTATGTGCTGAACCCGGAAAAGCAGCTCTCGCTAAGTATAGAATACGACTTCGACCTGGACGTAACGATCCTGTCCTCGCTTTACTATACCGTTACCGTGTCGAACGAGGAGTTTAAGGAGCTGAAGGCCGAGCACATTAAGCAGAAAAAGCAGCAGCAAAAAGGACGCGGTAAAAAAGGCCGGTAGTTTATACTTTGTTTTACTGAAACGGCCTCTGCGTCCGCTAGAGTTTATACTTTCCAGCAGGCGCAGAGGCCGTTTTTATACTTTATACTCCAAAGCAAGGGCAGCTTATACTTAATATAAGCTGCCCTTGAAGTTTACAGGAACTGCTGTATTAACGCCGGTCGCTGAGCAGGGTCCGAGACCTGACCAGGTTCATAAACTCTGCGCGGTAGCCTTCCGCATCCTTGCCTAACGCGCTTTGCGCTAGCTCCAGCACCTGTGCATAGGTGGCATTCCCCTTAAATTCCGAATCGCGGAGCAGCATGCCGAAGGAAGCTACTGCCGCAGCAAAACGGAAATTGTCCGAGGTCTGCCTTGGCTGCACCGCGGCTTTACCGGAAACCGTGGTGGTGAGGAGCTGGCTTTTGCTGCCTTCCGGCTCTTTGTAGCGTAGCTTCAGCGTCAGGAGTTCGTCTGTGTCCGTGGCTTGTTTGTTCATCTGGGCCTGCTGGTACCTGAGTTCATCCACTGTGGCTGTTTTAGTCCCTCTGGCACTAACCGGCACTATCTCGTAGAGGGCTGTGACCGTGTGGCCGGCGCCTAGCTCTCCGGCATCCTTTTTATCATCGTTAAAATCCTCGCTCTGCAGGGTGCGGTTTTCATAACCAATCAGGCGGTAAGCTTTTACTTTGGCCGGGTTGAACTCGAGCTGCAGCTTTACATCTTTGGCGATGGTGAACAGGGTGCCGCCAAACTCGTTGATGAACACTTTTTTCGCCTCCAGGATATTGTCGATGTAGGCGTAGTTGCCATTGCCTTTGTTGGCCAACTGCTCCATGCGGGAGTCTTTTAAGTTGCCGGTTCCGAAGCCCAGCACGGTCAGAAAGATGCCGGATTCGCGCTTCTCCTCGATCAGCCGGTTCAAGGCTCCATCGCTACTCACGCCCACGTTAAAATCGCCGTCGGTGGCCAGGATCACCCGGTTGTTGCCTCCTTTCAGGAACTGCTCCTGCGCTACCTGGTAGGCCAGGTTAATTCCTGCGCCTCCGGCCGTAGAGCCCCCGGCTTCCAGCTTATCCAGGGCCTGCCATATCTTCTCTTTCTGGTTTCCGGACGTAGAGGGCAGCACCAATCCGGCGGCACCGGCGTACACCACAATAGCGACCTTATCCTGCGGGCGCAGCTGGTCCACGAGCAGGTTGAGCCCGGACTTGAGCAGCGGCAGTTTGTCTGGCGAGGCCATGGAACCCGACACATCCAGCAGAAACACCAGGTTGGAAGGCGGCAGGTTATATGTTGCAATCTCTTTTCCCTGTAAACCGATGTGCAGCAGCTGGTTCTCTTTGTTCCAGGGACATGCAGAGAGTTCGGTGTACACGGCAAAGGGCGCCTCACCGGTCGGCTGCGGGTAGTCGTAGGTAAAGTAATTGATCATTTCCTCGATGCGCACGGCATCTACCGGCGGCTTTTGCCCTTGTTGCAGGAAGCGGCGCACGTTGCTGTAAGCGGCACGGTCCACATCGATGGAGAAGGTGGAAAGCGGCGATTTTTTGGCGTCCTGAAACCTGCTCTCCGGCAGATGGCTGTAATTCTCCGTGTTGTGCAGCACCTCCTGATCGTAGACCACATAGCTACTGGTGTGCTTCTGCACCGCTACCCCGGCCGCCACGCCTCTTAGCCGTATACTTTTACCTTTTCCATACCCGGTCACCACTACCTCTTTTAAATTATGGATGTCGACCTGAAGCTGCACATCCACCACCTGCTTTTTCCCTACCTTCACTTCCTTGGTCTGGTAGCCGATAAAGCGGAAAACAAGTATGGCCTGCTCACCGCTTACCTGCAGGCTATACTTGCCAAACTGGTCGGTGGCAACGCCCGACTCTGTTCCTTTTTCAGTGACGGTTACCCCTGGCAGCGGGGCTCCGTTGGCGGCATCGGTGACGGTACCCGTTACAGTAACGGACTGTGCCTGCGCGTGCAGCCCCAACATCAGCAGGGCCAGCACCAAGGTGTAGAGTTGTTTTTTCATGGCTTTGTGTTTTGTTTCCTATAGGATGCAGCCGTCACAGCTTTTCCATAAGCCGGTCTGAAAAAAATTTAGTTTCTTTAGGAAACGATCCTCCTGATGCTGCCCTTTTTCCTCAAGCTGTTCACCAACGCCAAGTCGCCTTCCCCGGATGCGGAATTGCTGCGCCTGTACCGGCAGAGCGGGGACCTGGAACATTTGGGCGAGCTATTTCAACGCCACTCGGAGCTGGTGTACCTGGTTTGCCTCAAGTACCTGAAGGACGAGGAGGAGAGCAAGGACGCCACGATGCAGCTGTTCGAACACCTGGCAACCGCTTTGCTGCAGCACGAGGTAAGTAATTTTAAAAGCTGGCTCTACACCACCACCAAACACCACTGCCTGATGAAGCTGCGGGCGCAAAAAGGGGCAACAGGCACGTACCAGGGAGATACCTGGCTCCCGCTTATGGAAAACTACGAGCCGCTGCATCTTACAGAGGCAGAGCAGACCGAGGAGACCGAGCAGCTTTTGCGGAAGGCCCTGCAGCAACTTCCGGTGGAACAGGGTACCTGCATCGAGCTGTTTTACCTGCAGCAGAAGAGCTATGCCGAGATTGCCGACTTGACGGGCTTTGAACTGTCTAAAGTGAAAAGCTACATCCAGAACGGAAAACGCAACCTTAAACTTTACATGGAAAAGCACCATGCTACGCGCTAAGCACCATATACTTTGGCCGGACGGCGACCACCCTTCGCTGGAGCTGCTGCGGCAGTACCAGCACGGGGACCTGCCTCCTGCCCTGCACCACCAGCTGGAGCGGCACCTGCTGGGCTGTTCCCTCTGCGCAGACGTGCTCGAAGGCATGGCCGCTGCTGACGTGAAGCAGACCAGTGTTGCCGTTGCCGATATCAACCATCGCATCAGTGCCCGGGTAAAGCAGGGGAAAAAGCGAGTATTGCCTGGGTACTGGCAACGTGCTGCGGCCATACTTATACTTGCTACCTCGGCTATACTTGTGCTATACTATAACTATACTTCGCAGCAGCCGGGGCTAGAGATGGCACACCAGGAAACCGTCGTGAAGCCTTCCGCAGCGCCAGCAAGTATACCTCCCCCGCCCTCAGCAGCAGTACCCGATAGCTCTGAAGTAGCTCAGCTACCGGCGGCAAGTATAGCAGCAGTAGTTCCCGGAAGAAAGTATACTTCCCCGGTTGTAAAACAGGATAAGGAAGAAATGTATAGCCAGGAGATGCTGGCGGAAAACTCCTTGGTGAATGCGGAAGCTGAGGCTGTTGCCTTGGAAGGCAAGCCAGTTGAACCGGGGTCTTTGGCAGGTTTAAATGATGTCACAGAAAAGCATTCTACAGTACATGACACCTCTGTTGCCACTTTTCGACAAGAACGGAAGGCTGCCATGGCACTTGAACCGGAGTCTACGGATATTTCCCGGGCGCTGGCAGGCAGAGCGGCGGGAGTAACCATCAGAGGGAACAGTACTATAAAGCTTGAAAAAGCGTCCATCCAAAAGCTAATTACCGGACAGGTGCTGTCGCCGGAGGGCGAACCGCTGCCGGGCGTGGTGGTAGCGCTGAAAGACCAGAGAGCCGCGGTTACCACCGATGCTGCGGGTAAGTATAGCCTGGCCGCGCCGGCAGGGGAGCAAACCTTGCGCTTCAGTTACATTGGATACGAGACAGCAGAAAGAGCGCTGGCCGGCAAAGATACCTCTGCAGACATTACACTTGCGCCGGACCAACGCGCCCTGAGCGAGGTGGTGGTGATATCGTATGGCACTGCAGCGGCCCCGAAAACCGAACCGGCAAGGCCTACAGCAGGTATGTACAAGTATAAAAAGTACCTGCGGGAAAACAGCCGACCCGTGCCGGAGCCGGGCAAGGTAAAAATAGCTTTTACGGTGGCACCGGACGGCAGGCCGCAGCACTTGCGCGTGGTGAAAAGCCTTTGTACAGCCTGCGATGCGGAGGCGCTGCGCCTGGTGCAGGAAGGTCCCGCCTGGAAACCTGCCACACAGAATGGTCAGGCAGTACCGCAGGAGGTAAAAATTACGGTACGGTTCAAAAAATAGCCCTTATGCCTGGGCAGGCAGAAGGGCTATTTTATACTTGTGGATACCTCTTAGGAGGCAAACACCTCGTCCGGGTTTTTGAAAGCTTTAAACTCCAGCGGGTTGCCGCTCAAATCAAGCGCAAACATGGTGCGCTGCTCCCCCACCTGCCCCTCGTAGCGCGTGTGCGCCTTTACCACAAACTTTATAGCATGCTGCTGCAGTTTTTGCTGCACCTGCTCAAACTGCTCGTAGGAGAGGATACAGCCAAAGTGCGGCACAGGCACGCTCACGCCGTCCACCTTACCGCAGTAGTCTAGTTCTGGAATATTGTCCGACACATGGCCCGAAAGCTGGTGCCCAAAAAAGTCGAAGTCGATCCAGTGTTCGCTACTGCGGCCTTCCCGGCAACCCAATATGTCTACATAAAACTTGCGGGTGGATTCAATGTCTTTTATTTTAAAGGCGTAGTGAAAAGGGTTCATGCTTAGTATCCTTTGGCGCGTGAAACAAGGTTAAGGGGCTGCTGCCCGTTCTGAATGCGGTCGTAATTCTCCAAAATCTGGTCCACCGCCGACTCCGGGTTGGTAACGCTGGCAATGTGCGGCGTCACGTTGATTCTGGGGTGCGCCCAGAACGGATGGCTCTCCGGCAAGGGCTCCTCCCGGAACACGTCCAGGCTGGCGCCCGACAGGTGCCCGGTCTCCAGCATCTCCAGCAGGTCCTCTTCCACCAGATGCTCGCCCCGGGCCACGTTAATCAGGAAAGCTCCTTTGGGCAGTTTCAGGAAAGTTTCCTTGTTCAGGATGTCGGTTGTATCCGGGGTAAGCGGAAGCAGGCAGATGAGAATATCAGCGGTGGCCAGAAAAGCATCGAACTCCCCTTGGCCGGCATATACGCCTACCCCTTCCAGTTGCTTGGCTGAGCTTGCCCAGCCGGTAACCCTGAGCCCGATACTGCTCAGGCGGCGGGCTACCTCGCTGCCGAGCGTGCCGATGCCCATCACGCCCACGGTTACCTCTGCGTTGCGTTTATACCTGAGCGGCTTCCAGGTTTGGGTTTCTTCGGCGGCCTTGTAGTGGTGCAGGTCCCGCAGGTGGTTGAGCACCAGCGCCATGGTAAAGTTGGCCATGTCGCTGGTCAGGTTCTCGTCTTTGATGCGCGCAATCTGCACCTGCTCCGGGATGTCGGGGTCTTTGAGGATGTGGTCCACGCCGGCTCCGAGCGAGGAGATGCATTTCAGGTTCGGATACTCCCGGAACATTCCCAGCGGGTGGCCCCACGACAAAGCAAAAGTGATCTCTTCGCGCGGCTGGTCGTCCGGGAAGACGTATAATTCCAGGTCTGGTCTTTTCTTTTTAAGTGCTTTCACCCAGGGGCTCACGTCTCTTCCCTGGCTAACGATCGTAATGGACATAGGTAAGGTTAAGGTATCGGCGGCGGCCAACATCATCTGCCGCCACAGTCACTAAGTTACAATCTATACTATTAAAAACCGGCATGCGGGCCTAAAATTAAGAAGGGAGAGCCCGACCGGAAAAAAAGAGCCTGCCTTAGTGATACCTAAGGCAGGCTTTTCTCTTGTGTCCCGAACAAACATTGTACGTTACTTCGCAAAGCTTCTACAAGCTTTATTTCAGGCTTGTCACCTGTTCTGTTCCGAAACAAAAGATGTATTCTGCTTATACGCAGCACTTTACAATTTGTTATACGTTCGTATCCTGGTTGTGCTGCCTGCCCAGGTAAATGGCATAGCCAACCAGGCCGGCGGCGGCGGCGAAGAGTAAGTACTGCTGCTCCTTTACCGACAGCCCTTTGTAAAAGTCCAGTCCTTTGGTAGGTTCCTTGATGATGTCCGCCAGTTGAGAAGGGTTCTGCATAAGGCTCCGCAGCGAGGTATTTGTCAATGAGTTTTCCATGTGTTTCGTAGCTGTTTTTAATGATCTTTTAGTAGATACGTCAGCAATAGTGGATTAGATATACCTGGGGCTGCATGGGCTGGCGGTTAGTGGCCTTCTACCTGGGTGGAGGATGAACAATCCCTGGTTAATTAGGCTTGATTTATACTTGCCTCGCCGGAAGATGAGCAGCAGGAGCCGGAAAGTGAAAGTATAACTCAGGAACTACAGGTCGCTAAAGTATAAAATCCCCTTCGGATTACTTCGTTCCAAGTATAAACTGGTACTTCCGGAAGTAAGATTCGGGAAACTCACCAACTAATTACGCCTTATACTTGTTACCTTGAGTGCCCCCGCAAGTATACCCGGGCCGAACATCAACTATAAACCCGCTACCTATGAAGAGCCTTCGCTCCGACAACTATAAAAAAGAATTTGTAACTGCTTTCTCCGGCGACGAGACCGGCGACCTGACGCCGCGCCAAACACCGGGTGTGCTGTACAGCAAAGCCATCCCCACCCCTGTGGAGCAGGTAACCCTGCTGGCCTGGTCGGAGGAGTTGGCAGCTGAACTGGGCATCCAAAAACCGGAAGCGCAACAGGAGCTCGATATACTGGGTGGAAATTATGTGGCCCCTGCCATGTATCCCTACGCCGCCTGCTATGCCGGGCACCAGTTCGGCAGCTGGGCCGGGCAACTGGGCGATGGCCGCGCCATTACCCTGGGCGAGTGGCAAACACCCGACGGAAAAACCATGGAGTTGCAGCTGAAGGGCGCCGGGCCTACCCCTTACTCCCGCCGCGCCGACGGCCGCGCTGTGCTGCGCTCCTCGGTGCGTGAATACCTAATGAGTGAGGCCATGCATTACCTCGGCATCCCGACCACGCGCGCCCTGAGCCTGGTATCCACCGGCGAGCCCGTGCTGCGCGACATGTTCTACAACGGCAACGCTGCCTATGAGCCCGGCGCCGTGGTGATGCGCGCAGCCCCGAGCTTTCTTCGCTTCGGCAACTTTGAGCTGCTCAACGCCTGTAAGGAGCACGAGCACCTGCGCCAGCTCGTGGACTGGACCATCAGCCGCTATTACCCGCACCTGGAGGGTGAAGGCAAAGTGCTTGCCTTCTTTAAGGAAGTGGTGGAGCGAACCGCCAGCCTGATGGTGGAATGGCAGCGCGTGGGTTTTGTGCACGGCGTGATGAACACCGACAACATGTCTATTCTGGGCCTGACCATAGACTATGGCCCCTACTCCTTCCTGGATGATTACGACCCGGACTTTACGCCCAACACCACCGATTTGCCCGGCCGCCGCTACGCCTTTGGCAAGCAGCCAAGTATAGCCTACTGGAACCTGGGCTGCCTGGCCGCTGCGCTGTTGCCTTTGGTGGACAAAGACCAATTGCTTCCGGCGCTGGAAAGCTATAAGGAAGTATACTGGCGCAAATACTATACTATGATGGGCAATAAGCTGGGGCTGGGTAGGTTTAAGAGCGGCGACACGGATCTGATTGCGCAGTTCGAGAAAACGCTGGCTGCCTTTAAACCTGACATGACGATCTTCTACCAACTCCTCATCGACCTGCCGTTGTACGTGGGCAGCGCTGCGGAAGCGGCCGCCTACTTCAAAGAGAGCCTGTATGAGGACCTGAACGAGGAGCAGCAGCAGGCGCTTTATACTTTAGTAACAGCTTACCTGGAGCGGCTCAACACAAACACCATTACCCGCCAGGCTTCGCAGGAGTTGATGCGTAAATCCAACCCGCGGTTTATACTTCGCAACTACCTGCTGCACCAAGCCATTGAGGGGCTGGAGAAAGGAGATCCGGCCTTGTTCGGGAAACTGCAGCAGGCACTTAAAGAGCCATACTCCAATAAGTATGATGAGTTCTTCGAAACCCGGCCGGGATGGGCTACCCAACAGGCGGGCTGCTCTATGTTGTCGTGTAGTTCGTAAGGAAAAAAGCGAAGTATAGATCTTATCCGCCCTCTCCTAAAACCAGGAGAGGGCGTTTTTACCAGAACCGGGTCCAACCACCCCTGGCCCCTCCCCCGAAACAAGTTCGGGATCCGAGACTTGGCTAAGGCGGGGAATCTGTACTTGCTGTTGCTAAAGTATAAGTTGCATTGCCGTGGCCTTCACGCGGATTTAGACAAAAGACTATTTGACAAAGAACAAAAGAGGTAGCGTATAAACCCACCCCAACCCCTCCCGAGAGGGGAATTCGGGAACGATTACATCCACCTGCCCCTCCCGAAACAAGTTCGGGATCTGCGACTTCAAAGGGGGACTTTGGTTCATGTTGCATCAGCAGGAGCTATCGAATCGGATCCCAGCCTTTGGGTTGAGCGCCTATGCGAGTTTTTCCGGTGCCGAACGATAGTGAGGCAGCCCGAGGTACGAGGGCAGGAAAAGCTCCCAGCGCGATGCCCAAAGGCGAGGCCTCCCGGCCTTGAGGGAGCCAAAGCTGGAATTGAAACAAGCGGGTTGTAAAGCCAAGAATGAACAGTGGCTAGAAAGGATAGCTTATATCAAGTGGAAGGAAGCGGGGGCTATGCAAAGTATAAAAGCACATGCCAAAGTATAAAAGTTTGACTTGTGCAAGTAAGCCAACCCAAGTATAAAGTATAGCCAAAGTATAAAACCAGGTGCCTGATAAGTATAAATCACCCAATGCTTTAACGGCAACCCGACATAGCCCCCATATCCACCAAGGCAAAAACACACGCCAGGTTGCGATTAAAGTATAAAGCCCGCTGCAGAACTTAACCTGCAGCGGGCTTTATACTTTAACCTTACTAAATAGCTATACTTTGAAAGTATAACCTACACCAATAGATTCAGGAAATCCTGCTTGCCGTTGAGGTATTCGTAGGCAAAGCCTTCCTCCACCATCCGCTGCTTGATGTGCTCCACGTCGTGGGGCTGCTTCACTTCAACGCCAATAAAAACGGGACCTTTTTCCTTGTTGTTCTTCTTGATGTACTGAAAGTGGATGATGTCGTCGCCAGGGTGCAATACTTCGTTAACGAAGGTACGCAGAGCACCGGGCTTCTGGTTAAAGGTCACCATAAAGTAGTGCTTGAGCCCCTGGTGCTGCATGGCCCGCTCCTTGATATCCTCCATGCGGGTGATGTCGTTGTTGCTACCGCTGATGACGCAGACCACGTTTTTGCCGGCAATTTTATCGGCGTAGGTCTTCAGTACTGATACCGTCAGCGTGCCCGCCGGCTCCAGCACGATTCCCTCTTCGTTGTACATTTTCAGAAGGTCTACGCACACCTGTCCTTCCGGCACCAGCACGATGTCGTCGAGCAGTTCGCGGCACAGCGCAAAGGTCAGCTCGCCGGGGCATTTCACAGCGGCTCCGTCCACAAAGCTCTCTATACTTTCCAGCGCCTGCCGCCTGTCGTTCCGGATGGAGTTGTACATGGAAGGGGCCCCCATCGGCTGCACGCCCACGATCTTGGTTTTCGGGCTCAGTTGTTTAAACACACTGGCCAGGCCCGAGGCCAGGCCGCCGCCACCGATCGGCACAAAGCAGTAATCGATTTCAAAATTGGCGTCCTGCAGCACTTCCAGCCCCACGGTAGCCTGCCCCTCTACTATGGCCATGTCATCGAAGGGATGGATAAAAGTGGCGCCGTGGCTGTCGCAGAATTCTTTTGCGGCGGCATAGGTATCGTCGTACGTATGGCCGGTGAGCACCACCTCTACTTTATCTTTTCCGAACAAGCGCACCTTTCCTACCTTCTGGGCAGGCGTGTTGGCAGGCATAAAGATGTAGCCTTTAATACCGAGCAGCTGGCAGGCATAGGCCACGCCCTGGGCATGGTTGCCGGCGCTGGAGCAGACAATCTCCCGCTCCGCCTGTTGGGCAGACAGCGTAGAAATCTTGTTGTATGCACCCCTGATTTTGTAGGAGCGCACGATCTGCAGGTCTTCGCGTTTGAGGTAAATATTGGCACCGTAAGTATGCGAAAGCCAGTGGTTCTGCAACAGGGGCGTTTTATAGATCACCCCTTTCAAATTCCTCGCTGCCTCCTCTACCTTCTCCAGGGCCACAACGGTATCTAAAGCTACATCTTTATTCATCTGCTAAGGTTATTTGGAGCGGAGCTGGCGTACCGTTGCCCCTGTTTTCCATAATTCTGATTCACGTATCTCTGCCAGTTCCGCCTCCAGTTCCTTGCGGTAGCCGGGTGTGGAGCCGCGCTGGATAGTGCGCTCAGCCTCTTTGCCCGATGCCACGCTGTCGTACAACTCATTCAGCACAGGCAGGGTAGCCTCTCTGAATTTGCCTTTCCAGTCCAGGGCGCCGCGCTGGGCCGTAACCGAGCAGTTGGCGAACATCCAGTCCATGCCGTTTTCGCCTACCAGTGGCACCAGGCTTTGGGTCAGCTCTTCTACGGTCTCGTTAAAGGCTTCGGATGGCGAGTGGCCGCGCTGGCGCAACACCTGGTACTGGGCCTCGATGATGCCGGCCAGAGCGCCCATCAGCACGCCGCGCTCGCCAGTCAGGTCACTGAATACTTCTTTGCGGAAGTCGGTCTCGAACAAGTAGCCCGATCCCACCCCAATGCCCAGGGCAATTGCCTTTTCATAGGCTTTGCCGGTTGCATCCTGGTACACGGCAAACGAAGAGTTCAGGCCACCGCCGGCCAGGAACAACCTGCGCAGGCTGGTGCCGCTGCCTTTGGGCGCTACCAGCACCACATCCACATCGGCAGGAGGCACAATGCTGGTATGTTCTTTAAAGGTGATGCCGAAGCCGTGCGAGAAGTATAAGGTTTTGCCAGCGGTCAGTCTTTCTTTCAGCGTTGGCCACACGGCAATCTGGCCGGCGTCCGACAGCAGGTTGGCGATGATGGTACCGCGCTCGGCAGCCTCCTCTATCGTGAAAAGGGTTTCGCCTTCCACCCAACCGTCGCTTTTCGCTTTCTCCCAGGAGGCCGAATCCTTGCGCTGGCCCACAATCACATTAAAGCCGTTGTCACGCAGGTTGAGCGCCTGGCCCGGGCCCTGCACGCCATAGCCGATCACGGCAATTACTTCGTCTTTCAGTACTTCTCTGGCCTGTGCCAGCGGAAATTCATCGCGGGTGATTACGGTTTCGTCTACTCCTCCAAAATTGATAGTTGCCATTTTTAAGTTGATTTAAGGTTAGATTTTTTATTTTTTGGGACACAAGTAACAAGAAACTAGACGTAAGACTATTTAGTTATACTTAGCCTTTGTCCACACAGAGTCTTGTGTCTTGATACATGCATCCTGATACTTGATACAAAGAATTACATGGTAAAGACTTTCTCGCGGCTGCTCAGGAACTCGTTCTCCACCACCTCGTCGTGTGGCTCGCTTTCCTCGAATTCCTGCAGCTTGCGGTGGAATCCCTCGCTGTCTTTGATGATGGCGATGCGGGCGCTGCGCACAAACTCGATCAGCCCATAAGGCTCCAGCACCTTAATCAGGTTGTCTGTCTCTTCGCGCTGGCCGGTGGTCTCGAACACAGTATAATCTTTCCGGATCACCACGGCGCGGGCGCCGTTCTCCCGGAGCAGGCGCTCCACGATGGCGCGTTCGGCGATCACATCGGTCGGCACTTTGTAAAGCGCCATCTCCTGCCAGATCACATCCTGGTTGGTGTTATAGTATGCCTTCAGCACGCCCACCTGCTTTTCGATCTGCCCGGCGATCTTGCGCACCACTTCCGCTGTTTCGGTGATCACGATGTTGAAGCGATGGATTCCCTCAATCTCGGACGGGGAGGTGTTAAGGCATTCCACATTGATCTTTCTGCGGGAGAAGATGATGGCAATGCGGGTTAGGAGCCCGATGTGGTTTTCGGTGTACACCGTGATGTTGAACTCCTGCTTGTCGGTATGGTTCTCGATACTCATACTTATACTTGTTTAGGCGGCTCTTATTTCAGCCTGATCTCACTAACACTACACCCTTGTGGCACCATAGGGAACACGTTGTTTTCCTTGGTCACCATCACCTCCAGCAGGAAGGAACCCTGGTGGGAAAGCATCTGCTGCAGCGCCTCCTGCAGCTCCTCCCGTTTGCTGACGCTCCGGCCGCTAATGCCGTAGCCGCTGGCTACCTTCACGAAATCCGGACTGGTGATGTCAACAAAGGAGTAGCGGCGCTCCAGGAAAAGCTCCTGCCACTGGCGCACCATGCCCAGGAACTGGTTGTTGAGGATCAGGATCTTCACGTCCACGCCCGTCTGCATGATGGTGCCCATCTCCTGCAGGTTCATCTGGAAACCGCCGTCACCGATCACGGCCACCACGGTTCTGTCGGGTGTTCCAAACTTTGCCCCAATGGCAGCCGGCAGGGCAAAGCCCATCGTGCCCAGGCCGCCGCTGGTGATGTTGCTGCGGGTATGGTTGAGTTTGGCATAACGGCAGGCCACCATCTGGTGCTGCCCCACGTCCGTTACCACAATGGCGTTGCCTGCGGTCAGGTCGTTCAGCTGCTGAATCACCTCCCCCATCGTCATCTCCTCAGATGTCGGGAAAAGCTCCTCCTGTATCACTACCTCTACTTCCTCCTTGTTATACTTTCGGAACTGCCCGAGCCACTCACTGTGCTCTTTGGCTTCAATTAAGGCGGTCAGCAGCGGCAACGTCTCTTTGCAATCACCCCAAACCGGCACGGTTGCCGGCACGTTCTTTCCTATCTCCGTCGGGTCTATGTCCAGGTGAACGACCTTGGCTTGTCTGGCATACTTGTCCAGCCGCCCGGTCACGCGGTCGTCGAAGCGCATGCCGATAGCGATCAGCACGTCGCACTCGTTGGTGAGCACGTTGGGGCCATAGTTGCCGTGCATGCCCAGCATGCCCACGTTCTGTGGGTGGTCTGTTGCCAAAGCGCCCGCACCCATGATGGTCCAGGCAGCCGGAATGCCGCTCTTCTCCACGAAGGCCTTGAACTCTCGCTCCGCGGACCCAAGTATCACGCCCTGGCCCCAAAGTATAAAGGGTTTTTTAGCCCCGTTGATCAGTTCAGCCGCCTGCACAATATACTCCTGCCGTACACTTGGCTTTGGCTTGTAGCTGCGGATATGCCTGCAGGGCTGGTAGCCGGTAAACTCGAATTTTTGCTGCTGCGCGTTTTTGGTGATGTCGATCAGCACCGGCCCCGGCCGGCCGCTACGGGCAATGTAAAAGGCCTTCGCCAGCACATCCGGAATCTCACTGGCATCGGTTATCTGGTAGTTCCATTTGGTAATCGGGGTGGTGATGTTGAGGATATCCGTTTCCTGAAAGGCATCTGTGCCCAGCAGGTGCGCGAACACCTGCCCGGTGATGCAAACCAGCGGTGTGCTGTCGATCTGCGCATCGGCCAGCCCGGTTACTAAATTGGTGGCGCCGGGGCCGCTGGTGGCAAACACCACGCCCACCTTTCCCGAGGAGCGCGCGTAGCCCTGCCCCGCGTGGATGCCACCCTGCTCGTGGCGCACCAGTACGTGGTTCAGTTTATCAGTGTAATCATACAAAGCATCGTACACCGGCATGATGGCGCCGCCTGGATAGCCGAAAATGGTGTCTACCTTTTCTTCGAGCAAGGCAAGTATAAGCGCCTCTGCTCCGGAGATGGTTTTAGCTTCCTTAGGCAATGCTGGTGCTTGTTTCTCTTTCGTTAACATGGGATTCTTCCTCTAAATCTGTTATACATCCGTTGCTGGCATCGCTCACTGTTCGCGTATACTTCAGCAGTACGCCCTGCTTCACCTCAGACGCGGGCCTCTGCCACTTATCACGGCGAAGCTGGAGCAGGGTATCAGCCACATGCAGGTGAATCGTGTTGGTGGTGGCATCCAGCGTGATCAGGTCGTCGTCTTCTACCAGGGCGATCGTGCCGCCGTCGTACGCCTCCGGGCAAACGTGGCCGATCACAAAGCCGTGGGTACCACCTGAGAAGCGGCCATCCGTGATCAGGGCTACCTTATCGCCCAAGCCTGCCCCCATAATGGCCGAAGTAGGCTTCAGCATCTCCGGCATGCCCGGTCCGCCTTTCGGGCCGACGTAACGGATGACGACCACATGGCCGGGTTTGATCTTACCCAGTGTGATGCCTTCGTTCAGTTCTTCCTCCGAGTCAAACACAATGGCCGGGCCTTCAAACTTGTGTCCCTCTTTTCCGGAAATCTTCGCCACCGCGCCTTTCGTAGCCAGGTTGCCAAACAGCGTCTGGATGTGGCCGTCCGCTTTTATCGGGTTAGACAGCGGGCGCAGCAGGTCCTGCTCCTGGCCCAGCGGTTTTATGTCTGCCAGGTTCTCAGCCACGGTCTGGCCGGTCACGGTCAGCAGGTCGCCAGTCAGCAGGCCCTCATCCAGCAGGGTGCGCATCACGGCAGGCACGCCACCCAGGGCAGAGAGGTCCTCCATCAGGTATTTGCCGCTTGGCTTCAGGTCGGCCAGCACCGGCACCCGGTTGCTCACCTCCTGAAAGTCCTGCAAGGTCAGCTTCACGCCGGCCGCATGCGCAATGGCAATCAGGTGCAGCACGGCGTTCGTGGAGCCGCCCAGCACCGTGATGAGCACCAGCGCGTTCTCAAAAGCCTCGCGCACCAGGATGTCTTTCGGCTTGATGTCGCGCTCCAGCAGGCGCAGCAGGTATTGGCCCGTGGTGAGGCACTCCTGTTTCTTCTCGGCGCTGATGGCCGTAGAGGAGGAAGAGAAAGGGATGGACATACCCAGTGCCTCGGCGGCCGATGCCATGGTGTTGGCCGTATACATGCCGCCACAGGCACCCGGTCCCGGACAAGCGTTACGGATGATGCCTTTGTAGTCTTCGTCGGAAATGGCGCCGTTCAGCTTTTTGCCATAGGCCTCGAAGCAGGACACAATGTTGAGTTTCTGCCCTTTAAAATCACCGCCCTTGATGGTGCCGCCATAAACCATCAGCGACGGACGGTTGAGGCGCGCCATGGCCATCAGGGAGCCGGGCATGTTCTTATCACAGCCTACCACACAGGCCAGCGCATCGTAGTTATGGGCCCCGGTGATGGTCTCGATGGAGTCGGCGATCACCTCGCGGGAAACCAGCGAGTAGCGCATGCCCGGTGTGCCGTTGGTGATGCCATCGCTCACACCGATGGTGTTAAAGCGCAGCCCTACCATGCCCGCCTGGTTCACGCCCTGCTTTACATCGTCGGCCAGCGCGTTGAGGTGCATGTTACATGTGTTTCCGTCAAAGCCCGTCGAGCAGATGCCCACGAAAGGCTTGCGCAGGTCCTCTTCCGAGAGGCCGGAGCCGATGAGCATGGCCTGTGAGGCCGGAAGGCTGTCGTCTTGGGTATAGATGCGGCTGTATTTGTTTAATGCCATTGTTTTAAGGTGGTTAGTGGTAAACTGAAGCTCCCTGAAGAGAGGCATCGTCACAGGTTAATTTGGTATATGCCACAGCGCAGCGGACAGCCAGACCATAGCATCAGCATCGCAAGTTCAGGTATCCGGATAGTAGGTTGGGGCAATCTTTCGCCAGTTCCATACTTTCTAACCTCGGAGTTTAAACACATAACTGGCTGATTATGAGAAAGTATAAAAAGAGCAATCTACCATCTCTAACTGCCGGATTCATACTTGCCCATGATCAAACAGCTGTTAGCACGGCACAAGCCCGCCGGTTACCAGGGCTGAATAGCGTCGGCCCAGAAGGGCACCTATACTTTCCTCGAAAGGCTTTTTAAAGACATGCGCATTGATGGACTGCACTCCTACTACCTCTGCGGCAGTGCCTGTCAGAAAAGCGGCATCCGCCTCTTGCAGCACTTCCGGGGTAAAGAATTTCTCGTGCACGGTGATGCCAGCTTCTCTTGCCAGCTCAATAACCGTGTTGCGGGTGATGCCACGAAGTATACTTCCGGGAGGGGCAGTGTAAAGCTCCCCGTCCTTCTCATAGAAGAAGTTCGACCCGGGTCCTTCGGCCACAAATCCGTTCATGTCCAGCAGCAGCGCCTCGTCGTACCCCTTGGCCTTGGCATCGGAGCAGGCAATGGTGGAGTTAACATAGTGGCCGGAAACCTTCGCCTCAACTGGCACCGACTTCGGGTTTGGGCGCTCGTAGGGAGAGACCATCACGCGCAGGGTCCTGTCGCCTAGGTATTTGCCCCACTCCCAGGCGGCTACCATCAGGTTGCTTTCCTGCGGCGCGGTCAGGCTCATGTTCGGGGTCGCGGCATAGACCAGCGGGCGGATGTAAGCATCCTGCAGGTTGTTCATTTCCAGCAGCTGGTAGGTTAACTGGGTGAGCTCCGCCACGGAGTACTTTAGCGGAAGCCCCACGGCGCGGCAGGAGAAATGGAGGCGTTCATAGTGCTCCTCGGCCTTGAAGATGCGTGTGCCGTCCGGCGTTTTGTAGGCCCGGATTCCCTCGAAAACGGAATAACCGTAGTGCAGGCTTTGGGCATAAACGGAGCAGGAGGCATCTGCGGCCTTCACGAATTCTCCGTCGAGGTAAACGAGCGTGTTGCTGTTGAAATACATGGTTTTAAAAGTATAAGGTTAGGTATTCATACATAAAAAAGCCCTTCCAACCGGGTGGTCAGAAGGGCGCATGTGGATAATAGTCGGCCATTCCTTCAACCCGGCGGTAGAGGACGAATGAGAATAATAATGACTACTATGAGTGCTAAAAGCATTATCTTTTCTTTAAAATCAGCCTGAAACAAAAACAGCCATCTCTTGGGGAGATGGCTGCAGTTCGTATAAACTATGCGTTATATTCAGTATCAGCGTACCATCTCTACCTCACGTGGAATGACCACGCGAATAATAATGGAAATGAGTAGGTGTAGCTGATACATTGTCTGTTCTGATGATGTTTGTTGCCTGCAAATGTAAAGGCTAAAACCAAAGATGCAAGCAGAATTTTAAATATTTTTTATGCAAACGATTGTTTTGCACCCGAAATGGAACTCCTTTTTATACTTTTTATACTTTCTCCCTGGCCCCTGCTTCCTCTTCTAAGCGCACCAGGTCCTGCAGCAGCGCTAGCGTCACCTCACCCGGCTTTCCTGTCCCGATCACCCGCTCATCCACCTGCACCACAGGCAGGATGCGCTTGGTAGTGCTGGTCAGGAATACCTCTTTGGCGTTGTATACTTCTTCCAGCGTTACGGTGTCCTCTGCGGCTTTATACTTTTTGCCGGCAAGCGCCAGCACATGCTTGCGCGTTACGCCCAGCAGCACGTTCTCCGAAGGAGTAAGCACCGTATTGTCATGGGTTACGATGAACAGGTTGCAGCGCGGAAACTCCGACACCACGCCGCCGCGCTGGTAGAGCACATCGCTGGCGCCGCGCCTGCGGATCTCCTCGATTAGCCGGATGCCAATGGTATAGTTGATGGTCTTGGCCCTGGGCACCTCCCGCACATAATCGTGGGTAATGATCTTGATGCCCTGCTCCAGCATGTCCGGGCCAGGCAGGTTAAGCGGCTGTTGAAGTATAAGCAGGCTCGGCTCGGCGAGGTCGAAGCCATTGGCAGAGTAGCCTCCGGTCAGGATCATCTTCATACCCGACGCAGGCATGGCATTCTTATGGATCAACTCCTGAATCACCGCTTTCAGCTCCTCATCCGAGAGCAGCACCGGCAAGTGCAGCGCCTGCGCCGAAGCCCGGAAGCGCGCCAGGTACTCGTCCAGGAAAACGGGCCTGCCATCGAAGACCCTGAAGTAGTCGAACACGCCGTAGCCGCGCTGGATGGATAAATCGCTGATGTGCAGCGTGGCCTGCTCCAGTGGCAGCACCTGGCCGCGCACATAGGCATAGTTAGTTGATTGCATGGTGTTTCTTTAACAGCTTTAGGACTTTGTTAAGCGGCAGCGCCTCCACCTGCCTACCGTCTTTGCCGGTCATGGTTTCGGCCTTGAACAGGGAATTGATGATGGCCTCCTCGGTGGCCTCGATCACTGCCATGAACAGCGGCGACATGTCATCGTTACGAAGTATGGGAACGGCCTGCGTTTTGCTTCCGGATGTATAAGGAATGCGCAACTCAGGATTGGTGGAGAAGGCGATAACGTAGTCGCCGCTGCCGTTGGAGGCGATGCCGCCGGTTTTCGCCAGTCCCAGCATGGCACGACTAGCCATGCGCTCCAGGTTGCGGGCATCCACCAGCGCATCGGTAGCCACCACGATCATGCAGGAGCCGTCGGCGCTGTCCTTGATCTGCTGGTTCATGAAATACTGGTCCAGCTCCTCTCCCACCGGCACGCCGTTTACCTGCAGCACCCCGCCAAAGTTGGTCTGCACCAGCACGCCCACGGTATAGCCCCCCGCGCTCTCCGGTAATTTTCTGGAGGAAGTGCCAATACCGCCTTTAAATCCGAAGCACACGGTGCCCGTTCCAGCGCCCACATTTCCCTCCTGCACGGGTCCCTCCTTTGCCTGTTGTATGGCCTGCAGCACATGCTCCTCCCGCACATGCCTGCCCCGAATGTCGTTCAGGTAACCGTCGTTTGTTTCTCCCACCACGGCGTTTACCGACTGCACCTGCTCGTTGCCGGGCTGCCGTAACGTATAGTCAACCACCGCGTTCATGGCAGTGCCTACGCTTAACGTGCTAGTAAGTATAATGGGGCTTTCGAGGTTGCCCAGCTCCTGCACCTGCGTACTGCCCGCCAGTTTACCAAAGCCGTTGCCCACGAAAATGGCGGCCGGCACCTTCTCCTGGAAAATATTCCCTTCATGTGGAAGTATGGCTGTAACGCCCGTGCGAATCTGGTCTCCCTCTATGAGCGTGGTATGCCCCACCTGCACGCCCGCCACGTCAGTAATGGCATTATACTTTCCGGTTGGCAGCACCCCTATTGTTACGCCATAGTCCTGGACACGCTTGCGGTCCTGGCCCTTTGCTTGTGCGTACATCATCACCAAAAGTATAAGGATAAGGGTTGGTCTCATTTGCTTCTCCTACGTATAGCACTGCCTAAATATAGAGAGGCTGCAGCAGAAAAGCTATAGGTCTGGACGTATAAACAGTAGCAGTTCAGCGGCAGTTTGTCTTTTTATACTTCCCTGTAAAATCAAAGAGCCGCCGGGGCTATTACCCGGCGGCTCTTTGTTATAATCAGCTTGCTTTATAGCTGATACTATAGGCACACGAAATCTCAGCCTTCAGGTTACAGCGCTTGAACCAAGGCAGACCAAGTGGCCGGGCATGTAAGCCAGCTTACACGCAGCACGCACTACCAATAGTGGTCGTAACGCTTGCGCCTGGGGCGCTGCTTTTTTCCGTAGCAGTAGTAAATGAAGTATGCCACTCCATACAGGGCCAGAACCAAACCGATGATCAGTGTTTCCATACCCCCAATATACGAAATAAAAAATAGAAGTTATAGTGTAAACAGAATGAAATATAGTGGCTACCAGTATTATTTAAAGGGTGAAACTACTTTTTACGGGGTGTTGATCTGCCCGAAGAAGAATTTTTTATAAATTATATATAATAATTACACCATAAATTTTAAATAATCGTATACAACGATAACATTTTTGAATATCCCACCCAAAAAAGCCAAAAGGAGGTAGCTATGGGCACAGTAAGACACATTCTTCAGAAGAAGGGACACGGCGTTCTTTCTATCAATCCTTCCACCACCGTCTACTATGCGCTGGAGTACATGGTCGAGAAAAACGTGGGAGCCCTGCTGGTCACGGATGGGGAGCGGTTCGCAGGCATTTTCACGGAAAGGGACTACGCCCGAAAGGTGATCCTGAGGGGAAAGGCCTCGAAGGAGACGCTGGTGCGGGAGATCATGAGCGAACACCCTGTTACCGTAACACCCGACGACACAGTAGAGGATTGCATGAAACTAATGACCCAGAAGTACATCCGCCACCTGCCCGTAATGGAGGGAAACAGGCTGGTAGGACTGGTTTCAATCGGCGATATCGTGAAGTACATCATCGAGGACCAGAAATTCATCATCGACAACCTCGAGCATTATATAACAGGGCAGTAAAACTGGTTGGCAGTGTTGCCGGCCGCTAGGCAATAACCTTATTCGCAGGAGGCGAACAGCTTTGGATACCACGGAAACAACAACTTTGCTTTGGCCCCTGGTGGTCTATGCCGCCATTGTGCTGAGTCTGGTGGGGATTATACTTGGTTTGTCTTACGTGCTGGGACAACGGCATAAGGAACGCGCTACCGGCGAGCCCTACGAAGGCGGCATTGTAAGCACCGGAGGCGCCCGTATACGCTTCTCCTCGCAGTTTTACCTGGTGGCTATGCTCTTCGTGATCTTCGACGTGGAAGTGGTGTTTATACTTTCGTGGGCCATTGCATTTAGGGAGTTGGGTTGGTATGGCTATGCCGGCGTGGCCGTGTTTATCCTGATGCTGGTCGTGGTGCTAGTATACGAGTGGCGCAACGGCGCTCTGGACTTCGGCCCCGATGGCAATAAAATTCTGGCGGCCTACAAGCGGCTGACGCAAAAGCCGGCGGCCTGAGTTTAACAAAAGACGAATTGGCAAAGGACAAAATTCTACTGGTTATACTTTGTCCGGACGAATAACGAACAACGACTACCTAACAACGAACGCCCATGAAATGGTGGCTAAGCAAACCCGATGATCCTGTAAAGGCAACAAGCGGCACCAGCTCTTACGAGGAAACGGTGCAGCAAAGCATCATGCTCACCACTGTGCAGGACCTGGTAGCCTGGGGCCGAAAGAACTCGATGTGGCCTTTTCACTTCGGGCTGAGCTGCTGCTTTGTGGAGATGGCCACCAGCATGACACCCAAGTATGATCTGGCTCGTTTTGGGGCCGAGGTAATCCGGGGTACGCCACGCGAGGCCGATGTGATGATCATTGCCGGCACGGTATTCATCAAAATGGCCCCGATCATCAAGCGCCTGCACGAGCAGATGATGGAGCCCCGCTGGGTGATCTCGATGGGCAGTTGCGCCAATTCGGGCGGCATGTTCGATATTTATAGTGTGGTGCAGGGGGTGGACAAATTCCTGCCCGTGGATGTATACGTGCCCGGCTGCCCTCCCCGTCCCGACGCCTTTATGGAAGGCCTGATGCTTCTGGCTGAATCAGTGGGCAAAGAGCGAAGGCCCCTCAGCTGGACGATCGGGGAGCAGGGTGTGATCAGGCCGGATAAAATTGATGTGAAAGAAAGGCGGCAGGAAGCCAGGTCAAAAATGACAGAGTTTCGGTCACCGGATGAAGTATAGGGAGTTGGAAAGTTTAGGAGTTAAAGAGTTTGGGAGTTAAAAAGATGTCATACAATGCGTTTGGCCAAGAAGCCTTAACACCTCATCGTATTTTCAGTTTTGTGGATGTTCTAAAGTATAAAAGCTATGCCTAAGTATGTTATTGAGCGGGAAGTTCCGGGAGCAGGTAAAATGACTCCCGAGGAATTAAAAAATATTTCACAGACCTCCTGTGGCGTGCTCCGAAATATGGGGCCCGACATACAATGGGTACACAGCTACGTGACAGGCGATAAAATCTATTGCATCTACAATGCCCCGGATGAAGAGATGATACGCGAACATGCTCGGCAAGGGGCTTCCCTGCAAACTCTGTGAGCGAGGTAAAGTCCATAATCGATCCGGTAACAGCCGAGTGAAGTATAGGGAGTTGAGGAGTTAGAGGGTTTGGGAGTTAAAGAATAAATACCAACGTATGCTTCCACCCTTCTAAGTATGAGAGGAGGAGAATAGGGTTTCTTTACTAACGTATAAAAACAGTTTTACTTATCATAAATAATCAACTACATAAAGTATAGCATGAAGTAGCATAGTACGGTCATTTTTCAGAATTCACCCATGGAAAACGGGAACAGTACATTAGAGCAACTGCAGGCGCAGTTTGGGGCAGATACGTTTACCCCACAGGCAACAAAGGATGAAATCCTCACCCTCTGGATGCCTCCTGCCAAAATAGTGGAGGTACTCACCTTTCTGAAGAAGGATATCCCACAGCCCTTCCGCATGCTCTACGACCTCACAGCCATCGACGAGCGCACCCGCAAGCCCGATAACGGCCACATCCCCTACACCTTCACCATCGTCTACCACCTGCTCTCTTTTGAGCGCAACAGCTTTATCCGGCTCAAAGTAGGCTACCGCGACGAGTTTCCTACTGTGCCAAGTATAAGCAGCCTCTGGGCAAACGCCAACTGGTACGAGCGCGAAGTATACGATATGTTCGGCATCCGATTTACAGGGCACCCGCATTTGTACCGCCTCCTGATGCCGCGCACCTGGGTGGGCCACCCGCTGCGTAAAGAGCATCCTGCCCGCGCCACCGAAATGGGTCCTTTTGCCCTGTATGACGACAAAATGGACCTGGAGCAGGCTGCTCTGCAGTTCAAACCGGAGGAATGGGGCCTGCAGCGGCAGAGCGATGACAGCGACTTTATGTTCCTCAACATCGGGCCCCAGCACCCCGGCACCCACGGGGTACTCCGCATCATACTTCAATTAGACGGCGAGGATATTGTGGATGCCATACCGGATATTGGCTTTCACCACCGGGGGCAGGAGAAAATGGCTGAGCGCCAGTCGTGGCACACCTACCTCCCCTACACCGACCGCGTGGATTACCTGGGCGGCGTGATGAACAACCTGGCCTACCTGATGGCCGTGGAAAAACTCGCCGGTATACAGGTGCCGGACCGCGTGAAAGTGATCCGCGTGATGCTGTGCGAGTTGTTCCGCATTGCCAGCCATTTGGTGTGGTATGGCACCTTTGCGCAGGACGTGGGCCAGCTCTCGCCGGTATTCTACATGTTCACCGACCGCGAAAAGGTGTTTGATATTGTGGAGGCCATTACGGGCGGGCGCATGCACCCCAACTGGTTCCGCATCGGCGGGGTGGCGCAGGACCTGCCCAAAGGTTGGGAGACGCTCGTGCAGAATTTTGTCAACTACTTCCCGAAACGCTTGAAAGAGTACGATGGCATGGTGATGAAGAACAGCCTGTTCAAGGCGCGCACCAAAGGCATCGGCATTTTTACGCTGGATGAAGCCATAGAATGGGGCGTAACAGGTCCTAACCTGCGCGCCTGTGGCATGGAGTGGGACTTCCGCAAAAAACAGCCCTACTCCGGCTACGAAATGTTTGATTTTGAGGTACCCACCGCTGCCAACGGCGACTGCTACGACCGGGCCCTGGTACGCGTGGCGGAGATGCGCCAGAGCCTGCGCATCATCGAGCAGTGCCTGAAAAACATGCCGGAAGGACCCTATAAATCGGGCCATCCGCTCACCACGCCACCTCTTAAGAAGCACACCATGCATGACATCGAGACCCTGATCACCCACTTTCTGGGCGTGAGTTGGGGCCCAGTCATGCCGGTCGGGGAAGCCATGAGTTGCATTGAGGCGACCAAAGGGGCCAACGGTTACTATGTGACCAGCGACGGTAACACCTCCCCCTACCGTCTGCGCATACGCACGCCTTCTTTCCCGCACATGCAGATGCTGCCTTACATTACCAAAGGTTATACCGTGGCAGACCTGCTGTCTATACTTGGCGCGATGGATTACGTGCTGGCAGATGTTGATCGATAAAGCGAGTTAAGGGTTTAAAGCTATGAGTTAACATGTATCTAAAACATAATACATCGAAGGAGCCAAGTATAAAAACCTCTCTAACTTTTCACGCACACTTTTAACTCTAAACTATAATGCCCATGCTCACCACAGAGGAAAAACATCAGATCGACCATGAGATAAGCCTGGTGCCTTCGCCGAAGAACGCCTGTATCGAGGCACTCAAGGTCGTGCAGCAAAACCATGGCTGGGTGTCGGATGAGAGCCTGAAGGACGTGGCCGACTATGTGGGCATGTCCACTGCGGAACTCGACAGTGTGGCGACGTTTTACAACCTGATCTTCCGCAGGCCGGTTGGCAGGCACGTAATCCTTCTCTGCGACAGCATCAGCTGCTACGTAATGGGCTATGAGGACATCAAAGAACAGCTTTTCAATAAACTGAGCACACAATACGGCCAGACTACAGCAGATGGCCGTTTTACCCTGCTTCCCAACTGCTGCCTCGGCACCTGCGACTGTGCCCCCGCCCTTATGATTGACAACGACCTGTACCGTAACCTGACGGTGGACCAACTGGATGAGATCCTGAGCAAGTATACCTAAAACCAAAGCGGGCACCTATGGAGAAGCCCCTGACCCAACACATTGTCCCTGGCCGCAAACCGCTCAACCTGAAAGAGTATGAGAAAGTGGGCGGCTACCAGTCTGTGCGTAAAGTACTGAAAGAGATGGCGCCCCAGGAAGTACAGACGCTGGTGAAAGACTCCAACCTGAAAGGCCGTGGCGGAGCTGGCTTTAACACAGGCCTGAAGTGGAGCTTCGTGCCCATGGGGCCTGAGGCGGCACAGCCCAAGTACCTGGTGGCCAACGCCGACGAGATGGAGCCTGGCACTTTTAAAGACCGCCTGTTGCTGGAGGGTAACCCGCACCAGCTCATCGAAGGCATGATCGTGGCCGCTTATGCCATTCAGGCAAGTATAAGCTTTGTGTTCCTGCGCTGGGCCTACAAGCTGGCCGCCCGGGAAATCACCCAGGCCATTCAGGAAGCATACGCCGCCGGTTATCTCGGCAAAAATATATTGGGTTCTGGCTTTGATCTGGAAATGCACCTGCACACAGGCGTGGGCCGCTACATGTGTGGCGAAGAAACCGCTTTGCTCAACGCCCTGGAAGGCAAACGCGCCAACCCAAGAGCCAAGCCGCCGTTCCCGCAGGTCAGCGGCTTGTTCGGCAAACCCACCATCGTGAACAACGTGGAGACGCTCTGCAACCTGCCGCACATCGTCAATAACGGCGCCGAATGGTTTAAAAAGCTGGGCCTGACAGAGGATGCCGGCACTAAACTGTACGGCGTGAGCGGCCGCGTGAAAAAGCCTGGCTGCTGGGAATTGCCGATGGGCACTACCATCCGGGAGATACTCGAAGAACACGCCGGCGGCATGCAGGATGGCTACCTCTTCCGCGGCCTTTTGCCCGGCGGCGCCTCCACCGATTTTCTCGTGGAAGAGCACCTGGACCTTCCGATGGATTATCCTTCCATTCAAGCGGCCGGCAGCCGCATGGGTACGGGCACCATGATTATACTTGACGACCAGACCTGTCCGGTGGGCTTTACGCTGAACCTGCAGCACTTCTTTGCGCAGGAGTCCTGTGGCTTTTGCACGCCTTGCCGCGAAGGTCTGCCTTGGGTAGAGAAAATTCTCTTGGCTATCGATAAAGGCGAGGGCAAACCCGAACACCTGCTCACATTAGATTTTCATACCAAATACCTTGGCCCTGGCAACACCTTTTGCGCCCTGGCACCCGGCGCCATGGAACCCCTGCAGAGCGCTCTGAAATACTTCAGAGAGGATTTTGAACGGCACATTCACGAACACCATTGTCCCTGGAGCAAAAGCAAAGTATGGCAACCATCTATATAGATAACCAACCCTACCAAGTACAGGCGGGCAAAAACCTGCTCGAAACCTGCCTCACCCTCGGCAAGGACCTGCCTTACTTTTGCTGGCACCCGGCCATGGGCTCTATCGGGGCCTGTCGCCAGTGCGCCGTGAAAGTATACAAGGACGAGAACGACACCAAGGGCAAGCTCTTTATGTCGTGCATGGAGCAGGTGCGCGACGGCATGCGGATTTCGATTGCCGATCTGGAGGCCAAGGAGTTCCGGGCGCACATCATCGGCTGGCTCATGACCAACCACCCCCACGACTGCGCCGTGTGCGACGAGGGTGGCGCTTGCCACCTGCAGGACATGACCGTGATGACGGGCCATAACTACCGGACTTATAGTTTTCAGAAACGCACCTACCACAACCAGTACCTGGGCCCTTTCCTTAACCACGAGATGAACCGCTGCATCCAGTGCTACCGCTGCGTGCGCTATTATAAAGACTATGCCGGCGGCAAGGACCTGGACGTGTTTGCCGCCCACAACCATTTATACTTTGGCCGCGCCGAAGACGGGGTGCTGGAAAGCGAGTTCAGTGGCAACCTGGCCGAAGTATGCCCCACCGGGGTGTTCACCGACAAAACCCTTAAACAGCATTATACCCGCAAATGGGACCTGCGGATGGCGCCATCGGTTTGCCATCACTGCAGCCTGGGCTGCAACACCATCGCCGGCGAACGCTACGGCACGTTGCGCAACATCACCAACCGCTATAACGGCGAGGTAAACGGCTACTTCCTCTGCGACCGCGGCCGCTTCGGCTATGAGTTTGTGAACAGCCCCGGCCGCATCCGAAAACCTTTGGTGCGCAGTCGGCTGCCTGAGGCCACGGAGAAATACCCGGCCCTGAAAGCGGCTTCCTCGGCCATTAGCGCCGGCCGCGTCATCGGCATTGGTTCTCCGCGCGCTTCTTTGGAGTCAAACTATGTACTCAAGAAGCTTGTGGGAGAGGATAATTTCCATCATGGCGTTTCGGATGTGGATCATGATTTGGTGGACCTGTCGCTGAGTATACTTCGAGATGGTGCGGCCCGCACGCCCTCTTTAAGGGAGGTGGAGAAAGCCGACGCGGTATTTATACTTGGCGAAGATCTCACCAGTACCGCCCCGATGCTTGCGCTGGCTGTGCGGCAGTCGGTACGGCAAAAGCCACTGCTGGAGGAAGTATCCCAGGCCAAGATCCCGGTATGGCAGGATGCGGCGGTGCGGGAGTTAGTGCAGTCGGAGAAAGGACCGCTGTTTATTGCCCATTATACGCCCACCAAGCTCGATGAACTGGCTACCCTTACGTTCTTCGATTCCCCGGAAACCATCGCCCGGCTGGGTTTTGCCGTGGCTAACCTCATTCATCCTGATTCACCGGAAGTACGCGGGATAACGGAGGAAGGACAGGAACTGGCACAGCAGATCGCCGACGCACTGATGGCCGCCAAAAACCCGCTCATCATTTCCGGCACCTCCTCAGGCAGCGAACGCGTGCTGAAAGCCGCCGCCAACATTGCCCATGCGCTGGTAGCCAAAGAGAAAGCGGCAAGTATAAGCCTGGTGGTGCCCGAGTGCAACAGCATGGGCCTGGCCATGCTCGGCGGCCATAAACTGGAATCGGCGTTTGAGGCGGTGATGAACGGCTATGCCGATACCGTAATTATACTTGAGAACGACCTGTACCGAAGAGCTGGCGCCGCTACCATCGACCAGTTTCTGAAAAACTGCAAACAGGTGATCGCGCTCGACCACCTGCACAACGCCACCACCGAAAAGGCCGACATACTGTTACCGGCCGCACCTTTCTCCGAGGCAGACGGGACGCTCATCAACAACGAAGGGCGTGCGCAGCGCTTTTTCCAGGTGCACCCAACTTCCGAAGAGATACAGGAAAGCTGGCACTGGCTGGCTGAGGTGGGTACCATCATGGCCGATGAGCAGATTAGCAGCTGGCACGGCTACGACGACATCGTGAAAGCCATCGCCAAAGAATACCCGGAACTGGAAGGAGTCAGGAAAACGGCGCCACCGTCAGATTTTCGCATTGCCGGCCAGCGCATCCCGCGCGAGCCGCAGCGTTTCAGCGGGCGCACTGCAATGCAGGCCAACATCAATGTGAGCGAGCCCAAGCCTGCCGAAGACCCTGATTCGGCGCTCTCCTATACCATGGAGGGCTACCGCGGTCAGCCACCTTCTTCCCTCATCCCCTTCTTCTGGACACCGGGCTGGAACTCGAACCAGCAGGCCACCAACAAGTACCAGGAAGAAGTAGGCGGGCACCTGAAAGGCGGGGATCCTGGTGTGCGGCTCATCGCACCTGCCGGCTCTGCGCCATACTCTACGGCCGTGCCGCAGAAGTTTATTCCTTTGGAGGGGCACCTGTACATGCTGCCGCTGCACCACACGTTTGGCTCCGAAGAGCTCAGCAACCACTCGCCCTCCATCCGGGAGCGCATACCGGAGGCGTATGTGGCCATCAACGCTGCCGATGCGCTCCGCATGAAGCTGGACGAAGGGCAGCTGCTGAGTTTCTCCATCGAGGGACAGATCTACCAGTTACCAGTAAAATTAAGCCAGACCATCCCGAGCGGCACCGCCGGCATGCCCAACGGCTTACCTGGGGTACCTTTTGCCGAATTACCTGCCTGGGCCATTCTTAACCGAGACATCCAATGGAAACAGCAACCCCAAACTACTTTCTGATCATCGGCGGCGTGCTGTTCGTTATGCTCAACGTGGCCGCCTTGCTCATCTGGGTAGAGCGCCGCGGCCTCGCCCTGTTCCAGGACCGCTACGGCCCGAACCGCGCAGGCCCCTTTGGCCTGCTCATCGTTGCCGCCGACTCCATCAAGCTGTTTTTTAAGCAGGACTGGATACCGCCGTTTGCCGATAAGCCGGTGTTCGTGCTGGCCCCGGCCATAGTGGTGGTGACGGTGCTGATGAGCTTCGTGGTGATCCCGTTCGCGCCGGGCGTGATTGTGGCCGACCTGAACATTGGGCTGCTTTTCTTTCTGGCTATGTCGTCGATGGGCGCTTATAGTATTATACTTGGTGGCTGGGCCTCCAATAACAAGTATAGTTTGCTGGGTGCCATGCGCGGCGCAGCGCAGATGATCTCCTACGAAGTATTCATGGGCCTCTCCTTGATGGGCGTAGTTTTGCTCAGCGGCTCCTTTAGCCTGGTGGAGATAGTAGAGGCGCAGCGGGGGCTGTGGTTTTTCATCCCGCAGATCGTGGGCTTTGTGATCTTCTTTATAGCCGGCATCGCCGAGACGCACCGCCTGCCTTTCGATATTCCGGAGGCCGAGAGTGAGCTCATTGCCGGTTTCCACTCGGAGTACTCGGGCATGAAGTTCGGCATGTTCTTCATTGGCGAGTACATGGGCATCACGCTCATCTCCTGCATGATCGTGACTTTATACTTTGGCGGCTGGCTGGGTCCGGATTTCCTGCCACCGATTGTGTGGTTCATCCTCAAAACACTCTTCTTCCTGATGACCTTCGTCCTGCTGCGCGCCTCGATGCCCCGGCCACGGTATGACCAGCTAATGGAGTATGGCTGGAAGGTGCTGCTGCCCCTCACGCTGCTGAACCTGATGGTAACGGCTGGGGTGGTGCTGTGGATGGGTGAGAGTTGAGGAGTTAGAGAGTTAGAGAGTTTAGGAGTTGCCAGTAAACCGCTCTTTCGGATTTGTAATCCGAAAGTATAGTAGCCGCGGATTTGTAATCCGCATTGCAAAGGCAGTGGCTAATGGCAAGCAAGCGGGTTGCAAACCCGCATTTAGCAGGGTTCCGGATTACAAATCCGGAACAGCGACAAGTGAATAGACCTGTGCTAAAGAACAACTCAGGATAAGTAGTAAGACAAAGTTCCCCGCCTTGGCTAAGGAGGGGTTAGGGGTGGTTGGGCCCGGCACAGCACCAATATAAAAGAACTATTAAAACGAAAGGAGCAGCTATGTTTAGTTTGTTGCGCAGTATGTGGCTCACGTTTCTGCACGCATTTCATAAGCGGGAGACCATACTTTACCCGGAAGAGAAACCCATACTTCCAACCCGGTGGCGGGGCCGCATCGTACTTACGCGCGACCCCGACGGTGGCGAACGCTGTGTGGCCTGCAACCTCTGCGCTGCTGCCTGCCCCGTGGACTGTATTGCCCTACAGCCTACGGAAGACGAGACCGGCCGCCGCTACCCCGACTTTTTCCGCATTAACTTCTCGCGCTGCATTTTCTGCGGCTACTGCGAGGAGGCCTGCCCCACCTACGCCATCCAGCTCATCCCCGATTTTGAGATGGGCGAGTATAACCGGCAGAACCTGGTGTATGAGAAAAAAGACCTGCTCATCAACGGCGAGGGCAAGTACCATGGCTACAACTACTACAAAGTGGCGGGCATGGCCATCGGCGGAAAAGACAAAGGCGAGGCTGAGAACGAAAGCCCTCCGGTAGACATCAAAAGCTTACTCCCCTAACCTATGGAACTGACATTTTATATCGCCGCGGCTGTTGCCGTGCTTTCCACGATCATGGTGATTACGCGCTACAACATCATCCATGCCCTGCTATACTTAGTTGTGTCCTTTCTGGCAGTGGCCGTGGTGTTCTTCACCCTGGGCGCTCCGTTTATGGCGGCGCTGGAGATCATCATTTACGCCGGGGCCATCGTGGTGCTCATCATCTTCGTGATCATGATGCTCAACCTGACGCAGGAAGATGTGCGGCGGGAAAAGGAATGGCTGAAGCCTTCGGTCTGGGTGGGTCCGGCCATACTTTCGGCGGTGCTGCTGGCTGAACTGGTATACATCGTTGCAGCCGGTACGTCGCCGCAAACGGAGGCCGTCGTGGCTGTAGACGCTAAACTGGTTGGCCTGTCCTTGTTCGGACCCTATATCTTAGGTGTTCAGCTTTGTGGTATCATGCTGACGGCGGGAATTGTGGGCGCCTACCACCTGGGCAGGCACAAGAAAAAAGTTATTCACCGGTTTTTACAGGAAAGGAGCGCAGCCGCATGAGTGGAGCACCCATGGAAGCCGCCCTGCTCTTGGCAGGCGTCCTTTTTATACTTGGGCTGATCAGTGTGCTGATTCGCCGCAACATCATCTTCATGCTCATCTCAGTGGAGATCATGCTCAACGCTGCCGGCCTTGCCTTTATCGTGGCCGGCTCCCGGTGGGTGCAGCCGGACGGACAGGTGATGTTCATTTTTATACTCACGATGGCGGCTGCGGAAGTGTCGGTCGGGCTGGCGCTCATCCTGCAGATTTACCATCAACTCAAAACCCTCGACAGCGACGCTGCCAGCTTTATGAAAGGATAAGACTATGGAAAATTACATCTGGCTCATACCGGCCCTGCCCTTTTTAGGCTCGCTCCTGCTCATCCTTTTCGGCACCCGCTTGTCACGCGCAGGCGTGGCTATACTTGGTGTGGGCAGCGTGGGTATTTCAGCCCTTATCACCATACTTTTAGGCCTGCAGTATCTGGCTGAAAAGCCGGCATTTTACCACCAGGAAGTATGGCAGTGGTTTAACGTGGCGGGCTTCAGTCCGTCCATCGCCTTTCATCTGGATGCGCTCTCGATTGTCTTTATCTTCGTCATCACGTTTGTGGGATTTCTGATTCACCTCTACTCCACCGCCTACATGGCCGAGGATATGGACTTTTCCCGCTTCTTTGCCTGCATGAATTTGTTTGTGGGCTCGATGCTGCTCTTGGTGATGGCTGATAACCTGCTGCTTTTATACTTTGGCTGGGAAGGTGTGGGCCTCTGCTCCTACCTGCTCATCGGCTTTTGGTACAAAGACCCCGCCAACGGCTACGCTGCCCGCAAGGCCTTTATCATCACCCGCGTAGGCGATGTAGCGATGGCCATCGGGCTATTTATACTTTTCCAAACCTTCGGCACGCTCCACATCCAAACGATACTTAGCCAGGCACCGGAAGTATGGAGCGTTGGGGCACAGGCAGCCGTTCTGGTGGGATTGCTGCTCTTAGGTGGCGCGGTAGGTAAATCGGGTCAGTTGCCACTGCAAACCTGGTTACCCGATGCCATGGCAGGTCCGACGCCCGTTTCGGCGCTCATACATGCGGCTACCATGGTAACGGCCGGGGTATACTTAATTGCCCGCATGTACGTGATTTTCGACCTGGCGCCGGTGGCGCAAATGGCCGTGGCCGTGATAGGTGCAGTAACTTTACTGCTGGCTGGCTTCTCCGCCCTCACCCAATACGATCTCAAGCGGGTGCTGGCCTACTCCACTATCAGCCAGATCGGCTATATGTTCCTGGCGCTTGGGGTAGGGGCCTGGTCGGCGGGGATCTTCCATTTTATGATCCACGCCTTCTTCAAGGCGCTGCTCTTCCTTTGTGCCGGAGCCATTATACTTGCCCTGCACCACGAGCAGGACATGCGCCAGATGGGTGGCCTCCGCAAAAGTATGCCCGTTGTGTTCTGGACCTTCCTGATTGGTGCGGCCTCGCTGGCGGCGCTGCCCCTTATTACGGCCGGTTTCTATAGCAAAGACCAGATTCTATGGTATGCGTTGGCTGGTCCGCAGGGCAGCATCTGGTTATACCTGGCTGGGCTCGTAGGAGCGTTCATCACCTCGGTTTATACGTTTCGGATGGTGTTCATGACCTTTTATGGGGAGCCTAAAACGCATGTGGCGCATCCGCCGGGCAAAATCATTACCATCCCGTTGGTTATACTGGCCATACTTTCGTTGGTGGGCGGATTTATAGAGTTGCCGCACAATTTTGCACATGTGGCTTTATTCTCCGGGCTAATGGCGCCGGTACTGCCGGGCATTACGGCTAACGAGCTGCTGGCAGCCAACGAGTGGCTATTCCAGGTTTTGGCGGCGGTTGTCTCGCTGGGCGGCGTGTTTGTCGCCTACCTGTTTTACCAGAAGAGCCCGGCACTGTTGGCAAGTATAGAACGCTCTTCTTTTGCTATGGCGCTGCACCGTTTCTGGTTCTCCGGCTGGGGCTTCGATGCGCTGTATGATGCCCTGATCGTGCGGCCCTACGTGTTCCTGGCCAACCTCAACAAGCGCGACATCATCGACAGCTTTTACACTGGCCTGGCCCGCACGGCCGAGGGTTTCCATGTGATGATCTCGCAAACCCAGAGCGGTGTGCTGCGCAACTACGTGGCCGGCGTTGTGGTCGGCGCTATCATGATTCTCACCATAAGCCTGTTGCTATGATACTCCTTTGGATGATCGTGATCCTGATGGCCGGCGGACTGCTGGCGTGGCTCTCCAAGAAGTGGCACCCCGAGCTGCCCCGTTGGATCGCGCTGTTTGCCGTGCTGGCTGACTTTATACTTGCCGTATACTTGTGGCTGACTTTGCCGGCGGCCACCTTGGGCGCTTCGCCCTGGCTGCTGCAACTGGAGATTCCCTGGATTCCGCAATGGGGCGTGAATTTTATACTTGCCCTGGACGGACTGAGCCTGCTCATGCTGCTGCTCACTTTTTTCCTGGGAATTCTGTGCGTGCTCGTTTCGTGGCGGGAGATTCAGACCAAATCCGGCTTCTTCCATTTTAATCTGATGTGGGTGCTGGCGGGCATTACGGGCGTTTTCCTGACTCTGGATTTGTTCCTGTTCTACTTTTTCTGGGAGGTGATGCTCATCCCGATGTACTTTCTGATCGGCATATGGGGGCACGCCAACCGTACCTACGCCGCCTTCAAGTTCTTCCTCTTCACGCAGGCTTCGGGGCTGCTGATGCTGCTGGCCATACTTGGTTTATACTTTATCCACGGCTCTCAGACAGGAACTTATACTTTTAATTACTTTGAGCTGCTCGGCACGACCCTGGCTCCGGAGGCCGCCCGCTTGCTGATGGCCGGTTTTCTGGCTGCCTTCCTGGTGAAGCTGCCCGTGGTGCCCTTCCACTCCTGGCTGCCCGATGCGCACTCGGAGGCGCCCACTGCCGGTAGCGTAGTTCTGGCCGGGCTGCTGCTGAAAACCGGCGCCTATGGCCTGCTGCGTTTCGTGCTGCCCTTATTCCCGACAGCAGCGGTGGAGTTTGCTCCCTGGGCGATGCTGCTGGGCGCTGTCGGCATTATCTATGGCGCTGTTATGGCCTATTCTCAAACCGATCTGAAGCGCCTGGCTGCATATACTTCCGTGAGCCACATGGGCTTTGTGATCCTGGGCGTGTTTGCCTTTAACGTGTGGGCGCTGCAGGGCGTGGTGATGCAGATGATTGCCCACGGCCTTAGCACAGGGGCCTTGTTCATCGTCGCGGGCCTTTTGTACGAGCGCCTGCACACCCGCGACATGGGGCAGATGGGTGGCTTCTGGGCCAAGGCGCCGAAACTGGGCGTGTTTGCGATGGTCTTTGTGATGGCCTCGCTCGGCCTGCCGGGCCTGGGCAACTTCATCGCCGAATTCCTAACGCTGGTAGGTTCCTGGCAGGCCAACAACTGGCTCACGGTTATCGCTACGATTGGCATTGTTCTGGCCACGGCCTACTCGCTGCGCATCATGCAGAAAGTCTTCTTCGAGCCCGCTCCTACCGATCATCCCCTGCCGGATTTGTCCGCTAGAGAAATGCTGATTGCCGTGCCGATGATAGCACTTATACTTTGGCTCGGCCTCTACCCGCAGCCGGTATTAGACACCGTGCAGCCAAGTATAAACCAGCAATTGCAGGCCTATCAGGAACCGGAAGTGAAAGAGAAAGTGGCGGTGGTGGAGGCAGTGCCCAAAGCCGAGCTAAGTATTGGAAAAGATAAGAGAGGTAAAACAAAAGTCCCCCTTTGAAGGGGGCGGGGGGATGATAAGTTGATAGAAAGCTTTAAACAGCTTTGGCTTCAAAGTAAAATAAATAGCATTGCTAGTATTATTAAACATTTGCTTCTGCACGTGCAATCATCCCCCTACCCCCCTCAAAGGGGAACTTAAAAGTTTACAAAGTATAAACTACTACAAATCAAAAACGCCATGAGCCAAACAGACTTCCTGCACCTGATGCCGCTGATTATACTTGCGATAGCTGCACTCCTCAACATGCTGGTGGTGGCGGCCTGGCGGAACCACAAGATCATCTATGTCATCACAGCCGTGTCGTTTGTGGCCGCCTTTCTGTCGTTGTTTGAGCTGCGGGACATCACGGCTCACGCCATAGAGCCGCTTTTTGTGATCGATGGCTTTGGCGTGTTTTACATCGGGTTGATCCTGGCGACGGCGCTGGTCATCAGCATGCTGTCCTATGCCTACTTTGAGCAGCGTGAGGAGCAGAAGGAGGAGTATTACATCCTGTTGATCTTATCGACTTTGGGAGCCTGCACATTGGTCATCAGCACGCACTTTGCCTCGCTTTTTCTGGGCCTGGAGGTGCTGAGCGTAGCCTTATACTCGCTCATTTCCTACCTGCGCACCCGCGAGCGTTCCGACGAGGCCGGCATCAAATACCTCATACTGGCTGCTTTTTCCTCAGCTTTCCTGCTCTTCGGGATGGCGTTGGTTTATTACAGCACCGGCACCATGACCTTTGCCGGCATCGCCACGGCCATGAAGGATTTTCAGGAACTTCCTATTCTGCTGCTCACCGGCTTTGGCATGATGATCATCGGCATTGGTTTTAAGCTGAGCGTGGTGCCTTTCCATATGTGGACGCCTGATGTGTATGAAGGCGCCCCTGCCCCGGTGACGGCCTTTATCGCCACCGTTTCCAAGGGAGGCGTGCTGGGCCTGTTGATTCGCTTTTTTATGGAGGTGGACGGCTTCCGCTACCCTACCCTGATCACCATTTTCTCAATTGTCGCGATTGCCTCTATGATAGCCGGTAACCTGCTGGCCCTGATGCAGACAAACGTCAAGCGCATCCTGGCTTACTCCTCCATTTCGCATCTGGGCTACCTGATGGTTGCTTTTCTGGCCGGCGACCGGCTGGGCGTGGAGGCGATTACGTTTTACCTGGTGGCATACTTTATCACGATGGTAGGTGCCTTTGGCGTGGTGGCGATGCTCTCGGATACGGAACGCGATGCGGAACTGTTAGACGATTACCGCGGTCTGCTCTGGCGCCGCCCCTGGACCGCCACCGCCTTTACCGCCATGCTGCTCTCGCTGGCGGGCATTCCGCTTACCGCCGGTTTTGTGGGCAAGTTTTATGTGCTGGCCGCCGGGGTAAATACGCAACTGTGGCTGCTCGTGGCCATGCTCGTGCTTAACTCCGTGATCGGTTTATACTACTACATAAAAGTGGTGGCCGTGATGTTTCAGCAACCCGAGGCAGAGGCAGAACCCCGTCCGCGCCTTCGCCCTTCCATTTACCTGGCCAGTGTAGGCACGCTGGCTGTGCTGACGCTGCTGCTGGTGCTGGTGGGCGTATACCCGGCCGCCCTGGTCGAGGTCATTCAGAATGTGTTCTCCACGGCCCCGGAGATGGTGGCAAAGTAAGTTCGTTTGCACGGCACAACGTCCTGCTTTTAACCAAAGTATGTATACTTAGGAGGTAACGGGGATGAGGGGAAAGTATGTTTTGTGGCTACTAGCGATACTTTGGAGCCTGCCTCTGGCGGGCCTGGGGCAAGGCAGAAATTGGGAAGTGGCGGTGGCAGGCGGTGCAGCCCATAACTTCCGGACTCCGTTGCACATGGAGCAAAACGATGCGCCAGAGCTGGAGGTAGACGCCAGGTATAGAACAGAACCCTTCCGCCCGCCCGTGTACTACGACATCCGGGTGAGCACCTGGCAAAACGACAAGGGCTTCGAACTCAAGTTCACCCACCACAAACTGATCCTCGACAACCTCCCGCCAGAGGTGCAGCGCTTTTCTATTACGAATGGCTATAACCTGCTTACCCTAAACCGCCTCTGGCTGGTGCATGGCCTTTCCCTCTCTGCCGGCGCCGGACTTGTTATCACGCATCCGGAATCCACCATACGCGGGGTTCCCTATCCTGAGAATAAAGGCATCTTTAACAAAGGTTATTACATTTCCGGGCCCATGGCGGAGGCTGCTGTAGTCAAGCGTTTATACTTTGCCGATAGGTGGTTTATACTTGGCGAAGGACGTGTGACGGCCTCGTATGTGGAGGTGCCTGTAGCCAACGGCAAAGCCCGCCTCTCGAATGTGGCCTTGCATGGGCTGCTGGGCGTAGGGTTCAAGATTATCCCTTAATAGAACCACTCTCACTTTCCGGGGAAATCGTACCTTTGCGCCTCATTTCAAGCTTACATGAACACGCATACACGATCTCCCAAAACCCGGTTCGAGGTAAAAGGCTGGGAGCGGGAGGAACACTTCCATTTCTTTAGGACCTTTGCCAATCCCTTCTTCAATGTCCACACCGAGATAGAGATTACCAACCTCTACCATTACTGCAAACAAAACGGTTTATCGGTTTTCCTGGCCTACCTGCACGCTGCCACCGCGGCGGCCCGCAAAACGGAGAATTTCCTGCTGCGCCTGGAAGGAGACGAGGTGGTAAAGTATGAGGCGGTGGATATTTCCACTACCATGCTCACCGATCAGAAGACGGTTGCTTTCGTGCATCTGCCCCACCACCCGGATCTCCATACTTTCTGCCACAACAGCGCCGAGATTGTGGCGGAGGTTAAAAAGAGCAATCGCCTGTTTTACGGCTACAACGGCCCGGACCTGCTGCATGCCACCACCCTGCCCTGGTTCAAGTTTAAAGGTATGGAGCATGCGCACGCCGATGACCCTAACGATGCCATCCCCAAGCTAGCCTTCGGAAAGCTGGAGATGCAGGATGAAAAAGTACTGCTGCCGCTGAGCGTGCGGGTGCATCACGCCCTGGCCGACGGCTACCACATTCACCTTTTCCTGCAGCACATGGAAGCAAGTATAAAGGCACTGGGTTGATCAGGCGTAAAGCTCATCATCCATAAAAAGCGAGCTTTTTCTTACCCTTTTCTAATAGTTGCGTATATACAATTTGCTATACTTTACCGGTAAGGCAATCATTTTTCATCTTTTAAAACCAAAAACTATGAACCGCATTAAACCATTCTTATTGGCCTTCCTTTTCATGGTCCCGCTTCTGTTCTCTTGCAGCCAGGGCACCGACGTGGTGGAGTCTGGCACCTACCAGGGCACCGTGGATGAGGTAGAGCCGGAGAAAACCGAGATCTATGTAAAGACCGACGACGACAGACGCCTGGAGCTATACTTTACCGAGAACACCACCCTGACCCGCAACGGCGAAACGGTAACTTTTGACCAGCTGCAGAAAGGCCAGCGTGTAGAAGTGGAGGTAGAGAAAGTAGGCCAGCGCCTCGACCCGAAGGCAGTAAGAATCCTGGAATAGCATGCCTGAGCCAACATTCTGGCGAACAGAAGTATGGCATCCGCTCACGGTGCATTTCCCGATAGCGCTGCTGACTTTTGCCACGCTTGTAAAACTGATTGCTATCTTCTTAAAGCCCGCTTCTGCTGATTTCTGGCAGAAGGCGGGTTCTTATTTACTGTACGCCGGCGCCCTGGCCGCCTGGCTCAGCCTTTATACCGGCAACCTGGCCGATGGCGTGGTCTCCCGCAAATTATGCGACCCCACCGTGCTCAAGCAGCACCAGATTTTTGCCGAGTACCTTACCTATACTTTCACGGCCGCCGCGCTCCTGGACCTAGCCTGGCGCACGGGCCTGCTCACCTTTAAACCGCGCCTGGTGCAGGCTGTGATTCTCCTGCTGCTCGTCGCGGGCACCGGTTTCCTGACCTATGCCGGCCACCTGGGCGCCCGGGTGGTATACCAACAGGCGGGTGGCGTCTACGTGCCTTCCCCGGATTGTGCTGAGTTCAGATAACCTGCTTTGTATCGGACTTTAGCTGCATTTCGCCGAAACTTCATGGGAATGTTGTAAAAGTTTTTCATAATTGTATAACCATACTTGCCGCCTGGGGCTTACCTTTGCAGCAAGTATAAACATATACCATGAAGCTTTACCGCCAGGTCATATTGCTAACCCTTACGCTGCTAGTGCTCGTCTCCTCGACGGGCATGGCCGTAGGGCTGCATATTTGTGGTGGCGAGCTGCGCGACATTACGTTGTTTGGCGCTGAGGCCGACTGTCCGATGGACATGCACCAGCCGGCAGAGAAGTTCCCCGCCTGCCATACACCGGTACTTGATCAAAAAGAGGATACCTGCTGTAAGGATCATGCCTTTGTGGTGGAGCGTCTTGACGCCACTTCCAAGCACGACGTCATCTCGCTGACCAAGCTGCAGGATCTGCAGCTGCTGGCAATAATAAAGGCGGTTATCTTCCGGTTTTATACTTCCGAAACAGATCTAGAGCCGACTTACGCGCTTTATACTTCCCCCCCGCTGGCCCGCGACATACCGGTGCTGGTGCAGTCCTTCCTTCTATAATCCCTGCTTTTTCTCGATAGCTACCCGCCCTCCGGCTGGTATGGTTTTGCGCTGCCTTTCCGGTGGCCATCCTTCCCTGCATTCAATCGATTAAAGCATGTTAAACAGCGTAATAAAATTCTTCCTGGAGCAGAAACTGGTCACCGTGCTGCTCCTGCTGCTCATCCTTGGCTGGGGCATTGTCGTGTCCCCGTTCAACTGGAACGTTAACTTCCTGCCAAGCGATCCGGTTCCGGTGGATGCCATCCCGGACATTGGCGAGAACCAGCAAATCATTTTCACCGAGTGGATGGGGCGCTCCCCGCAGGACGTGGAAGACCAGATCACCTATCCCCTCACCACTTCCCTTTTGGGAATGCCGGGTGTGAAGACCATCCGCTCCACTTCCATGTTCGGGTTTTCCAGCATCTACGTCATTTTCGACGAGGACACGGAGTACTACTGGAGCCGCTCCCGCATCCTGGAGAAACTAAACTCGCTGCCCTCCGACCTGCTGCCCGACGAGGTAACGCCAAAGCTGGGCCCGGATGCCACGGCGCTGGGGCAGGTGTACTGGTACACCCTGGAAGGCCGCGACGAAGAGGGTAAGCCTGCCGGCGGCTGGGACCTCCACGAACTGCGCACCATCCAGGACTACTATGTGCGCTACTCCCTGGCCGGGGCCGAGGGTGTGGCCGAGGTGGCCTCGGTGGGAGGATATATCAAGGAGTACCAGGTGGACCTGGACCCGGTGGCCATGAAGGCCAACAACATCTCGATGATGGAGGTGATGACTGCCCTGCAGAACAGTAACCAGGATGTGGGCGCCAATACCGTGGAGATAAACCAGGTGGAGTACCTGGTGCGTGGCCTCGGCTACGTGCAGGACCTGGAGGACATTGAGGAGGCCGTGGTCCGGGTAAACGCCAACGTTCCCATCCGTATCCGCGACATTGCCCGGGTCAACATCGGCCCGGCCGACCGCTCCATGCTGGGCATCCTGGATAAAAGCGGTGCCGAGGCGGTGGGGGGTGTGGTGGTGGCCCGCTATGGCGATAACCCGCTGGCCGTGATCAACAACGTGAAGGAGAAGCTGGACGAGATCGCTGCCGGCCTGCCCTCCAAGAAGCTGGCCGACGGGCGCACCTCCAAAGTAACCGTAGTGCCTTTCTACGACCGCACCCAACTGATTAACGAAACCCTGGGCACCCTGAGCGAGGCGATCATACTTCAGATCCTGATCACGATCATCGTCATCATCGTGATGGTGTACAACCTGCGTGCCTCGCTCCTTATATCAGCCCTGCTCCCACTGGCCGTGCTCATGTGCTTTATCATGATGAAGCAGTTCAATGTGGACGCCAACATCGTGGCCCTGTCGGGTATTGCCATTGCCATCGGCACCATGGTGGATCTGGGGATTATACTCAATGAGAACATCCTGCGGCACATGGAGGAGGCCCCGCCCGGGCAGTCGCTGCTGAAAACGGTATACAACGCCGCCGCTGAGGTGAGCAGCGCCATCCTCACCGCCGTGGCCACTACCGTCGTGAGTTTCCTGCCGGTGTTCACCATGGAGGCCGCGGAAGGAAAGCTGTTCGGCCCGCTGGCCTATACCAAAACCTTTGCGCTGATCGCCTCCCTTATCTTTACGCTCCTGATCATGCCGGCCTTTGCGCATACTGTCTTTGGGCTGAGGTCAAAGAGCGTTAGCTGGTCCAAAATTCTGAACTGGGGGCTGCTGGTGTTGGGAGTAGTGGCGCTGTTTATACTTCCGCTGGCAGGCATCGTGCTTATACTTATCGCTGCCAACAACCTGCTTACCTACTATCAGCCGGAGCGCTATGGCAAGTATAATACACCGGTTATGGTGGGGATTGCCGTGCTCGCGGTGTCGTGGCTGCTGGCCACCCAATGGATGCCGCTGGGTGCCTCCGTTAGCCTGCTGACCAACTTCATCTTCATCCTGCTGGTTATCGGGTTGCTTCTGGGCGCTTTTGCCCTGTTCATTGCCGCTTACCCGCGCATCCTGATGTGGTGCCTTGATCACAAAAGCACGTTCCTGCTTATACCTGCCTTCATAATGCTGCTCGGCCTGACCATATGGGTGGGATTTAACGGCCTGTTCGGGTGGTTTGCCAGCGGCATCGACAAGACAGGGTATAACATCCGCACCACCTCCATATGGAGCGGACTGGCGCATACGTTCCCGGGTATGGGCGAGGAGTTCATGCCATCCCTGGACGAGGGGGCCTTCCTGTACATGCCCACCTCCATGCCGCACTCCGGCGTAGAGGCCAACCTGCGCATTGTGCAGCAACTGGACATGCTCATCACGGCTATCCCGGAGGTGGAGTCGGTGGTAGGCAAGGCCGGCCGCGCTGAAACCGCCCTGGACCCCGCTCCGATGTCGATGTTCGAGAACATGATCCAGTATAAATCAGAGTATAAAACCGACGCGAACGGCCAGCGCCTGCGCTTTAAGGTAGACGAGGAGGGTAAGTTCGTGCGTAACGAGGCCGGTGAGTTAATAGCAGATAGCAACGGGGAATACTTCCGCCAGTGGCGCGACCATATCAAGAGCCCGGATGACATCTGGGATGAGATCGTAAAGGTGGCCAACATACCGGGCGTAACCTCGGCTCCGAAACTGCAGCCCATCGAGACGCGACTGGTGATGCTGCAGACAGGTATGCGCGCGCCGATGGGCGTGAAGGTATTCGGCCCGGACCTGGAGACCATCGAGGACTTCAGCCTGCAGTTGGAGCGCCTGCTGAAGCAGGTGCCCTCCGTAAAACCGGAAGCCGTGTTCGCCGACCGGTCGCTGGGCAAGCCCTACATGGAGATTGAGCTGAACCGCAAGGCCATGGCACGCTATGGCCTGAACGTGACCGACGTGCAGGAGTACATTGAGGTTGCAATGGGTGGCATGGCCATGACCACCACCGTGGAAGGACGCGAGCGCTACTCCATCCGCGCCCGCTACGCCCGCGAATACAGGAACGACCCTGAATCCATTGATAGGATCCTGATCACGACGGCTAGTGGGGCGCAGATTCCGCTGGGAGAAGTGGCAGAGGTGGTGTACCGCCCTGGCCCGATGATGATTCGCGGCGAAAATTCATTCCTGACAGGCTACGTGCTGCTCGACAAGCAGGACGGCTTTGCCGAGGTAACGGTGGTGGAGGATGCGCAGCGCTTCCTGAGCCAGAAGATCGATTCTGGTGAGCTGGTGGTGCCGGCTGGTGTAAGCTTCAAGTTTTCGGGCAACTACGAGAATCAGATTCGCGCCGAAGAGCGCCTGGCCATCATCATCCCACTCAGTTTGCTCATCATCTTCCTGATTTTATACTTCCAGTTCCGCTCCGTCTGGACCACGCTGTTCATTTTCACGGCCATCGCAATGGCTTTCTCGGGCGCCTTCCTGATGCTCTGGCTCTATGGACAGGACTGGTTCATGAACTTCTCCTTTGCAGACACCAACATACGGGACCTGTTCCAGATGCGCAACTTTAACCTGAGCGTGGCCGTCTGGGTGGGCTTTATTGCCTTGTTCGGCATCGCCACGGATGACGGCGTGGTGATGGGCACCTACCTGAAGCAGAGTTTTGACAACCTTCATCCGGAGTCCCGAAAACAGGTGCGCCAGGCAGTGCTGGAGGCCGGCATGCGCCGTGTAAGGCCGTGTCTGATGACCACGGCCACTACCCTGCTGGCGCTGCTGCCGGTGCTCACCTCCACCGGCCGGGGCTCCGACATCATGGTGCCGATGGCGATTCCAACCTTCGGAGGTATGACAGTGGCCTTGATCACGCTGTTCATCGTGCCGGTGCTCTACAGCTGGCGCGAGGAACTGAGGGTAAAAAAGCAAACCAAGCAAGTAGCATGAAAAAGATCGTTTTAAGTATACTGATACTGCTGGCACTCGCCCCACTCGCGCAGGCGCAAACCCTGGAGGAGTACCTGGTGATGGCCGGAGAGAACAACCCGCAGCTGAAGGCCCGCTACGCCGAGTACCAGGCGGCGCTGCAGAAAGTGCCGCAGGCGGGTGGCCTTCCGGACCCGGAAGCTACCTTCAACTTCTTCCTCAAGCCGATGGACCGGTTCATGGGCAGTCAGGTGGGCGATATCTCCATCATGCAGATGTTCCCGTGGTTCGGCTCGCTGGATGCTGCCAAAACAGAGGCGAACTACATGGCACAGATGCAGTTTTCGTCTTTTATCGAGGCAAAGATCAACCTCTACCACACCGTGCGCACCACCTGGCTCAGCCTCTATCAGATAGACCGGGAAGTGCTGTTGCTGGAGCGGGAACTGGAGATACTGCAGGCGCTGGAGCGACTGGCGCTGGCCAAGTATAAATCGGCGCCCGCGGCTTCCTCATCAGCTCCATCCACCCCGCGCCAAAGCATGGGCACTACTTCTAAAACGGGTGGAGGCAGCAATGCCTCTGGTGGCATGGCGGGTATGGGCGGCGCGACCGGCAGCACCAGCGGCTCCTCCGGCGGAGGAAGTATGAGCGGCGGTATGTCAAGTATGGCTTCCTCAGGTAACAGCATGGTGGATGTCATCCTGATCAGGGTGCAGGTGAAGGACCTGGAGAATAGGTTGCAGCTCCTCCGCGACTCCCGCAGGCCAAAGCAGATCGCCTTCAACAGCATGCTCAACCGGGACCATAGCCTGGAGGTGCAGATTGCTGATACGCTGGAGCCCGTTGCCCTGCCCGCCTCGCTATCCCTGATCCAGGATTCTATCCGCCAGAACCACCCCATGCTGAAGATGTATGAATGGGACGCAAAGGCGCGCGAGGCACAGCTCCGCATGGCACAGCTCATGGGCAGGCCTATGTTTGGCGTGGGCCTCAACTACATGGTATTCAAACCCAGGCCGGACGAGATGACGCAGATGCCGATGGGCGGCGAGAACATGGTGATGCCGATGGTAACCGTAACGCTGCCGATCTACCGCAAAAAGTATAAAGCGGCCCGGAAGGAGGCACAGTTTGCGCAGGAGGCTGCCGTAGCCAACAAAGAGGCCACCGAGAACATGCTGTTCGCCGAGCTGAGCACCCTGCTCTACGACTACCAGCGCGCCACCAGCACCCTGCAGTTGCTGCAGGACCAGATCACGCTCAACGAGCAGGCCATCCGCCTGCTTACCACCAACTATAGCGTGGCAGGAGCAGGTATTGAGGAGATCCTGCGGCAGCGCCAGGCCATACTTGGCTTCCGGCAGCAGCAACTGCAGGCCATCACGGATCAGCACACGGCTGTCTCAGCGATTAATCGCATGATGAACAGCGACAATTGATAAACCTACCTTGGCGCGCATCTTATGATTCGTGCCTTGGCGTGAATGTTGAGTCTCCGACTCAACTGGGCCTCTGGCCCAGGTATAGTATGCAGGGGTCCGGAGACCCACCCTATTAAAAAACTGAAAAGTATCTACAGGATAAACAGATGAAACCAAGAAATAAACAATTCGCAACTTACCTGCTCATCGCCCTGGGGGGCCTGCTGCTGGGCTGGCTTATCTTTGGGGGACGATCCTCTGAAGAAGCGCACAACCATGCGGCCGAAACGGCAGGCGCAACGGAGTATACCTGCTCTATGCACCCGCAGATCAGGCAGGATGGGCCGGGCAAGTGCCCGCTTTGCGGTATGGACTTGATTCCGGTTACGGCGAATGGCAGCTCCGGCGAGGCAAGCCCCTACGTGCTGGAGATGACGCCGGAGGCCATCGCGCTTTCCAACATCCAGACCTCGCCGGTACAGCTGATGAACCCGGAAAATGAGCTGTTGCTCTCTGGTACGGTGCAGCTGAACGAGCAGAAGGTCTCCTCCATCACGGCCAAGTTCCCGGGCCGCATCGAGCGGCTGTATGTAAACTTCACGGGCCAGGAGGTGCGCAAGGGCCAGAAGCTGGCTTCCCTGTACTCCCCGGAACTGCTAACGGCCCAGCGCGAGCTGCAGGAGGCGGCCAAATCAAAGGACCTGATGCCGGAGCTTTACGAGGCAGCCAAAACAAAGCTGCGGCTCTGGAACATCTCCAGCAGCCAGATCCAGCGCATCGAGAATGCAAACGAACTACTCACCAACTTTGATATCTACGCGGATGCCTCCGGGGTGGTAACCGAGCGCCTGGTGGCTGTAGGCGATTACGTAAGCACAGGGTCTGTGCTGGTAGAGGTTGCCAACCTGTCGTCGGTGTGGGTGGTGCTGGATGCCTATGAAAGCGACCTTTCCTGGGTTAAGGAAGGCGCGACGGTAAGCTTTACCGTGCCGGGCATACCGGGCAAGGAGTTCACTGCTAAGGTACAGTTCGTAACGCCCGTGCTGGATGCCAGCACCCGCGCCGTGCAGGTGCGCGCAGAGGTCAGCAACCCGGGCAACCAACTGAAGCCAGGCATGTTTGCCAACGCCCGCATCATAACATCCTCAAAAACCACTACCAAGGAGAATGCACTGGCCGTACAGCGCACCGCCGTGTTATGGACCGGAAAGCGCTCGGTGGTGTATGTGAAGGTGGATGACCGTGACGCGCCGGCCTTTGAGATGCGGGAGGTAACGTTGGGGCCTCGCCTGGGCGATATGTACCTGGTGGAGTCCGGGCTGAGCGAAGGGGAGCAGGTGGTAACCAACGGTGTCTTCGCCGTGGACGGAGCCGCCCAGCTTAGCGGCAACTATAGTATGATGTCGGCGCCGGCCAGCAAACTACTGGAGGTGCCGGAGCAGTTCCGGCAGCAGGTGACGGCACTGGTAGATGCTTATTATACGCTGAAGAACGAGCTGGTGGCTTCTGATGCGGCCGGGGCCAGCCAGGCGGCTGCCACCTTCGGCCAGGCATTGAACAAAGTGGACATGAGCCTGTTGGATGGCAGTACCCACGCCAAATGGATGCAGCTGCTGCCCGCGCTGCAGGCGAATGCCGCAGCTATCCAGAAAAGCACCGACATCGGGAAACAGCGCGAGGCCTTCTCGCCCCTCTCCGACCACCTGATCGAGGTAGTGGAGACTTTTGGCACGAACAAGGAAACCGTATACAAGCAGAAATGCCCGATGGCCTCCAACGACCAGGGTGCCTACTGGCTGAGTGAGCAGAAGGAAATCCGCAACCCATACTTTGGAGAAGCCATGATGACCTGCGGTGAGACGGAACAGACCTTCCGGCAGGGCGCAGGAGCACCTGCCGGAGAAAAGCCCAAACCGGCACAAGGGCACGTGCACTAAAACTATTTTGCCATGAAAGAATGTTGCAGAACCGGCGACACCGAGCCGCGCAAGCCAAAGCAGAACTGGCTGAAGTGGCTGCTGTACCTGGTGCTATTGCTGGCCCTCGGGCTGGTATTCTTTGAACAGTTTACTACTTAACTTATACTGTACCCATGAAAAAGAACCTGTTTTACACCACCGTTTTATCGGCAGTACTGCTGGCCTCGTGTAGCTCGGAGAACAGCCCGGTAACGCAGGCTACCGCAGCCCCCGAGACCACCACCCAAGCTCCTACCGGACACGAAGGCCACATGGCCAGCATGCAACCACAGCAACAAGCCTCCCCTGCCGACCTGATGACAGAAGATGGTCTGCCCAAGGACCTGGTGTGCATGGTGAACAACGCCTTTATGGGCAAAGAGCAGTACCCGGTGGCCTTTGAGGACAAAATGTACTATGGCTGCTGCGAAATGTGCGTGAACACCATCAAGAACCAGCGCGAGGTGCGCTACGCCACCGACCCCGTAACGGGCGAGGAAGTGGACAAGTCAACGGCCTTTATTGCCCTGAAGCCAGGCAGCACCAACGGCGATGTGCTATACTTTGCCTCTGAGGAAAACTATGAAAAGTATGTGCAATAGCGCATACCGGGTAGTGCGTAAGCATCAACGGCATACATAGTTTCTGCTTTTCAGAAATGAATGTATACCTTTGTAACATACAGTCCATTAAATCTCTTGAAATGAAAAAGACACTTTTTGCAGCTGCTGTAGTAGCCGCCTTCACCTTTGCCTCTTGCTCGGAGAGCAGCTCTGAGCATACAGAAGCATCAACAGAGCACCAGGGCCACGAGGGCATGGACCATGGAGACATGACCAAGGCCGATGCCGCAAACCAGGCGGTAGTGGAAACGCCTGACTACTCGTCTGTGGCTGAGCCTGTAAAAACGCAGGTAGTGCAGCTGGTGGAGGAGTACCTGAAGCTGAAGGATGCCCTGGTTGCCTCAGACGCAGCAGCTGCCAAGGCCGCTGCCAACCAGGTGCTTAATCTGGCCAAGGCCGTGCCTGTAGCGGACATCGCTGAGGCGGAGTCAAAGGCGTATGCCGAGGAAAAAACCGGAAATATCGTGAGCAGCGCCTCCAGCATTGCCGGCGCAACCAGCATCGACGCGCAGCGCGAGAGCCTGGAGCAGCTCTCTGAGTCGGTTTATGCTCTGGCCAAGGCCTATGGTGCCACTGACCAGAAACTATACTACCAGCATTGCCCCATGGCTCTGAACGACAAGGGCGCTTACTGGCTGAGCGCGAACGAGGAAATCCGCAACCCATACTTTGGCGACAAAATGCTGAAGTGCGGCAGCACCGAGGAAGTGCTCAACTAAGTATAAAAAGACACTACAAGTATAAAAGGCAGAGGACTTCAGGGTTCTCTGCCTTTCTTGTTTCAGAAATCTGTCCTCCCTGCCGAATGAAAGAGGCGCTGGGTAAAGTTGAGCCAGCAATAATTCACCAACCAAGTATAACTCCTTTTCGAATTTGCTCCTATCCTCGTTATGCTGTGGCCACCGCCGGCAAAAGCTTTAAAGTATGGCCGGCGCTAGAGACACTTCCTGCCATACCTGCGCAGTGATGAAAGTATAGCTACAGGCTTACCGGGCCACGCGGCATGCTTCCCTACAAAAATTTTACCCCGCCAGGCAACCAACTCCCTCCTTCGGGCATCTTTCTACACAATGCGCCGCGCCACGAATCCGCAAACACAGGAAAGGCTTTCTCGCCCGGGCATGGCTGCTGTTAGAAGATAAAATCTGCTCGTTCGTCTAAAAAGTAAATCAGAACCCAAACAGTACCTTGCAATACAAAGTACTATAGTATAAGTTTGCATCATCGATCCATCTATCAACTACGACACAAAATAAAACCATGAAAAGATTTTACGTTTACCTCATCTTCCTCTTTTTTCTATCCAGCAGCCATACCTTCGCGCAATCTGCGGGGATGCTCACAGGCACTGTAATAGACGACCAAAAAAAGCCGGTAGGCTTTGTGAATGTGGCCGTGCTGGAGGCCGCCACGGCTAAGGTTGTTACAGGCGCCATTGCCGACATGGATGGCAACTTCCAGATCATGACCCCTGCCAAAGGCACGTACCTGCTCAAGCTAAGCGGCCTGGGTTACCTGGACCTGCAGACACCTGCCTTTGAGGTGTCGGGCCCGGACTTTTCGAAGGATTTCGGCAAGCTGCAGGTAAAGCCGGATGTGAAAACCCTGAAAGAGGTGCAGGTGCAGGCCCTGCGCCCCACGGTGGTGACAGAGGCGGATAAAATGGTGGTGAGCGTGGAAGGCACCGCCCTGGCTGCTGGCAGCACCGCTTATGAGATCCTGGCCAAATCGCCGGGCGTGTGGATAGACCAGGACGGCAACATCCAGCTCAATGGCAAATCCGGCGTGCAGATCATGATCAACGGCAAGCGCAGCTATCTTTCCGGTAAGGAGCTGCAGACGCTGCTGCAAGGCATGACGGCCGAGAACGTAAAGGACCTGGAGATCATTTCTAACCCTTCGTCCAAGTATGACGCGGAGGGTGCCTCCGGGGTGATCAACCTCAACCTGAAAAAGAATGCGGATACGGGTATGAACGGCAGTGTGTACGCCGGTTACCAGTACAACAACCTGAGCACTTATACTTCCGGTGCGGAGGTGAGCTACAAGAGCGGCAAGTGGAACTCGTTTGCCAGCCTGGATGCTGCCCGCCGCATGCGCTACCGCGACATGGAGATGAACCGCATTTTTCAGAACCGGGACGGCGGCAAAACCAGCTTCGACCAGATCGGCAAAGAAGAGGTAAAACGGCTGGAGCCCTCCCTGCGCCTCGGCACCGACTACGATTTTAACGACAAACACAGCGTGGGGGTGATGGCCAACCTGATCTACAACCGCAGCGAGTTTGCCTTCCAGACGGATTCCTACCTGCGGGAGCCTGGCGCTACCGCTCCCCTGTACATCGATGCCCTGAACTCGGCCGAGGGCTATTATGGCAACGGCACGTTTAACCTGCACTATATGGGCAAGCTCGATACCCTGGGCACTACCCTTTCGGCCGACCTGGATTATGTGCACATCCTCAGCGACGATGACTTCGAGTTCAGGAACCGCTATGAAACCCTGGGCAGCGACGAGCCGGTACGGCACGAGTTGCTGCTGAGCGAAAACCCCACCAGCTACGACATCTACTCAGCCAAGGTAGACTATACCAAGCCGCTCAACAAAGAAACCAAGCTCGAACTGGGCGCCAAGGTCAGCCATGTAGTATCAGATAACGAACTGCGCTTCTTCGAGACCTCCGACGAGAGAAAGTCGCTGGACCCCAAACGCACGAACCACTTCGTTTTTAAGGAAAATATCTATGCGGCTTATGCCAACCTGAATACCAGCCTGGGTGCGAAATGGACTCTGCAGGCGGGCTTACGCGCAGAACAGACAGCATCCACGGGCACCTCTATCACCAAAAAATCGAAGAAAGACCGCAGCTACCTGAACCTGTTCCCCAGCGTGTTCCTGCAGCAGAAGGTAAGCGACAACTACCAGATCGGCTACAAGTATAGCCGCCGTATCAACAGGCCGCACTACGAGGCACTGAACCCGTTCATCTTCTACCTCGACCCGTATACCTGGGCCCAGGGCAACCCGGAACTCCGGCCGCAGTACACCAACTCCTATGAGGTAACACACACCCTAAAGCAGACTTACAACCTCATACTCGGTTACGCAGTAACGAAAGACTTTATAGCGGAGGTGCCCAACCAGAACCCGGAGAACAACACCACCGTTTTCCAGCGGCAGAACGTGCGTGACCTGAAGAGCGCCAGAGCCACCCTAGTGGCCCCGATCAAGATCTCCAACAACTGGGATATCAGCAACAACGTGGTGGTGATGTACCAGGAGTATACGAACGCTGTCAATAGCGACATGGTGGTAAACGACCAGGTAACGGCCATCGCCCAGACGACCAACAACGTGCTGCTGCCGCAAAGCATCCGTCTGGAACTGGGTGGCAGCTACCAGAGCCCTGCCGTATATGGCCTCTACCAGATAGGTGAGCAGTGGTGGGTGGATGCCGGCCTAAAGCGCACCTTCCTGGACGATAGGCTGACGCTGAGCATGAACGTTACCGACATTTTCAAGAGCCGTGTGCTGAAGGTGAACACCAACCTGAACGGGAACGTGAACGCCATTGAGCAGTACCACGGCGCCCGCTCTTTCCGAATTAACCTGCGCTACCGCTTCAGCAAGGGCTCCGAGTTTGAGTCGAAGAAACGTAACGTGGACCTGGATGAACTGAACCGCACCGGCGGTAACTAGCACTTGTTTTGTGTAAAATCGATAAAGGCCTGCGGCGTTTGCTACAGGCCTTTATCGGTTAGAAGTATGGGCTGTGGTCGCGGTCGATTATACTTACCACACATACGTGCCAACAGCGCCCGCAGGCAGGTTGGATGCTACCTGCTTTCCTTTATGGCTGATGTTGAAGCTTTGGGTAGTCGTGCTGTCATTCAGTACAATCAGCACCAATTGTCCTTCGGGAGTTTTGAACGCAACATTTGGTAAGGTATCCGGCATATTACTGGCAATGCGTACGGAACCTGGACGGGCAAACTTTGAAGCATGTGCTATAATATAGTAGGCCGGATTGCGGGTAATTGAGTTGCCATCAACTGTAACAGCACCCAGACACTCTGTACAACCGCCGGGGGTATGCGGATTCTGCTCCGGATCAGCTGCCAGATTCCATTCCAACACGTTTTTGCTCCAGTTACGCGGGGCACCGATGATCAGGTTCTTGGTGTGCCAGTGGAGATTTTCCGGGAAATCGCCCGGTGCGCCAATCCACTGCTCTGTAAAGTATAAATTCTTATCCGGATGGGCTTCGTGTACTTTGGAGAGCGCGTCTATTGTGCCGCCATACAGGTGAAAGGCAGCGCCATCAATATACTTCTTCGCCTCCGGATCATTTAAAATAGTAATTGGGTAATCAGGGCGGTCGGCATTATGATCGTAAATTACAATCTTGGTTTCCAGGTTGGCTGCTTCGAAAGTTGGCCCTAAGTGGTTCTTTACGAAAATTGCCTGGTCTTCCGCCAGCATCAGCAGACTTGGGTTGTTGCCGGGATGCAAGGGCTCGTTCTGCACCGTTATGGCATCTACGGTGATCCCCTCTGCCGCCATACCTTGAATATACTCCATAAAGTACTTGGCATAGGCATCGTAATACTCCGGCTTCAGGCTTCCTCCTTTTGAGTTATTGTTGGTCTTCATCCAGGTAGGTGGCGACCATGGCGATCCCATAATTTTAATGTCTGGATTGATAGCCAGGATTTCCTTCAGCACCGGAATCAGGTATTTCCTGTCCGGCGACAGGTCAAACTTCTCCATGTTCACATCCGTCTCACCGGCAGCCAGGTCGTTGTACGAAAACACCTCCGGATCTAGGTCGGAGGCACCTATACTTACACGCAGGTAGCTGATGCCAATGTTTTTACCTTCCGTACCGAATAACTCCTCCAGTAGAGCGGCACGATTCTGCGGGTCCATCTGGTGAATAAGCAGGGCACTTCCCCCTGTCAACGAGAAACCGAAGCCATCCATGGTTTGGTACGTTTCATTCTCGTTCACCTCAATGGTAAGCTGCTGATTTGTGCTGCTACCAAACTCGAGGCTTGAATCCTGGCGCTCGAACAAAACGGACTGATCAGGGGTTGTCAGCCACAGGGCTACACCCGGCGATTCGCTCTCTGATTGGCTGGTGTCTTTCTCCTGGCAGGCCGAAAATGATGCAACCAGCAAAGACAGCGCAAGGGTGCGGCGCAGCAGGCTCATACTAAGGTTCTTCTTATGCATAGTAGGGTATGATTTATTAGGGCAGCTTTACAGGTTACTTGCAAAGCCACAAAAGTTAAAAGATCAATTTCGTGTAAGCGCTGCTATACTTACCACACATAGGTGCCCACCGATCCACCGTTAAGTGTGGCTGTAACAGCCTTGCCTTTATAGCTGATGTTAAAGGTTTGCGCACCGCTTCCCTCGTTCAACACGATCAGCACTTTCTTGCCATCCCGCGTCTGGAAAGCCACATTTTGCAGGGAGCCAATGACGTTGGAAGCCACACGCACAGAGCCTGGGCGCACAAACTTGGCAGCATGCGCTATAATGTAATAGGATACATTGCGGGTAACGGTATTGCCTACGGTAACCGCTGGGAGGCAGGTGTTGCAACCTCCGTTGGTGTATGGGCCATTGTTCTGGTCGGCTACCAGGTTCCATTCCAGCACGTTGCGGCTCCAGTTGCGGGTTGCCCCGATAATCAGATTTTTTACGTGCCAGCCCAGGTCACCCCCAAAGTCGCCCCCTGCTCCTGTGTACTGCTCGGTAAAGTATAAATTCTTGTCCGGGTGCGCCGCATGTACTTTGGAGAGGGCGTCGATCGTGCCGCCATACAAGTGAAAGGCAGCGCCATCGATATACTGTTTTGCTTCCGGATCATCTAGAATACTAATCGGGTAATCCGGGCGGTCGGCGTTATGGTCGTAGATGATAAGCTTGGTATCCAGACCTGCCCCACGCAAAGCAGGTCCAATGCTGTTCTTTATGAAAATAGCCTGCTCGCCAGCCGACATGTACATGCTGGGGTTGTTGCCGGGATGCAGGGGCTCGTTCTGCACCGTAAGCGCATCAATTGTGATTCCCTCCTGCTTCATGGCCTGAATGTACTTCACCAGGTATTGTGCATAGGCATCATAGTACTCCGGCTTCAGGCTGCCGCCTTTCGGGCTGTCATTCGTTTTCATCCAGGCGGGCGGCGACCATGGCGAAGCCAACAGCGTAATGTTTGGGTTAATGGCCAGTATCTCCTTCAGGATGGGCAGGTAATAGCCTCGATCGGGCTCTAAGCTAAAATAATTAAGTTCCGGATCCGGCTGGCCAGCAGGCCTGTCGTTGTAGGAATAAACGCTGGCACTAAGGTCAGAGGAGCCCAGGTTTAGCCTCAGGTAGCTAATGCCGATGTTTGCCGCATCATACTTAAAAAGCTCCTCTAGCAGCTGCGCCCTGTCGTGGTTGCCCATCTGGCTCAGGACCTGGGCGCTGCCAGTGGTTAAAGTATACCCGAACCCATCAATCCCCTGGTAAGTAGTGGCGGTGTCTATGGTGATGGTAGGGTTGCTGTTTGTAGTGGTTTTAAAGTTTAACGAAGTGTGCTGCTTCGCAAATAAAACAGATTTATCAGCATTCGTAAGCCAGAACTCCACTTGACTGGCAGATGGTGGCGGCGCCGGCTTTGCGTCTTCTGAATCACTACACCCCGTCAGCCAACCGGCAACAAGTATAAATAGCAGCCGAAAAATGTTATGTACGTGTATGGAAACTTTCATTGATCCTTTTTGAAGCACCTCCTCGCCTTACCTACACAAGTAGCAGGTATAACCGGGCAGGCAGCCTGTTGAAATAATATCAAGATTAAAGTATAGCAACCGCCTCTCAACCACCGTTATGGGTGTACCAGAGGGGCCGACTTGCCGGCAAGTTTATACTTACTCTCAGCAAATAGGCCGTCTAACTGCTTCAGCACAACAATTTTCAGATCCCCTTTGATGCACAAATTCTTGTACACCTATAGCGTGGCAGGTAAGTATAAATTCCTTATTTAACTTCAAAATCAGGGTGTTAACAATCCCGCTGGTAATCATAGACATGAAAACCTTGTATACTGCAGTCAGGCAAGCGGATGCAGTATACAAGGCTCCATTAATTTATTGCTTCACAAAGGCATATTTAGCTGAAGTATAGTCGTTTGATACCTCCAGGGTAGCCTTATAGCTCCCGCTCTGCTTTATGCCTTTGTAATTAGCACCACCGTTGGACATAGTGCCGTTTAAAGCATCGCTATCTGTTCCAAACTGCACATCCCACGGCGAGTTGAATTTCAGGTCATAGCCTGCTTTAAGGTTTGCCGTTACCTCATACTTGTACGGGTGCACGTAGGTCATCAGGAACTCATCACGGTTATCCCAGCCACCTTTGTCGTCCCAGTGGAAAAGCTTGATGTTGTAGTACTTCCAGGTGAACTTGCCTGTGGTGAAGTTCACAGTTAACTGATAAGCCTGGTCGCGCGCTACAGCCAGGGCCATCTTGCCTGTCCCAAAATCAACTCCCCCGGTCACATTGTCGGCATTCGTATTTTCAGTCTCTCCGATGTTGCCCGCAATACTGTAAGAAGTACCGGTACCATCAGGCGCCGTGTTTAAAGTATAATTCTTTCCAGCCTGCAGGGCCAGGAAAATACCTGAACCAAAGGAGTTACCACTTTTATTGAGTTGTGCTACCTCCTGGCCATCAGACAGCAGGTACAACTGGTCGGGTACGTCGGCCGGAGGCGTAATGCTGTTATCTTCCTCTATGGTATAAGTATACTTATCAGCTGCCAGATTGAGCGTAAAGATGTGCGGGCCGGTACCCTCAGACGGAACATCCTCGAACGCAACACCATTGGCCATCGATTCCATGACCAGTTGGTTGGTAGTACCTTTTACTCTCTTCAGGAGGTAAGCCCAGTCACCGTTTGCCCGAAAGACAAAGCCCGCAGCCTCCGTCAGATCAATGTTGCCCTGCCACGTGCTGTTGCCTTTGTACACGAGGGGCGCATCGCCTCCCCAGCCACCGAGGATGTTGCCACCCACCACGCTCCATTTATCAATTTTCAGAAGATTGTAGCTGTTGTTATTGAAGTCTACCAAAATGCGGTACTCTCCGGCTTCCGGCGCTGTTATGCCTGCTCCGTTTCTAGCCAACTGGCCACTGGTACCACCAAAAGTGAGCGCCTGCGCTGACTGCTCCCCCAGAAACCTGAATGTTCCGTCCGCTTTCAGGCTTGTGTACAGTTCAAACACACCGGTTGAGTTACCTTCCGCATCTTTGATATCGCGCATGGCAATGGCCTTGGTTGGATCTGCCCCAGTCTCAGTGGCCGCCCCAGATACAAACAATTGTGTGGGCGAAGACTCCGTAGCGAAACGCGTAATGGTGATGGTGCTGGATGCTACTGTCTGCTTGCTCAGCGAGGTAGCCAATACGCCCCACTTCAGATTTACGGTGCTAGCTGCTATATACCCTGCAGCCGACAGTGCCTGATCAATTTGCCGTGCCGTTGGCGCTATGGACTGGTCTCTACCATTATTTGCAGATGCTACAGAAAGTATAGGCGAGCTGAAATCTTTGTTGTCTGCAGAGTCCAGCACAAAAGTATACCTTACCTGATAGCGCTGGCTGGATACAGCCGCCTGCCAGGAGAAAGGAAACGTCTCTGTAGGTTTATCCTCATCCAGTACTAGCTCCTCATTGGGAGAAGGGCTCGCAATAACGGGCTCGCTAAGCTCCCAATTCCCGGTTGGGTCCAGGTTATCCTTTTCGTCGCACGACCATGCCACAAACAACACAGTCAGTAAACTCAGTATGGAATAGATCTTTTTCATTCTTTTATCTTTTAGCTACTAATAAGAATAGTGTCCTTTTTATGTACAGCAACTGCTGTACGGGAACATGGAGCCTGCAGCCCTGGCCGATATAATGGCCAGGACTATGGGCTGTTCTACTTTTTACAGCGGGTTCTGCTGTAAAGCCGGGTTGCGGTTGATCTCCTGCTGCGGAATTGGCAAAAGCAAATCTCCCTCCGTGGCATTGTAATTCACGCGCTGCCCTGTTCTCAGGTCTATCTCATTCAGGCTGTTCATTACCTCGATGGCTACATTGTAGCGGCGGAGATCATCCCATCGCGTGGCTTCCTGCGCCAGTTCCAGGCGACGCTCCTTCAGGATCACCTCCCTCATCTGTGTCTGAGATGCAGCTACTGTCTGTGGAATTTCATCCAGTCCAACACGTTTTCTTATTCTGTTCACCTCTTGCGCCGCCTCCGAAGGACGGTTCAGCTCATTCAGAGCTTCCGCTTTTAGAAGAATGATATCTGCCAAACGGAAGATGTACTGACGGTCAGCACTCGCCCAGCCACTGGCATTTCGCCACTTATAGGCAAAAGGCACTTCGCTGCCAGTCTGGTTACCCCAAAACTCGTCTGCCCAGGGTACTACCTCCATCAAAATGGTTGCATTCTTGCGCACTTCGTCTCCCTCCGCATCAAAAGCGTCTACCAGGTTATGGCTGGGCGTCACAAACTTTCTCCAGGTATCACCGCTCACTGAGGGTGGCAGGTGCATCTGAGGGCCCCAGTTGCCCTCATTGCCGCCCAGGAACTGCACCTCCATAATCGATTCGTCATTGTTATAGTGGTTGCCGTCGAACAGGTGGTTATAGTTGCCCAGCAACGTATAACCTGCCGGGCTGTTGATCACCGCCTCCGCATGCTCCAGCACTTTGTTGTAATCCGGATTAGGTTTCTGTGCATAAACCTTTGCCAGCAAAGCGTTTGCTGCTCCCCTGGTAGCGCGGGCCTTTGTTATATTAGCCTCACCAAAAGTATCCGGCAGCCTGTTGTCCAGCGCAAACTGCAGGTCAGCGATAATCTGGTTGTACACCTCTTCTGCTGTAGCACGAGGCAGGCGCACAGCCGACGGATCGGTAGACTTCGTCGCCTCCAGCACCAACGGTACTCCGCCCCACATCTTCACGAGGTTGAAGTAATGGTACGCACGCAGGAAGGCGGCCTCACTTATAATCTGCGCCCTGCGCTCCTCTGATAAAGCCGGGTCCGTAATAGCAGGTGCTCTTTCCAGCACCGTATTGGCCTTTAGGATACCATTATAGATGGAAGACCAGGCACTGAAAACACGGCCGTTGGTTGGGATGATCTCCAGTTTATCGATGGCAAAAATCTCCGGGTTATCACCGCCGGCATAATAGTTGTCGGAGCGAACATCCTGGAAGAGCACGTTATCCCAAACATAGTAATCTGACGATTGAAATGTTTCATAAGCACCTGCCAGTGCCGCTTCTATTTGAGAGGCAGTAGCATAGGCATCGTCTACAGTTTCTCTTGAGATTGGCTCAATATCCAGGTACTTTTCACAGGAGGACAGCCCAAAGGTAAGTGACAGCCCAAGTGTATAGAGTATGATATGTTTCTTTTTCATAATTGAAATACTTGGTTAGAAGGACACATTCAGGCCGAAGATCAGGTTTCTGGTTTGCGGGTAAGTACCGAAGTCGACACCCAAGGCTGTATTGCTGCCACCAAAAGCGTTTACTTCCGGGTCAAAGCCTGAATAGTCTGTGAATGTCAGCAGGTTTTCGCCGGTAACATAGAGTCTCAGGTTGCTGATGTGCAGCTTTGTAAGGAGAGTTGAAGGAACGTCGTATCCTACCGTAAGGGCCTTCACGCGCAGATAAGAACCATCTTCAACAAAGCGGGTAGAAGCCAAGGAGTTGGCAATGCTACCAGAAACAGCCTTCGGCATGTCTGTTACATCGCCGGGTTGTCTCCAGCGGTCTAAGACACCAATTGTTTGGTTTTTAGGATCCAGCATGCCCTCTGTTTCGATGCGCGTAGCATTGAACACGTCATTCCCCTGAGCTCCCTGCAAAAAGATGTTCAGGTCAAAACCTTTGTAAGAGAAGCTGTTTGTGATGCCATACAGGAAGTCTGGGTTAGCATTGCCAATAATAGTGCGGTCGTCGGCACCCGGTGTGAAAGTAGACTCACCGTTTTTATCGACATAGTACATCATACCAGTTTCCGGGTCTACTCCACCTGCCACATAACCATAGAAGGTGCCAAGCGGCAGGCCTTCTCTTACAAGGCTCACCTCACCGCGGCCTGCTACGTTGCCGAAGAACTGCTCCTGCCCTACTATATCAACCACTTTGTTGCGGTTAAAAGAAATGTTCAGGTCTGTATCCCAGGTAAAGGCATCCACAAAGTTTCTGGTTGATACCTGGAACTCCAGGCCCTTATTCTGCAGCTTTCCTACGTTCTGAATGGCATTGTCATAACCGGTTGATCTTGGCAGCGGGGCATACAGTAACAAATCTCTCGTGTTTTTCAGGTAAGCATCTGCCGTGAAAGTGATTCTGGAGTTGAGCACTGCGAAATCGATACCGATGTTGCTTTGCTCCGACTCCTCCCACTTCAGGCCTCTGTTTTCGATAGATGCAGGATAGGTGCCTGGTACCGGAACACCGCCTATGGGGTAGTTAGCGCCACTACCTACTGTACCCAGATAGGCGTAAATACCAATTTTGTCGTTACCCACAACACCCCAACCGGCTCTCAGCTTCAGGTCAGAGATGAAATCGACATTCGTCAGGAAAGCTTCCTCAGAAAGTCTCCAGCCAACGGATAGAGAAGGGAAATATCCCCATCGCTTTCCGGGGCCGAAGTTGCTGGAGCCATCCGCGCGGAAGTTCGCTGTCAGCAGGTATTTATCAGCGTAATCATAGGTAACACGGCCGAGGAAGGAAGCATTGGTGCTCTCACTTTTATCCGCGGTGGCACTGATCAGCTCAGCACCAGCATTCGGCGTGGTGATTTGCGCACTAGCAAACCCCCTTCTCTCCAGGCTGTTGTTTTCCCAACGGAACTTCTGCGCCACAGTACCGCCCAGCACACTAAAGCTGTGGTTCCCAACTTCTTTGTTATAGGTAAGGGTGTTGTCCCAGATGTAATAGTTCGTCAGCCAGGTTTGGTTACGGCCTATCCCTTTCATGGCCACACCGTAGCTGGTTCTGAACGGGTCCAGGAAATAATCACTCATCGCGCTGCTGTAGTCAATACCGAAGTTGCTTCTATACTTCAGCCCGGGCAGCAGTTCTACCTCCCCATAGATATTACCCAGCAGGCGCTGGTTTTTATAGCCCCGCTCAGCACCGTCTGTGCCGGCAATCGGGTTTTCCCAGTTCTGAAAAGGGTTGCTGGTGAAAGTGCCGTTCTCATTATAAATACCGATGACCGGAGGAGTTGAAAGCACGCCTAAAATTACACCACCCTGGTTAATGGCAGAGTTATCGCTTACGTCTACATCCGCGTAGCGGGTAAAACCAACGTTTGTGCCCAAAGTCAGCCAGTTGTTTACTTTCTGCTCCAGGTTAACTTTAAAGCTGTAACGGTCCATTTCGGAGCTACGCACGGCACCTTCCTGCTGCACCCAGCCACCAGACAAGTAATAGGAAGTATTCTCGTTTGCTCCTGAAAGAGACAGCTGGTAGTTCTGAGAGGTACCATTCTGGAATACCTCCTTTTGCCAATCAGTATTATGAGTATAGCGGCTCCAGTCAGTGTTATAGCCCAGTTCCGTCATCAGGTCGCGGTACTGCTCGCTGTTCAGCACGCGCAGTGTGTTCCAAACACTTGAGAAGCCTCTGTAAGTACTGAATTCAAATCGTGGCTTGCCCTCTTTGCCCCGCTTAGTAGTAATGATAACTACACCGTTTGCACCCTGCGCACCATAAATCGCAGCCGAAGCAGCATCTTTCAGTACAGATATACTTTCAATATCGGCGGGGTTCAGGGAGCGGGTATCGGTGGTAGGTACACCATCCACTACATAAAGCGGGTCGCTGCCGGCATTGATGGAGTTTGTTCCACGAATTCTGATGTTCAGGCCCGCTGACGGCTTCCCTGAACTGGAAATCACCTGCACACCCGCTGCTTTCCCCTGGATCAGGTTAGCTACCTGGGTATTGGGTCTGGATTCGAAAGCCTCCTCCGAGATAAGTGACACAGCACCAGTAATGTCCTTCTTCTCCTGCGTTCCATACCCCACCACAACTACCTCCTCCAGAAGCTTTACATCTTCAAAAAGCTGCACGCTGATGTTGGTGCGGCCGCTGAGCGCTTCCTCTCTGGTGATAAAACCAATATAAGAGAAAACCAATGTACCGTTCTCCTGCCCTGCCGGCACGTCCAGCGTGAAGTTACCCTCCGCATTGGTGATTGTTCCAATAGAAGTACCTTTAAGTGAAACCGATACTCCCGGCAGTGGATCATTGTTCTTATCGGTCACCAGGCCGTTTACTGTTTGCCTTGTCTGTCCCAGCTTTCTCGGCCTACTATTTCTTTCGTCAGCCGTAACATGGATATTCAGCTGCACCTGCTTAAAGCTTAGCGCTGTCTGCTCTGTAACTCTGTCAAGCACATTGGATAATGGCTGATCCTTTACCTTGAGGGTGATCGCCTGCCCTTGCTGCAGATCGCTCACATCATAGGCAAAAGTAAACGGCGTAGCGCTCTCCACCTGACGTATAAAATCCTTCATAGAGGCATTTTTCAGTTCCATGGACACTTTCACATCCCGGAGGTCTGGCGCCTGAATGTCTCCCGCCGCTGCACCAGAAGAGTATAAGAGAACCAGGCACGCCAGCACTAATGGCAGACTACCCCTGGCAACCTTTGTGGTAAGGTAGTGGTAAATTATTTCCATAAATAGGTTAGGTTATTGAATTTTAGACAGATTTATACTTCTAATATTAAAGCGTTTATACTACTGTATGATCACCTTATGTTATAGTTATTGCCCGAGCGAGAGTAAAACTGTATTGCTATCTGGTCGGGTGTAGGTCAGCTTCTTCACAAAGCTTATCCCCTGTAGCACGGTTTCCAGCGGTTGGCGGTCATAGGATGCGGTAAAGTGCCAGTCTGCTCTTACCGCACTCTCCCCACTATCCCTAACCTCTACCCGGACGCCATACCAGCGCTCCAGTTCGTGTATCACCTCGGGTAAGGAAGCATCCTCGAATTGCAGTACTCCGTCTTTCCACCCTAAAACTATGCGCTCCTTAAAGGGTGCTACCTGATAGCTTGCGCTTGGCTTGCTGTAAACCAGTTGCTGCCCTGGTTCAAGAACCGCCAGAGGATCTGCCCCTTTTTGCTCCTGATGGGAGACCTTCACACGCCCGGTTACCAGCGCCACATGTATGGTAGAGTCTCCCTTTTGATAATCGATGTTAAAAGAAGTACCCAATGCCTGGGTATGTATAGCTCCGGAGCGAACTGTAAAAGGATATAGACTATCTTTAGCAACTTCAAAGAAGGCCTCCCCATTTAAAGAGACAGTCCGGTTTGTTTTGAAGTCGCTGTAAAAGGAAATGCTGCTTCCAGAATGCAGTTTCACAACGGAGCCATCGGCCAGGGTGATTGTTTTCTTCATGCCTGGCCGAGCCTCAACGGTCAAAAGTTTCGGCTCCTGACTGCTTTGTAGCTTCTGGGTAAGTAACCACACAGCGCAAAGGGGCAATAACAAAGCTGCGGCAAGTTTTAGATACTGCTTCCAAGGATCACTGAAGTAAAATCTTCGCACAGGCTGTACTTCGTCGCCGGAAAGCGCTGCATGTAGGTTTTTCTGTGCTTGGATATTTAAAAGCACCTTATCTGCATCATGCCAGTTGGCCGGTTCGTTTTTCTCATGCTCAGCCTGCTGCCACAAAGTGCTAAGGGCCTCCTCTTCTGCCTGCTGTAGTTCCTCCTGCTTAAACCAGCTTAGCACCTCCTTTACCTCATCAGGCGTGCACTCATGTCTGTAAAATTTTTTAAGGAGCTGAATGTCCATTTACCTATTTCTATAGCTATACCTACTACTACAATTAAGATGCGTCATCCACCACTTCTGAAACAAAATAAAAGTCAGTAAGCACTTACCACGATAATTGCATATCATATATAGAAAAAACAAAGGTTTAAACAATCGTTTACAAATAGAAATTTTTACCTTTAAGCGATTGATCGCTATAAAGCCGCGGGCACACTATTGTTTTCCGAAGCACAGATAATCAACGGGGACGTTATGCAAGCAGTAGATAAAGAGGGGACTGAACAACTGGTATATGCACTCCTAAACGGAAAAGAAGATGCTTTTGTCCACCTGTACAGGAGGTTTGAAGCAAGGCTATACACCTTTGCCTATAAACTGACTCAAGATAAGGATGACGCTGAGGAAGTAGTGCAGGAGGTTTTTCTAAAGGTGTGGGAAAAGCGTCAGGTATTAAATCCCGAGCAGAACTTTAGCGGTTTTCTGTATACGGTTGCCAAAAACATTGTATATAACAAGGCAAAGCAGCGTGCCTATCACTTTGCTTTTCAGAAACACCTGGCAGCCTCTGAACAGGATATCTGCCGCACCACTGAGAATGAACTAAGTTTCGACGAGCTGAGCGCGTTGCTTGATAAGATTTATGAGGCCTTGCCCCCTGTGCGACGACAAGTATTTTTAATGAGCCGCATACAGGGCCTCAGTAATAACGAAATCGCTGCAGAGCTTCATACCAGCACCAGTAATATCGAGAACCACCTGCATAAGGCGCTGCGTTTTATCCGGGAAAAGCTGCAGACTCACGAAATGGTATACACTACCTTCTTTGCATTTCTGCTGTTCTAGCGCTTCTGATTTCACCGGCAGCATTAACTCTAAAACGTACCGCCTCCCGCACTTTAGCGATACAACAAGTATAATTCCCCTCCTAGGAGGTGTAGTTTATACTTGTAGGGATAGGTCGCGACCTGTATTCGCTACAGCCGCGGCCATAAAACATATACTTCAGCCAAAGTAGCTACAGGCTCCCAGCCTTAAACAAGGAGGGGCAGGGGTGGTTAGATCAGACCTAAAATAAACACACCGCTTATAAAGCTGTTCTGGTTTAGAAAAGAAGTTAATTTGTGTTGAAGGATAATTCCCGCGTGCTTTTGCCGTATTCACCATACTATGGAAAATCAACCCCTGCCCACCGACCACTACACCCTGACCGTGACCGGCATCCGAGAGGAGCTGCCGGATTTCAAGACATTCACTCTGGAGCCGGACAGGCCCCTCGCTTACAAAGCCGGCCAATACCTCACGCTGGTACACCCTGAAAAAGAACAGGACAACCGCCGGTCTTACTCCTTTATTTCCTCCCCCGCGCTACAGGAGCCTTTACGTATCGGCGTGAAGCGCATTGCCAACGGCTTTTTTTCCAGAAGGCTGGTGGATGATGTGCAGGTGGGCGACAAGCTCTATGCGGCCGGGGCAGCCGGCTTGTTTATACTTCCGGAGAACATGCCCGACTACCGGCAGGTTTTTCTGCTGGCAGCCGGCAGCGGCATTACGCCGGAACTCTCGCTGCTAAAAACTATACTTTATACATTGCCCGACATAGCTGTAACGCTCATCTACAGCAACAGCAACCCTGAGAAGACCCTTTACAAAAATGAGCTGGAAGAGCTGGCCGCGGCCTTTCCGGAGCGCTTCCGCCTCCACTTCCTGTTCAGCAATTCCCCCGATCTGGCGCAGGCAAGACTCTACCGGGACCTGCTGCAACAGCTGGTACGGAAATATGCCGTGGCGCCGCTGGATCAGGTGCTGTTCTACGTCTGCGGCCCGCATGGTTATATGCGCATGTGCTTCTGGGCGCTAACGCAGCAAGGCGTGCCGATGGAGAACATCCGCCGGGAGAACTTCGACACCACCAAGGTTGCCATCAAACAAATGCCACCCGACACCGACCCGCACCAAGTTATACTTTACTACCAAGGCCAGGAGTATAACTTAACGGTGGAGTACCCCGATACCATCCTACGCGCCGCCCGGAAAGCGGGACTGAGCTTGCCCTACAGCTGTGAGGCCGGCAAATGCGGCAATTGCACCGCCCGCTGCACCGAGGGCAACGTATGGATGTCGTACAACGAGGTGCTGACCGGGCGCGACCTGGACCAGGGGCTGGTACTGACCTGCGTCGGCTACCCGGTGGGCGGCCCTGCCCGGCTGGAGTTGAAGTCCTGATTAAAGGCTTTCTGTATACGCTGCCCGTTTTTCCGGCCGAAACCCGTAACTTTAGCCCCGCATCAAAATCTGGAATTTTAAACGATCTATACTATGAGCACTCAAGTACGCAGCCTGGAGCCGAAGGCGCTTTGGGAAAACTTTGCTGACTTAAATGCTGTGCCTCGCCCGTCTAAAAAAGAGGAGCGCGTGATACAGTTTATACTTGATTTCGGCCACAAACTTGGCCTGGAGGCTTTCAAGGATGAGGTGGGCAACGTGATCATTAAAAAGCCTGCCACCCCGGGCATGGAAAACCACCAGACCGTGGCCATGCAAAGCCACCTGGACATGGTGCACCAGAAAAACAACGACACCACCTTCGACTTCGACACGCAGGGCATCGACATGTATGTGGACGGCGACTGGGTAAAAGCACGCGGCACCACGCTGGGCGCTGACAACGGCATCGGCGTGGCGACCATCATGGCTATACTTGCCTCCAGGGATATCCCCCACCCGGCCATTGAGGCGCTCTTTACTATTGATGAAGAAACCGGCATGACCGGCGCGCTGGGCCTGAAAGGCGGCCTGCTGGAGGCAAGTATACTTTTAAACCTGGACACCGAAGACGACCGCGAGCTGACCATCGGCTGCGCCGGCGGCGTGGACGTAACGGCTACCGGAACGTATGAGCAGGAAGCCACACCGGCAAGTATGGCGGGCTGCAAGCTCACGGTAAAAGGGCTGACCGGCGGCCACTCCGGCATGGACATTATCCTGGGCCGCGCCAACGCTAACAAACTCATGAACCGCCTGCTGCACCAGGCCGACAAGCTATTCGACCTGCGCCTGGCAAGTATAGACGGTGGCGGACTGCGCAACGCTATTCCCCGCGAGTCTACAGCGGTAGTGGCTGTGGCAGAAAAAGACAAGGCTGCTTTTGAAAAGTATGTGGCCGAGCAGCACGCCATACTTGCCCAGGAATATAAAACGACCGACCCCAACCTGCAGGTGCAAGTGGAGTCGACGGAAGCGCCTGCCCAGGTTGTTACCGAGGCCTTCGTATCGACTTTCCTTCGTGCTATTTACGCCACGCCAAACGGCATTTACCGCATGAGCCCGGAGATACAGGGACTGGTACAGACTTCTAACAACGTAGCCCGTGTGGAACTGAAAGACGGAGCTTACAAAATCCTGTGCCTGACCCGCAGCGCGGTGGATACCGAGAAAATGGACCTGGCGGCGGCCATACAGTCAGCGCTGGAACTGGCGGGGGCTGAGGTGACGCTGAGCGGCTCCTACCCCGGCTGGACGCCTAACCCGGATGCTTCCATTATTAAGTTGATGAGCGATTTGTACCGCAGCAAGTTCAACAGCGAGCCGGATGTAAACGCCTGCCACGCCGGGCTGGAGTGCGGTATCCTGGGCGCTAACTATCCGGGTATGGAAATGATCTCCTTCGGCCCCAACATCCGCGGCGCCCACTCCCCCGACGAGAAAGTACAGATCAGCTCGGTACAGAAGTACTGGGATTACCTGCTGGAGACCCTGCAGCAAATTCCGATGAAGTAGTTGTTAGTTGATGGTTGAAGTATACTTGCTTCATCTGCTTTCCTCACGCAGCTAAGTATAAACAGGAGAGCCGCCCATACTTTGGGCGGCTTTTTTTATGCAGTAGTGGGTCCAACCACCCCTGCCCCTCCTTGGCTAAGGAGGGGAATTTTCCCCTCACCCTAGCCCTCTCCTTTTATCGAGGGGCCCTACCCCCAAAACAGGGAAGGGAGCTCGGTTCAAGTTTCAAAGCAGTGGCTATCGAATTAGAACCCAGTTTTTCTGTGAGGCGCCTATGCGAGTTTTTCCGGTGATGAGCGACAGCGAGGCAGCCCGAGGCACGAGGGCAGGAAAAGCTCCCAGCGCCGAGCAGGAAAACGAGCCCTCTCGGGCTTAAGAGCACCAAAGTATGAGATGCAACAGTAGGCTTGTGGGAACTAGAGGATCAGTAGCAGCTAATAAGTATAGCCTGGTTCTAGTGGAGGGAAGCGGTGGCAAGGCACAAGCGGACGCTTGCGCCAGAAAAGTATAAAGTATAGAAGCAAGTATAAGTATGGCTTTTCAAGCCAGTCGGGTTGCAAACCCGACGCCATCATAGGATACAAGTCTAAAGACTTGCACCATGGAAATGGCAAGTATAAAGTATAGCTCAAGCAAAAACTACAACTGGTTCAAGTATAAACGTGTAGCCCAAGTATAAATACGCTTTGCGTCAGAAAGAAAACAGCCCTCCGCGGGTAGCGGAAGGCTGTTTTATACTTCCGGATGTGGCTTCTCCCCTACGTCAATAAACATCAACTATTAAAGAGCTCCTCATAATACTGATGCGCCATGCGGTTCGACTCAAAGTGCGGCACCACGTTGCGCATGCTTTGCTTCATGATGTGGCGCCAGCGCTCCTGGTTGTGGTAGTAGACCGGCACGATCTCCTTCTCCAGCAGGCGCATCAGGTTGCCATGGTCCTCGTCGTCCTGCGCCTCGTTGGGCTGGCTGGTATCGGCTATGGGCAGCACGAAGCTGTTCTCGCCATGGCGGGCGTACTCAGGCAGCCACCCGTCCTGCACCGACACGTTCACGCCACCGTTCATACTTGCCGTCATGCCGCTGGTGCCGGAGGCCTCGCGCGGGCGGCGCGGCGTGTTCAGCCATACATCGCAACCCTGCTTCAGCTTCCGCGATAGTTCTATCTCATAACCTGTCAGCACCGCCACGTTGTCCAGCTGCTGCGAGAGCCGTACCAGTTTGTTAAATACATTGATCGCCCCATAGTCAAACGGGTAAGGCTTACCGGCCCAGATCACCTGCACCGGCATCTCCGTGTTGTTCACCAGGTCTATAAAGCGGTCGATGTCGCGCACGATCAGGTCGGCGCGCTTGTAAGCGGCAAAGCGGCGGGCCCACACGATAGTGAGCACATCCGGGCGGAAAAGCTTACCAGCCTGGTTGGCCACCTCCTTGAAAAGCTGGCGCTTCAGCTCCTCCTTTCGCTTGCCCAGCGCCTGGTCATCATCGCGCTCCTGCGCCTGCCACAGCTCCACATCGGCCCAAAAATTAAAGTTCTGCGCATTGGTGATGGCCTTGATCTCACAGACGCCTTCGTTTTCGTACCACATATCGCGGGCCACCTCGCCGTGCAGTTGTGACACGCCATTGGCTACCTTTGCCAGGCGGAGCGCCGCCAAAGTATGGTCAAACAGCTGCCCGTGCATCGCTGTGAGTTCCCGCACCTCCTCCAGCGGAACGCTGTTGAAAAAGCTCATCCTGTCCAGCAAGTGAATGTCGTGCTGCTCGTTGCCGGCCTTCTCAGGGGTATGGGTGGTGAACACCAGGCGCTTCCGCACCTCGTCCAGTTTCCCGTAGTCCTCGAAGAGCTTGAAGGCAAGCGGCAGCGCGTGTCCCTCGTTCATGTGGTAGATCTCGGCACCGCCCAGGGCCTCCACCACCTTGGCGCCTCCCACGCCCAAGACTATACTTTGTGCGATACGCGCCTGCGGCTCAGGGTCATAGAGGCGGTGCGTGATGGTGCGCGCCAGGTGGTCGTTGTCGGGGATGTCGGTGGTGAGGAAGTACATGGGTACGGTGCCGAAAACCTCCGGTTTGAGCACCATGGCCTTTACCAGCACCGGGTGTTCGTTTACCAGCACCCGAACGGTAATGCCCGAATCCTCCAGAAAAGAGTAGAACTTCTGCTGGAAGTGCGCCCGCATGGTCTGGTCCTCGTTGCGCTCCTGGTCATAATAGCCATACTTCCAGAGCATGCCAATGCCGATCATGTTCTGCCGCAGCTCGAAGGCGCTGCGCATGTGCGAGCCCGCCAGAAAGCCGAGGCCGCCGGAGTATACTTTCAGCGCCTGGTCAATGCCATACTCCATGCAGAAGTAGGCCACGCGTTTCTTGTACTGCTCATCTATCTCGTAGGGGTGAAACCACCTGTTGTATTGTGAAGCCATGTGTAGCTGGTATTTTGTACTTTAAACTATCATTTTCATCGTCCGGTAGCATAACGCCACAACCCGGAATATCTGATATACCCTAACCTCCTACGCAGGTTTCAGCTTTATAGATAGTTATCGCCTTAATATGCCACAAGGGCCCTGTTTCAGGCAATAAAGCTGTACTTTCTGTGGCAGCAGGTTTTTTTATAAAGTATGGTTCTTGAAATTAGGAACCAAAAGAACTATGCCTTACCTTTGCACTGTTCTTACCATAGAAACACAAGTGCAAAGTATAAAAACATGAACCTAACAGACAAGCAGCGGGAATTGATAGAGCGTATCGGCGTTTTCCAGGAGAAAGCGGGATTACAGCCGGTGGCTGGCCGGATCATGGGCCTGCTTTACGTGTCTGACAAGCCGGAGCTTACCTTCGATGAGATCCGGGAAACGCTGGGCATCAGCAAGAGTGCCACCAGCAATGCCCTTAACCTGCTGCAGCAACTCAACCGCCTGGAGTACATTACCTACAGCGGCGACCGCAAGCGCTATTTCCGCCTGAAGCTCGATAAATGGCGTGACCTGGTGCTGCAGGGCGTGGAGTCCATCACCGACTTCTCGGAGACACTGCAGGAGGTAGTAGCCGAGCGCACCGGGGAAACGAAGGAGTATAACCAAAACCTGCTGGAGGTGGCTGATTTTCTGAAATACCTGCACCAGGAGCTTCCGAAGCTTCTGACGCAGTGGGAGCAGCAGAAAAAGTAATTTTTTTACCCCAATTGGTTCTTTTTATACAGAACTAACCATAACTATCTAGTACTTAATAATTTATTAATAACAACGCAACCGTGATAAAGAAATATTTTTTAATTGGCCTGATGGCGGTTTTCCTGAAGCCGGCTTTTGCCCAGCAGCCAGCCACTGGCGTGCAGGAGCTGACGCTGCAGGAAAGTATAACCTACGCCCTGGAGCACAACGAGGATATTCGGAAAGCCTCTCTGGACGAAATAGGCTCCCAGTACCAGGTAAAGGAAGCACGCGCCGCAGGCCTGCCGCAGGTAGACATTAAAGGAACAGCCGTCAGAACGCTGGAAAAACAACGGATGGTGCTGCCCGCAGAACTTAATAAAGAAGGCACCGGCCCGGTGATCCTGCCCATCGGCTCCGACTATAACATGCAGGGAGGACTCTCTGTGTCGCAGCTCCTGTTCAGCCAATCCTACTTTGTGGGCCTCAAGGCGGCCAAGTCGGCCGAGGACCTCTACCGCATCCGCAAGGAGATGACCGAGGAGCAGGTGATCTACAACGTAGGCAGCGCCTATTACCAGGTACTGCAAACCCAGGAGCAGTTTCATAACATCAACGCCAACCTTGACAAGCTCACCAAGCTGGAGCGCATCCTGCAGCTGCAGTACGAGAACGACCTGGTGAAGAAAGTGGACGTGAACCGCATTAAGGTAAGCAAGATAAACCTGGAGAATCAGAAGCAAAACCTGCTCACGGCCTACGAGCAACAACAGAATGTGCTTAAGTTCTTCATGGGCATGCCGCTGGAGCAAGCCATAGCCCTTACCGGCTCCGCCGACGATGTGCTGCTGCCGCAGCAACCAACGCTGGCCGATGCCGCCGCGCCAGCACAGGGCCGCGCCCAGTACCAGGTGCTGCAAAAGCAGAAAGAGCTCCGGTCGCTGGAAAAGGAAAGCATCAAATCGGGCTATTACCCTACCCTGTCGGCCTTTGGCAGCTACAACTACCAGTCGCAGTACAACGACAAGCTCTTTAACCAGGAGGCCATGTGGTTCCCTAACGCCCAAGTAGGCCTGCAGTTAAACATCCCGGTGTTTGATGGCCTGCGCAAGAGGGCGCAGGTGCAGCAGCGTGAGGTGGAGCTGCAAAAGCTGGATGTGGATATCCAGCAATACAACAAAAACACCCAGGTAGAGCTGACCAACGCCATCGCGCAGCTGCAAAACAGCCAGAACTCCATTGTGGCCCAGGAAGAGAATGTGAAGCTGGCACAGGAAGTATACGACACCACCAACGAGCTTTACAAGGAAGGCCTTTCGCCGCTGACAGACCTGCTCAACGCCGAAACATCGCTTCGGGAGGCGCAAACGAACCTCAACAACGAAAGACTAAAGTATAAACTGGCCCAGCTGAACTACCTGCAGGCCACCGGAGAATTAGAATCACTTACCAAATAAGACATACACCACACACGAACATGAAGAAGGTAATTTATATCGTAGTTGTACTGGTTATCCTGGCAGCGGTTGGCTATAAGCTGATGGCAAACAAAGAGCAGATGGCGGCCAATGCAGCCATAGCAGAGATTAAGAGCGATGCCATCCCGGTAAGTATAACCGAGGTGAAAACAGAGAGGCTGGACAAGTCCTTTACGGCGCAGGGCAACTTCGCCCCTATCCAGAGCCTGACGCTGCTCTCGGAAACACAGGGCCAGATACAGCGCGTGCTGAAGCGCAAAGGAGAGAAGGTAAAAGCCGGCGAGCTGCTACTGCAGGTAGAGAGCAACACCATGGCCGCAGACCTGGCCACGGCCCAGACCAACGCCGAGAAAGCCAAAAAAGACCTGGAGCGTTTCGAGAAACTGGCTGCCGGCGACGCGATCACGCAGCGTCAGCTGGAAGATGCCCGTCTGGCTGCCAAGTCCACGCAGGCTCAACTGGTAGCTGCCCGCCAGCGCCTGACCAAAACCCGCATCACGGCCCCTATCAGTGGCGAGATAAACGAGATTTACGTGGAAGTTGGTTCTTACCTGAACATGGGTACCAAGCTGTACGACATCGTGAACGTGGACAAGCTGAAACTACAGGTTAAAGCATCGGAGAGCGAAGTATTGCTGATCAGCAAAGGCGATAAAGTAACGGTGAAAGCCGATGCCGGTGCCGGCCAGGAGTACGAGGGCGTGGTAACTGCCATCGCTGCGCAAGCCGACCCTACCCTGAAGTTTGATGTGGAAGTGGAAGTAAAAAATGCCGCTGACAATAACCTGAGAGCCGGTATGTATGGCACTGCCTACTTTAAAGTAGACGACCAGCGTGATGCCATGCTGTTACCGCGCCAGGCTATAGTGGGCAGCATCCAAAACCCAAGTGTTTATGTCGTGAAAGATGGTGTTGCCAACATGCGCAAAGTGAAAGTTGGTGTGGTTACACAAGATAAAGTAGAGATACTGGAAGGGGTGCAGTCAGGCGAACAGGTAGTACAAAGCGGCCAGATCAACCTGCGCGAAGGCATGAAGGTGTCTGTGCTGAAGTAAGCAACTATAGTTTAATTGCTCTTTCGGATTTGCAATCCGAAAGTATAGTACCTGCGGATTTGTAATCCGCAAAGGCTATGGCAGCAGCTATAGTTAAAAAGCGGATTACAAATCCGCACATTGCTTAGCTCCGGATTGCAAATCCGAAGCAGCATAAGAGTAAACAAGAATATTTCTTTTAAATAAGAAACTACAAAATGAACATAACCAAATTATCGATACAGCGATCAACCTTGGTGGTGGTGGTGTTTACCATCCTCACGCTGCTGGGCGTTGTCAGCTACCAATCGCTTAACTACGAGCTTCTACCGAAGTTCAACCCACCGGTGCTTACCATCATGACGCTGTATCCGGGTGCTTCGCCTAATGAGGTGGAGAATTCGGTTACCAAAGAGATTGAAGATGCACTTGCCTCTCTGGAGAACGTGAAGGAAATGAAAAGCACGTCGATGGAAAGCTTTTCGATGATCGTGATCAACCTGAATCAGGGCACCGATGTGGACCTGAGCTTACAGGAAGCACAGCGTAAGATCAACACCATTCTGGCCAGGTTACCGGAAGATGCCGATGCCCCAACGCTGAACAAATTTGACCTTGATGACCTGCCCATCATTAAAATGGGTGCTACGGCTAACATGTCGGCTACGGAGTTCTATGACCTGATCGACAAGAAGATCAAACCGGAGCTGTCGCGCATACAGGGTATGGCTGCCATAAAAGTACTGGGTGGCCAGGAACGTGAGATCAAAGTAAACATCGACGCCAACAAACTGGAAGCCTACAACCTGTCTATCCTTCAGGTACAGCAGAAGATCCGTAACTCCAACCTCGACTTCCCGACTGGTAAAATAAAGCAGGAAAGCGGCCAGACACAGATCCGTTTGGCTGGTAAGTTCCAGTCTTTGGAGCAGCTGAATAACCTGATCATCCGCCAGGATGACAAAGGGATTGTACGTCTCGCTGACGTAGCCGAAGTGCAGGATACCCAGAAGGACATTGAAGTAATGAACCGTATTAACGGTAATCCGTCGGTAGGTATCACAATACAGAAACAGTCAGATGCCAACGCGGTAGAAGTAAGTCGTTTAACAAAAGAAGCGCTTGCCTCCCTGGAGAAAACCTACGCTGCTGAAGGACTGAAATTCAACGTAGCCAACGACTCTTCTGACTTTACGTTAGAAGCAGCCGACTCGGTGATACATGACTTGATCATTGCCGTTATACTGGTGGCGATCGTGATGTTGCTGTTCCTACACTCGCTGCGTAATGCGGTAATTGTAATGATCTCGATCCCGGCATCCCTGGTAGCGACCTTTATTTTCATGTACCTGTTTGGCTACTCGCTTAACCTGATGTCGCTGCTGGCACTGTCGCTGGTGGTTGGTATACTTGTGGATGATGCGATTGTGGTAATCGAGAACATTCACCGCCACATGGAGATGGGCAAAAAGCCAGCGCAGGCTGCTTACGATGGTATCCGTGAGATCATGGCAACTGTAACTTCGATCACGCTGGTAATCACAGTAGTGTTTATCCCGATCGCACTTTCAACAGGTCTGGTTTCGGATATCCTGCGTCAGTTTGCCGTAGTGGTTGCCGTATCAACTATGATTTCCTTGTTTGTAGCCTTTACCCTGATCCCATTACTTGCCAGCCGTTTCTCCAGATTAGAGCACATCTCTGACAAGAACATTTTTGGACGCTTCATACTTGCTTTTGAGCGCTTTCTGGACCGGGTGATCGATGGTTTTACAGCTACATTGAAGTGGGCTTTTAATCACAAGTTCATCACGCTGGGTGTAACCATGCTATTATTAGTTGCTTCGTTTGCGCTGGTGCCAATGGGCTTTATAGGTTCTGAATTTATACCAGCCGGTGACCGTGGTGAAGTTAGCTTACAGCTGGAATTACCGAAGAACGCTACCGTAGAGCAGACTAACTTTGCCACGCGCCAGGTAGAAGCCTACCTGCTTGCCAAGCCTGAAGTAAAGAAAGTATTTACCACGGTAGGTACCACCACTTCGGCACAGGCCGGTCAGAATACAGCTTATAAGTCAGATGTTTCAGTAACACTGGTAGATGTAAAGGAACGAGATTTCAGTACAGACCAGTTCAGCCGCCAGGCAAAGGCCGATATTGAAAGCAGTATTCCGGATGTGGAAGTAACGCCGGTTCCGGTTGGTCTGGTAGGTAACTCACAGGCCCCGATCCAGATCATCATCTCGGGCTCTAACCTGGACAGCGTGATGAATTTCTCGCAGAAAGTGCTGGCCATTACAGAAGGTGTGGACGGTACCGCCGACGTGGAAATGTCAGTGGAAGGTGGTAACCCGGAAATTGAAGTAGTAGTGGACCGTGATAAGATGGCAAATGTTGGCCTGTCGCTGGAGAGCGTAGGTGCGAGCATGCAGCTGGCCTTTAGTGGTAACTCTGATGTTACCTTCCGCTCCGGTACCGAAGACTACGACATCAATATCCGCCTGGATGAGTTTGACCGCCGTAGCGTAACCGACATCGGTAACCTGTCTTTTGTGAATAGTAAAGGGCAGATTGTTCGCCTGGCACAGTTCGCTGATATTCGCCAGTCTACTGGTCCGTCGCAGCTGGAGCGATACAACCGTGTAACTTCGGTAAATGTGAACTCGCAGGTAATTGGTAGACCAACCGGTTCGGTGGGTGCTGACATACAGGCGAAGATGGCGGAAATAAAAATGCCTGCTGGTGTTAGCTTAGAGTACGGTGGTAACCTGAAAAACCAGAGCGAAGGTTTCGGTACGCTGGGTGTTGCCCTGCTTGCCTCTATCATCTTCGTGTACCTGATCATGGTGGCCCTGTATGACTCGTACATTTACCCGCTGGTGGTATTGTTCTCTATTCCGTTGGCGATCATCGGTGCCTTGCTGGCCCTGGCGCTGGCTTCACAGTCACTGAGCATCTTCTCTATCCTGGGTATCATTATGATGATCGGTCTGGTAGCGAAGAACGCGATTATGGTGGTGGACTTTACCAACAAGCTGAAGGACGAAGGCGTGGAAGTGAAAGAAGCGTTGACAGAAGCAGTAAGAATCCGTTTCCGTCCGATCCTGATGACGACGCTGGCGATGGTGATTGGTATGTTGCCGATCGCGCTGGCAGGTGGTTCAGTAGCTGCAACTAAAAACGGTCTGGCATGGGCTTTGATCGGTGGTCTGAGCTCGTCTATGTTCCTCACCCTGATCGTGGTGCCGATCATCTACTATGGCTTCGACCGCATACTTGCCAGATTCGGTTTGGATAAGAAAACCAGGATCGAGCTGGAAGAGAAAACGCTGGAAGAGCTGGAACACGAAACCAAGGAACTGGAAGAGAAGAAAATGGCGCACGAGTTCGCGCATTAAGAAAGTAGTTGAATTTTATACTTACCGGTTTAGTGATGATAAGCTTGCGGGAGTCACCGACCCCTGCAGGTTTATCTTCGCCAGGCCAGCTGCTGAAACGGCAGCCCATAGTCTACCTTTTACCTTTATGCCATGACGAATGTAATTCAAAACACACAGGCAATCCAGAACGAGGTGGTGAACATCATTACCTCCGTTACCAACATTAATCCTAACCGGCTGCTTAAGGTCCGCGACCTGACCCGGCTGGGCCTCGATATCATCGATGTGGTGGACATCATCCTGAAAGTGGAGAAAACCTACCAATTGACCATACCTGACGAGGTGCCCGTTTACACGGTGGATGACTTCGTGAACTACGTGTATACCCATACTTTTAAGAAGGCCAGCTAAGCCGGCAAAAGTATAAAAGCAGAAAAGGGAGCCGCAATCTATACTTGCGGCTCCCTTTTCGTTTCATGCAAAGTATAAATTCACTTTGCCACACCTTTATCTCTGTATACTCTCTCGCCTCCGACGAGCCAGAGCAAAGTATAAGCTCAAGCCATACTTTTGCTTCAGCATTTATACTTCAAAGATAAAGAAAGGCGGGTCGTAGCCCTCTTTTACAAGTATGGGCTTGGAGACGTTGAAAACCTTGACGCCCTTGGAGGTTTCGCCCTTCAGCGTGCCGATGTGCGCGTGCCCGTGGAAGGCGGCGATCACCTCGCGGCGGTTGATTGGCTCGGCCAGCCGGGAGGAGCCCAGGTACGGAAAAATCTGCTCCGGCTCCCCAACTACCGTGGCTTTGATCGGCGCGTAGTGCAGCACGGCGATCTTCTTCACCTCCACGTTATCGCTGTCGATGCGGGAGAGGGCGCCGTCCAGCTTCAGGGCCTCATCCACCGCCTCCTGCACAAACTGCTTTATCATCGGCTCCCCGAACATGCCCAGCATGGCGTTGTCGAAGCCGCCGCCGAAGCCCTTCACCCCGGCAAAGCCCACGTCCCCGATCACCACGCTGTCGCCGTCCAGCATGTGCACGTTCTGCTTTATCAGCATTTTGCGGATGGTCTTCTGGTTATCGCGCTCATAGTCGTGGTTGCCCAGCACGGCTACCACCGGTATGTTGCAGGACTTAAGCTCCTCCACCAGCACCTCGGCCTCGGCGGTGCGCCCGGTGTCGGTCAGGTCGCCGCACAGCACCAGTACGTCCGCCTCCTCCGATACTTTCGCAAAGTAATCCTTCCATTTCCCGCTGTCTGTCTCCCGCACATGAATATCGCCAACTGCCGCAATCCTGGTTTTTTTCTCCTTTTTTGTAGCCATGCCTTATACTGATCTGATGGTAACTACCTTAAAGTCCCATTCGGTGATGTCTATTTTGTACTGTGTCTGGTCGATGAGCGGCCCGCGGCAGATCTTTTCCTTCGGTGCCGGCATCTCCAGCTCATCCTGCGCCCGTTTAAACAGCTCATCCACCAGCCATTTCGGGATGAGGTCGCGCTCCGAGGGGTACACGAACTGGAACGACAGGAACTGCGCCAGCAGCAGCTGCCAGTGGGTTTCCATGTGCTGCCACAGCCATTTCCAGTCCAGCCGCTCGCCGAAGCGCAGCATAATATGGTTAATGTCGGCGCCATCGTAGCGCTCCCTGTTCTGTACGTACAGCTTCGACCAGATCAGGGTTTCGGCCGGGATCACCCGTACCTTCACGCCCAGCAGCTCACTTGGGGTAGAGCGCTCGAACCAGCTATCGTCCACGGCGCAATGGTTGCCGGGGTTGTTAAAGATGATGTCCATGAAGTGCTCGTCCTTGATGGCCTTGGCCAGCCAGCGCACGTCGGTCAGCTCTGTCTCGAAGCCATTCTCTTTAAAAGCCTTCAGTAATGCCGGGGTGTCGCTCCCTTTGCAAAATACGTCCAGGTCCTTTGTGTCGCGCATGATGTCGGTGTAGAGGCGCAGGGCAAAGCCCCCTCCCACCATAAAATCAATGTTGCTCTCTGTCATGATGGTCAGGGCCTCCCGGTAAAAATCGTGCGCAGCCTGCCGGTGAATCCCTTCCTGTAGTTCTATTACTTTAGCCATTATGGTTTTGTTCTGATGGTAGATGTAAGGCAGCCGCCGGGGCAGGCTGCGGCTGGCAATGGAGGGTCTGCTTTGGGAGCAGCCAGGTACGTGTATCCTCCAAAGCAGCGTAAAAAGATTGTACTCCCTTAAGGTGCCGTTGGTTGCCTGCTTTTGAACAAATAATGCGTTTTAAAGGCTATAACAGCGTAAAATAAAGTATAAACGAAGACCTTATTGCACTATAGCAAGTATAATTATTTCAGTGGCTCGTTCGTGACGAAGAAAGGGATGTTGGCCGTGGTCAGGTTATTCTGCCCATCGCGCAGGTAAAGATACAGCCGGTAGGCGCCCTGCCGGCGTGGCGTGCGCAGCCATACTTTGGTGCCCTCCTGCTTCACAAACGCATCCTCCACGGGCTTTGGCTTTACCTGCTTGTCGGCGTTGCCATCCTGCTGCTCGGCCTCGGGCAGCAGTTCCCACTGCACCTCCACCGAATCCTGCTCCGGGTCGAAGGTAAAGGCGGCTCCCTCAAAGGTCTGCTCCGGCTTCAGGTAGATCTGGTCGAAGGCGAACTTGTTGTCCAGGGTAAGGTAGGCGATGTAGGGCGGCTTGTTCAACGTATGGGTGGTATCGCCCCAGAGCTGGCGCATTTCGTGCACAAGGCCCGTTTCCTCTCCCTTCTCGTTGATCAAACTGAACCAGGTGGGCGTGGTTTCCTGCTTGTTGCCCCACAGGAACACGTAGGCTCCCAGGCAGCGGCTGGTATCGGCCAGCACCGACTGCTCGTAGCGAGCACGGGCAAACTCGGCCTTCTCCGAGCTGGTCTGCTCGATGGGCGCCATCCACCAGGTATAGTAGGACTCCCAGTACCCGCGGGCGCCAAACTCTGAGATCACGTATGGGCCTTCCCAGTCGGTCTTGGCCAGCTCCTGCGGCAGGTTGTGCATCGCCCCGAACGAGTTGATGGAGAGGATGTCCAGGGCAGGTGCGCGCTTGGCGATCAGGTTCACGACCTTGTGCGGCACGTTCATGATGGTGGTGGTGGTGGGATGGTCCGGGTCTTCTTCGTGGATCATCTCGGCTATCCCGTTCACGGCATCCCATACTTTCACGTTGGAGCCATCGGCATAAAGCTCGTTACCGATGCCCCACATCAGCAGCGCCGGGTGGTCTTTATACTTCAGCACCACCTCGCGCAGCTCCTCGCGCTGCTGCGCCACCAGTTTTTTATCGTAGTAGTTAAAACCCTCACGCTCGCGGGCCATCCAAAGCCCCAGCGTCACGGTAAGGCCGTGCGCGTGGGCCGAGTCCAGCACCTGCTGGGCGTCATCGGTATGCCATACCCGCACCGAGTTGCCGCCATACTGGCTCAGGCGGTCGTAGTATTCGTAGCCGGCGGCGCCTTTTATAAAGTATGGCTCGCCGTTGCGCAGCAGCACGTACGCCTCCCCCTTCCTGATCACCTCCACCTTACGGCCCTGCGGCTTATACTTTTCGGAGAGATCGGGGGTGCTGCTGCAGGAGAACAGCAGCAGGCACAGCAAGGCAGGCAGAAAGGTATGGGACAAGAGCTTCCGTAGCAAAGGGTGAAGCATGGCAGGTGGGGCGAAATGGTAAAATTTATCTATAGAATCAGGAGGTGTACGCATAACATTTCTTCTTGTTTCAAGTATAAAGTCCTGAACCAAGCCTAAGCTGGACTATATAGCAATCCATTAAAACAGCAGTTCTCCGCCCAAATAACCTTACACCACTTCACATTTACACCCAAAAGCAGAGGTTCTTCCATGCGACACTTTTTTTCTTCTACTTATACTTCTTCTTTGTTAAACGAGCAGGAGCCACTCCGCCGGGATGTACGCACCATCCGGTTCATGATCTGGATGGGCCTGGTTACAATGGTACTTTTCCTCTATTGGTTTCTGGACGAGTCGCACATCGGGTACGAGCCGCTCTACTGGCTGCTGACCACGGCGCTGGTATTCAAGCTGCTGCGCACGCTCCATGAGTGGTACCACTACTACGCCGTCAGCATACCCGAACGGCCGGAGCTGCGCACCAGGTTCACGGTGGACATACTGACCACCTACTGCCCCGGCGAGCCGCACAGCATGGTCATTAACACGCTGGAGGCGATCCAGAACATCCGCTACCCCCACACCGCCTACCTCTGCGACGAGGGCGATGACCCGGTACTGAAGGCGGTATGCGAGCGGCTGGGGGTGGTGCACGTTACCCGCACCGAGAAAATAAACGCCAAGGCCGGCAACATCAACAACGCCCTGAAACAGGCCACTGGCGACATCTGCCTTATACTTGACCCCGACCACGTGCCCGTGCCGGAATTCCTGGACGAGGTGCTGCCCTACTTCGAGGACCCGGAGGTGGGCTTTGTGCAGGTGGTGCAGGGCTACTACAACCAAAAGGAGAGCCTGATTGCCTACGGCGCGGCCGAGCAGACCTACAGCTTTTACGGTCCCATGATGATGGGCATGAACAGCTACGGCACGGTGCAGGCCATCGGGGCCAACTGCACGTTCCGCCGGAAGGCGCTGGATAGCATAGGCGGGCATGCGCCTGGCCTGGCCGAGGACATGCACACGGCCATGCAGCTGCACGCCAAAGGCTGGACATCGAAGTATGTGCCCAAGATGCTGAGCCGGGGGCTGGTGCCGGGCACGCTGTCGGCCTATTACAAGCAGCAGATAAAATGGGCACGCGGCACCTTCGAGCTCCTCTTTATGGTGTACCCCAAGCTGTTCCGCCATTTCACTATGCGCCAGAAAATTCACTACTTCACGCTGCCGCTCTACTACCTGTTCGGTGTTTTCAACCTGGTGGACTTCTTGATCCCGGTGCTGGCGCTGGTGCTGGTGGAGTTTCCGTGGTATGTGTCGCTGGGTGAGTTTGTGGTGATGTTCGCGCCCTTCTTCTGCATCTCCATCTGCATTAGGCAGTTTGCGCAGCGCTGGTACCACGAAAAGAATGAGAAGGGATTCCACCTGTTCGGCGGCATCCTGCGCACGGGCACCTGGTGGATTTTCCTGCTGGGGCTGGTATACTCCATTCTCCGAATCAAAGTACCCTACATCCCTACTCCAAAGGACGACAAGCCCAAGAACAACCTGCTGCTCAGCCTTCCGAACATCATGGTGATCCTGCTGAGTTTTGGGGCCATTGCCTACAGCCAACTGGAGTACGGCCACCTCTACGACAACCCCTATGTGCAGATGATGGCGCTTTTCACGCTTACCAACGTGGTGATACTCGGCAGCATTGTAGTGATCGGCCAGGAACGCTTTATGGAGTGGGTACGCCGGTATTTGCTGCACGCCTCGCTGCTGCAGCCCCTGATCATGCCGCTGCGCTACGCGGTGTGGCGCACCCGGCACGGCTTTTACGACGGCATTCGGCACGTGGCCGTGGCCATGGTGCTGCTGGCCACGGTAATCTCTGCCAGTTATATTTTCGGGAAGGATGAGCTGCTGCACTTCTGGCAGCAGCAGCCGGCGGAAGCAGTAACGACCTCACAGCCATCGGCACAAGCCTACCAACTGCCCGATGCGAAGCCCCGGAAGCCTGTGAAGTAATTCACCTCAACCCCTGCCTTTTCTGTGCGTTAAGAGGATAGAACAAATCGCTTTTTAACCGAAAACCATAAGGCTATGAACACAGATTATTCCAACCACTACGACAGGAACGAGAACCACGGTTACCGTACGCACCGCTCCGAGCGCTACCGCTACCCCGAAAGGGACAGCAGCTACCGCTTTGATGACTACGGCTCTTCGGCCCGCGGCGGCTATGGCAACGAGGGCCACAGCGGCACCTGGGGTAACCAGGGCAATGAGATGGGCGGATCCCGCAACACGGGCAACCAGGACACTTACAGCACCTCCCGCAACTATGGCAACATGGGCAGCTATGGGGGCGCACAGGGCTTCGGCGACTACAGGGGCGGCCGGCACCCGCAGGGAAGCGACTACAACTTCTACAGCGGCGCAAGTTCCGGTGGCGAGAGGAGCAACAGAGGCTCTGGCCCGCGTAGCCACGGCTATGAGAGCGATTACGACAGCCATGGCTCGACCTTCCAGAACGACTCCAACTCCCGGCTATACGGCTCCGACACCTCGCGCAGGTTTCAGGGTTCAGACCAGGGCCGCTACGATTTTGACCGCGGCAGCTCCAACCGGGGCAGCGGCAGTTTCCGCGGCTCCGACCGCGACAGTAACAGGGGCTATTCGGGCTACGGAGGTTCCGAGGGAGGCTACATGGGCAGCGGTTATAACCGTACCACCCGGGGCGACTACGGCACCGGCAACTATGGCTCCATGGGCAGCTACGACCGGGGCAGTTCCAGCATGAGCTACGGCGAACCCTACGGGGCCGGCGACTACAGCCGCCGCCACACCGGGTACCCGAACGAAACCTACGCCCGCGACAGGGAAAACCCGCGCATCCAGCACCGTGACAGCGATTACGACTACGACCCGAACCACAGCTTTGACGTGCAAAGGGATCCCTACTATGTTGCCAGCCACAACCGCGGCCGCACCTGGGACCGGAATAGGTATTAAGCCAGAGAAAGTATAGAAAGTATAAAAGCGCGGCTGTTTGGTCGCGCTTTTATACTTTTATAGCTCTGGAGATAGTTCTTTCCTTTGGTATTCCTGCTGCTATTTTATGCCCTCCGTTTCCTTTAACCTGAAGCGGGCTCGCTGGCGCGGGTTTGAAGCTCCTGCCTTTTTATACTTTATACTTGCTGATTTATACTTGAAGCTAAACTTTATACTTCCTCCTTCTGGCGCAAGTCTTCAGACTTGTGTCCTTTTATGAAATCGAGTTTGTAACTCGATTGGCCCGCAGAGCCATACTTATACTTTGGCTATACTTTATACTTTCCTGGCGCAAGCGTCCGTTTGTACCTTATTATTTATACTTCATACTTCGGCTATACTCCCCTAGCCGCCGCTTCCTACAACCTGAACCAAGCTATCCTTTCTAGCTTCTGCCGATCCTCTAGTTCCCATAAACCTACCGCTGCATTTATACTTTGGCTCCCTCCAGCCCGGGAGGGCTCGTCTTCCCGCATCGCGCTGTGTTCCCTTCCTTTGCTCCTGACGTCGCAATGCCCTTACGGGCACCGGAATCTCACAAGGCGCTCAACGGAAAGACTGGGTATCAGTTCGATAGCTCCCGCTTTTTGTCATCCCGACCTTCGGGAGAGATCTCTATAGAATTCCAGATAGATCTCTCGCCCTGCTCGAGATGACAAGGAGTTATAGCAAGTATAGCTCCCTTCTCAGGAGAAGTAGGTTTATACTTTGTAGGGACAGGTCGCGACCTGTCCGTGCGATAGCCTTAACTATGAAACTTATACTTTGGAAGCAGCAGCTACAGACTCCCCTCCTTGGCTAAGTCTCGGATCCCGGACTTGTTCCGGGGGAGGGGTAGGGGTGGTGGGACCCGGTGCTGCAGAACCCCCTCCCCTGTTCTTAGGGCAAGGTGAGTTTATCCAACTCCTACGGAATACAGAGACTCTTCAGATCCCGCATGCTACCGTAGAAAACGTTGCAGTCTACAGATGCATCGATGCCGCCTATGAAGCCGTTGTCGGTGTGCTGCCAGAAAGAGAGCTTGCGGGTGTTGGTCTTGTCTATACTTAGCCGGGGTACCTCATAGTGCGCGATCCAGAGCGGGTAGCTGTCGAAGTGGCCTGCCAGGTAATCTTTATAGAAGTGATAGCCGGTGTAGATAATGGGTTTGGAGCCGTAGGCGTTCTCCACGTAGTCCAGCCATACTTTCAGGTCTTTGCGCAGCTGCGCGATGGGCTTGCGGCCGCGCACCTCCACATCCAGCACGGGCGGCAGGTCGCCGCTTTGCAGCTGCACCGTGGCCGTAAAGTGCTTTGCCTGCTTCTCGGGGTCGAGGTAGGGCAGGTAGAAATGGTAAGCTCCCCGGATAATGCCCGCGCCGGCCGCGCCTTCCCAGTTCTCCTTGAATTTCCTGTCCTTCAGCGACACACCTTCGGTAGCCTTCACAAAGGCAAAGGTAATCTCGCTCTCCCGCACCTTGGGCCAGGCAATCTCCTTCTGATAATGGCTCACATCCACCCCGTAAATGGTATGTCCCTCGGGCCACACGGGCTTCGGTTTCACCACAAAATACTCCACATAGAACACCAGCAGCGCAATACCCAGCAGCACAGCCACACCGATCCAGAAGCGTCTGGGCGGCTGGCTCGCCTGCTTCTTGCGGGGCTGCCTGGGCCTGGCAACACGCTTGGCGGGCGCCTTTACGGCAGCGGCTTTCTTAGGAAGGGGTGGTTTGGTGGTGGTGGCCATGTCTCTCGCCTGCAAAAGTATAAACCCGGGGGCAATTTGCTATACTTTATACTTAAGAATTCAACTCCCGCTGCGGCAGGCCCGACAGGTGCTCGATCGGCTCGCCTTCCGTGGTGAGGTAGCCTTTCTCAGGTCGGCGGTAAGGCAGGAGTGTACCGGCAGCACGTACATCAGATCGCCTATGTTATACTTTGCAAAGTGCTCCGGAGAGGCTCTCACCACCCCATGCTCCTGCGAGAGCGACACCACAGCAATCCCTTCCAGCGGCTCCGACCAACCATTCTCCGTCAGCTCCACCACCCGTCCGAAGAGCGGAGCGTCCTCTTGCTGCAGCAGCACATCTTTGGAGAAGTGCACGCTGCCGCCGTAAAGTATGATCTCACCGCGATCAGGGTGCTTGGCTACCACCGGGCAGGCCATACACACGGCAATATCTTCGAAAGAGCAGGAGCCAATGTGCTGCTGCGTGAGGTCATAGAACACGAAATTACCCGGGCGTATCTCTTCCAATCCCTGCAGGTCTTCCACGATGCTGCAGGAGGGCGTGTCGCCGAGGGAGCGCTGCAGGTTCGGAAAATCAGCCTTGTAGCGCTCGCGCAGTTGGTTGAGTTGCGTCACTGAGTTGTTGAAAATGGCATGGATAGCAGCTGCGTCAGTTTGCTTGTAAGTGTGGCCGTCGTGCACCACAAAACCGGCGAACTGCAGCTTCTCCTGCCCCTGTATCAACTTCAGCAGGGCATCCAGTTCGGCATAGTTTGTGGCAGGGATGCCGGTGCGGTGATAGCCGGTGTCGATTTTAACAGAGAGCTGCACCGGGTGCTGCAGGCCTTTCGCCAGCGCCGTTACGGTTTCCGGGTTTACGGCCACCAGGTGCAGTTTTATGCGCGAGGCCAGCTCGTTTATACTTTCCAGCTCCCGCACGTTGGCCGGGAAGGCGACCAGGATGTCGCGCCAGCCATGGTAGGCAAAGTAGCGGGCCATGCGCACCGACGACACGGTGATGGCCTCCACCCCGAACTCCCGGAACCACTCCCCCACCTGCACCGACTGGTGCGTTTTGAAATGCGGCCGCAGCCGCACCTTGTTTCGCCGGGCCTTCTCCACCATGCGGCTAATGTTACGCAGGGCTTTCTCTTTATCTATCAGTAGCGTGGGCGTCGTTATTTTCATAAGTGTAAAAGATACAAAAAGTAGCTGATCCTGTGAATTTAAGCACTTTTTAGAAAGAAACACAGCCTGTTATACCTTTAGGTGATAAATATCATTTCCTGAAACGCCCATACTCCTGACATTTGCATAGAACAAAGTAGAAGAGGAGAAAAGAATGCAAGAAGCACTGAAAACCACCCCCGCCGAACTGCTGGCCAAGTATGATGTGCCATCGCCGCGTTATACCAGCTACCCGACCGTGCCCTATTGGGACGAGAAGCCACTGACGCAGGCGCAATGGATGCAGCACGTAAAGCAGGCTTTCCGGAAGACGAACAGCTCGGAGGGCATCAGTCTATACTTGCACCTGCCCTTCTGCGAGAACCTGTGCACTTACTGCGGCTGCAACAAGCGCATCACCAAAAACCACGCGGTGGAGGAGCCCTACCTGCAGGCGATGGTGGAGGAGTGGGACATGTACCTGGCCGAGTTTGATGAAAAGCCCCGCCTGACGGAAATGCACCTGGGAGGCGGCACACCCACCTTTTTTAGCGCACAAAACCTGAAAAAGCTGCTGGAGGCCCTGCTGGAGAAAGTGGAAGTTACGCCTGATGCGGCCTTTAGCATCGAGGTTCACCCGAACGCCACCAACGCCGAACAACTGCAGGTGCTCTACGACCTGGGCTTCCGGAGGCTGAGTGTCGGCATCCAGGACTTTAACCCGCGCGTGCAGTTCGTGATTAACCGCATGCAGACCTTTGAGCGCACCAAGGAGACGTTTGACATTGCCCGTGAGATCGGTTATACTTCCATCAACGCGGATATTATATACGGCCTGCCGTTCCAGAACGCGGACTGCGTGCGCCATACCATTGAGCGTGTAAAAGAGCTGCGCCCCGAGCGCATCGCCTTCTACAGCTACGCCCACGTGCCCTGGAAGAGCAAATCGCAGCGCCGCTACTCTGATAAGGACCTTCCGGAGCCATCCGAGAAGCGCGGCCTGTACGAACTGGGCAGAAACATGCTGGAGGAAGCCGGCTACGTGGAGATTGGCCTGGACCACTTCGCCCTGCCGGAGGATGAGTTATACATTGCCGCGCAGAACGGCACCCTGCACCGTAACTTTATGGGCTACACCCCGCGCCACACCGAACTGCTCATCGGCCTGGGCTGTTCCAGCATCTCCGACACTGGCACGGCCTTCATGCAGAACATCAAGGAAGTGGAGGCTTATGAGGAGGTAATCGAATTGGGTGTGCTGCCGTTGCTGAAAGGCCACGAGCTGACCGAGGAAGACCTCATCATCCGCAAGCATATCCTGAACCTGATGTGCCGCCTGTATACTTCCTGGACCGAGGAGGAGCTACCCTACTTTGTGGACGCCCTGATCAGGCTGCAGCCGCTGGAGGAGGATGGCCTGCTGGAATACAGCAACCACGACATACAGGTGCTGGAGGCCGGTCGGCCGTTCCTGCGCAACATCGCTATGTGCTTCGACGCCAGGCTTTGGGAGGCCCAGCCAACCACGCCGGTGTTCAGCAAGTCAGTATAATGAATAGAGTTTAGTGATTTGATTGGTTTGGGGATGAAGAGACGCCATAACAGGCGTCTCTTTTTCTTTGCTGGCATTACTGGCGCCGGTATCCAACCGGTGACGCCAGGTGTGCAGCGAGTCTCCATACTCGCTCTAAAGTATGAGGGTTATACTTTGCTCATGGCGCAGATATCCGCTTGTATCTTTTTAAACTATTGGATAAACCGCCCCTCTCCCTCCGAGGCTACGATCAGGACACAAGTATAAAAGCCAATTGCTATTCGGGATTTGGAATCCCGAAGCCCCTGCTATGAGGATTTGCAGTCCGACTTTCAGCTTATAGTCGCAGCTCTACAGCGAGCAAAGTATAAAACCGGATTTAAAATCCTGGCAATAGCATACTTGCAGCATATAGATCTGAATGAGTGGGGAAGAAAGTAAGGTGTGTCCAAATTATAGCCTCGGAGGGAGATTTTAGCACACGGGGTCCAACCACCCCTACCCCTCCTTAGCCAAGGAGGGGAGTCTGTTACTGCTGCTTCCAAAGTATAAGTTTCATAGTTGAGGCTATCGCGCGGACAGGCGCGACCTGTCCCTACAAAGTATAAACCTGCCCTATCCCTCCAATCATACTTCTGCTCCCGCAATTAAACATTTCGGCTTACCTTTGCAGAAACACGACCCGCTGCTATGAGCTATTTCTACGTCAAGGCGCTGCACATCATTTTTGTGGTCACCTGGTTTGCCGGGCTCTTCTACATCGTGCGCCTTTTTATATACTTTGCCGAGGCCGCCGAAAAGCCCGAGCCGGAGAAATCCATACTTCAGAAACAGTTGGCCCTGATGCAGAAAAGGCTGTGGTACGGCATCACCTGGCCCTCGGCCATCCTCACGCTTATTTTCGGCGGTATCATGCTCTACCTGTACGGCTCCATCCCTAGCTGGCTCGTCTGGAAACTCAGCTTTGTGGTGGGCCTGTATGTGTATCACTTCCTCTGTCACGCCATTTTTAAGCAACAACAGCAGGGGCTCATCAAGTATACCTCCACCCAACTCCGCATCTGGAACGAGGTGGCCACGCTTTTCCTCATCAGCATCGTGTTCCTGGTGGTGCTCAAAAGCTCACTCAGCATGCTTTGGGGCATCATCGGGCTCATCCTTTTCTCCGCCATCCTCATGCTGGCCATCCGCATCTATAAAAGAGCCAGGGAGAAGAGTTAGGAAGTTAGAGAGTTGGGGAGTTAAAAGGTTAGAGAGTTAGAAAGTTAGAGAGTTAAAAATTTAGGTTCATGCCGCAAGTTTAGCGGTAGCGTAACTTGTGGCTAGCTTTGACGCCAGTTTGCAACTGGCTTTCTGCGAAAGTATAGGAAGTATTAATTGTTGGTGTTATCACCAACAATTAATACTTCCTATACTTTCGCAGTCTTTAAAATAAAGTATCGCTAAAGCCTTTGCAGCCCTTGCTTTTTCAAAGCAAAGCAGTTATAAACTGCTACCATACTTCGCCACAAGTTACGCTGTCGCTACACTTGCGGCATAACTCTCCAACTCTTTAACGCTCTAACTCCTCAACTCTTTCACTCCCTCAACTTTCTAACCTCCAAACTTTCTAACTTTTTAACTATAAGCCTTACCTTTGCACCTATGAACAAAGCACTGAAGGCAAACGAGAGAGAGTTGATTAAACTGGCGCGCTTTTTCAGCAAGCGGGCCGAGCAGCTAGCTGTGGATGGAGAGTTGAGTGAGGACCAGCGGCAGCTGACGCAGGCCTGCGAGAACCTGGAGCGGCAACTGCTGCAGCACGCTGCAAACCGCGAAGCCATCATGGACAAGCGCGCCCGCCTGGAGAAACTGATCGAGGATAATGCCCAGTGCCCGAAGTGCCGCAAGGCTGACATGCTGAAGCAGCAGGCCGTAACCACCAACGAGCATGGCTGGAAACTGAACACCTACCGCTGCCGCCGCTGCAACACCTCCTTTACCTGGAACCGCCCTAACAACCCCTGGCATATGGTGCAGTTTCTGGAACTGTACATCAAGGAACTGGAGGAGTCTTTAAATGTAGACATGGAACCAAGCCTGCGCCAGCACACAGAGGCCGCACTTCCGCAACTGCAGGACAGCTTATCGCGCCTGCGCCCCGTGCTGCAGGACTCCGATGAGGAAGTAGAGGCCCTGACGGAGAAAGAGCGCGAGATGGACAAGATCATCCACCAGTTCAAAAACTACCTTCTCATCGAGAAGATAAAGCTGGACACGTACCAGGAGGAGTAGTTTTTAGTTGTTAGTTACTCGTTATTAGTTTTTGTTCTCTACTAACCCTAATAACTAACAACTTTTAACTGATAACCACATTCAAAACCCAGTACCAGAAAGCGAGCGTGATGAAGGACAGCGGGATGCCGAAACCCACCATCATGCTGGCCAGCCTTGGTTTAAGGCCATGCGATGCCGCTACGATACTAGCCGTGATCATGGGAGCCATGGCGGCTTCTAAAACACTGATTTGTAGTAGCTCTCCCCGCAGGCCAAATACTCCATAGTATAACGCAAGTATAAGGGCTGGAGCAAGTATAAGCTGGAAGGTGAGCCCCAGTGCCAGAAATCCCCAGTGCTTGCTGCGCCACTCGGGCCGCAACTGCAGCCCCACCGACACCAGCGCCAGCGGCGACACCGTACTGCCCAAACGCTGGAACACCTCTTTGAGCTCGCTGGGGAAGTGCAGGTGGAGCACGTTGAGCAAAAGCGCGAGCAGAAAAGCGACGAACGGCGGGAAAAGGAAGATTTTGCGGGCAATGACACCGGCACTGGCCGTGCCTCTAGAGAAACTCGCCGCAACCGCGATGCCCAGTGTGGAGAGCACCACAAACGTTCCCGGCTGGTCGATCAGAATCACGGTTTCCAGGCTGTCTGGACCGAAGAGCGCCTCTATGACCGGCAGCCCCACAAAAGAGGTGTTGCCCAGCCCTCCGGTAAGTATAAGGCAGCCCACCAGCTTGCGCGACCAACCAAAGGCCTTGCCCAGGCTCCAGAAGAACAGGGCAGCCGCGCCAAAGCAGATCCAGGCCACCCCCACCGGCAGCAGCACCGTGCTGTTCAGCTCTATCTCAGGTATAAAGTAGAGCGCCAGCGCCGGCATCGAGATGTAGATAATGAACTGGTTGAGCACTTGCGCCGAATTCTTCGGAAACTCCTTTACGCGCTGCAGCAGCACGCCCAGCCCCAAACATCCAAACAAAAGTATAAAACTGCCCATCGCTGTCTCAGAACATCATGCCGCCCTTACCCGGAGCGGCAGGCAAAGGTACGGCTGTAACGTTATTTTCCATGAGGCTGCAGGTTAGAAAATGGCGGTAAGTATAGCAGACATCGTCACCCACCCTACTACCCCAGCAGCGAGTTCGTGTACTTGAGTTTTATACTTGCCTGGAAGTTGGCGATCGTCTTGAAGATCTCCTTCAGGGTTACCTGCTCAATTTTGGTCAGGCTGCGGATATCGATGAAGTTATCGGGGGCCGCTTTGTCCTGAATCATCTGCACGGCCTGCTTCTTCAGACGCAGGCTCATCAGGTAATAGTAAGAGTGCATCAGCTCCTGGAAATCTGTGTCTGTAAACTCTCCCAGCGCCTTCAGGTCCTCCAGCCGCTCGCCGGTGTTGGTTTTGAAAACCCTGCTTTTCAGGGCATACACGCGCACCAGGTCCACAATCGGTGTCATCGTTTTCTTAATGTCGAATACCTCCTGGCTGCCCTTGGTAATGGTTTTGATGTTCTTGAAGAAGGTGAGCGGGGGCACGTACTGCAGCGCATTCTGGGCCATGTGGTAGAGGAAGCGGCCTAGTGGTTTCTGCAGTTCCTCGTCCAGGAACGCGCGCAACTCCTCCATGATCGGTGCCTCGCCATAGATGTAGCGGCAGTCGAAGAAGGTGGAGAATTTCATCACCGTTTCCGGGTCGGGCTCCTGCATCCAGCTGCTGTAGTTGCGCTTCCAGTGCGAGAGCGAGTGCGTCCATTTCGGGTTTTTGGCCATAAAACCGCCCTTGCAGTAGCTAAACCCGATCGTATCCAGCCGCTCCGACACCAGTTCGGCAAACTGAAGGAAGTACGCCCGCACCAGTTCCCGCTGCTCGTTGGCCTTGTCCTCGTAAATAATGGCGTTGTCCTGGTCGGTATTCAGCGTTTGCTCCTTGCGGCCCTCGCTGCCCAACACCATGAACACGAACTTGGCGGGCGGGGCTCCCAGCTCCTCTATCACGCCCTCGATCACTTTGGTGGTGATGGTATCCGATACGGTGGTGATGACCTGGTTCACGATCTCGGGCTTCACGCCGCGGTCCAGGAGCTGGTACACGATCTCGGGCACCTTCTCCCACTTCCGCTTCAGCTCCTCCACCGACTGGGCCAGCTTTACTGATTGTATGAACACGAACGGCGACTGCGCCTGCTCGCTCAGCAGCTTGTTGCGGCTGATAAAGCCCAAGTACTGCCCGTTCTGCTCTATCAGCAGGTAGCGGGTTTTCGTGCGGAACATCAAGAGTATGGCCTCATACACGTACGCCTGCGTGCTGATGCTCACGATCGGGTTGTCCATCACCTGCTGCACCGGCTCCTGCACACTTACCTGCCGGGCCACCACGTTATCGCGGATGCTGATGTCGGTGAGGTAGCCGATGATCTGCCCCTGCGCATCGTGCACAAACAGGCAGCTGACCTTTTTATCGGCCATCATTCTGGCTGCCTCATAGATGGGCGTATCGCCGGGGCAGGTTACCAGGTCGCGGTACACGAGCATTTCTATCTTGCGGGAGTAGAGCTGGTCGGAGGCGATGAAATTATCCTGGAAGGCAGAGGGCCGCTTCACAAAGTGGGCAAACTCGTCGTTGAGCATGCGGCGGCCAAACTCCGCCGTAAAGTGGTGGAAGAAATCCTCGTAGCCCAGGCAAAGCTGCCTGAAATCGCGGCGCGGCAGAAAGTATACCTTCGTCCCCTTTTTAGCGATAACCGAGCGCAGCGACCTTTTACGGTTCAGCAGCACCGAAATGCCGCCGTAGCAATAGCCGCTTTGGTGGTGCTCCGGCACCCGCTTGTTCTGTTCGCTGTCGTAAAAAAAGCTCTCGTACTCCCCTTCCGCTATCAGGTCCACCCCTTTCATCCTGGTTATTTCCTGCAGGTAGATGGCGGTGTCTTTGGTATAGGTTACCTCCTGCAGCAGATCGGCCACGCCCAGCAGCACCTCTTCGGGCAGCAGGCTAAAGGGCTTTACCGTTTTCAGAAACGCTAGTTTGTCAGTCATAGAAGGATGATGAGTAAAATTACAAGTATAAACAGGGCAACTATAAGCAGCAGGGACTCTTTTAGTTTAAGCCGCCAACCTTTAGGCGGTTTCCGTAGCGCCTCCTGCTGCTGCAGAATGGTTTCAGCAGTGATGTCGCCCTGCTCCACCAGCTTAAAGAAGCAGGCCGCAGTGGCCTTTACGTCCACGGCGGCATCGTGTTGGTGCTGCAGCGGCTCCTGAAACAGGCGCTCGTACAGTTCCCCCAGCCTCAGGAAGCGTTGGCGGGGCTGCAGCACAAAGTCAGCCGACGCGTTCATGGTGCAGAAAGTAGGGAGTTGCGGCAGCGGATTGGGCAGGTTGGCCCTATGAAATCCAACGCCCAGCATGTGGTAATCGAGCCGCATAAAATGGCCCACCACCAGCGGCTTATAGTGCTCCAGGTCCCGCGCGAGCAAGGAGAGCACCTGACTGCGGTGTTTGCCGTGCGCCTTCAGAAACTCCAGCGTAATCCCATGGATCCGGCCCGAAGCGTCGGATATCTCCAGCTCCGGCTCGTAGATGTAATGGTTCTCGGACCTGAGCTCCCGCCCGTCCTTGGTGTGTACCGCCCAGGCAACCTGCACGGAGTAGGGCCAGCTCTCATTGTCAGAGTAGGGCGCGTCCCAGTCTTGCGGAATTCCCGTTGTTTCGGTATCGATGAAAAGTATAAAGTCCCGCATGGCCTATTCTGCTGCCCCTACGGCCGGTTCAGGTAAACGTATACTTCCCTCCATCACCACGTAATCTTTGCCGCCCTTCCCGAACGTATGATTTGTCTCTTGCAGCCCGAAGCGCTTGTAAAAACCTGCTTTCTCCTGCCGGGCATTGCACCAGAGCTGCTTTATGCCTTGCGCCGCCGCCTGAAGTATAAGGTGCTGCAGCAAGGCTGTGCCGTAGCCTTTGCCCTGGTTCTGCGGCAAGGTAGCAAATTTACGGAACTGCGCCCGCTCCCCCTCCACGAACAGCGACACCACCGACACCAGCTCACCGGATAAGTATAGGCCGAAGTGCTGGCCGCTTTCATCCTCCGGCAGCTGCACATAGTTTATACTTTGCTCCGGCCACATCACGTCGCGCCTGAGTTGCCAGGTTTCCCGGGCTGTTATTTCTTTTATCTGCATTTGATGTTGTGGAAATATCTTCCGTTGGCGCGAGTTTGCAACTCGTGTCTTCCTATGTTGTCTGATTTGCAATCCGAGTGGCTTGAAAAGCTAAACTTATACTTTGGCTATACTTTTATACCTGTCTTTTCCCATGGTGCAAGTCTTCAGACTTGTATCCTATGATGAGGTCGGGTTTGCAACCCGACTGGCTTGAAAAGCCATACTTATACTTGAGCTGTACTTTATAATTTCCTTGCGCAAGCGTCCGCTTGTGTCTTCCATAGCCGCTGCTTCCTTCTGCTTGACACAAGATATCCTTGCTAGCTGCTGTTCATCCTCCAGAATTACATAAGCTACCGCTTCATCTCTAGCTTTGGTGCTCTCAAGCCCGAGAGGGCTCGTCTTCGGGCATCGCGCTGGGAGCTTTTCCTGCCCTCGTGCCTCGGGCTGCCTGCGGCACCGGAAAAACTCGCATAGGCGCTCAACCCAAAGACTGGGATCAATTCGATAGATGTGGCTATTTGTCATCTCGAGCAAAGCGAGAGATATGTTCAGTATTCCCAATAGATCTCTCGCCCTGCTCGAGATGACAGAAAAAGGTGTAAGTAGAACTCCCTCCCCTGTTCTTAGGGGAGGGTTGGGGAGGGGTTCACCCTATATTGCTTTCGCTTTATCCTTTAGCCAGGCCAGTTCGTCCGCTGTCAAGTGTGGGCCGAGCTTTTCTACAACGCGCTGGTGGTACTCGTTGAGCCATTTAATCTGGTGGGCCTCCAGCAGCTCTTTTTTCACCGGCGTGGTGTCGATGAGGGCCAGCGTGAGGTGCTCGAACGTATAAAACTCGCCGAAATCGTTGGTTTCGTCGGGCACGGTGAGCACCAGGTTCTCGATGCGAATGCCGTGCTTGCCCGGCCGGTAAATGCCTGGCTCCACCGAAGAGATCATCCCCAGCTCCAGGTCTACAGCCGTTGGCGTTGGGTTAAGCACATGCGGGCCTTCGTGCACGTTCAGGAAGAAACCGACGCCGTGGCCGGTGCCGTGGCCATAGTTGCGGGCATAATCCCAGAGCGGCTTGCGGGTGATGGCGTCGATCTGGTAACCTTTGGTGCCTTTCGGGTAGCGGGCCGTGGAGCCGTCTATCATGCCTTTCAGTACCAGGGTATAATCTATACTTTCCTCCTCCGTTAAATTGCCTAAAGACACCACGCGCGTAATGTCGGTGGTGCCGGAAGTATACTGCCCGCCGGAGTCTACCAGCAAAAGGCCCTCAGGCTGCAGCTCTACATCGCTCTCCTCGGTTACCCTGTAATGCGGCAGTGCGCCATGTGTTCTGTACCCTGATATAGTATCAAAGCTTTCGCCCATAAAGCCCTCCTGCTGTGCCCGAAGCTCGCGTACTTTCTCCACCACTGTCAGCTCCGTGATGCGGGTCTTGCCAATGTTCTCCTCCAGCCACTTAAAAAAACGGGTAAGCGCCACACCATCCTTTACCATCGTCTGCCGCGTATGCTGCACTTCCACCTCGTTCTTCATCGCCTTGAAGAAAGTGGTGGGGTTGGTGTCCTGAATCACGCGCACCTCTTTTGGCAGCTCCTTGTACAGCGCGAAGCAGTTGCGGCGCGGGTCGATCAGGATACTGTCACCGGGTATGGCCGACACAGCTCTTTCGATCATGTCATAGGTTTCCAGCTCCACACCGGCCTTTGCGAGCCTTGCCTGTGCTTCTTCCGAAAGTTTGGTTGCATCTATAAATAACATGGCCTTGTCCTGGCTGATGAGGGCGAAGCTCAGCACCACCGGGTTGCATTTCACGTCGGAACCGCGCATGTTAAAGAGCCAGGCCAAGTCATCCAGCGAGGAGATGAGGTGGTACTCGGCTCTATACTTTTTCAGGGCCGCACGCAGGCGCTCCAGCTTGCTCTCCAGGCTCTCCCCCACTACGTCCTCGCCCAGCAGGAAAGCCGGGGCCGTAGGCAGGTCCGGCCGGTTTTGCCAGATCGGGTCCAGGTAATCGCGGTTGCTGTTGATTATCAGGCCGATCGGGGTCAGCTGCGCCTCCAGCAACTGCGCCAGGCTCACCGAAATCAGCTTCGCATCGAAGGCCACAGTGGCCCCCTCCGGCAGCCGCTCCGCCAGCCAGTCGATGTACTCCGGGGCGTTCTGCACGCGCAGCTTCGCCAGTTCATAGCCGGTTCCATCCAGTTGCTCGCCGGCCTGCACAAAGTAGCGCGCATCCGTCCACAGGTGGGCGGCCTCTTCGGTAATCACCAAAGTGCCTGCCGAACCGGTAAAACCGGAGGCAAACTCGATGCATTTATACCTGTCGGGCACATATTCGCTTATATGGGGATCGGCCGATGGAATGATGTAGGCGCTCACGCCCTCCCCTTTCATCTGGCTTCGGATGGCTGTTAATCTATCTTTATAGGTCATGTAAATCTTGCATTAGGTTCGGGGCAAATTAAGGAAAGATGGGGAGAAATGCTCAGGGAAGCGGTTTTAATATACTTTGATGACCTGCCCGGTGCAGATGCCCAGTATACTTTTCAGGTAGCCGTTCACCACTCGCTCCATCGGCACCGGGTTATGGCCAGGGAAGTAACTACCAATGGCCTCCGCCGAATCTTCCACGATGCCGGGGCTCACCACATTAATCCGTATTCCCCGCTGCAACAGCTCTCCTGCCGCCCCTATCACAAAGCCGTTCACGGCGGCATTTATCGTACTCAGCACCGCGCCCAGCGCAATCGGGTCTTCTGATAGTATGCCAGAGGTAAGCGTTATACTTCCGCCCGGGTTCAGGTGCTTCTGCCCGATAAGTGCCAGGTTTATCTGTCCCATCATTTTGCTGCGGATACCTTCCTGGAAATGCTCCTGTGTCAGGTCTTGTACTGGCGCCATGGGCGCACTACCGGCAGCCACCACAAGGGCATCTACCTTGCCTATTTTGGTAAACATTTCCTCAATCGAGCGCGGGTCTGTCATGTCCACCTGCACGTCGCCGCTCTTGGAGCCCGCTGTTAGGATTTCGTGCGCGTCCTGCAGCCGCCAGTAAATGCGTTTGCCAATGGTGCCGGTGCCCCCAACAAGTAAAATTTTCATAGTTTTTCAGGTTTAGGTTGATGTGTAAAGTATACGGTTTTACTTTGATTTTTAGAGAAAGTAAAGGCGGGAGGAAGTATAGAAGTTTTGTGGGGGATACGGCAGGCAGCAAAGTAATTTTTTCACTTGTTTGATTTCATTTCTAACCAAGCACAATGATTTAGAGCCAAGACCCGGTTTCTGTCATCCTGAAAGGATCTTGTTGGCGAGTAGCAAAGGCTACATCTCCCGGAGAAGGGGCCCTCTATTTCTACCAAGATTCTTAACAGAATGACAGCTCTGTAAGAACAGAATGACAGCTGCCTGAGAAGATTTAATCAAGCGTATACTTGCTTTCCTAAGGTAGTATTTACCCCTTTCAGAATTTAATCTCGATAGGGCTTCTTCCCCCTCCCAAAACCGCACAACCTGTTCAATACTGAACACTTCTAAAAGTCTAAAAACTAGTATTTTAAAGCATAAAGGTTAGAAAACCAATAACATACATAACTGGCATCTAAATTGGCTATACCCTCCCTAGCAAGTATAAAATAAAACTATGGATCGTGAATTATCAGCCGCTACCAAACAAGCCCATAGCCGCAAGCGCATCTGGCAGGTAAGTATAGCTGCGGCCCTGGTGCTGGCAGCTATCTTCGGAGTCAGAAGCCTGCTGGCGCCGGGTATCAGCCGCAGCGAGATCCGCACGGCTGTGGTGGAGCGCGGTCCGGTAGTAGCTACCCTGAGCGCCTCGGGCGTGGTGGTGCCGGAGCATGAGCAAGCTATCACCAGCCCCATTCAGGCGCGCATCGAGCAGGTGGTGCGCAACGCCGGCGAGCAGGTAAAACCCGGCGACCAGGTGCTCCTCCTCGACCGCTCCTTCACCCAACTGGCCTACGACAAACTGAAAGACGAGCAGCAGCTGAACCAGCACAAGAGCGTGCAGATGCGCCTGCAACTGGATAAAAAACTCAACAGCCTGGAGTCGCAGCTGGCCATTAAACGCATGAACGTGAAAAGCCTACAGGCGCGGCTGGAGGATGAGCAGTACCTCCTTAAAATTGGCGGCGGCACTCAGGAGCAGGTAAAACAGGCAGAGCTGAATCTGAAAATAGCGCAGCAGGAACTGGCGCAGCTGGAGCTGGACATTGAAAGCGAGCGCAAACTGCTACGAGCCGACGAGCAGGAACTGAGATATACGCTGGCCATGAATGGCCGCTCATTGGAAGAATTGGAGCGCAAGATGCAACAGGCCGAAGTACGCGCCACCCGCCCCGGCGTGGTGACCTGGGTAAAAAACGAAATTGGCAGCAGCGTAAACACCGGCGAGGTCATCGCCCGACTGGCCGATCTGAGCAGCTTCCGGGTGCAGGCCAGCATTTCGGATGCCTTTGCCGATCAATTGCACGTGGGCGGCGACGCCATTACCCGCATCAACAACACCGACCTGAAAGGCAGTATTGTGGCCATAGAACCCTCGGTAAAGAACGGCACTGTGACGTTTTATGTGGCCCTGGAGGAGAAAAGTCACCAACTGCTGCGCCCCAGCCTCCGCGTGGACCTCTTTGTGACGACCGCCAGCAAAAACGACGCCCTCCGCATAAAAAATGGCCCCTACTTTAACAGCGGCTCTCCCGACAACGTGTTTGTGCTGCGCGAGGATGAACTGGTACAAGTACCGGCCCGCACCGGCATGAGCAACACGGACTTTGTAGAACTGGAAAACGGCGCGCAGCCCGGCGATGTGGTGGTAATCTCCGACATGAAAGACTTTGAGCACGTGCAGAAAGTGCGGCTGAAGTGAGATCCGAATCAAGTATCACGACAGACGTAGCTCGATTCCGCTTTTGGGATTCGCAAGCCGAAAGTATGGAGCCGCAGGGATTATTAGGGACAAGCGGATTACAAATCCACAATTAGCTGAGTCCCGGATTGCAAATCCGGAACAGCAGGAACCGCAGAATTTATACTTTAAAAATCGTGCTACCTGATACGAGCATCGTGATACGCAACATAAAACTATGAAAAAGCATTACCCATACTGTTTGCTGTTTGTAGTGTTTGCCCTGCACTGCGTCCAAAGTATAGCACAGCCTGGCACCCGGCAACTGAGCCTGCAGGAAGTGATCGCTTTGGCGCAGTCGCAGTCGGCAGAGGCGCTGCAGGTGGAGACCAGCCGGGAGAACAGCTACTGGAAATGGCGCAGCGTGAAATCCGAATACAGGCCGCAGCTTAGCCTGGAAGGTACGTTGCCCGACTTCAGCCGCACGATTACGCCGGTAACGCAACCAGACGGTACCACTGAGTTCAGACCCGTTTCCATCAACAATACGGATCTGGGCCTGACGCTGAGCCAGGTCATCAGCCCGACAGGCGGCAAGATTTTCGTGACCTCCCTGATGCAGCGCTTCGACGACTTCGACCGCGACCAGACCCGCTACAACGGCAACCCGGCCATTATCGGGCTGGAGCAGCCGCTGTTTGCCTACAACGCCCTGAGCTGGAACAAAAAGATAGAGCCGTTGCGCTACGAGGAGTCCCAAAAGGAGTATGTAGAGAACCGGGAAATTATAGCCGTAAAGGCCACCGGTTTATACTTTGATCTGCTGCTGGCCCAGTCCAACCAAAGTATAGCTGCCAAGAACCTGGCCAACAACGACACCCTGTACCAGGTAGCGCAGGAAAAGTATAAACTGGGCCGTCTCTCCAAAAATGAATTGTTGCAGCTGCGCCTGGCGGTCCTTAACTCCGATCTGGCGCTGGCCCAGGCCAACCTGGATGCCCAGACAGCCGCGCTGGCCCTGCGCAACTATATCGGCCTGAAAGACAGCGCCCAGTTCAGCCTGCACGTGCCTGAAAGTATACCCGAAACCACCGTGGCAGCAGCGGTAGCTTTGGCCGAAGCCAAAAAGAACCGCAAGGAAAGTATAAACTTCCGGCGCAGGATGCTGGAGGCCGAGAGCCTGGTAGCAAAAGCCCACGGCGACAACGGCTTTAACGCCAGCCTGTTTGCCACCTTTGGCCTTACCAACCAGGGAGTTGCCTTCAGCGATATCTACGACCGCCCGGACAACCAGCAGCGCGCCCGCATCGGCTTTACCATGCCCATACTCGACTGGGGCCGCCAGCGCTCGGTTACCAAAGTGGCGCAGCTGAACCAGAAGCTGGTAGAGTACACCATCAGCCAGGAAGAGACAAATTTTGAGCAGGCCGTGCTCACGCAGGTAAACCAGTACAACACCCTCAAAACCCGCATCAGCACCACCGCCGAAGCAGACGCCATCGCCGCTGAACGCTATGAGATCGCCAAGAATACTTTTCTGATTGGCCGCATCAGCATTACCGAACTGAACATCGCCTTGGCAGAGAAAGACCAGGCACGCCGCGCCTACATCGCCTCGCTCAGCGCGTTCTGGGAAGCACATTATACTTTAAGACAACTGACGCTTTTTGATTTTGAGAAGCAGGAGCCGATAGTAGCGGAGGCGCATAACCCCTCCCCGGCCCTCCCCTAATTTCTGCAGACGATTACACCCCTATGGTCCCCTCAAGGGGACAGTAGTAATAGCTGTAGCTATCGAAATGATACCCAGTCCTTGGGTTGAGCGCCTTGTAGATTTCCGGTTTCGCTTCAGCGAAATTGCGGAGACCGCAGGTCAAGCAAAGGAAATGTACACAGCGCGATGCCAAAGGACGAGCCCTCTCGGGCTGGAGAGCACCAAAGTATGAAATGCAACGGTAGGTTTATAATACTTAGGATGAACGGAAGCTAATAAGGATAGCTGGCATCAGGTTACAGGAAGCAGCAGCTAGGCAAGTCAAGTATAAAGTATGGCTGCTGCGGATCTGGAGATCCGCAGCAGAAAAGTTCCAGACACGGATGTCCGGAACAGCCGAATAGCTTAAGTATAAAATATCGCCGAAGTATAAGTATGGCTTTGCAAGCCAGTCAAGTTGCAAACTTGACACCATCATAGGACACAAGTCTGAAGACTCGCGCCAGGGATTAGAGATGATAAAGCAGCTAAAACACAGAATCACTATAAAAACCAAAAGACATTATATTCAAAACTATGATCACGTTAACCAACATCGAAAAGGTCTACCAAACCAAGTCCATCGAGACGGTGGCCCTGCAGCACGTAAACCTGGTGGTTCCCAAAGGCGAATTCCTCTCCATCATGGGGCCATCGGGCTGCGGCAAATCCACGCTGCTCAACATCATGGGTCTGCTGGACGTGCCGACCCAGGGCACTGTGGAGATAGACGGACATCCCATCACGAGCTATAAAGACAAGGAACTGGCGCACATCCGCAACGAGAAAATCGGCTTTGTTTTCCAGAGCTACCACTTGGTGAACGATTTGAGCGTGCTCGACAACGTGGAGCTGCCCCTACTCTACCGCAACGGCATTTCCGCCTCCGAGCGTACCCGACGCGCCAAAACCGCCCTGGAGAAAGTAGGCCTTAGCGCCCGCACCAAACACTACCCCACGCAGCTCTCCGGCGGACAGCGCCAGCGCGTAGCCATCGCCCGCGCACTGATCGGGCAACCGCAACTTATACTGGCCGACGAGCCGACCGGTAACCTGGACTCAGTGATGGGTGAGGAAATCATGAACATCCTGCTGGACTTGAACCGGGTGGATGGCACTACCATCGTGATGGTGACGCACGACGAGAACATGGCCCAGAAAACCGAGCGCCTGGTGCGCTTCTTCGACGGGCAGCAGGTTTCTGACGCTAAGGTTTTTGCCAACCTTCAACAAGTATAGCCATGCTGAAGAATTACCTGAAAATAGCCTGGAAGGTGCTCTTGCGACGCAAGTTCTTCACCTTCATCAGCCTCTTTGGCATTAGCTTTACCCTGATGGTGCTGGTGGTGGCCACATCCCTCTTCGACCATACTTTTGGGCCGCAAATGCCGGAGCGCGACACCGACAAACTGCTTTTCGTGAACATGATGCGCGAGGAGATAAAAGAAGGCCATACCAGAAGCGGCCCGCTCAGCTACCACTTCCTCGACCGCCACGTACGCACGCTGAAAACGCCTGAAAAGGTATCCATCAACTCCATGTTTTTCCAAGTCAACAGCTACATCAACAACCGCAAACTGGCCCTCGACATCAAGTATACCGACCGGGAATTCTGGGATATCCTGGATTTTAACTTCGTGGAAGGAGCTGCTTTCGGGCAGCAGGACGTGAAAAGCGCCAACCGCGTAGCCGTGATAAACGAGAGCACCCGCCAAAAGTACTTTGGAGGCGGCAAGGCCCTGGGGCAGTACATGGAAGTAGACCAGGTAAAGTATAAAGTAGTGGGTGTGGTGGAGAATGTACCCGTACTGCGCCTGCACTCCTATGCCGATGTGTGGGTGCCTATCTCGCTCAAAAGCCAGGAGTTTAACAAACCGGGGCTAAACGGAACTTACTTTGCCACCATCAAAGCGGCAAAGGCTTCGGATGTACCGCAGATCAAAAAAGAGTTTGCCACGATGATGGCCGAAGTGGAGCGCCAGCGTCCTGAAAAAGGGGTGGAGCTAAGTTCTTTCCCCGACACCTTTCTGGAGAGCGTTACCCGCACTTTCTTAGGCAACGGGAAAGACGCCAGTGTGGGGATTCTGTATGGATTGTTGATGGGACTTGCCCTGTTATTTATGCTGCTGCCAGCCATCAACCTGGTCAACATCAACATCAGCCGCATTATGGAGCGTTCCTCTGAGATTGGGGTGCGCAAGGCCTTTGGCGCCTCCTCCTCCACCATCATCGGGCAGTTTCTGGTCGAGAATGTCTTCCTGACACTACTGGGTGGCTTACTGGGTTTTGTGCTGTCTGCCCTGGCGCTGTGGCTCATTAACGATAGCGGGATTATCGTTTATGCAGACCTGAGCCTGAACCTGCGCATATTTGGGATGGGCTTACTGCTCTGCCTTGTCTTTGGATTGGTTTCCGGGGTATACCCCGCTTTTAAGATGTCACGCTTACAAGCCGTAGAGGCACTGAGAGGAGGTTCAAAATGATACGCCATCTGTTTAAACTGATCTGGAACCGGAAGAAAAGCAACTTCCTGCTGATCACGGAGATTTTCATTTGCTTTCTGGTACTGTTCGGGGTACTCAGCCTGGTCGTGTACAACGTCCGCAACTACAGCAAACCGCTTGGCTTTAAGCACGAGCAAGTGTGGCTGCTGACCATGCGCCCCGACCTTGACTCGACTGCACTAAACCGCCAGAACATGGCACAGGCGCTGCAGCTTGTAAAAAGTATGCCGGAGGTAGAGGCCGCCTCGCTGACCAGCAGCAACGCCCCGTTTTCTTTCAGCACGATGAACAACAACGTCACCTACAATAACAAAAAGATACTGTCCAACATCTTCGAGGTGCAGGATGACTTTAAAGACGTGATGCAAATAGAACTGAGCCAAGGGCGTTGGTTTAGCCAGGAAGACGACGCATCGCACCACATCCCCATCGTGATAAACGAGGTGATGCACCAGCAACTGTTTGGAGATGAAAACCCGCTTGGAAAGCTCATCCCACAGAACGACAGCACCAACTTTCAGGTGGTGGGCGTGGTGGCACACTTCCGCCCCGCCAGCGAATACGCGGCCGAGGAGCCAGGCTATTTCGAACGTATACTTCCCGCCAAAAATGAGAAAGCGTTCTGGGGCGAAATGCTGATTCGGGTAAAGCCCGGAACAGGGGTGGCCTTTGAGGAGAAGATGATCAGGCAGTTGGGCCAGGTGGCCAAAAACTGGACGCTCGAAGTATCGACGCTGGAGAAAATGCGGCAGAACAAATCCAAGCTTGCCCTGGTCCCGCTTATCGCGCTGGGTCTGGTCTGCGGCTTCCTGATCTTTAATGTGGCGCTGGGCCTGTTTGGCGTGCTGTGGCACAACATCAGCCGCCGCAACAGCGAGATAGGCCTGCGCAGAGCCCTGGGAGCGGCTTCCTCTCAGATCTACTGGCAGTTCATTGGCGAGGTGCTGGTGCTGGCCACGTTTGGGTTGCTGCTGGGCGTGTTCTTTGCGGTGCAGTTTCCGCTGCTGCAGGTCTTTCAGGTAGAGTCGGAAGTATACTTTATAGCGCTCCTGAGTGCCGTGGGCATCATCTACCTGCTCACCGCCATCTGCGCTTTCTGCCCCAGCCGGCAAGCTGCTAAAATACACCCGGCCATGGCGTTGCATGAAGAGTAGACCCCTCCCCAACCCTCCCCTAAAAACAGGGGAGGGAGTTTTTGCAGTGCAGACTCCAACCACCCCTAAAAACAGGGGAGGGAGTTTTTGCAATGCAGACTCCAACCACCCCTAGCACCTCTGAGGAGGAGACTTGGTGGTAGTTGCATAAGCAGCAGCTATCGAATCTGATCCCAGTCCTTGGGTTGAGCGCCTATGCGAGTTTTTCCGGTGCCGAACGATAGTGAGGCAGCCCGAGGCACGAGGGCAGGAAAAGCTCCCAGCGCGATGCCAAAGGACGAGCCCTCCCGGGCTGGAGGGAGCCAAAGCAGGAGTTAAAGCGATAGGTAAGTAAGTCTGGAGGATGAACGGGAGCTAGTAAGAATAGCTTAGTTCAAGCAGAAGGAAGCAGCAGCTAAAAAAGTATAGCCAAAGTATAAGGCACAAGCGGACGCTTGCGCCAGAGAAGTATAAACCGGCAAGTATAAAAGTATAGATCAAGTATAAAGTATGGCTTTTCAAGCCAGTCAAGTTGCAAACTTAACCTCATTGTAGGACACAAGTCTGAAGACTTGCGCCATGAAAGAGAAGTATAAAGTATAACGAACACAAACCTGAAAATCCACAGCAAAACGAGAAAGGAAAGTATAACCACAGAAACCATACTCCCTTACCTATTTATATCCCAAACCCTTACCTTTATACTTTAAACCTCCACCATGATCCTGATAATAGACGATGATGTAGCCGTACGCGCCTCCTTGAGCCTGCTGCTCAAGCAGAACGGTTTCAAGACCCAGGAGGCTGCCACCCCACCGGAGGCGCTGCAGTTGGCGGAGCTGCATCCATTGGAACTGGCGATCATGGACATGAACTTCTCGATCAACACCACCGGCCACGACGGGCTGGACCTGCTGGGTAAGTTCAAAAGGCTGTACCCCAAGCTGCCGGTTATACTTATTACCGGCTGGGGCTCTATTAATCTTGCAGTAGAGGGCATGCGGTTGGGCGCGGCCGACTTTATCACCAAGCCCTGGAGCAACGACTACCTGCTGCAGGCGGTGCGTACGGCACTGAGCTTGTCGCAGCAAACGGTGGACACCGGAGGAGCTCTTACCCGCAAAAAGCTGGACCAGCAGTACGACTTTAGCAACATCATCGGGCAGGACCCGCAGCTGCTGCAGATCCTTAAAAAGATCGGCCAGATCGCTCCTACCGATGCCTCGGTGCTGATTGAGGGCGAAAGCGGCACGGGCAAGGAACTCATCGCTGAGGCCATCCACTACAACAGTCTGCGCAAAAGCCAGCCTTTCGTGAAAGTAAACTTGGGTGGCATCTCCTCCACCCTCTTCGAGAGCGAGATGTTTGGCCACAAACGCGGCGCCTTTACCGATGCCAAGTCCGACCGCATGGGCCGTTTCGAGCTGGCCAACAAAGGCACTATTTTTCTGGATGAGATCGGTGAGTTGGATTTGGGTAGCCAGGTAAAACTGCTGCGCGTGCTGCAGGACCGCACCTACGAAGTGCTCGGCGACAGCCGCTCCCGCAAACTCGACATCCGCGTAGTATGCGCCACGAACAAGGACCTGGCAAAACTAGTGGAGGAGGGCAAGTTTCGGGAGGATTTATACTACCGCATCAACCTGATAAAGGTAAAGCTGCCGGCCCTGCGCGAGCGCGGGGAAGACGTGCCGCTGCTGGTGCAGTATTTTACAGACAACCTCAAAAAGACGTACAAGCGCCCGGAGTTGGAGGTGAGCCCGCGGGCGCTGCAGTGGCTCAAGGAACTGCCCCTGCCCGGCAACATCCGGGAGCTGAAGAACCTGGTGGAGCGTACGGTGCTGGTGGCCGAGCGGGATGTACTGCAGGCCGAGGATTTCCGGGCGCAGGCACAGCAGAGCCCGGCCAAACCCGGCGACAAAACCCTGCCCGCCGTGGGCACCATGACGCTGGAAGAGATGGAGGCCTCGATGATTCGCAAGTCCATGAGCTTTTACCACAACAACATCAGCAAAGTGGCCCGCGCCCTGGGCCTGAGCCGCGCTGCCCTGTACCGCCGCCTCGACAAGTTCAACATCCCATATGACCCTGCGGACTAAGTTTATACTTTTCGCCGTGCTGGTGCATGGCCTCTTGCTGGCGCTGTCGTGGTTTGTACTGCAGCAGAATAAGTTCCTGTTCCTGGGCATGGAGCTGCTGATCTTTGTATCCGCCTACGTTACCTTTCAGCTTTACCGGTCCTTTTTTAAACCCTTGCAGCTGATTCGCTCGGGGATAGAATCTATCCGGGATAAGGATTTTTCCACCAAGTTCATGGCCGTGGGCCAGAAGGATCTGGATGAGCTGGTGAACGTGTACAACCGCATGATCGACCAGCTGCGGCACGAGCGCGTGGCACAGGCTGAGAAGCATTTCCTGCTCGACAAGCTCATCCAGGCCTCCCCTGCCGGCATCATACTTTTAGGTTTTGATAACCAAGTGGAAAGTATAAACCCGGCTGCAGAGCGTTTTCTGGGGCAACCGGCCGCGTCGCTTGCAGGCAAACACGTCAGCCAGCTGCCCGACGTATGGGCCAGGGAGCTACGGGACCTGCACACCGGCCAGTCCGTCACCTTCCGCATCAACGGCATCTGGACCTACCGCTGCCACCGCGCCCACTTCCTGGACCGGGGCTTTCAGCACTACTTTATACTGATCGAGGAACTCACCGAGGCCATCCTTCAAAACGAGCGCCAGGCCTACGAAAAGGTCATCCGGGTGATGTCGCACGAGGTGAATAATACGACCGGAGCCATCAATTCCATACTTGGCTCACTGGGATTTTATACGTTGCAGCTGCAGCCCGAGGACCAGGAGGACTTTGCCCACGTGCTGCAGGTGGCCACCGAGCGTAACACCAACCTAAGCCGGTTTATGGCCAACTTTGCTGAGGTAGTGCGCCTGCCGCAACCCAAAAAAGTACCAACCGATGTGCACACGCTGTTACAGAGCCTGCACCGACTGCTGCAACCCGAACTGCAGCGGCGAAATATACAGATACAGTGGCAGTTGGCGCCCGTGTCGCTGGTGGTTCCGCTGGATGCACAGCAGCTGGAGCAGGTGCTGCTCAACGTTCTCAAAAATGCTATGGAGGCTATCGGTACAGACGGAGAGATACACGTAGAAACGATTAATAACCCGCCACAGCTACGTATAACCGATTCCGGAGGTGGGATACCGGCAGATGTTCTGGGCAACCTTTTCACTCCTTTTTACACTACCAAAGCCAACGGACAGGGCATCGGGCTTACCCTGGTGCGCGACATTCTGGTGAACCATGGCTTTGCCTTCTCCCTCAGCTCTGAAAATAGCCACACCACCTTCCACATCCGCTTCTAAAAACGGTTTCCCGCATCTTTACTACTTCGTGTCTGTTGCATGGCCCATGCAGACTGTCAGAAGCATGCAACTGCAACCACGGGTAGTTATAATTAGCAAATAGGATTATTAGCTTAAATCCAGTCTATTCCTCAGCATAAAACTATACGATTCCAAGCCTGACCTTTATTTTCAAAAGAATGTAACATAATTGCATTCATTTTCGTAGCGCCGACGTGCGTCCTATGTTTATTTTTCCATACATTGTACCTACACTTTTAGCCAAATCAAACACTCATGGAGTACAACATTATCATTGCGCCGGACCTGGAGGGCCTGGCATCGGAAGTGGCGGGTTTCCTGCCGCAGGGTTGGAGACTGAAGGGCAGCATCCTGGAGCACGGCGACGGGTTTGCCCAGCAACTGGTGCGCAACACCAAGGATAAGCTGCGGGTACAGCAGCAGCAACTGAAGCACAGCAAACCCGCCAAGCAGCGCCGCACCAGGTGGATTGAGTAGCGGCTCGTTACGATTATACTTCCCCACATATTTAACAGCCATTTCCGGGGCCTTGCCAAGGCAGCTCCGGAAATGGCTTTCCCTTTTACCCCTCCTTCCGCTCGCATACTTCCAGCGCGAGCCCATCTTGCACTATGCCAACCCCCGGCTGTACTTAAAACAAGCTTTCTGACAAATATCCAAAAATTTGGCCCGATTAGGTATCCTTTTATGCAACCAGAAGTATATATGCCTGAACCGGATTTCCGGTACGCCTAAGCTTATACTTTAACGCACGATTTTCAAAGCCTGCAGGCGCATGACCAAGCTGCCGCCCTGAAGGATCACCCTTAACCCTTTATTATGAGAAATATAGTATACCTTCTCCTGCTTGTGCTAGGTGTTAGCTCCTGCATGACGAAAAAAGAACTCGTATACATCCAGAATGACAATCTTAAAGAGAACGTTCCCACTGATTTCCAGACCAAGTATGCGGCCTACCAGCTGCAGACAAACGATGTCCTCTCCATAAAGGTGCTGAGCGTGGACCCGGACATGTCCAACCTGTTCAACATCACCAACCCCGTTAATGGCATGGGCATGTCGGAGCCGGCCAGCCTTTTCCTGAGCGGCTACGCCATCGACACGGAGGGCTTCATCAACCTGCCCACCGTGGGCAAGCTCAAGATAGAGGGTCTTACCACCTCGCAAACGCAGGAGCTGATCCAGAAGAACCTGGACCGCTACATCACCGACGCCACCGTGGTAGTAAAGCTTATTAGCTTTAAGGTGAGTGTTTTAGGCGAGGTGCGCAACCCCGGCTACTTTTACATCTACAACGAGCGCGCCAACCTGCTGGAGGGCCTGAGCCTGGCCGGCGACCTGACCTTGGGCGCCGACCGTGACAACGTGAAACTCATCAGACAGAAAAAGGACAGCTCCTCCGAGATCGTATTATTAGACCTCAAAGACCCGAACCTCGTACAATCCCAATACTATTACCTGATGCCCAACGACATGATCTATGTCGAGCCCCGAAAAACACAGTTAAAGCGCGACAACCTGATTGTATGGAACGCGGTGTTGGGGGTAATTTCAACAGGGGCATTATTGTACAATTTGTTTAAATAACGATGAGAAGAAATAAACAGGAGCACGAGATAGACATAAAGAGCTGGTTGTTCAAGTTCAGGTCTAACTGGTACTGGTTCGCCCTGAGTGCTGTGATTGCCCTGGCTGCAGGGTACGTGTATGTAAAGAGCTCCCCGCGCGTTTTCGAGTTTAAATCCACGCTGTTGCTCGGTGACCAGCAGACCGGCTCCAAAAAGGCGCAGGAACTGCTGGAGGTGCTGGATGTGCAAAGCAGGGGTATAAAGGTTGAGGACGAGATCGGCCTTTTATCGTCTGCCGAGATGATAAAGCAGGCCCTTCGGAAACTGGACTTTACCGTTGCCTACTACCGGGTAACCGATCACTGGCTTAATAACATAAGCGACCTGGTGGTGGAGGAAGAGTACAAATCAGCCCCGTACGAGGTGGAGCTGGACACTAGCTCCATTCAGTTGGTGGATATCCCGATAACGGTGCGCCTGCTGGACAAGAACACCTACGAGCTGGAGATTGAGGCCCAGAACGCCCCGCGCTACGACTTCCGTACCAATGCCGTTATAGGCTCTATCCCGCAACTCAGCTTTAAGAAAACGCTTAAGTTCGGCGAGCCCTACAAGGATGAGAACCTGAGCCTGACGCTGGAGCGCAGCGATGTGGAGAACCTGCCCCCGGCCACGAAATACTACTTTGTGATCAACAGCCTGGAAAGCCTCGTGAAGCAGCAGCAGGGCTCGCTGGGCATCGCCCCGATCGACCGTGAGGCGCGGGTGCTGGTGCTGGGCAGCAAGGGCAGCATACCCGACAAGCAGGTGGCTTTCCTGAACACGCTGATGGCCGAGTACGTGGCCAACGACCTGAAAGACAAGAACGAGAACGGCATGAAAACGCTGGAGTTCATCGACAGCCAGTTGGGAACACTTTCGGACTCGCTGCGCCAGAGCAAGAACGCGCTTTCCTCGTTCCGTTCCAACAACCGCATCGCCAACATCAACGTGCAGTCTAACCTCAACTACGAGAAGCTCTCGCAACTGGAGGCCGAGCGAGCGCGCCTGAACACTGATAAGACATACTATGAGAACATCCTGGACCAGATCCGTAACGGAAACGGCATCGCGCAGTCGGTTTCGCCCACGGTGGGCGGTATCCAGAGCCCGATCCTCAACAATCTGTTCCTGCAGCTAGCCGAGCTGAACCAGAAAAAGGCAGGCTACAGAACCACAGCCACGGAGGAAAACCCGATGCTGCGCAAGATCGAGGGCGAGATTGCCAACACGCGCGGCGCCATCGAGGCGAACCTGCAGAACCTGGTGGAGTCGGCTAACATCTCTATTACCAACGTGAGCGAGCGTATCAATAAGATTGAAGCAACGCTGGCCTCCTTGCCGGAAAATGAGCGCAGGCTCATGGACCTGCAGAGCCAGTCTGAGTTTATTGATAAGAAGTATGATTTCTTGCTGGAGAAACGCGCTGAGGCATCTATCGCCCTCGCTACCAACGCCACCGACAAAAAGATAGTGGACAAGGCCTCCATGGTGGGCACCGCGCCGGTCAACGTGAAGCCGAAGATGATCTACCTGCTGGCCCTGATCATTGGCCTGGCCATACCTGCCGGCGTAATTGTGCTGCTATCAAACGTAGACAACACCATACAGGGTAAGAACGACCTGAGCAACCTGACCAACATACCGTTTCTGGGGGTGGTGGCGCATGGCTCCAAGTCCGATAAACTGGCCGTGCTGAACAACCAACGCTCCGCCATCGCCGAGTCGTTCCGGTCGATACGCATTAACCTGCAGTACCTGATGGCGAACCAGGATTTCAAGGTGATCGGCCTGACTTCGTCCATCTCGGGCGAGGGAAAGACGTTCTGCTCCGTGAACCTGAGCTCGGAGATCGCCATGTCGGGCAAGCGCGTGGTGCTAATCGAGTCGGACATGCGCAAGCCTACCTTCAGCAAGTACTTCCCGGTGGCAGAGTCGGTTGGTCTCTCCTCGTACCTGACGCAGGGGCTCCCGCTGGGGGAAGTGGTGCAGAAGACTCCGCTGGAGAACCTCGACATCATCCCATGCGGACCGATCCCGAACAATGCACTGCACCTGCTGGAAGTACCGCGCATGCAGCAGCTCATAGCCGAGCTGAAGGAGCATTACGACTACATCGTGATCGACACGCCGCCAATCGGGTATGTATCGGAGTATTTCGTGCTGATGCGCCACATGGACGTGAACCTGTACGTGGTGAAGCACAAGTATACCAACAAGGACATGCTGGCGGAAATAAACGAGCTCTACAATGCCAAGCGGATCAAGAACATCTACATGATCATGAACGATCTGAACTACAACAAGACCTACGAGTACGGCTACAAGAAGAACGCCAAGTACTATTACGCCTAAGCCTATACCAACATGCAGCGGGTGCAGCTCTAACAGCTGCACCCTGTCTGCTTCTATTTTACCGTATCACAGATGAGTAAGAATTTAGCCTCCAAAGCTGTCAGCGGCCTGAAGTGGGGAACAGTGTCCACCATAGCCAATGCCATCATGCAGATTGGTTATACTTCGGCCATGGCCCGCCTGCTGGCCCCGGAGACTTTTGGTCTGGTGGCCATTGCCGGTGTTATCATCCGTTTCGGAAGCTACTTTGCGCACCTTGGCCTATCGCAGGCAATCATTCAGAAGGAGGAGTTAACAGCGGATAATATCCGGGCAGCATTCACATCCTCAACGCTGCTAGGCTTACTATTCATGCTGCTGGTGTGGGCCCTGGCCCCTATGGCTGCCTTGTTTTTTGACAATGGCACCTTTGAGAGCGAGGCTGTCATACCGATTGTTCGTGCCATGTCGCTCGCTTTTTTAATCGCTGGCCTTTCGGCCACGGCCACTAGTCTGACTGAGCGCAACATGCGCTTCAAGGAGCTGAGCATTGTTGAGACGCTTTCCTACGTTATTTCATACTTAGGCGTGGGGGTGCTGCTTGCCTTCCTGGGGTATGGTGTGTGGAGTCTTGTTATCGCCACGCTTACGCAGGCAACACTTGTAGCCGTTGGGGCCTACTTTATAACAAGGCATAACGTCCTGCCGCTCTTTAAGTGGGAGTCTTACAAGCCCCTGTTCAGCTATGGCAGCAAAATGTCTATCATCAGTTTTCTGGAGTTTCTCAGCCAGGACATGGCCACCATACTTATCGGGAAAACGCTCGGGCCATACAGTCTCGGTATATACGACAGGGCTCACCGGTTGGTGAACCTGCCCATGTACATGCTTACCCGCACCATAAGCCGTGTCATATTCCCGTCTTTCAGTAAGCTACAGGCAGAAACCGAAAAGCTGGCGAGCGCTTATATTTCCAGCACCACATTACTGGCAACCATTATCATACCCACCTGCCTGGGATTATTAGCGGCGGCGCCAGAGGTGGTGTACCTACTTCTGGGTGACCAGTGGGGAGAGTCGATTCCTGTGCTTCAGGTGCTTTGCCTGGCGATCCCGCTGAGCTTTATTACCATGTTTGCCGGTATTGTCTGTGACGCTAAAGCCGTACTCAACATCAAGATCGTGCTCACCCTTGTATTTATAGCCGTGATTACCGGGTTTTTCTTTGTGTTTAGGCAGTATGGACTCGTTGGTTTTGCGTTTGCCATACTTGCAGGGGAATTGGTCCGGACCCTTTTCTATCAAACAGTACTCAACCGGATCCTGAAGCTCAGCTACTTAAAGCAGCTGCAGGCATACATACCTGGTGTGGTGAACGGGGCGATAATAGGATCTGTAATCTATGTGCTCAGCACAATGCTTAGAAGTGTCGGGCTGTCGCATATACTTATACTTGGCATTCAAATCAGCACGGGGGCCATTCTCTTTCTTGTCTTGACGTTATTCTTCCCCCAAAAGACCCTAAAGAGCCAAATAAACATGTTCCTCTCGAAGCTTGGGGTTGAGGAAAACCCGACAAGCTACTACGGCAGGATGATATCGAAGTATAAAAAGACTGTAGCAAACAGTACAGAAGGTTAAGTTATAGATTATGGTTATTGGAGTATCAGGACCGGTAGATATTGATTTGTTGGAGTGTGACTTTGGAAATGTGCCTATACCCGCGATCAGCTCTTTCCCACTCGTATCTTACTACATAAACGGATTAACGAAAAAAGGACATCACGTTGTAGTATATACTAACTCGCTGGAGGTAACGGAGCCAGCTGTGATCCGTGGCGAACAGGTAACGCTGTGCATCAGCCCGGCCAGGCAACAGCCCGGCAGAAGGTTCTTCAGATTTGAGTATGAGCAGTTGAAGGCCATCATGCGCCAGAACCCCGCTGATATCAATTATGCTTTTTGGACCTACGAGTATGCCTGGGCCGCAATCGACAGCGGAATCCCCACCGTTGTTAGCATACACGATAACGCCCTCAAAATCCTACTGACCCAAACGGATATGTTCAGGTTGGTGCGCTACTTAATCAATACTGTGGTATTGCGTAAAGCAAGATGGCTGGTAGCAAACTCAGCCTACACATACGATAACCTGCCTGCCGGAAGTAAAAGGAAGGCGGTTGTTATCAACAACTTTTACGCGCCATACTTAGGCGACCTCATCCCTACAGGCGTGCCCAGGGAAAACTTTATAGTGTCCGTGGTAAATGGTTTCACCAAGCGAAAAGGAATCCCCAGGGCACTACACGCCTTCTCAAAGCTGAGGGAGAAGTTTCCGTCGCTGGAGTATCACCTGATTGGGGTAGACATGGAGCCAGGAGGTGCAGCCCAGCAGTATGCGCAACAACACAACCTACAGGAAGGCGTGCAATTTCTGGGCTCCTTCTCACAGGATGATCTGATGCAGCATGTGGCTAAGGCAAAACTCCTTTTACACCCGTCAGTCGAGGAGTCCTTTGGCATGGCTGTACTGGAGTCTATGCTTGCACACACCCCGGTGGTTGGTGGCAAGGACAGCGGCTTTGTGCCATACTTGCTAGACCACGGAAATGCAGGGATCTTGTGCGATGTGACCTCAGCAGCCGATATGGCAACTGCAGTAGAGCGGCTGCTGCTCGACCAGGACCTGGCCAACGGAATCTCTAAAAAGGCAAATGCCTTTGCTAAAGCCAACTTTTCTGAGGAAGTGATTTTAAATCAGCACCTGCAGTTGTTCAGCTCGATCCTTAACACAGGAAACACGTATCCTCCTAAGTTAATGAAAGAGAAGGCTGATAGTCCCCTCTTTAACACCTGAATATAGTTCGTACTTGATACCATGAAGCTAAACTACAGTATCATATTCGCCATTCCGCTGCTTATGGTCATGTTCCTTGACCCTATGTACCTGGAGTTGATTTCCGGGAATGATGAAAACACGCTGGGCTCCATACTGAGTATGCTGGTAAAGCTGAATGCAGGAGTAGCTCTCCTGTACAGTGCCTACCGTTTCCAGACCATGTCCCCTTTCATGCGGCTTGTCTTTGCGCTGGTCACGATTTACTTGTTCGGAATGATCATGGAGTCGTATTACAAGTATAGTAGCTTCTTCATCTACCCGCATGTTTTCCAGCGGATCCTGCTCTTCTACTTTGTGTTCTTTATTTACACCTTTTATAAGAACAACGACTACCTGCAGCTGCGGCATATCATCAACATCATATTGATTGGCTTTATACTGAATGTAGTCCTGATCCACCCGGAGGCCCTTAGCATTGCTTCTTTCACCAATCATGAAAGGGGGGTGAATGCCAGCACGATGTACATGATTGTGATACCCTTCCTATACTTTGCCAGCAAGTATTTATTCGAGGGCGGAGTGTACAACCTGATGATGAGCTTCGTGGTGATCTTTGCCATCATATTCTTCCAGCACAGAACCATATGGGTTTGCATGTCGGGTATCATTGTGGTGTATGTATACCTGGTGAAGTTCAAGGCGTACAAGCCGGTAAACTTTGGGAAGCTTTTGCCTATTGTGCTCGTCATCGCCGTGCTGGGCATTTTAAGCAGTGCCTTCCTGTTCTCCATGCACCCTGAGATCCTGACAAAGTTCCAGGAGAACTTTTCTGATATCGAGAATGCCAGTGAGCAGGGTACCGGCGGATGGCGGTATAATCAATTCTTATCCTACCTTCCTTTTATCCAGGATAACTTCCTGATGGGTATGCGGTTCGAAGGCTTTGAGTTGCCTATCCAGTTTTACCGCGATGATATTGACGCACCTGTTTTTGAAGATGGCAACGGCCACCATTTCCACAGCTTCTATGTAGATGTTTTGTTTTACATAGGGTTTGTAGGTATGGCCCTGTTTATGATGATGCAGGTATATGCTGTGAAGAAGGGTTTTACAAGCAAGGCCCTTAACGAAAAGCAGATCGTGATCCTGGCTTTTATAACCAGCGGCTTCATTTACGGCATCTCCTATATTCTTCCCTTCTTCTTCTATGCTTTCCTGGGTCTGGCCTTAGCCTACCTGGAGCAACAGCCGGAGAGCTACACGTTTATCCGCGAATCGGGCATGCGCATGAGAGCCCGCCGGCGGGCCCTCCAAAAAACACTGCATTCTGTTTAAATCTTACATAACCTCTTCTACAGAATAGCAGTACATGTATATACCATAACCCTTATTACTTGTATGAGTACCGCTATACCGCAAGAACAACTGCACACCCCGGTGTTGCTGATCATATTTAACCGCGCCCATACCACCCAGAAAGTATTCGACCGCATCCGGCAGGTAAAGCCAAAGAAACTCTACGTGGCCGCCGACGGTCCGAGGCCGCACGTAACCACCGATGCCGAGCGCTGCGCCGAAACCCGCCGCATTGTGGAGCAGGTGGATTGGGAGTGTGAGGTGAAGACGCTTTTCCAGGAACAGAACATGGGCTGCGGCGTGGCTCCCTCCCGCGCCATCTCCTGGCTTTTCGAGCACGAGGAGTACGGCATTATCCTGGAGGACGACTGCATCCCATCGCAAAGCTTCTTCTGGTTTTGCCAGGAGCTGCTAGAGAAGTATAAGCACGACACCCGCGTGATGCACATCAGCGGCAACAACTACCTCGATGGCTGGCGCCGCGACTCCGACTACTCTTACTACTTCTCCGACAAGGTGAACAGCTGGGGCTGGGCCACCTGGCGTCGCGCCTGGCAGCTCTACGACTTTAACCTGGGCAACTACCCGGAGCTGAAGGACAAGGGCTACCTCAACGGCATTTTCCTGAACAAACTGGAGGAGAAGTATAGATTGAGCAAGCTGGAGGAAACCTTCGACAACATCCGGAAAGGCGATGTGTGGGATTACCAGTGGGAGTTTACCGTATACAGCAACTCCGGTCTCTGCATTGTGCCGGAGGTGAACCTGGTCCGCAACATCGGCTTTGGCGAGGATGCCACCCATACTTTTAACCTGCACGACAAGAAGGCGCAGGTGCATGAGGAGGAGATTGCGTTCCCGCTGCGCCATCCTAAGTTCGTGATCCGCGATGTGGAGTCGGACCGCCGCAACTTTAACAAATTGATGCGCGACAAGGCAAGCGCCAAGCTGAAAGCGCTGTTCAGCTTTAGTCTTTAATTAGCTTATGAAGTTACTTTTATCTGCATACGCCTGCGAACCGAACCGGGGCACCGAACTGGGCAACGGCTGGAACTGGGCGCTCAACAACGCCAGGCTCGGCCACGATGTATGGTGCCTGACCACGGTGGAAGGCAGGGAAAGCATCGAGAAAGAAGTAGAAAGACTGGCCCTGCCTAACCTGCACATTGTTTTTGTGGAGCTCCCGGCCTGGGTTGATAAGCTGTTCGAGTACCACCTGGGCTTTTACCCACACTACATGTACTGGCAGCAACGCGCCTACCAAAAGGCAAAGGAACTGGACGAGAAGGTAAACTTCGACCTGGTGCACCACGTGACCATCGGCAGCCTGCAGATGGGCACGGCGCTGTGGCGCCTGAACAAACCACTTATTTTTGGCCCAACCGGTGGCGGACAGGAAGCACCAAGGGCATTTAAAAAGTATTTCTACAGCAGCTGGAAAACAGAGGTAATGCGCAAGATTATCAGCGAGCTGCTATTGACGTTTAACCCGAATGCCCGCAGAGCCATGCAGCATGCTTCCCTGGTGCTTACCACCAACCAGGACACCTACGACATGGCCCAGCGCATCGGCGCCCTCAACCCCAGGATGTTCCTTGATACCAGCCTGCCGGAGGACTTTTACCCCGAGGCTTACCCGGAGCGCATACCCGAGGAAACACTCAAGATTCTGTGGGTGGGCCGCCTGTTCGCGCGCAAAGGGCTGCCGCTGGTGCTGGAGGCCCTGAGCCAACTTCGCCCGGACGTAAAGTATGAGCTGACCATTTTGGGCGATGGCCCCATGCACGATTACGTGCCGCGCTGGATAGAGGAGTATAAGCTGCAAGGCAAGGTAAACTGGAAAGGCCAGGTTCCCTGGGATGAGGTGAAGCGTGCCTACACCAGCCATGACCTGTTCCTGTTCTGCAGCCTGCGCGACTCCAGCGCCGCCCAGTTCCTGGAGGCCATGGCCTACGGTTTGCCGATCATCACCCTGGATTTGCACGGCGCCCGGAACCTGGTGCCCGACGATGCCGGAATTAAAGTGCCGGTGAGCACGGCAAACGAGACGGTGAAAGCCATCGCCGCTGCCGTGGAGAAATTATACGACCAACCCCTGCTGCGCCGCCAGATGGGCATGAACGGCTATAAATTCTCCAAATCCCAGACCTGGACGCTAAAGACACAACACATCAACGAGTTTTACAGTAAGTATACCCAGGCCAAGCCTGCCGAACTAACCGTTCAACCTTAGCATTAGCCCTTATTAGAAATGATATACCTTGTTATCCCTGTTTTTAACAGAAAGAGTTTCACCAGAGAATGCCTGCTCTCCCTGAAGCGTGGCACCAACCAAAACTACAAAGTGATTGTGGTGGACGATGGCTCCACCGACGGCACCGCCGACATGCTGCGCGAGGAATTTCCGGAAGTGGAGACCCTGTTCGGCGACGGCAACCTCTTCTGGACCGCCAGCGTGAACATGGGCATCAAGCACGCGCTGCAGTTGGGCGCCGATTATGTGATGACGCTGAACAACGACCTGGAGGTAGCCGGGGACTATATTGAGAATACCTACAAGTGGATGGCTAAAAAGCCGGACGCCATACTTGGAGCCCTGGAGATGGATGCCGGAACCCGCGAGCCTGCCTTTGGGGGCGAGATAGTGGACTTTAAGCTGAACAAGGTGCGGCACCTGCTGCAGGAGCTGCCAAAAGAGCAACAGGTGGGGCTGCACGCGGTATCACAACTGCCGGGACGCGGCTTGCTTGTACCCCGCGCCGTGTTTGAGAAGATCGGCCTGCTGGATCAGGACCGTTTCCCGCACTACGTGGCCGACTACGACTTTACCCACACTGCCCTGCGCAACGGGTTTGAGCTATACGTGAACTACGACGCCAGGCTTTATACGTACCCGGAGGAAAGCGGGGAGCGCAAGAACCGCCAGAGCAAATCGCTGCAGAACTTCTACAAGCACCTGTTCGACATCAAGGGCGGCGGCAACCTGCGCGACTTCACCCGTTTCACCTTCAAGAACTGCCCTCCTCCCTACATCCCCTATTACCTGGCGAATGGCTATGCCCGCCGGATTTTTGGGTATATGCTGAAGTAAATGCAGCAAAGCGCAAGTATAAAAGCCACCCTTTGGCACCGCAGCCACACGCTGCGGATAGGCAAAGGGTGGCTTTTTGCTGTGGTAGCCGTTCTGCTTATGGCACTGGCGGCGCTCAGCCTGCTGCGCGTGCTTAACTTTTCACCCCATGCCGCCTCCCCCACCTACCAAGGCCCGCTTGTCATCACCAAGGGAGGCACCTATAGCGGGCACTGGGAATCCCGTGACTCCAACGTGGCGGCAGTAGAGGTTCGTACTAAGGAGCCGGTGATTATAGAGAACTCCAAAATACGCGGTGCCGGTTTCCTGATTCGCAGCCAGGGGCACGACGCCAGCATTACCGTGCGCAATACAGAAGGCTACGGCCTCCCTCCTACCTCCTACAGCGATTACCCCAAGCCGCGGCGCTTTCTGGCGGTGGATGTGTTTCGGAATGTGGTGGTGGAGAACTGTTACCTGGAGAACACTGCCGGCATCTACCTGGGTGTGGCGTATACCGGCGACGAGAGCCCCGATCAAAGTATAAAGATACGCTACAACAGAGCCCGCAACATAAACGGCAAGGTGTATAATGGCCTGGAGCCGGTGCAGTTCGTGCAGTTTAACTACCGTGGCGAGGTTCCCCATGCCGAGATCGCCTGGAATGAAGTGATAAACGAGCCCGGGGCCTCCGCCGTGGAGGATAACATCAACATCTACAACTCCAGGGGCACCCCACAGTCACCCATCCGCATCCATAACAACTACATTCAGGGCGCTTTCCCCTACCCACTGGATTTACCTGAGTACTCCGGCGGCGGCATCATCATGGATTCTCCGGGCACTGACTCCCTGGAGGCCACGGCTTATGTGAGCGTGTATGAGAACCAGCTGGTGGGATTGGGTAACTACTGCCTGGGCATAGCGGGTGGCAACCACATCGAGATGCACCACAACCGCGCTATAGTAGCAGCAGTATTCCCCGATGGCAAGCCCTTCCACTTCTGGACCAGCGGCATCTGGGCCAAGGACTACTACAAGATGGGCAATACCTTTAGCAACAGCATGCACCACAATACCCTGGCGGTGCTGGGCAAAAACCATGACTGGCGCAACGAAATTTTTGACAGTACCTTTGCCGCAGCAGATGAATTTGCCAATACCATACTTCCGGATAGTATAACCACAAAACTGGAAGACGCCGAGTATGTTCGCTGGCAGCGAAAGCTCCGCCTGAATGGCATCAAGCCAGGCCCCACTCCAACGCTATAACACAGCATAAATCCACAATGTGTGGAATCCACATCCCCTCCAATTTACCCCAAACGCATATTCTCCTCCGGTCAAACCTAAAGTGTGGATAAATTCCACACACGAAAAGTACAATCAATGCAACTTTGTAACATTAGTTAAATACAATATAACAAACATTGCATATTTATATAATCTATCTGATACTCCTGGTGGGTAATTTATCACAGTAATGATGGAAAAATCATTGTCAATTCACTATATAGGCACTTTTACACCAGAAATAAGTATAGGACAAAAGTATGAAACTTCATTTTACTGTAACCTTCTTAAAGGTGCTCATACAAACTTATAAGCGAGTTTCTAAATAAAAAACGGTCATATTAGCATATAACTATTTAATGAACTATATAAATTTTTATGATTTTCTTTAGGGATATGTATGAAATGTAAATTTTTCCCCATTATATTTGCAACAGATTATATATTAAGTTTTTAGCCACATTAACAACTACGGAGGTAAAACTCAAAAACAGAAAAAATCTTATTAACAGTGCATTAGCCAAAGGACACTGTGAGACTTTTAAAGAAAACAAAACATTAAAAAATCTTATTTTCAACTTTTAGCCAAAGGAAATGAACACCAAAGCCTCTAACCTGAGCAAGAGGGCAGGTCGAGCAATCGTAGCTCAACTATTTGCCTATATTTTGTTCGTGCTTCTTCCTGACACAGTACACGCACAAACCTACAGCGGCCCCCTGGTTATCACCAAGGGCGGCACCTACAAAGGCAACTGGGAATCCAGAAACTCGGATGTCGCTGCAATAGAGATCAAAACAAGTGAGCCCGTGATTATTGAGCATTCCAACATCCGCGGAGCCGGTCCGCTGATCAGAAGCTTAGGCAACAAGATAAACCTTACCATTCGTCATACGAATGGCTATGGACTTGCTCCAACACCTTACAGCGGTTCCGCAAAAGCGCGTCGCTTCCTGGGTATAGATGTTTTTAAGAGTGTAGTGGTGGAGAACTGCTATATGGAGAATACAGCAGGCATCTATATCGGCCAAAGCTATGAGGGTAACGGAACTTCTTCGGAAACAATCAAAATCCGTTATAACGTAGCTAAAAACATCGACGGCCGTGTATATGGAGGAACGACTTTTGCACAATTCGTGCAGTTTAACTTCAAGAAGCCTATCAACCATGCAGAGGTAGCCTGGAACCAGGTAATAAACACCCCAAACAACTCTGCTGTTGAGGACAACATCAATATTCACAATTCCAGAGGCACACAGTCTTCTCCAATCAAGATCCATAACAACTACATCGAAGGTGCTTACCCTGTTCAGGCAGAAAGCAAGTCGTACTCCGGTGGCGGTATCATTACTGACGGCGACGGAGATATTAACACCTGCCCTGCTTACATCGAGGCGCATGACAACCAACTGGTTGGCCTTGGCAACTACTCTATGGGTATTGCCGGCGGTAACAATATCCGCTACCACCACAACAGAGCCGTGAACGCAGCCACTTTCGACAATGGTACGAAGTATAACATGTATACTTCCGGCCTTTGGAGCAAAGACTACTACAGAAACAACACGACCTTCTCTAACTCAGTAGACAACAACGTGGTAGGTATCACAGCCTGGGGTTACACCAACAACCGTAACGATGTCTCTGTAGCTGAGAACGCTGATTTCAAGAACAATACGTTCCTGCCACTTACTGCGGCCATCACAGAGCAAATGGAGAAAGATGAGTACAGCATGTGGCAGAGCAAGCTTAGCAAGAACGGCATCGTACTGGGACCTAACGGGTCAGCCAGCTCGGCCCCGGCTAATCAGGCGCCAACCATCGCCATCACCTCCCCAACTGTTAATGCCTCTATCGCTACCGGTTCTTCTATCGTGATAGACGCAAACGCAACTGATGCTGACGGCTCGGTTACGAAGGTGGAGTTTTACCAGGGATCTGTGAAACTGGGTGAAGACACCAGTGCGCCTTTCAGCTATACCTGGACTAACGCCGCCACTGGCACCTACTCACTTACAGCCAAGGCGTATGACAATGCCGGCGCATCAAAGACATCTGCCGCAGTAGGCATTGCTGTTGTAAACATATCGGCACCGGTTGAGAGCCCGATTGCTCAGGTTCCGTCCACAAGTGGCACTTCATCGGGCACAGGCAAGATTGTTTTGGAGCACTGGAAGGGCGTGCAGAGCGAGAACGTGAACGACATCCCGGTGAACACCGCGCCTAGCAGCACCAAGGAGCTGACCCTGTTCGAGGCACCCTCCAACGTGGGCGACAACTACGGCCAGCGCATCCGCGGCTACGTGACGGCGCCGGAGAGCGGCCAGTATACTTTCTGGATCGCAGGTGAA
>NZ_LVWA01000013.1 GCF_001907195.1 Pontibacter flavimaris
CAGTCGGTGAAGGTGACCCTGGAGGCTGGCAAGCGCTACTACATCGAGGCCCTGCACCTGGAGGGAGCCGGCGGCGACAACTTGGCCGTGGCCTGGCAGCTGCCGAGCGGCGCCAAGGAAATGCCAATTTCTGGTAACAGACTATCTGAAATGGGAAGCAAAGCCCCTGAAATTATCACTTCCATAAAACCAACTGGCAAGATTGTTTTGGAGCACTGGAAGGGCGTGCAGAGCGAGAACGTAAACGACATCCCGGTGAACACCGCACCTAGCAGCACCAAGGAGCTGACCCTGTTCGAGGCACCCTCCAACGTGGGCGACAACTACGGCCAGCGCATCCGCGGCTACGTGACGGCGCCGGAGAGCGGCCAGTATACTTTCTGGATCGCAGGCGACAACCACGCCGCACTCTACCTGAGCACCTCGGAGGACCCGGCCGCCAAGAAGCAGCTGGCCCACGTGAACGGCTGGACCAACCCACGCGAGTGGACCAAGTACGCCTCCCAGCAGTCGGTGAAGGTGACCCTGGAGGCTGGCAAGCGCTACTACATCGAGGCCCTGCACCTGGAGGGAGCCGGCGGCGACAACTTGGCCGTGGCCTGGCAGCTGCCGAGCGGCGCCAAGGAAATGCCGATCGCTGGCAAGAACCTGTCGCCTTTCGGTGACTCTTTCGAGAACATCTCTGCCATGCAGGTTTCCGAGGTAGCTGACTCAAACCCATTCTTCGCCCAGACAACCGCTTACCCTAACCCGTTCCGCGATGTGGTAACACTGGACTTCGGAGACAAGCAGGTAGAGCTAGCAGACGTAACCGTGCTGGACCAGACTGGCCGCACAGTATACAAGGAGTCTAAGCTGGAGCTGGTAAACAACAAACTGTCTATCGACTTGGCTGAGCTGAAGACCGGACTCTATATCCTGAAGTACACAGACAAGGCCGGCAAGTCTGACAGCATCAAAATCGTGAAAGAATAAAACATCACAACTTTTAGCCAATAAAGAAAAGGGCCTGCAGCATTGCAGGCCCTTTTTTATTAAGTACAAAGCGACAGTGGATTATCTTGACAGAATCACTTTCCTGCTTAGCTTCCTTTCCTCAGAAAGTAACAGCAAGTTGTATAACCCATTCGAAAGCCTTGCATCTGTGGAAATCGCTGTACGAACAGCTCCATCTGTCCCTGCAGTTACAGTCTGGCTCAGCACGGTCTTTCCGGTAATGTCTATCAGTGATAACGTAGTCACCTCCCCTGGCTTTAGACCCGAGACTGCGATATTGAGCAGCTGCTGGGTAGCCGGGTTAGGGAAAACATCAAAGGTTCCGGCGAAGGTTTTATTATCCGTTAGCCCCAGCGGTGATTGCCCGCACAAGGTGCCACTGCCCCCGTTATACATTCCCTTGATTTCCTCCAATGTCAGCGCTCTGTTGTATACCTTCAGCTCATCCAGGTCGCCCTTGTAATTGAAATAAGGGGAGCGGTTCAGGTAGCCAATGTTAACGGGTGCACTATCTGCAAAATCATAGTTGTACTGCTCTTGTTCCTCCCGGATAAGCGCTCCATCCACGTACAACCTGTTCATGTTGTTGCTGCCGTCACGGACGGCCGTTATGTAGTGCCAGTCCCCGTCGTTTAAGAAAGGGCCGCTATGAAATAACTCCTCACCTGCGTGGTTGGCATCCTTGAGAGAGAACATCGCCTGCCCTTTCTCGCTCAGGCCAACCCACCAGTGCACTCCAGCATCGGTGGCAGCGGCATCCCGCCCCACAATCACCATGTTACCCTCATCACTTGCAGTAGTTTTTAGCCAGAAACCAATACTAAAGTTATCGGTTGCAGTCCAGTTGAAGTTCTCTACATCTGCAACGTCTACGCGGGTATCAGTGCCATTAAAGCGCAAGGCTTCTCCAAAAAGCCCTTCTTCCACCGGTTCAGGGCAGGTTTGGCAGGCTGCAGAACGTGCGGTGGCCGCATCTGTTAAGTTGCCTTCCTCTGCTGCATCAAAACTGTAATAGTGCACCAGGCCAGGCAAACAGTCTGACAAATCAACGGTTGGCTCACCGGTAGTTCCACCGTCACCAATCACCAGCTTAACTGCCTCTGACTCCGCCGAGTGCCCCTCGCTGTCTGTGGCTTTGGCTTTTATGCTGTACGTGCCCGCCTCAGCGCCTTCCCAGGTGTAACTAAAAGGGCTGGTATTTACAGTCGCGATCAGGTTAGTGCCACTGTAATACTCAACTGATGCCCATTCCCGCGTTTCATCCGCGAAGCTAACAGTCAGCTCAACAGGAGCGCCTTCCTCGAAAGTGGCGTTGTTAGCGGGAGAGGCCAAAGCCACAGCCGCTACAATGCCGCCGCTGCAATCCGGATAAACATCTACATAGTCTGTGGCAGAAAGTCCTCCGGAGTCAGTCACTTTCAGGGAGAACCTGTAAAAATAGGTGTCACCATCGCAGCCTACCGCAGCAATGGTGGCAGTCGTTTCGTGCTTGCTGTCGGTTGGTTCTGGATGCGAGTGCGTGTTATGGTGCAACGCCACCATCCACTCGTATGTCAGCTGCTCATCCGTATCTTCGCTATCCGTCACTTGCGCACGGAGGTCGTAGGTAGTCTGCTGGTTCATGGGGTATTGCTGCCCTTCTGCCGGGCTCACAATAGTCACCACGGGAGGTGTGTTGTTCAGGGTGATAGCGATACTTGCCGTCGATGTCAAGCCTTCAGGGTCAGTTACGGTAAGCGTAACCTCATAGGTTTTCACACCTTCAACTGTAAAGGTATGGGTTGGGTTTGCTTCCATTACTTTAGCAGAGCCATCGCCAAAATCCCAGGAATAGCTTAAATCCTGACCTTCCGGGTCCGTTGAGTTGCTGCCTGTAAACTTAACCGTAAGCGGGCTAGGGCCATATAGTTTATCAGCCTCGGCAACAGCTTTTGGTGGTCTGTTGCCCTCGTAGTAGGTTAGCTTCTTGATCTGTGCGCCATAGTTGATATAGTACAGTTCACCTGTGGCAGGATGCTGGGCGAACGCTGTTACCGTGGCTCCTTCATCTATAAAGTTCTTTATGGCGGTAGGCTTGTTGTTGCTGTCAAACTCCAGCGCCTTTATCCAGCCAGCGCCATAATCCCCGAAGAAATACACGTTCTGATACTCAGCCGGCATGTTATCACCTGTGTACCAGATACCCCCTGTAGAAGAGCTACCATAAAAAGGCTCTCCTGTTACTGGGGAACCGGCTTCCCCTACGTTCACAACGGTCGCTTCCTCTCCGTCAAAAGTACCTGTTCGGGTGGCTGCTACCGGAGGCGTATCGTCCGTAACTGCTGCGTTAGCCCAGTCGATAGCCGGTCTTGTATGCACAAAAGTATGTACATCCTCAGGAATCGTCACATTCCAGTCACAGTAGTTGCCGAAGTATGGTTCTCCCGTTGCCTTGGGTTGGTAAATCAACTCGTTGAAGTAGAAGGTTTCTCTAGGACAGGAGCCATCTTTCCCATTATACAGCGGATTGGGAATATCTGGCGTAGGCCAGCCCGTGTTTCCGTAGTACTGCTGCTTCTCAAGCCCTTCGAACAGTGGCCAGCCAAAGTTCAAGCCTGGCTCTGTAGCCACGTTGATCTCTTCCCAGTCCTGCCAGCCTACATCTCCAATGTATAAATTTCCGGGATTAGTGGCACTGCCTGTGCCCGGGCGTATGGTAAAGCGGAAAGGGTTACGCAAGCCAAGTACCCAGACTCTTGACTCCGCTGCCCGTGGGTTAGCGGAATCGAAAAAGGGGTTGGAAGGAAGCCCGTCTCCGGTAGCAGGATCTATGCGAAGAATCTTACCGTTAAGGGAGTGGACCTGCTGCGCGCGTAAGGCCCCGACGTTGTTTACCTCGGATAAAATGCCATCCTGAAGCCCCTGCTCCACAAAGTTATCTGTTTCCTGTCCGTGCCAGCCAGTATCTGTGCCATTGGCAGTTGCGCCATCCCCCACTGATACTAATAGAGAGCCATCTTCTCCGAACATCAGCGTGCCCACACCATGTGATACGTACAGGATAGGTATTCCCGTCGATACGCTTTCTCCTAACAGCACCTTTCTACTGGACATATCTGTGGTCAAACCGTCGTTGCGCACCTTGTAACGGGTCACGCGGCCAATCGTGGCATCATTGTACTCGTCAGCGGAGGGATTATAACTGCCTTTGCCGTAGTTCATCAGGTGATGCCGGTCTACCACATAAAGCAGGTATACATAATGGTTGTTTTTAAAGTCAGGATCAAGGGTAAAGCCCAGCAGACCGTGGTCTCCCCAATTGCCTACCTCCTCACTAATGTCCAGAAGCGGCTCCGGTCTTTTTTCTCCGTCTTCCACTATCCATACTTTGCCCGCTTTCTCCCACACATACATGCGCTCGCCGTCGGGAGAAAACTCAAGCCCAACGGCTGCGTCCCAGTCACCGCCTACCTGCTCTTCTACAAAGCCTGTAGGCTGGGCCCATACTTGTTGCGGGCTTATAAAAAGTTTTGTCAATAAAAACAAAATAAAGACATAGCGAAATAGTACGCTACACGCATGCTTGTCCCTTAAAAGCGAAGACTTGCGTCTCCACGCTTCGTAAAGTTCTCTCATAAATAATTCAGCTTTTAAACATGGTTTGATAGATTGAAAGGGCATCTCAGCAGATGGACCCCAGCGATCCGGAAGTTTTTTGGCCACGCCGACTTAAGAGCAGCCTGTTGGTCTGTTTTGATACGTAGCCATAATGCTATAGTTCTATATTTTGTACGAAAATATAGTCCAACATGGCAAGCACAGAAACGCCTCTGCACCTATCGCCGCACCACCAGCTTACGGCTTACGATGTGCTTGCTTGAGGTGACGGTGAGCATGTAGATGCCGGGCCTGTAAGCTGAGGTTATGGGCACCTGCACCTGCAACTGCCCAAGATCATCGACCTGAAGCTGTTCCTGCAACAGCACCTTTCCACGGAGGTCGGTAACGGAGAACTGCACTTGCTCGCTAGCAGGCAGACCATAGAGCTGCGCTGTTACCTCTCCTTCCTCTATGGGGTTGGGGTATACTTTAAAAGAGGTGGCCGAAAGGCTCTTGTTCTCAATGGAGATGATGTTGGAGTAAGTATACTTGCCGTCGAGCTTTACGATCTTGAGCCGGTAGTACCCTATGCCTGAGAGTGGGTCCACATCCGTGAAAGTATAGGAAAGTGGCACATTACTGTTGCCGGCCGCCGCTACGTCCCCCAGTTTCTCAAAAGTTTCCATGTCCGGCGCGCGTTCTACCTCGAAGTGCGAAAGGTTCGCCTCTGCGGCTGTCTCCCAGGCAAGCTGCACGGCTCCATTCACAAACTCCCCGTCAAAGCGCACCACCTCGGTGATGGCGTCATACACATCATTGTACCTTTGTTTGATCTCTTCGGCGGAGAGTACACGGCCGAAAAGCTTTACCTCATCCAGTAAGCCCTCATAATAATACCCGCCTCCATCTTTCAGGTAGCCAATGTTCACCGGGGACCTGCTGGCAAAGCCGTTGGTGTAAGTATGGGTCATGGCGTTCACCCGCTCCCCGTCCACGTATACTTCCGTCAGGCCCGAGCCTCCGTTCCGGACGGCAACCACTTGGTGCCACCTATCATCGTTGAGTTTGGGGCCGCTGCCGTTACTGAGCTTAGGTCCACCCCACTCCAGGTCCAGCAAAGTAAAGATGGCGCGGCCTTCGCCATCCAAGCCCAGCCACCAGTGCGCCTCGGAGTCTTTGGCGTCCCGGCCGATCAGCACGCGGTTGCCGGCGGTGCTGGCCGTGCTGCGCATCCAGAGTTCTATACTAAAGCTTTCATTGGCGTCCCAGTTAAAGTTCCTGATCTCCACCACGTCCAGGCCATCATCAAGGCCATCAAACGCCTGCCCGCCAGACACCACCCCGCTTACGGCCTGTGGCTGGTTGTCATCGCCTCCGGAAGCATGGCTGGGGGTGTAGTAATCCCGGTAGGTCGGCCCGCGCATTTCGTGCAGCATCCAGTGGTGCAGCATGCCTGTCTTCTCTCCCACACCCGGCTTTACAGCGATGGTAAAGTCCTGGCGATCGGAGCCGGCGCCGTTAGTGGCCGTAACGCTTACCTTAAAATTACCCGCAGCCGTGGGAATCCAGCGGATCTCGCCTGTGGAGGCGTTGATCGTCATACCTGCAGGGGCTTCAGCCAGCGCAAAGGTGGGCTTGGCCTCGCCTACGGCCTTGACATCATAGGTATACTGCTGCTCCACCACCCCGTGGGTAACGGCCTCAGACATGATCACCGGCTTTACCTGCTGCGGACCGCAGTAGCTGCCGGCCCCGTTGTTGTAGCGCGCCCGCACCTCGTTCTCCGTCAGGTCACGGTTGTACACCATCAACTCATCCAGCAGGCCATTGTAGCCGTAACCGTTGTTCAGGTCCAGGAAACCAATGTTCACCGGGGAGCCGCTCTCGAAGTTGTGGGTGTAATCATACTGGAAGTTTCCAACCGAGTAGCCATCCACGTACAGCTTGTTCAGGCGCAGGCGGCCATCGCGTACCACCACAATGTGGTGCCATTTGTTGTCATTTACCTTGATATCCCTGCCCACCAAACTAAAGCCCCCCTTGCTGCGGTCGGGGTTGTTGTCGAAGAGGTCGAACTGCGGGTATCCCTCCGTGTTCATGCCCAGCCACCAGATCATGTTGTTGTCCTTGGCATCACGGCCGATGAACACCTGGTTGTCGGAGGCGGTGCCGGAGGCTTTCATCCAGAGCTCAATGGTGAAGCTGCTGTTGGGGCCCCACTCGAAATGCTCCAGCCCTTGTATGGTGAGGGCGGGTTTGCGGCCGGTGAACTTCTGCGCCCCGGCAAAGAGCCCCGCCTCCGGATTAGGGCAGGTCGAGCAAATGGCCGTGGCATCGGAAGCGTAGTCCTGGTAGTTGCCGGCAGAGGTCTCGTCGAAGCCGAAGTGATGTACCAGCCCATCAGGGCATGTAGCCTGGGCTTCAGCCGTTGTAGCTATAAACCCGTTTGAGAGCAAAGCAAGCAAGGACCAAAGTATAAAGTGCGCCCAGCCCCTTAGGCTTCTGTGCGTTCTAGCGCGATATGTCATGGAAATTGGCTTATCAGGTGTCCACGGCAAAAAGCACAGTGGATTTGTACAAATTTATTCCGGAGCTCAACCACCCAATCCCTTAAGGACTAAGGAATTATCTCACTACCTGCCAAGCGGTTAAGGTATCTCCTGAGTATAGTACGCCGATAATATATGTTTGTTTTATACTATACCTGGTTAAACTAGCACTGCTCATTACCTCACAAGCAGTTTCAGTCTCTGAACGTGGCCCGGCGTCCTGAGATCAAGAAAGTACATTCCTTTAGGCAGGTTAGGTGGCAGCCGGAATCTTTCCCGCACCCCACCTTGCCTGCCTGTCTGCATCGTTTGCTGAGATAAGAACTCGCCCATTGAGTTCACTAACGCCACCGAAACAAGAACATGCTCCTCAAGGCCACCTATGGTGAGATTTAAATCTTCTGAACCATTCACAAGGTTTGGATACAGGCGGGCAGTGGGTGCCGTGGTTCTTTTGCTGTGTACCGCCACTACCTTGGAGTAGGAAGAGGTGCCGTAGGTATCTACCTGCCTCAGCCGATAGTAGACCTGTCCTTCCATTAACTCGACATCCCGAAAAGTATACTTCAGGGGCAGCTGGCTGTCTCCGGCTCCGGGCACGGCTCCTAACAAGGTAAACGACTCATTTTCCAGCTTCCGCTCCACCTCAAAGCGGTCATTGTTTACCTCAGAGGCGGTTTCCCACTCCAGGAGCACACCTCCAGCTGATAGGGCTGCATGAAAGCTTTTCAGCTCGACAGGCAGCGGAACAGCTGGCGATAGTAACACATCAAGCCACACCTGCGCCATTTTATCGTACCCGCCTTGGGTGGGGTGAAGGCCATCAGCCATATCTCCGTCATTTTCGACCCAATCGTAAATGATGCCTGCTTCCGCCATATCCACCAATATAATGTTATCGCCATTGCTTCTGCGGGTATTTGCCAGCACCTCCATCTTAGCGTTGTAGAGGTCGATAATATCATTTTTGGAGTACTGCTTTCCTCTGTAGCAGAAGGTCTCAATACAAACACTCTTGATGATTTTGGCCAGAATGACGGTTATGTCTCTTCCGGAGCTTGCCTCATAAGCATCGATAGCCAACAGCACGTTTTCCAGATCATCGATGGCACTTTGGGAGTTATCAAGCCCATCGTTACTAATGTCATTGGTGCCAGAGTGCAGCAGTATGATATCAGGGGCGAAATGCTGCAGGTAATTTTCCTCCTTCTCCAAGCCGAACCGCACACCATCGTACGAACGGTTGGCAAACCCTCGCTCAATGATTTCGACCAGGTCCCGGTTGCGGAAGCCCCCGAAGCCGGCATGGTCGAGGTCGTACACCATGCCGCCCTCTGCTTGATGGCTTTCACCAGACCGCTCACTGCCCACCAAATCTATCTTATACCCTTCCTGCTCTTGTAGCCCCCGGTAGAGCTCTTTTCTGTAGCCAATACGATCCACCTGGGCCACAGAGCCTGCCCCACCATCTGTGTTTGAATCCCCCAAAGGCATGATCCTGATAATTTCATCCGGGTTGGTTGTCGCGCTTACCGTCAGGCTGTACGCCGACTCAGCTTCTCCAGCAGTGGCTTTTACCCTGTAATAGTAAGTCCTGCTCAGCCCCAGGTCCGTATCCCTGTAAGAGCTCACATCCCCTGCCACTCGCGCCAGCAGTGTAAAACTGTCCGCACTCCCTGTGTCTGATCTCTCAAGAACATAGCCTCCGGCACCTGCTACAGGAAGCCACCTAATGGCAATCGCCCTAACCAGGGAGGCGCGTGCCAACACACCCTGGGGTTGGTCAGGCACAGGGCTGCTGATTTCAGAGCCAGCAAGCGATTGCTGTGTGAGGCTAGTAACTGCAAGGAAAAGGCACAGGAGAAACGGAAGTAGTAACATTATAGGGGGAAGGCTTACTTAAATCATTTCAAAGAAAACCTATATACTTCTATAGCAATTATTTAGTTTCTCATCTACAGCGCTCACTATCAACAGCTATGACATTAAAATAGGATTACTCCTATTAATACAGGGTGTTACCTGGAAAGTGCGCGTAATCCTACCATTTAGGGGCACAAAATAATCCTGACGAAAAGTGCATGATTACCAGATCAGCAGGTCAGCACCCCTTCTTCTTCCGTTACCACTGCTGCGCTTTAAAGCAGATAAGTGATAGCTAAGCGTCACCTCGTTCGTGGCTTTGTCGATGGCCCTGGCCTCCTGGGTGGGGGTTTCATAGGTATAGCCGATGGCCAGTTGGTTCAGGCGCAGGCCGGCTCCCAACGTATAGGCCAGGTCGTTGCGATAGCCGCCGCTTACCCAGAAAAGGTTGTCGTACACGGCCTTTAACTGTCCCTCCAGGGTGGATTTGTTTACGTTATCGTGCTGGTAGATGCCGTTGATCGTCAGGCCCAGCACATCGGTTATACTTTGGCGGTAGCCGATTTGTCCCACATGCCGGCGTGCGTAGAAGTCGTTCAGGTAGTCGCCTCCGGACGAGGCTAGCTTGCCTTCCGTCACCTCCATCATTGCGTAGCCCAGGTAAAAGTTATCTCCCGTAAGCGAGAGGCCCAGGTTAATGTCTGCCCTGCCGCTGCGGTTCTCCCCGCCCAGCACATGGCTGAACCGGGGGTCGTTTTCCTGGTCCACCGTCAGGCTGTTGCCATCGAGGCGATGAAAGGTATACGTTACCGCCGTTCCCCAGCGCAAACTCAACTCCTCCGACAACCGCACCCCGGCGCCGTAGCTCAGCGCTGCCTGCGTTTCTTTTGCCGGCCCGAACTGATCGTGAAAAAGGGTGAGGCCAAGGCCGTGCTGGGCGCTTAGCTCTCTCTCCGACTCCCGGCTTGCCGACTGGCTGCTGAAGAAGGTCCTGTTGCTTCTGCCAAGCTTCTGCAGGTCCAGCTCCGCCGAGGCCAGGATGGTTTTGGGGGCGTCCTCGAAGCCCGTCCACTGGTTGCGGTACGCGCTTCTGAGCACGGCGCCCTCGTGGCCGGTAAGCGAAGGGTTATAGTAGTGCTTGTATTGGGAGAAGTTCGCCAGTTGCTTTCTGTTCTGGGCCTGTGCCCCGCCAACGATCATCACCAGGCAAACCCAAAGTATAAATCTTGTCATCTGCTGCTAGTTAAGTACAGTTAAAACCCCTTTCTGCACCAGGTTGATATCCTTTACCTGGATGACGTAGAAGTATGAGCCGGCCACCACGCGGCCATCTTTCCCTCTGCCGTCCCAGCCTTTTTCAGGATCTGAAGTATGGAACAGGAGCACGCCCGAGCGATCGAACACCTGCACCTCCACGCTGTTGTAGTAGCGCAGTTCCGGCACCAGCCAAGTGTCGTTTATGTTGTCCCCGTCCGGGGAAAAGGCGTTTACCAGTTCAATGCCTCCCTCCGGGTTATAGAGCGATTTGGTGAGAGTAAAGGCTTTCTCGATCACGTTGTCGTAGGGATCGGTGCTGCGCACGCGGATGTTAAAGGTGGACTTCCCCGAAAGCCCTTTGTTGGATTTCAGGTACAGCTCGTTGTTGTTTCGGAGCCCAAAAAGGCTGTTGTTCTCATCGCCCTGCCCGCTTGCCAACGTGTAGGTAAATTCTTCGTCATCAGGGTCGGTAGTGGAGAAAATACCGATCATCGTATCCGAATCAATATCGGGACTGAAGGTATCTGTGCTGAGGGTGAGGCCGGTTGGTGGCTGGTTCGGCGCCACCACCACGGTTACACGGGCGGTCATCTGTTTGCTATTGCTGGTGTTCTCGTTCAACTCCAACTGCCCAATAATCACGTAACTGCCCGGCACCTCGCTGTTGTAGTCGCCCTGTGCCCACGCCACCTGCAGTTCCTCATCATCGCCATAAGTATAGCTCACTTTTACTTTATCCGGCAAGCCGATGGCGTCGAACCCGGTTTTGAACTTTACCGTGACGTCGGCTGGGTGGTGCACTTTGGTGATGTCTTTGGTGAGTTTCTCTACCTGCGCCGTCACTTCCTTTCCACGGTTTCCGATTTCATCCACTAAGTATAACGTAGCGGTCAGAGTGCCATCGGACAGGCCGGTCAGGTTCAGGTTTTTGATCTGAAACGATGCTGCCGATACTCCAGCCGTGCCTGATACCTCATCGCCGCCATTGCTGCTGCTTATAGTATAAAAATAGGTGGCGCCTTTCTCCGCTCCGCTCACATCCAGGTTTATACTTACCTGGTTGTTCACGTCCACTTTTTCTGTACCGAACTTCACAGCATAGCCTTCCGGTGCGGAGGCATCAAAGGTGGTCTCCAGGGCGTTGGAGGCTGTATTCGGATTACCCGCCAGGTCTGTTACCTTTCCGGCAGGCAAGCTGATACGCACTGCTCCATCTGCGACTGGCACAACGGTGGCGGTGTACGTTGCCTTGTCCGTGGATTTGAAGTCCTCCAGTTTCGCGTTAACCAATGCAAAGTCCGATGCTTCCAAACCATACACCTCCTCTGTAAAAGTTATACTTACAGCAAATGGCGCATTTACCCTGGCGCCGCTTTGGCTCGTGATTGTGGCTTTCGGCGCGGTCAGGTCTATGGTTACGGCAAAGGCTTTGCTGGGCTCGCTGGTGTTGCCGGCGGCGTCGGTGGCGGTGGCGGTGAACGTATACTTCCCCTGCTGCAGGGCGGTGCTTTCGTGGCTGTACTCCCAGGTGCCGTCGTTTTTGGCTGTTGCCTTGCCCAGCACCTTGCCCTGCTCCAGCACCGTCACTACTGCCCCGGCCTCAGCCTTCCCATTCAATTTTATAGTATTATCCGCCGTGATCTGGTCATCCCCCGCAGGGCCACGGTCTTCTGTAATGCCTGCAAGAATGGGTGCCTCCGGGGCCTTGGTGTCTATTTCCCAGGTATGGGTGGCCGGATTTGGATCGGTGTTGCCGGCGGCGTCCCGGGCACGCACGGCCAGCGTGTGTTTTCCCTCTGCTAAGTCCGGGACGGTGTAGCTGTTGCCGGTTTCTTGGTATGCTCCTCCGTCCAGGCTTACTTCATACGTCACATTTTTCTCGCTGCTGCTAAAGCTGAACTTCGCCTCGGAACTGTTGCTCGCCGCGCCCGGATGTGCGGTGATGGTGGTTTCCGGGGCTTTGGTATCGATGGTGATGTTCCTGGTGGTGCTGGGTTTGCTGGTGTTGCCGGCGGCGTCCGTGGCTGTGGCCGAAAGCTGCTGCGCCCCCTCTGCCAGGGCAGTGGCGGGCACAAAGCTCCACTTGCCGTCTTTCCCCGCAGTAACGGTCCCAACTTTGGTGGTGCCGCTAACGATACTTACCGTGCTGCCTGCCTCTGCCGTGCCGCTTATACTTGGTTTGTTGTTGCTCAGCACTTTACCTTCCTCGGGGGCAGCCACTACAGGTGCAGCGGGTGCCTTGGTATCGATGGTCCAGGAATAGCTGGCGGGCGTGGCGTCTATGTTTCCGGCGGCGTCTACGGCTCTCACCTGAAGGGTATGCTTTCCGTCGGTCAGGCTGTTTACAGTATACGGAGTGGCCACGGTGGTGAAATCGCCTCCGTTTATACTTACCTGGTAGGTTACGCCGCTCTCGTTGCTGCTGAACCCGAATTTAGCCGTGCTGCTGTTGGAAAGCTCCCCAGGCTTGGAGGCGATGGTGGTTTCCGGGGCTACGGTGTCAGTCGGCTTTAGCGCACGGTTCAGCAGCGGGTCCAGCGCCTTAAACCAGACAGGGGCCATTTTATCGTAGCCTTTCTGGGTGGGGTGAAGATGATCGTCCATATCCCCTCCGTCCGCTACATACTTGTACACCAGGCCGGCGCCGTCCTGCATATCCACCAAGTGAAGCCTATCGCCTGCGGAAATACGCTCCTTCACATAGGCTTCCAGCATGTTATTATACTTGATGGTATTCTCTGCCTCCTTAGGTGTCGGGCAGTGGTTGGTTCCGTCGGAGCCGGTATAGCAAACGCGCCTGATGATCCTGGCCACAATGACCGTCACCTCTTTATTGGCGCGGCTTTCATACTTGTCCACCTCATCCAGAATGTCCCGCACATCGTCCATGGCCGTTGCGCTGCCGCTCACCCAGTTGGTGCCGATGTGCAGCAGAATAATATCAGGGTTATACTTGTCCAGGTAAGGTCCGCCACCGGGGCCGAGGTACTCGCCGGTATCGTAGAACTCAAACCGGCCATCCCGCAGAAGCAGGGCGATATCCTCGTCTCTTGCCCCGCCAAATCCCGCATGATCGCTGTCGGACATCAGGGCGCCACCTGTTTTCTGGCTGCCCACAAAATCGTAGAGGCCTTTGGAGGCGGAGCCGTTAAGCAGTTGTTCCAGTCGGGCACGATAGGCTGCTTTCCGGTCAGCGGGCACCTTACTGCCCCCTCCTTCTGTATTGGAGTCGCCGAGCGGCATGATGCTATACTTTTTGTCTTTGGCGTGGGTAGTGGCGCTGGCAGTATTGCTGTAGGGCGTGGCCCCGCTGCCCGTTGCCTTCACCCGGTAAAATACTTTTTGGCTGTAGTACAGCTCCGTATCGCGGAAGGAGGTTTCTGCGGCGCCCAGGGTCTTGAGTGGGGTAAAGCTGGCAGCCTCCCCGGTAGCTGATTTTTCCAGCACATAGCCCGTGGCACCGTCAACTTTTGTCCAGGTCACCGTGATGGCTCCTACCAGCGAGGGTCTGGCGCTTACGCTTGGGGCGGAAAGGGAAGCAGGGGTTTCAACAGCCGCCGTTGCGGCCAGGGACTTATGGCAAAAGCCTGCTATACAGATAATTGGCAGCAACCAGGCAAGCCGCTGTCTGAAGTAAAAGTATAAGGGCATATAGTAAGGGTGCGGTTAAGCTCTCAATTGAACTCCCTATATAACGTCAATCCTATACCATGGTTGCCAAATACCTTGGCCACTCTTATCAAAAGTATAATTTTTTATTTCCCGCCAGGATAAACCCCACTTGCACGACATCGTAAAAAAGTACTTTGACTGCTCCTGAAACAATGTCTACATGCCTATTTTAAAGTATTAAGAAAAATATATGCTGAAATGCACAACTTTTTAGTGCAACTTCTATATAATATCACAGAAGGGCTCTCTCTGAGCCTTTGTTTAACCGACCCCCCGTACCAGTGCCTGAAGTAAGTGAACTTTTGATACTACCAGCGACAAACACCCTTACAACCTGGAGAAAGTATGCTGTTTAACTCTACAGAATTCTTCATATTCTTCCCGGTAGTCCTTACCCTATACTTCCTGACGCCCTTCAGGCACCGATGGCTCATCCTGCTGCTTGCCAGTTACTACTTTTACATGTCGTGGAAGCCGGCCTATGCCCTTATACTTGTCTTCTCCACCCTGATAGACTATGGCTGCAGTCTGATGATGGGCCGCCACGAGGAAAAGGCAAAGCGCAGGCCCTGGCTCTGGCTGAGCCTCTGCACGAACCTGGGCATACTGGGCCTCTTCAAATACTACAACTTCTTTAACGAGAGCGCCCGCGACATAGCCCTTGCCCTCAACGTGCCCTATGCCATGCCGGCCTTTGAGCTGCTGCTGCCCATGGGCATCTCCTTCTATACGTTCCAGACCATGAGCTACTCAATTGATGTGTACAACGGGCGCATCAAACCGGAGCGGCACCTGGGTATCTTCGCGCTGTTCGTTACCTTTTTCCCGCAGCTGGTGGCCGGCCCGATAGAGCGCGCGGGCAACCTGCTGGGGCAGTTGCGCCAATACCATGCGTTCAGCTACCCCCGCGCCGTGGCCGGCCTTCGCCGCATGGCCTGGGGTTTCTTTAAAAAGATTGTGATTGCCGATAACCTGGCCCTGATGGTGAACCAGGTCTACAACAACCCGACCGAGCATGACGGTGTCTCGCACATCATCGCCACGGTGTTCTTTGCCTTCCAGATCTACTGCGACTTCTCGGGCTACTCCGACATTGCCATCGGGGCGGCGCAGGTGATGGGCTTTAGGCTCATGGAGAACTTCCGCAGCCCCTACTTTGCCAAATCCATTCCTGAATTCTGGAGTCGCTGGCACATCTCCCTCTCCACCTGGTTCCGCGATTACCTCTACATCCCGCTGGGCGGCAACCGCGTGGTGAAGTGGCGTTGGTACTACAACCTGTTCATCGTGTTCCTGGTGAGCGGGCTTTGGCACGGGGCTAACTGGACCTTTATCGTATGGGGCGCGCTGCACGGGATGTACCAGGTGTTTGGCATGGTGACGAAGGAAAAGCGCAACGTGATCGCGCAACGTATGGGCCTGACCAGCAACCCGCAAGTATACAAATGGGTGCAGGTATTCACCGTATTCTTCCTCGTGTGCTTCAGCTGGATCTTCTTCCGGGCCAATAGCATAACCGATGCCTTTTACATCGTGGGCCAAAGCTTTTCGGTGCTCACCAACCCGGCGCAAGTCTTCGCCCTCGACTGGAGCCACGACGTCTTCATGGACCAGGGCTTTAAGGTCTTCGCCGTGTCGGTTGTCGCCATCACTGTCATGGAGACGGTGCACCTGATACAGCGCAACGGCAGCGTTTCGCAGCTCATCATGCAGCGGCCGGCCTGGGTGCGCTGGGGCATCTACTATACAGCCATCATTGCCGTGTTGCTCTTCGGGCAGTTCGGGAACCAGGAGTTTATCTATTTTCAGTTTTAAGGAAGTATGGCACGCAACGTAAAAGTCGACAAAGGTGTGAAAAGGCTGCTGAGCAAACTTGCCCTGCTGGCCCTGCCGTTTATACTTTGGCCGTTGATAGAGGTGTTTGTGCTGCCCATGAACTTCTTCACGTTCCGTATCTGGGAAACCATTTCCGTGAACTCCATGCGCGTGATGTCGGGCCCTTTTTACCCGAATGTGCACATGCAGATGGAGGAAGAGGGCGAGCTGGCCCCGCGCACGCCCTTTGCGCAGAAGCGCCAGGTGGAGTGGTACACCGATCAGTATGGCTACCGCAACCGCGACACCAAAAACGACGTGCTCCTGATCGGCGACTCCAACATCACCGGGGCCAAGCTATCGCAGGAAGAGACGCTGGCCGAGGTGCTGGAGCGGCAGTTGGGCCGCGATGTATACTCCTTCGCACCGGCCACCATAAACCGCTTCCTGGCCACCGACCGCTTCCTGGAGAACCCGCCCCAGCTGGTGATCGTGTCGAGCATCGAGCGCCGCATTCCTGAGCTGCCCCCCGTGGGCGACAATGGCCTTGGTTCCAGGATCAGGAACCATACGGGCAACCTGATCAACTCCTCCCCTTTCCTCACCTCCCTGGCTGTCTCCGCCGATCGCATCTCCAAGCTGGCGCTGTACCGCCGCACGCTCGCCGAGATAGACCGCGCGCTTGGCAAAAAGGAGTACATCAGCTACAACAACGAGTTCTTTATGGAGGGCGAGCACGCCAACCGCGACTTCTCGGACGAGGAGCTGGATTACCTGGCCGATGTGCTGCAGGGCTACCACGATGCGCTGCAGGAGCGGGGCATACACTTCGTTTTCCTGCCCATCCCCAACAAGGAGAATATATACTACCAGCTTTTGCCCAGCCAGAAGGAAGCCACCTTTCTGCCCCGGCTGTTAAGCCGGCTAAGCGATCGTGGCGTGGAGTTTGTGGACGTACAACCTGCCTTCAGGGAACTGTATCAGCAGCAGGTGCAACTTTACCCCGTGGATGATGCCCATTGGAACGAAGTAGCCGTAAAAGTAGCTGCGCAACTGCTAACCCGCCATTCCACGGTGGCACAACTGCAGGAAACTCCGTCCGAAAAGGACGAACGATTATTGGTTAACCAGAAAGAAGATTGACCAGAAACGGATTTTATACGAATAACCCTACCTATACCCATGAAACTTAAAGCTTACTATACAAAGGGCACAAAGAGATTTAAAAAGATCCTGGGACGATACGTGCCGCACAACACCCACTATCGCCCTGGCGATGTGTGTCGCATCAACCTGGAGCAGTTAACAGCTAATAACCCGCGCGAGATCAGGGTCCACCCTATCTACCCCGCCCTTACCACCGAGCTCCTTATTTCTGAGAACCTCTACGATGCCTGCTCGGAGTACTGGAAGCCCAAGAGGAAGGTACAGACGGACTACATGGTGGTGGAGGTGCCTAACGGCCGCATCTATACCGACAACGAGAGCAGCGTGGCGGTGGTGTCGCAGTATAACCGCTTGGTGGAGAACGTATCTTTGAGCCTGAGCGGCGGCAAGGTATCGGAGCCGAACCTGAACAATATTTTTGAGCAGCGTTACTTCAACGCGCCTGTAAAGTATAACGGCACCGTGTTCTCGCTGCTCACCGGGGGCGCCGGGCTAAACAACATCGGGCACTGGTTCCTGGATGTGCTGCCACGCCTGCACCTGCTGCGCGAAAGCGGCCTTTACGACAAGGTGGACTGGTTTTACGTGCCCAGCACCCGCTACGACTTCCAGCGTGAAACGCTGGAGCTGCTGGGCATCCCGCAGGACAAGATCATTGAGGGCGGCAAGTTTCCGCACATCGCCGCCGACTGCATCATTGCCTCCACGGCTCCGCGCGGCAATCATACCCTCGTTCCCAAGTGGCTTTGCGATTACCTGCAGGAGGCCTTCCTGCCGTACGCCGAGGAAGAAACCGATACGATCGTTCCGGAAACGCCCTACCTGTACATCAGCCGCTCCGACTCCAAGATACGCAACGTGCTGAACGAGCAGGAGTTGCTGGAGGCGCTGAAGCCCTACGGTTTCAAGAGCATCGTTTCGAGCGAGTTAAGTATAAAGGAAAAGATCCGACTGTTCTCCAGGGCCAAGGTGGTGCTGGGCGCCACCGGTGCGGGCCTGATCAGCATGTTCTTCTGCAAGCCGGGCACCAAGATGATCGAGATCTTTAACGAGGGCTTTGTGATTGAGCCCTTCTACGATATCGCCACCAAGATTGACCTGGACTACGACTACATCATCTGCCAGGGCAACAAGCGCGTGCGCAACGCCGATCAGGGGCAGCGCGAGCACCTGGTGGTAGAAATAGAAAAAGTGGTGGAGATACTGGAGCGGATGCACTCAAACGTTGGCAAAGAGTATAAAATCGCCTGAACTTCTAAAGGAAAGTATAAAACAGATTAATCGAAAACGCCCCGGGCTTTATACTTTAGAGTAAGTATGAAGCCCGGGGCGTTTTCGGTTTAAAAAGCAGTGACTGCTACAACACAGCGGTTTTCTCGCCAATCAGTTCGCTCACAATGTAGTTGCCTATAGCCAGGGAGGAGGTGGCTGCCGGTGACGGCGCATTGCGAACGTGCACGATGTTGGCACTCTTCAAGATGTTAAAATCATCGATCAGTTTTCCGTTTCTGTCGCAGGCCTGTGCCCTTACGCCCGCACCGCCTGGCACCAGGTCGCTCTCCTGCACTTCCGGTATCAGCTTTTGCAGCGCTTTCGTAAAGGCCGCTTTGGACAAAGACCTGTACATCTCGCCCATCCCGGTCTGGCCATACTTGGCAACGATCTTCCAGAAGCCGGGCCAGCTTAGGGTATCCTTCATATCCCCCAGGTTGAGGTCCTGGAATTTGTACCCTTCCCGCTTAAAAGCAAGCACGGCGTTCGGGCCGGCTTCCACACCGCCTTGTATCATGCGGGTAAAATGAACGCCCAGGAATGGGAAGCTTGGATCAGGCACGGGGTATATGAGCGTTTTCACCAGGTGCTCTTTCTCCTTGCTCAGCTTATAGTACTCCCCTCGGAAGGGAATGATGCGCAGGTCATTTTCTTTCTCCGTCATACTGGCCACCCTGTCTGAAAACAAGCCGGCGCAGCTCACCATGTTGTCAGCCGCATACATGTGCTTATCCGTCTCCACATGCACGGTGCTGTTCTGCGAATGAATATTGATCACCTTTTCGCCAAAAACGGCCTCGCCCCCATACTTATTCTGGTATAGATCCAGCAGCGTCTCGGCCATCTTCGGGTAATCGATAATGCCCGTCTGCGGCACGTGAATGCCCCGGATACCGGTGCAATGCGGCTCAATTTCCTGTATCTCCTGCAGCGAGGTCAGCTCCCTGAGGTTCGTTAGGCCGTTTTGAATGCCTCTCTCATGGATTTCCCTGAGCTTAACAACCTCTGCCGGCGTAGTGGCAACTATAATTTTCCCGCAGAGCTCGTAGGGGATGTTGTGTTCCTCAGCAAATGCTAGCAGGGAGTTATATCCGGCTATACAGTTTTTAGCCTTGAGGCTGCCCGGAGCGTAGTAAATGCCGCTGTGAATCACGCCACTGTTGTTGCCTGACTGATGCTTGGCTACACCATTCTCTTTCTCAATCAGCAGTACTTTGCTATCCGGGTTTTTGAGCTTCAGGTGATAAGCTACGGAAAGCCCTACCAAACCTGCTCCGATAACGATGGTATCGTATTTTTTTATTGACATACTGTTGTTACTTTATCTTTATACTTTTCTTGTCGCTTTATCTTATTCAGGCAAACAAAACTTGCCCATAAAATATGCTAGCTTATACGGCAGATCCTATATAGTGTCTGCTACATATTGAGTTTTTTTAATTGAATTGCCCTTGTTGTTTGAATATCATAAGTGGCTCATATGGTGCTATCGGAATATACTAACGCTTTTTGCTGCTAAAACACAGGCGCTAAAGGCCTGGTTAGAGATTCGGAAGCGCCTGCAACGTTTCAAGTGTGGCGATTTTTTGGTTCTGAGGGCGCCTGGCCGTTTCATAAATGGAAATCAAAGTATGATAATTCGCTTCCGGCGTATAAAGTTGCTCGTAGCTCATGCGCGCGTTTTTACCCAGGTTATACACCATTTCGGGCAATTGCTCCATGGTCTTTACGCTTCTCACCAACTCCTCGGCACTGCCTGGTCTGTAATGCAGCCCATTTTGCTGGTGCTGCACCAGGTACTCTCCGCCTCCTATTTTAGAGGCAATCACAGGTGTTCCCGTGGAAAAGCTCTCGATAATGGACATCCCGAACATCTCCGGCCACTCCGACGGAAAAATCAATCCCCTGGCCGACTTCAGTTCCTCCACTACTCTTCCCCGCTGCTGGTAACCTAAATACTCCAGGGACGGGTAACTGGCCGCGTGCGCCTCCACCATACTTCTGAGTGGCCCATCCCCTACTACCTTCAGTTTAAACGGGTGCTGTGCATGGGCTTTTAGCAGGGTTTCCAGTCCTTTTTCAGGCGACAGCCGGCCCACAAACAGGAAATATGCCTCACGTTTCTGTTTGCCGAGGCCCAGGTCTGCCGTAAAGTTTGGCTTCACCACCAGTTGCTCCGGGCGGGGATTTAAGGAGGAGTTCTGAAATAGCCTGGCAGCGCCGGGGGTTAGGGTGATAAACAAGTCTACCTGATTGCGCCAGGTACCCAGGAGCTTGTGCACCCCGGAGGTTAGTACGACAGAAGCTGTCTGGAAGCGGGAGTCGCGGTAGGCCCTGTCCCAGATGGCCGGCAGCGGAAAAACCTTGTGTACGTTCTCCATGTGCAGCTTGCCGTGGTAATGTAGGTAGGAACTGGGGCAAATGAGGCGGTAGTTGTGCAGCGTCATCACCACCGGCACCTTTAGTTTCCGGCACACATAAAAAACCGCCGGCGACACCAGCGGAAAGAAATTGTGCACATGCACCACGTCAGGCCGGAACTCCTTTATCTTTTCTTCCACAGCCCGAGCGCCTTTTGGATTATACACAATGCCCAGGGCTGCCTGCAGCTTCTCTGTGAGGCTGTTCACGTCATTGTTGGAGAAGGTCAGCTTTTCTACTATGTGCCCGTATTCCTCCAGCAGTGCGGCTTCCGCAAAAAAGACTGTGTCTTCGCCCCCCGTCTGCTTGTAGTGGTTATGAACTAAAAGTATGCGCATGAAGTATGAACGATTGTCAGGATAAAGTATGAATGGCTTTTAGAAGGTCTTCCGGGGTGCCTACATCCAGGCAGTTGCCTGTGTCGAAGTATACGCCTTGCACCCTCAGCCCCTTAAGTATGGCCGCCTGCACCACCTCCCCCACGCTCAGCTCTTTGCCGGAAGTATGGAATTGCTCCTCTACCTGCTGCAGGTGCTGGTGCATGAACTCCGTGAAGCGCGGTCCCCAGCTGGCAATGGCCCAGCCATAGGTTAGGTTTGAAACAGCGGGCTTATGAAGTATGTTTTTCACCTCTCCGCCTTCTCCTACTTCCACCATGTCCCATTTGTGCGGATGCGGCACTTTAAAACATCCCAGCACCACGTCGGCACCGGTTTGCTCCTGCCTTTGCAACAGCTGCTCAAAGGCATCCTCCGGCTCAAAAAGGATGTCCGGGAAACCGAACACCACCCGCTGCCCCCGCACAAAAGTATAGGCCTGGTCCAGGGAAAAGGGACTACCATAGGGTTTCTGCATAATGAGGTAAGCCAGTTGCAGCCCCAGCTGGCTGCCGTCGCCGAAGTAGTCGGGGATGTCCCACTTGCCTTTGCGAAGTATAACGTATACCTGTCCGGCACCGGCGCGCTGCATGTGCTCCAGCAGGTACTGCGATACGGCTTTGGGGTGCGGTTCGCCGTGCTCCGGGTGCGGCGCAAACCCCACCGGAAACAGCTCTTTGCTGCACGGCAGCGGCGAGAGCCGGGAGCCCAGGCCAGCGGCGGGTATCAGTCCAACTACATCAGATGCCTTCATCATACAAAAACCGCGCACCGCCCCCTGTGGTCTGCGATGCGCGGCAAATGGTTTGGTTTAAAAGTATAAACTTAAACGGATGCCACCGCTTTTGTATTTATTTGTTTCAGGGCATTGGCACGACCGGCCTCATCCGTCGCGGCAAAGTATGCCGCCTGTTCCTCGCGCAGCTGATCTACCAAACGTCCTTCCGGCATCACCACGTCATCATACGTGATCACCTGGTCTTTCGGGATATCGCGCTTCAGCACACAGCCCTCGGCCACACCAATCGGCAATAGTCTTTCTGCGGCAGTGGTGTCAGCGTTCTCACACAGGCCATAGGTCATATAGTGGCCGATGCCATCAATCACTTCGCCCGCCTTAAGATCAATCTTAGCGGCGGCTACCACTTCTACCTGCGGCGCTCCCATTGGCGTGAGGGCGGCATCGTTGAACAGCACGGCGCGCGCCACGGTGTTCGGCACCTCAAAATGGCACAGGTGGTACGGCGTGTAGAACAGATACAACGGGCCTTCGCCCAGCTTGTACAGGTTCAGGTAGTGCTGCTGAATCGGGTTGTCGTGCGTGCCCAGTACAAACACGCCCGGGCCTGGCTCCGCGCCCACCACGTAATCAACAATGCCGGGGCCTTCTGTCAAATCTTCCAGCGGGTAGAGGTTGTGCACACAGTCTTTCAGCGATGTGCCGCTTGCCACGGTTGGACCATGCATACCGCGCTTAGCCACCCGCATACCGGTTCCGTTGGCTATGATAGCCTGCTCAAACGAGATTTTGCTGCCGTCGGCAAACGAGGTTACCATGGATGGCTGCTGGCCCCATTTCTTTGCAAAGCCCTCCTGCGTGGTTGGGTTGCGGTACGGGTCGTGCAAACCTTTGATATTGCCGCACAGCACCGGCTTCACGCCAAGGCCCTTCACGAAGCGGTACAGGTTCATGGTTACGCCCGGCTGGTCGCCATCGGCGTTGGTGAACACGACACCGGCTTTGTCGGCGTATACTTTCAGGATCGGTCCGATGGTACCGTCTACCTCGGCATTCATCATGATGATGTGCTTGCCGTTCTGGATAGCGGTGATAGCTACGTTAGTACCGAACTCGACAGCGCCGGTCACCTCGATCACGGCGTCAATGCCCTCGGCCTGGCACAACAGCATGGCATCCTCGGTCACGCTATACTTGCCCTGGCGAATGTTCTCCTCCAGTTCCGTGACAGACGTCACCTCCTGCACTTCCTCGATCTCAGCCTGGCTGTAGGCTAGCTTGGCTTTATCCAGGGTGCGGTTGGAGATGGCCACCAATTCCATGCCCTGGGTATATTTACAGATTTGAAGGGCAATGCCACGGCCCATGAAGCCGGCTCCTACCATGGCCACACGTACCGGATTGCCTTCTGCCTGGCGTTTGGCCAGGGCGGTATCTACTATTATCATCTTTGAGGTATAAAATTAAGGGTTAACGCAGCAAAAGCTGCCGGCATTACACCAGCAGCTTTCCTTTAGATTTTTCCTGCTCCTCCACAAAGTCTGGATGAGCCTGGTCTTTTTCTGAAATGATGACCGGCTCGATCGGCCACTCGATGTTGAAGGCCGGGTCGTTCCAGCGGAGGCCGCGCTCGGCTCCCGGAGTATAGAACTCGGTTACCTGGTACGTTACGTCCGTGTTGTCCTCCAGCGTGATGAAGCCGTGGGCAAAGCCTTCCGGCACGAACAGCATGCGGTAATTGTCGGCAGTCAACTCCACGCCAATCCACTGCTTATAGGTCTCCGAGTCAGGGCGCATGTCGATGATCACATCGTAGATGGCGCCACGGGTGCAGCGTACCAGCTTGGTCTCCTCATTCGGGGCCAGCTGCATGTGCATGCCGCGCAGGGTGCCTTTCTTTTTGTTGTAAGAGACATTGGTTTGGCGGATGTCGTTGGTCAGGCCATACTCTTCAAACTCTTTCTGGCAGAAGGAGCGGCCAAAGAAGCCCCGCTCGTCCTCGATGCGCTTTACGTCTATAATGTATGCTCCCTTGAGCTTGGTTTCTGTAAAAATCATGGGCTTGGGTTTAGGCGGTTTCCAGTTCGGTTTCGGCTACTTTGGAGCTATCGCACTGCCACTGCAGCTGCTCGTTCAGCTTCTGGGCATCCTGCAGGCTGTTCAGCACCATCAGGCGCATCAGCAGCGAATTGCGGAAATCACCATCCTTAAACTCCATCGCCTTCAGCCCTACGTACAGTTCCTCTATGGCCTGCGCCAATGTATACTGGGGCTGGTGGTTCGGGGCCAGCTGCTTATAGAGATCGAAGTTCACGCGGTAAGAGCGCTTGTCCGGCGCGGCATCCGTATTCACGGTCACGTCCACACCCGGAATCAGTTCTGCCACAGCATTGGCCAGCTCGTAAACCTGGTAGTTCCACGCGTTAGAACCGGTGTTCACGGCCAGGTACTCGCCGCCGTTGGAAGGCTGGCGGGTTACGGCCCACTCAATGGCGCGCGCCATGTCGCGCACGTGGATCAGCGGACGCCAAGGGGTACCGTCGCTCAGGATGTTGATCTTGCCCGTCGCCACGGCTCCTGCCACGAAGTCGTTCAGCACCAGGTCCAGACGCAGGCGATCGCTCATGCCGCAGGCGGTGGCAAAGCGCAGGCAGGTAACAGTAAAGCCGTCGCCGGCCAATGGCTTCAGCTCTTTCTCGGTGGCCACTTTAGAGCGGGCATAGGCCGTGAGCGGGTTCAGCTCCGAATCTTCGGTTTTGGCATGCTCGGAGGCTGCGCCATACATGCTACAGCTGGAGGCGAACACATAGTTCTTCACGCCGGCAGCCTTGGCCAATTCGGCAATGCGCACACTTGATTTGTAGTTCACATCCATGGTGATGTCCTCATACTTCTTGCCCATCGGGTCGTTGGAGATGGCAGCCAGGTGCACCACAGCGTCCACACCCTCCAGCACTTCGGCTGGCATGGTGCGCACATCACCGTAAAGTTGCACATCCAGGCGGCTTTCAGGAAGTATGGGAGCATTGGTAAGGCAGGAGGCGAAATAGGCCATGTCGTAGCCTACAAGGGTAGCTTCGGGGTATGCAGCACGCAGGCGCTCTACCACGCCCGGGCCAACATAGCCCATGTTTCCGGTTATCAGTATTTTCATTTGAATGAAGTGTATATAGTAAGAAAAGGGTTTGGGTTCTTTAAAACGAAAAAGTATGGCAGCTTAGTTAACCACGCCTGACAGCATCTTGTGCCATACGTTCCAGGGGGCTTTGCCGCTCTGCCACAGGTCTTCGAGCACATGCTTGTCGCGCAGGGTGTCCATGGGCTGCCAGAAGCCGCGGTGGCGGTAAGCTGAAAGCTCTCCCTCCTCGGCCAGCGACTCCAGCGGGCCGCGCTCCCAGATGGTGCTGTCATCCTCGATATAGTCGAACACGCTTGGCTCCAGCACAAAGAAGCCGCCGTTGATCCAGGGCATGTCGCCGCCTGTTGGCTTCTCTTTGAACTGCGGCACCAGGGTAGCCTCAGAGGAAAGCGTGAACGCTCCGAAACGGCCTGGCTGCTGCACGGCCGTCAGGGTAGCCTTCGTTCCTTGCGCCTTGTGGTATTCTACCGCCTCCGCAATGTTCACGTCACTCACACCGTCGCCGTAGGTCAGGCAGAAGGTTTCGTCGCCCACGTAGTCTTTCACGCGCTTCAGACGTCCACCTGTCATGGTCCCCTCACCGGTATCCACCAGCGTCACTTTCCACGATTCGGTATTGTTCTTGTGCACCTCCATGCCATTGCTGCGCATGTCGAAGGTAACATCTGAGTTGTAGAGGAAATAGTTGGCGAAGTATTCTTTGATTATGTGGCCTTTGTAGCCGCAGCAGATCACAAATTCATTGATATTGTAGTGGGAGTAGATTTTCATGATGTGCCACAGGATTGGCTTACCACCAATTTCTACCATGGGCTTCGGACGAACGCCGCTTTCTTCGCTAATTCTCGTACCGAAACCGCCGGCAAGTATAACAGCTTTCATTTCTATCGTAAAGGAGTTAAGGGTGAAACAATGTACCAACGCGTGCTCTGAGAATTTGCACTATCTCAGGCAAGCACACTAAGGATCGATACGGAGATTCATATATTTGGATTTATTTGAATAGACTTTTTCTGAAGAATTTGCTCTCAGGTATAAGCCGCTCAGGCATAGTTGCGCACGTGGGCCGTTTTTATGCCGGCGTACCGTGTAAAGCAGTCCTGTTTGGAGGAGAGCGGAAAGGTCTGGGTCCGTTTTCTGGCGCACTTCACCTTGCTGTAAAATTGTACAACAGCCCGCCGGTAACGGCTGTAAACCTGTCTCTGTCGGTAATGATGCTCTATAAACCTTCTCCATCTCATCCTGCTCCTCCAGCATAGAACCTGTACTTTAGTTGGTAAGTTGTATGTTGCGCCTGCGCCTGAACAGCACCACTTTGGCCACCTCATACAGAAACTTACTGTTTGTAAGCAAATAACGTTTCCATAATCTGCCGGGCTCCTGCCACAAGCGGTAAGTCCACTCCAGGCTCAGGTCGCGGGCCCACTTCGGCAGGCGCTTCTCCAGCCCGGCATAGGTCATGTAGGCCTGCCCCACGCCCAGCATGCAGGCCTTTACCTGCCCCTTGTGGTCAGCCATCCAGCGCTCCTGCTTCGGGCATCCCAGGGCCACAAACACAATGTCTGCCCCGGAGTCGTTGATCATATTGGTGATAGCCGTGTCTTCGATATGGGTGAGCTTGCGGAAAGGCGGCGAGTAGTACCCGGCCACGCGCAGGTTCGGCAAATCGGTTCTCGTTTTCGCCACCACCGCCTCCAGCACCTGATCGGTGGAGCCGTAGAAAAAGACAGACTTCCCGCGTTGCGCAGCCTCCTGCAACAGCCTTGGCATCAGGTCCATGCCTGGTACGCGGTCCTGGTGCTGGCCGTAGAGCAGTTTCATGAGCTTTGATACCGGCCCGCCGTCCGGCGAGGCGATGTCAGCGTTGTTCAGCAGGCTTTGGAAGTCCTTGTCCTGCTTGGCCTCCATCAGCATGTGCACATTGGTAAAGCACACGTAGGAGGAGTCTTTATGGTCGGTGAGCCAGAAAACATGGTTCACGAAATCATCAAAGGAGCCGGCCGAGATAAGGGAGCCGAGAAGCTGGCGCTTCTCTTTTATGGGTGGCTCGGCTGCAACAGGTAGTTCTTGTATCGTCTCAGTAAGCATTCTTTTCGCCTTTTATCATGTTCCAGACAGTGAGGAAGATAATTTTCATGTCCATCATCAAACTCCACTTGGCCATGTACATCACATCGTATTCTACGCGCTTTTCCATCAGATGCACTTCCTTGGTCTCTCCGCGGAAGCCGCTCACCTGGGCGTAACCCGTAATGCCCGGCGTTACGAAGTGGCGTGTTTTATACTTGGAAATCACTTTGGAGTACTGGTCCAGCTGCGACACCAGGTTCGGGCGCGGCCCTACTACTGACATGTCTCCCAGCAGTACGTTGAAAAACTGCGGCAGTTCGTCCAGGCTCGTTTTGCGCATGATGGCACCGAAGCGGGTGATACGCGGGTCGTTCTTAGTGGCCTGAAGCTCTGTGTTATTGTTCACGCGCATGGTGCGGAATTTATAGCACACAAACAGCCTGTTCTTTTTGCCCGGGCGCAGTTGCTTAAAGAAAATCGGACCCTTAGACTCCAGCTTGATCAGCAGGGCGATGATGGGGAACAGGATCGGGAAGATGAGCAGTATAACACTCAGCGAGAACACCACGTCAAAGATGCGCTTCACCACGCGGTTAGAGGCAAGCTCCAGCGGTTCGTTGCGCACGCTCAGCATCGGGATGTTGTGGTAGAAGTATACGTTCACGTCCTTCTTCACCATCGCGCTAAAGTCCGGCACAAGGCGCAGGTAGATAAAGTTATCGTTCGCGAACTCCGTTAGCTCGTTGATCTGCGCTGAATCGGTCAGCGGCTTGGTATAGTAGATCTCGTCGATGCTGTGCTGCAGGCAGTAATCCTTTAGGTCGTCCAAACCGCCTTGCAGTTGGCTGCTGTAGGGGTTGCTCATATCGGCCTCGTCATCGAAGAAACCCATGAACTTGGTGCCTATCTCATCGTTGTTGCTCAGCGTCTGGTGCAGGGAGGCTGCCGCAGGGCCCGTACCAACGATAACATAACGTGTGTGCGCCATATCAGAGTTGGTAAAGTAGCGGTTCACCTGGAACAGGATCAGGCGGCTAAAGCCGATCAGCAGGGCCGTAGACAGGTACGTGTAGAGCAGCAGCAGTCGGGAAAGCTCCTCCAGGTTAAATATAACGATACAGCTCGCCAGGATGAGCGCGTGCATCATAAACACGTTGATCAGGTTGCTGAAGCGCTTGTCTATTGGCAGGAAGCTGTCGATCCTCACCACGAAATTCGAGAAGCCCGACACGATCCACCACACCAGGGCGAACAGCACGAAGAAGATGTTGTACTGGTGGTCGAGCTCCAGGCTGCCGTAGCGGATCAGGTTCGACAACTTGAACGCAAAAGCGATGAGGGTAACATCAAGGAATAACAGAAGCACCCTGTTAAAGCTGTAGTAATGTCTATATTTATTCATTTGGTTGCGTACGTTTTGGGGTCATAAGTAAACTTTGGAATTCTACACTGCCTCACACCTACCATCTTCACAAACTACCTTTTCAGGTCTAATCGCTGTGCCTTTATACTTATAACAGTTGTAAAGCGAGCCCGGCGTCTCCGGCTTCTACCGAACCTTTGTCAGGGATTCAGTTTTTCGTCTTATTAACCGTAGCATTCAAGCTGCAGCCATAGGTCTTGTGTGTTTAGTGAGAAATACGACCTTATCCACGGGAAGGTTTATGATTTTATCAAGTTCTATTAAAAAAGAACGATTTAATAATATACCTTAATTCCGATATCTATATATTAAAAAAGGGCTATTTTAATCTATAACCCTATACCCTAGCTATTTAGCTGTTGGCATTACTAAAAATTGCTTTCAAGGAGATATATGACATAATTAATATATGCAGGGGAGGCTGCTATAATAAGCCGAGGTGGGGGTATGGTTGTAGCGAAGGCGCACCCGCTGAACCATATATTATAATTTTTTCAATAATTATATAAACCAAATCAATAATAGTGGTATATATCGGAAGTAAAACTTTTTCTGTGAAGCAACAGTCGAAACGGAACTCGCCGCAACAGGAAAGAGTGCAATAGCCGTGTTACAGGAAGCTACAGCCAGTACATCCCATTACCGTGGTGCACTACAAAAAACTGGGCCAAATCCCTTCTCTTCCCTTCCCGCAGATCATATTTTCCTAAAGCTCAAAAAATCAGCTATATACGGAATGCAAAAAGAGAAGGTTTCGTGAAGCAATAAGTATTTTCAAAAAAAGCACCCATTCTTTGAACTTTAGCCCTTCAAAATGCACTTACCCTTTGAATACCTGCCACAATTTCTTTTGGATTTATACCTGAAGCACCAAAGGCGAAGCAGGCAACGGTTTACAGGCTTTTATAAAGTATCCGACGGAGCTTAGGTGAGGTACAGCAGAAACGGGTTAGGCCACTTGCGGGACTTTAAAAACAGATGTAGCATTAAAAACAGAACTATATAAAGAAAATTTACAGCCAAAGTATATGCGATTCCCTGCCCAAGGCATTTTATGTCTGCTACTGCTGCAGCTTTGGAGTGCCTTCTCAAACGTAGCCTACGCCCAAACCTGTACTCCCACTGTTTCTACTTCCGGCAGCCTTTGCAAGGAAGGCCAAGTTGTTCTTTCCGCAAGTGAGGCAGCGTCCTACCTGTGGTCTAATGGCGCTACTACGCAAAGTATAACCGTCTCAAAAATCGGCACTTACACCGTAAAAACCTTGCAAGCGGATGGTTGTGAGGGCACCTCAGAAGAAGTGGTCGTAGCAAACGGCCCGGATGCCACCGTGGTGGACCCGATGACCTTCTTCACCTCCTGTAGTTACGCGGGCAACGTGGCCACCTTCGAGCTTACCATTGAGAATGCTTCCACCACCAAGGCAACAAATACCCGCTACGAGATAAACTGGGGCGATGGCAACACCACCTCCCTGGGCTCAGGATTTGAGACCGCCACCCATACGTATCGATCAGGGGGCTCTTTCCGCCTGCTGGTTACGGCTTATGATGCCCATGGCTGCAGCAGCACCCACGAGGAGCGCGTTTTCATCGGCAGTAACCCCAGCTTGGGCATTTCCAGCCGGGGCAACACCAACGACTGCTCCCCCGCCACGTTCATCTTCGACATCGACAAAGAGATCACCAAGTATAACTCCCCGCAAACGGTTTATACTTTCCAGTTCGATGACGGCTCGGCCCCGATGACGTTTACGCACGCCAACCTGCCTTTCACCATTGAGCATACATTCACAGAGTCGTCGATGAACAAGCCGGGGCGTGCCTTTACGCTTACCGCTACCGCCACCAACCCCTGCGGCACCACCCCCGCCACTGTAGGCGGCATCAAGGTATCCAAGGGTCCTATCGCTGACTTTGCCTTTGGCACGGCCTGCCTGAACGCGCCTATCAAATTAACGGACAAAACTATAGAGGGCTTTAACGCCAACGCCAGCAACGGCACCAACGCCGGCAGCTATGTGGTGGACTGGGAGATTCTCCCGGCTCAGGGATGGGCGTACACCACGGGCAACAACAAGACGAAGAGCCCGTCGGTGAAGTTTACCCAGCCAGGCACCTACCTCATCCGGATGACCGCCACTCCCACTGGCCTGAACACCAAGTGTACATCCAGCACCATTGAGAAAACGATAACGATAGAGGAGCCCCCGGTGGCCGACTTTACCCTGCGTGGGGACAACACCTGCCTGCCGGCCGTTTTTGAAGCCATCAACACCTCCACCGGAGCCCAGGCTAACTATACCTGGCGTGTAAGCCCCGCCGAGGGATGGGAGTTTACCCAAGGTACCAGCGCAAACGCGAAAGACGCCGCCTTCCGGTTTACCAAGTCCGGCACATATACCATCGCGCTCACAGCGAGCAACAGTTGCCAGACCTCCCTGAAGGAGACAACCATCACGATACAAGACAAGCCACAGGTGCAGCTGCCGGCACAGCAAGTATACTGCGGTCCGCAGACAGTTGCCTTTACCTCAGAAAACGCCGCCCACACACCCGTGTACGACGCGCAGTTTGGTACCATCAGCAAGTATAACTGGGTGGTTACGGGGCCCGGCGGCGTCTCTTTTGCAGACGGATCTGACGCGGGATCGGCCTATCCAAGTATAAATTTCACTGAATCGGGCACCTACACTGTTAATGTGATGGCCACCAACGAGTGCGGTGATTCTGAGGCGGCAACGCAGCAGGTGGTGATCAACCCACTGCCTGAACTCAAGGTAACATCCGCTGCTCCGGCACTTTGTATCGGCGGTAGCACTACCCTCAGCGTGGAAGGTGCGGATACCTATACCTGGGCGCCTGCCACGGGCCTGAGCGCCACGACCGGCAGTACCGTAACCGCCAACCCAACAGAGACCACAACCTATACTATCACCGGCATCAACTCGGTAACAGGCTGCACCAGCACCACTACCTTTACCGTGGAGGTGAACCCGCTTCCAGTAGTAGAAATCACGGCCACGGCACAGGAAATCTGCCTGGGCCAGGGCACGGCCCTACTTACCGCCACAGGCGCCGATTCTTATACCTGGGCGCCGGCCACCGGCCTGAGCGCCACATCCGGGGCAGAGGTTACGGCTTCTCCTGCCGAAACGACCACCTACACCGTAACCGGCTATAACAGCGCCACCGGCTGCAGCAGCACGGCTACTGTTACCGTAACCGTTAATCCGCTGCCAGAGGTAAATGCCGGCCCGGACCTGACCGTCTGCGACGACCCTACCCCACTGCCCCTGAAGGCCAGCCCGGCCGGAGGCGTGTGGAGTGGCGAGCACGTGAGCGCTGAGGGCGTCTTCATCCCGAACGGCAGGGGCTCCTTTGTGCTGACGTATACTTACACCGACGCCAAAGGCTGTACCAACTCCGACCAGATGACAGTGCACGTGACCGATGTGGCGCAGGCGGCAGTAGAGCAGAAAGCAATGGAAGTCTGCCTGAACTCAGGCAAGTTTATACTTGGTGCCAGCCCTGCAGGCGGCAAATGGAGCGGCTCGAAGTATGTTTCAGTAGACGGCACCTTCACGCCAGCCGAAGCAGGCACTTATACCTTAACCTACACCGTGTACACCGGCACCTGCTTCACGACGGACGAGATGCAGGTAACCGTTAGACCGCTGCCAGCCGCGCCTGTGGTTGCAGGTATAAAAGACATCTGCTTTAACACCCAAACCATACTTCAGGCGGAGGTGCAGACAGGCTCCATCAACTGGTACGACCAACTGAACGGCGGCAAGCTACTGGGCACTACCCCAGCCGGAACAGGTTTCGAAACCGGCCAGCTTACCCAAACTACCGATTTCTATGCCGAGCATGTGGGCGAGAACCAGTGCGCCAGCCCGCGCACCCGCGTCACGGTGATCGTGCGTCCGGAGATCGCTGCGCCGGTGGTTGCCCCGGTCCTCATCTGCGGCGCGGGCAAAGCCACGCTGGTGGCGCAAGGTGCCGCCAGCAAGTTTAACTGGTACGACGCCAGCGGCAACCTGCTGGTAAAAGAGGGTGCCAAAGTATACGAGCCCACTGTTGAGAAAACCACTACTTTTTACGCTGAGGCGGTAATCGGTAACTGCGCCGGGCCACGCACCCAGGTGCAGGTAACGGTGAACCCTATACTTGACAACAACACCATCACGGCACCGGAGATAATTTGCGCCAGCGCGCCGCTAAGTATAACCGGCACCGAGCCAATTGGCGGCAGCGGGGCGGGCACTTACACGTACCAGTGGATGAGCAGCCTCAACGGCACAACCTTCACCAACATACCGGGTGCCACGGGCAAAGTATACCAGTCGCAGGAGGGGCTCTTATTGCCCACCTGGTTTAAGCGCGTGGTATACTCCGACGGCTGTATGCTGGTGTCTGAGGCGGTGAAGGTAAACGTGATTCCGGCCATCACCAAAAACGAACTGCGCGAGGTGCCCACCATCTGCCATGGCCAGGTGCCGGAGGAGATACAGGGTGTATTGGCAGGAGGCACAGCGCCTTATACCTATACCTGGTACGTAAGCTCGGACAATGCCAACTTCACAAAGATCGAGAACAGCAACACGGCCAGCTACCAGCCTACTGCTCCGCTTACCGGCAATACCTGGTACAAGCGCGTGGTACAGTCGGGCTCCTGCCAGGCGGTTACCAGCAATACCATCCTGATTCGGGTAATGCCTCCGATCAGCAAAAACCTGATCACCGGCACCCAAACCGTTTGCGAGGGCGACGCAGCCATACTTTCCGGTCAGTTGCCTGAGGGAGGCTACGGAGCCGACAGTTATACTTTTTACTGGGAATCAAAGACAACAGGCGGTGAGTACCGCGAGATTCCGAACAGCCGCGGCACCAGCACCAAAGACTGGACAGCCCGCAACCTGACCGAGACCACCACTTTCAGAAGAGTCGTACTCTCCGGCTCCTGCACCGTGAGCACCAGTGATCCGGCAACGGTTACGGTAAATCCGAAGCTCCTGAACATGATTGCGGGCGATCAGGAAGTATGCCAGGGCGGCACTCCTACCCTGCTTACCAGCCTCACCCCTACCACCGGCGGCGAAGCAGGCAAGTACAGCTATGCCTGGGAGTATAAACTGGAGGGAGACGCCAACTTTATGCCGGCACCGGGCAACAACACCCGCGCCGACGGTAGCTACCAGCCAGGCAACCTGAGTAGAACTACGCTGTTCCGGCGCAAGGTAACCTCCGGCGGCTGCACCAGCTTCTCTGAGCCGGTGAAAGTTACCGTGAACCCTGCCATTGAGAACTATAACATCAAGGCCTCCCAAAGCATCTACGCCGGCACCAAGCCCGCCACGCTCACCGGCCTCAACACGGCTCCAATAAAAGGAGGCAACGGCAAGTATAGCTACCGCTGGGAGTTCAGCACGGATGGGGTAAACTTTGCTCCAGCCGAAGGCAACAACCTGAGCGCCGACTATACTTTCCCGAGGGGCCTGTACAAAGACACCTGGTACCGCCGTGTGGTGCTATCCGGTGGCTGCGAGGTGATCTCCAATGAGATTCAGATTACCGTGATCGCCGAGATCGCCAATAACGTGATCAAGTCGGACCAGACCATCTGCATCGGCAGCGTGCCGGAGCGACTGGAAGGCGGCTTGCCCAAGGGCGGCGAAGGCAACTTCAACTACCGCTGGGAGAGCAGTGTGAAAGGCGACAAAACAGGCTTTGTGACGGCGCAGGGCTACAACGGCTCCCCGAACGATGGCCAGGGCTTCCAGCCCGGCCCGGTAAGCCAGGATTCCTGGTTCCGCCGCGTGGCCACCTCCGGCTCCTACACCGACGTCAGCAACCCGATCCTGATCACGGTCAAGCCGGCGCTGAGCAACAACGTGGTGCTGTCGGGCACGCAGACGGTTTGTTCCGGGGAGGCACCGGCTACCCTGGCAGGCTCTGAACCCGCCGGAGGCAGCGGCAAGCCTGCTTACCTGTGGGAGCAAAGCACTTCCCGCGAGGGCATCTATACTCCGGCCCCGGGCCAGAACGACAGAAAGGATTACACGCCTTACCCGCTCACCGAGAACACCTGGTTCCGCCGTGTGGTAACATCCGCCTCCTGCGGCTCTTTGACCAGCAACGCGGTGGAGGTGCGGGTAACCCCGCTGCCGGATATGCCGGTGGCGCAGGGAGCCAGCATCTGCGCCGGCCTGAGCACCACGCTAACGGCCACAGGCAAAGGCGGTAGGCTGGAGTGGTACGCCAGCGCAGCGGGCGGAACGCTGCTTGCCACAGGCAGCACCTTCAAAACACCGGCGCTCCTCCACACCACCACTTTCTATGTGCAGGAGGTGCAGCGTTGCGCCAGCAAGCGCCTGCCGGTAACGGTGAAAGTATCGGAGCCGGAGCTTAGCGCCGGACCGGACGTGACGGTGGTGAGCGGCAGGGGAACGCAGCTGCGCGCCAGTGGCGGCCTTACCTACAGCTGGTCCCCGGCCGAAGGCATGGACAACCCCAACATCGCCAACCCGACGGTGACGCCGGAGAAGACCACAGTATATACCGTGACGGCCACTACCGAGGGCGGCTGTACCTTTACTGACGAGGTGGTGGTGGTTGTGCTGCCGTTCGTCGATATCCCGAACACGTTCACGCCAAACCAGGACGGCATCAACGACACCTGGGAGATTGAGAACATCGGGAAGTACGGCAACTGCAAGGTGCAGATCTATAACCAGTGGGGCAGCCTGGTGTTCAACTCCGACGGGTACAAGCAACCGTGGGACGGACGCCAGAACGGCAAGCCGCTACCCATGGCCACTTATTACTACATCATAAAATTAGACCAGAACGAAAAGCCCTTAACCGGCAGTGTGACCATCGTTAAATAAGCCATTCTATGAACAAACTTTTAGCCCTGGGAGTGATGTGTCTGGTGGCGGCTGGCAGTGCTTTTGCCCAGCAGCGGCCTCAGTACACACAATATACCTTGAATAATTACCTCGCTAACCCCGCCATCACGGGTATAGAGGATTACGCGGACCTGAAACTGGGCACGCGCCACCAATGGTCGGGGCTGGAGGGAGCGCCGCAGTCCTACTATGTAACGTTGCACATGCCGATCAACAAGCCCTCCAGCGGCGGCGCATACCAGGGCAGGCGCACTGGCGGACTGGCCAAGGAGGCAAGTATGAAACCCTCGAACATATACCGCAGGTCCCGCTCGCACCATGGGTTTGGTTTAATGGCGATGTCTACGGAGACGGGGCCGCTGAAGCGCGGCAGCGTGTCGGCCAGCTATGCTTACCACCAGCCCATCACACGCACCCTGAAGGTGTCGGCGGGTGTGCAACCGGGCATCATCCAGTACAGCCTGGACCCTGCGAAGGTGAAGCTGGCCAACAACAGCCTCCACGACCCCGCCATCTACGACGGTCGGGCCAACGAGGTGAAGTTCGACCTGAGCATGGGGCTGTGGCTTTACTCGCGCAACTTTTACGCAGGGGTGGCCGGGGCGCAGCTGGTGCCCAGCAAGCGCCAGCTCCTCACCGACAACACCCCATCCGACAACGACGGCGCACTGCAGCAGCACTACTACGTCACGGGTGGCTACCGCCTGGATGTGGCCCCCTACATTTCGCTAATCCCATCGGTGATGGTGAAAATGGCGCAGCCCAGCCCCGCGTCGGTGGATGCCACGATGAAGGTTGTTTATGGCGATAGGCTCTGGGCCGGCGTTACGTACCGCCACGAAGAGTCGGTGGCGGCCATGGCGGGCATCAACATCAGCCACCTGCTGGATCTGGCTTACTCTTACGACGCCACCACCTCCCCGCTGGGGCAGGCTAGCGCCGGAAGCCACGAGGTGGTGCTTGGGTTTAAGCTGCGCAACACACGCAAGGTCATTTGCCCGGAATGGGCCTGGTAGATATTAAATAATGGTTTAGTTTGAGAGTACAGAAACGGGGTAGCTATTTTAGCTGCCCTTTTCTTTTTAGGCTGATGGCAAAGTATAAAAAAAGTCTCTGCCCGGCTCCTCCCCCACTTCCAACGCCCTACGCGATACGTATCACAAACAGAAAAGGGCTGACAGGTAAAATACCAATCAGCCCTCTCCTACAGCTTTAACTTTATACTTGTCTAGATCTGCTCCGCCTCAAAACCGGCCTTCTGCACCGTGTTCTTGATCGTCTCAGCATTGGCAGAATCTGCTTTTACTTCCAGTACCTTGTCTGGGTTTTCGGTGTCCACTTTCCACTCCTGCACGCCTTCCAGCTTGTTCAGGTGTGGGGTTACAGCTTTTACACAGTTTCCGCAGTTGATGTTGGTCTTGAATTTATAGGTTTCCATACTAATTCTTATTTATTGATTTAACATATTAATTACACTTTACACTTGTAAAGGCAGCGGTGCGAGTTGAAAGTTCACACCACCGAAGTATAAGTTCTATACTCTCTAACGTTTATAATTTCTTGGCTCGCAGCCTCAGGCTGTTGGTCACCACCGATACCGAACTCAGGGCCATGGCCGCGCCCGCGATCATCGGGCTCAGTAGGAAGCCAGTGAACGGAAACAGCACACCCGCTGCCACCGGAATACAGATCACGTTGTAGAAGAAGGCCCAGAACAGGTTCTGGTGGATCGTCTGCACCGTGGCCCGCGACAGTTTCACGGCTTTGGCTACCTGCGTCAGGTCGGAGCGCATGAGCGTGATGCCGGCCACTTCCATGGCAATATCTGTGCCCTGCCCCATGGCTATACTTACGTCGGCAGTGGCAAGGGCTTGTGCATCGTTTATACCGTCGCCCACCATGGCCACTACCTTGCCTTCACCTTGCAGTTTTTTCACAAAATCAGATTTGTCCGTTGCCAGGAGCTCCGCCTGGAAATGATCGATGCCCACTTGCCTGGCTACGGCCTCGGCGGTTTGCCTGTTATCGCCTGTGAGCATGTATACTTCTAGCCCCGCCTCGTGCAGGGCTTTGATGCCTTCGGCGGCGGCAGGCTTAATCGGGTCGCTTACGGCAAACACGGCCAGCGCCTGTTCCGAGTTGGCAAAGAAGATAGCGGTCTTAGCATCCTCCTGCAGTTGCCGCGCCGCCTGCAGCAAGTGCTCCGGCAGCTGTACGTCCTGCTGACGTAGCAGCTTCTCATTTCCGGCCAGGTAGCGGGTGCCGTCAAAAGTGGCCTCAATCCCCAAACCCGTCAGACTGTTGAATGTATCCGGCTGCACGGCCTGCTGCCCCTGCTCCTTGTAGAAAGTATAAATCGCCTGGGCGATGGGGTGCTCCGACTGTGCCTCCATGGAGAAGAACAGGGTTTCGAGTTGCGCCTGCTCCGGCGTATCCTGCGCCCATACCACATCCGTCACAGAGGGCTTGCCCAGGGTGATGGTACCGGTCTTGTCAAGTATAACAGCGTTCACCTTATGCGCGTGCTCCAGGCTCTCAGCGTCTTTAATCAGAATGCCGTTCTCGGCACCACGTCCCACGCCCACCATAATCGCCGTGGGCGTAGCCAGGCCCAACGCACACGGACAGGCAATAACGAGCACCGAGATAGTAGAGAGCAGCGCCTCGGTCAGGTAAGCCTCGCCCCCGAACACCAGCCAGGCGGCAAAGGTAAGCAGGGCGATCACCAGCACGATAGGTACAAAGATACCTGCGATCTTATCCACCAGCTTCTGCACCGGGGCTTTGCTGCCCTGCGCCTCCTGCACCAGTCTGATGATGTGGGCCAGCATGGTTTCGCCACCTGTTTTCTGCGCAATCAGTTGCACACTGCCCTTCTGGTTAATGGTACCGGCATAAAGCAGATCGCCCGGATTCTTCTGTACCGGCAGCGGCTCCCCGCTCAGCATACTTTCATCCACATACGTTGTACCGGAGGCTACCTCTCCATCCACGGGCACGCGCTCACCAGGCAGCAGCACGACGCGGTCCCCTAGCTGTACTTCCTCAATCTTCAGCTCCATCTCGGTGCCGCTGCGCAGCACCCGCACGGTTTTGGGCTGCAGGCCCATCAGCTTTTTAATAGCCGATGAGCTGCGGTCCTTGGCGCCCTCCTCCAGGTACTTGCCCAGAAGTATAAACGCGATAATCACAGCCACCGCCTCGAAGTAGACGTGCGGCATCAGCCCCCTATCCAGGAAGAACTCCGGGTAAACCGTGTTGAAAACGCTGAAAATAAAAGCAATGCCCGTGCTCAGCGCCACCAGCGTGTCCATGTTGGCGCGGCCGTGCTTGGCCTGTGCCCAGGCGCCGGTGAAAAAGCGCTGCCCCGCCCATAGCAAAATCGGCGTGGTAAGTATGAGCATGGCCCAGTTGCCCCAGGCGAAGGTGTCGTGGAAGAACATGCCCAGTACAAACACCGGAAAAGCCAGCACGCCGGCGATGATGGTTTTGCGCTTCAGGGCAGCCAGTGCGTTTGCCTGCCGCTCCTCCAACTCTTCCTGTGTGGTATCCTCGATCAGGATATCAAAGCCGATCTCCTTCACGGTCTCGCGCAGTTGGGCCGGGTTTACTTCACTCTCGTCGTAGGCCACCTGCAGGGTCTTGCCAGCAAAGTTCACGTTTGCCTCTGCCACTCCCTCGCGTGCATTCAGCATACTTTGTATACTGTTGGCGCAGGAGGCACAGGTCATGCCCTCTACCGGAAAGGTGGCTTTGGTAAGCTTTCTATCTTTTACAGTTGCCATTTCTTTCATCATTATATCTGTTACAAACATACGCCTTCCAACCCGCCGTTGTGTTACACAATTCTTGCGAAGCCTTGCAAGTTTTCACGCTTTCCGCTTCTGCCTGTTTAAACCTGCACCCACGGACAAGTTGTACTTAAAAAAGTATGGCCACTGTAAAATGGCCTAACACCAATTATACTCCTCGGAGAAAAATAATCAATAATATATGTTTATAGGAATTGGCCTTGCAATCCCTTTATATATCCTTATTTTTAAAAGTTGAATATTTCTTGCAGATATTTAATACAAGACACCTTTAGCACTACTGACGAAGACAGGTTATTTGGAAGTGAAGGATACACAACAGGAGTATAATCGCGTTATACGGTATATTGGTATTTCTTTCCTGAGCATGCTGGCTGCCGTGCTGCTGGTTTGCGCGTTCTTTTATATACAGACCAGGGAGGTCCAGGGCAAGTATACGTCCAGCATGCAACACTCCTACCAACGGCTGGACCTGGTAAACAAACTCTTCCAGAACAAGGAACGAACGCAGGCTTTAGTGAGAGCCCACATTACGGCTGAAAGCAAGGCTGAGAAAGACAGCTTGCGGGGTGAACTTTCTCAGGCCTACAAAGCCAATGAGGCTACCATTCAGGAACTGCATCAGTTGCTGGAAGGGCGCGGGCACCTGCAGATTCTTCATAACCTGAGTACCGACCTGAAAAGCTATCACACCCACGTGGACAGCCTCCTCCGGCTATCCAATAATAGGCAAAGGGCGGCAGCGCTAGGTTATGAGGTTACCCAGCTGGCACCCTTTTACGCCCAACACCAGGCCCATCTCATTAGCCTCAACAACGAGCTGACCAACGCGGCGCGCGCCTATACCAATCAATTTTCCCCCGCCTTCTCGAACCTGGTGGATGATTACACTCTCCTGCTGCTGCTGGTAGTGCCGTTCATACTTTGGGCCTCCTTTGCCTTTAACCAGATAACAAAGCGCCTGCAGCACGAAAACCAACGCCTCAACAAAGAGATAAAGGAGCGGGAGGCGCTGCAGCAGAACCTGAGGTTCACCCAGCGACACTTCAAGCGCCTCTTCGAGCAGAACCCGATCCCGATGTTCGTGTATGATCAGCATACGTTCAGATTTCTGGAAGTGAATGAGGCTGCGGTACAGGAGTATGGGTTCACGCAGGAGGAGTTTCTGCAGCTTACCGTTTTCGACATCCTGCCCGAGGAGGAAAAGGAGGCGGTCAGAAACCGCATCAGCCGCATGGACAAAGCTGCTGACGATAACAACGTGGGGGTGAAGCACATGCGCAAGGATGGCTCCGTATTCCGGGTTTTGCTGCGGTCTCATGCGTTCAAGGCAAAGAAAGGCGTGTACCCACGGCTCGTTACCTCTGAGAACATACAGAAGCAGGAGGAGTTTATTGCGACCCTGGCAAAGAGCGAGAAGCAGCTGCGTGAGGTAAGCTCCAGCATACCGGGCGCCGTGTACCAATTCCAGGTGGAGGGGGGAAGCAAAATGACCTTCCCGTTTGTGAGCGATGGCATAACAGGCCTTTTTGGCGTGACGCCGGAGGAAGTATACAGCAACCCGAACGTTCTTTTCGAAGCCGTGCACCCACATGACCTGGACGAGGTGGGGCAAAGTATAGCCGCCGCCACCGCAAGCTTTCTCCCCTGGGTACAGGACCTGCGCATCTGGAACAAAGCCAGGCGGAAGTGGACCTGGATTCGCGGCCACGGCCTGCCTTCCTCCAACAAAGACGGCATCATGCTCTACAACGGCACTTTCATCGATATAACAGACCAGAAAGAGGCACAGGAGAAGCTGGTGGCCAGTGAGGCGAACCTGCGCGCCCTGCTCGACAGCTCGCCCCAGGCCATTTACCTGCTGGACAAGGATCTGAACGTACTGCTTTATAACGCCGTGGCCGCCGAGGAGGTGAGGAAGCTGGCGCTAAAGGAACTGCAACCGGGCCAGAACATGCTGGACCTTACCACTGAGGAAGAGAGGGCAACCCTGATCGAAAGCCACGCGCGGGCGCTGCAAGGCAAGCCAACACAGTACGAAACCGGTTGCGGTGAGCTGTGGTTTGAGGTAGCCTTCCGCCCGGTGCTCACCCATGACCGGCAGGTTATCTCCGTGGCCCTGAGTATTCACGATATCTCCGAGCAGCGGAACATCATCAGTGCCATTAAGAACAGCGAGGCGCAGCTGGCACGCGCGCAGAACCTGGCCAGGATCGGCAGCTGGGAGTATGACCTGCTGCGCGACAGCCTGAGCATCTCTGACAACCTGTACACCATCTACGGCGTCTCCCCTGAGTCCTTCTCAGTCACGTTTAACAGCCTGCAGGCCTTTTTCCACCCCGAAGACAGGGACAGTGCGCTGCAGGACTACGAGCGCATGCTGGAGGAGAAAACGATCGTATCCACGGAGCACCGCATCCGGCTGCGGGATGGCTCTGAGAAATACCTGCACCAGACCATGGAGCCCCTGCTGAACTATGAGGGCCAGGTAGTCAAAGTGCTCGGCACTACCCAGGACATAACCGAGCACAAGGCAAGGGAGCAGGAGATCAGCGAGGCCAAGGACCGCTTCCAGTCTACGATTGAGAACATCCCGGAAATCATACTTTCTGCCGATGCACAAATGCGTGTTTCCTACATCAGCCCGCAATGTGGCGAGATAACGGGCTACACCGAGAAAGACTTTACGCAGCAGCACCTGTGGCCGGAGGTAGTGCATAAAGATGATCTGCCTTTGCTGCAGGAGCGGCTGCAGGAGGAGGTGCAGCAGGGCAAGAAGACACAGCAGGAGATACGCATCATCACCCGCGACGGCAGGCAGAAGTGGGTGCTGCTGCGGATGTCGCCCATGCTAGGCAAGAACCGGGAAGTGCTGCGCATCGACGTCTCGGCGGCAGACATTACCGACCGCAAGCAGGAGGAAGCCAAGCGCACCCTGCTCACGGAGCAGCTGCAGGTGCAGAACCAGAACCTGCAGCAGTTCGCCTACATCGTGTCGCACAACCTGCGTGCGCCCATCGCCAACATCATGGGCCTTACCAGCATCTACGACCGCGCGCGGCCGGAGGCGGACTTGAACAAGCACATTATAGACAACCTGGGCCAGTCGGCGCGGCACCTGGACAACACCATCCGCGACCTGAACCATATCCTGACCGTGCGCGGCCAGATTCTGAATGTTTCGGAGCAGGTTTGCTTCGAGGAACTGCTCCAGGACATCCTCAAAAGTATATCCATCGAGCTGGAAAGCACCCAGGCCATCGTTGCATACGATTTCAGCCACGCCCCCTCCATCCTATCGCTGAGGAGCTACATCCATAGTGTTTTCCAAAACCTGCTGACGAACGCGCTGAAGTACCGGGATCCGCAGCGGAAGCCTGAGATTTGTATAAGAACTTATAAACAAAAGGATTATATTTGCATCGAAATCTCCGACAATGGACTGGGGATTGATCTTTCAAAGGTAAAAGGCAAGCTTTTCGGCCTCTACAAACGCTTTCATCAGCACATTGAGGGCAGGGGCCTGGGGTTGCACCTTGTAAAAACCCAGGTGGATCTACTGGGCGGTAAAATTGAGGTAGACAGCCGGGTAGGTGAAGGCACTACGTTTAAGATCTATATATAAATCAGGCTTAGGGAATGGATATGCTAAAAAAGGTGGTTCTTATTGATGATGATCAGATCAACAACTTTGTGTGCGAGACGATCATCAGAAGTGAAAACTTTGCGGAGCGGGTAATGAGCTTTGAGTGGGCGGAGGATGCGCTGAACAACCTGAAACAGGTGGCAGTGCAGAATCCGGAGGAGTTTCCCGACCTTATCTTCCTGGATATAAATATGCCGGGCATGGATGGCTGGCGGTTTCTGGAGGAGTACAGGAAACTGCCGGAGCAGGCCACCAAAAAGTGCAGCCTTTTCATGCTATCCTCGGCAGTGGACAGAGAAGACATTATCTGCGCCAAAACACATGCCGAGGTACGGGACTTCTTCTCCAAGCCGCTCTCCCCGGAGATCCTGAACCTGATCCGGGAGGATTATATTTCCTAGCCTCCTGCCACCGCAAATTATACTTGGCCACTGTGATAACAGTGGCTTTTTTATGCCTCTCCCCTATCCTTCCGGCTACTCATCCGTACACTGAATAACTCACAAACTACTATATACCATAATATAAATATTAGAATATTAAATTTAACATTCCTGAATATATTTAATATTTATAATAAATAATACACAACATATCTGTTTTCGGGTGCGTAATGTTAAATAACTTCCAGAGGCGCTATATAGCTATATTGCAGCTTTCGTGGGAGTCTTAACTTAACTTATAATTTAGCTTACTATCCCTATGAAAAACGTTTTACTAGTTATTGCCGCTTTCCTTATCAGTACCGCATCCTTTGCCCAGTCACCCTTTAAATTGAGCCGGGAGGCCGAAGAGCGCTGCACCCAGATTACCCGCGCCATGGCGCAGGAGCTTCGCCTGAACGAGCTTGGCTACATTAAACTGAAGGAGCTGAACCGCGAGCGCATGCTTGCCACGCAGGAGATCCTGAGCAACCACAGCAACGACACACACCTTTTGGAGCAGAAACTGGAAGAGCTGGCCGCCTCCTACGACCAGAACGTAACCTCCTTCCTGAACTCTAACCAACTGCAGGCCTACGCCAACTATAAAAACCAGCCGGCACCTTCCGGCCGATTTGTGGCCGTAACCAACGAGGAGTAAACCCGCAACACCCCAAGATGAAGAAGGCCGCCACACCTGTCGGCCTTCTTCGAACGGAATAGCTTTAAAAGCAGGAGGGGGAGCCGATATCGGCTCCCCCTCCTGCTTTTAAAGTATGGCCGAGCTTACCTGCGGCTGTAATCGGCGTCGTCAGGTCTTTTCTCGTCCTCCCCCAGCGGCTGGTCGCCGCGGCGGATTCCGGCCACATCATCGTCCATGCCCGTATCGCTGCCCTCGAACTCGAAGCCCGGTCCCTGCGCGGTGGCCTCATGGTTTTTGGGGTCGTTGGCGCCGTAACCGGTGGTTTCGTTTCCACCAATGTGCAGGTTCTTGAGTTTGTCTTTCTGGCCGGCCCGCTCGGTATATCCCTCTGGTCCTATATTCCTTTTGGCCGACGGATCGGGGTTATTGCCCATACTTACGCGCTTGTTGTAATCGCTGTGCACGTTTTTCTCTTCCGAGGGAGCCTTCTTTTTATCTTCTTCTCTATTGTTCATCGTTGAAGTCTGGTTAGTTACACACAGGTATACGCTGCATTGTATGGCTGGTTGGCTGCCCCACACTCATACTTTACATAATGTAGCAACCGAATACTGCCGCAATAAGTCTTTTTCCTATGGCACCGGCGCATTGTGTTGCAAGGGTGCCTTGCCAAAGTATAAGCATTCAGCACCAGGCTGATCCAGACGAAGTATAAGTATAAGTATAAGTATAAACTGCGGCAAGTATGGGCTGTTCCTTTATCTTTGCCTAAAGTTAGCCTGGATGGCACCTCTCCTGCCTGAAAAGCGTTAGCAAGACATTAACCCACAAAGAGCAACGCATGAAGCTTTCCAAGATTTACGACCCGCGGGAGATGAACTCTTACCAGTTTGTGGCCACCACCGGCCTGGTGATGACCATTTTGGCCAACTTAATTCTGCTGCTGCTGGGCAAGACCGTGGAGAACTTTAACGCGCTGTATATCTGCTGGCTATTGTTCTTCACCCTCGGCACCATCGCTAACTTCAACAGCAAGCCCGGCGGCGACGATCACCACCATCATTAACAGCGCTACTGCCTCAGAAACTGCAGCAACTCCCTGTGGAACCGCTCTGTGGCCTCCAGGTGCGGAATGTGGCCCACTTTTTCCAGCTCTACCAGTTTAGCTCCGGGTATAGCCTTCGCCGTTTGCTTGCCGAGCTGCGGATACTGGCCATGCTCCTTTAGCTTTTGCTTGTCTTCAATAAAGCCTTTGCCCACAATCGTGCGGTCCTCCTGCCCAATCAAAACAAGCGTAGGCGCCTTTACCTGCCCGAATTCATACACCACCGGCTGCTGATAGATCATGTCATAAGTCAGCGCCGACACTTTGGCAACCTTCGGAAAATCGGGATGGCTGATCTGGGCGGCCGGCACCTGCACCCACTCCTCGTAGGCGGGCTTCCAGGAAGTATAGTAGGTCTGGTGATAGTTTTTAATGGCCTCCGCCGTCTGCTTCTGCTCCGACTGGTACAGCTCCTGCAGGTTCTTGTAAGGCACGAACACACGGTAATCCTCCAGGCCGATCGGGTTCTCCAGCACCAGCTTCGTCGTCAGACCGGGGTACATCAGCGCGAAGCGCGTAGCCACCATGCCACCCATCGAGTGGCCCACCACCGCCACCTGCTTTATCCCTAGCTGCTGCAAAAGCCGCTGCGTGTTCTGGGCCAGCTGGTGGAAAGTATAATGTATCTCCGGCTTATCCGATTTCCCGAAGCCAAGCTGATCCGGCACTATCACCCTGAACCCGTTCTCCGACAGGAACTGGATCGTCTGCCGCCAGTAGGCACCCATAAAGTTCTTACCATGCAGGAGCAGCACCGTCTGCGGGTTCTGCACCTTTTTAGCCGGGGCCACATCCATATAAGCCATTTTATACTTCTGTCCCTCTACCTCCGCCTCAAAATACTTTACCTCATGCGGGTAGTTGTACCCATCCAGGGTGGCGTTGAGGGAGGCGGGTACTTGTTGTGCCTGCACGGCCCAGGCAAAGGCCAGCATGCTTAGCAGCAGTAAGGGTAGACGTTTCATGGGAAAGCGTTTTGTACAGTTTGCTTAACTACTTCAACGGATAATTGTTCCGGAATCGTCGGATCGCGGAGTAGCAACTGATGTGGAAGTATGATTATGAGGCCCGGGTAGCGTTTTCAGCAGCCGCCAGTCGCTTTCCAACGCCCTGATGAAAAACTCCTCCAAAAAATTCCCCTTACGAGAAAGCGTCTTAAGCAGAAGATAGCATCTGCCTTTACAGGAAGCCCGTTGCCAGGTTTGGTAGCGGGCTTTTTTAGTTTTCAGGACACTTGTTATACCTGGCGCTGCTCTACGGCCTGCCGGAAAGTATAAAAAAGCCCACCGCAGCTGCGGTGGGCCTTGTATAAATTACTAAACACTAAACTTTATTTTTATACCTAAAAGGTAAATCCAACGGATGCCTTGATAACCCGGTTAAAGGTGTCGAAGTTGTTTCTGCTGTCGATGGAGCTGAGGCCGTAGTCGTAGCCGGCGCTGATGTTGAGGCCGCTGGCAAACTTATAGCCCAAACCGCCTGTCACGGCCACATCCAGCTCTCTGAAACCACTCTTCATGTCCCACTCCTGGTTCAGGGCCTTGAACCCAAAGGCGCCCGCCTCAGCCGATACTTTGTTAGACAACAGGTAGGACACCTGCGGACCAGCGAAAATATGGAAACCCTCGCCTACGTATACTTTGGCCAGCACAGGCAGGTCCAGGTACTCGGCTTTGTTGGTCAGGGTCACGTTTGCGTTCACGAAATCGAACTGCTCCAGCGGAATCCTGCCCCGCAGCACCATCCCTTTCTGGGAGTACTGCAGCCCCGGCTCAATCTCGAAGCCAGGGGCTACCGGTATGCTCAGGTAAGTGCCCACATGAAAGCCGGTGCGCATCTCGCGGCTGGCATACCCCGCCGACATGTCGATCAGGTCCTGCACGCTCTGCATGGTCTCGCCCTCCCAGTCGGCCAGGTTCACGCCGGCCCTGATGCCAAAACGGAGCTGGCCGGGGTTGTTATAAGTTGCTTGCTTGTTGTATCGAACAGGCTGCTGCTGGGCCTCAGCGCTCACGGCGGCCAGCCCCATAGCTACAGCTATAAGTAGAAAAATCCTTTTCATGGTAGTAGTGGTTAAGTTTCCTCATTCTTTTCCGGTAAGCTGGCCTGCTTAATTCGGTTGAATGAAAGAACCGTGCCAAAAGGGAACTTTTATACTGCACCCTGTATCACACAGAGCATAAACGATTATAAATCAATAATTTAAAATTTTATACTTCCTATACTTACCGCTTCTTAAGGAATGAGAAAGTATAAATATGCGCTGTTAAAAGCTGGTAAATGCGTAGCTTTGCCCCCTCAACTTGAAGCCGAGAACAGAGATGAAAGACAGAACGCAGGTGCGCCTGAAGCAACTGGCCGTGCACCGGGTGGGAAACAAAGCAAAGGAGGAAGGTGTGGTGGCCAGCCGGGAACTGGTGGACCTGCGCGACGAGCAGCTCTACGACCTGCTGGTGAACTATTTCCTGACGCCATTTAAGCAGGAGGAGTTTTTCCGCTTCACCCATACCTCGGATGTGGCCCTGAACGAGATGTTCGCCTACTCAGCCCTGATCTTTGCCGAGCCGCACAACTTCCACGAGTACTCGGTGCACATCCTGAATCACCTCTACCAGCAGTCGGACCATCCCAAGGTAAAGAGCGGCGAGCTGTACGTGGTGCACTTTGAGGGCTGTGTGATGGAGGAAGAGGTGGTGGACGCGATCGGTATTTTTAAATCAGAGAATAAGGACACGTTCCTGACTTTCCAGGATGAGGCGGATGACCTGAACGTGAACTACCACTTCGGCGTGAACCTGAAGGGCGTGGACAAAGGCTGCATGATCTACAACACGCAGGCCGAGGACGGCTTTCGGGTGAAGCTGGTGGATGCCAACAGCTACGATGCGGTTTTCTGGAAGGATGATTTCCTGAACGTGGCCGAACTGCAGGATACGAACTACAACACCAAAACCGTTCTAAACCTGTGCAAGGATTTCTCGGAGGAGGTGTTTGCCCGCACCGAGAGCAAAAAGGCACAGGTAGACTTCATCAGCCGCTCCGTGGACTACTTCTCCAAGAGCGAGACCTTTGACCTGGAGGAGTTCACCAGCAGCGTGATTGACGAGCCGGAGACGAAGGAGCGCTTTAAAGACTACAGCCAGGCCTTTGCCGAGGAGCGCGACATAGAGGGCTTCACCGACTTTGCTATCAACAAGAATACGGTGCGCAACATGAAACGCAAGTTCCGCAACTTCATCAAGCTCGACACGCAGATCGAGATCAAGTTCAGCGGCTACAACCCGGAGCAGAGCGAGCAGTACGTGGAGCGCGGTTTTGACCAGGAACGGGGCATGCACTTCTACAAAGTATACTTTTACAGCGAGAGCTAGCTGAAACTATAGTCAGCCGAAAGCTGTTTTATACTTCTTGTTAGAACCGGAACGATAATTGCCTGTATCAGCAGGATTAAAAACGACAAAAAAGTATGAAGAAGATTGTCTTTGCCATCGCTTTTGCCCTGGCCGCCCCGGCTGCCTTTGCGCAGGCCCAGCAACCACAGGCCAGGGCAGCACAAGCCCAGCCCAGCCTGGAGCAGCGCGCCGAGGCCATCACCACCGGCTTTGCCAAAAACCTGCGTCTTTCGCCGCAGCAAACGCAGAAAGTATATACCATCAACCTCACCAGCCTTAAAAACGCGGAGGAGGCCAAGGTAAAGTATAAAAGCAACCCCAAAAAGCTGGTGGGCCAGATGGACATGATCAGCCAGACGCGCCTCTCGCAGCTGAAGGACGTGCTGACGCCGCAGCAGTTCCAGCAGTACCAGCAGCGGCGCGAGGAAAAAATGGGCGTGCCGAGCCAGATGCAGAGCAACCCGGCGGCAAGGCAGCAGAACGGCGCTTACCAGGACAGTTACTAACACCCGAAGCATGGCCCCACGCCATGCTTTTTTTATTGCCGTTCCCCATCCCTCACTTCCTATCCTACCTTTAAATCCCTTCACCACCCCTACGCTTCCGTCCGTCCTCTAAATCGTTGCCTTTAAAATCTATTGCCCGAATCCGCTAACCATTTTTGCCTGAATCAGAATATAAAGGTATAATTTACAGCCCATTAGCCGGATAGACAGAAAACATTCCTCAGGTTATTACTTAGCACAGATGGAAACGAGAGAGAAAGAGAAGGTAACTCTTGTGAAGGAGAACAGTGACTATACGATCAAAGTATATCTGTCGCTTTCGCTGCTCACCCTGCATTGCAAACGCCATATGGGGAGTGAGGAGGTGCGGCAGACCTGTATGGCCCTGCTGGAAATTGTTGACGCGTACAAAGTAAAGTACCTGATGAGCAATGCGCGCGCCCTGCACTACCTTAGCATGGAGGACGCCAACTGGGTTTGGAATCACACCCTGACCGCCCTAAGGGCATCTACCATACTTAAATGGGCCCGTGTGGAGGGCCCCGCCTCTATGGTGGAGCTTAACTCGCTGCAGGTAAGGAGAAGGCTGGAAGCAGAGGGGGTTAAGGCAAGTGAGTTGCAGTTCGAGTCGTTCGTGGAGGAGGAGAGCGCCCTGCACTGGCTCCTGGACAACGATGCGTGAGTTTTTATACTTTTATACTTTACCCGGCTCCCATCGCCCCTGATGCCAGGCTTACATCCTGTGCCATGCCTGCCTGCGCTGGTTGCTCCTGCTGCAGGCTTCTCCGCTGGTGCTCGGTTACCACCGCCCCCGGTGGTTTGTAAAGTATGAGAAACCGCTCCTTCCAGCTGTTGGTGTGCTTCATATCCTGCCAAATGTCCATCCATTCATGAAACACCAGGTATACCGGGTTAAAAGAGGTGACAGGTTTGGTGAGGCCATACTTTACCTGCTCCCGCTCCGGCTCAAAGGTACCGAACATCCTGTCCCAGATGATGAAGGTGGAGCCATAGTTCTTATCGATGTAGCCGGGGTTGGAGCCGTGGTGCACCCGGTGGTGCGAGGGCGTCACGAACAGGTACTCGATGGGTTTGGGGAGCCTGCGCACCAGTTCGGTGTGCACGAAAAACTGGTATAGCACCGCCACCTGGTGGCAGATAAAGAAGGTGAACGGGTCGAAGCCCAGCAGGGGCACGGGTATGAAGAAGATGAACTTGATGTGCTGCGTCCAGCCTGTGCGGAACGACACGGAGAAGTTCATGCGCTCCGAGGAGTGGTGCGTGACGTGGGTGGCCCACCAGAACCGCTGCTCGTGCGCCACCCGGTGCGCCCAGTAGCGGCAGAGATCAATGGCTACAAAGCACACGATAAATGCCCACCACGCCCGTGGCATGGCCCACGGCACCTTGTTGTAGATCACCAGGGCAACCCCGAAAAGCCACAGCTTCAGTAGCGCCCCCAGCATAGCGTTCACGGCCCCGATGGTCAGCGCCGACACAAACTCTGTTTTATGGTAGGTGTTCCGGTTTTTGTAGAGGCCGTACAGCCACTCTCCTACCACCGAGAGCACGATCACCGGGGCGGCATAGTGCATAATGGTAAGCTCGTCCAGCCGCTGAAGTTCCTCAAACGTGTATAACTCTTTCTCCATACAAAAGGGGGCCAGAAACTGGTGTAGCCTTTTAAAACGGGCAAAGACGGAAAGAGTTAAGCCCGCTACCACGCTTGCAAGTATAAAGTTGCTGGTGTTGGTTCTGTGGGGTAATATTCAGGGCAGCTGCATCGGCACTATTTGCCGGGGACTTCGTAAATTGGGGCAAAAATCACGTCATGCGCATCCGAAAGAAAGTAAAAGCTACCATACCCGCACAAGGCTCCCGCTTTGCCGCCCTCGACACGTTTGTAAAAGCCGCCGAAAAGGAGAACTGGACGGAGCAGGAAATTCAGTTTGTAATCAACGAGGTGGTAGAGGCGAAAGATGACAAGGAGGGGTTCGAGATTTTAAAGGATTATACTTTGTAAGAGCAGCTATACTTATAATTCCCGCTGTCTTGCGCAGGACTTCATACTTGTGGCGTATAATAAAGTCGGGTTCGTAACTCGGCCGCTTAATACTGCGCTATACTTCAGCTATAGTTTATAATTGCTGATTTATACTTGCCTCAGCCTCTACTTTTATACTTGAGCTATATTTCATACTCACTGGCGCAAGCGTCCGCTTGTGCCTCTCTTAGCCCCTGCTTCCTGCAAACTGAGACAAGCTATACTTGCTAGCTACTGCAGATCCTCAGTCTTACTTACCAATCATTTCATTTCCTGCTTTGGCTCCCTCCAGCCCGGGAGGGCTCGTCTTCCCGCATCGCGCTGTGTTCCCTTCCTTTGCTCCTACGTCGCAATACCTCACTTGCGTTCGGCACCGGAATCTCACAAGGCGCTCAACGGGAAGACTGGGTATCAGTTCGATAGCTACGGCTAATATTGTCATCTCGACCTTCGGGAGAGATCTCTATAGAATTCTGGATAGATCTCTCGCCCTGCTCGAGATGACAATAAAGTATAACATGTAATGAATTCCCCTCCTCGGAGGGGTTGGAGTGGGTTTTACTTTGTAGGGATAGGTAGCGACCTGTCCACCCAACGGCAGCAACTATGAAACTCATACCTCAGCCAAAACAGCTAAAGAAACTCCCCTCCTTGGATAAGGAGGGGTAGGGGTGGTTGGATTCGGTACTGCAGAACTCCCTCCCCTGTTTTGGGGTAGGGCCCCTCGATAAAAGGGAAGGTTGGGGCGGGATGAAAGCAGAGGTGGTTGGACATATTAGCATGCAAACGTCCCAAACATAAAATCGGCAGCCACTCTACGAGCAGCTGCCGCTTTACTTTTATACTTTATACTTTACCCTACGCCTGCTCCTCCACCGGCTGCAGTTGCAGTTCCTGCTGGTGTTGCTGCAGCACCTGGATGATAAAGCCGATGTGCTCCTTCAGGTCCACGCCGAACATCTCGGCGCCCAGCCTTACCTCTTCCCGGTCCACGGAGGCGGCAAAGCTTTTCTGGCCCAGCTTCTTTAGCACCGATTTTGCTTCCAGTCCCTGCAGCCTGGTTGGCCGCACCTGGGCGCAGGCTACCACAAACCCGGTTACCTCGTCGCATGCCAACAGCGCCTTGTCCAGCAGCGCGTTATATGGCACGCCCCACTTGGTGTAATGCGCCGAGATGGCATGGGCAATTTCCTCCTCGCCCCGCTCGCGCAGCTGACTCACGATCACGCTCGGGTGCTGATCGGGGTAAGCTTCGTAATCCGCATCGTGCAGCAGGCCGGTTATCCCCCACTGTTCCTCGTCTTCTCCCAGTTTGGCGGCGTAGGCACGCATGACTAGTTCTACGGTGCGGGCGTGGCGCAGCAGGCTGTCGCTTTTGGTCATGCTTTCCAGTAGGGCTCTGGCTTCCTGGTGTGTTATCATCGCTCTTTATACTTGATTTCTGAAAATCCTAAAATAACGATTATCCCACAAGCGCCAAAACCATGATCATACTTCTGGAAGCGAAACCCACACTTCAGGGCTTAATCCAGCCGGGCAATCTGCACGTTTCTCCACTTGCCGTAGTCCTTGTCGTGCTTTCCTACCAAAATATCAATCTGCCGGTGCATGCGCTTGTTCATGATGTCGCGCACAATATACAGCCCGTCAAGCTCATCGGAAATACCGGTTACCCACAGGGAGTCACCAAATTGCATCTCACCGCCCCACCTGCTATGCAAGTCGCGCGATACGGCAATCCAGCGGTGTTTTTTGGGGTTTCTGGGGTTGATGCGCGAGCCGTCGGCGGTGATGAGGGGCGTGCTGTCTGTTTGGCCTGGCTCGGGATGGTATATGGAGGCAGAAACGGTAATCGTGGGGGTTGGTTCGGGAAGTGCTGCCAGTTCATCGGCCTGTGCCTCTGTTTCCAGTGGGGGCCATTCAAGGGGCTTTTTGGGCAGCGTTTCTTCGACTTTCAAAGCGGAGGATTCAGCTTCAAAGAAGGATAATTCTTCAGCCAGTGCTATAACAACATAGAACACGGCCGCGAGTATTTTAACCCTAAACATATGCAGTCCTTTTCGTGAAACATCGATTTTCTAATAACAACCCGCTTAAACGACGCTTTGAAGCAAGGGTTTTGCAATGTTGCAGGAAAAGTATGGGAGGGCCAATTTAGGGCAAAATCAATGTCGTTAGATTTATCATATATAAACTTAATTTAAAACAAAATGCTGGTTATACTTTACCCTCTCCGCCTGAGCGACAACACACCTGTTCCTAAAGCTGATACAAGTATAACCAAGAGCCGCAGTTGCTGCCTTCCCTTGGTGGCGCTACAGTAGAAACCAAGCCGCAGAAGTACAGGGTCGTTTATTTTTTCCGGAGGTATTTCTCGTAGACAATGTAACCGATAAAGGCCGCCAGGCTGACGACGGAAACCCAGATCAGTCCGTTCTTGAGGCGCTCGTTGTTTTCGCCGAGCCAGGCAAGAAGTATGGTGAGCGGCACAATGCCCGCCAGCGTGGCTCCCATGAACTTAAAATAGCCCATCCCGGCCAAGCCTGCCACTAAACTGACAGCATCGTTAGAGAGGAAAGGAGAAATACGCGCAATAATGATGGCCCAGATACCATACTTATCCATGAAGCCCGCTACCTTCTGCTGCGATTTTTGCCCGATCAGCTTGCTTACGCCTGTCTCGCCCATGCCACGCCCAATCCAATAGCCCACCGTTGAGGCCACCGCTACGGCGGATACGGCAATGACAGAGCCCCATACGGGCCCGTAGGCGATTATGGCCACCAGCATCAGCGCCACCACGTTTATCACCAACAGAAACATCTGGGCAACCATGGCCGCCACGATAAAGAACGGGCCCCAGAAACCGAACTGGCTCACCCATTCCGAAATGCGGTTATTGTCGCCGCTCGTGAGCACCTCCCAACTGGTATCAACCCCCGCCTGAAATCCCGGGAAAACAAAGTATGAGGCCACCAAAGCACCAATCAGCAAGGCTGTGACAACCAGCGGCCACTTGCTTTGCTTCACCTCCTCCTGTTGCTGTTGCTGCGCCGCGCCATCCTGGTGCCGGTCAAAAAGCGCCGGATCCAGGTGCCTCTGGCCTTCCTTTACCCGGTCGTGGTGCCGCTTTATGTCTTTCTGTTCTTCGCTCATACATTTGCCCTTGGCTTCGTCTGTACCTTAGACGCACCTGCAGCCTCCTTGGTTGACATTTTTACCGAGAAACTGGCTGCATCGAACGTATAGGTGTAGACTTGAGGAACGCTGTCTGGCCGTACGCTGTAGCTGATGAACATGTGCTGGTAGTGGCGCCCCACGGTGCTGCTAACGTGCCGCTGCACCACATCCGGCTCCAGGGGCCGGTTTATACTTGGCGCCGGCTCGCCCCCGCCAAAGGCAATGGCCGCCACAAGTCCACTCAGCAAGCCCGCCACATGCCCCTCCCACGACACCCGTTCCTCCCCCGGAAACAAACCGTAGAACAGGCCGCTGTACAGAAACAGCACCGCCAGCGACACGGCCATGGCGCCCCGGTTCTGGCGCAGGAACCCGTTGAAGAGCAGGAAGCCCGCCAGGCCATACACCAGCCCGCTCGCCCCGATGTGGTACGCCTGCCGCCCGATGAGCCAGGTCAGCAGCCCGCTGAGCAGGTACACCAGCACAATAACCTTTAGCGCCACCCTGCGGTGCATGTAAAGGATGAGCCCCGAGAGCAGCACCAGCGGAAAGGTGTTGGAGAGCAGGTGCAGCAGTCCCCCATGGATAAGCGGACCGAAGAGAACGCCCACCAGCCCCAGGATATTTCGCGGAAGAATGCCCAGAAAGGCCAGATCGGCCCCGGTGAGGTAACTGAGCAGGGCCACAAGCCAGATGAGCGCCGCAAACAGCAAGCCCGGCAGAAAACTGTAGCCAAAATGAGGCGCATCCTCCGCTAAAGTATGTGCATGGTCTGTTGGGGAGAAAAAGGACATAGGCCAACGTGCGTTTCCTTAAAGATAAGCCAAAATGAACAAAAACCGCTTCGGTATACTTTATCCTATAAGCATTCTTTATCGTAGACAGACAGTTACGGTCCCAAGCAAAGGTATATCAGTTACCCGGTTACAGCCCTGCCGGCACCAGGCAGAGGCAAGAAAGTACAAATCGGTGCGTTATTCAGAGTATCATGCAAAGTATCCTACACAAAGCGAACCCCCTTATATCCTGCCGTTTATGGTTGCTGCCCCTGCTGGCCATCCTCCTGTGCTCCTGCGAGGGCTCCGATGCGCAGCGCAGGAGCTTTTCGGAAGAGCAGCGGCAGTTTTACCCGGTGGAGCGCCCCGCCGCCTATCACCGCCCCTCCTCGCTCATCGCCGCGCTGGAGGACAGTTCCTCGTACTGGGTGGATTCTGTTTTCAATACCCTCACACCCGAGGAGCGTATCGCGCAGCTGATCATCATCGAGGCCTTCTCCAACAAGGGAGCAAAGTATGAGGCCGATGTCATGCGCCTGATCAAAGAGTATAAAGTAGGCGGTATCATCTTCTTCCAGGGCGGCCCGGTGCGGCAGGCAAGGCTCACCAACAAGTACCAGGCGGCCTCCAAAGTGCCCTTGTGGATTTCGATGGATGCCGAAACGGGCGTGGGCATGCGCCTGGACTCAGCAGTGGAGTACCCTTCGCAGCAGATGCTGGGCGCCCTAACCGACAACGACCTGATCTACCGCATGGGCGTGGAAGTGGCGCAGGAGTTTAAGCGGCTGGGCATGCACATCAACTTCGCACCGGTGGCCGACGTGAACAACAACCCCCGGAACCCGGTCATCAGCTACCGCTCCTTCGGGGAGGACAAGTATGAGGTGGCCGCCAAAAGCATCGCCTACATGCAGGGCATGCAGGACGGCGGCATTATGGCCGTTGCCAAGCACTTCCCCGGCCACGGCGACACGGATGTGGACTCGCATTACGACCTGCCGGTTATCAATTTCGGGCGCGAACGCCTGGACTCGCTGGAGCTGTACCCGTTCCGGGAGCTGATAAAGCACGGCTTGGGCGGCATGATGGTGGCCCACATGCACATCCCGCAGCTCGACCCGGCCAAGAACGTGCCCTCCACCCTTTCCGAACCCATCGTGACCGGCCTGCTCAAGCAGGAGCTCAACTACAAAGGCCTGATCTTTACCGATGCCATGGTGATGAAAGGCGTAACGAAATATTTTGAGCCAGGTGAGGCGGAGGCCCGCGCCCTGATGGCCGGCAACGACGTGCTGGAGCGCCTGAACAGTGTGCCCAAAGCCATCAGGGCCGTGCAAGAGGCGATCGAGAACGGCGACCTGACGCAGGAGGAGATTGACAGGCGCTGCAAGCGGGTGCTGGCGGCCAAGCAGTGGCTGGGGCTGGACAAGTATAAACCGGTGCAGTTGGAGAACCTCTACGAGGACCTGAACCCGCCCATTGCCGACCTCATCAATAAAAACATTGCCGACAACGCCATTACGCTGCTCAACAACAGGAAGAAGATGCTCCCGCTGCAGCAGACACCGCGCATGTCTATCGCCACCCTATCGGTGGGGGCCAGCCGCGTGACGGCTTTTCAGCGGCAGGTGAAGCACCACGCTACCGAAACCGACGATTTTTTCATCTCCCGGAAAGCTGATGCGCGGGAAACCAGGAAAATGTGGAAGCAGCTGAAGAAGTACGATGTGGTGCTGGTGGCGCTCTACGGGCCAAGTATGCAACCGGGCAATAACTTGGGTTACTCTAAGGATGCCACTAAACTGGTGCAGCAGCTGGCAAAGTCGAACAAGGCCGTGGTCACGCTATTTAATAATGCCTATACCTTAAACCAGTTCCCGGACATCGAGAACAGCAGGGCACTGCTGGTAGGTTACCAGGGATACTTCCATGCGCAGGCGGCCGCGGCCGAGGTGATCTTCGGCAAGGTGCCCGCCCGGGGCAAGCTGGCTGTCACCGTGAACAAGCATTATACTTTCGGCGACGGCATTTACCTCAATAAACCCTTTATGGCAGGCCCTTCGGCGCCTTAAGCATCCTGAGCCGGCAAGTTTCGTACTATAGCTACACAACAAAATCCATAAGAAACATGCTGATGAAAAAGGCCCATCATACCCTTAAAATAACATTTATACTTTGTGTTGCCACCCTGCTCTGGCGTTGCGACGGCCGCCGGGAGGTGGAGGGCGATGAGACGGTGGTTGCCACCACGGAGGAGGGCGACACCGCCACGGTAGTAAAATCGGGGGAGACGGCGGAGCAGGAACTCGATGAGTTCAGGGGCTGGATGAACAAGCAGGCCGAGAAGGGGGATACCGCCATCCGCAGAGAGTGGCCAGAGGTAAAAGAGGAGCTGCGCCGCCGCAACGCCCAGCTGGAGAGCAGGTTCGACAGCCTTTCTGAAAAATCAAAGGCAGAGTACAGAGACCTGCAGCAACGCTACCAAAGCTGGGAAGAGCGCCAGGAACGCCGCATGCAGCAGCCGCTGGATGCCAGGAAAGTAACGACTTGGCAGGAACAGCTCCTCCGTGAGTACGATGACCTGGCACAACTGCAGCCTTCCCAGATGCGCGAGGCATACCTGACCTTTATGGGCACCGTACGCACCAAACGCAAAAACTGGACCCAAGGCGACTGGGACTATGTGGACCATGTATACGGCAAACTGAACGTGCGCCGAGGCCAGTTGGAGAGCCAGATCAGCACGTCCGATAAGCTTAAGATACGTACCCTGCAGGCAGAATATTTAACGCTGGAAGGTGCTGCCGATACCAAGGATATGCTCCGGAACGTGGAGGAGTAGCGGGAGAGGCGATAGCCTTGCCGGCTATTAGGCGATGGGGAATCGGTAAAGTATAACTTTATACCTTCGCGCCCGCCTTCATCTTTTCCAGAAGTTTGTTCCGGGATCTTGTGAACTATGCAGGTAGCTTAAGGTCTCAGCAAATCCATTGCGCAACGGCAATAAACGGAATCTGAAGGCATGCTGGTGCTTCAGTCCTGTTGAGATAAACAGGGTCGGAAGAGATATCGCATGTATAGGTAAGCACGCCGGGCACTTGCCGCTTCAGTTCCTCCAAAGCTTCTTCGTTGACATCGCACACAAAAACAGTGGCTCCTGTGGCCGTAAATGCCTTCACTGTTTCCAGGTCAATCCCGGCAGCGCCATCGATAGTTATTAATACTTTTCGGCTCTTGACTTATAGGTTGAGGTAAACAAGGGGCTCCTGACAGGAGCCCCTTGTTTATCATACACTCAGTTTACGTTTTCAGGCTTGTTGACGTGCGTTTTAACCCATTGCTCAAACGCCTCCATAAAGCTTCTCAAAAAATCTTTGGTGGAGTCGTTGGTCAGGTTGCCGTTTTCGTCGAACAGCGACGCTGCATCCCCGATATAGGCTTCGGGCTGGGCCATAGTATGCACATTCACGAAAACCAGCGACTGGCGTAGGTGGTGGTTGGCGCCAAACCCGCTTATGTTTCCGATGGAGACACTCACCACCGCCGCAGGCTTTCCGTCCCAGGAGTTCTTCCCGTATGGGCGCGAGCCCACATCGATGGCATTTTTGAGCACGCCCGGCACCGAGCGGTTATACTCCGGCGTCAGGAAAAGCAGGCCATCGGCCTCCCTGATCTTCTGCCGGAACTCCTCCCATTCCCGGGGTGGTGTGTCTTCCAGGTCTTCATTGAACATCGGGAGTTGCCCAATGCTTACCAGTTCAAGCGACAGTGACTCCGGTGCAAGCGCCTTAAGCGCTTTCGCTGTTTTCAGGTTGAAGGATTCTTTGCGGAGACTCCCCACGAATACAGCGATCTTATACTTTTCCATAGTTCTATTTTTGGTTTTAATTGCTTTTACATATCGGCCTGTCCCGCTTCTGTCAGCCTGGGTAAGGCCTTGCAGGCCTGCGCCTGTAGCACCCTCTCGGCCTGCCATGTCCTGGAGCATCCGATACAACAGTACACGGTAATACAGACAGCAAGGTTGCTTGAAACATGGCTGATATTCAGCTTCTTTATTTTACCTGCTCCGCTGCCCGCGCAGTTTTCACGCCCGGTAATCCTTTAGCTCGTGTCATTTTCAGAAGGAGGGCACCGCTATGTTCTCCTTAGCCCAACTCCTTAGCTTAAACGCACCGGAGACAACGGATTCCCAGCTGGCAATGCCGCTAAAAAACAATGCCGGCCATACTTCAAAGTATAGCCGGCATTGCTCCCGGGGAAGTATGAAAATGCGTGCCCTTATCTTCGGTTCAGCCTTGCCCACTGCTGCGCGATGATGGTTTTGGCGTCAGGAGTCTCGAGCGCGTCCAACTCCTCAGGGCTCAGGTGCAGCACCTCGATGAACTCGTGCTCGTGTGCGTTGCCGCCGCCTGCGCCGTTCTGCTGCGTTACCTCGGCATAGTATAGCATTACCCGCTCAGTGGTGCCGCCCGGCGAGGAGTAGAAGGTGTGCAGGTGCTGCAGCTTGTCCACGTGGTAGCCGGTTTCCTCCTCAATTTCGCGGGTAATGCTTTCCTCGGGCTGCTCTCCTTTGTCCACCATGCCGGCTACCACCTCCACCAGCTCCGACTCCGAGCCCACCCGGAACTGCCGGGTCAGGATGTACTGCTGCTTTTCGGTGTCAAATATCAGGGCGGCTACGGCATCACCGCGGTCGAACTGCTCTCTGGTAAACGTATGGCCTTGCTGCTCTACGGTGAGTTTATAGATCTTAAAATAGCCGTCATAGGCTTTCTCTCTGTTGTTGATTTTCATAAGGGTGAATGCTGTGGCAAGTATAAAGATAGCAAATCCAAAATACAGCCTGTTTTATACTTGGCACAAGTATGAGCTTATACTTCGTTGTTTTTGATGGCGGCCTTTTGCGTGCGTTCCGTCAGCCACGACTCCGACAGCGGCGTTTCGCTCTCGTAGCCTCTGGCCCTGCTTTTCCCGATGCCTCCTTCGCCAGGCAGTAGGGCATTTACCAGTGCCAGCACATCGGTGGTGAGCCCCGGAGAAAGCCTGTGCAGCAGCTCCCCGATAGTAGCCAGGGCCGTGGTGGTGACGGTGGCATCGCCGTGGCGCAGGGCGTTCAGCATCTTTCTAGCCGAGTCCTCGGCGGGGATCGAGGTCAGCGGGCTTGAGTCCATGATCTTGAACAGCGCATACTCTTGCTTGTGGTGCCCCTTTATGAGGGCGTTGCGCGGGCTGCCCGTTTGCATCAGGCCGGGCGTGGCCGTGGTGACCAGGATGTTATACTTCTTCAGCTCGGCCCTTAGCCCTTCCGACAAGCCCACCAGGGCAAACTTGCTGGCGCTGTAGGGCACCAGGTGTGGCACGCTCACGCGCCCGCCGATGGAGGCGATGTTCAGGATGCGGCCTCCGCCCCGGGCCTTCATGGCGGGCAATACGGCCAGCGTGGTATAAATCGGTGCCCAGTAGTGGACGTTAATAGCCTCCTCAAACTCCTGCACTGTCATCTCGGCCACCGGACCCGCGTGGATGATCCCGGCGTTGTTGATGAGCACGTCGATCGGGCTGAACTCGTTCTGCACGTTGGTGATCATGTCGTTGACCTGCTGCTGGTCTGTCACGTCGCACTGCTGCACCAGCACCTCGGCACCGTTTCCGGCCAGCTCCAGGCGGGCGTTCTCCAGTTCGGTTTTGTCGCGGGCGCAGAGCACCAGCCTGGCTCCCTCCTGTGCCAGCTGCCGCGCCATCACCAGCCCCAGCCCCCGGCTGCCGCCCGTTATCAGCACTGTTTTCCCTCTAAAGTCGTAGGCCGTGAGTTGGCGGGTAACGGCACGGCCCACGGCCAGCGCACTTAACCCGGCGGCAAGCCAGAAAAGCTTTTTCTTATCTGTTGTTTCCATAGGTAGCGAAGTATAAAACGAAAGGCAGGTGCACAGGCGCATCTGCCTTTACCTCTACGCGGGAGGAATAGCGGGGTTAAGTATAATTTGCTACTTGGAGAAGAGCTTGAGCTTGTTCTTGAGCACGGGCGTGTACTGCAGCTTCACGGCCAGCACCGCGTACTCATCCCGGCGGGAGCCGTTGGAAAGCACGGGCGGGATGTTGTCGAGCAGGTCGGTACTCGTGACGCGGTAAACCGCCTCCCCGGCAATGCTGAACTCATCGTTGATGAAAAAACGGACACCACCGCCCACAGGCACCACCGCCGCGAAAGCCGGGTATTCCTGTTCCGGGTCGTAGGTGGCCTGGGTGTCGTCGAGGCTGCGGTTGGCCGGGAACGAGGAGGCGGTGTAGTATAAGCCTCCCAGGCCCACCCGCAGGTAGGGCACCGCGAACCGCTTGCGCTTGGCGCGGTAGTTCCCCGATCCGGCATAGGTGTCGAGCAGGTTGATCACCGCAGAGGCCGACAATTCGATCACCTCCGACTCAAACGCAATGTTTAGCGGGGCTTCGGGATTCTTCTCCACGGCGCCCAGCTTCACGTAGTCCAGCGTGCCGCTTACGCCGAAGTATGGCGAGAGCTTGTAGAGGCCGCCCACACTCACGTTCGGGCCAAAGTCGATGCAGTCCACGCTGCCGCAAATATCACTTCTGACAGCCGTAACGCCACCGCCCACCAGTATCACCCAGCCGCGCTCCTGCACATTGGTGGTTTTGCTGCTGCGTTTGTAGCGATACTGCTGCTGTTGCGCCAGTGCGTCCCAGGGAAAAAGTATAAGCAGAGAGAAAAGTATGAGTAAGTAGTATGGTTTCCTGTTCATATCCTCAGACAGGTTTAACATCATTTTGCCAGGCCTGTTGGCGGGGAAACAGCTGCCGCTGCCATGCCCTTGCACGTGCCTGTAGCCTCTTCTTCTCTACGGTTCCGCGGGCAGAAAGATGGTGCTTTCGCGATAAATATATACGAATATCGGAATAGTTAAAGTATAAAATATACGCGTCTGAGGACAGCAGCTGATTTTTAAAGTATGGATGGGGATTGCACCTGTTCTTACTACGGCTTGGCTGGCTGCTGCACCGGAAGCCGCTGCAGGTTGTTGTCCATCAGCTCCAGGAAATCCAGCACCAGCGCCGCCGCATCGGGGTAAAAGGCATGGGTGATGTTCTCGTAATCGTCGGTGGGCTGGTGGTAATGGGGGTGGTCTTCCACGCCGAAGTATACGTAGGGTATGCCGCGCTCATGAAACCGGAAGTGGTCCGATTGGCCGGTCCAGTCGTCCCTGCCCTGCTCGGGGCGGTCGTGGCCCAGCACCAGGCGCGCCTGTTTTCTCGGCTTCACCTTCAGCAGATATGGCTTCAGCTGCGGATAATGAAAAGTGCCGCTGGCGTAAAGTTCGCCCTTCGGGTTGATGCCCAGCATGTCCATGTTCACGTTGAGCAGGATGTTGTGCAGCGGCACCGGTGGCTGCTCCAGAAACGCCTTCGCGCCGGACAAGCCCAGTTCTTCGCCATCGAGGGCGGCAAAAATAATGGTGTGCTTTGGGGGATGCTTCGCAAAATGGGCGGCAGCGGCCAAAAGCGCGCCCACCCCGGAGGCGTTGTCGTCTGCGCCGTTGTAGATCTTGCCGTTGCGCTGGCCCACGTGGTCGTAGTGCGCCGTTACCACGATCACCTTGTCTGATTTACCCGGCAGGTAGCCCAGCAGGTTGGTGGCCTGCTCTACCTGCGCCCGCCTGTTATTGATCTGGAAATGCTGCTTGTAGCTGTCGTTAAACGGCTTCAGCCCTATCTCCTCGAAACGCTTCAGGATATACTCCTGCGCCATCAGGTTGCCCTCCGTGCCACTCAAACGCCCCTGCATCGAGTCGGCCGACAGCACTTTAACATCCCGCAACAGCAAGGCGGCATCAGGTTTACTTTTCTGCGCCAGGCCAAGGATGGGTGTGGCAAGGATAAAAGCGAGGGCAAGGGTCTTTTTCATGGGAGCTAAAAGCCGAAGATAGGTGATGTGTATGGTTTTGGCAAATTCAGGGATGTCCATAAATAGTGTGTTATCTGCCCCTGCCCTGGTCCCTCTGCTTCACCCCACCCCAGCCCTCCCCTAAAAACAAGGGAGGGAGCTCTGCAGTACAGAATCCAACCACCCCTGCCCCTCAGAGCTTCGCTCGCTACCATCGAACTCGTGTTCTCAGTAGTCCAAGGAGGGGAGTCTGTAATTACCACTTCCAAAGTATGGGTTTCATAGTTGCTGTTCTCGCGCGGACAGGTCGCGACCTGTCCCTACAAGTATAAACCCACCCCTAGCCCTTCCGAGGAGGGGAGTTATACTTGCTCCTTTTCCTGTCATCTCGAGCAGCGCGAGAGATCTATCGGGAATTCTAAGGGATCTCTCATTTCATTCGAGATGACAGTAAGGCCGTAGCTATCGAACTGATCCCAGTCCTTGGGTTGAGCGCCTTGTGAGATCCGGTGCCACGATAGTGGCAGCGCCCTGGCGCAGGAGGGAACACAGCGCGATGCGGGAAGACGAGCCCTCCCGGGCTGGAGGGAGCCAAAGCTAGAGGTGCAAAGATAGGTTTGTGGGAACTAGAGGATCAGCAGGAGCTAGTAAGTATAGCTTGTCTCAGGTTGCAGGAAGCAGGGGCTAAGAGAGGCACAAGCGGACGCTTGCGCCAGCATCGGGCATAGCAGAAGCAAGTATGGCTTTTCAAGCCAGCCGAGTTACAGACTCGACATCATAGTAAGGCACAAGCGGACGCTTGCGCCAGAAACTGGAAGTATAAAAGTATAACCCAAGTATAAACTGCTGCAGCTTTGCATATTGAACAGGTATAAAAACAGAACAGCCCCTGCTACGCCGGCAAAAGCCAGCACAGCAGGAGCTGCTCCCTTCAAACTATTTCTATCTTCTTACAGCGACCGCACCCACTCAATCCAGTTGCGCTGGGGGCCAGGCTGCATGTGATGCTCTAAATCTGTCTCAGAACGATCGGCTTCCGGGGTATAGGCTTCTTTGTAACCTACCATTTCCCCGCGGTTCACCCATCCCTCCTGGCGCATGTAAAATCTTATGGCACTCGCTTCTACAAACAGTTCCTCGGTTCTTAAATCGTTGTAGTTCATCTGCTTCTTCAGTTGAAAATTTATACTATGGCTAAAAAAATCTAACAGAAGAAGTATAAAAAGCGTGCCACTACGATTGCATTCCCTTAAAAGTTACAAACACATCATAATATTTTTAAGAAAACAAAAAAGCCAGGTGCTCTACCTGGCTTCTCCTTATCCCTTTATCTTGATGTAAGAGGGCAGTTCCAGAGGCCCTACCGAGGTTTGAATGGTGGGTTTTATCTGCAGCGTTACCTTGGGGCGGTCGGCGCTGTCCTTGTTCAGGAGCGTGGCCAGGCGCAGTAGCTTGTTCAGGTCGGGCTGGCTGCTGCCCTCGCTGGTGGCAAAGGTAAGCGGCGAGGTAACGGTGATGGTGTTCAGGCCGTTGCGCAGCTCCACCGGCTCGCTCACCAGCCCATCCAACGTATGCTGATCATCCACCAGCAGCTGCCACTTCAGCTGCGTTACCGTCATGGTGCGTTCCTGGCTGCCCTCCGGCAGCTCCACCTTCAGGCCGATGGTGGACACGGCGTTCAGCGAGTTGTCGGAGAAGGCCGTGTACAGGGTGGCGGCATCGCTGAACGAGAAATCCTGCGGACGCTTCTTCTTGAGCAGGTCGATGCCGTTGAGCTCCATGCGTTCTATACTTTCCAGGTCATACTTGGCCTCCTTAAAGGCCTCCACATCGTTTTTGGTGCTGCACGAAAAGCCGGCTACCAACAGCAGCAGCAACAGTGTATATTTTCCTATCTTTCTCATTATCATCATCTAATTTACTTTCTGATCACTTTTCCGGAGCCCGAGACGCTGGAGCTGACATCGGGGCTACCACCATAGTATACGCGCCCGCTGCCGCTGATATCGGCCTTCAATTGGTCTTCTGCCTCCACCTCGGCTCTGCCCGAGCCCGAAACGCTCACTTCAGCGCTGCGGCTGTCCAGGTCATAGCCCAGGTACTTGCCTGAGCCGGAGATGGAGACCTCCTGCGCATCGGCCACACCTGCAGCACGAATAGTGCCAGAGCCGCTGATACGGGCATCAAGGTTCTCCGTGGCCAGGCGCAGTAGCACATCACCGGAACCCGACAGGCTGGACTGGAACGAGCGGCTTTTAAACACATCCACCAGCTCCACCGACCCAGACCCTCCCACGCCGGCCTTCTCCAGTTCCGGCACCGTAATGTATACCTCCACGGTCTCGTGCGAGCCCAGGCAGCGCTCAAACTCGATCTCCCACGTGCCGTCGCCCTGTACCTCGGTGTCCAGCTCGTCCAGGATATTGGCCTGTCCGCGCACCTCCACGCTTTGCTGGTTTCCCTGCCGGATGTATACTTTGGTGCCGCCGCTTACTTCAACACCGCTGAAGCGGGAGAGTTCCAGTGTGCGGCGCTCCACATCGCCCTCCCCCTCCAGGCACAGCAGGCCACCGCAGGAAGACAAGGAGATCAACAAAGCCGCGGAGGCCAGCTGCAGCACCGGTTTTTTCAGGATTTTCATAGTTTCAGGGGTTAGCGGAATGATAGTGCTGCAATATATTAAATTCCAAAGTATAAAAGTATAAAGGCCACACCGCGCGTTACGATGTGGCCTTTCTGCCGGCGGGTGCGGCGGCTTAGGACAGATGCCCTACCTGCTGCCCCTGCCTGTTGACTAGAATACCCCTGTCGGTGATGAAGACAGTTTGAAGGTAATCGCTCTCGAAGTAATAAGGATAGTCGGGGTTGCCGGTTTTGGCCAGCTTGCCGATTACCCTTGGCCCGTCTTTGGTGAGGTGCACCAGGTGCAGGCGCGAAGTGAGGTAAAACTGCTCGCGCGGCGCCTGGCTGAACACCACCTTCGAGAGCACCATGCGGCTGCTAAGGGAGGCGGTTTGGGCGGCACGCTGCTGCTGCGGCTCCTGCTGCGCGATGCGCGGCTGACGGCGCACCGGCTCTATGGCACGCTGGTCGGGCTGCGGGCCGCTTGCGCTGGCCAGCAACTGCTCGTTGGCACTGCGCCAGCCTTTGCTGATAGCGGCCAAACGGTAACTGCGGCCCGGGTGCGAGCGCGAGTTTTCCTCCTCCGACAGCAGGTTGATGGCTGCCTGCGCCTCGGCCATACTTGCCCCCATCTTGCGCAGCACAAAACCGGAGAACTCGTCGGCCTCCAGTTCATCGGCCGGGTTGCTGCCGCTGCGGCTCAGGGTATGGCCGTTCAGGTGGTGCCCGATCTCGTGGGCAAGTATACTCACCCCGGCCCAGTCGGTGTGCACGGCGTTGTTGATGGCATCCAGGAACCGTTCGCTGTAAAGGATATAGCGCTTGCCGTTGTAGATCACAGCGGCGGCGTTGTCAATATCGGCGGCCTGCAGCTCGAAGCGGGGTTTCAGGCCCACCACGTTGATGATCTCCTGCACGATGTCGCGGGTGTCGGTAGGGGTAGCGGTTATGGCGGCAGGGGCAGCCACCGTAGCGGCGGAGGCTGCCTGGCCCAGTACCGGGGCAAGTAGAAGCCCCAGCGCAAACGCAATCTTTCTGAAGTATGGCATTGTAAAGCTCTTATGGATGATGCGGCTATTTTAAAACGTGGGCGCCGCTGCGGGTAGTATAATAGCAAGTACTTTGCCAGAAATACAATTTCATACTTTGTAACGCATCATTAAACAATGCCTCTTATACTTTTACTCCTATACTTTTAATGTAGAAAGCGGCCAACAACGCGCCGGCACGGCTTTGACAGGCGGATCCGGAGATGCATTTTTAAGCTTTTTTAGGTAACTTGCTCTATGCCTGCACCCCGTGTTGTACTTTTCAACGAGCCCGAACTGCTCATCTACATGGTACCAAAACATCAGTTGATGGTGGTGCAGGCGAATGGCGTGGTGCCCTCAGCCACTTACCGCCAGGGATTGCAAGCCGCGACAGACGCAGCCATTGAAGGGCGGTTGAAGTACTGGCTCATAAATAACCGGGCCGGGGGAATCATCTCACCGGACGACCAGAACTGGGCGAATGAAGTGATTGCGCCGCAGCTGGCCTATAAGACTGCCATTGCTAAAATGGCGATTATCGAACCAGAGGATGTACTGAGCCACCTGATACTGGAGGGCATGATGGACGAGGGAAGAAACATTTTCCCGTTCCAGATGCAGTTCTTTGAGAAAATAGAGGATGCTTATGTGTGGTTCGGGGACTCGGACCTGTCTTTAGGCTTGTAGCAGTGTGTATTCTACCCCTTTTCCCACAAAAAGGCGGCTCCCGCTGTTGCAGGAGCCGCCTTTGTTATACTTTATAAACCTGTAGGGTTCTTAGTTGATAGGGAAAGCTATGCCTACCTGGATGTCAAGCTGCTCCAGCGGCGTGTTATACTTGATCTGGGCATTGAGGTCAAGCGTTTCGGTGAGAGGGTATACCATCCCGGCTCCAACGTTAACACCAGCCTTGTTGTTTGATGCGGACTCGGAATCCCTCCACCCGTCGACACCCTCTACCTTTACCTTGGAAAACCCAACCGACAAGCCAGCCAGACCATAGAACGATACCTGCTTGGTGCTGGCAAAGTAATAACGACCGTCGATGTCCAAAGCGCTATTGTTTGCTGACATTTCTCCGCCAAAGAAATCTGTCTTCGACTTAAAGAAATAGGTAAAGCTCGGCGCAGCGCTGATTTTCTCCGTGAAGAAGTACTCACCGCCGACATAAATGCCCAAGCCACCTTTTGAGCCTTCCTCATCCAGTGCCGCTTCCGTACCAAAGGCCAGCCCGGCACCCAATTTCATACTTCCCTGCTCCTGGGCAAACGTTGTTCCTGCAGCCATTACCACTGCCACTAATGCTAGTAAAAATGTTTTCATAGACTATGAATTTAAAGTTTTTAATGATTTACGGTGCAAAAATAGAAGTTATATATACTTTCCAAAATATAATACCATAACTATATAAATGAAATTATTGCAGATCGATTATGTAGTCTACTTCCAGCTCCCTAAATCAAGTCACTTTTCTTCTATAGCAGCCATAAAGTACAAGATCATTTACCCTGCACTGCAACTGTTGATGTAAACGATGCCTACCTATCAGTGCAAAAAAACAGCGGTTCCGCTGGTGCAGGAGCCGCCGTTAAAGTATAAGTATTATTTACTATTATCCAAAGTTGCGATTAACCCATCCCTACCACTCTGGAGAGGGGAGTTTCGCAAAAGAGTAGGTAATTCCTCTCTTCGGAAGGGCAGGTTTATACTTGCACTGCATTAGTAAATCGCAACTTGAGTTATTAATACAAAAGCCCCTGCTAAAGTATAGCAGGGGCTTTTTGTATTATACTTATACTTTCCAGCTTATTTAAATCTACCCTTTAGCTGGGCCAGTTTCGCCTGAAAGTCGTTCATCGGCTCTTCCTCGCGCTTGCTGCCGCTTTTGCCACGTCCGCCTCCGGCTGGTTTTGGAGCCGCTGGGTCGCCCTTCATACTCAGCGAGATGCGTTTGCGGCTTACATCCACCTCCAGCACGGTCACTTCCACCTTCTGCCCTACCTTCACCACCTCGTTCGGGTTGCTCACAAAGCGGTCAGACAAATGGCTCACGTGCACGAGGCCGTCCTGGTGCACGCCCAGGTCCACGAACGCACCGAAGGCCGCTACGTTTGTCACGATGCCCGGCAGCTTCATGCCGGCGCGCAGGTCCTTGATCTCGTTCACGCCCTCGGTAAAACTGAATGCCTCAAACGTCTGGCGCGGGTCGCGGCCCGGCTTGGCCAACTCGCTCACGATGTCCTGCAGCGTGGGCAAACCTACTTTTTCGGTCACGTAGTTTTTCAGGTTGATCTTCTTGCGCAGCTCGTCGCTTTTCATCAAATCCTGCACCGTTACGCCCAGGTCTTTCGCCATCTGCTCCACGATCGGGTAGCTTTCCGGGTGCACCGCCGAGGCATCCAACGGGTTTTTAGCATCGCGGATGCGCAGGAATCCTGCCGCCTGCTCAAAAGCCTTATCGCCTAAGCGGGCAACTTTCTTCAGCTCGGTTCTGGTCTTGAAAGGACCGTTCTGGTTTCTATACTCTACTATGTTCTGTGCCAGGGCAGGTCCGAGGCCGGAAACGTAGGTCAGCAATTGCTTGCTGGCCGTGTTTACCTCCACCCCCACCGCGTTCACGCAGCTCATCACCACATCGTCCAAAGAGTGCTTCAGGGCCGACTGGTCCACGTCGTGCTGATACTGGCCCACGCCGATGCTTTTCGGGTCTATCTTTACCAGTTCGGCCAGCGGGTCCATCAGGCGGCGGCCAATGGAAACGGCACCGCGAACGGTCACGTCCTGGTCCGGGAACTCCTCGCGGGCCACGTCTGATGCGGAGTAAATGGAGGCACCACTTTCGTTCACCATCACCACCTGCACAGAGGCCGGCAGTTTCAGGCTCTTGATGAATGCTTCTGTCTCGCGGCTGGCGGTACCGTTGCCAATGGCAATGGCCTCCACCTCGAAGCGCGTGACCATGTAGCGCACCGCCTGCGCGGCTTCCTGCTCCTTGTGCTGGCCCGTATGCGGAAAAATGGCTTCGTTGTGCAGCAGTTTGCCCTGTTTGTCGAGCACTACCGACTTCACGCCGGTCCGGAAGCCCGGGTCAAGTGCTAGTACAGTTTTCTGCCCCAGCGGCGAGGAAAGCAGCAGCTGGCGCAGGTTGTCGGCAAACACACGGATGGCTTCTTCATCGGCCCGCTTCTTCGAACTCAGGCGCACCTCGGTTTCCATGCTTAGCTTGAGCAGGCGCTTGTAGCAATCTCTGGTAGCTAGTTTTACCTGCTCGGAGGCAGCGTTATGGCCCTGCACAAACATGTTTTCCAGCTTTGCCAAAGCGGCTTCGTCGTCGGGCTGGGCGCTCAGCATCAGCACCATCTCCGTTTCGCCGCGGCGCATGGCTAATATTCTATGCGAAGGCGCTTTCTCGATCGGCTCCTCCCACTCAAAGTAGTCCTTGAACTTCTGTCCTTCCTCTTCCTTGCCCATCATCACGCGGCTTTTGAACACGCCCTGCTTCTCGAAAAGCTGGCGCATGGCGGCCCGTGCCTCGGCGTTTTCGTTCATCCACTCAGCCATGATGTCGCGGGCACCGGCCAGGGCCTCGTTCACATCCTTCACCTCTTTCTCTTCCGAGATAAAACTGGCGGCTTCAGCTTCTACATCGAAGCTCTCCTGGGCAAACAAACGCGCTGCCAGTGGCTCCAACCCTTTCTCGCGGGCGATGGTGGCCTTGGTGCGGCGCTTCGGCTTGTAAGGCAGGTAAATATCCTCCAGCACGGCCATGGTCTCGGCCGCCAGGATCTGCGCCTCCAGCTCCGGCGTCAGCTTCTCCTGGTCGCGGATAGATTTAAGTATACTTTCGCGGCGCTTGTCGAGCTCGCGCAGCTGCTCCATCCGGTCGCGGATGGCGGCGATCTGTACTTCGTCGAGCGAGCCGGTGGCCTCTTTGCGGTATCGGGAGATAAACGGAACGGTCGCCCCTTCGTCCAGCAAGGTTGCCGTAGCCTCTACCTGCTTGATGGTGATAGAAAGCTCTGAGGCAATCTTTAGTAAGTGTTCTAAATTAGGTTCCATATATTGATATAAGACAATAATCTGGTTTGATAAGCGGCAAGTAGGGCGGGAAAGTATAACTCCTGATCTGAAAGGCCTTTGCTCCTTCCCCTCCTGCCTTCCTAGCCCTTGCCCTGCTTTAAAGTATAAACCAAGGCTTACGAAACGTCAAAATTAAACCTTATTGCCAAACCTGGAAACTTTATCTGCTGAAATGACTGGGATGGAAAGTATAAAAACGGCTGGTCTGGCCGGGATGAGCGAACGGCAATAGTGCATTTTCCCCTACCCTCCCTGTATTTTTGTTACCTTTGCACGGCAATCCTTCTTCCAACCTCTTACAACCTGACATGGAAACTGCAAATCCTGACTCCCTGATCAGCCATTTCTTTTACAATCACTTTACCAGCATGGGCCTGCCCGAAACATCGGCCATGTACCTGAACATGCTGTTGTTGCTGGGGATAGTACTGGTGCTGGTATATAGTACAGCAGTGGTGGCCCGGAAAATAATGCTGAGCGTCTCGCAAAAGTTCTCGGATAAAACCTCCACCCAGTTCGATGATTTCCTGATCCAGAACAAAACCTTTAAGCACCTGGCCAAAATAATACCGCTTATTATAGTGGTGCAGAGCCTTCCGGTCGTGTTCTCTGATTTCCCGGGCTGGATAAAGCCCCTCCGGACGCTAACCGATATGTACACGGTGGTGCTAGCCATCGCCATAGTCCGGGCCCTGCTACGGTCCTTAAAAGATTATCTAAAAACGACAGAGCTCTTCAAGGACAAACCCGTTGACAGCTTTTTGCAGGTGATCTCCATCTTTTTATACTTTGTGGGCGGCCTACTCATCTTCTCGCTACTGACCGGCAAGGAAGTATGGGCCTTCATCACGGCCATGGGCGCAGCCTCAGCCATACTTCTGCTCGTGTTCAAGGACACCATTCTTGGCTTTGTGGCCAGCATACAGGTCTCCAGCAACGACATGGTGCGCATCGGCGACTGGATAACGATGGAGAAGTATGGCGCCGACGGCGACGTGACCGAGATCAATCTGACCACCGTGAAGGTGCAGAACTGGGACAAGACCATCACCACCATCCCCACCTATTACCTGATCTCCGACTCGTTTAAGAACTGGCGCGGCATGCAGCGCACGGGCGGCAGGCGCATCAAGCGTTCCATTCACCTCAAGATCTCCAGCATCAAGTACCTTTCCCAGCAGGACATTGAGCGCATGAGCAAGATACAGCTTGTCACCAATTACCTGGAGGAGCGCCGCCAGCAGATAGACGCCTATAACCTGGAGAACGAGATCGACAAAAGCTTGCTCATCAACGGCCGCAACCTGACCAACGCCGGGGTTTTCAGGGCCTATGCCAGTGCCTATATCGAGCAGAACCAGTTTGTGCACAAGGAGCTCACGATGATGGTGCGCCAGCTGGAGCCCACCACCACCGGTATGCCGATAGAGCTGTATGTGTTTGCCAACGATGTGCGCTGGGCCTACTATGAGGTCATTATGGCCGATATCTTTGACCATTTACTGGCAGCGGTCAAGTACTTCGACCTGGAGGTGTTTGAGCACCCGGCAGCCGATGACATGCGCCACCTGAGCAACGCCCTGGCCGGCTCGCGCATGCCGGGTTACATGCCGGAGCCCATGCAGAATTAAGGCAGGATATTTGCAAATGCAGCCGCAGCAAGTGCCCTTCTGGGTACTTGCTGTTTTGTTATCAGACTGAGATGAACCCGAAAAACCCTGAACGCTACAAGTACCTGTATTTGCTGCTCTTCCTGCTGCTGCTGACGGCCTGCGTGGTGCGCCCGCTGGACCGCACCCCCTACCAGCAAACCGACTACTACCAGGAAACCATCAGCGACCTGCAGGAAACCCCGGCTATGGTGAGCCACGGCGACACGGTGCAGGTGGGCTGGGCGAAGGTGAACATTACGCCGCCGGCAGGAACGCCGCTGGCAGGCTACGGCAAGCGCATGGGCATGGCCTACGAGCAGGTGCACGACTCGGCCTGGGTGCGCACGTTTGCCTTCAGCAACGGAAAGACGGAAGCCTATTACGTGGCGCTGGATCTGCTCATCGTGCCAATGCAGGTGCTGCAGGAGCTGGAGAAAGTATACCCGGAACTGGGCCTGAAACCGGAACAGGTGTACCTGACCGCCACCCACAGCCATACCAGCTTTGGAGGATGGGGCAAGAAGTTGGGCGTAAAGCTGATGTCGGGCAAGTATGATGCGGAGCTGGTGGAGCGGCTGGCGCGGCAGATCGTGCAAAGTATAAAACTGGCCCGTCAGCACCTGCAGCCCACTAAAATTGGCTACGGCAGCACCAGCGCCGCCAGCCTGGTGAAAAACCGTTTGCTCGGCGACGAGGACAACCCCTATTATGCCGACCGCCATGCCACCCGCGACACCGAGCTGCGTTTCCTGAAGTTTGAACAGCAGGACGGCAGTACGGCCATACTTTCGGTTTTCTCGGCGCACGCCACCATACTTCCCTCCGATGATCCCACCCTCTCCCGCGACTACCCGGGCGTGCTGGTGGACGAGCTGGAGGAGCGCGTGGGCTTCGCCTCGTTCTCGGCGGGTGCGGTGGGCAGCCAGAGCACCGTCTACTTTGAGGGCGATACGTTTGAGAGCACTGAGAATGTGGGCGACCGGCTGGCCAAACTGCTGCGCAAGGAGCTGCTGCACGTAGAAACCGACTACGTTTATACGTTGGGCTATGGCCGTGTGCCGCTGGAGCTGCCAGAGCCCAGCTGGCGCATCAGCAAGGGGCTGCGGCTGGCGCCGTTCCTGTTCAACAGCATCTTCGGCGAGCATCCGGCCCACGTGACCAGCCTGCAGGTGGGCGATGTGGTGTTTCTGGGCGCCCCGGCCGACTACTCCGGCGAGTTTGTGGCGCAGATCAGGCAGCAGGCCCTGGCGCAGGGGCAGCAGGCCATCGTCACGAGCTTCAACGGCGGCTACATCGGCTACATCACCCCGGATAAGTACTACAACCTGAAGGAATACGAGACCCGCAGCATGAACTTCTTCGGCCCCTATGGCGGCAGCTTTCTTACCGAGATCATGCTGCGCCAGCTACAGCAGCACCAGCTCAGGAAATAAGTATAGCCGGAGCAGTTCTTGCCAACACCAGCAGCCGGAGCGTGTCGCAGCAAAAGTATCTGGCGCGCTCAAGTGAAATGGAAAAAGTATATAATTTCCAAGCCTTATCCTAACCCGACCCATAATCCGGCTCAGTACAATTGCGTTCCCTTAAATTATTTCCCCATCCTACAGTTTTCTTTTTAAAATTATAAACATAAAACCGGCAAACCTGTTTAACTAAGTATAACGGGGGCAGATATACCCACGTGAGTGTACAATTTAGAAATGGAGTTATGGAACTGATGATGATAGATGCGACCAATATGATTTTCCTCTTGGTGGTTGGGTTGTACGTGGTGCTGCTGGGCATGATTCTGGCCTACGTGTACTTTGATGCGCAACAGCGCGGACTGAATGGTTGGTTAATTGCGGGCATGACCTTCTTTACGGGTACCATCGCCGGCGCTTTGGCCTGGCTTCTCCTCCGACCTAAGCTGAAACCGCAGCCCATCCCCGTAAAAAGGTAGGCACGCCGGAGGATTGGCCTCAGGGCAGAGCCGGCACCCAGGAACCAGGTATACTTGTTTTCCGGGTGCCGGCTTTTTTGTGTCCTTTTTTTACTGCGCATCCTCCCTGCCTGGGCAAACCGACCTACCACAGGGTTATTACTTGCCGCGGGAGGAGGTGCGTGGTTAAAAAAACGCAGCGGCCATGCAACCCTTACCCACCCAAACGGGGTCAGCCTGATAGACAACGAATTTTATTGTTTAACTTACGAACCCAAATTACTATCTGACACCCGCATGAAGACTACCGTTAAATCTTTCTTTCTCCTGATGTTCGCCTCTGCCACCCTGGCCTCCTGCGAAAACTGCGGCGAGATCAGCATTACCGAGCCCACCGCTGAAGACAGCCAGTGGCTGGTCTACGGCACCGGCGACACGGCCCTGTTCCGCAACGAGGAGGGCGACACCCTCACCTACCTGCGCACCGGCATCTATGCCCAGAACGTGCCGGGCGACGGCTTCTCCGTCACCGACGACTGCATAGACCAGCGCAACACGCAGGTAACCAACATTATTGAAGACAAAGAACGAAAGCAGCCTTACCTGGGCACCTACATCCTCAAAAAACCCGACTCCCTGATCGTGAAGATCGGCGTGGGCAGTAAAAGCGCCTGGGAAATAAAGAGCAGCGATGTAACCCAGGAAGTAACCGTCGGGGAGACGGTCTATCCTGAGGCCTATGTATTTGCCGGCACCACCACTACCGCAGACGAGCCCAGGACAGTATACTTTACCAAGGACGAGGGCTTTGTGTACGTGGAGATGAACAACGGCAAAAAGCTGGAACTGATCGGGGTGTTTAACCGCGCCAAGTAACCGGCCTGAAGCAAGGCAGCAACGTATAAATCAGCCATTCCAGGGCTATAAGTATAAAAGGGGCCGCCGGAAGTACATCCGGCGGCCCCTTTTATGTTTCTTTTTAAACTAACTAGGCTGTTTTGAAGTGTTTCTCTTTGCTGTTGATCTCGTTTAATACTTCCAGGGCCGTGCTCACGTGCTCCAGCGGCTTGGTCATGGAGTTGAACACGTAGCGCACCACGCCCTCCTGGTCGATGATGTAGGTAACCCGGCCCGGCAACAGGCCCAGTTTGCGCGGCACCCCAAACAGTTTCCGGATCTGGCCGCCCTTGTCGCTTAGCAGCAGGAACGGTAGCTTGTAGGCCTCCTCGAACTTCTGGTGCGACTCCACGCTGTCTGAGCTGATGCCCACCACCTCCGCGCCATGCTCCTTGAACACCTCGTACTGGTCGCGGAACTCGCAGGCCTGCTTGGTGCAGCCGGGCGTGCTGTCCTTCGGGTAAAAGTATAGCACCACGCTTTTCTTTCCAATCAGATCATACAGGCGGAAAAGCCCCCCATCCTGGCGTTCAAGCTCAAAATCGGGTGCCTTGTCTCCAACCTTTATGGCTTCCTCTTTCATACTTATTGTATTCTTTATTAAGTGTCTAACCTGCTCACAGGCAAAAAGTTTGATGCAAAGGTAGTGCCGCATAAGCCACAACTTCAAAGAAAAGGCATATTAATAAGTATAGGCATCAGAATGAGGTGTGAAGGATTTTGGACATCTTTGCCTTACGTATGTTATCTAAGCCCCGCATCAACGTCATTATACCGGCCTACAACGAGGAGAGCTCCATTGCGCACGTGGTGCAGGACATCCCCGCAGGGTTTGTGGACGAAGTGATTGTAGTGAACAACAACTCCACAGACCGCACCGCCGAGGTAGCCGCCGCCGCAGGGGCCATCGTGCTGCACGAGCCAAACCCCGGCTACGGCAACGCCTGCCTGAAGGGCATCGCCTACGCGGCCGCCAAGCCCGCCGAAACCAGGCCCGACATCCTGGTGTTTCTGGACGGCGACTACTCGGACTACCCGGAGGAGATGGTGCAGCTGGTGCAGCCCATTGTGCAGGGGCAGGCCGATATGGTGATCGGGTCGAGGGCGCTGGGGCAGCGGGAGCGCGGATCGATGATGCCGCAGCAGCTCTTCGGCAACTGGCTTGCCACCACCCTGCTGCGCCTGCTTTACGGCGCCCGCTTCACCGACCTGGGTCCCTTCCGCGCCATCCGGCTGGACACGCTGCTGGCCCTGGGCATGCGCGACCGCAACTATGGCTGGACGGTGGAGATGCAGGCCAAGGCTGCCAAACAGAGAATAAGATATACTGAGCTGCCCGTCTCGTACCGCAGGCGCATCGGCGTATCCAAAGTATCGGGCACGCTGAAAGGCACCGTGATGGCAGGATATAAGATCATCCTGACTATATTTAAATACCTGTAAATAAAGTTTGCGTATTGGGTAGAATCATGATGAACAAAGCAGCATAAGCTCCCCCAAGTATGGCACCTGCAAAAAGCAACCTACTTAGCTACGCAGCCCTGGCTGTTTCGGCAGCGGCTTATGCAGCCCTGGCTTATGCCACGCCCCGCACCAACTTTACGCAGCTGCTCCTGCTCTACGCGGTGGTGTTTGTCGCTTACCTGTTCGTACTGAACCAGCGCTTCAGCCTGCGGCACGGCCTGGCGGCGGCCCTGCTTTTCCGGCTCATTTTCCTGCTGGCTACCCCCGCCCTCTCCGATGACTTTTTCAGGTTTGTGTGGGACGGGCGGCTGCTGGCGGCCGGAGTAAATCCATACCTATACTTGCCCCAGTTCCTGATGCAGCCGGAGGCGCCACAGGTGCCAGGCATCACGCCGGAGCTGTTCGCGCAGCTCAACTCGCAGGCGTATTACAGCGTGTACCCGCCGGTGTCGCAGGCGGTGTTCTGGCTGGCCGTGCAGCTCTCGCCGCAAAGTATAACCGGCAGTGTGGTGGTGATGCGGCTTATACTTTTGCTGGCCGAGGCGGGAAGTATACTGCTGCTCTGGCGCCTGCTCCGCAAAATGGGCCTCCCCGAGAAGTATGTGCTGCTCTACGCCCTCAACCCGCTGGTGATCCTGGAGCTGGTGGGCAACCTGCACTTCGAGGCGCTGATGATCTTTTTCCTGCTGCTGGCGCTCTACCAGCTGTTTTACCACCGCCTGGTGTGGTCGGGCTTTGCGTTCGGGCTTGCCATTGGCACCAAGCTGCTGCCGCTCATGTTCCTGCCCTTCCTAGTCAGCAAGCTGGGCATGCGCCGGTTTATACTCTACGGTACGGTGGTGCTGATAACGGTGGTGGCTCAGTTCGCGCCGCTGGTAAACCAGCAGGTGCTCCACAACATCCTCCAGAGCCTGGACCTGTACCTGACCAGGTTCGAGTTCAACGCCAGTATCTACTACCTGCTGCGCTGGCTGGGCTTTCAGCTGGTGGGCTACAACGCTATTTTCATACTTGGGCCACTGCTCTCGCTGGTCACGCTGGTGGTGATACTAAGTATGGCCTCGGTTAAAAAGCTGGGCTCCGTGAGGCGGCTGGCCGGTTACATGGGCGCTGCCCTCACAGTCTACCTGCTGCTCTCCACCACCGTGCATCCCTGGTACCTCACCACACTGCTGGCCCTTACCGCCATGAGCCACTTCCGCTTTGCTGTCGCCTGGAGCGGACTTGCCATACTTTCCTACGCTGCCTACCGCACCCCCGCTCACCGCGAGGACACCCTGCTGCTAATGCTGGAGTACGGCCTGGTGATCCTGTGGCTCGCCGCCGAGGTGTACCTCTACCGCCAGCGTCGCAGCCATGCTAATTTGAATGGGTAAAGTATAAACAGAATTACTTATATTTAGAAGGACTTGTGCTCTGTTTGGATGCTTAAGTTCGATGGGTTGAACGGAGTTATACTCCTACTCAACAATTTTAATTAGTAGAATTCAACAGTGAACTATCAAGAGATTCTCCTAAACCATAATTAGATGAAGAGCCTGAGCAGCCCATGGATATATAAAAAATTTGCAGCAAGCTTAAAATGCAGGGTATTTATTAGCCTAATCCTATCATTCATATTGGTAAGCCCGGCGTACTCCACTGACGGTCTTAATCCTTCACTTAATGGGATCTGGTTGATGAATGGGTACGGGAGAATTCTCGAGATTTCAGATACCGAAGTAAAGGTTTATGACCATACCAAAATCTCCTGTACACTGAAGTTTACACTCAGGAGAGAGCATATAGACAGACTTGGAAAGTTTGAGCTTATAACACCGGACTCAATGATACGCACCTTAGGCATCACAAAATATACACTGAGGCGTATCGCGAATTTACCCCTTTCCTTTATTGGCACCGATTCAGTAGCGCTTAGAAATCCAAGATTCAATTTCGATGTATTCTGGCATACACTTGAGGAGAACTACCCTTTTTTCTACAAACGAGGAATGGACTGGCAGCAGGTTTATGAGACATACAGTGGTAAGATATCGGAGCAAACGACAGATGAAGAATTATTTTTCCTCCTTAGAGAGATAACAGACAAACTTGGAGATGAACATACTACTGTTAGGGCACCAGATGAGGTAATGCAGCAATATGAAAGCCACCGACAACCAAACAAGGATAGTACAGCAGAAGTAGAAGCTATTGAGGTTGGGGAGGTGAAGAGGAAACTGCTCCGCCACTATGTGAAGAAGCCAAAAACGTTTGGCAAAGACATGAATGGCGATGGATTACTTAGCTGGGGAATCATTAAAAGGAATGTCGGATATATTCAGCTAAACAACATGCTCTTCTTTGCTGATTACAACATACCTGATTCCCTTACAGGTTATGATTACTTATTCTCCTACCTGGAGCAGTCTGACTCAAACCCTAATTATCAGCAAGACGAGGTAAAGGGAATCAGCACCTTGCTTGACTCCATTATACAGGATTTTAGAGATACGAGAGGGGTTATTTTAGACCTACGCTTTAATTTGGGAGGCTATGATGTCGTCTCAATGGAAGTATTGAAGCGTTTCCTTAACGAAGAGACTCATCTATTCAGTAAGCGGGCCAAAACTGTTAATGGCTTCACCAAAGAACAGAAGATTACGCTACAGCCATCTCAGCATAAATATACCAAACCTATATCTCTTTTAACAAGCCACCAGACTTCGAGCGCACCTGAAACTCTTGTCCTTGGCTCCATGGCAGTCAGTCAGATTACCAGAATTGGCTCTAGCACCATGGGCATACTTTCTGACGCACTCGAGAAGAAGCTGCCAAATGGCTGGACGTTATACCTGTCAAATGAAATTTATGAAAACAGTTTGGGTCAGCACCTTGAAGGGGACGGAGTGGCTCCTCATATAGAGTTGGGATACCCTAAAGATGAGGAAGAGTTTCTAAGAAGTTTATACTATGGCCTCCGAAAAGGAGACGAGGCCATCGAACTAGCTTTGAAGCTTTCAAGAAATAAACAAACCCCTCCCCCACCCCGGAAACAAAGTATAAAATGTTCGACTACACCCTGCTGCTTGCCGTTGTTGCTGGTATTGCGCTGCTGCTCTTACTGATTTTATACTTCAGGCTACAGGCCTTCCTCTCGCTGCTCATTGCCAGTATTGCGGTGGGTTTGCTGGCGGGCATGCCACCCATGGATATCATCCTGAACATACAGAAGGGCATGGGCAGTACGCTGGGGTTTATTGCGGTGGTGGTAGGCCTCGGGGCCATGTTCGGCGCTATCCTGGAGAGCTCGGGCGGGGTGCAGTCGCTGGCAGGTTTTATACTTCGGAAGACAGGCGAGAAACGCGCTTCCTGGGCACTGGCGGCTACCGGGTTTCTGGTGAGTATTCCGGTTTTCTTTGATGTGGCCTTCGTGATCCTGGTGCCGGTGGTGTATGCCCTGCAGAAAAAGACAGGCCGCTCGCTGCTGTTTTACGGCATACCGCTGCTTGCCGGCCTGGCCGTTACGCATGCTTTCATCCCGCCCACCCCCGGCCCCGTGGCCGTAGCCGACATACTGGGTGCCGACCTGGGCATGGTGATCGCGGCGGGCTTTATGGCGGGTATCCCTGCCACCATTGTGGGCGGCCCGCTTTTCGCCAGTTTCATCGCCAAAAGGATCCATATCGAAACGCCTGCTTCTTTTATAGAGGCAGAGGCCACGCCGCAAAAGCTCCCGTCTCCTGCCATGATCCTGGGCCTGCTGGGCCTTCCCCTGCTGCTCATCCTGATGAACACCTACCTGGACAGTCCCCTAGGAGCCGCCTTACCGCTCTCTGAAGGAGTCAAAAGCTGGATCAAAATGCTGGGGCATCCGTTTGTGGCCCTTATCCTGGCCAACCTGCTGGCCTGGTACCTGCTGGGCGTGAAGCGCGGCTTCAGCCGGCAGGAACTGCTCGCCATTACCTCCAGCTCCCTTGGTCCGGCCGGACTGATCATCCTTATAACCGGTGCGGGCGGGGTGTTCAAGCAGATCCTCACTGAAACAGGGGCCGGCAAAATGCTGGCCGAGGTGATGACAAGCTACGGTCTCTCCGCCTTCTTCTTCGCCTTCCTGACGGCTGCGGCCATTCGTATCCTGCAGGGATCCTCCACGGTGGCCATGATCACGGCAGCCGGCATGACGGCCGCTTTTCTGGAGGGTGCAGCCTTTAGCGACATGCACCGCGCCCTGGTGGTGATCGCTATTGCGTCCGGGGCAAGTATACTCTCGCACGTAAACGACAGCGGCTTCTGGCTGGTGAGCAGATACTTTGGCCTGACTGAGCGCCAGACCCTCCGCTCCTGGAGCGTCATGACAACCCTGATCGCGCTGACTGGTTTCGGGATGGTGCTGCTGCTAAGTATGATCCTTTAGGAGGGTGCCCGGGTCGATAAAGTATAGTTATGGCACGGGCTATACTTCCGCTTCCCCCAGATCCCTGATTGGGTGGGCCAGGAAATCGTTTAGCGGCTTCAGGGATTGGAACCCATCCAGCACCACCTGCAGGAAATCCGGGCCTAGCACGATCTCATCAGGAAGCGGCATTACGGCGTTCCAGCTCTTAAAGCGCAGGTAATGGATGGCAGGATTATCTTTGTCGTAACCCTTGGGCGTGGTTTTCAGCTGCTCGCCCTCAATAGCGCCAAACTTCTCCCTGAACTCCTCCGACTCCACCAGCGCCCTGAACTCCTCCAGGTTATAGTCTATCTCCTGCCGCACCGCCTTCAGTTCCGGCGCCGGAGGGAACCATAATCCACCCGCTAAAAAAGACCTGTTGCCGCCTGCCAGGTGCAGGTAGTAGCCCGGAAGTATGGATTTGCGCCCTCCTTCCGCCACATAGGCGCCGAAATGATCCTTGTACGGCCGCTTGTCCTTCGAGAAGCGCACATCGCGGTAAATGCGGAACACCAGGTCCTTGCCTTGCTGGCCCCGGGCGGCGGGTTCAAACTGCTGCATCTCCTGCAACAGCTCATTCAGAAAGCCGATGTAGTTCTGGCGCGCCTGTTCGTAGCGGGACTTGTTGTCGGTAAACCACTCGCGGGTATTGTTGTCGGCCAGGTCAGCCAGGAAACGCAGTGTGCTCTTATCAATGGAGGATGCCATAGGTGTGTGAATAGATCAGCGGCGACAAATGTCATTTTTTACGGTGTGCAAAGCTACTACCTTAGTCGGAAATGAAAAAGAGGCAAGCCATGCCGGACGGTAGTCCCGCTTCGTATACTTTAATAGCTACTATACAGTTCCACATGCGCCGCTCAAGCTACATACTCTTGTTGTTCTTTTTCTTACTGACGGAGGTGCGCGCGCAGGAGCAGCTGCAACCCTACAGGCCTTACAGCAAGGAGAGGATGGAGCAGGCCCTGCTGCAGTACGAGGCCATTGCCAAGTCTGGCTGCTGGCATACTTTCCCCGACACCCTCCTGCTCCGCCCCGGCGACAGCAACCCGCTCGTTGCGCTGCTGCAGGACAACCTCCTGCTGACCGGCGATTTGCCCCTTGACTCGGCCTCCGGTGCCTTTCTTTATACTTCAGGAATAAGCACGGCCGTGCGGCACTTTCAGAGGCGCCACGGCCTGGCTGCCGACGGAGTGATTGGACCTAACACGGTGGCTGCCCTCAACGTGCTGCCCGACAAGCGGCTGGAGCAGCTGCGCATCAACCTCACCCGCTACGATTCTGTGTTCACCAGCGAGCAGGAGCCTTACGCCATCATCAATTTGCCAGAGTTTGTAATGCAGGTGGTGGACAGCGGCAGAACCATCCTGCAAATGCGCGTGATCGTGGGGAAGCCTGTCGTGAAAACGTACCCGATCCACTCGCGACTCGACATGGTGGTGCTGAGCCCATACTGGCAGGTGCCTACGTCCATTGCAGTCAAGGAGATCGTGCCCATTCTAAGGCGAAACCCGGGCTACCTAGCCAAAAAGAACATGGTGCTGGAGCAATCCGACGGCAGCGGTTGGGTGCGCATAAACCCCTGGGAGGTGGACTGGAAACGAATAACGGCAGCTAACTTCAATTACCGCGTCATACAGCTTAACGGCTCTGATAACGAGCTGGGGGTGGTGAAATTCCCGTTCCCGAACCGCCTGCCCCAATACCTCCACGACACGCAGGCCAAGCAGCTTTTCAACTACCCGAATCGCGCCTTCAGCCACGGCTGCGTCCGGCTGGAGAAACCGGTGGAACTGGCGTATTACCTGCTCGAGCGCGGCTCCGGCTATACTCCGGAGGGGGTGAGGAAGATTTGGGAGCAAGGCAGGCCCAACCACTACGTGCGCGTAAAGAAGCCCGTGCCGCTGCACATTATATACTTTACCTCCTGGGTTGATGAGCAGCTGGAGGTACATTTCAGGGATGACGTATACGGCTACGACGCTTTGCTGGGGCTGTAGGGAGTTGGGGAGTTAGAGAGTTTAGGAGTTTGAGAGTTATACTTTACAGCATGGGAAGTATGGCTGGGGTGTAATGATTCCATAAACAGGTTCGAACTGCCCTAGCTCCCGAGATGGGAACCTGCAATTGCCCCTGTTGAAGTATAAAGTATAAGTTTCATAGTAGCCTATCTCGCCCGGACAGGTCACGACCTGTCCCTACAAAGTATAATCCCAAACTTGGCCCCTTCCAGGAGAGGATTTATACTTTTCACTCTCACTGTCATCTCGAATGAAATGAGAGATCTATCTGGAATTTATAGATATCTCTCCCGAAGGTCGAGATGACAAATAAGCGGTGGGTATAGCTTATATCAAGTAACAGGAAACAGCGGCTATGGAAGACACAAGCGGACGCTTGCGCCAGGAAAAGTAGCAAGTATGGCTCATGCAAGTATGGCTTTTCAAGCCAGTCGGGTCATAGAACCGACGCCATAGTTAGGATACAAGTCTGAAGACTTGCACCATGAAGTACAAGTATAAAGTATGGCTAATGCAGTTCACAAATCCGCAGCAGGAAGGTTCCGTACAAGCATGTCCGGAACAGCGAGGTTTGATGCCCGCAAAGTATAAACTACAGCCCGAAATCGCGCAGCAGTTCCTCATCCAGATCCTCCACCTGGTCCACGTCGGAGAGGCGGGGCAGCAGGGCGTACGATAGCTTCAGGCGCTGCAGGTCCTGGATGGTTTCCGGGAAAACGTGCGCGGTGCTCCACTGCTTGTTCTGGAAAAGCTGCGGGTACAGGCAGTTCATCCCGATCAGGTAATAGCCACCGTCCAGCGCCGGACCCACCACCACATCATGGGTCTCCAGCTCTTCGTAAGCTTTCAGGATGATCTCCGGCGTGAGCTGCAGGCAATCGCTCCCGATGATCACCACCGAAGTATACCCCTCCAGGTAAGCGGCGGCAAAAGCAGCCTGCATGCGCTGGCCCAGGTCCCCGTCTACCTGCTCCCGCTTCTGGTAAATAGCATTCGGCCAGATATCATCCTTATTCACTCCGCCGACATAGTACACCAGTTTATCCATGGGTAGCGCCTGCGTTACCTGCCTGGTGTGCTGCAGCAGGTGAATGTATACTTCCAGCGCCGTTTCAGGCCCAACGGAGGCAGCCAGCCGGGTTTTCACCTTGCCCAGCTCCGGGTTGCGCACAAATAGCAGCAGTAGATTATTCTTTCCCATATACTTTCTCCCCTTTCTGCAGCCAGACACCCCATGTTCTGGAGTAGGCGTGCACTCTGTTTGTTTTTCCTTTGCTGTCATACACCGGAAGTCCCTGGTTCACCCACTCAAACAAGCCCCCGTACAGGTGGCGCACGTTGGTATAGCCGGCCGCTTTCAGCTGCTCCCCCACCCGCTCGCTGCGGTAGCCCACCGAGCAGTAAAGCACAATAGGGGCATCCTTTGGCACCTCCTGCAGCTGCTCTACCTGAAACGTCTCATAGCCCAGGAAGCGGGCGCCGGCCAGGTGGCTAACGTCGTACTCCTCCTGCTGGCGCGTATCGAGGAGCAGCGGCTTCTCGGTTTCAGAGGCCATTATGGTTTTCAACTGAACAGACTCAATGGTTGGCACCGTCTCTTTATAAAGCCCCTCCAGCATCAGCGCGTAAGACATGTCCGTGGCCTGCCCACAGGCCTGCAGCAACGTAAGCCAACAAAAGGCGCTAAACAACAGTAATTTTTTCAAAGTGATCGTCAATATAGGTATATAGGAATCTAATGTGTGCTACTCCCCTTACTGCCTGGCAGCCTTGAGGTTTCAGTTGTGTTTTCTAAAATCAAAAATATACTAGTAAATCTTTCTTAAAACCCAATCCCACCTGAATTTGTTTCTAAAGCGCAACCAAAGTATAAGCAAGGCCGCCTCAGCCTAGGCGCAGCTTGTTGCGTATATTTACATCCCAACACGACAAAGATAAAACTATGGCCATACAAACAGTAAACCCAGCTACCGGCGAAGTGGTGAAATCCTTTACCCCGCATACATCAGCAGAAGTAAAGCAGAAAATTGAGGCGGCTGAAAAAGCGTTCCGGAGCTGGCGCGACGTAAGCTTTGAGGAGCGCGCCAGGCACATGAACCGGCAGGCCGAGATACTGGAAAGCGAGGCGGAGAAGTATGGCCGCATCATTTCGCTGGAGATGGGCAAGCCGCTGAAGGATGGCATAGCCGAGGTGAAAAAGTGCGCCCTGGCCTGCCGCTACTACGCCGATAACGCCGCCGATTTTCTGGCTGACGAGGAAATAGAAACCAAGGCCGAGCGCAGCCTGATCGCCTTTGAGCCGCTGGGCGTGGTGCTGGCCGTAATGCCCTGGAACTTTCCGTTTTGGCAGGCGTACCGTTTTCTGGCCCCGGCCCTGATGGCCGGCAATGTGGGGCTGCTGAAGCATGCGTCCAACGTGCCGCAGTGTGGCCTGGCCATCGAGGAAATCGTGCGCAAGGCCGGCTTTCCAGAGGATGTTTTCCAGACCTTGCTGATCGGATCTAAGGAAGTGAATGCGGTAATCGAGCATCCGCACGTAAAGGCGGTTACCTTAACCGGAAGCGAGGGCGCGGGATCGCATGTGGCTCAAAAAGCCGGACAGGAAATAAAGAAAACGGTGCTGGAGCTGGGCGGCAGCGACGCTTTTATAGTGCTGGAGGACGCCGACCTGGAGCAGGCTTCTGAAACTGCGGTAAAATCGAGAATGGTGAACACAGGCCAGAGCTGCATTGCCGCCAAGCGCTTTATCGTGGTGGAAAGTATAGCCGATGCCTTTCTGCAAAAGTTTAAGACCAAAATGGAGAAACTGAAGACCGGTGACCCGCTGCAGGACGAGATCGACTTCGGCCCGCTGGCACGCGTGGACCTGGCTGAGGACCTGGAGAAGCAGGTGCAGGAGTCGGTGAAGCAGGGCGCTGAGGTGGTGCTGGACGGCGGCCGTGAGGGCAAAGACAGCGCCTACTTTAAGCCGATGATTTTGAAGAACGTAAAGCCCGGCATGCCTGCTTATGAAGAGGAGATGTTTGGTCCGGTGGCCGCCGTGATGGTGGTGAAAGACGAGGAAGAGGCCATAAAAGTAGCCAACGACTCCCGCTTTGGCCTGGGCGGTGCCGTCTGGACGCAGGACAGGGAGTGTGGCCTGCGCGTGGCCCGCAAAGTAGAAACCGGTGCTATGTTTGTGAACGCTATGGTGGCCTCTTCTCCGGAGATGCCTTTCGGCGGAATCAAAAAATCCGGTTACGGCCGCGAGCTCTCTTACCTGGGCATCCGCGAGTTCGTGAACCAGAAAAGTATCTGGGTGGCGTGACACTTTTTCGTTGATCGTTATTCGTTGATGGTTGTTCGACTTGCAGTACAGGCTCCGTTTACGCTGCTGTTCCGGACCTCCTGGTCCGCCTGTATCACCCCACCCCGGCCCTCCCCTTTTGTCGAGGGCCCCTACCCCCAAAACAGGGGAGGGAGTTTTATGCAGCACCGGGTTCAACCACCTCTCCTGAGAAGGAAAAGATACTTGTCCTTCTGCTGTCATCCTGAAAGGATCTTGTGGGAAGGGAGGTGAGTGAGGCCCAGACTAAGAGCTTCGAAATCCAACCACCCCTGCCCCTCCTTATCCAAGGAGGGGAATCTGTTACTGCTAGTTCTAAAGTATGAGTTGCATAGTCAAAGTATAAACACACCCATAGTCCCATCCAAGGGAACAGTCTATACTTGCTCTGCAGAAAAGCAGTAGCTAGGGAAGTATGGCTAAAGTATAAAAAGACACAAGTGGACGCTTGCGCCAGTGAGGGGATCAGCTTCGCAAGTAAAAGCAATTAACAATACCCCAAGACCTTATATACTACATACCCGGCCATCTCGTGGATGAGGTGATGCCAGCCCTCGAAAGCGACGGCGCTGGGAATAACAGTATAATCCGGCGTAAAGACCGGCTCGGAGGAGTAGAAATCGGTGGGGTAGCTGTCGAAGGTTACGCCTACTTTACGGAAGCAGCCCTCGGAGCGGCGCATGTGGAAGGCGGATGTTACCAGGAGTATTTTTTTCCAGCTGGGGTGCTGCGCCAGTACCTGGGCGGCGTACACGGCATTCTCGCGGGTATTTACGGCCCCAGTCTCTACGATGATATCTTTATCCGGCACACCGGCTAGCAGCATGACCTGCCGCAGCTGCTCTGCCTCCGGCGGCATCTCGTCCAGCAGAAAGCCTTTGCCGCCCGTGATCAGAATCTTATCCACCTTGCCCAGGCGGTAGAGCTGCAGCGTGTGCAAAAAGCGGTCGGCTCCTTTGTTGGTGTGCACGCGGTCTACGATATCGGGCTTAAAGGAAGTCACACCCGTCAGCACGACGGCCACATCATACTTGCCCACGTCGCTCACCGGCACCGGCCTTGCCTCCCAGGCGCGCCAGGCCAGGTTGCTGAAAAAGGGATTGCTGAAAAACAGCAGCATCGCCAGCGCACTGATCAGGCTAACACGGCGCCACTTAACAGACTTTAGAAAGACAGCCAGGAACAGCAATAGCAGCACCCATACCAGGGGCATCAGCAGGAAATCGAGGGTTTTGGAAAGTATAAAAAACATGGCTCAGAACAAAAGCCAAAGCAGCAGGAACACCAGCACCATGGCCAGCAAAGCGTAAAGGTCTTTGTGGAGCTTGACTTTCATCGGGGGCTTATACTTTGACGGCGGCAAGTTAGGAAAGTATGGCCAAAGTATAAAACCGCTGCATCCCCCTAAAAGAACTTGCGGAATAGCCACAACACCAGCGAGAGCAGGATGCTGAGCAGGAGCATACTCATGATGGGCGCGTAGAAGCGCATGTTCTTCTTCTCCACCCGGATGTCGCCGGGCAGGTGACCGAACCAGCTGAATTTGTCGCCGGCCAGCCATACCACCAGCCCCACTACCACCAGTATAACTCCAAGTATAACAATGGTTTTCCCGATCGGCTGCATCTGATTTCCTGTTTTATACTTTATGCTTCGAACTTTATCAGCTAAAAACCCGCCCGCACACCGATGGCAAAACTCATGATATCCCAGGCGGTGAGCGTGGGGTCTTTCACAGCCGAGGTCACGATCAAGTCATAAGTGCCTACTTCCCCATATAGCGTGAGTTGCTTTATACTTTTGCTGCCCTGGATCGGGCGGTGCAGCTCGGCTCCCAGGCCGCCGGTTACACGCAGGCTGCTGGTCCACCAGTAGTAGTTTTTGGGGTACGAGCTGTCCCAGGAGGTGGAGAACTGGTCGCGGAAGTAATAGCTCAGGCCCAGGTTCAGGCGCAGGGGCGTGAGTTTATACTTCTCATTTAGCTCCACTCTTTTAATTGGTTTGTAGATGCCCCGAATGGTGAGCAGGTGCAGCACTTCTTCGGCGTCAAACTTCGGCACAAAGCCGTAGAGCAGCTCGGCGTTCACTTTATCCTGCGCAAAACTGTAGTTGGGACCGAAGGCAAACATGCCCACGTTGCCGGCAAACTGCAGCGTTAGGGCGTCTGGTGCGTACCACTTGCGGATGGCAGTGCTGTCCTGCTGCGCCAACGTATAAAAGGGCAGGCTGAGGAGGCAAAGTATAAGGATGAGTAGTCTTGGCTTCATGATTAGATTATAACACGCTCAAAAGTCACCTCTTTCCCGATCACGGTGAAGACGATGTACTCCAGTTTCTCAGTGGCAGCTGTCTCCAGCACCGGCACCTGCTCCCCAAACGGAAAATGGTGCTTGTAGCTGTGGTTGTGCCCGTGCAGCGAGTAGGTAACGTTGTACTGGTTCATCAGCTGCCCGTAGCGCACTCCGTTCTCCTCTCCAAACTCCTTGTTGGTGGGCGGAATGTGCGAGATCACAAAGATGTTTTCATACGCCTGAGCAGCCTGCAGCTCCGCCTCCAGCCAATCCAGGTCGGGCACCTGCTGGTCAAACTCCAGGTAGTTGGTGTTCAGAAGTATGAATCTGGAATTCCCCACCGCAAAGCTGGTATCGTAATCGCCGTACATGGCCGTAAACACCTGCTTGCCGTTGTTGATGGCGTCGTGGTTGCCCACCACCGCCACGTAAGGCATCTTCAGCGTCTTAAAGTCCTGATGCACGAGCCGGAACTCCTTCGTCAGGCCGAAGTCCGTCAGGTCGCCTCCAATCACTACGAAGTCAGTATCGTCGCGCCGGTTAATGTGGGCCACCAGTTTCTCGTTCTCCTCATAAAAGCCCTGGGCATCAGCGGTAAGTATAAAGCGCAGCGTATCGGAAGGGGAAATGTTCAGGGCGTTTATCCGCTCGATGTTGCGGCCGTTGATGTTCTTCTCATCTTCTTCCAGCCTGATCTCGTAGGGGCTGTATTCAAATTCCTCGCAGGCCTGGTTGAGCAGGGCCAGCGATAAGATACCCGCAGCCAGGAAGCCGCGGCTATGCCATTTTTTTAGAGCATGCATGTTACTGTGGTGTAGTCGTTCTTCATTGGGTTTTACAGGTATCGGTTACTTATGGTTTAGCAGTTAAACAGTTTCCTGTATAGCTATACCCTGAACCGTCTGCATATAACTATAAAAGTATACTTATATGCTCACTGCTATTTGGCCTATCATCAAATTGTGTCTTTCTAACCGGCCGGCGTAGTTAATGTTTCAACTTTCATACTTTATTCAACAGCGATATAAGCCCGTGTTTAATTCGCAGATGCGGCATAAAAACGCTAAATTTGGAGTCTGATGAACATCACACTAAACTCTTAACAGCTTGAAAGTCTGCATTGCTGAGAAACCGAGCGTAGCCCGAGAGATTGCCCAGGTGCTTGGCGCCAGGACCAGGAAAGACGGCTACTTTGAGGGCAATGGCTACCAGGTAACCTGGACCTTCGGCCACTTCTGCACCCTGCGCGAGCCCGACGACTACCGCCCCGAGTGGAAGCGCTGGAGCCTCTACGACCTGCCCATGCTGCCCGACAAGTATGGCATCAAGCTGATGAACGATGCGGGCGTGAAGAAGCAGTTTAACATAATAAAGCAACTCCTCAACAATGCCGAGGAGGTGATCAACTGCGGGGATGCCGGTCAGGAAGGCGAAGTGATCCAGCGCTGGGTGCTGACCGAGGCCAAGTATAGCAAACCGTTCAAACGGCTCTGGATCTCCTCGCTCACGGAGGACGCCATCCGCCAGGGCTTTGCCAAGCTGAAGGACGGCTCCGAGTTTGATTCCCTCTACCAGGCTGGCAAGAGCCGTGCCATCGGCGACTGGCTGCTGGGCCTGAACGCCACGCGCCTGTTCACGCTAAAGTATGCCAACGGCGGCCGCCAGACCCTGTCCATCGGCCGGGTGCAAACGCCCACGCTGGCCATGATCGTGAACCGCCACCACGAGATCGCCAACTTTGTGCCCCAACCCTACTGGGAGCTCAAAACCCTATACCGCGACACCACTTTTGCCAGCACCAACGGCCGCTTTCAAAAAGAGGAGGAGGCGCAGAAGATCATGGAGGCCATCCGGCAGGATGAGCTCACCATCACCGATGTGGAGATCAAGAAAGGTACCGAAGCACCGCCCAAACTTTTTGACCTGACCTCGCTGCAGATCGAGTGCAACAACAAGCACGGCATGTCGGCCGACGAGACGCTGAAGACGGTGCAGAGCCTCTACGAGAAAAAAGTGGTCTCCTACCCCCGCGTAGACACCACCTTCCTCCCCGACGATATTTATCCCAAAATTCCGGGCATCTTAGGTGGGTTGAGCAACTACAGGCAGGAGGTGGCGCCGCTGCTGCAGAGCAAGATCCGAAAGACCAAAAAGGTCTTCAACAACAACAAAGTGACCGACCACCACGCCATCATCCCGACCGGCGATGCGGCCGGCAATCTGTATGGCCGCGAGGCCGATGTGTACGACATCATCACGCGCCGTTTCATTGCTGCTTTTTACCCGGATTGTACCGTGAGCAATACTACCGTGCTGGCTGAGTCAGCGGGCTATTCATTCCGGGTGCGCGGTAAGCAGATTCTCGATCCGGGCTGGCGCGTGCTGTACGGGGCTGAGGAGGTAAAATCATCGGACGCACCTGCCGGAAAAGAGGGTAAGGAGGAAGAGGAAACAGCCGGGGTGCTGCCGCACTTTGAGCAGGGCGAGCATGGGCCGCACGAGCCGTTGCTGGAAAAGAAAATGACCAACCCGCCCAAGGAGTATACCGAGGCTACCCTGCTGCGCGCCATGGAAACGGCCGGCCGGCAGGTGGACGACGAGGAGCTGAAGGAGGCACTGAAGGAGAACGGCATCGGCCGCCCCTCCACCCGTGCCGCCATCATCGAAACCCTCTTCAAGCGCCAGTACATCCGCAAGGACAAAAAGAAGATCATCCCTACGCAGATGGGCATCGACCTGATCGGCGTGATCAAGAACGAAACGCTCAAATCAGCAGAGATGACCGGGCAGTGGGAGCGCAAGTTGCGCCAGATCGAGGGCGGCGAGTTTAAGGCCGAGGCTTTCCTGAGAGAGCTGCAGGAGTTTGTGACCAACCTGGTGCAGGAGGTAAAGTATGACCGCGCCACTGTCACGCTGGAGCCGCAGCAGGAAGAGAAATCCATCGCTGCTAAAAGTAAAAAGACAAGTATAAAACCAGCTGAAAAGAAAGAAGCCGCCCCCACCAAAGGACTCGGTTCCTGCCCTGCCTGCCACGAAGGCCACATCCTGAAAGGTTCCAAAGCCTATGGCTGCATCCGCTTCAAAGAGGGCTGCCGCTTTCTGATTCCGATCGAGCAGCACGGCAAAGAGCTTACTGAGAAGCAGGTACAGGCCCTGCTCAGCAAAGGAAAGACACCTGCCATCAAAGGTTTCAAGAACGCGCAGGGCGAAAGCTTTGACGCTATCCTGAAGCTGGACGCCCATAACCAGTTGCAACTAGAGTTGGTGGAGAAAGCGGAAGCCAAAGACCCGTTTGCCCAGTGCCCGCGCTGCCAGCAGGGCAAGCTGCTGAAGGGTAAGGCTGCCTATGGCTGCAGCCGGTTCCGGGAGGGTTGCCAGTTTGTAGTACCCTTCGAGATGGGCGGCAAACAACTGTCGGAAAAGCAGATCGCGGCGCTGTTGCTGAAAGGCAAAACACCGAAGATCAAGGGCTTTATCTCTCAGAAAACCGGGGAGCCGTTTGATGCCTCGCTGGCGCTGAACGAGCAGTGGCAGGTAGTGTTCCAGTTTTAACCGGACCCGCTAACATCAAAAAAGGCGGCCACGATTGCTCGTGGCCGCCTTTTTATCAGGAAAAGAATAATCGCAATTACTTTACGTTAACCGTTACCTCTTTGGTGCTCAGGTTCGTGCGCTTATCGGTGGCCGCTACAACAAGCTTGTAGGTGCCCGGCGCGATGCCACTCACATTAACGGTGGTATCAAACTCCACCACGCGCTTGCCTGGTTGCATGCTGAAGTTCAGGACCGCCTTCTCGGCCGTCTCACCTCTCAGCGTAAAGTTCAGGTTCTCTACGTTGTCTTTGTCAACGGCTGTGATGTTTACGCGCAGCCCGCCTGCGGCCGTAATGGCTTGGTTTTTACCGGGGTTGTTGATGGTTAAGCTTGGCGTAGAACCATCTGGCTGCAGGCTTCCCCCCTCAAAGATATCCTCACAGGCTGTAAAAGTGACAACAGCGACCATGGAGGCGAGCAAAGTTTTAAGTTTCATAGGTAATATGACTAAAAGTATGGTGCAGCTATCGGGTAATCTGCAGTATAAATTGTACTCCTAAGCCAACCATTACCGCTGCCACCTCAAACCAACACGCCACAAAATTATATAAGTCGAAACAATAAACCTAACCCTTTACTATAAAAAATCACAATTCAACAAACAAATCCAGTACAATAAAAGCCAGCTAAATCTACACAGCAACCCTTCATTCACACATAGTTACAAGCAACAACAAAATATGGAGCATATTCTAAACAGCGTTAAACATAGTATAAATACAATTTATAAAATACCAATAATGCTTTATACTTATAAGTCCATACTTACAGGAAATTGCACCGCCTCTGCCTCGTTGGCGCGTTACTGAAGTAAAGGATTGGATTGATGTGATTGCTTGATGGAGGGTAAAGATGCCTGAGGCGATGAAAACAGGCGATAATATAACATATCATCCTGCTCGCCGTAGAAAAATACGTCGAAAGCATTTAGTATCTGATGCTTCTGCTTCCGGCACTTGCTTTGGCATGTATTCAACATCTTTAAATTAAAACGAATAAAACCTATGAGAAGCTATGAGAACTCGGGTTACAACCCGTTCAATGACAATGACAGGTCCCAGTCAAGAGGATCTGCCAGAAACTATTACTCGAACGATTACGACATGACAAACCGCAGCCGCCGCACTGGATACGACAGCTCGAACAGTGGCTACGGCAGCCGCAGATCATCTGATCTGGGCTCAGGCACAGACGCCTATTCCAGCTCAGGCTACGGCAATACATCATCGTATGGCCGCTCTGCCGGCACCGGCTCATCCAACTATGGCTACGGCTCTTCAGGCTACAACTCAGACCATGACCGCAACCGCAGCGGCAACCGCGACACCTGGGACCGTTCCAAAGACGAAGTAAAGTCATGGTTTGGCGATGATGACGCAGAGCGCCGCAGAAGAAGAGACGAAATGCGCGATCACGACAGCGATCGTTGGGGCAGCAGCAACTATGGCTCCTCTAACTATGGCCGCTCGTCGGGCTATGGCTCCGGCTCGTCTTACAGCCCAAGCTCTTCCTATGGTTCCGGCTCGTCTTACAGCCCAGGCTCTACGTACAGCAGTGGCTCTAGCTACAGCGGAAACTACGGCAGCAGCAATTACGGCAGTGGCAGCGGGTCTACAGGCTACGGAAGCGGCACCTACGGCACTGGCTATACCACCAGTAACTATGGCTCAACAGGCCGGGGCACCTCTGGCTACGGCTCATCAGGCTATGGCAGCAGCAGCTACGACAGAGACCGCTACACCTCCAGCCACGACAGGGACCGTGACGAGGACAGAGGCTTCTTCGACCGCGCCGGCGACGAGGTAAGATCTTGGTTCGGGGATGAGGAGGCGGAGCGCCGCAGAAGAATGGACGAGATGCGCGACCGCGACAGAGACCGCGACTATAACACGGGCAACCGGTATGGGAGCTCGTCTGGATACGGAAACACCTATAGCGGACCTCCCTACTCTTACGGATCATCTTCGCGAAGAGATTATGAGTGGTAGGCACACGGAGAGGCGGCCGCTTTCCAGCGGCTACCGTCGGTGAGCCTTCCTGAAAGATAGTGGCAAAAGCGCCACACAAAAGCCCCGCTACAGCTGTAGCGGGGCTTTTTGCATTTTAAGCTGGCTATATTCAAAGCTTTTTATACTTTTGCGGGCAGCAGGGCGATCCAGTATAGCCTTAGCCGCTATTTAAAAGCTTTTAATTTATACTTTATCATGAAGAAATTTATCCTCGGCATAGGCTTTTCCCTATTGGCAGGAGCAGCCAGCGCCCAGACCATGGGCGTGAAGGCCGGCCTGAACCTTGGCACCCTCCGGGGCGAGCACGCCGAAAACTATGATTACCGCCCGGGCTACACAGCCGGCATTACGGCCCGCCACGGCTTTAACGAGCTGATCGGCATTCAAACGGAGGTGCTCTATACTTCCAAAGGCTCCAAGTATACGTTTAACACCAGTGACGTAGAGACCGAGGACCGCCTGCGCCTGAACTACCTGGATATACCGGTGCTGCTGCACCTGCAGGTGAGCGGCTTGTTTTTTGAGCTGGGCCCGCAGGCATCGTTCCTGCTGAAGGCCAAGCGCATCCGGGAGGTGAGCAGGGCTAACACCACAACCACCACCGAGACCGATATCACGGATGATCCTTACCCTATTGACTTCGGCTACGCGGCCGGACTTGGCTACCGGGCGCCGAGCGGCATCGGGCTGGGCCTGCGCTACAATGGCGGCCTGAAGAATATAGACGACGAGGGTGCCTATGAAGGGCGTGAGCGCCGCAACTCCTCCTTCCAGCTGACCCTGAGCTACGTGCCGGGCTTCTAAGAAGTATAAAAGTAAAGCGCCTCCCTTACCTATGGGAGGCGCTTATCAACCAAGCCTAAACAAAAGGCACTTAGGTAGTAGTGGTTACTTTGCCGGTTACGCAGTAGATGTGGTCATACTGCTGAAAATCCTTTGCCGCTACTTTCAGGTCGCGTAACAGGCCATCCCGGATATCATACACCAACCCCCACAGCCTTGGAGCCTCCTTACTAATCCTGGCGTTCTGGATAATCGACGTTTTCGACAGGTTATGCACCTGTTCGATGATGTTGAGTTCCACCAGGCGGCGTTGGCGCTGCTCCTCATCCTTAATGTCCATCAGTTCCTGCTCGTGCAGGCGTATTACGTCCTTTATATTGCGCAGCCAGTTGTCCATTAGCCCAAACTGCTTGTTACAGGCCGCCGCAGCCACACCGCCACAACCGTAGTGGCCGCACACGATCACGTCTTTCACCTTCAGCACCTCCACCGCGTACTGCAGCACGGACAGCATGTTTATATCCGAGTGCACGACCATGTTGGCGATGTTGCGGTGCACAAATATTTCGCCCGGGCCCGTGCCGGTAATCTCGTTCACGGGCACACGGCTATCGGAGCAGCCAATGTAGAGGTAGCGCGGCTTCTGGCCATTGGCAAGCTTCATAAAGAAATCGCCATCCTCGGCCAACTTGTTGGCAACCCATTTCTTATTGTTCGCAAATATCTTCTCCATAAAGTTACGCTTACTGTATGTTTGTCCTGGTTATACTATTTATACTTCATGTAGGTCCAATTACGGCCACGTCCGTCTCCAGGTCGGCGATGCCAAGCGCTCGACCAAAGCCCTCGCTGTTTCGCCTGGGAATGACCCTGATACGCGTCAGCAGCTCCTTGAACTCGAAGGGCCTGGTCAGGTAATCGTCGGCGTCCAGGCCTGTGATCTTGTCATCGGTGGTGCCGAGCGCGGTGAGCATCAGGATAGATGCCGTGCTGTTGTGGCGCCTGATCTAGCGGCAAACGTCCAGCCCGTTCATGTAGGGCAGGATGATATCGGGGATAGGATCTCATACCCTTTCTGCAGCGCCAGCCGGACGCCCGGGCTGCCGTCGTAGGCCTGACTTACCTCGTACCCCTGCTCCCCCAGTCCCTTCTTAATAAATGAGGCTACTTTTGGTTCATCCTCGATAAGCAGTATCTTCATGTATGGCGGGTGTTTGCATGCTTGCATTAGCCTTCTGTGAGGATTAGCCTACAAATGTACAACCTACACGCCAAACCGCAACGGGACGGCAGGCACCTTAACACCGCATTTACCGTTTTACACTACTATGGCACACGATCACCACCACCACGGGCAGCACCAGAGCGGCAGCAACATAAAAGTGGCTTTTTTCCTGAACCTGGGCTTTACCATCCTCGAGATTATAGGCGGCATCTGGATAAACAGCGTAGCCATACTTTCGGATGCCCTCCACGATCTGGGCGACTCGCTCTCGCTGGGCCTGGCCTGGTATTTCGAGAATGTGGCCAAGCGCGGGCGCGACCATAAGTATACTTTTGGCTACAAGCGCTTTGCGTTGCTGGGGGCGGTGATCAACTCGGTGGTGCTGCTGGTGGGCTCCTTCATCATACTTTCGGAGGCAGTGCCCCGCATCTGGAACCCGCAGGAGGTGCATGTGCCGGGCATGATCGCCTTTGCCATACTTGGGGTGATCGTGAATGGGGCGGCTGTGCTGCGCCTGAAGGGAGGCAGTTCGCTGAACGAGCGCGTGGTGCGGCTGCACCTGATGGAGGACGTGCTGGGCTGGGTGGCGGTGCTGGTGGGCGGTATCATCCTATACTTCTTCGACCTGCCCTGGATAGACCCGCTGCTGTCGGTGGTGATAACGCTGTATGTGCTGTATAACGTGGTGCGCAACTTGCGCGAAACCATGAACATCCTGCTGCAGGGCTCCCCTTCCCATATTAAGCCAGAGGCGGTGGAGGCAAAGCTGCAGGAGATGGAGGAGATCAACTCGGTGCACGACCTGCACATCTGGACCCTGGACGGCGCCTACAACGTACTCACCGTGCATGCCGTCGCCACCTCGGCGCTGCCGCTACCCCAGGCCGAAGAGCTGAAGAAGCGGGTGCGCTCGGAGATGGCCGCCATGGACATACAGCACGTCACCATCGAGCTCGAGAGCCCGGGCGAGGAATGCAGCCACGAGGGCAGCCTCTGAAAAGTTAGTTCTGGTTCAGGTGCACTGCCTCGCGCACGAGGTCGGCGAAGTACGCCTCATCGATATCGGCGATGGTGCGGATCTTAATGTGCGGGTACTGGCCGTTGCGGCTCACCAGGCGGCGGTGCGGGTCGGACAGCTCCTTGCCCCGGAAAAAACCAAAATGAATACCGCTGCGCGAGGAGGAGAAGTAGCACACCGGGCCGTAGAAGAAATAGCAGGCACAGTCCCAGCGCACGCACTCCTCCAGGTGGGCCACAGAGGCGTTGATAATGCGGCGCACCTCCTGGGCCAGCAACTGTTTCTCCGACGATAGTTTGTCTATATACTCATCAACTTGGTTTGTGGTCGTTTTGCTTCTCATATGGGGGTCGGGTTCTCTACTCGATTTAAAACTCAAGAACACTTAAATATACTGAAGTTTTAATATACGACAAAAAAAGCAAAGAGGTTGTTGTAGATGCTTTGGAAGAGCTATATAGAGGGTTTTGGATATAAATAAAGTATAAACCCCTGCCGGAGGCCCTACAGCAGCTGCAGCAGGCGCTGCTCCAGCTCCCCCAGGTCCACGTAGCCGGCGGCGAGGCGCTGCGGACCGTCCTCGGTGCTCAGGTAAACGCTTGGGTAGGTGGTGGCCCCGATGCTGTCCACGTAGGCAAACTCCTCCTCCATCTGCTGCATAATCTCCTCAGACTCAAACAGGGTCAGGAACAGGTTCTCAGGAATGCCGAAAAGGCGGACGAGGCGCACCAGCTCCATGGTATCCTTCAGGTCGATGTTATCCACGAAAAAGGCGGAGTGCATGGCCCGGAGCACCTCCAGCGTAAGCACGGGCCGCAGCAGGCGCACGCAGAGCATGGCGCGGCAGGCGGGTTCGGTGTTAAACACAAAACTGCGCTGGATAAAAAAGCGGTATTCGAACGGAAGGTAGGTGCGCTCCTGCACGCGGTGCCAGCTCAGGGCCAGGCGCTCTTTGTGCTCGTGCTGCAGCGGCTGCGTGTCGTGCGCCTGCAGCTCCCCGAAAAGCACCTTCACCTCTACCCGCCCCTGCCACAGGGCCCGCAGGCGGCGCACCACCGGCGTAAAGCCATAGCACCACGCGCACATGGGGTTGGTAACGTAAAGCAGCGACAGGTTTTCGGGCAGGTCTCTCATCATGGCTTGGCTCTGTTTCTATACTTTCTACGGGGATGGGGATGTTAGATGTTCGCTATTTGTTAGCAGCCACTCTCAACTTTCTAACGCTAAGCGTAGATCATTTTCACGGTCATGCCGCCGTCTATCGTTATACTTTGCCCCGTGATGAAGCCGGCTTTGTCGGAGCAGAGGAAGAGGGCGGCCTCGGCAATGTCGGATGGCTGGCCCACTCTGCCCACGGGGTGCTGCTCGCTGTCTTCTTTGGTGTGCTGCGGCGCATACTTCTCGCTCTGCTTTTTCCAGTCGCCCACCTCAATCCAGCCCGGGGCGATGGCGTTTACCCGCACCCGCTCCCGGGCCAGGCTCACCGCCAGCGAATGGGTTAGCGCCTCCAGCCCACCCTTGGAGGCAGAGTAGGCAAAAGTATCGGGCTCCGACATAAAGGCACGGGTGCTGGAGATGTTCAGGATGGCCGGGTGCTCGGCCAGCTGCAAAAGCGGCAAGGCATTCTTGGCGCACAGCAGCGGGCCGCGCAGGTTCACAGTCAGCACCCTGTCGAAGGCGGCCATATCCAGCTCCTGCAGCGGCCCCTGAAACGGGTCGGCAATGCCGGCGTTGTTGATGAGCGCATCCAGGGATTTATACTTTTCCCCCACCTGCCGCAGCAGCGCCTGCACCTCCTCCTCCCTACTTACATCGCAAAGTATAAACACGGCTTGATGCCCCTGTTCCTGCAGCCACTGCTCCGCCTGCTGGCCGGCTTCCCCGTCTTTATCGGCCATGATGACGGTGGCCCCTTCCTGGGCAAACCGGTAGGCCATGCCCAGGCCAATGCCCTGCGCGCCGCCGGTTATAAGTATGGTTTTGTGCCGATAGTAGGAATCGCTCATTTTATACTTCTGATGTGGTGGAATAAGTATTATGGATGTTCTGGCTGTGCTGGCAAGTATACGCCCGCAGGTAAAGGGTAAACGACAAACCCGCCGCATCTACAGGTATAAATGCAGCGGGTTTGCCTTGTTGCGCCGGTGGCGGCTTACCTTTTCTCCAGCTGTCGCTTCAGTTTCTCCTCCACGTTCTTGAGCAGTTCAAACCAGTTGTCGCCCTCGTCCTGCGCAAAAACATCGTTGCCCGGTATACCCACGCGCATGCGCACGCTCTTGCTGTTGGTAGCATGGCTGGCCTCTTCCTTAAAGTATACATCCACGGAGTCGATCTTTTTTGCGTGGCGCTTCACCTTGTCGATGGTGTCGCGCACCCCCTGCTGCAGCGCGTCGGAAATGGAGATATCAACGGCCTGCACGTCTAGTTTTATGCCTTCGTAATGCTCGGTGTAGTTCATAGTTTGTTTCGTTTCAAGTATGGATGGGCGGGTTTTATACTTTATGCGTACCGCTCCGGTTCTGCCTGTTAAACGTAAGGCCGGGGCTTTGGTTTGGCAGCCGCCCACTACTGCTGCCTCCGTTAGTACATGGCCCTCCGCCCCTTTTCATACTTTCTTTCCGGCATTTCTTATGGCGAATAGGCACCGAGTGCACATTATTTTTAAAATATTCATTCCTTTCGCTTGACATTACGTAAAGCACTATTAACTTTGAAACTCAAAGTACTTTATTATGAACCAGCAGCAAGACCAGTTAGCCACCCTGCACGAGATCCGAAACATCATGGATCGCTCTTCCCGGTTTATCTCACTGAGCGGGCTCTCGGGAGTGGCTGCCGGCGTTTCGGCGCTTATCGGGGCCGCTGTGGTCAGATGGTACCTGGCAACGCAAAACATCAACTTCAGCCAGCACCTGGGCCGCGATCTGACCCACGAGAACCTGATGTTTCTGGCGGCGGTGGCGGGGCTGGTGTTTATACTTGCCCTTTGCTCGGCTACCTACTTCACGGCGCGCAACGCCAGGAAGAACAGCCACCGCGTGTGGGATAGCAAGACGGAGCGCATGCTCGTGAACCTGTTCATACCTGTGGCGGCGGGCGGTGTGTTCTGCGCCATACTTGTTTACCACGACCTGCTGTACCTGGTGGCGCCTGCCATGCTCCTGTTTTACGGCTGCGGCCTACTGAATGCCAGCAAGTATACGTTGAGTGATATCCGTTACCTGGGGGTCTGCGAAATCATACTTGGCTTGGTCGCCAGCTTCTTTATAGGGTATGGCTTGCTGGCCTGGACGGTAGGTTTCGGGGTGCTGCACATCGTGTACGGGGCGCTGGTATACTATAAATACGAACGCTAACAGGCCGGTGAAAGATTACCTTGAAAATATAAACAAGGCCTTCGAAAGCAGGGCGCGGCTGGGCATTATGTCGGTGCTGATGGTGGAGGAACGGGTGGACTTTAACACCCTGAAGGAAACGCTGCAGCTCACGGACGGCAACCTGGCCAGCCACCTGCGCGCCCTGGAAGAGGCTGAGTACCTGCGCGTGGAAAAGCAGTTTGTGGGCCGCAAGCCGAACACGACCTACCATGCCACCAAGGCAGGCCGCGACGCTTTCACCAGCCACCTGGATGCGCTGGAGCAATTAATTTTAAGCAACCGCAGCGGGAGCTAATTTTTTTATACTTATACTTTGCTTTTCAAAGTACTTTATAAACAACGGAATTATTTAAGAACGATTAAAATTTACAAGGCATGACTCACAAAAACGAATCACAGAATCAGCCCATCCATCCGGCTTCAGCGGGGAAGCGGATGCTAACGGGCGCGGGGATTGGCCTGATCCTAATCTCCTTCTTCCTGCTCGGTGCCGGAGACCCTAATCCGGAGTGGCCGGCGCTATGGTGGATCAGGCCGCTGCTGGTGGTTCCGGCGGCCGGTGCCCTCGGCGGCCTGTTCTATTACAACATGGACCATCTCCGCTCCCGGGGCGGGTGGCGGGAGGGCTTTGCCTATTTCCTGAGCCTGGTTGTGTTCCTCGTCGTGCTCTGGCTCGGGACAGTTTTAGGGCTGGCCAGCACCATGTGGGATTGACCGGAATTGAAAAGGTGTTTAAAAAATCTAAAGTATAAAACCATGCACGGCAAGAACGACTACCAGGGAGAAGTGGCAAAAAATGACGGCGCCACCGCCCTGACCATCATCAGCTGGCTGTTTGGCATCCTCTTTTTCGCCATCGGCTTTGTGAATACCTTCTGGGGGAACGACCCCGGTTTTGGCATTTTCATCCTGCTGCTTTCGCTCCTCTACTTCCTCCCCGTGAACGTCATCATCCAGAGAGTACTCGGATTCTCTATCCCGAAGATGTGGCTGGTCAAAATCCTGGTGGGTGCCTTCATCCTCTGGGCAGCCATGGGCGTGGGCGAGCTGTTCGACAAGGTAGAGCTGATGCTGCATGACCTGTAGGGACAAATAATTAAACAGATAACCACTTAAAACCAGAACGTTATGATCACGCAAAACAAAAGACTTGCAGCCATTGTGCTCACCGTAGTATGCCTGCTTCTCATTCCCTTTACAGCCATGCAGTTTACAAGCGAGGTAGACTGGGACCTGTTCGACTTTGTGCTCATGGGCGCGCTGCTGCTTGGCACCGGCCTGCTGTGCGAGCTTGTGATCAGGAAAGTGAGGAACATGGATTACCGGATCGGCCTGATTGCCCTTCTCCTGGTAGCGCTCTTCCTCATTTGGGCAGAACTGGCCGTCGGTATCTTCGGGTCGCCGTTCGCCGGAAGTTAGGCCATGATACCTTGAAAGTTGAAAAGCCACAGACTGGAGTAGAAAGTATAAAAAGGCAACAAAAACTAAAGTAACAATGGAAAGCAAAACTGAAATGCGCAACAGGCCGAGCATCGGGGATATTGGCGGCTGGCTATTTGGCCTGCTCCTGCTCATAGTGGGCATACTGAACATGGTGTTGGTGCACCCCGTTCCGGGAGTGGCGTACCTGCTGATCTCATTGGTATACTTTCCGCCGGCAAATGCCTACTTCCGCCGAAAGCTCGGCTTCCCGGTCCCACTTATCCTGAAAATCATCCTGGGCGTTGTTCTCTTCCTGTTCACGTTTGGCGTGAGCGACCTGGGGGATATGATCGATAAACTGTAAAAACACGCTGGCACCAGCAGTATACTTTCCACATACCCACCACATCAGCCATGAAAGACGAAATCCTTACCCACCTACACGACCCCGGCGGGCTCGAAAAGCTGTACAGAAACAACAAGGCGCCTTTTGCCCAGGAGTTCCGGGCGATGTATCCCGAGCTGAGGGGAAACCTGCTGGCGGATTTCTGGAACGAAAGACTCAGCTATGAGAGCGACGTCATTTCCTGGGGCTCCGCCCGCGACATCCTGCTGGTGGTGATGGCGTCGCTGGTGGCAGGCATACTGGCTAAAATCCCCGCTTTCCTGCCTGTTGATGAGGCGTTCTTTTACCCCAGAAACATCGGCTTCATTGTCTTTCCGCTGCTCACGGCATACTTTGCCTGGCGGAACAAACTGCCGGCAGGTAAGGGAGCTATACTTGGCGGGGCCATACTTCTCCTCCTGGTCTACATCAACCTGCTGCCCGACGCCCCCACGAGCGACACCCTTATATTAGCCTGTCTGCACCTGCCCCTGGTGCTATGGGCCTTGCTTGGGATAGCCTTTGCCGGCAACGATTTCCACAACTATAACAGGCGGCTCGGATACCTCCGCTTCAACGGCGACCTGCTGGTGATGGCTGCGCTGCTGGTGATAGCGGGCGTGCTCATGACCGGGATTACGATCGGGCTCTTCGCAATCATCGGGATTCAGATAGAGGAGTTTTACGCAGCATACATCGGCGTTTTCGGGCTGGCAGCCATCCCGATCGTAGCCACCTACCTGACGCAAACCAACCCGCAGCTGGTAAACAAGGTATCGCCCGTCATCGCCAAGATCTTTAGTCCGCTGGTGCTGCTCATGCTCACTATCTACCTCATCGCTATCCCCTTCTCCGGCAAGGACCCCTACACCGACCGGGACTTCCTGATATTGTTCAATGTGCTGCTGATCGGGGTGATGGCGCTTATCTTTTTCTCTATTGCCGATAAGTCCAGGAGCGAGCAGGACACAGCGGGTACGTGGGTATTGTTGCTCCTGGCCATCGTGACGGTTATCGTGAACAGCATCGCCTTATCGGCCATCCTGTTCCGGATCGCGGAGTGGGGGATTACGCCGAACAGGCTGGCGGTGCTGGGCAGTAACATCCTGATGCTGGTGCACCTGCTGCTGGTAACCCGTACGCTTCTCAGATCGCTCACAAAGAAGGAGGACATGGGAGCCGTGGGCAGGACCATCGCTTTTTACCTGCCGGTGTATTTTGTCTGGGCGGCTGTGGTGGTGTTTTTGTTTCCGGTGATTTTTGGGTTTAGGTAAAGTATGGTGTCGCTGATAACATCTCAGGTAACATAGCTTTAAAAAAGTATAAGCCCTCCCTGCAGCAGATGCGGGAGGGCTTTATACTTTCCTGTAAAGTACACCTACATTAAGCATTGCAGTATTCTATCAAGTATAGCGGTCCTAGGAGCGCCAGCATTTTATACTTTGGTTTGCTGAGGACAGAATGGCTAATAGAGTAACGGTAATACCATCTTTTGTAGCTTGTTTATCTCCGCATACCCCCAACCCTCCCCCACCCTTTCCCCGTTTAATAGCACAGGAATTAACCATTAAAGTTGAAGGCTTATGAACACCCTACCTGTCAACTGGCTTACCGAAGGACTCCTGGATTTTGAGTACAAGAAATACCTGCTGCTGGCTTACCTGCAGGCCGCCAAAGCTGAGTTTGGCAAGCAGCGCCTCTACCCTATCTTCTCCGACCTGATCATGCACTACCGCAACCTCAGGCAGGTAAAGGAGCACAAGCAGCTGGTGTACGAGAAGTTTCCGCAGCGCATCAGCCGCGCCGACTTCGAGAAGCTGGAGCTGGTGTACGAAAAGATCGTGCAGGACGACGAAACGATGGAGCAGATAGAGGAGATCATCCAATACGCCACGCCACTTTTCGGCCAGGCGCTGGAGGAGGGCAAAGAGCTGTATGATTTCGTGGAGCGGCACCTCGAGATCACCCCGGTGGGCATCACGCCTATTTACCATAACGAGGGCTACCTTTTCCTGGAGAGTTTGCCCGGCCGGGAAACGCTGGTGTACAGCTACCTCATCACCGTATTTGAGAATACCTACGAGAAGTACAGGGGCATTCAAACACAGCACCTGCAAACCGTGCGGCGGGGACTCACGCTCACGCACGAGCACCTCAAAATCCAACTTATAAAAGAGCGGAAGGAGCTTCCCAACCCCGCCACCTTCGCCGCCGTGTCTACGTTGCCGGTGCCCCTGGAGCAGTCGCTGCTGCCCATTGCCAAGCGCTCGCTGGTAAAGTATGTCACCAGAATGGCGGCTTAGGGTGCAATTGCCGCCTGTCCGGAAGAAAACCTACCCAAAATTTACACAATCCAGAAAAAGCCTTAATTTTGCGGTATCAGTAAAAGACGGAAACGTCTGTAAATTAAATTTATAGAGAAGAGGCGAGAGAATAGGCTCCCTGACCCTCTGGCAACCTGTTGAAGAGCAAGGTGCCACATCCTATCCCGGCTGGACCGGGGCATATAAATACACGATGCCATGCAAACCTACCACACCACACCACCACCATGTAAGGCCAACCGTCGCTTCGCTTCGGCACGGGCCACTGTTACCCAAAATGTCCAAACCTTAAAGACCTGCTGTTGTTGCTGTTGCACGTGCTAAGGTAGCACCAGCCCGATTTGCTTCTGGCATACCGCTTGTGTGGCAGGTATGGCCTTGGAACATCACAAAACAGGTTTCTTTTTGTCGCTTTATCCGGAAAGGGTATGGCAGGGACGCCATTTTACAATGAACTGTAAGGTTCTGGTTTTACCTCTGTTTCAATTTGTTACTATATGAATATATCACAGGAAATACTGGCTAAGCTCGATGCGTTGCGGAACGCCGTGGCCGGTTTACCGGCGGCTGAGGGCCTGCGCCACCTGGCGGCGGAGTTCAGCGGCAGCATTGCCTTCTCCTCCAGCCTGGGTGTGGAGGACCAGCTCATCACCCACTACATCTTTGAGCAGGACCTGCCCATACGCGTGTTTACCCTCGATACCGGTCGCCTCTTTAACGAGAGCTATACGTTGCTGCACAAAACCAACCAGCGCTACGGCAAAAAGATAGAAGTATACTTTCCGAAGCACGAGGCCGTGGAGCAGCTGGTAAATGGCAAAGGCCCGATGAGCTTCTACAACTCCATCGACGACCGCAAGGAGTGCTGCTATATCCGCAAGGTGGAGCCCCTGAACCGCGCCCTGCAGGGCGTGCAGGTATGGGTAACCGGCATCCGCGCCGGGCAGTCAGGCGCACGCCAGGACCTGCAGCTGCTGGAGTGGGATGAGGCGCACCAGCTCATAAAGTATAACCCACTGCTAAATTATACTTTAGACGAGGTGTGGGACACGGTAAAAGCCCTGCAGATTCCTTATAACCCGCTGCACGACAAAGGCTTTGTGAGCATTGGCTGCGCCCCCTGCACCCGCGCCATTCAGCCGGGAGAGGATTTCCGCGCCGGCCGCTGGTGGTGGGAGGACAACTCCAAAAAAGAGTGCGGACTGCACGCCAAGTAAGTTAGAAAGTTAAAAAGTTAGAGAGTTAGAAAGTGAAGGTTTGACAAACCATCGTCATTCAGTCACTCCATTACTCATTCAAAATTGATATGACACAGAGATACCTGGATTACCTCGATCAGTTGGAGGCGGAGGCGATTCACATTATGCGCGAAGTGGCGGGGCAGTTTGAGAAACCGGCCCTGCTTTTCTCAGGAGGCAAGGATTCCATCACCCTGGTGCGGCTGGCCGAGAAGGCCTTCCGGCCCGGCAAGTTCCCGTTCCCGCTGGTGCACATCGACACCGGACACAATTTCCCGGAGGCCATCCGCTACCGCGACGAGCTGGCTGAGCGCCTGGGCGAGAAACTGATCGTGCGCAACGTGGAGGAAACCATCAAACGCAAGAACCTATCGGAGCCGAAGGGCCGCTACGCCAGCCGCAACGCGCTGCAGACCCATACCTTGCTGGAGACCATCGAGGAGTTCGGCTTTGACGCCTGCATTGGCGGTGCCCGCCGCGACGAGGAAAAGGCCCGCGCCAAGGAACGCATCTTCTCGGTTAGGGACGAGTTTGGCCAGTGGGACCCGAAACGCCAGCGCCCCGAGCTCTGGAACATCTACAACGGCCGCATCAGCAAGGGCGAGAACGTGCGCGTGTTCCCGATCTCCAACTGGACCGAACTGGACGTGTGGAACTACATCAAGCGCGAGGAAATAGCGCTGCCCAACATCTACTACACCCACGAGCGCGAGTGCCTGGTGCGCGACGGCAAGCTGATGGCCTGGTCTGACTTTATCTTCCAGGAGCCGGACGACGTGGTGGTAACCAAGCAGGTGCGCTTCCGCACGGTGGGCGACATGACCTGTACCGCCGCCGTGGAAAGTATAGCGCATGACATTGACGGCGTGATCGCCGAGATTCTGGAGTCAAAGATCAGTGAGCGCGGCGCTACCCGCATCGACGACAAACTGTCGGAGACAGCGATGGAAGACCGTAAGAAAGGAGGATATTTTTAATGGACATACTACGATTTATCACGGCCGGCAACGTAGACGACGGCAAAAGCACCCTCATCGGACGCCTGCTCTACGACACCAAGCAGATTTTTGCCGACCAGCTCGAAGCCATTGAAAGCTCCGGCCGCGTGAACGAGGACGGGCAGGTAGACCTTTCCTTGCTGACAGACGGGCTGAAGGCGGAGCGCGAGCAGGGCATCACCATCGACGTGGCCTACAAGTACTTCTCCACCGAGCGGCGCAAGTTCATCATCGCCGATGCGCCGGGCCACATCCAGTATACCCGCAACATGGTAACGGGTGCGTCTAACTCCAACCTATCTATTATACTTGTAGATGCCCGCAAAGGCGTGCAGGAGCAAACGCGCCGCCACTCCATCATTTCCTCGCTGCTGGGCATCCCGCACCTGGTTATCTGCATCAACAAAATGGACCTGGTGGGTTATGATGAAGAGGTATACGACCGGATTGTGGCGGACTACAGGCGGTTTGCCCGCAAGCTGCGCGCCAAAGAAATCACCTTTATACCTGTAAGCGCCCTGAAAGGCGATAACATTGTGGATGGCTCCGAGTTGACCATGCCCTGGTACAAAGGCCCGAGCCTGCTGGAGCACCTGGAGCAGGTACCCGTATCGCGGGACTTCAACCTGGAGGATGCCCGCTTTCCGGTGCAGTATGTCATTCGTCCGCTTACGGCTGAGCACCACGACTACCGTGGCTACGCCGGTAAGGTGATCAGTGGCACCTATAGGGCAGGCGACAAGGTAACCGTGCAGCCATCAGGCCAAGCTACTACCATTAAATCGGTGGAGCTGGGCGGCAGGGTGCTGGAGGAGGCCTTTGCGCCGATGTCGGTGGTGCTACAACTGGCCGATGAAGTGGACATTAGCCGCGGCGATATGATTGTGAAAGCCGCTGACGGACTGGAAGTAGCCCAGGAGTTTGAGGCCGAAATATGCTGGATGCACCACAAAGCCCTGAAACCAGGTGCTAAGCTGCTGCTCCGCCACAACTCCACCGAAACACGCTGCGTGGTGCGTAATATTGATTATAAAATCGATATCAACACGCTCGACCACCTGGAGGACGTGGACCAGATACAGCTGAACGACATCTGCCGCGTGCAGATCAAAACGGCCTCCCCACTCCTGCTCGACAAGTATGCCGACAACCGCTCCAACGGCGGGTTTATACTGGTAGATGAGACCTCATTCGCCACGGTGGGAGCCGGTATGGTAGCAGAGGTAGAGTATTAACCTCAGGTTTATACTTCCTGATAAAGTAGAAAAGCCGCTGCAGTTTATACTTGCAGCGGCTTTTCTATTTCTGTTCCTACCGCCAGTTTAAGCGAAGCTGTAAAGGTGGTGAAATATGGCAGCCAGTTTGAAACTGGCTTCATTAACTGCCACATTTACGCTATCGCTAAACTGGCGATATGGTTATCATTTGCCCTCGCTCGCCTCCGGCGAGCGAGGGTTTATACTTGCAGCAGCTTTATATTTAATCAGCTTGTTCGTCTACTACCCTACTTCACTAACTCAAAAGTATAACTGATCGTGGCAGTCTTGTAAAGTATAGCCGCCACCGAGCAGTATTTGTCCATCGACAGCTGGATGGCCTGTTGTACTTTCAGTTCCTCCAGTTCTCCGCCAAGTATAAAGTGGATGTGGATCTGTTTAAATACGGAGGGCAATTCTCCCTGCTCCCGCTCGGCCTTCACGTTAATTTTAAAGGAGTCGATCGGCTGGCGCTTCTTTTTCAGGATCTGGATGATGTCGATGGCGCTGCAGCCGCCCAGGCCCATGAGCAGCATTTCCATCGGGCGGGCGCCGGCGTTGTGCCCACCGATCTCCGGCGAGCCATCTATATTGATTTCTACGCCTGAGGCTCCTGTGGCTACAAAGTGAAAATCCTGGTCTACGCGTGTCAGGTTTACTTCCATGTGTTTTTATTAAAAGGCTGCAGGCTACGATTGCAGGTGGTGTAAAAGTGAATTTATACGTGATGAATGGTTCGAAAAACTGCACCGATTTTAGCTATCACCACTTACCCTCTTCAAAGGGAAACTATTAAGCTCAGATTTAACGCCTATTTAAGTTTTGTCATTCTGTTAAGAAGCTTGGTAGAAGGGAGGTTAAGCTACTGCTATCTGCTACAAAGATCCTTTCAGGATGACAAAACGAAGAAAATGAAACGGCCCTGCTCCTGAAGGGGCAGGAGGATGCTTATTTGCTAACGCTACACCCGCCCCAGCGCCTGTTGCATGTCCGCCAGAATGTCGTTTATACTTTCCAGGCCCACCGAAACGCGCACCAGGCCCGGCGTAATGCCTGTGGCCAGCCGCTCTTCCTCGGTCAGTTTGGAGTGCGTGGTGGAGGCCGGGTGCGTCACGATGGTACGGGTATCGCCCAGGTTGGAGGTGATGCTGGCCATCTGCAGGTTGTCGATAAAACGTTTGGCTGCCTCATAGCCGCCTTTTACCTGCAGCGTGACAATGCCGCCCCCCAGGCGCATCTGCTTTTTTGCCAGCTCATACTGCGGAAACGATGGCAGGAACGGGTAATTTACCTTCTCCAGGGCCGGATTTCCTTCCAGGGCCTCCGCCAGTTTCAGGGCATTTTCGCAGTGCTTCTCCATGCGCAGGCTCAGCGTCTCCAGGCTTTTCGACAGTATCCAGGCATTAAACGCCGAGAGCGCCGGACCGGTATGGCGGGCGAAAAAACGTACCTGTGCTATCAGCTCCTTGCTACCCACCGCGATACCTCCCAGCACACGGCCCTGCCCATCGATATACTTGGTGGCCGAGTGCAGCACCAGGTCCGCGCCATAGTCGGCAGGCGTCTGCAGGACGGGCGTGGCAAAGCAGTTATCCACCACCAGCAGCAGGTTATGCTTTTGCTTGAGCTCCCCCAACCACGCCAGGTCGATCAGTTCCAGACCCGGGTTAGAAGGTGTCTCGATAAGTATAAGCTTGGTCGCGGGCGTGATCAGGTCTTCCCACTCCTCCGGTTTGGCCGCATCGGCATACGTATAGGTAATGCCCCATTTCGGGAAGATGTTGGTAAGCAACTGGTGCGTGGAGCCGAACACGGAACGGCAGGCCAGCACGTGGTCGCCGGACTGCAGCAGTGCCCCCAGGCTGCCGAAAATAGCGCCCATCCCGGAGGCGAAGGCAAAGCCATCCTCGGCCTTTTCCAGGAAGCACATCTTCCGGATCAGCTCGTCTACGTTCGGGTTGCCGTAGCGGGAGTATACCTGCCCCGGCTCCTCGTCGGCAAATACGGCGCGCGCCTGTTCAGCGTCCTCAAACGTGAAGCTGGAGGTAAGGTATAAAGGCACCGAGTGCTCCCGGTAGTGAGATTGCTGTGCTTGCAGGCGTATGGCCCCGGTTGTGTTATCACTCATATAATTTCTTTTTTGTATAGATCCCCGATCGTTTGCATCTGCGGGGCTCGGTCAGCAGTTAGTCCTTAAAACGGCAGCGCCATCACGATCAGCCGCAGGCTGACGATGATCACTACAATGCCCACGATGATCATCATGGTCTTAACCGGCAGACGGCGCGCCATCATGGCCCCGATGGGTGCCGAGATGCAGCCACCAAGTATAAGCCCCAGGATAATCTGCCAGTGCGAGATACCGGCAAAGGCCACAAAGGTAGCCGAGCTGGCAATGGAAACGAAAAACTCAGCCAAATTCACGGAGCCGATGGTGTACATGGGGTTACGGCCCTTGGCGATGAGCGTGGACGACACGATCGGCCCCCAGCCCCCGCCCCCGATGGCGTCCAGAAATCCGCCCGCCGTAGCCAGGACGCCCAGCTTTTTCACCGGCTGCTTCTTCACCTTCTTCCGCAGCACCTTGCGCAGGATCAGGATGCCCAGCACCAGGGTATACCCCGCCACCAGCGGCTTGATGACGTACAGGTATTCTTCAAACGTAACAAGCAGGTACGCACCCAGGATGGCCCCGAGCACCCCCGGCAGCACGATGTTCTTAAACAGCTTGTTGTTCACGTTCCTGAACTTGAGGTGCATCCAGCCCGATACGCCGGAGGTGAAGATCTCGGAGGCGTGCACACTGGCGCTGGCTGCCACCGGGCTCACCCCTACGCTCAGCAGAAACGTGGTGGCACTCACGCCATAGGCCATGCCCAGGGCTCCGTCGATCAGCTGCGCCACAAAGCCGGCAAGTATGAAAATGAGAATATCCGAGTCGATCTGCGCGGCAACGTCCAGGGCCAGGTTACCTATGGTCTGCAGCGGGATGTAGCTGAACAACAGGTGCCCCGTCACCATCAGGGCGATGGCCGAGAATACCAGCACCAGTACCGAGGTCAGGTTATACTTGAGCAGGATTTTAGGCACCGGAACCGCCAGCTCTTCCCGCACTTTCGGTTTTGCAGCAGACACGGGTGCTGCGCCGGCCCTGCTCACCAACACCCCGCGCGACCTGGCCAGGTCGTGAATGGCTTTGTCTAAGAGAAGGTCCCCGGTTGCCAGCAGCACCAGCTCCACCCCTTCCAGGTCCTCCTCCTGAAACTCGCGCAGCTCCAGCTCCACCCTCGGGTGCGCGACCGCCAGCCTGCGCAGCTCTGCGCCTGCCTCCGGTGTTACCAGCCGTACCTGTGCCCTGGGGTTCGCCTCAAGTATGGCCGACAGTTGTTCGAGCGCCGCGTTACCGCCGCCTACCAGCAGCGTCTGTAGCTCCTGCATGTTCAGGTAAACCGGGAAAAGCGGCTCAGCCTTTCCTGCCGCACCTACCTCCGGAGCAGGCGCAGCAGTGGCTTTGTTCAAGGGGGTGTTCATGCTATTCTGATGCCTCTGTTGTGTAATGGTTGGCAGGACCTGTGGCGGTTGTGCGGATACCGGAAAAAATGTTTCTGCAGGCCCGGCCAAATTTACACACTAGCCACCGGAATACCGCCAAACGCGCCGATAATTACAACTAAAACAGGCCTCTTTTATAGCAAAGCATGGGATGAAAGTATAAGGTCCATTCCGGTCCCATCCATACTTTCATGCTTCCTGATCAGGTATCATCCCTGCACCCGGGCTAACCTGCAAAGTATAAGCCTTGCCCTACCTTGTGCCCTTACAGCAGGTTGAGCCGCTTTTTATACTTCTGCAATTGCATTCTTTCTGCCGCTGCCCCACTCCACAGCCGACCAAGGCCCGGTTTATCCCCACCAACGGCTTATCGGGTGCCAAAGGCTATTCATCTAGAAACGCTGTGCATTGGTATATTCTGTTTTAGCGGTACAGTTTTGCCGCTTTACTTTGTAGTGTGAAGAACCAGAAACAGCGCGTATGAAGACGTTTACAAGTATGAAATTAACCGACCACCAGAACGCATAAACTATGAAGAAGCATTTACTACTGATCCTGCTTGGCCTGAGCACCACGGCGGGATGGGCACAGGCGCCGCAGCAGGCAAGCCCGCAACAACAGCAAGCCACCATGCCTGCCCCGAAAGGAAACGCCAGAATCAGCGGTGTGGTGCTGGATGCCGACACCAGGAAGCCTGTGGAGTTCGCCACCGTGGCCCTCATCAACCTGAGCACCGGCAAGGCGATCGACGGCACCATGGCCGACGACAAAGGCAGCTTCACGATCCAGAAAGTGGCGGCCGGCAAGTATAAACTCAACGTGTCGTTTCTGGGCTACCAGCAGCAGGTGGTGGAGAACGTCACCATCGCCTCTGATAACGCCGAGGTGAACGTGGGCACGATCTCGCTGGCCTCTGACACCAAGAAACTGAGCGAGGTGGTGATTACCGGCGAGAAGCCGCTGGTGGAAGAGAAAATCGACCGCACGGTGTACAACGCCGAGAAAGACATTACCAACGCCGGCGGCAACGCTGCCGACGTGCTGCAGAAAGTGCCGGCCCTGAGCGTGGACACCGACGGCAACGTGCAGCTGCGCGGCAGCGGCAACGTGCGCGTGCTCATCAACAACAAGCCGTCTTCCATCATGGCGGGCAGCGTGGCCGATGCACTCAAGCAGATACCGGCGGATATGATCAAAACCGTGGAAGTGATCACCAGCCCGTCAGCCAAGTATGACGCTGAAGGAACGGCAGGCATCATCAACATCATTACCAAAAAAGACAATGGACTGGAAGGTGTGAGCGGCTCTGTAGCAGTTACGGGCGGCACGCGCGCCAGCAACGGCAACGCCAGCCTGAACGTGCGTCGCGGCAAGCTGGGCATCAATGCCACCGGCAGCGGGGTGCACTTCTACAACCACGGCGACATGAGCAACATTACCACCTTTAACAATGAGGATGGGTTGCAGAGCAGGCGTGAGCAGTACGGCGACACCAAGATCCGGGGTGCCTTTATGAATGCGCAGCTCGGTTTCGACTACGACATCAATGCCAAAAACACTATCTCGGGTGGCGTGCGCCGCAACGGCGGCCAGTTCAGAATGGAGAACGACCAGCTGCAGCGCTTCACTGAGAACGGCGTGGAAGATCCGGCTTATACGTTCAACACCGACATCGAGAACCGCAACAAGCGCCTGGGCACGGACCTGAACCTGGACTATGTGCATACGTTCGGGAAACAGGGCCAGGAACTGGCGATCCTGTCGCAGTACACCATGACCGACACCGACACCCGCAACTACCAGGACCGCTATACTGCCGGCGAGGAGCCATTCTTCCTGCAGCGCAACAACAACGACGGCGCCAACAACGAGCTGACCTTCCAGGCCGATTACGTGCAGCCTTTCGACAACAAGACCACGCTGGAACTGGGCGCCAAGTCCATCTTCCGGGATGTGAAGAGCGACGGCTTCTACCGCGATATTTTTGTGGCAGAGAACGGTTCGGCTAACAGTAACCTGAACTTCGATTATGCGCAGGATGTGTACGCCTCCTACTTTACCTACGGCTTTGCCCTTAAGAAACTCAACTTTAAAGTAGGTACCCGTTACGAGCACACCGAAATCGAGGGTGATTACTTTCAGGTGCTGGAGAACGGCAGCCAGGAGCGTGAGAAGTACTCCGACAGCTACGACAACCTGATCCCAAGTATAGCTTTGTCTTATACGTTGAAGGAGAAGCATACGCTAAAGGCCAACTTCACGCAGCGTATCCAGCGCCCGTCGCTGTTCTTCCTGAACCCATTTGACCAGGAACAGGCACCCGGAACAATCGTGCGCGGTAATCCTCGCCTGGATGCCGAGTTGACCAACCTGTACGAGTTAGGCTACAGCACCTACTTCAAAACGGCCTCCGTCAGCGCCAACCTGTACATGCGCGAAACGGATAACGCCATCGAGACAGTGCCGGACCTGGAGGGTGATAACACCATCCTCACTTTTGCCAACGTGGCTCAGAACAAGACCTACGGCGTCAGCCTGTTCGGATCTGTTAAGCCTGTAAAGGCCTGGTCGGTGAGCGGCAGCGGAAACGTTTACTACGTGGACCTGAAGAGCTCGCTGTACGAAAACAGCGGCTGGATGTATAACATCAACGGTAATACCTCCTATGACTTTGGCAAAGGCTTCAGCGCCCAGTTTAACGGCGGCTTCAACTCGCGCAGAATACAGCTGCAGGGCAAGTTTGCCTCCTTCTCGTACCACTCGCTGGCCTTTAAGAAAGAGCTGTTTGAAGGCAAAGGCGGCCTGAGCCTGGGCCTGGATAACCCCTTCCGCAAGAGCATGAAGATGAACAACGACGTGGAGGCCATCGACTTCACCCAGCGCATGCGCATCAACAACTACAACCGCGGTGCCCGCGTTACCTTCGATTACCGCTTCGGAAAGATGGAGAAGCAGAAGCAGCCGCGCCGCAAGCGCAGCATCCGCAACGACGACACCAAGCAAGGCGACGGCAACGGCGGGGCCGGCGGCATCTAAGCCCCAAAAGTATAACTACTACCTATCTACCCGGACTCCCCGCCAGCGTTGGCGGGGAGTCTTTTTTTGCACGCTTTCCGGCCCGTTTTTTAGCCGGCGGCGATGGCAGAGTGGCCGGATTTGCTTAAGCTTGCAGTATGGCTTTATCTTCTGGATCGGATACCCTGCGCAACTGGGTGATTCGCTATACTTTCTTTTTCCTGGGGCTTGTTTTGTTTGGCCTCGGGGTGGGTATCTCGGTGAAGGTGCGGCACCTGGGCCTGCACCCCTGGGATGTGCTGAACGTGGCCATCTCGGAGAGATTCGGCTGGAGCATCGGCACCTGGAGCGTGCTGGTGGGCATGGCGCTCATACTGGTCTCGCTCTTCATTAGCCGGAAGTACGTCAACATCGGCACGTTCCTCAACGCGCTGCTCATCGGCCCCTTCATGGACTTTTTCCTGTGGCTGGACATTCTTCCGGAAGCAACCCATACCTGGCTTGATTACGTGTGGCTGCTGCTGGCTATACTTGTTACGGGCATGGCCGGTGGCCTGTATGTGGCGGGAGGCATAGGGGCCGGCCCCCGCGACGGCTTCATGCTGACGATCTCGGACCGCACCAAGCTATCGGTGAGTAAGGCCCGGATGGCGGTGGAAAGTGTTGTGCTGGTGATCGGTTTCCTTTTAGGCGGCCCGATCCATGTGGTGACGTTTCTCTACACGTTTATCCTGAGCCCCGTTTTCCAGGTATCGTTGAAGGTGTTTGCCAGGCTTAGGGAGGCGCTGAGCGAGGAGCGGCCGGAGGAAGTGAACGTATAAAAGGAGCTAAGAGCGAAAAAGCAGCCGTAGGGCTGCTTTTTTGTTACTTGAGAGTTTCGTAAAGCCTTTTCGTTTTCACGTGCAGCGAAAACCAGTCGTAGTTGCTGCGAAGCATGCTGAAGTTACTTCCTTCCACCACACCATTCACGCCTTTTTTGGCAAGCGCATCCGCAATAACGTTGTCCTCAATCACAAAAGAGTCTACCACCAGACCCCCGTTCACAAAAGAGCAAGCCAATCCTTTGTCGTCTGTTTTGTAAAGCAGCGTATTGCTTTCCTTTAATCCTTTCTCGATTCTTTCTAATTCTTTCATAGTATTAAGCTTCTAGGGTATATACATGCTAAATTTCCTGATAGTTCAAATCAAGAGAAGAAAATCACAAGTTTTTGCCCGAAATGGGTAAAAAGTTCAGGAAACAGTGTGGACAAACCCTAGATTCGTTCAATTCGCTTCGTGCTATACTTTAAGCGCATTGTTTTGTTATAACACTGACCTTTGCTGCAGCACCCTAGTCCCTGCAGCAAAGATGCAACTAAGCTCAAGTAGCTAATAACCAAATATATAGATTCTATGTTATTAGAAAGATAAGTTTGAATGATTTTCTCAGCAAAGCGCCTCGTCAGACAGTAACCGACTGGTGCAGAACAGGATTCTTCAGAAAGAGGCGGCCCTTCTAATATGATTTTTAGAAGTCCGGGTTTAAAAGTGAAAAAGCAGGAGAATCTCGCCCTCTTTTACCGGGGATAAGCGCTTACGCCCGGAGGGGCATGCTGACATGATGCATCATTTCTCCTGCGAGAACAGCCACGGCAGCAGCTCGGGCTCCCGGAAGGCATTGTCCCAACTGTTGTGATTTACGATCACGAAGTTAGGAGAAGCAATTGCGCAATCCTGTATACGTCCAGGAGTTGTTACAGGCAAAAGTAAAGTTCAAAAAGTACCATATACGATGTGTACCAAGGAGCGATTTCTGCAAATTATCGCCGGACTATGGACAGATCGGGTCCATTGCGTTCATCATTGGCTGGCCACTTCTGTATAGTATAAGGTAGCGTATCGCAGTGCTACACGTTCTTAATGGTAGTGTTCTGTTCCACAACGCTTTCCTAGATCAGGAAACACCCTTGCCAGTCGTAACTCCCATAGCCTGTACTTTATTAAACGACCGGATGCAGGCATCCACCCTGGTTTGCCCGGTTATACTTTATTTGGTAGTCCTACTCATCAACATCCACTCGCCGTACGCGTACTTTCTATACTTGTACATTATTAAAAGCAGAGAAAGCTATGTCGATAAAAGATATTTTTAACAAGGTAAAGAAAGAGGCCAAGGTGCTATTGGGCGAGGAAGCCAAAGACAAGCGCTACCAAAACGAGAACACCTACCCTACCGAGCAGGAGGCCATTGCGGCCTTTGAACGCTCCAGGCAAAAGCTCTTTGATGTGAATGACTGGACCAAGCTCTCCGGCATTAACTCCACGTTTGAACTCTACGATAACCACGGACGCCACACCTCGGCGCTTAAGCCGGAGCTTGGCTACTACATGAAAATCATTCTGCCTGCCTCTACCATCGAGAACTGGGTAGAGGTAACAGATATACGCGAGGAGGAGAACCTGGCCGAGTTTACCGTGCAGCCGAGTGAGAAGCCGAAAGAACTGGGAGAGGGCGAAGCGGATGTGGAACATTTCTTCGCCAAGGAAGCCAGCAGCACCTTCAGGGTAACACGCGAGGGCAATACCATTCACGGGTACGAGATCGGTAAAAACGAGGCCATTAACAACCAGGGCGAGGATGCCGGCAACCGTGCCGTGCTGAACACTTTTGTGGCCGAGGGCGGCTGGGCCATCTTCCAGCAGCTGCAGTGGGACAAGCTAACCCGCTACCTGGTGCACCTGGAGGAGAAAAAGGAGGCTCAACAATAGGTAAAGACACGTTACTCCGCCTGAATGCAGGGAAAGCGGCCACTACTACGGTAGCGGCCGCTTTTTTTTCGCCCTCCACACTATAAAGAGCAGGTAAAGCAACAGCAGCAGCAACCCTATCCTCATGATACCGTTGCAAACAATACAGATGTATATACAAGAATATCAGATAGTTGCACTAAAAATAGCTATACACATATGTTTTAAAGCAATCTTTAACACTAACAGTAAAACAAATGAGCAAGCAAGTTGGGGACTTTATTATTGAGCGTGTAAGAGAATGGGGTATCACCCGCATTTTTGGTTTTCCGGGCGACGGTATTAACGGGCTGATGGGTGCCTTAAGGAGAGCGGAGAATGAAGTAGACTTTATACAGGTACGCCACGAGGAAATGGCTGCTTTTATGGCTTGTGCCCATTCAAAGTTTACCGGTGAAGTGGGTGTTTGCATGGCCACCTCCGGCCCGGGAGCCATTCATCTGCTGAACGGGTTGTACGATGCCAAATTAGATCACCAGTCAGTGGTGGCTATTGTGGGGCAGCAGGCACGTATGGCCATGGGGGGGGATTATCAGCAGGAGGTAGATCTTATTTCGTTATTTAAAGATGTCGCCGGCGAGTATGTGCACATGATCATGGTGCCGGAGCAGGCGCGCCAGGTGGTAGACCGCGCTATCCGGATAGCCAAGGCCAAGCGCTGCGTTACATGCATTATTGTGCCCAACGATGTACAGGAACTGGAGGCCGTGGAGCAGGCGCCACGCAAGCACGGCAGCGTGCATACCGGCGTAGGCCACGCCCTCACCAACGTAGTGCCGCCCCTGGAGGCACTGCAGCAGGCGGCTAACGTGCTGGATGAAGGCAAAAGAGTTTCTATCCTGATAGGTGCCGGTGCCCTGGGAGCAGCCGAGGAAGTAAAGCAGGTGGCAGAGCTTTTGGGAGCCGGGGTGGCCAAGGCCCTGCTCGGCAAAGCCGCCCTCGATGACCGGCTGCCTTACGTCACCGGCTCCATTGGGCTGCTGGGCACCGAGCCAAGCTGGGAAATGATGATCGACTGCGACACTTTGCTGATGATCGGCAGTAGCTTTCCGTATTCTGAGTTCCTGCCGAAAGAGGGCGAAGCACGGGGTGTACAGATCGACATCGACGGCCGGATGCTGAGCCTGCGCTACCCGATGGAGGTAAACCTGCTCGGCGATACAAAAGCCACCTTACAAGCCCTGATCCCACTCCTGAAACGCAAAGAAGACCGCAGCTGGCAGGAGAAGATCATGGAGAACGTACATGACTGGTGGGAAGTAATAGAGGCTCGCGCCAGAAACGAAGCTAACCCGATCAACCCGCAACTGGTGTTCTCCGAGCTCTCCCCACGCCTGCCCGAAAACTGTATCATCACCTCCGACTCCGGCTCCTGCGCCAACTGGTTTGCCCGAAACTTGAGGGTGCGCGAAGGTATGATGGCCTCGCTGTCTGGCAACCTCGCTACCATGTGCCCGGGCGTACCGTATGCCATAGCCGCCAAATTTGCATTTCCCGAGCGTGTAGTCCTTGCTCTGGTAGGCGACGGTGCCATGCAAATGCTGGGGATCAATGGCCTGATCACCATCGCCAAATACTGGAAGCGCTGGAGCAACCCGAAACTGGTGATCATGGTGCTTAAGAACCTTGACCTGAACCAGGTAACCTGGGAGCAGCGCGTGATGGTTGGAGATCCTGAATTTACCACGTCTCAGGATGTGCCGGACTTCCCTTACGCCCAGTATGCCGAGATGCTTGGCTTAAAAGGAGTGAGAGTAGAAAAGCCAGAGGATATCGGCAGCGGCTGGGATGCCGTGTTAGGAGCAGACAGACCTGCTATTCTGGAAGTACACACCGATCCAAACGTTCCGACGATACCTCCCCATATTACTTTTGAGCAGACCGTGAAGTTTAGCAAAATGCTTGTAAAAGGCGATCCGCACGAAATCGGTATCATTAAGCAGACATTCAAAGACCTGGTAGAAGAAATTCTTCCACATTAAGCTTGAGCCAGATGATACAATAGTTTAGTGCCATGCCAGCCAATTCAGAAGCCATCACCAATCTAAAGGTAGCTGCCTATACCGTCCCGACGGATTATCCGGAGTCGGATGGGACGCTGCAATGGAACAGCACCACCATGGTACTGGTAGAACTGGAAGCAATGGGCCAGAGAGGCATCGGCTATACCTACGCCGATGCCTCTCTCTCCTCTTTTATAGCTACCACCCTGATGCAGCATGTAAAAGGGCAGCATCCTTTCAACACCCCAAAGATCTGGCAAGACATGCTCGTGGCAATCCGCAACGAAGGCAGTTGTGGCATGGCCATGATGGCAGTATCGGCAGTTGATAACGCCTTATGGGACCTGAAGGCGAAAATTCTGAACCTGCCACTGGCAAAGCTATTAGGGATGGTAAAATCAGAAGCGTTGCTCTACGGTAGTGGTGGCTTTACTTCCTATCCTATCGAAAGGCTGCAGCAGCAATTGGGTGGATGGGCCGACCATGGTTTTCAGCACGTCAAGATGAAGATCGGACGCGATGCACAGGCAGATTTGGAGCGGGTACAAGCTGCCCGGGAAAGTATAGGCGACAACGTACAGCTCTTTGTAGATGCCAACGGGGCGTATGATGCTAAAACTGCCATAACGCAGGCGAAGGCTTTTGCGGACCATGGCGTTACCTGGTTTGAAGAGCCAGTATCCTCCGACGATCTTGCGGGGTTATACTTCATCCGGAATCACACGCCGCCGGAAATCCGGGTGGCCGCAGGCGAGTACGGCTATAACATCGGCTACTTTAACCAAATGCTGAAACAACAGGCGGTAGACGTCTTACAGGCAGATGCCACCCGCTGCGGCGGCATCACGGGCTTTCTGAAAGCCGGTTACCTGTGCGAGGCCTATCACTTGCCTTTCTCCTTCCATTGCGCCCCCGCCCTGCACCTGCACCCTTGCCTGGCCCTTAACGCCTTCTACATCGGGGAATACTTTTACGACCATGCCCGCATCGAAAACCTGTTCTTTGAGGGTGTGCAGCAGCCCGGAAGCGGCAGGTTCAGCCCCGATCTTTCCCGCCCCGGCCTGGGATTGGAGTTCAGGCAGCAGGACGCCGCGAAATTTAAGGTCAACTAATCTTCAAGCTATGAAATCATGATCATTACCGAAAAGCACAGCCAACAGGAAATAGAAATTGATGTCGAACTATTAGTAGCGGAGCTCAAAGCCAGTGTGGAAGGCGAAGTACGTTTCGATGACGGGAGCCGCGCCCTCTACTCCACCGATTCCTCCAACTACCGGCAGGTTCCTATCGGGGTGGTGGTACCCAAAACGGAGCAGGATATCCTTAACACCGTAGCGCTTTGCAACAAGTATAAAGCGCCAGTGCTGTCGAGGGGTGGCGGCACGAGCCTGGCGGGGCAGTGCTGCAATGTGGCCGTGGTGATGGATATGACCAAATACTACAACCAGATACTTCACATCGACCCGGATAAGAAACTGGCCCGCGTGCAGCCTGGCATTGTGCTGGATGAGCTGCGGTATGCCACCGAAAAGTATGGTCTCACGTTCGGCCCCGACCCCTCCACCCACACCCACTGCGCCATTGGCGGCATGATGGGCAACAACTCCTGCGGCGTTCACTCGGTAATGGCCAGCCAGCAGGGCCTCGGCGCCCGCACCTCCGACAATACCGAAACGCTGACCGTGCTTACCTATGACGGCTTAAAAATGGAGGTGGGCCCTACCAGCGAGGAGGAGTTGGAGAAAATTATACAGGCAGGTGGCCGCAAAGGCGAAATCTACAGCAAGCTGCGCGACCTGCGCGACAAGTATGCCGACCTCATCCGAGAGAAATTCCCGAAGATACCACGCCGCGTATCAGGCTACAACCTCGATGAATTGCTGCCCGAAAATGGCTTTAACGTAGCCCGCGCGCTCGCCGGAACCGAAGGCACCTGCGTGGTATACCTCGACGCCACGGTAAAACTGATCGACAACCCCCACAACCGTTCGCTGGTGGTGCTGGGCTACCCCGATGTCTATAGCGCCGGCCAGCACGCCCCTTTTGCCTTAAAACACAAGCCCATCGGCCTCGAAGGGATCGACGAAAAACTGATCGACTTTATGCGCAACAGGGGCCTCGACCTGAACGATATTTCGTTGTTGCCAGCGGGCCAAGGCTGGCTGATGGTAGAGTTTGGCGGCAACACCCAGCAAGAAGCCGACGACCGCTGCAGGGCCCTGATGGAAGACCTGAAAAAAGTAGACAACCCGCCTACTATGAGCTTGTTCGATATCCGCTCGCAGGAGCAGCAACTATGGCGCGTGCGGGAAGCAGGCCTGGGTGCCACAGCTTTTGTATCTTACATGGCTGATACCTGGGAAGGCTGGGAAGATGCTGCCGTGCCACCTGATAAAGTAGGCGAATACCTGCGTGATTTCCGCAAACTCCTCGACAAGTATGATTACGATACCGCCCTGTACGGCCACTTCGGACAGGGCTGCATTCACTGCCGCATCGATTTTGACCTGGTTACGCAACCCGGCATCGATAAGTATAAACACTTTACCGAAGAGGCCGCCAGGCTGGTGGTGAGCTATGGCGGCTCTATCTCAGGCGAACATGGCGACGGACAATCCAAAGCCGATTTGCTGGAGATCATGTTTGGTAAAGAACTCGTGCAGGCCTTCAACGAATTTAAAGCTATCTGGGACCCGGACTGGAAAATGAACCCTGGCAAAGTGGTAGACCCGTATGGCCAGAAACAAAACCTGCGCTTGGGCGCCGATTACAGCCCGGAAAAACCCAAAACATACTTCCAGTACCCCACCGACGAAGGCCTGTTTTCGCGGGCTGTACTGCGTTGCGTAGGTGTGGGGCAATGCCGCCGGCACGAAGGTGGCACCATGTGCCCGAGCTATATGGTAACCCGTGAGGAAGAGCACTCCACCCGTGGCCGCGCCCGTTTGCTGTTCGAGATGCTGCAGGGCCAGGAAATTGATACCGGCTGGAAAAGCGAAAGCGTGAAGGAGGCATTGGACCTGTGCCTGGCCTGCAAAGGCTGCAAAGGAGACTGCCCCGTGCATGTAGACATGGCCACCTACAAGTCAGAATTCCTGTCGCATTACTACGAAGGTAGGCTGCGTCCACGTACTGCGTATGCTTTTGGTTGGATCTACTGGTGGGCGCGCCTGGCATCCCACATACCGGAGCTGGTTAATTTCCTGACACAGAACCCCATCACCGGAAGTATAGCAAAGCTGCTGGCGGGCGTATCACAGAAGCGGCAGATACCGCAATTCGCCGAGCGCACTTTCCGCGACTGGTACAGCGACAACCGCCGGGAAGATACCGGCAAACCACGCGTTATACTTTGGGCCGATACCTTCAACAACTTCTTTAAACCCCAAACGCTCGTGGCCGGCAAAGAGGTACTGGAAGCGGCCGGTTTTAACGTGGTAGTGCCGGAGCAAATGCTGTGCTGCGGCCGGCCGCTGTATGATTTCGGGATGCTGAAAACGGCTAAAAGGTTGTTGCTGGATATCCTGGATGCCCTACGCGAAGACATTCGCAAGGGCACACCGGTCGTTGGGCTGGAGCCAAGCTGCACGGCCGTATTCCGCGATGAGCTCTGCAACTTATTCCCGGCCGATGAAGATGCTAAGCGCCTGAAAAAGCAAACCTATACCCTGGGAGAATTCCTGACGAAACTCGCTCCTGATTTTGAAGTACCAGAGCTGAAAAGAACGGCCCTGGTGCATGGCCATTGCCATCACAAAGCCATCATGAAACTGAAGGGCGAAGAACAGGTACTTCAGCATATGAAACTGGACTTCCAGGTACTGGACTCGGGTTGTTGTGGTATGGCAGGTTATTTTGGCTACGAAGCCGGCCGGCACTACGAGGTGGGGCTGGCTGCCGGTGAGCGTGTGCTGCTCCCGGCCGTACGAAAAGCGGATAAAGAAACCCTGATTGTGGCAGATGGCTTTAGCTGCCGTGAGCAAATCGAGCAAGGCACCAACCGCAGGGCCATGCATTTGGCGCAGGTACTGCAAATGGCACTAAGAGAACAGCATCAACCAAGCCATGAAGACGGGTATCCGGAGAAAAAATATGTAGAGCAGATGCAGCTATCGGCGCCACCAGCCGAGAAAAGCCGAAGAGTAGTAGTGCTGGCGGCGGTGAGCGCACTATTCTTCTTCAGCCTTTTGGTGCTAGATTGCCTGAAGGACAAGGAGCCATTGCAGTAAACGCAGCCTCAGGAACAAAGGCGGCACTCCATCAAAAGCGTTCGTCTCCTGCTAAGTTCTTTTTCCTGTATGTTAAAAGTATACTTGATTTATACTTACTGCTGCGCTTTCAGGTATGCCACCAGCGCGTGCAGTTCCTCTTTGGTGAGCATTCCGCCATATGCAGGCATGTCGCTGCCGCCGTTCACGATCTGAGTCTGCAGCTGTTGCTCTGTCCAGCTTCGGACTATGGTGCTGAGTTCCGGACCGGTATGGCCGCCTCCGCCCTGCATCCGGTGACAGTACTGGCAGCCCTTCTGGTAAAAAAGACTCATCCCTAGCGCCAGCACCAGGTCCTGCAGCTTAGCCTGCACCTGAGCAATGGGCTTTGTCTCGGACCGCGGCGACCACGGTGCCTGAAACCCTACCACGAGTAAACTAGTGACAAATACCACAACGCACACCACAACTACCACAGCCCAGGGCCTTCGCTTCGGGCTGCGTTCGCCTTTGTTCGAAAGCATCGGCAACGCGATCAGGGCGGTAATGCCCGGCAGCGGACCTATAGTTTGCCATATTGATGGCATACTTCGTATAGCCGCTGGTTTTGGTGGTATAAACGGAGTTATTACGTTTATACATTAGTTGGAGGAAATAGGAGTAAAAAATTGAACAGGGTAAAAAAGAACTCAAATAAATGGTTAGCCTCGGTTTTTGCTACACTGATGGCCTTTTCCATCAGCTACGGTGTTGGTGTGATGTTTTCTTTTGAAAGCTTTGTTTTTAGCTGGAGCCTGAATTTTATACTCATGATTTGGTATACATACTTGACCTCACAAATAAATCTAGAACTTGATTCAGACTATTTCGAGCCTAAGCCATTTGAAAGAAACGGGAGTATTTACAAATACCTTGGGGTTCATGCCTATAGAAAACTACTCGTGTGGATTGGATGGGAGAGGATTAATAAAAAGAAAAACCCTGTAAAGCACAGCCTGCTTTCACTAAAAGAAAGCGAGTATAATACTCGGGCATCCGAACTAGGACATACAATCATAGCCCTGATTGTTTTTGCCGTAACTATTGGAGTTCCAAGCTCATTAGGTGAGGCAAAGTGGCTTATCATCACAAACTTATTTCTAAATATATATCCAATAATGGTTCAACGCTTCAACAGACCAAGATACAGCAGGATTATTGGGTTGAAATGAAAAAACACTAACGTGTGTTAGGTAGATATTCCATAAATGCTTTTAAGATCACCACCTCCAACAACACCTATAAGGTAGCTTGCCACCTTATAGCTCAGCACGTTGGGGATCATTGTAAGTGACGCCGTAAATTTCATAGAGTAACAATCAAATTGACAACAATGGAAAAGCGTAGATTAGGAAACAGCGGTTTGGAAGTTTCAGCCCTTGGACTTGGTTGCATGGGAATGACCGGCGGTTACGGACCGGCAGGAGACAAAGCAGAAATGATAAAATTAATTCGTGCAGCCGTTGAACAAGGCATCACCTTTTTTGACACCGCCGAAGTATATGGACCGTTTGCCAATGAAGAACTGGTAGGCGAAGCACTGCAACCATTTAAAAGACTACTCCTCCCTTTGGCGACAGGAACGCTACCCGCTTTTGCGCAACAAGACGGATTTATCACTTCTGGCGGGAGCCTGCTCTATAACGCAACTTTGGAAAAGGAGAGCCGATGCTGATCATCAATACCAGTAACCGCGCCGTACTGAACACCTTTGTGGCCGAGGGCAGCTGGGAACTCTTCCAACAGCTGCAGTGGGACAAACTAACCCGTTACCTGGTGCACCTGGAGGAGAAAAAGCAGGAGTAAAGTATAAAGTATGATTGCAGCATTGGAAGAGCACCTGGCAACGGGTGCTCTTTTGTTTAGTGGAAATTACTAAATTGAAAACGTACTCCGTGTTAGCTGCCGGATTTGGTAGTTTAAGCGGAATAGGGTTCTGTTTATACTATAGTTAGAGTTCATAATTATGAAACTAAAATTGATAGCCATTCTTTCAAGTGTATTACTATTTTCCTGTAATACGTGGTATTACAAACTTGATGAAAACTATAAGGCATACATTCCTTATGAAGGAAATGAAATATTAATTTTCAAATCTACTAAGGGAAAAGTAGACACGACCTTTCTTAATGGCATTCATAAATATGATGGTTGCTACGATGATGCTTTAGATATTTTCACGCAATATTGTGAAGGTTATTATTTAGAATGCACTAGTACAGACCCTAATTATGATAGATATTTATCTCATAAACAACTTGTCAGTGTAACTACATCCAGAGAAAAAGTGCCATATATCCATTTTGATATAACATTGAAGGGGTCTTGGTTTTATGGTGGATTTAAAGGATATAAACTTGATAGTCTAATTAGTTCATCAAATACTATTCTTGAAATTGATGGCATAAGTTATAATGATGTAAAAATCATTGAAGCAGATGAATATGCAAAACGATTTAAACAAAGGGACAATTATGTAGAAAGGTTTTACTGGAGTCTGAAGTATGGTTTTTTAGGACTTGACAAGAAAGAAGAAAACTGGAGGTTAATAAAAAAAACGAAGTCCTAATCCTGTATATGAAATCATAGCACCCTATGGGATGCTACGCTTCATATACTAACCGTTACTCCCCGCCCCTGCCCGCCAGCAGGGGCTTTTTGTTTTCCATAACCAGACCGCTAAACAATTTTTCTCAACAAATCAACAAAGTAATTTATCCACAAAGAAGCATCACAAGCTGAACAACTTAACTATTTATCCACCGAAGATGCCCATACGTTTGATTTTTAAATCCTAAATCTTCAAATTACCTTCGTGACCCTAACCGAGAATACCATGATGCAGAACGGACAAAACACAGCTCTCCGCAACGACTGGAGCCTGGAGGAAATAGAAGCCATTTACAACAGGCCGGTACTGGAACTGATTGTAGAGGCAGCTACTGTGCATAAGCAATACCAGGCCACCGGCGAGGTGCAGGTATGCACGTTATTGTCTGTAAAAACCGGCGGTTGTACGGAGGATTGCGCCTACTGCCCGCAGGCAGCGCGTTACCATACCGGCGTGGATGTACACAAACTGATGCCGCAGCAAGAGGTGCTTTCGGCAGCGCAGCGTGCCAAAAAAGGCGGCTCTACCCGTTTCTGCATGGGCGCGGCATGGCGCGAGGTACGCGATAACCGCGACTTCGACAAGGTGCTGGACATGGTAAAAGGCGTAAACGAGCTGGGTCTGGAAGTATGCTGCACGCTGGGTATGGTAAACGAGTACCAGGCCGAGAAGCTGAAGGAGGCCGGCCTGTACGCCTACAACCATAACCTGGACACCTCCGAGGAAAACTATGCCAGCATCATCACCACCCGCACCTACGACGACCGCCTCAACACGATCGACAACGTGCGCAAAGCGGGTATTTCGGTATGTTCGGGGGGTATTATCGGTTTAGGAGAGACGGACGAAGACCGCATTAAAATGCTCCATACCTTGTCAACCATGGTGCAGCACCCGGAATCCGTGCCGGTAAACGCGCTGGTGCCGGTTAAAGGCACGCCGCTGGAGCATCAGCCGCTGGTGTCGGTGTGGGAAATGGTGCGCATGATTGCCACGGCCCGTATCCTGATGCCAAAGTCGATGGTGCGTTTGTCTGCCGGGCGTGAGCGCATGAGCGTGACGGAGCAGGCACTTTGCTTCCTGGCCGGCGCGAACTCCATTTTCACCGGTGAGAAGCTCCTCACAACCCCCAACCCGGATTTCGATACGGACAAATCCATGTTCGAACTGCTGGGCCTCAACCCTAGAAAATCATTTAAAGAAGAGAAGCAACTCGTTTGCTCTTAAGACAAAAGACTGTTTGGCAAAAGACAAAAGAATTATACTTTAAAGCATTACTTTTTAACTCCTTTGTCCATTGTCGCAAAATCCTTTGTCGATAAAACTGCAGCAGAAGCTGGCGGAGCGGGCGGCGCAGGGCAACTTGCGGGCACTCAAAACCACCTCCGGCCTTACCGACTTCTGCTCGAACGATTACCTCGGCCTTGCTCGCTCCCAAAAACTGCGGGCACTTATCCACAAGGAGGAGGAAAAGTATAACCATTTGCCATTGGGGGCGACCGGCTCCCGACTCTTATCAGGAAACCACCCGCTGTTTGAGGAGCTGGAAAGTATGATTGCGCGCTACCACCACGCGGAGGCGGCGCTGCTTTTTAACTCCGGCTACACCGCTAACGTGGGTTTATTGTCGGCGCTGCCCCAGCGCGGCGACACCGTGTTGTACGATGAGGCCAGCCATGCCTCGATGAAAGACGGCCTCCGCCTGAGCTTTGCCAAAAGCTACTCCTTCCGCCACAACAGCGTGGAGGATCTGCGGCAAAAGCTGCAGCGGACAAGCGGGCAAGTATACGTGCTGGTGGAGTCGGTATACTCGATGGATGGCGACCAGGCTCCCCTGCGGGAACTGGTACAAGTATGTAACGCATACAGTGCGGCACTTATTGTGGATGAGGCACATGCCGTGGGCCTCTATGGGGAGGATGGCGAGGGAGTTGTCTCGGCCCTGGGGCTGGAGCAGGAGGTATTTGCACGTGTGCTGACCTACGGCAAGGCCATGGGTCTGCACGGAGCCGCCGTGGTGGGTCCGCAGGTGCTCCGCGAGTTTCTCATCAACTACAGTCGCGCTTTTATTTATACCACCGGGTTGCCCACGCACGCGCTGGTGGCCCTGAAGTGCGCCTATACTTTACTGCCTGAGCTTAAAGAAGAACGGGAAAAAGTAAAGCAACTGGCGCACCTATTGTACCGAAAACTGAACAACATAAGCGGCATCCGCTGCTCCCCGGAAGGCAGTGTGATACTTTCTGTTTTCCTGCAACAGCCTCAGCGGCTCAAGGCGCTGGCGGCTGCGCTGCAACAACAAGGTTTTGACGTGCGCCCCGTGCAGCCGCCCACTGTGCCTCAGGGTACCGAGCGGCTGCGCGTGATCGTGCATGCGTTTAATAGAGAAGAAGAAATTGAGGGCCTCGTGCAGGCCATAGCCAAAGGTACATGAAACAATATTTTGTAACAGGAATCGGTACGGACGTGGGCAAAACGGTTGCCGCTGCCATACTTACCGAAGCCCTGCAGGCCGATTACTGGAAACCTGTGCAAGCAGGCGGCCTGGACTTCACCGACACAGACACCGTAAAGAGTCTGGTTTCTAACGAGCGTTCTGTTTTCCACCCGGAGGCGTACCGCCTCAAAATGGCTGCGTCGCCGCATAAGGCTGCCGCTGCCGAGGGCGTGGAGATCGACGTGAAAGGCTTGCGCCTGCCCGACACCCAAAACAATCTGATCGTGGAGGGAGCCGGCGGCCTGATGGTGCCCCTAAACAAGCGGTACCTGGTGCTGGACCTGGTGCAGCAGCTGGGTTTGGAGGTTATACTTGTCTCCCGGAATTACTTGGGAAGTATAAACCATACTTTGCTTACTGCCGAGGTGCTGCGTTACCGCAAAATCCCGGTGGCCGGCATTATCTTTAACGGGGAGGAGAACGCCACCTCCGAAGACTTTATCGTGAAGTATACCGGACTGCGCCTGCTGCCCTCCATCCGCCAGGAAGCCGATTTCTGCAAGGACACCGTAGCGGCCTACGCGAAAACATTTGAGGGATATTTATAAGAATTAGGCCTATAGGGTAGATTTTTCACTAAACCAAATGTGATTCAAAAGTATGAACTTAGCCGAACGTGATCAAAACGTTATCTGGCATCCTTATACCCAAATGAAAACGGCAGCGCTGCCTATCCCGATCGTTCGGGGCGAGGGGGCGCTTTTGTTTTCGGAGGAGGGCCATACTTATATTGATGCCGTCGCCTCGTGGTGGGTGAACCTGCACGGGCACGCGCACCCCTATATTGCCGGGAAAGTAGCTGAGCAGCTGCAAACGCTGGAGCACGTTATTTTTGCCGGTTTCACGCACCCGGCTGCTGTTACCTTTGCTGAGCGCCTTTTGCAGATCCTGCCGCAGGGTCAAAGCCGCATTTTTTATTCTGATAATGGCTCTACGGCCGTAGAGGTGGCCCTGAAAATGGCCATTCAGTACTGGAATAACCTTGGCATGCCCAAAAAGAAGATCATCGCCTTCCGCGACAGCTACCACGGCGACACGTTTGGGGCCATGTCGGTGAGCGCCCGCAGTGCCTTTACCGCCCCGTTCTGGCCCTACCTCTTCGAGGTGGAATTTATAGAAGTGCCTACCGCCGGCAAGGAAGAGGAAAGTATAAACCAGCTTAAAGCACTTGCTGCGCAGGGCGATGTGGCGGCCTTTATCTATGAGCCGCTGGTGCTGGGAACCGGTGGCATGATCATGTATACCCCTGAGGTGCTTGACCAGCTAATGGCCATTTGTAAGCAGCACCAGATCCTCACCATTGCCGATGAGGTAATGACCGGCTTTGGCCGCACCGGCCGCACTTTTGCCAGCGATTACGTGCAGCACAAGCCGGATATGGTATGCCTTTCCAAAGGATTGACAGGGGGCACTATGGCTTTAGGCGTCACTTCGTGCAGCGAAAACATTTACGAAGCCTTCCTCCACGATGATAAAAGCAAGACCCTGTTTCACGGCCACAGCTACACGGCCAACCCCGTCGCCTGCGCAGCCGGACTGGCAAGTATGGATTTGCTGCTGCAACCCGAGACGCAACAAAGTATAAATCGCATTGTGCAGCGCCATGCCGCCTTTTCCCAAAGTATAAAAGCCCTGCCGCAGGTGCTCGAGGTGCGCCAGCAAGGCACGATTCTGGCCGTAGAGTTCGAAGATGGGGGCACCTCCTACTTCAGCAACCTGCGCGACACGCTGTATAGTTATGGGATAGCCAACGGTGTTATACTTCGTCCGCTGGGCAACATCATCTATGTCATCCCGCCCTACTGCATCACCGACGCGCAGCTCGATCAGGTATACCAGACCATTCGCGGCATGCAGGAGATCGTTACCGGCAAGCGCCACCACCCACGCCCCTACTTAGACATGTTGCATGACTAGGCAAGTATAAAGTACGGCTCAGGTGCAACCACTATTTCGAACTTTCATGTCCGGAGGGTCATTTGCCGGGAATGCCCACATCCCCCTGCTGCAGCTTACGCGGTCACGGCTGTCCGCAGTAATCAGGTTCCAGGCAAAGATATCCGGAACAGCTGAAGGGCTCGTTGCTACTCTTCCTAATCATCCTGTAAATCCTGATTCAGAATACGTACCTTTGCCCGCATTTTGGAAGCAGTGAAAGAACATATCATCATCAAGGGGCTTGGGGCTATCTCTCCGCTAGGACACGATAGCGCCTCCACGGCAGCAGCTTATACTTCAGGTGTGCCTGCTTTCGAAACCATACTTCACCAGGGCATACTGACTCCGATAGCGGCCTTGCGAGCAGAGGCAGAGCAAAAACTGCAGGAGTTGGTAGAGGCAAATCACGGCTACAAGCATCTCGACCGCTCGGTGCTGATGGCTGTTTATGCCGCCCGGCAGGCCGCAATGCAGGCCGGATGGCTGCAGGAGAATGCGCCTGTGGATGATGACCTGGCGGTAAACATTGGCTCCTCGCGTGGCGCGACGGGCTTATTCGAACAGTATTTCAAGGCTTTTCAGCAGGAGAAGCTGTCTTCCAGTGCCTCCCCCACCACCACACTGGGCAACCTGTCGAGCTGGGTGGCCCATGCCGTGAACGCCGGAGGCGGGCAGATCAGCCACTCTATAACGTGCAGCACGGCGCTGATGGCTATTGCCAACGGCGTGGCCTGGCTGAAGGCGGGTATGGCCAGGCGTTTTCTGGCGGGCGGCACCGAAGCCCCGCTCACCGATTTTACCATCGCCCAGATGAAGGCAGTGGGTATTTACTCCCGGCTCGCTGACCACCCCTACCCCTGCCAGCCTTATGCGGCGGAGAAGCACAACACCTTTACCTTAGGCGAAGGGGCAGCTGTGTTTGCTCTCGAAAAAACGCATCATCCGGCAACGGGAGCGGCTATCGTGGAAGCCGTTGGGTTAGGCTTTGAGAAGCTGGTGAGCAAAACGGGCATTTCGGCAGAGGGTATCAATTTTCAGAAATCGATGCGACAGGCGCTAACGCAGTTGCCGGAGCACGATCGTAAAATAGACCTTATCATCACCCACACCCCCGGCACCCGGGCCGGCGACACGGCCGAACTGGCGGCCATACAAGCTGTTTTCGGAGAAAATGCACCTGCCATCACCACGAACAAATGGCTCATCGGCCATACCTTGGGAGCCTCCGGGGCACTGAGCCTGCAATACGCCCTGCAGGTGCTGCAGCAACAGCAGTATACTTCCATCCCCTATCCAAACCTGCTTTCACAAAAGCACCCGCAAAGTATAAAACGGATTATGGTGAACGCAGCAGGCTTTGGGGGGAATGCGGCGAGCGTGGTGGTGAGTTTGGTTTGAGGTGTATATTACCGGGTCAAACCACCCCTAACCCTTCTCCCGAAACAAGTTCGGGATCCTAGACTTAGCCAAGGAGGGGAGCCTGTAACTGCTCTTGCTGAAGTATAAGTTTCATCGTCGCTGTTCTCGCGCGGACAGGTCGCGATCTGTCCCTACAAGTATAAACCCTCTCCTGGCCCCTCCAAGGAGGGGAGTTATACTTGTTGCTTATTTATGTCACCTCGAGCAGCGCGCGAGATTTAGATACAATTCTATAGAGATCTCTCATTTCATTCGAGATGACAAAAGGCAGCGGCTATCGAAATGATACCCAGTCCTTGGGTTGAGCGCCTTGTGAGATTTCGGTGCCGCTTTAGCGGCATTGCGACGCAGGAGCAAAGGAAGGGAACACAGCGCGATGCCCGAGAGAGTTTACCCCGAAGCATTTCGGGGAGCCCTCCCGGGCTAGAGGGAGCCAAAGCCGGAAATGCAACCGTAGGTTTGTGGGAACTACAGGATGAACGGAAGCTACAAAGTATAGCTTGTGTCAAAGTATAGGAAGCGGCGGCTAGAAAAGTATAGCTTAGTCCAAGTATTGAGGAACAGTTTCTATGAAAATAAAATAGCACGGTCTGCAAACTCGCGCTAGCATGAACCCGGCATAAACATTAACTCACATTGACCAGCTGAAAGCAAGTGTAACCTTATTCGGTATTTGCAAACATTCCGGAACAGGAAAGGTCAAATCAATCATATTCCGCTGATTTTTTGCTAATTTGCAGGCTAAACACCACTTATTTTTAACACCTGAATGAAAATACTCAAGTTCGGCGGCACCTCAGTGGGGTCAGCTGAGAGAATGAAGGCAGTAGCCTCGCTCATCCGGAATGGTGAGCCTAAAATCGTAGTGCTTTCGGCTATGTCGGGCACTACCAACGCATTGGTGCAGATAGCTGAAACGCTGTACCAGAATAAACACGACGAAGCAAAGGCGCTCATCAAGGCGCTTCACGATAAGTATAAACAGGTGGTAGAGGAATTCTACACCTCCGATGACAAGAAAAAACAGGCAAATGAGCTGCTGAAACAGCATTTCGAGTACCTCACGGCCTTTACCCTCGACCTTTTCACCATACACGAGGAGCGCGCGGTGCTGGCGCAGGGCGAGCTGCTGAGCACGGCCCTTTTTCAGTTTTACCTGGAGGAGCAGGGCGAGCAGTCTGTGCTGCTGCCAGCCCTTAACTTCATGAAGATAGACGAGAACGAGGAGCCGGATACCGAGTACATTGCCCAGCACCTGCAAAAGGAGCTGGAGAAATACCCGGGCGTGGAGCTTTTCGTTACGCAGGGCTACATCTGCCGCAACGCCTTCGGGGAGATCGACAACCTGAAGCGCGGTGGCTCCGACTACTCTGCTTCGCTCATAGGCGCTGCCGCTGACGCCACAGAGATCCAGATCTGGACCGATATCGACGGGATGCACAACAATGACCCGCGCATTGTGAAGAATACCTATCCGATAGCGGAGCTTTCGTTTGACGAGGCAGCGGAGCTGGCATACTTTGGGGCAAAGATCCTGCACCCAAGCAGCGTGAAGCCCGCCAAGCAAAAGAACATTCCGGTAAAGCTGCTCAACACCATGGCGCCGGAGGCAAGGGGCACCACCATCAGTACCAAAACGGAAAGCGGCAAGATAAAAGCCGTGGCCGCCAAGGATGGCATCACCGCCATCAAGATCAAATCCGGACGCATGCTGCTGGCCTATGGTTTCCTGCGCAGTGTATTCGAGGTGTTCGAGCGGTACAGAACGCCGATCGACATGATCACCACCTCCGAGGTGGCCGTGTCGCTGACGATCGACAACGACAAACACCTGAACGAGATTCTAAAGGAATTAGAGGAATTCGGCCAGGTAGAGGTAGACCTGGACCAATCCATCATCTGCGTGGTAGGCGACTTTATTGCCGAGCGTAGCGGTTCAGGGCTAGCTGTCTTCCAATCATTGCAGAATATCCCGCTGCGCATGATCTCCTATGGCGGCAGCAAGAACAACATCAGTGTGCTGGTAAACACAAGCGATAAAATAGAGGCCCTTACCAAACTCAACAATGGCATCTTTAACGGAAACCAAGCCCATGCCTAATCTGAACCCGGAGCAGCTGCAGCAGCACGCCACGCCGTTCTATGTATACGACCTGCACCTGCTGCGCCAGACCCTGAAGGCTGCCCAGCAGGAGGCCGAAAAGTATAACTTCCATGTGCATTATGCCCTGAAGGCCAACGCCAATGCACCCGTTCTGGACGAGGTACGTGGCCACGGCTTCGGTGCCGACTGCGTGAGCGGCAACGAGATAAAGGCCGCCATCGAGAACGGTTTCGCGGCACAGGAGGTGGTGTTTGCTGGTGTGGGTAAGTCGGATGCGGAGATCAACTATGCGCTGGAGCAGGGAATCTTCTGCTTTAACTGCGAGTCGAAGCATGAGCTGGAGGTGCTGAACGAGCTGGCCGGGAAGAAAAACACGGTGGCCCGCGTGGCCCTGCGCATCAATCCGAACGTGAACGCCAACACCCATAAGTACATCACCACCGGCCTGGAGGAAAACAAGTTCGGCATTAACGCCTGGGAGCTGGAGAGCGTGACCGAGCTGCTGCAGCAACTGAAACATGTGCAGCTGATCGGCATACACTTCCACATCGGCTCCCAGATTACGGACCTGACGGTGTTCAAGAACCTGTGCACGCGCGTGAATGAGTTCCAGGAGTGGTTCCTGGCCCGTAACATCCAGTTGGAGCACGTGAACGTGGGCGGCGGCCTGGGAGTGGATTATTATGCCCCGGACGAGCAGCCCATCCCTGACTTTGCCGCATACTTTAGCCTGTTTCACCAGTTCCTGGAGCTGCGGCCGGGCCAGCAGGTGCATTTCGAGCTGGGCCGCGCGCTGGTGGCGCAATGCGGCACCCTGATCTCCAGAGTACTCTACATCAAGAACGGGATATCCACTAACTTTGCCATACTCGATGCGGGCATGACGGAACTGATCCGTCCGGCGCTCTACCAGTCGTACCACAAGATCGAGAACCTGACGAGCCGGAAGCCGGAGGTGCGCTACGATGTGGTGGGCCCGATCTGCGAGTCGAGCGACTGCTTTGGCAAGGCGGTGATGCTGCCCGAGACCCACCGCGGCGACCTGATCGCCATCCGCACGGCCGGGGCGTACGGCGAGGTGATGGCCTCGGCCTACAACCTGCGCGACAAAGCGAAGGCAGTTTACCTGTAGGCAAGTATAAACCCCAAGTATAAAAGAAGGCCGCCCTGCTCATGAGCAGGGCGGCCTTCTTTTATACTTCTTAGCTTAGCGCGAGGCGTTTCCGCCACCTCTTTTCTCACCTGCCACCGGCACCTCCGCCGATACGATGAAGTCGGGCTCGGCATGGGCTACACCGGCTTTGCTTTTCAGGAAGTTGGCCAGTTCCAGGGCATTTCCGGAGGAGTGCTTATCCACGCGCACCAGGTAGGTTTGCCCGCTCAGCGGCATCAGCACCTCGGCGCCATATTCGGCGGCGTAGGCATCCAGGGCATCCTCGCCTCCCTCCTGCACCGTCACGATGGCTTCGTTACTGATTCCCAGCAGGCCATCGCCATTCATAAAGTATGGCGCCACATAGGTGATGGCAGGGTCCGCGGCAAGCAGCTCGATCGCCTTCTCCACTTGCTTGCAGTTAAGCCCGTCCACCAGCTCAATATTATGCAGGATGGCTGAGTTGGAGCCTACCTGCCCGTTCTTGCCCTGCACAAATCCGTAGGCAGCCACTGCTGCGGCTTCTTCCCCGGCGCTCAGGCCGCTGGCAAACACCACCAGCACTTGCTTTGTAAAAACGCTCCCCAGGTTCTTCTGCTCGTTGTTGTAAAAGTAGGTATGATTCTCACAGGAACCACCGCCGGCTTGCGCCCTCAGCAAGGTAGGCCCGGCCTTTATGTTCCGGATGGGAGTAGCCCCATCATTTCTGCAAGACGACAGCCCCAGGACTACCATCAGGAAGGTGAAAAAGTGTATAGGTATATTTTTCATATTGGTACAAATAATAATCGCTAACAGATTGATTATTTGTACGGTTAGACTTGGATAATAGCTGCGATTTCATTAAATTAAAAATCACCATAGTATAATTTATATATACCTATATCCTAGTTTAAATACACTTGTTCAGATTCCCGGCTGGAAAAATGCAAAAACACTTAAAGACTTAAGCAACCTCTTCCAGCTTCAGGTACGAGGCATTTACCACCTGCTCCGCCGATACATGCGCCGGAATCTGTGCTATAAAGGCAATGGTCTGTTTCAGGGCCGGCAAGTATAAAAGGAAGTCTTTCCTGCTGATGGTGCCCACCAGTTGCGTCTCTCTTCTTTCAGTCCCGAAGACCGTTAGCTCCCGCCACGGCAGCTCGGGTAAAAATTCGGGCATGGTGGTGCGCACGTATACTTTCAGTTCATCCTCCTCCTCCAGCGCCACCGGCTTTAACTGCTCTTCGTCGTTGTACCTGAACTTGGGGTAAGTATACTTGTACCCGGCCAGCGCCGCCGACACATCGGCCCACACGGCAGAACCGGTTGGGTGGCTTCCGGCACCGCGCCCCTTCAGGAACTGGTCGCCGGCGTAGCGGGCCTGCAACTGCACGCCGTTAAACTCGGCCTCCACATAGTATAGCTCCGAGTCGGGGAACACCAGCGTAGGCAGCACCTGCAGCGCCAGTCTGTTATTTTGGTTGAGCTTGGCCGTGGCTACCAGCCTGATGCGGCCGCCCAGCGCCTGCGCCAGCGCCACATCCCGCCGCGAGATGTGCTGGATGCCCGCACGAACCACCTGCTCCGGCTTTATCACAGCCCCAAAGGCATGCGCGGCAATCAAACTGATCTTGTGCAGGGCATCGTACCCCCCCACGTCCAGCGTCGGGTCGGCCTCGGCAAAGCCAAGCGCCTGCGCCTGCGCCAGTGCCTCGTCATAGCTTATGCCTTCCGCATCCAGCTTGGTGAGGATGTAGTTAGAGGAACCGTTCAGGATGCCGCTTACCTCCTGTAGGGGCTCGTTGCCGTAGTAAGCCTCCAGCGTCCGCAGGATCGGGATGCTGCCGCATACGGCCGCCTCGTACAACAAAGTGCCGCCAAACTCCTGCTGCAGTGCCACCAGTTCCGACAGATTCTCCGAGATCATCTTCTTGTTGGCCGACACGATGGTTTTGCCCGCACTCAGCGCCTGGCGCACAATCAGCAGCGCCTCCTCCGGGTCGCTGATCAGCTCGGCAAACAGGTCTATACTTTCGTCCTGCAGCAGCTCCTGTGGATCGTAGGTGAAGTGATGGCTGGGCAGGGTACGCAGTTTTTCCCGGTCGCGCACACATATTCTGGCCACATTCAGGTGCGGGTTGTCCTGCAACACATCGTGCAGCCCCTGGCCCACGCACCCAAAACCAAATATCCCGATTCGTTTACCGCTCTTGCTTTTCATAGTTGAGTTCTTCTTCTGTTACTTTTTCATTTTGATAAAATTGCCGGATAGCCTCCGTCAGCTGGTCCACCTCCACCAGAAAGCCGTCGTGGCCATAGTTGGAGCGGAGAAGATGGAAGGAGGAACCGGACACCTGCGCGTGCAGGAAATACTGCTCCTCTACCGGGAACAGCAAGTCGGTATCTACCCCTACGAAAAGGCTCCGAGCCTTTACCTGCGCCAGCGCGCGCTCCACCCCTCCCCTGTCGCGGCCCACGTTGTGCGAGTCCATGGCTTTGGAGAGCAGCCAGTAAGTATAAGCATTGAAGCGCTGCGCCAGTTTCTCGCCCTGATATACCTGGTAGCTGGCTGCCCGGAAGTTGTCGGTGATGCTATGGCCCGGCTCCTGCTGCGCCTCGTCGTAGGTATTATAGTGGCGGTAAGACAGCATGGCGATGGCGCGGGCTGTCTTTAGTCCTTCCTTACCGGCTTCTGCTGTGCTAGCATTCCAGGTCGGATCCTGCCGGATGGCCATGCGCTGGCTCTCGTTAAAGGCAATGCCCCATGGGGAGTGGCGCGCGTTGCTGGCCACATGCACCAGCCGCTCGAACACCTCTGGTTTCTGTAGCACCCACTCCAGCGCCTGCTGCCCGCCCAGCGAGCCGCCCAGCAAGGTATGCACCCGCTCCAGCTCCAGCTCCTGCCGCAGCAGATCAAAGGCGCGCACAATATCGCGGTTGGTAAGCTGCGGGAAAGTATGAAAGTATGGCTGCAGCGTTTTCGGGTTCACTGACAGCGGGCCCGTGGAGCCATAGCAACCACCCAGGCTGTTGGCGCACACCACAAACCACTCGCGCGGGTCGTAGAGCTTGCCTTCCCCGAAGAGGTCGCACCACCAGTCGGTAAAATCAGAGCTGCCGGTAAGGGCGTGGCACACCCACACCACATTGCTGCGCTGCGGGTTTAGCGTACCGTAGGTGGTATAAGCCAGCTGGAAGCCGGGTAACGTTGCCTCGGACTCCAGTTGGAACTCTTGTTGGTAATGAAAAATTTGCTGTACTGGCATTATGTATACTTAGGCTATAGCAGGCGCTGCCTCCGATACTTTGGAGAAGGCCAGCTCAAAATCTGCTTTTATGTCGTCGATGTGCTCTATGCCGGCGGATATGCGCAGCAGCGTAGGGTCTACGCCGGCGCTGAGCTGCTCGGCATCGCTCAGTTGTTGGTGCGTGGTGGAGGCCGGGTGGATGATGAGCGTTTTGGCGTCGCCCACGTTGGCCAGGTGGCTCACCAGTTGCAGGCTGTTCACAAACGTCTCGGCCTGCTGCTTGTCGCCTTTCAGCTTAAAGGAGAACACGCCGCCAAAGCCGCGCTTCAGGTATTTCTTAGCCAAAGTATGGTATGGGCTGCTCTCCAGGCCTGGGTAGTTCACACTCTCCACCAGCTCGTGCTGCTCCAGCCACTCGGCCAGCGCCTGCGCGTTCTGCACGGTTCGCTCCAGCCTTAGCGAAAGCGTTTCCAGCCCCTGCAGCAGCAGGAAGGAGTTGAACGGACTCTGCGCCGGACCAAAATCCCGCAGGCCCTCTACCCTGGCACGGATGGCAAAGGCAATGTTGCCGAACGGACCGTTCTCGCCAAAGACCTCCCAAAAGTTAAGTCCGTGGTATCCTTCCGATGGCTCCGAAAACTGCGGGAATTTGCCGTTGCCCCAGTTAAAGTTGCCTCCATCCACGATCACGCCGCCAATACTGGTGCCGTGCCCGCCGATCCACTTCGTGGCAGACTCCACCACCACGTTGGCGCCATGCTCCAGCGGGCGGAACAGGTACCCCCCGGCGCCAAACGTGTTGTCCACGATCAGCGGGAGGTCATACTTGCGGGCAAGGGCGGAAAGGGCGTCAAAGTCCGGAATGTTGAAGCGCGGGTTGCCAATGGTTTCCGTATAGATCGCCTTCGTCTTCTCGTCGATCAGTTTCTCGAAGCTGCTAACGTCATCGCTGTCGGCAAACCGGGCCTCAATGCCCAGGCGCTTGAACGAAACCTTGAACTGATTGTAAGAGCCTCCATACAGGTAGCTGGACGTCACGAAGTTATCGCCGGCCTGCAGGATGTTGGTAAGCGCCAGGAACTGCGCCGCCTGTCCCGAGGCCACGGCCACGGCCGCCACGCCACCCTCCAGGGCCGCGATGCGCTTCTCAAACACATCGGTGGTCGGGTTCTGAATGCGGGTATAGATATTACCAAACTCCTTCAGGGCAAACAGGTTAGCGCCGTGCTCTGCGTTTTTAAAGGCGTAGGAGGTGGTTTGGTAGATAGGCACAGCGCGAGACTGTGTGGTGGGATCTATTTCCTGGCCGGCGTGCAGCTGAAGTGTTTCGAAGTGCAATGATTTAGACATGACTATGCTGGTTTTATATCGTTAGAAAAGAATGATTTAAGAAAAGACGGGAATGCCGTAGCGGTAAAAAGTAGGCTGTAGCAGCAGATGCGGAATCTGCCACTAAGCCATGTATGAAAACAGGAACTTTACACCTTGGTTAACAGCAACAACAGCCGGGCATGGCGCACATGGGCATGCGCATGACAATAGCCTTAGCAGGAGCTAAAATGCAGATTTGCGACAGTGTTTTGGCTGTCGGCGATACTAATAAGAAGTGTTGTGCTGAATTGATTCCCTTGTTCATGACCGTATCAATTTATATTCGTCCGGCACCTTGCCGAACTCAGGAATTAGCACCTTAACACCGATGGTTAGGTTGCTAGCGCTTCACAGAGCCTGTCTCTCCGCGCTTCTCTATAAACCAATATCCGCAAAGGGAGTATTGACTTGATGTTGCAAGTATACGGCGCGTTTATTTAAAAGCCAAAATTATTACTGATATTTTTTTAAAAGTCAGTTTTTAAGGCTTCGATTGTTCTATATAAATTCCTTATACTTTGATTGATAGACAATACCTTATACCTACTTCCCTCTTGGTTCTCTGGCGCGAGTTTGCACCTCGTGTCCTGTTATGATATTGACTTTGCAACCCTATTGGCTCGAAAAGCCAAACTTATACTTTGGCTATACTTCTTTACTTGAGCTATACTTGCTTCTATACTTCATACTTGCTGCTGTACTTGCAACGACACCGTCCCTCTTTTGTCATCCTGAAAGGATCTTGTGGGCAAGCTGCTGCAAGCTCATCTTTCCTTCTATCAGGTTTCTTCCAGAAGAACGGTCGTTATTTATACTTCCCTGAGTTACTGCTTCCTTCTGCTTGAACCAAGCTATACTAGCTAGCTACCTCCGATCCTCTAGTTCCCACATACCTACTGTTGCATTTCATACTTTGATGCTCTCAAGCCCGAGAGGGCTCATCCTCGGGCATCGCGCTGGGAGCTTTTCCTGCCCTCGTGCCTCGGGCTGCTTCACTAGCGTTCGGCACCGGAAAAACTCGCATAGGCGCTCAACCCAAAGGCTGGAATCAGATTCGATGCTACAGCCTTTTGTCATCTCGACCTTCATGAGAGATCTCTTTAGA